>NZ_CP191407.1:1385000-4917921 GCF_050500235.1 Microcystis protocystis FBCC-A270
GTTTAGTCGGGGTAAAGCACTGTTTCGCCGCGGGCTGGGAGACCGGTACCAAGGCGAGGCAAACTCTGAATACGGCTAAAAAAACTACCAGTGAGACGGTGGGGGATAAGCTTCATCGTCAAGAGGGAAACAGCCCAGACCACCAGCTAAGGTCCCCAAATGATAACTAAGTGAGAAAGGAGGTGGGAGTGCATTGACAACCAGGAGGTTTGCCTAGAAGCAGCAACCCTTAAAAGAGTGCGTAATAGCTCACTGGTCAAGCGCTCCTGCGCCGAAAATGAACGGGGCTAAGTTATCTACCGAAGCTGTGGACTACATTGTAGTGGTAGGGGAGCGTTCTATAGGGGGTGAAGCAGTAGCGGCAAGCAGCTGTGGACTCTATAGAAGTGAGAATGTCGGCTTAAGTAGCGAAAATGTGGGTGAGAATCCCACACCCCGAAACCCCAAGGTTTCCTCCGCAAGGCTCGTCCGCGGAGGGTCAGTCAGGACCTAAGGCGAGGCTGAAAAGCGTAGTCGATGGACAACGGGTTAACATTCCCGTACCGATTAATGATTGTGCCGGAGAACGGAGAAGGTCAACGTCAGCTGGATGTTGGTTACCAGTGCAAGCAGTCGAGGCGATGAGAGGTGGCGAAAACACCAGGAGCTAAGACGCGAGTCCCACCTCCCACGGGAGGGAAGTGGCGTTGATCAAGCTTCCTAGAAAAGCCCGAACCACGTTAATCATTAATTGCCTGTACCCGAAACCGACACAGGTGGGGAAGTAGAGAATACTAAGGGGCGCGAGATAACTCTCTCTAAGGAACTCGGCAAAATGACCCCGTAACTTCGGGAGAAGGGGTACCCTCGCAAGAGGGTCGCAGTGAATAGGCCCAGGCGACTGTTTACCAAAAACACAGGTCTCCGCCAAGTCGTAAGACGCAGTATGGAGGCTGACGCCTGCCCAGTGCCGGAAGGTTAAGGAAGTTGGTCAGGAGTAATCTGAAGCTGACGACCGAAGCCCCGGTGAACGGCGGCCGTAACTATAACGGTCCTAAGGTAGCGAAATTCCTTGTCGGGTAAGTTCCGACCCGCACGAAAGGCGTAACGATCTGGGCACTGTCTCGGAGAGAGACTCGGCGAAATAGGATTGTCTGTGAAGATACGGACTACCTGCACCTGGACAGAAAGACCCTATGAAGCTTTACTGTAGCCTGGAATTGGCTTCGGGCTTCGCTTGCGCAGGATAGGTGGGAAGCTTTGAAACTCTCCTCGTGGGGAGGGTGGAGCTAACGGTGAGATACCACTCTGGCGAGGCTAGAATTCTAACCCTGACCCCTAATCGGGGCGGGAGACAGTTTCAGGTGGGCAGTTTGACTGGGGCGGTCGCCTCCTAAAAGGTAACGGAGGCGCGCAAAGGTTCCCTCGGTCCCGTTGGAAATGGGACGATAGAGTGCAAAAGCAGAAGGGAGCTTGACTGTGAGACCCACAAGTCGAACAGGGACGAAAGTCGGCTTTAGTGATCCGACGGCACCGCGTGGAAGGGCCGTCGCTCAACGGATAAAAGTTACTCTAGGGATAACAGGCTGATCTCCCCCAAGAGTTCACATCGACGGGGAGGTTTGGCACCTCGATGTCGGCTCATCGCAACCTGGGGCTGAAGTCGGTCCCAAGGGTTGGGCTGTTCGCCCATTAAAGCGGTACGTGAGCTGGGTTCAGAACGTCGTGAGACAGTTCGGTCCATATCCGGTGTAGGCGTAAGAGCATTGCGAGGAGCCTTCCTTAGTACGAGAGGACCGGGAAGGACGCACCGCTGGTGTACCTGTTATCGTGCCAACGGTAAACGCAGGGTAGCCATGTGCGGAGCGGATAACCGCTGAAAGCATCTAAGTGGGAAGCCCACCTCCAGATGATTGCTCTCATGGCATTAAGCCAGTAAGGTCTCGGGTAGACTACCCGTTGATAGGCTCTAGATGGAAGCTCGGTAACGAGTGCAGTCGAGGAGTACTAACCGACCGAGGGCTTGACCTGATTCTTCTTTCACCACTTTTTTCCTAGCTTTTGCAGTCTTGAGGGTTCTACCCTTCCTGGTGTCTTTAACGTGATGGCACCACTCCGATTCCATCCCGAACTCGGTTGTGAAACTTCACCGTGGCCAAGATACTTGTCGGGTTGCCGACCGGGACAATAGCTCGATGCCAGGATTATTCTTTCCTACCCCTCAATCTCACCAGATTGGGGGGTTTGGTTTTTAGGAAAAATCAGAGGATTTTAAATCTAAACCTCGCTCAAATATTGTATCTATGGCTAACATTTCTCCGTCGCTAGTCATAAATTTATGATCTTTGGTTGCTTGGATAGTTTGCCCATTTTCTAGGGTGTATTCAAAGACTTCTTGTAAACCTCGCTCGTGCCATTGAGAGATTGGTTGACTATAAACAAAACCATTTTTATCTACACTATAAACAGTGCAGTTAATTTCTTCGCTGACAATTTTAGCAATTGGTAATAATCCGTATTCCTCAGTTAAAATTAACGTCTCACCTCCTAGACAATATTCGGCAAAATTTACCATCTGTTCAAAGAGATTTTCAGCGATTCTTTTTTCCACGCCATTTTTAGCAGCACCATCGATAAACATCTCCCTTTGTTTCTGCATTTCGGAGGCTTTTTTCTTACCCATTGCCCGACGCAATAGATCCGCTTCTCCCAGGGAATAACCCGCTAAATCCTGCGCCATTTTCATAATCTGTTCTTGATAGACTAAAACTGCGTAGGTTTCCTTAAGAATTGGTTCCAATAAGGGATGATCATAACGAATGGGTTCTCTACCGTGTTTTCTGCCAATAAAGAGAGGAATTAATCCCGCATCTAAAGGTCCGGGGCGATAGAGTGCTAAGATTGAAGATATGTCCTCAATACCCGATGGTTTTAACTCTTTAACGATCTGTTTCATTCCCGATGATTCTAACTGGAAAATACCTTCTAAATCCCCTTCTTCTAGTAATTCATGGGTTTTGAGAATATCGGGAGGTAGTTTTTTATGTTCCCCTTTAGCCCGAATTTGCAGGGCTTTTCTTTCATCTAAAGGCAATTGATCGAGATCGATATATATACCCTGATTTTGTTTAACTAAATCGGCGGTTTTTTTCAAAGTGGTTAAATTTCTTAACCCTAAAAAGTCCATTTTTAACAATCCCAATGATTCTAAATCCTCCATGAAATATTGGGTAATTACCGCCCCATCATTATTTTTCTGGAGGGGAACCACTTCATCTAAAGGCTGGGAAGAAATGACGACTCCCGCGGCATGAACTCCGAAGGTTTTGTTAGTACCTTCGATACGAATTGCCATATCTAACCAATGACGCACATGGGGTTCCGTATCGTATCTTTCTTTAAATGCCGGTTCGGGAGTTTCATCGGAAATCATCACTTTTAAAGGTGTGGGTTTACCGCGAGAAACGGGAATCATTTTCGCCATTTTATCCGATTCGGCATAGGGAATATCTAACACCCGCGCCACATCTTTTAAAACAGCTTTTGATGTCATACGGTTAAAAGTAATGATTTGAGCAACATTAGCCTCCCCGTATTTTTCCGTAACGTATTGGATCATTTCATCCCGTCTCTCGATACAGAAATCCGTATCAATATCAGGCATAGATTTCCGTTCAGGATTGAGAAAACGCTCAAATAATAAACCGTGATGAACGGGATCAATATTGGTTATTTTTAAAGAATATGCTACCAAAGAACCCGCCGCCGAACCGCGTCCTGGACCGACGGGAATATCATGATCTCTAGCATATTTTATATAGTCCCAAACGACGAGAAAATAGGTAGAAAATCCCATTTTCTGTAACATTTTTAATTCGTATTCCAGCCTTTCTTTGTAAACAGGCTCAATCTCGTGACGAGAAGGACATTTTAATCTTTCTAGTAATCCTAACCAAGCAATTTCTTCTACATAACTATCAGCAGTATGTCCCGCAGGAACTGGATAGTTAGGTAGTCTTGGTTCATTAAATATGTTATAAGGTTCGACTTTTTCTGCTACTTCTAAGGTGTTATTAATCGCTTCTTCAATCACATCTTCTGGCAGATGATCACGGAAAAGTAAACGCATTTCATCAGCAGATTTTAAGTATTCTGTTCCGCTATAACGGAGGCGTTTATCTTCAGTAATTAACTTGGCAGTTTGAATACAAAGTAAGGCATCGTGTGCTTCTACATCGTAACAGGAAATAAAGTGAGAATCGTTAGTAGCAACTACTTTAATTCCTAATTCTTTAGCAATTTTAACTATTTCTACATTGACAATCCGATCTTCTTTAGAACCGTGGTCTTGAATTTCTAAATAAAAATCATCACCAAAAAGTTTTTTATACCATTTAGCAGTTTCCTTAGCCAATTTTCTGTTATTAGCTAAAATTGCTTGGGGAATCTCTCCACCCAAGCAAGCACTGGTAACTATCAATCCTTCGTGGTATTGCTGGAGTAACTCTTTATTGATACAAGGACGAGCAAAAATACCTTTACCTTGAATACCTTTCAGATTAGAAATAGTAGTTAATTTAACCAGATTTTTATAGCCTTGGGTGTTTTTGGCTAAAACAACTTGATGATATTTTCGGTGGCGAAGATTGACTTCAATATCGCCATTAACTACATACATTTCGTTGCCAATAATTGGTTTTATTCCCTTATTACGACAGGTTTTAATTAATTCGATCGCACCATACATGACTCCATGATCGGTTAAAGCGATCGCTGGTTGTCCTAATTCGATCGCTCGATCAATTAGTGCCGGTAATTGGGAAGCACCATCAAGTAAGCTATAATCACTGTGAATATGTAAACCGACAAAAGACATAATTTTTTGAGAAAAAAGTGACAAAGAAAAAGAAAAAAACCTAGAATCTACTTACTTTTAATTTTCAGCAATTACAGTCTATGTTTAGGGTTGATTGAGAATCGTATAGGGAAAAAAACCTTGTTCTAAATTAAACCATTGTTCTCGCAGTCTCCGGTTATCATTGCTGCCGACGACAGTATCAACAAATTTTTTCCATTCGGGATCGTTTTTGGGTAAAATACAGCCATAAAGTTCGGTGGTAATCGGTTGACGGGGTAGTAGCACAAATTCTCGGAGATCCTGTCCTTGTTTAACGATTTCCCCCAGTAGAAGAATTCCATCACTAACCACTGCGTTTACTTCTCCCCTTTGTAATTTTGCCACTGCCTCACTTCGATCGCTGACAGCTTGCCAATTAGCCAGAGGATAGATATAACGAATAATACTATCGGTGGTGGTGTGGGGAATGTAGGCGATCGCAACCGCCGCTAAAGTGTTATTAATATCTATTTTATCAACATTTTCCCTTTTAGTTAGAAATTGCGCTCCTGTCATAAAATAGGGAGTAGAAAAATTAACCTTTTCTAGTCTTTCTTCCGTAATTGTTGCCGCATTACAGGATAAATCTACTTGTCCCTGTTCCACTTGCTGAAAACGATTATTAGTCGTCGCTTCTGTAAAGGTTATTGTAATCGGTTTACCTAATTCTTGTGCTAATCGACGTTGGACTAAGCGCATTAATTCCACTCCGTAACCTGTCCATTGTCCCGTTTTCTCATCGATATAACTAAAGGGAGTAGCGTCTTTTCTGGCTGCCGCTTTTAATTCTCCCGTGCGAGCAATTCTTTGTAAAACTGTTTCTGCTAAGACTGATAAATGTAGATTATTTATCAGTAAAAGACCTAGAAAAATCAACCAAAAGTTTTTAGACATATCAAGAAAGCAAGAAGGAGATAGGGAGAAAAAGCCAACCACCGACGTGCGATTAGCAAATGCTGCTATATTTTAACTACGATCCTCAAATAATCCACTCAAACGTTCTACTTCTGTTTGTGCTGTGTACATAGGAGTTCCGGCCAGAATTCCGGTAACATTGCGGAAAGGTTGACCAATGTGCATACCTTGATGATCGATCGAAAACTCACGAATATCCTTATCGTGCATAGAACCGCGCATTTTTAAAACAGTGATACCCCGGCGCATTTCTCCATACATTTCCACATAACGCAGCAGAATAATTGAATCAGTAATTGTAGAAATATGTGCTTCTGTAATCGAGGAACCTCCTAATAAAGTGGGAGTGGTGGAAGTAAATAATCCTCCCACCTCTTTTTGCTTAATAAAAGAAGTCAAGCCGATAATAAATTCCCGAAATCCTTTCAGATTAGAAACCCTTTCTAAAGCAGATAAACTATCTACTGCCACTCGATTAGGTTGAAACTCCTCGATAATTTCCTTCATCATAATTAAATGATTTTCTAAACCCGTAGTTTCGGGATAACGGCAGACTACCTTTAATTTACCTTCCTTTTCCATGCGGTCATAATCCACCCCCCAACCGGTAGCATTTCTAAATAACTGTTCGCGACTTTCCTCGAAGGCAAAAATTAAACATCTTTCCCCATTGGTTACTCCCCCGGCCATAAATTCTGTCACCATCAGGGTTTTTCCTGTTCCTGTGGCTCCCGAAACCAAAATAACCGAATCGCGGAAGAAACCACCCCCACACATTCTATCGAGTTCGAGGCTGCCGGAAGTAATACGAATATTAGAGGATTTTTGTTCTAATTCAATAGCTGATAAAGGAATAATCACGGCCCCTTTATTGGGAATAATTGTAAAAGGAAATTCTCCTTTTTGGTGATCGGTTCCCCGATATTTTAAAATTTCGATCGTCCTTCTTCTTTTCTCATCGGTTAAAACGTTGCGTAAAATCACCACATTATCGGCCACAAACTCCTCCACCCCATAACGACTGATTTCGCCGTATTCTTGGGTTCTTTCTGCGGTCATAATCGCTGTTACTTCCAATTCTCGCAAAGCGGTTGCTAGACGAAAAAGATCACTTCTCACTTGAGCGCTGTCACTCAAATGGCTAAAAATTGCGCCTAAAGAATCCATAGACACCCGTTTGGCTTTATTTTTGCGGATAGCAAACTCAATGCGAGCGATTAATGCGCCTAGGTCGTATTCTCCTGTCACCATCGGCTTTTCTTCTGGTTGGGGGGAAGCATCGACAAAGGCCCATTGGCGATTCTCCTCCCACTGCCGGATATTCCAACCAAAACCACCCATATTTTTTCTGAGTGCGTGGGGTGGCTCCTCAAAGGTGACAAAAACGCCATTTTCTCCATTTTTGATGCCTTCTGCGAGAAATTGACAGGCAAAGACCGTTTTAGCACTTCCTGCCGTCCCCGCTATCAAAGTTGCTCTTCCTTTCGGCAATCCCCCTTCCGAAAGAAAATCAAAGCCGGGGATTCCTGTTTCTAACTTCTCAATCAACTCTAGGGGATTATTTTGCGTCATTCTAAGTTCTCTATGAAAACGAGCCAATGTTTATTGTACCTATTTCAGTGACCAGCGATACCAGAAATTCATCCCTAGTTTGACAGTTTGAGCATTGGTAATAAAATTTCCAAGACATAGTTTAAATGCCGGACAGCTTCACCCAAGAATAAATGGAAACTAGATAAGCAGGTAAATCTCGGCTACAATTAACCAAAACAGCAATAAACTAATAGTCAGAATCAAAGTAAGTTTTGTATTTAGTTGATTAATACTATTCTTGACAACTTTGAGAGAGTTTAAGGTATAATCATACTTATTTGCTCTACTATGGAACATACAACTGATAATAGTCAAAATCAGCAAGAAAGCGACAATCAACAAGAAAAAACAGCAACAGGGAAGAAACCCGTGCTGAAGATTGATCCTAAGAGAACTATACCCTACATACAGGAAGGAATCAAACCGAAAAATAGATAAATTCTGTTTATTTCAGGGTTCCTTGAGATGCGCCATTATTTGACGCATCTCAAGGAAAAATCAAGTAAATTTCTCTAACTATAAAGGAACTTGAGTAATCCAATCTTGATACTTTGGTTCCTGATTAAGAACGATAGAACTTAACTTTTCTTTTAACTGATAAGTAATCGGTTTAGCTGCAGGTAAAGAAAAAGTTTCAATCTTTTTAATCGGAGTAATTTTCGCCGCAGTGCCACTTAAAAACACCTCATCAGCGATAAATAACTCCGTCTTATCTACGGGTCTTTCAATAACCGGAATACCCAAATCCCGCGCAATAGTTAAAACACTATCTCTAGTAATACCCTCTAGGATATCTTGGTCAAAACTAGGAGTAATTAGCTGACCATTTCTGATGATAAAAATATTCATTCCCGTCGCTTCACAGACTTTACCCTGAGAATTCATTAAAATTGCCTCATCAAACCCCGATTCTACCGCTTCCGTTTTTGCTAAAGCAGAAGTGATATAAGCGGCGCTAATTTTACCTCGCAACGGGAAACTTCTATCCTCTTGACGATACCAAGAACTAATCCGACAGTTAACCCCATCGGCTGCTAAATAATCATCCATTTCTAGACCATAGACTAGAAAATCCTTCTCGATACCATGCAATCGCGGAGCAATTCCCAACCCTGAACTATAGACAAGGGGACGAATATAAAAAGGTCGATGACACTGATTCTTTTTCACAAAATCGATAATTATTTCATAGATTTTATCAGCAGAAATCTCGTAATTAAGAAACTTAGCACTTTGACTTAAACGCTGACAATGACGTTCTAATCTAAATAATAATATCTGTCCCGGATTGTTAGGGTCGGGAGTACCTCGTAAACCCCCAAAAGCGGCAGTTCCGTAGTGTAGTGCGTGGGTAGCAACGGATAATTTGGCCTCAGTAAAAGGGATAAATTTATTCTCAAAATAGGCGAGAGGAAGGAAAGGAATTTCGGCGGTAATAGACATTTTTTTGTTGATTTAACCAAGAACTAAACGGGATTTACCCATGCAGAAAAATTTTGTTTCTGGCTATTAGAAGGATTTTCTACCCTGATAATTTCATAGCGAATCGTCTGCGGGGCAGCCAGTGGAACAGCAAGGGTTCGCAATTCATCGAGATGAAAGACTGTTATCTGAATAATATCACCTGCGCGGTAGTCTTTTAATCTTTCGTTTAACTGTTCCGCCGTCACTCGCAATCCATCGATAGCCAATAATTCATCATCAGCATTAATTCCCGCTTTTTGGCAAGGGGAACCCATCTCGACAAATTTAATTATTTCTTTACCCGCTTCACTCTGTACCCGCATTCCCAGATAAGGTATCGTCTCCCCATTGTCAACCCCCCGCAGATAGAGTCCAAAGGGTTCAAGATATTGATTAAAGGGTAATTCTGCCAAACCGTCGATATAACGCTGGTAGAAGTCGCTTAAATCCACTCCCGCAGCCGATTCGAGAATTGCCTGCAATTCCCCATCGGTATAACCAATCTCCTCTTTACCGAAATGTTGCCACATCGAGCGTAAAACATCATCGAGGGAACGACGGTTATCGGTGTGGGTGCGAATTAGTAAATCCAGAAGCAGCGACAATAATTCCCCCTTGAGATAGTAGGAAATTTGACTATTATCACTATTGCTATCCCGTCGATAGAGTTTTATCCAAGCATCGAAACTCGATTCGCCTAGCGGTTGGACAAGACGACCGGGTGTATTGAGATAACGGGTTATTTCTTTGCTTAAAAGCTCTAAAAAAGTCTTACTATCGTATATTCCCGCCCGTAGAGGGATTATCATATCGTAATAACTGGTGGTTCCTTCGGCAAACCAGAGGGAAGAAGTATAATTTTCTGCATCATAATCGAAGCTTTCTAAAGCTTTTGGGCGAATACGCTTGATATTCCAGAGATGAAAGAACTCATGGGCGACTAATTGCAGAAAACGATTATATTTATCCTTATCTCGTAATCCCAAACGCGCATAGTTAAGGGTACAGGAATTTTTATGTTCTAGTCCCCCGTAACCGGCTGCCGAAAGATGTAGCAAAAAGAGATAATTATCATAGGGGAGTCCACCGAACATAGCCGACTCGGTTTGAATAATTTTAGTGGTATCGGCGATAATTTGACTAGGATTGGCGTTTCCCCGTCCCCAGATAGCTAATTGATGGGGTTTTCCCTCGACGACAAAATCGTATAACTGATGAATCCCCACCTCCACAGGACTGTCCACTAGGGTATCGAAATCGGGAACGTGAAAGGTGTTTTGCTGTCCGGGTAAAGATTTTAAGGCAGTGGTAACGCGCCAATCGGCATGGGGAGGGATAATTGTCAGAGTGAGGGGATGTTTTTGATAATCGGGGATATAGAAAAATAAAGCGGCCCCGTTGAAGTAACCGTGAGTATCATCAAGATGGTTGGTTCTGACGGTTAAATCGTGGGCAAAAACGCGATATTTGACCGTTATTTCGGAACTGTCACCATTGTCAATCTGCCAGTGATTTTTAGCAACTTTGCGACTGTTAAGGTTAATAGCTTGAAAATCTTGAACTAAACGGGAGTATTCCCGCACTAGATAGGAACCGGGAGTCCAAACCGGCATTTTTAGGTTTAAAATCGGAGCTTGCCAACCGGTAATCTGTAGAGTGACTTCAAAGAGGTGCGAAGTCGGTTCCGACATAGCCACTTGATAGCTGAGACTTAAACGAGTTGAGGAGATGGTAGCGGGGGAAATAAGACTGGTCATCGGCATTAAACGGCTTTTAAGTTATTATAGCGGCAAGCTTTCGGCCAATTTACCCGGTTTCGCCGCCAAAAATCCGATGGTTTTCCAAGATTTGACCGAGCAGTTTGGGAAAGAAAACCCCCGCAAATCCTGCGAGGGTTGTCGTGCCGATTCAGCGTCTTTCTGCCGGGGGTGCAGGAGGAGCCACATCGGGGGGAGAAGTTACCTCTAGGGGAACCGAACGAGTTTCGGGAGCCGCCACATTGACGGGAACGGTAATCGGTTCGGCTGCTGCGGGGGCCGTATTTTGAGGACGAGGAGCGGCGGCGCTGGTAGGAGCGACTCTAGTACGCCGACGACTAGAACGGCGTTGGCCCGGTTCGCTAGTATTAGAACGAACGATAGTTTGCACACGACTTACCCGAACCCGTCGCCGTCTGCGGATAGGTCTTTCGGTGGGGGAACCCTCATCGCTGCTGGCTAAACGATTGTTAGTAGTTTGGGTAAAGTAGGTACGTCGGGGTTTAATGGGTTCCGCTTTTAATGTCACCGGACGTTTGCCTAAATTCGGTTCTGGGAAACCTTGATAGGGAATATCCTTAATTGCTTCTAACATAAATTGTCGCCACATCCAAGCGGACATGGTACTGGCTCCATTGGTGGGTTTATTATTGTCATTACCGAGCCAAATTCCCGTGACTAATTGGGGAATATAACCGACAAACCAAAGGTCGCGAGCTTTATCAGAAGTACCAGTTTTTCCCGCCACCGGACGACCAATTTGTGCTGGGGTTCCCGTTCCCGAATTAACCACATTCTGTAGCATCCAAGTCATCGTCGCTGCCGTGTTTTTATTCAGAGCAGTTTTTGGTTTAAAATTGGCTTGATAAATTACTTTACCATTGCGATCGAGTACCTGATTAATACCGTAAACTGGTTGATGCACACCATTATTAGCAAAGGTTCCGTAGGCGCTGGTCAATTCTAAAAGATTGACTTCCGAAGCACCCAAAGCCAAAGAATAAGTGGGTAAAAGTTTCGACTGGATACCCATATCTTGAGCTAATTTAATCACCGGATTCCAACCGACGGCCACTAACACCTGAACTGCCACCACATTCAGGGAAGAAGTCAAAGCATCGCGCATGGACACCGCGCGGCCGCTATACCTATCACCGTAGTTTTCCGGTTTATAACCATCCACTACATACTGAGCATCTTTATAACTAGAATAGGGGGATTTCCCCGCCGCAATCGCCGCCGCATAGACAAAAGGTTTAAAAGTAGATCCTGGCTGACGTTTTGCCTGTGTCACCCGATTGAATTGATTCTTATCGTGGTCAATTCCTCCGACCATAGCCTTAATTTGCCCATTTTTGGGGTCAATTGCCACTAAAGCCGCCTGTTGGAAGTTCTGCCACCTGCCATAACGAGAAACCGCTCTTTCTACCACTTCCTCTGCTTCGCTTTGCCAACGAGGATTAAGGGTAGTTTTTACCACCAATCCTCCCGCTTCTAGGGTTTTAGCGGGAACCAGTTGCGGCAGTTCTTTTTCCACATAATCGGTAAAATAGGCCGCTTGCCGTTGCAGACGTTTTAGGGGACTGGTTTTAAGGCCTAGGGGAGATGCGATCGCTTGTTCGGCTTGAGCAGCAGTAATAAATCCCACCTCGGCCATAGTTTTGAGGACGATATTACGCCGTTCTAGGGCAGATTTAGGGTTTTCGAGGGGAGAATAGAGACTAGGAGCGGGAACAATGCCGGCAAGGGTGGCAGCTTCGGCTAGGGTTAATTTATCGACGGGTTTACTGAAATATAACCAAGCGGCATCGGCAAGACCGTAGGCCCCGGAACCGAGATAAACTAGGTGAAAATAACGCTCTAAAATCTGGTCTTTTGTATAGTTATCTTCTATTTTCTGAGCGATACGCATTTCCCGTAATTTGCGATCAAAGCTCCTTTCTTGGGATAAAAAGACAATCCGGGCCAATTGTTGGGTGATGGTGCTGCCTCCTTCCACCACTCCCCCGGCTCTCAGGTTAGAAAAGAGAGCGCGAGCAATACCCTGGCCATCAACTCCCCCGTGTTGGCGAAAACGGCGGTCTTCACTAGCGATAAAGGCCTCCTGTACCAGTGGGGGAACTTGGGCAATTTTCACGGTTTCGTAGGTGCTAGGGCCATTTTGCTTGAGGATTTCCCCATTAGCGGCTTCAATTGTCAAGGTGCCAGGACGAGCATAGGTTTGTATATCAGCGATGTTTTGCGGTAGAGAGCTTTCAAGGCGATAAATGCCCCAACCTACCCCCAAAAGTCCCCCAGTCACCCCTAATCCTACTCCCAAGTACAAGCCAAAGCGGGGATGTTGTCGCCATTGCGGTAAGGGAGAATTGTCGATCAGGGTGGTAAATTTGTTCTTTAAGGGTTTTAACGTCTCTATAGCCTTGCTACTGGTTCGGGAGACTAAATTAACCTTTTTCTCTTCGGAAGCGGCTTCTACTGGCTTTTCCCCAGCAACTGGCGCAGATTTGGAGTCGATAGGATCGACTTTAGGGGGTTGCTTGGAATTTCCTAATTTATTAGCAAGATTATGAAAAAATTGACTAAGTTTTTGTTTGTATTTCATGTTAGTTGAGCGGGTGAGGGTGAGTAATCAGTGAACAGTAATCAGTAATCAGTGAACTCAAAACTCAAATCTGATCACTGATCACTGATAACTGATAACTGAAAAAGCTGACTCTTTAAAGATCGCTAAATTGTCGCCACCATTGCTGGAGAGGGTAATAGAGGAGGGGAGTCCAGAGACTACTAAGCAGAGCAGAAGTGAGGCCAATGCGTTGATAATCGAACCAAAGATCAGCGAGATTTTTGCCTCCTTGTAGATAGTATTGAAAAGCGATCGCACCATCAGCGATTAAAGTCATCACAAAGACAATTAAGACCACGGCGATCAATTCTTCTTTAACATAACGTTGTCGGTGTAAACGGGAAGTGAGGAAACCGATCAGACCAAAAACCATGATATGGGAAGGATAATTAGAGGTTAAACTATCTTGAATAGCGCCGATCGCTAATCCAGCCACCACACTATCGAGACAAGAGCGATTGAGACTCCAACTAACCAACCAAATCAGTAACCAATTGGGAGCGATGCCTAAAATCTCCATTCCGGGTAGCCGCATTAAGGAAAGAAAGGTACACAGAAGCAGTGAAGCGATAGTGACTAAAACATTCAGTATAAAACGAGAACGGGCTGATAAACGGCTTAATTTCAGCATAATTACCCTTCTCACTGCTGGGGTTGCGGGTGAACGAACACCCATTCGAGATTGTCCACGGTGGCGGTAAATTCAATTTTGGCGGTGGGAGCGGGATTTTCCTGTAAATTAAGGGAAATTATACGACCGATGGGCAACCCCGGCGAAAAAAGACTACTAAAAGCCGAAGTTGTCACCACATCTCCCGGTTTGACATCGGGAGCTTTTTCAAAAAAGCGCAGGGTGGCGACTTGGGAATTCTGACCTTGAATTAAACCCATGGCCCGACTACGATTCACCGTTGCTCCGATGCGACTTTGGGAATTACTGACCAATAGAACTTTGCTGGTGTGGGGGGTAACTTCCGTAATCCGTCCCACTAAACCACCAATTCCCGTCACCGAAGCACCCACTGGCACACCATCGGCGCTACCCCGACCGATAATCACCTGTTGCCACCAATCATCGGCGCTGCGGCCAATAATTGGAGCAGAAATCAGGGGTTTTTTCTGGGTTTGATAATAACCAAGCTGTTTTTTTAATTGTTGATTTTGATATTCGACTTCACTTAAACGATTTTGTAATTCTCGCACCCGTTGATCGGCCAGAAGTTGCTCTTGCAGATTAGTTTCCTCTCCCTGAAAAGGACGAGTTAATAAACCATACAATTCTAAAATCGCCCCACTTTGATAGGTGCGAATGTACCAAGCTCCCCCCAAAGCGGCAGCAAGCAGCAAAAGTCGCCATCTCTGCTGTGTCCATTTTCGTCGTGCTGAATACATGAGCGATTTTAAACCTCTTGACTGTGTAGAGTGAGAATCCGTGTCTTTTGCCGCTAACCGATCCTAGTGACCTTTAGACATTGCGAGTTGTTTCATTAACGATCCGCTCAAAGAGTTTCTGATTTTTTAACACTTCTCCCGTGCCTTTGACCACACAGCGCAGGGGATCTTCAGCGACATGGGTAACGATACCGGTTTCGTGACTGACTAGGCGATCGAGTCCCCGTAATAAAGCACCTCCTCCCGCTAACATGATGCCGCGATCGATAATATCGGCAGCTAATTCGGGGGGAGTTTTTTCTAGGGTACGTTTGATCGCATCAACGATCACGGAAAGTGGCTCATCCATACTTTCCCGTACTTCTTCCGCTTTGATGGTCACGGTGCGGGGTAAACCGGACATGAGATGCAATCCCCGCACTTCCAGAGGAGGAAATTCATCTCCGGGGGAGGGATAAGCCGAACCAAGGCGAATTTTAATATCTTCGGCTGTACGTTCCCCGATAATCAGGTTATGGACTTTTTTTAGATAGGCGATAATTGAGTCCGTCAGTTCATCCCCAGCGACGCGCACCGATTCGCTGATCACGGTCCCATCAAGACTGAGAATCGCCACTTCTGTCGTGCCACCACCGATATCGATGATCATATTTCCCGTCGCTTCCGAGACGGGTAAACCGGCACCCAAGGCCGCCGCAACGGGTTCATCAATTAACCCCACTTCTCGGGAGCCGGCATTTTTGGCCGCATCCACCACCGCGCGTCTTTCTACTCCAGTAATCCCACTGGGAACACCGATTACCATGCGGGGATTGCCAATCGTGCCATCGAGCGCTCGTTTGATGAATTCCGCTAACATGATCTCGCAACTGTAAAAATCGGCGATTACCCCATCGCGCAGGGGTCGCAGAGCGGTGACATGGCCCGGAGTGCGACCGAGCATTTTTTTGGCCTCCTCCCCGACAGCGACTGGGTTACGATCTTGATCGATCGCTACTACCGATGGTTCCTCTAAAACGATACCTTTCCCTGATACATAGACGAGGGTGTTTGCTGTACCCAAGTCTATACCTATGTCCCTTGATAAACCTAGTCCTCTAAAAAAACCCACTTGTTTTCACTCCTGTTCTGATCAATAAAACGTTGCTATAACTAGACTTTCGATCGAATCGACTTGGATTTTATTAGGTTTTGTTTCTCAAGTCTAGTTAATTATCGCTTCTTTCTCTCCAGATTTACCCAGGTCTTTGGCCTAATTTTCTCCCTAGTCACCGGTCAAGGCTAAGGTTTCAGGCTAAAATGAACATACTATTGTACTAAATTGAGGATTTAAGACCATGAGTGTAAATCTGGTTCATTTGGTGGGACGAGCGGGGAGAGACCCAGAAACCAAGTATTTCGAGTCGGGTAAGGTTTTATGTACTTTAACTTTAGCGGTTAATCGTCGCTCGAAAAATAGCGATCAGCCAGATTGGTTCGATCTGGAAATTTGGGGTAAAACGGCGGAAGTGGCCGCTAATTATGTGAAAAAAGGCGGTTTAATCGGGATTAAGGGTTCTTTAAAAATGGATACCTGGAATGATAAAAACACGGGATTAGCTCGTTCTAAACCGGTGATTCTCGTCGATCAATTAGATTTACTTGGTTCTAAACGCGATAGTGAGGCTAATTCCGAGCGAGAATTTTAAAGCTTAAGCGGCATTATTTCTGGATTTTGGGTGTGTTAGCCTCTAGTACACACCCTTATTTATTCTCAAATTGACTAAAAAAATATTGCTGTAAATCTGGTAAAATTTCTCTATAAATAGCTGTATTTATCTCTATATCCGAGCCAAGAATAGAATTAAAAGGGATAATTTCTACCAAGGAATTACTATAGGCGATCGCCTGTAAAGTCCCGACAAATTCCGGGGTCCAGAGATTTTCTTGCAGGGAAATATTTTGTTTTTTTAACCAGCCGATCAAAGCCGAGCGCCCGATTCCGGGTAAAATATCAGCAGTCAGCAGGGGACTGTACCAGCAATTATCTTTCCATCCCCATAAATTGCCCGTGCTAGTTTCTAACCAATTCCCCAATCGATCGACTAATATCGCCTCTTTTGCTCCTTTTTTTTGAGCAGTTTGTGACGCTAACCAAGGAGTTAAATAATTACCAGTTTTATGCTCTCCTAAAACGCGTTGCCAAGCGGGATTATCCACTACCCACCCAATAATTCCCCGCTCTTGTCTAAGGTTTAAATCTTCGGGTAAAAATCTGCCTTTAATCCACTCCCTACCATCGGGAAAAATTGTGATTCTCAGGACAGGATAGAATCGGGATAATTTTTCGGCTCCTTGGCGAATTCGCTGCCAATCGGGATCAGACCATTGGAAAACTTGTAAACTAGAGTGCAGACGTTTGATATGTTCTTGCCAATGGGTCAGGGGATGATCTAAGCTTTGTTGATAGATACGCAGGGTAGTAAAGAGTGTGGCTCCATAAAGCAGCCCAATATCATCAATACCCAGACTTATTCGCTCATCCTCGATTAATTCGCCATTATACCAATACATAATCAGTTATCAGTTATCAGTTATCAGTTATCAGATTTGAGTTTTAAGGATCTTCTAGAGTAGTTATGATATTTTAGCAGAAAATAATGGTTCTTCGTTACTTGGTATGGTTCGATCAGGGGGCAGAAATCGGCTAAATCCTTATCTGGCAAGGGACTTAATTGATTAGCTCGTTCTAGATTGAAAACAATTGGCAAAAATCGCAGCCATGTCTTTCTATATAAGGGTTTCACCCCTTATAACTCCCGTCCATTGCATAACACAAACCGAAGAACCAAAATAATCAAAGCTTTTTGCTTGGTTGGATTCTAGGCTATTTAAGGGATTAGGCTCATTGAAACTACTAATTTGCTATAACCAGTCTAGGAGAGCCTTACTGATTACTGTTTACTGATTACTGTTTACTGTTTACTGATAACTGACCTAGCTTATGAACCGTCAAAAATTTACTTGGGGATATTCTAGTTATAAATTGCGTCAGAGAGAAAATTTTAAAGAATTTCTGTGTTTACTGGGATTATTAATAGCGGCCTTAATTATCTATCTAGTGGGATTAGGTAATTTACCCTTGCGGGATTGGGATGAGGCAACAATCGCTCAGGTAGCCAAGGAAATTAGCCAAACCCCCCTGGAACAATTGCGCTGGTTATTTCCTAGTCTTTGGGGTGATCCCTACCTGAATAAACCGCCGTTGATTCACAGTTTAATTGGTCTAACCTACCATTTTTGGGGCATCAATGAGGCCAATACTAGACTAATTCCCGCTTTTTTTACAGCTTTATCGGTGCCGCTTCTCTATCTTCTCGGTCGAGAAATTTTTCCCGCTCGTTTGCCAGCTTTACTGTCGGCCTTGATCTATTTAACTCTTTTGCCGGTGGTGCGCCATGGCCGTTTAGCCATGTTGGATGGAGCGGTATTGTGTTTTGAAATGCTGATGTTTGTTGGTTTACTGCGCTCACGACGCGATTTACGCTGGTCTGTGGGGGCGGGGTTAGGATTTGCCCTCCTTTGTCTGACTAAGGGTATTATGGGGCTATTATTGGCGGGTATCGGCTTTATTTTTCTGCTCTGGGATACCCCCCGGTTATTAACGTCTGCCTATTTTTGGTCGGGTTGGTTATTGGGAGCAACTCCCGCTTTTGCCTGGTACACCGCCCAATTTTGGCACTACGAGCGGGAGTTTCTCGATTCCCTTTTTGTTCAACAGTTAAAGCGAGTTAGTGACGATCTGGACAATCATCGCGGACCGTTTTGGTATTATCTGCTAGAAATTATTAAATATAGTTGGCCCTGGTTAATTTTCTCGGTTTGGGGTTTACGTTTAGCTCGTCAGGAATATCTCTACAGTTGGGCGAAGTTACTGTTAGTTTGGACGGGTGTTTATCTGTTGGTGGTTTCGGTAATGGCGACTAAATTGCCTTGGTATATTCTGCCGATCTATCCGGCCTTGGCTTTAGCGGCCGGTTATGCCTTGGCGCAGATGGTTAATCTTCCCATCGATCGCACCTATAATCCAATCTGGTCAATTATTCTGGGTATTATCGGCGTTGTGACGGGTTTATTAGCTTTAATAGCCTATTTCCCTGGTAATTTTGCCGCTATCGAACCTATCCATCCCTTAATTATTTTAACCTTATTGTCACTTTCCCTGACCATGGTGACAACGGCGATTTTGTTAGCTCGGCGCTCGGAACAATTCAGCGTGGTTTTACTCTGGGGAATGTTTGTTTCTTTGTTTATTTTTGTCAATTCTCCCCTGTGGATCTGGGAATTAAATGAGAATTTCCCCGTCAAACCGGTGGCGAGTTTAGTACAGAAATATGTGCCAGCCGATCACCCTGTTTATATTGCTTTTGCCTACGAGCGCCCCTCGTTAAATTTTTATAGTAGTCGTCGGGTTTTTCCCCTGGCTACTGAAGAATTAATCAATCATTGGCAAAGTCACAAGCAACCTTACCTAATTATCGATCGTCAAACCAAAGAAGCTACTGATTTAGAAGGATTAAAGGCGCTCGGAGCCACGAATTCCGGTTGGTTTTTGGTGACGAAGCAGTAGTGGGGTTAATTTTATGAATGCTTTCGATAGCAAATTAGCTTAGGCTTTAACTTGCTGGCTTCAAATATTACAAAAATTTTACAAGTTGCGTTAAAATCACCCCTAGCGATGAAACGCAGCACTTTTGTAATTGTTGAAACCGAGATTAATATGCTAAATAGGTCAATTACGGCCGAGAAAACTGAGGAATTCGCTCCTGCTGACCTGCAAGACCTGCTAGACTGCACCGATAGCTTTGTTAACCGTCATATTGGGCCGACGGAGACGGAAATCGAGAAAATGCTGGCGGTTTTGGGTGTTGCTACCCTTGAGGAATTAATCGCTCAAACTGTCCCGTCAGGAATTCGTTTACAAAAAAGCCTTAATTTACCACCTGCCTTGAGTGAATACGCCGCTCTTGCCCAATTAAAAGCTATTGCCTCCAAAAATCAGGTATTTCGCTCCTTTATTGGCATGGGCTACCATGACTGTATCACCCCGCCGGTAATTCTCCGCAACATCTTAGAAAATCCGGGTTGGTACACCGCCTATACTCCCTATCAAGCGGAAATCGCCCAGGGACGCTTAGAAGCTCTCTTAAACTTCCAAACTCTCATCACTAGCTTAACCGGTCTAGAAATTGCTAACGCTTCCCTCCTCGATGAAGGAACAGCAGCTGCAGAAGCGATGAGCATGAGTTATGGACTATGTAAAACTAAAGCCAATGCTTTCTTTATCTCTAGTAGTTGCCATCCCCAAACGATTGAAGTTGTTAAAACCAGAGCGATTCCTTTAGGTATTGATATTATTATTGAGGATCATCGTCTCTTTGACTTCCAAACGCCGATTTTTGGCGCATTATTACAATATCCAGCCACCGATGGCGTAATTTATGATTATCGGGAATTTATCAGCAAAGCGCAGGAAAATGGGGCGTTAGTCACCGTTGCCGCCGATATTCTCAGTTTAGCCCTGTTGACTCCCCCCGGCGAATTGGGGGCTGATATTGCCGTGGGTAGCAGTCAACGCTTTGGGGTTCCCTTGGGTTATGGAGGTCCCCATGCCGCCTATTTTGCCACCAAAGATGCCTATAAACGTAGCATTCCGGGGCGCATTGTCGGGGTATCGAAGGATAGTCAGGGTAAACCCGCACTGCGTTTAGCTTTGCAAACCCGCGAACAACATATCCGCCGGGATAAAGCCACCAGTAATATTTGTACCGCACAGGTGTTACTAGCGGTGATTGCTTCCATGTACGCGGTGTATCACGGACCGGAAGGAATCAAGAAAATCGCCCAAAGAGTGCAGAAATTAACCGCTTTATTGGCAACTGGTTTAAAAAAGTTGGGTTATCAAGTGGGGAAAGAACCGCACTTCGATACGCTCAAAGTTACGGTATCCACGGGAGTTAAGGATATCTTCGCCAAGGCAAAAACCCATAAGATTAATCTGCGTTATTTTGATGAGAATAATCTAGGAATTAGTCTCGATGAAACCACCAGTCTCAGGGATGTGTGGGATTTATGGCAAATTTTTGCGCCAACCGAGGAATTACCCTTTGCCACGGCGGAATTAGTCGAGAAAATTAGTCTAGAATTACCCGCTAATTTAACCCGTACCAGTGCCTATCTTACCGAGCCGGTGTTCAATCGTTACCACTCGGAAACGGAATTACTCAGATATCTGCACCGTCTGGAAACAAAGGATCTAGCCTTAAATACTTCCATGATTCCCCTCGGTTCCTGTACGATGAAACTCAATGCCGTAGCGGAGATGATTCCGGTAACTTGGGCAGAATTCGGCAAATTACACCCTTTTGCCCCGATTGACCAAGCAGAAGGCTATCAACTGCTCTTTCAACAGTTAGAGACTTGGTTAGGGGAAATTACCGGGTTTGACGGCATTTCTCTACAACCGAACGCCGGTTCCCAGGGAGAGTATGCCGGTTTACAGGTAATCCGAGCCTACCATGAAAGTCGCGGTCAAGGTCATCGTCAGATTTGCTTAATTCCTGAGTCCGCTCACGGGACTAATCCTGCCAGTGCTGTTATGTGTGGTATGAAAGTAGTGGCGGTTAATTGCGATTCTCGGGGCAATATTGATATTGATGACCTGAAAACTAAGGCCCAGAAGCATCAGGATAATCTAGCGGCTTTGATGGTGACGTATCCTTCCACTCACGGCGTTTTTGAAGAGGGAATTAGCGAAATTTGCGCCTTGATTCATCAATACGGTGGTCAAGTCTATATGGATGGCGCGAATATGAATGCTCAGGTGGGTTTATGTCGTCCGGCGGATTTTGGCGCTGATGTCTGTCACTTGAATCTCCATAAAACTTTCTGTATTCCCCACGGTGGTGGCGGCCCCGGTATGGGACCAATCGGAGTAAAATCCCATTTAGTGCCTTTTCTGCCCGATGTTTCCCTAGTTTTGGCGAAATTATCCCCAGAAACCGCTAACGGTAAGCATCAGGACTCGATTGGGGCAATTTCGGCCGCGCCTTGGGGTAGTGCCAGCATTTTGGTGATTTCTTGGATGTATATCGCTATGATGGGGGCAGCCGGCTTGAAAAAAGCGACAGAAGTGGCAATTTTGAACGCTAATTATATGGCTTTTCGTTTGGAGTCGGCCTATCCGGTGTTATTTAAGGGTAGCGCGGGAACAGTTGCCCACGAGTGCGTGATTGATTTACGTCCCCTGAAAAAACAGGCCGGCATCGAGGTGGAAGATGTGGCAAAACGCTTGATGGATTTCGGTTTCCACGCGCCGACGGTTTCTTGGCCCGTGGCGGGTACAATGATGGTGGAACCCACGGAAAGCGAATCTTTGGGGGAATTAGACCGTTTTTGTGAAGCTTTGTTAACTATCTATCAAGAAGTACAAGCGATCGCTAATGGTAGCATGGATCCCCACGATAATCCCTTGAAAAATGCCCCCCACACAGCTGCGGTTTTAACTGCCGATGATTGGAGTCGTCCCTATTCCCGTCAACAGGCAGCTTACCCGCTTTCTTGGCTAAAAGATTATAAATTCTGGCCGGTAGTGGGACGGGTTGATAATGCCTACGGGGACAGAAATCTGGTTTGTTCCTGTGAGGGGATGGACGCTTATAAGTAATCGTAATTCCTTGATAATATTTGGTGGGGTAGTGGCAAATTACCCCGCTTTTTTCTGGTTTTTCGGAACTTGATCCGTAAAATTAAGTACCTCTTGTGCCACTCGCTCACAACTGCCTACTGTTCCTAAACCGGCCTTGGTTTCTGCGTATTCATCTAACATTTTTTGGCGACGTTGCTGATTTAATAATAAATCTAGACATTCCTGCATAATTCTTTCTGGGTTAGCTTCCTCTTGTAATAATTCGGGAACAATTTCTCGCATTAAAACTAAATTTACTGGTGAGACAAATGGTACAGAAAGCTTCATAATATTGCGGGCAATCCAAGCAGTAACTGCACTTAAACGGTAAACCACCACCTGCGGCACATTTAATAAAGCAATTTCGAGATTAACTGTACCAGACTTAGCCACAGCCAGATCGGCTGCGGCAATCGCTTCTAAAGTCTGATCTCGTTCCATAATCACCGCATTTAATCCGTATTCCGCCACTAATTCTCGCATTTTTGGTTCGTATAAAGCTAGGGGAACGGGAATTAAAAACTTAATATCGGGAATTTTTTCCTGTAATTTTTGGGCAGCAGCACACACCGTCGGCACGAGATATTTAAACTCCTGTTGACGGGAAGCAGGTAATAAAGCGATTACCGTTTCTTCGGGTTTTATTGCCCATTTTTGCCGCATTTCTTGCCGATTGGGAGCATTGGCCATACGATCAACTAAAGGATGTCCCACCCAAGTTACCGGTAAACCTTTTGTTTCAAAAAAACGAGCTTCAGCGGGAAAAATTGCCAATAATTTATCGGTGACGGCGATTAATTTTTCCGTATTAAATAACTTTTCTGCTGTGGCCCTGAGTTTAGCTGAGGGGATATTTTCTTCTGACCAAATCCACACCTGTGGGGCAATATAATAAATAATTGGGACATCGGGAATAATTTTTTTAGCCGACTGACCGATCGCCACATTTGCCCCCACATAATCAATTAAAATAATGATATCAGGGGGATTATCTCTAAAAAACTCTTTTGCTCGTTTTTGTAGTTGTAAAGTTGGCCAAATAAAGGGGATAGATTCAATTAATCCCATGGCAGCCAGTCGAGTGGTTTTACCCAACATTTTTGCTCCGGCTAACTCCATGCGATCGCCACCTAGGGCAAAAATTTCTAACTCAATTGCCTGGGTTTTAGCTAGTTTAAAAAGGGATTCAATCAGCATGGCTGCCTGTAAATCACCCGATACCTCACCCGTACTAATAAATATACGCATTTGGATAATTATTTGATAATAAAAGAATTCAGGAGACAGGATTGCTGGAGATAGGATTGCTGGAGATTGTTTTTATTTATTCTTCCCACTTCCCCATCACCCCACACCCCACTTTCCACACCCTGTTCCTCAATCAAGAAATTATTTTCCCGGAATTAAACCGCGACGTTTTTCTCCCGTGGTAGAGGATTGTAAAAATTGACAGAGATGTTGAACATGGGGGTTATCGGTTAAGAGAGAAACTTGTTCTAAAGCCTCCTGAAGATTTATATTAGAACGATAGATAATCCGAAAAGCTTTTTTGAGTAAAGCTAGATCTTCATCGGTAAAACCGGCCCTTTGTAAACCGACTAAATTAAGAGTTCGTACCCGACAGGGATTGCCTTCCACTAAAGTAAAAGGGGGAACATCGCGATCAATACGACTCATTCCTCCTAACATGGCCATTTTGCCAATATGAACAAATTGATGTACTCCTAAAACCCCCCCGATAACTGCTTTTGATTCGATCTGAACATGACCAGCCAAGGCGACACTATTAGCGATAATAATGTTATCTTGCAAAATACAATTATGGGCAACGTGAACATAGGCCATTAATAAATTATTACTGCCAATTTGGGTAACTTCTCCCGTATCCGTGGCGCGATTAATCGTGACAAACTCGCGAATTTGGTTATAATCACCAATTTCTACGCTACTTTCGCCCCCTTTATACTTTAAATCCTGTGGTTCATTACCAATAACAGCCCCAGAAAAAATATGATTACCCTTGCCAATTTTAGTCGGACCCTCAATGACCACATGGGCATCAATAATTGTATCAGCTTCAATTTCCACATTGGCCCCGATCACAGCATAGGGACCAACTTTAACCTTGGGATCAAGTTTTGCCGACGGATGGATAACCGCAGTGGGGTGGATTAACGTATTCAAAGGGAAGTCTCCCGCGCTCAACTTCGTCACTGTATGAATCATGGTATAGCTTATCCTATATTGGACAGATTGTGATCAAGATTGATAGCGGTTGCTTAGGGAGGGGACGACTTTAATGGGGAACCAGAACCCGATAAACTATTAACCAGATTCTCTTGGTTCCTTCGTCCCTCCCATCCTGATAAAAAATATATGAGCAATAATAGACCTAAAATTATAGTCTTAGATGACGACCCGACAGGTTCCCAAACAGTCCATAGTTGTCTGTTATTGATGCGGTGGGATGAAGATACTCTCCGCTTGGGATTGGCAGATAATGCGCCAATTTTCTTTGTTTTGACCAATACGCGCGCTTTAACCCCCGAAAAAGCCGAGTCTGTCACCAGAGAAGTCTGTCATAACCTGAAAACTGCCTTAACTAAAGAGGGAATCGAGGATTTTTTGGTGGTTAGTCGTTCCGATTCTACCCTGCGCGGGCATTATCCGATCGAAACTGATGTTATTGCCGAAGAATTGGGCGGTTTTGATGCACATTTCCTGATTCCAGCCTTTTTTGAGGGGGGGAGAATCACTCGCGATAGTATTCACTATTTAATCATCGATGGCGTTCCCACTCCCGTCCACGAGACGGAATTTGCTCGCGATTCGGTTTTTGCCTACCATTACAGTTATCTGCCGGATTATGTGGAGGAGAAAACGCAAGGTAAAATTAAAGCAGATGATGTGGAAAGATTTTTACTGGCAGATATCCGTCAAGGTAGTTTAGAACGACTGCAAAAGCTCAAAAATAATCAATGTGGGGTGGTAGATGGGGAAACTCAAGCGGATCTCGATCGCTTTGCTGAAGATATTTTAACCGCCGCAGGGGAAGGAAAAAAATTTTTATTCCGTAGTGCCGCCAGTATTTTAACTTCTTTGGCTAATTTAGGAACTCAACCGATCGCACCCGAATCTATGGGTAAGTATAAGCCCACGGGGGAAGCCGGGGCAATTATCGTCGGTTCCCACGTCAAAAAAACTAGCCAACAATTAGATAAACTGCTTCAACAACCCAACACCGTCGGAGTCGAAATCGATGTGACGGCATTGCGCGATCGTCCTGAGCAACGAGATCAACTCCTAGCACAAGCTCTGGAAAAAGTCAAGCTTATTCACAAAAATAAACAAACCCCCGTGATCTATACCAGTCGGCAAGAGTTAACCTTTGCCTCTGTGCAGAAACGTCTTGATTTTGGGGTTGCCGTCTCCACCCTGTTAATGGACATTGTTAAGGGTTTACCCAGTGACATCAGTTTTTTAATCAGTAAAGGCGGAATTACCTCCAATGATGTCTTAAGTACGGGTTTAAGCCTGCAATCAGCCCGTTTACTCGGTCAGATTCTCCCCGGTGTCTCCATGGTCCGCACAGCAGCCGATCATCCCCTCTTTCCTAATTTACCCGTGGTTCTTTTCCCGGGTAACGTCGGTGATGTCCAAGCTTTAGCTACAGTTTATCAACGTTTGTGTCAATAGGAGGCAATCAGTAATCAGTGAGCAGATATGAGTTTTCAGGTTCTTCGTTACTTGGTATGGTTCGATAGGGGGGCATAAATCGACTAAATCCTTATCTGGCAAGAGACTTAATTGATTAGTTCGCTCTAGAGCAAAAACAATTGACAAAAATCGCCAAATGTCTTTCTCTATAAGGGTTCCATCCCTTATAACCTCCATTCATTGCATAACACAAACCGAAGAGCCAAATCTCGAATGCAATTTTTCCGTCTTCAAGCTAAAGTGCTTGAGACGCATGACTTCTCGGACTTGTTCTAACAGTCGAGGGTACTGTGCTTCTTCCGTCATCGGCAAATGCGGTAAAATCCACTTGAAGGGAATACCAGACCACCCTCTGCGGTTATTATTCCCTAATTGAGGTGATTAAACCGCACAGTGCGGTATTAGGTATGATTAAGGGGGTGTTAGACCGATGCAAGTGGGATAGTAAGATAGAGGAGGGTGCTAGACCGCAGTGAGCGTTATAATTAATAGTTAGCATTTTTAAAAGGAAAATTAGTAGAACAAAGCTCGGAGGGAAGGCGAGATGGCTGACAAAGGACAGAATCCCGAACTCGAAAAGATCGATGAGCGGATACTGGAGCTGATCGAGCGACGCATCGAGGAGAAGGTCATCCAGCGCGTCGAGGCAACCCTGATGTGGCGCTACGGCCTTGCCGGTGTGGCATTTGCCTTTGCCTTGGTCATCGCCGGCCTAGGCTGGAACCAGATCATCACCTCTATGGTAGACGCAAAAATCAAGGAGATCACCGGTCAGGCAGAGGAGAAGAGCGAGCGTATCAATGTAACGCTCGGTATCGCGGAGGAGTTAGCCAAACAGAATGCCGAGTTTATCGCTTCAGCCAAGAAGAAGCTCGCCGAGGTGGGCCCGACTATCGATACTATCAACACATTGGAGACTCGGCAGAAAGCTCTCGACGATCGAACCAAGGCTCTGATCGTGACGGTTGGCGAGAAACCTATCACAACGTTGCTCGATGAAAACATGACAAGGGTTGCCGCCCTCGGCAAGCAGGTCGATCGACTGAGCCAGATCGTCGAGAAGCTACCCGGCACTAGCACGCTGACGGCCAAGGACGGTTCGACGGTGACTAAGGTGCAGACCGATGTTGCGAATCTTGTGCGACGGACGGATGAACAAGTGCGCCAGAGCGCCGAGGCGCAGAAGATGCCCACGGTGTTCATTCAGTTCGCCGGTGCGCCCCGCGAGCAGGCGAAGGCCCTGCGTACCGCTCTCCAAGCCGCCAAATACAATGTGCCTCCCGAGGATCGCGATGGCGGTGCCGCGGGGCTACACGAGGTTCGTTTCTTCAACAATAACGATAATAAGGATGCGTCCGCGGCGGGCAAACTGGCGAAAGATACAACGAATGCCCTGAAACAGCTAGGCTATAAAAATCTGACGGTGCAGACGGCGGACTTTACGAATTTCTCCGGCGTGAAGCCACAGCCCGGTGTGCTGGAACTGTGGATCGAACTGCCCAAGCTACCTCCGAAGTCCTGATGGGGGGCAATGGGTTCGGCAAATCGGCAACTACCCCTTGAGCGGCGGGTGGGTGCTGGTCTAACATTGCGCTGAACCGGAACGGAGCATAGACTACCTGTTGAGTTGCAAAGGTTATCGCTGTCCGGTTAGTGCGATCGCCGCTCTTGTAGGGTGCGTTAACGAAGTGTAACGCACCTAATCTATGGTTATTCAATAATTGATGTAATGGTGGATTACGCTGCGCTAATCCACCCTACGGGGGGTTAAAATTATTATTCTTCCCCTATTTCTTCGGTTATGCTACAGTGCTTGTGAAGCAGCATAGACTTTTACTTCCTTCTCTAAACGTTCTCTGAGCCTATCTTTTTCTACTTCAATATCATACCTTGTTTGAAGATTCATCCAGAACCTTTCAGACATACCAAAATAACGAGAAAGCCTTAAGGCAATATCAGCAGTAATTCCTCGCTTTTCCTCGATAATTTCCTTGATTTGCTCTATTGGTACATTAAGATCTTCTGCCAAACGTTCTTGGCTAATTTCCATCGGTTTGAGAAATTCTTCTAACAGAATCTCACCAGGATGAATGGGGGCTAATAATTTTTTCTCAGTCATGATTATTGAGTAACAATTAATGATAATCGACTATTTCTACATTGTAGGCGTTGCCATTTTTCCAAATAAAACAGATCCGCCACTGATCGTTAATTCGGATACTATGCTGATTTTTTCTATCTCCTGAGAGTTTTTCCAACCGATTAGATGGAGGAATGCATAAATCCTGTAAAGTTTCGGCCGCGTCTAAAACTTCTAGCTTTCTCCGAGCATTTCGTTGAATATCTTGAGGTAATTGTCGTGAAAATTTACGTTTGAATACCTGCTCTGTCTCCTTAGATGCAAAACTCTTAATCATCAATAATTAGGAAAATGCACTACTATCATATCATCTTAGTGCGATCATCGATCTCATGCTAATGTTAGATCGCAATCTTTCTGTGGAGGAGCAGTTGAAAGTGTATCTGTGGGTTACGATCGCTTTTTCAACCACCTTATCACTAGCTAATCTTCTTGGCTATCAAGGATTAAAGCGTCAAGAGAATTGGGAAAATCACCTCGCTCAACCATTTTTGTGAAGGCTTTATAACAATCATTTTTATCCCCTTGTTTGCGAGGATAGCCTAGCCATAAAACAAAAATTGCTTTATACTCCTCGGTTTGTATAGCCCGAAAGAATAAGCGATAACGGTCAGGTAGTCCCATCTTTTTGACTCTTCCGTAATGCTTGAGCGCCCCAGTCAGAGCAAAATGGGAAGCAAAAGGGTCGAGAGGGATTTTTTCTTTAATGGCGACCATAATCGCCCTGTAGAGTTTGACTGTAGAATGAGTACGGTATGCTTCTGTTGGCAAGGTGTTTTTTAGTTTACGAACCTCAACTTGTAAATCGCGGCGTTGTTGCCCAAAAAGTCTTTTAATAAAGTAGATTCGCCAACCGTTAACTATCAAGTTCTACTCCTGTCATCAACTCTTCATCGACCGCTGCCATCGCTTCCGTATAAGCTTCTAACTCAGCATCAGGATTTAATAGGGCTTGCTTGGTCAGAAAATCTAAAAATAAACTCATCATCAGTTCATCTTCCTCCTGTTCTACAGATTGAGGCTGTAAGCGGACTAATAAGGTATCAGGGCTGATAACTTCAACAGCACCTTTAGCTTCCTTAAACTGGGGATTATCCTTAAAAAAACTGGCACTCAAACGGAAACCTGAAGCATTGCCTATCCTAGCCCAGGTTAGATTGTATTGTTTGTTACTCATGATTTTAGGCAAAGTTTACTACATATCATGTTATTACATAATTTAATAACATACAAGGTTGCCCAGTTTCTCTACCGCGTTTTAACTGAACTTCCCCCATACATATATACTATAGGGGAGCGCGCCGAGAAAGCCATCGAGTAAAACTAGCGGATTTCGATTTAAGTACCTAAGCAAAATTAATTAGGGTTTGCTGAAAAAGCTTTTCCTGGGGGCAGGGTGTGGGGTGTGGGGTGTGGGGTGTGGGGTTTTACCGATTTTGAGGTAGTCAATTACCTAATTTTCAGGGAAAAAGTACCTGAATTTTCCCCCCGATCCCCGCAACGGCTGGCACTTTTTGAGTAAAAACAAGTCTAAAAGTCTTATCCAACAAGGTTTTTAGATTTATTCAGCAGACCCTAATTACACATATCTAACCCCCTCTTGCCTTTTGCCTCTTGCATGAGTGCCTATCTTTACTAGGAAATTAATTTTGCACGACTACTTACCAATAAACCCCTTGTCGGCTAGGATATTGTTGCTTTGAATGAACTGCAATACGGATTCTGCTGCGGGAGCGTTCGGGGAATAAACCAAAAGGTCAACATTTCACTATCACTGAAACTAGGCTCAGGTCCAGGTAGCATGGGAGTCAAGCGATATCCCTGTTCTTGATACCAGTCATCCACCAGGACATAAATAGGGTTTGCTGAATAAATCTAAAAACCTTGTTGGGTAAACCTTCTAGACTTTTTTTCCCTCAAAAAGTGCCAACCATTGTAGTGATCGGGGGGAAAATTCCTGGACTTTTTCCCTGAAAATTAGGTAATTGACCAGATGAAAATCGCTAAAACCCCACACCCCACACCCCACACCCCACACCCTGCCCCCAGGAAAACCTTTTTCAGCAGACCCTAAATAATAGTCAAGAGGGTGGGAGCATCTATCCTATTCATGGGAGGCCTCATGCTTTGGAGTGATTACCTTTATCGTGACGCCTCCCTTTGATTTTACAAACCTCTCTATCTCGCATCAGCCGTAATTCCTAATTCATAATTCCTAATTCCCACTGCTGCTGGCTGCTCAAGGTTCATAATGAAAGAAACATCTATGCTGATAGCCAGTTAATTTTTATGAAAACTGTTGCCGATACGGACTTGAAAAGGCTAGAAGACTTAATTATCAACGGACAAAAAGCGATCGAGACTCGTTTCACGGCGATCGAGAATAGTATCGTCGAAATTAAAGCTGATATTGGCGAAATTAAGGCTGATATTAAGGAAATCAAGCAAGATGTTAAATCCCTAGAGATAGGACAGGCAAAATTAACCGAAAGAGTCGAAGGGATGGATAATCGCCTCAAAATAGTTGAGGGCAGTCAAAAAAATCAAATTTGGGCATTAATAACCATTTTAGGCGGTTCACTGATTACCGCTTCCGTCGGTTTGCTGATCGCTATTTTGCGCTTTGTCTTGTTTAAGTAAAAAATTATCTTTATGGATGAAACCAAAACCGGAATAAATCAAGAAATCGACCTAGAAACCGAAAAAATTGAGCCATCAGCCTCGGTAAGGTCAAGATACACCCAAATTCACCTTAAAAGTGAGGGCGAGAAATTGGTGCTAATTTTACCCAAAACCGGCGCCGGGGAGACAAGTCAGGATTGGACAGATATCTTGACAGGATTGAAATATTATCTCCGTAATAGCGGTCAAAACTGCCCAGCTAGAACACCTGTACATCTACAGGCCAACGATCGCCTGATGGATACGCGGCAACTACAAGCGATCGCCACAATTTTAGACAGTGCCGAATTACCCCTACATACGATCCAAACTCAAAGAAGACAAACCGCAGTGGCAGCGGCAACTATGGGTTACAATGTCGAACAAATGCAATCAAATGCCACGGTTTTCGGGGACGAGCAACCGCTGCCATCCCTCCTCGCTGAACCTTTATACTTAAAAACTACCCTGCGATCGGGTGTAGAAATCCGTCACCCCGGTACAGTTATAATCATGGGCGATGTCAACCCCGGCGGATCGATCGTCGCTGATGGCGATATATTAGTTTGGGGGAGTTTACGCGGTGTGGCCCATGCGGGATTCCGAGGCGATCGAGCGGCACTAATCATGGCCCTGCGAATCGATTTAACTCAACTGAGGATCGCGGAATTGGTGGCACGGGCCCCGGCTTTAAATAGCGATCGCATAGAACCAGAAATCGCCTGTATCAGCGAAGGAGGAATCCGCATCATTGGGGCTTATAATTTTTCCAGAACCTACACCTTTAAAGATAAAGTGGGGTGGGTCGAAAAAAGGTGATCAGTAAACAGTGATCAGTAAACAGTGATTCAGTGACTGGTAAAAATAGCGATTAACTGCGTTGAAACGAAAAACTCTATAAAACTGATAGCTGATAACTGATAACTGATAACTGATAGCTGATAGCTGATAACTGATAACTGATAACTGATATAAATTATGGCTCGTGTAATTGTGGTGACATCGGGAAAGGGAGGAGTCGGTAAAACGACGGTAACGGCGAACTTAGGTTCAGCCTTATCTCAATTAGGCTGTCGAGTCGCCCTTGTCGATGCCGATTTCGGACTGAGAAATCTCGATTTATTGTTAGGATTAGAACAGCGTATCGTTTATACTGCCCTCGATGTGGTAGCGGGAGATTGTAGCCTTGATAAAGCTTTAGTTAAGGATAAAAGACAGGAAAATCTGGTTCTATTACCGGCGGCACAAAATCGTACAAAAGAGGCAATTACTGCCGATCAAATGAAGGATTTAGTCGCCCAATTGTCAAAAAGTTATGATTATGTATTGATTGATTGCCCGGCAGGAATTGAAATGGGTTTCCGCAATGCGATCGCTGCTGCCCAAGAAGCGATCATCGTTACTACCCCAGAAATGTCGGCGGTGAGAGATGCCGATCGCGTGGTAGGATTACTAGAAAGCGAGGATATTAAGGGTATTCGTCTGATTGTCAACCGGCTGCGGCCGGAAATGATCCAACTTAATCAGATGATCAGCGTCGAGGATATTCTCGACTTATTGGTAATTCCCCTGTTGGGGATTATTCCCGACGATCAAAGAATTATTATTTCCACTAATAAAGGAGAACCATTAGTATTAGAGGAGAAGACTTCTCTCCCCTCTATGGCCTTTAGAAACATTGCCCAACGTTTACAGGGTCGCGATGTGCCGTTTCTAGATTTAATGGCCGGTCAGGAAGGTTTTCTTACCCGTCTGCGTCGTCGCTTGTTTGGGCCTTAAACTCTCTCATCTCAACCCTTTAACCTACTATGAATGACCTGATCGATAAACTTCTAGCATGGCGCGGTTCGGGCAAAAGTGGCGACCAAGCTAAAAAACGCTTAAAACTTATTCTAGCCCACGATCGCGCCGATCTTAGTCCCGAAATTCTCGATATGATGCGTCAAGAAATCTTAGAAGTGGTCGGTCGTTATCTTGATATCGACACCGAGGAAACCGAGTTACTCTTAGAAAGTGACCAACGAACTACCGCCCTGATTGCTAATTTTCCGATTCGTCGCATCAAACGCCGTCCTTTAACCTAAAAATTGCCATGAAAACTCAACCGATCGAGCTTTGGCTTAGTCTAGCGGTTAGTCCCTTTCTTTTATCCTATCTGGCCTTGCGGTCCCTCAATCATTGGTTAATTGAATTGGGCCAGGAAAGTGAGGAATTGTTTCGCGGCGATCGCTTGCCCCTTCTCAATATTCCCGATCAGTTACCGGTCAAAAGTGACCAATAATCCAAGAAAAAAGTCCTTTTGCCCCCTGAAAAGAGGCAAAAATAGCGAAATTTTTGTTAAAAATAGGAAAAAATGTGATTCTTTGGCATATAATCTCATTTTTGACAAACCGTAAAGAACTAATCCCGATATATCAGTAATCAGTGATCAGTTATCAGTTATCAATGATCAGATTTGAGTTTTCAGTGAATAGTATTAACGGGCAAGTTCTGAGCTTTCTTTTCACTGATGACTGATGACTGATGACTGTTTACTGATTACTGATTACTGATTACTGAAATTATGAGCGTCCTTGTCCCCTCGACCGAAACCGAACAGGATATTTTCCCCACTTCCAACCTGTTTCTGCAGCAAAGACTGAAATTAATCGAAGATTTATGGAAAGAAGTCTTGATCTCCGAATGTGGTCAAGAATTAGTCGATTTACTGGAATTACTGCGCCATCTCTGTTCTGAGGAAGGACAAGTGACCGATGATAGTGCGGAGGCAACGATCGCCAAAATGATCGAAGACTTGGAACTAGGGGAAGCGATCAAAGTTACCCGCGCTTTTGCCCTCTATTTCCAGTTAATAAATATAATCGAACAACACTACGAACAAAGGGATCAGCAACTACTGCGACGGACGGTGATCGGGGAAGAAAACGAAAGTCCCAAGGCTGAACCAACGCAAAAAAGCCTTTTAGCCACCATTGTCGGGGCCGATTGGCTAGAAAAAACCCTAAACGAGTCCGATCACTCCAGCCCAAAATCGGGGCTATTTCACTGGTTATTTCCCTATCTCAAACAGGTGAACGTCCCCCCCCAGGAAATTCAGCGTCTTCTCGATCAATTAGATATTCGTCTGGTTTTCACGGCCCACCCCACGGAAATTGTCCGTCATACCATTCGCATTAAACAGCGCCGCATTTCGGGCATTCTCGAAAAACTCGACCAAGCAGAAGAAATCTTTCGCAGTATGGGGTTAACTAACTCCAGAGAAGCACAGACAGTCACCAAACAGTTAAAAGAAGAAATACGTTTTTGGTGGCGAACAGATGAACTACACCAATTTAAACCCACCGTCGTCGATGAGGTGGATTATGCCCTTCACTACTTCGATGAAGTTCTCTTCGATTCCCTACCCCAGTTAACCCTGCGTCTGCAGCAAAGCCTACAATCCTCCTTTCCCCGTTTACAAGCGCCGAAAAATAACTTCTGTCGCTTCGGTTCTTGGGTGGGGGGCGATCGGGATGGCAATCCCTCCGTTACCCCCGAAGTCACCTGGAAAACCTGCTGTTATCAGCGCAATCTCGTTGTTAAAAAATATCTCGATGCTATTCGCGACCTGACCAGTATTTTAAGTGCCTCCCTGCACTGGTGTCACGTCTTGCCGGAGTTGCTGGACTCCCTGGACAGAGATAAACAGCAAATGCCCGAAATCTATAGCCAGTTAGCAATCCGCTACCGTCAGGAACCCTATCGCCTCAAATTGGCCTTTATTCAAAAACGTCTGGAAAATACCCGTGATCGCAATGATCGCCTTAATGACCCGGAAGAACGACAATTATTAACTAAACTCAACGAAACCAACATCTATCGCTCTGGTTCCGAGTTTTTAGCCGAATTACAGCTATTAAAGCGCAGTCTCTTGCAAACCGGTCTTTCCTGTCAAGAACTCGATCGACTGATCGCCCAAGTGGAGATTTTTGGCTTTGTCCTGACTCAGTTAGATTTTCGGCAAGAATCCACCCGTCACGCCGAATGTATCGAAGAAATCGCCGCCTATCTCGGAGTTTTACCCAAACCCTACGGCCAATTAACCGAATCAGAAAAAATCGCCTGGTTAGTGGCGGAATTAAAAACCCGTCGGCCCTTAATTCCCCGGGAAATGCCCTTTTCGGAAAGAACCTGCGAAACCATTGAAACCCTGCGAGTTTTAAGAAGTCTGCAAGGGGAATTTGGTCTGGAAATCTGCCAAACCTACATTATCAGCATGACCAACGAGGCCAGCGATGTGCTAGAAGTGCTGTTATTAGCCCAAGAAGCTGGGTTATACGACCCCGCCACTAGCCGCAGTTCCCTCCGCATCGTTCCCCTCTTTGAAACCGTCGATGACCTCAAACACGCCCCCGGCATCATGCAGACTTTGTTTGAATTGCCCCTCTACCGGGCAGCCCTAGCCGGCGGTTACGACCATTTAGGGGCTTTAAACGGGGAGGAAGTGACCCCGGAACCGGCCATCCTCGAACCGGGTAATTTACAGGAGATTATGGTGGGTTACTCCGATAGTAACAAGGATTCCGGCTTTTTAAGCAGTAATTGGGAAATTCATAAGGCCCAGAAGGCTTTACAGAAAACCGCTAAACAATACGGCGTGGATCTACGTCTTTTTCATGGCCGGGGCGGTTCCGTTGGTCGCGGTGGTGGACCGGCCTACGCCGCTATCCTCGCCCAACCCCGGGGAACGATTAACGGTCGCATTAAAATCACCGAACAAGGCGAGGTTTTAGCCTCGAAATACTCTTTACCGGAATTGGCCTTGTATAACCTCGAAACCGCCGTAACGGCGGTCATACAGGCAAGTTTACTGGGCAGTGGTTTTGATGATCTCGAACCCTGGAATCGCATCATGGAGGACTTGGCCACCTGTTCACGGCAAACCTATCGCAGTTTGATTTATGAAGAACCGGACTTTTTAGACTTCTTTCTGTCTGTAACTCCCATTCCTGAAATTAGTCTTTTACAGATTAGTTCCCGACCGGCCCGCCGGAAAAGTGGTCAACAGGATTTAAGTACCCTGCGGGCAATTCCCTGGGTATTTAGTTGGACCCAAACCCGTTTTCTTTTACCGGCTTGGTATGGTTTAGGGACAGCTTTACAGATGTTTCTCGATGATTCTCCTAACCGAAATTTGGAATTGTTACGCCATTTTTATCACAAGTGGCCTTTCTTCCAGATGGTGATTTCTAAGGCAGAAATGACTCTATCAAAGGTGGATTTACAGATGGCCTATCACTACGTCAGTGAACTTTCTAAACAGGAAGATCGAGAACGTTTTCAACGTCTGTTTGAAAGGATTAAAGAGGAATATAATCGCACTAGCGAGATTGTTCTCCAGATCACCGGCGAGAAACATTTATTAGATAATGATCCGAGTTTACAGCGCTCGGTGCAGTTACGCAACGGTTCGATCGTTCCCCTCGGTTTCCTACAGGTGTCTCTCCTCAAGCGTTTACGTCAATACAATAGTCAAGCTCAATCCGGTGTGATTCATTTCCGCTATTCTAAAGAGGAGTTATTAAGGGGCGCTTTAATGACGATTAATGGTATTGCCGCAGGGATGAGAAATACCGGTTGATTACAGATAATTAATGGTAGTTTTCGGGTGGTTATCTTGAAGGTAATCCACCCTATTTTTAAAATTTGTCAACTTTTTGTAGAACTTCTACTAAGTTGTTATTTTTAAAGGGAAAATCACCGTTAAAATTGGGCATTACTTCTGATTTTATCACTCAATCCCAGCTTTTGGGGGGTTCTATTGGCTAATATTAAGTAGCTGGTTATAATTAAATTAAAAATGGATTTTAGGTTCGATCCCCCCTGCCCCCCTTGATAAGGGGGGTGCCGATCCCCCCTTAGTCCCCCCTTTAATCCCCCCTTAATAAGGGGGGCATCTGATAATTTTTAACGCCTACCTACTTACTATCACTTATTGACTAAAAATGAAGATTTGACCCCTAACAGTTGACAATCGAAGAGCGATACCGAAGAGAAGCAATTAAGCTCACCGGTGTGTCGGAAGATTAGAGATTGTGCCAAAATGGAGAAAGTGACCCAAGGATTACAGGTAAATTGTTAAAAAAAAGGATCGAGTAACCGTGACTGATACCAACCTAGATATACTATCCCTGACGGATCCAGCGATCGCAGGGATTTTGCAAAAAGAACTGCAACGTCAAAGAAATCACCTAGAATTAATCGCTAGTGAAAACTTTACCTCGGCTGCCGTCATGGCCGCCCAAGGTTCGGTTTTAACCAACAAATACGCCGAAGGACTGCCAAAAAAACGCTACTATGGCGGTTGCGAATACATTGACGAAGCGGAACAATTAGCGATCGATCGGGTTAAACGACTATTTGGGGCAAACCACGCTAACGTACAACCCCACTCCGGCGCCCAAGCTAATTTCGCCGTTTTCCTGACCCTCTTGCAGCCCGGCGATACGATTATGGGCATGGATCTCTCCCACGGTGGTCATCTTACCCACGGTTCCCCCGTTAACGTTTCCGGAAAATGGTTCCGAGTCCTACAGTACGGAGTAAGTCCCGAAACCGAACTCCTCGACTACGATCTCATCCTTGACATCGCCCGCAAAGAAAAACCCAAACTAATTATCTGCGGTTATTCTGCCTACTCGCGCCGGATTGATTTCGAGAAATTCCGCGCCATCGCTGACGAAGTGGGGGCCTACCTGATGGCAGATATCGCCCATATTGCCGGTTTAGTGGCCACTGGTCATCATCCTAACCCCCTACCCCATTGTGATGTGGTCACTACCACCACTCACAAAACCCTGCGCGGTCCTAGGGGGGGGTTAATTATGACCAAAGACGAGGAATTAGGCAAAAAATTCGATAAATCCGTCTTCCCCGGTACCCAAGGCGGTCCCCTAGAACACGTGATTGCAGCGAAAGCGGTGGCTTTTGGGGAAGCATTGAAACCGGAGTTTAAAATCTATTCGGGCCAAGTAATCGCTAATGCCCAAGCTTTGGCCGGTCAGTTGAAGGCTAGAGGGATTAAAATTGTCACCGATGGTACGGATAATCACTTGATGTTACTCGATTTAAGATCCGTGGGCATGACCGGGAAAGAAGCCGATCGCTTGGTGAGTACCATTAATATTACCGCTAATAAAAACACTGTTCCCTTCGATCCCGAGTCTCCCTTTGTCACCAGTGGTCTGCGCTTGGGTTCCCCGGCTATGACCACCAGAGGACTAGGAGAAACGGAATTTATCGAGATTGGCAACATTATCGCCGATATTCTCCTTAATCCAGGTGATGAAGCCCTGAGAACTGCTTGCCGTCAACGGGTAGCCAAACTCTGTGAAAGCTTCCCCCTCTATCCCCATCTCCATATTTCCGTCCCCGCCTTGGCCTAAAAAGAGAGATAATAAAAGTTCATAATTGGCGATTGCCTGTCAGTGGCCAATTGTGAATTAAATCGCCCCCCAATTCCCATGTCCGGAGATTTATACTATCTAATTGCTTTTCTGATCGCCCATACCGTGGTACTTTGGAGTACCCCCCTCGTCAGAACCGTCGGACTGAAAAGCGGTTACGTCGATAAACCCAACGAAAGGAAGGTCCATGAAAAGCCTATGGTTCGACTGGGGGGGGTTTCGATTTTTGTCGGCGCTTTAACTGCCCTCCTGATCGTTTGGTGGTTGGGAGGGTTTGCTGGTTTAAACAGCGATCGAGAATGGGAAGTGTGGGGCGTAACCCTAGGCGGTTTGGGCTTTTTTCTCATCGGTCTAGCGGATGATCTTTTTAATCTTTCCCCCCTCAATCGTCTGGTAATGCAGTTTAGCGTCGCTTTTCTAGCTTGGCAAGCTGGGGTGAGGATCGATTTCCTCTCTATTCCCTTCGGCGATTTATTACAAATTCATTGGCTAAGTTTACCGATTACTCTCCTCTGGTTAGTGGGGATGGCTAACGCGATTAATTGGATTGACGGTTTAGATGGATTAGCGGCGGGGGTTTCGGGTATATCTGCCGTGGTTATTTTAATTGTAACTTTGGTGATGGGACAACCGGCCGCCGCTATTATCGCCGCCGCTTTAGCGGGTGGGGCCTTGGGTTTTCTGCGTTACAATTTTAACCCCGCCCAAATTTTTATGGGGGATGGTGGGGCCTATTTTATGGGTTTTACCCTGGCGGGTGTGGCGGTGATTGGATTGGCTAAAACCACTGCTGTGACTACTGTTGCCGTTACCGCCGTCCTATTGCCCTATCTCATCCTCGCGGTTCCTCTCCTCGATATGTCCACGGTGATTATTTCCCGTCTCAAACGCGGAAAATCCCCTTTTGTGGCTGATAAACGTCATTTACACCATCGTTTACTGAAAGCGGGTATCTCTCACCGTCTGACAGTATTATTTATCTACGCTCTAACTCTCTGGGTGGGCAGTTTAGCCCTCGGTTTTTCCAATGTTCCCAGTGGTTGGGGTTTTGCCTTTGGTGCGACTCTCCTCCTCGGTTACGTCGGTTGGCAAGTCTGGCGCAATCGTGGCAGTGAACCGTAAGCCGTCTTAAACTAGAAAAAGGATTAATAATTAAGATAGCGGCAGGATGACTCTGGGAGTTTAGCAAATGTCTAACGAAACCGTAACTTATTCCCTTGAAACGGTTCTTAAGGAAATCAAAGACAGCATCAAGGAAGTCAACCACAAAGCTGATAGAATCGAGCAACGTCTGACAAAATTAGAAATTGGACAGGCAGAACTTAAAGGAGAAATTAAAGCTTTAGATGAGCGACTAAGCACAAAAATTGACGGATTGACCGCTAGAGTTGCCTATCAAGAGTTTACTAATCGAGGCATTTTGATCGCCCTTGTTGTTGCTATTTTAGGAGGAGCAGCTAAACTTTTTGGGTTTATTGGCAACCCCTAGAAGTTGCCCTTAGCATCATAAATTTTTCCTATCTTATTTTTTCAGCAAGCCCTAATTAAAGTTATCAAAAGTAGGAGTTTAGCACAATGTCTAACGAAACCGTAACTTATTCCCTTGAAACTGTCCTGACAAGGATTGAGGGAAAAATCGACTCTTTACAAAGAGATGTTAATGAGCGTCTCACTAAGCTAGAGATAGGACAATCAGAAATAAGAGGGGATATTAAGGCCCTAGATTCTAAAGTTATGGAAATAGAAAAGCCTATTGATGACCTGAATGCACGGGTGAATATTACCACTAATGGGTTTCTTGGCATTGTCGGAATTTTGGTGACAGGAATAGTAGGTATTCTGGGAAAAATCGTCTTTTTTCCTAATCCCTAAAAGTTATCCTTAGTCTTTGTTTACTCTACAATTTTCAAGGATACAGAGAAAAATGATCTGCAAAAATCCCTCTTTCCGTTCTCCTCTCTGCGACTGTAGCGCCTCTGCGTCAAACAAAAAATATAAAACTCAAGCCCTAATTACAGTAATTCTATATTGATTTTCTGTCACCACAACTTCAGTGGATAATCTTTCTTCCATAGGTAAAGCATTTTTCCTCCTATCAAAGATAAATAACCAACCAAAATCTAAACCCAAACGCCCTAAATAAGATTCTAATTGTTCAATTCCGTCAGCTTGCGGATTGCGTTTTTTATCCCGCCATACTTTTAATTCAATCCCTAAAGTTACATCTTTATACTGCAAACATAAATCCATTCTGTCACTACCAATTGCATATTCCCTTTCTAAAACTCCTCCACCATTAACCACACGATGTAAAAAAGCCATTAATACTATATGCGGAGCAATTTCATGGTAAGCAGCACTACTTAATAATGGTTCTCCATGCTGTCGCCAAAACTTGAGAAATGCTGTTAATAAAGCATCTATATTTAATTCACCTTTTGCTGTCAACCAACTAGGACTAATTAAAGGTAAACTGTCCTGAGTTCCTTGTACTAAAACGCGGGGAATTACTTCACGATAAATGGGGTTAGAAATAACTAATCCCCCCATCGGATCACGTCGTAATAATCCTAAATCTATTAAATATTGCCTATCATCTGCTAGGGTATCGGGTAAGGTTTGCCCTGCTAAAATTGGTTCAATAATGTTTTTAACTCGTTTTTCTCTGAGTTTTTCCGCTAAACTATCTAAATGAGTATCCTGACGAGCTATTAATATTTCTTTGGCTGTTAAAATATGTTCTTTGGTAATAGCGATATTTCTATCTTTTACCATTTTTTCTACAATTTCTTTAGCTAAAGCATTGACTAGCCAAGGTTGTCCTTGGGTTAAATAAAACACTGTTTCTATAGCTTCTGGTGTGAAAATTTGTCCAGTTGCTGCTGTATGTTGTTGATATAATTCTCCCACTTCTGCAAGATTAAAATTTCGCATAGTCAGAGAAGCAACTTTTATATTAAAAGGACTGGATGTATTTAATCTATCACTACCACCAGATGCTACTTTATAATCTCGCACATCTCGTAAACCAATTAATCCTACTGAGGTCGGAAAATTTTCAGGACGATTAGGAAACCCATCTCTTAACTGTCGTAAAACTGATATTAATGTTTGGTCTTGTAAAGAGTCAATTTCATCTATAAATAATACTATGGGACGATTGATAGCTTTTGCCCAAGCTGTTAAAAAATCGTTAATCCTATTTCCTGGTTCTTCCTGTTGCCATTGTTTAGCAGCTGGTTGTAATTCTTTAGGTAAACGGATATTTATTGTATTATACCATGCCCCTAAAATTGCCAATTCTGCGGCAGTAGGATCATGATTAAATGCACTTCCTACTTCCACTGATACCATGACTGCGGCATAATTTCCTGTAGCAGTAAGTTGTTTTGCTAGGGATAACATAGCGGTGGTTTTCCCTGTTTGTCGTGGTGCATGAAGGACAAAATAACTTTCTTGTTCAATTAGCTCCTCTAAATCTGGTAATCGTACTGTGGGAGATAACATATAGTGGATATCGTCTTTACAGGGACCGGCAATATTAAACCAGCGAGTCATGGTATTTTGGCAGTGGGTGAACTCTTTAAGTTTACACTATCTATAATTATGTTGGTATCAAGCAAGATTTTCACAGGTTATGTTTCTCCTTTAAATATTCCCATTTAGCTTGATCTGGATCAAAATCAGGAGGTGCAGGTTGGGTTTTCTCAAACCAGTTTTGCAAAACCTTGATTTTAGTTGATCTTTTTGGTGTTTCTGGTGCTGATTCAGTGGTTAGGGTTGTGGTATGATCAAGGGTATCTGTAGCTGCCCAAACTACAATTTCCCCTTTTCTGGGGGGTAAATTCAGGGGTTCGGTAATTACTAAGTTACCAGATTGATCAATTTTTCCTTTGAGTTTGTATGCTTGCATGATGTTTTTCATGAGACTCTAGTTTTTATATTATTATCTCAAATTGACTGAATTGGAGGTTATTAACTGAATGTACACCTTAAAAATTAGTAGAGTTGGAAATTCCTTGGCTATAACATTACCTCAAGAAGCTCTGGAAAAACTTAAAGTTCAAGAAGGAGACAGTGTATTTGTCACTGAAACACCAACAGGTATTATTATAACTGCTGGTAATCCTGATTTTGAAAAAGCAATGGAGGCTTACAGAAAAGTCAGCACAAAATACAAAAATGCACTTCATGAGTTAGGGAAATGAATGGAATTTTCTGGTTAGATGAAATAATTGTTAAAGCCATACATGAAGACCAATTAATACAGCATGGTGGTCTGGCGGGTGTGCGAGATAACAATTTATTTTTAGCTAGTTTAGATAGACCGAAAAATTTACTTGCTTATGGTGAACCTACACCCAGTATATTTGATTTAGCTGCGGCTTATGGTTATGGATTTGCTAAAAATCATGCTTTTATAGATGGTAATAAACGGGTAGCTTTCGTAGTAATGGCTATCTTTCTGGAATTAAATGGATATTCGTTAGATGTTCCAGAACCCGAAGTTGTTTTAATAATGGAACGACTAGCAAACGGTCAAGAAAGTCAAGAAACTATATCAGAATGGCTGCGAGAAAATTCTATTAAATATTAAAGGTTATCTGTGGCTGCCCAAACTACAATTTCCACGTTTCTGGGGGGTAAATTCAGGGGTTTGGTAATCACTAAGTTACCAGATTGATCAATTTTTCCTTTGAGTTTGTATGCTTGCATGATGTTTTTTATGAGACTCTGTTTTTATATGATATCATATTGAACAAATTCATTTTAATAAACCTCATCATGACTGCCAATATCTATCAATAAAATAACCATTTCTAATAACTCCTCATCTTGGGAGAAGTTAAAGATAATTCTACAGTTATAAGCAACAGAACAAGACCATAAACCTGCTAGTTCACCTCCTAATTTATGAGACTTCAAAGATGGTGTAAAAGGATCATCAGCCAAAATCCTTAATACATTAATAATTTGATTTTTTAATTCTGGATTTTTCTTTGTAATCTTCTTGAAAGACCTTTTAAATCCACTACTCCAAACAACTTCCATCATCATCTCCTAGTAAATCAGCAATCAAATCATCAACAGTTCCTCTCTTTGCTGTACCATTTTTAAAAGCCTGTTTTAGTTCTTCTGCATTAGTTAAAATTTCAGTTCGTTTTTGATTAATTCGTTGTTTTTGCAGAAAGTTAAATAAATACTCTCGATCTTCTGTGGGTAAATTTTCGATAGAATTAATAATTTCCTGTAAAGTCATCATGGAACCTCCTAATTAAGTAAATTCTAGCTTTGGTAATTCTATTTTAATCTATAAGTTCAGTGGTTGGGGTTGTCATCGCCCAAAAATCAAGACTCACAATAATAGAGATCGCACTATGCTTATTTATTTACGACTGTTTTTATAGCCGCTATTTTTCTGTCAGCATACAAAACAACCTCTTTTATAACGAGTTTTTGAATAGCAGAGATAAAAGTTTCCATGATTGCGTAATTTATTTGGTTGTTTTGGATTGGGAGTGAAATATTTAATTCATCTGCATCTTTTGCATAAAAATTTCTACCATAATTGAATTGACCATTGTAAGATGATTTGTGAATTGCAGTCGTTACAAAAATTGATGCTAGTTTTGGTAATTTTTCAGTATGTACAACCGCAATATGGTCATCTCCTCCATATCTGTAATTTCTGTATTTTGCAGAACCAAACATATCAATAGTAGTTGTGTTTTTAGGAAAAATATTTACATCATTTCCAATAAATGCAGAAATACCCTCATCCGTTTCACCTGCTGTTACAAAAGGTAAATTTCCTGAAATTCTGTCTGCACTTTTTAATCGCTTGCCACGAGTAGATTTTCCAAATAATTTTTCAAGATTGAATGTACCCCATTTTATATTCTCAAAATCATCTAAAACCTGTTTTTCTTCATCTGTTAAAGTATAATCTTTTAATCCAGTAGCTAATAAATAGGCTTCCAGATCCGCTATACGTTCTGCTTCTAACTCCGCTATAAAACTTTCCATAAAATCAAAATCTATTTTGCCGTTGTTAGTAGGAAGCGAAATATTTAAGGTATCAGCATCCTTGGCATAAAAATTTCTACCATAATGAAATTCCCCTGTATAGGATTTTTTATGAATTGCTGACGTTATAAAAATGGCAACAGGTTTAGGTAACTTTTCAGTATGCACAACCGCAATATGGTCGTCACAACCATATTTATAGTTCCGATATTTGGCAGAACCAAACATATCAATTGTTATTGTGTTCTCTGAAAAGACAGTGACATCATTTCCAATAAATGCGGAAATACCTTCGTCTTTTTCGCCTGCCGTTACAAAAGGTAAAGTTCCTGAAATTCTATCCTCACTTTTCAAGCGTTTACCGCGAGTAGATTTTCCAAATAGTTCTTCGAGATTAAAAACTCCCCACTCCACATTTTTCAATTTCTCATGAAGTGGGGTTTTTACTTTCCCAATCTTTCCTCCTCTGTACTTTGTTGTCTTAGAATATTAGAAACTTCCCAAGCTAAATAATCACTTACTGTTTTCTTGAAATCCTGTAAAGTAGGTTTAGTGTCAATAGGTGCTGTTTGATTCCAGTCACTACCATTTTTGGGGTCAATAGTGCCTTCATAATATTCTTTTTCGGTAAAAATATTGAGTTTGCTTTTACCAAAACGCACCAAGTTTACTAACTCTTCGTAGCGTTCTTTGGCGCTGTCAGTGTCTTTTAAGTTGCTGCTGGATTTTTTGCGATTGGTACGAGTGTAACCATCGTTTGAGAAATCAATAAACTTTACTATTTCATCTTTATGGTGTTTTTCATTTACTTTAAAAACATATATATTTGTTTGTACACTAGATTTCCCGATAAACAAGTCAATCGGCATTTTAATACTTGCCAAAAGGGTATGTTTTTCTAATATTTTTTTGTTGTATTCTTTGGCTCTACCTGAACCAGCAGAATTTTGAATAATAATAGCGGCATAACCTTTATTCATCATTGCAAGGGCTTTTTCCACAAAGTTCATCCCATTACCATTCGCAGAATATGGAGGATTTAAGACAAAAGCATCAGCAGGAAATTTGCTATTTGTTTGACCAAAAACGTAGTTCCCGTCAAAATCTTTTATAGAGTCTTTATTTAAAATATTAGAGCTGCCGTCGCCCATCAAAATCATATTTAGAATTGCCAACATATACACACTTGAAAGCAATTCTAACCCAAGCAATTGCTCGGTTTTTATTTTAATTTCTTTTTGAGTAAGTTCCTCAGGAGATTTAATATTATCTTTGGCATCAATAAGCATTTCATTCATCGCGGCAACTAATAAACCTGCCGAACCTGCGGCAAAATCCCACACATAAGAATCTTTGTTTACTCGCGCCAATTTTACTAAAAGAGTAGCGATATAAGATGGGGTAAGCACTACATCGTTTAGTTTATCTTGCGAAAAACCAAGCCAACTATACATTTCATTAAAAAGTTTTCCTGTAAAATCAGTAGTTAAGCCTATTTTGTAATATATTCCTAGATCATCTACAATTTTGCTAAAAACTCTTTTGAGTTGACTTTCACCATTTTCAACTTTATTGATATTTTCAGTTAATAATGTATTGGATAAAGTTCTGATGATTAAATCTTTCTTTTCTGCGGGAATCTCTTTTTCACCTAAAAAAGCTGTAATTTTTCTTACTATTATTTCACCGTCAGTATTGCCTTTTTCAGTAGAAGATTTTAAATCAGATTTTTCAAGAGGAGAAACTTTACCCGGTATTCCAATTGTTGCAATAATTGAAGCAGCAACGAGATATACACGATCATTTTCTCCCAAACCTTTTTCGTTTTGATAAATATCGTTGTTGAGCTTTACTAAGCTGGCATCAATCTCTTTTTCTCGTTGCTCTTTTAGTTTGTCAATTTCTTCCTGTGATAGATTTAATGTTTTTACTTTCTCAATAAACTCATCAAAATTTTTAGGCGCTAAAAAAGAAAAATCGGAAAATTCTCCAACTATTTGTCCGACACCAAAGTTACTTTTAGAAACATAATATACACCGATTTCGTGCTGTATTTTTCCAGTTTCATCTTTGTATCCCGTCATACCAATAGCTATTATACCAGTATAGCTTGTATGATGTAAAACAGCATTTGCATAATGTACTGCACCGTTTACAGCAAAAGAATTTATATTTTTAAAATGTGGCTCATTTTTATTAGTTCTATTCTCAACTTGTCCGTCACTGTCAAGTTTTACAAGTTTATCTTTATAGCCCTTGTACTCAATAAGAATAGGATAATAATTCAAATTTTTGTCTTTCAGTAGAAGTTTTGCATCTGGACGATTTGCCCCTGCTCCGCCATTTTTAGTGAAATAATCAGAAAGTGCTTTGTCTATTTCAGTATTTAAAGGGTCTTGCTCTAATTTATAATCTAATTTATAAGATCTAAGCCACCCATTACCTAACTCTGCAATATTTGGTTCTATTGATTGTGCCATTTTTCCCATTGTATTATCCTACTTTTTCAATTTTATTAAAAATAAATGCAGTAAAAAGTACAACTATTGATTATACAGAAACTTACGATATATTACCCCAAATAAGGATATTATTAATATTTTTTTTGTATAATATTTCCCAATAGCGCAATCATAAAACAATTTACGCATAATCCCTCTAAAAAGTCTATTATATGGATAAACTGTAATTCCCAAGCCCCGTACACAAGGCTTACCACCACATTTATTGGGTTCAATTGTGATATAGCCTCTATAATTCATAATGTGGCAAGTGCATTTTTGCTAATCTTATGATACCATGTTGATACAGGCTTTTGGTTAGCTCTTGCCAATAAAAAAGATACAGTTAATATATGTCAACCATTAAACAAATTGAAGCAGTTATTCTGACGCTGCCACCAGAACAGTTTCAGCAGCTCTGGCAATGGATATTAGAGATAGACTACCAACGTTGGGATGAGCAGCTAGAACAAGACATCGCAGACGGCAAACTGGAGCCTTTAGCAGCAGAAGCGATCGCTGAGTTTAAAGCGGGACATTGCCGAGAACTCTGATGCACTACACAACCCGCAGATTTTGGAAATGCTATGAGGATTTACCCCCTCAAATTCAGAGTTTGTAGGGTGCGTTAGGAGAGCAAAAAGATTATAAAATATACAAATAAATTAAATACGCGACGTAACGCACCATTATTATTAAATAAGATTTTTAAAAACATAATAAAATAAATTATTTAGTAAATATGAGGTGCGTTACGCTGTCACTAATACACCCTACAAATTATCTATTACATCAGAAGATTAATAACAGAAGTCGTGGATCTAAATTTTATCAGAATCACATATAATCAAATTGGGTAAATAACCAAAATAATCTATGAATACGTTAGAACTTCGTGAACAAATCCAAAAATATGTTGAACAACTGTCACCAGAAAAATTACTTGTAGCAGTTGATTTTTTAGCATATTTGGCAACAAGAGAAGATGATGCTACTCAAGAGTTATTAGAGATTGTAGGATTTAAAGAAAATTTTGATCATGCTAGAGAAAATGTAAAACAAGGAAAGGTGATTACTGTTGACAAACTTAAACGAAAATATTAATTATACTGTTGTTATTAGTATTGATGCAGGGGAGTTTTTTGAATCTGCTTCTGCTACTTTACAAAAAAAGTTAGATAGATGTTTTGAACGTTTAAAAATTAATCCTCGTAATCATCCTAATATAAAATCTCTCAAAGGTGAGTTATCAGGTTATTATCGTTATCGAGTAGGTGACTATAGAGTTATTTATGAAATTAATGATGATTTAAAACTGGTAACGATAATTTTTATCGCCCATAGAAGTAAAGTTTATGAATAGCTGAAATAAAAATTAAGCAGCCAATTCTGTAGGGTGTGTTAATTAAATGCAACGTACCTTATAAATTCACCGTTAAATATCTTTGAAAAAAGCATTGTTTCCAAAAATACTTCATTTAAAACACTCAAGCTCTAATCACAGTAATTCTATATTGATTTTCCGTCACCACAACTTCAGTTGATAACCTTTCTTCCATAGGTAAAGCATTTTTCCGCCTATCAAAGATAAATAACCAACCAAAATCTAAACCCAAACGCCCTAAATAAGATTCTAATTGTTCAATTCCATCAGCTTGCGGATTGCGTTTTTTATCCCGCCATACTTTCAATTCAATCCCTAAAATTACATCTTTATACTGCAAACATAAATCCATTCTATCGCTACCAATTGCATATTCCCTTTCTAAAACTCCCCCACCATTAATCACACGATGTAAAAAAGCCATTAATACAATATGCGGTGCGATTTCATGATAGCCAGTGCTACCTAATAACGGTTCTCCGTGCTGTCGCCAAAACTTGAGAAATGCTGTTAATAAAGCATCTAGATTTAACTCCCCTTCTGGTGTTAACCAAGTCGGTGCAATCATTGGTAAAGAAGCCATTGGTGTGACTGTTAAAACTCTGGGTAACACTTCCCGATAAATGGGATTAGCAATAGTTAAACCTCCGTAGGGGTGCATTTTACATAATCCTAAATCAATGACAAATTGAATATCATCATTAGGTATATTCCCTAATTCTAAACCGGCTAACATCGGTTCAATAATGGCTTTAATTCTTGGTTCTCTTAACCTTTCCGCTAAACTATCTAAATGAGTATCTTGACGAGCAATTAATATTTCTTTGGCTGTTAAAATGTGTTCTTTAGTAATAGGAATACTTCTATCTTTTACCATTTTTTCCACAATTTCTTTAGCTAAAGCATTAACTAACCAAGGTTGTCCTTGAGTTAAATCATAAGCTGTTTCTATTGCTTCAGGTGTAAAAATTTGTCCGGTTGCTGCTGTATGTTGTTGATATAATTCTTCTACTTCTGCAAGATTAAAATTTCGCATAGTCAGAGAAGCAACTTTTATATTAAAAGGACTAGAAGTATTTAATCTGTCACTACCTCCCGATGCTACTTTATAATCTCGCACATCTCGTAAACCAATTAATCCTACAGATGAGGGAAAATTTTCAGGACGATTAGGAAAACCATCTCTTAACTGTCGTAAAACTGATATTAATGTTTGGTCTTGTAAAGAGTCAATTTCATCTATAAATAATACTATGGGACGATTGATAGCTTTTGCCCAATCTGATAAAAAAGCCTTGATTCTGCTTCCTGCTTCTTCCTGTTGCCATTCTTTTACAGGTGGTTGCAATTCTTTAGGTAAACGAATATTTATTGTATTATACCATGCCCCTAAAATTGCCAATTCTGCGGCACTAGGATCATGATTAAATGCACTTCCTACTTCCACTGATACCATGACTGCGGCATAATTTCCTGTAGCAGTAAGTTGTTTTGCTAGGGATAACATTGCGGTGGTTTTCCCCGTTTGTCGTGGTGCGTGTAGGACAAAATAACTACGTTGTTGAATTAGCTCCTCTAAATCTGGTAATCGTACTGTGGGAGAGAGCATATAGTGGATATCGTTGGAACAGGGACCGGCAATATTAAACCAGCGAGTCATAGAATTTTATTATTTAGTGGACATTTTAATTTTAGATGATTTTGGTGGGGTTTGTAATGGCGGGAAGGAAGAGGTGATGATCGGCAATACCTTGTTATGCTTGATTATGATCAATTATTGTTATATAGAGGAATCCTAGGCTGATTTTACGTTTGCTAATGGGTAGTGATACTAAATCTGGTTATTAAAAGTGGCATTTAATATACAAGACTTTGATTGTTGATAGCTTACTGGTATAATGTGGGAGCGCATTGATATGGTTAACTTCCATGACCATCGTTACCGAAACCCGATCGCACTGCGGTGACAGGAGATCAGTTGATGATCAAAATTGAAAATTTAAGCTAATTGTCAAAAATTATGGCCGCTGAAATTATTTGTGTAGGAACGGAATTATTATTAGGGGATATAGTTAATACTAATGCCCAATATTTAGCTCTAGAATTGGCAAAATTAGGCATTCCCCATTATTATCAAACGGTGGTGGGGGATAATGTGGAAAGACTGAAAAAAGCGATCGCTATTGCCCGAGAACGTTCCTCAATTTTAATTTTTACCGGGGGACTGGGACCTACTCCCGACGATTTAACCACAGAAACAATCGCCGATTTTTTCCAAACGCCCCTTAGAGAAGATAAAGAGATTTTAGCAGAAATCGAGGCTAAATTTACGAGTTTAGGGCGAGAAATGCCTCCTAGTAACAGTAAACAGGCTTTAATACCCGTGGGAGCCGATTTTTTGCCAAATCCGACCGGAACCGCCCCCGGCATGATCTGGCAACCAGAGACTAACGTAACTATTCTCACTTTCCCCGGAGTACCCTCAGAAATGAAGAGAATGTGGGTAGAAACGGCCATTCCTTACCTAAAAAGTCAAGGATGGGGCAAAGAGAGGATTTATAGTCGTTCTCTGAAATTTCGCGGTATCGGTGAGTCAGCTTTAGCGGAAAAAGTTGCCCATTTATTTGATCTGACTAATCCCACCGTTGCCCCCTATGCTGGTTTAGGCGAAGTGCGTTTGCGAATTGCGACGAAAGCCCCTTCTTTAGAGGCTGCTTTGCAGGTAATTGAACCGGTAGCGACGGAAATTAAGGAAATCGCCGGATTAGATTATTTTGGGGCCGATGATGATACTTTACCCTCGGTAGTGGGGGAACTGTTGCGGCGACAAAAACAAACTTTGAGTGTGGCAGAATCCTGTACCGGAGGGGGATTAGGGGAAATTATCACCCAAATCGCCGGCAGTTCCGATTATTTTTGGGGTGGGGTTATTTCCTACGATAATCGGGTAAAAGTTGCCCTCTTAGACGTAAATGAGCGGGATTTAAATAATTTCGGGGCTGTCAGTGCCATTGTTGCCCAACAGATGGCTCTAGGAGTGCAAAAACGCCTCGCTACCGATTGGGGGATCAGTATCACGGGTATTGCCGGACCGGGAGGTGGCAGCGAGACAAAACCCGTGGGCCTAGTTTATATCGGTTTAGCCGATCCTCGGCGAAATGTCACCGTATCAGAGCATCGTTTCGGAGAAAATCGATCTCGCTTGACTATTCGCCAGATTAGTGCTTATACCGCCCTCGATCGCCTACGACGGAACTTATTAACAATATCTTAAAAAAGAATTACCAAGAATATATACTCAGACTAAAAAGTTATGTTAAGCTTAATATAAGTACAAGATATAGATTCCCCCGTTCGTCAGATTGAACAGCCAAACGATAAAAATTAGTTAAAATTCTCTAGAATCAAGCTTTTGCGTGGCTGTTGCGGGGATCAATCGACGAAAACTCATAGCTAGTATCTCAAAGGAGCCATTTGGTCAATGGACTATTTAGATGAAGTGATAGAAAAATTGAGAGAATGGGCGCGCAAACTGGTCGAGAGTGTTTTTGGTGGTCCGGAACCCGAACCCGAACCCGAACTAATCCCGATCCCCGTGCGCGATCACAGTCGATAAAGCCACCAGTAAAACAGAATATTGCGATAATATCAGTGCAAACTTACTATGAGTCTGCACTTGATTTTTAGGTGAAGCCGGGTCTAGCTTAATTTGGTGACAATTTGATTATTTAGTAACAATTCTTGACTGAGTAAATCTTCCACATTAATCCGCAGAAAACACTGATCATCAATCCAGAACTGCACTTTAATGCGATCTTTACCCCGGAAACCTAAAGGAGCGAGTTTAGCGATCGAACGGGCCCCCCTCGCGATCATTTAAGGGTTGGACGCTAGTTTCTCCATTACTCAGGGAACGAGTAATTAATTTATCACCATCAAAATAAACCTCCATTGCTCCACTTTCTGTGCCTAATTCGCCGATAATTAACTCAATGCTGGGTTGATTGTCCACGGAAGCACCTAGGACTAATTCCACGGGTTTTTCCATGGGATAGGGTTGTCCAGAGTTAATAATTGGATGCCAAGCGTGGGCATTTTTGCGACGATTCCAGTAACGAATGCCGTAGCTATGATAGAGAAAATCTTTGACTTGATAACCTTGGGCTAATTGTAACGCTCCCAAAGCGATCGCTTCAAAGGGTCGATCCTCTTTAATTTTACTACTATCAAAATACTGTCGCACCCAATCTTTTACCGCCGGAATTTGTACAGTTCCCCCAACTAATAACACCGCATCGATGTCGCTAACTTCAATTCCATTGCGTCTTCCCTGTTGCAAAACTCCCGTCATTAAATCATCTAATTGATTAAAAAAGTTTTGTTGTTGGAGAATATCGGTCAATTGTTTTCGATCTAGGCTTAACTCGTAACTCTCGAAATTTTCCTGATCAAAATATACCTCCTCGGCGGTTAATTGGGAAGAAAGTTGAATTTTTAATCTTTCTGCTAGACGAGTAGTCAAGGAAGTTTTCGCTAAAGATTGCTTTTGGGCAAAATAATCGACAATCCAATCATCGATATCTGACCCCCCTAAATTTATCCCCGCCTTGGCTAAAACCCTCGCTAGTTTAGTTTTTTGGGCGGAATTATTGCCTAAAAGTTTTTCTCCACACTTGAGAATAAAACCTTGATTTTTTTGAGGATTATCTAAATCTAATTGTACCAAAGAAAGATCGAGGGTGCCACCGCCAAAATCTACCACTAAAATCACTTGATCCCCAGTGGTTCCATAACCCAAAGCGGCGGCCGTGGGTTCATCAATTAGTCGAATTTGTTCGATTTCCCATCCCTGACAAACATTACTTAACCAATTGCGGTAACTTTCAAAACTATCGACGGGGACGGTTAAAACTAGAGATTGAGGGGTTTCCAGGGTGGTGTTTTTTAAGTTGTCGATGATGCTATCGAGAAACCATTGGCCAACTCCCTCGAAACTGAGGACAGTTTCCTCTAATTCCGGTAAAAATCCTTGAATTTTTGCCCCGATACCTCGTTTAAAGCGACGAAAAAAACGCGGATCTTGATCGATATCTAAACCCCGATCGCGCACTGCTTGACCAGCAATTACTTGCAGAGGATTGGCTGATTTAATATAGAGTAAACTGGGAATTAGGGGCGGATTGTCGGCTATTTGTTGGGATAACTCCGATAATTTCACGGTTTCGGCCCTATTTGTCGCCCCATTCCAACGAGTAATGACGGTATTACTGGTTCCGAAATCAATAGCGTAGAACACGATCGATAGTTTTTAGGTAAATTTAGTTAATTATTGGCTATTGTAACCTGTTATTTAGTGAAACCGCCCGATTGAGGTGGAAGTTTCCCTAAAAAATCGGGAATTTGTTCAGCGCAAGCTAAAGAATTCTGTGCAGAAACTTGACCAATAATCTTTAATAGTATAAGTTGCACCTGATCAAAGGATTATGTTAGCAGTTACTACCTCACCCGAAACCCTCTCCTTAGAAATTCCTAGCGCGATCGCTCTCTCTATCACCCTTGAACAGTTTGAAGCCCTTGCGGAGGTCAACCGGGACTTAAAATTAGAACGTACAGCCCAAGGAGAATTAATCGTGAATCCCCCGACAGGTGGCGAATCAGGACAGCGAAATTTTAGCTTAACGACTCAACTGGGTCGCTGGTGCGAAGAAAATGAAGCTTTAGGAGTCGGGTTTGACTCTTCCACTGGATTTATACTGCCAAATGGGGCGATTCGTTCTCCCGATCTATCTTGGGTGAGTCGAGAACGCTGGGAATCTTTAACCCCTAAGCAGAAAAAAGGATTTATTCCCCTCTGTCCCGATTTTGTGGTGGAATTGCGCTCTGAATCCGATAGTCTTGACAAATTACAGAAAAAACTGCTTGAGTATAGGGAAAATGGCGCAAGGTTAGGCTGGTTAATCGATCCCCAGAATCGGCAAGTTGAAATTTATCGTCAAGGAAAGGAAGTAGATATCTTAAAAAATCCCACTGATTTGTCAGGTGAAGATGTTTTACCTAATTTTAGCTTAAATTTAAAGCTCTGATGTTTTAAGGAGTAATCCTGCGATATTCTGCCAATGTTTTTGAGATCGGGGAGTCGCTTTAAAATTATCTAAGAATTCTTTTTTCTAGGTCATCATCAAATGAGCATCGAAAAGTCTTTAGTTTCCTCAGGTAAAAGTCTTTATCAAGAAGATTTCTACCGATGGTTACAAGAAACCGCTAATTTACTCAAAGAACATCGTTTTGAAAAATTAGACTTAGAAAATTTGATCGAAGAAATTGAAACGATGGGAAGGAGTGAAAAACGAGAACTAGAAAGTCGCTTAACCGTCATTGCCGAACATTTGCTTAAATTGACTTACTGGCTAACTGAAAAGGAAGCAAACGCTCAAGGGTGGCGCAGCACAATTGTTGAACAACGCCGACAAGTTCAACGCTTATTAAAGGAGAGTCCAAGTCTGAGAAGATTGATTCCTGAAATCTGGATAGATTGTTACCAAGCAGCCAGAGAAGATACTGTCAGAAAGTATCTTCTCTCTGCTGATTTATTCCCAATTGAATCACCCTTTGCCCTTGCAGAAATCCTTGATTCTGACTATCTTCCTTAAAACTAAAGTTTGGTGTTTTATCGATGAAGACAATGCCTAACAAAGCCAAGCGTTAAACGGCAATCACTACCTCTGATTTACCAAATCAAAGTAAGATTTAAACTAAATTCTGGCAGAATACTTTCCCCCGATAAACTCTCTGGATTAGTTAAAATTTTTACTGCCTGTCCTTGACGATAAATTTCCACTTCTCTAGTTTTTCTATTGATTAACCAACCTAAACGAGTCCCATTATCTAAATATTCCTGCATTTTTTTCCTAGCGGTTTCTAGGCTATCACTAGGAGACATTAATTCAATGACAAAATCGGGAGATAGAGGTAAAAATCTTTCCTTTTGTTGCGGGGTTAAAGCTTGCCATTTTTCTAAAGGTATCCAAGCAGCATCGGGAGAGCGATCGGCCCCATTCGGTAGTTTAAACCCCGTGGAGGAATCAAAAACTACACCTAGTTTATGTAGGTTATTCCATAACCATAATTGGGCAGTGATTCCAGCGTTAGAATTACCAGTTTCTCCTCCGGTTGGTGGCATAATAATTAAATCTCCTTTGGCGCTGCGTTCCAAACGTAAATCTCGGTTATCCTGACAAAGTTGAAAAAACTGTTCATCGCTCAGTTGCCAAGATTCAAATTTAATTTCTACTACTGTCATCATAGATTCTCTTTTATAGGATTATATAATTACCAAATATTATCAAGTTCTAAGACAAATTGAGATAAAATATTTTCCCCCGATAAACTCTCTGGATTAGTTAAAATTTCTACTGCCTGTCCTTGACGATAAATTTCTACTTCTCTAGTTTTTCTATTGATTAACCAACCTAAACGAGTCCCATTATCTAAATATTCCTGCATTTTTTTCCTAGCGGTTTCTAAGTTGTCACTAGGAGACATTAATTCAATGACAAAATCGGGAGATAGAGGTAAAAATCTTTCCTTTTGTTGCGGGGTTAAAGCTTGCCATTTTTCTAAAGGTATCCAAGCAACATCGGGAGAGCGATCGGCCCCATTCGGTAGTTTAAACCCCGTGGAGGAATCAAAAGCGATACCCGTACCATTATTATCTGACCAATTAAATAATTTTTGGGTGATTCTACCGTTACTATTGCCCGTTTTTCCCCCCGTCGGTGGCATAATAATTAAATCTCCTTTGGCGCTGCGTTCCAAACGTAAATCTCGGTTATCCTGACAAAGTTGAAAAAACTGTTCATCGCTCAGTTGCCAAGATTCAAATTTAATTTCTACTACTGTCATCATAGATTCTCTTTTATAGGATTATAGAATTACCAAATATTATCAAGTTCTAAGACAAATTGAGATAAAATATTTTCCCCCGATAAACTCTCTGGATTAGTTAAAATTTCTACTGCCTGTCCTTGACGATAAATTTCTGCTTCTCTAGTTTTTCTATTGATTAACCAACCTAAACAAGTCCCATTATCTAAATATTCCTGCATTTTTTTCCTAGCGGTTTCTAAGTTGTCACTAGGAGACATTAATTCAATGACAAAATCGGGAGATAGAGGTAAAAATCTTTCCTTTTGTTGCGGGGTTAAAGCTTGCCATTTTTCTAAAGGTATCCAAGCAGCATCGGGAGAGCGATCGGCCCCATTCGGTAGTTTAAATCCTCCAGAAGAATCAAAAACTACACCTAATTTATGTAGGTTATTCCATAACCATAATTGGGCAGTGATTCCAGCGTTAGAATTGCTGGTTTCTCCTCCAGTCGGTGGCATAATAATTAAATCTCCTTTTGGGTTGCGTTCCAAGCGTAAATCTCGGTTATCCTGACAAAGTTGAAAGAACTGTTCATCGCTGAGTTGAAACGAGTTAAATTTAACTTCTACTGTCATTATTATCCCCAACCTACTCTCGTCTAAAATTTATGGTAACGCCCTAGGGCAAGAGATGTTCCTGGATGAAATTAGTGTAAACATCTCCAGCTAAAAAGGCGGGAGTTTCCAATATTTTACGATGGAAATCAATAGTTGTCGGTACTCCCGTGATCGCACATTCCCGCAGAGCGCGTTTCATGCGTTTAATCGCAGTTTCGCGATTTTCTCCCCAGACAATTAATTTCCCAATTAGGGAATCGTAATAGGGGGGGATTTCGTAATCGGTGTAAACGTGGGAATCCATGCGGACACCCGGACCACCGGGGGGCAGATAACCGCTAATTTTGCCGGGGTGAGGGCGAAAATTGTGATCGGGATCCTCGGCATTAATGCGACACTCGATCGAATGCCCTCTAAATATCACCTGATCTTGCTTAATTTGCAGTTTTTCGCCCTGTGCCACCAGAATTTGTTCTCGGATCAGGTCTATCCCCGTGATCATCTCCGTGACGGGGTGTTCCACCTGAATACGGGTGTTCATTTCCATGAAGTAAAAATTGCCCTGTTTATCGACTAAAAATTCCACAGTTCCCACCCCGACGTAATTAATCGATTTAGCGGCTTTAACAGCGGCATTACCCATTTTTGAGCGTAAATGGGGCGTTAAGAAGGTGCTGGGTGCCTCTTCTAGCAGTTTTTGGTGTCGTCGCTGAATCGAACAGTCTCTTTCTCCTAAATGGATCACGTTACCGTGACTATCGGCCAAAATCTGAAACTCGATATGTCGGGGACATTCGATAAATTTTTCTAGATATACTCCTGAATTGCCAAAAGCCGCTTCTGCTTCTCCTTGGGCGGCTTTTAACATATTACCTAGTTCATCTGCACTCTTGACAAGACGCATCCCACGCCCTCCACCGCCGGCGGTGGCTTTAATCAGGACAGGATAACCGATGTCATCAGCGATACGTTTTGCTTCCGCTTCTGAGGTAATTAAACCACCACTGCCGGGGATAGTGGGAACTCCCGCTTTTTGCATGGTTTTTTTAGCGGTAGATTTATCCCCCATAGCCAGAATAGCACTGGGAGACGGACCGATAAAAGTTAACTGATGATCGGCACAAATTTCGGCAAAGCGGGCGTTTTCTGCCAAAAAACCGTAACCGGGATGGATGGCCGTGGCGTTGCGTGTTAGGGCAGCCGAGATGATATTAGGGATATTTAGGTAACTTTTGCTGCTCGGAGGCGGACCAATACAAACACTCTCATCGGCCAATTGAACATGAAGGGCATGGCGATCGATGGTAGAGTGGACGGCAACGGTTCTAATGCCCAATTCTTCGCAACTATGAAGGATTCTTAAGGCGATTTCCCCGCGATTGGCGATTAATATCTTGGCAAACTGCATTGGACGACCACGAGATCAGGCTGGTGTGATAGGCGACTATTTAGTAGAATATCTGGTTTTGTTACCTTGGGGAAATCGGGAAGTGGGGAAGTGGGGTGCGGGGTGTGGGGTGTGGGGTGTGGGGTGTGGGGAGAAAAAATAAAAATAATCTCCTGACTCCTATCTCCTGACTCCTGACTCCTGACGGCTAAATTAACCGACTTCGTCTCCCTCCCCGGTCAAGATTGAAAGCGATAAGCTAGAGTGTGAGAAGTGAAAACCTTTTAATCTCGTTTCGCCCCTAGAGGATAATAGCTCGATGTTGCGAATTATCACAGAGCCATGGTCAGCCAGAACGGAACTGAGACGAATTCGGGAACGATTCGACGATCCGGAAATTCGGGAAAAAGAATCGCTTGTCCGAGAGATTATCGATCAGGTGCGACTTACTGGCGATCGCTCGTTGGTGGATTACACGGAAAAATTCTACCAACAGTCCCTTAATCTACAACAACTTAAGGTGAGTGGCTCGGAACTCGATGCTGCTTATCAACAGGTGTCCCAGGATTTATTAAATGCGATCGCTATTGCCTGTGCAAAAATGGAGGCTTTTCACCGTCAGCGTCTTCCCAAAGCTTGGGTGCAGTTTCCTGAGGATGGTACGGTTCGAGGGAAACGTTATCAACCGATTAACAGTGTGGGAATTGTCGTTCCCGATGGTAAACGAGCCTATCTCAGTTTATTGCTCCAACAGGCGATTCCTGCCAAAATAGCGGGGGTTAAACGGATTGTCATGGTGTCCCCCGCCGATGAGGATTTACGCATCCATCCGGCGATTTTAGTGGCAGCCCAATCGGTGGGTATTAGTGAGATTTATCGGGTGGCTGGACCACAGGCGATCGCCGCTTTAGCCTACGGGACAAAAACGATCGCTCCTGTGGAGATGATTGCCGGAATAGGTGATTTTTACACTAATTTGGCTAAAAAACTGGTTTCTGATCATGTAAAAATCGATTACCTCTCTATTACTTCTGATTTAGTTATTATTGCTGATAATCAAGCTAATCCTAGACAGTTGGCCCTAGATCTATTAGCGCAAGCGGAACAGTATTCCCTAGCGGCTGCGATTTTATTGACGACGGATAAGGCTTTGGCTTTAATAGTACAGGAAGAAGTACAAAAACAGTTACAGGTACATCCCCAGAGATTGTTAACGGAAAAAGCGATCGCTCATTATGGTTTAATCGTGGTGGTGGAATCATTGGAGAAAGCGATCGAATTATCGAATCTTTTTGCTCCCACCCATTTATCCTTAATGATCGATGAACCCTGGGAAAAGCTATCTTCTGTGAGACAATCGGGAACTATTCTCCTTGGTTCTACTACTCCAAAAGCGGTGGCTGATTATTTAGGTTGTCCCGTGGGAGTGGAAACTTTTCTCGATTCCGCCACTTTGATCGAATATCCCGCCGATTCCTTCGCCTCCATAGCCCACAATCTACAAATATTAGCGCAAGCAGAGGGCTTTACGGCAACGGATGAGGGCATAGAGTACCGAGGACAGGACAAAACCTAGAAAAAGTATGGTCTTGTGACATATTTTTTGATTCCCATATCCTTAATTTTTTTACCTTGCTGTTCTTCGAGATTACCACTTCCTTTTTTATCTAATATCTCCCCATAGATTGGGATGACTCTCTTGTCATAAATTAGACTCACCATTAAGATATTTATTGCTCCCCAACTCATCCGGTCTATGGCAATATCTACCAGAGTAAGCGCATCTTAACAATCCTTGACAAAATCAACTTTATATGAGTTGCTTACCCAGCAAAGCAAAGGATTAAGTCTCCATCACTACCACCGAATCACCACCTCTTAGTGAATAGTAAACACCAACGAGTGGAAACTTTTCGACGGAGTGAACAGGGTTTATGGATTCTGCAAACCTATCAGGAAGAAAGTTTTAGTTTGCAGAGTATTAATCTGACGGCATCTTTTCGGGATTTATACGAGGATGTCACCCTAGAAACGGTTAATTATTCCGTGGAAGAAATAGAATAAATCATTGTTTTTTACCGGGGGGAATAAAACGGATTTCAATTCTGCGTCTGCTTGCATCTGCGTCACGATTAACTGCGGCTAATTTACCCGATGGGAGGTATAACTGTCCTGCGGAAAAAGCTCGAAATTTGACGTTTTTGAGTTTACCTGTGCTTTCGATTTCTTGCACTACTGCTAAAGCTCGCATTAATCCTAAATCAGTGTTAGAACCGGGTACTAGCATTTTAACAGATTGTTTTCTGCTGGCAACCGATTCGATATTTTTATCGAGATTACTTGTCTTTTGTATTCCCTGTCCGTCCGTGTGTCCAATTACTTGAATAAAGTCGATTTCTCTGTCTTTGGTAATGGTTTCGATAGCGGGAATAATGCGCTGACGAATATAGGTTTTTAAAGCGGGGTTTAATTCAGCACTTCCCGACTGAAATTTGAATTTTCCTGATTTTTCATCGATAACTATCGGGGTTGCTGTTTGCAGTTTTCGGTTAGCTTCCTCCAGTTTGCTGATGAGATTATAGGACTGAAAAAGTGCCAAGAGGAGAAATAAACTCAGAATCATGAAAGCATTGGACATTAAATCGGTAAATGCGGGATAAACATCCACCGATTTATCTTCATCCCGGTAGTAGGTACGTCTAGACATAATTGCTTAGAATTTGTTAGTGAAGTTATCAAATATAGTCTTAATCCCCTTCTCAACATCTTTTTGAGGAGGATTAGGGATTGTCTTAAAAAGTTCTTCCATCTCATCCTTAAGTTTTTCTATCTTATCCTTTAAGTTAGAAAATTCAGAAAGTTCTTCCATCTTATTATTTAAGTTAGAAAAGTCAGAACGCATATCGTTAATTTTCTCCAGTTCTGCTAAACATTTGTGAATTTCTCCATAAATATGTTCAATCATTTTCTGATTCGATTTATTTTCCTTAGCGATAACTTTCTCTAACTTATCTCGCAAAGATTCTAAGTTAGCAGTTAATTGACTGGTGTTGGTGTTCACCGCGTTAATTACTTGAGAAAAATCTGATTTAAGGCTGCCAAATTGATTGGCTGTTTTCTCAATAGATTGGGAAACTGCTTTTAATTGTTCTGAGTTCTTAGTTAATTTATCATCAACTACCATCCCTAAGTTATTGCTTAAAAGGTTTAACTCAGACTGTAAGCTTTCCTTGACTTGAGTAAGTTGCTCTGTCACTGTATCAATTAACTGAGACAGGTTAGCATTAGTCACATCGAGATTATTACTAGAGCGCTCAATCCCATGGGAAGCTGTGAGGATTTTATCGGAGGTTTGGGAGAGTCTTTCATCGAGACTATTGATAAGTTGGTTTCCTAATTGTTTCGACCCGGAGTTAAAGCTGTCTTGATAGGTTTTCACGGTTTCGATTAATTTTACTAATTCTCCCTGAATGTTAGATAACTTTTCTTGTTCGGTGACTAAGCGTTGCTGATTTTGTTCTAGGATTGTCTCAGATTTTTGATTCAAGTCAGTAATTTTTATTCCTAACTCAACCATAGTTGTCATGGAACGCTGGAAGTCTTGAGTTAAAGAAGCTAGAGATTGAGTTGATTGGTTTAAATCTGTAGTAGAATCGGCAAACTGTTGATGAGCAGTCATTAAATCTGCGGTTGCTTGCACTAACTTATCAGCAAATTGACTACTTTCGATTTTTTCGGAAGCTTCCAGAAAACCTAGCGCACTATTTTGTAATTTTTGAGAAGATTCTTGGATATTTAAATACACTTGTTCTGCTAAATCGTTAGCTCTTTTATTACTGCTGATAATCTCCCCGATATTCTGCTCTAGTATTGCAGTGGATTGAGAAAATCTCCCTTGGGTTTCTGCTAAACTAGCGGTAAACCTTTCGATATTACCAGAGAAGTTACTTTTTTCAATTAACTCTGATGCTTGTTTAAAAAGCAGTACACTATTTTTTAGTTCCTGAGAGGATTGTGTAAACTCTCGGTTTGCTTGCGTGATAATTGGTACTTGCTCGTTAAGTTCAAAAGCTGAACGCTGAAAAGTCGTCGCACCAGTAGATAAAGTTCCCGCAGTTTCAGTTAATCTTTCACAAACCTGGGTGACTAACTTAGCGGTTTCCTGATTACCATCAGCAATTTCTTTAGCAACTTCTCTTAAAGAAGATTCTAATACTCTCGTCACCTCAGTATGAAAGTTATTTAGAAATGTTTCCTGTTTCTCCACCATGCTATCAACCGCTTTATTCAAGCGACTATTCCCTTCTACAGTCGGCTGCAAGATATTATCTAAATAGTCTTCTAGGGAACTAATTAGATTTACTTTAGCAAGGTTGGTGTTAAAGATTAAGTTAATCACAGTCAGTAAAGAACTACAAGCTAAACCAATTAAGCTAGTGATAAAAGCAATCCCCATACTTTCTAGGGGAGTTTTGAGCTTTTCTCCTAAACTTTGCACATCGACATTATTAATATCGATAAGTGTGCTGATTCCCGTCAGATTGAGAGTAATTCCGAAGAAAGTTCCCAACAAACCAAAAGCGAGGAGGAGATTGGGTAACACTCTCACAAAATAATCCCATTTCTCGCAACTAAGAGATTTAGACATGAAAGTAAATTTTTCTTCATGGTATAAACTATCCACCAAAGCTGCGGTATTAACATCATCTAGTTGACGACTGGCTTTCTCAAATTTAATCTCTAGATTAGAGATAATTTTAGGTGAACCCTTGGGACTGTTTCGCGGAATTAAACCCTTGACTTTTTCGGTTGAATCTTGGAGATATTTATAGAGAGTCATCCGGATTCTCACAGCTAAGACGGTGGGAAAAATAACCAAGACTAGAGTTAAAACAATCAGATAGGGGGGAAAAAGGTTAAGTAATGCCATGATAGTTATTGGATACCTCGAATTGTGGTTGATAGAGAGAGTTGGGGGGTGAATGTTTCCTCAGATAGCTGGGGAAACATCATTAAGATTGCTCAATTTTATCATTCATCAGTAGTGCTAACCTCTGGGGGTAAACTGGGTTGACTAATGTTATTGTTTGTTCCCAGTAAAGTTTGTTGCTTTTGCTGTTGTCTTTCGAGTTTTTTCTGTTCAGCAGCACGTTTTTCTAGTTCCATTTTCAGTTGATTAACAAAACGGGTGATAATTCCTTCTTTTGCCTCCTGTTGAGCATTTCCATCTTGTCCAGCTACCTTATCTTTGTAGCGATAATTGGGGTGATAGGAGGGTAAATTTTTGACATTGTTGACAAAATCAATACAGTTCTGGCAATAATCACCCTCGTTAGTAGATAATCGAGAAGGATTAGCCAAAATCTCATTTTTTGCCTGATTAAGCAGTACCTGCAAAGCATTAATCATGTCCTTACGAGAAGCAAATTGTTCTAAAGCAAGTCGCCAATTACCGCTAATGTCAATGATGGACTTATTGTTAAATAAATCGCCTTCGATGACTAATTGATAAGTATCATCTTCCTCATCGTATTCTAGTAAACCGAGAGCAATTGCGGGATAGAAAATAAACTCTAATTCCTCAATTAATTTGGCAGGTGGTGGGATAATATCAGCAAAATCTATCCTGTAATCATTGTGTAAAATGCTTATTCTCTTTTGGTCTTGATAGATTTTTTGTAACCCAGATAAATCAGTAATGATTCTTAGGGGAAACCCACCAAACTCGTAGGTAATTAGGATTTCTTCGTCGGTTTGAATTGATTCAAAAGAAGTCCCCAGATTAATATTTAAATCAGATTCGAGAGTCTTCATGAATCTTTGCATGGTGGGTGAATTATCATCCTTAGTCCCAATTAGTAATGCTTTATCTGTATGCAAACGATAGTAAGCATCATTAACATTTATGGGTAACATTAAATCAGCTTCTCGCAGAATTTGCGCCAAGCGTTCAGGAAAATCATGGGGTTTATATTGACCCATAAATCGCTTAATTACTGCATCAATTTTATTAGTGCTTACTGATTGAAACTGTTTCTCTATTGTTGCTGTTAGAGTCTCTTTGAGAGTTTCATTGTCAATAACAAAAGATTGGCTAAATAAACTGAATAGTGAAGCATTATAGCCTAAATTATTGGTGACTTTTTGGCTAACGGAAATGTATTGAGTTCGGGAGTTACTGTCAGGGATACAGTTATCAATATTCTCCTCTGGGAAAATACCTTCCCCAGTCATCTCGTCGAGATTTAACTGCATTAACTCCTGTTCGTATTTATCGTATTCTGTGATTAGCTGATATAGGGATTCTTTCAGTTGTTGTATCTGCAGCATTCGACTAGAAATATGCTTGAGAATCGCTTCAACAATCTTTCTGGATTCCCCATTGATGCTGAAATTAAAGTTATGCTGAATTAATTTTTGTCCGCTTTGAACGTAGTCTCTTAACTCGGACTTGATTCTCTCACTATTGGCATTTTTATTGAACATCTTGAAGACAGACTTTTTCCCGTTTATATCTTCGAGAGTTTGTTTAACATTTCGCCAAATGTTATCAATTTTTTCCGAGGAATGAAACCCTTTATTATCCTGAGATAATTCCTCTAGATTCCCCTTGTAGGTATTAATCTGTACTTGTAAAGCGACCAAAAAAGATAGGCTATTTTCCAAAGAAAATTCTAAGCTATCAGGATTAAGAAGAATCTCCAAAAATTGGTCAATATCTGACTTAAATTTTTCGATTAATTTAGGTTGAGTTTGTTGGGTCAGAGTTAACCAGATTCCGCGACTGCTATCTGTTTCTCCCCCTTGTACTTTGCGAAACTCTTTTTCTAGGGATTGCTTGACGGTTTGGGGTAAATTCTCCAAATCTTGACTATTGGATATTTCTTCCTCTAGGGAATTTTTCCAAGAGGTTAAAGTCTTAGAAAAAGTTTTATTATTCTCTAGGGTTGCTTCTTCCAATCTGGCAGTAAAATAATCCTTATTACTTTGGGTACTCCAATTAGCTAGGAACTTACTTAATAACTCTTGTCCACTGGGACTTTGACCGTATCCCTCTAACCAAAATTTAATTAATTTGAGACTAAAACGATTGAGACCAATCTGCACAATTCGGTCGCGAGTAAAATAAATCCTCGCTAGTCCAAAGGAGATATAACCTTGACACATCTGAAAAGGATGATTATCTTTACGAATCATCGGGTCTTTATAGTTATCCCGATTTCTTTTGATGGGGAGAGATAACTCATCGGCAAAATCCAAGAAAATCTTGTAAGCAATGACATTACATAATTTAGCTTTGTTATTAATCTGGTAATCTCCCGAAGTGCGATTAGAAACTAAGTAGGCAAAATCAAAAGGAGAACGTTTTTCATCAATGTTGACGAAATTTTGTTTATCATAACAGGCTTGAAAGGAATTACTTTCATTGGTATAATGGTCTAACTCTTTCAAAGCTGCATAGGTATTAGCTCTCATAATTGCCCCATCACCATAAAGTTTAGGACTAATTACCAAATAACCAAAGGATGTATATTCGGTGGTTTGTTGTAAAATATGACGCAAAGTGTAGGCCACATCGAGGAAAATACCGCTACCAGTTCCCCCACACAAAGAACCGACAACAAAGACATTTAAACCCTCTTGGACATTAAAACTTTGACCGTTAACTTTACCGCTAAACATAAAGGATTCATGACCAGAAGTTCGTCTTTCCGCTGCTTCAATTGCCTCTTGAATTTTTTGATAGTTATGGAAGAAAGCTAAACGACCGACGGGACGAATACCTCCCGCACCATTTTCAATGGCAGTTATTTGTTTTTTTAGTCTTGGGTCTAACCAGCTTGCAATATGGGAAAAGGGACTTTCAAAAAGAGTTTTGTGTTCAAGTTCATAGGTGAGATTGTTAACATCCTGAGCATTCATATTAATGAATACTCTTTCAGCAGCTGATAAAAGAATTTCTTCTCCGTGATAGCTATTTCCTGTGGGTAAACCCGAACCATTGAAAGCGTTTTTGTCTGTGTCAATATGAACAAAACTGACAACGGGTAGGTTAGATAACTTCCCATACTTATCAATAATAAAGCGACGAATTCTCATTAACACATCTCGACCAGTACCACCTAATCCGATGATAACTGTCCGTTTGATAGCGCGGGTTTGACTGGTGTTAGCCATAGTTTAAATCTCCTGAGTTATTTTTTACTAATCTGAATTTGTAGGTCGAAATCTTGATGGTTATGGTGATAGGTTAAAGTCAGGTAATTTTTATCTATCTTCACCTCCTGAGTTAGTTGATTACCTCGATAAAAAATCTCTGCTTGTTTACTGGGTTTCAGATATAACTGATTGCCGCGTCTTTCTAAATAGCAGCGAATTTCTTCCCCTGCATGAGAAAAGGTATTCTTCTTATGTTCTTCACCACCGATGTTAATTCTTTCGGATGTTTTTAAAATATATTTTTGGGTTTCATCTTCATCATCATTAGAGGAGACTTCAATAGTCCAAGCAGTATTTAACAGCAACCAATGACGAATTCCCAAAATACTCGCTACTATTCCCCCAATTCCCATTAATGTAATTACCAATGCTGACAACCATAACTGACTCAAGAGATAAGGATTAATCAAACAGGTTTCTTGTCCTCCCGGTGCGGGAGTGCAAAACTCTTGTGCTGTGGGAGCAATATCGACAACTGATAGTTTATATTTATTGCCGTTAGTGGCGGTAATTTCTTGGGTTCTTAGATTAATTGGTAGGGAATTAAGCCAGTTTTGTCTCTCCAAACTTTCGGGAGCATCAGCAAGACGAAAAGGGCTATTTTTTGGGGTTTCTATCCACTGTTGGGAAGTAATTCCCGCAGCGGTAGAAAGGGGTGCATCGGTAATCCAAACTACCGACTGGGGTTTGATAGCTTGATTGGCAGTTAAACGACACTGATTTAAGCGTGCCAGTCGAGTATAAACGTGCCATTCTGCTCGCTGAATATCGGTATTTTTAGCACTTTGGCTAGATTGCCAGGGAATCGCTTTTAAAACCGCGTCTATATCTTCCTGACTCCGAATTAAAATCGGTTCTGCAATCGGTTGAACATTATCAGCAAAGGGGACTAAATAAACGGAATCGTTATTTTTTAAACTATCGCGAATAATTTGACCGAGGCGCGTGCGTCCTTCATCATTAAAGTTAACACTACCGGTAAGATCGATCGCTAGGATAACATCTCGTCCCTGCCAACGAGCCACCAAATCTAATCCCAGTTTTTGCCAATCGGTAAGCGGTTCCCCGGGGGATACCGTTAAACAGTCAGCACTTTTCATTTAGCCTCGTTCGAGAGTGAAAAATTGAGCTTATCCCTATCCTTGCCCCATTGTACTAAAAAATTAATACTTCTTAAAAGTTTTTTTCGCTTTTATTCTCGACTTGCCCTAGGTTATTGTCAATAGTAACCATAGAGTAAAATAAATTTTAAAGTTAAGCTGCCCGCGCATTTAAATTGCTTGTTGAGATAAGGCACTCTTGCAAGAGGCAACAGTAAAGGGATTGGGGGAGATTCAGAGGTTAAAATGGTTCCTAGTTTATCATCTAACCACCTAATCCTAATTCTCGTCTGAGCAATTGAATTGATTTATCCCCAATATAATTATCACTACAGATAATTTCTGGCAGACGAATTAAATCCGATCGCACTTCATTAATTAGATTTTTAATTAAAGTATAACTCGCTTGATCACTGATAATTGTCTGGGAAGTTCTGGCTAAAACTCTTAACTCATCCGTTTCATGAATTTGAGCGGACATAACTAATACATCACCCCGTAAACTATGAATTAAAATTTCGGCCACCTTAATAATACCGGTGCTAATACTGACAATCCCTAAACGGCTATCGGTGGGTAATTTTTTGATTAATGCCAATTCTTTGCTGTAATCGTAGATATCGATGGGAATAACTCGCAGGTGAAAAGGAGCGGCAATTTCCTCCGCTACACTGATAAAATAGCGACTGGTGACAACAGTGGCAGATTTAGTATTGGCTAAAACTTGGGCTAAATCCTCCATTGCCACTAATTGGACGGGAATTTTGAGGGATTGCTCTAATTCTCTCAACATTAGTTCTCCTGCACCCAAATCGTGACGGGGAATGGTGACAAGAACTTGAGAACGACACTGCGATCGCCAATCGATTTCCGCCAGTAATAACTCGCGAATTTGCTCTAGAGTTAAACCTTGAGCGAGAAAACTAGCCAAACTCTGGCTAATTAGTCGGCCTATTTCTGGATTTTGTTCCAATAGGGGCGAACCCAATAAATTATCGTTTTCATGTCCGCGAGCCTTGACATAAATCCCCGAACCTGCTATGGATTCCACTAACCCATCGTTTTCCAGTTGTTGATAAATTTTACTTATCGTATTACGGTGTAATCCCGTGATCATAGCTAGTTGACGGGTACTAGGTAAACGATGGCCCGGTGGATACTGACGAGAGGCGATAGCGAAGCGAATTTGGTCAAATAATTGCTTAGAGGCGGGGATTTCACTGTCTGGCTGGATTTGGAACTGCATCGGATCACTTCACTCACAAACTACTTTCGCTGATACCCATTCTATCATTAGACCCCCTGCAACAATCGGACATCTTCACCGATCTGAGGGGTTTCCGAGGCAGTATTCAGGAGCTAGAAGCAGAAAAAAACAAGATATTATTTATTTAAACTATAAAAGCTACTTTTTTGCTTAAAAATAGTTAAAACAATCATTTTAATCCGTCCCTGAAACCCCACTCATGGGGTAGATAGTCAACAGCTGATTAAGGTGATTGATCCTCGTGGAGAAGTTTTAAGCGATCGCTCAAGGTTTTGGTTAAGCGGACAGTTTCCCGTTTTAGCGAATTTTGTTGATAATCAAGCACATTAATCCCTTGACCGATGTTTACTGTCGCTTCGCTTCCCCATCCGGGGTAAGGCTGATTATAACTAATGCTTACAGGCAAAATCTTGATATCTGCATCGGGTTTGATGGTCTTAACTTCCAACGCGATCCGCGCTACCCCCGGTTTAAGAGGATGAACCACTCGATCGCGACAGATACCCCCTTCCGGAAAAATCGCCACCATTTCCCCTGCGGCCAAAAGTTCGACACTGTGGATCAGACTACCCATACCGGGGTGATCAGTGTTGACGGGAAAACCCCCCAAACGTTGGATAAACCAACCTTGTACCCCTTTCATCTCGTTAGCGGAAACCATAAAGCGCAAATCCCGTCCACTAACTAAACGTCCCACCGCGTAGGGTAAAATCAGTGCATCCCAACGGGACCGATGGGTAGGTGCCAAGATGACACCCCCCGTTAGGGGGATATTTTCCTGGCCCGTAACCGTTATTTTGCTGAAAAAAGCTGGTAAAACTAGATAATTTCCCAGAAAATAACAAAAGCGAATTAAACAGGGATTAATTCGGGAATTGACAGCAGGACTTTTTCTAATGGTGAGGGACTCGTCAACGATAGTGCTTTGAGACATCCGAAGTGTTAGGGAAGATCGAGACTTTCTGACCACTTCTACTTTAGTCTAGTTGTCTGGGGGGTCGCTATCTTGTCCTGACCAGTTCGGCAATTGTCTTGGGGGATTAATGGTTAGGATTGCGGTTCTACTCCCGATCCTACCGGTGCGATCGAGTTTAATTGCAAAGAGGGATGATCTTCTTTAACTTGCTGTAAATTCCACTCATTTTTGAATAATAAGACGGGACGACCCCAATAATCTTTGACAGTTAAAGTATTAAAGAGTTTACCTGCTTTTTCTAAAGCGGCCCAACCCCCGGCTACCCAACGGGCTAAACTATAGGCTAGGGGTTCGAGGGTAGTTTCGACTCCGTACTCGCTTAAAAGACGGAATTGCACCACTTCAAACTGTAATTGACCGACGGCGGCTAAAATCGGGTCGCGTTTAAATTCATCGATCGAGGATAATATCTGTACGGCCCCTTCTTCCTGTAATTCCGAGACTCCTTTTTGAAACTGTTTGAACTTGGAAGGGTTAGGATTTCTGAGATAGGCGAATAATTCCGGAGAAAAACAGGGAATACCTTCGTATTCGAGCTTTTTACCCATATAAATCGTATCACCGATCGCAAAGACCCCGGGGTTATTCAATCCGATCACATCTCCGGGATAAGCTTCTTCAATAACTGCGCGATCTTGGGCAAAAAGTTTCTGAGGACGGGATAAACGGATAGTTTTACCGGTTCTAGCGTGGTTTACTACCATATCCTTCTCGAATTTCCCCGTACATACCCGCACAAAGGCCACCCGGTCGCGATGTTTGGGATCCATGTTTGCTTGCAGTTTAAAGACAAAACCGGTGAAATCGGGATAGGTGGGATCAAGGACACCGAGGGAGGAATTGCGTCCTCTGGGTGGTAATCCATAGTCGAGGAAGGATTCTAGGAATAATTTCACCCCAAAATTGGTCATGGCGCTACCAAAAAAGATCGGGGTCATTTCTCCTGCGTGGACTGCTGGCAAATCCAATTCTGCACCCAATTCCGAGAGTAGTTCTATATCCTCTTTTAACTGGTAATACAGGTCTTTTTCGAGATAATCCTCAATTTTGGGGTCGCCAAGCTCGATCACGGTTTCCTGCGCCTCCTGAGAGCCGTGGGAGCGACGTTCAAACAGGTGTATGGTCTGGGTGGCTCGATCAAAAACTCCCCGAAAGCGATCGCCAATCCCGATCGGCCAATTGACGGGATAGGTCTGTAATCCTAATTCTCGCTCGATTTCGTCCAATAAATCCAGAGGTTCGCGGCCGGGGCGATCCATTTTGTTAACAAAGGTAAAGATGGGTAACTGCCGCAGTTTGCACACTTCAAAGAGTTTTCTCGTTTGGGGTTCCAAACCTTTGGCCGCGTCGATTAACATCACTGCATTATCGGCAGCGGCTAGGGTACGATAGGTATCTTCGCTAAAATCTTGGTGGCCGGGAGTATCGAGGAGATTAATCTGAAAATCACGATAATCGAACTGTAAAACCGTGGAAGTAATCGAAATTCCCCTTTGTTTTTCCATTTCCATCCAGTCGGAGGTGGCCTTGCGTTGGTCGCGTCTTGCTTTGACTGCACCCGCTTGATGGATTGCACCCCCGTATAGTAACAGTTTTTCGGTCAGGGTGGTCTTTCCCGCGTCAGGGTGGGAGATAATGGCAAAATTTCGCCGTTTTTCCAAGACAGCTTCGCTGGTTTCTAGTTCTTTTTCAATTTCGGTCGTCATTCTAATTTCGATCGCTTTCCTATCTTTCTATTCTAGTTTAGCTGGGGAGTTAGATATCTTTATGGCTCTGATTCTAGGTTAAACTCAATCCGGCTCTGTAAAACCATTTCTGCAATTACCGCTCCTCCTTTACCTTGAGCTAAAACCCGCTCAAAACGGTTGATTAATTCGGGAATATTGATCACTTCCTCTACAGATTCTAGATATCTTTCGACAATTGCCCTGATCTTGTATCTTATCTTAGCTTGCTCCGCAACTTTTTCTAAAATTTCCTCGCAAGTCTGCTCGGTTTTAACCACAAAAGTAATGGGATATTTTTGCACTTTATCAATATCTAAAAAATATTTATCAGCAGCTATCGTTTCCGTAACTTGAAAAAATCGACCTAGGGGTTTCATGACAAAATCTATCCCCCCGTCATTGGCATTTGTTCGACCAGTTTTATATAAAAGTAAGTATTCAGAGTTTAAGCGATCAGGCGACCACCCCCAATATATTTTCTGTTCCCCATAATACTCTTTAAGAATTGCATAACTGACAATCTCAAAAACTCTAGCATCAATGTTTGGTCTGAGTAAACTCCGAATAAATTCAATGGCTTTCTGGGGATCTTGCTGTTGAATATCAATCATCTGTTGACAATAGCTGATAAATTGATTAAATGCTTTTTGTCTTGTTTGCACATAGGCATCAATTATATCTATAATCACTGGCGCAATATTAACTTGATTACCCTCTAGATAAAACTTAATTAGATTCTCATTAATCCAGTATCTATTGGTTTTAACATCTCTAATTATAGGCAGATAAGATAAAGTGGGAAAATACTTTTTAAATTCCTGATTTAATCGATGATTGAGAGCATGATTTTGTAATTTATCGCCAAAAGGAAGCTCCCTTTGCCTGCGAAAAAGTGTCATATACTGAGCGCCTTGATACTCGTCGTATCCATCCTTAAGATGAAACTCATTATTAATATAGTCTTCCACTAAAACATAAATGGCATAATGATTAGCCAATCCTGCTCGGGATTTAGAACCTCGATTAGCGGCTCTAGTTTTAATGTTCAAATATTGCAATAACTCACTAGCATTTAAAATGCTATTTCCCTGATTGGGAAAGTAATTATCGATAATTTTAATAATTATCTTGGTGAATTCATGCTTTACTATCGACATCGAAAAGACTCTCCTGTACAAAGTTAGATTCTTGTTTATTTTCGCTTTTTCTACTATAGCTTTTTTGAGGAGGGAGTAACTTTTCTCCCTTGTATTCTTGCCATCCGAGAATCCGTCGAAGACCAATTTTTAAATACTCCTCTTGTAATTCTATACTAATAGAAATTCTTCCCAAACGTTTAGCTACAGCTGCAGCTGTAAAAGTTCCTGCAAATGGATCAAGCACAATTCCACTCTTGTCAGTGCTGGCCAAAATAATTCTTTCTAGCAATGATTCAGGTTTTTGTGAGGGATGATTTTCGTATTCATCCATGCGATATCTTACCCTAGGGAAATACCAGACATTGCCCGGTACTTTCTCTGTATTGTATTGACTCGGAATCGCTTTTCTATAATCAATTAGTTTTCGTTTTGCTCCGGTTTTTGCTTCTATCTTAATATCCTTTGAATTAAAAGTGTAATTATTTTTATCTTTCACACAGTGAAGTATTGGTTCATACATCGAACCAAAGTATTTTGTTGCTTGTACTCCTGAACTATCATAATGCCAGATAATGCGACTAAGAATCGTCATTTTTTGTCTTAAGTAAAGATCAAAGTAAGGCATTGCTTGAGTGCTGGCCATAACATATAATGTTCCCTGGGGTTTCAAGATACGAAGACACTGATCAAGAATTTGATTTGCCCAATTTATATAATCATTTTCCGATTCCCATTTGTCGTAAAAATCGGCGAAATGCTTACCTATATTATAGGGAGGATCGAGAAAAATTAGATCTACAGAATTAGAGGCAATCTCACTGGATAAAATCGGCAAAGAATCACCATGAAATATAACTTGCTCATCAGCTTCGTATCGTTTAAACATGATCATTTTTTCAATTTAAAGTAGTTGGATTTTTACTAGCTATTAGCGTTCAGCACCTAGAGAATTTTTCAGATATCAGAACATCCACTTTTAGTTCTTTATTTTTCAATTAAGCTGAGGGCTTCAAGATCAATCCTATAAGATTTGTTGGGAAAATTTATATTTGTCAACAAAATTACAAAGTATTGTAAATATTGTTAAACAATGTATCGAATGTCAACTATTGGTCAAATAATTTTGACATAATTGGGGTGGAGGGGTTGACAGGTAAAATTTTTGTGTTTTATCCAGCATTTCTTAAGTGTAACTAGGATAGTTTAAAATCCACAACTGATAGTGTTATGAGTGATAATACCAAACAAATTTATAACTACACCGTTATTCTAGAAAAAGAGTCAGACGGTGGTTATCACGCTTTTTGTCCTGCGCTTAAAGGTTGTCATTCTCAAGGAGACACTTTTGAAGAAACGATTGTCAATATTACAGAAGCTATGGAATTGTACCTCGAAAGTTTGATAGCTGATCATCAACCCATTCCCAAAGAAGATTTGATTTTTAAGCCTTTAAATATTTTAATATGAGTCAGTATCCCGCAGTTAAAGTCAAGGAGTTTATTAAAGTTATTGAAAAATTGGGCTTTTATTTGGATCGTCAAAAAGGTAGCCATGCTATTTACAAAAATAGTGGTGGATGTAGGGTTGTGATCCCTATTCATTCAGGAAAAGATATTAAGCAAGGTACTCTCATGGGTATGATTCAAGATATTGGTCTTGATAAAGAAACATTTTTCGAGTTGTTACGAAAATAAGAGTTAAAAGATAGTCGAAGCGATAGCAGCAATTGTACTTTAAGAGGAACGAAGCAATGTTTTAGACAAAATGTAAATTATAATCTGCAAAATGTGAATTATAATCTGTAGAAATGTCTCATACACTTTCTTGATAATTGATCTGTGGCACAAAAAGAATCCTTAGATATCAAACATCGTTTTGGTAAAGCTATCAGAAGACGCAGAAGGGAACTTGACTTATCTCAAGAAATCTTAGCTGAAAAAGCGGAACTGCACCGAACTTATATTTCCAGTATCGAACTTGGTAAGTGTAATGTATCTTTAGAAAATATCGAAAAGTTAGCCAAAGCACTTGATATATCTATTGCTGCTCTTTTTGCTGATCTATAAATTTGATTAATTGCAATTCAGTATGGATAATAACCAGTTAGTGATAGAAATTCAAAAGCTAATTAAAAACTCAATAGAAAACTATTTTAAAAAACCCAAACCTAGGAATCATCATATTTTAGATTATTTATTTCCAGAAGAGAGACAGATTAGTTCTGTGATGACTGGACTAACGACAAGCATGGGAACTACTTTCTGGGAAAAATTAGCAACCTTTTTAGCCAAAGATAATGGATTTCGTATTTTATATAAGCAGGATAAAAAACTTTTACAACCTAGTCCATTTCCTCAAGACTTAAGAAGTGAACTCGATAATTTAAAAAGTCTCAGAAAATCGAAAGAACAAAAAATATCCATGACAGAGTGCATTGAAAGACTTAGAGTAGTAGCTAAGAAAATAAATAGGAATAACCTCAATTATATCGATCCTCCTTCTGGTCATGGAGTAGATATTTATTTAATCAAAGACAATATTGAGTATGTGTTTGATTTAAAAGCTACACATCTTAATAGGGGAGATGGTTCTAGATTTAGCGACCAGTTGTTAGATTGGTATTGTTATCGGCTGTCCCGTGAACCTTTAGCAAGTATTCACACAAGAATTGTTATTCCTTTTAATCCTTTCTTACCTCAAACATGGTGGCAATCACAGGGAAATAAAATGTATCCTCTAGAGGAACATCATGATATATGGGTTGAAAATGAATTTTGGGATTTTTGTTCTGGTAAAATCAATACTTGGTCATTAATTAAAGAAGCTTTTATCGATCTTCAAAAAGATCAAGCATTTATCAACAAGTATAGACAAAAGTTTCGTAATTATCTAGATAATTAATTTGGTAAAATTATTTCCAGTAAATTTCTTGCTACTGCCTCCACCACTGGTACAGGAACAGCGTTTCCGAATTGTTTTTTAGCGATAGCTGACTGTGGATGATAGATAAAATTATCGGGGAATCCTTGTAATTTACGCGCATCTTGGGGAGTAATTTCTCGAAACTTTTTGGGTTTATAGATTTTCTTTAAAAACAATTGTTTGTATTCTTGGGGATGAGTAGCGGTAATTGAAATAGTAGCAATATAATCTTTAGCACCCGTAGCGGTTAGGGTAGGAATAATATCGGCCGTCGGTAAAATAATCCGATAAATGCCGTTAATTCCCGTCATATTTTTCGAGTTAATAAATTCATACTTACCTGCGGTCGTTTGCCAACAAATACCGAGAGAAACTAACTGATTTAGTTCCTCGATTTTTAGGTCGGGTATAATTTCCAAAAAAGTAGAAAAAGCCACGGGATGACCATCTTTTTCGCCATACTTTTTACTGCGTCTTAATTTCAGCAAAGCTAAACAGATACTTTTTTGTCGTTCCGTAGTTTTGATAATATCCCAAGAATGAATAGTTGTGTGACCATTTCTTAAATCAGAAAAAATAAAGAAGTCATTTAATTCATCTTCTTTTTGAAAACGAGTTCTCGATGGAGGAACAAAACCATTAAATAAAGTATCCGCAGATAACTTAACTTTCTCGACGGGTTGAATATTCTTGATGTCTTCTAAAATATCCAAAACCTTCGGATGGATACCCAAAGGTAAAGGAAATTTAAACCGCTCATAGTTGTCTATATCTTTTCTAATTCCTACGATAAAAACTCTCTCGCGATTCTGGGGTAAACCAAAATCGTAGGCATTTAATAACTGCCAGTAAACTTGATAACTACAGCTAGTTAATTCATCGATAATTAACTCTAAATTCTCCCGATTGCGAGGACTAGCTAAACCACTGACATTCTCGAAAATAAAGCTTTTCGGTTGACTTTTCTGGACTAATTTAATCACATCAAACCAGAGTTTTCCCCGGGGGTCATCAAATCCCCGTAAACATCCCGCCACCGACCAAGGTTGACAGGGAACGCCGCCGACAATAAGATCAAGATTATCGGGTAAATTGCTGATTTTACTCACATCTCCGAAAGCAATTTCATCGCTGTTGAGATAGCTAATAAAATTTTGTTGATAAACTTGGATGGCCTGTTTATCGATTTCTGAATAGCCTAAACAACGTCCTCCCAATTTCTCCAAAGCGATTCTAAACCCACCGATTCCCGCGAATAAATCGACAAAACGATACTGGGGATGGGTAATAACTAGATGTAGGGGTAATTGGGTTTGTCTGCTGACTTTAACTGTAGTTTTCAAGGGTCAATAATTCCTTTTCACCGTCTGGGAAGATGCCTATCTGTACTAATTATTTTAGTATAACTTAAGTTTTTTTTCTAGAGACCTCCTGCAAATTTCCTGTCTCCTGACTTGAAAGAGGGTGTAGGGTGTGAGGTGTAGGGTGTAGGGAAGGACACCTCTTTCATCTCTGGTGGTGAAAATTTTTTCATCGAGACTGACTCCTCACTAACTACGACAATTTTTGATTTTTGCAGGAGATCTATCGAGTCGAGGAATACTCGTAGTCTTCGATAATGCGGAGAAGTCGCATAGCTGAACTACAGGATTCTTCTAAAATTTCCTGTTTCTCCTGAGAATCATCGATTAAATCTTCAGATACCAGACGCAAAGAACCTAAAAGACTATTAAGACTGCTTCTCGCTTCGTAGGATAAATAAGCTTTTCTTTTTTGCTCATCTTCCCTATTCTTAGAGTCAGCCTCTTTGCTATCACTAAATTGCAGAGCGTGTAAACGGGCATAATGACCACCTTGAGCTAATAATTCCTCATGATTGCCGATTTCTGCCACTTTTCCCTTGTCCAGCACCACAATTTGATAGGCTTTTTGAACAGTGGAAAGACGGTGAGCGATCACAAGAGTAGTCCGCTCGCGACAGAGTTCATCGATCGCTTCCTGTACTAAACGCTCAGAAATTGTATCCAAAGCACTGGTGGCTTCATCGAGAATGAGAATATCTGGCTCTCGCAGTAAGGCACGAGCGATCGCTAATCTTTGTTTTTGTCCTCCCGAAAGTCTCACTCCCCGATCGCCAATTTCCGTATCCAGTCCTTCCGGCAGTTTGGAGATAAACTCGTAGGCATTCGCCCTTTTTGCCACTTCTAAAATTTCTGTATCACTAACATCGCTTAATCCGTAGGCAATATTAAAACGGAGAGAATTATTAAAGAGAAAAGTGTCTTGACTGACTATTCCCATCGCTTTTCTCAAGGATTTGAGATCATAATGGCGTAAATCGTGACCGTCAAAAAGAATTCTCCCGGCTGTAGGATCATAAAAGCGTGGTAATAAATCAGCAATTGTCGATTTTCCCGCCCCCGAAGCACCAACAAGAGCGATCATTTTTCCTTTTGGAATCCACAGATCGATGCCCTTGAGAACTAATTCTTGATGACTGGGATAGGAAAATTGGACGTTATCAAAATGAATACCTGTCTCTAATCTTTGATAGGGAATAGAGCCATTAGTCATAAACGGTTTATTCTCTCGAATGAGAAAATCCGCTACCACCTCCACTGCGGAAACATCAACCAATAGACTACTCCTAACACCGTTAATTTGACTAACCATCGGCAAGGCCCGGAAAAGCACATAGAGATAGGTCAATAAAATTGTCGCTAAAGCTTGCAGTTGTTCATTAAAAAGATAACGACCAGCAATGATAATTAAAGCAATAATAATTACCCCACCGATCTCATTGAGCGGTCCGATTACAGCATTATTAGTCTGGGCATCTAAACCCGCTTTCTCCCTAGCTTCGATATCTTCCACAATAGATTTTAATTCGTATCTTTCATTTCCTACTGCTTTAATTAGGCGAATTCCCGTTAACAGTTCCAACAGTTTATTACTTTGCTGTTTAGCCGTTACGGTGATAATCTCTCCAAACTTTTTTGATCTCTTGACAAAATATTGATTAAGCAGAGCTAAAAAGCCACCCAAAACACTAGAAAGAATAGTTAATTGCCAAGAAATTGATAATAAAATAGCCAAGTACATGAAAGCTGTGGCGACAATCTTAACCAAGCCAATGTAATTTCTAATTGATCCCACGGCTCGATTAATCTCCGACATGAAACGATTAAAAATATCTCCTATTTTACTTTTTACATAATAATCTATATCCACTTCTAGCAGCAGAATAACTGAATCAATTCGCATATCTCTTGCCATAATCAAAGACAAGTAAGTACCTAGCAAATTACTGACAAAATTGGTAATGTGCTTGAGAATTAAAATCAATAATATCGACGCAAACATCCAGAAAAAACGAGTATCGACCGAGAAAACCTCGAAAACGGAGAGCAGCTTTTTGATAATGTGGGGGGCATTTTTTAAGATATCATTTTCGGGATTAATAAAATAAATTAGTAAGGGGATAACTAAAATAGCTCCTACCCCATTAAATATGGTACTGACAAACCCGATAATAATGCTGGAAACCACTAATATCCAGTGTTTCAGCGTATATTTAAGCAGAATTTGATTAGGATTCATCGCAAGTAATAAAGTAAACAGTGAACGGTCAATTATCCTACTCGCTAGACTCTAATATTTTGCTTCCAGAGAAGTAATTAGGCGAGAGAGAGTTGTCGCCATGGCGGTGGTACTATAGGAGGCGATACAGCGCTCTCTCGCTTTTATTCCTCGTGCATTAGCCGAGTCGAGATGATTAAAAACTTCGCTAATCATAGCAGCTAGTTGCTCTGGCGATCGAGGTTCGACTAAATAGCCAATATCAGCTAAAATTTCGGGAATATCTGCCACTTTAGTGGAAATAATCGGTTTAGCCATCGCCATACCATCGGTGAGTTTAATCGGAAATTGGGCGTTAGCCGTAGCTTCATCCCTCTGGGGAACGATAATAGCATGGGCAGCGGCAATAACTTCCGGCATTTGATCGATCGGTTGAGCAGGTAAATGAATTAACCAAGGTTGACCTTTTTCTAGCAAACTATCCAGATAACCATCCCCGATTTGGCGACCTCCCACCACCACCAATTTAAAATCAGGATCACCAATTTGATCTAAAGCGATTAAGACATCTTCTAAACCTTTGTGGGGTCTAGCTGTACCCTGGAACATTAAGACTTTATAGGCAGATAAACCGTATTTTTGACGACAAGCGACGGGATCGTAAAGATTGGGATCGAAAAGTTACGTATCCTTGCCATTCGGTAAATAAATCCCCCCATAACGCTTTTGCAAAAATTGATTATTAACCGTCACCGCATCGGCACGGTTAATTAAATTTTCCAGCCAGCACAGATAAAGAGGGTGATTCGGATCCCTAAGCGCAGCATTTTTTTGAGTATATCCCTAGCTAATTGTCGGGGATAAGGACGATAGGACCATCGATCGCCACCAAACCAACTCATTTCCCAATCGTCAATATCGAGAATTAGGGGACGTGGGGAAAAAAAACGTTTCAGTAAACCGATGCCGAAACTGGTGGGACGGGGTTTAACCCCATAGATAATCTCTCCGGAGAGGCGATCAAGTAAAGTTTTGATCTGGCCAAAAAACTGGGGATAATTATTGCCTTTGACCGATACCACGGGTAAATTCCCCGGTGGGGTTGGATAGATTTCCCAGCCAAAAATCGGACCATAAACCGTCACCTGACAGTTTAGCTGTTGCAAGACTTGAGCAATCAAATAGACTCTTGTGCCACCACCACCGGATAAATCTGGTGCTAAAACAGAGATTTTTTTGTTCATGATCGCCGCTCAATCCAGATTATCTAGCACGATAGAAGAATGTTAATCAATGTTAACGATTTTGTCAATCTTAAACGGACTTAACATTAATATCCCCAGAGATAGACTAGACAAAGAAAACTAACATATACATAGCCGAGACGACTAACTGAGTAAACATCACCGGTAAACCGTAGCGCAGGAAGGTATGAAAAGTAATTTTGCCCCCGTGTTGTTCGGCGATGCCGGCGGCGACAATATTAGAAGAAGCTCCCACTAAAGTACCATTACCCCCTAGGGTGGCTCCATACATCATCGCATAGAAAAGCGGTAAAACTTCTGGGGGAAAAGAACCGGCATAATCGGGGGAAAGAACCTCCGCTCCGACTAAATTAACATTAACAAGGTACTGTTTCAGTAGTGGAACCATGGCCACCACTAGGGGAATATTCGGAACGACACTGGAAACAAGTCCGACAAAAAACAGCAAGACTAGAGAACCTAAAAAGATATTTTTGCCTAAAATTATCGCCAGAAGTCCCGATACACTATTAACTACGCCAGTTTTTTCTAAACCGCCAATTAGCACAAAAATCGACATAAAAAATAATAGGGTACTCCAGTCCACATCCCGGAGAATATTATGCACCGTATCTATCTTCGATTGCTGGGCTAAAAGTAGGGCTAAAGCTGCCCCCATCAGAGCAACGGCAGCAGGAGCAAGGGGTACAGGAAAAGATTCGCCGACGACGAATAAAAATAAGACCAAAAAGACGATAATTCCCCCCAAAGCTAAGACGCGAGGATGATTAATTTTCGGATGGGGTAAGTCTTCTAAATGCTCGAATTTTGTCCGCCAGATCGTGGGGAATAACCAAGGTAACATAACCAGAATGGTAATCACTGCCAAGGCACCACCTAAACTTAAACGCTGTAGGTATTCCATGAAGGTGATATTAATAGAATCACCAACAATATAAGTAGCGGGATCACCAACAATAGTTAATAATCCAGAACTGTTGGCTACGAAAACCATCAGGATTAAGAGAGGCACAAAATCTACCCCTATATCTTGAGCTAAGGGCGGAATTAAAGGTGCTAATAACATCACCGTGGTGGCGTTGGGTAATACCGCACAGATCGGGGTAGTAATGGCAACAATTCCTATTAATAATAATTTGCCCTGTCCCTTGGCTAAAAGCACCATTTGTGCTGCTAAATAATCAAAAATTTTCGTTGGTTCAAAGGCTCTTACTAACACCATCACCCCAAAAAATAGGGTAAGAGTGGCATAACTACGACTGATATAACCCACCGCTTCCTGGAGAGTCATGATATGGGTAAAAACTAAGATTAAAGCTCCCAGTAAAGCCGCTACGGTAATATGAAGCCACTCGAACATAATAACCACAATGACTGCAATAAAAGTCATCGCAGCAATCCACATTGGTAAAGATTCCAGCATTTTTGATCCTGTTTTTACTCTTGGTTTCTCGATACAACTAAAAGTTTGCTCGAAAAATGTACAGCAAACTCATAGAAAATATGGTTATCTACGGAAAATCTTAAAATTGTTGTGATCGGTAAGCTGACATGAGAATCCCCATAAACAATGTCTCCTTTGAGTTATGACTATCAAGTAGTACCAGCGACATAACTGAACCGATCAAGACATTACTAGGAATGTAGTGATGCTTCAGTCTTCCCCCCCACGCCGACGAAGTTAGCTGACGGGCTAGGATAGAGAGATATCCTTTTCTAGGCTAAAAAATCTAGAAATACGCCCCCAAATGTGGTTCCTCCGCTCCGAATTTGTCTAGCTAATATCTAGCATAGAAACTTGGATTAGGCTGACTTACTCTGTTTAGTGATCCACCATAGCATACTAACCCAAAAAAAACGATATAGCCCTATACCAGACCTATCCTGTCGGTTATCCCCCGGGTTGCTAGGATAGAACAATGATAAGCTAATAGCTAACGACTGACCGCCATAGCAGCCACATCAGCAATTTCTATGAATAGAAGACCTCGTTATACTCCTCCTCGATCGCGTGATCGTGATTATGACCGCTCCTATGGCGATGACTCCCGCGCTTCGTCCCCCGGAGGCCTATTGGCAAAATTGAACTATGCCATGATCGCCCTGATTGGTGGTATTTTTGTACTAGGAGTGGGTCTCGGTCTGGTATTCAGTTCTACCGCTAATTTTAGCCCCGAAAACGTCGCTTCCCGAGAAGTAATCGATCGCAGCGCCCCCAATGCGGAATTATGCGTGCAATTTGGGGCCAGCGCCATTGTCACCGATTTGCGGGTTTATGTCACCCTTAACCCCTTTAATGTTTTTGTTACCCAACCAGTCATGCAACCCGGTTGCGTTTTGCGACGCAATAACTGGTCAATTTTAGAACAACAAAAATTAGTCGATGGACAGCAGGTACAAAGTTGTAAAAACCGGATGAATACCTTTGGTTATACCGGTCCCTTGGAAGGCAAACCGAAAATCGATTGTATCTTCCAAAATGAAGCCGGTGGGAATCTTTTTGTTAATCCTGCTGGCGCTGTTGGTCCCAGACCAGATACAGATAAATTCTAAACTGGAAAAGATCGTTCTCCTGACTGATGACTTGAAAGAGGGTGTGGGGTGTAGGGAAGGAAACCTCTTTCATCTGTGGGGGTGAAAATTTTTTCATCGGGACTGACTCCTAATTAACTACGACAATTTTTGATTTTTACAAGAGGTCTAATGAGTTAGCCATTGGGCCGTAGTCACTACAAAAATTCCGCCAGCTTTTTTTAAAAAAGGCTGAATTTTATCGATCAGACGATTAAGTTGTTCGTCACTATTACAAACCGTCATAATGTAGTTACCACTGTAATCACAATCCAAGTCATCACGGGATAAACCTCGATCGCCTTTTCCCGAAGCATTGCCAAGGACGGTATAACCGGAAACTCCGACAAGATCAAGAATGCTTAAGGTTTCTTCCAGAAGAGCATGACTAACAATTATGTCCACTTTTTTGACAGTTTGTAGGGAAGGATGAGGGGATTCAAGCATGGTAGTTAAGTAAAAAAGGTATAAGTGCAAGAGAAAAATTTTGACAGGAATTATTTAAAAACCGCCTGGCTTTTTAGACTCCACAGCCAATGATTTTGATCATCTCTAGGTACAGAGGAATACCGATGACGATATTGAAGGGAAAAGTTAAAGCCAAGGCCATAGAAACGTATAAACTAGGATTAGCTTCAGGAACAGTCATTCTCATGGCCGCAGGAACAGCAATATAAGAGGCACTGGCACACAAAACAGCGAATAATAAAGCATTGCCCTGTTCAAATCCGAGAACCTTAGCGATGAGAATCCCCACCATAGCATTGATGACGGGAATGAATACCGCAAAACCGATGAGAAAAGAACCAGTTTTGCCTAATTCCCGGATTCTTTTCGCCGCCACTAATCCCATATCAAGGAGAAAGAAAGTTAACGCACCATAAAAAATCCCTTGAGTGAAAGGTTGTAGTTTTTCCCAGCCTTTTTCCCCCGTGAGCATACCAACCACAACACTACCGACTAAGAGAAATACCGAACCATTTAAAAAGGCTTCATGTAGAACCTTTGACCAAGAAAACGCTTCTTCTTCGCCATTTTTCTCTTTAAAGACTCGCACCAGGATTAAACCCACTACAATCGCCGGCGATTCCATTAAAGCTAAGGCCGCTACCATGTGACCGCCATAGGAAATATGAAGTTTTTCTAAAAAAGAACTGGCAGTGATGAAAGTAACGGCACTAATGGAACCATAGGCTGCTGCGATCGCTGCTGCATTGGCACTATCGAGTTTAATTTTCAGGATAAAGAAAGTGTAAATGGGAACGATACAAGCCATAACCACGGAGGCAATCAAGGTTAAAGCGATTTGGTTATTGATGCCACTTTTCGCTAGTTCATAACCTCCCTTGAAACCAATCGCCATCAACAGATAGAGAGAAAAGAGTTTAGGCAGTGGTTGGGGAATCTCTAGGTCGGATTTAAAAAATACTGCCAGCATTCCTAAGAAAAAGAACAAAACCGGCGGATTGAGAATATTGAACAGGATTAAGCTGCCATCCATAGGTTTGCGTACATTGAGTTATTTCAATCTATACTATTCGATTTTGAGAATACTGGGACAATGATAATTACTCGCAGCCAGAAATACGTTAGTCTCTATCATACTTTGTGCTTTTTGTCAAAAAAACTTTTTTTTTGCAATAAAACTACACAAAAAAAAGATCATCGTTGTGGGTGAAATTGACTGATTTACCCGTCTTAATTAGGATCACCTTCTAGGTGTGGCAAGGGTTTCAGCCATTGCTGCCCAAAAAAGCACAAAATAACCCATTATGAAATTCAGTAAAATCGCTGTAACCATGATAACATCGTTGTTAAATAAAAATCTTTCTCAATTAATTCTTAAGAATTTATAAATATTGCGAAATGTTAATTTAAATATTATCAAGTTTTTGCAGTCAATAAATAACTTTTGCTTATATTTGTCAGAAAATAGAACTCCTGCAAAAATCCCACATCTACTATTGGGTTAGGAGTCAGTATTTAGGAGACTCCGAGACTATTTTTATTTATTCTCCCTTCTCCCCACACCCCACCACCCCACACCCCACTCCCCACTCCCCCACACCCCACACCCCACACTCTACACCCCACACCCCACACTCTACACCCCACTCCCGTTCCCCGATCAATGCCAAAAATCCAGCTTAAAACCCCAAAATCAGAGCATCTTGCCGCCATGGTAGCACTTGATCGCAGCAGTCTCGGCGGTATTTGGACCCTATCTGGTTATGAACGGGAATTAAACAGCCCCAACAGTGAATTATTAATTCTTACCCTAGACGGGGAGGACGAAACCCTAATCGGATTGGCTTGTTCTTGGGCAATTCTCGAAGAAGCGCATATTACCCTCCTGGCAATTTATCCCGACTATCAAAGACAAGGATTAGGAAAACTGCTTCTCTACAAACTGCTTGAAAAGGCTGTACAAAGACAACTGGAAAGGGCTACGCTAGAGGTGAGGGTATCGAACCAGTCAGCGATCGCACTCTACGAGCATTTTGGCTTCCGCGTCGCTGGAGAGCGGAAAAATTATTATTCGCAAACTGGCGAATCGGCCTTAATTTTCTGGCGCAACGATCTACAAACGGCCGCTTTTCAGGAACAATTAAACAAGTGGCGACAAGAAATCCTCTCCAGACTGGGGCAGGGAGAGTGGCAATTAGAGGAAGAAACCAGAGCCAAAATAGATACCATGGGGATGCAATGATTACCTACAAGCTTAAATCAGGTCGAGGTTAGGGAAAAATGAGGATTTTAGTCTTGGCGTGGGAATTTCCACCGCGATTAGTGGGCGGTATCGCCCGTCATGTTGCCGAACTCTATCCCGAAATCGTCAAACTCGGTCATGAAGTCCATTTAATCACGATCGAATTCGGTCAGGCCCCCAGTTATGAACTGGTGGAAGGTATTCACATCCACCGCGTCCCCGTACCCCCCGGCAATGACTTTTTCCATTGGGTGGTCAACATGAATAACAGCATGGGGCAACAAGGCGGCAAACTAATCGCCGAATACGGAAAATTTGACCTTGTTCATGCCCACGATTGGTTAGTAGGGGATGCAGCCATCGCCTTGAAACATCTCTTTAAAATACCCCTGATTGCCACGATTCACGCCACGGAATACGGACGTTATAACGGACTGCACACCGACACCCAACGCTATATCGCCGGCAAAGAGGGAACCCTCGTCTATAATGCTTGGCGCGTCATCGTCTGTACCGGCTATATGCGTCATGAAGTCCATCGAGCTTTGGGCGCACCCTGGGATAAAATCGATGTGGTTTATAACGGTATTCGGGCCGAGAAAAAGCAAAGAGACCCTAACTTTGATTACCGAGCTTTTCGTCGTCAATATGCCGAAGATTACGAAAAAATCGTCTATTACGTCGGGCGCATGACCTTTGAAAAGGGGGTTTCGGTGTTACTCAACGCTGCCCCAAAAGTCCTCGCTCAGACTGGGGCTAAAACTAAATTTGTTATTATCGGTGGCGGCAATACCGACAAACTTAAACAACAGGCCTGGCATCTCGGTATCTGGCATCATTGTTATTTTACGGGCTTTATGTCCGATGAAAACCTCGATCGCTTCCAAACCGTGGCCGATTGTGCCGTTTTTCCCAGTCTTTACGAACCTTTTGGCATTGTCGCCCTGGAAAGTTTCGCCGCTAGGGTTCCCGTGGTAGTTTCCGATACCTGCGGTTTTCCCGAAGTTGTCCGTCATGGTCAAACGGGAATTGTCACCCGGGTCAATAATCCCGATTCCCTCGCTTGGGGCATTTTGGAGGTTTTAAATCATCCCGAATACGCCCACGAATTAGCTAATAACGCCTACGAAGATCTAGAAAAACGCTTTCATTGGGCGAATTTAGCCCGTCAAACCGAGACAGTATATGGTTTGGTTGTCCAAGAACGACAACTGGTGGAATGGCGTTAATCAGGGAGCGGTTTTTTAGCCGTCAGCCGTCAGTATTAGGGGTCAGTTTATGTCTTAAAATAACAAAGGCACAACTTAACTTCTCCAAATATGACTATGAAAGCAGCTGAAATTATGACCACGGAGGTGGCCAAGATTAAAGGTTCTGAAACCGTTGCCAAAGCGGTGCAATTGATGAGAGAAAAGAACATTAGAACTCTCATTGTTGATCGCCGTCACGATGAAGATGCTTACGGAATTATCACCGAAACCGATATTGTCTATAAAGTCGTCGCTTTCGGTCAAGATCCGCAAAAAGTGCGCGTCTATGAAGTGATGAGCAAACCCTGCATCGTGATTAATCCCGACCTCGGGGTTGAATATGTAGCCCGCTTATTTGCTAATACCGGTATTCGTTTCGCACCGGTAATTAAAGGCGGTTTGCTCGGTGTTATCTCTGTTAGTGACATCCTCCATAAAGGTAACGCCGTCGAGAAGCCCCGCAGTCTTGATTTAGAAGCGGAGATTATCAAAGCGAGAGATATTGCCCGGGCAGTCTGTGCTGAAAAAGGGGCAAATTCTCCCGATTGTGCCGCAGCTTGGGATATTGTTGAGGAATTACAGGCAGAATTGGCACACCAACGCGCTAAAAAACCGGAAAAAACCTATTTTGAGGAATACTGTCAAGAAAATCCCGATGCTTTTGAAGCGCGTATCTATGACACCTAATCGCCATGGGTTTTCGGTATTCTCCGATACCTCAAACTTTTTAATCCGGCAAAAGTAGTGTATAAAGGTTTTATTTGCTAATAATCGAGGAAAAATTATGGCTGATCTATTTGTCATCGCCTATGAGGACGAATTTAAAGCAGAAGAAGTTCGTTTAACTTTGGCTAAACTGCAACAGGAACATCTGATCGAGTTAGAAGATGCTGCCGTAGTGGTTAAAAACAAAGATGGCCAGATTAAACTCAAGCAAGCGGTCAATTTAACGGCAGCAGGAGCCGCTAGTGGCAGTTTCTGGGGATTATTAATCGGAATGCTCTTTTTATCCCCCTTATTAGGGGCCGTCCTCGGTGCTGCCGGTGGTGCTTTGGGAGGTGCTTTAAGTGATATCGGTGTGGATGACAATTTTATGCGCGAATTGGGAGAAACCCTGCAGCCCAGTACCTCTGCTCTCTTTGTTCTCGTCCAAAAAGTTACCCCCGATAAAGTCCTCGATGAAGTGGCCCCCTACGGAGGTAAAGTGTTACGCACTTCTTTGACCAAAACCGACGAAGCAGAATTACAGAAAGTTCTCGACCAAAGAGGTGTTAAACCCGAAACCGTTTAGGATATGGGTCCATAAAAGCTAGAAAAAGGGAATATATTTCCCTTTTTGCTTTTTGAACAAGAATGGGTTTAGCATGACAACCACAGCAGCTATAAAATAAGAAACAATCAATAATTATTAATGAACTTTAAGCTTCGATCGAGAATAAAAGTGCTTCAGTGTCGTAGTATTTATTCGTTAATCCCATTGATTGCATTCCTAATCTTTCCGTGACACGAATTGAGCGATAATTATCGGGATTAACCACTGCGTAGATAATCGGCAATTGTAAGGTGATTAAGCCGTATTCTAGAATAACTTTAGCCGCTTCGGTTATATATCCTTGTCCCCAATAATCGCGCCGTAAATGCCAACCAATTTCGCTATCTGGGGTAGGATAACCGTAGTTATCGGGTAAATTCTGTAAAATTATCGAACCGATAATCTGATTATTTTTTTGATCGATCATTGCCCACCAATCGCTGCCATTACCCTGATTACGAATAGTTGCTAATCTTTCGGAAAAATGGGCATTTAAACTCTCAATATCCGTGGCTAACTGACGAATTCTCGGTAAAAAATCAGTGACTTCGGAATTTTGATAGATTCTGAAAAAAAGACTCTTTGTCTGCGGGTAGTTGCCAAGGACGGAGAATTAGGCGATCGCTTTTCATTGTTTTAGTGAGCAAATTATAGCAATTCTCTTGCTGAGATTAGGGATTATTGTTGATAAAAAAACTTCTAAATCCCACGGCTAGTAGGGAACCACTTAAGACAGTTATCAATGTCCAAATTTGATTCTTTTGGGTTCCTTCGACTTTCTCTAAGCGTTTATTCATGTCATCAAATTTACTATCAAGAGTTTTAATATCACCTTTAACTTCCGTCAGTTCAATCTTTAAATCAGTAGTATCTTTTTGAAGATTTTTGACATCAGCTTTTATTTCCGCTTGTCCATTCTCGATCACCTTCAATCGATTGTCCACCTCAATCAGTCGAGTTTCCGTGGTAGTGAGTCGAGTTTCCACGGTAGTGAGTCGATTGTCCACGGTAGTGAGTCGATTGTCCACCTCAATGAGTCGAGTTTCTATGGTAGTGAGTCGAGTTTCCATGGTAGTGAGTCGATTGTCCACGGTAGTGAGTCGATTGTCCACGGTAGTGAGTCGATTGTCCATGGTAGTGAGTCGATTGTCCATGGTAGTGAGTCGATTATCGATTTCGTTGAATCGATGTTCGATTATCTTCTGTCCATTGAGGATTAAATCTTCTAGTCTTTTTAAATCATTATCGGTAGTAGTGGTGGTGGTCATTGATTAAACTCCTATAATTTCAATTTGCTCTTATCTTTATCATTATACCAAATCCGTTTTTAATCCTGTGATTAACTCCCAAGTTATGGATTGTTTCTCCCCACTTCCCCACTTCCCCTATACCTTTTAAACAGGATTTAGTATTATTTATAGCTTTGGTGCTTGAGCAAATATGTTCAGCGAGGATCACTCCCGTTAGAGTGAGATAAGATTAACTCTTATTCCTCACCCTAACTACTAGGAAAAACCGGCAATTAAATTACGCACCTTGCCGTAATTTATCCAAAACCGATCGATCTTCTAGAGTAGAAGTATCACCAGAAATCTCTTGACCTGATGCTAAAGTTCGCAAGAGACGACGCATAATTTTACCCGATCGCGTTTTTGGCAGTACATCGGTAAAACGGATTTCTCCCGGTCGGGCAATAATGCCAATTTCCTTGACAACGTGATCCTTTAATGCTTGCGCTAACTCCGGACTCGCTTCATAATGCCCCTCCAGAGTGACAAAAGCATAGACTTCTTCCCCTTTAATTTCATCCGGTCGTCCCACCACAGCCGCCTCTGCTACTGCGGGATGAGATACTAAAGCTGATTCGATCTCCATTGTCCCTAAACGGTGGCCAGAAACGCTAATCACGTCATCAACGCGCCCCATTACCCAGAAATAACCGTCCTCGTCCTGACGACTACCATCTCCGGCAAAATAGAGATATTGGCCATCTTTGGGGGCGATCTGTTCCCAGTAGGTATTGCGGAAGCGATCGGGATTTTTATAGACTGTTCGTAGCATACCGGGCCAGGGATATTTGACCACCAGATAACCCCCCTCATTCGCGTGGGTGGGATTGCCCTCTAAGTCCACCACTGCGGCGATAATACCGGGAAAAGGTAGGGTTGCTGACCCCGGTTTGGTGGCAATTGCCCCGGGTAAGGGAGTAATCATAATCCCCCCGGTTTCCGTTTGCCACCAAGTATCGACAATCGGACATTTTTCTTTACCGATAACCCGGTGATACCACATCCACGCTTCTGGGTTAATCGGTTCTCCCACAGTTCCCAGTAAGCGCAAAGAGGATAAATCCCGGCTATTGGGGATATCTTCACCCATTTTGATAAAAGCGCGGATAGCAGTGGGGGCAGTATAAAAGATATTAACGCGATATTTCTCGATTACATCCCAAAAACAGCCTAAATTAGAGGGACGGGGAACCCCTTCATACATTACCGTGGTGGCACCATTGGAAAGCGGTCCGTAAACGATATAACTATGGCCGGTAATCCAACCCACATCGGCAGTACACCAGTAAACATCGGTGTCTTTCAGGTCAAAAATCCATTTGCTGGTGACATGGGTGTAGAGATTATAACCGCCGGTGGTGTGGACGACTCCTTTCGGTTTGCCGGTGGAACCACTGGTGTAGAGGATAAATAACATATCTTCGCTATCCATCGGTTCGGCCGGACAATTAGCAGATACCTGTTTTTGTAGATCATGCCACCAGTAATCGCGATCGGCAACCATATTGATGGGTTCCTTGCTGCGCTGGACAACGAGAACTTTTTCCACACTGGGGGCGCTATTATCGGCTAGGGCCAGATCCACCTGTTCCTTGAGAGCAACGACTTTATCCTTGCGGAAACCACCATCGGCAGTGATTACCACCTTAGCGGCCGCATCATTAAGACGATCGCGCAAAGCATCGGCACTAAATCCCCCAAAAACGACACTGTGGGGCGCACCAATTCTGGCACAGGCTAACATGGCGATGGCCGCTTCGGGAATCATCGGCAGATAAATTCCGACCACATCGCCTTTTTTTACGCCTAATTCCTTTAAAGCGTTGGCAAATTGACATACTTCTCGGTGTAGCTGTTCGTAGGTAATGGTGCGGCTGTCTCCCGGTTCTCCTTCCCAGATGATGGCGGCTTTATTACGTCTCCAGGTGGTGAGATGTCTGTCAATACAGTTGTAACAAATATTAATCTTGCCGTTGACGAACCATTTAGCAAAGGGGGGCTGCCAGTCAAGAACCTCTGACCATTTTTCAAACCAATGTAGTTCTTTTTCGGCTAATTGGGCCCAAAAAGCTGGGGGATCGGCCTTGGCTTTGGCGTAGAGTTGCTGGTATTCTTCAAGGCTTTTAATGGTGGCATTCTGAGCAAATTCGGCACTGGGAGGAAACAGCCGATTTTCCTGTAGGATCGATTCGATCGCTATTTCTGTCATACTGGCAAACGAAATAAATTATCTTGCGATCCAGATTACCTTTTTCGGTTCCCCCCGTAACCTTGGCAAGCAATTCTTTAAGGCTATTTTAGGATTAGCCGAGATGCGACTAGCGATCGCAATTTAGCCCCAAGTGTTACAGAGTTTAAAGTTATGTCACCGATCGAGCGATGAACAGATCGCTGTAAGGTAAACTAACCGATAAACCCGAAATTTAACATGGAGAACACTCGGTAAGGAGTCATAATTCAATGTCTCATAGCGTTAAAATTTACGATACCTGTATCGGTTGCACCCAATGCGTTCGGGCTTGTCCCCTCGACGTGCTGGAAATGGTCCCCTGGGATGGCTGTAAAGCTGCCCAGATTGCCTCCTCTCCCCGCACGGAAGACTGTATTGGTTGTAAGCGTTGCGAAACCGCTTGTCCGACGGATTTCTTAAGCATTCGGGTTTATCTCGGAGCAGAAACCACCCGCAGCATGGGTCTAGCCTACTAGGCCCGGCAATCATTCTGTGTTTAACATTTAGCGAAAACTAATCTTGTTAAGAGGACTAACCAGTCCTCTTTTTTCGTTATACTCCCGTCGCTAGTGAAGATTTTAGTTAGGGCTGGCTGAATTACTGAACTTCCCCCATACATATATACTACAATAGCCGAAAACCCTTATCCATCAATGGATACGCCCCTTAACTTTTCTTGATGTACCCATGTAATTTGTAACATTTCTTAATGGACAAGAATTCTCTCTATTTGCTAGAATGATAGCCATGTATATAGAAAAAGTTCCTAATACCATTTCTCTAAATGAAAACTACACATCGAATTTAAGTCACCCTTTTTAAGGGGGATTTAGGGGGATTAAACTTCTGTAGTCAGACTTTGGAGAATTGGTATAACCGTAATTCCCCCCCCGCCGTTCTTCTTCGGGAGTCCTACCGAGAAGGAGATCAAGTCAAAAAAAGAACCCTGGCCAATCTCTCAAAATTACCCGATGATATTATCGACAATCTGAAACTGGCTCTTAAAGGGGCAACACTGTCCATGAATGAAGGCATTCCCAATCATTTTGAAGTGATTAGAAGTCTTCCTCATGGTCATGTAATGGCTATTTTAGAGACGATTAAAAAATTAGGTTTAGATAAAATAATCAGTAAAAAATCCTCACGAATCAGAAACTTAGTAGTGGCGATGATTGTGGCAAGAATCATCAATCCTAAATCAAAACTAGCCACAGCGAGAGGGTTTAATAGCGAGACTGGCAGTCAGAGTTTAGGACAATTGTTAGACTTAGAGAAAGCCGGCTCTTTGGTTTGTGTTATGCAATGGACGGGGGATATAAGGGATGTAACCCTTATGTAGAAAAGCATTTGGCGATTTTTGTCAATTGTTTTTGATCTAGAGCGAACTAATCAATTAAATCTCTTACCAGATAATGATTTAGTCGATTTATGCCCCCATATCGAATCATACCAAGTAACGAAGAACCTAAATTATTAACTAAAAATTTTGTATCTCCTTCAGTCACCCCTATTTAAACCATAAAATTAGAGTTATCTTTATGTTTGCCACTGATAAATACTTAGAATTATTAAAGCAATACCCTCCTTGTCCTATTCACAATGAGGAAGACTTAGAAATGATGCAGGAGGTTATTAATCGCCTTTTAGACAAACCCCAATTAACGACAGAAGAAAGGGAATATCTAAATGTTTTAGGGTCTTTAATTTATGAGTATGAGGAAAATCAAGAGCCAATACCTGATATTTATGGACTTGAATTGTTGAAATTTATATTAGAGGAAAGAAACCTACAAAAGCAAGATTTGCTATCTATTTTTGAAAGTAAGTCAACCCTGGATGACATTCTTGATGGCCAACAAGATCTAACTCCTATCTATATTCAAAAATTAGCCAATTTTTTAAATATATCTCCTGATTTATTTTTTCCTAGTTAGTCACAAAAAATGCGTTAGACAGTTAAGCTTATTTCCTGTCTTAACGCATAGGTTAACAGACTAAATTAAAGCCTGATAACGCCCCAAAGCCAGTAGAGGAAAATACTGCTGATAGAAATGATATTTCAGGTAAAAATGACAGGGAAAACCTGTACCGGTGAAGTAATCTTCATCCCATGTACCATTTTCTTTTTGGGTAACAAGAAGATAATTAACGCCCTTTTCAATCACTTCTCGCTGATAATTGCCGGTGACTTTCCCGACGGCTAATAAACCGATTAATGCCCAAGCAGTTTGGGAAGCGGTACTATTTCCCTGTCCTTTAAATTTAGGGTTATTGTAACTAAAACAGGTTTCACCCCAACCACCATCAACATTTTGACAACTGCTTAACCAATTGGCTCCTTTTTGCAATTGCTGGCGATATTTATTCGGTTCCAGAAAAGCCAAAGCAGATAACGCCCCACTGGTTCCATAAATATAATTTACACCCCAACGACCAAACCAACTACCATCAGCTTCCTGTTCTTTTTCCAGATAATCCAAAGCTTTTTTAACTCGATTTTCCTCCATTTTAACATCACAAGTGCCTAACATTTCTAGAACTCTGGCAGTAACATCAGCCGTATTAGGATCGATCATTGCTTTTAGATCGGCATAGGGCAAAGAATTAAGCCAGTTTTGATCGTTATCGATGTCAAAAGCTCCCCAACCACCAGCTTTACACTGCATAGTAGCCATCCAATTAACTGCCCGTTTCATCACGCTTTTTTTAATATTTTCATCGGGCATTTTAATTAACTCTAAAGCCATCACCACCACTGCCGAATCGTCTAAATCGGGATACCAGCGATTATCAAATTCAAAAGCCCAACCCCCGGGGGTTCCGATTTTATTTTTAATCGCCCAATCGCCATAATCAAGAATTTGTTGATCGATTAACCATTGTCCCGCTTTAATTATAGATGGATGAGCGGGATTTAGACCGGATTCAATTAGCGATCGAATTACCCAAGCCGTATCCCAAACTGGCGACACACAGGGCTGTACACAATAGGTATTATCTGTCTGAATGGCAAAATTATCCACGGCTTTTAAACCGCGGGCAACAATCGGATCGTAAACATCATAACCTAGGGCTTTTAAAGCTAATAGGGAATTTAACATCGCCGGGATAATTCCCCCCCAATCGCCTGTGTCTTCCTGTCGTTCAATTACCCATTTTTCCGCCGCTTTCAGACTTTCTTGACGGAAGGGAACTAAATCAGTTTTTTCTGCCCATTTAAACAGTCCATCTAACCAGAGGAAAACATCCGCCCAATCGTTATTTTTTGGTAACTCATACTTGACATTATTCACCCCTTCTGTATAGAGTTCATCGAGATTAAAACCCATTTTATACACGGGTTTTTTGTCGAAAACAATTAATAAAGGAACCGTACTTCCCCGCGCCCAACTGGACATTTCATAGATAGTAAAAGGGAAATTTTCCGGCAGTAGCATGATCCAAGCGGGGATAGAGGGAACCCCCTGCCAATCGTAACAACCAATTAAAGCGAGGTGCATTTTGGTGAAAATGCGGGTTTTGCTGATGCCACCTTTAGCTAAGATAAATTCTCTAGCTTTTTCTAAAGCAGGATCATTAACAGGAATTCCCAATAGTCGCAGCCCCATGTAGGCTTCCACAGTGGTGCTAAGATCGCCACCATCACCATAAAATAACTCCCAAGCGCCGTTAGGACACTGTTGCTGACGCAGATAGGTGGCTGCTTTGTCTAGGGGGCGTTTTTTGTCAGTTTTCCAGATTTTGTGCAGTAAAATTGCTTCTGAGGTGATGGTGACATTAGATTCTAATTCTGCCCACCAGTAACCGTCAGGGTATTGGGTAGAAAGTAAATAATTTTGAGAAAGTTCGATCGCTTTCGCTGTTTTAGCGGCTATTTCGGTGATTTTGTCCTGAATCTGCATTTTTTTCCGTTCGACAACCTCTAGGGACCACGAGTGCAAATAATTCATAATTCCCTGAAGACAAAAAGGGTACGAAACTCGCACCCCACCAGATTTATCTTCATTGAACTTACTTTTTCTTTTTGCCTTTAGCGGGCGGATTATCCTTCGCTGCCGGTTCCGGGGCTTTTTCCTCCACTTGCGGGGCGGCTGCTACCGGTTCCGGGGCTTTTTGTCCCATTTGGGCGGCTACTTCGGCGGCGAAATCCGTTTCTTCTTTCTCGATCCCTTCACCTAGTACAAAGCGTTGGAAACGACGCACCTGAATATTTTCTCCCAAAGCGGCGATCGCTTGTTTGAGCAATTCGTCAATACTGATGTTCTGATCGCGGATAAAGGGTTGATCGAGCAGAGAAAGTTCTTTCAAACGTTTTTCAATGCGGCCGGCCACGATTTTTTCTTTGATATTATCGGGTTTATTGGCTAAATCGTCCCGTCCCATCTCAATTTCTTTTTCTTTGGCGGCGATTTCGGCGGGAATATCGGCCACTTTTACATATTCGACGTTAGGACAAGCGGCAATCTGCATGGCCACGTCATTAACCAATTTTTTGAACTCCTCGCGACGGGCAACAAAATCGGTTTCACAGTTCACTTCTACTAAAACACCGATGCGGCTGCCGGTGTGGATGTAACTGCCGATCATCCCTTCTGCCGCTACCCGACTAGCTTTTTTCTCGGCGGAAGTAATCCCTTTTTGACGCAACCATTCGATCGCTTTGGTTATATCCCCCGCGTTTTCCGTCAGCGCCCTCTTGCAATCCATCATGCCGGCGCCGGTCTTTTCCCTAAGTTCTTTAACCTGTTGTGCTGTAATTTCCGCCATAAAATTCCTAACCTACTGCTTATAATTGATCATGCCACGAGAGGGGCAGGTTTGACCGCTCGATAGGCTCGGAAAGTTTCCCCCCGAACCTAGCTGCGATCAATAGCTAATTTTCCCTAGTTATCGTCGTCTCCACTGGCAAATTCGGCGGCGTATTGGGAATAATCACCTTCTTCCTCGTACTCGGTTTCATTATCGTAGTCTTCCTCGTATTCTTCCACCGCTGCTTGACCACCGCGACGACCTTCGATGATCGCATCGCTAATTTTGCCTAAAATCAGTTTGACTGAGCGAATTGCGTCATCGTTGGCGGGAATCGGCACATCTACCAAGTCAGGATCGCAGTTAGTATCCAAGAGGGAGATGATGGGAATGCCCAATTTTTGACATTCTTGGATAGCGTTGTATTCCCGACGCTGATCGACTACGACGACTAAATCCGGCAGCCGGCGCATGGTTTTAATGCCACCGAGGTATTTTTCCAGTTTGCCTAATTCCCGACGCAGTACCGATGCTTCTTTTTTCGGTCGTTTATCGAGGGCGCCGCTATTTTCTAATTCTTCTAATTCTTTGAGTCTTTCTACCCGGCCGCGAATGGTTTCCCAGTTGGTTAACATTCCCCCTAACCAGCGTTGGTTAACGAAGTGGCTACCGCTGCGTAAAGCTTCCTGTTTAATGATTGCTGCCGCTTGCCGTTTCGTACCGATGAATAAAAAGCGTTTACCGCTATCGGCTTCTCCTCGGACAAATTCGTAAGCTTCTTCGATTAATTGGGCGGTTTGCACCAAATCAATGATATGAACCCCATTTCGGGCAGTGTAGATGTACTGAGACATTTTCGGGTTCCAACGGCGCGTTTGATGGCCGAAGTGAACCCCAGACTCTAGCAATTCTGCGAGAGAGACAACGGGCATATTTTTCTCCTTTTCGGGTTTATCCTCCATCTAGGGCTGGATTTCTAGATTCCTAGAAACACCCGATCGCCTAGATGTGCGATTTTTGACAACTTTTCTAGTCTAACACGAAAGGGCGCAATTGCATACCCGTAAATATTGGGTACTGAGGGCTTGCTACTGCAATTCCTCAAGTTTTTTCAAAACCGCTTCTGCATGGGCTTTTACCTTGACATTTGACCAAATATAGGCAATATTTCCCTGGGGGTCGATCAGGAAAGTGGATCGTTTAATCCCCATATATTCCTTACCCATAAATTTTTTTAATCCCCAGACTTGATAAATTTCCGCCAGTTGATGTTCGGTATCGCTCAATAATTGAATAGTTAAATTGTGTTTTTCAATAAAACGACAGTGGGACTTGGCTGAATCGGGACTAACTCCCAGAATTACCGCGTTTAATTGCTGAAATTGCGGTGACAAAGCGGTAAAATCGATCGCTTCTGTGCTGCAGCCCGGAGTGTTATCTTTGGGATAAAAATATAAGACCAACCACTGACCGGCAAAATCTGCTAATTTACTGATTTCGCCTCTTTGGTTGGGGGTGGCAAATTCGGGGGCTTTTTGTCCAACTTCTAGGGTCATTTTTAGGAGTGTAAAGGCAAGAGTAAGAAAGGAGCAAGGGAGAGGGAAAGCAATAGCCAGACTTGATAGTTAAATCTGGGAAGTTCGGGGTTTTCTGACTCGACTAAAGCATCGATTCTCTCTAATAAACGATTATTTAAAGAATGATCATTGAGAGCGACACAGCAACTATCAGAGAAATTTATTTCCGCTACTTGATTAACTTTTTCTGCTACTAAAAGCAGCGATTCAGCTAATAGTAAATAATCCACTTGTCCAGAAGCGTACTTATCGGCGCGTAATTCCCGCAAGAAGACCAATTCTGACCATAAATTCTCGCTATTGGGCAGCCAAGAAGACATCGATCGCAACCAACCTAACCAGAAAAACCAGAAAGTGTCATGATATTCTTGGTGAGCTTGTTCGTGGGCTAAAACTGCTTGTAAATGTTCTTGATCCAAGAGATTTAATAATCCTTGGGTTACAATTAATTCCGACTTCCAAAAGCCAACTCTGGCACTGTAGGGAAAATCCACCGCTAAAACTCTCGCCTTCTGAGCGGTGATTTTTTTGAGGGGATAACTGCTAAAATCCCGATGGGTTTGCCAAGTTTGATAGGAGAGTTTTATCAGACAGAATATAGCAAAAACTAGCCAAATTATGGCACTAAAGTAACTTATTAAACTAGAGTTATAGCCCAACATTTGCCCGCGATAGCCCATACAAACCACCGATATAACTGTCATTAACAACAGCAAAGGAGGAAAGAGGAAGAAAAATAGCGTTATCTGCCAACGACGCTGATAGCTGGGCAGAAACCAACGTAAACCAATGGCGATAGTTAATGCTAGTAATAACATTGAACCGTGCATTAGCTTTCTCTCCGTTGTTGACGCAGGGTATCTAAACGAGATGCGATCGCTTTTAATTGTTCGACACTAGCAGTATCGAGACTATCGGCAAAAGAAGCCACCACATCCGCATTACCAATAGCCAAAAAACGATGTAATTGTTCGTAGGCTTTAATTGCCTGTGCTTGTTCCTTAGAAACCATCGGTTTCCAGTAGAAAATCCGACCCTGTTTATAACAACTTAACCAGCCTTTATTAGTTAAACGACGCAGTACCGTAGTCACAGAAGTATAGGCCAGATCCCGTTCTGGATCCGCTAAAATGCGATCGTGGACATCCTTAACGCTAACGGGTTCCAATTCCCAGACAATATTGAGAATTTCCGCTTCTAGGGGGCCAAGGGATAACTGTTTTGGTTGATAGGTCGGCAATTGAGCCATAGTCACACAGAAATGAAGATTACTTTCCTGATCATAGCGGCGGATATCGATCGCCTGATAAAATAGCAACGATCCTTTATATTGTCTTTATGTCCACCGAAACTAATTTAACCACAACTACGGGCGCTGATGCCATTGATGTGGCGATCGCTAATGGCATTGATTTTGATGGTTCCCCAATTCCACCGGCAAAATTGGAACTTTATCACCGGGTAATGGGTTTGGAAGCAGGACGACAAAGAAGCGGGGTTTCTAACACGATGAGATCGCGAATTGTCCGCATCGGGGCCAAACATATCCCCCAAGAGGAATTAAATCAGCTGTTGTTAGCCGCCGATTTTGCCCCTCTCAAGGAGAAAGAAATCGCTTTTTACCTATAATGTCGGCTTTTCATCTCTCGGTTTCACCTCGGAGATGAAAAGTTCCGCCAGCATAGAACAGCGAAGCACGACTAAGAATAACTCTAATCTATAGTTGCCAATTTAACTTTAGTATGCTAGAGTAGTTTGCGTGGTAGGTCGATAACGCAAAATGTTTGTTTTAGAGTACAAGCTTAGAGGAAAACCATCTCAATATCAAGCCATTGATGAGGCTATTCGGACAGTACAGTTTGTTCGGAATAAATGTCTTAGATATTGGGAAGACAATAAAGGTGTAGGACAAAAGGATGTATATAAATATGTCACTCAATTAAGAGATGAATACCCTTTTGTTCAAGACCTTAACTCTACAGCTTGTCAACAGGCTTGCGAACGGACTTGGACTGCTATTCTTAGGTTCTATAATAACTGTAAGAACAAAATTGCTGGTAAGAAAGGATATCCTAAATACTCTAAACGTACTCATTCTGTTGAGTTTAAAAAGTCAGGTTGGAAACTTAATCGAAATTCCAAGAGAATAACTTTCACTGATGGAAAAAACATTGGGGAGTTAAAACTAATTGGTAGTCGAGACTTGTTTTATTTTCAAGAATGGCAAATTCAACGGATAAGAATAGTTAAAAGGGCCGAATTTGACTTCTTTTCTGAACAAAACCCCCTACTATCTGTTGTCAAGGTTCAGTTTTTAGCTTGGTTATCGCTTTTTCCGTTGTAGCTTAAAGCCGTCCTAAAAGGACGGGGTTTTAACCCAAATTTTCGATAAAAGATTTTGTTAACAAAGTGTTGGTCGAGGAAATCTCCTTGATCTACATTGATGAAGAGGGAATTATTTTCAAGAACTAACAAGGCGCTCCGTCCCTCAAAATTCGATTTTTCGAGGTAGCCTAGACATAACGCCTTGGTTATTGGCTAAAATTAAACTTTTTTTGCCCATCAATTTAAAAACTTGCGTTTTTTTGATCATCTTAGCCTAGAGGACTGAGTAGTATGAGTTACAGCAAAGTTGATTTGTTAATTTTGTCCATCAGTGTAATCTGGGTTAAATCTCTCACTTTTTCCCGTTATCAATTACTCAAGGGGTAGCTCGATCAATTGGACTTATTGAGAAAATCTTCGCACTAATTGAGAGTAAACCAAGGTTTGATCAGGGTTTCAGGCGGTGCAATGCTGAAGTAAATCTATTTTTCGAGGTACCCCCAAGAGGATCGATAACCACTGATTCCGAGCCAGTAATGATACACTAGGCATGATTTAATTACAAACCTCGATCGCAAAAGGAAATAAATATCGATGAAAGCCATGATTTTGGCGGCAGGCAAAGGAACTCGTGTCCGTCCGATTACCCATACGATTCCCAAACCCCTGATCCCGATTTTACAAAAGCCGGTGATGGAGTTTTTATTGGAACTGTTGCGACAGCATGGCTTTGATCAGATCATGGTGAATGTCAGTCATTTAGCCGAAGAAATTGAGAGTTATTTCCGCGATGGTCAGCGTTTTGGGGTGCATATCGGCTATTCTTTTGAGGGTAGAATCGAAGAGGGCGAGTTAATCGGTGATGCCCTAGGATCGGCGGGCGGTTTACGACGAATTCAAGATTTTAATCCCTTTTTTGACGATACTTTTGTGGTTCTCTGTGGTGATGCGCTGATTGATCTCGATCTAACCGCAGCCGTTAAATGGCATCGAGAAAAAGGAGCGATCGCCACTATCGTCACCAAAACTGTCCCCAGAGAGGAAGTATCCAGTTATGGGGTGGTAGTTAGCGACGAGGAGGGACGGATTCTCAGTTTCCAAGAAAAACCGGCCATCGATGAAGCTTTGAGTACCTGCATTAACACGGGGATCTATATTTTTGAACCAGAAATCATTGATTTTATTCCCCCTAATAGTAAATACGACATTGGTGGCGATTTGTTCCCCCAATTAGTCGCTAAAGCTGCGCCTTTCTACGCTTTAAACATGGATTTTGAATGGGTGGATATTGGTAAAGTCCCCGACTACTGGCAGGCAATTCGCGGGGTGTTATCCAGGAAAATTAAAAATGTTGCTATCCCCGGCATCGAAGTCAAACCGGGCATCTACACGGGCTTAAATGTGGGGGTAAACTGGGATCGAGTCGATATTACCGGACCTGTGTATATCGGGGCAATGACGCGCATTGAAGACGGGGCGAAAATTGTCGGTCCGAGTATGATTGGCCCAAATTGTTGGATTTGTGGCGGCGCAACAGTGGATAATAGCGTTATTTTTGAATATTCTCGCCTCGGTTCAGGGGCGCGTTTGGTGGATAAGTTGGTCTTTGGGCGCTACTGTGTTGATAAAACCGGCGCGGCGATCGATGTGGAAGCGGCAGCCTTGGATTGGTTGATTACCGATACCCGCAAGGTTCCCCCAGAATTTGATCACCCTAAACATCAGGCAATTCGTTCTTTATTCAATGGCAAGTAGGCAACACCGCAACAGGGAAACCACTTCGCGCGCGTTGTGAGGGAGAAGGGAGAGGGGAAAACAAATAAAAATAGTCTCCTGAATACTGTCTCCTGACTCCTGAATACTGTCTCCCCAAAACGAAAACTTCCTACCTCACCACATATCATGTTTGATTCTCCAGTTGATCTTCTCATTCTCTCCAATGGTCCTGGAGAAATATCTACATGGGTGCGTCCAGTTGTCAAGAGATTGCGACAAAACTTAACAGAAGCTCGATCGCGGTTGCGGATTTCGGTGATTCTTTCCCCTTGTACTCATTCTATGGGGGCGGAAACGGAAGTAGTTAGGAAATATCCGGAGGTCGATCGAGTCCAGTCGCCAGAAAACTTCTTTAATTTTCTTTTCTGGGGAAAAACCGCCGATAATTGGGATTGGCACCCCAAGGGCATCGTTTTATTTTTAGGGGGCGATCAATTTTTTGCCCTCACCATCGGTAAACGTTTGGGTTATCGCACGATTATCTATGCGGAATGGGAAGCGCGTTGGTATCGGGGGATCGATCGCTTTGCCGTGATGAATACAAGTGTATTAAATAATATTCCCCAACAATATCAGCATAAATTTACTGTTATCGGCGATTTAATGGTGGATTTGCCCACTGCTATCACCCCTGATGATGCTACCTTAATTGCACTCCTCCCGGGTTCCAAACCCTCGAAATTAGCCCAGGGTGTACCCCTAACCCTAGCCATTGCTGAAAAGATACACGCGCAGGCTCCCCAGACTAAATTCTTAATTCCCGTCGCTCCTACCCTAAATTTAGCTTATTTGGCGAAATTTGCCGATCCTAGCTATAATCCGATGATCACTAAAACCGGTTGGAGTGCTGCCCAATTAAAAAACGGCGAAAAACCCTATCTAGAAACAGATAAGGGGGTAAAAGTTGACCTAATTACCGATTTTCCCGCCCATAACCAGCTTTCTCGCTGTCATTTAGCTTTAACGACGGTGGGTGCTAATACTGCTGAATTAGGGGCGCTGGCAATCCCGATGATTATTTTACTACCGACTCAGCAACTAGACGCGATGAGAACTTGGGACGGTTTACCCGGTTTATTAGCTCAACTGCCGGGGGTGGGTTCTTTATTTGCTAAGATAATTAATCTCTATATGTTGCGGAAAAAGCGTTTATATGCTTGGCCAAATATTTGGGCTGGTGCCGAAATTGTTCCGGAATTATTAGGGGAATTACAACCAGAGGAAGTGGCAAATATCGCTAGATCTTGGTTAGAAAATCCCGAACAATTAGAGGCTATCCGGCAAAAATTGCGGGCAGTGCGCGGGCAAGCAGGAGCAGTGGATAAGTTAGTATCTATTATTGCCGAACAATTGTCTAGCTTCTAAGCAATTAGATAATTAAGCTTGTTGGTAGTGAGGATCAATTGCGATTAATTTATTAACAGTTTGATAGAATTCCTGCTGATAAAATTCCCGTTGATTGCCGTCGAGAGCATTAATTAATTGTTCTTGACAGTAGCGACGATATTCCATTAAACTAATTTTTTCCATAGCTATAATAGCATCTTTAATTTGTTCCTCTGGTTGCAAAATTTCCTGACTGGTATGTTCATTTAAGTGAAATAAAGAATTAAAATCACGATTTTTGTCTGTAGTTATCATCAATAAATGATTCTGTAAAGCTGACATCAAATCTCTTGGTTTAGTAATTTGGTTTTCTAAATCTAGAATTACTTGCCATAACCAACGATAATCAGGGACATTAAAAATTAAATCTTTTTCATCCAAAAGTTCACAAATGAGCCTCCGATATTCGGGAGAATGGAGATAGATTAATAATAATAACCATTCGGCTTTTTCTGTGCCATTTTTTTCGGATTTATCTAAGATGTTTTTACTCTTAATTGCTGGGGATTTTCCTTGAGGTTTATTAACCTGTTTGGAGAGATTTTTTAAAATATAAGGCAAACGAGTCGCATCTTTTTGAGCCAAAATTTCAGCACAATAATCGAGGTAAAAAGTGCGTTGATTGCTATCGATTAACTTTTGCAGTAAACTCACCATACTATTAGCTATTTGTTGAAAATGTAGTCCCTGTTTTAAATCTTTATTAACCAACATTTGCGAGATTTGCCAATCAATCCAAAAAGGAGATTTTTCGATTAGTTCTCGATAACTATTCACCCCGTCAGCACGAGATTTAAGAAATTCATCGGCATCTTTACCATCGGGAAGATTGAGGATTTTTAGGTTAACTTGTCCCGAATAAACTAGGGAGTTAATTTCCTTGATCGCTCTTTGTGTCGCCTTAATTCCCGCTTGATCGGCATCAAAATTAAAGATTATTTGTTTACTTTCACTGTAGCGCAAAAGTAGCTTAATTTGCTCTTGACTTAAAGCTGTTCCTAAACAGGCAACCACATTAGTGATACCAGCAGCATGGAGAGCGATTGCGTCAAAATAACCCTCCACAACTATCGCTAAATCTTGCTGAATAATTGCCTGTTTAGCTCGATCAAGAGCAAAGAGAGTTTTTCCCTTTTCAAATAGAGGAGTATCGGGAGAATTTAGATACTTTGGTTGTTCATTACCTAAACTACGACTACCAAAAGCGATCGCTCGTCCTTGACTATCAAAAATAGGAATCATTAAACGATCTCGAAATTGATCGTAATAACCGCTACCATTTTGACGCGCTTTAATTAATCCCGCTTGTTCTACTAAAGCCACAGGATAGCGCTTTTGTTCCACTAAATAACGATAGAGAGTTTCCCAACCTTCCGGAGAATATCCCAGTTGAAAAGTTGCGATAGTTTCTGGGGTTAGTTGTCGTTGTACCTTGAGATAATCTAACGCTTTTTCCCCTTGGGGTTGACTAAGAGCGTGTTGATAAAAACTCACCGCCACGGCCATTATCTCGTATAATTGTTCCTTGAGGGATAATTGCTGTTCTAATTCCTGACGCTGTTCTACTGCTAGAGTTTTAATCGGGATTTGATACCTTCTAGCAAGATCGAAAACCACTTCACTAAAAGATTGTTTCCCCACTTCCATGAAAAATTTAATCCCGTTTCCCCCCGCACCACAGCCAAAACAGTAATACATTTGTTTGGCAGGACTAACGGTAAAACTAGGGGATTTTTCCTCGTGAAAAGGACATAAACCGACGTATTCCCTTCCCCTTTTTTTGAGGACGACTCTCTCGGAAATTAAATCCACAATATCAATTCTTTGTTTAACTTCTTCGATCGTATCTGGATGTAGTCGCGGTGTATCCATAATCAGTTATCAGTTATCAGTTATCAGTTATCAGTTATCAGTTATCAGTTATCAGTTATCAGTTATCAGTTATCAGTTATCAGTTATCAGTTATCAGTTATCAGTTATCAGGAGATTTGCTTTTATTTATTCTCCCCGTCTCCCCAATTCATCATTCATCATTCCCACTCCCCTCTCCTTCTCCCCCATCTCCCCACTGCGATGGCGGCATTTTGTCCTCCGAAACCGAAACTAAGACAGAGACAATTGTGCAGGGAAAAATTAACAGCCGATCTAATTAAATTTAATTGAAAAGGCGACTCGCGCACACCGACACAGGGGGGAATTAGCTGATTTTTCAGAGTCATTAAACAAAAAGCCACACCTAATGCCCCCGAAGCCCCTAAAGTGTGTCCTGTTGCGCCTTTTGTCGAGCTTACAGCCACTTGCGAACCAAAAATGCTGGCGATCAGGTTTGCCTCCCGTTCATCGTTTAAACGGGTGCTAGTGCCGTGGGCGTGAATGTAATTAATTTCATCTTTTCTTAATTGACTTCTGTGCAAACATAGTTCTATGGCTTTGGTAGCGCTACGATTATCCACCGCCGGGGCGCTAACATGATCGGCATCGCAGGTAAAACCATAGCCCAAAATTTGCCCGTAGATGGCGGCATTTCTGCTTAAAGCCAGTTCTTCCGATTCAAGGACTAAAATCGCGCCACCTTCCCCCAAAACTAAGCCTTCCCTAGCTCTATCAAAAGGATAACAGCCCGTTTTCGCCAAAGCTCCCATCTGTTCAAATCCCACCAGAGTTAAGGGAGTGATCGGAGTTTCGATCGCCCCGACTAAAACTCGATCGCATTCTCCCATAGTAATTAATTCTACAGCCTGTGCGAGCGACCAGATGCCCGTGGCACAGGCCGCCATGGGTGCTAACACTGGGGCGCCGGTTTCTATCAATCTAGCGGTCAATACCGAGGCGCGATCGGGTAAACTATCTAACCAGTTTTCTACTATTCCCGTCGCTGCCATCCGTTCCCATAAACCCTGACAACCACGACTAGAACCGATAGTGACACCACAATCCTTTAAGGGAGGGGTTAACTTCGCGTCTTCAAGGGCAGCAATCAGGGCAATTTTGGTTAAATCCTCTAAAAATGCCGGTTTGTGACCGATTAAACCCAAGGGTAAAGCGGGTAAATCAGAAAATGGTTGTTGTCTAGTTATACCAGTTTTGCCCTCTAGTAATCTTTGCCAACTCTGACTTAAATTTCCCAGAGAACTGATCAACCCAATTCCCGTCACCACAACATTCATTTATCAGTTATCAGCTATCGGAATATTAAATGATTGGGTGGGTTAGGGGGAAAATTAAATTATCGTCCCGCGAACCCACCCTAACCGATCGCTATTTTTTCAGATTTTCTGCACCAGAAATAACTTTGGCCGAGTCAATTTTATCCCCTTGTTTAATCGTATCGATCACTTCCATTCCCTCAGTTACATAACCAAAAACGGCATAATCACCATCGAGGAAATTGATATCCGACAGGGCAAAATAAAACTGAGAAGAAGCGGAATTAGGTTGTTGAGAACGGGCCATCGCGATCGCACCGCGTTTATGGGGTAAAGCGACGATGGGAGTGCGCGACGTGGCCTGTTGACCGATTGATTTCCCATAAATCGGCTCTTTTTCGTCTTTAAGGAGAATTTCTAGGGGAACATAACGGGATTGCTTGGTTTCTGGATCAACAAAACCACCGGTTCCGCGACCTTGGGGATCACCACCTTGGGCGACAAAAGGCTGCGGTTCTGTAACCACGCGATGGAAAGTTAAACCATTATAAAAACCTCTCTCCACCAGATCCACAAAATTACCGGCAGTAACTGGGGCCGCATTGCCATCAATTTCGATCGTTACCGGTTTACCTTTGATGATCATCTCGACGACAGCAGTTCCATCTAAGCGGGGTTTGTAATTATCCATGTTGACACTGCCCGAACTGGCAGGTTGAGAGGTTTGGGTGATACTAGAATTATCGGGGGTGGAGTTAGCTTCTGGGGAAGAACAGCCGAAAAGTGTGGTCGTTGTGATTAAAAAAACACAAACCACAGACAGCCAGCCAGATTTTCTTATCTTCATCATTTTATAGCCAAAAAGAGCGAAAAAAGGCCTACAATCCCTCTAGAGGAATTTCCAGAAAACGAGCGAGTTCCGCTCCTTGATTTTCCAATTCCGAGAGGGACATCGGATCACCGACGCGAGTTAAAGGAATATCGCGACGCTGTTTAATCCGCAGGAATAGTTCCCGTTTCGGGTTGAGTCCTTCTCGCACTTCGGCCCGCACAGCTTGCACATCTTCGAGAGGCCAATCGAGATCAACGCGACGATTTTTGCCAGGGTAGCCCCAACGAAAGATTTTAAGTTTGCCAGTTTCCTTATTAAACTCGTTGTAACCACCTCCGACATTCCAGAGGAGAGATAACCAGAGATAGATGGCTAAGAGGGTCCCCGCAGTGCCATAAAAGAGGAGGGCGACCCCTTGGGGAATAAATTGTAAGGCACTGGTATCGCTAACGAGAAGTAGATTGACCTTCAAATAACTGGAAAGACCGGCAAGGAGAAACCCTAGACCGCCAATAGAGACGATTACAGCCCAAAAATAGTTACTAGGGCGACGCGCTCCCACTACTTCTTGCCGTAGGATCAGGCTATCTTTACTTGTTGTTTGCGCTTTCATGAATTCTTTTTAAGGTTGCCTAGAGTTATTTTACCAGCTTTTTTCTCGCCACTTCCCCAACCCCGCCCCAGGGATGCAGCCGTTGATTTTTCTGGATGTACCCATGTTTATCATAATATTTACTTATAGGTGAGTGGGGGAAGTTTAGGGGAAAATTCCCTAATCGTAATTCTCCTCGGCAACAATCATGCGTTAGATTTATTCGGGGTTTCCTTAATTTGTACCCAGTAAAGGCACACTCAGATACAGCACGGGTTATGGCCTTTTGTTGACGGGGAAGTCCAATAATTAAATCTCCACCTTTTAAAATACAAATCGACTATTAAAACTAAATCCGTAGTCAATTACTCATAACTTCGGTGGCCGCTCGTAACCTTTAAGGTGTTTGTCCAAAGACCATATATAGACGCGGCGGCTTGGATTTTGATCACAAATTTTCTGCCAATCATGAATGATAGAAAGGTCTCCCAGTCCCCTACCTCCCATCGCTTGATCAGGAAACTCTTTTAACCATCCTTGCAGGTCTTCTTTCTTTAGAAAATTAATAGGAGTGAAGGGAGATTTTCCTTCAAGAGCTTGTGTTACCCGATTGACAAATTTTTCTGCACAAGTGCGTCGCTGATTGCCATCTACCTTTTTGGCCTTGGCAATATGATTGCCATTTTCCAGAATGGTTGCCATTGGCAAAAAAAGAGATTCCCTAGCTTTAATTTTCTCTTCTAATTTTTGAAGTATTAACTCAGATTGACTCGCTTTGTGGGGGACATTAAGTATCTCTAAAAAGATCGAAGTATCGATCAGACAAATAGCTCCCATCAGGCTACTTCTCCCTGTTTTAATTGCTCTAACCAACTTAGCGCGTTTTGTTGACGTTGTTCTGCTGTGGACTTATCCTTTAAGAACTTATCTAATACTTGTTTAGTCATCAACTGACCAAGAGTTCCCTGCACAATTAATTCGGGGAAACGCTCTAAATCAGCTAATCGGACAATACGACTATCTCCTGCTTGCGGATCTCGGTAACAACAAAGTACATTTCCAATATCACTATCGGGTACTGCATCTAATAACGCCGGGTTATGGGAGGTGATCAGTACCCTCAGTTTTCTTTCTAAGGCGATCTCCCGAATTTGCTTAACTAAATTATCTGCACGACTGGGATGAACACCATTATCGATCTCTTCAATAATTACGAAAGTTCCAGGATTTACACTTAGTAGAGTTGCAGCAATCGCTAAAACTCTCAGAGTACCATCAGACAACAAAGGAGCATCTATCTGATGTTCTTTGTTCCCAAAAGACTCTATTAGTTTCACCATAACATCCTTGCGGTCTGTAATGATAAAGCGAATATCGGTAATATCCTGTTCTGGTAATGAACGAATGAAGTCAAGCAACTTGTTTTTTTGAGTCTCTCCCTGCTGACAAACTGCATAAAGAACACTAGAAAGGTTAGAGCCATCTTCTTTAATATCATCATCTTTAGCGTAAGCATAATCCCGCATTACTGCTGGACGAGGATCAAGAAAGACGATATTCCTCAAGGTTTCTCGAATTACTTTAGTAACTGCTGGAATAATTTTTTGTGATTTAGTATGACTTTGCTGGAACCGACTGGGAGTTTCCAATTGATAAAAAATGGCTTGTCGGTTAGAGCAAGGTATGTGGGGCTTATTTTTACCTTTGTTAAAATTGTTATACATCACCCTAATTTCATCGGTGTGTGAGTTGGGATCGCCATCAATTTTGTAAAGTGTTAATTCCTGATCTTTACTAGCTTTACTGACACTTTCTCCGATTATAATAAGTTGGTCTGATAATAGCCCAATTTCAATCTCGAAATCAGTCCAACCGTCAGGAGCGTTATCAATGTGTGTTCCCAAGGTAAAATACTGTTTTTCTGCACCGAAAAGATCGATCGCTTGTCCACGAGCAATTGCATTCCCGCTTTGAATGTTGCGTTCAATGTCATCTAACCTGCTGCCTTTCGCTAACCACGAAAGTAAGCGAATTGCTTCTAGTGCATTACTTTTACCTGACGCATTAGCACCGATTAAAAAGGTAATGGGTGCTAGAGACAAGGTTGCCTCCTGATAGCTTTTGAAATTCCGAAGAGTCAGCGATGTTAACATACTTTTCACCCATTAAATCTTGACTGGTGCAGTTTGAGCATTTGTACTAAAAGTTCCAATACCAGCGCAGCTTATAGACTCTAACAAGTACCGAAAACTAGCACCCATAACCTTGAAAACTCAAACTGTAGGGCAGGGCATATCCGAACAGTATAATCTAGGCTTGGGGAGATAAGATCGCTGTTTATTGGCATTAGGGCGAAACCCTTACCCTTACTGCAGGTCGCTTCTCAGAAAAAATTGAAAAGACGCTACTGGGTACATTTTCCCCTTGAAAATGGCTGTACCGTTGACTGTATCTAGAGTAGAGCGATTCCGTAGAGTTGGCTTTATAGTGATCGCTAACCTTATGATCACAGATGATGTCATTAATCTCTAGAGTAAGCGATTCCCTCTGTAGCCATGTTTTTGCTGGTTTTCTGCCCCGAAACAAGCTATAATGGTCTAAAGGTCAAATTGGAAGATTTTTGCCGCAAACCCTATCTGCGTAAAGACTTCAGGATTTTGTGTTCAGTAGCACATTGGTATTATATGGCTTTAACTCAGGCTCTGTAAGACTTTTAGCCATAGCTAGTACCTTTGTACGGATAAAGTCCAGAGCTAAATGGTTGCCTTTTTTAACTTTTTTATTGATCTCATTAAGCATTTCTACTTATTGCAAGGGTGAGATGCTCCCTTATGAAATATGAAACTAGAGGCAAAGTCAAAATTAATAATCGTCTTAATTCCAATGAAATTAAAAGATATTGTCAACAAAGTCAAAATAGATTCTAGAAAATTAACTCAATATGCTCTCAATTTAGACAATCCAAAAGGATTAAATAAAGCCATCATGTTTCAACGTCACTTAGGATATACTCAAGATAATTATGAGCCACTTCTACAACAAATCGCTAACAAAGCCCTTGAAGCAAAAGCTGTGTATCAAAGTACAGATAAACATGGCAAACGCTATCAAGTTGACCTAGAAATTACAGGAATTGAACCAGGGCAACAAGAAATAGTGAGGACTGGATGGATTGTTGAGCCTGATAGTGATACAGCTAAATTAGTAACTTTATATGTGAGAAAAAAACCATGATTAAACCAGAATTATTTGACCTTGTGGAATTATTAGTTGACTTGCCTGAACATAACTTAATAATGGGAGAAAAAGGGACAATTGTTGAAGACTACAATGATGGTTGTTACGAAATTGAATTTAGTAATGATCTAGGGGAAACTATAGCCCTTTGTTCTCTCCCAATGCAGCAATTTATTGTCATCTGGAAAGCTCAGAACAAAACTTGGTTATCTTTAACAGAAAAGCTAACAGCTTTAATCGATAAATTACCCAAAGAAAAGCAACAAAAAGTTTTAGATTTCACCCGCTCTTTGTATCAATAAAATCGGAAAAAATAGGCTATTCCATAATTGTTATGCAAATAATTAACTTAAAATAAAAGCTAAAATTCATATAGGGAAGGACTTAAGGCACAAACAAGTTAAGGCCACAAAGATAGACAATAGAGTTAAGATTTGATATAATCGCCAAAAACGAGAGTATTTTACCTATGATAGTTGACAAATTTTTGAACCTAAAAGGAACCTCTATTCAAGGCTATCGACACCTAGAAAATATCGGTATATTTTGACGAATTGAATCAAAAAATAAAAAAGCAACGGCTCGAAGGCGTTAGATTTATTTGGGGTTTCCTTGGGTTGAATCGGCAGCAGTATCGACTAATTCAAAGGATTAGACAAGAATTTACCAAGGTCAAGGTCGATGATCGCACTAAAATAAGCTCTCTCAGTGTTAGTTATTATTACCCGTTCGGATCAGCTTAGGAAAAAACTTGACAAAAGTTTCATATTAGATTATAATTTTCGTTTGAGACTGTTATATGAGATTAAAGGTATGTCTCGATTTATTAAGCGTTTAGAAGCGATTGGAATACATGGAAGATTTGATATTAATCTTGATTTTCAAGATGGAGTTAATATTATTCATGGAAGTAATGGCACAGGCAAAACCACTGTATTGCATATTCTTGCTAATGCCGTCAACGAAGATTTTAGACGTTTTGGCTATTTAAAATTTCAAAAATTAACCATTACATTAGATGATGATACGAAAATATTGATAGAACAGCATAATTCTCCTCAAGAAGATATAAAAGAAACAGTAACAACAGTCTTTGTTAATCATGAAAAAGTCGATTCTTACCCTTTTACAAAATTATTAGAAGAAGAAAAGCAAAAAGAAAATAGCGAAATTTTCTTATCTGCACTTTATTATCGATCATCTTCTAGGAAAAAGCAAGATATTGACTTAAAAGCAACTTATTTCCCTGCTTTTAGAACAATGATTGAGGCATGGGCTACCTTAGATGAAAATGAAATTAGACATTTTGCCCGAAGATCACCTAATTTTAGCAAAGTTCTCAGAAGTTCCGCCAGATCAACCGAATTAGCTCGGATTCTATTTGGGAAATTTGTCCCTAGACTTGAGTATCCTTCACCGATAGAAATAGAAGAACATATTAATTCAGAATTAACAGAAGCTCAATTAAAAATTGCTAGTCTTGATAGAAATTTGCTTTCACAAGCTTTTATTCAATTTTCTCAAGCTATTTCTCAATCATCTGAGACAGACGATAATACAAAAGAGCCGGAAGAAGTTATTACAGAAATAATAGAACTTTCGGAAAAATTGCAAAATTCATCTTTTCAAGTTAATCGTAATCAATCAGATGATGTCTATAAACAATTAATAGAACAGTTGAAATCGTTTGAATCAGATCCAAAATACAAAACTATTGCTAGTAGAGTTTTATCAGTGTATAAAAGTTCTCTTCAACAAAGACTAGATGAACAAATAACAGCTTATTCTAGTATTGAAAGATATCTTGAATCAGTCAATGGATTTTTAGAGAGAAAGCAATTAAAAATAGGTTCTACAAGCTTACCTCAAGGCAGAGGGAAATTAGGTGTTAAAATTGGTGATGAAGAAGCTATTCATAGTCTGCAAATTTTGTCTTCTGGAGAAAGACAAGTCGTAGGTTTAATTTATGCCGCCAGTCACATGACAAGTGGTAGGGTTGTCTTAATTGATGAACCTGAAATTTCACTTCACATCGATTGGCAACGTAAATTATTACCAGAAATGGTTAAACAACTTGATGAGAAACAACTCATTATTTGTACTCATTCTGCTGTAATTGCATCCAAATATCGAGAGAGAATGATAAAACTTGAACTACAACCAACGGCAAAGGCTAATATAAATACTGACACTCTTGAAAGTGATACACTAGATAATGATTTGTTGGACGACATTCCCTTTTAAAAATTTAGATAATTATCGACTTTATGAACGGATTACAGTTAACTCCTGAAGAATACGTTACTGAAATAATTATGTCACAGGATCGGTTTTTATTGCTAGAAGGAGCCGATGATGAGGATTTTTTTACTATTATTTGTAATCTTTTAAAAAAAAATGAAGCTCAGATTTCAGCAGAAAAATTATATTTATTGAAAAAAATTATTATTGATACTGCGGAGCGAATACAAGGAGAATTAGGAAATAGAGCTAAGATAGAAAAAATCTGTGATTTAGTTGCCCAAGAGCCGCCAGATGTTAACAATAGAGTTTTGGGCTTTGTTGATCGAGAATTTAGAGAATTTGAATGTAGCAATGATTTAAAAGATCATATTAAAACTCATAAAATTAACAAGAGATTAATTTGGAGTAGAGGTCATTCAATTGAAAACTATTTTTTTGAAATATCAACGTTGAGAAAGGCATTCAACGATTATTTAGTCAGTAGTTTTTATCAAGAAGCATTTGAAATTTTTGAATCTAAATTTGAGCATACTCTCAGAATAGCTTGTGCTTTGAGTTTAGCAGGTTCATCAGAAGAGTTAGTTAAGCCTATTGCTAAATCAGTAAATTGGCAGTGTATAGATATCACCTCCACATCTCTGAAAATTGATTTAGAAGAATGGCGTAAGATACTGAATAAAAAACACAAACTAGATCAACTTCGGATTCAAAAGCTATTTAATAAATTTGAAGTCTATTTGAATATGACCAATCAATGTGACATTGAAACCTCAAGATGGTTATCTCATGGACATATAGGATTTAATTTTATGTTTGTTGTTTATAGTAAATGTCTTTATATAACAGCCTCAGACTTATCGGATCCTCGGAAAAATCCTAGTCAAGAAGCCGAGAAAGTTAATCAATATAAAGACACACGCTTCCGCACAGTAGCAAATGCTTGGGTTAGAAATCAATCTGTAGAATTTCAAGGTAATAACCTTAATGATTTTCCAATCAAGTGTTTTTGGATGTTAATCAACGATTTTCAATAACAAATGATAGAAAAAAAGGGAGGTCTAAGACCCCCCCTCAACAGTTAATAATTAGATGACAGCTAAATTAGTAGCGGCCGACATTGGGTTTATGAACAATAAAGCTCATGGTTTGACATTGTTTGATGTTGTCAAAAGCGATAACGCGGATATAGCAATCAGAATACTCGGTGCGGCACTCGCGAACTTCATTAAGAACTTCTTGGGGACCAGAAACAGAGAATAAAGGCAGTTTCCACATCGTCCAATGATAATCCGCGGGTTTGGGATCTTTTTCAAATTCCACAGCAGGAATATAACCCTGATCGATCATGTATTGAATTTGTTTAGCAATTTGTTGATCGGTGAGGGGGGGCAAGTAGGAAAGAGTTTCGTAACGCTTCTCTTTAGGTAAAGTTTTCATGGGTTTCTTGATTCCTTATGGGTTGGGTAGATCATCAACATCGAGATTTAATTCCGATGTCTCTGGTTGACTTATAGCAGTACGGGTGAGACGTTCCAAAAGTTGCCGACGATGTTCGGTATTGTCATTAATAATTCCCGTTTTTACCATCTCTGGCAAGAACTCTAAAACCTGTTCGGCTAAATGTTCTCTTACCGTCATGATCCGCAAAACTAACTCTTTATTCTCAGTCATCAACCCCGCAATATAGGCCTCGCCATCCTGAATGGAATGGCTAGAAGTATAGTGACTCAGCCAAATAGCTAAAGTCGGATTAGTTTCTGACAATTGATCGATAATCGTGCGAACCGCTTGGTAAGTTAGGTAACTTTGTAAGACTTTCGCGGTATCTTGAACAACTTTTTTCGGATACATTTTATACAGTTTTCAGTTATTGGCTAGACAGTTATCAGTGTTGAAATTCTAGCGACTGCTTCCCGATTTTGGGCAAGTCCCCAGCATTATTTTGCACCGATAACTGCTAACAACCTTCTGAAGGGCTGTATTAGAGGGTATCCATAGCCTCGAACTCGAATTTGATTTCTTTCCAGAGTTCGCAAGCGGCAGCCAGTTCAGGACTCCAACGGCAAGCTTCCCGGATAACGTCGTTACCTTCGCGGGCCAAGGAGCGACCTTCGTTACGAGCTTGGATACAAGCTTCCAGAGCCACACGGTTAGCGGTGGCACCCGGTGCGTTACCCCAGGGGTGGCCGAGGGTTCCACCACCGAACTGTAAGCAGGAATCGTCACCGAAGATTTCCACCAGCGCCGGCATATGCCAAACGTGGATACCACCAGAAGCAACCGGCATTACCCCGGGTAAGGAGGCGTAGTCTTGGGTGAAGAAAATACCACGAGCGCGATCTTCTTCTACATAGTCTTCACGCATCAGGTCAACAAAACCCATCGTGATTCCGCGTTCACCTTCAAGTTTACCGACAACGGTTCCCGAGTGCAGGTGATCACCACCAGAGAGACGTAAGCACTTAGCTAAAACGCGGAAGTGAATACCATGATTTTTCTGACGGTCGATAACCGCGTGCATTGCCCGGTGAATGTGGAGCAGTAACCCTTTGTCGCGGCAGAATTTCGCCAGGGTGGTGTTAGCGGTGAAACCACCGGTGAGGTAGTCGTGCATGATGATGGGGGTTTTGATTTCGGCGGCGAATTCAGCCCGTTGCATCATCTGCTCGCAGGTAGGAGCGGTTACGTTGAGGTAATGTCCTTTAACTTCGTTGGTTTCTGCTTGGGATTTAACGATCGCCTCTTGGACAAAGAGGAAACGATCGCGCCAACGCATGAAGGGTTGAGAGTTAATATTTTCGTCGTCTTTGGTGAAGTCTAAACCACCGCGAAGACATTCATAAACGGCACGACCGTAGTTTTTAGCGGAAAGGCCGAGTTTGGGTTTGATGGTGCAACCGAGTAGGGGGCGACCGTATTTGTTTAATTTGTCCCGTTCAACGGTGATACCGTGGGGAGGACCTTGGAAGGTTTTGATTAAAGCGACGGGGAAACGGATATCTTCTAAACGGAGACCGCGTAGAGCTTTGAAACCGAAAACGTTACCAACGATCGAGGTGAGGATGTTGGTGACGGAACCTTCTTCAAATAGATCTAAAGGATAGGCAACGAAACAGAAGAACTGGTTATCTTCGTTGGGTACGGGTTCGATATCATAACAACGGCCTTTATAGCGATCGAGGTCGGTTAAGTTATCGGTCCAAACGGTGGTCCAGGTACCTGTGGAAGATTCCGCCGCTACCGCCGCACCTGCTTCTTCAGGAGGAACTCCTGGTTGGGGTGTTACCCGGAAGCAAGCTAGTAGATCGGTATCTTTGGGGGTGTAGTCGGGGGTGTAGTAAGTCAGGCGGTAGTCTTTTACGCCGGCCTGGAAACCTTTGGATTTGGCTTGCACCATTGGGATTATTCCTCCATAAACTGCATGATTAGTCGCACCTGTAAAATCTCGCCGTCAACCGACATAGATTTTTCTTAAGCTCCTTTCCCCTGCTGCTAGGAGCGAAGTTAGGGAGCAATTTTCACTAATGTTTTTTTCAACTGATCATCTTAACACGAACTTTACCCTATTCTGATCATTTTTTTCTCTATCCCCAAAATTTTGATTGTTTTTTTTTCTCGGGGGGATTAGTTTCTTTAATCTGTCGTCATCTAACTTTGACAATCTCTACAAAAACACAAAAAAATCAACAAAAATTTACCTGATTGACACGCAGAAACTTCTGCTCATCAGGCTTTGAGCGATTAAAGCTAATCCTTAATTGAGGAAGATTATCAATAATTACAACCTCAAAAAATGTCGGCAATCGCTAAAGATGAATTAGATTTCTAAGCAATTATACCCAGTACCTAGAGGACAGTTAGACAGCCGTGAACTCTAGATAAATTAGGTCTAATTACTCAGTAATTATTGTTGAGATTTTTGGCTTGTGAACGATTATTTTCCCCTTCAAGAATTATGGTTATTGTTGCCATTAAAACGATGACGTTCTGGAAATAGCGTGACCAATAACTGATTGATATAGACCTTTCCGACTACCGATGCTTGATTCGGTCGGTTAGTAGTAGATGCTGGTTCTCTGGTTTCCGTAGAACCTGCCTCGGCCACCATTTCCTCGCCATCCCAAGGACTGGCCACGGTTTCGGAGACCACTTCCTCCACTGACGGCACTGGGGACACTTGACTGACTACGGGTTGCGGTTCCGGTAAAGGGGGTCTTTCCGGTTCCGATCGGGTCGCTGACACTTCGATGGTAATTTGACGGGAAGTATCTCCGATCAGGGAACCGGACGGCACGAGCGACATCGCTGCCACAGAAGCATTAAAAATCGTTGTGGTTGACCCAATACAGGCATTTTCACCGATTTCACCCCGACCGACGACGAGAACACCTGTACCTAAAATTGCTCCCGCACCGATAGCAATAACACCCTGATAGGCGGTTAAAATTGTTCCCATACCCAGGCAAGCACCCGCACCGATAATTATTTGGCTATTGGGGGCTGCTCGGAGAATCACCCCCGGAGCCACGATCGCACTCTCATCAATGGTTACATCACCATTGACATAGAATTCCGAGCGGCTAATAGGTTGAACGGGGGGTAAGGACATAATTGACAGTTATTCAGTGATCAGTGATCAGTGATCGGGGGTTAGGGGGTAGGGGTTAGAGTTTCCGGTATTTTTCCCGGTCTGCCAACACCTAACACCTATCTCCCTTCACCGATCGCCGAGTCCTGAAATTAAGGGCGTTGAATAATCGATTCGAGAACACGACGTTTCGCTTGGGAGTCAATCCCGATCAGACGAACGTATTCCCCTTGATGGTCGCGCAGACAGGTTTCTAAAGCGGCCACCACATCGGATTCGCGACTGCTCTCGATCGGGGTGCAGCTTTGCCAAGAACTGGTTTTAAAACGACGTTTATCCGCGTGTTCAGCCCCGATTTTGTGACCTTGGTTCAATAAAGAGCGAATTTGAGTGATCGTTTCTGCGGTTAAGGTACTGGTTAAAGTGGCAGTACCGCCGCCAGAAGAACCAGAAGCATAGCTTTTGAAACTCGGTTCAGCAACGGTGGCGGTTTTACTGCTGCCATTACTACTCACCGAACCATCGGGACGCTGGATCACCGTTTCTAAAACCCGTTTTTTGGCCTTAGCATCGATACCGAGTAAGCGGACGTATTCGCCGCTATGTTCCCGTAAACAATCTTCCAAAGCAGTAATTACCTCAGATTCGCGATTGCTTTCGATCGGGGCGCAACTCTGCCAAGAACTGGTTTTAAACCGGCGTTTATCCGCGTGTTCGGTGCCGATTTTGTAGCCTTGGGCGAGCAGGGAACGAATTTGAGCGATCGTTTCCCCACTTAAGCTACCACTGCTGCTATAACTGGCTCCGTTACTAGCGGGGGCGCTGTAGCTGCTGGCTTTGCCGCTGCCGTTACTAGCGGGGGTGCCGCCGGGGCGGTGAATAATCATTTCGACGACCCGTTTTTTCGCTTGCGGGTCGATCCCGATCAGACGGACGTACTCATCGCTATTTTCAGTCACGATCGCTTCAATATCGCGAATGATGCCCGCTTCGCTCTTGGTTTCGATCGCAGGTCCAGTTAACCAAGAACTGGTTTTAAAACGGCGTTTATCCGCGTGTTCGGTGGCGATTTTCAGTCCTTGGGCCAGCAGGGAACGCACTTGTACGGACAGATCCGAATGGCCGTTACCGTTGCCATGACCGCCGTGGACGGCGGTGGTGGTGCGGGCCGTTTCTCCCGGGGTGTCTTCGGGGCGTTGGATAATCATTTCCAGTATGCGCCGTTTAGCGGCGGGATCGACTCCGATCAGGCGGACGTATTCGCCTTGCAGGTCTCTCAGGGAGGCTTCTAGGGATTGGGATACCTGTTCTTCGCGGCCGCCGTCGATAAAGCCGGCACTTAACCAAGAACTGGTTTTAAAGCGGCGTTTGTCAGCGTATTCGATGCCGATCTTGTAGCCTTGGGAGAGGAGGGAGCGAACCTGCGCTCGAATGTTTGTATTTAAACTCATAGGTGTCACCGAATTTCTATATAGCGTCTCATTAGCGATGTTTATAGCGGCTGCTGGTGCAGGAGTCGCTGGGCTGTGGGCTTTGACCGGGACGCTGGGGGCGAGGTCGATATCGACAATGTGACGAGTGAAGGCTCGATCGATTTCTGTGACATCGGGTAAGCGATCAGCCTGTTGTTGGCTGGTGATCACGGAACCGGATGGCACGAATTTACCGGCGGGGATTTCCACGTCTTGAACGAGGGCGTGCATCATGACGATGCAATCGGCCCCGATGCGGGCATTAAAGACGGTGGAGCGAAAACCGATAAAACAGCGATCGCCCACATAGGCGGGCCCGTGAATGAGTGCCATGTGGGTGATACAGCTGCCCCGGCCGATCCACACCGAATATTCTCGGCCGTCATCTCCCACCACACGGCTTTTTTCTAAACCGTGGATGATTGCTCCGTCCTGAATTTTGCTGTCGTCGCCAATGTGAAAGGGGGTTCCTTCATCGGCGCGGATGGAAGTCCCCGGAGCAATCACCACTCGCGCCCCGATCTCGATAGCGCCACTGAGGTTAGAGAAGGTGTGGACTTTGGCACTCTCGTCTATGCGCGTTTCCTCTGGGGATTTGGTCCGCTTTTTCGGACTAGCCGCCGTTGTGCGGACGACCATAGTTAGTCTTCCTCCATACTGAATTTGGCTGGCTGGTTGTTAATTAACTGTGTTTGGGTTCTATCGATGTTTAACCGGATTGACGAAATTCGTCTCTCTTGCTGTAGAGGGTGCGATTTTCTACGGTTATAGTGTCAATAATCCCCACCACCATCGCGTCAAGGGGGCGATTGTTCTGCCCGTCTTCGATCCGAGCCGCTCCTCCCCGGGACACTAGCACCCATTCATTAAGCCCCGCTCCGACAATATCACCCGCTACTTCGTATTTAGGCAAAAGTTGCCCCTGTGCGTCGATGAATTGCAAAAGCAGAAGTTTCACTCCCGTCATACTGCGCGGTTTCAGGGTGCTAACGACGGTTCCGCAAACTTTGGCAATTTGCATGGAATTTGTTTACACTAAAAGTTAGTTGCGCTCTAGATTCGTCTTAAAGGTTGTGGGTTAACACTTTCACGAAACTGTTCCACGGCTTCTGTATAACGAATGGGAAGAACGTATTCGAGGTTTTCGTGGGGACGGGCGATGATGTGGGTCGAGAGGACTTGACCACCTTTAACACGATTAGATGCCGCTTCTGTCCCCGCCGATACGGAGGCCTGTACTTCCGAAACGTCCCCCCGGACGATGACGGTGACGCGACCACTACCAATTTTTTCGTAACCTACTAGGGTTACGCGGGCGGCTTTTACCATGGCATCAGCCGCCTCGACGACGGCTGGGAAACCCAAGGTTTCCACCATGCCCACTGCAATTGACATAATATTTTTGTCTCCTAATGGTTGGCTTTCTTCGACTCTATAGATGCTGACCCCGATCAACGGCGTTTAATAGCTGCGGAATTGCTCTACTTCTTCGGTGTAGCGAATGGGCAGCACGTATTCGAGGTTTTCGTGGGGACGAGCGATGATATGGGTAGATAGCACTTGTCCTCCGTTAACCCGGTTGGCGTTTTCCACTCCGGCAGCCACAGAAGCTTGCACTTCTGAAACGTCTCCCCGGACAATGACAGTGACGCGACCACTACCGATCTTTTCGTAACCCACTAGAGTCACCCTGGCGGCCTTGACCATGGCATCGGCCGCTTCCACAACGGCGGGAAATCCTAGGGTTTCAATCATTCCTACTGCAATTGGCATTTTTTTGTTCCTCGCTTGTCAAGCCAAACTAAACTATTAATTTCGTTAGCGTTATCAACTTTGTTTCAGTCAAATTCTTTCCTTGTTACTTTTCCTGCTCTAGCTTTGGTGGCAGTCGGGATCGTGGCAAGGTGGGGGTAAGACCATCCTAGATTTTATCTCGATCGTGACTGTTTTCATCCACTAATTTTATTTTCTAGGGCTGGTTGGTAAAAATTTGACGAGTCAGGCAAAATTATCAACCTAAAAAAAGCATAGGAAACTATGACACCTTTGACAATATAAAACATTATGATTATTTCTCATCTTCCGGTTAACGAAAGTTAATCATTCCTTCCCTTCGTCCATCAGCCTCAGCAATTCTCAGGACATTGACAGCTAAAACCTTTGCTATGACTGCATTTGCCCTTTAACTTCTCTCTTGGCAGCTCAATTGTCTCTGCTGGATTTACTGGCAGATAAAAGCCTATTTTTCCCTGATTTCGGCTTTTTTATAATTTTTTTATACTATATACGGCTGGGGTTGGGGAGAGAGGAGTGGGGAGAATAAATAAAAATAATCTCCTGACTCCTGACTCCTGACGGCTAAAAAACTGATCACTGATTCTAGCGATCGATCTCACCTTCGTAGGGTTGGACACCGATCGAGGGATAATTATCGTGGTTAGGGCTGAAAACTTCTAACACTGCATGAGCTAACTTTTGGAAAAAGTCGGGACTCTCGTGCAAGGATTTAAGTGCCGCTTCTAATTCCGGACGGGAGAAATCGAAGCCTTGAGAGCGAGCTATCTCTAGTAATTGCTGAGGATCTTGGGTTGAACGCATTTTTTTACCCAATTCTTCGTTTTTAGCGGCTAAGGCGAAAAAGTCGAACACTTGATTTTTAGACATATAAATACTTTTCCTTTGATGATTAAAGGTGTGGCCTCGGCGGCGTGGAGGTTAAACTGCCTAGTATGGTTTATTTTTATCCTACCAGTCAGGAGATATCCTCAAAGCAAAAGTTTCGTTTTTATTTGCTTGTATGGCTGAGTATGCTTTAGGTCTAATTCTGAGGAGTGGGAAGTGGGAAGATGAAAGAGGTTTCTTTCCCCACACCCTACACCCCACACCCCACACCCTACACTCTCTTTCAAGTCAGAGAATAAATAGCCTAAAATAGAAACCTGCACTCTTGTTTCTGTAGCCAGCATCATGAATAAGTCCCCACGTCGTTACCATATCACCACCTTTGGTTGTCAGATGAATAAAGCTGACTCCGAACGCATGGCGGGTATTTTAGAAGATTTGGGGTTTCAATGGTCCGAGGATGCCAACGAAGCCGATTTAATCCTCTACAATACCTGTACAATTCGCGATAATGCCGAACAGAAGGTTTATTCCTATCTCGGCAGACAGGCTAAACGCAAACAAACTCAACCCGATCTTACTCTAGTGGTCGCTGGCTGCGTGGCCCAACAGGAAGGGGAACAATTGTTAAGACGGGTTCCCGAGGTGGATTTAATTATCGGTCCCCAACACGCAAACCGCTTGGGAGACTTATTACAACAAGTTTTTGACGGTTCCCAGGTGGTGGCCACCGAACCCATCCACATCATGGAAGATATCACCAAACCGCGCCGGGATAGTAATATTACCGCTTGGGTGAACGTCATCTATGGTTGTAATGAACGCTGTACCTATTGTGTGGTTCCGGGGGTGCGTGGGGTGGAACAATCGCGCACTCCTGCGGCAATTCGAGCAGAAATGGCACAATTAGGACAACAGGGTTATCAAGAAATCACCCTTTTAGGTCAAAATATCGATGCCTACGGACGGGATTTACCCGGAGTGACGGCAAGCGGCCGACATCTGCACAATTTTACCGATTTACTGTACTACATTCACGATGTGGCCGGCATTGAACGTCTCCGTTTTGCCACCAGTCACCCCCGCTATTTTACCGAACGTTTGATTAAAGCTTGTCAGGAATTACCTAAAGTTTGTGAACATTTTCATATCCCTTTTCAATCGGGGGATAATGATATCCTCAAGGCCATGAAACGGGGCTATACTCAGGAAAAATACCGACAAATTATTGCTAATATTCGCAATTTAATGCCGGATGCTGCCATCAGTGCCGATGCGATTGTCGGATTCCCCGGAGAAACAGAGGCACAGTTCGAGAATACTTTAAAATTAGTCGATGAGATTGGTTTTGATCAATTAAATACGGCGGCCTATTCTCCCCGTCCCGGCACTCCGGCCGCTATTTGGGATGATCAATTAAGTGAGCAGGTAAAAAGCGATCGCCTACAAAGATTAAATCATTTAGTGGCCACAAAAGCTGCTGAACGTTCCCAAAGATATTTAGGCAGAATTGAGGAAATTTTAGTGGAAGACGTTAACCCTAAAGATGCTAGTCAAGTTATGGGAAGAACTAGAGGCAATCGCTTAACTTTCTTTACGGGAAATATTGAGGAATTGCGAGGCACATTTGTTAAGGTTAAAATTACCGAAGTCCGTCCCTTTAGTTTGACGGGAGTGAGCTTTTAAGTAGTGGTGCAAAACTAATTTCTTGGTTAGGAGAGGCAAAAGGCAATAGGCAAGAGGTTGTTAAATATGTGTAACTAATTTTGCTTAGGTACTTAATAGTTCACAGTGACCCCTCTTATTCAGGGGGATCCCCCCGCCTATCGGCATCCCCCTTATCAAGGGGGCAGGGGGGATCAAAGGCAAAATCTATCTTCAATTTAATTATAACTAATTACTTATTTTATGGATATTATCGCTATTTTGCAGCAAGATTATCAAAGATTTCCCCTCGATCAAACCTATGATATTTATGCTGATAACGTTTATTTTCAAGACCCTCTCAATCAATTTCGGGGGATTAAACGCTATCGGGAAATGATTGGTTTTATGAGTCAATGGTTCCAAGCTATCAAGATGGATGTCCACGCAATTGAACAGCAGGGAAATATTATTAATACCCGTTGGACATTGCACTGGACAACTCCTTTACCTTGGCGGCCTCGCATCGCTATTTCTGGACGCAGCCAATTAACTCTCGATGACAATAATCTGATTATTTCTCATATCGATTATTGGGATTGTTCGCGCTGGGATGTGCTGCGTCAGCATTTACCTTTTCCCGGTTCTTAACTAGATTTTTTAACCAGAAAATGCCGACCAACGAGTGCTCGTTTGCTTGACAAAATCCTGTAAAAATGCTAGTCGTTGATTTTGTTCCCAGACCTGTTTAACTTTATCCTGCAAACTCGTCCAATTCCAATCATTATTCAGTTGCTCGTTAATTTCCTGTTCTTGAAAATATTCAATTAAACTTAAACCTGCTAAACGAGTTAGATAGGCTGCCCCGATTCCCTGCACTGTACCACCGGCGATATAAGTAATCGCATTTCCCTTGAGAATCGTTCCTAATGCTTGGGTTGTCACCTCTACCATGCCCAATTGTACCATCATTTTCCCCAGGGTAGTCATGGCTGTTTTTGCTTGTTCAAGGGACATTTTTTGTTGATAAATTGCCCCTAAATCCACTAACATTTGAGCGTTAGTAGCTGCTGCTAAAACTAAATCTAGGGCCGCCAGAGGATTAGCAAAAGTGGCAGTAGCGGCTATCCATTGGTATTGTTCGATAACAGGTAAAGCCTTTTTGCGTCGGGATTGATTAAGTAATTGTTTGGTTTCCTTGGCTAATTCGAGCGCTTGTCTCCAGATAGTTCCGAGAACTAATTCGGACTTTTCTTGTTCGATAATTTTTCGGAGATGATTATCTAAAGGATCGATAACTACCGTTTGGGGTTCCGTCCATTCCTTGATTTCTCCATTGCTTTGATGTTGACGAACTTTTAGGGGTTCAGGGGCAGCGGCTATGGCTAAAATATGATGAGAGGGAATAGTTTCTTTCAGTCTTTGTTTCAGGGAAAGGAGTATTTCTTCTCTGGTTTCGGCGGGTAAACGATCCTGTTTATTCAGTAACAGGATAACACGCTGGTGCATTCGATCGAATTGCTGGAGGATTTGCCATTCGGAATCGCTTAAATCCCCATTGATGAGATACAAAACTAGGTCGGCTGCCAGAGCCTTTTTCTGGTTAGCGGTGCAGTTGAGAGTTAGAAGCGGTTCCGTTTCCAGAAAAGCGATAGATTCCCCAAAGTTGCCGCTTTCTAGTAGTTTTTTTAAGGCAGTTTTACCAGTTTTTCTAGCACCAGTAATGGCAATTTTCAGGTCTTGGCGACTAAATTCTTGATTTAATTGGCTTAAACTGGTTTTGAGTGGAGTTAAGTCTTGATTAGGGTCTTCTTTGGCCAGATAATTAATTATCTTCTCGGCCTTGCTAATCGCTTGTTTAACCTTTTCTAGACTCAGGGGAGTGGGATGGGAAAAATCGATTTTCGTGTTGGGTTTTTGCCAAAACCAGATACCAGCACCAAGAGCAATCGCACCGAAAATACCCCAGGAACTGATTTCGCTCAGTGTACTATTGAGAGTTTCCCCCAGGGTGAAAGCGATGGTAATGCCTATCCCCGTCACTAAAATCGGTTTACCCAATCTTACCGTCATTTTTCCTCATCCTCGCCAACTGCTGTGATTATTCTAGCTTTTTTGTGCTGGATTTCATCTCAAAATCAACTTTTTAGCTGACAATTCCTCGCTGGTGTCCCAGCCGCTCTTGCCTAAAAAGCCCTAGATATGTCATAATGATCGATTGCGTGTAAATTTACCCGATCCCCTGTTGTTATGGCTAGTAAAAAAGGCGTTCGCCTGATCATCACTGTAGAATGCACGGAATGCCGCAGTAATCCCGATAAGCGTACCCCCGGCGTTTCTCGCTACACCACCAGCAAAAACCGTCGCAATACCACCGGCAGACTGGAAATCAAAAAATACTGTCCCCACTGCAATAAGCACACCGTCCACAAGGAAATTAAGTAACCACACTTTAGTTAAAAAGTCAAGCAATCTTTACAAATCTATGAGCTACTATCGTAAACGTCTCTCCCCCATCTCCCCCAGTCAACCGATTGACTACAAAGACACCGAACTCCTCCGCAAATTCATCACCGAACGCGGCAAACTCCTACCTAGACGCATCACCGGTTTAACTTCTAAACAACAGCGAGATTTAACTGAAGCGGTGAAACGGGCCCGTTTAATGGCTTTATTGCCTTTTGTCAACCAAGAAGCCTAAATTCAGTGATCAGTAATCAGTAATCAGTGAACAGTGATCGCTGAAAATAACACATATAAGTAATAGGACAAAATTAACTTCTTGGTGAGGATAGGCACTCATGGAAGAAGTAATTGGATATGTGTAATTAATTGTATATAGCTACTTAACTTAAAACTTAAACCTGATCACTGATAACTGGTCACTGATAACTGATAACTGATAAGCGATCTCAGTATATTGGGGTTGCTTTCTCGTTTTTGCAAAGAAATATATCGAAATCGGCAGCGGATAGGAAAATTTGTGCGAGAATCTAAAGAAATTGTTAAATCGCCCTAGGAGTAGCCAACGATTTTGTGATTATCGATCCAAATCCACCAATTAGCACAATGGGAGGCTCTTATGGAAAAGCAGCCATCAGAAACCGAGATCGAGCTAGATAAACAGCTAAAAGAGGAGTATTCCGAGCAGTTTCTGCGTAGTATATTTAATTCCGTGCAAGCGTCGATTTTTGTGGTGGACGTGCTGGAAAATAGAGATTTTCGCTATGTGGGAGCAAACCCCGTTCATGAACGCTGGACAGGATTGCGTTCATCAGAGATTAAAGGCAAAACTCCCGAACAAATCCTTCCCCCCGATGATGCGCGTAGTGTGCGGCAACACTATAGTGATTGTGTGCGTTACGGAACGACTATTTCCTACGAACAGTATTTACCTTTTCAAAATATACCCTACTGGTGGCTAACGACTTTAACACCCCTACGGGATAACAATGCGCGCATCTATCGTTTAGTGGGAACCAGTACCAATATCACCGAACGTAAACAGGCCGAAGAAGCTTTAAGATTACAAGCAGAACGGGAACAACTATTGGGGGTAATGCAGGAAAGAATCCGGCAATCGTTGGATCTTGATCGCATTTTGCAAAGAACCGTTAAAGAGGTGCGACAATTCCTCAACTGCGATCGAGTGTTAATTTATCGTTTATTCCCCGATCATAGTGGCATGATTGTGGTGGAATCCCATACTGCGAGGATTAATTCCGTCTTAGGAAACAGCATCGAGGATCCCTGTTTTAATTTATCCCCAGAACGTCTGGAAAATTATCGTCGTGGGAGAATTCAAGTTATTGAAAATGTTCATAATTCGGGACTTGATCCCTGTTATCGCAAGTTACTCACCTCTTTGCAAGTACAGGCTAACTTGGTGGTGCCAATTATCTGCGATAACCAACTCTGGGGGTTACTAATTGCCCAAAATTGCCAAAAAACTCGCTCTTGGCAATCCCAAGAAATCGATCTCCTTAAACAATTAGCCATTCAAGTGGGAATTGCCATTCAACAAGCGGAACTGCACCAACGGGTAAAATGCTTGAATACTGCCTTAGAATCGGAGGTTCAGCAAAGAACCGCCGAATTGCAGATGACTTTGAAGTATGAAGCATTAATCGGACGGATTACCGAAAAAATTCGCGATAGTCTCGATGAAAATCATATTCTGCAAACCACCACTAGGGAATTAGTGCAGGTTTTACCCGCAGAACGGGCCCAAATTGAGCTTTACAATCCCAGTCGCAGCCAAGCTACTATTGTCCACGAATATACCACTCAAGAGCTTATCTGTCAGGGAATTAGCTGTCAAATTAGCGATTTTCCTGAAATCTATCAACCGCTGCTGCACAAACAAATTTTACAATTTGTTGATCGTCTTCCCCTTGGCAATCCGCAAATCTGTCGTGTTAACCGTTGCGCTTGTCCTATCTTTGACGATCAGGGTTTTTTGGGCAATATTTGGCTAATTCGGCCAGCTAATCAGATTTTTAACTCCTTAGAAACTAATTTGATTCAACATATTGCCACCGAATGTGCGATCGCTATTCGCCAGGCGCGACTTTACGAATCTTCCCAAGCACAAGTGAGGGAATTAGAAAAACTGGAAAGATTAAAAAGCGAATTCCTGAAAACCCTTTCCCATGAACTGCGAACCCCGATCACCAGCATCCGTCTAGCGGTGGAAACCCTAGAAAGTCTCCTAGAATATCAAGGGATCAAGATCGATCCAGAGGATTCGATCGGTCAACTGTTGCAAATTCTTAACATTGAATGTCAGCGTCAGAGTAAGTTAGTTAATGATCTGTTAACTTTAACCTATCTGGATGCGGAAAGCGAACCTCCGGCGATCGAAACAATCGACTTACTTTCTTGGCTACCCTTATTAGTGGAACCTTTTCGCACTCTCACCCGCGAGCGACAACAGCAGTTAATTTTAGATATAGATGGGGATATACCGGAGATTAACAGCAATCTTTGTGATATCGAACGCATCATAGCGGAATTACTGACCAATGCTTCTAAATATACCCCAGAACAAGGGATAATTAGGGTAAATGTCTGGCGTGCAGACGAGCAAATATTAATTAATGTGAGCAATTCAGGAGTAGAAATCCCTCCAGAGGAATTATCAAGAATATTTGCTCCTTTTTATCGCATTCCTCACCACGATCCCTGGCGCTACAGTGGCACCGGTTTAGGTTTAGCTTTAGTCCACAAACTGATTAAACCCCTGAATGCCACCATCGATGTCACCAGTGCCAATGCTGTCACCACTTTTACCCTCACCTTGCCAATCTAGTCAAGCAGAAAACTTTTTAGAAAAAAACCTTGCAATTATTTCGAGGGCGTGCTATATTGATAAAGGACTAAAAAAAGCCGAGATAGCTCAGTTGGTAGAGCAGAGGACTGAAAATCCTCGTGTCCGCGGTTCAAATCCGCGTCTTGGCATCGAAAAAACACCAAAATTTGCCCTGTATTTACTTTCTAATCTGCTAGGTTTTGTAAATGCAGCTGACTCTCTTAGGTTTGGTGGGTAAAATGTATTCTAAGATACAGTATTGCGGGCGAACGACTGGAACGAACCACTCCAGACACAAAGGACACAAAGATTGATCGCTACTATATCAGTTAAACTTATCACACAAAGAATAAGAGAGCCTGCAGCCTTTCTCGTCAAGATGAAGTGTAACCTAATTTGGTAAGCTAAAAGCTTTGATGTACTTAGTTTCTGACCTTGTTTTTAGGTGGGAGAATTGCCAGATTCTTTCTTTTGCCTGTTGCCTGTTGCCTCTTGCCTATCTTCACTAGGAAATTAATTTTGCACGACTACTTACTTTTTGATTTTGGGCTTGACGTGAGCGGTCACGGATTAAGATAATCTAACAAGTATGTACGACAATGAAATCCTAGACTCTAGCAACTCCTTAAATAATCCTCTCGATGGGAGCGATCCGGATCAAGCAGCGGAAATCCTCCCCGATCCCGAGGAAATGCTTTCATTGCTTACTTCTGCTCATGTTAGCGAGAGAATGATCGCCGCTCGCGCCTTTTGTGAATTGCGTGACGAAAGAGCGATCGCCCCCTTACTAGAGATGTTAAACGATGTCTGTCCCCTGGTGCGTGTCAGTGTCGCCTACGCTTTGGGACGAAATCCCAGTCTTAGCTCTGTGGCTCCCTTAATCGATTTACTGGCCAGGGATTGGAATGGTTACGTCAGAAAAGGGGTAGTTTGGGCCCTGGGTAACTGTGGTGATCGCAGAGCGATCGATCCTTTGGTTCATGCTCTCAAAACTGATATTTCGGCGGTGCGATTATGGGCCGCCAGTAGTTTGGCCCAGATTGCCAAGGTCAATTATGAAGATATCATCACCGTCTTGCCGCCTTTAATTGAAGGATTGCGCCGGGATTTAATCGCAGCGGTGCGGAGTAATTGCGCTTGGTCGATCGGTCAATTATGCCGAGAATTGCCCTTCAATGTGATTTATGCCACGGCGATCGATGCTTTGATCGAGGCCTTGGTGGAAGACGAGGATTTAGGTGTCAAGGAAGATGCTAGGGGTGCTTTATTAAAAGTGGGCGACCCAAGAGGATTACAATTGATCGAGGAATTAGAGCTTGAAGGAATTATCTAAACCGCTAATTTTGGGCGTTACGGGAGCATCAGGGCTGATTTATGCTGTCCGTACTCTCAAATATCTACTTTTAGCCGACTACACGATCGATCTAGTGGCCTCCAGATCAGCTTACACCGTCTGGCAAGCAGAAGATAATATTCGGATGCCGCCAGAACCGGAGCTGCAAGAACAATTTTGGCGCAGTCAAGGCGGGGTGATGGAGGGGGGAAAATTACGCTGTCATCGTTGGGGTGATGTGGGGGCAACGATCGCCAGTGGTTCCTATCGCACCCTTGGTATGGTAATTATTCCCTGTAGCATGAGTACAGTGGCCAAATTAGCGGGGGGATTAAGTTCCGATTTGCTAGAAAGAGCGGCCGATGTGCAGATTAAGGAGGGCAGAAAATTGGTTTTAGTGCCGCGAGAAACTCCTTTTAGTTTAATTCATCTGCGTAATTTAACTACTTTGGCCGAGGCGGGCGTTAGAATCGTGCCAGCAATACCGGCATGGTATCATCATCCCCAATCGATCGAGGATTTGGTCGATTTTGTCATCGCTCGTACTCTCGATCAGTTAGATATCGATTGTGTGACAATTAATCGCTGGCAAGGACATTGACAGTTATCAGTTATCAGTTATCAGATGTAAGTTATCAGATGTAAGTTATCAGATGTAAGTTTTAAGTTAATTAGTTAGGGTTTGCTGAATAAATTTGAAATGTAGGCAAAGTAAGGGTTTTGGGGCTTTTCTCGCTCCCACAGGTGCAAGATTTTGAGAGAATCGTCGTTCAAAACCTTGCGTCTTCATCGGCCCGCGTCCTGTAGGGGCGAAGCATTCGGGCAATAACCTATCGGTGAAGACGTAGATTTTCTATCCGAATGCTTCGCCCGTACTTATTCAGCAAACCCTAGTTAGTTAGTTATCTTTATCTTTATACCTGTTTACTGTTTACTGATCACTGTTTACTGATCACTGATCACTGAATTAAGGGAGGTAAAAATGGGCTGGATTATGGTCTTATTTGCGATCGCTGTAGGCGGATTACTGATCTGGCAGAATCTGGGGGTGATCACTTTGGTCTTTTTTGGCGGTATTATGACGGTAAAACTGCCCCTAGCAGTCTGGGTGTTACTTTTCACCCTAGCGGGAATTATCAGTGGTTTAACCCTGCAATTTCTCTATAGTTTTGGTCGTCCTTTGGCTGCCCCAAAAGCCTCCCCTCGTATAGCGAATAATCCTACAGTACCACCGCCATCTCCCCGACCTACCTATATTCAATATACTGCTCCGTCTGCACGGGGTAACGATTGGGAAAGAGATAGCGGTGATGATTGGAATTTTGATACACCCCCCGAAAAACCGACGACCATTCAGGATCGGGAAGAATTTTCGTCTAGGCTTGCAGATGAGGAAAAAGCAAATTTTGTCAAGCCTCCTAGTGACAGTTCTCAAACCGGCTCAATTTATTCCTATAGTTACCGCACAGCCAAACAGACTCGCGGGGAAAAAGCCGATCAAGTGTACGATGTCAATTATCGGATTATTACGCCCCCCGCCCAAGATCAAAACGAAGATCGGGAGGTAAACAAAGGGGATGAAGAGGAGTGGATTTAACTTTGACAGAGACAGAACCGGTGCTGATCAGCTAAAATTTGCTAAAAAGACGGTAAAAAAAGCCTAAAAAACTTAATAATGCCCAAAACAGCTAATTGGGGCTTGCTCAATAAATCTAAAAACCTTGTTGGGTAAGACTTTTAGACTTTTTGGAAACCAAAAAGTACCAGCTCTGGGAGTGATCGGGTGGAAAATTCAGGTACTTTTTCCCTGAAAATTAGGTAATTGACCAGATGAAAATCGCTAAAACCCTACACCCTACACCCCACACCCCACACCCTGCCCCCACCGAAAAACTTTTTGCCGCAAACCCTGATTATGTCCCTCGTTGGCTCTCTGGTTAGTTAAAGAAAAATCTCGGCTAATCCGATAATACCTGCTGGTAAATCCTGCTAGGGGGGGTTTATCTGTTAAAATTTCTTGTCGTCGTCAAGTGAAGCGGGAAGAGTATGCGAATTCTATTTGTGGGTGCCGAGGCCGCTCCAATTGCCAAAGTTGGGGGAATGGGGGACGTAATTGGGGCATTACCGAAAGTCTTGCGTCAGCTAGGTCATGATGTGCGGATTTTTCTACCTTACTACGGTTTTCTTCAGGAAAAAATGGACATCCCTTCCGAACCCATTTGGTCAGGATTCGCCATGTTTCAGGATTTTTCAGTCTATGAAACGGTTTTACCCGATACAGATATTCCTCTCTACCTCTTTGGTCATCTAGCTTTCTCTGGACGCAGTATCTACGGAGGCGAAGATGAGGCCTGGCGATTTACCCTTTTTGCCAATGGTGCGGCGGAATTCGCCTGGAATTACTGGAAACCACAAGTTATTCACTGTCATGATTGGCATACGGGCATGATTCCCGTCTGGATGCACCAAGACCCCGATATTAGTACCGTTTTTACGATCCATAATCTCGCCTACCAGGGTCCTTGGCGCGAAGCATTAGAAAAAATGACTTGGTGTCCTTGGTATATGCAGGGCGATAATACCATGGCCGCGGCGGTTCAATTTGCCAATCGCGTCACGACTGTCTCTCCCACCTATGCCCGTCAAATACAGACCCCCATTTATGGCGAAAATTTAGAGGGATTATTGTCCTATATTTCCGGCAATCTGGTGGGCATTGTCAACGGCATCGATACGGAGGTGTATAACCCGGCTAAAGATGTTTATCTTAAGCAGAATTTTACCCCAGAAACCATCGAAAAACGTCTGGCTAATAAAATTGCCCTGCAAGAAGAAGTGGGGCTACAGGTCAGCAGAAATGCCTTTGTCATGGGGATGGTGACGCGTTTGGTAGAACAAAAAGGTATTGATCTAGTGATGCAAATTTTAGATCGCTTTCTCACCTATACTGATGCTCAATTGATTATTTTAGGTACAGGCGATCGCTATTATGAAACCCAACTATGGGAGATGACTTCCCGTTTCCGGGGGCGAATGTCCCTGCATCTTCTCTATAGTGATGCCCTTTCCCGTCGCATCTATGGGGGGGCCGATGCTTTGTTAATGCCTTCCCGTTTTGAACCCTGTGGCATTTCCCAATTAATGGCCATGCGTTACGGTTGTATTCCCATGGTACGCCGCACCGGTGGTTTAGTCGATACGGTATCTTTCCACGACCCAATTCAGGAAAGAGGAACAGGATTTAGTTTCGATCGCTATGAACCTTTAGACCTGTTTACCTGTATGATCCGGACTTGGGAAAGTTTCCGTTATAAACAGGATTGGCAAAAACTACAGCAACGGGCAATGACTCAAGATTTTAGTTGGTATAAATCCGCTTTGGAATATCTCAAAATCTACAAACAAATCACCGGACAATCCGATCAATTATCCGATGAAGAAAAAGATAAATTTGTCGCCCTGACTAGCAGTTAAATCCTCCTTGATTAGGGGTGAAGATATATCACCCCTACTCCGGTAGAAATTAATCGGTAATGGCGTTGAGAAGAACTTCCGCTAGGGTCATATCTTCCATATCATCGATAGTAATTGTGTCAACGATATCGAATTTGGCCCCCGCCGATTCTAGTTGATCGTCTAAAGCTTTGAGAAATTCTGTCGCTTGTCGATCATGGCCTACTTGAATCAGAGAAATGGCTAATTCTTCATCCCTATCGAGTTTTCGAGAAGCTTCGATAATTTGACGCATCACCGCTTTGCGATCATCTGGTTCTCCGTCGGTAATCACCAGAATAGTTTCTCCGTTGGGTTTAGTTTTGCCGGCAGTTTTGCGCTGAAAATAATTATTGAGGGCATCTTGGAGAACAGCGGCTAGGTCTGTCCTCCCCATGGGTTCATTTTCTTGATAAATTTGTGTCACCTTATCGGAAGTAACATTATCATAGCGTCGGAAACGTCCGGAAAAAAGATAGATAGTGATGCCGTCGGGATCGAATTCCTCGCACTTTCTAGCCAAGGCGAGGGTGGATTCTTGGGCAATTTGCCAACGGGTTTTCTCGCTGGGTTTATCAGCAGTGGACATACTGCCACTTTTGTCAATAATCAGAGTATAATCTCTGTTTTCTACCATAGGGGCTATACCTCCAAGCAATTTGCGCTCGTCCTAGTCTAATAATTATTAAACTCTAGGATGGAAACTCTACCTCGATCGACTAGGGTTTTTTAACTATTGGGGGAAGGAGACAGCGTAATCAACAGCAGAAACTATCGCCAGAAAACCAGTCGGGCTAAAATGAAAAAAGTATGAAAATTATTTCCTTAGCCGATGAGTGATAGCAAATCGATCGCCTCAACCGAGAAAAAGCCAGATCAGCCACCTTCTTGGAGTTTTTGGACGGTGTTTAGTTCCACCTTCCTAACCATATTTTTTGCTGAAATCGGCGATAAAACCCAATTAGCCACCCTTCTCATCAGCGCCGAATCTCAATCCCCCTGGGTGGTTTTTGCCGGGGCAGCCAGCGCTTTAATCGCTACCAGTCTCCTCGGTGTCCTGATTGGTTATTGGATTGCGCGTCGTCTTTCCCCCAAAACCTTAGATATCGGTGTCGCTATTCTTCTCCTTTTGATCACTGGTTTACTCATCGGCGATATTCTCTAAGCAATCAGTGATCAGTGTGACTGTTTACTGTTTACTGTTCACTGAAAAAAGCTTCCCATCTCCCTAGAATTTATGAATTGGCAATTATTCGGACTGACATTTATCACTGTTTTTTTGGCAGAAATAGGCGATAAAAGTCAATTAGTAGCGATCGCTCTCGGTGGCAGTTCCAAATCACCCAAAGCTGTCTTTTTTGGCTCAATTACCGCCTTAATCTGCACCAGTTTCTTAGGAGTCCTGGCGGGGGGCAGTATGGCGCAGTTATTCCCCGCTAAGATATTAAAAGCGATAGCGGCCATTGGTTTTGCTCTGCTTGCTGTCCGGCTGCTTTGGCCAGATTCGGATTGATAATTGGGTTGGGCTGAATATTACTGGAAGCCTTACTAGAAAACGGTTTTGGCACTTTTTCCAGGCACGCGAGGCCATTCTGTTATTATAAACCTCTGGCCTAATTAATTTTTGAGGGTTCAAAAACGTCAAAAATAAGGATTAAATCGCATAAAATCTGTAAATAGATCATTTAATTGATTATTATTCATTCTTAATTCTCCTGACTACTGACTACTGGCTACTGGCTCCTAACCCTAACAACAATTTTTGATTTTTACAAGAGGTCTTATGACTTCCCCAACCGACGACCGGCGACCGACTCCTGATAGCTAAAAAACTGAGGCAAATTCCAGAAAAATAATTAATTTTTTGGAAAAAAGTAGCTAAACTTACAAAAAATATCCAAAAAGTAGCGAAAATCACAAAAAATCTGCTAACCTAGCCGTAATATCACACAGATATTTGTAGAAAGATTCCCGAAAATCTCCTCAGCAAAAACGTCCGTGTGAAGTAGCTAATATTGTCAGCGAGGTTAGTTCAAGATCATCATGTCAAATTTAGGACGACGTAAATTTCTCCTGTACGGTTCTGCCACTTTGGGAACCAGTATTCTGTTAAAAGCTTGTGGTGGACAAAACCAAACCCCCACGGCTAGTCCTAGCCCAGCTGCTAGTCCCGCCCCGGCTTCTGGAGAGACGATTAAGGTGGGTATTCTGCACTCCCTCAGTGGCACCATGGCCATCAGTGAAACCAGCGTAGTTGATGCGGAAAAACTGGCGATCGAGGAAATCAATGCCGCCGGTGGTGTTCTTGGTAAAAAGATCGAGGCAGTGGTGGAAGATGGCGCTTCCGATTGGCCAACTTTTGCCGAAAAAGCCACCAAACTGATCGATCAGGACAAAGTTGCGACTGTTTTCGGTTGTTGGACTTCCGCCAGTCGTAAGGCGGTTTTGCCCGTGTTTGAAGCCAAAAACCATATGCTCTGGTATCCTGTCCAGTACGAGGGTCAAGAGTGTTCTAGAAATATCTTTTACACCGGTGCTGCCCCCAACCAGCAGATCGAGCCGGCAGTGACTTGGTTGCTGGAAAATAAAGGGAAAAAATTCTTCCTCGTCGGTTCCGACTACGTTTTTCCCCGCACCGCCAACACGATCATTAAAGAGCAGTTAAAGGCGAAAGGCGGCGAAACCGTGGGCGAAGACTACCTACCCCTAGGTAATACGGAAGTTACCCCGATTATTACCAAAATTAAGCAAGCTTTACCCGATGGCGGCGTTATTTTCAACACCCTTAACGGTGACAGTAACGTGGCTTTCTTCAAACAACTGCAAGCGGCCGGTTTAACTCCCGATAAATATCCGGTCATGTCGGTGAGTGTTGCCGAGGAAGAAGTTAAACAAATCGGTAAGGAATATCTCCTCGGTCAATACGCTTGTTGGAACTATTTCCAAACCGTAGATACCCCCGCTAACAAAAAATTTGTTGCGGCTTTTCGAGCTAAATATGGTGAGGATCGCGTGACCAATGACCCCATGGAAGCGGCCTACATCATGGTCTATCTCTGGAAGCAAGCGGTAGAACAAGCGGCAACCGCCGATGATCTCGACAAAGTTCGCGCCGCGGCCGTAGGACAAAAATTCGATGCTCCCGAAGGACCGGTGGAAATGTTCCCCAATCATCATATCTCCAAAACCGTCCGCATTGGTCAGGTGAGAGATGATGGTCTATTTGACATCGTTTGGTCAACTCCGGGGGTAGTGGATCCGCAACCTTGGAACCAATTTGTCCCCGAAACTAAGGGCTTTGCCTGTGACTGGACGGATCCGGCTAAGGGCGGTAAGTTCAAAATGGAAAAATCCTAGTTTTAGGAATTTTTCCAGACAGTAACGAGAGTGAGGTGGGCATTACTGCTCACCCCACTTTTTAAAGCTTAAAGATGCAGGGGAATAACGAAAAGTGTCAGCATTATTGGAAGGATTGTTTAATGGTATTAGCATCGGTTCTGTGCTATTGCTGGCCGCTTTAGGACTAGCGATTGTCTTTGGACTGATGGGGGTGATTAATCTCGCTCACGGTGAGTTAATGATGTTAGGGGCTTATACTACTTTTGTGGTGCAGAATATCTTTAAAGGTTTTGAAGATATTTATATTTTAAATGTCTTTCAAGCTTTCCGTATTTCTCTCTTTGATACTTATGTTTTATTCGCCCTACCGATCGCTTTTTTAGTGTCGGGATTGGCGGGATTATTATTAGAAAGGGGGGTGATTAGGTTCCTCTATGGCAGACCCCTAGAAACGCTGCTGGCCACTTGGGGAGTCAGCTTAATTCTGCAGCAATTTGTCAGAAGTGTCAACGGGTTATTAGTAATTAGTTTAATAGTTTTCTGTCTGTTATTTTTTGGGGCGATGACGGTGTTAAGTCGTCGCCTAGATTGGGAGAGAATTCGCAATTTAGCTATTGGTATCACCCTGCCTTTATCCCTAGCTATCGCTGGATTATTAGGCTATCTTTTATCTTTTAATCCGGTTCTCGCTCGACCCTGGTTTAGTGCCAGAAACGTCGATGTCACGGCTCCTGCTTGGTTACGGGGAGGTTTACCTTTACCCGGTTTTCAAATGCCCTACACCCGTCTATTTATTATCATTTTAACTGCCCTTTGTTTGTTAGGGACTTATTGGTTTTTAAATAAATCTTCTTGGGGTTTACGCATTCGTGCCGTCACCCAAAATCGCCAGATGAGTGCCTGTTTAGGCATTCCGACAAATCAAGTGGATGCTTTGACTTTTGCCCTCGGTTCGGGATTAGCTGGAGTTGCCGGTTGTGCGATTAGTTTTTTGGGTTCCGTCGGTCCAAACGTGGGACAAAATTATATCGTTGATACCTTCATGGTAGTGGTGGTGGGGGGAGTGGGTAATCTCCTGGGAACTATTATCGCGGCTATGGCGATCGGTGTGGCTAATTATTTAATTGGTTCGGGAACTTTTGCTCTGATTTTTGGTTCTGTAGAAGCCCTAAAACCCCTAACGGATTTCTTCACCTTTTTCTCCACCACTAGCATGGCAAAAGTGATGATTTTTGCTTTAATTATTGCTTTCTTGCAATTCAAACCTGCGGGAATTTTTCCTCCTAAAGGACGTACTGCCGAGTTATAGATTATGATTACAGAAACCATCACTAGAAACGAATCCCGACAACGGGAAAAGAAAAAGTTAATCACGGAAATCGCTGTTATTGTTGGATTGGTGGTCATCTTTGCGGTGTTACTGCCCTTAGCTTTGTCGGCTTTCCGTTTGCGTTTATTGGGGCGATTTCTTTCCCTCGCTATTGTCGCTTTGGGGATAGATTTAATCTGGGGTTATACGGGTTTATTAAGTCTTGGTCATGGCATCTTTTTTGCCCTCGGTGGTTACGCTCTTGCCATGTACCTAAATCTTCAGTTACCCCCCGGACAAATGCCCGAATTTTTTACTCTCTACGGGGTGACAGAATTACCTTTTATTTGGCAACCTTTTTATTCCCTACCTTTGACAATTCTAGCCCTAATTATCGTACCAGCGATCGTGGCAGGATTATTGGGTTATTTAATCTTCCGCAACCGCATTAAAGGGGTTTATTTCTCGATTTTGACCCAAGCGGCTTTACTGGTATTTTTTAACTTTTTTAACGGTCAACAGAAGTTAATTAACGGCACTAATGGCTTAAAAACCGATACCCAAACAATTTTCGGTTTGCTGGTGGGTTCCGATGCCGTTCAAGTGGCCTTTTATTTACTCACAATTGTCTGTTTACTGGCTATTTATCTGCTCTGTCGTTGGTTAACTACCGGCAGATTTGGGCGCTTGTTAGTCGCCATTCGCGATGATGAGGTGCGTGTCCGTTTTTCCGGTTATGATCCTACTTGGTTTAAGGTGTTAGTTTTTGCCATTTCTGGGGCGATTGCTGGTGTTGCCGGCGCTCTTTATACCGTGCAAACGGGAATTATCACCCCTAACTCTATGGATGTGGCTTTTTCCATTGAAATGGTGATTTGGGTGGCTGTGGGGGGACGTGCTACCCTTGTGGGGGCAGTTGTCGGTACTTTATTGGTACGCCTAGCCCAAACTTTTTTAAGCGAACAATTTCCGGAAGTCTGGGTATTTTTCCAAGGGGCCCTATTCCTAATTGTGGTGACAGTGCTTCCCGATGGTCTTCTCGGTGGGATTAAACGTTTGCTGACTCATTTTGGTTTCCGCAAAACTTTAATTACCTATCCTAGTATTGAGGAAGCTCCGGAAGTGCAACTGGAAAAAGAAGAATTAGAGCATAAGTGACCTTATTCTGTTAGTATTCTCCGAGTCAGGAGTGGGTCGTCAGGAGTGGGTCATCAGGAGTCAGGAGATTATTTTTATTTATTCTTCCCACACCCCACACCCTACACCCTGCTCCCCACTCCCCAATTCATAATTCATAATTCATAATTACCAATTCCCTCTTAGAAATTATGACTGGAAAAATCTTAGAAATCGAGAATCTTACCGTTAGTTTTGGGGGTTTTAAAGCTCTCAATAATCTTAATTTCAGTATGGATACGGGAGAATTGCGGGTGATTATCGGTCCCAATGGTGCGGGAAAAACCACTTTTTTAGATGTAATTACGGGGAAAGTGCAACCCACCATCGGACGGGTATTATTTAAAGGTCGAGATCTCCGCAAAATTCCTGAATATGCGATCGCTCGTTTAGGTATTGGTCGCAAATTCCAAACTCCTAGGGTATATTTAAATCTAACTGTCCGAGAAAATCTCGATTTAGTTAGTAATCGCAATAAAAATGTTTTCTCAACTCTTTTCGGTCGTCCTCCGCTAGAAGATAGCAGAAAAGTTATTGGTTTATTGGAAACTATCGGGTTAACTGCTAAAGCTGATTTATCCGCTTCTTTACTTTCCCACGGCGAAAAACAACGCTTAGAAATTGGCCAATTAGTGGCCCAGTCACCAGATTTACTGCTAGTAGATGAACCCGTAGCAGGATTAACCGATGAGGAAACGGAAAACGTGGGTAATTTGTTATTAAATCTAGCGGAAAGTCATTCGATTATTGTCATTGAACACGATATGGAATTCGTCCGTCAAATTGCCCGCAAAGTCACGGTTTTACACCAAGGAACTGTTCTCTGTGAGGGGAATATGGAGCAAATTCAAAATGATCCGAAAGTTATTGAAGTTTATCTAGGTTCCTCGGAAGAATAAAAAGTCAAAGGATTAAAATTAGTTAAAAAGGGTTGACAATGTTACACATATCTGATCTCAATGTTTACTACGGAGAAAGTCATATTTTAAGAGATGTTGACCTTAACATTAATGCGGGAGAAATGGTCTGTTTAATTGGACGTAATGGCGTGGGTAAAACTACCCTATTAAAAACCTTGATGGGTATCTTAAAACCGCGAGCGGGAACAATTAATTATGAGCAAGAAAACCTGATTAATAAAACCTCAGATCAAAGAGCCAGATTAGGACTGGGTTATGTGCCGCAGGGTAGGGATATTATTCCCCGTTTAACGGTAAAAGAGAATTTAATTCTCGGTTTGGAAGCTTTACCCACAAAAAGAAAAAATGCCACAATTCCCGAAGAAATCTTCGATTTGTTTCCCGTTTTAAAAACCATGTTATCGCGGATGGGAGGAGATTTAAGCGGTGGACAACAACAGCAATTAGCCATCGCTCGCGCTTTAGTGGGGGAACCAAAATTATTAATTTTAGATGAACCCACGGAAGGAATTCAACCGTCAATTATTCTCGAAATTGAAGCAGCGGTGCGGCGTATTGTTGCCAGTAAAGGAATCGCCGTTTTATTAGTAGAACAACACCTGCATTTTGTCCGCCAAGCTGATCGATATTACGCCATGCAGAAAGGGGGAATTGTTGCTTCCGGTTTCACGAGCGAATTAAGTCAAGAAGTCATTCAGCGATTTTTGGCGGTTTAAACTTAACTTTTTCCTTGATAAGTAGGTGGGCGTTAAAAATTATCAGACACCCCCCTTATCAAGGGGGGATTAAGGGGGGATCAAAGACAAAATCTATCTTCAATTTAATTATAACCACTTACTTATATGACTCAAATAGTCGTAATTGGTGGCGGGGCAGCGGGATTTTTTGGCGCAATTAAAGCGGCAGAATCTAACCCCAAAGCTGGCGTTACTATCCTAGAAGCGGCAAAAGAACCTCTGGCGAAAGTGCGGATTTCGGGAGGGGGACGCTGTAATGTCACCCATCATTGTTTTGATATTTCCCAATTGGTTAATTATTATCCTCGCGGTGGCAAAGCACTACGGGGAGCTTTTAGTCGCTTTCAACCCCAAGATACTATTAAATGGTTTGAATTGCGGGGGGTAAAACTCAAAACAGAAGCCGATGGGCGAATGTTTCCCAGCACCGATAATTCTGAAACTATTGTTAATTGTCTGCGGGAAAGTGCGACTTTTGCTGGGGTTAATTTAAGGCTAAATTCTGCGGTTAAATCGGTTAAAAAACAGGAAGAAAGTTTTTTAATTGAATTAAAGAGAGATGAGCAAATTAGGGCAGATAAGCTTTTAATTGCTACGGGAAGTAGTCCTTTTGGTTATCGCACCGCTCAAGATTTAGGTCATTCTCTAGTCTCTCCTGTGCCTTCTTTATTTACCTTTCAAATTGCCGATCCTCGTCTGCAAGATTTGTTAGGGGTTGCTGTGGATAAAGTGCGAGTTCGTCTTGGGGGAAGCAAATTAGAACAAATCGGACCTTTGTTAATTACCCATTGGGGAGTCAGTGGACCGGCTATTTTAAAACTTTCTGCTTGGGGGGCGCGGTTACTTCACGAGCATCATTACCGAATGCCTTTAATCATTAATTGGTTGGGGGATTATCATCCTGAAAAATTGCGAGAAATTATCTTACAAACTAAAAGTGAATATCCCAAAAGAAAACTTTTTAATTATTGTCCCTTTGAACAGTTACCTAAGCGTCTTTGGCAGAGTTTATTAAGTTACTTGACTGTTAACTCGGAAACTCCCTGGGCAGAATTATCTAAAAATACTCTCAATCGATTAATGATTGAATTACAGCAAGGGGAATATCAAATCAAAGGAAAAGGGGTGTTTAAGGAGGAATTTGTCACCTCTGGGGGAGTGAATCTTCAGGAAGTGGATTTTAAAACTATGGAAAGCAAAATCTGTCCGGGGTTATATTTTGCCGGGGAGGTACTAGATATCGATGCAGTCACGGGGGGATTTAATTTTCAAAGCGCTTGGACCACTGGTTATCTCGCCGGACAAGCTATGGGCAATAGATAGCAGTATTGCCGGTGTATTAGGCTGCCCCAATACACCCGACGGCAATTAAACTGCGAGAAAATCTCACTTTAACTGATAGTTGATAACCGATTCCTTGATGTTGCTATTCCCAAATTGGACCGGCTGCAATGATTTCTTGGGAGGCAGTGGTAAATTGACGGAAATTTTCCACGAAACGATGGGCCAATTCTCGCGCTTGTAGGTCGTAGGATTCGCCATCTTGCCATGCTTGTCGCGGGTCGAGGATTTTTTTGGGAACTCCAGGGACAATTTCGGGAACGAGAACTTGAAAGATGGGATGAGGATGGAAAACGACTTCCTCTAAATCGCCATTTAAAGCGGCGGAAACCATAGCCCGGGTGTGTTTGATCGAAATGCGATCGCCGACTCCGTAGGGACCGCCGGACCAACCAGTATTAATCAGATAAACGGAGGTTTCGGGATGTTGTTCTAAACGTTCCCCTAACATTTGGGCATAGACAAGGGGTGACAGAGGGAAGAAACATTGACCGAAACAACTGGAAAAAGTCACCTGTGGGGCGGTGATTCCCCGTTCCGTTCCCGCTAATTTGCTAGTATAGCCGGAGAGGAAATGATACATCGCCTGGTTCGTGGTTAATTTGGCGATTGGTGGCAGTACCCCAAAAGCATCGGCAGTTAAGAAGATAATCGTTTTCGGGTGGGTTCCCATGCCAGATACGGCACAATTAGGGATATAACGCAGGGGATAGGCGGCGCGGGTGTTTTCGGTCAAACGTCCATCATCATAGTCGGGAAGGCGATTATCGGGGGAAAGGATCACGTTTTCGAGAATAGTGCCAAATTGAATCGCCGCCCAGATTTGGGGTTCGTATTCGGCACTTAAACGGATGGTTTTAGCATAACAACCGCCTTCAAAGTTAAAAATGCCGTCTTCTGACCAACCGTGTTCATCATCACCGATGAGGCTGCGTTTAGGATCGGCGGAAAGGGTGGTTTTACCCGTACCGGAGAGACCGAAAAAGAGGGCCGTATGACCGTGTTTATCCATGTTAGCGGCACCGTGCATCGGTAAAACCCCTTGTTTAGTCATCAGGTAGTTCATCATCGAGAAGACGGATTTTTTGATTTCGCCAGCGTAGCGAGTGCCACCGATGAGAACGATTTTTTTTGCCAGGTTGAGGACGATAAAGGCTTCGCTGTTCAGGTCGTCATCCTCGGGATCTCCCTGTAACCCCGGCAGGGCAATCACGGTAAAATCAGTTTCATGGGCGGCTAGTTCGATCGCACTGGGCCGGAGGAATAACTGATGGGCAAAGAGGTTATGATAGGCGATTTCGGTGACAACGCGCACGCCAAAGCGACAATTAGGATCGGACCCGACGTAACCATCGAAGATATATAGGTCTTTTCCCTGTACATAGGCGAGGACTTTTCGGTATAACTGCTGGAATTTTTCCTCGCTAATCGGGGCGTTATGCTGATTCCAGTCGATTTCCTTTTCGCTGGTGGTTTCTTTGACAATGAATTTATCTTTGGGGGAACGACCGGTATATTTACCTGTTTCCACCACTAAAGCCCCATTATCGGCTAAAACGCCCTCATGATGTTCGATCGCCTGTTCGACTAATTGCGGTACGGAAAGATTGCGATAAACGCGACCGAGATTTTTCATGCCTAGGTTTTCGAGGCCGTAGGTGGGATGAATTTGATTTTCTAATTCGCAGTGGAAATTGACATTCTCCATGCGATCGGACAAGGAACAAGAGATACTATCATTGGTCAGCGTGTGTAGAGTCGGCATAACCCAAATTCTCCTGATAATTTAGTTGTCGGTTTAGAGGTAAATTCTAGGTCTCTGATTAGTGCAGTTATAGGAACTAGAAAACCCTCGTTCTCTGTCTTTTTCACTCCCAGACACCTAAGAAGCTATATTGATTAGTTTATCTGACGATATTTCCCTGATTAATCTGGTCTCTCGCTGTCGGTAAAGCCAACTTTAGAGCGGAATTGAGGCTTATTTGCGTATTTACCCTTCATCTCCCAGTCAGGGTTTGTACCTTTTCTCTCTTGCCGATCTAACTGCTTTTTCTAGATATTTTTAGTCTAGCTGTACAATAGGATGCAGACGATGTTTTTTTTACAAAAGTTAACAGCTACACAAAATTGGTCAGCTAATCTAGAAGTTATCTTAATTGTCAGGTAGGAAGTCTCTGGTTTTGGGGAACGTCAGAACAATAGCTGGTTGTCTAGAGATGATGACAATGATCCTAAACGTGGTCAAATCGATTTCGCCGCTAATAAAAAAAGTCGATTGACACAGGAACCAGTTAGCGGCCAAAATTGACCCTATTAGCCGTTGGCAAGCTCTAGAATTGATTGTGTAAGTAGTCGGACATAAATTCTGTTGTCTATCTTAAGAAATGTAAATTGCCGCAATTCTTACTGACGACCGACTCCTGACGACCGACTCCTTACCCCACAGTTAACTTTACTTTTGTCCAACTACTTAACAGGTTAATTAAGTCTAGCTCGATCTCGAAAAAAAACAACTAATATTGACATCCTCACCGCCGTAAACGGACGGTGATTCCCAAACCTCACGATTTAGGTTTCTGCTTCTTTCCCGAAGGATTTTTCGCACCTGCCTTAACAGATTTACTCTGTTCTGGTCATCAGGTCGCTCTACAGACTGACACCGCAAGCCCTGCGGCCAAAATATTTTTACTGGCGTTAATATCTCGGTCATGGTGAGTCCCACAGTCTGGACAGTCCCATTCTCGAACATTTAACGGCATTTTCAAGGGCAATATACCCGCAATTACTACACCTTTTAGAACTAGGAAACCATCTATCTATTTCGATGTAATTTCTCCCATACCAACGGCATTTATAGGCTAATTGTCGGGTGATTTCTCCCCAACTAACGTCAGATATTGCCTGAGATAATTTAGGGTTTTTGACCATATTCTTGACGGCTAAATTCTCAACCACAATCGTTTGGTTTTCACGAACTAATTGAGTGGTTAGCTTATGTAGATGGTCTTTTCTACTATCGGTGATTTGAGCGTGAATCTTGGCTACTTTTATTCTTGCTTTTTCCCGATTTTTTGAGCCTTTCTGTTTTCGAGAAAGATTTTTTTGCGCTTTTCGCAGTCTCCGATAATGCTTTTTAAAATGCTTGGGATTAGACACTTTATCGCCATCGCTGGTAATCACGAGGCTACTAATTCCTAAGTCAATTCCGATGGCTTTATCTGTTACTGGTAAAGGCTTAATTGTTGGGTCATCAAATCTAATTGAAATATGCCAACGTCCTGATGGATGTAATCTGACTGTTACTGTGCTTGGTTCACAGCTTTCTGGGATTTGTCTTGACCATCGAATAGGTAAAGGTCCTGTGCATTTGGCTAAATAGATTTGTTTGTCTTTAAATTTAAAAGCAGACTTAGTAAATTCGGCACTTCCTCCTTGATGTTTTTTCTTAAAGTTAGGATACTTAGTACGACCAGCAAAGAAGTTAGTGAAAGCTGTTTGTAAATGTCTTAACCCTTGTTGTAAAGGTACACAGCTTACTTCATTGAGAAAGTCTAATTCTTCTTGCTTTTTCCAATCGGTTAGCATTGAAGAAGTTTGAGCGTAGCCTACTCTTTCTTGCTTTTCGTACCAAGCTTGTGTTCGTTCGTGGAGAGCTTTGTTGTAAACTAATCTTACACAGCCCAATGTGCGCCGCAATAGCGACTCTTGTTTTGGTGTGGGGTAAAATCGGTAAGAATAGGCTTTTTCCATGTCTCACATTTTAGCATATATCGTGTAAATGTGCTAATATTTGACGGTAAAGCCGTCGTAGAACGACGGGGTTTCAGACCCAAAATTTTCGATGATCATCGCAGGAGAAAGAAGCGGAGTCGGTAAAACGACGATTACTCTGGCAATCTTGGCCTATTTAATCAGTCGTGGCGATCGAGTGCAATCTTTTAAAGTCGGGCCCGATTATATCGATCCCATGTTCCATACTCATTTTACCGGTCGCCCCTGTCGCAATCTCGATCCGGTTTTAACTTCTGAAGACTATGTAAAAACCTGTTTTGCCCAACATTGTCAAAATGTCGATTATGCTCTGATTGAAGGGGTAATGGGGCTATTTGATGGTATTCAATTAAGCGATACTCAATTTCCCGATTATGCCAGTACCGCCCATATTGCCCGTATTTTAGGGCTTCCTCTGCTGTTAGTTATCGATTGTAGTCGTTTATCTACCTCTGTCGCCGCTATTGTCCGCGGTTATCAATCTTTAGACAAAAATCTTCATCTAGCCGGAGTTATCCTCAATCGGGTTGGCAGCGATCGCCACCTGCTATTACTGCAAACCGCCCTAGAATCTATCAATATGCCGATTGTCGGGGTTTTGCGTCGTCAAGATTCCCTGACAATTCCCGATCGCCATCTAGGATTAGTTCCCAGGGATGAACTAGGAGAAATCAGGGAACTGCAAGATCAACTGGCCTCTATTGCCCAAAACTGCTTTAATTGGGACATTCTCTTGCCTTTACTGACTATTTCTCCCCAAGAGAACCCGAAAAATCCCCCAGGAGTAAATAAGCTTTTTCCCCCTATCCGTATCGGTATTGCCAGAGATAAGGCTTTTAACTTTTATTACCCCGATAATCTCGATATTTTAGCCAATTTAGGCGCGGAATTAATCTTTTGGAGTCCCCTGCAAGGAGCAAATTTGCCCGAAAACCTGCAAGGATTGTACTTTGGTGGCGGTTTTCCCGAAATCTTTGCCCCGGAATTAGCCGCTAACACCCCCGTCTTAACTCAGGTGAGAAAAGCGATCGCATCTGGAATGCCCACCTACGCCGAATGTGGCGGATTAATGTATTTATGTGACAAAATAGTTGATTTTGAGCAAAAAAATCATTTTATGTTGCAAATAATCCCACAATCTGCTATAATGTCTCCGAAGTTAACCCTAGGTTATCGACAAGCCATCGCCCAACAGGAGACGATCCTGCTCAAAGCAGGTCAACCAGTGCGCGGGCATGAATTCCATCGCTCCCAATTAAGCGGGGTGAGCGACGCACCGATTTATCAACTGCAAGCATTCCCCAAAAGTGACATCAATGGCGAAGGGTGGCAAGGTAAGAATCTGCACGCTTCCTATCTCCACCTACATTTTGGGGCTAATCTGGGCCTGCCGAAAAAATTTTTAGCTGCCGGCCTTGATTTTTTCCGAACAGCTGCGTTAAGCTGATTACAGATAAATTTGATAATCAATCCGTTCAGGGATACAGGAGGTGATGTCGATGGTAGAAAGTAGTAAAAGCATGGGTCTCCTAATCGACAATAGCCGGCTGTGCGCCGGGGCTGTTCTCTAGACCCCCACGTCTAAACAAGATTTAGACTAGCTGGAGTTCCTTCCGGCAGTCTGGTGTCGATTCCGATGACCCGCTACACCGCCCTTACCGAGCAATTGGTGAGGGCGGATAGTTTTTCAGGGTTTCTCGTCATCTCTTCACTTTAACTCTACGGGCGCAAACTAACCCAGCGCCGCTTCTGGTTGGGGGACACCGTTTTAACGCCTGTCACCGAGATAATATCATTGGCCAAATTGTCCGCCATCATGGGAATTAATCGATTTATATTATTTCTATAAGCTTTTGTCCAGAATTCGGAGAGTTTCTCTCGCGCCTCCTCATTGACGTAGATAGTTTTATCTGGCGTAATCAATACCATTGCCACGTGACCGGAGTTTTCCGTGATGGCAAAGACAAACTGATCCCGGTCGGACTTGAGGCCTTTGTACCAGTAGTCTAGGTGTTCTTCTAATTCGTATTCATAAAGAGCGCGTTCCATCTTGCCATCTTCTAGCAAGGCTTTACGCAGTGTATTGGCTATCTTTCTTTTTTTCATGGTTTTGTCTCTGTTTTTATCGGCGTTAAGTTTTGCCCATTAGACATCACTCCATATTAAGAGTGCCACTACAGAAATCATCAATTAACCTGACGACAACTCAGTTCAGTCGTCGTTATCAAAATTACAGAACCTTGCCCGACTCGTCTAAATGAGGCTGTTATTTGAGCTTAAGTCTTCTCTCTGTAAGGATTTTAACCTACTTTAGTTTTTGTTTAAGTACCGTTAGGATCAACAGGGTGGCCACTTTGTCAACCGGTCAAGGGAAAAAATGAGATCGCATCTTTCCCTAAGCAATCAAATCGTGTATAATGGCAGAAGAATAGTAAGGCTATATGCGTGATCAAACTGTGTAGTCAACCTATAAGGTGTGAGGAAAAAACCATCATGTTAAGAATGTTCTGGAAATCATTGCTGGTTAGCCCAGCGATTTTAGGGGCTACCCTAGTAGCTTCCGCTAATGCTAGTAGCTTCGATCCCGTCAAATCTACCAGTGTTTCTACCGAATTTAACAATCTAGAAATCGCTCAAGTTCAGAACACCGGTGCAGGAACTGGCGAACTACTCAATCAGATCGAACAGTACGGTAACGAAGGACAGTCCGTACCCGTGGAAGGCAATACCATCGATCAAGTCACCAGCGTTAACCAACTGCGGGATGTTTCCCCCACCGCCTGGGCCTATGAAGCCCTAAGAAGCCTTGTGGAGCGCTATGGTTGTATTGTTGGTTATCCCGATCGCACCTTCCGGGGTGACCGAGCTTTAACCCGTTGGGAGTTTGCGGCTGGTTTAAACGCTTGCTTAAACGTGATGGAACGTTTAATTCAAGATGGTGTCAACGTCCTCAAGGAAGACTTAGACGCTCTCAAGCGCTTGATGGACGAGTTCCAAGCTGAATTAGCAGCCTTGGGAGCTAGAGTTGATAACTTAGAAAGCCGGGTGTCTTTCCTAGAAAATAATCAATTCTCCACCACCACCAAATTAGCTGGGGAAGTCATCTTCGCTGTCACCGATACGGTTGGTGCTGGTAGCCCCGCATCCCAGGCCGCCATGCAATACCGCGCTCGTTTAGTTTTAAACACGAGCTTCACCGGTCAGGACGTACTGAAAACTCGTTTAGCGGCGGGTAGTGCCACTCCCTTCGGATTTGATTACAAATCGACCACCACACTACAAAATGGTGATCCCGCTTCCGTCAGATTCGATAATCTGCAAAGCCCTTCCCTATTCCAAACTTGGACCGCTGCGGGTAACGGTAGCGATGTGGTTCTCGACTGGTTGGCCTACTACACCCCGATTGACTTAGGTTATTTTGGTCGCTTCAATACCTATGTTGCCGCTTGGGGCGGTATTTGGAATGACTTCGTTCCCACCACTAATCCCTTCTTTGAAGACTTCGACGGTGGTAATGGTGCGCTATCTACCTTCGCTTCTGAAAACCCCATCTATCGTATCGGTGGTGGTTCTGGGGCTGGTGTTAGCCTACAGTTAGGCTTCCTCCAAAGCATTGTCGGTCCGACCTCCCTATCCTTGGGTTACTTAGCCGGTGGTGGTGGCTCTAGTTCTGCGGCCAATCCTAACCCGGGTAATGGTCTCTTTAACGGAGATTACGCCGCTTTAGCACAGATTAACGCTAACCTCTTTAACTTCCTCAACGTCGGCTTCACCTACGTTAATGCCTACCAAGGTGCCGATACCGCCATCTTCGGTAACGGTGGTTCCTTCGGTGTGACGGGAAGTTCCGCCGCTAACCTTTCCCAAACTCAGTTAAATACCCTGCTCAACGTCAACGGCAACCCTCCTGGAGACGTAACCCTACAGGATGAAGTCGGTTTCTTCAACTTCGGAGCCAAAGTATCCAATAGCTACGGTTTAACCGGTGCGGTAGATATTGGTTTCGCCAGCTTGAGTGCCTTCGGTTCCTACTCCACCGTGCGCTTACTCGGTCTCGGTGATGCGGAAGTGTGGACCTACGGTGCTGGTATTGCCTTCCCCGACTTAGGTAAAGAAGGAAATATCTTAGGTCTGTTTGCTGGTGCGCAGCCCTACATTGGTCACTTAAGCTTCCGGGAAATGGGTCTGAAAGTATCTAACATTGTTCCCTACCACGTTGAATTGTTCTACAAGTACCAAGTCACCGACAATATTTCTATCACCCCTGGTGTCATCTGGATTTCTGCACCTGAACAGTTCAAAGGCACTGGTAACGAGTGGATTGGCACCCTTCGCGGAACCTTTACCTTCTAGGATTTCCTAAATTAAACCCGAAACCCCACCCATGGTGGGGTTTTGTTTTAGGCAAATAAGGGACTTCCAGAGAATAAAATACCCAACAAAAAAATAGAAAAGTGTTTTTTTGAAAAAGTAATTATTTTTGTCTAGGAAAACAAAGAGTCTTCCATTACAACCTATTTTTCCGAAAAAATAGGCAGCATAAACTTTTATACTTCCGAGCTTTTTCGAGTATAAAAAGGACAAGTTAAAGAATCAAAGACAGTTTTTAGCCAACCATCTTAGTTAAATACAAACCAGGTCTTATCATAATAGATATCAATAAACCATTGGCCCAAATTGGGAAAGTCTTGATTCGTTAATTCTGGGAGACGTTCGATTTTTTCTTCAATTTTTTCCCTGGCTTTTTTAGCAAGCTTTACTCCTTTTTGTAAATTTCAGTAATCAACTTAACAATCGGGTGTTTTCCTTTTCAAGTCATAGTTTGGGCGAATTTCAAGGCTGTTTCGATTTCATCTAAAATACTCCCATTCCAAGGGTTTTCTAGCCCAATTCTAAGACTGTTTGTGCCATGAATCTTCTTTTAGTTGCATCTTTTAATTGAAGTGCAGTTTCACTGAGCAATTTCTTGAGGGAATCAGTTAATTCCATATACACTTAAAAGGAAAAACTTGATTAATAATGTACAGGATTAATTCTACTACAAAATCGGGAAGGAGGGGGCAATCATCGACCCCTCCCTCTCACACTCCGAGAATGAATAGTTTATTTTTTGGAAGTCCCTTAACTGGTTACTTTTGACTTGATTGCGGGCCGATTTGGGGCAAATGCAAAGCCGGATCCTGCGCTGTCCAACCGACGGGAGTATCTAAGCGCACCTCAAAATGAAGATGGGGGGGAATAATATCTGGTTGTCCGGTGGTGCCAACCGCACCGATAACGTCTCCTGCTCGTACCCTTTGGTCAATTTTAACTGTAACCCTGCTTAAATGGGCATAACGGGTCTGCCGGCGACCTAAATGATTAATTACTACCAAATTACCATAGGCCCCTTCCTGACCCACATAAATCACTAGACCATCCTCGGATGCTAGAACAGGAGTACCAATTGGGGCGAGAAGATCAACACCACTATGAAAGAGATTTTTCTGTTCCGTGGGGCTTTTTTGCCAACCGTAGGCTAATCCGACAGTGCTGGCCAAGGGTAAGGGATAAGAACTTAATCCAGTATAATCCGATCGCTTGCTGGCGGCGGACCAATTGGTGCCGGGGATAAAAACTATTGTCGGCCGGCGACCACAACCGTTAAGCTCAAAGAGTATATCTGCACGAATACCATAGGCTGCTTCTAAATCGCGCCAAGTGGAACCCTTGGGTGCTTCGATGCGAATGCCATTCATCGGGGGAATAAAGATTTCTTTCCCGACGGGGGCCAGACCATTTTTGAGAATAGTCGGATTGAGTTTAATTATCGTTGCGGGGATGAGAGCGTATTTTTCGGCGATGGAGGCGATCGTTTCTCCCGCTTGGATTTTATGGCGTTGTAACCTTGATAAAATCGGTAGGGGACAAACATTATCGGATCCTTGGGCAAAAATTAATTTTTGATTTAAGCCCAAAAAACCTAGACAAAAAAACAAAATTGTGCTGGTCAAACTTAGCCAACTTTTCTCACTTCTGATTCTCCGACCCATGACCATAAAAAAAGCAATTTCTTAATTACAAAACCCGGAGAATACTGGGAATACTGTCAATAGCTTCTAAAGACTCTATGGCTGCTAAAGCGTTGCGGAAATTGCCCTCGCGTACATCGTGGGTGACAACGACAATTTCGGCTAAATCACCCCTAATCCCAATTTGTACCACGGATTCTAGACTAACCCCATGGTCGCCGAAAGCCATACCTAAATGACCGATTACCCCCGGCACATCGCGACAGAGAAAACGAGCATAAAAACGGGTCGATAAATCCTCCATCGGGGCGATTTGACAATAATGCTGGTGAACACAGCTTAAAAGCGGGTCAAGTTCCTTGGTTTTGCCACTACTTTTTAAAATTCCGACGATATTCATCACATCCGATACTACTGCACTGGCCGTCGGTCCGCCACCCGCACCCGGTCCATAAAACATCACTTGTCCCAAGGGTTCCCCCTCGACCAGAATAGCGTTATAGACTCCGTTAGCATTAGCGAGGGGATGGATTTTCGGTACTAGGGTCGGATGAACCCGCAACTCTAGAGTATCGGAATCTTCCTTAACCGTATCTTTTGCGATCGCTAATAATTTAATCACAAATCCCAGTCTATCAGCGTAGGCGATATCGACGGCGCTAACTTGCCGGATACCTTCACAGTAAACATCTTCCCGTTTTACCCGACCTCCAAAACCCAGAGAGGCTAAAATAGCGATTTTATCGGCTGCGTCGAATCCATCCACGTCCGCAGTGGGATCCGCTTCTGCATAACCTAATTCCTGAGCTTTGGCCAGCACTTCGCTAAAATCTGCCCCTTTTTGGCTCATTTCCGTGAGAATATAGTTAGTTGTGCCGTTGACAATTCCCATAATGCTGCTGATACGATTAGCGCCGAGGGATTGTTTCAAGGGTTTAATGACGGGAATGCCACCACCCACGGCCGCTTCTAGGAGGACATAAACCCCCTTTTCGTTAGCTTTGGCGTAGATTTCATCACCAAAACGGGCAATAACCGCCTTATTTGCCGTAACAACGTGCTTTCCCGATGCGATTGCCTTGAGAATTAAAGAGCGTGCTGGTTCCAAACCCCCCAATAATTCGACAATAATATCAATTTCGGGGTCAGTAACGATCGATTCTAGGTCAGTGGTCAAAAGATGGGGAGAAAGCTCGATTTCTCTCGGTTTATCTAGGGTTCTAACTCCCACTCGTCCAATGGTAATCTCTTTGAGTACGGGATGACGACCAAAAGGATCGAGGAGGATTTTCGCTGTTCCCGTCCCCACAACCCCGAAACCGAGTAAACCAATCTTAAAGGTCACGCTTTTATCTCCTGCTAGTCCGACGCAAAAAATACTAATGGCCAAGCTGTCGCCATTGTCGATTCTATCATTACAAGGTCTTTGTCTGTGGGGTTTTCTTTTGCTGTCCTGACACCACTAACACAACTCAAATGGTGGGAGTTAGCCAATTTTCAGCCCGCGAATCGCATAATCTAATAATTCGATAGGATGAATAACGGGTGTATCTTTTCCCTGTAATTGTAGATGTTTTTTAATTTGTAGGGAACAACCCGGATTAGGAGAAGCAATCACCGCAGCCCCAGTATTTAATAAATTGCGTACTTTCTGCTGACCTAATTCATCGGCAGTATCTGGCTGTAGCATATTATAAACTCCGGCACTACCACAACACAAGGCCGCATCGATAGGTTCTTTTAAGTTAATATTGGGGATTTTTTGCAATAATTGTCGTGGTTGCACGGAGATTTTTTGTCCGTGTAAAAGATGACAGGCATCTTGATAAACTAGGGTTAATTCTGTCTCGGTAATCGGGGATAAATCAGCAGTTAATCCCACTGCTGCCAAAAATTCTTGGGCATCGCGTACTTTAGCCACAAACTCCTTAGCCTTATCTTTATATTCAGGATCATCGGCTAAAATATGATGATATTCCTTGAGAGTATGACCACAACCCGCCGCATTGATAATAATATAATCAACCCCAGTTTCTGCGAAACTATCGATCATTTGTCTGGCTAAACTTTGTGCTCGTTTTTCCTGTCCTTGATGTGCGGGTAAAGCGGCACAACAACCCTGGGTTTTTGGGATAACCACTTCACAACCATTGGCAGTTAAAACCCGCACTGTCGCTTCATTTACGGGCGAGAAAAAGAGGCGCTGCACACAACCTAAAACTACTCCCACCCGATAGCGTTTTTCAGTTTGGGAGGGAATAACATCGGCATAGTTTTTAAACAGAGAATTTAGAGTAATTTTGGGTAAAATTGATTCCATGGCCGCTAGACGAGGAAAGAGCATTTTTAAGATACCCGATTTCCTGACTAGGGTTTGTAATCCTAGGGTTTGATATAACCAGAGGAAAGGTAAAAATAATTTGAGACGGACGGGATAGGGAAAGAGATTAAAAATCAGAAAACGAATAATTTTATCTTTAAAACTGCGGGGTTGATTGCGTTCCACTTGCGGACGAACTGCGGCGATTAATTGATCGTATTGTACTCCCGATGGACAAGTACTAACACAGGCTAAACAACCTAAACAAGTATCAAAATGTTGGCTAGTGGTTTCGTCTAAAACTGCTTCTCCTTTGTTGATGGCATTCATCAGATAAATTCTACCCCGGGGGGAGTCCATTTCTTTGCCAATAACTCGATAACTGGGACAGGTAGAAAGACAAAAACCACAGTGAACACAACTATCGATTAATTCTTGAGCGGGGGGATTTTTGGGGTCAAATCCTTGATTTTTTTGGTCGATTAATTCTTGAAAGTTAACGGAATGTTCGGAGGTTTGCATAATTTTTAATTAGATTTTGTTAAGAAAGCGTTCAGGACTAAAAATACCGTGAGGATCGAATTTAGTTTTTAGGGTTTTCATCATGGTAATTGCGTTACCTGTATAACCCCAAGGTTCAATTTTTTCTTTTAGGGATGGGGGTGCGGTTAACACCGTTAAATAACCGTGATTGGCACTGCATAAAGAGCGAATTTTGTCAAGATTTTCCTCCGATTTTAAGATAACTTTACCCACGCCGCTACTAATATTAATCGAGGCTAGTCCGTTAATTTGGTCGATAACTAGAGCTAAACTGCTGGGTAATAATCCTATTTTGCCGAAAAAATTGCCCTCTTGGTCATAATTATCGATTGTTTTTCGGTATCTTTGCCATAAAGAAACTTCTGCCTCATCCCGATAATAATTGGTCTGACAATCTAACTGTTGTCCTAAATAACTCACCTGTTGCGATTGTTCGCTAATACTTTCGGGAATGCTTTGAAAACGCAGCAGTAAAGCGACTTTTTCCTCTAATCCTAGTGCTTGCGTCATCCCTGGGTTTAAACATTCAGCCACGGTGGGAGTTAGGGACGATTGCCGAATAACTTGACTCAATTTGCTAATATTTTCGCTATTTCCAGTGATTATCAGGGTTTCTGAGTTAGGGGTTTCGGGATACAGTCGCAGGGTAATTTGATCGATAATCCCCAAAGTGCCGTAGGAACCCGTAAATAGCTTCATCATGTCGTATCCCGCCACATTCTTGACCACACGCCCTCCAGCTTTAGCAATCTCGCCATCGTGACGGATAAAGGAGAATCCTAGGATCAGATCCCGGACTCCACCGTATCTTTGCCGCCATGTTCCGGCATCGGCCGTGGCCATAATACCGCCAATCGTGGCATTATGGGCGTAACTGGGATCAAGAGGAATAAATTGACCGCTAGGAGCCAAAAAAGCCTGTAAATCCGCTAGTTTAAGCCCAGATTCCACGGTTATAGTTAAATCTCCCCTAGCATGGTCAATAATCCGGTTGAGATTTTGGGTACTGACTAAAATATCGGGTGACTGGACTAATCCACCCCAATCTAATTTACTGCCTTGACCGTAGGCCAATAAAGACAGACGATTTTCGTTGGCAAAACGCACCAGAGAGGCTAAAGCGGCCGTATTAGCGGGATAGACTATAATTTCAGGACTTTTGCCCCTAATTGCCCTTGATAATCTTTCTTGTTCCTCTTTTGGCACTTGTGGCCAGGCAATAACTGTCGTGTCGGGGGGTAAAATAGAAGTTATCTGAACAGCGATCGCAGTCATATTTTACAAAAGAATTGAGGAGTGAGGAGTCAGGACTTACCGGCCGATAATGGCGAAGAATGGGGGTAATGCTGGGGCTAATCAGTAATTTTGGGCCTCTATTAATTAGATTACCTTAGTTTGACTCTCCATCTCCGGTGTCGGGCAATTCTAGCAATACTGAGGCACAAAGAAGTCAGCTAATAACTAAGGGACTTGCGTGGGAATAATATCCCAATCGATCGGAGGGCGCAAGCTTTGCGCCCCTACAGTAACGGATTTTGTCCACAATGTAGGGGCGAACTGCGTTCGCCCAAAAGGTACATTATCAAAGCGCAAGTCCCTAACTGTTAAATTAGCCATACACTCGTGCCATAATGGTAGATTACCTCGATCAGTAAGCCAAGAAGTAATGAGTGTAAATTGGACGAATAGCCGCGCCAAGCGATTAAGTGCCTTACCCCCCTACGTTTTCGCCCGCTTGGATGAATTAAAAGCCTTAGCCCGCAAAGAAGGACTAGATTTAATCGATTTAGGCATGGGCAACCCGGACGGTTTTGCTCCGCTTCCAGTTATCGAAGCGGCCATTCAAGCTTTTGAAACCCCCCAATTTCACGGTTATCCCCCCTTTGAAGGAACCGCCAGTTTCCGAGAAGCGATCGCTAAATGGTATGATCGCTCTTATGGTGTGGAACTCAATCCCGATAACGAAGCTTTACCCCTGCTAGGTTCCAAAGAGGGCCTATCTCACCTAGCCCTAGCTTATGTTAACCCCGGCGATGTGGTCTTAGTTCCCAGTCCCGCCTATCCCGCCCATTTTCGCGGTCCTTTGATTGCTGGGGCGACGCTATACCCGATCATTTTAAAAGCAGAACAGGATTGGCTGATAGATATCGATTCTATCCCCGAAGATGTGGCTAAACAGGCGAAAATCCTCTATTTTAACTATCCCAGTAACCCCACCGCCGCCGTTGCCCCTCGGGAATTTTTTGAAAAAATCGTTGCTTGGGCCCGGCAATATGAGATTATGCTCGTCCACGATCTCTGTTATGCTGAATTAAGTTTTGATGGTTATCAGCCCACCAGTTTATTAGAAATTCCGGGGGCAAAAGAGATTAGTGTGGAATTTCATACCCTCTCGAAAACCTATAATATGGCCGGGTGGCGCGTCGGTTTTGTCGTGGGCAATTCCGATATTATTCAAGGGTTACGCACCCTGAAAACTAATCTCGATTATGGCATCTTTTCCGTCATCCAAAAAGCGGCCGAAACCGCCCTACAACTGCCCGATGAATACGTCAAACAAGTACAGGAAAGATACCGACAGCGACGAGATTTTTTAATCAAAGGTTTGGGACAATTAGGTTGGGATATTCCCCCCTCTAAGGCGACAATGTATCTCTGGGTCCCCTGTAGCGTCGGTATGACTTCCACGGATTTTGCCCTCAGTGTTTTGCAAAAAACCGGTGTCGTTGTCACTCCGGGCAATGCTTTTGGGGAGGGAGGGGAAGGTTATGTGCGCGTCAGTTTAATCGCCGATATCCCGCGATTAGGGGAAGCCTTACAGCGCCTCGAAGATGCGGGAATTCGCTATCAGTAAGGAGAGTTTTTCCCCTTGATTTACCCGCCAAATCCCTCTAGGCACTGGCTAAAATTGTATGATGGAATTTTATCGCGGTAGCTTGCCACTTCCATGACCTACAGCTTAAGAATTGCCGATATTCCCGTCAGTGAAAGACCGAGGGAACGTTTAATCAGTGTCGGGGCGAAAAACCTCAGCAACGCCGAATTATTAGCGATTTTACTGGCTACAGGTCAAGGTAAGGGGAAACTCTCGGCGGTGGGTTTAGGACAGCATATTCTCAATGAATTGAGTAAATATCGCCGGGATCCTTTGGACGTTTTGAGGGATATTCAGCCCCAAGAATTAACCGCTATTCATGGCATTGGACCGGCTAAGGCTACTACTATTCTAGCGGCGATCGAATTGGGAAAACGAGCTTTTCAACGACGACCGACGGAAAAAATGGTTATCGATAGTCCCGATACCGCTGCCGCTATCCTTGGACACGAACTAATGTATCAGTCTCAGGAACGTTTCGCCGTTATTTTACTCGATGTCAAAAATCAGTTAATCGCACTCAAGGTGATTACTATCGGCACAGCCACGGAAACACTGGTACATCCACGAGAAATCTTTCGAGAAGTAGTGAAACAATCAGCTACTAAGTTAATTATCGCCCATAATCACCCCACCGGGTCACTTGTGCCTAGTCAAGACGATATTTTACTCACAGAACAATTATTACAGGGAGCTACCTATCTAGCCATTCCTCTCCTAGATCATTTGATCCTCGGTAATGGCAACTTCCAAAGTCTTCGCCAAATCACAGATCTTTGGGAAAAATATCCTCAAGAAGATTGACAGAAAAGACACTCGATCGGGTAGTTTAATTTTTTAGCCGTTTCAATTGGGCGTTAATTTCCTCAAACATTATGCGATCGCTGTCAAGGATTGGGGAGAAAACCAAAAATTTTGGCCGCTCCTCCTAAAATAGCAACAACCAAAGCTATCAGAATCCCCCGACTGGTAAATTCCCGATCAGCGACTCTTGCAGTTAACCCTTTAATTTCTGCGGTTAGTCGCTCATCTAAACCAGGACTTGATCTTTCTCCTTTGCAAGGATCGGGATCGTCTCTCGTGTATCTGTTTGAAACTATCATTCCCTTTGCTGAGGTGACAGCCGTACCAGAAAGCAGCAGTCCGCTCGCTTTGGGATTGCTATCCTTGGGATTTGTCACTGTCAGCGCCGTCTCTTTTCCATTACCCAAGGGCAGCACTAACCATCGAGCCGACAGCAATCTTGCTCGAGGAGCGTACCTACTGTCCGCACTTCTTAACATTCAATTGATAATTTTTACTAATATATCTGGACTTCCCCGTTGACAAAAGGCCATAACCTGTGCTGTAGAAGGGATTAAGAGAATTTCCGCCGCCCCGTTACTGGATACAAATCAGGGAAACTCCCAATAAATCTAACGCTTTTTGTTGCAGTTGGGTCGGTCGAGTTATCTTAGAAAAACGATAACTTCCCTCCCTAATCGTACATTCCACTGTATTCCTGAACTTCCCCCATACATATATACTATAATAGCCGAAAACCCTTATCCATCAATGGATACGCCCCTTAACTTTTCTTAATGTACCCATGTAATTTGTAACATTTCTTAATGGACAAGAATTCTCTCTATTTGCTAGAATGATAGCCATGTATATAGAAAAAGTTCCTAACCGTAATTCCCCCCCCGCCGTTCTTCTTCGGGAGTCCTACCGAGAAGGAGATCAAGTCAAAAAAAGAACCCTGGCCAATCTCTCAAAATTACCCGATGATATTATCGACAATCTGAAACTGGCTCTTAAAGGCGCAACACTGTCCATGACTGAAGGCATTCCCAATCATTTTGAAGTGATTAGAAGTCTTCCTCATGGTCATGTAATGGCTATTTTAGAGACGATTAAAAAATTAGGTTTAGATAAAATAATCAGTGAAAAATCCTCACGAATCAGAAACTTAGTGGTGGCGATGATTGTGGCAAGAATCATCAATCCTAAATCGAAACTAGCCACAGCGAGAGGGTTTAATAGCGAGACTTGTAGTCAGAGTTTAGGACAATTGTTAGACTTAGAGAAAGCCGATGAAGACGAATTATATAACGCCTTAGATTGGTTATTAGAAAAACAAGAGAAAATTGAGAAGCACCTAGCAATTAAACACTTAGAATCAGGAACATTAGTCTTGTATGATGTCACTTCTACCTACCTAGAAGGAAATGGTTGTGAACTGGGAAAATATGGTTATAACCGAGATAAAAAGAAAGGGAAAACTCAGATAGTTTTTGGTCTGCTCTGTTCAGCCAAGGGTTGTCCGATAGCGGTAGAAGTATTTGAAAGAAACACCTCAGACGGTGCTACTTTAAGCGGACAAATTGAGAAAGTCAGAAAGGGTTGGGTGATTGAGAATGTGGTCTGGGTAAGCGATAGAGGAATTTTAACTAACTCGAAAATCAACGAATTAGTAAAACCGATAGAAGGATTAGACTATATTACTGGTTTAACTAAGCCTCAAATTCGGAAACTGGCTGAGGTAGAAGTGATTCAATTAGGATTATTTGATCAGGTAAACTTGGTGGAATTTGAGAGTGAAGATTATCCCGATGAAAGATTAATTGCTTGTCGGAATCCCTTCATTGCCCAGAAAAATCAACTACAAAGAGAGGCATTATTAGAAGCGGTAGAGAAGGAACTAGATTTGATTGTTCAGGCGACTCAAAGGGAGAAAAGAGCTTTAAAGGGTCAAGATAAGATAGCTTTGAGAGTGGGCAAGATTCTTAATCAGTTTAAGGTCAATAAATACTATAACTTAGAGATAACAGAAGAAGGCTTTTCTTATCAGCGTAAGCTGGAATTAATCGCTCAAGAAACGGCCTTGGATGGTGTGTATGTGTTAAGAACTTCTCTGGAGTCAACCTTGATGGATGCAGCGACAACGGTTAAAGCTTATAAAAGTTTGTCTCAAGTGGAGGAGGCATTTCGCTGTTATAAGTCAATTGATTTAAAGGTACGTCCTATCTATCATTATAAGGGTGATAGAGTCAAAGCTCATATCTTTTTATGTATGTTGGCTTATTATGTGGAATGGCATTTAAAACAGTGCTTGGCTCCTTTGTTATTTGAGGATGAAGAAATTGATGATGGTTCTCTGAATGTGATTAAAGCGAGTCGCAGTGAATCCGCTCAGTCTAAAGAGAGAAAAAAACGGAATCAAGAGGACTTTCCTGTGCATAGCTTTCGGACTTTGTTGGAAGACCTGGGGACAATTTGCTTGAATACAGTGGAATGTACGATTAGGGAGGGAAGTTATCGTTTTTCTAAGATAACTCGACCGACCCAACTGCAACAAAAAGCGTTAGATTTATTGGGAGTTTCCCTGATTTGTACCCAGTAACGGGGCGGCGGAAATTCTCTTAATTCCTCCTACAGCATAGGTTATGGCCTTTTGTCAACGGGGAAGTCCAGACATAAAATTTGACAAAAAGAGAAAAGTGTGCAAGATGGCTCAAGGGGGTTCTATGGGGGGACTAATTTGATGAGATAGTTTCCAAGTCTGGCTGATATCATGTAACCTTCGCAGTCCCAACCAAATAGTTTTAACACTTGGTTCACCGTCACCTTTTCTACCTAAAAACCCCCCAAGAGAAGCAATCATTCTGACCGCTTCTCGAAAGGAGGGCGGCTTTTCAGGTGGCGGACTCTTTTTATGAATAGTGGCACACAAAGATTGCCATTCATGTTCTTCCAAAAAACTTTCACAACTCTCCTCTCCGTGTAAGCGTGCTTGATAGGTTAACCAAAGTAGTGCGAAACGTTTAGGCATGAAATAGAGCTGAAATGCCCGAAATAACCGCCTAGTAAGGTCTTCAGTCCCCTGACTGAATCTAACAGGTCAACCCAGACCAGCCTTATAACTGTTTATATGTCCCGACGTTTAGTATCAACGTGATACCAAACTAGGCAAAGGGACTCAAGGTCAATACACTTTGTAACAATTATTCACAAATTGTTACAAAGGTGAGAGTAACGGCGATAGCCACCCCCAGATTCAGAAATCACAATTCTGGGACTGAAGCGGGGAACGGAAGGCTCCGAGGTGTAACCTAACACCAGAATCGAGACCACTGCCAACCATCCATGATTAGGTGTGAACCGAATGTCCGACCTGAACCATCGTAATTAGCTAGTAGTGAAATAGGTTGATACACTGCGTTCAAAAGAACAAGGGGAAAAGTAAGGAATTTACTAACTCACTTACACAGACCTTTAAAAGTACCCCGATGGATAGGACAAATCTAAAGATGGAATGCCCATATAAACGGAACGTGATAAGCCCTTTCAGGCTCTGAGTATCGGTCGAAATACTCAGTAGTGACAAGTGTAAGCGCAAGCCTTCAAGGGTGTGAGATGTAACCAAAAGCCAACGCCTGACGGTAATAGTCGGGATATGCTCACAGGTTACGGTTTGATTGTAAGGATAGAGTCTAGTAGGAGTCTATATGACGAAACCCTTGAGAAGGTAAAGGGTTCGGGAAACCGAAAACCACTAAGACTACGAATGTATGGAAAGCTATCAATTGGGGTAAAATCCAAAGATATGTTTTCAAGCTCCAAAAGAGGATATACCAAGCGGCTAAATCGGGACAGGATGCAAAGGTTAGAAGGTTGCAACGTCTATTGGTGAAATCATACTACGCTCGTCTATTAGCAGTCCGCAAAGTAACCCAAGATAATCAAGGAAAGAAAACAGCAGGAGTCGATGGAGTGATAGCAATATCCCCAGAACAAAGGCTAAATCTAACCGAAGAAATCAAGGGAAAACTTAAAGCAAAACCGTTAAGAAGGGTATGGATTCCTAAACCCGGCAGGGATGAAAAACGTCCACTAGGAATACCAACCATCAAAGACAGAGCTAGACAAGCGTTGATTAAATCGGCACTCGAACCAGAATGGGAGTCAAAAATGGAAGAAACCAGCTACGGTTTTCGACCCGGAAGGTCTGCCCATGATGCAATATCGAGGATATACCTTAGCATCAATAAAAGTAGCTACTTCGTATTAGATGCTGATATTGCCAAGTGTTTTGACCGAATTAATCACAACTTCCTACTGTCAAAAATTCATTGTCCCACTGCCTTGAAAAGAGACATTAAACAATGGCTCAAAGCAGGAGTATTGGATAATGGCGTATTTGAAGAAACAGAAACAGGGACACCACAAGGAGGGGTAATAAGTCCACTACTAGCCAACATCGCACTGGATGGAATGGCAAGATTAATTGAAACACTATTCCCCAAAAAGGGTAGTAAAACTCAAGCTGTTCTAATAAGATACGCCGATGACTTTGTGGTGATTTCACCATCACTCGAAATCATTGAACAGTGCCAAACTGCCATTTCTGAATGGTTAAAACCAATTGGATTAGAACTCAAACCAGAAAAAACCAGAGTGTCTCATACACTCAACCCCATTGAGTACAATGGGAAAACTGAAGAACCCGGTTTTGATTTTCTAGGATTCAATATCAGGCAATACCCAGCAGGAAAATACAAAGCAGGGAAAATATATAAAGGAATACCCAAAACATTTCTAACACATATTAAACCTAGCCAAAAAGCAGTTAAAGCCCACACAGAAGCGATTAAAGGTGTAATCAAAAAACACAAAACAGCACCTCAATCAGCCCTGATTAGTCACTTAAACCCAATCATTAGAGGTTGGGCTAACTACTACTCAGGAGTAGTATCCACAGATACCTTCAATAAACTAGACAATACAATCTGGTTAATGTTAAGGGCATGGACAGTATCAAGATGCGGTAAATCAAACCACGAAAAGCTGAGAAACTACTTTAGACCGGGTACAGTTAAACTCAGCAATGGGAAAGAAAGGCAAGAATCTTGGTTATTTAAGACCAAAGATGGTCTTCATTTATGGCAACATAATTGGACACCAATTGTCAGACATACCCTAGTACGCCCCGAAACTTCACCTTACGACGGAAATTGGACTTACTGGGCGACCAGACGAGGACAAGCAATCGACACACCGACAAGAGTAGCCAAACTACTTAAGAAGCAACAAGGCAAGTGTAGCCGATGTGGGCAGTATTTCACACCATCGGATTTAATTGAAGTTGACCACATTCACCCTCTCAGCTTAGGCGGAAAGGATGAATATAAAAACCTTCAATTACTACACCGCCACTGTCACGATGATAAATCGGCATCTGATGGAAGCCTAAAATCATCTGGTTTGACATCAACAGTCAACCTAGATAATACAAGGTTAACCAAAGGAAGTCAAGCTGTATCCTTAACAAGGGAACAGTCAAACTAGGAGCCGTGTGAGGTGAAAGTCTCACGCACGGTTCTGAATGGGAGGGGAGGTCGGTGACGACCTTCTCGACCCCTAATAGAGCTTATTGCCTTAAACCAGAGGATGTCACAGCACTATATTGGTAACAGGTAAACTATACACTCCAGCGATCGCCAATTGAAAGTCGCTGACTGCATCGCCGTTGGTATCCCCGCAAAGGAGACCGCCGTAAAAGCGCAGTTGTCCCGCTTGACTTGAAAAATCCGAGGCACCAATAAACGTGAAACTCTGATTACCAGCGTTGAGGGAGTTGGCATCAATGCCAGAGATATCAATAGTATCAAGACCAGTATTGAAATCGAGGATATTGTCTTGGTTTGCACCTTGACCGATTTCATCAACGGTGTTGAAGATAAAACGGTCCGGACCTTCGCCTCCCGTTAGTTGATCTGACCCTAATCCTCCGATAAGAATGTCCTCACCACTACCGCCGTTAAGTTTGTCCTGACCACCGCCACCAATAATGACATTATTGGCAGCATTACCGGTGATATCATCATTCCCCCAATAGCCGTTTATTTCGATATTGTTACCGACAAAAGCCGTATTAGAGAAGTCGAGAGTATTATCACTCCCATCACCGACGATGGTGACTTTTCCTGTTACTCCTGTCCCGTCGATGGTTTCAATGCCACTATTGACCCCAAAACTCTTGAGACCAATATCAACATTACCCGTACCTTTGGCGACAATGGTATCTGTACCAGTGGTTCCTGTATCCGTAATGGTGTCATAACCTTCAAAGGTATTCCACTCATTACTTTGATAACCAGTATAGAGGTAATTATCGGAACCGTTACCGCCGTTAAGTTTGTCCTGACCACCGCCACCAATAATGACATTATTGGCAGCATTACCGGTGATATCATCATTCCCCCAATAGCCATTGATTTGGATATTGTTACCGACAAAAGCCGTATTAGAGAAGTCGAGAGTATTATCACTCCCATCACCGACGATGGTGACTTTTCCTGTTACTCCTGTCCCGTCGATGGTTTCAATGCCACTATTGACCCCAAAACTCTTGAGACCAATATCAACATTACCCGTACCTTTGGCGACAATGGTATCTGTACCAGTGGTTCCTGTATCCGTAATGGTGTCATAACCTTCAAAGGTATTCCACTCATTACTTTGATAACCAGTATAGAGGTAATTATCGGAACCGTTACCGCCGTTAAGTTTGTCCTGACCACCGCCACCAATAATGACATTATTGGCAGCATTACCGGTGATATCATCATTCCCCCAATAGCCATTGATTTGGATATTGTTACCGACAAAAGCCGTATTAGAGAAGTCGAGAGTATTATCACTCCCATCACCGACGATGGTGACTTTTCCTGTTACTCCTGTCCCGTCGATGGTTTCAATGCCACTATTGACCCCAAAACTCTTGAGACCAATATCAACATTACCCGTACCTTTGGCGACAATGGTATCTGTACCAGTGGTTCCTGTATCCGTAATGGTGTCATAACCTTCAAAGGTATTCCACTCATTACTTTGATAACCAGTATAGAGGTAATTATCGGAACCGTTACCGCCGTTAAGTTTGTCCTGACCACCGCCACCAATAATGACATTATTGGCAGCATTACCGGTGATATCATCATTCCCCCAATAGCCATTGATTTGGATATTGTTACCGACAAAAGCCGTATTAGAGAAGTCGAGAGTATTATCACTCCCATCACCGACGATGGTGACTTTTCCTGTTACTCCTGTCCCGTCGATGGTTTCAATGCCACTATTGACCCCAAAACTCTTGAGACCAATATCAACATTACCCGTACCTTTGGCGACAATGGTATCTGTACCAGTGGTTCCTGTATCCGTAATGGTGTCATAACCTTCAAAGGTATTCCACTCATTACTTTGATAACCAGTATAGAGGTAATTATCGGAACCGTTACCGCCGTTAAGTTTGTCCTGACCACCGCCACCAATAATGACATTATTGGCAGCATTACCGGTGATATCATCATTCCCCCAATAGCCATTGATTTGGATATTGTTACCGACAAAAGCCGTATTAGAGAAGTCGAGAGTATTATCACTCCCATCACCGACGATGGTGACTTTTCCTGTTACTCCTGTCCCGTCGATGGTTTCAATGCCACTATTGACCCCAAAACTCTTGAGACCAATATCAACATTACCCGTACCTTTGGCGACAATGGTATCTGTACCAGTGGTTCCTGTATCCGTAATGGTGTCATAACCTTCAAAGGTATTCCACTCATTACTTTGATAACCAGTATAGAGGTAATTATCGGAACCGTTACCGCCGTTAAGTTTGTCCTGACCACCGCCACCAATAATGACATTATTGGCAGCATTACCGGTGATATCATCATTCCCCCAATAGCCATTGATTTGGATATTGTTACCGACAAAAGCCGTATTAGAGAAGTCGAGAGTATTATCACTCCCATCACCGACGATGGTGACTTTTCCTGTTACTCCTGTCCCGTCGATGGTTTCAATGCCACTATTGACCCCAAAACTCTTGAGACCGATATCAACATTACCCGTACCTTTGGCGACAATGGTATCTGTACCAGTGGTTCCTGTATCCGTAATGGTGTCATAACCTTCAAAGGTATTCCACTCATTACTTTGATAACCAGTATAGAGGTAATTATCGGAACCGTTACCACCGTTAAGTTTGTCATCACCACCGCCACCAATAATGACATCATTACCAGTGGTTCCGGTGATATTATCATTCCCCCAATAGCCATTGATTTGGATATTGTTACCGACAAAAGCCGTATTAGAGAAGTCGAGAGTATTATCACTCCAATCACCGACGATGGTGACTTTTCCTGTTACTCCTGTCCCGTCGATGGTTTCAATGCCACTATTGGGGCTAAAACTCTTGAGCCCGATATCAACATTACCCGTACCTTTGGCGACAATGGTATCTGTACCAGTGGTTCCTGTATCCGTAATGGTGTCATAGCCTTCAAAGGTACTCCACTCATTACTTTGATACCCTGTATAGAGGTAATTATCGGAACCGTTACCACCGTTAAGTTTGTCCTCACCACCGCCACCAATAATGACATTATTGGCAGCATTACCGGTGATATTATCATTCCCCCAATAGCCATTGATTTGGATATTGTTACCGACAAAAGCCGTATTAGAGAAGTCGAGAGTATTATCACTCCCATCACCGACGATGGTGACTTTTCCTGTTACTCCTGTCCCGTCGATGGTTTCAATGCCACTATTGACCCCAAAACTCTTGAGACCGATATCAACATTACCCGTACCTTTGGCGACAATGGTATCTGTACCAGTGGTTCCTGTATCCGTAATGGTGTCATAACCTTCAAAGGTACTCCACTCATTACTTTGATAACCAGTATAAACATATTGGTCGGAACCGTTACCGCCGTTAAGTTTGTCCTGACTACCGCCACCAATAATGACGTTATTGGCAGCATTACCGGTGATATCATCATTCCCCCAATAGCCGTTTATTTCGATATTGTTACCGACAAAAGCCGTATTAGAGAAGTCGAGAGTATTATCACTCCCATCACCGACGATGGTGACTTTTCCTGTTACTCCTGTCCCGTCGATGGTTTCAATGCCACTATTGACCCCAAAACTCTTGAGACCAATATCAACATTACCCGTACCTTTGGCGACAATGGTATCTGTACCAGTGGTTCCTGTATCCGTAATGGTGTCATAACCTTCAAAGGTATTCCACTCATTACTTTGATAACCAGTATAGAGGTAATTATCGGAACCGTTACCGCCGTTAAGTTTGTCCTCACCACCGCCACCAATAATGACATCATTACCAGTGGTTCCGGTGATATTATCATTCCCCCAATAGCCATTGATTTGGATATTGTTACCGACAAAAGCCGTATTAGAGAAGTCGAGAGTATTATCACTCCAATCACCGACGATGGTGACTTTTCCTGTTACTCCTGTCCCGTCGATGGTTTCAATGCCACTATTGGGGCTAAAACTCTTGAGCCCGATATCAACATTACCCGTACCTTTGGCGACAATGGTATCTGTACCAGTGGTTCCTGTATCCGTAATGGTGTCATAGCCTTCAAAGGTACTCCACTCATTACTTTGATACCCTGTATAGAGGTAATTATCGGAACCGTTACCACCGTTAAGTTTGTCCTCACCACCGCCACCAATAATGACATTATTGGCAGCATTACCGGTGATATTATCATTCCCCCAATAGCCATTGATTTGGATATTGTTACCGACAAAAGCCGTATTAGAGAAGTCGAGAGTATTATCACTCCAATCACCGACGATGGTGACTTTTCCTGTTACTCCTGTCCCGTCGATGGTTTCAATGCCACTATTGGGGCTAAAACTCTTGAGCCCGATATCAACATTACCCGTACCTTTGGCGACAATGGTATCTGTACCAGTGGTTCCTGTATCCGTAATGGTGTCATAACCTTCAAAGGTACTCCACTCATTACTTTGATACCCTGTATAGAGGTAATTATCGGAACCGTTACCACCGTTAAGTTTGTCCTCACCACCGCCACCAATAATGACATTATTGGCAGCATTACCGGTGATATTATCATTCCCCCAATAGCCATTGATTTGGATATTGTTACCGACAAAAGCCGTATTAGAGAAGTCGAGAGTATTATCACTCCAATCACCGACGATGGTGACTTTTCCTGTTACTCCTGTCCCGTCGATGGTTTCAATGCCACTATTGGGGCTAAAACTCTTGAGCCCGATATCAACATTACCCGTACCTTTGGCGACAATGGTATCTGTACCAGTGGTTCCTGTATCCGTAATGGTGTCATAACCTTCAAAGGTACTCCACTCATTACTTTGATAACCGGTATAAACGTATTGGTCGGAACCGTTACCACCGTTAAGTTTGTCATCACCACCGCCACCAATAATGACATCATTACCAGTGGTTCCGGTGATATTATCATTCCCCCAATAGCCATTGATTTGGATATTGTTACCGACAAAAGCCGTATTAGAGAAGTCGAGAGTATTATCACTCCAATCACCGACGATGGTGACTTTTCCTGTTACTCCTGTCCCGTCGATGGTTTCAATGCCACTATTGGGGCTAAAACTCTTGAGCCCGATATCAACATTACCCGTACCTTTGGCGACAATGGTATCTGTACCAGTGGTTCCTGTATCCGTAATGGTGTCATAACCTTCAAAGGTACTCCACTCATTACTTTGATAACCGGTATAAACGTATTGGTCGGAACCGTTACCGCCGTTAAGTTTGTCCTCACCACCGCCACCAATAATGACATCATTACCAGTGGTTCCGGTGATATTATCATTCCCCCAATAGCCATTGATTTGGATATTGTTACCGACAAAAGCCGTATTAGAGAAGTCGAAGGTATTATCACTCCAATCACCGACGATGGTGACTTTTCCTGTTACTCCTGTACCATCAATGGTTTCAATGCCACTATTGGCGCTAAAGGAAAGAATCCCCAGGTCCACGTCTCCTGTACCCAAGGCCACAATTTTATCCACCCCAGAGGTGCCGGTATCGGTGTAGATGTCGTAGCCTTGGAAACTCGACCAGCCTCCTGCTAGATTACCGGAGACATAATAAGTGTCTGAGTCTTCACCTCCATCTAATTGGTCATTGTCTGCACCACCATAGAGGAAGTCATTACCAACCCCACCCGATAAAGTGTCAGACCCCCAATCTCCATCGATTAGGTCATCGCCGCCGCCACCATTGAGAATATCGTTTCCCCCGTAACCCATCAGGTTTTCGGCAAGATTCGTACCTGTAATCGTGTCGCTAGAGTTATCACCGTAAATAATGGTTTTCTGAAGATAGAAATAGTTGAGCCAACTGGAAACATCGTTAAGGCGAGCATTGGCATCACCATCTTCGTTGAGGAGACGATTGTCTTGGATGGTAAAGCCAATGTGATAGAGTCCATCGGCTACGGTATTGACTAAATTTTTACCGAAGTATTGGGTTGTCGCTCCGTCATTTTGCACCAGATGGAAGCCAGTTTCCTCATTTCCCTCATCGTCACCGTGGAGGAGGATAAATTCGTCATAGTGATTAGTGCGAACCCATTGATTGAGGGTGCGAATATCATCGCTGGTAATCCAGCCATCAGCAGCGATACCTGTAGCAGTAATGCCATCGACTAATAGATGGTTAAGTCCGTCGGCGGCGGCGGCTCCGGCGTTAATATCTCCCGCATTTGTCCACTTGGCTAAGCCAGTATCAATTTTGATGGTATCGACAATTTTATCTAATCCTGTGCCAGTGGTGGACTGATCAACGTAAAAATATGTTACCCAATCCGCTACGTCTTTGACTGTGGCATTAGCTGCACCATCTTCGTTGAGAAATCGCCCATTTTGGATTTGAAAGCCAATATGATAGATTCCGTCAGCAACGGTATTAACTAGGTTTTTCGCAAAATATGTGGTCTGAGCGCCGTCATTTTGAACTAAATGGAAGCCAGTTTCTGTTGTGCCGTCATCATCCCCATGCAGAACAACAAAAGCGTTATAACGGGTGGCATCAGAGCGAATCCAATTGTTAATTTGTGCAATATCGCTTTCGGAAATTGAACCATCGGCGGCGAGATTGTAGGTGGTAATCGCTGTTTTTAATAAATCATTCAGTCCATTGGCAGCATCAGCACCGCCAGCAATTTCTTGCCAAGGTATATTTTGCGCTAAACCCTGATCTGCAATAATTAATTCCGTAATCCGATCAAATCCGGTATTAGTTGTTGCCCGATCCGTATAAAATTGGGTTAGCCAATCCGCCACCTGAGCAACCGTGGCATTTGCGTTCCCATCTTCATTGAGAAAAGTACCATTTTGAATGAGGAAACCAATGTGATAAATGCCATCAAAAACCGTATCAACTAAATTTTGGTTGCGATACTGTTGAGTCGCTCCGTCATTTTGGACTGAATGAAACCCTGTTTCTGTTGTACCGTCGTCATCACCGTGGAGAGCAGTAAATTCTGCTAAACGGTTAGCACGAATCCAGGCATTAATCGCGATTACGTCACTGACAGTAAAAATGCCGTTAATAGCAACTCCAGTCGCTTGTTTGGCTTCTAAGATTAACTGATTTAATCCATTAGCTGCCGTCATTCCACCCGTAATATTTGTGCCGAGATTAGCACCAGCAAGTCCTGGATCTCTGCCAATTCTTTCAACCGTTTGATCTAGTCCCGTTCCGGTTGTTCCGGTTGGGTAATTCTGCACCATCGAATAAGATTTGCTTGCCATAATTTTTAACTATAAAAAATAAGGTAGTTAGTGAAATAGCAACAATTTTTAGACAAGTAACGACAAAACCGCACTAAGACAGGTTTATCCTAAATCCAGTTAGCAAAACCCAGTTATCATCAGAGACCACTGAAGTGGTCACCAGGAACAAGAAGGCTTGTCCACTGCACTGGATCAGGGGGATTTGGTGTTAACCTGACAATTGCGGATCGATATCCTCACCTATACCAGAAGTCGATCCCAACGGTTGGACAGTCTCAGATAGTCAATAAGTTCTAACCGATTGTCTTGCCTCTGCTCAGACCATCGAACGAGGCTTTCCGATCTTGATAGTCCTGAGTCGGCGTTTGATAATCTAACCTTTGATGGAATCTTAGATTATCGTAGCACTTTATACAGATATTTGATCCCCGCTGCTTTTTCTCTCTTAGCGTTGCTTAAGTAAAAATACCTGATCTTGCGCGTAACTCAATTTAAACCTAGGCGATCGCTGCAAGCCTCCGATCAGATGGCTGACAACCGACTCGGTGCTATCTACTTTCACCAACTGGAGGTTGGGACGGTGGGTCAGGTGGGGAACAATTTGGGAAGTCGTCAGGACAATTTCCAGACTATCAAAGACAACTAATATAAAATAACTTTACATTTTTTTTATCACTTTTGGAAAATGCTATGCTCGTAGATGGGAAAAAAGAGCTAAAAATCTGCATTGATGCCAAGTTGATAATTTAAGCGCATCTTATGATAGTCTAAATATTTTCTTAAAGATGGTAGTAGGAAAGAGCGATCAAGAATGATTAAGGATAAAAATCAGCAAACCTATAAAGACCCTAGTATTGTCGGTTATTATGCCCAATTAACCGCGCTACAGCCAGCAGAAAAGACAATTTTAACCCTGCTGCAAGAGCATTTATCAACCATGAAAATGCTTGATTTAGGGGTAGGTGCGGGACGGACTACGAAGTATTTTGCCCCTCTTGTGGGAGAATATATCGGGGTTGATTATTCTGCGGAAATGATCGCCGCTTGTCGTTAAAAATTCCCCCATTTAGTCTGGCAAGTGGCCGATGCTAGAAATCTAGAACAATTTGCCGATAATTATTTTGATTTTATTCTCTTTAGTTTTAATGACATTGATTATATTTCCCATGCTGACCGTTTTCTAGTTTTAGACGAAATTAGCCGCATCGGTAAAGCTGGTGGTTATTTTTGCTTTTCTAGTCATAATCTTCAGGGAATTATCCCAGAATTCGATATATGACCTAAATAACGAAAATGATAAGTGAACTATACCAGAAAGTGTTAGAAAATGAACTGGGACGAGCCAGATATCTACTGTTGTTAATGATAGTTGGAACCTGGCAAATACTAAAGCAAGCCAAGTTAGAGATATTAGCAGAAGCACTGCCAATACCAATCCTGTTTGAGAGTCGGAGAAAAAAACTAAAAAGATTTTTAAAGCTGGAAATTCTGAATATTGAAAAAAATCTGGTTTCTCTGCTTAAAAGAGATCTTAAAACAGCAGGAGAGATTCACAATAAAAGGATTAGTATATATTGCCATAGACCGAACGAGTTGGGGAGCAATTAATATCTTGATGGTGAGTCTAATTTATGACAAGAGAGCCATCCCAATCTATTGGGAGATATTGGATAAAAAAGGAAGTAGTAATCTCGAAGAACAGCAGCGAGTATTGGGGAAAATATTGACGGTGCTATCAGGTCATAAAATCGTGGTGCTAGGAGATAGAGAATTTTGCTCGGTCAGTCTTGGAAAGTGGCTTCAGAAGCAGAGTTTATACTTTTGCTTAAGACAAAAACAAAGTACAAATGTCAAGACAAAAGAAGGAATTTATCAAGAAATGAGAGAGTTAGGTTTAAGTCCAGGAACTCAACTATTTTTGAATGATGTCAATATTACAAAAGAACAGGGATTTGTCCAGTTTAACTTAGCTGGTAAGTGGAAAAAAACTATGGGGGTTTTCAAACAAAAGAACCCTGGTATATTCTGACAAATTTTGGAGATTTAGAGACGGCAATAATTGCCTATCAAAAAAGATTTGATATTGAGGAGATGTTCCGAGATTTTAAGTCGGGAGGCTATAGCTTAGAAGGTTCTCAATTAGCACCGCAATACTTATCAAAGCTGATAATTGTTATAGCTATCGCCTATACAAGTGCCACACTACAAGGTAAAAAAATTAAGGATATGGGAATCCAAAAATATGTCACAAGACCTGAAAAAAGATATAAAGGTCAACGCAGACACAGCAGTTTTTATGTGGGTCAACATCTCTATCATTGGCTCCAGCTACATCAAATGTTCCCAAAAAATATAGAAGAGCTAATGCAAATTAGCCGCTATCGGTTGAAGGATTACATCAAAGGACAAAGAGCGATATCGCTTGCCCTATCTACCTTCTAGCTCGCTTGTCCCCATCTCAGGAGGATTCCACTTTTGATCGAGGGCTAAATTTCTGATCACCTCCACATTGGTGGTATATTGATCCGTGGTCAGAAAACGACCTTTTTTGTAATTTTCGTCACTATAATAACGGAAAAAAGTCTGGGGTTTTTCTAGGGTAACTGCCTGACATTAACTATTGCGAAAAGTGACGGCAATATCTGGAGGGAGGGGACAGGAAGGTGCCTGATCTTGAGCCAGTATTTTCCGAGAATTGAAAGTCAAATTTTCGGGCAAACTATTGGTTAATGTACTGGCTGCGATGCCTAAAACAAGACTAAAAACGAGCGAACTGGCTTTTATCTTCATCGATTAGGAGAAATTCTTCTCGATTTTATCAGACTGAACCGACTTAAAATCTTGATTTCGCCCACTGGCAACAATTCTTAACTAGGGTTTGCGGCAAAAAGTTTTTCGTGGGGTGTGGGGTGTGGGGTGTGGGGTTTTACCGATTTTGAGGGGGTCAATTACCTAATTTTCAGGGAAAAAGTCCCGGGATTTTCCCCCGATCACTCCCATATCCGGTACTTTTTGATTGACAAAAGGTCTAAAAGTGTTACCCAACAAGGTTTTCAGATTTATTCAGCCAACCTTAACTAATTTTCTCCCTGCTTGCCACCCTAACCCTGATTAGCTCCCTAGGAGAAAATTTCCCGCCATTGTCTGTCAACTTTCCTCCCTAGTATGGGCAAATTGGGAAAAGAATCGTTAAGATCAAAAAAACTTAACATTAATCTTCTTGACAAAATACCCCATTTGTGCTATGAGAGACGCTATTGATATTTTGATGGAAAATTTGAGCCAGAGCATCGTCGGCAAAACCGAATCGATTCGCATGGTGCTGGTGGCTTTGCTCAGTGGTGGCCACGCTCTCCTCGAAGATGTCCCCGGAGTCGGCAAAACCCTGTTAGCTAAATCCTTAGCGCGTTCAATTAACGGTCGTTTCCAACGGGTACAATGCACCCCTGACCTCCTTCCTAGTGATATCACGGGAACGACGATTTGGAACCCCAACAGTCGCGAATTTGAATTTATCCCCGGCCCCGCTTTTGCTAACGTCCTGTTGGCCGATGAAATCAACCGGGCCACCCCGCGCACTCAATCGGCACTTCTAGAAGTCATGGAAGAAAAACAAGTTACCATCGATGGAGAAGCGCGGCCGGTCCCCCAACCCTTCTTTGTGATCGCCACCCAAAATCCGATCGAATATCAAGGCACTTTTCCGCTTCCAGAAGCACAAATAGACCGTTTTGCCGTTTGCCTGAGTTTGGGTTATCCCAGCGCCACAGAAGAATTAAAAATGTTACAAAGACAGCATTCTCAAGAGACGGTTAAATCCCTAGAAGCTTGTATTTCCCTAGAACAGGTGGGAGAATTGCGAAGATTAGTCAGTCTGGTCAAGGTAGCTCCCACTTTACAGCAATATATCGTCGATTTAGTCCGCGCTACCCGTGATCACGAAGATATTAGTTTAGGAGTCAGTCCCCGGGGTTGTGTGGTTTTGCAAAAAGCAGTTCAAGCTTACGCTTTCCTCGAAGGTCGCGATTATGCCATTCCCGATGATGTTAAGTTTATTACTCCCTACGTCTTCTGCCATCGTCTGATTCCTAGTCACGGTCGTCAAGCTAAAGCGATCGTGGAAAGACTTCTACAATCGGTGGCGATCGAGGATCGCATCTGTGCTTAAATTTCAGTTATCGATGAATGGTAAGTTACAGGGTATTTCTAAATTCTGCCAAATTGGTAGAGCCGATCTATCAATATTACTGGACTTCCCCGTTGACAAAAGGCCATAACCTATGCTGTAGGAGGAATTAAGAGAATTTCCGCCGCCACGTTACTGGGTACAAATCAGGGAAACTCCCAATAAATCTAACGCTTTTTGTTGCAGTTGGGTCGGTCGAGTTATCTTAGAAAAACGATAACTTCCCTCCCTAATCGTACATTCCACTGTATTCAAGCAAATTGTCCCCAGGTCTTCCAACAAAGTCCGAAAGCTATGCACAGGGAGGTTCTCTTGATTCCGTTTTTTTCTCTCTTTAGACTGAGCGGATTCACTGCGACTCGCTTTAATCACATTCAGAGAACCATCATCAATTTCTTCATCCTCAAATAACAAAGGAGCCAAGCACTGTTTTAAATGCCATTCCACATAATAAGCCAACATACATAAAAAGATATGAGCTTTGACTCTATCACCCTTATAATGATAGATAGGACGTACCTTTAAATCAATTGACTTATAACAGCGAAATGCCTCCTCCACTTGAGACAAACTTTTATAAGCTTTAACCGTCGTCGCTGCATCCATCAAAGTTGACTCCAGAGAAGTTCTTAACACATACACACCATCCAAAGCCGTTTCTTGAGCGATTAATTCCCGCTGACGCTGATAAGAAAAGCCTTCCTCTGTTATCTCTAGGTTATAGTATTTATTGACCTTAAACTGATTAAGAACCTTGCCCACTCTCAAAGCTATCTTATCTTGACCCTTTAAAGCTCTTTTCTCCCTTTGAGTCGCCTGAACAATCAAATCTAGTTCCTTCTCTACCGCTTCTAATAATGCCTCTCTTTGTAGTTGATTTTTCTGGGCGATTAAGGGATTCCGACAAGCAATTAATCTTTCATCGGGATAATCTTCACTCTCAAATTCCACCAAGTTTACCTGATCAAATAATCCTAATTGAATCACTTCTACCTCAGCCAGTTTCGGAATTTGAGGCTTAGTTAAACCAGTAATATAGTCTAATCCTTCTATGGGTTTTACTAATTCCTTGATTTTCGAGTTAGTTAAAATTCCTCTATCGCTTACCCAGACCACATTCTCAATCACCCAACCCTTTCTGACTTTCTCAATTTGTCCGCTTAAAGTAGCACCGTCTGAAGTGTTTCCTTCAAATACTTCTACCGCTATCGGACAACCCTTGGCTGAACAGAGCAGACCAAAAACTATCTGAGTTTTCCCTTTCTTTTTATCTCGGTTATAACCATATTTTCCCAGTTCACAACCATTTCCTTCTAGGTAGGTAGAAGTGACATCATACAAGACTAATGTTCCTGATTCTAAGTGTTTAATTGCTAGGTGCTTCTCAATTTTCTCTTGTTTTTCTAATAACCAATCTAAGGCGTTATATAATTCGTCTTCATCGGCTTTCTCTAAGTCTAACAATTGTCCTAAACTCTGACTACAAGTCTCGCTATTAAACCCTCTCGCTGTGGCTAGTTTCGATTTAGGATTGATGATTCTTGCCACAATCATCGCCACCACTAAGTTTCTGATTCGTGAGGATTTTTCACTGATTATTTTATCTAAACCTAATTTTTTAATCGTCTCTAAAATAGCCATTACATGACCATGAGGAAGACTTCTAATCACTTCAAAATGATTGGGAATGCCTTCAGTCATGGACAGTGTTGCGCCTTTAAGAGCCAGTTTCAAATTGTCGATAATATCATCGGGTAATTTTGAGAGATTGGCCAGGGTTCTTTTTTTGACTTGATCTCCTTCTCGGTAGGACTCCCGAAGAAGAACGGCGGGGGGGGAATTACGGTTAGGAACTTTTTCTATATACATGGCTATCATTCTAGCAAATAGAGAGAATTCTTGTCCATTAAGAAATGTTACAAATTACATGGGTACATCAAGAAAAGTTAAGGGGCGTATCCATTGATGGATAAGGGTTTTCGGCTATTATAGTATATATGTATGGGGGAAGTTCAGTTATATTCATCCTTTCCGCCTAAGCTTAGAGGGTGAATGTGGTCAACTTCAATTAAATCCGATGGTGTGAAATACTGCTCACATCGGCTACACTTGCCTTGTTGCTTCTTAAGTAGTTTGGCTACTCTTGTCGGTGTGTCGATTGCTTGTCCTCTTCTGGTCGCCCAGTAAGTCCAATTTCCGTCGAATGGTGATGCGTCGGAGCGTACTAGGGTATGTCTGACAATTGGTGTCCAATTATGTTTCCATAGATAGAGACTGTCTTTGGTTTGAAATAGCCAAGTTTCATGTCTTTCTTTCCCATTGCTATACTTTAGACGTTCATAATCTGAGATTTATTAAACTTCTGAAATCGTAGAGTCAGCAAGGAATCCAGTTCTTTTTTATGTTTCAGATGGGCATCATTCAGACATTCATAAATGGCTGAAGAAAAGTCAGAAAAGTTTTCATAATATTTACCATGTAAACATTTCTTTTTGACAAATTTCCACAGCCTTTCAATTAAATTTAGATTAGGCGAATAAGACGGCAGATAGAGTAGCTCTATTGACAAAGAAAGAGCCAATTCTTCAACAATTTTACATTTCTGATAGCGGGCATTATCTAAGACTAGAGTGATGGGAATCATTAGTCCTAAAGCAGCTATTTTTTCAAGAAGTTCACAGACTTGAGTTGCCGTAATATAAGTGTCATTAGTAACTAGAATAACTTCATGAGTTATTGCATTTAATGCTCCTAAAACATTGAAGCGTTTACGCCCGCTCGGTGACTTAACAAAAAGTCTCTCAAAACACCAAACAAAACCGAGAAATGCTCCCATGACGAAGTGAGCGGCATCAACAAAAAAAACAGCCCTTTTTCCTTCTTTAGCCTCATTTAGTCTGGGTTCTAGCTTTTTTTCTTTGTAGTCTTCTTGTTCATCTGGGTCAGCTTTAGAAGGAAGAGAACCTATTTTTAAACATTTCATTCCCAAGGATTTTAAGAATTTCCTCACTTGGGTAGGACTTCGTTTTATCCCTGTCAATTCTTCTATTCTATATACAGCTTCATTTATTGTGGCTGGTGGATTTTTCTCGAAATATTTTTTGAGTGTTTCTCTTTGAGACTCTAATTCACTTTTAGGGCGATAGAAGTTGATTTCTTTTGATTTTTCTATTCCGCCCTCTTGATAATCTCGAAGATAGGTTAATAAGGTATTTGGCGAGATTCCTGCTAACTGACAAATTTTTTTGTGCGGTATCTTTTGGCTTTTTAACCAGAGAACTTCCATCTTCAGTTGAACCCGGGGATGAGGATGATGAAATCTTTCATAATACAGTGAGTTCTTTTCTTCTTCCGTGAATTCTAGGTTAATCATGTTTTTAATGAGTGCTTTGCTTCTAATTATGACTCTTGAACGGCCAATTCAAGTCTGAATTGCATCACTGTCTGATCTACCTTTATAGAATACCTCATTCGGGGTACGATAGTCAAGACATTTTCGAGGACGATTGTTAATCAAGTTTACGGCTCTTTCCACCTCCTCTGGCTTAACGATTTTAAAATTCGTTCCCTTAGGGAAAAATTGTCTTAACAGTCCATTGGTATGCTCGTTTAATCCCCTCTCCCACGAATGATAAGGAGTAGCAAAATAAAAATCTGCTCCTAGTTTCTGACTCAACTCTTGATGTCCACAAAATTCTTTAACCTTGTCACAAGTAAAGGTTTTTCTTTTGTCAGGGTGAATCTCTTGAAAAAGTTTTTCTGTGACTCTATTGATTTCCGATGCGGTTTTGTTTTTGGCTAATCCTGCTACTAAAAATTTCGAGGCTTTATCTACATGAGTAACGAGAACTCCTAGATGATTGCCTCCAATCATTGTGTCACTTTCCCAATGACCGATTTCAGTTTTCTGGTCAGCAATTACTGGTCGCTCGCTGATATCTACACGCCCTGGAATCCCTCCACGCTTACTTTTTGCTCCGCCTCGACTCTTTCTTTGACAAAGCCCCCGGCGTAAATATTTCTGGTACTCTCCACATCCGTGATAGTTCTGATAGATCATTTGATAGATGGTTTCGTGACTGAGAGATTCTTGACTGGCTCTTTTCAGACGACCTGCTATTTGTTCGGGACTATGATAATCTTTCAATCCTTCTTTGACCAACTCTAAGGCTGACTCGCTGACATTTTTAAAGGGTTGTTTGGCATTTTTTCGCCTTGTCTCGCTTTCAGCTTGTGCTGTGTCAGGTAGATAGCAGCCAAGAGAACTTTGATTCCTTTTTAATTCCCGTGATATTGTGCTTTGATGACATCCGAGCCAGACGGCCATTTGCCGTTGAGATAAATTTCCCTCCTGACTAAGTTGGTAGAGCAAGTTTCTTTGTTCTATGTTAAGATGTTGAGGGCTTCGTTTTTGGGTCTGATTTGTTTTTGTTAATGATCAGACAGTACCTGATGAGCCTTTCTTTGTCAACTCTTGAGGTTGATGCGTTTCATTTTTGAATTGGCGTATAATGGTATTTTCTTTGGCTACCTGAGCATTAGGAATGGTTCGTCCATTGATTTCACCTACTAAATAAGGCATAAATTTTTCTACCGTTTCAACTCTCTTTATATCGAGTTCTTGTTGACGGAAATAATAATTGGTTAGACCTGTAAACGTTCCTCCTATAGCTCCTCCTATAGTTGTAAATAATAAAGTTACCACGATTTTACTAATATCCCAGAAATCCTTTTTATCTTTCTTATCGTTTTTATCTTTATTATTATTCATAATTCATACCCTCTAAGCTCTGGATAGCATCGATTTATGATCTAGTCTGCATACCCTAAAAAATTCAACAAACGGTGAGTTTTCCCAGCGTCCCCCCTATTCTGAAAAAACTCACCAGAAGCCTTTATTTTGCCCCTCACACCTTATCGAATCGGTCTCCTATCCGAACTGTCCCGTATCGATCCATTCACTCTTGATTAGCGACCACCAATCAGTTGCCAGACCATCGAGGACGTACTTGTAGGGCAGCCAGCCGTAGCCAGCGCTTCCCCAGCCAGTACCCCAGGAGTTGCGAATCAGCAAGGCACCGGTGGTTTCAATGCCACCGGGGTTAGTATTCTTAATCTTGAGGTTGTCGTCGTAACCGACTGCGTCAATGGCGTGACCGCCGAGAACTCTCTCGCCCGGAGTCGGATAAGGTATCTTACCGCCATTGGTGTTGGCCTGACTGATAGAACTGTAAACAGTAAAGCCAAACATTGAGGGCAGCCCATTTGCCAAGTAGGTTTTAATCTGAGTTAATAGGTTGCTCCGTGTCGTTCCTGGGGGGTCGAGGCGGTAGTAGGAAATCGCCTGATAGCTTTGGCCAAAAGCGTAGCAGAATGCCGACGGCTCTTTGTCAAAATCAGCGATATTGTAGGGATAGTACTCTTCTGGTGGTACGCCAAACAAGGTGAGGGCGTACATTGTTGAGCGCAAGAAGGCTCCCGTATCTCCCGTCCATTTGAGCAAGTTGCGCGTCACTTTGTAGAGGAAGAGTCTGGAAGCATCGAGGTGTTTGCCAAAAGCTCGCCGCTCAAAATACTCCACCAGTCCGACACCGGCGTGGGCCGTACAAGAACCGATAGTTTTTTGATCCTCGATGGGGGAACACCACGGCCTCAAGTCCACGCTGGTTGGCAGCGCTGCTGGGGCAGATGTCGTTGCTCCCACTTTGGCCAGCATTTGCTTGACAGATGGCTGTCCCAAAGCTTGCAGTTTGGACGGTACGCGTTCAGATTGAAAAGTGACATCACGAATATCGGGATAGTCGGGCAACCATCCCATTGCGGGAATTACAAATGTTTCACTCATTTTTCCTTTCCTCCTAAGTCGTTACTCACTAGCCCTTGGCTATCTGAGAAGCCTTTACTCTCGGACTTGGAGCGTGACGGTAAATCGTTCGACAATTGACGGCTCTCCCTGCCACTCTCGCCAGAGCTTAAGCTTTAGTTGGCCTATGCCAGCCCGTTGCGCTTTAAAGGTCAGGACTCTCTGACCGCCCCCGCCGACTCTCGACTCTATGGCAGGTACATACTCAGAGGCCTGCAGCTTCACTAAATCGCTCCCGACACCATCGACCGCCCACTGAAAGCCGGTAGTGGGATTCTCGTCGAGGGACAGTAGCAGCAGGTCATTGACCTGCATGGTGATGGATTTGCCGTTGTCAGCGCGAGTAAGGGTTAGCATTGTATCTTGACCGTTCCCTCCTTTCGGGTTCCACTCTGTCGCCCCACAGCCTTGGAAAAAGACCGGGGAAAGCACGAGGATTAGAGTTTTGACATCCTCGCCGCCCTAAAAGTGCGGCGATTCCTAAACCTCACGATTTAAGTTTCTGCTTCCACCACCGTCGCATACCACAGTTAAAAAACCATGTACTGTCTTACACAGAGTCCACAGACTTTCGCCCCATTTCAGAAGCCCGATTCCGTGTGTCCCACGGTACGTTGACCGCCTATAGCTTCTTGTACTTGTTGCGCGCGACTTTTTACCCGGCCAAGCTTTTCTGGTCGGAACCCCCTAAGCCGAGTTTTCAAGGTGCTGCGCCGTCCACTTGGTTTTCGAGACTGGCCTTTTAATTCTAACGTAAAGCCAACCTAGAACGGCGGGGTTTCAGACCCAAAATTTCCGATGACAATCGCAACGGCCCACTTAAGAGAACGATCCATTATTTTCCTCCCTCGTCTCTATAACGGCCACAGGGATTTACTCTCGTTATTGCAGTTGGGAAATCGCGCCAAGCGCGGAACAAACTGGGAAACGATCTAATTTAGGGTTTGCTGAAAAGTTTTTCCTGGTGGCAGGGTGTGGGGTGTGGGGTGTGGGGTGTGGGGTTTTACCCATTTTCAGGGAGTCAATTACCTAATTTTTAGGGAAAAAGTCCCTGAATTTTCCCCCCAATCACTCCAATCGCTGGCACTTTTTGATTTCAAAAAAGCCTAAAGATATTATCCAACAAGGTTTTTAGATTTATTCAGCCAACCCTAATTTAATTATCTCTTGCTTTGCCCACCGAGAGATGGTAGGATGAAAGGTTTGTGATTTTTCTTAATAATCCCCCTCGCCTGCGCCTACACGAGCTTCAAATACCCTTCAGAGCAGTCCTATCCGTAATTTGAAATAACTCCTCAATGCTCCCCCATTTCGCCCCCCTAGAGGAGGGAATTGCCACGCTCAAAATCCCTAGCGGGGGAATAACAACGACTAGCAATTAAACCCAAAACTAACCACCAGAGGGTACTAACTTGGGGACGATACCAAACCGTATCAAAAAAACCGTGGGCAAGAATTCCAGCCATAGCGGCAATTGCCCCGATTAACCAAAAGCCTTGACTATCCATTTTATCGCGTAAAAGTTTAATTTGATGGATGCCTTGGCCGATAGTCGTGACTAATAACCAGAGGAAACAGGTAAAACCAATAATTCCCGTTTCTACCATAATTTCTAATAGCACAGAATAGGCACTTAAAGCCGTGTATTTTGGCTTCATGAATAGGGGGTAAATTTTCTTAAAAGCATCATTACCCGGTCCGATGCCCAAAAGCGGATAAGTTTGACTCATGCGGATAACTGCATCCCAAACATTAATCCGAAAGTTATTACTACTATCTTCCCGGCCAGCGAAAATACTCATCACCCGAATTCGCAGCGGATCCACCAATAAAATCGCCCCTAAAATCACCACGGCTAAACCCCCTAAAATTAAGGGTAAAAGCCATATTTGCCAAAATAACGGTAGATAATTTTTGAACCAATAAAATAATAGCAATAAGAAGACAATTCCTAAGACCATCAAACCAATCCAACCGCCACGACTCTCGGTAAAAAATAAACAAGCGGCATTGGCTAAAGTTAATAAAGCCGCTAAAATTTTCGGTAGCCATCCCTGCCACACAAATAATGCCGCACCGCTAAAGGCAATACCAGGGAATAAATAACTAGCTAATAAATTAGGATTACCGAGATAACTATAAACCCTAGTATCTCCCGCTAATTCTGAAGTAGGATCGTTCCAAGTTGCTAACTGTTCCGCACCAAAAATTTGCTGACGAATGCCGTAAACGCTGACTGCTAAAGCGGTTAAAACTAAAGTAGTCAGAATCCAATTTGTTAGGCGTGGTGAGCGCATAATTCGGGCAGTAAAGGCAAAAAAGATGAGATTGAGAGTTAATTTAATTAATCCTTCCAAAGCTGCGGTTTTAACGGGAGAAAAAGCCGTGGAAACCGTGGCAATTCCCCAATATAAAAGTACCAAAAGATGTATGGGTGTCACCCCAATTTTGCCTTCATCCACAAGGGTTAACAATAGCCAATAACCCGCTATTGCTAACAATAAAAAACCGATTTGACTGGTGGAGAAAAACGGCGCAGTGGCGATAAGAAGAGAGATTAACAGCGCACCCATCAGTTCTGTCCACTCCACAAACCGGCTACCCTGTCGCCATTGACTAAAAAGGCCGACGAAACGATGCAGATAGCTATATTTTGACCAAGAAGCGGGGGAAAAGTTCAGTAGGGTGATTTGTTTCCAAAAAGCATTCATAGGGTTTTTAGTTGCGGTTGTCACCATCACACTTTGATTAAGATACCGATTGTATCTTAATTGTTGACTCTTGGGAGCGAAAAGAGTTTCAGTCTGGTGTCTTAGGGCAGCTTCACACAGTCAAAACCTAATAGCATAACCAGTTTAAGCATGGGGTGAACGTAAAGCTTGACCTAAACGAGTTAAGCCTTGGGAACAGTCAAAACGATCGAGATGTACTTCAATAAATGATAGGCGATCGATGTTACCCTGGGCAATCGATAAAGCCTTTTCTAATTCCCCTTCTGTCCTGACTTGACAACTCCAACTTTCCCCGTTAAATACTGCCGGTAATTGATGATATTTCCACGGTTGTAGATCATTATAAATATTATCCTGAATTACCCGCTCGATCGTGTAACCGTCGTTATTAATTAAAAAGATAATTGGATTGAGATGGTGACGGATAATTGTCGAAAGTTCTTGGGCAGTCATTTGAAAAGCACCATCCCCCACAAAGACGATAGGACGAGTATTGGGTGCGGCAAAAGCTACTCCTAAACAGGCGGGAATTGAATAACCAATAGAGAGATAAAATGCTTGACCAATAAAGTCAGTTTTTTGAGGCATCAATAAATCAATTGTGGCAATAATTGCGTCCCCTGTATCGGAAATAACAAAAGATTCTTGAGCGATAAAATGATTCATTCGCTCATAAAAACGAGCATTAGTTAATTTTTGCTCTGGCACGGCAATGAATTCTAAATCCTTCAATTCGGCTGCGGGTTTAATCTCTAGTGTAGCCGCTTCTTTGTGACTTAGTTTATCAATTAAACCATCGATAAAATCCCCTAAGAATACTGGTTGGTAAAAGTGATGTTTAATTTTTACTTTCTCGGAATTGGCATTAATCAAATTATTGGGATTTAAATTAGCCGTAAATCCCCCTAAATTCATATCGGACATAATCGCCCCTAAACAGAGGACACAATCGGCATTTTCCACCCGTTGACTAACGTATTCGCGACTTAATGCTCCCACATAAGTGCCGATAAATTGCGGATGCATTTCCGAAATTGACGACTTACCTAAGATAGTGGTAGCTAAGGGATAACCCGTTACTTCTAAAAGTTTCAGCAACTTATCTTGGAGTTTAAACCGATGAAATTCTACCCCCGCTAAAATAATTGGTTTTTCCGCTTTTTCTAATAAAAAAACCGCCTCTTCAATGGCTTCTTCTAAAGCGGCGGTATCCGTGAGATTATCGGTTAAATAAATTGGATTTTCTGAGGGGATACAGGGACGATAGACTAGATCCCGGGGAATTTCGATATACACGGGACGTTTGTGATGCAAACAAGCGGCTAAAGTTTGATCGATTTGACTAGCTGCTTGGGCAGAATTAGTGAGAATAACCGAGGCAACCGTGGCTTTTTCCATGATGGAAAATTGCAGATTATAATCGCCCGTGGTGTGGTGTAATAATAAATTATCCCGGCGAATCGAGCGATCGGAAGCTCCACTAATCACCACCAGGGGAACTCTTTCAGCGTAAGCACCGACCACAGCATTAACGAGGCTAAACCCCCCGACTCCGTAGGTGACACAGACAGCACCCATACCTTTAACTCGCGCGTAGGCATCGGCAGCATAACCTGCGTTAAGCTCATTACAGGTGCAAACTAATTCGATCGGACTTTCCACCAAAACATCCATCAAATCGAGGACATAATCCCCCGGCACCCCAAAAATATGATTAACCCCTAAATTATGGAGACGCTGGCATAAATATTCGCCGATGGTGATCATAGCAATTTTCTCCCCTATGTTGGCACTTTCACGCCGATCATAGCGATTTTTAAAAAAATAAGCTAATGTCCAGTAATGAACTAGAAAGTAAAAATCAGCAGACTCTAATTATATCTAGACCCTGGTGATCAATGCTATAGTATAGAGTCTGGGGTTTTTCTCTTGGGTATAAAAAATATCTGCGGTACTTTTTCAGGTATAATTTTCACAGGAGATTCCCTAAAACTTTCGACTTAACTAAGGCTGAATATTAATGATTTTTACTGAATTAGTTTTGCAAAATTTCGGCCCCTACGCCGGTCGTCAAGTGATTAATTTACGTCCCGAAAAAGATAATAATCCCTGTCCGATTATCCTTTTGGGAGGTATGAATGGGGGCGGTAAAACTACTTTAATGGATGCGATTCGTTTGGCTTTGTATGGTGCGCGGGCGAAGTGTTCTACTCGCAATAATTTAAGTTATGCCGAGTTTCTCAGTCAAGCAGTTAATAATCAAGCTTCCCTCATCGATCAAGCTAGAATTGAACTGGCTTTTGAACATCTAGTTAACGAACAATGGCGACAATATCGTATCGTTAGATACTGGACAAAACAGCCTAAAGATGGTAAGGATACCCTCGGTATTTTAGATGAAGATTGGCCCGATCCTGCCTTAGCTAATACTTGGGATGAATATATTGAAACTTTATTACCTTTGGGTATTTCTAACCTGTTTTTATTTGATGGGGAACAGGTAAAAGAATTGGCAGAACAGGATGTACCTCCTGACAGCGTTAAGGATTCGATGCAGACTTTATTAGGGTTAGAATTAGCGGAAAGATTAGCCGTTGATCTCGATATTTTAGCTAGTCGCAAGCGCCGGTTATTAGCAGCAGAAAATGAACTGGCAACTATTGAAGCTATTGAGAAAAAATTAGCCCAGTACCAAGAAGATTTAGAATTGGCTAGGCAAGAGATGGAAACTCAACAAAAAAATTTAGATTTGGTTAGAAATGATTTTGATGCAGTCTCGGATAAATTTCGCATTGATGGCGGAAAAATTGCCGCCGAAAGAAGTCAATTAGAGAGCAGAAAAAAGGAGGTAGATAAAAAGTTAGATAAACAAAGAGAATATTTAGGTCAATTGGCGGGGGAATTATTACCATTAAAGTTAATTTTTCCTCTCCTAGAAGCTGCTAAAATTCAGGGAGAAAAAGAGCTAAAATTTCAATCTGCTCAAGTCGCTCAATCGGTTTTAGAATCTAGAGATAAAAAGTTACTTGCTTATTTAAAACAACTAAGTTTAACTTTAGAACAATTAGAGAATATTAGGGGGTTTTTAGAGCAAGAAAATAAGTTTTTAGCTGAGGATAACGATTCTTTGGTTACTTCTTACTTAGATTTAGACGAGGAGGCGATCGAGTTATTAAATCGAGTCTTAACCCATCAATTACCGGCACAAATTAACCTCGCTTATCAAGCAATAGAACAATTAAAAAATCTGGAAGCTGACTTAGATAATTTAGAGCGAGAATTAGCAGTAGCAGCCTCTCCCGAAGAATACGAAACCCTGAGTAATAACTTAAAAACCGCTCAGAAAAAGTATCTAAATGCTCAAGCAGAATACGAGCAAAGCCACAAAAATTATGAGGAAATCAAAAAGAAAATTGAGAAAACTAAAAAAGAATTATTTGCCTATAGTGAGAAAGCTTTAGAATCGCAAAGTAACGAACATATCGTTAATGCTATTGTCAAAGCACAGCAAACTTTAAAAGTATTTAAAGAACGCTTAACTTTAAAAAAATTAAATAGATTAGAGGGAGAAGTGGCGGAATGTTTTCGTTATTTATTGCATAAGTCCGATCTAGTTCAGAAAATAGCGATCGATGCTGATACTTTTGGTCTATCTCTCTTTGGTCCCGATGGACAAAATGTGCCTAAACACCGTCTTTCTGCCGGAGAAAAACAACTATTAGCGATCGCTTTTTTGTGGGGATTAGCGCGAGTTTCCGGACGAGATTTACCCATCGCTATCGATACACCCCTGGGACGTTTAGATTCTTCCCATCGCCATAATTTAGTTGAACGTTACTTTCCCGCTGCTTCCTCTCAAGTCATCCTCCTTTCTACCGATACAGAAATTGGACAAAATGAGCTACTCTTATTAGAAGAACAGGAAGTAATCGCCAGAAAATACCTGCTAGAATACAATTCCCAACAACGTCAAACCACTATTCACCCCGACCGCTACTTTTGGTAAAATTATGACTGAGATAAATTCCCCAAAAATCCTCCCCCGATTAACTTGAGACATCGGGTATTACTTTCGATTTTATCAGTCAATCCAAGCTTTTGGGGGGATCAGCACCCCCCTTATCAAGGGGAGATTAAGGGGGGTGCCATATTCAATTTAATTATAACTAGCTACTTAGTTATTAAGGCAGAGGCAATCAGAGCAATTATCTTTTTAACTTTTTACTTTCTAACTTGACCATTATGGGAGAAATAGAAGATTTACTGGCACAAATGAAGGCAGAATACCAGAAACGGGATCGGGAAAAACCGATGCCGTCCTCTTCTTCTCGCCAAGAAAAAGAGCGTTTCCCAGCCGAATTTAAGGTTAATTATGCCGGCGATTCTTCTACCGATGCGCTTTTAAAAGCTTTAGCCTTAGAAAACCAAGAAAGGGAACAACAGGAGGCAGCGGAAAAAGAAAAAGCGTCGGCATTAAAACAGCAGCGCAAGCGAGAAGCTTTAACTAGAAAGGCAAAGCAATGGTTAGATAAATTGGATGCCAAATCGGAGGAAGGACGCTGGTTTGAGGAGTTTTCCTATAGCTACGATTCTCCTTTAGAAGCGGCGATTACCTATCTAGAAGCTTTGGGAGAAGTGGATATTTCTAAATGATCAGGTCTAATTTAAAGTTGTGGGTAAATTGGCCGCATCAAAAACTCGATTATGCCACCAAATATTATCACCAGCTATAATATTTGTGCCGTAACGAGGGACGATACCATAAACAGTGCCGGGGTCATAATCCAAAGCTTCACTGATGAGATTGTAAAGACGTTGTAGATCAAAACCCCGGGGGTCACAATGGGGATATTTTCCTTGATTAATCAGAAAACTATCGACGGCAAAATGGCTGACAATTTGCGGTAGTTGTCCCGTTTGTAAGGCTGCGAGGAGATAATATTTCGCCGTTTGCTGGTATTGAAAATCGCTGTAACTGGGGAGGGTTTGCAAGCGTCCTTTGGTCAAACAGTGGGATCCTGGCGCTTGTACCAGTTCAATGTTAACGCTGGAGATAACCCGACGATTTCTTTCGGCAAAAACCAGCTGCAAGCGATCGCAATTAGGGTGAGATAGCTGCTGACAAATCGCTTCTGTTGCCCATAATGCGGTAGTTTTTGCCCCATCAAAGTAATTTGTGGGATATTCTTTGACTAAACGCCTAAAGACGGCTTCTGAAGGCGTATTTAACCAAATTCTCGCCCTTTTTTCTAACTCAGGGGCCGATCGCGTACTCAAGGGAACACCCTCTAAAGCAATTGCAAAACCCTTGACGCGGATAGTTTCTGGGGTAAGTTGCCACAGTTGACGCACTAATTGATCTCTGGTGTCTGCGGGCAGCATTTCGGCTGCTTGTTCATAAAAAGTGGCTGTGGGACGGTGACGTTCAAAAAAAGGCCGGGCGATCGAGTCTAAAATATCTCTATCCCTGGAATTCGGTTTGCGGGGGATGTAAACATTGGGACCCAATTTCATCGGACCGCGAGCATATTTTTTCTGTTCTTCGATGTTACCCGCAGTCATACTCCAAGCTGTGTCGTGGAGAATAAACAAAGGGGTGCGATCGATGGTTAAGAGGGTTTCTGGCGGGGTAATTTGCAAAAATTCGGCGATTTTCTGCTTTTCTAACTCATCTAGGCTCTTACCGGCCAAATTCTCCCCCACCGTGGAGGGATTTAAAGTATCTATGGTGGCAGTGGAGAGACTAGAGGTATTCAGTTTTAAAATCAGTAGGGACAAGACTAAACTAATCACCAAAGAAGTCACTCCCCATCGCCATTGCTCCGGGGGAAAGATAGAATATCTGGGGGGAGAAAATTGTCTTGATTTTTGCCGTCTTTGTCGATTCATCGGACCTTTTTAACGCGCTTTCCACCCATTGTATTCACTTTCTCGAAAAAGGGAATTAATACTAAATCCGTTGAGTATATGCTACCTATCAGGATAGGCAATAGGCACTCTTGCAATAGGCAGCTTTATTCTCCCCACTTCCCCACACCCCACACCCCACACCCTACACCCTACACATAATTACTGAGGAACCATTGGGTATTAAAAGCTCGATCGCAGGATATTTCTAGTAATCTTATGCCTGATTCCGGTAAAACTGCGATTTTTTGCTGAAAATCAGTCCAATCACTGATTAAATGGTAATCAATACCGTAGGTGTGACAGAGTTGGCAAAAGTCAATATTTTGGGGAGTGGCAAAAAATTCTTCAAAGGGAGGGTCAAATTTGGCGATCGGCAACATCTGGAAAATGCCTCCCCCCTTGTTATTGATTAAAATTATGGTCAAGGAGCCAACAAAATATTTTTTGATTAAAAAACCATTTGTGTCGTGTAATAGGGCTAAATCTCCCGTTAATAGCAGACTAGGGACATTTTTATAAGCTATTCCCATCGCAGTGGATAGGTTGCCGTCGATGCCATTGGCCCCGCGATTAAAATAGGGACGAATTTTGCGATCGCTAGGCGGGTTAAAAAATTCGGCATAGCGAACAGGCATACTATTGGAGATAAAGATCGGGGTGCGGGGGGGGAGGTATTGGGAGAGCAGCCAGGGGATTTTTCCTTCAATCAGTTTAGTTTCTGCTGCCAAAAGGCGATCAATTTTAAATCTAGCTTGCTGGTCGAATTTTTGCCATAATTCTCGATATTCTCGGTTATTATCGGGTTTTTCTGGGAATAGATGCCCTAATTGCTCGATATTTCCCCTGAGATGTCCGGTTTTTCCCTGTAGAGGATCGTAATTATCGGGATGGGGATCGATAATCCAGCGCGGACAGTCGATTTCTTCTAACCAGATCCGTAATTCTTTGCTGGTGGGTAATTCCCCAATTTGCAGGACAACATCGGGGGTTAATTGGGTTTTAATGGCAGCATTCCGCAATAATAAATCATAGGTAGTGATCAGATGGGGATTTAACCCTGCATAGTTTCGCAGAGGAGATAAAGCTTCTGCTAAGACGGGATATTGTTGCGATCGGGCTAAATTAGCGATCGCCTGACAGTAACTTTCAGGGTTTTGCGGGGAAGCTAATCCCGCGATGATAATTCCTTTGGAGGGTAAAGAAGGAATTTCGAGAATTGAGTGGTTAATGGGGATATTTTGCCGAGATATATGGCTAAAAAAAGCCTCTTGGTCAAAATTAGCCTCTAAATTGTTAATTTCTAGATCGGGAGTTGGTGCGAGGGGATCCCGAAATGGTAAGTTCAGATGCACCACTCCGGGGACAGGATCGAGACAGCGCAACCACCCATGGATGATAGTTTGACGGAGATAGCGTAAACGCTCGATATTGGCACTAGGACAGCTAATTTCCGCTTGCCAGTTGGGATAATTACCGTAGAGTTTGACTTGATCGATAGTCTGACCGGCATGAGCATGACGCAATTCTGGGGGGCGATCGGCGGTTAGAATTAATAAAGGGACATGACTTTCTTTTGCTTCAATGACTGCGGGATAAAAATTAGCCGTGGCAGTGCCGGAAGTGCAGACTAAAACCACCGGTTGATATAATTGTTTGGCTAATCCCAGGGCAAAAAAAGCGGCCGAGCGCTCGTCTAAGATGGGAATAGCTTCAATCTGAGGATGTCTTGCCAAGGCTACCGTTAAAGGAGTCGATCGCGATCCGGGAGAAACCACCCCTATCTTCAATCCCAAACGGGCCAATGTTTCGACTAAAATAGAACCCCAAAGTGTATTAAGATTGCGAAAATCGATCGACATTTATCAGTTCAGTGCAAAGGTTAGGGGACAATCGGTTAAAGAGTCTATACTGTTAACTATCTAAATTACTCGTTAAGACTGTCTATGAGCGGGGAAAAGGAGTTTGAGCATTTGTACTAAAATTCTCAATACGCAGTTTAAATGCAGTACAGTCTATTAATAAATTTAACATTGGCTGGAACTGGCCAAGAATAAGTTATTCCTGAGTCAGTCCCGATGAAAAAATTTTCACCCCCACAGATGAAAGAGGTTTCCTTTCCTACACCCCACACCCCACACCCTCTTTCAAGTCAGCGATCCGGGTTAAGTTTACTCTCGATTCCCGGGCCAATTTATCCCTTTTCGGGTTCCTTTCTTGCTAAGTTTTAACCAGAAAACTTATAGGTTAACACCACATTGATATTAGCTGCCAGCAGGGCCAAGAAGAGCAGAAAAGTAAAGCGATCGATCCAGAATTTTTTAAAGAGACCAAAGATATCCTTGAGATAGAATACTCCCAGAATTGCCGCCGTACCGATCATAAAATAATAGCGACCGTAGGGAGAGGCTAAAATCCAGGCTGTCAGATTGAGATGAATCGACCAAACTCCCAGAAAGATAAAAATAATTGAGGCAGTTAATCCGTCCGTTTCTTGGCGAAAATCATCAAGAAAGATGCCTAGAATAATAAACATAAACGGATAAAAAGGAATCATATACCAAGTAAAGAAGTGACTTTGCGCTCCCGTGGCAACTAAAATTAAGGTGTAGAGGATTACTGGTAAAGCGAGTAATCTAACTTGAGGACTAGCGGGATTCTTTCGGAGAAAGGGTAAGAGGGTTAACCAGCTAAAAATTAGCCAACCATCCTCGAAAAATACCGTGGGAGTGGTTAGATATTTGACAAAGTTAAAGTCCTCGAAGCGCAGGGATTGTTCTTGAAATATCTTCCGAAAGAAATCGTAGTCATAGATAGCACCGTAGAGAAAATAGAGAGAGAAAAAGAAAGCACCGATCGCAGTCACATAAATGGCCTCTCGTCCTTGTTTTTCGTAAATCAAGAGGACAATTAATAATACTACTAAATAAATAGCAGTTACTTTGACTAAACAGGCTAAACCAGCTAAACAAGCGGCGATGTAGAGATATTTTTTCTGCTTAGTTTGATAGTATTGCCAATACAGTAAGACAACCAATAAGCACAAAACAATGATTAAATTTTCACTAATAGCTAACCGAGAGAGGAAAACTGTATTGGGATTGGTAGCATAAATTAAACTAGCGATTATAGCGATCGATAGATTACTCAACTTGAGAGCCAGTAAATAGACCAAAACTATCGCAGCAATACCTAAGAATAAAGAAGGAACTCTAATAATAGTTAAACTGCAATCAAAAAAAGTCTTTGCTCCTCCTAAAAGAGCAAATAAACCCACCAATAAACCAAATAAAGGAGGATGATCAAACCAGGGAGTCACCAAACGATAACGGATATTTTTCGCTTCCCAAACCACCGTAGGAAAATTATCCGTGGGACTCAACCATGACCAACTGGTGGGGATACCCGTTTGTAATAAACTCATGCCACTCCAAGCAAAAGCATATTCGTCAGCAGTCCAATTATCTGGAGGCAAAGAATCATAATTATAGATTCGCAAAAAAGCACCTAAGCAGGTGATAATTGCTGCAATCAACCAATGTTTATGGACAGTCAAAAAGCTGGGCATCGATTATTAAGGATAGGTGGCAGTGACTAAATAAGAGTCAGAATTTCATGGTATAATGGATGGGGTGATAATGACAGAAAAATCGGGATGATTAAAGTAAACAGACGTAAATTTGGCCAGTGGATCAGTCTGATCGGTGCAGGAGTCGGACTGGCAGCGATTCTAGATAGAAAAAATATTTTTTCCCCCTCCACCGCTACAGCAATCATACCCCCGCAACCCCCCCAAAATTCCTCTTTTCCCCCCCGACAAAGCTTTTCCTTTGAAACCGTCACTCTCGATCCTAGCGGTTTCGTGATCGAGCGCAATTCCCGCAGTGCCGAATACTACAGCGAAACCCTTGCGGGATTAGAGATGATTGCTATCCCTGCTGGCACTTTTATCATGGGGACACCGGACGGAGAAAAAGGAGACTTTACCGGTAGTGATAAACCCCAGCGCTTAGTCAAGGTGAACAGTTTCTACCTGAGTAAATACCCGATAACCCAAAAACAATGGCAAATTGTCGCTAATCTGCCCAAAATTAACCGCGATTTAAACCCCAATCCCTCCCACTTCCAAGGGGATAACTTACCCGTCGATAGCATCTCTTGGTATGATGCGATCGAGTTTTGCGATCGACTTTCCAGGGCCACCGGCAGAAACTATCGACTCCCAAGCGAGGCACAATGGGAATATGCTTGTCGTGCCGGCACTACCACACCCTTCTACTTTGGTGCCACCCTTACCAGTGAATTCGCTAACTACTATGCCATTAAATTTCCCTATGCAGTGGAAAGAGAGAGCGAATTTCGAGCTAAAACCACCCCTGTAGGCAGTTTTCCCCCAAATGCCTTCGGATTATACGATTTACATGGCAGTTTATACGAATGGTGTGCCGATCCTTGGCATCGCAACTATAAAAATGCTCCCAGCGATGACCAAGTATGGCCGGCCGATCCTAATAGCACCGGCAATCGTTATCGCATCCTGCGTGGAGGTGGTTGGGGGACAGAATTGAGGGAATGTCGCTCCGCTAGTCGAGGCCAATTTGGTCCGGATAATCGCTATAGTGTATTAGGATTCCGCATCGCCAGTAGTTAGCTCAAAATTCTGGTTTCAACAACTTTGCCGGTAAATTGTGCGTCTCTAAACCTGTTTTAGTCTGTGAGTGTAAGCGAGTGACCAACTCTCCACCCTATCCCTTTTTAACCACCCCCGTCGGCTCTTTGCAAATTCCTTTTTTAGAGCAAATTGAAGAAATTACCAGCAATAATAGTTATATTCTCAGAGATTCGCCGCAATTACTCAAATTATCTCTAGTTATTCCCACTTATAACGAGCGAGATAACGTTATTCCCCTAGTCGAGAATCTCAGTCAATTACTCGATCGAAAAATTCCCGATCAGTATGAACTAATTATCGTCGATGATGACAGTCCCGATCGCACTTGGGAATTAGCCAGCAAATTAACCCAGGATTACCCGCAACTGCGGGTGATGCGTCGTCAGGGAGAAAAAGGATTAGCGTCGGCAGTGGTGCGGGGTTGGCAAGGGTCAAGGGGTGAGATACTAGGAGTAATCGATGGAGATCTGCAACATCCCCCCGAAATTCTCTATAATCTCCTCGAAACTATCGAAAAAGGAGCCGATTTAGCTCTTGCTAGTCGTCACGTCGAAGGAGGAGGAGTGAGCGAGTGGAGTCTGCTGCGACGATTTCTCTCTCGCGGCGCTCAAATCCTTGGTTTAATTCTACTGCCAGAGGTGGTCGGTCGCGTCTCCGATCCCATGAGCGGTTACTTTATGGTCCGCCGTCAAGCGATCGCCGGTCCGATTCTCAATCCCACCGGTTACAAAATTTTACTAGAAGTCATCGGCAAAGGTCGCATCAAAACCATCGGAGAAGTGGGTTATGTCTTCCAAGAGCGGCTAGAGGGGGAAAGTAAGGTAACTTGGAAACAATGGCTAGAATATATCTTCCATCTGCTGCGTTTGCGCTCTCAAAGGCCATTAAGGTTTTTAGATGCAATTGTCAATCTACCTTTAGATAGATTTATTCGCTTCGGTTTAGTGGGATTAACCGGGGTTTTTGTCGATATGGCCTTTCTCTATCTTCTCAGTGATCCCGCCGCTTTGGGTTGGGGATTAACCCGCAGTAAAATCATCGCCGCTGAATTAGCAATTATTAATAATTTTATCTGGAATGATCGCTGGACTTTTGGCGATTTATCCGCTCGTCAACGGGGTTGGAATAAACGCTGGAAAAGATTTTTCAAGTTCAATTTGATCTGTTTAGCCGGTTTAATTTTAAACGTCTTGCTGCTCAACCTTCTCTTTAATGGTTTAGGAATCAATCGCTATCTAGCTAACTTCATCGCCATCGCTATCGTCACGGTTTGGAACTTTTGGGTTAATCTTAAACTCAGTTGGCGGGTGACAAAATAGCCAGCTAGAAGCAAAAAAATGGTAGGCCAAAATTGAGATGCGCTTACCCTGTTGTCCATAGCATTTGCGACTTGTTTACTCCATCCTATGATCCTGATTACAGAAAAAATTTACCAGTCTATTTTCACCCACGCAGAATCCACCTATCCCGAAGAATGTTGTGGGTTACTCCTAGGAAAAATTACCGAGACAGCAGCCGAAGTTATCAGCATACAAGCAACAGAAAATAACTGGTCAGGCAATAGAAAAAACCGCTTTAGTATTGCCCCAGAAGTGCTTTTACAAGCTCAAAAATCGGCCCGGGAAAACCAGCTAGAAATTATCGGTGTCTATCATTCCCATCCCGATCATGCCGCCATTCCCTCGGAAATTGATCGCCAATTAGCCTGGTCAGGATATACTTATTTAATTGTCTCCGTAGTTTCAGGGCGAGCGATCGATTTACAAGCTTGGCAACTGGACGAGCGCGAACAATTTCAAATCGAACCTCAAGAATTAAAATGTTTTTGACATCGCTTGAGAACAAAAAAGAAAGGCTGGGGAAAGTTTTTAAAATCCATAATTCCCAGCACCGTATTATCATCTACTTTCCGAAAAGAGTCATTAATCGGCAAATAATCATAAATCATCGTGGCGCTGACTTTGCCCCGATATTCCATCATTCGCAGTCTAGCCTGACTTGTCTCTGTTTTTAGCAAGGAGTTGGTCAGCATCAGCAAAGGTTTCAGAGAATTATTTTTCAGTATCGGCAGCTTCAAAATCCAGTTCATGGCCGTGGGATTAGGTGCCACCTTAAAAATTTTTCCCTGACCATCTAAAAATAACAGGGGGTGGACATTCTCAGTATCGACAAATTCTTTACCATACCAATTAGATGCTTCTAATAAACCATCCATGGGGTGATTTGTCTGAAGTCCAGAACCTTGCCAAAGACCGAGCATAAAGTCTAAACTCACGGGTTCGAGAGCGTCAAACAATTCTAACGCTCTTTCGGTGGTCGTTTGACCAGCTTTAAGAATCGACTGGCAGCTTTCTAATTCTAATGTTTCCATTGTCTCGCTCTTATTGTGTCCTGACAATGATATTATAGCTGCCCAGCCAGAGGGTGGGGGATTGCCACTTGGTTAAGATTACCAAACATCCGACATATCTTCAGTCAATGGGTCATCGTATCACTCTAGGGTTTCCAGCCATTCACTCAGTTCTTCCTTGATGGTTTCTTTAAGTTCTCGCAAATCATTTTTATCTATTAGGCCTTTTTCCAGTAAGAAAGTGTAGAACTTTTTCAGACTACCTGCGTTAGCCTTGAGACTTGATTGACTGGCCCACAGGGCCTTTTTGATAAACCAATAACCCAAAAAGTCACCGACCATATCTACCCCGTCTTTAGCTTCTACTGCATCCTCATAGAGTAAATATTCGTTGATATAAAAATCTATATTTGAAACATGATTATTAATGGTTTTTTCCGACAAACCTGATGATTCTAGCCAACTCTCAAAATCCTTTAGTAATTCATGATTGACTTTTCTTATCCTTTGACAGTCAGCCTCATATTTTTGGGAATCATCCATCTCAAATTTCTCTCCTCTAAATCGCTGCTCGATGTTCAATAGGGTAATGAATCAAGTGTTTTTTTTCCAAGCGTCTAAAGCCGCCATTTTCTCCTCAGGGTCAAGGTCGGCCAACCGCCGGAATCGCCTTTCTCTTTTCTGCTAAATAGCTTCAACGATGTTAGACTGAATTTGCTCAATGATGGCGGCCACATCTTCTTCTGTATCTCGAGGTTGGGTTAATTCCACATCCGTTGAGGAGAGGTACATTTGGGCCCAGTCTAGGTTTTCCAGTTCACACTGGTCAATCACCGAACTGGGGATGTTTTTCAGGGTGATGCTATCCCATTCAATGCCGATGAGATTGCTCTGCCGCTCAATTATCACAATTCTTCCTTGCCAACCACCGATGTCAGTCCCCAAATCTGGGTCAAGTACACCCTGTTTGACGATGACCGAGTCGCCGACTTTGAAGGCAAACTCTGACTCGGAAAATTCGGGCGACAAGCTGGAGGCAACCGAGAGATGATACTCGCTTCCTAGCTCTTTTAACTCAAAATCCACAATCATCCGCTTGTTTTCCGAGAAATAACGGGTTTTCCTAGCGATTAGCTCCTCGATTAGCCCTTGAATATCCGCCTTGAGCCTTTTATCTCCTTTAAGAAGGTCTTTATTAAAAACTCGGTCTATCATCTCTTGCCGCTTTGATTCGGGGGACAACGCCAGATTCCAAGCGATTATCCCTATGGTCAGCAGTGTTCGCATAGATCCCTTCGTTTCATTGGATTCGCGGTAAGGCTCGATAAAATCCTCCAGAACTTCCGACATTGTGACTTCCCCAGAAGGAGAGACGACAATTTCCTTGAAAGGCAAGGACTTTTCTCTTAATTTCTTCTCAAAGCTTTTCAAGGGTTTTTCGGATCCTTGGGACATTTTCTGCAGCCTGAGCAGTTCACTAAATGCCTTCGATTTTTTAGCCATGATTGAGCCAGAAAATATGTGTTATTAATCCTGTTGGGTTGCTGAACAACATTGGAATAGGGGAATTGTAACTGCTCTCAGGGAGCGATTGCGCTCTCATTATTAAATCTTAAAGTTCTGGTCTGAGTCGTCAGCTGTTGACTGCTATCCGATACTTTTTTGTTAACATAGATTAGCAATGCACTTTCAGAGATTCTCTTAAAACAGAGGATATCTCCTTCCCAAATCCCCCCAAGGGAAAAATATGTCTCAAAAGCCGATTTATCTAGATTGCCACGCCACGACACCGATGGATCCGCAGGTTCTGGCGGCGATGTTACCCTATTTTACCGAACACTTTGGTAATGCCAGTAGTATTAATCATGTCTATGGTTGGACAGCCGAGGCTGCGGTTAAACAGGCAAGAGAAACAATCGCCGCTGCTATTAATAGTAGTCCCGAAGAAATTATTTTTACCAGTGGAGCAACAGAGGCCAATAACCTCGCTATCAAAGGGGTTGCCGAAGCTTATTTCGCCAAGGGAAGGCATATAGTTACGGTGATGACAGAACATCGGGCCGTTTTAGATCCCTGTCATTATCTGGAAAAATTAGGTTTTGAGGTGACAATTTTACCCGTCGGTGCTGATGGCCTAATTGACTTGGAACTACTAGAAAAATCCTTGCGTCCTGACACGATTTTGCTGTCAATTATGGCTGCTAACAACGAGATTGGGGTGATTCAACCTTTAGCGGCAATTGGGGCGATTTGTCGCCGGTATCAGGTGCTTTTTCATACGGATGCAGCCCAAGCAATCGGCAAAATTCCCCTAGATGTGGAGGAAATGAATATAGATTTGATGTCCTTAACTGCCCACAAAGTCCACGGACCAAAGGGAATCGGTGCGCTGTACGTCCGGCGCCGAAACCCCAGAGTTCGTCTGGCCGCTCAAATTCAAGGGGGAGGCCAGGAAAAAGGACTGCGATCGGGTACAATATTTACACCGCAAATTGTCGGTTTTGCCAAGGCAGTAGAATTGGGCATCAAAGCGATTGAAGAAGATACCAGCTACTTAAATCAGTTAAAAGCCCGTTTATGGGAGATTATCAGTCAATTAGACAGAATTTATCTCAATGGTCATCCTAGCCAAAGATTAGCGGGAAATTTAAATATTAGTATTGAAGGGGTGGACGGTGCGGCGTTATTGTTAGGATTACAGCCAATAGTGGCGCTTTCCTCCGGTTCTGCCTGTTCTTCTAGCCATACCGCCCCCTCTCACGTTTTAACTGCCTTGGGTCGCCCCGAATCTCTCGCCTATGCTTCCCTGCGCTTCGGGTTGAGTCGTTTTAACACTTTAGAAGAAATTGAACTGGTGGGGGAACAGGTGGTTTTAACGGTTAATTCCCTCCGCAAAGCCAAAAATTTTTGACGTTTCGGCTCCTATCCACAAGTTAGTTTCGGTCTAGGTTTTAACAATTCCGAAAAAGCTTTCTATGATTGCCTTTGACTGATTGCCGTGCCAGTTAATAACATTGATGCTTGGTTTTCAGTCCAGTGAATCATCCAACTCGGTTGTAATCCCAAAACAATAATAAATAAAGCCAAAGCAATTTCGGGAAATCTTTCGGGCCAGGTACTGCGAGGAATGCGCGATAATTCAGGGGTTAAACGACCAAAGAAAACCCGATTAATCATCAGGAGAAAATATACTGCGGTTAAACCACTAGCGACCAAACATAAGAGCGTTTGTATCGGAAAAATCGGGAAACTGCCACGAAAGACCAAAAATTCGGCGATAAATCCCACCATTCCGGGGATGCCGGCGCTGGCCATAGCCGCTAAAATCATTAACATTCCCGTGATTGGTAAACCTCTTTCTGGATTTAATAAACCGCGTAGATAATCCACATCCCGACTGCCGGTTTTTTTATACACTACTCCCACCAACAAAAATAACAAAGCGGAAATTAAACCGTGACTAATCATCTGCAAAATCGCCGCGGTGATGCTTAATCTGGTGGTGGCCGCCGCCGCTAGTAAAATATAGGCCATGTGGGAAATGGAAGAATAGGCGACTACTTTTTTCATATCCTTTTGGGCAATAGCGCAACTGGCCCCGTAGAGGGCGCTGATAGCTGCTATTGTTGCTAACCAAGGGGCGAGAGTCACCCAAGCATCGAGGAATAAACCGACTCCAAAGCGCAGCAGTCCATAGGTTCCTAATTTGAGTAATATTCCCGCTAAAAGCACAGAAACGGGGGTAGATGCTTCGACGTGGGCATCCGGTAGCCAAGTATGAAAGGGAAAAATCGGGATTTTGATGGCTAATCCAATCAGAAGGGGGATGAGGAGCAGTAATTGGGTTTTAACGTCTAAATTATTCGATAAAAGGGGATTATAGGCGAAATTATCAGCACCGGTTAGCCAAACTAAGCCAAGGAAAGAGATTAGCACTAAAAAGCCGGAAATTGCCGTGTACAATAAAAATTTCATGCCCGCATAACCGCGTCTTTGACCCCCCCAAATGGCAATGAGAAAGTAAAGCGGGACGATTTCTAATTCGTAAAATAGGAAAAATAACAGTAAATCCTGCGCTAGAAAGGCCCCCGCTACTCCGGCATTGAGTAACAAGAGCAGAGAATAGTAAAATTTCGGTCGGTTAACCTCTGTGCCACTGGCATAAAGAGCAATTATTGTCAAGATGCTGTTAAGAAAAAGTAATGAGAATGACAATCCATCAACACCGAGGGCATAATTGAAACCGAGGAAATTAATCCAAGGCAGGTTAACCGTGAACTGCATTTGCGGGTTACTAGGGTCAAATTGCCAGCCAAGGAGAATATTAAGCAGTAAGAGAACGACAGCAAGAGTTAGAGCTAATCCTCGCACTTTTTTCGCCTCTAGAGGCGTGTAGGCAATCAGTATCGCCCCTATAATCGGTAGCCAAATAAAAGCGTTGAGCATTCTTTACTTTAATGGGGATGATAAACCTTCCCATTATTGCCTGAGCGGTCAATCTTTAGCAAGATAGCTATCAACTTTTAACATTCATTAATAAAATGAGCCAGAGATTGCCATTACCAGCAATTCCTCGGCAAAAAATGGCGATTTTGTCGCCATATACCTAGTAAATCCCTTGGCTTTTGGCTGGTAAAATGACGCTAATTTAGGAAACCCTCATAACTCACCATTAAGATAACTGCTATAATTATCGTCCGGGGTTTGACTCGGTGTCAAAACAAGTTTCAGCTAATTTAATTAAATTGGTTCGATTAATCTTACCCTGGGGACTTTTTGGTATCTCTGGTAATTTTATCCAATGTTTCGGCAGTTTATAATTGACTAATTTATCCTTAATCTGGGATTGAATAATTGTCTGGCATATCTGAGAGTTAACGGGGACATAAAAAGCGACAATTACCTGTCCCCATTTGACATCTGGCAATCCCAAAACCACCACATCTTTAACTAAATCAGTTTGTCTAATGGCAGTTTCTACCTCAAAAGGATAAACATTTTCTCCTCCGGTAATTATTTTTTGACTATCCCGACCAATAATATATAAATAACTACTTTCATCCAAGTAACCTAAGTCATCGGTCTCGAAGTAGCTTGCTTGATTAAGATGGGGATAATAACCTAAAAATAAAGATTTTGCTTCAATAATAATTTTCTGGTTATCGGGATTAATTTTTATCTGAGCATGGGGTAATAGCTGTCCACTACTATTATTTCCTTGTCGAAAATCTTCTGGTTTAAGGGTGACAATTTGTGAGGCAGTTTCCGTCATTCCATAGGTGGGAGACAGAGAAATATTATATTCTCTAGCTTTTTCTAGTAAAGATGGCCATGCAGGAGAACCTCCTAGTAAAACTGTTTTAAAATTGGCTAACCAACGAGGATCATTTTCTAGAAAGAATTGTAATTGAGTGGGGACTAAAGAGATAAAATAATCTTGAAGATTGAGATTATTTACACGCTTTTGTTTGATTTTATGGTAAGGAATAACAGCAAAATCTCCCCCCGTTAAAAAACTTCTCAGAAACTGCATTAAACCACTAACATGATATAAAGGCAGTAGGCAAAAACAGTTAACCTGCTTGACTTGAAAATATTCAGAGAAACCTTTAACAGAAGCAGTTAAAGTTAACCAGTTATGGATAGCAAAGCGAATTTTTCCCGAGGTTCCTCCCGTGGGTATCATCAGAGAATTAGTCAAAGGATTGACAGGAGAAGAATTATAGTTAAAAACCTTGATATTTTCGCCAAAAATATAATCGGGTTGCACCAGAGAGAAAACCTGTTCCCATTCGTTAGTTTTCCAGTCAGGATTAGCTAAAAATAGGCAACTTTTTGACCTGACGGCAGCCAAGAATATCGCTAGAAATTTAAGGGGATTGCCTTCAGCAAGCAGTATAGTTAATCGAGGATTATCTGCGGCGATAAATTTCTGAGAATAGGACTGATATAATTGATAAAATTTCTGACTATTGTATCCATATAACCAATCTTTTTGACTGAGATATGCTAATTGTTTGCTGATGTCGTCCACAGTTTTTCTAACCAATCGGGGTCACTATTATTAAACCATTGTTGCACACCAAAACCTAAAGCTCGCTCCTTGCTGGGGTATTCTTGTGCTAGACGTAAAGCAGCTTTTCTGCCGATATTAGTTTCTAAAACGGAGGAAAATACTAAATCTAAGGGATATTTTTTCCAGAGATTTCTTAACCCTTGGATTGAACCGGTAATAGCAGGTTTAATCACAAAAATTCCTCGCCATCTCCGTTGATAACATTCCTCTATTTGTCGAAGATTGGCCACCGATTCATCTAAGGCAATCTCCGTGGTAAAATCTTGACTTAATTGCAACATTTCCTCTAATTGAGATGGGGGTAAAGGTTGTTCGATAAATTCAATTATTTGACATTCATCGGCAATTTTTAACCAGATTTTACTCTCAGCAATACTTAATCCCCCATTGGCATCTAAACGCAATTTAATTCCCCTGGGTAATCGGTCAATTAATTTTTCAAATAAGGTTAACTCCTGCTTGAGAGAATTAACTGCAATTTTCCATTTATAAGTATTAGTTTGATTAGTGGCTAAAATATCATCCAGACAGGGAAATACTGCCGTACCAGTGGGCAATAAATAACTATAATTTCTCGGTTCTAATTCTCTTGATTGATTTTCTATACTTAAATCTTCTAAAGCTGATTCAAAGGCAAATTGACAAGCAGGAAATTGTTCAGGAATAGAAAAAATTGAATTTATTGATAGGGGATTTTCGAGACTTTGACAGAATAATATTGCGGCCGATAATGTTTCTGAACCAAATTCAGGTAAAGGAGCAATTTCTCCCCATCCTATACGTCCATCTTCCGCTTCTAAGCGAATAATAATTCCTTCCCTAATTTCCCAGAGTCCGTGATGGGTTTGTAGGGGATGCAGCAAAGGACGCTGATAAACACGAAATTGCCAGAAATACATGATTAACTATAAGTAGTAGTGAAAAGCTTAACATGAGCAGGCGTTGGGTTTCATGCTTCAAACCAACCTACGTTCTTTATAGAGTTTGTCAGCGAAACGTTTTTTTGTTTTAAAGTCCAGAAAACGGGTTTCTAAATAGTTTCTTGAAGAAACCCGTTTTCTAGGTGACTTAGAAGGAGAGCTTAGAAACTTAGATAAAGAAATTACCCACTGGAATGCTCCCTAAAGCTGGCAAAGCACCAGTAAATCCGGTGATATTTATTAATAAATCATTGCTGGATTGGAAGCCAGCCGTGCTATCATTAATAACGAGGTAAGTTCCAGCTATTGCACCGGTTGTTACCTGCACTAAGGCGGCACTATTAACCCCTAATCCTTGATTACCTGTAATCGCTCCATTAGCATCAGTAAATACCTGATTGATTAAATTGTCTAAAGTGGTGACAGTGCTATCAGCAGCACGACTGAAACTACTAGGCGCACTCATGGCGTTTCCAGTTTGAGTTAATAAGTCTATTTTATCACTATTGATGGCAAAATCTGTGATACGATCGCTTGTTGATATGGTAGATTGGCCAAATTGGAAGATGAAAGTATCTGCACCATTACCACCGGTTAAAGTATCAATTCCCGCACCTCCATTGATTTGATTATTGCCACTATTTCCGGTGATATTATTGTCACCAGCGTTACCTGTACCATTAATATTATTAGTGCCAATTAGTCTGAGGTTTTCGACATTGTTGGGTAGGGTGCGAGTGAGAGTGCTTTGCCAAGTATCAGTAATGATAACTTCTCCTATTCCTCCTTCGGGATTGATGGTAGCATTAACGGGATTTGACAGGGTTACTGTAAAAGCTTCATCAGGTTCATTGAGGTTATCATTGAGGATGGGAATGCTAATAGTAGCGGTGGCAGTATTAGGTGCAATGGTGATAGTTCCGGTTTTGCTAGTGTAATCTACATTGGCGGTAGCATTAATCGGTGCAGTGGTATAGTTGAAGGTAATTGGTTGTGGGTTGGGGTTATCAACTGTGACGGTGAGGATGGCATTATTATCTTTACCTTCCACTACGGTGATGTCATTGATGGAGAGTTGCGAGGTGACACTGGTATCATCATTATTAATTGTTCCCGTGGCTGCGTTGGGAGTACCTATCGTATAACCTGTCCCCGCAGCAAGGGTTAAAATAACAGTTTCGTTACTTTCTACTATTGTGTCAGCAGTGGGGTCAACTGTTACGGTAGCAGTGGATGAACCAGCAACAAAGGTGACTGTATTGTTAGTCCCTGTACGAGTGTAATCGGTATTTAAAGTCGCTGTCCCTCCGAGGGTGTAATTAACCGTTAAAGGATTAGTTGTTACTCCGCTACGAGTGAAGGTATAAACCAGATTAGTTGTCCCATCTTCTGTCACACTTGCGGGAGAAACTGCAAGAGTAATACTGGGAAGAGTCGGACTAGAAACATAGCTAAAATAACTAGCAGTTAGACTTAATGCTGTTTGATTGTTGATAACCGCAATAAGTTCATCTGGTTCGCTGCCTGGTTTGTTGATGTAGAGATTAGTATTAGAACCAGAAACCCATAACAGATAGTCACCACTTGAACCCCGTAGTTGAATTGTGTCATCAGTGGTGTTAAAGTCGGCAATTGTTGCGTAGTCGTAATCACCCGGAAGGGTGCTATTACCGTCATCATAGAAGGTCTTTGTCGTATCTGCAAGAATAAAGCGATCGTTTCCTGTTCCTCCTACTAAATAATCTTGTTCTCCTATACCGTTATTGGTTCCTTGTAGGGTGTCATTACCATTACCCCCATAAATTCCACCGTCGAATCCATACTGAGCTTGCTCATTTCCTGCTCCCCCCAACAACACATCATCACCGTCTCCACCAACAAGACGGTCTTGTCCATCGTTGCCATTTAAAGTATCATTGCCATCACTACCATCTAAAATATCACGCCAACCAATGCCGGAGATAATTGAGTCATTGCCACCACCGCCATTAATTATACTGGCATCACCACTGAGAGCGCTGAGGTTAAGAACATCATTACCACTACCACTGGTAAGATTAATAATTTCAATAGATTGAAAACTATCGCCAACTGAAGATGTGCCGTTTGTGCTATTAGTATAGGTGATGGTAATAGGAGCAGTTTGGCTACCATAGTTTAATAACATGGAATCGATACCTGAACCACCGTTAATAGTATCGTTACCTTCTCCAGGATCGAGATAATCATCTCCTGAACCCCCGTCTAAGCTATCATTCCCATTACCCCCATAAATTCCAGCATAAAATAGAGAAGAGTATGGATAATTTGGCCATATGTCAACTATAAACGAATCTTGATCATTTCCTGCTCCTCCCAACAACACATCATCGCCATCTCCACCAACAAGACGATCTTGTCCATCGTTGCCATTTAAAGTATCATTGCCATCACTACCATCTAAAATATCACGGCCAACGCCGGAGATAATTGAGTCATTGCCACTACTGCCATTAATTATACTGCCATCACCACTGAGAGCGCTGAGGTTAAGAACATCATTGCCACTACCACTGGTAAGATTAATAATTTCAATAGATTGAAAACTATCGCCAACTGAAGATGTGCCGTTTGTGCTATTAGTATAGGTGATGGTAATAGGAGCAGTTTGGCTACCATAGTTTAATAACATGGTATCGATACCTGAACCACCGTTAATAGTATCGTTACCTTCTCCGGGATCGAGATAATCATCTCCTGAACCCCCGTCTAAGCTATCATTCCCATTACCCCCATAAATTCCGGTGTTGAAGTAATAATTCCAATATTTTTCATTTCCTGCTCCTCCCAACAACACATCATCGCCATCTCCACCAACAAGAGCATCCTCTCCATCGTTGCCATTTAAAGTATCATTGCCATCACTACCATCTAAAATATCATGGCCAACGCCAGAGATAATTGAGTCATTGCCACTACTGCCATTAATAGCACTGCCATTACCACTGAGAGCGCTGAGGTTAAGAACATCATTACCACTACCACTGGTAAGCTTAATGATTTCAATAGATTGAAAACTATCGCCAACTGAAGATGTGCCGTTTGTGCTATTAGTATAGGTGATGGTAATAGGAGCAGTTTGGCTACCATAGTTTAATAACATGGTATCGATACCTGAACCACCGTTAATAGTATCGTTACCTTCTCCGGGATCGAGATAATCATCTCCTGTACCCCCATCTAAGGTGTCATTGCCATCACCACCATAAAGACCATAACTATTCACCCAGTATGAATCACCGTCATTACCTGAACCTCCAGACAAAAGATCATCTCCATCTCCTCCTTCTAGGAAATCTGCTCCATCACCAGCATTCAGGGTATCATTACCTCCCAACCCATAAATCCTATCATCCCCAGAAGTTCCCGTAATATTATCATTCCCTGGCGTTCCTGTAAAATCCGCCTGTTCTACTTGAATAATTTCCCCATTTACTATAATTGTTGTCTGGTCATTCTCTGCTCGTAAAGCGTCTAAGGTTGCCACATCCAGACTATTTCCCTGCACCAACTCCGCAAAAATTGCCCCCTCATCTCCCGCGCTATCTGTCTGATTAATTTGAGCATCCACATAATGCCCAATTTCTTCTAAAATTACATTAACTATCGATGCTGACGAGGCCGTATTTAAAAAAGATGCTGATAGATAAATCTTATTGGTACTGCTGGAATATGCACCATTTGCCGTCCCCAAAACCTCATCACTAAGTACCTCAATTGGGGGAAGTTGACTAAAATTTCGGCTTTGCCACTGTTGTCGTAATTGCGTCGCCTTAACCACATCATAACTTGTGCCAAAAGCGGTGACCAAATTCGCCCAAAAACCATCAGATTGAGCGAAATCGAACAAAATATCGTCAACAGCAGGAAGGAGGGGCAACAGTGAAGAAGTCATGACATTAACAGCAGAGGTTTATTCCTAACAGTTTTAGCATAACAATGGCCAATTTTTCAAGACCCCTGTGACAGAGATTAACATTGATCGGGAAAACTGTATTTCTAAATCATTAGTTTTTCTGAATATTGTCTCTCAATTCCCCCCTCACAACTTAATCTAATTCATTTGCAGTTTGCAAAACCTCCTCATAAAGTTGATGACTGATGCGAAAATTTGCTTGGCTAATTAGAGACTCCATTATCGGTTTAACCTTAGCAATCAATCCTCTATTTTTAGCGATTAAAAGAACTCCTAGAACCCCCGTAATTGACAGGCCCAAACGCACAGCCTCCCTCCGTCCAAGACGCTCATCAATTAACAATTCATCTGCTTTTAATTCTAAGGCAAGAGCGATTGCTTCTGCTTCGCCAAGATCTAAATTATATTCATTCCTCAAACAAGCCACAAGTTCTAAATTAGCGGCTTGTTTAACCTGTATCCAGTTCAGAGAAATTATCGCTTTAATGCGGATATCTTCCTCAGTTAAATTGGCTAATTCATTGGCAACTGCTTGGGGAATAACAACATTAGTATAAATATCTTTTAAGATTGACAGATAACCAACAAGAGCAAGACTGCTGAGAGGAGAAGTATCGCTAATAATAATCATAGCCAACCTTTCTCTTTTAAATGCTTAATATCTTGCTGAAACTCAGCAACATCATAGTGAATACAAATTCCTCGTTCAGAAAGCATCCGTTGAAACTTGATTTGATTAATACCTAATAACTCACTTGCTTTTCCTAAGCTAATCTTATCTTGTTGGAATAACATAACAACAATTTCCTTCAACAGTTCATCCTCTGATAAACCACTTGCTTTAATCACTTCTTGGGAAATAACTAGAGTCATATTTTCTCCGTATTTTGATAAGAATTATACAAATGCTATCCTATGTTTTGCGGTCTGTCAATTCCCTTTGGCAGACCTCACTTCTAACTGTTAACTGTTAACTGAAATTCCCTCTCCGAAGCAATCTTACCCCTTGTCATGGCGAAGATGCGATCGCTAACGTCAAACCTAGGCAGTTAAAGTATTTAACCAATTGATTAAATCTTCAACCGTAGAGAAATCGAATAAAGCTTCTCCTAATACTTCAACATCATCAATACTTAACTGCATGATTTTAGTTTCCAATGAAGGATTAATCTCCCCTAACTTGCGTTTAAGTTGACGAAGAATCAATGTCTTTTCCCGTTCAATACCTTGTTCGATACCGCGTTCAATACCTTGTTCGATACCTTGTTCAATACCTTGTTCGATACCTTGACGCATCCAACTGGTGGTAATTTGCATAACTCCCTCGAAATTACAAGCATTATAAAGTATTTAACCAATTGATTAAATCTTCAACCGTAGAGAAATCGAATAAAGCTTCTCCTAATACTTCAACATCATCAATACTTAACTGCATGATTTTAGTTTCCAATGAAGGATTAATCTCCCCTAACTTGCGTTTAAGTTGACGAAGAATCAATGTCTTTTCCCGTTCAATACCTTGTTCGATACCGCGTTCAATACCTTGTTCGATACCTTGTTCAATACCTTGACGCATCCAACTGGTGGTAATTTGCATAACTCCCTCCTGTACGGGTTGACTAAATGTGCTAATCTCTTCTTGAAATTGTATCTCTTCCACCGAATTTAGATTGAGATATGTATCAATAAATCCGGAAATTAATTGCATTCTCGCTGAATCTAACCTTAAAGTAATTAACAAGCGCAGACATTCCGCTTTTACCTTGGCTCGCTCTTTCTCGGCAATGTTCATCTTCGCCATCAAAGCTGAAGCAACCGGATTCGGTTGATTAAGAAAATCTCGCCAATTTAATCGATTTAACTGCACTACTTGATAGTTAAATTCTAATACCTTAAAATCGGTAAAATCGACTACATATTGACTAATCGCTTCTCTTTTTGGCTTTGAATAAGAAAAAATTACAATCGGATAAATCGGTAAGACAAATTTCTCATGAAAGCGAGCAAAATAAGTAAACATTCGCCGATTAAACCACTTGCGGGAACTTTCCTGCGCCTCGACATGAATCAGAAAAAAAGATTCTTTTCCTCGAAACTTAACCTGTGCGACTAAATCGCTTTCATGTCTTTCTCCTTCCGTGACATCGGTAAATACTTCTTTGTCTAAAAAAGTAATCGAGTTTCTATCTAAATAATCCATCAATTGAGGAAAAAATAACTCAATAAATTCGACAAAAAAGGTGGAGATTAACTCCTTAAATAAGCGGTCATGGTCAATATTATTAGTCATGTAATGTCATCTTAACTAATCTGAGCGATGAATGACTACTCTTATCTATTGTATTCTGAAAAGTCGGTTTTGGCAACGGATTGTTATGACCTCACCCCCTTAACCTACAGCGATTGTCAAATTCGCCCAAAAACCATCAGATTGAGCAAAATCGAACAAACTATCGTAAACAGCAGGAAAAATCGGCAACAGGGGAGAAGTCATGACATTAACTGCAAAGGTTTATTGCTAACAGTTTTAGCCCAACAATCCCCAATTTTTCAAGGGTGCTATCACAAAAATTAACATTTATTACAAGAAAACGGGTTTCTCAAAGAAACCCGTTTTCTAGATATTGATTTTAGCCAAAGAATGTAAAAACGCTTCAAAATACTCGCTTAATGCTTCTTTCCAGGGTTCATCATAATTGGCGGTTTCTGATGTCATGTTTATTAAGATGATTTATTTAATATAATAGCCTTTTTCGTTTATGAGTAATTTCTGGAAGTCCCTAGCCAAAATAAATAAGACCCTAAACTATCTCCCTGTAACGCATTAAAAAAACGTTCATTTGCTGTGACCACTTGACAGCTTTTATTCACTGCCAAAGCTAGATAAACACAATTATAAACCACCTGTTGTATTCTCACAGCAATCTGTACTATCACTAAAAATCCACCCCGAATAGTGTTGATGTATCTCTTCAAAAATTCGCCTCGATTCAGCATGAGTGCGTGTCTGAGTTGTAGTTTTATCTAAGCTTGGTACTGGTTTAAACTTTACTGTCACCTCTAAATCAGTTTCTTTAACTTCCACGGGAATATCTAAATGCAATATTCGGTCTTCACCCAGATGAGAACGTAATTTAACTTGCTGTATCATAGTTATTTCCTTTCCTTTTTTAGTGAGTAATCGACAGTAAACCTCTTGCTACTATAATAGCTATTTATGTCATTTGAGCGCGAACCACTTGACACTGCGACTCTTTTGTGCAGACAATCGCCAATTTTTCAAGACCCCTGTAACAAAAATTAACATTTATTGCAAGAAAACGGGTTTCTTTGAGAAAGAAACCCGTTTTCTAAGAGGTTAGGCTTCGGGGAGCGCAGGCTGTTCAGTTCTGCGAGGATGGCTGAACTGCCGTTGATTGCGGCGGCTGCCACCGGGTTGAGTCCCCAAAATGCCCCGACTGCCACCACTAACAGGTTGGGCAGAGTAGCGATCGCCAAACTCTCATAGGCAGTGGCAAGGGTATGCCGGGCCAGGGCAAAGGTGTAGCCAAGGGGCTGGAGATCCTGGCTGTGCAAGATGACATCGGCGGCTGCTGCAAAATCCCCTCTCCCTAGAGAAATGACCACCTGATCCTCCTGGGCAGCCAAGCAATCACTACCACTGTCGGTTATCCAAGCCACCCGCTTACCTTGGCGGAGCAACTGTTCTTGGAGTCCCTCAACAGCAGCCCCATCGGTGGCGAAGTAGATGCACTGAGAAGGGATGCCCCAACTCACCAGCAGCTCCGGGGTAATCAAGTCCTGGAAACTTTCGCGAGTAAAGACCAGAGTATCCACCTGAGCCAGCTTTTCCAGTACCCTGGCATTGCGGATATAAACGCCTTGTCGCGCTGCCGCCGTCAGGGACGAAACCACTGCCAAGGGAGTAACGCCCCGCAGAGAAACCCCGATGTCAAGGGGTAACAGCGCACTCGCACGCCCCAAGTCTCCCGTCAGGATTGCCCAAGTGCCACTCAGGAACAAAGTGGGTAGGATCGCTCCTTGGGCGACGGGTTTGAGGTTCTGGAGTAGTTCGGTTTTTTCGACGGAATCTAGCCACCCTTCTCGATCTGCCTCGGGAACGGGAGCGAACCGCTGCCGGTCAGAGAGCCAGTGGATTTCTGCGTCTTCTTGCTCGAACAGCAGGTATAGCTCGTCTTCTAGCTGTTGGAGCTTGCTCCGGCGCAGGCTCTCTCCCACTGCTGCCAGATTGAGGGCGAGTGCGCCAGCGATGTTGTTACCTTGCAGCAGTTGGTAACTCAACCAGAGGGCATCGAGGCAGTCTATTGTCACTTGTCCCTGCTGGGTGAGGGCTTGGCTAACCCTCTGCCAGAGAGGAATTGAAGCCGCAAGGACAATTCCTCCCACAATCGAGAAGGGCAGTTCTAGGGGAGCAGCAGCGATCGCCACAGCCAGGGTTAAGGCCGGCATCCCTAAAGTTGGCCAAGTCCCCTGATTTCTAGCCCCGACTTTCTCGCTTGCATCTGGCTCTCTTTCCCGGCCGGCCGCTAGGATGGCCGCTTGCAAGTAATTCAGGAGGGCCGTTGCTGACAGCATTTCCGCCTGGTAGGAGACAATCAGGGAGCAGGCTGCGGCATTGATGCGGCTCTCGCTGATAGCAGTGGTTCTCAGCAGCGATCGCTGCAAGCGTCTGGCAAATTCGTCATCCCAATTGAGGCGGGGAATGCGAATTCGCAGCCGTCCGGGAATTTGATGGGCAACTTGCCAATCTACCCACTCAGGGGGTGCTGGGGAATTTGCTGCCGCTTGAACTGGTGCGGGAGTCAGAGTTGTTGTCGTCATAGTGAGGTGATTCGAGAGGGGCTACCGACTGGCAGCGGGACGAACAAGACATTCAACAGCAGGCTGACAGCAGTGACGCAGATGATACCAGTTTTCGACTTCCATCTAAAAATCGAAAGAAAAGTATTAACCGATTACACCATAAAAAAGTTATGAAAGAAGTGCATTCAGCTAATCTAAGGATAGGCGGTTAAAATGCGTCTTGGCTTAATAGCAATAGACATCTTGTAAAAATCAAAAATTGTTGTTGGGGTTAGGAGTCAGTAGCCAGTAGTCAGTAGTCAGGAGAATTAAGAATGAATAATAATCAGTTAAATGGTCTATTTACAGACTTGATGCCATTTAATCCTTATTTTTGACGTTTTTGAACCCTGAAAAATTAATTATGCAAGAGGTTTTTAAACACAAACTACCTATCAGATTGTGGAGAATTGGTATTACAAAAGTAACCAAAGGGAAAGCCAAATTTGATTAAGGAGTTGCCAGAAATTGACTGGGAGATAATTCGGCATTAACTAAAGACTTTAACGGGATTAATTTGACAGCACAAGCTTTTAATTCTGGTTGCAGGGAAATCGGACAAGCGGCCGGATGGGTGAGACTATTGGCCTCAGAATTTTCTGCCCATAGGGCCCCCCAGTGCATCGGCACAAAGACACAATTAGGAGCAATTGCTTTGGTAATTAAAGCCGGAAAACGGGCAGAACCGCGACGAGAACGCACCTCCAACCATTCCCCAGCTTCTATGCCCAATTTTGCCGCATCTTGGGGATGAATTTCCAGAAAAGGTGCGGGGTGCATTTTGACAATTTTCTCGATGCGGCCGGTGCGGGTTTGGGTGTGCCAGTGACCGTACAAACGCCCCACGGTCAAAACTAGGGGATAATCATCGTCCGGGGGTTCCGCTAGACCTTTACTGTGGTAGGCGGCGAAAACAGCACGACCATCGGCAGTATTAAATTTACCATCGGTATAAAGGCGTTTTGCGGCTGTTTTTTGGCTTTTATCGTTATCTTTAACTAAATTCCCTAGTAATTCCCCGGAATTAGCGGTTTTAGGGGCGGAAATTTCATCGATGGAATCGGGCCACGGTCGGGGAGTCTCGGCCAGGCGCTCATAATTAATCCCTGTCATATCACAAGGACGTTTATAGGTCAAGCGGGCAAACTCGGAATATACCTCGGCCGAATCCTGAAAATTAAATTGTGCCTCAAAACCCAAACGGCGACCGACTTCGGCAAAAATTTGCCAGTCGGCCCTAGCTTGACCAACGGGAGGGCGAAAAGCCTTATTTAAAGTCACCATGCGCTCAGAATTGGTCATTGTTCCCGTTTTTTCGCCCCATTGGGCTGCTGGCAGTAATAAATGGGCATAGGCGCTGGTTTCCGTGGGATAGTAGGCATCCTGATGGATAGTAAAAGGTGATTTTAACAGGGCCGCCTTGGTGCGTTCTAGATCAGGCATACTAACGGCCGGATTAGTGGCGGCAATCCAGAGAAGTTTGACATCTCCCGTCTCCAAACCAGTAATCATACTCCAAGCATCGCGACCGGGGACCGGAGAAATCCGACCAGCAGGTAAACCCCAAGCTTGTTCCACTTCGGCGCGGTGTTGGGGATTTTTGACGGAACGATAACCGGGGAGAAGATGGCAGAGGCCGCCAGCTTCCCGTCCTCCCATGGCGTTGGGTTGTCCCGTTAGGGAAAAAGGACCGGCCCCGGGCTTACCGATATTAGCCGTCATTAGGTGTAAATTGATTAAAGTGCGGGCTTTGGCCGTGCCTTCCCTAGATTGATTGATACCCATCGACCAGAGGGAAAGGACTCTTTTCGATTCGGCCCAGTAGCGGGCAGCCTTTTCTAAATCCTCGATGGGGATGCCGCATTTATGCGCGACGATTTCCGGGGGATAATGGCGGATAATTTCGGCGTATTTGGGGAAATCTCGGGTACATTTATCGATAAAATAGGTATCGATCGCACCCCAATTCAGTAACAGGTGAGCAATACCGTTAAATAGGTCAATATCGGTCCCCGGGTTAATGGCGAGGTGGAGATTAGCGGCCTCGGCGGTTTTTGTCCGGCGGGGATCAACGACGATTAATTTCGCTTCTTTGTTACCTTTGAGATACTTGTGCAGACGGTTAAAGATGATGGGGTGACATTCGGCCGTATTTGTCCCCACCAGAAAGGCACAATCGGTTAATTCTAGGTCATCGTAACAGCAGGGGGGACCGTCGGACCCGAAACTGTCCCGATAAGCGGCCACGGCCGAAGACATACAAAGACGGGAATTAGCATCAAAGTTATTGACTCCCAGACAGCCCTTGACCAGTTTTTGGGCGATGTAGTAATCTTCGGTGTGAAATTGTCCCGAACCGTATAGACAGATACTTTCCTTTTCCCCCTGAGCGATTAGAGTTTGGATACGGTTAACGATGCGATCGAGGGCTTCTTCCCAGGTACAAGGACGGAATTGCTCTTGGAGAGAATCGCGGATCATCGGGGTTTTGAGGCGATTTTTATCGATTGATTCCGCTACGGTGGCCCCTTTAACACAGACCATACCTTGACTGGAGGGGTGGGACTTGTCCCCGAAGACTTTCCATGCTTGTCCGGCCGACGCGGGGGGGGTGACTGTCAAACCACAACCTACTCCACAGTAAGGACATTGGGTTTTTGTAGATTCAGTCATAAGCAGTTGGTCTGATTAGTGGCGCTGTCTTTAGGCATACTAAGATAGTCCGCAGATTTTCTCGGCCAAATTGTAGTTATTAATACAATTTATTAGAAGCCTTGGCCAAATTGCCATTTTTATGATGCAAATCCCGCATTACAACTGGCTAGATAAAAAGCATACACTTGTTCTCATGCCGAAAAAGAATCGGCATAGGATAATAGTAGTCTCTAGGGTGGGGAAAAAGTTTTCAGCCAGTCATGACCTACGAACCTCTACATCATAAGTATCGTCCCCAAACCTTTGCCGATTTGGTGGGACAATCAGCGATCGCCACGACCCTGAGTAATGCCTTAATCAGTGAGCGAATCGCTCCTGCATACCTATTTACTGGACCCAGAGGCACGGGGAAAACCTCCTCGGCGCGAATTTTAGCCAAATCCCTCAACTGTCTGTCTAGTGACCATCCGACACCGATTCCCTGCGGTAAATGTTCCGTCTGTCAAGCGATCGCCAATGGTTCAGCCCTAGACGTGATCGAAATTGATGCCGCTAGTAATACGGGTGTGGATAACATTCGGGAAATTATCGAGCGATCGCAATTTGCCCCCGTCCAATGTCGTTATAAAGTCTATGTCATCGATGAATGCCTGACTGGGGATAGCCTTGTTTTCACCGAAACGGGATTAATCCCCATTAATCATCCTGAGATTCTCGGAAAACGAGTTCTCAGTTACAACGAGAGCAGCGGAGAGTGGGAATATAAAAAAGTCCTGCGATGGCTAAACCGAGGCGTAAAAGCAACTTTAACCATTCAAACCAGAAATCGGACGATTAATTGCACTGGTAATCATTTGATTAAGACAGAAAAAGCATGGATACAAGCAAAAAATCTCAAAATCGGCGATCAGATCCTATCCCCTGTGAATGTGGCTGCGGTGCAATACAGGCCTAGTATCATAAAATCCCCTCAATGGCTGACAAATTTCGAGGAAGTGATAGGGATTCAAGAAGGTGACACAGAAAGCGTCTATGACCTAGAAGTGGAGGACAATCATAATTTTGTTGCCAATGGGTTATTAGTTCATAACTGCCATATGCTCAGTACGGCGGCCTTTAATGCCTTGCTGAAAACTCTGGAAGAACCGCCGGATCGAGTGATTTTTGTGCTTGCTACCACGGATCCTCAGCGTGTCTTGCCTACCATCATCTCCCGTTGTCAACGCTTTGATTATCGCCGTATTGCTCTCGATGCGATGGTGGCACACCTGCAAAAAATCGCCCAAATAGAAGCGATCGATATTAACCTAGAAGCATTAACCCTGGTGGCTCAGATCGCTAACGGTGGTTTACGCGATGCCGAAAGTCTCCTCGATCAATTAAGTTTACTCGCAGGAACGATTACGGCCGAGCGAGTCTGGGATTTGGTCGGTGCAGTCCCCGAAAGAGACCTCTTAACCCTGCTTAAAGTCATTCATGGCAATATTCCCGATCAAGTTATCGAACAATGTCGCCATCTGATGAATCGCGGGAAGGAACCTTTAATCGTCTTGCAAAATCTAGCCGGATTCTATTTAAACCTACTTTTAGCCAAAACCGCCCCTAATCGTCCAGAAATGGTGGCTGTCACCGCTCCCACTTGGCAGGAATTATGTACGGAAGCGCGTACTTGGTCTTTAGAGGAAATTCTCCGCGGTCAACAACTGCTTAAAGACAGCGAAACACAACTAAAAAACACCACTCAACCCCGTCTCTGGTTAGAAGTCACTCTATTAGGACTGTTACCGCAAGCACAGGTGATTCCGCTAGTTGCCACGGTAGCGCCTTCCCGTCCCCAAACCAGCGCCGAGAGGCCCCCGGAAGTGATCACAGCGCCGGCACCGGTTAATGAACCGATAAAACCGCCAGTTATCACCCCGACAACTAGCGTCGCAGTGCCGAAAACTGAGGTTAAAACTGTTGCCAGTGATGACAATCATGAACAAATTTGGCAGCAGGTTTTAGAAGTAATGGAACCCCCCACTACTCGCACTCTCTTGCGTCAGCACGGTAGTCTTTTTAATATGGAAGAATCGAGTGCTTATTTAAGTATATCTTCGGAACAATTATTAAAAATGGCCCGGCTACGCTTGACTAATATTGAGTCAGCTTTCGAGGCTGTTTTTCAGCGCCGGATTAAAGTCCATTTACAGGTAGGTTCCGCCACTGCTGCCATGGCTGCGGAAGTTTCCCAATCCCCGGCGGCCAAGAGGCAAGCACCACTGGAAACCGCAGCAACTCCACCAATAACTCCCGAAAATAAAGTTATGACTGTGGTGGATATTCCCCCAGTCAAAGAAGCAATTATCGAGAAAAAAGAAGCAAAGATCACTGCATCGGGAACCCCAAAAACTCTTAGCACAGAACTGCCCCAAAAAATCTTAAATTTTGATTCATCTTTAGAGACATTAGATCAAGATGTAGATGTTAGTGAAATTTTGGCGGCCGCTCAAAAGTTAGCGAAATCTTTTGATGGTGAACTGGTCAATATGGGTTATTCACTGCCAGAAAATTCGGCCGCAGAAACTAAAGTTAATAAGTCTCTGGAAAATATGACTATCGTGCGCGGGAGACCTGATGTTAACGAAATTTTAGATAGTTTGGAGGAGGACGAAGACCTTCCTTTTTAAGGCTATCCCAACGGCTTGTGCTAAACTGATAGGATATGCCACGTCTCAGGATTGGCTATTCTTGCTCAAATTCTAGCTACTAGACCTATGACACCCGAAACTAAGGCCAGAATCGATCAATTAATCCAGAATAACAAAGTTCTTGTGTTCATGAAGGGCAATAAATTAATGCCTCAGTGTGGTTTCTCGAATAACGTCATACAAATTCTCAATATCCTGGGGGTTTCCTACGAAACTGTCGATATTCTGCAAGATCAGGAGTTAAGACAAGGAGTTAAGGAGTATTCCAATTGGCCGACTATTCCCCAAGTCTATATCAACGGTCAGTTTATTGGCGGTTCCGACATTATGATCGAACTCTATCAAAATGGGGAACTACAACAAATAGTCGAGGTAGCCTTAGCTTCCTAAAAATTTTCTAGGTTAGGTTAGCTATCCTAACCTAGTTTAAATCTACCAAACAGTAATCAGTGATCAGTGATCAGTGAAAAGACGGCAATTTTCTACTTAGGGTTTGCGACAAAAAGTACGGGCGAAGCATTCGGGCAATAAGGGACTTGCGTGGGAATAATATCCCAATCGATCGGAGGGCGCAAGCTTTGCGCCCCTACAGTAACGGATTTTGTCCACAATGTAGGGGCGAACTGCGTTCGCCCAAAAGGTACATTATCAAAGCGCAAGTCCCTAACCTATCGGTGAAACCGTAGATTTTCTATCCGAATGCTTCGCCCCTACAGGACGCGGAGTGATAACTGCACTGATAACAAATCCGTTTTTAATAGTGTGATTAACTCTCAAGTTATGAATTGTTTCTCCCTTATCCCCACACCCCACTCTCCTATACCTTTTAAACAGGATTTAGTATCACTCCCCTTTAAAACTGTCCCTTGAATTCCTCTCTATCTTGTGCTATCAGGAAACTTTGTTGGGGAATACCGATGTGAATTCCCTTCTCCTCAAAAGCAATTTTTAGACGACGACGATACTCTCTTTCTATGTCCCATTGTCGTAATCTTTTGACGACAATTCTGAGCATAATTTCCATCCCCGTGTGAGAAACCCGACTAACACCAGCAACCTGCACGGGATCGATGATATCTTCTTGCCATTGTGGATCTACAGCCATATTTTCAGCGATGGCTGCCATTAAAGAGATCGCCAGATCTGGCTCGGTCTGATAGGCGACTTCGATGGTAAAATCGACCCGCGCCCAATCTTTACTGAGGTTGTGTGCGGTGATAATTTGGTTATGGGCAATAGTGATTAAACGTCCGTCGGCAGCCCGCAATTGAGTCGCTCGCAAACTCATATTTTCCACCAAACCAATAAACTCCTGAAACTGGACCATATCACCGACGGTGTATTGATCTTCAAAGACAATCAGAAAACCGTTAATCCAATCTTTTAAAAGATCCTGAAAGGCAAAGGTGAGCAATGCTCCCACTAAACCGGCTCCCGTGAGTAAAAAGGCGAAAGAAAGACCCATCCAACTGAAAAAAATCAAAATTCCCAGAAAAATAGCGATAAATGTGATAATTTCTCGCCAAACTTCTAATAAAGTGGGAGCGCGGAGAATCCTCCTTTCCAAATTTTCCGAAAAAACCGCTCCTTCCTCTACCCACTCGCGTAGTCTGGAATTAACGTAGAGATTAACCATATTGCTCACTGATGTCATCAGCAACCAGATGATAAAAATCTGTAAAGGAATACGGATTATTCCGCGTCCTTCTAGCCTAGTTTCGGGAAATACATACAAAATCGCCGCTATTCCGGCAAACCAAAGCAGTATCAGTCCAATAAGAGCCAGTCTTTTCCAGAGAATATTTAGCGTTAGTTGTCGCTGAATATCAGCCTGTTGACGGAAATTAGAGGAATCTCCTAGAGCGGCTAAAATCGGCTCTTGGGAGCGATCTTTTCTGGGGGGGGAATTTATGGGTAAATTTTGATCGGATTGCCTTTTAGCTTGTTTTTTGAGGAGATTAAAGCGATTTCTTAGGTGTCTCTGCCACCAAATTGATACCCAGCTTAAGAAAGTTAGCCCCAAAATAATTATAGTGGCAGTAATTACCTGTTGCCGACGAGGGGCGGGCTGACGTTCTTGCCAAGCTTGGAGCAAAGCTGTTTGGATGATTTTAACCCATCTGTCCGCTAAATCGCCAACCGAAGAAGAATCGATCAGGGCATCAACTTCTGTTACTGTCAGAATTACCTGTTGCGGTAACTTCTGGTTATCCTTGGCCACAATCACGGTTAAATTATTGAGAGTCGCCGTACTTACTTGCAGGGTTGTCGGATCGAAACCCCGATTGATAATATTATTTAAGCCCCTCTCAATGCGCCTAGCCCGTCTTTCTACCGGGGAGAGTTCCCGGGACTCAGAAGCGGTAAAATCTTGGGAGGCAATCTGAAATAAGGCAAATCCATCTAGATGCACGGAAGCATATTCTATATCCCCGGCTACAAAAATCCTTGTCCCCGTGGGAGATACAAATGGAACTAGAAAATTTTGGCCTAGGGATGGCAGGGAATTAAGAACAAATATACTAACCAAGAGGCAACCTGCCAATCCTTGAAGGACCAGATTGAAAATTTTTCCCCGTTGCCGTCGTCCCATTGCCCAAGTTTCCTTTTTGATTAACAATGATCTTGACTCGCTTTCTCAGCTTATGACAGTTATCTTAAGGGTGAGATCAAAAGTTTTCGTTTTGGGGAGTCGGTCGTCTCTCTCCCTTGTCCCCTCTCCCCACTGATTACTGATAACTGGAATCCCCAACCCCCAACATTAGTTAACTTCTCATGTCCAATATACCCCCACAGTGGCGCGAGGAAATTACGTCTTTACCCGCTTGGTTACGGCGTTCACTCGGCAAATCTAGCGAAATTTCCACGGTTCAGCGCATTATCAAACAAAGGAACATTCATACTATCTGCGAGGAGGGTCGCTGTCCCAATCGCGGCGAATGTTATGCCCAAGGTACGGCGACTTTTTTGTTGATGGGTCCCACCTGTACCCGGTCCTGTGCTTTTTGTCAAGTGGATAAGGGTCATGCACCCATGCCTCTCGATGTGGAGGAACCGCAAAAAGTGGCGGAAGCGGTGCAATTGTTAAATTTAAGTTACGTTGTCTTGACTTCTGTAGCCAGAGATGATATGGAAGACGGCGGAGCCAGTTGGTTCGTGCGGACGATGACAGCCATTCGCGAACTCAATCCCCACACTTTAATTGAAGTGTTAACCCCGGATTTTGCTGGAGGTAAGGGAAGTCAACAGGAACGGGTGGCGACGGTGGTAGGGGCAAAACCTGCCTGTTACAATCACAATATCGAGACGGTGCGCCGTTTGCAAGGACCAGTTAGACGCGGGGCTAAATACGATCGCTCTTTGGCGGTTTTGCGTTATGTTAAGGAAATCGATCGCTCAATTCCGACTAAATCTGGCTTAATGGTCGGTCACGGTGAGACAAAAGAGGAAATTATCGAGACTTTGGCAGATTTACGCGCGATCGACTGCGATCGAGTTACTATTGGTCAATATATGCGTCCTTCTCTGGAACATTTGCTCGTACAGAAATATTGGACTCCCTCAGAATTTAGCGAGTTGGGAGAAATTGCCCAAAAAATGGGGTTTTCTCAGGTTAGATCTGGCCCCCTAGTCCGCAGTTCCTATCATGCGGGAGAGGAAATCAGTTATCAGTTATCAGTGATCAGTTATCAGATGTAAGTTTTAAGTTAATTTTTGTAAATCTACCAAGTTGGGATTTTTACGGGGAAACTCTCGGCTAAAATTGGGCGTTACTTTCGATTTTATCACTCAATCCAAGCCTTTGGGGGGTTCTACCCCCCAAACCCCCCGTTGGGGGCGTGGCGCCGCCCCCAAACCCCCGCGCATTAGTTTTTCGGTGGGATGCTTACACGCAGCTGCTGATACGTCTGTAATAATTTAAGAGTCACTGATAATTGCTGATTGTCGGTATTTTTGCAAATGTTAGATGCACCCTTCCTAATTCCCACTTCCTAATTCCCACTTCCCATTTCATAATTCATAATTCATAATTCCCCGATCAAGATGAATTTAGAAGCAATCATCCTAGAGGAAATTAAACAATCAGTAGCGGGTCGAATTAGCTTCGAGCGCTGGATGGATTTAGCTCTCTATCACCCTGATTATGGCTATTACACCTCTGGAAAAGTAGAAATTGGCTCAAAAGGAGATTTTTTTACTTCCTCGTCTCTAGGGGCAGATTTTGGTCAATTGTTGGCAGAGCAATTTGTCGAGATGGCGGAATTTTTGGGCAATTCGCCTGGATTTACTTTAGTGGAAGTGGGAGCAGGTTCGGGGATTTTAGCGAAGGATATCCTTGATTATTTAAGTGATAGCTATGCTGATTTTTATCAAAATATCAGTTATATAATTATCGAACAATCTCAGAAACTCAGGGAAAGACAACGGGCAACTTTAGCGGGATATTCCCCGGTATCTTGGCAAAGTTGGCCGAATTTAGCCGATAATTCCCTTGTGGGTTGTGTGTTTAGTAATGAATTAATCGATGCTTTTCCTGTCCATCGAGTTGTGATCGAGTCGGGAGAATTACGAGAAATTTATCTGGGATTGGGGGAACCTTTTCAGGAGATTATCGCAGATTTATCCACCGACAGAATCAAAGACTATTTTGATTTAGTGGGGATAAATATTCCTTCACCACTTTATCCGGAGGGTTATCAAACCGAGGTAAATTTATTAGCTTTAGACTGGTTAGAAACGGTTAATCGGAAACTTGATCGAGGTTATATCTTAACCATAGATTACGGTTACACTGCCGAAAAATATTATCATCCCCAAAGAAGTCAAGGAACCCTACAATGTTATCGACAACACCAGCGTCATGATCATCCTTATTTGTGGGTGGGAGAACAAGATATTACCACTCATGTGGATTTTACTGCTTTACAACGTCAAGGGGAGAAATTAGGCTTAAAAAATCTCGGTTTTACTCAGCAAGGATTATTTTTAATGGCTTTGGGATTGGGGGATAGATTAAATCAACTTTCTCAAGGAAAAATCGATATATTAACTATATTTCAGCGTCGAGATGCCCTACATCAATTAATCAATCCCACCGGTTTAGGAGGATTTGGAGTGTTAATTCAGGGGAAAGGAGTAGAGGAAAAAATACTTCAGGGATTAAGTAAATAACTAAAAAAAAGGGCTGAATGCTGTTAACTTTCAGCCCTAAGAAATAATTAAGCTCCTACGGATTCTTTAGCGGCATACATTACCTCTAAAGTTATTTCACCAATACCTCGCTCCCGGGCAAATTTTTCGGTATTTCGTTTGACTTTCCCGCGCACAAAACCGGGTATTTTCTGCAATTCTACCGTAGCTTCCTTATTCCAATTTAGGTCAGAATCTGCCGAAATACCTTTAGTAATTACCTCTTTGGTATCATGACCACCGAATATCTCTAATAGGTGATCTTCCATACCCAAAGTAAAGGAATTATAGACCAAATCGGCGATCTGATTAGTGCCTTCGTAACCTAAGAAAGGTTTATAACCGAGGGGGAAATTTTGGATATGAATAGGTGCGGCAATTACTCCACAGGGAATATCTAAACGTTTGCCGACGTGACGTTCCATTTGAGTACCAAATATCGCCGCTGGTTCTAATCGAGCAATAGCATCCCCTATCGCCCCATTATCATCACTAATTAACACTTCATCGCAATATTCACTCACTTGTTCCCGGAACCAATCGGCATCATACTTGCAATAAGTCCCCGCTAAAACCACATGAATTCCCATCTCCCTGGCGAGAATTTTTGTCATAGCGGCTGCGTGGGTATTATCACCAAAAACCACCGCTTTTTTCCCGGTTAAATTCTGACAGTCGATGGAACGAGAAAACCAAGCAGCCTGGGAGATATGCAGAGTTTGTTCATTGATAAAATCTTCGTAATCTACTGCCGCACCTTGAGCATTAATTACCTCTTGAATTTGGCGAATACAGCGTGCTGTTTCCACCACTCCCATGGGGGTAATATCAACGTAGGGCATAGCAAATTCACTTTCGAGATATTTGGCTGTCATTAATCCCACTTCTCGATAGGGAACCAGATTAAACCAAGCGCGGGGCAGATTTTTTAAGTTGTCCACCGAAGCAGCTTCGGGGATAATTTCGTTAACTTCAATGTTCAAATCTGCCATTAACCGCTTTAATTCCGTGCGATCATGTTGGTTATGGAAACCGAGGGTGGTAATACCAATAATATTAACCGAAGGTTTAGGGGTTTTCTGGGAGATAATTTCCCCTTTTCTCTGGGCCTTATCGAGATAATACTTGATAATTTGATAGAGGGTTTTATCGGCCGCTTGTAGTTCATTATAGCGATAGTGGTTGACATCGGCCAGCAGCACATCTCCTTGGGCATCCTGTCGCGCTCTTTCGACAAAGTTTTGTAAATCCTCTTGGAGAATACTGGAGGTACAGGTGGGGGTTAAAACGATTAAATCGGGACTTTCTTCGCGATCTTTGCGAACAATATTATCGACGACTTTTTCTTGGGAACCCCGGGCTAAAACATTACGATCGACAATACTAGCAGTGACGGGGGTAAAATTACGCTCCCTTTCCAACATCGAGCGCATGACGTTAAAATAATCGTCTCCCAGAGGAGCGTGCATGATAGCATGAACATTTTTAAAGGAACTGGCGATCCTTAACGTGCCAATATGAGCGGGACCCGCATACATCCAATAGGCCAATTTCATAGAGGGTTCTCCTACAGTCAGACTTTTTTGATTGTCTCAGACTTTACGGATTTAGGAGTGAACACTTAACGGAAGATTACAAAAAGTCCCCATGCAGATTAAGTATCTTTTCGGGGGAAAATGACACAAATGTTAATATTAACTTTTTTAACAATTTATGTCATGAGGGCAAAAATTTCTTTACCGACCGCTTGGTAACAAAGCCAACCGAAATTCGACCGGGGGTCGGGATAATCTTTGACGATGACTCCCTTTTCGGCCGCTCGTTCAAAAGCGACTAAACGGGGAATTTCTCGCTTAAATAGCGGTAATTTTGCTTCTTCTAGAGCTTTCCGCGCTTCCCGTCCTGTTTTTGTCCGTGAATCCACTTGGGTTAAAAGAACTCGATAATTATCGGTCATCGTGGACAGCAATTCTGCCGCTTTAATGGTGACATCGATATCGAGATGATTGGGAGTGGTGGGTAAAATTAATAAATCGCTGCCCTGAGCTAAATCTTTTAACTCGTCTGGCTCCGGCCGGGCTTGGGTATCGACGATAATATGAGTGTATTGTTTCACCAGTCCCGTCGCTCCAGCTTGGGACGCTACCATAAAAGGAAGGGTATCTTCCCGGGACCAATGGAGAGCCGAACGATTTTTATCCGCATCAATCAATAAGGTGGGCGCTTTTTCTTGAAAATAGGCGGCCAAATGAATCGATGTGGTGGTTTTCCCGACCCCTCCCTTCAGTGCTACGACGGAAATAATCATGAACGGATCGAATAAGTGAGTATTTTCTAGTGTAATCCCAGACGGACTGAAAACCGTTTAAGTTTCCCCCAGAAAGGCTATCAGTCAGGATTCTAGATTTTTGAGCCTGGCTCTCTCGATATTTTGGTGTAATGTGTTTCTTAATGTTGGATTTTATGTTAGATTTTGGGCTTATGCTCTCCCGATCGATCACTTTTTCTGCTCACCACAACTACGGGAGCGTCTTCAATGTTGAAGCAATTCTTAGCAATAGCGATCGCTTTCATGATTGGGTTAACTGGGGAATTAGTCCTCTCTTTACCCGCTACTCGTTTATCTGATCGAGAAATCTCCCAACAATTACAGACTATCCCGGGCTGGCAGTTACGAGATCAACGGATTGAAAAAACTTTTAAATTTAACAATTTTATCGAAGCGATCGCTTTTGTTAATCGTTTAGTTACTCCGGCTGAATCCCTAGGCCATCATCCTGATATTACTATCAATTACAATCGCGTCACTCTTTCCCTCACTACCCATGACGTGGGAGGTTTGAGTAACTTAGATTTTGATTTAGCTCAACAAATTGATCGCCTGATTCCCTAGTTTTAAATCAGCTTTAACCCACACATCTATTATCTTTGCGAATATCCCAACTACCATCAACACGGAATAAAAATAAACAGCGTTTGTCGGGTGTACCGGAAGCAACTAAAGTAATTCTGCCCAACTGTCCCCAAGAACCTCCTAAACCCCCCCTTGTATCGGCCCAACTAGCGCGATAAATTTTACCTTGATTACCCACAGGTCCACTAACTCGGCGTAGGGTAGAATTATCAGTATCGATGCTAACACCGCGAGTGATGGGAGTCCAATCGGTGACATTTTCACATTTGTCCCCTTGCACTTTTGCCACTTTAATCTGTTGGGTTTCATTTTCTGCCATGCACAAAGATAGGGGATCAGAACCTTCTCCCGTGGCTTGATAACGGGTATGTTTCCAATGTTGTGATATTTCAAAGGTGGCGATATTTAAGCGAATCCAAGCCATTAAACGATGATAAACAGAAAGGGCAATGGTTAAGAGAATTCCTAATAAAATTAGGGTAACTAACATCTCGACTTGAGTTAAGCCAGAGGTGGATTTTTGCCGATTAAAAAGCTGTAGATTGCCAAAATGTTTTCGAGAAAGGTCGAAGATATTCATGAGCCTCATCTTGCCTTTTTATTTTCAATAAATTATGTAATTAACAAGGAGCAACAATTAATTTGCTCTAGGATAATCCACATAATTTCTTGCTGTTATTACGGACAAAATTGACTGCGATCTCTATTTTTCCTGATATGGTCAAAAATGAGCTAAATAAAAGCAATTTTCTGATTTTTTGCTCAATTTAGTTTATTTGCTCTGTTTATATAGCCAAATATCCCGCTAACGAATAAATCCCAATTGTCGTCTGGCCTCAAATAATCCGATCGCCACACTAACGGAAAGATTTAAACTTCTCACCCCCGGTTCTGCCATGGGAATATAAACCGTGTCATCGCACTTATTTAATAAATCTGCTGGAATACCGTCGGTTTCACTGCCAAAAAGTAGCCAATCTCCGCTTTGATAGCTGTATTCCACATAACTGCTGCTGCCGCGCACGGTAAACCCGATCGCCCTTCCGCCGCTCTTTTGTTGATATGCACAGAAATCATCTATTGTCAAGTGGTACATGAGTTTTACATGGGGCCAATAATCTAAGCCGGCCCGCTTCAGATAGCGATCGCTAATTTCAAAACCCAAGGGACCTACTAAATGCAATTCTGTCCGCGTTGCGGCGCAAGTACGGGCAATATTACCCGTATTTGGCGGAATTTGCGGATTGATTAAAACCACTCGTAAAATCGCTTCAGTCATCATTAATCAGTAATCAGTTATCGGTTATCGGTTATCAGTTCACTGTTCACGGCAAAAAACCCCCCACCTCTCAATTCATAATTCATAATTTAAATTTATAATTCCCACTTCCCATCTCCCTTGGGTGAGGACTAACTATACTGGATTTTGCCCCACCCTACTCAAACTTATTTTAAATTGGTATAACTATCCATACTCAACGGGACTAAATCGCCATGGATGGTCAAACCTAACAACATTGTTGCATTAGCGGGGATTAAATTGCCTGTAAGAGCGCAAATCTCATTTTTTCTAGCTGTAGCGTTAAATACTGCCCTTATATCACCAGCACAAAACTGAGGTCGATAATCTCCTGATTTCTGCTGAACGAAATTCCATAGGACATCACGAATGAGTGCTTGATAACCTTGATTGCCAGAAATCTCTTTCAGCTTGTCTTTGAGGACTCTTTCCAGACGAATGCTGGTGACTTCCATCTCGGTAGTGGTGGTGCGTGTGATTGTCCGCATAATTTTTTTTCTCCCAAATACTAAAACCTATTGATGTTACAAGTGTAGTATAAGAAAGATACCTTTAACAAGCACAACCAGCGAAACCATCACCTCTGCTGCTCTTTTATTGTCACCTCATGGCTATTTTTCCCATTTTTGAACTCTGGAAAATTAATTATGCAACAAGTCCACTGTTATACTAAATCCGTTGAGTATGGGCTATGTATGAGAACAGGCAAAAGGCAATAGGCAATAGGGAGAATAAATAATCAGTTTTTAATAACCAGATTTAGTATTAATCCAGTCAGAGTTGAGACTAAACAGCCAACGCATCATTCCAATAATAACTATTCTTGATATACCCAAACCCCTAGAAAAAATTGTTATTGTTCCTCAGATTGACAATAGTTCTAATTGTTTTCCCTGTAGGTCTCTAACCCTGATATTTTCTTGAGAATCTCTGGATAAATCTAAAACCTTAATCACCTCTTTTGCCACCGCTTTTACCACGGGAATAGCTACAGAATTGCCGAACTGTTTATAAGCTTGGACATCGCTAACAACAATCTGAAAACTATCGGGAAATCCCTGTAATCTTGCCCATTCTCTGGGGGTCATTCTGCGGACGAATAATTTATTTACCTCTCCCTTAATGCGAGTAACCGGAGTAAAATTAGTCAGTCTTTGATCGATAACTAAATTTCTTTCTTTTCCCATACCTCCCACCACAATAGCATTAGCGATACCATCGGGAGAAATAATCTCATAACCGAACCCATTACCTTTATTTTGGTGTCTATCCTTGTGTTTAAATAAAGTTTCTAAATACTGATTAGAGAGATAATATTTAACGCTGACTTCCTTTTCTTCTAGGATATCTTTGAGACAAGTTTCTTGATGGGTTGGTTGAGGATAGGAAAAATGGTAAATATTTAAATCTTCTCGAAAACCGACGATAAAAATTCGGGGACGGTTTTGAGGAACCCCAAAATATCTGGCATTTAAAATCTGGGGACTAGGGACAAAATAATGCAAATCCTTTTCTAATATATCTAAAATAGTTTTTAAAGTTTTACCTCGATCATGATGGACTAAACCCTGGACATTTTCTAAGATAAAAGCTTTCGGTTTCTTTTCGTGTAATATCCGGGCAACTTCAAAAAATAAGGTTCCGCGTGCATCTTCAAAACCGTGTTTTCTGCCAGCGATACTAAACGCTTGACAGGGAAAACCGCCGCAGAGTATATCATGATCGGGGACAGTTTTTACCTCTAATTTTCTGATGTCTTGATTATCGGGTAAATGACCATAGTTAGCCAAGTAAACCTTTTGGGAGTGAGGATCGATTTCCGAGGAAAAAACGCATTGACAACCGAGATTCTCTAGAGCGATTCTAAATCCTCCTATACCGGCAAATAAATCAATAAAAGTCCACATATTTTATCTATTCTAAGCTTCCGTTTTGATCCCAGAGACGATATTAAACTGGCTATCTTAGATTTTAGTATAAATGCTCGCATCTTTTTCCTCGCCAAAAAAATCAGGAGCAGAATTTCTACTCCTGATAACCTATTCACTTTAGACTTGCCAATTTATTGGAATATACTGGCAACTTTGGCGCTTACGTCCGGTTGAGTTTCAGCGTAGATATTTTGACGAGTAGCGGCGATTTCTGTGTAAGCTTGACGCACTTCCGAGTTAACTGCCACCGTTTTCACATCGTAGATACGGGTAGCCAGTTGGGGATAAAAACCGATAGCGACAATCAAAGTGAGGAAAGAGACAGCGATAAAGATTTCTCTGGGTTTAGCGTCAATATATTCTGATTCGTCAGGAAGGACACAGCTAGTACCAAAACAAACTGCCTGTTCGTTACTTTTGTTGGGGGTAATGTTAGTAATATCGCAGGAAGAACCATCTCCGTAGAAAACTTGACGAAGCATGGAGAGTAGATAAATCGGGGTGAGGATTAAACCAACGGAAGCGAGGAAAACAGTCACAACCCGGAAGGTTTGGCTATAAACGTCACTGCTAGTGACACCGATGAATACAGTAATTTCACTGGCAAAACCGCTCATTCCGGGTAACGCTAGGGAAGCCATGGCGCCGGCAGTAAAGAGAGCGAAGACTTTCGGCATCGCTTGAGCAACCCCACCCATCTCGTTTAAAGCTAAGGTATGGGTGCGGTCATAGGTGACACCAGCAAGGAAGAATAAGACGGCGGCAATTAAACCATGGGAGAGCATTTGTAACATAGCGCCGCTAATACCCACATCGGTAAAGGAAGCAATCCCTAAAAGGACGAATCCCATGTGTGAAACCGAGGAATAAGCGAGACGGCGTTTCATGTTTTGTTGACCGAAGGAAGCGAAAGCACCGTAGATAATATTAACGACACCGAGAATCGCTAGAATCGGGGCAAAGTAGATATGTGCATCGGGTAGAAGCCCCATATTAAGACGGATTAAACCATAACCACCCATTTTGAGGAGAACACCAGCGAGAATCATCGATACAGGTGCAGAAGCTTCACCGTGAGCATCGGGGAGCCAAGTATGGAGGGGGAAGATAGCGAGTTTGACCCCGAAAGCGATTAATAAACCAGCGTAAAGGACTAATTCTAAAGCGAGGGGATAATCTTTAAATCCTAATTCCGCCATGTCAAAGGTCATCGTACCACCACCGTAAAGGGCCATGGCTAGACCAGCAACGAGGATGAAGATAGAAGCGGCGGCGGTGTAGAGTAAGAATTTAGTGGCGGCATAACGACGTTTTTGGCCACCCCAGATGGAAACGAGTAGATAAACGGGAATTAACTCGATTTCCCACATTAAAAAGAATAATAATAAGTCTTGGGCGACGAAAACACCAATCTGAGCGGCGTAGAGCAACAGCATCAGGAAGTAGAATAAACGGGGTTTACGGTCCACTTGCCATGCGGCCAAGATAGAAAGGGTTGTCACCAATCCTGCTAATAAAACTAACGGTGCCGAGATACCATCCACCGACACCGCCCAACTTAAACCAATTTGGGGAACCCAATCGATTTTTTCTACTAATTGTAGGTTGGGGTTGCTTAAATCATATTTTTGTAAAAAGACGTAACACATTAATATAAAGTCTGCTAGTCCGACTCCAAGAGCAAACCAACGAACGGTTTTTCCTTCCTTGTCGGGGATTACAGGGATTAGGAAGGAGGAAAGCAAGGGGAGCAAAATGATGGCAGTGAGCCAGGGGAAGTTAGCCGTTAGCATGGCAGTAAGAAAAAATACCTATTTCGTTATGTGTTCATTTTATGCGACTTTGTAAAATTTTGTGAATATTTTTTGGCCTACCTTTACCATAGAATTTTATCTATAGTTGGCGTATCATCATCGATTAACCCAAATAGGCCTGTTTGACCCGCTCATCCCTGAGTAAATCCCCGGCTTTTCCCGCGATAGTCAAGCGTCCCGCTTCCAAAACATAGCCGCGATTGGCAGTTTCTAGAGCTAAATTGGCGTTTTGTTCCACTAACAGGATAGTTACTCCCGATTCATTTAATTTACGGATAATACTGAAGATTTCTCGCACTATCTGCGGCGCTAGTCCTAAACTGGGTTCGTCTAGTAACAATAACTTGGGACGACTCATTAAAGCTCTGGCGATCGCAAGCATCTGCTGTTCCCCACCGCTTAGGGTTCCCGCTAACTGCTCTCGGCGCTCCGATAGTCGGGGAAACAGTTGCCACTGCTCTTCGATATCGCTTTTTACTCCTAGGCGATCGCTCCTCGTATAGGCACCTAACTGCAAATTTGTCAAGACTGTTTGACGAGCTAAGATTCTTCTACCTTCCGGACTATGGGCAATTCCCCGTTTAACGATTTCATGGGGCGGTAAATGGGTAATATCTTGACCCTGATAAATTATTCGCCCGGTCTTTGCCGTTAAAAGCCGAGATATCGTCTTTAGAGTCGTCGTTTTTCCTGCTCCGTTCGCTCCAATGAGGGTGACAATTTCCCCCTTTTCTACCCTTAAGCTAACCTGCTGTAATGCCTTTATTCCGCCATAATTAACCGATAAATCGTTAATTTCTAACATAAACCCCGTCAAATCCCAATAGGATCACTATAGCAGTGATCACTGCCATAGTGATCACTGATTATCTGCCTAAAACTTCCAAGACCACTGGGGCAACTCCCGACTGGAAGACACCGATAATCGCTGCAGCACCTCTGGAGAGGTCGATGACGCGACCACCAGTAAACGGACCGCGATCGTTAATTCTGACCACCACCGAGCGCCCATTACGCAGATTAGTTACCCTAACCCTAGTGCCGAAAGGTAGATAGCGATGAGCGGCAGTTAAACCACCAGAGTTAAAAGTCTCACCACTAGCGGTGCGACGACCGTGGAAACCAGGACCATACCAAGAGGCCATTCCCCGTTTACGGGGGCGACTGCTGGTTTTTGTCCCCTGGGTTGTTTTTGGCTTCTCTGCTGGTGTCACTGAGGCAGGATTGCTGGCCGGGGCCGGTTTGACTTGATTGGGTTGTGATTGGGGTTGTATGGTCGAAGGAATGGCCTCTTGGGTGCGGGGTGTAACGCTTGCCGGGACGGTATTTTCTTTGTCCACTAGGGACTCCAAAGTTTTTAGAATTTCGTTAGCATTATCTTGAACCGAACGTGATACTTTAATATCTGAATCGAATGTTCGACTATTAGAAAAAGCGGACAGAACGGTTTGAGTAGTTGACTCGATAACAGTTTGACGACCTACGCTAATATTCGTCAAGCTGTTGCTGTGTCCTGCTGTCTGGGAACAAATTATCGAGGCTGTAGTCCCCACTACGGTAAGGGCGGTTACAGCTTGTAGTTTGTTGATCAGTTGTTTATTCATAGACCTTCTTATTGTGCGTTAGCAAGTTCCCAATGCAAAGCTGAAGGAATTTGCTAACATTCCTTTTTGCTTGCAAAGCTAACTTGGTTGCGTTCTGTTCAACCCTATCACGGAAAATTGGTTGGTCATTACGAGAATTTATATCGTTATCGGGCAAGAGAATCAAAAATTTAAATAAAGGGTTGACTTGCGCTAAGAACCAAGTTAAGATGGGAAGTTTTTAATTTTTTGTCTCCTAGAGGGGGTCAAGGTTAGGAAAACTTGGGGAATTAGTGAAATTTCGAAAGGTAATAACGCTAGTATTGACAAGGCTTTCAAGGATTATCAGCCCCCCCCGATTTCCCTCTATAGCTGCAGATAATGGTTAATAAAACTGTTTTCTTCGCTACAAAAAACCAGATTTTTAATATCAATGTTAAATCGGACTAAGGATCAAAGATTAAAAATTATAATAGGGGCTTGACAAGGAACTAAAAATAAGGTGTTATTAGCCAAACTTAACAACGTAATCAGAAATGCTGATACAGGCTAATAATAAATCCTGTTTAAAAGGGATAGGGAAGTGGGGAAGTGGGGAAGTGGGGAGTATTTTGCTGTGAACAGTGAACTGAAAACCCGCATCTGAATACTGAATACTCACTCCTAACCCCACGAAACGCTTTTTCGGCAAACCCTATATATATAGATGGCCGATGTCCGAACGGGTGTGGGGTGTAGGGAAAGAAACCTCTTTCATCTGTGGGGGTGAAAATTTTTTCATCGGGACTGACTGGAAAGAGGGTGTAGGGTGTAGGGAAAGAAACCTCTTTCATCTGTGGGGGTGAAAATTTTTTCGTTGGGACTGACTGGAAAGAGGGTGTAGGGTGTAGGGTGTGGGGTGTAGGGAAAGAAACCTCTTTCATCTGTGGTGGTGAAAATTTTTTCATCGGGACTGACTCCTAACCCCACGAAAAGCTTTTTCGGCAAACCCTATCTAATGTGTGTTGGGTTTCCTTGGGTCAATCCAGTGAGAAAATTAATCGTAGTAACGCACCAATTTAATGACAAAGTTGGTGCGTGGGGTGCAGATTATTGATTTTGGTTTTTTAACAGAATTAGTAACCGCAAACACGCACCCTACAAGATCAGCGATCACACTCAACTTAATATCAACAGACTTTCTGTTTCACTATCAAAAAATTCAACAATAATTAAAAAATAAACTCTTAAAATTTCGATAATCTTTGCAGTGGGACTATTGCCAATACGAAGATAGATAAATTTGGGTGGATGACCATATAATAGACTGCGCTGATGAAAATCGGCATCTTTAGAGACAATTACAAAATCGTTGAATTTGGCAAATTCCCAGATAAGTGCATCATCAGTATTGATCAGTCCTAAAGTCTTGACGTGCTGGGAATCAGAATATAAATCAATTATTTTATCAATAATCCGATCTGACAAATTTTCATCTAATAACAGTTTCATAAAGAGGTGATAAATAATTTTTTCTCTCGATCAGCAGCAAAAGCCAAACAAGCTTTGATATCCTCGGAAGTTAATTCTGAAAAATCCTCAAGAATTTCTGCTTCTGTCATTCCTGCTGCTAAATATTCTAGAATATCGTACACAGTTATACGCATTCCTCGAATGCAGGGTTTTCCGCTTCGTTTTCCAGGTTCAATGGTAATAATGTTTTGGTAACTCATAATGCTTTAACTATTTTTACCTTCCCAATTATATCTTATTCGATGACAGAGATCGCACTCCACCCCACCGACAAGAACGATCACCCTTCAACTTCGTACCACTCTTAGGGTGTGAAGTGCGAAAGCATAATGCACCAATTTAATAATAAATTTGCTGCGTCGGGTGCGGATTATTGATTTTGGTTTTTCATCAGAATTAGTAGCCGCAAACACGCACCCTACAAGATTAGTAGATTAGCGATTGCGCTAATTTAAACCTCTCTCTTTAATTTCTTTAAGGGTTTTATTAACAGCATATTTTGCATTGATACTATTAATCAATTCAGTTTGACTATGTTTTTTAGCAACTCCCCATAAATCAGCAATTAAGTCAAAACTTCCGTCGGTATTACGACTCCAACCTAGATCATAATCTCCCTCTAGCACAGCAACAATATCTGCTCTAACTCTTTGACCGTTAGAACCACGAACATCTGCTTCACGTTTAACTATTATTCCTAAATCCTGCAAAGATTTTACTAAAATTTCAGGATCAGTTATTTTAGTTATTAAAGTAGAAAAATAACCGCCAGCGCCTCTTTTGTTCTGACTATCCCACTCCCTTTTGTTCTGACTATATTGATCAGGGTTTCTCCAATCTCTGGAATTATTATACTCAAGAAGTTGCTTAAAATCTTCTTTGATTTTATCATCTACATCCTTTCTAGCTAATATCGTTTCAATAATTGCTCCTATTTCCGAGTCAATTGTTATTTTACCTAATGCTCTACGAAGTTCAATAATTTCCCTTTCACCCTTATTAATTAGTTGTTGAATAATGGGTAAAGTTTGCGGATTATCTCGCCAATGGGTTGCTAAAGCTTCAATTGCTTTTGATTGACCCTTGTTAGCTTGTTGTTGAATAATGGATAAAGTTTGAGGGTGATCTCGCCAATAGGTTACTAAAGCTTCAATTGCTTTTGATTTACCCCTATTAGCAAGTTCTTGAATTTTAGATAATGCCACTGGGTATAGTTGAGCAATTTGAACCAATGCGTCGATAATAGGTTGTTGTCGCCAACTGGTTGCTGCAGATTGAGCTATTTTTTGAAGCATATTCCATCCGTTGGGATCACCTTGCCAATTTTTTACAACACAAGAAATACTTTTGTCTCTGTTTTTCTCCCTTTGTCCCCACCGGTTTCCAGTATCATATTTTTTATAATAACTTATATCTTTATCATAAAGCCTTTCTAGTTGATTTAACAATCGCTGACTTAGTTCAACATAAATAGACTGGTTTCGCAATTCTCCATAACAATCTGCTGCCAAAAAAAGATGAGCAAATCCCTGATCTTTTTCCTCTATATCAATGAGATAACTAATTAATTCTTCAGCAATTTCTTTAGGAAATTCTGCACTTAGCATCCCCATCAATAAACATAAAACTTCTTTCCAAACAGGATCTGAATAATGTTCTCCAAATACTTTGGTTTTCAATTCCTCAAGAGTAATTCCGTCTGGGAATCCTCGGTTTTTAAATCTTTCATAAAACTCGCAAGCACAAAAGTATTCTAAAAAAGTTCGATGAACAAAAGCAAAAGCATTGCCACCTAAAGAACAAAGAATAAAATTACGATAGCGCAGTTGTTTGATAATTAAATCAGTCAGATCACTGGCATCTCGTTTGTTAATTCCTGTTTTTTCAAGATATTGAGTCAAAATATTTTCTAATTCTTCCTTATAGATTAAATTAGCATCTAACCCTTTTTCTCCTGCTTGCATGGCACTTGCGACTAAACGCAGAATGTCCCTTTTATCTCTTAGATCAATATTGTAAAGATATTTTTTCAGTTCAGGATCAATTAATCCTTCCTTGGTTTCAAAATCCCATTGATGTAATAACACCTCTGACGCTTTTTCATAAAGTTTTGAGCGATCTCTTGGTAATTCTTGAGTTCGATTTAGAATAGCCATCATCGTTAATAATAAAGGATTTCCTGCTAATTCTCGAATCGCTTTTGACTCCTTAATTGCCTTTTGTAAACGTTCTTGTTTTTGGGTTTTATCATCTCGATTTTCAAAAGCTAAATCATGCCAACGTTGAATAAAATCTTCAATCTGATCTTTATCTAAATCTTGGATCATAAAATGTTCAAAACCAGCATTATTTAATTCTTCTGCTTTATATCCTAACCAGCGAGAAGTTACTATAATCTGCACTTGAGGATATTGAATACTAAAACGTTTGATATCCGTGACAATTTCTTCTCTTAGTTGAGGATTAAAAACTTCATCTAAACCATCAAAAAGCACAACAACTTGACCTTTTTTAAGCTTATCATCTAAAGCAAGTTGATTGAGATGACAAATCAGATTACCTTGATGGAAAAATTCTAGAATATTCTTACACTTTTTTTCATCCTTATCTCTGGCATAAATACGCAATTCTATCAAAAGAGGAAGGGGAAGCAAAACACGCTGACTGAGTTCTTTTTCAGCCCAATTTAAAGCTAAATACTGTAATAAACTTGATTTTCCTGCTCCTGGATCACCCAAAATTACAGTTCTTGGGTATTCAGAAGAATTGACAATATCCAAAACAGGATCTAATTTTTCATTCAGATATTCTCGCCGTTTTCGTTCTAGTTCTGCTTGTATTTGTTCTAACTCCGCTTGAGTAATTTCTCCCCTATCTACAAGTTCCTGCAGCACTTCTTTAGGTAATTCATAAAGTTGAGGAATAAATTGTTTGCATCGTCTCACATTTTGCGGCACAAACATTCGCCAGAGTTTGATTTGCTCATAAGTCGTTGTGTCTAAACATTCTAATTTAAGATGACCATATTCCTTTTTTAAGCCTTCCGCATAGTTATCTAAATTGTAATCTGTTTTAACTCCTGCTATTTCTTGAATATTTTGGCTATCTTTATTCTGTAACTTAACTAAAAAAACGGCTCTTAGCTTTTCAGAATTTTCAATAATTTCCTGAGTTTTTCTCAAATAAAATTTACCGAGTTTTTCCCAGTTAAATTCAGCAGGTAACGGCGATAAATTAAGTCTTTGCCAAGATTGAGCTAACGTCAAAGTATCAAGAACTTGACAATCAATATCAAAAGCATCCCCTAAAATAGGTTTAACTTGGTCATCTTTAATGAAAGTCTTGAGAGGTTTTTCAAAGTTTTTAATTTGATCATCCTCCAGATCGGCCATTTCTAACTGTTGCTGAAAGAGTTCTAAAAACTCCTTCATTGCTTTGCCATAAGCTTCTTTTTGAACATCTTTTTCAGGTAAGCGTAACACTTTACCTAGACTGTTTTTAAAAAATTCCTTTCCGTAATCTTTTGCACCCTCTTTTGCCAACTCTTGCATTACTGAAAGAACAAGCGAACCTGCGGCTTGAGTAACCCCCCAGACAATTAACCAGTCAACCATGGCGATAAACTTAAGATTCTGTGGATACTATCTAAGCTTACCAACTTTAATCGTTTTTCGTCTATCATTCCGACAAATGAAGAGAACGATTTAAAATATCCTCAATACCGTAGGGACAAATGGGGGGAAACTCTAATCCCGTCTCTCTAAAGGCATCGGCACAAGCAACAGCATAGAGTTTAAATAGGCTTTCATCGGTTAAATATCGCTTTAAACTGGGGCTATCGTCCAAATAAAGCCTAATATTAGCTCTTTCTCCTTGAATAGTTCCCAGCCAACCCCGGGATCGCCGTTGAGGTTGATAGTCCCACTTTAATAAATGATGCAAAATTAATCTGAGACTAGCGAGTAAGCGATCGCGCTCCCGTTTCGACAAATCCCGCACCTCTTCGACTAAATTCTCAATATCCAACTCGGAAAACCGACCGGAAGCTAATAAATCGGCCATTTGTTCGGCCCAAAGTCCAAAGTCTTGCTCATAGGATGCCGTCATCGATTTATCTCCTTCTAAGCTCAATTAACATTATATTAAACCTCTTGCATAATTAATTTTTGATGGTTCAAAAACAGCAAAAACAAGGATTAAATTACCCAAAATCTGTAAATTATGATTAATTGATGACCGGGAAACTGGTATCTTTTCAAAGATCGCCGAACCATTAACGGGTTTTGCGTCTTCGGATGACATTATTAGAATAACGAGAAGGTTTTGGCCGGGGTTCTTTTCCCCCTCCCAATTCGCGACTAACTTGCTGGAAAATATCCCGTCGCAGCACAGGATATTCCCCTATCCACTGGTCGAGTTGGGGAAGATGGACATCAGAAAGCTGATTGATATCCCCTAAATCGGGGTCTCGAGACATTAACAAAGCTTCGGCCACCATCCCGGGACGGATCGATTTATGGATGCGTTTGAGGGGAGCGCGAACGATCGCCGAAAAACCAGTTTGATCACCGATTTCTAGATTAATACAGCGTTGGCGATTTTCGATAATCTCTAATTCCCCGCGTTTATTGACCCTTTCTTCTTCCCCGATTAATTCCTCGGTTACAAAAGCATCGAAAACGCGACCGCGCCAAAATCCCCCGTAGGGAAGACGACGATAGGTATTATTGCGAACACTGGCCCAGTAAACCGGACCCCAGAGCCAATATAAACCGGCGATAATGTCGAAAATCAGTTTAATTGTTAAACCACCGGGACCGAATAAATTACCGATTAACCAGGCTGCGGTGAGAGCAATGATAGAAATAAATAAACGGCGCAGAAAATCAGACCATTTACCCCAATAGTGAGCGTACTGGGGACCTGTGGCGATAATCGGGACAATTTGCTCGATCGATTGACGGGTAAGGGGAACCAACATTATCAGTTATCGGTTATTCGTGAATGGGTAGGCTCTAGAAGAGGACGTTTACCTTTCATTTAGGTGCGCTATATCAGTTATGACAGCGTTTCTCATAACTAGATGAAGTGTAACCTAATTTGGTATCGACTACCGACTTACTAAAAGGAAAATTTTGTACCTCATCACTAAGATAAATGGTATAGTTTTGGGTAATTGTCTATCTGTTGGTCGCCATTCATACCATCGCTAAAAGCTCAGGACTTCCGGCGAAATTTCAGTTAAAAGTTAAATCCCTCAAGAAGTCCAATGAAACAATCTATAATAAAACCAATGCTGTTTTGTTCCCAAAGACTGCCACCATGACTTCTTCCCCAGTTAAATCCTTAACTTCTCAGACTGTAACCACTCAACATTTACCCCCTTTAGAAAATGGGGACCGCTTAATTCGTCCCGAATTCGAGCGCCGTTATCAAGCTATGCCAGGATTAAAAAAAGCCGAACTTATCGAAGGAGTTGTGTATATGGCATCCCCATTAAGGTTTAAATTTCATGCTGAACCCCACGGACGTTTAATCACTTGGTTGGGAGTTTATCAAGCTGCTACACCCCAAGTACAAATGGGTATTGAGCCAACAGTTCGCTTGGATATCGACAACGAACTACAGCCGGATGGGGTGTTATTAATTAGTCAAGAAAGCGGGGGAAAATCAACCCTAACTGTAGAGGGATACCTAGAAGGAGCGCCGGAATTAGTGGTAGAAATTGCCGCTAGTAGTGCCGCCATAGATTTAGGGGATAAAAAACGTGCTTATCGGCGCAGTGGCATTCAAGAATATCTTATTTGGCAGGTATTTGATCAAAAAATTGATTGGTTTAGTTTAGAAAATGGCGATTATATTTCTTTGTTAGCCAACCAAGAAGGAGTGATTTGCTCTCTAGTATTTCCGGGTTTGTGGTTAGATATTTCAGCCATGCTCAACGGCAATATGTCACGGGTGTTAGACATCTTAAAAGCTGGAATTAACTCGGTAGAACATCAAGAATTTATCCAAAAGTTAACCGCAGCGCAGTCGGGGGAAGCCAAATGAAACCTCCAGCTATTCTGATTTTAGGAGAAACCAGTATCCCCGTGGCTCGTCAAGTGCAAATGGTCCTACCGGAAGCAGTGGTTTATGGGTTAATAGATCGTACCCATTCGGCTGATTTTACCTATACTAATTTTGGCGAAACGGTGCGAGAATTTTTCCAGACGGGAACGCCAATTATTGGCATTTGTGCGGCGGGTATTTTAATTCGCACTTTAGCACCTTTATTAACTAATAAATGGCAAGAACCGCCTGTATTAGCAATCGCAGAAGATGGCAGCGCCGTAGTGCCTTTGTTGGGGGGTTTACAAGGGGTTAATGATCTCGCTCGTCAAATTGCCTCGGTTTGGCAAATTTCCCCCGCAATTACCACCACTGGTGATATTAGATTTAAAACGACCTTATTATCGCCACCACAGGGTTATCAGTTAGTTAATCCCGATGATGCTAAGAAGTTTTTGTCCGATTTATTGGCGGGTGAAAAAGTAAAATTAATCGGTGAAGCGGACTGGTTAAAAAATAGTAATTTACCAATTTCATCAGCAGCAAAATTGAGCATTGAGATTATCGATAAAAATAACTTAAACTTGGCAAAACCTAGCACTGACTGTTTAGTTTATCTCTGGGAGGAAAGCCAGCAAATTAAGGAAAAATCCAGTTTACCACTAGGGGATTTGGATCAAGAAAGTCAAGGTAAATTAGCCATAGTCGGAACTGGACCGGGTGCGCTAAATTGGATGTCGCCGGAAGTTCGAGAAGTGTTGGAAAAAGCCACGGATTGGGTGGGTTATAAAACCTATTTGGATTTGGTAGAATCCCTGCGAAAACCAGAAATTGTCCGCCATGAATCGGATAATCGGGTGGAACTCGATCGCGCGGAAATTGCCCTAGATTTAGCGGCTAAGGGGCGATCGGTTGTCTTAGTTTCCTCCGGAGATCCTGGCATTTATGCCATGGCCGCGGCCGTGTTTGAGGTATTAGAAAAAAAAGCAAAACCGGCATGGCAGCAGGTGGCCATTCAGGTCTGTCCGGGGATTTCGGCCATGCAAGCGGCGGCTGCTAGGGTTGGCGCACCTTTAGGCCATGATTTTTGTGCGATTTCCCTATCGGATATTCTCAAATCTTGGCAAGTGATTTCTCAGCGTATTGAGTTAGCGGCCCGGGCAGATTTAGCGATCGCATTTTATAATCCTGTGTCTCAAGAGCGCACTTGGCAATTGGAGAAGGCAAAAGAGATTTTATTACAATGGCGATCGCCGCAAACTCCCGTGGTACTAGCGCGTAATTTAGGGCGAAAAGGGGAAACAGTGACGGTGAAATTCCTAGAGGATATGACTATTAAAGATGCGGATATGCGGACTATAATTTTGGTCGGATCGAGTAAAACTCGCCTTATTGGGCAAGGTAAAACAAAACAATGGGTTTATACTCCACGTCACTATTAAAAGGATTAATGATACTCAATCCCCCCGGCTACGATCGAATTATCTTAATCTGTAAGGTAAGTTGCCAAAAAGGAGACAATTGTGCGACGGGGAAGACATAAAATTTTTATCGGGATGGCCCCTGGAGTCGGGAAAACCTACAAAATGCTGGAGGAGGGACATAGCCTCAGAAAGCAGGGAACCGACGTGGTGATTGGACTTCTCGAAACCCACGGCAGAAAAGAGACCGCCGAAAAAGCCGAGGGATTGGAAATCGTACCAAGAAAAATCCTAGAGAAAGAGGGATTCACTCTCTCGGAAATGGATACGGAAGCGATTATCGCCCGCTCGCCGCAGCTGTGTCTGATTGATGAATTGGCCCACACGAATGTACCCGGTTCGGAGCGAGAGAAACGCTTTCAGGACGTAGAGATAATTTTGTCCCGGGGAATCGATGTTTACTCGACCGTGAATATCCAGCATATCGAGAGTTTAAACGATCTGGTTGCTAGGATCACCGGGGTGGTGGTGCGGGAGAGAATACCCGATCGAATTTTGGAGGAAGCTGATGAAGTGATCGTGGTAGATGTCACCGCCGAAACCCTAGAGGAAAGATTATTAGCAGGAAAAATCTACGCTCCGGAAAAGATCCAACCATCTTTAAATAATTTCTTTCAACGGCGTAATTTAATCGCCCTACGGGAACTCGCCCTGCGCGAAGTGGCCGATACAGTAGAAGAAGAAGCGAGTAATTCGACATTTATCGGTCAATCCTGTCCCGTTCACGAACGGGTATTAGTTTGTGTTTCCACCTATCCCAACTCTTTACGATTATTACGTCGAGGAGCGCGGGTAGCAGGGTATATGAACGCGGAATTTTTCGTGATTTTCGTCGATAACCCCGATCGCTTTCTCACCAGAGAGGAGGCTTTACATATCGAAACCTGCCAACGTTTATGTGGGGAATTCGAGGGCAAATTCTTACGGGTTAAAAGCTATCAGGTGGCGGCAGCGATCGCAGAGGTAGCCGAGCGGGAACGAATCACCCAGATTGTAATTGGGGAGAGCCGTCAATCGCGCTGGAAGCATTTCATCAAAGGTTCTTTCACCCAAAAACTTATGCGCCTGATCTGGCAGAAAAATATCGATCTTCACATCATCGCCACCGATCCAAAAGTACCAGTTAAAGACGCGCGAGGCAAGGGGGTGAAAAGATAACCACCGCTCTGCTATTTACCAGCGAAGTGGTGAAAGAATTTTCCTTCTAAGTATCTAAGCAAAATTAATTACACATCTAAGCCACTACTCCGTGAGACTTCTGCTGATGTGAGCAAACAGAGAACTGAAAACTCAAATCCGATCCCTAATAGCTGTCTCCCGTCTCGGAGTCTCCTGTCTCGGAGTCTCCTGTCTCGACTAGGAAATTAATTTGGCACGACTACTTACTAACAACAGGTTTCAAGATTTTAAGTCCCACTACTTATAAGCTGTTGACTATCTAAATTATTGGTTAAGACTGTCTATGATCGGTGAGAAGGAGGCTGGGTCGAGGCAGTTCGATCATTTGTACTAAACTTTTCAGGACGCGGTTTAAATATAGTACAGTTTATCTATAGGAGGATTTCGGCAAAACATGAAAATTATCGCCTACACCTATACTAACCCCCTGATCGATAGTCCTCCCGATGCCTCGATTTGGGACTATTCTCCCGAACAAGTGTATCAAGATTTTGGCGATCGCTCACAGCGGCAGCAACTACTCTGCGATTGTCAAGGGACTCCCCCCCGACTGCTGATCCTGCATCGCCTAGCAGAATTAGGAGACAATGGCACGGAAGTTAGCAAAATTTTACAATCCTTAGAAGCCCTCGACATAGATATAATTGCCCTGGAAGACCCAGATTATAAGCTGAATTTTGCCAAGATTCTGCAAGAAATATCAAAAAACGAACTAAGTAATCGTTTAAAAGCAGGTCACGCTCGCAATCGTCTGCAAGCTTTACCTCCCCCCGGAAAAGCACCCTACGGTTATCGTCGTGGCAAGGAGCGTTATATACTCGATCGCAGTACCGCGCCAGTAGTCAAAGACTTTTTTGATCGCTTTTTGATTTCCGCTTCCCTGCGTTCCACGGTGCGCTATCTAGAAAAACGCTACGGTAAAAAGATATCGGTAGCTACTGCCCATAAATGGCTGACTAATCCCGTTTATCGCGGTGATTTGTGCTATCTCGGTCAAGATATTATCCCCGATACCCACACCCCGATTATCTCCCGGGAAGAAGCAGCCCAGATCGATCGCATCCTGAGAAATAATCGCAAATTACCCCCCCGCAGTGCCAGCGCCCCGCGTTCCTTAGCGGGTTTAGTCGTCTGTAGTCAATGTCAATCGGGGATGACGATTACCAAAGTGACGGCGCGAGGAAAGGGTCTAGAATACCTCTATTTGCGACCTTTGCAATGTCCCCGGACAAAAAAATGTTCGGCGATCGCTTATGAGAAAATTCTCGATAGCACAATCGAGCGCATTTGTCAAGACCTACCACCGACGATCGCTCAGATATCTTTACCGGATTTAGAGGGGATCAAACGGGGAATGAGCGAGGAAATAGGGCAAAAAAACGATATTTTGTCGCAATTGCCCTCCCTAGAAGCGGCGGGAATTTTAGATCAAGAAACGGCTAATCTACGGGCCTATAAACTGAAAAACGAGATCGCGCAGATTCAAGGACGTTTAGACCAATTACCCCCCGATAACCTGACTATTATCGCTCGTGCCGTTGCTTTTCCGCAATTTTGGCGAGATTTATCGGAAATAGAGCGCCGTTTTTATTTTCGTGAGTTTATCCGTCGCATCGAAATCGAGAGGGAAACGGCTAATAATTGGCATTTACGTTTAATCTTCGTTTTTTAAGAGTCTGGGACAATCTTAAAGTTAGCTAAAAATTGAGGAATGTTTGAGCGATCAATGCTAAGAAAAAGGCAAACAGCGATCGATCTCAACTATGAGCAATAACAAAAGATTAACTAGGTATAAAAAAGGGCGAAAATCCTCCCAGACAAAACCCCACCTTTACGATTATCACTATAATCAACCCGGGACGATGCCGGGGTTAATCACCATCGATGAAAATGCCGTTGCTACCGAGATATTTTTAGTTAATTATAACTCCCAACAAGCCACTAGAGTTAATAATCTTTTACCTCAAGACTGTCTTAAATATTTATCCAATGATTCCATCTCTTGGATTGATATCGTCGGTTTGGGTAATGAAGATAAACTGCAAGAGTTGGGGGAAATTTTTCATTTGCATCCCTTAACCCTTGAGGATATAGTCAGTATTCCCCAAAGACCAAAAGTGGAAGAATGCGATAATTATCTTTTAATTATAGTGCCAATGGCCATCCTGACCGATCATCAGAGTTTTTTGTTAGAACAAATCAGTTTAATAGTCGGGAAGAATTATGTTTTAACCGTGCAGGAAGAAGGACAATACGATTCTTTGGAAGGAGTTAGGGAAAGAATCCGTTTAAATAAAGGTTCCATCCGGCAGCAAAAATCGGGTTATTTAGCCTATGCGATTTGGGATGCAATTATTGACGGTTATTTTCCTGTTTTAGAGTCCTACGGAGAAAGAATCGAGGAGTTAGAAAACGAAATTTTAGCTAGTCCCACGGAACAAATTTTATCAAAAATCTACCAACTACGTCAGGAATTACTCTCCCTGCGACGAGCAATTTGGCCGCAAAGGGACACCCTCAATGCGCTTTTACGCGATGAGTATATTGTCATCGATACAACCATTAAACCCTATCTAAGAGACTGTTATGACCATGTAGTACAAATCCTCGATGTTATCGAAAATTACCGGGAATTTGCCAATGGTTTAATGGATTTTTACCTGTCTTCCGTGAGTAATAAAATGAACGAGATTATGAAAACTTTAACGGTAATCTCGACGATTTTTATCCCGCTCACCTTCATTGTCGGTATTTATGGCATGAACTTTGATACTGATAAATCCCCCTATAATATGCCCGAATTAGAATGGTATTGGGGCTATGTGTTCGTCTGGGTGTTGATGCTAACCGTTGCTTTCAGTTTAATCATTTTCTTTTGGCGACGCGGCTGGTTTAAGAACCTATCGACAGGGAAGAAAAGATAAACTGTTAAGCAGATTAGGCGGATTCTATGGCATTGCTGGCATCTAGCAAGAGAAAATGGCTATTGCAGAGAAATCAATAATTTAGTGTCTGCGGTATTTTTTAACACTTTCAGTTGATGGCTTCTAATTTTGTCCAACCAACTATAGTGCTGGTTACGACATTGATAGACGATATCGATGTCACCAATCTCTGACTTAATCTGAGCCAAGTAGTTTTCTAGTTCGCTAATTTTCATAACCTATCTCGCTTGCGCTGAAGGACATCAACCCTAAACCAAGAATTATCCCTAAAGGATAGGGGTGACTACAGTTACTATTATAGGCCGATCATAATTCTTAAAAAAGTTCTGATCTAACAAAATTGGCTAATGTCAGGGTTAGATGATAAGCTGCCTGCGAATTTAAATTGCTTGTTGAGATGAGGCACTCTCGCACTCTTGGAAAAGGCAACAGTAAAAGGATTGGGGAGAGAGATGGCTCTCTTGGATTTGGTGGGTAAAATGTATTCTAAGATACAGCCCTGCTGGCGCGGGAGTGGAAGAAACCACTCCAGACACAGAGGACACAAAGATCGATCCTATGTAAGTTAAACTTATCACACAGAACTTAGAAGAGCCCCCAGCTTCGATAATTAATTCGGATATTAGAACTCTTGCAAATTAATTATATGTTATGATTATAGGCTAACTAATTTTTTGGGAAAATTAGTTAATAGGTACATTTGTCATAAATAAAAACCTGAAGTTTTACTTTTAACTCAAAACTCTTGAGATATGCTTTAATTTGGTTATCAAAACCTCTTTATTTAAGCGGCACAAACTATCTCAATTTTTATAATTGAGAATAATTATGGCTCTTCTGAGTTTGGTATGCTTCTCGGCGGTTTATTAGGAGCTTAAAGGATTGAAACACCTTCCAGATAAGTCTTTTGTGTTTTTTCCAGAGCTAAATTGAATTAATCCTTTGCCGGATAGGGTTTCCAGCTAATCAGATGAACCTTTCAGCTTCTACAAACAGTTCACTGACGACCTGGAATTTAAGGCCCTGCTCCTCGGTTTTCTCTTGAATCGATTCCTGCAGCGATCGAATACTTCCGAAGCTAAGACAGACTCAGTTTAACATTCGATCGAACTTTGCCGCCGATCCCCGACCAATGACAGGATAAGAACGGGGGTCTTCCCCCGACATTTGAGATAAAATCGATCTAGTTAAAAATTTAATTCCGAAACTATGTTCGACGCACTGGCCGACCGCTTAGAAGACGCATGGAAAAAATTACGAGGTCAAGATAAAATCTCCTCGGCCAATATACAAGAAACCCTCAAAGAAGTCCGGCGGGCTTTATTAGAAGCAGATGTTAACCTACAGGTAGTCAAGGGATTTATTGCTGAGGTCGAGAAACAAGCCCTCGGTGCTGAAGTTATTTCCGGAGTCAATCCCGGCCAGCAATTTATCAAAATTGTCTATGATGAATTGGTCAAAATTATGGGGGAAAGTAACGTTCCCCTAGCTCAGGCCGATAAACCCCCCACCGTAATTTTAATGGCCGGGTTGCAAGGGACGGGAAAAACCACCGCCACCGCCAAATTAGCCCTATATCTCCGCAAACAGTCCAAAAGCTGCCTGATGGTGGCTACCGATGTTTACCGTCCGGCGGCCATTGACCAATTAATCACCCTCGGTAAACAGATAAATGTTCCCGTCTTCGAGATGGGTTCTCAGGCTAATCCCGTCGATATCGCCCGTCAAGGTGTGGAAAAAGCCAAAGAATTGGGCGTAGATACGGTTATCATCGACACCGCCGGTCGTTTGCAGATAGACACCCAGATGATGGGCGAACTAGCACAAATCAAGAAAATTGTCAACCCCGACGACACTTTATTAGTGGTGGATGCCATGACTGGTCAGGAAGCGGCCAATCTCACCCACACTTTTCACCAACAAATCGGCATCACGGGGGCAATTCTCACCAAACTTGATGGCGATACTCGCGGTGGGGCAGCCCTATCAGTGCGGCAAATATCGGGACAACCGATTAAATTTGTTGGGGTTGGCGAAAAAGTCGAAGCTTTAGAGCCATTTTATCCCGATCGCCTTGCCAGTCGCATCCTCAATATGGGTGATGTCCTGACGCTAGTGGAAAAAGCTCAGGAACAGTTAGACCTAGAAGACGCGGCCAAAATGCAGGCCAAGATTTTAGAGGCTAAGTTTGATTTTAATGACTTCCTCAAACAGATGCGGCTGTTAAAAAATATGGGTTCCCTGGGGGGAGTCCTCAAGTTAATCCCCGGTCTGGGCAAACTGAGCGGGACAGACATCGAAAAGGGCGAAAAAGAGTTAAAACGCACGGAAGCGATGATTAATTCCATGACCACGGAGGAACGCGCTAACCCCGATTTATTGGCTAAGTCTCCTAATCGTCGTCGTCGCATTGCCAAGGGTTCGGGACATCCAGAAACAGAAGTTAGCAAACTAATTGCTAATTTCACCAGAATGCGAACGATGATGCAACAGATGGGACGGGGACAAATGCCCGCTATGCCGGGGATGCCCGGGATGGGTGGCGGAATGTTTGGGGGTGGCAATCAACCGGGGTTCCGCGGTCAAGGTGGCAGCCAGAAAAAACCGAAGAAAATCAAGAAAAAGAAAGGTTTTGGCGATTTATAGAGGCTAAAAATGTTGAAATCCAGAGCTTAAACTGAGGTTTCTACCGTCGGCTAATTTTATCTCTCTCCCGGGGACGATTTGACCGATTATCGCCCCCCCGGACCCCACTTTCTCCAGCAATTCTCTGGCACTGTCCGGGGGTAAACACAAAACTAACTCAAAATCTTCACCGCCGTATAAAGCCCATTCTAGAGCTTTTTCGGCTCCTACATATTCTTTCAGGGTTGGATGCAGGGGAATCCGCTCGATTTCGGCACCAACCCCACTACAGCGACAAATTTGCATGATGGCATCTGCTAACCCGTCACTGCTATCCATGCCCGCGATGGGAAATTGCTTGACAATTTTTTGTAAATGTGGTATGCAATCGAGTCTCGGTCGCGGCCGTTGATGAGCTTGGATTAATCGCTTTTTTTGGGAGGAATTTAAATTCCTCCCGGTTTCAGGGTGCAAGAGTAACTCTAATCCGGCCCGCGATAAACCGTGATAACCAGTAATAACGATACTATCGCCAACTTTTGCGTTAAAACGTCTAATTTCTTCATTTTTTGCCACTTGTCCCAGGGCAGTGATGCTGATGTTAATCTCCGTGGCCCGACAGACATCGCCACCAACGATCGCCGTCTGATATACTTGCAGACAAGAGCTAAGACCCCGATAGAGTCCTTCTAGCCAATCGATGGCTAGATCGGGAGTTAAAGCCAATCCTACCGTAATTCCCAGGGGTTCTGCCCCCATAGCCGCTAAATCGGATAAATTAGCCGCCGCCGCTCGCCAGCCCACATCTTCCGGAGAGGTGGTAATATCGCTAAAGTGGACGTTATTAACTAAAACATCAGTGGTGACGACGAGAGAGTAACCCTCTTTGATCGATAAAATCGCCCCATCATCACCGATAATCTCCGCAGGACAATATTTTTGCAGAATCGGTAGCAATCCCTGTTCACCCAAATCTTTAACGGTTAAATTCATAATTTCTGGGAATTGAACGATGCAGCTTCTAAAAAGTCTTTAGTTAAGGTTTGCGGCAAAAAGTTTTTCGTGGGGGTAGGGTGTGGGGTGTGGGGTGTAGGGTTTTATCCATTTTCAGGTGGTCAATTACCTAATTTTCAGGGAAAAAGTCCCTAAAATTTCCCCCCAATCACTCCAATGGTCGGCACTTTTTGAGGGAAAAAAAGTCTAAAAGCGTTATCCAACAAGGTTTTTAGATTTATTCAGCAGACCCTAGTTAAGAGGATTGGCGCTGATTTTTTCGTAGGCGCGATCGATAATTCCCCGACCGCGCAGAAAGCCGGTATTAGCCCCCGGACAAAGATAAGAGAGGGTTTCTGGACTAAAACGGTCTAAAATGATCTTTTGCGATCGCAATTGCCGCGGCCAGTGGAAAGTTTTCGCGGTCTGTAGGGGTTGCGGTTGACCCTTGGTGTCGGGGAGAAGATGACGACCGGTAAATAAAACCCCCCCGTGACGCTGCCAGTAGAGACAGGAGGAGCCGGGAGAATGGCCAGGAGTCCAAAAACCGCTACAAGTGGGAGATAACTGGATTTGCTGCTGAAAAACGGTAATTTGACGGTGAGGAAGCAGATAGGCTTCCTGTTCCTGTAGAATAATCTCACAATCAAGCCAACTTTGCAGAGAATCGCTCTGTTTACCCTGACCCCCGCGATGGGTAAAAAATAAGTAACGGACTCCCTTTTCTCGGAGAAAATCCCGCTCGCTCTCGTCACAGCCAGGACAATCCACCAGAATATTGCCAGTATTTTCTACAATAAGATAAGAGGTTCCCCCTAGGGTTTCCCGATTAGGCGAGAAAGCGTATAAACCTTCTAGAATTAATCGAGGGGGTTTTGTGGTTTTGCTAACCTCTAAAGGAGACGATTCGGTTTCCGATCGCATGGTTTGCCTATCCAAATCACAATCAATGCGGTTTACAATTTAGCACGATCGATGACCAGGCCGGCTGAAATTAGCCGCTTTTTATTCAAGAGAAAAGAGCCGATATGGAAATGTGGTTGTTATTAGGGATTCTTGGCGGTTTCACTTATTTTATGGTCAAGCGTAGCGTGGCCAAAATCACGACAACACCAGTTTGGTTAATTTGGTTAGTCCTGATGACTCCGGCTCTAATTTGGACCGGCTGGACGTTAATCTATGGACAGGATACCCCCATGCCGGCATTTTTGCTGATCGGCCCCTTTGTGATCTGCCCTTTTTTGTACTGGTGGTTAGTACAGAGAGGCCGGGTTACTCCCCAAGAAAGCTCCCCATCACCGCTAGAAAAAGCGAATTTAGTCCTAGAAAATATTGATAATCCTGCACCTAAAAATGATTTAAAACCGATCACTGCTGAAGAGGAAAAATCCCTACGAGATTGTTTTCCTTGGGGTGTTTATTATCTGCAAAATATCGATTATCGTCCCCAAGCAATTCTCTGTCGGGGGAAATTGCGAGCAGTTCCCGAAGAAGCTTATCAAGTGATTAAAAACAATGTGGAAAAGGTTTTTGGTGATCGCTTTTTATTGCTTTTCCAAGAAAGTTTTCAGGGACAACCTTTTTTCGCTCTTGTGGCTAATCCCTGGCAGCAAAAAACAGAAACTATAGAAACTGAAAAAGTTACTCGCCCCTTTCTTGCCCTGGGTTTATTGTTATTAACTATCTTAACCACCACAGTGGTCGGTGCGGGATTAAGTGGCATTACCGCCCAACAATTAGAAAATAATCCTAGTTTATTATTGCAAGGGTTACCCTACAGTTTGGGCTTAATTGCTATTTTAGGACTGCACGAATTCAGTCATTATTTTACAGCAGTTAAATATAAAATTAAAACTACTTTGCCCTATTTTATCCCCATTCCTTTCTTCCTCGGCACCTTCGGGGCTTTTATTCAAATGCGATCCCCTGTACCCACCCGCAAAGCTTTATTTGATGTGGCGGTGGCCGGTCCTTTGGGGGGTATAATTATCGCTATTCCTCTAATGTTTTGGGGATTGTCCCTCTCGGAAATAGTTCCCCTAACTAATCAAAGCAGTTTATTAAATTTTCAGGCCTTAAATCCGCAGTTTTCTTTTTTCTTGTCTATCGTAGCTAAACTAGCTCTCGGCAGTAATTTAATCGCAGGAAAAGCCATCCATTTACATCCTTTAGCGGTAGCTGGTTATGTGGGAATTATCGTTACAGCCCTAAATTTAATGCCCGTTGGTCAATTGGATGGTGGTCATATTGTTCACGCCATGTATGGGCAGAAAACCGCCATAATTATCGGTCAATTAACTCGATTATTCATGTTTATTTTAGCCCTAGTGCAGCCAGATTTTTTACTCTGGGCGATTATTCTTTTATTAATGCCAGTCAGCGATCAACCTGCTTTAAATGATGTCACCGAATTGGATAATAAACGAGATTTATTAGGTTTATTTTCCCTGGCTTTGTTATTAAGTATTTTGCTACCCCTTCCCGAAGCGGTGGCCCGTTGGTGGGGTATGTAAGCGACCGCATCAATCAACCTGAGTTCTGGGAAAATTATCGGTCAGTTAGGGAATAAAATCCCCATCTCCTACGTCAATGTGAGTTCGATGATCCTCACCCTCGATCACTTTAATCCACAAAGCTGAAGGTTGACAACCGCTCACCGATCACTGTTATATGGTTCTCAAGGCTAATTCTCAGAGAAAAAAGCGAGTTTCTCCGCAAGGGAAGTTAGGCAAATTTAGGTTAAAATTGCTGGCTATTCCGCTAATTTTGGCGGGTTTAGGCTGGTTGTACCTCGATTTACGTCAGCAGTGGCTAAAACCGGAAGCGATTTTTGTTTTGGGAGGTCATGCCGATCGAGAACGTTTTGCGGCAAAATTAGCTAAGGAATATCCCGATCTACCGATTTGGGTATCTTCCGGTAGTCCGCGACGATATGTGCAAAAGATTTTTAAAAAAGCGGGAATTCCCCCAGAACGTCTCCATCTCGATTACAATGCGCGAGATACTGTAACTAACTTTACTAGCCTAGCCGATCAACTGAAAGCCCAAGGTATTGATAGCGTCTATCTAGTCACTTCTGATAATCACATGAGAAGGGCGCGATTAGTGGGAGAAATTATTTTTGGTAGTCGCGGAATCGTGATTAAACCGGTGACTGTTCCCTCCCAATCACCCCCCGAACCCCTAGAAAAGTCTCTCAGAGACGGTTTTAGGGCAATATTATGGATAATAACCGGTTCTACTGGGGAATTTTGGCTAGAATCCGATTCTAGTCCCCCTCAGTTCCCAACCCGATCAAAATAAAATTATCTTGACAAAATTAACCACTTTATGTTAAGCAAAAACACCATTTTCGCCATCTTATTAATTTTTGTGCCGCTATCGATCGCCGGTTCCCTGTTACACTGGGGCGGAACGGTAGTTTTTATCACCGCTTGTCTAGCCATTATCCCCTTAGCGGCCTATATGGGGGAAGCCACGGAAGCGATTGCGGTGGTGGTTGGGCCAAATATTGGCGGTTTGATGAATGCCACCTTTGGCAATGCCACAGAATTAATTCTCGCCTATGTCGCTTTGCGGGAAGGTTTTATCGATGTGGTAAAAGCGACGATTACTGGCTCAATTATCGGTAATTTACTCTTAGTTATGGGATTATCGATGTTTTTAGGCGGTTTACGCTTCAAAGAACAGGAATTTCAACCGATAACCGCTCGTTTAAATGCCTCAGCTATGAATTTAGCGGTGGTGGCGCTCCTTTTACCCACTGCCGTGCAATTTACCTCCACGGGAGTCGGGGAAGCAGTCCTGCAACGTCTATCCGTGGCCGTGGCAGCGGTGTTAATTTTCGTCTATGGTTTAAGTCTCTTATTTTCCATGAAAACCCACACCTATCTCTACGATGTCGGGGTTGCCGGTATCGAGGAGGAAAGCGCCAGAGAAAGCACCGCAAGGCCGAAAATCTGGTTTTGGTCTTTGATTTTATTGATCGTTACCATCGCCGTGGCCGTAGAATCGGAGTTATTGGTGGCATCCCTAGAGGAGGCTACAGAACAGCTAGGTTTAACGGCACTGTTTACCGGGGTAATTCTTTTGCCTATTATCGGTAATGCGGCCGAACACGCTACGGCTGTCACCGTCGCCCTTAAGAATAAAATGGATCTATCGGTATCTGTGGCTGTCGGTTCCAGTATGCAGATCGCCCTGTTTGTGGCTCCGGTTTTGGTTATCATGGGTTATATTATCGGTCAGCCCATGGATCTAAATTTTAATCCCTTTGAGTTGGTGGCAGTGGCTGTAGCGGTGTGGTTAGCTAATTCGATTAGTAGTGATGGGCGATCGAATTGGTTAGAAGGAATGTTACTCTTAGCTACCTATGCTATCCTGGCCTTGGCTTTCTTTTTCCATCCTCTCACCGCTTAGAGTTATCCCTTGCAGATATATAGACAATGACGGACGCTTTGGCTTAAGGGAGTGGTAAAACTGGCAATTTCGAGGATTTTACCGCCAGCTTTCCCTAGATTCTCCTCTAAACTCAAACTATCCTGCGCGGACCACTGACCACGATAGAGAATAGCGATTCCGGTCTTTTTCAGGAAAGGCAAAGCATAGTTAACACAGATATCCACATTACCTACCGCTCGCAAACAGACGATATCATAAGCACAGTTATGTTTAAGGTTTTTCCCGACGATTTCCGCCCGACCTAAACGAGTTTTCGTGTTATTTAACTCTAATTTGTCAATAACTTCTTCAAGAAAATTAATCTTTTTTTGGGTGGAATCTAAGAGAGTCACCGACCAATGGGAATATGCGATCGCAATTGGCAGCCCCGGAAATCCGGCCCCGGTCCCCAAATCAATGACTGACAGGGATTTTGTCAATAGATCCGGCTGGGATTTTTCTAACCAAGCTAAACCCGATAAAGAATCCCAAAGATGTTTTTCCCAAAACTCCTCTGGTTGGGTAATTCGGGTGAGATTAAAACGTTGATTACCCTCTAAAATCAACTCATAAAGTTGTTGAAATCGCGCTTGTCTGGCTCCATCGGGTTGCCATTCTAGGGTTTCTTGCCAAAGGTCAAATAATTCAGGAAGGATCATTAATTCAGTTATCAGTTATCAGTTATCAGTACAATTTAAGCCAATCCTTTCTCAGCTAACCATTGAGGATTATATAAACGAGATTGATAACGGGACCCACCATCACAAAGAACAGTAACGATGGTGTGGCCTGGTCCCATTTGTTTAGCTAAAGCTACCGCAGCACCAACATTAATACCCACAGAACCCCCCATAAATAAACCATCTTTTTGTAATAGTTGATAAACAACTTTGATGGCAGTGGGATCATCAATTTGAATGGCATCATCTATGGGTGCGCCTTCCATATTAGCGGTAATACGACTATTACCAATCCCTTCCGTAATTGAACTACCTTCCAGGGTAATTGTCCCGGTTTTCACATAACTATATAAACCGCTACCCATCGGATCCGCCACCACACAACGCACCTGGGGATTTTGGTCTTTTAAAAACATCGCCACCCCCGCGTAGGTTCCCCCGGTTCCCGTGGCAGCCACCCAAGCGTCAATTTTACCGTCGGTTTGTTCCCAGATTTCCCGGCCGGTGGTTTCGTAGTGAGCGCGACGATTAGCCAGATTATCGAATTGATTGGCCCAGATAGCATTTTCCATCTCACTGGCCAATCTCCCCGATAATTTAACGTAATTATTGGCATCTCGGTAAGGAACGGCGGGAACAGTACGCACTTGGGCACCCAATGTTCTCAATAGGTCGATTTTCTCTTGGGATTGGGTATCGGGAATGATAATCAGGCATTTATAACCTTTAGCATTGCAGATATGGGCCAAACCGATGCCAGTATTGCCGGCGGTTCCTTCGACAACGGTTCCCCCCGGTTGGAGAGTACCGGCTTTTTCCGCTTCTTGGATAATATATAAAGCGGCCCGATCCTTGACCGAACCACCGGGGTTAAGAAATTCGGCCTTACCGAGAATCTCGCAGCCGGTTTCCTCGCTAAAACTATTGAGACGAATTAGGGGAGTATTACCCACCGCATCGACGAAACCATTTTTAATATCCATAATCTGTTATTTTTCGTGCTGTTCGTAGGCTGAGACGATTTTTTGTACCAAGGGATGACGCACCACATCGGCCCGGGATAGGTAACAAAAAGCGATCCCTTCTACTGATTTTAGGATTTTTTGAGCGGCAATTAACCCCGATTCCTGTTGTTGCGGTAAATCGGTTTGGGTGACATCTCCGGTTACTACCATGCGCGAACCGAATCCCAAGGAAGTTAAGATCATTAATGCGATCGCAATTTCTCCACTGGGGAATTGAATCGTTGGCCAATTTCTACCACTTTAGCTGATACAGTCCTGCTGGCGAGCGAGTGGAAGGAACCACAGAGACACAGAGGACACAAAGATCGATCAGTCCTATGTAAGTTAAGCTGATCACACAAAGAATAGGAGAGCCATGAGCAGCTGTTGATGTAAGCTAAGACGCATTTAAACCGCTTATTCTTAGATTAGTTGAACTTCCCCCAATCCCTTTACTATTGCCTCTTGTCTCGTCTCAACAAGCAATTTATACCCCACAGAAAAAGGGTTTCTCGGAGAAACCCTTTTTCTACTCATGATAATTCTCTCAATCCTTTTATAGTACACATATAGTACATCTGCTCAAAAAAATCGAAAAAGGGTAAAAAGGGAAAAAAGAGAAAAAGGGTTACAGGGTCCTCCCAGCACCGCACACCACCCGAAAACCGTAGGCGTTGCTGTAGTCGTCGCGGCGGAGGTCGTTGAGGCGGAAAGCAGAACGGCAGTAATTCGGATAGCTGTACCAAGAACCGCCCCGCAGAGCTTTATATGCTTGATTTTGCTGTTTTTTGCTCTTTTTTATCTCCTCATAATTTTCGCGCCAATCATCTTGACACCACTCCCAGACATTTCCGTGCATATCATATAAACCAAAGTCGTTGGCGTAGAATTGCCCAACAGGGGTGGTTTTTTTGAGATTTTCATTATAGTTGGCTAAATCTGGGGTAAGAATTTCCCCAAAGTGATAGGGGGGGTAGGTTTCTCCTTTGTCGAGATTTAAGGGTTTGGTTTGCGCTCGACAAGCGTACTCCCACTCAGCTTCCGTTGGGAGCCTATATTTTCTTTTACTTAATTTAGAGAGCCTTTGGCAAAATTCTACGGCATCTAACCAAGATACATTTTCAACGGGGTTTGTGCTGCCTTTAAACTCCGATGGCTCTGGTTTTAAATCTTGCTCTACTTTTAAATCTTCTCTTTGGGCAATATATAACCATTGAGCTTGGGTAATGGGGTAGATACCCATCAAGAAGTTTTTCAGGGTGACGTTGTGTTGCGGCTTTTCACTTTTATTACTACTTTCTTGTTCTGAAGAACCCATTGTAAAGGTTCCCGATGGTATTTTGACTAATTCTATGTCTAGTTCATCGGTGAGTTTTTCTCTATAGATTAAAAGACGTTTTTGGGTCTTTTGGATGATTATTGTAGGCATAAGTAGGGTTTGCTGAATAAATATGAAATATAGACGAGGTAAGGGTTTTAGTGTTCTGTATCGGCCCGCGTCCTGTAGGGGCGAAGCATTCGGGCATAACCTATCGGTGAAACCGTAGATTTTCTATCCGAATGCTTCGCCCGTACTTTTTCAGCAAGCCCTAAGTAAGTAATTATAATTAAATGAAAAATTGATTGTAGGGTTGATTCATGAATCAACCCTACCTTGATAAGGGGGTTTGATCCCCCCTGCCCCCCTTGATAAGGGGGGTGCCGATAGGCGGGGGGATCTGAAAGTTTTTAATACCTACCGACTTAGTTATGAAAATGGAAGAAACTCTTGATGGGAAAAATATTAAAATAGGGCGAGAGAATCGGGAATTTCTATTGCTAAAGCTAATACTTCTCTTTCTCCTTTTCCTAAATCAGTGACAGGGAATCAGTCAAGTAAGTTAGTCTGATAGAGGTATTGAATCGGTGATGTATCGGCAATTACATTAGGCATTAGCCAGATCCTCGATTAATTCTGCTTCCTTGAGTCGGAAGGTATCAACTCCATAGTCTGCAAGTTTAGAGAGAAAAACAACTCGCGGAATACCTGCTAAGTTAGCAGCAGTGCCAGAGGAAAGTTTTCCCAATTCATAAAGTTTAATGGCAGCAAGAAGAGAGATTTCCTGTGCTAGTTGTTCTGGGGTGAGATGTAAAGCGAGAGCGGTTTCATCGGGTAAGGAAAGAGTGATTTGGTACATGATGAATCCTAGGGTTTTTCTTAATTAAAGGGCAGATCCCCCCGCCTATCGGCACCCCCCTTAATAAGGGGGGCAGGGGCAGGGGGGATCAAACCCCCCTTATCAAGGGGGGATCAAGGGGGGATCAAACCCCCCTTATCAAGGGGGGCAGGGGGGATCAAACCCCCCTTATCAAGGGGGGATTAAGGGGGGATCAAACCCCCCTTATCAAGGGGGGATTAAGGGGGGATCAAACCCCCCTTATCAAGGGGGCTATCCCTTATAGGGATCTTTCTTAACAATTTTTGCAGTAAGCACTCCAACCCTTATCCTGACTTGATTTCAGTTTTTTCTTTGTCAGTAAGGGTGTCAACAAGGAATATTACAAATTGTTAACCGAGTCTTGAAAGCCTTGTGCTACAAAGGTTTGAAATGTTAAGAAAGATGTGACTAAAGGACAGATCAAGGGGGGCAGGGGGGATCAAAACCCGTCTTCAATTTAATTATAACCAGCTACTGATCAGCCAACCTCATCTAGTACATTTGTTCAAAAAAATCGAAAAAGAGAAAAAGGGTAAAAAGGGAAAAAAGAGAAAAAGGGTTACAAAGTCCTCCCAGCACCGCACACCACCCGAAAACCGCCGTCGTTGAAGCAGTAGTCGCGGCGGTAGTAGAGGTCGCGGTAAGCAGAACGGCAGTAATAGGGAAGGTTGAACCAAGAACCGCCCCGCAGAACTTTATTTGCCCGATTTTGCTGTTTTTTGCTCTTTTCTAGCCAAGTACTACCATTCCTAGGTGCGCCTTGATAATTTTCCCAGAAGTCATCCTGACACCACTCCCAGACATTGCCGTGCATATCATACAAACCAAAACCATTGGGGGGAAATTGCCCCACGGGGGTGGTTCTCGCACGATATTCTCCTGCTGGTTCCTTAGCAAAGCGTTTCCTAGCATCGTAGTTAGCTAAATTTGAGGTGAGGGTTGCTCCGAAGTGGAAGGGGGTGGTGGTTCCAGCACGACAAGCATACTCCCATTCCGCCTCACTGGGTAGCCGATACTGTTTCTTGGTCATTTTAGAGAGCCTTTGGCAAAATTCTACGGCATCTAACCAAGATACATTTTCAACGGGGTTTGTGCTGCCTTTAAACCGCGATGGCTCTGGGTTTAAATCTCGCTCTACTTTTAAATCTTTCCTTTGGGCAATATATAACCATTGAGCTTGGGTAATCGGAGTTTGACTTAGGTAAAACGGAGCGATTTTTACTAAATGTCTGGGGGATTCTCGTTTGAACCAATCCCTATCGTATTTTTCCACTAGCCGCGCTATTTCCTCCGCTTCGGTTCCCATCCAAAACTCCCCCGAAGGAATATAGAGCATTTTTAAGCTGGGGGGATTTTCTTCAAAGTAGAAGGCTCTCACGGGTTCTTTGGCGGTAATTTGTCCCCTCTCATCCACAAAAACGGTTTCAGACTTGAACAGGGTTAGGTTAAATTTCTCGGTGATGATTTCTTCTTCTGTGTTATCCAAGACTTCCCTAAACTGGACTGGCATTGTCTCGGCGGTTATTTCTTCGCTTGCCAAAATTTTAAGCTGCTCAGGGGTTAAACGAAGACGCTGATACAGTTCCCCATCTTCTACGCTGAAATCCTTAAGTCTATGCTTGAGCAGTTGAAACAATATTTCCTCTCCTCCCGTAAGCTCTTTTACCTTAGCTATGGTTACGGTTTTATATTTCCTCAGCCACTTTTCCTCAACCGGTGGGGGTGGAGGTGAGTCAACCATAGATTGCAGCTTTTGGCTAATTTCTTGGTACTTTGCTTCCCCTAGCTTTTGGAAAACCTTAGCAGATACCTTGGCAAAGGCGCGAACTAGATTAGCTGCTTCTTTGCCGAGGAGAACTTGGGGATTGGTAAGAATAAGACCAAAAAAGGTGGTGGTACTCAGGTTAAGTTTTTGGGCGATGTATTCCGAGAGGACAAAAATTACTTCTAAGGCGCGGCTATTCCCTAGTTCAGTGAGCAGAAGCTCTCTCACCTCATCATCAAATTCAAAATCTAGGCTGTTGGGGGGAGTATGAAAGTTAAATTTACCTCCTTTGTCCCACTTCACTGGTTCCCCTCCTAGATAGACTTTAAGAAAACCGCTAAGGATGACTTCTGCTATGTTTAGGGGGTTAGAGGCGCTTAAAAGTTTGCTTTGGATAAGACGGATGATGGGAAGATTTACCGGGGCTGCGGCTAATTTTTTCAGTAACTCCCAAGCTAGAGGTGAGGCGGTACTAGCGAATAGTTCTAGAGCTTGCTTCCCAGACATCTCCGGAGAAATAGTTGCGGGTATTTCTCTGTTTTGGGGAGATTTTTCTAGTAGTACCCCCGCACAGGTGGCGTTGCTGTCACCACTGACAACGAGCGCCCAAGCTTTTAAGGATGAAGGGGTTAGGGAGATGGTGGGTAGGGGAAAGTAGGTTTTTTGGATTGTTTCTCTGAGAATATGTTGATTTTCCCCTTCCTTCTCAATTTGTAGCAGCAGGGGGATAGAGGTAAATCTCCAGTTTTGTGAAGGTTTTCGGGGGGTTTGGTTGACTAGGGAGACGAACCAACCTCGACTAAGGGCGGTTCTTTCCCACATTGCTTCCGGGAAGGGAGAAAGCAGGGTGACGATTTGGTGTTTTCCCCAGTCCTGAAGAGCTTGGTTATAGCGTCCTTGATACCAGTCTGGGGAAGTACAATCACTGTAGAAGAGGATAAGTCTTTCGCCGCGAGGATGGATGAGATCTTTTGGGTGAATTGAGCAAGTATCGTTAGAGTAGGTACGGATGGCTAAATTTTGCCTGTCTTCGTCCCATCCGATGCGGTAGAGTTTGACATCCCGAAAGGCCCCGATTTGTTCTAGCCAATCGCGGATTTCCCCGGCCATTTCTTTCCAAAAGACCATGGAGGCCCATTCTTCAATCAGTAAAACTACCTCTAGGGAACGGACTTTTTTGGCTTGGTAAACGGGTATTAGGGCTAAACTGCCATCTTTCTTGCCGATGCTATACTCGGCCGATTTCTGTACGGTGCTGTTTAGGTTTATTTGTCTTTGGGTGGCTGAGTCTATCTTTTGGATGAGGGGACGCACTGCCCGCCCTAATTTTAGGGTTTCTCGCCAGAATTTGGCACTGGGGAGGCTAATGGGTAGGGTATCTGCGCCTATCTTCTCAGGCTGTTTTTGTGCTTCTGTCTCGCGTATTAAGGGAACTTCATCGGATGGGGCTGGTGACTCTTGGGTTTTGTTTTTACTCTCCTGGGAGGGGTTTTTAGCGGTCGGGGTTTCTTCCTTTTCTTCCCTAGGCTCTGGACGGGTTTGGGGTTTTCCTTCCTCTTCTTGGGTGAGAACATACCACCATAAACTATCAGCTATCTGGTAACTGTCTAGGTCCCATCCCCTGCCCTTGACAAAGGTGATAAATTTATCAATCAGTTCTGGTGTGGGAAGGGTTTGGGTCATGTATTGCCTGTGTCGGTGAGATAGGTAAATAGTAGGTTGGTAAGGGACTTTAATTCTGCACCTGTGGGTTTATTTTCGCCCATGCTCATAAAGACGGCGTTTAAAAGCTGGTCTGTTGCTAGTTCCCCTTTTTCTCGTTTTTTAACATATTCTGCGATCGCTGCTTCTATTTTTTTACTTTCGGGACTGGCTTCTTTATAATCAAAATGGCTTTTTACTATCTTTTTTAGTTCCTCTGGGGTGGGGTCGGGAATTTCTAAGAGCAGACATCTACGTTTAAAGGGTAGGGGAAAATCCCTCTCGCCGTTGCTCGTCATAATCACTATGGGGAACTGTTGGCAGCTTACCTTACCTTGGGGGATGGATTCCCATTCACCGTCATGGGTTTGTACTGGTATTGGTTCGTTTTCGGTATCTTTAGCGAGTCGGGAAAGTTCGGTGATTTCAAATTTTCCCTCTTCAAAAAGGTTTAAGAGGTCGTTGGGTAAGTCGATGTCACTTTTATCTATCTCATCGATAAGCAGTACCCGGGGATAATTTCTCGGACAGAGGGCTGTCCCCAAGGGACCCAAGCGGATATACTTCCCTATGTCTTTTTTTTCTTCTAGTTGGTAATCTTGCAAACGTGCGATCGCGTCGTAGTAGTATAATCCCTCTTGTAGGGTGGTGCGGGTATTAATTGGCCAGACTAATACTTCTCCTAAGTCTAATTCGTAGGCGATTGCGTAGGCTAGGGAGGTTTTCCCTGTACCCGGTTTCCCTGTGACTAAAATAGGCCGGCGTAGGTGAATGGCTGCGTTTACGGTTTCGATGGTTTTATCGTTAACTATGAGTTGTTTTCCCCGCTCCTCGGATTTGTTGGTGGCGAAGCTTCGCCAAGGTGGGATTTCTGGCCAAGTAATCTTATCCCTTGAGCGTTTTTCATGATTGCCTTGAAAGATTTTCCATGAACTCATAGTTAGTTAACCTAGGTGCTGAGATGTTAAGTAGTGGAAGGGGGGCATCCGATTAGGGTCTTCTAAAAAGCATAATAGATGATGTCCTAGATGTTCTGGTTCATCTTCTAAATTATCTGATGATTGTCGCCTCACCTCTTGAACTCTTGTGGACAATTGATTGATTTGAATACCCTGTAAGAGTGTATTAATTTCTGTTCTGTGAATTGCTTCCTGAGCATGACAGCGTGACCCAACGGCTAAAGGTATGCCATATTTTAAGCTTCTTTTAAATAATTGCTCTAAATCCTCTTGAGTTGAAGCGCAAAGATTGCTCCATAGAGTTGTTTCTTGGCACAAATAGGATTCGCTGTTATTAACTGTTTGTGTATCTATAGAATTTGTTGTTAATCTCTCCCATCTACTTTTCCAATTTTGATAAGCTGGCATTTTACTATACATTTTTTCCAATCTCATAAGAGAGCGAACATTAACAAAATATACTCTCTTAAGTTGAGTTAGGCTATCAAAGCAATTGTATTCCCAAGATTCAAAGTTAGTATATAGTAGCTTACCATCGGTGAAAAATTCAATATTTAAGTTTGCACCTCCTCGCTCATGACAATCTTCAATAATTTTTGTTAAAATGTTCGTTATATCTTTTTGAGTATAAACATCTTTGCTAACGCTACTATCTACAGGAAGATGTATATAATTATTTCCTTGACTTTGAGATATATTTAACTGTAGAAACCACGCAGCAAATTTATATTCAGGGGAAGTATTTACTTGATTTTTACTCTCCTCTATTTTGATACATAGATAGTTGTTAATATTTTCTCGATTGTCAGGTTCTGCATTAATTGCTGGTATCTCTGCTATCCAAGCATTGTAATCTGTGTCAGTAATCTTTAATAGTTCCTTTAACTCCTGTATTGTTTGTTCAATGTCTGAGCGAGTGGAGCTATTAATTCTGCTATCTTGAGTAAGTCTAAAAAGTATTATTAATGAATCTTTATCTGGAAGATTTATGATTTTATCGATGATTTCTTCAAAATCAGCATTGTCATTATCTGGCAAGTACGACTTTATGATCGGACTCAGTTCTGATTGTTGTTGTCCAGACAAGTTATTTTTAAGCTTTGTAAATATATCAATTTTTGTCTTATTTTCTTTAAGTTTATCCCGTAAAAAAGTCCCATTGTCACTTATTTTTCTATTATACTCTTCAACCAATGAGATGACATTGGCCTTGTTAACTTTTTCTATATCTCTTTCTAATCCCTTGTTAAATGCCTGGGCAAGTAATGGAAAAAAAATTTTAGCTGCGTGCGTTTTTAGCGACTGCGCGTCGTAGCCAGACTCTCTTTCTATGTGTTCATAAGTCCAACCCTGTGCAAACCCTTCGATTAAACATTTTTGAATAGATGTAATACCATTAGGCTCTATCAATTGAATCACTTTTTCCACACAGCTTAAAAACAGTTCTTTGCCTAAAGAACTTGGAATTTCTGGCTTAGATTTTCTATCTCCCATTTGTACTTGTGGTTCTCCTTTTAAGAATACAATTCACAAAATGCTACTTTTAGCTACTTAATGATACTTTGGCAAATTGACTACTAAATGCTACAAAAACTACCTCGACAATTAAAAGGGCTAGAAATAAGCTAAAAGTGTAGTCTAATTCAGAGCTTATGTACATCTCAAACTACCAGATTAAATCACTAACCCAGAGGCTAAAAAATCCCTTGGGGTATGTACCCAAAGAAGCTTGGGTAATTAATCTCGCCATCGAGATAGAAATCTCTCCAAAGCAATTTTTAAGTGATGGGCAATTAGTCCAGCACTACCGAGAAATTGAACAGCTGCACAGCTAATAAAACCGCCTGAATTTGGTTATTTAACCATTTTCAGGACAGTACAACTTATTTTCTACTGCCATGATACTGAAAAAACCCACCCCAACACAAGCATCGGCTTTAAGGGATAATCCACGCCTAGGGATGCTCCAACTCAGCGATAATCGTCTCGTACAAGCTTTCTTTGACTGGCTAACAGGCTACTACCTTGCTCCCCCTCTCTGGAAAAGCACACCCTCCTTAGAATTACTCTATGGCATACTCCAGTATATAGGAGGATTAGCGATCGCTCTTAGCCACTGGCAATTAATCCCCCTAGTATGGGTGCTATCCGTAGCTGGAGCGGCTCAATTGCAAGAAATAGCCCACTTTTGCGCCCATAATGCTTTTTTCCCTCAATATCCCACTTATAACCATCTTTTAGGTTGTTTACTTACCTTAATTACTGGGAAAAAGCCCTTTCCATTGTTCAAAAAAGATCACCTATTAATTCACCACCCGCCGAAAAACCTAGCTACCATGAATGACAAGGGGAATACCCCCTACCTAGTAGAAGATTTAGGTTTTGAATTTGGCCAAGAAGAGGCCTTCTATTGGCAAAATTTGGGCAAGTTATTACTCTCTCCCAAATTTTACGGAGAAACCTTCCTTTCTCGCCTGACTAATCTCCTTAAAGCTCCCATTAACTATCAAATAGCCACCCTGATTGTGCTTTTCTTGGCCTCTGTTTGTGCGGGTTTAACCCATTCTTGTTTAATCTGCTTACTCTGGGCGGTATTTACCCAACTCGGAACCTATGCAGCCGCACTCTTGCAACAGCTACCGGAGCATAATTGGGCCTATGAAGCCGATGATAATGAGGGAGCTAAATCTCAGGTAATTGGTAAATCTTTTGCCCTATATTTGGGTGCTTATCCTCCGCACTCGGACCACTGGTTAGAGTGGTTAAAATGGTACATAGAATTAGTAGGAGCAGTCTTTATTCGGCTGACCATCCTTCCAGTTAGCCTAGGGGCGCACTGTGTTCACCATGCTACAACAAACGATCACAACTGGGCTAACCAACTATATACCCTAAGAGCTTTTCAGACTGGCTCGGTGAAAGGATGGCAGCGTTATCAATTCCTTGAGGTTTGGGGATACCGAAACGCTTTAAACTACGTCTTTGTCGGTTTTAGTTTAAGGGGAAAAAGCTAAATTAAACTCGGTGTGCAACTATATTTTTAGTCTTGATTTACAACAAGGCTTTCAGAAATCAGCAGAGATAAAGTATCCTCTGGAACCCTGATTCTGTCGTTTTTAGTTGCACATCGCGTTAAATTAACCTAATTCGGGCTTGCTGAATAAAGCTAAAAACCTTGTTGGATAAGACTTTTAGACCTTTTGTCAATCAAAAAGTACTGGATATGGGAGTGATCGGGGGGAAATTTAGGCACTTTTTCCCTGAAAATTAGGTAATTGACCGCCTGAAAATGGGTAAAACCCTACACCCTACACCCCACACCCTGCCCCCACCAACAAACTTTTTCAACAGACCCTAATTCTATACTCTCTCGCAAGAGTACAAGAGCGACCATCTCAATAATCTGTTATTTTTCGTGCTGTTCGTAAGCTGAGACAATTTTTTGTACTAAGGGATGACGCACCACATCGGCCCGGGATAGGTAACAAAAAGCGATCCCTTCTACTGATTTGAGGATTTTTTGAGCGGCAATTAACCCCGATTCCTGTTGTTGCGGTAAATCGGTTTGGGTGACATCTCCAGTTACTACCATGCGCGAACCGAATCCCAAGCGAGTTAAGACCATTTTTAACTGTGCTGGGGTGGTATTTTGGGCTTCATCAACGATAACAAAAGCATTAGCTAGGGTTCGTCCCCGCATATAAGCTAAGGGAGCGATTTCGATTTTACCCCGTTCCATCAGGTCGGGAATTTTGGCCGCTTCGATAAATTCGTATAAAGCATCGTAGAGGGGACGCAAAAAAGGATCGACTTTTTGCTGTAAATCACCTGGGAGAAAACCTAATTTTTCCCCCGCTTCCACGGCCGGCCGGGTGAGGATAATCCGTTCTACTTTATCTTCTAATAGAGCCTGTACGGCTAAAACGGCGGCTAAAAAGGTTTTCCCCGTGCCAGCCGGTCCAATACAAAAGGTGATATCGTGACTTTGAATCGCTTGGATATATTGACGCTGACGGAAGGTTTTTGCCCGAATTAGCTCCCCACGACGGGTACGAGCGAGAATATCCTGCTGTAGTTCTTTATACTCGCTAGAACGCCCCGTATCGAGGGCATGGATAGCGGTCATAATATCGGCTTCGGCGATTAACTTGGCCTCTTGCCATAAAATACTTAAGGAGCGCACAATCGCTGTGGCACGCTCCACCGGGGTCAGTTGCCCCGCAATCCGCAATTCCATCCCTCGGAGGACTAAATTCGCCCCAGTTTGCTTGGCTATCAATTTGAGGTTAGCTTCTTGATGACCCGCTAAAGCGATCGCACTTTCTGAACTGGGGAATTGAATCGTTTGCCAAGTTTCCGTCATGCTTGGGGCTAAATTATCCTTTGGCTGTTTCTACCACTTTAGCAAAAGCGACGGGATCGAGGACGGCTAATTGGGCCAACATTTTCCGATTGAGGAGGATATTAGCTTTCTTTAATTGTCCAGTCAATTGGCTGTAACTGATGCCCTGTTGACGAGCAGCCGCGTTAATGCGGGTAATCCAAAGACGACGAAAATCGCGTTTACGTTTGCGACGGTCTCTATAGGCATTCCGCAAGGCCTTCATTACCTGTTGATTAGCGGTACGGAATAAGCGCGAGTGGGAACCGCGAAAACCTTTGGCTAATTTGAGAACTTTTTTGCGTCGCTTGCGGGCGACATTCCCCCGTTTTACTCTAGACATGATAATCCTTTAGACAATTTTTCTGGAAAACTTACAAATAGGGCAACATTAAGCGCACTTCCTTCTCGTCGCGCTCGTTTACCAGGGTAATCTGGGACAAACGACGGCGCTTGCGTTCGGCACTTTTATGATCGAGTAGGTGATTTTTGAAGGCTTTGCGACGTTTGATTTTTTTGCCGCTTCCCGTGGCCTCGAATCGTTTGGCCGCCGCCTTTCGCGTTTTTAGCTTGGGCATAAACTCCCTTTTATTAAATCGACACAATCACTAATACTATCACAAATAGAGGACTTTAGGCAAGGAGTGGCCAAAAGATTCCCCGGCTCATCCTTACTTTGGCCAGGTCTGTACTTGGGAATTAAATCAATCGGGAATTTTTCCCCTTCCTCTTGATCGAATCGCTAAGATCCAGATAATGTCTCGCGTTAACACGCATCTGGAGAAGTTATGGCTAAAACCCTACTAGAACAATTACGCCAATTTACAGTGGTTGTTGCCGATACCGGCGATATCCAAGCGATCGAAGCTTTTACCCCCCAAGATACCACCACTAACCCCTCCCTGATCACGGCTGCGGCCCAAATGCCCCCATATCGGCCGATTGTCGATCAAACCCTGCAAGCGGCCAGAAAAGAATTAGGAGAGCAGGCCACCCCAGAAGATGTGGCCAAATTAGCTTTTGATCGCCTAGCGATCGGTTTTGGTCTGCAAATCCTGCAAATCGTCCCCGGCCGCGTCTCCACCGAAGTGGATGCTCGTCTTTCCTACGATACCCAAGCTACCATCCACAAGGCCCGTTATCTAATTTCCCAGTATGAACAAGCGGGTATCTCTAGAGAAAGAGTCTTAATTAAAATTGCTTCGACTTGGGAAGGGATTAAAGCCGCAGAAGTCCTCGAAAAAGAGGGAATTCACTGTAATTTAACCCTATTATTCGGTTTTCACCAGGCGATCGCCTGTGCGGAAGCGGGAGTAACCTTAATTTCTCCCTTTGTCGGTCGGATTCTCGATTGGTATAAAAAAGAAACTGGTAAAGACTACGTTGGCGCTGAAGATCCCGGAGTCCAATCCGTTACCCAGATCTATAACTACTATAAAAAGTTTGGTTATAAAACCGAAGTTATGGGGGCAAGTTTCCGCAATATCGGCGAAATTCGCGAGTTAGCCGGTTGTGATCTTTTAACCATTTCCCCGAAACTTCTCGAGCAATTGCAAGAGACAGAAGCCGATTTACCCCGTAAGCTCGATCCAGATCAGGCCGCAACCCTTGATATTGTCAAAATTGCCATGGATCAAGCGACTTTTGAGAAAATGCACGCCGAAGATGCCATGGCTTCTGAAAAACTAGCGGAAGGTATTCAAGGTTTTACCAAAGCTTTAGAATTATTAGAACAATTGCTGATTCAACGTTTAACCCAGTTGGAAGGTCAGTCAACCCTAGAACACGCCGCCGAAGATATTTTCCGAGTCTATGATCATGATGGGGATGGTTTCATCACCCGGGAAGAATGGGCGGGAACCGATGCGGTATTCGATGCGATCGATATTAACCATGATGGGAAAATTTCTCCCGATGAGATCGCTGTCGGTTTGGGTGCGGCTTTTCGTTTAGTGGAAGCTTAGAATTAGTCGTGAGTTGAAGGAACCGGCATCATTCCCCACCCGCACTCACCCCCACCAGTGGGGAAAGTGCCGGAAGTGGGGAGCTTTTTACTGTTCACTGGTAACTGATCACTGATCACTGATTAAGCTGTCTCTTGGGCAGCGGCTAATTCCTCCAGTTTTCCCTGTTGATCCTTGGCGATACAGGATTGAATCACCTCTTCGATATCGCCATCTAAAATGCGATCGAGGGAAAAATTCTCATTTAAGCGATGATCGGTGAGACGATTATCCTTATAGTTATAGGTGCGAATTTTTTCCGAACGGGAACCGGTTCCCACCTGAGAGCGCCGCATGGAACTGACTGCTTCCTGTTGTTCCTGTAACTTTATATCGTACAATTTCGCCCGGAGAATCTGCATAGCTCGTTCCCGGTTTTGCAATTGCGATCGCTCTTCGGTGCAGAAAACCCGGATTCCCGTGGGTTTATGGATTAAATCGACGGCAGTTTCCACTTTATTGACATTTTGACCGCCTGCTCCCCCAGATCTAGCCGTGGTTAACTCAATATCCTTGGGATCGATATGCACTTCCACATCGTCCACTTCTGGCATAATTGCCACGGTAGCAGTGGAAGTGTGGACGCGACCACTTGCTTCCGTCAGAGGAACCCGCTGCACCCGATGGACTCCCGCCTCAAATTTCAGCTTACTATAGACGTTATCGCCTTTAATCTCTAAAATTGCCTCTTTAAATCCCCCCATATCCGCCGGAGATTCACTCAAAAGGCTAACTTTCCATTTTTGAGTTTCGGCATATTTTGAGTACAAGCGAACTAAATCCCCCGCCCAAATACTGGCCTCATCACCTCCGGTCCCGGCGCGAATTTCCAGCATGATATTCTTTTCATCGAGGGGATCCCGGGGCAGCAGCAGAATTGTTAATTGGTCTTCCAAAGTGGCGATTTTTGCCTCTAATGCTGCCACTTCTAGGGCGGCCATTTCGCGTAATTCGGGATCGCTGGCGGATTCTTTGAAGATTTGTTTCGCACCGATTAAATCCTCTTGACTTTTTTGCCAAATTTCGTAGGTGTTGACCGTTTCCTCTAGGGAAGCGCGGGATTTGGCCAGACGATGCAATTCACCCGGATTACTGGTGACATCGGGATCCGCTAGACGACGGGTTAATTCTGTGTAGGTCTGTTCTACAGATTGCAGTTTGTTGAGTAAATAACTTTCAGCCATAATCGATAGCCACAAATAGGGTTAAACGGGGTTAATTTGAAGATAACCCGCAAATTCTTTGGATTAGAAGCGTCTGAGAGATAATAGAGACACAATCCTTTTAATTTTCTTAATTTTCTTTGTCTGGAGTTCTGCGAGCTAGGAAAAATCCCGCTCAACTGCTGACAGTCAGTCAGTTTTGCTAATACTTAGAAATATTTTTAGGCCAGCAAGCGGCAAGGGAAGACATTTTTTTCTTAACCAGATTATTCCTATATCTGAAGCTATCATTTTTTGGCAGGTTTGAGCAAGTAGTGTTAAATCCTGTTTAAAAGTGGGGTGTGGGGTGTGGGGAGTGGGGAGTGGGGTGTGGGGAGTAGGGTGTGGGGTGTGGGGAGATGGGAGCAGGGAGCAGGGAGAAAAAAGCTGATAACTGATAACTGATCACTGATAACTGATCACTGAATACTAAACCTGTCGGAAAGGGGGACAAAAAATGCTAGGATTGCCACAGCACAGAGAAAAGTGAAAGAAAGGAATATAACTTTACATGGAAGAGTTTGACAAGTCAATATCCTTTGATGGCAGGGATATTCGACTAAAAATAGGGCTTTTAGCCCCCCAAGCTGGCGGTAGTGTTCTGATCCAATCGGGAGAAACGGCAGTTTTAGTGACAGCAACCACAGCCAAAGCCAGAGAAGGAGTAGATTTCCTGCCCTTAACCGTTGATTACGAAGAAAGATTATACGCCGCCGGGCGCATCCCGGGAGGATTTTTGCGTCGTGAAGGTCGTCCCCCGGAAAAAGCAATTCTGACCGGTCGTTTGATTGATCGCCCCCTGCGGCCCCTCTTCCCCAATTGGATGCGGGATGATATTCAGGTGGTCGCTACGACCCTCTCGATGGACGAGGAAGTCCCCCCAGATGTTTTGGCTGTTACCGGAGCTTCCGTGGCGGTTTTGTTGGCGGGGATTCCCTTCCAAGGACCGATGGCAGCGGTGCGCGTCGGTTTACTGGGGGATGAATTTATCATCAATCCCACCTACAAGGAAATCCATAACGGAGAATTGGATCTAGTGGTGGCCGGTAGTCCCGAAGGGGTGGTGATGATCGAAGCGGGAGCCAATCAGTTACCGGAACGGGATATTATTGAGGCGATCGATTTTGGTTATGAAGCAGTGCGCGACCTGATCACCGCTCAACGGGAATTGATCGATCAGTTGGGTATTCCCCTCGTCACCCGAGAAGCGCCGGTAGTAAACGAAACCGTGCAGAATTTCCTGAGAGAACAAGCTAAAGAGGAAATTAAACAGATTCTCTGTCAGTTTACCCTCAGCAAAACCGAACGGGATGAGAAATTAGAGGCGATCGAAAATCGGATCAAGGAAACTATAACCGCTCTCCCCGACGAAGATACCTTAAAAGCTCCAACTCTGGAAGAGCCGAAGTTAATCGGTAATCTCTTTAAGGATCTGACCAAAAAACTGATGCGTGCCCAAATTATCGAGGATGGGGTGCGGGTTGATGGTCGCAAACTGGACGAAGTACGGCCGATTTCTTGCCGGGTGGGAGTTTTACCCCGTCGGGTTCACGGTAGCGGTTTGTTTAATCGCGGTTTAACCCAGGTGCTTTCGATCGCCACCCTTGGCACCCCCGGTGATGCTCAGGATTTGGGGGACGATCTCCATCCCGAAGATGAAAAACGCTATCTTCATCACTACAATTTCCCACCCTTTTCCGTCGGTGAAACCCGTCCCATGCGTTCTCCCGGCCGTCGAGAAATCGGTCACGGTGCTTTAGCGGAAAGGGCGATCGTGCCTGTCCTTCCCCCCCAGGAGGAATTTCCCTATGTGCTGCGGGTGGTGTCGGAAGTGCTCTCTTCTAATGGTTCCACCTCCATGGGTTCCGTGTGCGGTTCTACCCTGGCGCTGATGGATGCCGGTGTTCCCCTGAAAAAACCCGTTAGCGGTGCGGCCATGGGTTTAATTAAAGAAGGGGAAGAAGTGCGGATTTTGACCGATATTCAGGGTATAGAGGATTTTCTGGGAGATATGGACTTTAAGGTGGCTGGTACTGATTCTGGCATCACCGCTCTCCAGATGGATATGAAAATCCCCGGTTTAACCATGGAAGTGGTGGCCAAGGCGATCGAACAAGCTTTACCGGCCCGCAAACATATCCTCGAGAAGATGTTAGCGACCCTAGAAAAACCCCGCACGGAATTATCTCCCCACGCACCCCGGTTATTGACGATCAAGATCGATCCGGATCTGATCGGGTTAGTCATCGGGCCAGGTGGTAAGACGGTTAAAGGGATTACTGAACAGACCGGCACGAAAATCGATATCGATGACGATGGGACTGTGACTATTTCCTCCACCGATGGGGAACAGGCCGAAAAAGCTAAACGACTGATCTACAATATGACCCGCAAACTCAATGAGGGTGAGGTCTATCTCGGTCGCGTGACTCGCATTATCCAAATCGGCGCTTTTGTGGAAGTTTTGCCGGGGAAAGAGGGAATGATCCATATTTCCCAATTGGCCGAGGGACGCGTCGGTAAGGTGGAGGATGAAGTGGCCGTGGGGGATGAGGTGTTAGTCAAGGTACGCGAGATCGATAGTAAAGGTCGTCTCAATCTCACTCGTCTCGGTATTCATCCCGATGAGGCCGCTGCTGCCCGTAAGGCTGCTACTGTAGTCTAGGTGAATTTTTTGTTCATGGTTAACTCTCGATCGCTCGATCGAGAGTTTTTGTTTAGGGCTTGCTGAATAAATGTGAAATGTAGGCAAGGTAAGGGTTTTGTGGCTTTTCTGGCGAAACAGGTGCAAGATTTTGAGAGAATCGTGCTTCAAAACCTGGCATCTTGAGCGGCGATCGCGTCCTGTAGGGGCGAAGCATTCGGGCAATAACCTATCGGTGAAACCGTAGATTTTCTATCCGAATGCTTCGCCCGTACTTTTTGCCGCAAACCCTATCTAAAAACGGCAATAGAGACGCAAAAACCACGCCTCTATCCCGGTATTTTCCCTAGATATTGTTTCTGACTACCAGCTAGACTTGACCACACCGGGTAAAAGACCTTGGTGGGCCCATTCGCGTAAAACGTTGCGGGATAAACCAAAATCGCGATAGTATCCTCTAGGTCTGCCGGTCGTTAAACAACGGTTGCGGTGACGACTAGGAGCGCTATTGCGGGGTAATTCCTGTAATTTTTGGTGAATTGCCAGTTTTTCTTCAAAATCTTCGGCGGTGCGGAATTGTTCTTTTAGTTCCGCTCTTTTAGCTTCGTATTTTTGTCTGAGACGAGCGCGTTTTTTCTCGCGTTCTACCATCGATTTTTTTGCCATGGGGTTTCTCGAAAAAGATTTAACCTGTAAAGACAGCATTTCCTATTATAACCTGAAACACCGGTGACAAAGGTGACATTTGTTGATATTAATTCTGAAAGTCCTAGTTGAAAATTTTCTATGTCTGAATCGCCTCAATTGCTCCAACAACGTCTTTTTTATCAAGGTCGGGTCTTTCAATTTGAAGTCTCGAAACTGCGTTTACCTAACGGTGTCGAGGGAGAATGGGAATGTGTGCGTCATCCAGGGGGTGCTTTAGCAGTTCCAATCACCAAGGAAGGTCAATTAGTTTTAGTACGTCAGTATCGATTTAGTTTGCAAGCTCGAATTCTGGAATTTCCCGCCGGAACGATTGATGAAGGAGAAGACCCTGCTACGACGGTAAAACGAGAATTAGAGGAAGAAGCAGGCTATCGGGCCCATAATTGGCAATCTTTGGGTAAATTTGCCCTGGCACCGGGTTATTCCGATGAATATATCTATGCTTTTCTGGCGCAAGATCTGGAAAAATTAAGCTTGCCCCCCGCTCAAGATGCCGATGAGGATATAGAAGTGGTTTTTATGAGTTTTGAGGAAATGGAATCAGCGATCGCCAGGGGAGAATCGATCGATGCTAAAACTATTACTAGCTTCTATCTGGCCCGTTTAGCTCTTAATTAATCTTTTCAATCACCGTTTGTCCTAGTTGAATCAACTCAAAACCGATAAAAAGGCTTAAAATCACAGTGACAGCCTGATTAAGTAGGGGTATATTGCCTTTGCCTAGAACAGAAGCGACGAATTTGACCACAACCAAAACGAGAGCGCTAACAACGGCGATTTTGACGGCTATCATAGACTAATTTTTCCTCACGGTTAACCGAATTATACTATTTCCAGACTTTTTCTGGCTAGTTTCATCTTGGGTTTGATACAAAATTTAGCATTTTGGTGGAGAGCGCTCCTGTCATTGCCAAAAATGCCTGGTTTTTTGTTAAGAATTGTAAAATGTAGTTAGATTTATTTGATCAGAAGAGGATTCATGTCTAACCAAGAATCGATTTTTCCATTCCCTCAAAAACCAGTGTATTCCTCCCCATTTAAGTCGATGTTAGCGATAATATCAGTTATCTTAATTATGTTAGCAGTGATCGGCGGGTTAATGATGGTCAGTTTATCATTATCTTGGCCAGAACACAATATTTATCGATTACTCCTTGGTTTAGTAGAAGATTTTTTTAACCCCTTTGCTTGGATCAAAGTTCCCTCGGTTGCTCATAGCTATCAATTATTATTACCCACGGTTATTCTGCTAATTTTTACGCAGTTAATCATGTTCTTGTCTCCGCATCCGCAAGTTTGGTCAAGATTAGTCATTATTTCTATCACTCTCGCTATCACCCTGCGCTATCTAATCTGGAGGATTCTAGAAACCTTAAATCTTTCTACTCCTCTCAATGGCTTTTTTAGTTTACTGCTTTTAGGCATTGAGATGATAGTTTTAAGTAGTAGCATAATTCAGTTATTTTTAGTCTTAACCACGAAAGATAGACGCAAAGAAGCTGATTTTTATAGCCAAGCAGTGATCAATAAACAGTATTTGCCCACGGTAGATATTCTGATTCCCACCTATAATGAGCCAGCCTTTATCTTAAAAAGAACTATTATCGGTTGTCAAGCCCTTAATTATCCTCATAAAAATATTTATATTCTCGATGATACCCAGAGATCAGAAATTTATGAATTAGCAGAAAAATTAAATTGTCATTATCTGACTCGTGAGGATAGAAAAAATGCTAAAGCAGGTAATTTAAACCATGCTCTCAAACAAACCCAAGGGGAATTAGTGGTGGTTTTTGATGCAGATTTTATTCCTTGTCAGAACTTTCTAGAAAGAACTGTTGGCTGGTTTCAAAACCCCAAAATTGCCTTAGTGCAAACTCCTCAAAGCTTTTATAATACTGATCCTATCGCCCATAACTTAGGTTTAGAAAATATCGTTACTCCCGACGAAGAATTATTTTATCGTCATATCCAACCAGCTAAAGATGGTGTGGGTAGTCCTGTTTGTGCTGGCACTTCTTTTATTGTCAGAAGAAAAGCCTTAGAGGAAGTGGGATATTTTAATATAGAATCTATTAGTGAAGACTATTTCACTGGGATTGCTATCTCTGCCAAAGGTTATGAAGTTATTTACTTAAATGAAAAACTCAGTGCTGGTTTATCTGCTGAAAGTTTATCAGCTTATTTACTGCAAAGATTGCGCTGGGCAAGGGGAACTTTACAGGCATTTTTTATCAAAGCTAATCCCCTAAAAATTGCGGGATTAACTCTACCTCAAAGATTGGCACACTTAGAAGGAATATTATTTTGGTTTTCTCCCTTAGCTCGTTTATTTTCTTTGCTTATTCCTCTCCTTTATACCTTTGGATATATCGTACCTTTGAACATTACCATCAATGAGACAATATATATCTTTTTACCCTACATGATGCTGCAGTTAGCCACTTATCACTGGTTAAATTCTCGCTCGCGCTCAATTGTTTTTTCTGAGGTACTATCGATGATTATTTGTGTACCTACATCCCTAACAGTTCTCCATGTTCTTTGGAAACCCTTTGACAAAGGATTTCAGGTGACACCCAAGGGAATTGCTCGCCAAAATTATCAATATAATTGGCACTTATCCTACCCATTGCTGTTTTTTCTCACCATTACCTTAATTAGTATTTTCTTTAATTTACACCATCATAATTATCAAGAAAGTCCCCTAAATTTTGGTTTAATTTTGGCTATATATAACGTGGTTATTATCATGACTGCTCTGGTGGCTTTATTGGAAGCTCCCCTCACCCTAGAAACTGAATACCAAGTGCTGGAATCTCCTGTTAAATTGATAACAGAATCGGATATAATTATACAGGGCAATCTGAAAAAACTTTCGGAAATAGGAGCAGAAATTAACCTAAGGGAACCCATCTACTCAGAAAAGTTACTCCTAGATATTTTAGGCGAAGATTTGCGCCTATATGCTCATCTAGTCAATCTAGAAAAACGAGGCAAAATCTGGCAAGCAGCCCTTAAATTCCAGCCACTTACCCTATCAGAGCAGAGAAAGCTAATTACTTTTTTATTCTGTCGTCCCCAGCGCTGGCAACCGAAAAATACGGCAGGAGAATTACAATCCCTTTGGTTGTTAATTATCAGCTTTTGTCGGGGTATAAGCTTGATTTGGCGGGCATTTTTGAATGGAAAAACAGCCCTTTAGTTAAGTCAAAAGTCGAAAATAATTATCAAAAAACTATTGGCTGACCATCCTATCAACTGATCTTTGTCTGTGATTTTAATCACAGTGCTATCCCTGTATTATCACAGTTGTCACTTGACCAAAAATTGATTAGTAGTTAGGTGTTAAAAAATGTCAGATACACCCCTTAATAAGGGAGAATCTGCCCCCCCCCTTATCAAGGGGGGCAGGGGGGATCCATCTTCAATTTAATTATAACCAGCTACTTGTTATTATAATAAAAGTAACCATTCTTAGATGGACTGGCTTATGAAAAATCGTTTATACCTTCACCTGATGGCTAATAGGGAAAAAGGGTTTGCCTTGCCTCTTGCCGTGTTGATTGGACTTATCCTCATGGTGACAGGAATAACTATGATGATGCGCGCCCAAGGAGACCAATCGAAAGTAATTGCCCAAAAAGCCCGGGCTGATGCTTTAAGAAGTTCCGAAGCTGGGGTAACGCGGGTGCAGGATTTACTTAATAGCGTTCGAGTTATGGCGAAGTTTAATAGTAATTGTCCTTCTGGGGACTGTTGGCAGACCGCCCAAGTAGTTCCTACTCCCAGTCCAGGTTTACAAAAAGATTTAAAAAAATTATACACTGCTGCCTACTGTAGTAATCCTGACGATGCTGATACCCTGAGCGCAAAAATCGATCAATTAAGAGGTTTGAGCGGGGGTCAATGGTTTGATCTCGGTAATAATCGTTATTATCGCGTGGATCGCGTGGTTGGATACAATTTCGATGATACCAATCCCCCCCCTGACGGTTTGGGTTGGGGAGTTCTCACCCTCGAAGGACTTTCCCTCAGTCCAACAGGAGACCTAAATAACATCGATGGCGACAATGCCGCCTCGCGTAACCGCGTGGTGGTAACTATCCCTATTTTTCCTTCCCTTCCCCTCGCATTTACTCGCACCACGGTTCCCGCTTTGTGGATAAGGGAGGGGGCCACAGAAGATCTAAGTCAAACTAGCCAGATTACGGTCAGCAATCCGAATTATTCTGGCGGTGCTAAATTTCAGGGGGATGTGGTTATGAGCGACACCACGGTGGCGACGGGATTTGTCGAGGAGACAGGAACTTTGCAACCGAACCTAGAATGTCATATTAACCAAAATAATATTCAACAGCCCGAACCCCCCGAACCTGCACCCAATACCCCCTACAAAGCGCAATTTGTCGGTGTCCCTTTCCCCAATTTACCGCGGATTCCCGGTCCAAGCCTAGGAGACCTTACCAGTTCTGAAACTTTTCCCCGACTGGGAGACACCCCATCTCCTAACGGAGTGTACGAGTATATCGTTGATAATATCAACTTGAGTAGCGGTAAGATCACCATTACTCCAGGGCAACGGGTGGTTTTTTATGTTAGAGGTGATATTAACGGTGTCATCGAACACGACTGCAGCAGTGTTAGCCCACCCACGGTTTGTAAACCGGGCAATCTACAAATTTATGCCAATAATGAATTAGCTTTCACCGCGCCGCAAATTTGTCTGAGAGTGGGTCAAAACCAAAGACTAGAAGCGTTTATCTTTGCTCCTGACTATTCCCTCGGTAAAACTGGTAACGGTGACTTCGTCGGTGCCGCCTGGGGTAAAAATTGGGGCAAAATTTCAACCTGTGCCTCAAATAGCGGCGCAGTTGCCGTGACCCAAGGAGTAGAATGGACTGACTTAATCCAAAACCTGAAACCCAATCCCTTAAACACCTTGCCCCAACTTGGTAAGATTGCCAATTGGTTTGAGGAACCCATACCCTCTCCCTCTCCCAGTCCCTAAAAAAGTTTAACTTATCGGGTTGATGAGGGAGGTTGAGGATTTCGGTTCGGGACAGGTTTTATTGGTGAAATCACAGCGATAAATTGCTGGTTTTTGCCAACTGAGGGGAATTTCCAGCAAATCCCTGGAACCGGTCATGGCTTGTCCCAGAAAGAGAGCCAGAGCGATACAATTGAGAATTGTATGGGCGATGCGCCAACGATGGGAACGGTCTTTATAGATATCTTCAACAATGGCCAGAGAGAAAATCATCAGTAATGATGCGGCCATACCGATATAGTAGTGGGACCAGTACCATTGGGCCGAGAGTCGCCAGACCCCATCCTGAGAACCGATAATAATTAAACCGATGCTGGTCAAGGTGGCAAAAATTCCGCGCCAGAGAGCTTGTCTAGCGCGGTAGAGACAGACCAAAGAGGCAATGGTGACAAAAAACATCAAAATCACAAAAAAGGCCTGAAAGGAGTCTAATTTTCCGTCTTTTTGTTTATCGACAAAACCATTAAAACCGTAAACGACCGAGTAAGCTAGTGCTAACAGGTTAACCCCTACCACTGTACCCGTTAACCAGCGGCCTAAGCGTAGATGTTCTGGCCCGACCACTGGCGGAATTTTACTTTTATTTCCTGCAGCGGTTTCTAAGCGACGTTGACGGGTTTGCCAAGCAAAGTTAACTACGAGGCCGATAATGGGGAAAACGACCACTATCGCTAGGACAGGATGAATGAGAGCCAGAAAATCGACGAATTGCATATAAATATCCCGAAAATAGTCAGCAGAAAATCTTCAATAGTTGACAAGCTATAGCCTTGTTTTTTTTAGCTTATCGCGCTTGATATCCTTACTGCTGAGTTTTTTTATCGTTAAATTAATAGCCTAGGAACCTCTTTGATAATCGGCTAATCTAAAAGCAGCAATCCCTAGATTCAATCCTGACTATGAAACTACAAGAGCTTTTAACAACTATCCCTCTGGTTTCCCCGATTTCTTCTCCTATCGCTTCTATTACCGAGATTACAGGAATTTCTACTAATTCCCATGCTTGTCAACCGGGAGATTTATTTATCGGTTTACCCGGTACTCGCGTCGATGGGGGCGAATTTTGGCGTTCCGCTCTGGAAACCGGGGCCCTAGCGGCGCTTATCTCCCCAGCAGCCGCAGCTAAATTTCCCCCCCCGGAGGATGCTTGCGTAATCGTTGTGGCAGATTTAGTTACTGCCACTGCTGCGATCGCTGCTAAATTCTATCATTATCCGGCCCTTACCCTAAAATTAATCGGTGTGACGGGAACCAACGGCAAAACCACCACCACCCATCTAATTGAATATTTTCTCAGCCAAGCAGGGATTCCCACCGCGTTATTCGGGACTCTTTATACCCGTTGGCAAGGATTCCAAGAAACTGCTAATCATACCACCCCTTTCGCTAACGAGTTACAAGCCAGTTTAGCCAAAGCAGTGAGCGCCGGCAATGAAATCGCCGTCATGGAAGTTAGTTCCCATGCACTGGCCCAGGGACGGGTACAGGGTTGTACTTTTCCTGTGACGGTGTTTACCAATCTCACCCGGGACCATCTCGATTATCACCTCGACATGGAGGATTATTTTGCCGCTAAAGCTAAATTATTTAGTCCCGATTATCTGCAAGGTAAGGCGATTATTAACCTTGATGATGCCTACGGTCAACGTTTAGCGGCCTCCCTCTCTCCTCAACAGGTTTTAACCTATAGTGTGTGCGATGCTCGTGCCGATTTTTATACTAAAGATTTACACTATCAACCCACGGGAGTGGAAGGGGTGATGGTGACTCCCCAAGGGGAAATAGCCTTTGCTTCTCCTCTGGTGGGTCAATATAATCTGGCTAATCTCTTAGCGGCGGTGGCGGCAGTGTTAGAATGTGGTGTAGATTTAGAGACAGTAATCGGTCAAATTCCCCAGTTTTCAGGAGTACCGGGGCGGATGGAACGGGTTAGCATCGCTCCCGACCAAGATATCAGCGTCATTGTCGATTATGCCCATACTCCCGACAGTTTAGAGAATGTTTTAAAAGCAACACGTCCCTTTATTTCTGGTCGGATGATTTGTGTTTTTGGTTGCGGCGGCGATCGAGATCGGACAAAACGGCCGTTAATGGGGAAAATAGCGGCAGAATTAGCAGATTTAGCCATAGTTACCTCCGATAATCCCCGCACAGAAGCTCCCGAACGAATCCTTGAGGATATTATCGCTGGCATTCCCCCAGAAATTACTGTTCAGGTAATTAGCGATCGCGCTTTGGCCATTGACACGGCTATTCAAGCAGCACAACCGGGAGACGGAGTAATTATTGCCGGTAAAGGTCACGAAGATTATCAAATTTTGGGGACGGAAAAAATCCATTTCGATGACCGCGAACAGGCCCGGGCCGCTTTGATGAAAGGGAAAAAGTGATTAGGGGTGTTGAATTATCAAGAAAAGCTAAGATTAGTTGACAATTAGCAGAGGTAGCCAATTTTAAAATCTGTGGTAAGCTAAAAGAGTTAAGGAAAAAATCCCAGTTAACAAGCAAACGCCATCTTGATAAGTTGCCCCTGCGTTAACTAAGCAATGACACAAAAAAGCGTTACAGGCGCTTTGAATGTCTCATATCTCTGGTTTTGGACTTTCGGAGATACCTCCTCTTGAGGAGAATCTCTGAGGGTGCATTGTTGAACTGTCTTAGCAAAAAAGTATCGGTCAACTGGTGACTCTATATGACCTACTCCTACTGCCTTAATCCCGACTGTCCTCAACCGAAAAACGCCGCAACAGCGTTAATCTGCGAGAGTTGCGGTTCAAAACTGCTTCTGCACAACCGCTATCGAATTCTAGGCATTTTAGGGAAAGGAGGGTTTGGGGCAACCTTTGTCTCATCGGATTTGTCCCTACCAGGTACCCCCCTATGTGTGGTCAAACAACTGCGACCTTGCACTGATGATGCTAATGTTTTTAAGATGTCCAAGGAACTTTTTGAGCGAGAAGCGGAAACCCTAGGAAAACTGGGGGTTCATCCGCAGGTTCCCCGATTATTGGACTATTTTGAAGATAATCAACAGTTTTATCTAGTTCAGGAATACGTTAAAGGTCATAACCTCTACCAAGAGGTAAAAAAACGTGGCCCGTTTAGCGAAGCGGGAGTCAAACAAGTTTTAAGTGAACTTTTGCCGATTTTGAAATATATCCACAAACAAAGGGTAATTCATCGGGATATCAAACCCGCTAACCTAATTCTTCGGCACACGGATCGAAAATTGGTTCTGATTGACTTTGGGGCTGTCAAAAATCAAGTTAACACTGTTATTGCCAATGTCAATTCTCAAGACGCTTTGACTAATTTTGCCGTGGGTACCCAAGGTTATGCCCCTCCCGAACAGATGGCCATGCGTCCGGTCTATGCCAGTGATATCTATGCCGTGGGAGTTACCTGTATCTATCTACTCACGGGCATATCTCCTAAGACTATCGAAGTTGATGTCAATACAGGTGAATTACTCTGGGAAAAATTAGTCAAGGTGAGTCCTCAGTTTGCTAAAGTCCTGAAAACAATGCTGCAAGTCTCCATCCGTCATCGCTACAAATCCGCCCAAGAGGTAATGGATGCTTTAGACATGACCGCTTATGCCGATAGTCTAGCCCAAAGTTTAATCGCGGCTCCAATGGTTACTTCCCCGAAACCACCACAAGATTCAGGTCAAATAGCCACTTCTTCCGTTTCTAGCTCTCTCAACTCTAAATTTCGCTCCAAAAATAAAAATCCAGAGACCTCTCCAGATAATCTGCCGGGGGCGCAGATGGCCTTTTCAATAACTAATACAAATATACTGCCGAAAAACAAAGACCACAGCAGCCCAGATATAACCTTACCGAAGAGAAAACGCCGCTTAGATGAAAAAGCGATTCTCTATGCTTACAATAACGGCCGGCGCAATTTCGCCCAGGAGGAATTATCGAATCTCAATCTGTCTAAAGTACAACTTTTGCGGGTAAATTTCTTTCAATGCAAATTAACAGGAACTAATTTACAAGGGGCGGATCTGTCCAATGCGGATTTGGGCCAGGCTAATCTCAGTCAAGCGATTCTCAAAAATACCAATTTAAATAATGCCTATCTCGGTTATGCAGACCTGGAAGAGTCCGATTTACGCGGGGCTAATCTCACCTGCGCCCGTCTTCGCTACGCTAATCTCAAAGATGCTAATCTTTGCGGGGCTAATCTCTCTGATGCCCAAGTAACTCGAGAACAAATCGCTATGGCAAAAACCAATTGGTTAACAGTTATGCCCAATGGTAAACGCGGTTGCTGGTAATCTTTTTTCAGTGATCAATAATCAGCAATCAGTAAAAAGACAAGGAAACTTCGATTTAATACTGTCACTTAAAACTCAAATCTGATAGCTGATAACTTACCCACTGATAACTGATCACTGATCACTGATTTAACCGCGGCTTTCCTTAAAGGTTTTGTAGGCGGTTTCGGAGTCGAAAATATGGCAATAATCAACGATTCGCTTCATTAATGCCCAAGAAAACTGGGTTTCTTTCAGGTGACTACCCCAATTTTCTTGGAGACTAGCGTGAACTTTGCGGAGGTTATAGGAAGGAATCGCCGTCGAGATATGATGGGGGATATGGACATTAATATCGTGACAGAGAATTTCTACCCAACGGGGATAGCTACAGTGAACTGTTCCTTCTAGTTGCGCTAAAGCTTGATTCCAGTCTTCAGGATGGAAAAATTGAATATCGGGGTCTGTGTGATGGACAAGGGTAAAGGTACTCATCCAAAAATGATAGACAAACCAAGGTACCACCCAAAATTTAACCAATCCCCAGACACCAGTGTAGAAAATGAGGGTTGGGAAAAAAATAGCGGCAAAAACTAGGACGACAATCATCGAAAAGCGGGCTTTTTCCCGTTCGTTCTCCTTGAATTGTTCGATATTAAAGTGTAGAATAGCCCAGTGGGCGATCGAACCGAGCCACCAGAAACGTCCGCGAATGCCGCGATAAAAGAGACGCACTAGGGGATTGGCCGAGTTAAAAGCTTCTAATTCCCACGGATCCCAAGCATTATCTATCGTTACCATGTTAGTTTTAGCATGATGGCGATCATGGAGGAAACGCCAGCAGTGGAAGGGATAGATAAGGGGTAAGAGGAAAATATGACCGACAAGATCATTAACCCAGGGTCGATTAGAAAAAGACCGATGACCGCCATCATGGGCGATCACAAAGAATCCCGTTAAAGCTGTACCCGTGAAAATCCAAGCTAAAGGCAGTAAATACCAGGGAGAATAAACTAGCATTGCATAACCGGCAATGACCGCCAAAATATTCGTAATTACACCAAACCAAGCTTTAAGCGGGTCTTTCTGGAAATATTCTTTGGGAATGCTTTGAATAATATCTTTCAGTTTAAAGTCTGGCTCGATCGAGGTGATCAACTCCCCATGCAATTTATCCGTCGTTGCCGTCATGAAATCTCCAATTACACTTAGGTGAACCCTTGACAATAAATCAGCTAGGAGGTTTAGCCAAATTCTGCTCTATACCACAAGCCAATTTTTTTGTCAATATATTTTTAACTTTAATTAATAAACTTCCGGGAAGCTTAATAATCCTTTACTTTATATAACATAAGAGGGGATTTTCTGTTTTGGCAAAATTTGACGGCGGGTACATCTCATTTTTGTAAATCTACCAATTGGGATTTTTACGGAGAAACCCCCCTGCTAAAATCGGGCGTTGTTTCTGATTTTACCACTCAATCCCAGCTTTTGGGGGGTTCTACCCCCCAAACCCCCCGTTGGGGGCGTGGCGCCGCCCCCAAACCCCGGAGCGCATTAGTTTTTCGGTGGGATGCTTACACGCAGCTGCTGATACATTTGTTATCATCTAAGAGTCACTGATAATTGCTGATTGTCGGTATTCCTGCAAATCTGCGATGCACTCTTGACGGCTGCCTTTTGCCCTTTGCCTCTTGCCTCCTGCCTTCAAAAACTGATAACTGATAAAAAAACAAATATTGACTATTTTTAGACGTTTTTTAACGACTAGCTGTGTTTTCTAGGGATTTAATCTCCTCCTGTACCTTACGGTGTTCGCGATTTAACTGTTTTTTGACCGATTCGGGGAGTTGTTCCTGTTTTTTCAGGGCATTATTAAAGTAATCTAATGCCAGTTTCAAAGAGCCAGTATTTTTATCCGTATTGCCTTGAATTCTCAGGATTTGACCCTTAAGATACATTAATTCCGGATTCTCGGGGGTCGCTTTCAGAGCGTTATCGATAAACCGCAAAGCCTGATCATACTGCTTTAAATCCCGGTAAGCTAGAGCGATACCTCGATCGACCAAGTAATCAGGACTCCCATAGGTTTCTAGCCGTTGAATTGCCTCTTGAGGACTAGAAAAGGGCAAATTAACCGCTAAAATCAAATCCATATAACCCTTTAACAGGTTCAATTCCGGATCCGTAGGATTAACCTTTTCTGCGGTTTCCAAATACTGAAACACCTGTTGTAATCTGGGGATGGCCGATACTGCTCCTTCGGTTTGAAAAACGTAGGTTCCCTCCAAAAAACTCCCCACCGCGAGATACAAATTTCCCCTTAAAGGGTCACTGTCCTGCATTTGTTTGGCCGCTGCCTTAGTTTTCTCGGAGTAGGTTTTGAGGGTGTTCCAATCCTGGTCGGTAAAAGCAAGAGAGGCACGCATAGCATGGGACAAAGGTTCTTGGGGTTCCTTTTCTGTGGCCTCAACAATTAATTTTTTTGCCTCTAGATAATTACCTTGTTTAAAAATAGCGTTAAAAGCGGCCTCGGTCTTATCACCAATCGGTCGGGGATTGGTTTTGCGGAAAGGATCTCCAGCTAACCCTGGACTAATCCAGTTAACCACTACCATAACAGCCAGCGAAGCACCGATCGCCATTTTTTTCGTTAAACCTAACCTCAGCACCATGGTCAAAAGTCTCCTTGAGCGAATGAAAAAATCTGTCACAATAGAAACGGGTTTCTAGACTTAATTTCCAGTTATTTTCCTGTCAATGCTTTATCTCAAAGATGTGGTTTATCATCCTCCCGCTGCCCTCAATCCCATTTTACAGGGGATTAATCTCGAATTAGCATCCCAAGAATTAGGTCTGATTGTCGGGCCCAGTGGTTCCGGAAAAACGACTCTTTTGGAAATTCTAGCAGGCTTTGCCGATAAAACGGCAGGGACGATTCACTGGCGCGACCAAGAATTAACGGTGCTGCACCTGCAACAATTAGGAGGAATCGTTTTTCAGTTTCCTGAACGTCATTTTTGCGGTAAAACCATCCTTGAGGAGTTGCGTCTCGGTCATCCGGAGATTAAAAGCGATCGCCTAACGGCGGCCTTAAAGGAGGTAGGATTAGAAAACATTCCCCTGGATACTTCTCCCCACAATCTTAGTGGTGGTCAACAGCGTCGTTTATCCCTCGCTGTCCAGTTAATCCGGCAGCCTAATCTGTTACTTCTCGATGAACCTACGGCCGGTTTAGATTGGTCTATGCGTCGTCAATTGGCTAAACTTCTCGCTAGTCTCAAACAACACTGGACTTTATTAGTAGTTAGTCACGATGCTGGGGAATTATTGCCTATTGCTGACCGTCACTGGAAAATTGAACAAGGACATTTGAGGGAAGTAATAAAGTAAAAAAACAGATAGTTGAGGTTTTGGGGTTTTGAGGTTTTGGGGTTTTGGAGTATTAGTTGAAATTTCCCCACTTCCCTATCTCCCCATTCCCCCATCTCCTATCTCCTGACTTGAAAGAGTATGAATTGTCTCCTAGGCACTTCTTAAAACTGGGGAACAGGCGTTCGTTATGTATGTATTATACATATAGGTTATGTATATATTGATTGTATATATAAGCTTGGGCATAATATAGTTAGTTATAAATAGTTGACTAGACAAAAAATGTCCATATAATGAATGGTTATGCGGTAACTCTCGCTATTTTTAGCCTTGATTGTAAATTCTAGATAGTTTAAGCGATCGCCCCTTAAGAAAATGGCAATACAAACAACCTTTGCAGAGATTCTAGAAGCAGCCGAGCAACTTCCCCTTGAAGATCAAGAAAATCTCATTCATATTTTACAGAATCGTCTTCGAGATCAAAAAAGAACAGAGTTGGTTAGAGATGTTCAAGAAGCTCAACAAGAATTTGCACAAGGTCAATGTCAACCCCTGACACCTGAACAAATCATGGAGGAAATCCTTTCGTGAATTTTGTTTTATTACGCTCGAATATACTTATTATAAATGCTCGAAAAGTTGTGAAAAAACAGGCTTTTTTAGTTCAAAATATCCAAGAAACTTTAGCTTTATTATCCGTAGATCCATTTCAACCTCGATTAAGAACACACAAATTAAAAGGGGAGCTTAAAGACTCTTATGCTTGTAGTGTGGGCTGTGATTTAAGAATTGTCTTTAAATTCGTTGAATATGAGCAGAAACAGGCAATTCTTTTGGAGTCAATTGGGACTCACGATGAAGTTTATTAGTGCGGATGATTATTACACTCAGTTTGCAGAAACCGAACCAGAATCAAGATAAAAAACCCTAAGATGCCTCATTAACAAATATTTCAGCTTTTTTGAGGGCAATTTGCCATTCTAAGTCGGCTATTTCTCGATCGAGTTCGGCAATTTCACTAAGTAGTCATGCAAAATAAATTTCCTAGTGAAGACAGGCAAGAGGCAATAGGCAAGAGGCAAAAGCTTTATCGAAATGTGTAATTAATTTTGCTTAGGTACTTATTAACTTGCTTTAAATCGGCGATAATTTCTTGTTTACTGCGTTTTCTACCGTAGATAGCCAGTTCATCCTCTTGTAATTTCTCAAGGATAGAGTCTAGGGAAGCGGTTAAATCGGCCGAGGGACTATCCATAATACCTAGACGCATCAATACCTGTACCGCTTTGACAACGTCTTGCTGATAAGCTTCTCTAGAAGGGTAATCTTGGGGGTTTTTGAGATTTAAAGCGTCAATGATATTCATATTCCATACTGTGATTATGTCACATTTACATACCTCAAGTTTCTAATAAATTCCCTAACAGGGATTGCAATATCTTTTATTCTAGAGTAGAAATGCTCGACCGAGAAAATATTGATAGAGTATTGATAGGAGACTGGGGAAAAATTCAACTTTAAGAGGATTGTCACTGATGACAGCAGTTACCGAGAATGATCTGAAAAGGTTAGAAGATTTAATCGTTAGCGGACAGAAAGCGATCGAATCCCGACTGACAGCGATCGAGTCCCGACTGACAAACCTAGAAAATGGACAGAAGGCGATCGAAAACAGTTTAGGAGAAATTAAAGGGGATATTAAGGCCTTAGATGCCAAAGTTACATTTTGGTGACAGGAATGCTGACTATTGCCAGCAAAACAGTCTTTTTCCCCTAGTCCCTAGAATAACTTATTCGATCTGCGCCACCCTGTCTAAGGGAGCATCGAGACTGGTAAGACGGCCTAAATAAGTCAGTATATGCTTCTGCTCGCTGTCTATCCCGGGGAGAAATCCCTGTGGCGTTTCTCCAGTGCGAAATCTGGGCTAAAAATTGGCCTAGTCAGGAAATCTTGATCTTAAATTCCCCAACAATTGCGCTAGGATCGGCTCAATAGCACAGGAAAGGCGATCGAGTGGGATAACCGATCCTGTGGCTTGAGAAGGTGACTGTATAATTGTTAGAGTGTCAATAGATCAATTCCAGAGGAATCATGAGCAATATCCAAGATAAAATTCAAGAAGAGCTAGAAAATGCCAGAGCCGTCTGTAGTACGGAAGGTGCTACCTCTGGTGAATGTGCCGCCGCTTGGGATGCGGTGGAAGAATTACAAGCAGAAGCCGCTCACCAACGTCAAGACCACCCCCAAAAAACCAACTTCGAACAGTATTGTGATGATAATCCCGGTGCCGCCGAGTGTCGCATTTATGAAGATTAATGGAATCGGGCAGCGGTTTTTTCTCTCCTCACAGTAGAATCCTAGCTTTAGGGCGATCTCAACTATAAAGAGATCGCCCCTCGTTTTCTTGTTTGTTGGTCAAGCTGTGGCCGATTTTAGCTGCTGCGTCCGAAGACAGTAAAATGTTGACAGTGTAATTATGTCTGAATAGTTTATGAATCAACTTTGGTTTCGTCCTCTCGTTTGGATAGATTATCGTTTAGCCGTCCTATTTACGGTGATTATTCCGGCAATTTTGTTGATTTGGTCTTTATTTGCAAAAATCGAATCATTACAGAAATTGTTGATTATCTATTGGCGAGTGGCTAGTCTTTTATTAATTACTGTATATTTAATGATTGCTTCCTGGCCGATTGGTTTTGTCACCAGTTTTTTAGCTAAGATTTTAATCCCGATTTCCCTCTGGTTTTGGGTGGATATTAACGATGAAATTAAAGATTTACCCGCTAGTCCGATTAAATTTGTCACCACTGCTTGGCGTTGGGCAGTAACTATCTATTCTCCTCTGGGCGCGATTTCTACCTTACCTTTTCTCTCCTGTGCTATGTCAGGGGAATTGCTAAATTCTCCCTATTGTCAGGTTTGGCAGGAAGCACCCTGGCAGTTTCGCGAGATTTTTCATTCAGAAGCTACCGCTAATGTTTTGGGCTTTTTTGGTTTGGTTGGTCTCTCTTTTTATACTCTCTATTTTGCCCATTTTCTTCTTATTCGCCTTGGCAAACAGGGACGTTCAGCTTTACAACAGTAAGTCTTTAGCTATCGATAATTAGCCATTTTTCTATGAATATTGGTCAACAACTCGAACAATACACCCTCAAAAATCCCCACGAGGTTTTATTAGTGACTATTGCTGTGGATGGGGAGGAGGAAGAAATCTCTATTTTTAAGGGTTTTTCTAGTTCTCTTACTCGCAGCACCCCCTACGATCCCGATATTCCGATCATTCCTGAAACGGCGACAATTATTAAGATAGATCGTCTTGCTAGTCCTTATCATCCCCTTAATCCTCGCTATATCCAAGAAAATCTTAGCTTAGAGGAAATGCAATTTTTACTGATTAATTGAACGGGTAATTTTGCTTGGATAATATCAGCACCCATCTCGATGGATTTAACAGCTTTTATTTACCTTCCACAAACCTTGTCTAGATAGACAAGAGGTAAATTTTGCGGCGTTTTATGGTAAAATTACCGGGGAACGATAATCTCTGCCAGCATTCAAGCTGTCAAAGTGGATTTCGTCCCCGGCATCGATCGAGAACAATCAAAAAACTGGAGAATAATCTGGAGAATCTATGCAACTTAAACCATCTAAACAAGAACTATTACAAATTGAGTATTTAGCCACCACTGCCACCGGTAAAAATATAGTTAAAGATCAGGGAAAAGATGTGATTGAAGGATTAACTAAAACCCCCAAAAGTTTACCATCTAAATATTTTTATGATCGGCAAGGTTCCCAACTTTTTGAAGCAATCTGTCAATTGCCAGAATACTATCCCACTAGGACAGAAGCGGCTATTCTCCAAGAATATGCTCAAGAAATTGTCGCCTATACAGGTCCCTGCGAATTGATAGAATTAGGTAGTGGTAGTTCCACTAAAACTCGTCTGTTATTGGACGCTTATTATCGGCAACAAAAATCCTCTAAATATGTACCTATCGATGTTAGTGAAACTATTCTCCAAGCTAGTGCCATAGAATTACAAAAAGAATATCCTAATTTACCGATTCAGGGGTTAATTGGAACCTATGAACAGGCCTTAGCTTATTATCAAAATGCTTCCGATAATACCAGAATAATTTTTTTCTTGGGAAGTTCGATCGGTAATTTTTCTGCGGCTGAATGTGATAAATTTTTAGGAAAAATTGGCACTGTCTTAAAAGCTGGAGATTATTTTTTATTGGGGATTGATCTCCAAAAACCGTCGGCAATATTAGAAGCCGCTTATAATGATGCTCAAGGGGTGACAGCCGCTTTTAATTTAAATATGCTTTCCCATTTAAATTGGCGTTTTCAAGCTGATTTTAACCTTGATTTATTTAGTCATCAAGCTATCTATAATCAAGATAAATCTCAAATTGAAATGTATTTAATTTGTCAAAAAACTCACCCTGTTCATCTCAAAAAACTCGATTTAACAGTTAATTTTCAAGCATCGGAGAGTATTTTAACAGAAATCTCGCGTAAATTCAACCTAGAAACTATGCAAAAAGACCTAGAATCAAAGGGATTAAACCCGCTCAAGGTTTTCACCGATCCTGAAAATTTATTTGGGTTAATTCTCTGTCAGTTATCCCTGTAATTAACGAAAACATTATCATCAGTAATAGAGGCACAAAAACATGGAAAAGATTCAAGCACAGGCTCCTATCTCTCTAAGTAACTGTAGTCGAGAAAATATACTGGACTATTTTGAAAATGCTTGGCAATTAGAAGATATGCTGTTAAAAAGCATCATCAAAGAAGAAGCTTTTTATTGTAACCCTGACGATTTAAGAAATCCCCTCATCTTTTATTTAGGTCATGCTGCCGCTTTTTATCTGAATAAATTGCAGATGGTTAACCTATTAAAAAAAAGCCCTAATCCTGACTATGAATTATTGTTTGGAGTGGGAGTAGATCCGGCAACTCCCGCAGAATTAAACTCTGCTATCGCTCAGATTCAGTGGCCTAGGGTGGATAAAGTTTGGGAATATCGGCAACAAGTCTATGAAATTGTGGTCGAAATAATTAAAAATATCCCCCTCAATCTTCCTATTCATCCGCAGCATTCTCTCTGGTCATTAATGATGGGAATCGAGCATCAGCGTGTTCACTTTGAAACATCTTCAATGTTACTCAGACAACTGCCGTTAGATTGTCTGCAACGTCCTTCCGGTTGGCATTATGCCCCTTCTTTTGGTCAAGCTAGTCCTAATCAAATGGTGGAGGTTTCTGGGGGAATAGTAGAAATTGGTAAACCCCAGGATTCTCCTGTTTATGGTTGGGACAACGAGTATGGTTATCGTCAAATTCAAGTTAACAATTTTCTGGTGAGTAAATATATGATTACCAACGGAGAATTTAAAGAATTTGTCCATAATGGTGGCTACGAAAATCCCAGTTATTGGGATGAGGAAGCTTGGCAATGGAAAAATCATTATCGAGTCAAATATCCTAAATTTTGGCTGGTAGATGAGGGAGGAAATTATCAATATCGATCCATGTTTGATGCTCTCGATTTACCTCTTGATTGGCCAGTAGAAGTGAACTATTATGAAGCGATCGCCTACTGTCGTTTTCAAGGTCAAGGAATACGTTTAATGACGGAAGCTGAGTGGAATTTAGCCACCTATGGCAGTCAAAAAAATCGATGTTATACCCTAGAAAACGATAACTTTGATGACTATAACCTCAATTTAAAATTCTGTTCTCCCACTGCCGTAGGAATGTTAAAAAATACGGGCAATAACTCAGAAATTTATGACTTACGCGGTAACGTCTGGGAATGGCTAGAAGATGATTTTAATCCCTTAACTGACTTTCAACCCCATTACCTCTATGCTGACAATTCCACTCCTTTCTTTAATAGTCAACATAAAATGATGTTAGGAGGAGCTTGGGTGACTAACGGCACAGAAATCCTACCCTACTATCGCAATTGGTTTCGCCGGAATTTTTATCAACACGCTGGTTTTAGAATCGCACAAAGTCTTTAGGTGGGGTGTGGGGTGTGGGGTTTTACCCATTTTCAGGGGGTCAATTACCTAATTTTCAGGGAAAAAGTGCCTAATTTTCTCCCCCGATTACTGCAAAGGCCAGCACTTGGCTCTCCTAGGTTTGGTGGGTAAAATGTATTCTAGGATACATTTCTCAAGAGCGAGGGGGTGGAACGAACCACAAAGACACAAAGGACACAAAGATCGATCGATCATATAGTAAGTTAAACTAATCACACAGAACCTAGAAGAGCCAGCACTTTTTGATATCTTGAGATTTATCGGGCCAATTCTAGGTAATTGCCAATTAAAAAAAAATTCCCGGAAGGGTCGCCCCTCGATCGCTACAATAGAACCTAGTAGAATGCGGATAAACTCGATCGCCATGAATCAACCTGCAATTTTTCATCTCGCTATTCCGATTACCGATGTGTCCACAGCTAAAAGCTTTTACTGTGATGGTTTAGGTTGTTTAGCAGGAAGGGAAACCGAGAAAGCGATAATCTTAAATTTCTATGGTCATCAGGTAGTCGCTCACGTCACCGAAATGCCTCTTACTCCCCAAAATAGCATTTATCCTCGCCATTTTGGTCTAATTCTGCCGGATGCCAGGGATTGGGACAATCTTCTCGAAAAAGCACGAGTCAATCAACTAAAATTTTATCTAGAACCAAAAACTCGCTTTAATGGGGAGATAACCGAACATAAAACCTTTTTTCTAGAGGATCCTTTCTATAATCTCCTCGAATTTAAACATTATCGCCACTACGAAGCTATTTTTGCCAGTCGGCAATTAACAGCGATCGGCGATCGAGCTTAAAATAAACAACAGGTGACTTTTTTGTAACTGGTTAGTCCTATCTTTAACTGCGACAAAAATAGGGGAACTTCCCTCGGATTCTCTCATCGAAACTAAAAGAACCTTGGCTGGCAATGATCAATTCTTAGGAAATCTATGAAAAAACTCTTATTGTTAACCCTATTTATTATCGGTCTAGGATTTGCGCTCTTTCACTTTACTGGATTAGCAAATCGGGGCGAATATCAATCAATTTTAATCGACTTTAAGGACGATATACCGGTCAGCGTCCTCGATGAGCAGTTAAATACTGTCAATAAAAAAGCGGGAAAAACCACCAGTTTAAATAGTATTTTTTCCATCGATGAACATCTTTACATTATCGATGGAGATAGCAAACTCCTGAAAACTCTCCGCAATTCCGAGCTAAAAAAACACACCGAGTCGATCGAACCAGATTATATATATCATGCTTTTATCGCCCCCAATGACCCCGACTATAGCAAACAGTGGAACCTGCGGGGAATTAACATCGAACGCGCTTGGGAAGAAAATCACGGTGAGGGGATCACCGTCGCTGTTATTGATACAGGTGTATCAAAAGTCCCCGATCTGCGAGAAACCGAGTTTGTGGAAGGCTACGACTTCGTCAATGATCGCAGCAATGCCGAGGACGATAACGGTCACGGAACCCATGTAGCGGGAACAATTGCCCAATCGACCAATAATAACTACGGGGTGGCCGGCATCGCCTACAAAGCCAAAATTATGCCCCTCAAGGTGCTTTCCGGGACGGGTGGGGGAACCGTGGGCGATATTGCCGAAGCGATCCGTTTTGCCGTCGATAATAAAGCCGATGTCATCAATATGAGTTTAGGGGGTGGAGGCGAAACCCAAGTAATGAAAGAGGCGATCGAATATGCCTATAGTAAAGGTGTGGTAATCGTCGCCGCTGCCGGTAATGCCGATGATAATTCCGCCGCCTATCCTGCCCGTTTTCCCCACGTTATCGGCGTTTCTGCGGTAGATGCCTCCGGAAATAAAGCCCCCTATTCTAATTTCGGGGCTGGAATCGATATTGCTGCCCCCGGCGGCTCCGATACGGGTAAAATTATCCAAGAAACCATCGATCCCGCTAAGGGAGGGGAACCGGCGTTCCTCGGTTTTCAGGGAACCAGCATGGCAGCCCCTCACGTTGCCGGGGTGGTAGCTTTAATCAAGGCTGCGGGAATTAAAGAACCCAATGCAGTTTTAGAGGTTTTGCAACAGTCGGCCCGTAAGATCAATGATGATCCCTTTAATCATTTTGGGGCCGGACAATTAGACGCGGGCAGTGCCGTACAATTGGCCCTGAAAGGACAGATTACTTTCCAAGATTTTTGGCGTTGGTTGCGCGATAACGGTTATCTCAATCCCCGTTTCTGGATTGATGGCGGTGCGGTGGCGGTTTTGCCCAAAATGGCTATGGTTTTGGGTTCTTATCTCCTCGCTTGGTGGCTGAGAAATTATTTTCCCTTCCCCTGGAACGGATTTTTGAATGCTGGTCTAATTTTTGGCAGTTCTGGCTTATTTTTCCTCAGAGGTCTTTATATCTTCGATTTACCCCAATGGCCTTTCCGAGTGATGGGGAGTTCTCTTTCCGACCTAGGAGGCGTTATTCAGGGAAGTTCTGCCCTTAATCCGCTTTTTGCCAGTGTTATCCTGCCCTTTGTCCTGATTGCTCTGCTTTTGGGTCATCCCCAGGCAAAATGGTTAGCGGTGGGGGTATCTTTAGCCATGGCGGTGAGTTTAGGTATCAGTGCCGTTATCGATCCTACTCTGGTCTGGTTAGGTTCTGGTAGGATCGCTCAGGCATTTTTGGGCATAAATGCGCTTTTATGTCTCGGTTTAGGTTATTTAGCCCTGAAAAGTGCTACTTCATCCCGATACGCTTAAACAGGGGTTACAATGGGACAACAAAGGTGATTTACCGTTCAAAACCTTTTTGGTTTTGGTATCTTCCTTTTGTTTTGCATTGAGTTCTCCTACAACAGCAGCCTCGGACATTAACCGAGGTTTTTTCTTTATGGTGTATCTTAGTTTCTAAGGGTTTTTTGGGAATTCTCAATGCCTATGCCGAAAGTTTTCGCCAATATCCCCTCGAATCATCGAGTTTATCCATTGTCTCTTTTCTCAGGTGTCTATCGTGTCAAATCATAAAATTCTCGTTATCGATGACAGTAAAGTGATTAGGATGCGCGTTCGCGATATGTTACCAGAGGGTAACTTTGAATTCCTCGAAGCTAAAGACGGATTAGAGGGCTATAATCTCATTCGTACCGAAAACCCAAATTTGATTATTTTGGACTTCCTTCTCCCAAAAATGAGCGGTTGGGAGGTGTTTCAGCAAATCCAAAGCGAAGATAATCTCAAAAGTATTCCCCTAGTGTTAATGTCAGGAAGGAAAGAGGAGGTAGTAGAGAAAATACCCGAACCTTTCCAATATTTTGCCTTTATTGAAAAGCCTTTCGACCAAAAACAATTGCTACAGGCGATTAAAGAAGCGATGGCCAAGGCAAAACAGTATTCTGCCAAACCAACAGTTTCTAACCCGAAACTAGAGGAACTCTCCGGGGATTATAGCACTGATATTCAGAATCTCCATGGCCAAATTGCCCAAATGCAAACAGAAATGGAAACTATCAAAAAACAAATGTCTCAATTAGTGGCTTTTATTAAGAAAAAACTAGCCTAGAACTATTCATCCCGATCTTTGATGATTTGGGTAAGCAGTTATCCTTATCCAGTGTCGCTAATCTCTGGCTAATCTCCTATCCCTTTTCAACAGGATTTAGTATAATAGGAAGTGGTATTTATTTAGTGAGTGACTAAGAAGTTATTAATTCACTGATAACTAATTATGAATTGGCAAGAAATAGCAGGTAATTGGGTTTTTCTCCCCCGTCGTCCCCGGGGTATCATTCACTTTTTAGGTGGGGCATTTGTGGCGGCGGCACCGAATATTACCTATCGTTGGTTATTAGAAAGTCTTGGGAATTCAGGATACGCTATTGTCGCTACTCCCTTTGTTAATACCCTCGATCACAAATCGATCGCCCGCACAGTTTTAAACCGTTTTGATAATATTATTGAACGTCTGCGCTGGAATCATAGTCTGCGCCAAGGTTATCTCCCCATCTACGGATTGGGTCACAGTATGGGGTGTAAACTACATTTATTAATCGGTAGTCTCTACGAAGTGGAACGGGAGGGAAATATCCTCATTTCCTTTAATAATTATCCGATTCGTCGGGCTATTCCCTTCATCGAACCTTTGCAAATTGACACCACTTTTAACCTCGAATTTACCCCTTCCCCCGAAGAAACAAACGAGTTAATTTTCCAAGATTATGCCATTCGTCGCAATCTTTTAATCCGTTTTCAAGACGACACGATCGATCAATCTCTGGTATTAAATCCCCTGCTAAAAAAACGCTTTAATGATTTAATTGCCCTGCGAACTCTCCCGGGTAATCATCTCACTCCCTTGGGTCAAGATGTCAGTTGGCAAACCGGAGAAGTATTTACTCCCCTCGATGCGATCGGCCAATGGTTAAAACAGGGACTTGCCCGGGATAATTCCCGTCTCAAAGATGAGATTCTCCAGTGGTTAAATCCCGTCCTTCCCGCCCCTCGTTAGCTTTCCCCTAGATTAATCCCCAGGGCCTGTAATTGCGCCTCTAGGCGGGCTAATTTTGCCTCAGCTTCCCGGGCCTGTTGTCGTTCCTGTTGGGCTTGCTGTTCGGCAGTCCTAGCCCTTTGTTCGGCTAATTCCGCTTTTTGCTTGATTTCTAGGGTGGTCAAAAACCGGGAGCCATCGGGATAAAAAATAGCTAACTGGGGACTCTCCAGTTGAAAACGAATCTGTAGAAGCGGACTCTGCCAATTATCGATCGCGGCAATCATCTCCAATTGATCACCCCTGCGCCACCAACCCTGTAGATAATTAGCATCGGGATCGTAGAGATAATATTCTTCTACGCCAAAACGCTGATAAAATTGCCATTTTCGGCGCATTTCCGCTTTAGTGTTGCCCGGAGAGAGAATTTCAAAGACCACCTGCGGCGCAATCTGGTTTTCTAACCATTGCTTATAGGAACCTCGATCGCCCTTGGGTCTGCCAAACACCACCATAGCATCCGGCGCTTGACAGATTTTATTATCCCCCTCGACCGGATACCACAACAGATCGCCGGCGATAAACACATTGTCATTGTCTGCGAATAAACATTCGAGATTTTCCTTAATCGTCACAATCCAGCGAAACTGTTTGGTATGATCGGCCATCGGTTTACCATCACTATCGGCATAGATAATCTCCGACTCAGAGAAAGATTGGGCTTTTACCATCGTTCTACTCCCTAGCGTACTAACTATTTAGTATAACATTAAATTCCCTGACGAAAGAGGGCAAAGGCCGAGGTATAACCGTGTAAAAAAGTGCGCCCAGCCACCGGCCCGATTTCTCCATTGCAAAAGAAACCGGCAAGGGGAACATTGGCGAAATAACGCTGAAAAAGACCCGAATCAAAGTCCGGTTTTTCGTAGAGATTTTCCCCGCGACCGAGACAGGAAAAGATTAAAGCACCTAGTACCTCTGAGCTATTAGGTTTGTCTCGGGGAAAAGCTTGCAGAAGTAATTCTAAATCTAGAGCGGAAGTGTCGGCATCGCGCAGGTGAAATTGTACCCGCTGCCCCGGACGAACTCGATCGCCAATTGCGATCGCACCTTGACGAGGATCTACTCCCAAAACACTGCGAATTAAGAAATCCCCGGGCCGCAACTGCATTTTAAACTCATCCCTAGCAATACCGATAAAAAGGGAGTTTTGCACTAATTCTCGGTCTTTTTCCCTTAAGGAGGGGATTAAATCCCGCAGTAGGTTTAAAGGTGGTTGCGGAGTCCCATCGGCCCCTTTACCAGTCATGGAGATGATAATATTGCGTTCTCCCTCACTCACCTGATAAATCGGTCCGATGGGACGACAACCCTGGGCGACGATAGTTTCGACGATAATATTGCCAGAAAGGGCGATTCCTACGGTTCCCTGACGATAGAGATAGCTATTACGCGGTTTTTGTTGATCGTGGTAGAATAGACCCCCAGAACGTTCGATCATGCCACCACTGACTAAACCGCCGATTTTGGCCGAACCGGGGTAGGCAAAATCCAAACCCTCTAACAGATCATTGATGCGACTGGAAAAAGGATCGGCTAAAAGGATAAATTGGGGATTTTTGGCCGCTTCTACCCCTAATAATTCTGTCCAACTAGAGGGGGAACTGTCGAGATCGGGCATTTCCGCCGCTTCGATATAGAAGGGCTGCACTTCCACATTAGGCAAATGGGCGACGGTGAGACTTAAAGCCGGACTCGCTTCGATTTCTCGCGCTTTTTCCCTGTCACCCATACCGACAATCCCCGCCCCACCGCAGCCGATCAGGACAGGAACGGGGAGTTTATCCAAGATTAAGGGAACTAAACGGGGATAGTCGCTGGCATAGGCAGAAGAAATAAAAATTATGGCTAGATCTGCCGATCCGACTAACTTATCTTGCACTTTTTCCACTACTTCCGTCACCGCTGCTTCTAGGGAGGGACGGGTTGACAGGGCATTAATCCACTCGATGCGATCGCTCATGTTTCTTGACCCCAAATTTGGTCTCAATGGTCAAAGATGATCATCTTAACAATAAATTAACCTAAAAATCCTATCCGCGCCCCTAGATGGCGCAATAAATTGTAGAATTGTCATGACGTGAGCCAATAGGGCCGCAAGAGATTGTCAGTTATTTTAATCATATTTAATCTTAAAATAGAGAATTGTCCCCGCTAAGATAAAAGTAACAAAATTAGCAATAATAATCGGTTTACTGTTCATATAAAGGCCGTAGATGAGCCAAAGAAAAACCCCCAGACAAAAGCAAATAAACATAGTTAAGGACAAGTCCTTAGCCGAACGATAACGCCAAGTTTTAATCACTTGGGGTAAAAAGGAGACAGTGGTTAATATTCCCGCCACGATCCCGATTAGTTCAATAATATTCACCGATTATCCTCTTGGCTCAGTTTCTCTCATTTTAAACTGTTGACTATCTAAATTGCTGGTTAAGACGGATCTCTCGACATCATCGGGTAAAGTGTTGGTAAATGTGACATTTTTTCCCATTGTTTCTATTGAGCGACTACTATCACCGAAGTGCCGATTTTTACCTTTTCAAATAAAGCTTTTATATCTCGATCGCGCATCCTAACGCAACCGTGGGAGACGGCCCGGCCGATGAGATTTTCTTGGGGTGTACCGTGAAAACCGATAAAATTCGCGCCATCGGTCCAAAATCCAATCCAACGGGCCCCTAAGGGGTTGTTTTTTCCCGATGGCACCAGTTGACCGGTGAAAGGATGTTCCCAGACTGGTTCCCGCACCATCTGAATCACCCTAAATTGTCCCGTCGGGGTTTCCCAACCCGGACGACCGATCGCCACTGGGTAAGAAGCGATTATTTTCTGTCCTTGGTAAACAAAAACCCGTCTTTTTTTTAAATTCAGCAGCAAACGGGTTTCCGTTCGAGTTACCGTGGTTGCGGGAAAGGAATTGACGGGACTAATGGGGGGATTGAGGAAAAATTCCCCTATTCCTAGACATAAACAGAGAATTGGCAGAAAAACTCGCATCTGATAGCAGCAAAGTCAAGATTTTTTATCTGCATTCTAATCTGATTGTGATGAGATAAAACCAAAGTCGATAGGACGATCCCGAGGGGGAAGGATAAAATCGCCGTCGAGTTGGGCTAATTCGGTTACACTAATCCATAGCTAGAATATTAACTTTTGTAACTATGACCGCCGCTATTGCTCTCGATCGCGTTTCTAAAATCTATAATAATCTCCCGGTAGTTAACGAGCTTTCCTTTGCCATCGAAAAAGGGGAAATCTTTGGTTTACTCGGTCCCAACGGTGCGGGAAAATCGACGACAATCCGCATGATTATCACTCTAACCGAAGCAAGTCAAGGAGAAATCGAAGTGGCGGGGTATGATGTGAAAAAATACCGCGATCAGGTGAAGAAAAATATTGGGGTAGTCTTACAACAGATTAGCGTTGATGGGGAATTAACCGTCTGGGAAAATATGGAATTTCACGGCCGGATGCACCATATCCCCAATCCCCAGAGACAGGAATTAATTGATCGCTATTTAGATTATGTCAGTTTAAGCGATCGAAAATCTGCCCTTGCCAAAACTCTTTCCGGTGGGATGAAACGACGTTTACAGATTGCTCGCGCTCTTCTTCACGAACCAAAAATCCTCTTTCTCGATGAACCGACTGTCGGTTTAGACCCCCAAAATCGTCGTCGTTTGTGGGAAGTAATTCGCGATTTAAACCAGCAAGGAATGACAATTTTGTTAACCACTCACTACATGGAAGAAGTGGAATTTCTCTGTCAGGATAACGCCGCAGGAAAACCGGGCAGAATTGGCATTATGGATGCGGGCAAATTAATCGAATTAGGAACTCTAACGGATTTTCGTAGTAAGTATGGCGAGGGTTTAGTTATCAAACAAGTTGGCGATAAAATCGATTATAAATTCTTCCCCACCGTGGCTGATGCTAATGCCTATCTCGACACTTTGAGCGATAAAACTGGAGTAATGTGTCGCCCTTCCAACCTCGAAGATATCTTTGTGGAACTGACGGGACATCAATTAGATTAAATTCTTAGTTTGTCCCTTAGGAAATTGTTAAGTTATCGGTTTTTGACTCCAGTTTTTCTGAGATTAGCTCTGTTTAAATCGGCATTTCTTGGCTTTGATCTGGTGTCAATTTTATGGGCCAACCTGCTAGAGTCTAGGTCAATTAGCTGAGGCTGTCCCTAAAAACCGAATTCAACCCTAAAAAAAGAGGCTTTTAGCAATTTTTAAGCTTTTTGAGCCAGATAAATCGACCAAGAAGGGAACTTTTTCCGGAGAGGGAGAGTCGTCGGGGACTGGATAAAAACTAGAGTACTCCCTCGATCGATAGACAAAATTGACGGTAATCGTTTAGAATAAGGCACTGAATACTGACGAGATGACAATTATCCCTATGACCGATCTCCAAGCAAAAACTAGATGGTCAACAGCGCGGCGATATTACGAATTGCTTAGTGTTTTAGTGGAACGTAATCTCAAGGGACGCTATCGGGGTTCTTTTCTGGGGGTTTACTGGTCTTTGTTAAATCCCGTGATTATGACTGCACTATACACGGCAATTTTCGGCACGGTTTTCGCCTCTTATTTTGATAATTCTCTAGTTAACTATGTCCTAGCGGCTTTCACTGGTTTAGTCGTAATAAATTTCTTTAATGCTTCCACTAACCAAGCTTTACCTAGTATTGTTGGTAATGGCAGTATTTTAAATAAAATTCGTCTGCCAGTTAGCATTTTTCCCGTTTCCATGGTGGTGGCAAATATTTTTCAATTTGCTATTAGTATCTTTCCCCTTTTGGCTATAGTAACTCTCTGGAAGTCTCAAAGTTTAATTAATGTAATTGCTCTGATTTTTCCCGTTATCGGTCTTTCTCTGGTTTGCACGGGAGTGGGTTTCTTTGTTAGTACCCTCTACGTTTTCTTCAGAGACTTACCCTATTTTTACGAAATTGTTTGTTTTGTCGCTTGGATTAGCAGCCCGATTTTCTATCCTCCAGAAATTATTCCTCCCTCCGTACAACCATTCCTGCTATTAAACCCATTATTACCGGTAATTGAAAGTATTCGCCAATTGTCCCTTTCCCCCGGATTACCGGATTTTGGTTTGATTTTTCAATCTCTACTCGGTGGGATCATTATCTTAGGAATTGGTTGGACTTGCTTCCGACTATGGCGACATTTATTTATGGATTTATTATAAATGACAGAAGTAATTCGACTCGATCAAGTGTCTCTCGAAAGACGCACTCAAGAAGAATTTTCCTACGATCTAAAAAGGACAATCTTCTCTCTTCTTGAAGGTAAATATCGTCAACCTGCCAAAAAATTAGTTCTAGATGATATAGATTTAGTAATTAATTCTGGAGCAAAATTAGGTATCATTGGAGCTAATGGCGCAGGAAAATCTACTCTTTTAAAAGTCATTTGTGGTATTCTAGAACCGACAAAGGGACAGGTGAGAGTCAGGGGACAAATTGCCTCTCTAATTGAATTAGGAGCGGGTTTTGATCCAGATTTACCAGTAAAAGATAATATTATTCTCTATGGGGTAATGCTGGGATTTTCGCGTCAGGAAATGAAGGAAAAAACCAAAGATATCCTTGACTTTGCTGAGTTAGAAGAATATATGGGAGCGCCGGTGAAATCTCTTTCTTCTGGGATGGTGGCTCGTTTAGGATTTGCGATCGCAACAGAGGTTCACCCCGATATTCTTATTCTTGATGAAGTCCTTTCCGTCGGGGATGAAAGTTTTAAAAATAAGTGTAAACGACGTTTAAAAAAATTCTGGAATTCTAACGCTACTATTTTAGTAGTTTCCCACGATTTGACTTTAATTCAAGAGTCCTGTGACCAAGCAATTTGGCTGAATAAAGGACAGTTGCAATGTCAGGGTGCATCGGAAGATGTAATCAAGTTTTATTTGGATTCCGTGCATCAAAATGAAGTTAATTTTTAATTAAGTAGGTAATCTCAATTAATTTATCTACGTTTGGCTCTCTTGGGTTTGGTGGGTAAAATGTATTATAGGATACATTCCTGCTGGCAATCAACTGGAACGAACCACAAAGACACAAAGAACACAAAGATTGATCGCTTCTAGATAATCTAAACTTATCACACAAAGAATAAGAGAGCCTACGTTTTACTTAGTCGAAAACGCTGTCACAAAATAAAAAACCTCGGTGTCCAGCCGAGGTAGCGCTAAGTTATGTAGGAGAACTCAAGCAAATCTGTCAATGGGGTAAACCCAAACCCCGAAAACTTTTTTAAGCTAGTAGGCCAAGTTTTTTGCCGTTGTCTCGGACTCAAGGAATCATCTTCTGTCCTATACTCTTCGAGACAATCTAAACCGGCTTGCTGTCTTGGCTGTTTTGCTTTAACTTTTAGTTCATGTAAATAAATGTAACAATATTTTTACGAATTGTAAAGAAGGATTGACAAAATAAAACTTATAGGATGTATAAGCTAAGTTAATATTTTTCGCCGATCGAAGCTAGGGAGGTAATATATAGGGAGATTGGTTCACTAGCATGACAAGGTGTACCCAGAATGTCCTATTTGTTTTTGTTGCCACTATTCACCGCTGCTCTGGCTGCCTATTTCTGGCAGAAGTCCAGCGATGAAATTGCTTATCTCGCCAGTGCCGCCACGGTAATTAGTTTAGTGTTGAGTCTGGTTTTAGCTCCTTGGCAGATTCAGCTATTAATTCTCTTGACAGTTGTGATTGTCGTCACCTTTTTATGGCAAGGACGAGAAGAGCAGAAGAATATCCCCGTCCCCACTCCAGAAACCGCCGGCGAGAAAAAGTACCGTGGGGCCACCTATATGGAGCCAACAGTCGCCGAGGCTCCTGTCAAGGAGCGAGGGGGTAAATATCGCGGTGCGGAGGTTAAAATCACCAATAATACCACGGTGGCTAACCCAATTCGCTCCTCATCTCTCAAATATCGCGGTGCTGGTTCGGCAAACAAGGACCAGTAATCAGTTATCAGTTATCAGTTATCAGTTATCAGCTTCTGAAGGCAAAAGGCAAAAGAAAGAATCTGGCAATTCTCTTACCTAAAAAGAAGGTTAGAAACTAAGCACATCAAAGCTTTTGGCTTAACCAATTAGGTCTTAGATTCGGTCGAGTTATCAGATTTGAGTTTTAAGTTCACTGATTGGGTGCATCTTATATTTGTGATTTTGGTGAGCAGCAGAAGTTATTAAAAGAGGGCGAATGCAATTCGCCCCTACAATAATATTATTGAGATGCCCCCACTTCCTACTTCCCACTTATCTACTGGTCTTGAATATAAGGCTGATTATTCTTGAGACAGTTGTATGCCTTTTGTAACTCGATTCCCAGATAACCGATATGTTCGGGAATAATTGCGGGATTGGTAGCGGCAAGCTCGCGGATTAATTTCAGGGGATTTTTGCCTTGATAACAGGCGACAATTTCCCCACTGCCGGGGGTAGTTTGTTGGACGAGAATTTGTTCTTTTTCCACGGAAATCAAAAAGTTACCGCTAGGGTCAAAAAAATCGCGCTGATTGACAATTTTATCGTACTGGGTGGCGATTAATCGTTCGACATTCTCCCAAGTATCATCGTATATATGGGCCGATTGACTAATAGTAATTAATGGACCAATTGATAAATTGTATTCGGAGCGCTTGCTAATCTCATCCCTAATATGTTGCTGTAAAGCACGCAATCCCATGGCATTTGCCGGCCAAGCGGCAAACATATCATTACTTCTAAATATTGCGGTGAGAGATAATTCATTTTCCACCACTCGCACCCAAATATGATTTAAACAGGGACTACCTCCCTTTTCGTGGTCTTTCACATCCCAGAGGGACATGACTGCACTAGCTGCGTCAATTTCTGAGATTAATTTATTGATAACCTGTGCAATTTGGTCCCGGCCAAACCAAGAGCGTAATCTTTGACCATAGGTGTATTTAACTCCTTGGTGTATAGGAGAATCATCGAGAATTTGTCCGATATATTCGGTAAGAAAAGCTCTATCTATAGGCAAATAATTAGGTTCGGGAAAGTAAAAGTCTGGAGGTTCATCGGTGACGACGGCCATTAGGTCAATTAATTCTTGCCATTTACCATCATATCCTGTGGGTCTAATTGTGCCGGTGGTTTTAATCTTTTGGAGAATTTTTACCCAGGTTTCGGCAATCGTTTTTCCTTCAATGCGATGACCGTATCTTGTCCCGGGTAGCAGAGAAGGAAGATTTTCTAAGAGGGGAAAGATTAAGGGTTCTCCCCAAGTTGGTAAGGGAGATTGTTTTGCATAACTTTTGACGATTTCAATCGCTTCTGGGATGGATTTAACCGGTTGATATTGAATTGATTGACGTAATTTTTCGAGAGTTTCTCGGTCAATTTCCTTGTCAATATATCCCGTGATAGGAGAATTAATTAGCCAACATTCTCTACCTGTGTCACTTTTTCCTAACTGGAATCCTTGACTAAAAAAATCTAGCAAACACTGACAGCTACCAGAGTTCTTATCTTCCTTAGTTGCGTTGAGAATAACTAAATATCTAACGTGGGGATTTGCGATTAAGTTTCTCAGCAGGGGACTAATTCCTCTGGTGGGACTATAAAGATTGCCAATTACTGCGTATTGGTCGGGATTTAAATGTTTAGCAAGGGACTGTTTTACTGTCCATCCCGTGATAATTGCCGTTTGTCCGTGACCGCAGATTAATTGATTAGGTTTATAGTGGGGTTGGTAGATGAATTTAGGGGTGGTTTCTGTACTGAGCATGGATTTAAATTAATTGTTCAAGATAATTAATAATATTTCGGTGAAGGTGTTCTATTGTATCATTGCCATCCAGTTGTAAACAATTATCTTTATATTCTTTAAATATCTCGATAAACATCTGACGAACTTTCATTAATTTTTCTTGTTTTTCGTACACTTCTGTGATGGCTCGGTTTTTAATTCTCGCTAGAGAAATATCGGGAATAACATCGATATAAATAACTATATCTGGATTGGGAAAATGTTGATTTAACTGCCGAACAAAAGCCAATTCTTCGGGATTATTGCAATTGTAGGCCAGGGAAGAAAAATAATAACGAGTAGTGATAACGTGGGTTTGTTCTTGGTGAATAAGTTTAAAAACGCCATCATGATCATTATATAAGTGATAATGGCGATCAGCTGCAAATAAATAAGCCATTTGTCGGTCAAATTGATTTTGATCTTGGATAGAAATAAGATTAGTTTGCATTATTTCTCGAATCAAACGACCGATGACTCCCTCGGAAGGTTCCGGACTTAAAACTGCTTTTTCCCCTCGCTTGAAAAAATATTCTTGTAGGAGTTTTGCTTGGGTACTTGTTCCAGATCCGTCAATACCTTCAAAGACAATAAATTTCGGTTTCATAATTTAATCTTCTTTTTTTATATCTAATTATCTGAATAATTTTTTTAGCCAAGTTAACCAAGATTTTTTGGGGGGAATTAATTGGGTCATTTCTCCGATAATCTCTCCCATACTTCCCCAAATATAAATATTTTTATTGAGGGATTGTATGGTTAAATTTTCTTGTAAAGCTAAACTGATGATACCGATCATTTCCGCTGCTTGATTACCGACTATTTGCGCTCCCAGTATTTTACCATCTTGTCGGTAGATTAATTGACAAAATCCGGTGGTTTCTCCCCAGATTTGCTGTGCCACTATATTTTTGATGGGATAGTTGATCATCTTTACCTCCTCACCATAGCTCTCCCGGGCTGCTTTTCCAGTTAAACCCACCCAAGCAATAGCCGGATCAAAAGCAATAAATGAGGGAATTTGATCGGGATTAAAGTTAAATTTTTCTCCCGTGAGCAGATGCTTGACTAACCCAAAAGTAGCCCGGTGATTTAAAGTAGGATCGGGATAATTATTTCTGAGCAAATTTAGGGCATAAATGCGGGAATTATCGGTTTGTAATTGCTGATTAACTCTGATTAGTCCTTGCTCTAGTTTAACTCCCACCCCAGCCAAATTTAATCCCTGTTCATCGACTTGATAATTACCAGCAAAAATGATATCATCAACTTCGATAACACGATTGCCTAATTGTAGCCATTTTTGACCCTCGATCGCTTTCACTTGACTAGGACAATAGCCTGGTAAAATCTTAATTCCTTCCGCTTCTAAAATGGCAGTAACTAAATGGCAGATTTCCCGATCAATATCCGGCAGTAGATAATTATCCTCGATAATTAAGCTAATTTCTTTCCCCAAACGTCGGAGAATTTGGGACAAACTCACAGCCATGCTGCTGTTACCAATAATCGCTAAATGTTGTCCTAAATTGTCTAAATTTGGCTCTTGCCAAAGGGTTTGAGCGGTAAAATAATTAACCTCATCTAAGCCGAAAATTTTCGGGACTTGCAGATAAAAACCCGGGGCGATAAGATAGTGTTTAGCCAACAATTGCCGACCGTTAACCACGAATCCTAAATGGGGCAGCCGGACAAATTCCCCCCCACCCGGGATCACATCTATTCCTTCCGTGGCTAATCTTGCCAAAGAATGATATTTATTAATAGTTTTATCCACTTCCTCTAACCATTGCCGCAACCGTTGCCACTGGGGATAAACGGCCGTTTCTTGCCAATGATTCAGCAGTTTATAGAGATGGATAATTTGGCTGTAGCCCTTGCTAAAAATGTCCTCAGATGCCTCTAAATTGCCGCTATAAGGCTGTTGCACTAAAGCCACCCTTTTTTTGAGGTGAACAGCCAAGAAAGCCGCTTCTATCCCCGCAGGAGTGGCACCGATAATTACTAAGTCGTAAACCACAAATATAAAGTAGGAATCAGGAGACAGTATTCAGGAGTCAGGAGACGGTATTCAGGAATCGGAAACTTAAAACTCAAATCTGATAACTGATAACTGATAACTGATAACTGATTACCGGCGCCGGTCTTGCAGTTTTTTATAGACATCTCGCAGGGGGACTTGATGATAGGCGAGGGCGACGAGAGTATGATAAAAAAGATCGGCCACTTCTGAGGCAATAGCATCGCCATCATTATCTTTGCAGGCCATGACCACTTCTGCCGATTCTTCGCCGATTTTCTTGAGAATTTTGTTATCTCCCCCGGCCAAAAGTTTACAGGTGTAGGATTCCGGATGAGGATCGTCTCTGCGATCGCAAATTACCTTAAACAATTCCGAGAGGGTGTCGGCCGCTGGCGGTGATTTTTGCCAATTTACTTGATGAAAACAGCTTCTTTCGCCGGTATGACAGGCGATATCACCGATTTGCTCAATAGTCAGCAAGATAGCATCACTATCGCAATCGTAGCGAATTTGACGCACTTTTTGGATATGGCCCGAGGTGGCTCCTTTGTGCCATAATTCTTGACGAGAACGACTCCAATACCACGCTTCCCCGGTGGTGAGGGTTTTTTCGAGGGATTCCCGATTCATCCAGGCCATCATTAACACTGTAGCATCAAGATAGTCTTGAGCGATCGCTGGTACTAAACCCTGGGAATTATAAGCGATCGCGTCGAGGGGAATAGCGGAGAGTAAAGAGGACATCAGTTTTTTGCGGTCAAGAATTATGGTGGGACAAATTGCCCAAAGCTTAATTATATAGCCTTAACGTTGGGCAATTTCCACAGTGCGATCATTACTAAAGGAATCCACCACAATAATATGATCTATACCCAAGCTTTTTGGTGAAAGCTGGATAAATAAACAGGCTCTAGTTTTAAGAAATATCTCAAACTGTTATAAAACTTAATCAAGAGAGGGATCATATACAAAACTTAACATTGTTTAACGTCAAAACTTCAGTTCAAAGCCAATCAATTCCCTAACCAGGCAGCTGCGTTAAAATGGGGATAAGGTTAAGAATACAACTAATCCCTACAGCAGAGTCTTTTGGATTGGCACCTATAACAAGTTATCCCGTGCGATGATCGGGGAAACTCAGGTTTTAGGAGAACAAAGAATTTTTTTCCAAATCTCTGTGGAAAGATGTATTATGAGCCATCATAAATCTTCTTCAATCAGCATTGGGAGCTAATCACAGTATGAAAGTGGACAAACACCTGTCTTAAGTTAGACAATTCTACCCTCAGGAATTTCTTTGATTTAAAACCGAGTCCTGTCGATAGAGTTATGTATATAGTAATTTCAATTAAGCTTGAGAATATCAATACCAGATTTCCTAAGAGTTTTGTCGGTCTAGACTATATTAAACCTATCTGAAATGACTATTATTCCTACTCGAGGTAATCACAGGGTGAAGGTGGACAACTACACTGTCTCAGGTTGAACGATTCTCCTACAATAAATTTTTCTAATTTAAAACCAAGTTACTATGTATGGATAACCTAATCACGATTAGAGAAGCCTCGGGCTTGCTCGGAGTTAGCATTAAAACCCTCCGGCGCTGGGAACAACAGGGGAAAATTTCCTCAATTCGTACCCCTGGTGGTCATCGGCGCTACCGACGGCAAGATATATTACAATCTGTTCAATCAACCCCATTTATCATTGGCTATGCTCGTGTTAACCGACCTGAACAAAAACAACAACTAGAGGATCAGATAAAAGCCTTAGAAGACTTTTGTCATCAGCAGGGTCAACCCTTTGAAATTCTCAGCGATATCGGCAACGGAGTCAGTCACAATCGCCCTAATCTTATGCGTCTAGTAGAGATGATGTGTAACGGTGGGTTGGAATGTCTAGTTTTAACCCATCCAGAAAGTGTTGGCCGCTTTTGTCATGATTTTATTTTGGGTTTGTGCAGTTTCTTTAAAATCCAAGTCATTCTCCTCAATCAACCCCAGAAATCCATTGCAGCTGAGGATTTAGTGGACGATCTGCAAGCCCTCGTCACCATCTGTTACAATCGTCTCTACCCGCTACATAACCCGGATCATCGGCAATTGGTGGAATACCTAGGGGCGCTTAAGAATCTCCCCTCGGCTTAAAATTATCCTTGGACTGGGTTTCTCCTCCCTCTTTGTTGCCTGTCTGATGCCGACTCGGCTATTCCCCGAACAAGGGCCAAGAATAGTAATATTTTAGCTGACGACTAACGGCTATCATAACTCTACATTGACGGCAAATGAAACTAGAAACCACGGCGATTAAACGGATTCTCGATGCTAACCTTGACCGCGCTAGAGAAGGACTGCGAATTATCGAAGAATGGTGTCGTTTTGGCTTAGATAATCCCAATTTAGCCCAAGAATGTAAAGAAATGCGCCATCAGTTGGCTAGTTGGCACTCGATCGATCTTAAACGACATCGGGACACAGCCGGCGATATCGGCAGGGATTTAAGCCATCCCAGGGAAGAAATCCGGGAGACTGTCGAGGGACTGCTGCAGGCAAATCTGGCTCGCGTACAGGAGGCTTTTCGGGTTTTAGAAGAATACGGTAAACTCTATGATCTAGAGCTAGGGATAGCCTGTAAACAGCTGCGCTATCGGGTTTATCAGCTAGAGAGTAAACTATTAATCTCGCCACCTCTGGAAAAACTAAAAGCATCTCCCCTCTATCTAGTCACTTCTCCCGCCGAAAATCTGTTAGAAATCGTCGAATTAGCCCTAAAAGCAGGTTTAAAATTGGTGCAGTACCGCCATAAAACCGCCGCTGATACGATTCGTTTAGAAGAAGCTGCTAAACTGTGTGAGTTATGCCACCGTTACGATGCTTTATTTATTATGAACGATCGCGTCGATATTGCTCAGGCCGTTCATGCTGATGGTGTTCATCTCGGTCAACAGGATCTACCGATTTCCCTAGCGCGGCAATTTCTCGGCCCGACGGCAATTATCGGCCGGTCCACCACTAATCCCCAAGAGATGGCCAAAGCAATCCAAGAAAAGGCCGATTATGTGGGAGTTGGTCCAGTTTATGCCACCCCCACCAAAGCGGGAAAAACCCCCGCAGGATTGGAATACGTCCGTTATGCGCGGGAAAATTGCCCTTTACCCTGGTTTGCGATCGGTGGTATTGATAGTAATAACATTAAAGAGGTTTTAGAGGCAGGAGCGCAACAGGTAGCTGTAGTCCGGGCCATCATGGAAGCGCAGCACCCCGATGTGGTGACACAAGAATTATTAACCCAATTAAAGTAGGGTGTGGGGTGTGGGGTGTAGGGTGTGGGGAGAAAAAAGCTGTCTCCTGTCTCGACTAGGAAATTAATTTTGCACGACTACTTATCCAAATCCATGTCAGAAATAACCTTGCAAATTAACGGCAAAACTCAAACCTGTTTACCCGCAACTAAACTACCGCAAATGCTAGAAAATTTGGGCATGAATCCTCGGTTAGTTGCAGTGGAATATAACGGGGAAATCCTCCATCGTCAGTATTGGGAAAACACGGAAATCAAGGAGGGGGATAAATTAGAAATTGTTACTATTGTCGGAGGGGGATAAAATAATCAACAATCGACAGTTGAGGGAAAAAACTTGTTAGTTATCGGTTTAATCAGTGGCACATCGGTGGATGGCATCGATACCGCTTTAGTGGAGATTAGCGGTACAGTGGAGTCTCCACAGGTGCAGTTATTAGCAGGGGAAACCTATCCCTATTCCCCCCGATTACGAGAGACAATTTTGCAAGTCTGTGGGGGAGAAAAGCTATCTATTGAAGCTTTAGCCAGCTTAGATGATAACATCGCCGCAGAATTCGCCCAAGCCGCCTTAAATATCCAAAAAGAAGCCCCAAAAGCCCAATTAATCGGCAGTCACGGTCAAACCGTTTTTCATCGACCCCCCGAAAATGATCGCCTCGGTTACACGGTACAATTAGGACGGGGAGCAGCGATCGCAAAAATCACCAGTATTCCCACCATTAGTAATTTTCGCGCTGCCGATATCGCCCAAGCTGGTCACGGTGCGCCCCTAGTGCCGAAAATTGACGCTTATCTGCTTTCTCACCCCACCAAAGCCCGCTGCGTCCAAAATATCGGCGGTATTGGCAATTTAACCTATTTACCCCCCCGACAAACGGAAAATTGGCAGCAAAAAATTTTCGGTTGGGATACCGGCCCCGGCAATGTCCTCATCGATTTGGCCGTACAATTTTTGAGCCAAGGCCAACAAACCTACGACCATAACGGTCAATGGTCGGCCCAGGGTCAACCCTGCTCCGAATTAGTTCATAAATGGCTACAGGAGCCTTATTTTCAACAATATCCCCCTAAATCCACCGGCAGAGAGTTATTTAGTCCCGCCTATCTAGCCCAATTGCACCGGGATGCCCAAGCTTATTCCCTCAGTGATGCCGACTGGTTGGCCAGTTTAACCGATTTAACCGCCATTTCGATCGCCCACAGCTATCAAACCTTTTTGCCGGAAATGCCTGCAGAAGTGCTGCTCTGCGGTGGTGGCGCTCATAATGCCTACCTGCGCCAAAGACTACTAGCACATTTGGGGTCAAATGTCAAGCTTTTGACCACCGATGAGGTAGGATTAAATAGCGATTTTAAAGAAGCGATCGCTTTTGCCCTTTTGGCCTATTGGCGCTGGCACAATTTCCCCAGTAATTTACCGAAAGTCACGGGAGCAAAAGAGGAGGTTTTATTAGGAGAAATTTATCTATGAGCAGTATATATGAAATATTTTCAACAATTCAACGCCAAAGAGTCAGTGATGGGCAAATAGTGCCAATTTTAAGCGATTGTGCCGACTATAAACGTCTTTTAATTCTTGTTTGGCCGCAATTGGGAGATTTTGACAGTCTCGAATACGCTTGGTGGTTAGAAAAAGAGGCAGCCCTTTGGCAAAATGCCGGGATTACCATTCGTGCCATCGGTATCGGCGATCGCAATTCGGGCTTAAAATTCGCTGAATATACGAAATTTCGGCAAGATTGGCTGTTTGTTGACCCGAAAGCTGAATTACACGATTTATTAGGACTGTATCGCGGTTTATCGTTAAAATTACCGAGATTTTCCCCCGGACAAAATGCCTGGTTAAATCTAATTTTGATGTGTGCGGGTGTGGGTAGTCCGGGGACTCTGGCCGAAGTGCTGCGGGGTTATCGTGGCGATCGCAAAGCCCCCCAATTAATTGCCGAGGAGGAAACAATACAAGCGCGGCCTTTACCAGCTTTCCGGGGTTCCCTATTCAATCTTGCTGGGGGTCAAGGTTTTCAGCGACCTTTTGAATTAGCCACCCTGAGACTGCGTAATATGACTCAAGTTTTGGGCAATTGGTCAACCTATGTCCCCGATAGTAGTTATCTCACCCAACGGGGAGGGACTTTTTTATTTGATAGTCAAGGAAAGTTACTCTATGAGCATCGAGATGGAGGTATCTTGGGATTTGCTGAGAATATGAGTTATCCTCTCGCTTTTTTGCGGGATTAAGCTTTTTTCTTCTCTATATAGAGAGTTTCGATTAAATGATACCAGTCCAAAATTTTAATCCTTTCCTGTTTCTCACCGATTTCAGGGAATAATAATCACAATAACCCTTTTGTAGGGCTTTTTGTTTCCCCATCGGGAATTATCATCTTACCTTGGCAGACTAGAACTGATGCACCACCCACAGAAACTTCCGTAATTTTACGGTTGTTTTTCTGAAACTTTAATTGTAAACTGCTGGGTCTGCCCATTTCCACTCCTTGGATTATTGTCCATTGATTCATCCCTTCCCTAGAAGATTCTAAGGCCCCTAGGTAGCCCGCTAAAGCGGCCACAGCCGAACCAGTGGCGGGATCTTCCATAACTCCTAAACCGGGGGCAAACATTCGGCCATAGAGACGAGATAGGGGAGATTCTGGGTCAAAACAGCAGACAAAAAGGGAATTAGCGGGGGATTGACCTAATAATGATGACCAAAGAGTTAGATTTAGTTTTATTTTCCCTAAAATATCTCGATTTTTGACGGGGATGAATAAAAAAGGGAGACCACAGGAAAAAGCGCGGGGGGGATAACCGGGTAAGAAATCGGCAACGCGTAGGGAAAGAATCGCCGCTAAATCATCGAGAGCATAAGTATCCGTCACTAATTCCGGCAATTGTGCCACTTTTAACTCACTATAGACCGGTTTTTCCCCCTCCATGATAATTTTCACCGGTACTAAACCGACTCCTTCCTCCAGATAAATCGTGGTTTCTTGGTAGGGGGGAATAGCGCCGATTAGGGCTAAAATATAGGCTGTGCCGACGGTAGGATGACCAGCAAAGGGTAATTCGGTACTGGGGGTGAAAATCCGGACTTTTTTAGTGCCTTGGGGCGTTTCTGGCGCAAAAACGAAGACTGTCTCCGAGAAGTTAAATTCGGCGGCGATTTTTTGCATCTGGGTGCGGGTTAATCCAGACGCTTCCGGAAAAACCGCCAGGGGATTACCACCAAAAATGCGATCGCTAAAAACATCGGCGGTATAGTAGGAATAGGTAGGCACGCGGGGGATAGGGCAACATTTATCGGAGAATTTTTTGATCTTACAACTATTTTCACCCATGACCGCTGGGCGCACGCGGTGCGCCCCTACTTTTGGCGCGATAATAAATATTATTGTAGGGGCGAATTGCCTTCGCCCTCTTTTAATAACTTCTGCTGCTCACCATCAGTCCTGTTAGTCTTTATTAAGAAATAATTAAAATACAGAGTTTTTCCTAAAGATAAGGTATGTCTTGAATCATCTCGGAGTCTCCTAATAACTCTACTACTTATCTGCTTCTAATCTGGCTAATAAACTGACTAACTTATCTCTGACGGAATTGTGGGTGTATTCGTCTTCAGGGTGAGGTTTTTGATGGGGTTGTTGAAAATAGGGACGTTCCCCGTATAATTGTCCCCATTTCACATCGACTCGGTGTACTAATTCATAGAGTAATTCTTGATTGTCTAAAATTTCTTCTAGGATTAACTGTAAAGCTTGAACGGGATTATCTAAATTTTGACTGACTTTGGTTAATTCTTCATCGACAATAAGCTGTAAAATTATCTGCAAAGCTCCCGAAGAATCCCCTAAATTAGCGGCAATAAATTGTTTAATCTCTGTGGTAACTTGCACTAATTTGGGGACAGGAGATTCTCCTTTGAGGAAATCCGCCCCCTCTTGAGCGATAAAATCTGCTAGGGTAAACTCGCGCCTTTCGATGATATCTTGGGAAAAATCCAGTTCTTCAGGGGTCATAAATTAAAAATATTAGCGATAATAGACTCTAGGACTTATTGTGACATTTTTAGGAATATCTATGGGCATCGATCGCAGAGAGTTTCAGCAGCGTCGTCAGCAGGTAATGGAAAAAATCGGCAATGGAACGGCAATTTTTCGCAGTGCGCCCATGGTGGTCATGCACAATGACGTAGAATACACCTATCGTCAGGATAGTGACTTTTTTTACCTGACAGGATTTAATGAACCGGAGGCGGTGGCGGTTTTAGCACCCCATCACCCCGAACATCAGTTTATCCTGTTCGTGCAGCCAAAAGACCCGGAAAAAGAAACCTGGACAGGCTATCTCCACGGTGTGGAAGGAGCAAAGGAAATTTTTGCTGCTGATGAGGCCTATTCTATCGAAGAATTGGACGAAAAATTACCCCAATATCTCGAAAAAGCCGAACGAATTTATTATCATCTCGGCCGGGACAAAACTTTTAATACAAATGTTCTAAAGCACTGGCAAAAATTAATCGCCACTTTTCCCCGTCGCGGCACTGGACCGACTGCTTTAGAGGATACTAATTTTATTCTCCATCCTTTGCGCTTACTGAAAACCGAGGCCGAATTGGACAATATTCGCCAAGCAACTGCTATTTCAGCACAGGCACATAATCGGGCCAGAGAATTTACCAAAGTTGGTCACTACGAGTATCAAATTCAAGCGGAAATTGAGCATACTTTTCGCCTGGAAGGGGGTATGGGTCCTGCTTATCCTTCTATTGTTGCTAGTGGTGCTAATGCCTGTATTCTGCACTATATCAACAATAATCGCCAAGTACAAGAAAATGAGCTTTTATTAATTGATGCTGGTTGTGCCTACAATTACTATAACGGTGATATTACCCGCACTTTTCCCGTTAATGGTAAATTTACCCCCGAACAAAAAATTATCTATGAAATTGTTCTGGAAGCTCAATTAAAGGCGATTGAAGTGGTAAAAACTGGTAATCCTTATAATCTTTTTCATGACACAGCCGTGAGGACAATTGTGGAGGGATTAGTGGATTTAGGGCTATTGGTCGGCGACATTGATGAGATAATTAAAGAGGAAAAATATAAGCCTTTTTATATGCACAGAACTGGCCATTGGTTAGGATTAGATGTCCATGATGCGGGAGGTTATAAAGTTAACGAAGAAACTTGGCAAACTTTGCAGCCTGGTCATGTTTTAACCGTGGAACCGGGGATTTATATCTCCCCCGATATTAAACCTGCTGAAGGACAGCCGGAAGTGCCAGAAAAATGGCGGGGTATCGGTATCCGTATCGAAGATGATGTGTTAGTTACTGCCACAGGAAATGAGGTTTTAACTGCAACAGTTCCCAAAAAAGTTGAGGATATCGAATCTTAAGTAAAAAGCTAGGTGTTAAAAATTGTCAGATTCCCCCTAACCCTAGGGTTGATTAATAGTAGGGTTGATTCATGAATCAACCCTACCCCCCTTAAGGAGATTCAATTAAGTTTTTTCTAGAGGTTATCATGATTGCTACCAAAGAAAAATTATATACCTTTGCGGAATATTTAAATTATCAGGACTGCACGGATGATAAATACGAATTATTTAACGGAGAATTAATTTCCATGCCTCCCGCTAGTGGCTTTCATTCTTTGATACTTAGATATATATTTAAGGTGTTAGAAAGGGAAATAGAGAGGCTACAATTAGACTGGCAAGTTATGCCCGCTACCGTGGGAATTCGCACCGATAAAGCTAAATCGAGAATCCCAGACTTAATGATTTTAACTGCCGAACAATGTCAAGAGATTAGAAATATGACCACAGCAGTGATTGAATTTCCTCCCCTGTTAGTTGTAGAAATTGTTAGCCCCAATAATGCCGATGATGACTACCGTTATAAACGTTCAGAATACGCAGTGAGAGGCATTCCTGAATACTGGATTATCGATCCTATGTCCCTAAAAATATCGGTTTTAAACCTAATTTCGGGATTTTATGAACTGGCAGAATTTAACAACGAAGATAGGATAATATCGGTGACATTTCCCGATTTACAATTAACTCCTCAAATGGTCTTTGCACAGTAAAATCTTAGCTAGAGACTTTTATGATTGCTACCCAACAAAAAATATATACCTTTGCGGAATATTTAAATTATCAGGACTGCACGGATGATAAATACGAATTATTTAACGGAGAATTAATTTCCATGCCTCCCGCTAGTGGCTTTCATGCTTTAATTATTGCCTTTCTTTATGATTATTTAATGGCAGAAATTAAAAGATTAAATCTAACTTGGAAAGTCATGCCTGCTACCGTGGGAATTCGCACCGATAAAGCTAAATCGAGAATTCCAGACTTAATGATTTTAACTGCCGAACAATGTCAAGAGATTAGAAATATGACCATAGCAGTGATTGAATTTCCTCCCCTGTTAGTTGTAGAAATTGTTAGCCACGGTAATGCTGATGATGACTACCGTTATAAACGTTCAGAATACGCAGTGAGAGGCATTCCTGAATACTGGATTATCGATCCTATTGCTGTAAAAATATCGGTTTTAACCCTGATTTCGGGATTTTATGAACTGGCAGAATTTAACAACGAAGATAGAATAATATCGGTAACATTTCCCGATTTAAAATTAACTCCTCAAATGGTCTTTGCACAGTAGCATTATTAACGATTATGACTATCCCCTTAGAAATCCAACAACGCTGCCAACAATTAAAAACAGAACTACAAAGAGCCAGTTATGCTTATTATGTTCTTGATGATCCTTTTATATCCGATAGCGTTTATGATCAACTTTATCGGGAATTAGAAGACATAGAAAAGCGTTATCCCCAATTAATCACCCCCGATAGTCCCACCCAAAGAGTTGGGGATAAAATCTCTAGTCAATTTGTTTCTGTTCGTCATAATATTCCCCTGTATAGTCTCGAAAATGCCTTTAACCTCGAAGAATTAAATAAATGGGGCAACCGTTGGCAAAGATATGTAAATGAAACCCAAGAAACGGAATATGTGTGTGAATTAAAAATCGATGGTTCTGCGTTAGCTTTAACCTACGAAAACGGCTTTTTAGTCAGAGGTGTTACTAGAGGGGATGGAGTCACCGGCGAAGATATTACCCCCAATGTGCGGACAATTCGCTCTATTCCTTTACGCTTAAATATAGATAATCCCCCAGCAATTGTGGAAGTGCGCGGCGAAGCCTTTTTACCCCTCGATACCTTCGATAAAATCAATCAAGAAAGAGAAGAAAAAGGGGAATCTCTCTTTGCTAATCCCCGCAATGCGGCAGCAGGAACCCTACGACAATTAGATCCGAAAATAGTTGATAAAAGACGCTTACAATTTTTTGCCTATACCCTGCATTTAGACGATAACCATATCACTACTCAATGGCAATCCTTAGATAGATTAGAAACCATGGGATTTCTGGTTAATCCCCACCGTCAACTCTGTCCATCCCTGCAAGAAGTGGCGCAATACTATCAAGATTGGCAAGAAAAACGTCATCAATTAGCCTACATGACCGATGGTGTCGTAGTCAAAATCAACGATTTACAGCGACAAAATCGCTTAGGATTCACCCAAAAATTCCCCAGGTGGGCCATCGCTTTAAAATATCCTGCCGAAGAAGTCCCCACGGTAGTTAAAGATATTATCGTCAATGTGGGACGCACCGGCGCAGTCACACCCATGGCGGTGATGGAACCGGTACAGGTAGCAGGGACCACCGTACAAAGAGCTACTTTACATAATAGCGATCGAGTGGCCGAATTAGATATCCGAGTCGGTGACACGGTAATTATCCGCAAAGCGGGGGAAATTATCCCGGAAGTGGTGAGAATCCTGCCAGAATTGCGTCCTAGCCACACCTTACCCTTTCAGATGCCCACTAATTGCCCTGAATGTCAATCTCCCCTAGTCCGTCCGGTGGGGGAAGCGGTGACGCGCTGTGTCAATAGTTCCTGTCCGGCGATTTTGCGGGGAAGTGTAGTACATTGGGCCAGTCGCGATGCTCTCGATATCCGGGGATTAGGGGAAAAAGTGGTAATTTTGCTGATTGAACAGGGATTAGTTACCGCTATTTCTGACCTCTACAGCCTCGAAAAAACGGAAATTGCCAAATTAGACCGAATGGGCGATAAATCCGCCTTAAATTTGATTACAGCTATGGCTCAGAGCAAAAATCAAAGCTGGTCGAGGGTACTTTATGGGCTAGGAATTCGCTATGTGGGCAGCGTTAACGCCAAAATTCTCGCCGAAAGTTTTCGGACTGTGGAGGAGTTAGCTAACGCCAGCGTGACTGATTTAGCTTCTGTGTATGGTATCGGTGAAGAAATCGCTCAATCGGTCTATGATTGGTTTAAAATCGCCGCTAATCGGGATTTAGTCGCTAAATTACAGGCAGCGGGTTTACAATTTGCCGCAGCAGCAAAAACCACCACCACAAAAGCGACTTTAGCAGGAAAAACCTTTGTCATTACTGGCACTTTACCAACTCTCAAACGGGAGGAAGCGAAAGAATTAATCGAAAAAGCTGGGGGGAAAGTGACGGGTTCTGTCAGCAAAAAAACTGATTATTTAGTGCTAGGAGAAGCGGCGGGTTCTAAGCTAGAAAAAGCCCTAGAATTGGGCATTACTCAGCTAACCGAAGCACAATTACTCGAATTAATCAAGGGTTAAAAGCTTAAGACTGGAGCAAATCTACTGAAGTATTATCGATTAACCCAGCAACAGCATCAAGATAATCATTAAGTTCCATTTTGTGAGCTTGGGCAAATAAATTAAGGGTTTCTACCTTTGTTCCTTCTCCCTGTTCAATGCGTCTCACTTGACGCTCGGATACTCCTATAATATCTGATTGTCGCAGTTGATGCTGTTTGCGTAAAGAGGCAATCGCTCGACCAAAAATCTGATCATGTTTTAATTTAATCGCTGCAAACTTTTGTTTTGCTACTGGTTCAATCACACTCAAAAAAGCCTCTATATCAAGATGAATGTCCACGACTGGCCAATGAATATAACTACCATCTTCTGCTATAATAAACTTCTCTCTTTCTTCTAGAGGAATACGCTGTAAAGCTGGCATAGATGCAAAGGGAATTTCTAGCTCATCGAGATCACATCGACTGATTAATAAACTTTCCCCAATAACTAAAGCTCTGGCGATTAAATGCTCTTGCGCTCCCCAACTCCAAGCATTAATCACCCTTGTGGGTAAAATAAAATCTCGATAAACGAGGGTATTTCGCAGGGTGCGTAAATTGGCCTGTTTAAATAGTTGCGGCAACCAGATAGAATCAATGTCTGCTCGGATAAAAAGACCTCGCAGATGATGTTTATCATTAGCATTTCTGGCAATATCTGACACTGCTTTTAAACTGGTCAAAGAAGTACAAATAAAGATGTTTTTTAAAGAATCAATATTCTTTAAATCTGGTAAGGAAAGAATCTGCACAGATTGAAACTCTGGCAAGAAATTATAAATTTCTTTATCCTCAATTATAACAGTAATTTCTGGCTTATTTAACATGATTAATTCCCCTGCGTACAGACTTTTGCCTCCCATTCAATTAGGAGCGCAGAACGATTCGCTAAAACGTGGTCAAGAATTTGCTTTTTTTCCTTACTAGATATTTTGGCATTGGCGGGCCATTTCACCTGAAAATTTAGACCATTTTCTTGATTACAAAGTAAGAAAAAAACTCTAATTTCCCATTGGCCCGGTTTACGAACATGAAAATGAGGTGGCAAATGATCGTGAGAATTGAAAAACAGATCTAAGCCATCTAAATTAAAGGATTCCACCTTGCCCAAATGTTCACCTCGCCTACCTCAACTCTGGTCACTTAATGCTATTATACACTTAACCAGACATTTTGTCCTTAAATTCTGAAATATAATGTCTGCTTAACCTAGAACGATCAAAGCGTTAGATTAGAAAGAGTCCTTTTTTGAGAGATATTTAAACCTGATGGTCTGGCCTTTTAAACCGAAAACCCGCAAACAAATCGCTCGAATAGAAATTACAGGTGCAATTGCCTCCGATACCCGCAAAAGAGTCTTAAAAGCCCTAGAAATCGTCAAAGAAAGGCAATATCCCGCCCTACTTCTCCGCATTGACTCCCCCGGGGGAACCGTGGGGGATTCCCAAGAAATTTATGAAGCATTGAAGCGGTTACAAAAAAACACGAAAATAATCGCTAGTTTTGGCAATATTTCCGCCTCTGGCGGCGTTTATATCGGTATGGGGGCTAATTATATTATGGCTAACCCCGGCACGATTACCGGCTCGATCGGTGTTATCCTGAGGGGGAACAATCTAGAAAGATTGTTGGATAAGGTGGGAGTTTCGTTTAAAGTGATTAAATCGGGCCCTTATAAAGATATTCTCTCCTTCGATCGAGAATTAACTGATGAAGAAGAAAGAATTCTTCAGGATATGATCGATACCAGTTATCAGCAATTTCTGCAAACCGTCGCCGGAGCGAGAAATTTAGATGTCAATCAGGTGAAAAGTTTTGCCGATGGGCGCATTTTTACCGGCCAACAGGCGTTAGAATTAGGAGTGGTCGATCGCTTAGGAACCGAGGAAGATGCCCGACTTTGGGCGCTAGAATTGGCAGGATTACCCCCAGATAAAACTAAATGTCAGACTATCGAAGAACCGAAACCCCTGCTCAGTCGTCTGACGGGCAATCGTTCCCAAATACCCCTAGGATTACAAAAAACCCTACAGCGTCTAGAATTTGAATTAGAAGTTAACGGACAACTATTGTGGTTATACCGACCCTGATGACCAGATTAAAGTCGAGAAAAAGGGCGCGTTAACCCCTAAAATTGACTCATCAGGATTATCGGAGGATAACAATCGTGCAGTGGAAGGTTCGAGCCATTCGGGGAGCAACGACGGTAACGGTTAATACTATTGAAGCTATACGAGAAGCAGTGACAGAACTCCTCGAAGCGATCGAAATTCACAATAGTCTCGATCCCGATGATATTGTTAGTATTATCTTTACGGCAACTCAGGATTTAGACGCGATTTTCCCCGCTGCTATCGCTCGCGAACGTCCCCACTGGCAAAATGTCCCCCTCCTCGATGTGCAACAGATGCAGGTCGCTAGTAGTCTAGAAAAGTGTATTCGCGTAATTCTCCACGTTAATACTCCCAAACTACAAGGGGAAATGCAGCACGTCTATCTCCGGGGGGCGAAAAATCTTCGCCCCGATTGGCAGATTTCTCCAGTAACTATTAATCGCTAAAATCTTCCATAACTGACTAAATCCCCATTTCCGACAGCCAACTCAAAATTAATTGATTAACTTTTTCGGGATGTTCATCGTGGGGACAGTGACCAGCTTTGGCAATCGGATAAAATTGGGTATTATTGCCCATTTTAGCTCTTTCTTGGTAAATTACCGAACCAGCGATCGGTGTCCAAGGGTCATCCTCTCCCCAGAGTACCAATAAAGGGCGATCGATTGGCGGTAATAATTCCTGGGGAGAAGGTCCAGGGGGTGCTGTCAACACCGATGCGAACACTCCCCACGCACCCGCATCACAGGAGGGTTGATAGAGAATTTCGACTAATTCCTCGGTAATCGCAGTATGGTCGCGATAAACCTGTTTTAAGGTGTTCCGGATGCGATTTTTCTGTCTTACCTGTTCAAAAATAAACTTTCCTGTCACCGGAGAACTAACTAAACCGGTAAAGGCAGCCATGATTAAACGCAAGGGGAAATTTAATTCTTCGGGACGATGGTTTAATCCTCCCGCACAGTTGATAATTACTCCTGCGGCAGTGATTTCGGGAGATTCTGCCATCAGCATTAAGGCAATCAGTCCCCCGATGGAATTACCGACAAATACCGTCGGTTTTGCGATTTTTTCCCGCCAAAAGTCTTGTATTTGCCGCATCCAAAGGTTGAGACTATAATCTAAAGCGGGCTTATCCGCACCCCCAAATCCCAAGAGATCTAGGGCATAGACTTGATAGCCATTTTCCGCTAAAACGGGGATATTTTTGCGCCAATGACCGATAGATGCCCCAAAACCGTGAATTAATACTAGGGGTTGTCCTTCTCCCCGCACGGTGTAGGGGATGGTGTGACCTTGCCATGTCCAAGACAATTGCTCTAAGCTAGTGGCAGTGAGGGGCGATTGTAGTGCCATTGTATGAAGTTTTATTAAGTGATATTTAAATTATAGAATAAAAATCGGTCGAGAATTTATGCCACAACGCCAGACTTTTACCAATAACTCGATGGCAATTTCCTATTTACAATGGAGCGATCGAGGTATGCCTCTACTATTATTGCACGGCATGGCGGATCATGCTCTGGTTTGGTCAAGTTTGGGCGATTATTTACGCTCAAATTATCAAGTTATTGCCCCAGATTTGCGGGGACATGGGGAAAGCGGTAAACCAACAACCGGTTATCACTTTCAGGATTATATCGGCGATTTAAGGGCTTTAATTAATCATTTAGGTTGGACGCAAGCACATATTTTAGGTCATTCTTGGAGTGCTAAAATAGCGGCGATTTGGGCAACTCAACAGCCGGAAGTATTTAAGAGTTTAATTTTAGTCGATCCCTTTTTTATCGATAAAATGCCTAGTTGGATTAGGATAACTTTTCCAATTCTCTATCAAGTTTTGCCCTTTTTAAAGATTACTCGTTCCTTTGATAGTTATCAGAGCATAGAAGCGATCGCTCGTCAATTAAAACAATATAAAGGTTGGTCAAATTTACAGCAAGAGGTGTTTAAAAATGCCATTGAACAAAAAGCGGATGGCAGTTGGAGCAGTAAATTTACTTTATCGGCACGCGGGGAAATTTTTGAGGATGTCATGGGGTTTGCTGGATTAACTAAAGCTTTAGATATTCCCAGTTTATTAATCCTTCCTCAACAAGGATTAAATCGCACTACTTGGCAAATTCAATCCTATAAAAAGTATTTAACTTCTCTAGAGATTAAAAAGATACCGGGTAATCATTGGGCATTTTTAGGGGAACCTGAAACTTTTAATCAAGCGGTGGCTGAGTTTTTATCTGTTCGGGAAAATGACGATGTTTAATTAGAAGGTAATTGAGCTCATTTTAAGCTGGATTACGCTGCCCTAAGTAGGTAGGTATTAAAAACTTTCAGGCGCCCCCCTTATCAAGGGGGGATTAAGGGGGGATCGGCGCCCCCCTTATCAAGGGGGGTAGGGGGGATCGGCGCCCTCTTATTAAGGGGAGATTAAGGGGTAATCGGCACCCCCCTTATCAAGGGGGGATCCCCCCGCCTACCGGCACCCCCCTTATCAAGGGGGGTAGGGGGGATCAAACCTAAAATCCATTTTTAATTTAATTATAACCAGCTACTTAACACCCTAATTTCATATAAATTTCTTCGGCAATATTCCTGCTACCTCCAGATTCTCCCACTCTAATTTTACCGTTCTCTAAACATCTATGTAAATACTGAGAATCTGCCAAAATATCGACAATTTTAACCGCAGCATTTTTAAATAAATTCACCTCCGTGGGTTTCTTTCCAATAGTTATCACCGATTCCCCTAATAAGCGCATTTGTGCCTCAGCAAAAGGGTAGGTAAATTGGGGTCCAAATCCGGGTATTTGTAGGACGGGTTTTCCTAATCCTACCGCTTGTTCTACTGCTGTCCCCGCCATGGCTAAACAAGCGTCACAATGGTGTAGAATATCGGCAAAAGCATCACGATAACAGCACAATAAAGCCCCATTTTTCTCTAGTTTTCCCGCTCCTAAATAATGCCATCCCTCTTGTTTAGCCAAATTTTCTAAGTCGGTTTCTCTGATGCTAGGAATGATAGCAGCCCGAAACTGCATCGGTTTAATTTTAACTATTTCCTCACAGACTTGTAACTGTAAAGCTAAATTACTCAAAGCTTCGGGTAAACGACTCCCCGCTAATAAAGCAATCATGGGAATTTGACTATCTAATTCTAAATCTTTACCCGTTGGTGTTAAGACATCCATAATCGGATAACCAGCAAAAATCGCTTTTTTAATACCCCGATTTTGTAGGTCTGTTGCTGTATATTTATCTCTGGTAAAAACCCTTAAACACTTGTCTGATCTTAAACATAATTCTGTCAGTAAAGGTAATTTAATTGTACCTTCGTAATAACTGGAAGTAGAAACAATAAAAGCCACAAAAGGACGACCAGTTGAACGAGCGATCGCAATCGGCACAATATCCCCCACTGCTATCAATAAATCACAATTCTTGCTAACTTTAAAAGCTGCCTGAATTTGTTTAATAGTTAGACCGATTAATCCCGCGCCAATATCTTTAATCCAATTAAAAGGATTGGTATAAATAATTCCCCCCGATGGCATAGTGGCAGTGGGGGCAATAATTGGTACTGGCAATTTTTGATAAGCTTTTCCCTCTCCCACTAAAGGCAAAGCAGCTATAGATAATTGGGGCTGAATTTTTTGTAATTTCCCCACAATTAAACTAGCATTTAAATCCTCACCATGACCATTACTAAGAAATAAAACCTGTTTAAGCATCGATTTCGTATCCTCTATATTCCCTTGCCGCCAAAGAAACTGCCACCGTCACCGATTTTGCTTCTATTTGCTTGCTGACTAGCAAAATCTCGCCCATTTTTAAAGCGGCAGCCTCAGCAACGCTAGGAGTTCCCCCTTGCTTGTTGACAATGGCTGAGGGATTGGGGACATTAATATCTCTCAACTCCTCGGCAGTAAAGGTTTTTAGGGGCAATCCTTTCTCCTGACAGTAGGTAATTAAACCCCGTTCATCAGCTTTGATATTAAGGGTGGCGATACCGGCAATAGCGGCTAAAGAGAGGTGATAACGCTGAAAAACAGCCCTAATTGCCCTATCTATGACCGCTTTCTCCGTGCCCTGGATGCAACCTATGCCTAGCCATAATACTCGTCCATGGCACTGCACTTTTACCCCGGAAGAATCGGCGGGTGGGTGGAAAGCAGGGGAAGCGCCAGTCATCATCGGTGTTGCCTCTAATTGTTGCGGGATTAGGGTTGCCAACGGGGAGAATCACCTTGGGGCTGTTTGGTAAGCTAAAAAACAGTTAAGAGAACGTTCGTAAATTAATGTAAAGAAGATGGATTGTTTTTCGCCGCTCCCCGATACCTTTTTAACAGGATTTAGTTTAATACACTTGTGCTAATAGGGCGCAGATTCTGCGCCCTAGATAGCTTACTATCCTAGCGGGTTAAGGCCGCGCCTCTTGCGTATAAAGTGCGGGCATAATCGGTCCAAGTACCCTGGCCCCAATAACGGAAACAACTGGTTTGCACGAGCAAATTATAAAGTAGTGCCTCCAGATAATCCGGTCGTCGGGTGAAGCTAGGATCCGCCTGTACTAAAGGATCATATTTCTCGTGGAATTGAGCGCTTAATTGGTTCATCGGTTCGAGGACATTTTCGTAACCGCGCACCCAACTGAGATCATTTGTCCAAGAGGCCCCATCCATGCTAAAACGGTGGTCGGTCTGTTTTAACTCAACGATCGCCTGTTCTACCGCTTCCGGGGTAGCGGCATCCGGATTAACTCGCTGCCAGATTTTATGCTGGTGTACGGCTTGAATTGGGGGATAATCTTGGGGATTAACGCCAGCAGCCTCGATTAACTCCAGATATTCCGTACCGTTAAATCCTGCCACACTGGAACCCCCCTGCATTTCCCGCCAAGGATTGGGAAAATCGCGAGGAAATTCATTCATCATCACGCCACCATTTTCACCATCGGCAATCTGGGAACCTAGGGAAGGAACCCAAACGCCGCCGATTTGCTGTTTACCTCGGCATTTAGCCTCGTGGTAGGGTTGCATTTGGGCAACTAATTTGGTGTCGGAACCCTGGGTTTTAATCAAAGCAGTAATCGCAATCACTTCACCCCGAGAATTGCGGGCCACCAGGCGATTAGGAATATATTTTTGTTCCTGACTCAATCCCGAACCGTCGAGATTTTCCACCGAGTGTTCCTGTACCAATAACCAACGATAGCCGCATTCTTTCAGAGCTTTAATATACTCGTAGAGGGTATCGGGATGGTTAGGAAGGTGCATTTCCGGGGGAGAGAACCCTTTGACTCGTTTTAGAGCATCCACGCCAAAAATCGAGGCAAAATAGGTTTGCCATGCTTGCATCTGTAATTTTAGATCAGGAATCGGTGTGGAAGGAGCCACCGCGTGACTCCACATCGTCCCCAACCATTCCACATAGGGTTGATATTGACTGTTACAGGTGATTAATTTGAGTTTATCGAGGATATCCTGCCGTCCCATCTGCACCAAACCCCAGAGGAGATTGCCGGAATAATCGAGCATAATCCGGGGATTACAGCCTTCCGCCACCAATTCCGGGATAAAATCGCCCATGCGACTGTAACACCAGGCAAAAACGCTGGCATTATGATTATCGCCATCCCCAAGATTTTCGAACATATGCTGGAGATTGCAGATTAATTCCCCGTTAACACCCGCCGGGATAGTGGGTTGGTGCATATGCAAGGCACAGGCAAAACCAGCCTTAATATTGTCTAATTTGAGATTTGTTGTCGGTAAAAAGATCGGATCATCGTGATTGACAATCGCTGCGATTTCCTGTTCCCAACCGCAAATAGTCGGTAGTCCGGAGCGTATTTCCGTGATAGGGTTCGATTTCGATGATACGGGTGTAGCGATCATAATTTTTCAGGCGAATAAATTGAGCTAGTTTGTCCCCACTCTCCCAGGGACAACTTTTTTTGACTGGCAATGGGTCACTCCTGACTGTTCACTGCTAACTGAGCTAAGAGTGCGGACTTGATCCTATCCCATTTATACTGGGAGTAACCCCCTCCAGACACAAGCCTTCGTAACTCGTTAAAAATCAAGATGATTCTTTACTGAACTTAACCGATCCTCGCACTATGATACAAACAACTATCCGCCCTTTTACCTGTAAATTTTAACCATGTTCTCGGCGACTACCGAAATTCTTGTTATCTTCTTCCTCATCCTCCTCAATGGAGTCTTTGCTCTCTCGGAAATTGCCATTGTCTCGGCCCGCAAAGTCCGTTTGGAACAATTAGCCAGAGATGATCGACGGGCGGCGGTGGCCTTAAAATTGGCCAATGATCCCAATCAAATTTTATCGACGGTGCAGATTGGCATTACCCTAGTGGGTATCTTTGCTGGGGCCTACGGAGGGGCTAATTTATCGGTCAGTGTGGCGCAATTATTGGCCCAAGTTCCCGTTTTAGCCCCCTATAGTCAAGCTTTGGGATTAGGATTAGTGGTGTTAATTATTACCTATCTATCCCTAGTGGTGGGGGAATTGGTTCCGAAACGGTTGGGTTTAAGTAATCCTGAAAAAATCGCTATCCTCGTTGCTAGTCCTCTCGATAGGTTATCAAAAATTGTTTCGCCTGTTGTCCATCTTTTGAGTCAATCAACTAATCTGATTCTCGGTTTGTTGGGGATTAGCGGTAATAATAATGATTCCCCAATTACGGAAGAAGAATTGAAAATTATGCTTAAACAGGGAACCGAAGCGGGAACCTTTGAGGAAGCAGAACAGGATATGGTGGAAAGGGTGTTAGGATTGAGCGATCGCCGAGTAAGTCAGATTATGACCACGCGTCCGGATGTTGTTTGGTTAGATTTGGAAGATAGTGCCGAAATTAATCGCCAGAAGCTAATTGAGAGCAATCATACCCGTTTTCCTGTGTGTCAGGGCAGTTTAGATGAGGTTTTGGGGGTAATTGAAGTCACAGACTTATTGGCCGATTGTTTAACCGGTGAAAGTTTCGACCTAACGAAGGATTTACAGCAGCCGCTTTTTGTGCCGGAAAGCACTAGGGGTTTAAAAGTTTTAGAATTAGTGCAGCAAAGTGGTCATCATATTGCCTTGGTAGTGGATGAGTACGGGGTGATTCAAGGATTGGTGACGCGCCAGGATATTTTAGAGGCAATTGTCGGCGATTTACCCCAATTAGATAATATTGAAGATGCACAGATCGTGCAGCGGGAAGATGGTTCTTGGTTGATTGATGGCACAGTGGCGATCGAAGATTTTAAAGAATTATTTGAAATCAGTGAATTACCGGGGGAAAAACAGGGCAATTATCACACTTTAGGGGGTTTTATTATTACCCATCTTGGTAGGATTCCGGGGGCTGCCGATCATTTTGAATGGCAAAGGTTGCGTTTGGAAGTGGTGGATATGGACGGTAATCGCGTCGATAAGGTGTTAGTAACGCTCTTGTTGGATGATTTGTAAGTAAGTAGCTGGTTATATAGCGTTTCCTAAGCTGGTGAGGTACGCCTATTTTTCTTCCCCTTTGCCTAAAACCCATAACTTTTGTACCTCAGCAGACGGAAAAACGCTATATAACACCTAACAGCTGATGAGATGCACCCGAAGGGACTATTTTTGAAAGCTTGAGCGGTCAAGTCATTAGCCACTTTTGCCACAAACCCTAAGTAGCATCATGCTCAACGGATTTAGGATGATTATTTTTCTAGTCCGAAAAGCTCGCTCTTGAAAAAGGGGACAATTGTTAATTATTATTAAAAGTATATTTACTAATTAACCAAAATACCAGTGAAACTAGCTCAAGCTCAGACGATATTAACAGACACTTTAACCGTATTTTGGGGAGAATGGCTAGATTTACGGGCGAGAGTCCTTCAGATCGCCGCCACCGGTCTAGTTTCTCCCCTAATCTATATTATCGGTTTCGGGTTGGGGTTGGGAAGCGCCCTCGATCGCTCGATGAAACCCTCGATCGGCGATTCTTATCTAGAATTTATTTTACCCGGAATGGTAGCCCTGTCCTCAATGGCGATCAGTTTCGGGGGAACCACCTTTTCCATCTGTGGCGATCGCTTATTTAGTAAAACCTTCGAGGAATTATTATTACTTCCCGTCCATCCTCTCTCATTATTTTTAGGCAAAGTTTTCGCGGGAATTTTGCGCGGTGTAATGACTTCTGCATCGGTGATTCTCATTGCTATCTTATTTACAGGAAAATTTGCCAGTTTTCTCAATCCCCTCTTTTTATTAGTTTTAATCTTAAATTGTGCCGTCTTTGCCGGTTTAGGGGCAATTGTTGGATTGCGAGTTACATCCCTCGAAAGTGTCAGTCTGTATAATAACTTTTTAATCGTGCCGATGTCTTTTTTAGGAGCAACTTTTTTCGATCCCCAAACCTTACCCTGGCCATTAAAAATTATTGTTTATGCCTTGCCCCTCACCTATGCTAGTCTGGGATTAAGAGCCGCAGCCTACGATATTAATCAATTTCCTTGGTTCGCTATCCCCATTTTGTTAATCGTCGCTCTTCTTCTCTCGATTGTCGGCGCTTATCAATTCTCCCATCAACGGGATTAAATCAGTAATCAGTTATCAGTTATCAGTTATCAGTTAAGTACCCAGGCAAAATTAATTAAACATATCTAACTACCTCTTGCCTTTTGCCTCTTGCCTTTTGCCTATCTTCACTAGGAAATTTATTTTACACGACTACTTATCTCCTGACTCCTGACTCCTATCTCCTGACTCCTTTTTCCCTTGAATAAATATATCCTTTTTTATAAACCCTACGATGTATTATGTCAGTTTACTGATGAAAATGGGCGCTCGACTTTAAAAGATTATATTCCCATCCCGAATATCTATTCTGTCGGTCGTTTAGATAGGGATAGCGAGGGATTATTATTACTCACAGATAACGGTCAATTACAGCATCGTTTAGGTCATCGTCAATTTGCTCATCCGCGCACCTATTGGGTACAAGTCGAAAGAATTCCAGACCTAAACGCTTTAGAAAAATTGCGTCAAGGTCTTCCTATTCAGGATTATCGCACTCGACCGGCAATAGTTAATTTACTAGATTTTGAACCAGATTTACCCCCCAGAGAGCCACCGATTCGTTATCGAAAATCTGTCCCCACCGCTTGGTTAGAAATTACCTTAACTGAGGGAAGAAATCGTCAGGTAAGAAGGATGACGGCAGCCGTTGGTTATCCCACTTTAAGATTAATTAGAACAGCCATTACTATTGATAAAAACAATAAATTATGCTTAACAGGATTACAACCTGGTCAATGGCGAGAAGTAACTGAAAAAGAGAGAAAAGCCTTAGAAAGGTTATAATTTCTGTAAGTAACCTTGATAACCAAAGTTGAATGTATAGTTTGGGACTTGATCAAATTACCCACAATTATCTATAATCGTGAATATTAAACCGAAAGACAAATATGAAAGTTAAAATTAAAAATCTTGGCATTTTAAAACAGGCAGAATTCAGTCTAGGCGACCTCACAATTATCTGTGGTCGTAATAATACAGGTAAAACTTATGCTACATATTCTTTATTCGGTTTTTTAGACACTTGGCGAAGACTATTAACGGGGCCAAGATTTGGCCTCAAAGAAAAAATTGAGCAACTACTTTCTGATGGTGTAATTAGTCTCGATCTACAGGAGTATGTTCAACAGTGTGAAAGTATTCTTACTACAGGTTGTCAAAGATATATTCAACAAATACCTGAAGTTTTTGCTGCCAACGAGGAGAGGTTTAAAAATGTTGATTTTCAGATAGAATTAAATTTTGATAATATTCAATTTAAAAAGAAGTATGAAAAGAAAATTAGTACAGCAACATGGGAAATTATCTCGATTAGCAAACATGAAAATGAGCCTTATTTATCCATTACATTATTAACAGAAAAAGAAAAAATAAATCTGCCAGTGCATTTTCTTGAGGATATCATTTACGACAGCATCCAAGATATAATTTTCTCTCAGTTTTTTCCTAGGCCATTTATTGCCAGTGCAGAAAGAACAGGAGCGGCAATTTTTCGCAAAGAGTTAAATTTTGCTCGTAATCGTTTACTGGAAGAAATTAGCAAAAATAGCAATTTTGATCCTAGGGAACTGTTATTTAATGTTTCTCAGGATTATGCGCTACCGGTCAAAAAAAATGTAGATTTTACTAGACAAATAGAAACAATTGTCAAAAAAACTAGCTTTATTGCCGAAAATCATCCCAGTATTTTAGAAGATTTTGCCGATATTATTGGTGGTCAATATATGATTACTAGCAATGATGAACTTTATTACATTCCTAAAGGAAAAAAACTTAGACTATCGATGGATGAAAGTTCTAGTGCTGTACGTTCTCTTTTAGACATTGGCTTTTATTTAAGACACGAAGCTCGAATCGGAGATTTGTTGATAGTAGATGAACCTGAATTAAATCTCCATCCAGAAAATCAACGCCGTATCGCTAAACTTTTCGCTCGACTGATCAACATTGGTATTAAAGTTTTTATCACTACTCACAGTGATTATATTATCAAAGAAATAAACACATTAATTATGCTCAACCATGATCAACCACACCTGAAACAAATTGCCGCAGAAGAAGGCTATAGACAAGAGGAATTATTATCGGCTAATCAAGTTAAAGTCTATATTGCTGAAGAAGATTCAAAGATGTTAAAAGGACAAAAAAGAAAAACCAAATTTCACACTTTAAACCCCGCTAAAATTGATCCAAAAATGGGTATTGAGGCGCGTAGTTTTGATACTACTATCGAAAATATGAATCGTATTCAAACGGCTATTATTTGGGGTGAGGAGTAATGTCTGATATTGCTATCCTCAAAGAAATGATTAGGGATTGTGCGATAGTAGAGTTGGAATACAAAAAAGAGTACAAACGAGATAGTTATTTACTGAAACTGACAGAAAATCAAGATAACTATTCGTTTGTGATTAGTGGAATGCCTAAACCCGATCGAGGTATTGTGATTAAGCTAGATGAGTTTTTTGATGTCCGCACAATTTTTACTGGTAGTAAAGGTGAGTGTAAGCGTGCAGACTTTATAATTATTGCTAATACCAATTCTGAAAAAGTTATCCTTTGTCTGGAAATGAAGAAAAGCAGAGATTCTAATTCATCGATAACTAAACAATTAAAAGGAGCCAAATGCTTTGTCTCCTATTGTCGTGAAATCGGACGCTTATTTTGGAATCAACCCGATTTTCTTCGGGACTATCAATATCGCTTTGTTAGTATTAAAAATATCAGTATGTCTAAAACAACCACGAGCAGCCGTAAACCTTCTCAAAAAAGTGAGATTCACGATCAACCAGAAAAAATGTTAAAAATTTCCGCTCAAGCGAAGCACTTTCAAGAATTAATTTAGTCCTATAGCTTGACATTATGACCGATTTAATCTCGATCGAATAACGATCTTTTGCCGAGAGTGCCGAAAGAGCCTTATCGATGCTCATTTTTAAAAACTTCAAACACCTGCCGGCTGAAATATTTTAACTTATCAGCCACCTTAGGAGAGGGTTGATAATTGCCGACTAATTGCCAATTTTCCACCGTAGATAGTCGCCAAGCGGTTCCTTGATGGTTAAAAGCCTGCATTTCTAAGCCAATCAAACGCTGATGCTGATCCTCGCTATCGAGATGAAAACGAATTTGTACCAGAATACTGCGCCCTTGAATTCTGGGACTCCAACCCGGAAAATGGAAAGCGATATCGATCGAGTCGGGATCCGTTAACTCCCTTGTGTGGGGATCATTGCGCCAAGGTTTCAGATCTGCCTTTGCATCGGGGAATTGTTGTTTAAACAGGTTGACGAGTGTGGCGATCTTCGCCGTTAATTCTAATCCTTTTGCCTGTTCCGACGCATTCATGCTCACCTCTGATAATTGCTTATAAAGTAACTATTTATACAGTTTAGCCCTGCTTTTTGCGACTATTGGGACAATTATAACGATATTTTCTCGATCGAGTCCAAAATGCCGCACCTGTCAATCCAGATAGCCGCTGCCAAAAAGACAAAATCAAAACTACACTAGAAAATAGGATAATCGAGAGGAACAGTATTTTCTATGAATCCCCAAGAGTCTCTATTACAATCGATCGAAAAATTAGGCTATCGGGTTACGGTGGGTGATGTGGCGGCAAAATCAGGTTTAGAGATTAACGCTGCACAACAGGGATTATTAGCTTTAGCTGCGGAAGCGGGGGGACATTTACAGGTAGCAGATACGGGGGAGATTATCTATCTTTTCCCCGAAAATTTTCGGTCGATTCTTCTGAATAAATATTGGCAATTGCAGTTAAAAGCTTTCGGGAGTAAAATCTGGAAAGTAGTTTTTTATGTTATTCGCATTTCCTTCGGCATTGTTTTAATTATTTCGATTTTAATCCTGTTGCTGGCTATCCTAGCGATCCTGATCGGCTTAATGTTTAAAGATAGTGACTCGGATAACAATTCGGGAAATAATAACATTAATATTAACTTCTTTCCCACGGACTTTTTCTGGATTTTTTATCCCGATTTTGGTAATAACTACTACGAAAGAAGAGATCGGGAAGTTAAGGCAGACAAACCCCCTAGTAAGATGAATTTTCTCGAGGCAGTTTTTTCTTTTCTTTTTGGCGATGGCGATCCTAATTTTAATTTAGAGGAGAGACGCTGGCAAATTATCGGTAAAGTAATTCAAAATAATCGTGGCTCGATTATCGCTCCACAAATTGCCCCCTATCTCGATAGTATTACCCCCAGTCATGAGGAGACAGAAGATTATATACTACCAGTTTTAACTCGCTTTAATGGATTGCCGCAAGTATCCGATCGAGGCGATATTATCTATTATTTTCCTGATCTACAGGTGACAACCAAAGAGAGAAAATTACAAACAGTTTCCCCCTATCTAAAGGAAAAACGCTGGAAGTTTAGCGAAGCAGATAGCGGTCAAATTATCCTAGCTTTAGGTTTAGGGGTGGTTAACTTTATCCTCGCTTTAGTTTTAGGATCTTTGCTCAACAGTGATAGTGTGGATTTGAGCGGTTCTCTGGGGTCAATAGTCACAGGAATCTACGGTTTTCTCCTCAGTTATGCCGGTGCTTTTTTGGGGATTCCCCTCGGTCGTTATTTCTTTTTACAGTGGAGAAATGAGCGGGTTAATCAACGCAATCAACAGCGAGAAAAAAGAGCAGACCTATTAGCACAAAATAATCCTGAATTAGAGCAAAAACTGGACTACTCTCGTCAATTTGCTGACCAAAAAGTGATTACAGATGCTGATATTAGTTATTCTACCGATCAAGACTATCTCGAACAAGAGATCGAGCGCTCCGATAAAATCGATCAAGAATGGCAAAAACGCTTAGAATCCCCCGATTCTTGACTCCTGACTTGAAAGAGGGTGTAGGGTGTGGGGTGTGGGGTGTGGGGAAAGAAACCTCTTTCATCTGTGGTGGTGAAAATTTTTTCATCAGCACTGACTCCCCAGACTCCTGACTCCTAACCCCACCAACAAACTTTTTGCCGCAAACCCTAACTTAAACGATCGAGAGTGCGATACTGAATTGCTTCGGCAACGTGGGAACTTTTCAGCATTTCACTATCTCCTAAATCGGCAATGGTGCGGGCAACTTTGAGAATACGATCCATTGCTCGGGCCGATAAACCCAATTTTCGGATTGCCCCTTCTAAAATATGGCGACTACTATCATCCAGAGCGCAAAAACGCCGCAAATGCTCGGAATTCATCTCCGCATTAGAGCGAATCCCCGTATTCTGAAAGCGATCGCTGGCCTTTTGCCGGGCCCCTTGTACCCGTTGCCGCACTTGCTCAGAAGCTTCTCCCCGACTCTCTTGGGTCATTTCTTCCGGTTTCAGGCGATTTACCGTCACTTGTAGGTCAATACGGTCTAAAAGCGGCCCCGATAATTTCGCCCAATATTGTTCCCGTTGTCGCGGGGAACAGCTGCAGGGTTGCACCGAATCGCCGTAATAACCACAGGGACAGGGATTGGTACTGGCCACCAAGGTAAAACGGGCCGGAAAAGCGACGGAAAGACGAGTGCGAGAAATGCTCACATAACCATCCTCTAGGGGTTGTCGGAGATATTCCAAGACACTGCGCTTAAATTCCGTTAATTCGTCCAAAAATAAAATACCACGGTGGGAAAGGGAGATTTCCCCCGGTCGGGGATAAGTGCCACCTCCCACCAGCGCCGCTCCGGAAGCGGAGTGATGGGGACTGCGAAAAGGACGCTCGCGCACCAGGGAACCTCGATCTTTCAGTAATCCAGCGACGGAATGAATCTGGGAGACTTCTAGGGATTCGGCAAAGGTAAGCTGGGGCAGAATACCGGGTAAACGTCGCGCTAACATGGTTTTACCGCTGCCCGGTGGCCCGACAAAAATTAGGTTATGACCTCCAGCTGCGGCAATTTCCAGGGCCCGACGGCCAATGGCTTGACCTTTAACATCCTTGAGATCGGGGAGATTTACTCGCGATCGCCCAAATTCCTCGGCAGCGTTAAAAGTCATCGGTGAATGGCGATCGGGTTCATTTAAGAAATTTACCACTTCCGATAGATGACGAAACCCATACACTTGTACGCCTTTGACCACGGCCGCTTCTTTGGCATTATCGGCGGGAACCACTAAACCCTTAATCCCCATTTTTTCGGCAGCGGCAGCAATGGGTAAAACCCCCGCCACGGGACGCAAACTACCATCGAGGGATAATTCGCCTAAAAAGAGAAAATCCCCCAATAAATCGGCTTCTACCTGTTCGGAAGCCCCTAAAATGCCGATACTAATCGGTAAATCATAAATTGGACCCTCTTTGCGGATATCGGCAGGACTTAAATTGATGACAATTTTGCGGATGGGAAAGGCAAATCCGGCATTTTTTAGGGAAGCTTTTACCCTTTCTTTCGACTCCTGCACGGCGGTATCGGGTAAACCCACCACGGCAATTCCGGGCAATCCCCCCGATACATCCACCTCTACCCCGATTTTAATGGCATCGATGCCGATAATTGCCGCACTCCAAACCCTTGCTAACATTTTGGCTCAAGTAAAAATAAAGTGAGTTCTTAGGAAAATGAAACAGGATGTTAGGCTAGTTTTCCGCATAAAAATGATTTTATCTGGGAATTTACCCTGAAAATCAGCCTATTTCTCGGGATAACCTAGCCAGAAAAGCTGAGAGCTTAATGGTATAGTTGAAAAAAAAAGCAATTTGTCTATGAGTGAGACTATTTTTAGCAAAATTATCCGGAAAGAAATTCCCGCCTCGATCGTCTATGAAGATGATCTGGTTCTCGCTTTTCGAGATGTTAATCCCCAAGCACCCACCCATATCCTCATTATCCCCAAAAAACCGATTCCGAAACTAGAGGAAGCCAGTGAAGGCGATCAAGATTTATTGGGACATTTGTTACTAACTGTTAAAAAGGTGGCCGCCGAAGCTAAATTAAGTCAAGGTTATCGAGTAGTGATCAATAATGGGGAACATGGAGGTCAAACCGTCGATCATCTTCATGTCCATCTTTTGGGCGATCGCCCAATGGACTGGCCTCCGGGTTAAACCCTCTTATTTTCCCGCATTTTTGGGGAATTATAGAGCTAGAAGCGTTTTTTTCCTGAGTCGGTCTTCTCGATGTTAAACCCATGAATAGGTCTCTTTCTGCGATCGCTTTGTCCAGCACCCTGCTGTTATTTCCCTTCACCCCCACGACTCTCGCTCAATCGCAATGCTTTCTACCAGAATGTTTTCTACTATGCTTTCTCCAAAGAGCAGATGGACAACACATAGATCTTAGCCGTCTCTGTGGCGGTTCATCTAGAAATAGGAAAAATTCCCCGCAAGTTTATCAGCTACCGATTCAACGCCGGGTTAAAGGCATTCCCACGGTGATGGTAGTTTTTAATCACCGTCACTCCTATGAAATGCTTTTTGATACAGGTGCTAGTGGCATCGTCCTCACCGATGCCATGGCGAAAGCGATGAAAGTCAAACGGGAAAGGAAAGTAATCAATAATACCGCCGGCGGTGTCGTTACTGGTTATCTTGGTCGCATTAATTTTGTTAAAGCTGGCGAGATGACTTTATATAATCAGATTGTTAATATTTCTCCCCAAATGAAAGGGTTAGGACTCTTGGGACAAACCTTTTTTGGTTCCTATGATGTCACGATCAAAAAAGATGTGATTGAATTACGTTATCGTTGATAAGTAGCTGGTTATAATTAAATTAAAAATGGATTTTAGGTTCGATCCCCCCTGCCCCCCTTGATAAGGGGGGTGCCGATAGGCGGGGGGATCCCCCCTGCCCCCCTTGATAAGGGGGGTGCCGATAGGCGGGGGGATCCCCCCTGCCCCCCTTGATAAGGGGGGTGCCTGAAAACTTTTAACACCTACCTACTTAGTCTCATGGGAAAAATGCTCGCTTTCCTGACTTTAATCTAAAGTTCCTCGCTGTATTTGCTCCCGTTCGATCGCTTCAAATAGGGCCTGGAAGTTGCCTTCTCCAAAACCTCTAGCGGCATGACGGCGCTCGATTAATTCAAAAAAGAAAGTCGGCTGGGAAAAAATTGGTTTAGTGAAAATTTGCAGTAAAGTCGGCTTTTCTAATAGGGAATAACTATTTTGTTCAAAATCAATGAGAATTTCCTGTTTTTTGATTTCTGACCATTCCCAATCAGCAATATTAAAATCTTTTTTTTGATAGTCAATTTGTTGATAATAACTGTTGGGAACTGATAGAAATTCTACTTTCCTTTCTTTTAATTTTTGAGTTAATCTTAAAATATTTTCTGTTTTTAAAGCAATGTGTTGAATGCCAGATTTTTGATTAATATCTAAAAATTCTTGAATTTGAGAACTGTTACTATCTGGTTCATTAATTGGTAATTTTAATTCAGTTTCGGGGTGAACAAGTACCTGGGAATAAAGACCAGAACGCTCCGTTTTAATAGTAAAAGTTTGCCTTTTTTTAAAGCCTAAATTTTCCTCATACCAATTGGCTGTTAACTCTAAATTTCCCTGAAAAACATTTAAAACTAAATGATCAATTGCCAGAATATCCTGATTATATTGTTCCTTGCTATCATACTCAATCAGATTAGGATCGGCTAAAATTGGCGTGATTCCCTGTCTTTCAATTAACGTATGTTTGAGATCAGCAATGCTAGAGATTTGACAGCTTTTTATCTTACCCCTAGCCAAAACAGTTTCCTGAATAAAAATATCCTGTTTAATTTTCCTAGCTAAACTGTCTAAATCCTCCACTTGAAAAGCTACATCCACCACACCTTCAGGATATTTACTTAAAAATTCCGCCACGGGACTAAGGGAATTTAAGGGAGAAGATAAGATAAAAATAATCTGTTTAGTTTTATCTTTTTGGATTCCATTGCCAACTATTTCCGTGTGCGTGTGGAGATTAACTAAACTTGCGATCGCCTGAAAATCCATCACCCGCACCAACCAATCTCGCCATTTTTTGGCCGATTCTACATAAAAATGAATATGATCAACAAACATAGATAAAGTCAAAAAAAGGTTTTTTTCAGTGAGCAGTAAACAGTGAAAATAAAACTCCGAACTTGCCACTTAATGCTATTCACTGATAACTGATAACTGATAACTGAAAAAGCTGACGACTAAAAAAAGAGATGACTATCGGGTTGAATATTAATTTCCATGGGGACGGCTTGGGGTTCAGCATTCATGGCAAAATAGATAGCATCAGCGGCAGTTTGAGCGGTTAACATTTTATTGCGATCAACTTTTAAACTCACCTGATCCCAAAAAGGAGTATCGACACCACCAAAATAGAATAAAGTCATTTTAATACCATAGCGTTTTAACTCATCGGCCAAACATTTACTAAAACCGACCACCCCGTACTTAGAAGCACAATAAGCGGCAGCCATAGCCATAGAATGCTTACCCAAAATTCCCACCACATTACAGATATGACCAGCCTTATTTTCCTTCATCACATTAGCGGCAGCCTGACAGGTATAAAAACTCCCCTTCAGATTGAGGTCGAGCATTTTATCTAAATCTTCCGGCGTGATTTTATTATATTGTTTCATCACACCGGCTCCGGCCGCATTAACCAACACATCCAACCGGCCGTAATGGGAGACAATTTTTGCCATCAAAGTTTCCACCTGAGTGGGATTGGTGATATCCGTCGGCACAATTAACGAGGGACAAGACAACTCACCAGCTAAATTAGATAAATTATCGGCATTTCTGGCCACTAATACGAGTTTATGACCATTAACAGCTAGTTTACGCGCTAAAGTGGCACCGATACCCCCCGTAGCACCGACAATCAGGACAACTTTTTCGCTCATAATTATTGATAATTCTTTACAAATCTTATTGTAAACTGTTCCGACTGGAAAATCATCGCTAGTCCCAACCCCTTGATTAAGGGTTAACCAACTTCTGATAGGATAAACCGTGACAATGTAAAGAAATTTTTATGACTGTACTGACCGAAGGAATCGCGCCCCACGGTGGGCAATTAATTAATCGTATTGCTACCGCTGCCGAAAAAGCCGAATTTCTGGCCCTAGCTGAAAAACTACCGCGAGTTTCCCTAGATGAACGAGCGCTTTCGGATTTAGTTATGATTGCTATTGGTGGTTTCAGTCCCCTCAAAGGCTTTATGGAACAGGACGACTACGAAAAAGTCGTCGATGATATGCGTCTAATCAATGGTTTACCCTGGGCAATTCCCGTGACTCTTTCCGTTAGCGAAGAAGTGGCGGATCCCCTCAAAGAAGGCAACTGGATTCGTTTAGATGACAGCGAAGGTAACTTTGTCGGAGTCCTGGAACTAACCCAAAAATACCGTTACAATAAGGCCCACGAAGCAGTTAACGTCTATCGTACCGACGACCAGAAACACCCCGGGGTAAAAGTCCTCTATGAACAGGGAGAAATTAACCTCTCAGGTCCAATATGGTTACTTCAGCGCGATCCTCATCCTCAGTTTCCCAAATATCAGATCGATCCTCTGCAATCGCGCAAAATGTTCCACGAAAAAGCTTGGAAAACGATTGTCGGTTTCCAAACCCGTAATCCCATCCACCGGGCCCACGAATACATTCAAAAATGCGCCCTAGAAGTGGTAGATGGTTTATTCTTGCATCCCCTTGTCGGCGCTACCAAAAGCGATGATGTACCGGCCGATGTGCGGATGCGTTGCTATGAGATCATGATGGATAAATACTTTCCCCAAGATCGCGTTATTCTAGCTATCAACCCCTCAGCTATGCGTTACGCCGGCCCCCGGGAAGCAATTTTCCACGCTATTATCCGTAAAAACTACGGTTGTACCCATTTTATCGTCGGTCGTGACCATGCCGGAGTCGGCGACTACTACGGAACCTACGATGCTCAGTATATCTTTGATGAGTTCGAGCCGGGGGAATTGGGAATCGTGCCGATGAAGTTTGAACACGCTTTCTACTGTACCCGCACTTCGGGAATGGCAACCACCAAAACTAGCCCCAGTTTACCGGAAGAAAGAATACACCTTTCGGGAACAAAAGTCCGGGAACTGCTGCGCAAAGGAGAATTACCACCTCCGGAATTCTCCCGTCCAGAAGTGGCTGCCGAATTAATCCGCGCCATGCAAGGATCTTGACATCCTCGCCGCCCTAAAAGTGCGGCGATTCCTAAACCTCACGATTTAAGTTTCTGCTTCAACCACCGTTGCATACCACGGTTAAAAAACCATGTACTGTCTTACACAAAGTCCACAGACTTTCGCTCCATTTCAGAAGCCCGATTCCGTGTGTCCCACGGTACGGTTCTGACTAAACGCTTCTTGTACTTGTTGCGCGCGACTTTTTGCCCGGACAAGCTTTTCTGAACGGAACTCCCTAAGCCGAGTTTTCAAGGTGCTGTCCGCCCACTTGGTTTTCGAGACGGTCTTTTTAATTCTAACGTAAAGCCGCCGTTCTACGGCGGGGTTTCCCACCCAAAATTTTCGATGAACATAACTAGGCGAGAATTGATCCAGCAGACAGGTTGGGGGTTGCTGACTTTGGCGATTAGTCAAGGGACAGTTAACCGTCATTTGGCTGCTCTCGCCGCCCCTAATCCCAGAAAATTGGCTCTTTTAGTCGGTATTGACCAGTATGGGGCGAATATTCCGCCGCTGCCAGGTTGTCTCACCGATGTGGAGTTACAAAAAGACCTTCTCCGTTATCGTTTTGGCTTTCAGGATGCTGATATAGTAACTTTAACGGGACAACAAGCCAGTGGAGAAGCGATCAAATCGGCTTTTTTAGAACACCTGATCGCCCAAGCCAAGGCAGGGGATGTGGTCATTTTTCACTTTAGCGGTTATGGCAGTCTTGGGGCCGGAAAAGAGGTTTTTATTACTGCTGATGGGGCAGAAAATGCTTTAATCAAGGAAAATATCCTGCTGATGGCTCGCTGTCTAGCTACGGATAAGTTTAGCTTGATTTTTGATAGTAGTCATCTCCCCCAACCTCAGCCCTATCTCGGTAATCTTCGCGTTCGTTCCTATCCCGAAACCCTTACTGATCTTAACCCCGCCGAATTAACTTTCGCTACCGATATTAAAACCCGTTTTAACCTCAAAAATAAGCCTAGTAACGGCGTTATTCTCGCTGCCGCTAAACCGGAGCAAATCGCCCTGGAATTGAGCGGTAATAGCCCCAATGCTGGCTTATTCACCTATGATCTCACCCAGTATCTCTGGCAAGTTTCCCCCAGTCCGACAATGGCGATCGCTTTTCCCCATCTCCGTAATCTCGTCGCTAGTCACAGCAGTCAACAACAGCAACCGGCAATCCTGACCAGTAATCAAAAAAATAATTCTGCCCCGCCCTATCATACAACGTCAGAAACGTCAAGGGGTGGGGCGGCAATTGTTACAAATCTTATTGATGAACGCACCCTAGAAGTCAATCTGGTGGGCCTGCCCTTAGAAATCCTGGAAAATTACGGAATTAACTCCTGTTTGAGCTTTATTGAGGCGACCGGGGAGGAAATCAGCCTACAAATTCTCTCCCGTCAGGGTTTAAAAGCCAAAGCGCAATTATTATCCCCGGCTGCTTCCCTAGAAATAGGACAGATTCTAGAGGAAAAATTGCGGGTTTTTCCGAGTCAAATCGGCTTAATCGTCGGTTTGGATAGTAACTTAACCCGAATTGAACGGGTAGATGCCACCAGTACCTTTGCCAGTTTGCCCGATGTGGCCGCCGTGGTTAACATTGGCGAACAAACGGTAGATTGTCTCTTAAGTCGAGTTGGTAGCGAAGAAACTGGCAATTATCAGTTATTATCTGCCAATGGCTCCCTAATTATCGGTAGTTTAGGGGCGGCCAACGAAGCAATTAAATCAGGAATCAAACGACTGCAATCCCAACTAGAAACCCTGCTGGCCTGCAAATTGTGGCACTTGTTGATCAATCAAGAATCCTCTGGTTTAGCCGTCATTGTCACCCTAGAAAGCCTCGATCAAACCTATATCTCCACGGTACAAACCCAAAAAATTGTGGGTAGCAGGGGGACTAATACCGCTAAAAATGACTTAATTCTGCCCGTCGGGACGGAAATTCGCTATCAAATTGAGAATCAAGAAGAACAACCCCTCTACGCAATGATCCTTGTCCTCAACAGCGATCGCCAACCGCTTTTATACTGTTCCCGTCCGGAAAACCCCGATAATTTCAGCAATTCTAGCCCATTAGCCCCCTTTGTCGTGGCGGCCAAAACCAAGGCCACCATCCCCAATTCCGGCCAAGGGCATTGGAAAATTAGTCAACCCAAGGGCATCAGAGAGAATATACTGATCCTCAGTCGCCATCCTTTCCCGAAAACCTTGACCCTTCTCAATGCCACTCAAAGCCTCAAGGGAGAAGCCAGCCCACTGCTCACCCTGACTAACCCCCTAGAAATAGCCAGAGCTTTCTGGAGCGATCTAAAATTAGATTTAGGCTTAAAAATGGATAATTCTGGCAGTGTAATTGATGAATACGCCTTTGATCTGGGAACTTGGTCAGGTTTCCGGTTTATCTATCAGGTTATGGACTAAATCGATAGAATAATTCTTATGGAATCCTTGAAAAGAAAAGGTTAAAATCCTAACACAGCTACCCCTAAATTTCCCGATGAATCTTCTGCCCCGGACGACCCAAAGCCGCCTCAAAAAAATCCCACAAATTCCCAGCGTTTGGGAAGGAGATCGTCGTGCTTTATCCTTATCCGAGAGAATGCCCCGGGCCACCCTAGAACCAAATCAAGAAAGCGGTGGCGAGTGCGTGATCTGGGTGGACGGCAGCGAGGGCTGTGTACGCGCTATGGAAGTAGTTTCCCCCGAAACCGGACCAGAGGCCATGGTGAGAACCTTAATCCGCGCCATCGAAACACCGCAAAGTCCCGCCCGGCCAGCGAGACCGAAAAAAATTATCGTCCGCGATCGAGAAACACAGTTTTTTCTGCGTGGGGTACTACAAGATCTCGATATCACCATCGATTATGTCCCCAATTTGCCCCTGATCGATGATCTCTTTCGTGGGTTCGAGGAGTTCCAAAATAACCGTCCCCCGGCAATTCCCCCCGCTTGGCAGTCCGCTTTAGTGAAAACTGCTCACGAAATTTGGAAAGCTGAACCCTGGTCCTCTTTGGCTGATTACGATATCTTGGAAATTAAGATCGATCGCCCCGATTTCCCGAATCTTTACGCCTGTATCATGGGAATGCTCGGTCGGGAATACGGAGTCATTCTCTATCGTTCCCTAGTATCCCTCAAACAATTCCGGCAGGCCGCTTTAGAAGAAAAATCGATGGAAAGATTAGAAAAAGCCTTTCTTTCCCAAGATTGCTGGTTTTTAAGCTACGAATTGGCCGATGATGATGAGGACGATGATGAGGATGACTACGATCTGGCCTCGGCTGCCCCTTCCCAGATTCATCCAGTTTTCGGCAGCGTGCATCCCTACGAAGGTATTCGCCCCTACTTGGATGAAGAAGAAGCCATCACGGTATATTTGGCTTTAATAGCTCTGTTGCGCTTTTTTAAAGGCAATCAATCCGCTTTATCCGAAGAACCGATCGGAGAATTACAGCGTCGTTTTCGCATTCCCCTCGATCCCGAACAAGCAAAAGGGGAAACCGTGGCCGTGACGGTGGCTACGATGCCCGATCTATGTGCGGAATTTATGCAACTCTTAGAGGAGGAGGACGACGATGAGGATGATGATGAGGAAGAATCCGTACTCAAGGAAAATCTAGTCCCTGATAATGCACATCTGAGTCTGGGAATGGTTCCCTGGCAATTATTAGATAAAATTCGCAGTCGTCCGAAAATCCATTATCAACCCCAATCCGTACCCACAAAAGGAGAGGGTTTCCCCGTGGTGATGATCCAGACCTCCCGACCGAAAGCCAAGGAAATTATCGAAAAAATCGAACAAGCTGGCGGTTTGGAGGCTATTGGTTTTAACCCCGGCGAAGATCCCCTAGAAGATACCCGTTATGATCTGGGGATTCTGAAAATGGCTAATGGGGACCTCTATCTCTTTGGGGAATTCGAGCAAGATGATCCCGACCACCGTAATGCTCGCCGCAATTGGCAAAAACGCATCAAAAATACCGAGGGTTATTGTGGTTTGATTATTGCCATGGGGGTAACGGGTTCCTCCTGCGGTAATCCCCAATTAAACGATATGTTAGCCCTCTACGAGGCAAAATCGATCGATAGTAAAGATTTAGACTTGGGAGTTTTGACTCTTATGCCTCACTTTGGTTAATTTTAACGGAGGCAGGGGGCAGAGGGCAGGCTTCGGGCATTACCCAAGCGCCTAAGAGAAGTTGTATCCCTAACAATGGAACAATCAAACTAGGGTCCCTGTGAGGTGAAAGTCTCATGCACGGTTCTGAAGGGGGGGGGATGGAGGCGACTCCATTCCCGACCCCTAACACGCCAGCTTGAGAAGATTCTTGTCACGCGATCAGGAATCCACTAAACAAAGAAGTTGGAAACAGTGATATTACCGAGAGCGGGTAATGTGCCGGTAATGCCTGTAACGTTAACCAGTAAGTCATTGGCATTTTGGAAACCAGCAACATTATCATTGACAATAATATAGGTTCCGGCTATCCCAACAGTGGTTACTCGAACCAGGGCCGCGCCATTAATACCAAGTGCTTGGTTTCCAGCTAAGGCACCATTGGCATCGGTAAAAACAGCATTCACGACGTCGTTTAAAGTGGTAGCCGCAGAATCGGCAGCACGACTAAAGGCAGCGGGGGCAGGCAGCACACCTCCTGCGGCACTGAGCAAATCAATTTTGTCGGAGCCGATCGCAAAATCAGTGATCCGGTCAGGGTTAGCGACAATAGACTGGGAAAATTGGAAGAGGAAGACATCGTTTCCTGCTCCCCCCGTCAAGGTATCGAGTCCAGCACCACCATTAAGGGTATCATTGCCCCCAGAACCGTTGAGAAGGTTATTGGCCGTGTTGCCCGTGATCACGTTATTACCTGCGTTACCAGTACCGTTAATGGCGGCTGTTCCTGTCAGTGTCAAATTTTCCACATTTGCCGCTAAAGTCGTGGTGACAGCGGCCGTGAGAGTATCGGTTATCGTCGTGGTAGCTGCCGTCTGCGTACCAAGAGCAGCATTAGTAGGGGAAGACAGAGTTAGAGTAAAGGTCTCATCTGCTTCATTAAGGGAATCATTGAGAATGGGAATATTGATGACTTGACTAGTAACATTAGGGGCAAAGGTTAGAGTTCCAATGGTGTCGGTGTAATCCGATCCCTCGGTTGCTGTACCGTTAGCAGTAGCATAGTTAACGCTGACGGTTTGGTTGCTTGCTTGGGAAAGAGTGACGGTGTAGGGGGCATTTTGAGAAGTGGTCAAACCCTCAACAATGGTCTGACTCCTGGGGTTAAGTGTAATCGTGGGTAATTGATAGTTGCCAAAATTAACATCAGTCAATTTTTCCCCTACTTTCAAGATCAAAGCGTAGGGGGTGCTAGGGGAGGTTTGGAGCCAGCCTGTTTGATTCACTTCTCGGATGGCATATTCTCCCGGTCCCAAGTTGGTAAAGCTGTATTTGCCGTTAGCGTCAGTAACTGTGGAAAGTTCCCAAGGATCTAGTGTTCCATTGGCAACACTATCAATGTAAATTGTCCAACCGGCTAGGGCTTTTTCACCTGCATCCCAGATGCCATTGGCATTTAAATCTTCCCATTTACTGCCTTCGATGCTTCCAAGTGGAGCTGCGCTTTGAAGTAGAGTTGCTATGTTTCCATTTTGAAATTCACTTTGCAGTGCCAAGTCCGCTGCCTGCTTTGCTCCCAGCAAGAAGGTTTTATCCCCCGTCACCAGAAAATCAAAAGCCGCCCCATTCAAAAACGCACCTTCCACAATACCAAATTCTCGTGCTATTGCGAAGGCGTTTGCCACTGCGTCGGGATTTTCTTTCGCTAGGGTTTCTAAGGAAATAAACTCCTTGGGAAAAGGGACAGGCTCGGGATCAGGTGTAGGCTCTATAATAACTATAGGTGAAATATCTATAGGTGATACAGTTGTGGACTTGGTCAATGTAGTCAAAAATGTGGTTGTTTGAAACAGAGATTCGCCCTTGCCAACTCGCCAACTGTCGGCAAACGTTGTATGTATTGTTTGAACAGAGGGATTAGGACCTAAGTTTGTGCCATCACGCAGAGCAAAATCATTGCTGCTATCACCATCGCCATTACCTAAAAGCCCTTGTAGCGAGCCAGCGCGATCATCAGAAGGATTGACAAAAACATCAACGTAGCTTCCATTGTCCGAGGCGATGACGACATCGTTGTCCTCGGCTGTGGAGAAATTACCGTCTAGTCCGGCATAGGTGAAGGTGTACTGATTCCCTGATCGCTGGATTCTCGTGTTACCAAACAATGCACTGCCGCCACTGCTTAGATTATACGTTGCTCCATCAACTTTTAATTCTTGGCCAATGGCAAGCTCTGAATCATAAACAAAAGTTTTGCCGTCTAGTCTGATCGCAAAGGCTGTATTAACAGAAACTTGAGCACCTGTGTACCAAGGTTTTTGAACGGTTTGCACTTGAAAATCATCAGTTAGAGACTTGACATAAATGAACGTTCCAACTGCTTGCAAATCATAGGGTTTGCCATCAAAGGTAGAAAGATGCACATCACCCCAGCCGTGGCCTTGACCAACTACCGGGCGGGAGGTAAAAAAGATCGAGAAATCTTGACCTGTAGAAACCGGAACAGAGCCGAGTGTACCATTAACGAAAACATTAAAACTGGTGTCCCACGGGGAAATACTCCACGATGGAAGATAAATTTGCTCTATGTACTCTACAGCACCAGCGCCAGTGATCAAATCCACGCCAGCGCCACCAGCAACAGCGTCAGTGCCGACAAAGCTAGACCCACCAAACCATGCGGCATTAAACGCAGTATAAATCGTGCCTGTGGTCGTTCCTTGTAGATAAACATCTAAGTTGGCGTCTGTATCAGTAGTGCTAGGTGTTCCCGTCCAGACTAAGGTAACTTTAGCAGATGAACTGGGACGGCGAGATATCCTGCCCAGGTTTACCGATATGCCCCGGAATGTATCTTCTGCTAGAAAATAGCTTAGAGATAGGTTGCCAAAACTTGCGTTTCCTAGGGCTTCTGCAAAGGTAAATGCACTAGGGTTTAAGCTATTTGGAGGAGGCAATGGACTGGTATTGGCTATATCTGTTGGTTCCCAGAGATTTGGATTCACTGAGCCAGAGCCATTTTGTGATGTGTGTATAAGTAACCCTTTTTCTGTGGAATCAAGAGTTCTAATAACGGTATCGTTTACGGCAGCAGTATATGGGGCTACGGAGTTAACGCCACCAAGTGAATTGCCTGCGATCGGTGTGTAAGGTGTATTGGTCGTCCAGGTGGCCGAGAAAAGTATATCTTTAAAGCGAGATCTGAAGTTAGGCCACCAGAGTGGTGAAAATGCAGTTTTTGCATTTTCATAGAGAAAGTTATCTTTATTGTCTTGAACCATTAATAGGTTTTGAGACCACAACAAATTCAATGGTGTAATAGGCATAGTGGTAAAAGTTTTGAACGCTTCATACACCACAGCTTAATCGTTCGCCTGCGCCAAATCAATAAGCAAAAATACTGAATTATCTGTAGCAGAAATGTTGAATTTGTACATAAAACTTTACATACAAACTAATAAGAACAGGCGTTCGCTTAGAGAGATTAAATTTCCCTCTTGGGATAAAATTAAGTTAACATAGCGCAGTTTATTAAGTAAAGTATTCCCATATATTTGAGGAATTTGCCTAAACTGTAAAATCTAATATACGATTAATATATAGCGGTTCTCGCATCTGTGCGGCACACTTAAACCTTTGCTGATTAAGCTGTTCAGGATCGGGAATGTACCTCTTGTGAATCAGAAACGCTATAGAACCAGTTTCAGTATCTAGGAGCATCACTAATTTCATCTGATGATAGGCCGACATCCAAAACAATTTGCTGGTCAAAGTCGAGCGAAGTGGACTCTGATCTAAGCCGAAAAGTCGAGACGTTGAATCGATAGCATATATTAGTTCGTGATTTAAGCTTAAATAAATCTGATTAAATGCTTGATAATCTCGGTTTTTACTGGCTTTAGAGAAAGTAGATAAGTCCACAGCTATCCCTTGATGATTTAGTCGAAAAAACAAATCTCGTAAGCTGCCGAGACTTTTATCGAAAATTAGATAAAGCCAGATAAGTACAAAGAGCCTTGTATTGAGAACAGAATAGTCATTTTTCGGTAGTCTTTTTAAGATTGTCTTGACAATTTATGCAAAATATTTTATCGTATAACTGATAATAATTATTGTCAGTTATATGCAACTATAATATCATATTTTAGTTGCTTTTTTGCTTTATAAAGCTATCATTCAATAGTTATGTATTTCTGTATGGGGGAAGTCCAGTTATTAAAATGAGGCGTTGCTGATTTGAGATATGAATCTTCTTTTCTGGTATTTTTAAAACCTAGAGCCAAACTAACTTTTTCATCTGATGCACAGTTGGCATTCATACCTTGATTCAGCAACGCCCAAAATCCCAACTCAGTAGATTGACAAAAATTGAGCTGCAGCCTCGGTTCTGATCACCGATCACTGAAATCCCTAAAATTAAGCGATAATGTAAAGTAAAGTCAAACTTTCTGGACGAATTATTTATTATGGTGTTATTCGGATTCGGCAAAAAAGTAACTTTGCCCACAGCAAGGGAAGCACTACCCGGGCGATCGGAAAAAATGCCCGTACCTAGCACCCACTACGTTAACGGTCATCCTTTGCAGCCCCCCTTCCCTGGCGGTATGGAAAGCGCAATGTTCGGTTTAGGCTGTTTTTGGGGAGCAGAGCGCAAATTTTGGCAATTAGAAGGTGTTTACACCACGGCCGTAGGTTATGCGGCTGGTATCACCCATAATCCCACCTATCAGGAAGTGTGTACCGGCATGACTGGACATAATGAAGTGGTCTTAGTGGTCTATGATCCCAGTGTGATTTCCTACGAACAACTGTTAAAGGTTTTCTGGGAAAGTCATAATCCCACTCAAGGAATGCGTCAGGGTAATGATACGGGAACTCAGTATCGATCGGGTATCTATACCTATAGTCCCCAGCAAAAGCAATTAGCGGAAAAATCTCGATCGATCTATCAAGAAGCTCTCAATAAAGCGGGCCATGGTCAAATTACCACGGAAATTATCGACGCACCTGAATTTTATTATGCTGAAGTTTATCATCAGCAGTATTTAGCGAAAAACCCCGGCGGTTACTGCGGTTTAGGGGGAACGAAAGTGGAATGTCCGATCGCTCTTGATCTGAAGTTAAATTAAGTAGGGTTAGGAGTCAGTTATCAGTTATCAGTTATCAGTTATCAGTTATCAGTTATAATTTAGAATGTAGGTTCGGTTGAAGCATGAAACCCAACCCCCGATTATGTTACGCTACCGCTAACCCATCCTACCAATAATTGTGCCTCCCTACTTATCATTTATCATTCATAATTTAGATCATAAAATATCTTTTCTTTTTTGCAACCAATAGGTAAGGAGAAAATAAATAAGGGAATGAAGAATTAAAACTCCCCAATTCAATAACAAATTATTGATAGATAATTGATAAACTTGATTGACATCCTCAAAGGGTAAAGGGATATTAAAAGTATTTTGTTCTTTCGCTTCTGCAATCATAGCTTCCACCTCTACTAATACCCCGTAGGCACCAATCGACCAGCGACTAATCATCAACCATGATAGATATTTCCCCAGACCTTCTAAGCTAAATAATACCCCTGCAAAGATAATCTGAGGGATTAAAATTAAAGGTAAGGCACTATTTGCTTGGGTGATGTTATTAACCCCAGCAGAAATTAACAAACCGAGATTAATCGCCGCAAATATAGTTAAAAATGTGGTAATAAAACAACCAATTAACCAGGTCATTAACTCCGGCTGCGGGTCAGTAAATCCCCAAAATATCACGCAGGTAATTACAATTGTTTGCAGAAAAACTAAGGCTGCTAAAACCAGAATTTTTGAGAATAAATAGGGTAATAATCCCAGATTAACTAATCTTTCTCGCTGATAAATGGCTGATTCTTTGACAATTTCCTGTAGGGAACAGGCAAAACCTACCCACAATTCCGCGCAGGTAAAAACAAAGAGAGTTTTTAAGGCTAAAGTTGCCGATTCGATAGCCTGATCAAAACTGGGATTATCCCCCAAAAATAAAGGATTTTCGTCCCCTAAAACCATAGCCATTAATAAAATTCCGATCGGGGCGGTTAATAGGTATAAAATTAAACTAAATTGATCACGGATAATTAACTGGCTATAGCGTTGACATAAAACCTGTAGTTGCGACCAAAAAGATTGTTGAACCTGTTGCGGTTTACTATGATTTTGCTGAAATATTTTAGCGATTCTTGCTTCAATATTATTTTTGTAGTAGTCGGATTGTTGGAAACGTTGGCATTCTTGCTCAACTTTTTCGCTAGTTTCCAGATGAATATAAATATCGGCAAAATCCCCCTGAGGTAAAGAGAAAAAATTTAAGGCCTCCCCCGGAGAACCAAAATAACATAAATTGCCTCCTTGACCAAGAAAAACTAATCGATCGCAGAGATTGATATTATTAGTAGCATGGGTGACTAGGAGAATTGTTCTGCCTTCTTTGGCCAATTTTGCCAGCAATTCCATCATCTTTTTATCTAAACCAGGGTCTAATCCCGAGGTGGGTTCATCTAAAAAGAATAATTTGGGATTAGCTAATAATTCTACCGCAATACTCACCCTTTTTAATTGACCACCGCTTAAGTCTCTGACTAAAGTATTTCTTCTTTCTAATAATTCCACCTGCTGCAGGGTTTTCTCGATCACTTCTTGGCAATTAAGATCGGGAGGTAGCCTTAATTTAGAAGCATAATATAACACTTCTCCCACGGTTAAATCCCTGTGAACGATATCGTATTGGGGAACATAACCGATTTGGGTGCGATAGATATTAAAATTCTGGCGCAGCTCTTCCCCATTCAGATAAACAGTTCCCGAGGTGGTGGGTTCAATTCCTAATAAAGTCTTTAAGAAAGTCGATTTTCCCGCACCACTTCCCCCGACAATTGCCACTAATTGACTCGGTTCGATCGGTAAGGAGATATGATTGAGAATTATCAAAGGTCGTTTCTTTTTATCCCGCACCATCCTGACGATATTTTCGGCATCCAGACGGATATTATCCCCTGTATCTAATAAAACCAATTCATCTCCCTGCAAACGAAAACTATAGGGTCCGATTCTCACCGTACAACCGTTGGCTAAAATGGCACTACCCGATACTTTTTGTCCGTCGATAAAGACTCCATTAGTGCTTTTGTCGTGGAGAATATAACGATTTTGGTTATCGCTATCGATAATCGCGTGTTGTCGGGAAATTGTCGGAGCGTCTAAAACCACAGTGGCAGCATTATCTCGTCCTAAAACTACACTGCGATTGCTTAGGGAAACCGATTTAAAAGCTAAAGGTGGGCTTTTTACCTGTTGGTTAGGATGATAATAGGTAATCTTGACCGAATTTTTGACATCTTGACCGATATTAATCTCATCCCCATTTCGTAAAAGATAGCCCTCTTTGGGAGTAATGACGCGATTATTGATAAAAAGTTGATTGGAACTAGGATTAGTCCCGTCTCCATCGTAGATATAGTAATCATCTCCCTGACGACGAAAACAAGCTTGGACTCGACTCACCACCGTCCAGTGTTGGGGAACAACTAAATCCACCTGTTGACCATCCCGTCCCAATTTATAATTAGGACGACTCAGATTAATAGAAGGGAGAATTTCCCCCTGATTGTTAAGAATAATGTAGGGTTCTTGACTAATAACCGTTTTAATGTTAAGAGAATTGGTCATAAAAATTTGATCGGTAGATGGCGTTCGCGGGGGACGGTAAGAAGTTAAGATAGAATTAATGTCTCGATCGCTACTGTTAACCTCAGAGTCTGGAACGAACTCTAGAGATCATCTTAGTAAAACTTCTTAGGATCGATCGAGCTTGTCTAAATTCCTATTCCTAAGACCTATCCACAGGTTATCGTGCTGTTAGACGATGGTTACAACTCCTATTTCTCCTACCGCCAAGGTTTCTAAAGTCGAAGGTATCAAAGAACGCAGTAATTATCTACGAGAACCTTTGGCCAGTGAACTCCTCGAAGATACAACCCATTTTACCGATGCGGCGGTGCAGATCCTCAAATTTCACGGTTCCTATCAACAGGATAATCGCGACAATAGAGCCAAAGGTCAAGAAAAAGACTATCAAATGATGTTGCGTACCCGCAGTCCGGGGGGTTTTATTCCCGCGCAACTATATCTTACCCTCGATAGTTTGTCCGATCGCTACGGTAACGGCACTTTACGCGTGACAACTCGCCAAGGCTTCCAATTACACGGCATTTTAAAGAAAAATCTCAAAGCTACCCTCGGGGAAATTATCCGCAGTATGGGATCCACTTTAGCGGCCTGTGGTGATGTTAACCGCAATGTCACTGCACCGCCAGCCCCCTACAAAAATCGCCCCGAATACGGCTATGCTTGGGAATATGCCAATAATATCGCCGATTTGCTCACTCCCCAAACTGGAGCTTACTACGAAATTTGGCTCGATGGCGAAAAAGTGATCAGTGCAGAAGAAGCGCCAGAAGTCAAGACCGCGAGACAAAAAGATACAAATGGGATTAACAAAAACGATCCCATCGAACCGATCTACGGTCAACATTATATGCCCCGTAAGTTCAAGATGGGTGTCACCGTGCCGGGAGACAACTCCATCGATATCTACACCAATGACATCGGTTTAGTGGTGATTACCGACGCAAACGGTCAATTACAGGGTTTTAACATCCTTGCGGGGGGTGGACTGGGAAGAACCCACAATAAGGAGGAAACTTTCCCCAGAATGGCCGATCCGATCGGTTATGTGGACAAAGAAGATGTGTACGATCTGGTAAAAGCGATCGTGGCAACCCAAAGGGATTACGGTGATCGCGGCGAACGTCGTCATGCGAGAATGAAATATATCCTCGAAGAATGGGGAGTAGAGAAATTCCGCAGCACTGTTGAGGGTTATTTCGGCCAAAAAATTGCCCCCTACCAACCCCTCCCCGATTGGAAATATCAAGACTTTTTGGGATGGAATGAACAGGGAGACGGAAAATTATTTTTTGGTCTTTCTGTGGAGAATGGCCGGGTCAAAAATGAAGGCAGTTTTCAGCTAAAAACCGCTTTAAAAGTGATTATCGAGCGTTTTGAGCTACCCATGCGCTTGACGGCTAACCATAATATCATTCTCTACGAAATTGAACCCAAGGATCAGCAAGCGATCGAGGCGATCCTGAAAGAACACGGAATTATCACTAATCCCGCCGAAATTGACCCTTTAACCCGTTATGCCATGGCCTGTCCCGCTTGGCCCACCTGTGGATTAGCGATTACTGAGTCAGAAAGAATTTTACCCAGCGTGATTGAACGCATTCGCACCCTGCTTAATCGCTTAGGATTAAGCAAAGAGGAATTTGTCATCCGCATGACAGGATGTCCCAATGGCTGCGCGCGTCCCTATATGGCAGAATTAGGATTTGTGGGTAGCGCTCCCAATTCCTACCAACTCTGGTTAGGGGGAACAGCCGATCAAACTCGACTAGCGCGCCCCTATTTGGATAAAATGGCGATCGATGATCTAGAAAAGGTCTTAGAACCGATTTTCGTTTACTTCCAACAGGATCAACAAAATAACGAAACCTTCGGAGAATTCTGTCATCGAGTCGATTTCCCTGCTTTACAAGCATTTTCAGCCACCTACACACCTAAAATGACCGAAACTACTACCACTGAATCAAAACCCAAACGCGTGCGTAAAAATCAAAACCGTGTCAGCGTCCCCGATGATATGTTTGTCCGTCTCAAGGAAGCTTCGGAAACGGAAAAACGGCCAATGAATCAAATCATCAATGAGGCGCTAGAGGCCTATTTTAGCCAAAAATCCTAATCAGTTATCAGTGACCAGTTATCAGTGACCAGTTGCCAATTGAAGAGAATTAACTTTTGAGAGTTATCTGGGAAGATTACCAATAACTCTTGATTCTCGTATATATCCTCAGTCTATGCTTAAAAATGAATGAGGGAAGTCCAGTCATATCAATTTGTACGCCTCTGGTGGGAAATTATGACAATCTCACAAACTAAAACAAATCCTTGGCAAAAACGTTCCCGAAAGGATGTTAAAAAATTATCAGATAATGAAATTAATGAAAAATATGAACAAGGTGAACGAAGAATATTATTAGAAATGAATCGAGAAAAGTTGCCTAGTTTTGCTGAGTCTTTAAATAAACCTAACTATGTGAAAAAGCGTCCTTTCTATCAGAGACGGGATCGCTGGGACGCACAAAAACAATCGAGACTAATTGAATCTTTTTTGATGAATATTCCCGTACCTCCTCTGATTCTCTATGAAACTTCCTATAACTCCTATGAAGTAATGGATGGTCAACAAAGAATCACAGCAATTGAGAATTTTTATAATAACAAATTAAAATTAACAGGGTTAGATATCTGGCCTGAATTAGAAGGAAGAACCTATGAAAGTCTTCCTGCAAAAATCAAAGATGGTATCAATCGACGAGCCATTTCAACTATAGTTGTTATTACCGAGTCTCTATCGGATCCAGAGGAATCTTTATCTTTAAAACAACTGGTTTTTGAACGCCTCAATACAGGAGGTGTATCTTTGAGTCGCCAAGAAATAAGAAACTGTATTTACTCTGGGAAATTCAATGAACTTTTATTAAAGCTTTCTGAGAATACTATTTTTGCTAAAGCTTGGGATATTCCTATTAATGATAAAGAAGAACTTAAAGAAAATGGATTTTATAAAAAGATGGAAGATGTAGAATTAATCCTCCGTTTTTTTGCCATGAGGGATATTGATCAATATACTGGTAATTTATCTAAATATCTGGATAATTATATGATGAAAAAAAGTCTTAATTTTTCCGACGAGAATATCCAAGAGTTCGAGCAAGTATTTAACCAAACTATAGAGTTAGTATCTAACATTTATCAGGATCAGTTATTTAAGCCTTTCGATAGTAAAACCAAAACACATAAATCGAAAGCTTATAAAGTTTACTATGATGCAGTGATGATCAGTTTCAGCAACCATTTATCTGATTATCAAGAATTAATTACTAGAAAATCAGCGATAATTGATGAAACTATCAGCTTATTTACTCAAGATTCCCAGGGAATTACTCATCAAGATAAAAAATTAAAAAAAGGACTTTTCACCGGAGAAGGGGATACCAAAGATGATATTAAAGCTCGTATTCAAATTTTTGATTCTCTGATTCAACGAGTTCTTAAGCAGAGTATTTGAGAATGTTTGAAGGACTTTTAAATAACCTAAAGGATGAGATAAAGACCATTCGATCAATAATTAATATCAGTGAAAAACTTAGAGAAATTATTGCGGATAATCCTTCACAACTCAACACAGAAGACTTAAAATATCTTCAAGCAAATGCTCCTTTAGGAGACAAGTGGCTAGTTAACGATCATTGTTCATCTATCACAAGGTTATATGCTCTTTACGAAAATTTTGTCGAAAATCTAGTGGGAGATTGGATTATTTTGCTGCCTCAATTATATAGTTGCTATCAAGATTTACCTGAATCTGTAAGAAATAAGCATCAGACTGGTTGTGCTACATTACTGGGCAATGAAAATAAAAGAAATCGCTTCGATTCTCTTTCAGAGAGGGACATTATCAAAAATTTATTTGATACTGAATACAAAAATACAACTAAATATAATCTCACATCAGCTGCTTTTTTGTTACATGAAGCTAATCTGAGAAAAGATCAATTAACCAGACTTTTAGTCGATGCTGGCATATCTGCAACTGATTCTTGGCAATGGATAGAAAATCATAAAAAAGTTAAGAATTTTATTGACAATAATAGTAGGGGTAGTGTGGAAAATGAATTAAAGAATTTTATAGAACTTCGTAATAATTCTGCTCATGGTAAAGAAATAGATACCGTTCTTAATGCCAATGAGTTACTACAATTATGTGATTTTGTCGAAGCTATATGTCAAGCTATGATTGAATTAGTTCTTTATTGCTTTGTTGATAGGAAGAAAAAGATAGGAAAGCTTCAAAAGCTCGGTGAAATTGTCAATTGGTATCAACAAAAAAAAGCCTGTGCTATCAAAATATCAGATGAGCCACAGGAACCCAATAAAAGACTAGAAGTTGGTAAAAAAGTTTTTTTAGTCAGTGAAAATAAAAAAATATGTCAAAATGCTATTATTGAAAGTATTCAAATTAATAAAAATGGCAAAAATACCCCTCGCCGAAGAATTCCAATAAGAGAGATAAAAGATTCTGAAATAGGCTTAAAATTTGACAAAGAAAGTCAAAAAGGATTAGAAGTTTATTTAGTTATTTCGGAATGATTGAAATGAATATAGCGTTTCTGGTAAAGGTGAATTATAACCAGATTTGGCATCATTTCCCCACTCCCCAACCCCCCACTGATTACTGTTTACTGCTTACTAAAAAATCTCTTGTCTCTTAATCAAATTCTGCTTTTAAATCCCGACGCATTAATTCATAAACGGCAACTTGGGGAGAAATTTCCCCGCGCAAAAGACGATCAACTTGACAGGTAATCGGTACATATAAATTTTTTTCTTGGGCAATTCTCATCAAAACTTCTGTGGTATTTATTCCCTCGGCAGTTCCCTCTAATTTCGCTAAAACTTCCGGCAAAGATAAACCTAAAGCTAATTGATAACCCACTTGATAATTGCGGGATAAAGGACTATTACAGGTAGCTAATAAATCCCCTAAACCCGATAAACCGAAGAAAGTTTCTTGACAACCTCCTAGACAAGTTCCCACCCGAATTATTTCCGGTAAAGCGCGAGTTAATAGGGCAGATTTGGCATTAGTACCTAACTGTAAACCATCACAAACCCCAGAAGCGATCGCCATGACATTTTTAAGAGTGCCACCTAACTCTGTTCCCAAGGGATCGCTATTCAGATAAACCCGAAAAGATTCCCCAGATAATAATTTTTGTAACAATATTGCCGCTTTTTGCTGATAACTTGCTACCACCGTCGCAGCGGGTAAACCTTGATTAATTTCTTTAGCTAAATTGGGACCAGAAAGAACCACAAGGGGATTAGCGGGAAAAGCTTGATTCCACAGATGAAAAGGGGTACGAGTGGTGATTGGCTCTAATCCTTTAGTGGCGGTGACGATAATTGTGGAAGAATTTAATGGTAATTGCTGTAATTGTTCGATCGTGGGAACAACTCCTTTAATCGAAACTGCTGAAATAATTACATCAGTATCTGCTATAATAGCCCCTAAATCTTCCCCAGTATGACGAGACCAAACCCTAACAGTTAAGTGATTACGTCTAGCCAAATTAGCGAGAGTTTGTCCCCAAATTCCCCCACCTATAACCGTAATTTTCTTGGCATTTTCTAACAACTTTTATTCTCCTCCTTATTAGTGATCCCTGATCAGTGACTGGTTAGAAAAGATTCGATTTTAAGGTTATGAGTCTTAAATGAAATTATTGACCGATTACTGATAAGTAGGTAGGTGTTAAAAGTTGTCTGATCCCCCCTTATCAAGGGGGGCAGGGGGGATCCCCCCGCCTATCGGCACCCCCCTTATCAAGGGGGGCAGGGGGGATCAGAGGCAAAATCTATCTTCAATTTAATTATAACTACTTACTTAACTGTTCACTGATAACTGAAAAAAATGACACCCTATCGCAATCCTGCCCCCACTGTTGATATTATCATCGAACTGATCGACTCGCCCCACCGTCCGATCGTACTAATTGAGAGAAAAAATCCGCCCTTTGGCTGGGCAATTCCGGGGGGATTCGTGGACTACGGCGAATCGGTGGAAACGGCGGCAATTCGGGAAGCTTACGAGGAAATCAGCTTGCAGGTGCAGTTAATCGAGCAATTTCACGTCTATTCCGATCCTAGCCGCGATGCACGTCAACACACCATTAGTATCGTTTTTATCGCCACGGCAAAAGGAAAACCGATCGCTGCCGATGATGCCAAAAAAGTCGGGATTTTTCATCTCTGGGAATTCCCCCAAGCTTTATGCTTTGATCACGATCGCATCCTCAATGATTATCGTCGTTATCGGGACTATAAAATCCGTCCCACACATTAGACCTCTTGTAAAAATAAAAAATTGTTGTTAGGGTTAGGAGTCAGTAGCCAGTAGTCAGGAGTCAGGAGAATTAAGAATAAATAATAATCAATTAAATGGTCTATTTACAGATTTAAGGAAACGTTAAAAAATTAAGCTAAGGCGCATTTTAACCGCCTATCCTGAGATTAGCTGAATCTCCCCCAATCCCTTTACTAATGCGCGGGCAGCTTATACACTTCTGAGGGCGACAATCGGCTCCAATTTAGAGGCACGATAGGCGGGAAAAACGCCGAAAAAGAGACCAATACCCGTGGAAACGCTCAAAGACAGGGCGACGGCGGTGGCGGAAACAGTGGCAGCCAGGGGGGAGAAACTGGAGACAAGAACGATCGCTCCCGCACCGACGAGAATACCAAGCGCACCGCCAGCGATGGAAACGAGAGTTGATTCAATCAGGAATTGTAAGAGAATATCCTGTTCTCTGGCTCCGATCGCTTTTCTTAGTCCGATTTCCCCAGTTCTTTCCGAAACCGAAACGAGCATAATATTCATTACCCCGATACCACCGACAATCAGGGAAATACCAGCGATTAAAGCCAAAAGTAGGGTTAGACCCTGGGTAATCGTGCCGAAGATTTCGATCATCTGTTTAGCAGTTTCGACGCGAAAATCATCCTCAGCGACGATTTTATGGCGTAAACGCAGAAGATTCTGGATTTGGAACTTAGCGGCCCGGATTTCCTCCCCCGATCGCGCGGTGAGACTAATCCAACTCAACTCGACACCGTAGGCAGAGGTTTTGCCCACCAGTTGCGAGTTCATGGTGCTAAGGGGAATAATCAGCATTTCATCCTGATTATTGCCAAAAAAGGAGCCTTTCGCCTCTAAAATCCCGATCACCTCAAAACTGAGATTTTTGATCCGCAGCTGTTGACCGAGGGGATTTTGGGTGGGGAAAAGTTGCGCTACCACTTCACGGCCGATTACCGTTACTCGTTTGTTGCGGGCTAGATCGATATTATTGATAAAACGACCTTTTTCTAGGGTAAAATTGCGAACAGAAGCGTATTCTGGGGTGCTTCCCGTCACTAGAGCCGTCATGTTGCGATTACGATAGGAAATCAAGAAACGAGCGTTTATTTCTGGGGCGACTTCGGCGACGGTGGGAACCTGTTTGGCGATCGCCTGAGCATCAGCTAAAACCAGGGTTTTCGGTAAATCAACGGTGGTATTGCGTGCTTGTCGCGACCCCGGCACCACAAAAATGGTATTGGGTCCCAAGTTAGCAAACTGGTCATTGGCTAAGGTTTGCGCCCCTTGGCCAATACCGATCATGGCCACCACCGAAGCGTTACCGATGATAATTCCTAACATGGTCAGGCCGCTACGCACTTTATTGGCCTTTAGGGTGGAGACGGCCATTTTTAAACTTTCGATGATAAACATATCAGTTATCAGTTATCAGTTATCAGTTAGATAGTTGTAGGGTTTTGGGGTTTTGGGGTATTAGTTGAATTCCCCCATTTCCCCATTCCCCCATTCCCCCATTTCCCCATTCCCCCATTCCCCCATTTCCCGAATCCTGACCTAGCATAAAAAAGACAATTTAGGAATACTTGTTAAAGAAAATTATTGAGATTTTTGATTAGTTTTTGAGGTATCTTCAGCCCCTTCGGGGAGATCGATAAAGACCTTTTCTCCAACTTCCAAACCTGATAAAATTTGAGTTTTATCGTCTAAGACCAAACCGATCGAAACGGGTTTAAAACTGGGTTTATTTGCGGCATCGGGAACTAAAACCCCTGACTTGCCTTCCCGGGTGACAATGGCGACAGTCGGCACGACCAGAGCATTATCTAACTGCTGGCCGACAAAAGTTACATCTACATTCATTTTTGATTTGAGTTTGTCCCGTCCCGTTACCAAACCGATTCTGACCTCAAAAGAAGTAACATTATTCTCGATAATTGCTTCGGGAGCCACAAGAATAACTCGACCTTCAAAGACTTCTTCAGGAAAAGCATCGGCGACAATTCGCACTGGTTGGCCGCGCTGCAATAAACCCACATCTACTTCCGGCACTTTCGCAATCACTTCCAATCCCGATGCCAAGGCGATAATCGAGGTGGAAGTGGCGGAAGCGGTACTAGAGGCCGAAGTGGTGGGAGTGACAAAAGAACCCTCAGTGGCGTATTTTTGGGTGACGATGCCATCAAAGGGAGCAGTAATAACCGTATCGCGGTATTGAATCTTAATTTGCTCTAAACTGGCCCTAGCAGCTGCTACAGATGATTCTAGTCGAGCCAGCTCGGTTTCTTGGGTTTTTTGGCGTTGTTCGAGGGCAAATTTCGCTTCTGCGATCGCTGCTGCCGCTCGGATCATTTCCTGTTCAATTCCGGCTACTTCTGGGGAAGCGGTTTTATCCGCTTGTTCCAAACGGCGGATCGATTCGTCTAAATTGGCTTTAGCGTTGAGATATTCATTGAGGACAGCATCAAATTGGTCTTGAGCGATCGCCCCTTCCCGGACTAAATTTTCATTGCGTTTAACCCGATTTTCTGCTAGTCGAAACCGGGATTGGGCCGCTTGTACCTGAGCTTGCAGCTGGTCTAAATCTTTCGGAATTCTTTCTTTGGCCTGAGCTAAACGCGCTTCTAATTGCTTATAACTGGCCTGGGCCTGATAAAATCGGGCTTGTAATTGCCGGATATCTTCCGGAATACTGCGTTTAGCCTGTTCCAGACTGGCTAGAGCTTCCCGTAGATGCGCTTCTGACTGCATTCCTTGGGCATATACCTCTAAATTATCCATGACGGCGAGGGTTTGTCCCTTTTTAACGATCATGCCCTGATCTACCAATAATCGCACTAATCGGCCAGGGTTTTTCGGGCTAATGTTGACACTTTGGATTGGTTCCACCCTACCACTAGCTTTAATTTCCACAGCGAGGGTTTCCCGTTGAGCAGGAACGGTCATTTCCGCCAATTCTACGCCAGGAGGAGGAGTTTGCAACAAACGATAAGAAACCACTCCCACCGCCAGAAAACTACTAGCCATGAGTCCGAATATCCAAAATAGGGGGCGATTTGATTTTCCCAACACGGTTATTGCCATCGATCAGCCAAAAGTTAATTGGTTATATACTAACGTCTCTAGAGTTGCCTTTGTTGTTTCTTTAGCCAACAACTCCCAAGCGAGATAGACTGATTAAAAAAGGCCTATCCCAGGGGTAAACTGTGCCAAAACTTCGATTAATCATTTCTTTGCTCATTTTTTTCGTCGCTGGCAGCCCGCCAGCTTTTTCCCAAGCGCTACTCCCCTACGCCATCGAACCGGAGTTAGAACAGATGGAACAAGCGGGAATTGAAATGGCTGAGGATGCTATCCAATTAGCTCGTTTTCGCCGTACCGATGCAGCCCTCGGACGGGCTAGGTTAGCGGTGCAGTTGGCCCCTCATCTCTATCAAACTTGGTTTATTCTCGGTAGTTTATATCTGCAAGACGATCAGGTACAACCCGGTATCGAGGCATTAAATCAATCTTTGTCCCTTGCTCCCGCCGATGCCCACGCTAATATCAAATTTTCTCTCGGTAGTGCTTATTTTCAGAATCAAGATTACCAGTCTGCTATTGCCCAGATTGAAGCGGGTTTGCAAATTAAACCCGATGTCTCCCCCGCTCTTTTTGATCTCGGTAATTCCTATCTCAAGTTAGCACAATATCCTGATGCGATCGCAGCTTACGAAAAGGCTGTTAGTCAAGATAAAAATTTTTGGCCGGCTATTAATAATATTGGTTTAGTTAAATACGAACAGGGTGACAAGGAAGCCGCTCTTAAAGATTGGCGGGCCGCTTTGAAAATTGATCCTAAACAGCCGGAACCTCAGTTAGCTATTGCGGTGGCTATTTATAGTCAAGGAAAAACTGAGGAGGGCATCAAATTAGCTCAGGCCGCTCTCACTAGCGATAGTCGTTATGTCAGTCTAGAATTTTTAGGGGAAAATCTCTGGGGTAAACGTCTTCTGCAAGACACGGAGAAAATGTTTAATCATCCTAAAATGAAAGATTTTATCGCTCGTTTACCACAACCAACCCCAGAAGCGGACGAAGAAAATTAAGCTGATAGCAGCAAGCATTAAGATAACCCCTTAGTTAATTTGCTAGGAATTCTTGAGGCTTGCTCTAGCTAATTAGGGCTGGCTGAATATCGGTAGCAGCTTTGCTAAAAAATGGTTTTGGGACTTTATTAGCAAAACAACAAATTTTTTGCCGCAAACCCCACATACAGTACAATTATTACAGTTAAGGGTTTGAAAGGCCTAGGATGATGGCAAAGCAATCAAGGGCAATTGCGGTAACAGAACATGACAATAAGTGTCCTGAATGTCTGCACTTGGAGATTTTGGGAGAACCCCTTGCGCCTGAGTCTAAGGGTGTTTTTTCCCGTTTCAAAAAGTCTGAACCAGAGGCGTTTTCCCTATCGGTGCGGATTAATTTTAATGAGCAGTGGCTTGATTTTCGCTTTGGACGGGTTAAGTTTGGTTTGCGGGGGGGAGAGTTACGCTTAAAACTGGAGAATGGCCAAATGCCTTCTGAGTTGAGAAATGAAGCGTTGAAAAAGATTTTAGCAAGGGAATTAGAGATTGAACGTCAGTTAGGGGGAGAACAGGAAGGCAAGTTTCAACTAGAAGGCTCTATAACTCCTAATTTATCGAAAGCAAACTTAAAGGGAGTTAGAGAAAAGCGTCAGAAAGAGTCCCAGGGGGATAAGTTTCAGCTTAAAATAGCGCAAATTAGTCACAAGGGAGCAAATAATCAGCCTGTGTGGGTGTTCGAGAATAGGACAGGTGAGCCTGTTTTGATTGGGGAATTAGCGGATTCCCTGGGTAAAATGTTAATTGCGGGTGTTCCCTGGAGCGTTGAAGCGACATTTACTCCTGAAATGCGTCAGGTTGTGATTACGGGTTTAGAAAATTTATTTAGAGATGATATTTATCGACACGAAAAATTAAACATATTTGAGTTAGGATTCGCTAAGTTATTTTTAAAGCATAAAACCCAACCCTATCTAAGTCGTCAGGTATTGCGTTATGAGTGATGCAGATTTTATTCGAGAAGTTGAAGAACTGTACCTGCGTCTTGCTAATGCAGATACAGATGATCTGGTTGAGTTAGCTAAACTTGCGGGTTTAGACCCTAAAACAGATTTAGCCGACTCTGTTTGGGTTCCCTATCCCAGCTTTGGGGAATTTCGCCAGAACACCTTAGCGGCGGCGGTGCTGACAGATTATCTAAAAGAGCATGGGATAGAGGTAGATACTGCGGCGGCTGATAATGCTCAAGTGGTACTACCCAAGCTAGGTAAACTAGAAGCTGTATTGATTCCCCAAGACTCTGGTGAAGAAATGTTAGATTTAAGCCAAATTAGGGTCGAAATTGACCTAAATCCGGCAACCCTAGCCTATATTTTAATCGAGTTAGGGGAAGGAGGAGCTTGGTTAACTGGGGTTCTGTTGAGTTCGGATCTGCGTCAGGATTTCCCAGAAGGCGGTGCGGTGTCCTTGGCGATGAGGAAACCTATATCGGCGCTGTGGGAGGCTTACCGTCGGTGGGAAAACTGTCAGCAAATCATGGCGCAGTATATCGATAAACAAGGCTGGTCAGTGGAACAGCGATCGGAGGTAATCACAGTGTTAAACTGGGTATTGGACTATCGGTTGGAGTATGAACGTCCGACGCTATTAGGGGACTTTTTAGCAGAGAAGGCCAACGAGAATAATGAGAATTTTAAACCCTTAGTCTCGCGTCCAGAAGGGGTAAGGGGAGCAACGCCTGAGCCGTCTTCAGAGGGTGCGGTGGACTGGCTAGAGGTGGCGATGGATTTGCTTGATGAATTGGGAAAATGTATTTAAAAAATAATCATGAAAAGCATTAAAATAATTGTCGAAAAACACCCAGATGGCTATATTGCTTATCCTTTAGGTATTGAAGGTGTTGTCATTGGCGAAGGCGAATCATATCAAGAAGTGCTAGAAGATGCGAAATCAGCACTCCGTTTTCATATTGAAACCTTTGGAGTAGAAGTTTTAGATACTGAATATTCTGTCTTAGAAGCGTCTATTATAGTAAGGTGATCATTAACAAAGAGGTCAACAGATGCAAAACTTACGTCAGGTTTCTTTACTAACAAGTGGACAAGAGCAAGTCTTAACTATTCCTCCTGAACTTGCCCTATCAAGCACAGAGGTTTTGTTACGCAAAGAAGGTCATCGCTTAATCATTGAGCCGATTTCTTCCGGTTCTCTAATTTCTTTGCTGACTACTTTGCCAGACATTACAGACAATTTTCCTGATATAGATGAAGGGTTGCTTCCCCTTGATGACATTACATTTTAGTACCACCCAATGACCTATCAATATCTGCTTGATACTAACATCCTATCACATTTGATCAGGTATCCCCAAGGTCAGGTTTTCCAGCATATTGTGGATGTCGGCGAAGAAAGCGTTTGTACGAGCATCATTGTGGCGTGTGAATTAAGATTTGGAGTGGTTAAAAGTGGTTCCTCCCGTCTGGTGCAGCAACTAGAACGCATCCTGGAGTTCTTGACAGTTTTGCCATTAGAATCAACTGTAGATAAGCACTATGCCCTAATTCGTAAACATTTGGAGCAAGCAGGAACCCCAATCGGTCCAAATGATTTACTGATTGCTGCTCATTCTCTAGCGCTTGATCTGACTCTTGTTACCGCAAATACTCGTGAATTTGAGCGTGTGCCTGCTTTGAAGTTAGAGAATTGGTTGATTGATTCTGTAATAATTTTTGGGGGATAATTTGTCATAAATGATGTTGCTGATGATGGTTTTGTATATATTCTGCCACTACTTTTTTGCGGTTTTCTCGCAATGATAAATCAGGTGGAGCATTTTCTAAAAGATGCTGAGGATGACCTCCCCGGCGTTGTGATAAAGTTTTACGCGGTTTTAAGCTTTGCCAATGTTCGTAAATGAGTTTTTTCAGAAGTTCTTCTGAGCTAATATTCTCTTCGGAAATGATGTCTGCTAGATAGTTCTCGGTTTCTCGATCTAGATTAATCGATAACATTGTTACCTCATGGGATAAATCAACATCTTTGATTATAGCTTAAAATCTATGATCGCACTCACCCCCCATCCCCAATTGAGTTTGCTAGAGAAAAATTCGGGGTACGGGCGAAGCATTCGGATAGGAAATCTAGGGTTTCAGTAATAGGTTATTGTCCGAATGCTTCGCCCCTACTCAATCATCTAACAATCCGTCGTAACGCACCACACCTATCATTAATTTATTTGGTGCGTTACGCTATCGAAGGGCGCACCCTACTAAAAACTTCATGGGATAAATCAACATCTTTGATTATAGCTTAAAATCCATGATCGCACTACAGATAATCGCACTCACTCCCCATCCCCAAATGGTAAAATGTAGGGTGCGTTAGACGGCGACAATTTCTGCTTAAACTTAAATCTAACAATCCGTCGTAACGCACCACATCTATCATTAATTTATTTGGTGCGTTACGCTATCGAAGGGCGCACCCTACTAATACTGCTTTTTCTAAGGACTTAATTGCTATTAAATGATTTATTCCTGGAAGTTTTGGCATGATTATCCAACTTCTACATAAAGAGATTCGGCAACAACATAATGAGTAGGAGATGCTCTAATTCGATAAACCGTATCCTCGATAGCATTGATAAATGCCTGTGCAACCTCAACCCGTTGCCCTGTATAGTATTGAACCGCTTCAGCATATTCAGTGAGAGCTTCAGGGTGAAATACATACCTCATGGCTCAATCAGTCGTCTAACTTGAGCCAGAGCTTCTTCCCCCGAAATTGGCTGCACAGAGCCATCCCGAACCTCGCCTCTTCGTCTTTTTGCTTCAGTCACCCAAACTGCCTGAATTGTTGAATCGGTGTCGAATTCTAAGCTTTCTACCAACTTGTCTGCAAGCAGCGCCCTTGATACACTAGGTAAGGACAATATCTCTTCTGTCAGTTGCTCAATTGATCCCATAGCCCGTCGCAGAATAATAAACTCTAAGTATTATCATCCTACAGGAAAATCGACTAAGTTAGTTCTTTTTTGATAAATCTTTAATTAATCTGCTATGGGCAGTGCGTTACGCTATCGAAGAGCGCACCCTACTATAATTAGACTAGAATTGAGTTTGCTAGAGAAAAATTCGGGGTACGGGCGAAGCATTCGGATAGGAAATCTAGGGTTTCAGTAATAGGTTATTGTCCGAATGCTTCGCCCCTACTCAATCATCTAACAATCCGTCGTAACGCACCACATCTATCATTAATTTAACTTTAATATCTAATCTTTAATCCCTAATCACCGTCACTTTTTTTTGTGTTGTTATCCATTTTTGACTAGGATAATTAGCGGGTTTTAAATTACGAATAGAGCTACCATTTTCATTAATAGTAGTTAGTAATACTTCCAAGGGGTTTTTAGCTTCTTCTAAATTTCTCAATTGCTTAGAAAAATGTGGCTGATCTAAACAAGGTAATTCTAACCAACGAAAATTAGTCGGATCAATAGTCGCAAAAGCTTTAATAATATCTACACCTTGCTTAAATCCTTCAGGAAGACTGGTTTGAAGTGTAATAATATCTTCTTGTCCTGGTTCAAATTCTTCAAATGAGCTAACTTCATCAGATGGATATATTTGAGAAATACTCCAATCTGGCTGTAAGACTAATAGAGTAACATTGAGACGTTTCGATGAATTATTTTTAATCCTCACAATAAACTGTTCATTAACCTTTATGTTTAACATATCACAAGGATTATGTAAGTCAGGACGGATTCCTGCTTGAAAATCGGGAGGAATTTCAAATAAATCGACTTGTAAAGCTTTTTTTAAAGGATTGAGTGAATCATAATTATTCAGTTCGTAAATTCCTTGATATTTTGCTAAGTGAATGAGACGATTAATGAGGGTAGTCGTAGCATTATGATCATTAAACTTTAGAACAGGTCTTAGATTAATTTTTTCTGTTCCTGAGTCCCAGATTTCATATTCTCCTGATTGATTGATAACTATTTGATAATGAGCATTTTCATTCTGTAAAACTAAATCTAACCAATTGGTTTCAGCTATTTTTTGATTAATCGTTTCTAAAAATGGTTTGAAATTGATACTTGAAAAATGGTAAGATTCTAAAAAAAGTAAGGAAACTTTTCGGACTAGGCTAATAGAGTTAGGATTGAGAAGAACCGCTTGATCTCCCTGAGTGATTTGTCTTAGCTGTTGTGGTTGCTCAGATAGAGGCTTAATTGTAGCCCAAGAGAATGTTGCTCCCAAACTGGTAATATCAGCGATCGCTAATCGTTTTTCAATGCTAGTAAAATCTGTTCCTGACGGATAAACAGCTAACTGAGAACCCTGAACTAACCCATGTACTTGTCCTCCATTAATTTTAATTTGTTGTTGTTCCTCCTTCACCTCCATTATGGTAACAGCTTGATGTATAGGTCGTTTTTCATATCCAAATACTAAGCGGGTTCCCTCGCCAAGTAACATCGGTGTTTGTTTGGAAAACTGGCTGTTAATTTTTGCTAAAAGATAGTCATAAAGAACTTTGTAGGTTAACTCTGGATTGGGATGATCTAAAAACTTTAATAACCAATAAGTCAAGACTCCATTACGTTTATTTTCCTCAAAGGTATACTCATAAGCAGACTCAGAGGGACGACAAGCTGCAAGTAAAACATATCCCTTTGCATCAGGTAACATTCCACCATTGACGGCAAGGTTTCGGGTAGGTGTTGGGCTGAGTTTTTGCCAAGCGGTGATTAATTCTTCTCTAGACGCAACTAAACTCTCACTGGATCGAATGGTCGTATCAATTGCGTTAATTCCTCGAATTTCTGTTTGATTTCCTCTAGTAGCCCCTCCTGAATGACAGCAATCTAGGACAAGTGTAACAATAAGTTGGCGATTGACTAAATTTTCCAGTAGAAAAGCTAGTTCAATATCCCGAATGTATCGGGTGTTAGGATTGCCAATATTAGTAGGCACTAGAGCTTCATCAATACCATCTTTTCCTTTAACCTCTGGATAGAGGGTAGTGGCGCGTCCTCCATGTCCTGAGTAGTGAATATAGACGCTGTCCCCCTGTTGTGCTATGTTAGCAAGCTGCTGAAATTTGGCTACTATATTTTCATAAGTGGGTAACTGTTCTGGTGGTTCAATAGGGTTATTGAATGTGTCCTGAGAAGCAGTAAGCTTGAGTATATTGTCAGACGGTAGTTTAAGCTTGTGTTGAAGAAACGCTTCTACCTGATTAATATCTCGGACACATCCTTTTAAGTTCTGATATGAGCTTCCATCTGGGAGTTGATTGGGCGGATAGTGGTCAATTCCGATAAGTAGCCCATATAATTGTGGAGATTTTTGTCTTGAATCTGTCATAGTAAGGTTTGCAAGGCTCTCTTGGTCTTTAGCAATTATAAAATCAAATCTTGACAGAGGGACAGGCTGTTTAAGATATTTACGTCACAGGCTTTTTGGATCATGGAGCATTCGATCAAAAAAGTTCGGTAAGGGTCAGGTCCTACAAAAATCAAAAATCAGTCAAGCCCATGCTGTGTAATAATTTGGTTTAATTATAGCAAAATCCTCCTTCTCTGGAAATTCGCATGATCGAAACGCTGAAAGTTTTAATTTTCGTGCTTATTGGGAAGGAAACTGTGAATTTGGCAAGTTCTGAGATTTTATAAGCCCCTCTGTGACTGTTTGAGGCATCTGAATCCTTACAGGTCGAGGTAGCTCCTTGACAATTTTGGAGAAGTTGAATATAATAGCATCCACATAATGGCTCTCTTGGGTTTTGTCTGTAAAATGTATCATTGTAATACATTTTGATAGGAAGCCAGATTTTTCAGGTGGCTAAAAAGCCTTTTCTAATTCAACACTACTGACGGATTAAATCCCTTAAATAAAAAAGATGATTTTGAACTTTTGGTCAAAAGTAGCAACAATTATTGGAATAGTTGTATCTGGATTGATCTTAGTCTTTAACAATAACTTTCCAATAGCCCATGCCATCGTATTAGTTTTTATTATTACACCATCTATCATGGCCATAAGTGAACTACTACCAAATATTAGAGAACTACTTCTAACTAAGAAAATCAGTAGCATTTTAAATTTATTATCAATCTTTTGTTTGGCGCTTATCGTTATCAGTGTTCTTTTATGTCACTATCTAATTATTGGATACCTATCATCTACATCTTATGAATATAGTTTTACTTTAATTAAATTATACACTCTATTTTCATTTATATTCGGTTTTATTACCTTATTTTTTGTGACATGGTTATACGCTAGGGTAGCTTTTCATTGGAACAGGGGAGAATATTTTAAATGCCAAAAAGTTTCTAATAGTCTCATAAAGCATGAGAAGTGGATTTATGGAAAAAACAATTATAGATTGTCGATATCCTTTTTTGATATAGCTATTATTTATGACTCAATTGGAGAAGGGGATAGTATAGATGTTAGGATTTTAGAAGAAACGTTAAACAACTATACTAAAAATTGTTTAGGTTATCGTAGAGATACAGCTAAATTTTTATCATATATAAAAATGAGATTCTGCTTAACTAGATTTTATATGCAGAGGAATAATGAATTATATGCAAAATATTATTCAGAAGAAACCATTAATTTGGTTCAAAAAGCTTCTAAGAATGAATGGCTGTCTTTCTGTACTAAATTTGCTCGTATTTATTACTTACTCAATCATTATTGGTTCATTAATAATATAGATAATTTGCTAAGACTGGCGTTTAACAAAGAAACAATTAAAATTGAAGATGAGGTTGAAGAAAGTTTAATGAACCACAAAAATAATTCATTAGAAAATGTTTTATGTAATCCTTTAGTCCATCCTTACCAAACTTTAATTATATTCTTATTGGGAATCTTTCCAGTAACTTTAGCACTGTTAGTGGTAGAATTAAGAAGCTTACATTATATGCTCTTTGTTACTATTCCTATAATGTTTTTTGCTGAAGTTTTTGGTGATTATTGGGAAAAGATATATCTTAACCATCGCTTAAAGTGTGATTTATTCTTACAATTTCTAGATTTGTTAAAATTCAAAAATGGTTTAGTTAACCCAGGACAAAAAACTTCATTTATTGAAAACAATTCTAGATTTATACAAAAATTATCTAAGACTAAATTATTTTCAGAAGAACTTCAGACTGTTATTATTGCTGAATTATATGTAATGATAGCTAACTTGAATCAGGATCAAATTGCAGATCAACAATTATCTTATCTGACAGGTAAAATAAATAAAAAAAATCATAATCATAATACAGTTCCTTTATTACAAATGAAAATAGCTAATTATTATCAGGAGTATATAGCAAATCATGATAAAGCTCTCAGTTTTTATGAAAAAATCAATCAAAAAGATATTGCAAAATTAAACATGAATTTAGGTGATAATCCGAGCAAGCTGTCTGATAGCAAAATGATTTCCAAAAAACAACAATCTATGTCAGAAAGATATCGTAAAGGCTATGCAGAATGTCTTATAAACAAAGCTCTGGCTTATGCAGAGTTACAGTATGCACAGGGTCTTAATGAGGAGGCAGAATCAATAATTACTACAAACTTTTCTAAAGCAAAGGATGTGTTAGAAATATCAACTAAAACTACCTCTATAGATAGTTATAGTTTTCAGTCTCGATTATCTCTATATGCTCAAGCCTTAAATAAATTAGGTTGGCTCTACTATGGTTTAAAAAGGTATGAAGATGCAGAAATTAAATATCAAGCAGCAGAGGAAATCTGTAACAATTTAGTTTCAATATTCTCTTTCGATTCGTTTTTATCGCCTAAATATTTGCTTGCTTTACATCAAACATGGCTAGAAATAACTAAAGGCAATGCAGCTGTAGCTCTTAACAAGCTTAAAGAGGGTGAGCAAAAGAATGAGCAACTTGCTTGGCTAATGATTTCTATAAGTAATGAGAAAGTAAGGCTAGATTTGATTCCATTTCTTAAAGTTTGTGTATATCTTAGATTTAGTATCATCAATCGTTTTTTGCTTGGAGATATCTCCGAGATTAAGACACTCTTTGAAATTATTTTACAGGCTAAAGGAATCAGTGCAGAAATTCTAGCAACTCAGAAAGATAAACTTTTAGAAAAGAAATATTCAAGATTGCAGCCCCAACTTGAGCAACTTAGATTACTCCGCAAACAAATTGCTCATAAAGAAATTAATGGTCTTGCACCATTAGAAACTATAGCTAATTTTAAGAAGACTTTAGAGCTATCTTATCAAGAAAAAGAAAAATTAGAACAACAGTTAGCTGTTGAGATTCCAGAGTTAAATTTAAAATTAAAACTCAAAAATGTAACTTTAACAACAATTAGCAAAGCTCTTCCCAAAAATTATGCTTTGGTTGAATTTACCGTGTTATATGATTCAATAGAAGCGAAGGAAGTCAGAGAAGAATATTCTGATAATCCTCAAATGCTTTTAGAATATCAACCCTACTTTCGTTATGTAGCGTTTGTTTTATCATCGGAAAATCCTGAGAATGTTCAGATGATTGAAATAGGAGGAAGAGATCGAATTAACAAGATGATTGCTAACTTTAGGTCTTCAATTATAGGAGAATATGAAGAACGTAACTTAGAGGTTATTTCTTCTCAAAAAAACGATAAGAAAAAGCAAAATAGCAGAGAAAGTGGAATTGCTTTGCGTAAAGCTGTCTTTGATCCTTTAGTAAAAAATCTTGGAGATTGTCAACATATATTTATCTCACCTGATGGAGACCTAACGCGCTTACCTTTTGAAATTTTACCAACAGATAATGGTCAACGATTAATTGACAATTATTCTATTAGTTATCTAAGTTCGAGTAAAGATATTCTGCGTTTTGGCTTTAAAACTGATAGACAAGCCACAGATGCAATCGTCATAGCTGATCCAGACTTTGATTATGGTCTAGGTCAACATTCATTGGCAATAGATAAAGAACTAAATTCTTCTGGAAGACAATCTCGTGATTTGGATTTAGAGAAGCTAGAATTTAAAAGACTAGATGGAACTCGTCAAGAAGGAATTGAAATTGCTTCTTTGCTAGGTGTAGAGCCTTGGTTAGCAGAAAAAGCAGTCAAAGAAAAACTAGAATCTATTACCTCTCCCCTAATTTTACATATTGCAACTCATGGTTTTTTTGTAGAAGATCAACCAGAAACATTTCATCAAGAACAATTATTGAGTGCAGGTAAATCGCCAATTACTCAACAAGAAAATCCTTTATTACGTTCAGGTTTAGCCTTTGCAGGAGCAAATTGGAAACAGAAACAGTTTCGTCCTCCTTCAGAAGTTGGCAATGGAATTCTAACGGCTGAGGAAGTTTCTAACCTAGACCTTTCAGAAACAGAATTAGTGGTTCTTTCTGCTTGTGAAACAGGGTTAGGAGATGTTCAGACAGGAGAAGGAGTTTTTGGGTTGAGACGAGCCTTTGTCTTAGCAGGAGCAAAAACACTGGTCATGAGTCTCTGGAAAGTTCCCGATCAACAGACACAAGAATTAATGACAGAATTTTATCGTCGTCTGTTGTGGGGTGAAGGACGTGGAGAAGCTTTACGCAATGCTCAGTTAGAAATGAGAAAAAAATATCCTGATCCTTATTATTGGGGTGCTTTTATCTGTCAAGGCGAAATCAGTTCTATTTTGCGTTAAATGTCTATACCTAAACTTTTCTCATATAAATATACTGGTGAATTCACACAGCTAAAATAGTGTAATAGATAAGCTCAACTAAGGAGATCAATCATGGGAAGAGGTAGGCGAGATAAAGTTCATCTGACAGTCGAACAAAGACAAAACTTTTAACAAATCAGTCGCAGAGGATTTGCCCTATACTCCCCTAGAGTGTGAGTGGGTCGCCCAAACCTGGAATGTGCCTCGCCAACGGCGGCTACAGGGGCGCACTGTCACCCCCGACTCTTATCTGCAATTGCTGAAACAAGTGCAGGCTTTGCTCTCCAGCCACCACGCCACCAGCCGCCCCGATGATCCCCTCAACTCCCACCTCGTCCTAGACGGGGAGCAAAAAGTCACCCTCCGGGATTTACTTAGTCCCCTGTGGCGTTTTCCCGAATTGTTGGAAGTGTTTCTCTCCTGTTGTGAAACCGGTCTCAGTTTTGCCACTTCCCGAGATGAAGAGGGAAAGCTGCGACCGGAATTACTGGACGAACCCCTCAGCTTAGGTACAGGCTTTCTGCTGGGGGGCGCTCGTGCTGTGATTAGTAGTCATTGGGCGGTGGCTGATCTAGCGACGGCGCTGTTTTCCCGGGAGTACCATCGCGCACGGCGGGCCGGAGAGGAACGTTTAACGGCTCTACATCAGGCTCGTCAAGCGTTGCGGGAGACTTGCCAAAAAGACTGGCGGGACCGTTTGACAGCCGATTATCAGCAGGCTTTCCAGACTTGGCAACAAATGCGCCAAACTAAGGACCCGAACGTCAATACTGCTGGGGCTAATTATCAGAAAATCGGCGAATTGATCAAGTGGCTTGGCAATTTTGCTCCCGACGCAGTGCCTTTTCAGGATTATCGTTACTGGGGGGCGTTCTATTGTCTGGGACTTCCTTAAAATTATGAATTATTTCCTTGTTGCAAGCGGGCGAAGCATTCGGATAGGAAATCTACGGTTTCAGCGATAGGTTATGCCCAAATGCTTCGCCCCTACTTTTTCAGCAATCTCTAATTAAGTAGATAGGTATTAAAAACTTTCAGATCACCCTGCCCCCCTTATTAAGGGGGGACTAAGGGGGGATCGGCACCCGCCAAGGGGCAGGGGGGATCAAGGGGGGATTAAAGGCAAAATCCATTTTTAATTTAATTATAACCAGCTAATTAGGATAAACTCGCCCTTTCCAACCTCCCCCTTGACCGCGCCAATAACGCAGGGCAGAATCCACAGTCATTAAACTATAAAAGAGGGCAATTAGGGGTAAAGTTAAAGCCCGCAGGGGGGATAATTTATATAGTCTTAAAGTCGGGCTATAGGAAAGGGCTATTAGTAATAAAGTGACGGTGCTAATTATGATAATTGATGTTTCTTTTAAGACCAATCCCCAGATTAAGCCCAAGGGCGCGGCTAAATAGGTTAAAAACATCCCGAAAATTGTGCCAATTAACCAAAGTGTTGAGTAATTTAGTTGCGTAAATGCGGTGCGGGCTACCATATTCCAAATGCTTGCTAAATCGGGATAGGGACGGAGACTATAGGTGCTTTCTGTTAATCCTAACCAGATGGAACTCTCGTTATTTTCTGGGTGATTTTGCAGATATTTTTTAACCGCAATCGCCAAAGAACAATCATCAATTAAAGCTTGTTTAAGAATCTCAATACCGCCAATTTTTTCTAGGATATCTCGGCGAATTAAAATGCAACCCCCGGCGGCGGCGGCTATCGGGGAATTAGGATTATTAACTAGGGGAAAAGGATAGAGTTTCTCGAAGAAAAAAACAAAGGCAGGAATAAGAAATTTTTCCCAAAAACTGTCACAGCGTAGCAACACCATCAGGGAAACTAAAGCTTGTTTTTCCTGTACTGCTTTAGTTACTAATTGGGTTAAATTATCTGGTGCGTGGGCAATATCGGCATCGGTGAAGAGAAAATAATCGGGAGCGAATTTCTCGGTAGCCTCTTTTATTCCCTGTTTCATTGCCCATAATTTACCCGTCCATCCTATCTCTAAAGGCTGTCCAGAAATAATAGTTATTTGTCCAGATTTATGAGATTGATCAGCAATTTCTTGGGCAACTTTTCCAGTGCCATCACTGCTTTGATCGTCAATTAAAATAATGGAAAATTCGCCTTGATAATCTTGGTTAAAGAGGGAAGCTAAACTGATGGGTAAAACGTCGGCTTCGTTTCGTGCGGGGATAATTGCCGAGACTTTTGGATAATTTGTTAAGGGAGAAGTGACAGGATTAATTTTTTGGTTAGATAGCCAAAATTGTCCCCTGGCTAAGATTAAATATAACCAAATTATTAGCGATAGGAAAGTAACTAATAATAAGAAAAATGTCATAAGCTGGTGGCCTTTCGATGAGGGAACAGGGAATAGGTTAAAAAGAGTAAGTAGGTAGGTGTTAAAAGTTGTCAGACACCCCCCTTATCAAGGGGGGCAGGGGGGATCCCCCCGCCTATCGGCACCCCCCTTATTAAGGGGGGCAGGAGGGATCGAACCTAAAATCCATTTTTAATTTAATTATAACCAGCTACTTATCAAATTTAGATGCACAACAGCTTCATAAGTTTGGGGTTTAACAGAGGGCATTTAGGGTAAAATAAAAGCAAGTTAGCAAGATTAGGCGAGGGAGTAAATCATGGATTATGATGTCGTAATTATTGGGGGCGGACCGGCGGGAGGTCACTGTGGTAGATTATTAAGTGAAAAAGGTTATCGTGTGCTTTTAGTGGAACAACATTCTAGTTGGCAAGATAATAACTTTTCTAGTGCCGCTTCTCCCCTAGAAATTTTAGAACAATTCAATCTCCCCGAAACCGTAGTGGCTAGGTTTTGGAAAAATATCGAAATTATCTCCACTAGCATACATCATTTTTGGTCATCAGTGCAACCTTTAGGGGTAGTTTTTGATTTTGCCAAATTGCGAGAGTTTTTAGCCGCAGAAGTGCTGCGTTGGGGGGGAGAAGTTCGTTTAGTTTGTCGTTATCTGAAATATGAACAAACGGAGAATCAGCTAACTGTTTTCTTGAAATCAAAAGGCGAGGAAATCGAGACAGTTACTACTCGTTTATTGGTTGATGCTACCGGATACGCTAGAGCAGTTATGTATAAATATAGACGAGAAAAACCTGATTTTTTAAAGGGGGTAGGTATTGAATATTTAATTGCTGTGCCAGAAGTAGATTATCAAAAATATCAAGATAATTTAGTATTTTTTATCGGTCATAAATGGAGTCCTAAAGGTTATGGCTGGATTTTTCCTATGGATAATCAGCAATTAAAAATAGGAGCGGCTTGGTTAGAGGGAGAACATCCTTATATTTCTGAAGTTAAGCCTTTAAAAAGTTATATTATCGAGATAATAAAAGACTACATGAACTTAGATAATTATGATCTAGTAGAGCAACACGGTTCCATCGTGGAATATTCCTCTGGACTGCAAGATATTTACTATAAAAAACCAAATATTATCGCCATAGGTGATGCAGTTTCAACTATTAATGCTTTAGGATGGGAAGGTATTCGCCATGCTATGAAAGGAGCCGAAATTGCTTGTCAATACATGGAAGAATATTTACAGGGAAAATCGAGTAATTTTGCCGCTTATCAACGGAGGATGCAAGAATATTTTCAACCCAAATGGAATTTATCTGCTCGCCTCAGTCGCAAAGTTTATTTAAAATATAGTGATGCGCGTATTGATCAAGGATTATCCTATCTCAAGCACCTTTCCACCCAGGATATAATCGACTTTTTATTTTACTACAAATTTGAAAAATACACAAAAGGGTTAGGAGGATTTCTGCTGGGGAAATTACGTCAATGGTGGCGCAAAATTTTTCCTAGTCAAAAACCTGAGTAAATAGGCTAGGATAAAGCTAAGGAAACAATATTGGTAAAGACCGTGAGTAAGTTTATTCGCTACAGTACAATTATCACTCTGCTGGGCATTTTAGCAGCCTGTAGTGGCAATCCTGCCCTAGAAAATCGTCTGGCTGCCGATCCTAATCTACAAACAAATCCCATACCAGAAAACTCTCCTAATAACAGGCAATTACCCGCAAATTTTCCCGCAGAAATTCCTCGATATAGTCAATCAGAATTATTATCCGTGCAGACAAATCCTGATAATACTGGTGGACAAACCCGTTGGCAATCCAACGATCCCAGCAATGCGATCGAGGCTTTTTATCAACAGGAATTAGTTAATAATAATTGGGAAATTATCACTCCCTTTTCTGGGGAAGGAGTTAATAGTACCCTAACGGCCCGTCGAGATAATTTAGAGTTAACTATCACCATAACTGCCACTTCTCCCAATACCGAATATAGCCTCGATTATCGTCCAATAGGAACCCCGATTGCTTCCCCTAGTCCCTCCCCTAATCCCTCCCCTATTTCTTCCCCCTTGCCAAATCTTAATCCCACCAGTTTTAACGATCTCGAATCCTTACCTAATCCCTTAAAGAGCCACATTCAAGACTTAGCTAAATTAGGAGTATTAACAGGTAATAATAATCAGTTTAACCCTAATAATACCATAACGCGCCGAGAATTTGCTCGCTGGTTGTTACAGGCTAATAATGCCATTTATGCTAATGTAGCGGGTAAACAAATCCGTTTAGCTACTCCCAATAGTTCCCCAGCTTTTAGTGATGTTAAAAATAACGATCCCGATTATATTTATATTCAAGGATTAGCGGAAGCGGGGTTAATTCCCTCTCCTTTAACGGGAGATAGTAGCGCCCTTTTATTCCGTCCCAATGCTCCTTTAACCCGGGAAGATTTAATCGCGTGGAAAGTGCCATTAGATATTAGAAAAGCTTTACCGAGTGCCAATCTTGATACGATTAAAAATACTTGGGGTTTTCAGGATACCAATAAAATTAACCCGCAGCTGGTGCGCGCTCTTTATGCCGATTTTCAAAATGCCGAACAAGCCAATATTCGGCGAGTTTTTGGTTTTACTACCCTATTTCAGCCAAAAAGACCAGTAACTCGCGCTGAAGCTGCCGCTACTTTATGGTATTTTGGTTTTCAGGGTGATGGTGTTTCTGCTGCCGATGCTGTGCAGGGTCAAGATACGCAACAGAGTGGGGTTAATTGAAATTTGTCCATAAAAATTAAGGGTGTGTTAGGAAAATACAAGCACTCTTTTTGACATTTCTTCATATCTATTCAGAAAAATTAACAAAGGATTCTTGACCCGGCAGCTAGGGGAATATTTTATGCTAAAGATATAACTCTGCTGCAGGGGATTTTCTTGCTGACTTCCGCTGCTATTAACATTATGACCCATCAAACTCTCAAACTCGCCGGGATGAGTTGCGCTGGTTGTGCTGATTCGATCGAACGGATAATTAAATCTATCCCCGGAGTGATTCGATGTCAAGTTAATTTTGGCATGGAACAGGTGGATGTGGACTATGATCCCAAGCGTACCGATCTTAACACTATTCAAGCAAAAGTTAGGGATGCCGGTTTCCAAGCTACACCGATAACGGAAATTAATCTCGAATCCAGGCCAGAAAAAGAACTTCTCACTAAACTATCGATCGCTATTGTTATTAGCATTATACTTTTTATCGGTTCTTTGCCGATGATGACGGGTTTATCTCTATCTTTTATTCCCCACTGGTTACACGCTCCCTTATTACAATTAATTCTCGCTACTCCCGTCCAATTTTGGTGTGGTCAAAGTTTTTATAAAAATGCTTGGAAAGCCTTTAAAAATCGCACTGCCACCATGGATACTTTAGTAGTTTTGGGAACCAGTGCCGCCTATTTTTATTCCCTGTTTTTAACCTTCGGGAGCGATTTTATCGAAAAACAGGGGTTTAATTCCCATGTCTATTACGAAGCATCCGCTATCGTCATTACTCTGATTTTACTCGGTCGTTTCCTCGAAAAACGTGCCAGAAAAGAAACGGCCGCCGCTATTAAACAATTAATGAGATTACAGGCAAAAACTGCTAGGGTAATTAGGGAAGAACAGACGCTAGATATACCAATAGAAGAGGTGAAGGTAGGAGATATAATTTTAGTGCGTCCGGGAGAAAAAATTCCCGTCGATGGCATAATTATCCAAGGCAGTTCTAGCATTGATGAATCGATGGTGACGGGGGAAAGTTTACCCGTGCGAAAAACCGTCAATCAACAGGTAATCGGGGCGACAATTAATAAAACCGGTAGCCTACAAATGCAAGCGTTACGAGTGGGAAAAGATACGGTTTTAGCTCAGATTGTCCGATTAGTGCAAACCGCGCAAGCATCAAAAGCACCTATACAAAGATTAGTCGATCGAGTGACCGCTTATTTTGTGCCGGTGGTGATGATTATTGCCGTAATAACTTTCCTATTTTGGATTCTCCGCACGGGTAATCTCACCCTCGCTTTGATTACAATGGTGGAAGTCCTAATTATCGCTTGTCCCTGTGCGCTAGGATTAGCTACACCCACCTCGATTATGGTGGGAACAGGACAGGGAGCAAAACAGGGAATTTTAATTAAAAATGCCGAAAGTTTAGAATTGGCCCAGGGTATTACTACTATTGTTCTCGATAAAACGGGAACTCTCACCCAGGGGAAACCAACGGTGACGGACTTCTTGACTCGCGAGGGGGTGAGGGATGGACGGGAATTATCGCTGCTGCAGTTAGTCGTATCGGTGGAGAATCATTCTGAACACCCGCTAGGAGAAGCAATAGTTAGATATGGGCAGTTAAATCAGATTAAAACCCTAGAAGTAAGCGAATTTGACTCAATAACCGGGTCAGGAGTGCAGGGAAAAGTCGGGTCAGATTTCGTGCAAATCGGGACACAACAATGGTTAGAAAGTCAAGGGATCGAAACAAAAGTTCTTAAAAAAGTCGCCCACGATTGGGAATGGCAGAAAAAAACCGTGGCTTGGATAGCGGTTAACGGGCGTTTAGAGGGAGTGATCGCCATTTCCGACGTTTTAAAACCTTTTTCTTCCTTAGTGGTCGCCAAGCTCAAAAAAATGGGCTTAGAGGTGATGATGATGACGGGGGACAACCTCGAAACCGCAGAGGCGATCGCCAGCGAGTTGGGTATCCGGCGCTTTTTTGCCGCACTCCGTCCCGAACAAAAAGCCGAAAAAATCGAATATTTGCAGAAAAAAGGGAAAATAGTCGCCATGGTTGGAGATGGTATCAATGATGCGATCGCATTGGCGCAAGCGGACTTAGGTATTGCCATTGGCACGGGGACCGATGTAGCGATCGCTGCAAGCGATATAACCTTAATTTCGGGAGATTTACAGGGAATTGTGACTGCTATTGAGTTAAGTCGGGCAACAATGGGAAATATCAAAGAAAATCTCTTTTTTGCTTTTATTTATAACCTGATTGCCATTCCCATCGCTGCCGGAGTCCTCTATCCTTTTCTGCTCAATCCGATTATTGCCGGCGCTGCCATGGCTTTAAGTTCCCTTTCCGTGGTGACGAATGCTTTACGATTGCGTCGAGTTCATCCCAGGGTGGGGAGTGGGGTGTAGGGTGTGGGGGTTATTTATTTTCAAGGGCACGAATCAAAGTTAGCAGGAGTCGGACCACTGATTCACATTGATTAAGAATAGGATTGACGCTCTGAGGGGAAGCTAGTTCAACTCTTTGAGAGATTAACCAATGAGTCTCCAACTCTTTGAGAGAACCTTGAGCTATGTACAAAAATTGGATGTATTCTCCCCTGGTTTTGCGTCCATACCCCTCGGCAATATTCGCTGCTATTGACACCGAAGCTCGGCGAATCTGTGTTGTCATCCTATAAAGCTCTTCTTTGGGAAAAGTTTTAGTGAGACGATAGCAACTTTCAGCTAAATTTACGGCCTCCTGCCAAACTCTTAAATCTCGGTAAGATTGAATTTTTGAATCCGCCATAGATTTTATCAACTTATCCCTATAGCCTACACTCTACACCCTGTCTCAACCCAAAAGATTGTACTACAATTTCCAGTACCCAGTTTCAATGCAAAGAGGGATAACTTTCGTTAACAATTCTTAAGGAAAAACCAGAAAAATTAGCTGTACGGGGGATGATACCGTAGAAAAGGCAATAGAATAATCATCCTGATATGACTGACTCCCCTGAAATACCTTATTTATTACGCGCTGCCAAAGGAGAAATCTTACCCCGTCCTCCCGTGTGGATGATGAGACAAGCAGGACGTTATATGCAGATTTATCGGGAATTGCGGGATAAATACCCCAGTTTTCGGGAAAGATCGGAAAATGCCGATTTAGCGATCGAAATCTCCCTGCAACCTTGGCGTGCTTTTCAACCGGATGGGGTGATCATGTTCTCCGATATCCTCACTCCCCTAGCGGGAATTGGTATTCCCTTTGATATTATCGAAAGTAAGGGGCCGATTATCGATTCTCCCATTCGTACTCAAGCGCAGGTGGACCAACTTAATCCCCTCGATCCCGATCAGTCTTTACCTTTTATCAAAACGATTTTAAAAACCCTACGTCAAGAGGTGGGAAACAAATCCACTGTCCTCGGTTTTGTCGGAGCGCCTTGGACTTTAGCAGCATACGCAGTGGAAGGGAAAGGTTCTAAAAGTTATTCTGTGATTAAAGGTATGGCTTTTTCGGAACCCTCGGTACTGCACCAATTTTTAGATAAATTAGCGGATATGATTGCCACCTATGTCCGTTATCAAATTGATTGTGGGGCGCAAGTGGTACAAATGTTCGACTCTTGGGCGGGTCAATTAACTCCCCAAGATTACGATGTTTTTGCCTTACCCTATCAACAAAAAGTAGTTCGTTTGGTGAAAGAAACCCATCCCGATACACCGTTAATTCTCTACATTAGTGGCAGCGCCGGCGTTTTGGAAAGAATGGGTAAATCGGGGGTTGATATTATTAGCGTCGATTGGACCGTGGATCTGGCCGAAGCGAGACAGCGTTTAGGTAAATCGATGATGGTTCAAGGTAATATCGATCCGGGGGTTTTATTCGGTTCCCAGTCTTTTATTCGCGAGCGGATTATTGATACTATTCGTAAAGCAGGTAATCAAGGTCATATTCTTAATTTAGGTCATGGTGTTTTGGTGGGAACTCCTGAAGATAACGTGCGTTTCTTCTTTGAAACCGCTAAAGGATTTAGTTATCAATAAAGTTACTCAGGGAACAGGGGATGGGGAAATGGGGAAATGGGGGGATTCAACTAATACCCCAAAACCCTAAAACCCCAACACCGGTTTTTACTTTTTACTTTTTACTTTCACACTGTCCCCTAAATTCTGCCGTATCAATTAAAATAATGAAAAAGATATTTCTAACGGGTGTGAGTGGCTGTATTGGGCATTATATCGCCGAGATTTTACTGGAAAATCCCGACTATGAATTATATTTTTTATTACGTAATCCAGAGAAGTTAAAATTTAGTTACCAAGGGCGATCAAATGTTCATATACTTTTAGGCGATATGCAAAATATTGGGGTATATGCCGAGCTTTTAAAAACAATGAATATAGCGGTTTTAATCGCTACCAGTTGGGGAGGAGAGGAGGAAAGTTATCAAATTAATGTGGTAAAAACCCTAGAATTAATTAGTTATTTAGATGCTCAAATCTGCGAGAAAGTCCTCTACTTTTCCACTGCCAGCATTCTCAATCAAAATAATCAACCTTTGCCCGAAGCTGGGGAAATAGGAACTAATTATATCCGCACTAAATATATTTGTTATAGTAAATTTGCTCACCTAGAAATCGCCGATAAAATTATCACTTTATACCCCACTTTTGTCTTAGGTGGTGACGAAAATAAACCCTATTCTCATATCTATGGGGGTTTACCGGATGTGTTGAAATATATCGGTTTAGTGCGTTGGTTTCAAGCTGATGGCAGTTTTCATTTTATCCATGCCAAAGATATAGCTCAAGTGGTGAATTATTTAATCGAAAATCCCGCACCAGAAAGCAAAATTGTCCTAGGCAATCAACGCACAACAGCTAACCAAGCAGTGGAGGAAATCTGTACTTATTTAAACAAAAAAATCTATTTTCGCATTCCTTTATCTTTAACCATTGCTAACTTTTTTATCAAAGTTTTTAACTTGCAGATGGAAGCATGGGACCGTTTTGCGATGAATTATCGCCACTTCACCCACATTAAAACCTATACTCCTGCTGATTTTGGTTTAAAAAACCATTGTTCCACCCTCGATGATGTTTTAACCCTGCGAGGAATTCCTCGAAAAAAACCCTAAGTAGAGGGGACGGAAAAATATGTGTAATTAATTCTGTCTGGATACTTACAGCGTTTCCCTAAAGATGAAGTCTAACCTAATTCCGCGACTGACTCCCCAAAACGAAAACTTCCCACCTCACCATTAAGATAACTGCTCTATCGGTGATTCTTGAATTAGTACAAGTGTATGAACAACCGCGTGTAAGCATCCCACCGAAAAACTAATGCGCGGGGGGTTTGGGGGGTTCTACCCCCCAAAAACTTGGCTTGAATGATAAAATCAGAAATAATGCCCAACTCTTAACGCCAAATAGACTAATCTTGAAATTGTCTAGCATGAAATTGAGCGTAACGACCATTAAGATTTAATAACTCCTCGTGATTACCCACCTCGATAATTTCACCCTTTTCTAAGACTAAAATACGGTTAGCTTTTCTGACAGTTGCTAATCGGTGAGCAATAACAAATACCGTGCGCTCCGTCATAATTCTTTCTAAAGCTTCCTGCACTAAAGCTTCCGATTCCGAATCGAGCGCGGAAGTCGCTTCATCTAAAATTAAAATTCTCGGATTAGATAAAACCGCTCGCGCGATGGCGATTCTTTGTCTTTGTCCACCCGATAAATTAACACCCCTTTCTCCCACATAGGTATAGTAACCCTGGGAAAGTTCACCGATAAATTGATGAGCGTTGGCAATTTTTGCCGCTTTTTCCACCTCTTGCAGATTAAAATCTCCCTGGCCAAAAGCGATATTTTGGGCTATAGTACCAGAAAAGAGAATATTTTCCTGCAAAACTACGCCAATTTGTCGCCGGAGACTTTTTAAAGTCACATCACGAATATCCACCCCATCGATTAAAATCTTGCCAGAAGTGGGGTCATAAAAACGCAATAAAAGATTAACTAAAGTGGTTTTTCCCGCTCCCGATGCTCCCACTAAAGCAATCATTTCCCCAGCGTGTGCAGTAAAATTAATATTTTTTAAAACCTGTCTGTCCTCATTGTAAGAAAAATTTACTTGACAATATTGAACTTCTTTGCTGTGGAGTGGCAGATTGATCGCATTCGGTTTTTCGGTAATTGTTGGCAAAATAGCTAACAATTCAAAAATCCGATCCATGGAGGCTTGACCCTGTTTAAATTGATTATAATTACTGGTAATATGGGCGATGGGATCGATTAACATTGCCACCGCCGCCACATAACTAACAAAGTCAATTCCAGTTAAATTCTTTTGGGAAATTTGCCAACCAGCGAGAAAGAATAAAAAGATGACACCGAGAGCTTGTAAGAATCCCACCACGACGTATTGTAAAGCTTTGGTGGATTCTGATAGGTATTGAGCGCGGCGATTTTCCTCCGCTTCTTGGGCAAAAAGCTCGGTTTGATAATCTTCAGCTGCGAAAGCTTGCACCACGCGAATACCGCCAAAAACTTCGGTTAATAACGAAGAAAGATTAGATATTTTCGCCTGGGCGCGACGAGCATATTGTAATAATTTTTCGCCAAAAAATCCCACCAAAACTCCCAACAAAGGAGCGATAATAATGACAGCGATCGTCAATTGCCAGTTAACAATAAACATATAGGCAAAGACGACAATTAACTGTAAGGCTGAGGGAATAAAATCATGGAAAAATTTGTTAATTACTTCCCCAATGCGATCGATATCTTCCGTTAAACGATAGGATAAATCACCAGTTTTTGCCGTTTCAAAGTAATTTAAGCCGAGGGTTTGCAGGTGTGCATAAACTTTTTTTCTTAATTCCAGGGCAATTTTTAAAGAAGCTTTTGCCATCAGGGAATCTTGCCCATACTGAGACATTCCCCGCAGTAAAAAAACCACTGCCCCCACCCCCGAAAGTGTCGCCAATGCCTGCACATTTCCCTCACCGATATATCTGGCCATTTGTCCGGCTAACCAAGCTAAAATCGGCCAAAATACCGTAAATCCGATCGTACAGATAAACGCCAAAATAATTGTTTGGGTTTGGGGACGGAGATAGGGAATGAGGTTCCAATAACTAGAGCGAGATTTCAAAATAATTTAGCACCTTTAAATATTAAGTATTCCTGCAAAATTAATTTGCTAGTCGAGACAGTTATCAGTTATCAATTATCAGTTATCAGTTATCAGTTATCAATTATCAGTTATCAGATTTAAGTTTTAAGTGAGCAGTATTAAATAGAAGTTTCCTACTGTCTTTTCACTGTTTACTGTTTACTGTTTACTGTTTACTGATCACTGTTTACTGATTACTGTTTAGGCACTCTTGCACTTTGACCAGAGGGTTAGGGAGAGGTATAATTAACCTTGCTTAGGTACTGAAGAAAAGGAGATTAACTAACAAATTTGCCTAAGGGGTTAATCGGGGTGTAGAGACGTTTTTAGTCCACGTCCCTACGATATTTTCCAATAATACAAAGTTATTCTGGGATTAAACCGCCACAGCTTGATGAATGTAGCCTAATTCCGTCAATTTGTTCCAGACTTTGGCGACACTTTCCTCTAAAGTCTCTAAATCAGTGCGGCATTCCACTTCCGGGTTAAAAGGTGGTTCATAGGGATCATCAATTCCCGTAAAAGACTTGATTTCGCCAGCACGCGCTCTTTTATATAATCCTTTCACATCGCGATCCTCACAGACGTTTAAGGGAGCATTCACGAAAACTTCGACAAAATTGCCGATTTTTCCCCGTACTTCCTCGCGAATCTCACGATAGGGAGAAATAGCCGAAACTAGGACAATCACACCGTGACGGGTGAGCAAATTAGACACAAAACCAATGCGACGGATATTTTCATCGCGATCCTCTTTACTAAATCCTAAACCTTTGGTGAGGTTCGTCCGTACTATATCGCCATCGAGAACTTCAATGGAATAACCTTCAGCGATTAATTTTGCCTGTAATGCCTCGGTAATCGTGCTTTTCCCCGCACCGCTCAATCCCGTTAACCAAACCGTCACGCCGCGCTGTTTCATAGTAATCATTAATAATACTTAAATCCTGTTTAGCGTACCATATCTCAGTGATCAGTGATCAGGAGTCAGGAGATAGGAGTCAGGAGTCAGGAGTCAGGAGTCAGGAGATTATTTTATTTATTCTCCCTACACCCTACACCCTACACCCCACACCCTACACCCCACACCCTACACCCTACACCCCACACCCTACACCCTACACCCCACACCCCACACCCCACACCCCACACCCCACTTCCCCAACCTGATTGAAACAAACAACCTGTCACCACGATCACTGATAATGTATGTTGAGTTACTGTCTTGAATTAAGGTAATGTTTAAGAAATTCCCCCCTCACACCCCGCTCATTCTTGGACTAGGTTCTGGGGTTGCGCTTTTTACTCTCACCAGTCTCTTTCTCTTTCACCCGAAAATTCTCGCTTGGCTCGATCGCAATAGTGCTTCGGTTCCTAGCCAAGATCCTAACCAATCCTCTGCCGTAGTTGATAGCGCTTCCTTACCACAAACCGAGCGAGATGTCAAGTTAAAAGATGTTGCTGATGCCAATGCGCCCTCTTTAGAGCGTAGTCGCGCCCGCTATCTCTTGGCTATGGATTTATTGAGAAAATATGAAGGCGGTCCGGCTTTAAAACAATTAGAAGGCTTAGAAAAACAATATCCTGTCCTCGCTCCCCAGATTCTCCTCAAACAGGGACGCGCCTACGAATTAAGCAATGATAGTGAAAGAGCGCGAGAAATTTGGCAAAAATTACTGGAAACCTATCCCCAATCGCCCGTAGTGGCGGAAGCTTACTACTCTTTGGGCAAATACGACCCCAGTTATCATGAAAAATTGCTCAAGGAATACCCCCGACACCCGCGCACTTTGGCTTTAATTCGCCAACGTCTTCAAGAAAATCCCGATCAATTTCCCTTATGGTTGCAGTTAGCCAAGGCTAATCCTTTTGATCCTACCCTCAATCAGGCCCGCGATCGTTTGGTGAAAGACTACGCCAATCAGTTAACTCCGGCGGATTGGGCAATGATTGGGGCGGGTTATTGGCAGTCGGGATTGTACGAAAAGGCCTATAAAGCCTACGCTAAAGCCACTCCTAGCCCCGAACAAGCCTATCGTTACGCCCGCGGGCTACAAATTGCCAAAAAACTGCCAGAAGCTCGCATCGCTTACCAAAAATTAATTAAAACCTATTCCCAAGCCCCAGAAACCGGTTTAGGATTACTGCGACTCGCCCAAATTTCTCCTAACCGCGATGCCGTAGCATATCTCGATCGCATTGTCAAGCAATTTCCCGATCGCGCCCCGGAAGCTTTGGAAGCGAAAGCCAAATTACTCAACTCAACTAATGCTCAGGCCGCTAGTCAAACATGGCAGACTCTATTAAATAAATACCCAAAATCCGACGAAGCCGCCGATTATCGCTGGTTAATGGCCCAAAGAGCTGCTAAATCCGGTGATTACGCCAAGGCGTGGCAGTGGGCGCAGCCAATTGCGGTTAATAATCCCGATAGTCAAACTGCCCCGAAAGCGGCCTTTTGGGTGGGAAAATGGGCGCAAAAACTGGGCAAAAACCAAGAAGCAAAACAAGCTTTTACCTACACTATTTCTCGTCATCCCCATTCCTATTATGCTTGGCGCTCGGCGGTTTTATTAGGTTGGGACGTGGGGGATTTTACCACTGTCCGCTCCTATAATCCTACCACCGTCAAACCCGCCACTCGTAACGATCCCCCCGCCGGTTCGGAAGCTTTCAAGGAATTATATCGAATTGGTGAAGATACGGACGCTTGGAATCTCTTCCAAGCAGAAATTGTTGATCCTTGGAATTTAAGCGTTGACGAACAATTTAACCTCGGTGTCTATAAACTCTCTCGCAATCAAAATTTAGAAGGAATTAACCTGATTTGGCGCTTGCGAGAAAGAGATACCCCAGAGGAAAAGGAAGCCTGGAAAGTCCTGCGACAAAATGATAAATACTGGCACGCTTTATTCCCTTTCCCCTACTACGATAGCATCCTACAATGGTCTAAAGATAGACAATTAAATCCCCTGCTAGTGACAGCTTTAATCCGGCAAGAATCCCGCTTTGAAAAAGAAATTCGTTCTCCTGTGGGGGCAGTGGGATTAATGCAAATTATGCCCGATACAGGTAAATATATCGCGGGTAATACTGGCAATAAAAGTTATTCTTTAACCAATCCCGAAGATAACATTATGATGGGGACATGGTATCTCGATTATACCCATGGCAAATTCGCCGGAAATTCACTTTTTGCCGTGGCTAGTTATAACGCTGGACCTGGGGCAGTTTCTAAATGGAAACAGCGTTTTGATTTTAGCGATCCCGATGAATTTGTCGAGAATATTCCCTTTAGAGAAACTAAGGGTTATATAGAATCGGTGTTTGGTAATTATTGGAATTATCTCCAGATTTATAACCCTGAAATTCAAGAGCAAATGAACAGAATTGCTAACCCTTCCTAGTAGATTGATGGGGATGGGTAATTAACTCATTTCCTTAAAGTTATAATTAAATTGAAGATATATCCCCCCTTAATCCCCCCTTAATAAGGGGTGTGCCGATCCCCCCTGCCCCCCTTAATAAGGGGGGTGCCGATAGGCGGGGGGATCCCCCTTAATAAGGGGGGCATCTGACAGTTTTTAACACCTAGCTACTTACTAACTTTTTTCCTAATTATGCAATCATTTAACTGGCAAACCGTCGATCAAGATTCTCCTTTTACTCGCCTAGATTTTCGGACAAAATTAACCATGATGATCGTGGTTACTCTTATCGCTTTTACTTGGGAAAGTCCCCTCGCTGGCGGTTTTCTAACTCTTATTGTCGCTTTAGCTTGTCTCTGGGCTGGAGTAAAATGGTCTTATCTCCTCACCATTTTAAAATTCATGGCTCCCTTTTATCTATTCTTATTAATTACCATGGGATTTTTTAATGTGGAACAGGTAAAAGCTTTAACGGGAAAAACTGAATTAACTCCCTTATTAACTGTCGGTTCTACTAAAATGACTGTGGAGGGAACCCTCTACGGTTTAAATGTGATCTTTAAAACTCTCACCATGGTTTTAATTATTCCCCTCGCTATTTTTACCACTGATATAAATCAGATGATGGTGAGTTTAACTAAAGCCAGAATTCCCTACAAAATAGTCTTTATTTTTTCCTCTACCCTGCGTTTATTTCCTCTCCTAGTAGAAGAATCTCGATCGATTATTTCTGCTCAAAGATTACGAGGATTAGCAATAGAAAAAATGGGTTGGCTGCAAAAAGGAAAAATTTACGCTTCTATCGCTGTACCTTTAATTTTAAACGCTATGGCTAAATCGCAAAAATTAGAGGTAGTTCTACAAGCTAAAGCTTTCTCTGGTGATCCCGATCGCACATTTTTACAGGAATCAATCTTAACCAATAAAGACTATTTATTAATTATTGGCTTTCTATTTTTATTGGTTTTGGCAATTATTCTCTATGTAAAATTCGGGGTGGGAAAATTTGCCTGGTTGTTTTAAAATTAATCCCTATTGTATAGCTCGATCGATCTGGGTATATAAAGCTTCTAAATCCCCGGAATTGTCCAAAACAATATCAGCTAAGGCAATTTTTTCGGCTAAAGGCATTTGATTATTAATCCGAGCGATCGCTTGTTCCCTAGTTAAGTTATTTCTAGTCATTAAGCGTTGAATTTGTTGCTCGAAACTGCAAGAAATCACCCAAATCTCTGTGACTAAATGGGTTAATTTGGCTTCAAACAATAAAGGGATAGAAAAAACAACTATCGGGGCTTCTAACTGCTCTAAATGCCGATTAAAACATTCTCTAACGTAGGGATGAATCTGACTTTCTAACCAGATTTTTTCCTGGGGATTATTAAAAATAATCTCTCCTAACTGTTGGCGATTAAGGGAATTATCCTCAGTTTTAACTTTTCTGCCATAACGCACAAAAATTCTCTCTAAAATTGCCGAACCTTTTTCCACTGCTTCCCGGGCATAAATATCCGCATCAAGGACAGGAATTTTGTAGATATTTTCTAAATAATTGGAAACCGTGGATTTACCACAGGCTATTCCCCCTGTTAACCCGATAATTCTTCTTGACATAAATTATTAAATTGCTAATCTCAATTAAGGTGCGTTACGCGCTCGCTAACACACCCCACAGTTATAAACTCTCTATCTGTTGTAAAACTCTTGCTTGTACTTGTTGATAGGCAGTTTCCACATCTCCTAAATCGCGACGAAAACGATCCTTATCGAGAATACGCGCTTGGGCATCCTCTTGGGTTTTATCCCAGAGACGACAGGTATCGGGGCTAATTTCATCACCTAGATAAATTTTGCCCGTTTTATCAACTCCAAATTCTAACTTGAAATCGACGAGAATAATCTGGCACTTATCAAAAAATTCCTGTAGATATTGATTGATTTGCAGGGCTAAATCTCGTAACTGATTGACTTGCTCCTCGCTGGCAATATCAATCACTTTTATGCGATCGGGCGTTAACAAAGGATCGCCTAAAGCATCATTCTTGAGGTAAAATTCTACAAGAGGAAAAGGTAAAATTTTCCCCTCCTTTAATCCCGTTTGCTTGCACAAACTCCCGGCGGCGATATTTCTGACTACTACCTCCAAAGGAATGATTTTAATCGCCTTGACGCGCATTTCCCTAGAACTAGGGCGATCAATATAATGGGTAGGTATTCCTAGAAATTCTAACCATTGAAATAGGGCAGTGGAGACAGTACAGTTAATTTCCCCTTTGCCAACAATTTGCCCGCGTTTTTGGGCATTAAAAGCGGTGGCATCGTCTTTGTAATAAGTAAGGAGAATATCGGGATCATCGGTTTGATAGAGAATTTTGGCCTTGCCTTCATAGAGTTTTTCCATAGTTATCATCCTCGGCAATTGATAAACGAAAATCGATGGTTAATCAGATAGCGGCAGCAGCAAATTTTGGCGATCAACCTAGATAAAAAATTTAGATCATCAGGGAGATGATTGTTGAGAAAAAATAATGTATAATTGCTGCTTAAAGATAACTGTCAACATTTTGCGACCGAATCTTAACCTATAACCAAAAAGTGTCACGATTTAAGTGTCAATTTTTGGCGAATCAGCCAAGTTTTTACTTAAATCCTCAATCATAGCCAACAACTGATATTATCTCCCATTACCATTACCGAAAAATCTAAAGAAATTCCGCAAAATTACCCGCCATCGCCCTATGAACCAGAATCCTCCTAACGATGATAACCCGAATCTCCCCGATCGCCGCAAGGAGGATTTTCTCTATCCTCGCGCGCCCTACTATGGGGAATTTAAGCCAGAAAACTTGCTATTTAACGCCAATTTACAGGAATTTGCCCAAAAAGTCAGTTTTATTTGTAATCTGGAAACGGGGGGCAAAATCAGTTCTCTAGAAGCCTACCAAAAAATTAAAGCCCTCTGGAAAGACTTAAAACAGAGCAAAAAAGGACTGGGGATTGGGGAAAATCCCTTTCAAAAAGATGATGATACCTAAAGGATAATCAGGAAAAATCGGGTGCATCTCAATTTTGTAGAAATATCTATATTACAGGGCGCACGCGGTGCGCCCCTACTATTGGCGCAATAATATTATTGTAGGGGCGAATTGCATTCGCCCTCTTTGAATAACTGCTGCTGCTCACCATAAGTGAGAGAAAGTCACAAATATCAGATGCACCCGAAAAATCTCCTGGGTTGATCAAAAATACTGGGACAGAAATATTTTCTGTCCCCATAGAATTAGATAAGCAAACGCTTAAAAATTACCGTGATTTTGGATGGCACTTTCTAATTTTGCCACCACTTCCTCGACGCTAATTACTCCTAAATCGCCCGTGGCACGGGTGCGAATACTTAAACTATTACCTTCCATTTCTTTTGCCCCCACCACTGCCATCACGGGAATTTTTGCGGTTTCAGCATTGCGAATCATTTTACCCAAACGTTCGCCACTGGTATCGGTTTCGGCCCGAATTCCTAACAACTGCATTTTCGCTGTCACCTCTTTAGCGTAATCCAATTGACTATCACTAACCGGTAATAATCGTATCTGGACAGGGGCTAACCAAAGAGGAAAATCCCCCGCGTATTCTTCGATTAAAATACCGATTAAACGTTCCAAAGAACCAAAAGGTGCGCGATGAATCATCACCGGACGTTTACGATTACCATCTTCGGCAACGTATTCTAATTCAAAACGTTCGGGTAAATTATAATCTACCTGTACCGTTCCTAACTGCCATTCTCTTTCGAGGGCATCTTGGAAAATAAAGTCTAATTTTGGACCATAAAAAGCCGCTTCTCCGGGGGCTTCAAAATAATCCATCCCCAAAGTTTGCACCGCTTTTCTAATCGCCGATTGTGCCTTTTCCCAAGCTTCATCGGAACCGATATACTTATCCGATTCGGGGTCACGAAAACTCAATCGCGCCTTAAAATTCTTTAACTGTAAACTCTTAAACACCGTCAAAATTAAATCAACAACGCTTAAAAATTCCTTGTCTAATTGTTCGGGAGTGACAAACAAATGGGAATCATCGACGGTAAAACCGCGAACTCTAGTTAATCCTCCCAATTCTCCCGATTGTTCGTAACGATAAACTGTCCCGAATTCTGCCAAACGCATCGGCAATTCCCGATAGGATCTCAAATCACTTTTATAGATTTGAATATGAAAAGGACAGTTCATCGGTTTGAGGACAAATCCTATTTCTTTACTAGCAGATTCCTCATCGTCTGCCATCATGGGAAACATATCTTCTTTGTACTTTTGCCAGTGACCGGAAATTTTAAACAAATCCACGCGAGCAATATGGGGAGTAACTACGGGTAAATAACCGCGTTTTAACTGTTCTTTTTTGAGAAAATCTTCTAACAAAGAACGAATTAAAGTGCCTTTCGGTGTCCATAAAGGCAACCCCGGCCCGACAGAATCAGAGAAAATAAATAAACCTAATTCTTTGCCTAATTTGCGATGATCCCGTTTCAGTGCTTCTTCCTTACGGCGCTTGTATTCGGCTAATTGTTGGGGATTTTCCCATGCCGTGCCGTAAATGCGCTGTAATTGGGCTTTATTCTCATCCCCGCGCCAATAAGCACCCGCTACCGTCTCTAATTCGATCGCTTTCGGGTCTAGTTCACTTGTATTACTTAGGTGCGGACCGGCGCACAAATCCCACCAAGCGTCACCAAGATGATAAAGGGTGATGGGTTCTTGAATTCCCGCCAGAATTTCCAGCTTATAGGGTTCATTAATCGCTTTAATGCGCTTTTCCGCCTCTTCCCGAGAAACTTGCTCGCGAATCACCGGCAGTTTTTTATTGATAATTTTGACCATCTCTTTTTTGATGTCCTTGAGATCCTTATCGGTAAAAGGTTCCGGCACATCAAAATCGTAGTAAAATCCGGTTTCAGTCCAAGGCCCGATAGTAACTTGGGCTTTCGGGAATAATTTCTGCACCGCCATGGCCATAACATGGGAGGTGGTGTGACGAATGCGCTTGAGGTGGTCGGATTCGCTGGTTTTCGGTAGTTTAATCGGGGCTTGGTTATCCATATCTCTTCAATTTACACCTTCTCTATTCTCTATTTTAATGGTAAAAGGAGTCTTTAGTCAGGAAAAAAATCAAGATAGATATCAATGCCATTTACCCTCATCTCTAACCCCTAAACCCTCATCTCTATTTCTCGATGAAAAAACTAATTTTATCCTGTTTATTTTTGGTATTGGTTGCTTGTCATGCCTCGGTTAATACTACTGATAACCAAAAACCCAAGGTAATCTCCACTAGCACAATTATCGCCGATTTAACCGCACGAGTGGGCGGTGAAGAAATTGACCATCAAGACATTTTAAAACCCGGGGATGATCCCCACGTTTATGAACCAGTTCCCGCCGATAGTGTGGCTTTAGAAAAAGCCGATTTAATTCTCTATAACGGTTATAATCTCGAACCGGGGTTAATTAAAATGATCAATTCTACGGGAATTAAAGCTAAAAAAGTGGCTGTGGGAGAAGCAATCAAGCCTTTACAATTGGAAAAAGAGGGGCAGAAAGTCCCCGATCCCCACGTTTGGGGTTCAGCAAAAAATGGTATAATCATGGTGGAAAAAATCCGAGATCAATTGATTGAATTAAGTCCCGAAGATAAAGAGATTTTTACCCAAAATGCCGCCCAATTAATCGCAGAATTAGAAAATCTTGATCGCTGGATTACTGTGGCTATTGAAACTATCCCCCCTTCCCAAAGACAATTAGTCACCACTCATGACGCTTTTCAGTATTATGCTCATGCCTATGGTTTAAAAGTATCGGGAACTTTAATTGGTATTAGTACCGAAGAACAACCAAGCGCCCAAACGGTGAAAAATTTAGCCGATGCTATTAAAAATCTCAAGGTTGCTGCTATCTTTGCCGAGACGACTATTAATCCCGCTTTAATTACCACTGTAGCCGAAGAAGCGGGGGTGAAATTAGCACCACAACAATTATATTCTGATTCGATCGGTGCGGTGGGTACTAGAGGGGATAGTTATGTAAAAATGCTCAGGGAAAATACTCGCTCGATCGTGGAATCTTTAGGAGGAAAAGTACCTCAAGAAGGTCAATAGACCTCTTGTAAAAATCAAAAAATTGTCCTTAGAGTCAGGAGTTAGGAAGGCAGAAATACCGACAATCAGCAATTATCGGTGACTTTTAGATGATGACAAATAGATCAGCAGCTGCCTGTAAGCATCCCACCGAAAAGCTAATGCGCGGGGGGTTTGGGGGCGGCGCCACGCCCCCAACGGGGGGTTTGGGGGGTAGAACCCCCAAAAGCTTGGATTGAGGGAAAAAATCGAAAGTAACGCCCGACTTTAGCAGAGAGTTTCCCCTTAAAAATCCCAACTTAGTAGATTTACAAAGCGGGGTTTATTTCCCAAATCCTTTACCGCGATTGACAGCAGGTAAACTGAGACAATTGTTAATCTGTTCTTTTAGGGTTTCATGATCGAGATTTTGACCGATAAGAACTAGCTGATTTTTGGGAGTACCTTTCCATTCGTCATCTTCGAGAGTGAAACGCTTACCACTGAGGTGGAAAATATGACGTTTAGGACTTTCATCAAACCAGATAATACCCTTAGCGCGGAAAACGCTTTCTGGTAACTGATTATCGAGGAAATATTGGAACTTCCGAATCGAAAAAGGTTGGTCACTAGCAAAGGAAATAGAAGTAAATCCATCCACCTCTAAATGATTGGAATGGTCGTGATGATCATGATCGTGATCGTGGTGGTGATCATGGTCGTGATCATGATCGCAATGCTCGTGATCGTGGTCGTGGTGATCATGGTCGTGGTGTTCTTCTTCTGTGTCGAAATATTTATCCGATTCAAATAGTCCGACGCTGAGAATTAAGGGTAAAGGGACTTGACTTTTGCTAGTACGAAGAATTCTCGCTCCTTCCTTCATGTCCCGGATTCTTATTTCTAAAGAATCCACATCCGCTTCATCCACTAGATCGGTTTTATTGAGAACAATAATATCACCGTAGGTGATTTGACTTAAGGCCGCTTGCGAGTTGAATAAATCAAGACTAAAATTGGCACAATCCACCATAGTGACAATGGAATCTAAACGGGTCATTTCCCGTAATTCCGTCCCTAAAAAGGTTAAAGCTACCGGTAAAGGATCGGCCAATCCCGTGGTTTCTACGACTAAATAATCGATTTTTTCGGGACGTTCGAGAATTTTATAAACTGCTTGAATTAAATCCTCGTTAATCGTGCAGCAAATACAGCCATTATTTAATTCTACCATGCTGTCATCACTGCTGATAATCAGTTCGTTATCGATACCGATTTCACCGAATTCATTGACAAGAACAGCAGTTTTTAATCCCTGTTGATTGCTGAGAATATGATTGAGGAGAGTAGTCTTACCACTACCAAGAAACCCAGTAATAATTGTTACCGGTAGCCCTTTTTTTGGCACTGACATCGTGTTAATAGCTTGTGATTCGACGGTTTGCATAATGATTTGGGGGTGAGTATTCTGTCACTAAAAAGCGATTTTTCGGGATGAGATGGCTAGTTTTTCTTGATCAAACAGTCTCCACTCGATCGCCGACTATTTTTATTGTAGATATTTTTGGACCACATCCCATCCTGTTAGGGTAACAAAAAGAAAACCCAGAAACAATAAAAGATTAGTGCCGATGTGGAGAGACCGCGCTAGAGGTGGACGAGTTGTAATGTTCAGGCCGCTAATTGCCGAAACAAAAACCAGAAAAACCACCGATAAACCCGCTATCAGGTGGGAAGAGTGGCCTAAACTGCCATAATGACCGATTGTTCCCACTAATCCGATTCCCAGCAGAATTAAGACCAAAGCAACCATGATCAGGCCGCTGAGGAGATGAAAGGGTCTTAACCATTTCGGTCGAGATTGGCCCGCAAGTCGTCGATAACCCATGTTTACCCCCGAAACTGCCAGTAAAAAATAGGCAAAGAGGGTAAATCCCATCGACCAAGCGGCAATTTTCCATAACCAGAGAAAGGAGGGGAGATTCATAGGGGTGGGATTATTGTTAGCAAGGAAAGGGACGACCGATCGTGTTAATTTAAGTTTACCGGACAAAAATCAGCAAGTTAGGGCTAATATGTCTCATCTCACCATCGACACGGAAAATAATCAGCGTCAACCCTTTGAATTACCCGGGGCTAAACCCCATTATAACCCCGATCGACCCGGACAAGTTAATCATATTTTTCTCGATTTAATTATTGATATTCCCCGACAAAGTTTTCAGGGCAGCTGTCAGATTACCCTCACCCCCATTCGTCAGGGAATTAGCAGTTTAACTCTGGATGCGGTGGATCTAAATATTAATTCTGTGTTCATTGAAGGTATCAGTCAACCCTTTGACTATGATCGTTCTCTTCTGACCATTCATCTGCTACAACCCACCACCGATAAACCGATTATCCTGACGATTAACTATCAGGTTAAGCAACCGCAACGTGGATTATATTTTATCAGACCCGACGAATACTATCCCGATAAACCGATGCAAGTTTGGACCCAGGGAGAAGAGGAAGATTCTCGCTTTTGGTTTCCCTGTTTTGATTACCCTGGCCAATTAGTCACTTCTGAAATTCGGGTTAAAATTCCCCAACCCTATATGGCTGTTTCTAACGGGGAATTAATCTCAGTGGAACCCGTTGGTGAAGACAGAATTTATCACTGGTCACAAAAGCAAATTCATCCTACCTATTTAATGACTCTTGCGGTGGGAGATTTTGCCGAATTATGCGACTCATGGAATGGTGTTCCTGTCACTTATTATGTGGAAAAAGGACGGGAAGAAGAGGGACAAAGAAGTATGGGTAAAACTACCCGCATGATCGAGTTTTTTAGCCAAAAGTTTGGTTATCCCTATCCCTATCCCAAATACGCGCAAGTTTGTGTAGATGATTTTATTTTTGGTGGGATGGAAAATACTTCCACCACAATTTTAACCGATCGCTGTTTAATTGATCAAAGAGCCAGCATCGATCATACTTGGACAGAAAGCTTAGTTGCCCATGAATTAGCTCATCAATGGTTCGGTGATTTAGTGGTGATTAAACACTGGTCTCACGCTTGGATTAAAGAGGGAATGGCTTCCTATTCTGAGGTTTTATGGACAGAATCGGAATACGGAAAAGCTGATGCTAGTTATTATTTATTAGGGGAAGCAAGAAGTTATTTAGAAGAAGATACTTCCCGCTATCGTCGTCCGATTGTTACTCATGTTTATCGAGAAGCGATCGAACTTTATGATTGTCATCTCTACGAAAAAGCTGCTTGTGTTTATCACATGATCCGCTCTATTTTAGGGGAAGATTTATTCGAAAAAGCGATTCATACTTTTGTGCGGGATAATGCCCATAAAACCGTAGAAACCGTGGACTTATTACGGGCGATCGAAAAAGCGACCGGGTACAATTTATTATTCCTCTTTGATCAGTACGTTTATCGCGGTGGTCATCCCGATTATAAGGTGGCCTACAGTTGGGACAATCAGAATAATTTAGCCCAATTAACTGTCACCCAAACCCAGGACGAAAAGGAACTATTCGACTTGAAAATTCCCGTCGCTTTTGCCTATCTCAACTCTGAGGATATTACCTACAATCTGCGGATTCACCAAAAAGAACAAAGTTTCTATTTTACCCTAGCACAAAAGCCCGATTTTGTCAAGTTCGATCGGGGTAATAATTTCCTCAAAACCGTCACTCTTGAGTATCCCATAGGCGAATTAAAAGCGCAATTACAACAGGATCCCGATCCAATTTCCCGTATCTATGCAGCGACGGCCATTGCTAAAAAAGGCAGTTTAGAAGCGATCGAAGCTTTAGGGACATCCCTAGAAAATGAGCCTTTTTGGGGGGTGCGTGTGGAGGTTGCCAAACAGTTAGCAACTCTTGGTTTAGATCAGGCAGTTACTGCTTTAATTAAAGGTTTAAACGACGAAAAAGCCCAAGTACGTCGGGCAGTTGTCGAGGGATTAAGTGAAATTAAAACCTTAGATAGTTATAACGCGCTTAAATCCCGATTAGAAACTGGAGATGCTAGTTATTATGTGGAAGCGGCCACAGCGCGAGGATTAGGCTCCATGGCCGTGGGACAATTGCAAAATCAAGAAGGGGAAATTATTGACCTGCTCAATCATATTTTACAGTCAAGAAAGGGGTGGAATGAGGTAGTAAGAGCGGGTGCAATTGGCGGTTTAAGCCAGTTAAAAACCTCGCCGGCGGCTTTGGAGTCAATTTTGACCTACACGGCTTTAGGCACACCTCAACCCCTGAGATTAGGCGCTATCCGCGCCCTAGGAGCGATTTCTTCCGGACAAACCACCGACAAATTAACCGTAATTTTGGAACGTTTAGAAACCATTGCCAAGGAAACTTTTTTCTTGACACAAGTGGCAGTGTGTAACGCTTTAGGACAGATAGAAAATGCCAAAGCTATCGCTATTTTACAAGCTTTGAGCGATCGAACTCCCGATGGTCGCGTTCGTCGTGTAGCGGAGGAAGCAGTACAAAAAGTCCAGAAAAAATTAGGTTCCGACAAAGCAATTCAGGAAATTCGCGAGGAATTAGAAAAAATGAAACAGGAAAATCAGGAACTTAAAAGTCGTTTGACCAAATTAGAGGCGAAAAATAGTTAGTTAACCTGAGTTATCAGTTATCAGTTATCAGTTATCAGTTAGCGGACTCCTAAAAACTTATGGGTTTGGAGACTGAGACGCCATTGGGGATGCCGAAGAACATAATTAAAGACTAACTCTTTGCTTTCTGCTGTATTCCATTCGGGTTGTAGATATTTAATCACCCCTTCCGATAACTTACTTTCCTGCATAGCTGCCCAGTCTAAATCCTCTGGATGAGCCACGACAATTTTTAACTCATTCACCTGTGCATAAATACTAGGATCGGGCATTTTATAAGTTTTAGGAGAAAAAGTCACCCAATCGAAAACCCCAGTAAAAGGATGAGCGCCAGAAGTTTCTAAATGTACCCGTAAACCCTGATTTTTTAATTCCTTGGTCAAAGGATCAAGATTGTGCATCAAAGGTTCACCCCCGGTAATCACCACCATAGCGGGGTTAGCCCCTTTTGCCATCTCAACCAATTCCCCCAGGGATTTTTGGGGATAACGGTGGGCATTCCAAGACTCTTTTTGGTCGCACCAAGGACAATAGACATCGCAACCTCCCAAACGGAGGAAAAAAGCATTGCTTCCCGTCCAAAAGCCCTCGCCCTGCACGGAATGGAAAGTTTCGACAACAGGATAGGTACAATGGTTTATGCTAACCGTTTTCATAGAATTAGTATTATAGAAAATATGGACATTCCCCTGAACTTCGCCAAATACACCCAATGGTCTGGTATTGCCACGCTGGTTTTTTTGGTACTTACGATTATCGCTTTTCTCGTCGGTTGGGGAATCCGCTTTCGTCTCGTCGGTATCACTAGCTTTATGGCTGTGTTGACGGTGGGGATTTTCGGTCTTGGGTTAGGATTATTTACCCGTACCGAAATTCCTGGAGCGGTGAGATTCTCCCTTGTCTATGATAACGGAGCTAATCAAGCTGTTATCTCCCTGCCCAATACTGTTACTCCCGAGCAGGTGGAAGCAACCCTAAAACAAGCCGCTAGTGACTTGTTTTCCTCCGGTCGCGCCGGTGCTGGCGGTAATAATCAATTTATCATTAGCGCTCGCACTCTGGTTCACCCTCAGCCCGGTTTATCCGCTCCTTTGTACCTGGGACAGATTAAAAAATCCTTCTCCGCCCCGGGGGATAATACTCCTGAACTACAGCTTTTTCCCGAAAGTTTCGCTAAAATTAGCCAATAATCCTTGAGGTTGTCAAAAAATGTCCAATGCTGTCGCTGTTTTGCCCCTGTTAATCGCCCCCGCACAAGTGATTCGGGGTGACAATGCCCTAGAAGAATCCACCGGCAAGTTAGCGGATTTGGGCAAACGTCCCCTGGTGGTGGGCGGCGATTGCAATTTAGCTTTTTTGTCATCTCCCCTGAAAAATCTCACCCCCAGCTATCACAGTTACGCCCCCGATTGTTCGGAAAATTCCTTAGCATATTTAAAGGCATCTGTCAAGAGTCATGAGGCAGATTTTATCATCGGTGTGGGTGGCGGCAAGGCCCTCGATACGGCCAAATTACTCGCCCATCAGTGCCATTTGCCGATCGCCACGATTCCCACCTCCGCCGCCACTTGTGCCGCTTGGACAGCCCTATCTAACGTCTATTCCGACGCGGGGGCGTTTCTTTACGATCTGTCCCTAGCCCGTTGTCCGGATTTATTAATTCTCGATTACGGTATTATCCAAACTGCCCCGAAAAGAACCTTAATCGCCGGTATTGGCGATGCGATCGCTAAATGGTACGAAGCTTCCGTCAGTAGCGGTCATTCCACAGAAACCCTGATCATTGCCGCTGTCCAACAGGCCCGGGTTTTGCGGGATATTCTTTTCCAAAAATCCCCAGCAGCCCTGGAAAATATCGGCGGGGAGGACTGGAAACAGGTGGTAGATGCCACCGTTTTATTAGCCGGAGTAATTGGTGGTTTAGGGGGCGCTAATTGTCGTACCGTGGCCGCCCATGCAATTCATAATGGTTTAACCCATATTCCCGCTTGCCATCACGCGCTCCACGGGGAAAAAGTCGCCTACGGAATTCTCGCCCAATTGCGTCTAGAAGAAATAGTTTTGGGTAATCAATTAGCAGTATCGGCCCGGGGGCAACTAATCCAGTTTTATGAACAAATTGGTTTACCGAAATCCCTAGAGGATTTAGGATTAAAAGATGTTTCCCTTGCCCAGTTGCGCCACGCGGCCGCAATTGCCTGTCAGCCTAATTCGGACATTCATCGTCTGCCTTTTACGGTTTCCCCGGAACAAGTTATGGCGGCCATGGTTTCCACTACCACTGCCGATACAATCGGGCAGAAAGTTAAAGCTAATTAAGGGCAATATTTTCGGGATTTATTAATAATGAAGGTTATCGAAAATTTGGGTTTAAAACCCCGTCCTTTTAGGACGGCTTTGTGCTACGATTGTAGTGGTATAGAAAACCCACCCTATTAAGTATTTTTAAGAAGACCTATCTATGGAACTAAAACCAGTACCACAAGAAATTGCAAATGCCGGTGTGCGGGCCTTGAAGACTGTTTGCTTGGCATCCAATGAAAATCAACTCTCTGAATTGCAGCCGTAGGGTGCGTTCCCTAATGCAAGTCCTACTGCTCCACCGATCGATTTTGGGTAACGCACCACGCACATTCTATCTACCGATAGCGATCGCTAAGGGTCGAATAATTGTAAATTTTTGTCAAGAGGTGCGGTCAGATTGAAGAATAGTTGTTATAACACCAGAAAACTCGTGTTATTTCAGCCTATTGTCAGGAATTTAGTTAAACAAGGTTTTTGGCAATGTGCTATGGCTAACACGCTTTTGGGTATGATATGGGGAAATTTTTCTTGCGATTGCACTAAAATAGATGGATATACAGAAAGTTGACCCATATCGTTACCGTAGAAAGTGTTATACAAAATAATGACGGACATTTATTTTTATTACAATTTAGGGTAAAACTTATGGTTTTGAAGGATGGTTTAAGTGATGATGAGTTTAAAAAATTGATTGAACGACTTTCCTATAGAAAACAGTATAATCAAGAGGTTATCACTCTTGATGCTGTTAAAGAGAGTCTTCAAGAACTAGGATTATCTGACTTATTAATGGATAATGACATTGAGGAGGTTCGCAGACAAGTGAATAAAGAATTTAAAAAACAACAAAGAAAAAATTACCTAATATTTGCTTCTGTTTTATTAGTTTTAACTATTCCCTTATCTGCTTTTGGCGGCTATAAATTTAAGGAATGGATTTCCAGTTTTTTTCAGCAATCTAGCAATTCCGATTTAGTTCAGTTATCAGAAAAATTAAATACACTTGAGTCGGAAAACAAAGATTTGCAAAGAAAAATAAAAGAGCTTGAAGATGAAAATCAATCTTTAAAAGGTTCAAATGTACCCAGTCCCTCGGCTTCATTCGCACCTGATAATGAAACTGTGTCAGAGCCGTCTTCTTTTAATACGGATAAGATTGTTAAAGTCCAATCTTTAATTTTTCAGTTCAAAGAATGCCAAAGATCAGCAATTTCTTCAACACTTCAAAATATTAAGTGTTCTCTTTTGGTGACAAGTACACAAGATAAAAACAAGCTCTATATACACGGAAATTATAATTCTAACAATAGAAGTCGAATCATTGAGGATGGCAAAGAACTAATTGCAACCAAAGTGGATTTTGGCAGTAATTCTGGCACTTATCAAGCCGACAATATTTTGATTAAAGATACTCCTATTGAGGTTATTATTACTTTTGAAAACGTTCCACAAAGTATTAATAAAGTTGGGGTAATTGAAGTTAGTTCTTATCTAGAAAGTCCTGAATTTAATGATAATGTTAAGGCCGAATTTTATAATAAAACGTTATCAAGTTCTCAATAAGTTTACTGGAGGCCATCGTGCCAGTGAAACTCCAGTTCTCTACCTGATTATGGTTTAACTGTTTATCTCAGTCACTTAAAGTTTGTTTGATAATTTTCCTGAGTTCTTTCCATACTATTTCACCTCTGAAAAACTCCCAAGGTTTAGACTCTAACACTTCTTCGTAAAAATAAACTTGCTTTTCATTAAGAGTGTAAACAATTGGTACAATATACCATAGAAGATCTACCGTTTCTTCAAAGGGATTTGTCTCTGTAATTTGTTGTTTTGTTTTCTCATCTATGAAGTTTGTCATAGAGATAGAAAAACAAATATTTGTAGGTATCTTCAAGTTAAAAACAGTTTGTAAAATACTAGAAAAGTTAGAGTTTTTTTTGGCGTAATTGAAACAATTCGTTGCAAACTCTCTTAATGAGTTATCATTAACAGAAGAAAAATAGGAAAAGATAAAAAAAGCTTCTCCTCTCATTGGCAGACCACCAATTGATGTTTTAAAACTAGCTGCCTTAGCTACTTGTTTAAAAACTTTGCCATCATAGATAATATCATTGTAAATGGATGAGCAACCTTGACTGATAAGTTTTGGTTTGACTTTTACTAAGTATTTAGTGATGCAATCTTCGTTGCTATTGACGTAATCAAAGTTTTGATAAAGTGAATTCCTCGCTTTTCTTAGTGATTCACAGCCTGGATTTTCTTCACATAATTTGGTGAATACTTGTCGTAATTGCAGAATATTAAGAGAATTACATTGACAAATAAAGTCTTGAATGATAATCCGTAAAGTTTGTTCATTCCTCAAATTTGCTGTAGAAAATCCCCCTTCCCAAATGATAGCAATAAAAAGAGAAGGGTTAGATTCATAGAGAGAAATTAAATCTCTAATAATTTGATTTTTGAGAGAGCCTAAATAAGATTCAAAAGGAGTATTCATAAATTAAATGTTTAACTGCTATATTTGGTTTGAGGATTTTTCTTGTAGCAAAGCACTCACCAATTGCAAAACTTTACTATTTGGATTTTCTTTATGTAGTGCTTTAAATATTTTAAACTGATCGTTAAGTTTCAAAGTATAACAACGATTAATAAATTGAAAGACAATAACTTTGGGTGCTTGATTTTGAGGAATTGTTGCTAAAGGAAACCCTGCTGACCCAACAGTTGCTTTAAATAGTTCGCTATCTGCTCCGTAAAGTTCTGACAATTCCTTTACCAAAACATCTTTGGTCAAAAAACCAGCTTCCTCAAGTTTTTCCTTTTGTCGATCAAGTAAAAGTGAAAACTTATCTTCAAAATTTTCAGAATTTTGCAATAATTCTTGATTTTGCATAAGAATAGTAAAACAAAATTGTATTCCTAAAATAAATTGTTCTCGTAATTCTTTTATTTCAGTTTTTGTCTCAAAGATAGCATCAAGAGACTTACGAGTAAGGCTTTGACCTTCGGCAATCATTGCATCTAGTTTGGCCTCACGGGAGTTCTCTATTTGATCATCATAAAGACTCAAGACAAACTCAACAGGAACTCCAAATGGGCCTACTACGGAAGCAAGAGATTTGGCGATCGCTCGAAGGTAATTAGGTATTTTTTGAGACATAATTTAAAATTGTAATAAAGGAATACTGATTACTTTTTGCTGGAGAACTGAAATAAAAGTATCTTCGGCAAAATGTTTGTCACCTAAATTCAATGTCCAAGCACTAAAATGGAAGTCTCTCATTTGCTTTTCTGTGGGATATGCTTTTTTCCCCTGTAGCCAAGGTAAATGACCGATTGGAGCGTCCAAATGCCAAGTCAGATCATTGTAACCTAACCACCGTCCATTTTTTCGCCATCCGACACGATTCGCAAAAGCATAGTAATCTTCCCCTTCTTGTTCATAGATACGAGCTTGAGTGGACAAACCAAATTTGTTGTGGCTATACTTTTTCCAAAGATTATCAAGAATAATTAAGTCATTATCAGATATTCTTTTAAGTTCAGTTGATGATAAGGCCTCATTGGGAATTTTTACAACAGAAAAATGAGAGGTTGATGTAAATTCTGGTTTATCGGTAGCTTTATAAAGAAGCCTGATCGTTTCCTGATCAGCTTCTAGCCAACTTTGTGCTTCTAGGAGTTGGCGAAGTTTGCTATAGCTAACCCCTTTATCAGAAATCAACTTATCTCTGTTTAAAAAATCATTTACGCTTTTTTGATCTTTAAATTTAAGCGTTGTTTTTTCTGACAAGTGAGGTAAAAGAGCTTCAATAATTGTATCTGCATTGCCGTTCCAAGTTTGGTATAGTTTATCATTGAGTAACGGTAAACTTTCTAATACCTTTTGTTTTTGTTTATTATCTGAAAATAAGGGAAGTACCTTAGTTTGGTCGGAATAAATTTCCTGATTGAGGACGGCAAAAAGCTCTCGCTTAGGAAAATTTTTGTTTAGAAAAGCTTCGCTCAAGACAACGATCACAAAACGAGAGATTCTTAAACCCTCATTTACTTTGGCTGTAATACTATCTCCCCATTTAATTTCAGCCCGATCATACCAAAAAGTAATGTCAGCTTTTTCTAAGCCTGAAACTAAAGGTTCCACAATCAGGAGTTTGTCTTCACTGGTATGACAAATAAATACGTCTTTCATAGTCTCTTTTACAAATGATTCTGGATTATTCAATTAGAAAAAAAATTGTTAACAGATAACGAATTAGATTGCTTTAAGCTTCTGATTCAGCCTCCTGTTTTATGTCAGAGTTTGATAGGTTTTTTGAGAAAATCCATAATAAACCTAAGATTATTGCCAAACTTATCAAGAAAATGACGACTCCCATTATTAGTTGTGAGCTTAGATAATTATTCGATACAAAAGCAATACTTGATGGTATGTTATAACTTCTATGATGAGAGAGACTATCCTCAACAGGAACCTCAATTAAAACAGACTTTGATGAGCCATCAAAAGCTGATTGATTAATTTGGAAAAATTTAGAATATCGCAATACCCAAAAAAGTGAATTCTTATTATTAGTCATACTGGTTACACCAGTCCCATATTTAGGCTCAGCAATCATTGATGGATTTTGTCCATCAAAATCAGAACGAACAATTCCGTCGCCATAATTAGGATTAAGTAAACCAATAGTAAAGTATAAAAACTTACCATCTGTTAATAAAGTATCCTCATAATTATTAATGGACAAAACTCCTTCACCTGTCCAGTTTCGTAAAATCGACAGTGCATCAATGGCTAATAAAACGGGATTGCTTATTTCTATTTTTAATAGAAGTTCGGTTGGCTTCCCGAAGCCGCCAGATTGATTACGAAGATTGCCGTCAATATGTGTATAAATAAATTTTCCATCTGTTGTTAAATGTTTTATCTGAGGTTTAAATGTTGTAGATTCATAGGGAAATTCAAAAAGCATGGAAAAATTATCCCCGTTGATATCTGATCTATAAATAAAAGGCTTTCCCTCTAAATTTTGTCCTAACCAAAAAAGAAACTTCCCGTCTGTCGTTAAAGAACTAGGAAGCCATCGTACTATTTGAGACCCGGCTTTTTGAGAAAGATCAACAACAACAGATGGTTTAGAACTATCAATGTCCATCTTATAAACATACATGGAAATGTTATTGTCATTACCTTCTTTAAACTCATAATCATAATCCAGCCAAAAAATAGATTTCCCACTACTAACCAGATTGATTCCTGTCTCATATTTCTCCTCAATATTAAATGTTTTTGGAATATCAAGAAATATAGATGGTTCAGTGTTATTACTTCTTAAAATATAAAATATGTCTTCTTTTTTCGTCGTCCAAATTAAATTACCTTCCTTTAGTTGTCCAAAAGCAGGGTACGCAGTTATAACTAGCGACAGTATGAAGATGAATAAAATAGTCAGTAATCTTAGTGTTTTTTTCATATTTAAGCCAGATGCGAATCAATTTAGCTTTCTTGGGTTTCTTGTGATCTATAGCTTTTCAAATGGAGTCTGGACAAGGCTTTCATGGCTTAGTTACCCAAGAAACTGTTCACAATACCCTTTGTCACAAATCGCCGAGAAGAACGTTACTGAGCGTTCGGTCGAACCGTAATCAAAATTAAGGACTTAACCTCCGCATCCGCATGAATGGCTCACTGAAAAAACCTATCCTTATAATATTCCATCACCCCCTAAGCGATCAAGTCCTTACACCGAAGATTGTGTTCTAATTCGCTTCTTATATAACACTTGCCGATTCCTCGCCGAACATTTCTCAGGCAACTTCGCCAGTTGGCTGCTGAAAGAGACTGTCATGATGGCGAAACTCAAACCATCGGAACTTTCCCTCGATCCGATTTGAGCCGATGCGATGATTGTACTCTAATCCGAGGATTCTATTCTTCACATCCAGTTCCAAACGTTGCCAAAGGAGGAAATCCCATTTCGGATGTTAGATTGCCGAGTTCGAGGTTTGCAGGGCTTGCTTTAGGGTGGCTCTTCGTTACTTGGTATGGTTTGATCGGGGGGCATAAATCGACTAAATCATTATCTGGCCAAAGACTTAATTGATTAGTTCGTTCTAGTCGGGTGTTGGGTAAAATCGGTGCGATCGGCTTTCTCCATGGCTCAGGTTTTAGCATATATCGTGTAAATGCGCTAATATTCAAACTAAAGCCGTCCTAAAAAGACGGGGTTTGGAACTCAATTTTTCGATGACGACAATAATCGACGAGTTAAGGCAACAATGGCAAGATCGCCTCTCTCAAACAGAGGATTCCTTAACCGATCGCCAACGGGATACCATTATCAATTGGTTACTCGGTGAAGATAGCCAACGTTGGGAAAATTTAGATGAGAGAGATTTAGAAATCGCTAAACGGGGATTAGTCTATCTTTGGCAAATTTTACGGCAACGCTATCTCAAAGTTAGTCCCACCCGCGCCTATCGTAACCTGATCGATCGTCTCGGTGCTTGTGTCACTCTCCGGCAAAAAATTCGCACTTGGGTTTCCTTAAGTCGCGATCGTCGGCAAGCGGTGGCCGATGTCTTGCAAGAAATTATTCAAGAAATGTTAAATAGCGATCGCTATCTGCAATCCCAGTTAGCATGGATCGCTCGTTGTACCAACGATCAAGCTACTCGTGATCAGCTGCTGTTAGCCACCCTAGAGGAATACGCTCTGCGTCCGATCCGCAATCAACCCCTGTTAGCCTATCGTTTTGTTAATTATCTCCGTCGTCAATCGAGAAGCGGTATTACTAACGTGCCGCAGCAAGAAATGATCCGGATTCTCTCCGATGAAATTAGTGGCGATGAGGGGGAAACTAGCTTAAGTTTACTGGATCAAAATGCGATCGCTACCTACGAAGATCAACGCACTTCCCAAGAAGCGCAAATTCAACGGGCAAAAGTTCAAGAGAGTTTTGCCAAGTATCTAGGGGAAAATGTTAGTCGGGAGGCGGTGACTTGGTTTAACCTCTATCTAGGAGGCGAAAGCCAAGATGAGATCGCCTTGGCGATGAATATTCCCGTCCAACGGATTTATCGTCTCCGGGAAAAAGTTGGCTATCATGCGATTAAGGTTTTTGCCCTCAAGGAAGGGACAGAATTAATCGCTGAATGGTTAGAAATCAGCCCGAAAGAGCATAATTTTGGCTTAACTCTCAGTCAATGGCAAAGTTACTATGCTGGCCTGTCTCCCACGGGTAAAAGCGTTATCGATGGCTTAAAAGCGGGTAAAACCCTTGAGGAAATCGCTGGCGAATTAAACTGTAAACGCACGCAAGTGGTCAAAGAATGGACGAAACTTTATCTAAGCGCCCAAAGTCTCAGGACAAAAACCTAATCAGTTATCAGTTATCAGTTATCAGTTCACTGAGAAAACACCCCACACCCCACACCCCACTTCCCATCCCCTTTTTGATTTTTGACTTCAAGAAATATGTGGATTATTAGCAAAAAAGTCGGGGTATTTACCCATTATTTAACCCCTACGGGGACATTTACCCCCAGCATCGACAAAGCCAGTAAATTTTCTGCTCGGGAAATGGCGGATATTATGGCTAAAAAATACGGGGGAATAGTCGAGGCAATGAAATAATTATGACCATTGGTATTTGGATTTTAGGTGATCAATTATGGACAGGACAAGCGGCCTTAGCTAATCGTCAAGCCTATGCACAGGAAACGCCGGTTATTTTAATTGAATCCCACAATCATATTCGACAAAGACCCTATCATCAGCAAAAATTAGTTTTAATCTGGTCGGCGATGCGTCATTTTGCCGAAGAATTAAAAACTTTAGGATGGTCTGTAACCTACGAAGTTACTGAAGATTTTGAGCCGATTTTATCTGCTTGGATTAAACGATTAGGTATTAAAGAATTACAGATTATGATGCCTAATGATTTACCTTTTCTTAGATTAATCAAAAATCTTAATTTAGACTGTGTTATAACCCTAATTGATAATAATCACTTTCTCTGGACTAGGACAGATTTTAATAATTGGGCTAAATCTCGTAAAAGACTATTACTAGAGGATTTCTATCGAGAAAGTCGCAAAAAATGGCAGATTTTAATCGAGGATAATCAACCCATAGGAGGACAATGGAACTTTGATAAACAAAACCGCAAACCGCCCAAGGATGGATTAAAAACTGCTGCTCCTCTTTGGTTTGAACCCGATGAAATTACCCTTCAGGTTATCGCTGATGTGGAAGCTTTAGATATTCCTAAATATGGAAAAATCAAACCTTTTCCCTGGGCAGTAAACCGCAGACAAGCTTTACAGGTTTTGGAGCATTTTATTACTAATTGTCTGCCCAACTTTGGACCCTACCAAGATGCGATGGTAACGGGAGAAGAAACCCTCTGGCATTCCCTATTATCTCCCTATCTTAATCTAGGATTACTAACGCCGTTGGAAGTGATTCAAGGGGCAGAAATTGCCTATAAAAAAGATAATTTAGCCCTAAATAGCATCGAAGGATTTATCCGTCAGGTGTTGGGATGGCGGGAATATATGCAGGGTATTTATCATTATTTGGGAGAAGATTACGCTAATCATAATTGGTTTGAACATCAACAACCCTTACCGGCTTTCTTTTGGGATAGTAACCAAACCGAGATGAATTGCCTCAAACAAGTATTATCACAGGTGGAAAATACTGGTTATGCCCATCATATTCAAAGATTAATGATTTTGAGCAATTTTGCCTTAATTTTTGGTTGCTCTCCCCAAGAGATTGAAAACTGGTTTCATAGTGTTTTTATCGATGCCTACGATTGGGTAATGCAGACTAATGTACTGGGAATGGGACAATTTGCCGATGGGGGAATTCTCGCTTCTAAACCCTACGCTTCCTCGGCCAACTATATTGATAAAATGAGTGATTATTGTCGGGGTTGTCTGTATAAAAAAAATGAACGAGTCGGGGATTTAGCCTGTCCTTTTAACTTTCTTTACTGGGATTTTTTGGCACGACATCGAGAAAAATTAAAATCCCAAGGTCGAGTTAATATGATTTTAGGTCATCTCGATCGAATGTCGGCAGCTGAACTTAATCAAATGCGCTGCCAGTCCAACCAATTAAGAGCTATCAGCAGTCAGCTTTGAATCAGTTATCAGTTATCAGATGCTGGTTTTCAGTTCACTGATTACTGTTTACTGTTTACTGAAAAACCCCCAAACCCCAAACCCAGTATGATAATTGCTATATGAGTAAATCAAAAGAAAAAAACCGGATTGCCTATCAGGAATTTGGAGATCAAAGCAATTCTCAAGCTTTTGAGCGTTCCATCCCTGAATTACCCCCAAATCAGCAGAATTTGCGAGTACAAACCTCCCGCTCTGGTCGTGCGGGAAAAACCGTTACCATGGTTACAGGTTTTCAATGCCAAACCGAAACTCTGACGAAATTATTAAAACAGTTAAAAACTGCTTGCGGAACGGGTGGTACAGTGAAAGAAAATGCCATTGAGATCCAAGGAGATCATCGCCAAAAAATTCTACAAATTCTCATTGAATCGGGTTACAAAGCCAAAATTAGCGGAGGATAGCTTAAAATCATGATTCCCTCTTGGTTGCTTATCGGTGTCGTGGGATTTTTGGTAGCGTTAGCTGGGGGATTACTCAATTCTCGCGATGTGCGTTGGTTTGCGCGTTTGCGTCGTCCCGATTGGTTAAGCTTTGAAAGATTAATCCCTCTTATCTGGACAATTATCTATATTTGTGGCGCAATTTCTGCTTATTTAGTCTGGGAAGCTCAACCGGCTAATCGCTGGTTTTTGATGGCTTTTTATCTGTTGGTGGAATTGACTATTAGTGCCTATACTCCCGTCACCTGTAAACTACGCAGTCTCAAAGCGGGAACGATTATCGGAGGTACGGGTTTTTTCTTGGGTTGTCTTCTGGCGCTCTTGGTTTTCCCTGTTTCTTCTTGGGCGGGCATCCTACTCCTACCCTACCTGATTTGGAGTCCGATCGGTACCTATGTGACTTGGGAAATGATCCATCTCAATCCTCGGGATGTCTAGACAGGTAAAGTGGGATGTGTTAAAAATTAACACATCCCACAGATATTATTGCCATCTACCAACTTAAAAATCTAGACTGTTTTTTCCGCTCTAACTCGATCTACCCTGCGAGGAATGGGGCTCTTCTAGGTTCTGTGTGATAAGTTTAACTTACATAGGATTGATCAGTCTTTGTGTCCTTTGTGTCTTTGTGGTTCGTTCCACCCCCTCGCTAGGAAGAATGTATCTTAGAATACATTTTACCCACCAAACCCAAGAGAGCCGGAATGGAGCAATCAAGGAAGTTAGGAACCTCCTGACGACAGTGAGGACAATACCAGTAGGCACGACTAGCTACAAGGTGACGAAGGGTAATTCCCGAACAAATCGGGCAGCTGTGCATGGATTGTTAGAGGAATTTTAAACGTTTTTAAAATTGCCCTACCTCCCACTGCGATTTTAAACAAAATCGCCGCTCTTTAAATCTATCTTTAGGTAGAAACCCAGTGTTTCTTTCGATAGACTTCCCAGAAAATACCTAAGGATGAGGACGGAAAAGATGGGAATGTTGCGGGTGATAAAGTTGCGATCGAGTTCCTGTAATCTGGTTTAAAGCGGGACTAATGAGATAAAGGGTAGTTCTAGTTAAATTTTCCCGATGGGTTAGTTTGGCCATCTCTGACAGGGGGACAACCCAGATTTTTTCGTCGGGCCAACCGAGACGGAAACAAACGGCCACCCGTTGCTCTGCCGGATAGTATCTTAGGAGTTTTTCCTGGGCTTTGTCAACATGACGGGCGGCTAAATATAGGCATAAACTGGCTTTATGAGCGGCTAAAGAGGCTAATTCTTCACTTTCTGGCATGGGAGAGGCTTTTCCTTCCACCCGGGTTAGAATAATTGTCTGGACTAATTCCGGAATCGTTAATTCTAGGGCCAATTTAGCCGCTAATCCTTGAAAGGCACTAATTCCGGGGATTAGCTGAAAGGGTATATCTGCTGCTGTCAAAAGCTCAATTTGTTCTTGGATGGCACTATAGAGACTTAAATCCCCCGATTGCAGTCGCACCACCGCTAAACCCCGACGCACGCGATCGATCATTAAAGGGATAATTTCTTCTAGGGTGATGCTACTGGTGGGAATTAACTCGGCATCTTTAGGGGTGTCCTCAAGAATCTGTTGGGGGACGAGGGAATCAGCAAAGAGGATGACATCGGCTTTTTGGAGAATTTTATAGGCTTTTACCGTCAATAATTCCGGATCTCCGGGTCCTGCACCAATAAAGTAAACGGCCGGGGAGAGCGCCGAGGAGTCCATTAAAGTCATACTAAATCCTGTTTACAAGGGGTGTGGGGAAGTGGGGAAGTGGGGTGTGGGATGTGGGGAGAATAAATAAAAACAATCTCCTGAATACTGTCTCCTGACTCCTGAATCCTATCATTAACCTGAACATTTGTATTTAATTAGGGTGAATGACTATAATTAATGATAAAGCACAGTCAGCATTGACAATGATTAGCGATCAATCCCTCCCCCCCCAAAATATTGAAGCGGAAGAATCTATCTTAGGTGGTATTTTGCTAGATCCAAAAGCGTTAGGTAGAATCAGTGATTTTTTAATTCCAGAAGCTTTCTATGTGAAAACCCATCAAGATATTTATCGTGCGGCGCTTGCTTTACAAGGGAAGGGAAAACCGACGGATTTAATGACGGTTAGCAGTTGGTTACAGGATAATCATCTGCTGGAAGAAATCGGGGGAATGCCGCGATTGTTACAATTAATTGAGCGCACTGTCTCGGCTGCCAACATCGATCGCTATGCTGAATTAGTGATGGATAAATATATGCGTCGTCAGTTAATTTCCACCGGGGGAGAAATTATCGAGTTAGCCAGGGATACGACGCTAGAATTAGAAAATGTTTTCGATGAATCGGAACAAAAGATTTTTCGTCTCACCCAAAAACGACCCCAGGAGGGTTTAATTTTTCTGGGGGATACTTTAATCGAAACTTTTAACGAAATTGAGAAGATGCAGGAGACCACCACTCTACCCGGTATCGAAACTCAATTTTATGATCTCGATGCGATGACCAGTGGTTTACAACCCTCGGATTTAATTATTATCGCGGGGAGGCCTTCCATGGGAAAAACTTCTTTTGCTCTTAATATTGCTTATAATATCGCTCAACAGAATTTACCTGTGGCTGTCTTTAGTTTGGAGATGTCTAAGGAACAATTAGCCCAACGTTTGTTATCGAATGAGGCTAAAATCGAAAGTAATCGGATTCGCTCAGGCCGTTTGGGACAAAATGATTTAGAGAAGGTTCTTGATGGACTAGATAAGTTATCAAAGTTGCCCATATATATCGATGATAGTGCCAATTTAAGTGTGATTCAAATGCGTTCCCAAGTGCGCCGTTTACAGGCGGAAAAAAAGGGACAAATAGGCTTAGTTTTAATCGATTATCTGCAATTAATGGAAGGGGGAGGTGATAATCGCGTTCAGGAAATTTCTAAAATTACCCGCAGTCTTAAGGGTTTAGCGAGAGAAATTCATGCTCCAGTAATTGCTCTTTCTCAGTTAAGTCGCGCTGTGGAATCTCGCAATAATAAAAGACCGATGATGTCCGATTTACGCGAGTCAGGATCGATCGAACAGGATGCGGATTTAATTATGATGTTATACCGAGATGAATATTATAACCCCGATAGTCCCGATCGAGGTGTGGCTGAAGTAATTATTACTAAACACCGTAACGGTCCCACTAACACAATTAAGCTACTTTTTCAACCAGAATTTACCAAGTTTCTCAATCTTAAACAAAGTCGCTCTAATTATTAAAATGAAAGCAAATATTAATTATAAAACTCCCAATTGGCTCTTAATACTTTTGGTAATTATCCTAACTCTCGGTGTCGTTTTTCGTTGGGCAAATATCGATAAAAAAATCTATTGGCATGATGAATCCTATACCACGATTAGAACCACTGGTTATCAAGCAAAGGAAATCGCCGATACTATCTTTCAAAATCGTCTTTTATCTACCACAGAATTAGGAAAATTTCAACAACTGAAACCCGAAAGCAATGTTTTTGACACAATAAAATCTCTCGCTAAAGAAGACCCTCAACACCCACCTTTATACTTTATTATCTCTCGCTATTGGGAAAAAATATTCGGTTTTTCTCCCGTTTCTTCCCGCAGTTTAGCGATTGTTTTTAGTCTTCTCTCCCTGCCATTTATTTACTATCTATCCCTAGAATTATTTGCATCAAAATTAACGGCAATTTTAGCAGTAATTTTATTGGCACTGTCTCCAGTTGATATAATATTTGCTCAAATGTCTCGTCAGTATAGTCTTTTAGTTTTGTTAACGATAATCAGTCAATTACTGCTGTTAAAATGCCTCAAAAAAAGAACTCTTGTTAATTGGTCTTTATATACCTTATCTAATACTCTCGGACTCTACACCCATCTCTTTTTTATTCTCAACTTATTTGCTCAAGCAACCTTGATAATTTGGTATCTTTTTATGAAACCAGAGCGAAAAAATAACTTGATATTTTTCCTGTTATCTGGGTTAACAATGATAATTTTATATATACCCTGGTTACGGGTTTTTTTAACTAACTCTCAAAGGGCCTTTAACTCCACCAGTTGGGCTGCCGTTAACTATCTCGATTGGGGATTGTTCGGTAAATTATGGCTCTTAACTTTTACTTCTCCATTTAGCGATAGCGATTTTGGTTTTAATAACATCTTCACCTATATATATAGAATGATTTTTTTAATCTTAATTATCTATGCTTTTGAGCGAGTTTATCGCTACAATAACCCGATAGTTTTTACTTTTCTGATTACCTCAACCCTAGTACCTTTCCTAGCTTTAGTCATTCCCGATCTAATTTTGACCACCACTAGATCAACTGTCACCCGTTATCTAATTGCATCCTTTCCCACTATCTATATAACTGTGGCTTTTTTCTTGTCACAATTGCTTAATCAAGGTAAATTTTTAGGTAAAATTATCTTGACTTTTTTGTTAACTGCTAGTATAATATCGAACTTTAATAATGCTCTTTCCGAAACCAGTTGGGCAAAAGTTCCTAGTTATTGGAATGGCGAAGTTGCCAGAAAAATTAATGCTGTACCCAATGCCATTATTATCAGCGACGAAGGTAATGACTGGACTAACTTAGGTGATTTGCTTTCCCTTAATTATCGTCTTAATGCTGATGTACAATACTTCCTGACTACCACTAACCCCGATACCGATAAGTTAAAAGAAGTCCTAGAAATTCCCCAGGCCAACTTATTTCTTTTTCGTCCTTCCAATAGGTTATTAGTGGCCTTAGATCAATTCGATATTCGTCTTGATTATTTCTATCCTCAAGGCCAATTGTCGCGAGTGAAGAAATAGGTAAATATATATTTTGGGTCAATCTAGCCTCAAAGAGTTGAGCAAAGCTGTTATTATAACCAGTTAAAACCGTTAATCTTCACCCTAAAGAAATGACTTTTCTAATTCCGACTAGCGTTTGGCGGCAAATTCTTAAAAAGTTCCCTATACTACTATTCTTAGCATCTTTTCTGATAGTCGTATTCTTAGGCTATTTTTCTACCGCTTTCTCTCAAAGTCGGGATACCGATATTCGCGGTGTTTGGATTACCACCAACGATACTGCGATGCTGATGGACAGGGATAAACGACAACAGGCGATCGAGCAATTAGTTAATCTTAATTTTAATGCTATCTATCCCGTGGTCTGGAATTCCGGTTATGCTCTCTATCCTAGCGCGATCGCGAAACGGGAAGGAATACAGCCTTTTGTGCCTACGGGAGCGCAGGGACAAGATATCTTGGCAGAATTGGTGGAACAAACCCGTGGCAGGGGATTATTGGTCATTCCTTGGTTTGAATTCGGATTTATGGCCCCTCCCACCTCAGAATTAGCCTTAAAACATCAGAACTGGTTAACTCAAAAACGCGACGGGGGGACCACTTGGGTGGGGGCAGCCGGTGAGGTGGTGTGGTTGAATCCTTTCCGTCCCGAGGTGCAGAATTTTCTGCGGGAGTTAGTCTTGGAAGTGGTGGGACAATACGATATTAACGGCATCCAATTCGACGATCATCTGAGTTTACCGAATGAATTCGGCTATGATCCCTATACTATCGCCCTTTATCAACAGGAAACGGAAAAAACACCTCCGGCTAACCCCCGGGATCCCGAATGGACAAAATGGCGGGCCGATAAAATCACCGCTTTTCTGGCTAATCTCAAAGAATCAATTCAGGCAGTTAAACCGAATATACTGCTTTCGATCGCCCCTAATCCCTACGAATTCGCCTATAATGGTCATTTACAGGATTGGCTCGCTTGGGTGCGGCAAGGATTAGTCGATGAGTTAATCGTACAGGTTTATCGTCCCGATCTGCCCAGTTTTCTCAAACAATTAGAGCGTCCCGAAATTCAAGAAACCCAGCAAACTATCCCCACCGGTGTGGGGGTTTTAACCGGTTTACGCAATCGACCGATTGCCCTACCCTTGATTGAAGAAAAGGTATTGGCTGCTCGTCAACGGGGTTTAGGGGTGATTTTCTTCTTTTATGAAAGTCTCTGGCAGCAAGCTTTGGAACCTCCAGAAACCAGAAAAGCGGCAATTCAAGCAATGTTTTCGCAACCCATTACTCCCCGTCTTCCCGTGGTGGACAATCTCCCCTTAGTTAGTACGCCTGAACCTGTTTATCAGCCAGAACTAACCCCCCCACCTCCCCCCTTAGCGCCGGACGGTATCGAAATTCCTGTAATTCCCCCTCCGGGTAGTTAATAGCAATTTTTGCCCAGAGAAATTACAGATCAAATCATCGAATTTAAGTCCCCCTTTTTCCCTTTTTTTAAGAGGGATGGAGATGCTGGGGGGATGAAAATTTTTTTAGTCAGATTTTGGAGAATTGGTATGAGTTAGACTTACTCATTCTCCCCATTGACATCTCAAACTGAATTGCTATGGTAAATCCCTTGATAGATAGGCATTTCAGTGTTTCAATCGGGACTCACTTCTGTGAAAACCGCTATATACAAACTCTATTAATTGCACCATAATTAAACTCAAATAATATTTTATTTAGGTGGAATAGGAAGATGAAATTTATCGATAAACTAATAAATTATCATCACCTAAACCACTTTCTAGCCTAATTAATAGGGCCATTTCCAGTTAGTAATCTCGTCCTTATCGATGCCATTGGTAAAAGCATAATCGAGATTATCGATAATGGCATTTTTCATCCGTTCTTTCACATGACCGGCAGCAGAACCTAATTTTGGCACGCGATCAATCACATCAATTACTAGATGAAAACGATCAACTTGGTTACGAATCGCTAATTCTAGGGGAGTATTAATATTCCCTTCTTCCTTGTAACCACGCACATGAATACGTTCCTGATTACTGCGACGGTAGGTAAGTTTATGAATCAGCCAAGGATAACCGTGGAAATTAAAGATAATTGGCTTATCAGTGGTAAATAAACTATCAAAATCCCGTTCCGATAAACCATGGGGGTGTTCACTTTCCGACTGTAATTTAAACAGATCAACCACATTGATAAAGCGAACTTTTAAGTAAGGGAATTCCTCCCGCAGAATTGCCGTGGCCGCTAAAGATTCTTTAGTGATAATATCCCCACAGCAAGCCATAATTACATCTGGTTCATCGGGATTGGTTCCGTCATCATCGTTACTTGCCCAATCCCAAATACCGATACCTTTAGTGCAGTGTTTAATTGCTTCTTCAATGGTCAAGTATTGCAGGTGTTTCTGTTTATCAGCAACGATAATATTAGTGTAATCCTTGCTCTTGAGGCAGTGATTAGTCACACTTAATAAACAATTCCCATCGGGGGGAAGATAAACCCGCACCACGTCGGCACTTTTATTGGTTACTAAATCGATAAAACCGGGGTCTTGGTGACTAAAACCATTGTGATCCTGCCGCCAAACCACCGAGGATAATAACAGATTCCAAGAGGAAACAGAAGCACGCCAAGGCACATGATTTTTGCAGATATCGAGCCATTTAGCGTGTTGGTTGAACATGGAATCGATAACGTGGGCAAAAGCCTCGTAGGAGTGAAATAAACCGTGACGACCGGATAATAAATAACCCTCTAACCAACCGACTAAAGTATGTTCACTCAGCATCTCCATCACCCGACCATCGGCAGATAATTGGCTACCATCTAAATCCTCCGGATAGGTATCAGCTAACCAAGCTTTTTTAGTCACTTCATAGAGAGCCGCTAAACGATTAGAAGCAGTTTCATCGGGACCAAAAACGCGAAAATTAGTCATATTATTTCGCATTACATCCCGCAAAAATACCCCCATCACTCCCGTGTTTTCCGCTTCCACTTGGCCCGGGTGGGTGACATCTACGGCATATTGACGAAAATCTGGCATTTTTAGGTCTTTACGCAGCAATCCGCCATTAGCGTGCGGATTAGCACTCATGCGACGATGACCAATAGGAGCGAGTTCTTTAAATTCCGGCTTAAATTGACCCGTGGCATAGTCAAATAATTCCTCCGGGTTATAGCTTTTCATCCACTCCTCTAATTTTCTCAAGTGGTCCGGGTTTTCGTGCATGGCACCCATGGGGACTTGGTGAGCGCGCCAGAATCCTTCCACTTTATGACCATCAACCTTTTTTGGACCTGTCCAACCCTTGGGAGACCGGAGGATAATCATCGGCCAGGGGTAACGTTTAGCCACTCCTGTGCTGCGAGCTTCCTGTTGATAGGAGCGAATCTGATTGATACAGTGTTCTAGGGTAGCGGCCATTTTTTGATGGCAGTGCATGAGGTCTTCATCCTCCTTACATTCGACGATGTAGGGAGTGTAACCGTAACCGACAAAGAGACTTTCTAACTCGTGGGTCGAAATACGGGAGAGAATGGTGGGATTAGCGATTTTATAACCGTTTAAGTTTAAAATTGGCAGTACCGCACCATCGCGAATCGGGTTAAGGAATTTATTCGAGTGCCATGCGGTGGCAAGGGGGCCGGTTTCTGCTTCCCCATCACCCACCACCACGGCCGTAATTAGGTCGGGATTGTCAAAAACAGAACCGTAGGCATGGGAAACACTATAACCCAGTTCGCCGCCCTCATGGATAGAACCGGGGGTTTCGGGGGTGACGTGACTACCGATGTGACCGGGAAAAGAAAATTGTTTAAAGAATTTTTGTAATCCTTCCTCGTCTTCACTTTTATCGGGGTAAATTTCCGAATAGGTTCCTTCTAGATAAACCGGACCGAGTACCCCCGGCGCCCCATGGCCGGGACCTGCCATAAAAATCATATCGAGGTCGTATTTTTTGATTAAACGGTTGAGGTGAACGTAGGTAAAACTTAAGGCCGGACTCGCTCCCCAGTGACCAAGTAAGCGATACTTAACGTGTTCGGGTTTAAGATGTTCTTTGAGCAGGGGATTATCGCGCAGATAAATCATACCTACAGCTAAATAGTTACAAGCGCGCCAATAGGCATGGGTTTTATAGAGTTCGTCTTGAGAAAGGGGATTTTGCTCTGTTAAGGGTCTTTCTGGTGCGGATACCATGAATATTTCTCCGATATCTATGAAGGATGAGATTAAGAGAGTTGATAGACAATTTCTCCAGATTATCGAGAGGGTTAACCCTCGGTCAGTTTTCAAACTGTAATCAAGAGTCTAACCTTTCGGAGCGTAAAAAACTATTAAAATAAGCTATATTTTGCCAATCCGGCCAGGGGAATTTATGTCAGTCGGGCGGCGTTTTTAAATCGCTTTTAAAGGAAAATTAATATCTTCTTAACTTAGGTAACAATAATTCTCAGAAAAATTTTAATTATTTTTTAATGTCAGCTTTTCCCAAAATACTATATGGTTACACCCTAGTTTGTCGGGAAGAGCCTAATTAGGCCTTCTCGATGCCGGTGGTGAGGACTACTAGGATAGCAAATTGATGATTTTTTATCTTGGAAGGACTGAAACTTAAAATCTTTCTATACTTCATCTAGCGAGCAACAAAAGCTGATTAGCATATATAGTGATTCTCTAGAGGCCAATCAATTCTCAAATTATTGTTTCTTGATCGTGCCTAAGCTTATCGCAGCTGCAAAGGAGTTTTTTTCATGACAAAAGTAAGAGTCGCCATCAACGGATTCGGTCGTATCGGTCGCCTCGTTTTTAGGGCGGGTATCCAAAATCCTGATTTCGAGTTTGTTGGTATAAATGATCTGGTTCCCTCCGATAATATTGCCTATCTGCTCAAATACGACTCCACCCACGGACGTTTTCAGGGTACGGTAGAAGCGAAAGAAGATGGCATCGTCGTGGATGGTAAGTTTATCCCCTGTTACTCGATTAAAGACCCTGCTCAACTGCCCTGGGGTGCAACCGGGGCCGATTATGTGGTCGAGTCCACCGGTTTATTTACCACCGCGGAAGGGGCAGGAAAACACCTAGAAGCCGGGGCCAAACGGGTGGTTATCTCCGCACCCACCAAAGATCCCGACAAAATTCGTACTATTGTACTGGGCGTTAACGATAATGAATACGATCCCGCTAAGGATCTGATCGTCTCTAACGCTAGTTGTACCACCAATTGTTTAGCCCCGATCACCAAAGTTATTAACGATAACTTCGGACTAGCGGAAGGATTAATGACCACGGTACACTCGATGACCGCCACTCAACCCACCGTGGATGGTCCATCGAAAAAAGATTGGCGCGGTGGTCGCGGCGCTGGTCAAAATATTATCCCCTCCTCCACGGGAGCAGCCAAAGCAGTAACCCTAGTTATTCCTTCCCTAAAAGGCAAATTAACCGGTATGGCCTTCCGTGTACCAACTCCCAACGTTTCGGCGGTGGATTTAACCTTTAAAACCGAAAAAGCCACCAGTTACGAGGAAATCTGCGCCGCTATGAAAGCCGCCAGCGAAGGACCGATGAAAGGTATCCTCGGTTATACCGATGAGGAAGTGGTATCGAGTGACTTTATCACCGACCCCCATTCCAGTATCTTTGATGCTAAAGCTGGCATTCAACTTAATGCCAATTTCTTTAAGGTCGTCTCTTGGTACGATAACGAGTGGGGTTATTCCTGCCGGATGTTAGACCTAATGAAAATGATGGCAGCTAAGGAAGCAACCCTAGTAACAGCCTAAATCAGTTATCAGTTATCAGTAAACAGTAAACTGATAACTGATAACTGATAACTGATAAGATGAATCCAAAATTTAAAGATATTATCGCTTGGGAACAGGCACAATTATTAATGCAGCCGGCATTTATTCGGGTGCTGGATAATCTGCGTAAACAGTTAGAAAATTCCCTCTGGAAAGGAACTTATACAGAAATTCAAGATCCCTATCCCAGTTATCTGCTCTGTTTGACTTATCTCGATCGCTCCGTTACTGTAAATATTTGGGAACTTTGTTTTCAAGTCTGTTTTCTCGATTATCCCACCGATGAAGGAGAGAGCGTCACCATCGATACCAGTCTCCTCGATCCCACTGGTGAACTAGATTGGCAGAGTTTGGAAACGAAAACCGAGCGCATTATTAACCGATTATTCGCTAATTTACCCCAATGAAAGCAGATTTAGACACGATCAAGGCAGAGTATGCCGCTAATTTTCTCAAAGATTACAGCAATGATCCCCAAAGTTTAGCATCCCAAACAATTTTAATCGATCGCTCCGATTGGGGTTTATTAGAATTAAAAGGCCAGGACCGACTGCGTTTTCTCCACAATCAAACCAGTAACGCTATCGATCGCCTGAAACCGGGTCAGGGTTGTGAGACAATTTTCCTTAACTCTACCGGTCGTACTCTCGATTTTGTCACAGTTTACTCTGGCGATGACTCCCTCCTCATCCTCGTTTCTCCCCAACGTCGTCAATTTTTACTGGAATTGATCGATCGCTATATTTTCCCCTTCGATAAAGTGGAAATTAGCGACTTAACCGATAATTTTGCCATTGTCACCCTAATCGGTGCTAAAAGCGGGCAATACCTGCAAAAAATCGCCATTCCAGAGCAGATTTTAACGGGGGTGCAGCATAGTCATTATCTCCTTTCTGACCCCCCCCTGAGAGTGGCCGTCGGCACCGGCTTAGATCTGCCCGGATATACTTTAATCGTTGCCGCCGCCGAAGCCGGTCCCCTCTGGGAAAATTTAATAAAAAATGGCGTTACTCCCGCCGATGAGCAGGTGTGGGAATACCTGAGAATCCATCAGGGCCGACCGGCAGTCGATCGAGAATTAACCGAAGATTATAACCCGTTAGAGGCCGGTTTATGGCGAGCGATTGTCTTTGATAAGGGTTGTTATATTGGTCAAGAAACTATCGCCCGTCTCAACACCTATAAAGGCGTAAAACAAAGACTTTGGGGCATAAAACTCAGCCAACCCGTCCCCAGCAATACCCCGATTATTTTAGAAGCGCAAAAAGTCGGTTTACTCACCAGTGTGCTGGAGGATTTTGGCTTGGGTTATGTGAAAACAAAAGCGGGAGGAGAGGGTTTAAAAGTACAAATCGGCGAGGCAACAGGAGAATTAATCCCTTTACCCTTCCTCTCTCACGAATACCCCTTTCAGTGAACAGTAATCAGTAAACAGTGATCAGTAATCAGTAATCAGTGAAAAGACAGTGGCAAACGGGTGCATCTCACATTTGCAGAAATACCGACAATCAGCAATTATCAGTGACTCTTAAATTAGTACAAAAATATGAACAATCGCGTGTAAGCATCCCACCGAAAAACTAATGCGCGGGGGGTTTGGGGGCGGCGCCACGCCCCCAACGGGGGGTTTGGGGGGTAGAACCCCCCAAAAGCTTGGATTGAGTGATAAAATCGAAAGTAACGCCCAATTTTAAAAGAGAGTTTCCCCTTAAAAATCCCAACTTCGTAGATTTACAAAAACGAGATACACCCGTAGAAAACTGCTATTTAATACTGATAACTGATAACTGAAAAACCCCCCTAACCCCAGCGACTAGCGATAGGCATTCGCCAACCAGTGCCAAAAGCGCGATCGCTAATTTTTAGTCCCGGGGGGGCTTGTTTGCGCTTAAATTCGGCATTTTTAACTAATTTAATCACTTTCTGCACAATTTCAGGCTCAAAGCCGGCGGCGATAATTTGTTCGGCGGATTGATGGCGATCGATTAATAGTGCTAAAATAGCATCTAAAATCTCGTAGGGAGGTAAAGAATCTTGATCCTTCTGATTGGGTTTTAATTCAGCACTAGGAGCTTTATTAATCACATTAAGGGGAATAATTTCCCCGTGCCGATTTAACCAGCGACAGAGGGAATAAACCCTCGTTTTCGGCACATCGGCAATCACTGCTAAACCACCATTCATATCACCGTAAAGGGTGCAATATCCCACCGCCATTTCTGATTTATTGCCAGTGGATAATAGTAAATGTCCGAATTTATTAGAGAGAGCCATTAATAAATTACCGCGAATGCGTGACTGAAGATTTTCTTCAGCAATACCGAAATCAGTACCAGCGAAAAGCCGCTCTAAAAGTTGATCATAAGCGGTCATAATTTCTTTAATTGCTAACTTCTCACTTTTGATACCTAAATTATTAACTAAAGCCACCGCATCACTAATGGAATGGTCGGAACTATAGGGAGAAGGCATCATCACAGCGAGAACATTTTCTTTACCTAATGCGTCGCTGGCAATAGCGGCAACTAAACTGGAATCAATGCCACCACTCAAGCCGAAAATTACCCGTTTAAAACCGCATTTCTGCACATAATCTCGCACTCCTAAGACTAAGGCTCGATAAATTTCCTCATCTTCATTGACAGGTAAAGGATGAATAACTGCGGGTAACAAATCTTGATTAAACTCGATTAATTCTAGGCTAGAAGTAAATGCTTGGGCGCGATAAATCACTTCTCCTTGTCTGTTAAAAGCCACGCTGTCACCATCAAAAATTAAATCATCATTACCTCCCACTTGATTGACATAAACTATAGGTAAATTATATCTAGTGGCACTATGGGATAATAAAGATTCTCGCAATTTTTGCTTACCGACACTGTAGGGAGAAGCGGAAAGATTAACGATTAAATCCACTCCTAAATTAGCTAAATCGGCGATGGGATTAACCGCGTATTGACGCTGACCCCAAAATTGTTCATCATTCCAAACATCTTCACAGATAGTTACACCGATTTTTACATTATTTTCTGTTAGTTGAAAATATTGACTTTCTTTCCCAGAAGCAAAGTAACGATCCTCATCAAAAACATCGTAGGTAGGCAATAAACGTTTAGTAAAAATTTGTTTAATTTCTTGACTTTTCAACAAAGCTATGCTATTAAATAGCGGCTTTTCTCCCCTGACCGTTGCCGAGGGATTTTTTTCGACAAAACCGACTAAGACGGCTAACTTTTCTGGTAATTGTTGGGACAATAATTGCAATTGTCGAGACATTTTCTCCACAAAACCCAGATTTAATAACAAGTCTCTGGGAGGATAACCACAGAGGGATAATTCCGGAGTTAAAAGTAATTCTGCTCCCTGATTAAATGCCGTTTGAGCGGCCTCTAAAATTCTTTGGGCATTTCCTTCGATATCTCCAACAATGGGATTTAATTGAGCGATAGCAATTCTCATGTTTTTTCCTATTTAAACAAAAACTAACGGTTGCTCTTTAAAGGGAGCAAAAGCTTTTTCATCAAAGCGATATAAACTAGCAGGACGACCGGCACCACGAGAGACTTTTAAACCCATATCCTTGAGAAATCCTAATTTCAATAGCCGATTTCTGAAGTTAGAATAATCACTAAAATTTTTACCTAAAATTGTCTCATAAAATTGATAAAGATCATTTAAAGTAAATAATTCTGGTAAAACCTCAAAAGCGACGGGACTATATTCTACTTTATTGCGTAATCTTCGCCAGCCATATTCCAAAATTTGACCGTGATTAAAGGCTAAATCTGGCACTTTATCAATCATATACCAAGTGATATTATAATCCCGTTCAGTGATTAACTTTGCTTCTTCAAACCGCACTAAAGCGAAGTAACTCACCGATAGATAACGTTTCCCAAAACTCTCGGCCGCTGCCGGGGAATCTCCCTCTGGACTGCCAAAAGTATATAACTGTTCCAGATAGAGATTATTGACGCTAATTTTCTCGGCTAAAATTCGATAGGCTGCCGTTTCCAGTGATTCCCCATTTCTAACTAAAGTTCCGGGTAAACTCCAGTAATTACTAAAAGGTTCTTCCCGTCGTTTAATCAGAAGCACTAGCAGCCGATTTAATTGGGTATCAACGGAAAAGATCACGTTATCAACTCCCACTTTAAAATCAGCTAGAGATTTATTAGCTAGGGTCTTTTGCGGTTTCATGCGTAAAGTTTTTGACCTTCGATATAATCTTTAATCGGTGCGGGAACAGCCTGTTTATCGCCTTTTTCTCGATAATCTGTTGAGGATACAGCCGGAGCAAATACATCGGCAATCAGACAATCACCCCCTAATGTTTGCAGTTGTTTAATATCATCTTGGTTAATAGGATATCCTGGACGGGGAATCACGAGAATTTTGACTTTTTCTAGTAATTCTTGGCTACGATACCAGTGCCTAATTTGTCCAGCTAAATCAGAACCGATGACTAGGGTATATTCCTCCTGTTCTCCCCAAATTGTTTGCGCTTTTTCCACACTAATTAAGCTACGTCGATCGCTTAATTCTCGTCGCAGTTGTATATTATCCCTTGGGGGTTGAATATCCCGGATGAGCAAATTTAACATCCTCAGACGATGTTCGAGACTGGTTTGATGATTTTTAAAGGGATTATCGGCGGCCCAAACCGCAACGATATCGTACTGTTCCGATAACCATTTTAGTATGGCTTGATGACCGGCAGTAGGAGGATCGGCACTGGTTCCAAAAAGGGCAATTTTAAGCATAGGATTCAATTACTTGCTCACTGAGGGATTGGTTTAAGTCTGCTCAAGCTTGGCAAAGATTAACTTCTCCCCATTATAGTTGATTTTACCAAAATAGGGCAAGAGGATCAGTGATCTCCTGCAAAAGTAAGTTATCGAGCCGCTATCGGGTCAAAATATCTAAAACCCCGGATAAATTTGACATAATCTTAGGTTTTATAAATAGGATAGTTAGGGACTTGCGCTTTGATAATGTACCTTTTGGGCGAACGCAGTTCGCCCCTACATTGTGGACAAAATCCGTTACTGTAGGGGCGCAATGCTTGCGCCCTCCGATCGATCAGGTTTGCTGATCACCCTAAGTAGGGGGAGAGCCTTCGAGGTGTTAGGGACTTGCGCTTTGATAATGTGCCATCTGGCTGGTCTGGTTCTTCTACAGAGCGATTTTCTGGCTGGGATATTATTCCTACGCAAGTCCCTTATCTCTTATCTTTTGTCTGCTACTGAAGATTTTTGATTCTTGCAGGAGATATTATTTTTTTTGACACTCCCATCGCTAAAAGCGAGGGATTCTTGGTTCACTGAGTTTCCTTAATCTGGCAGGACGTATCCAGCCAAACCAGAGGGAATCTCTCCCCAAGCGTATTAGTTTCGGTGTGTCCCACCGTACTTAGTCCCTTTTTGAGAATGTTGATAGCGGCGTTAATGTCTCTATCTTCTACATAACCACAATGGGGACAAGTATGGGTTCTCGTAGATAGAGATTTAGGGACTTTTTGACCACAATTAGAACAATTTTGACTCGTGTTATGGGGGGCTACTGCTACCGTAGCCTTACCATATTTAAAACCAAAATATTCTAACCATTGTCGAAAAATAGACCAAGCCACATCATTAATAGATTTAGCAAGTTTAGAGTTTTTTACCATGCTTTGAATATTTAAGTTTTCGTAGGCGATGAAATCGTTAGATTTAATGACGCGCAATGCCTCTTTTTCGACAAAGCCTTTACGTTGCCTACTTACTCTTAAATGCTTTCTAGCATATCTCTTTCTAGCTTTTTGGTAGTTGTTTGATTGGGGTTGACCTTTTCTAAACTTTTTAGATTTCTTCCGATTCAGTCGATTTAATCTTTTTTCTGCCTTGCGATAGTATTGCGGTATCTCTACCGTTTCCCCATCACTGTTAGCGTAGAAAACTTTTAAACCTACATCCAATCCCACACATCTTTTTGTTGGTTCTAGGGGTTTAGCATATTCCCGAATATCAACGCTAAGACAGAATTGGACATAATAACCATCCGCTCGTTTAACAATCCTAACTCGTTTAATTTGGTCAATAGGGTAAAAGTTTAGGTCTCTAGTTCCTTTTAGTTTAACCGTGCCAATGTTTTTCTTATCTGTGAAAGTGATTTTCTTTCTATCCTCCGATAGTTTCCATCCGGAGTTTTTATATTCCACAGAACGATTATTTTTCTGAAACTTGGGATAACCCTTTTTACCTTTAACCTTTTTCTTACAATTATCATAGAAACGGGCAATAGCTGACCAAGCTCGTTCTGCCGATGCTTGTCTAGCAGTAGAATTTAGAGTATCGACAAACTTGAACTGTTTGGCAAGAACCGCACAATATTTATTGAGAGAATATTTATCGATTTTGTCTTCTCTCTTGGCATCCATCCAAAGCCTTAAAGCCTTATTACGGATGAATTGTACTGTACGAATAGCTTCATCAATGGCAGAACACTGACTTGGTTTGACCACGGCTTTCATTTCTAAGACAATCATTGTTTATCGACCTCAAACAACTTATTTTATTCTAACTTGTATAGCACAAATTGTCAAGATTTTGTAAACACTGAGCTTTTACATTGAGCCTTTACATTGAGCCTGTCGAAATGTGTCGAAATGTCGTGCTTCGTGTCACTGAGCTTGTCGAAGTGCTGTTTTATACTGGTCGGGGTTTCATCCCGTCGCTAAAAGCGAGGGCTTCGGCCGTGAGATCAGCCGAACGGTCTTCACCCCGACATTCAAGATAAAATTGGTGAACTAATTCTCAAACGTACTAACCCACAAACAGAAGGAGGCAAACCCATTACGCCGCGCTATGACTCCCGTAACACTTAGCGGCCAAAACCACTGGCTCGATTTCTCCCTTTTGGAGTTTTTCTAGCGGGGTTGCTCCCTCTAAACGAATATCACCCGTAAGCAGAAAGAGCATTTGTGTCCAAGCACCATCTTCTTTTAAAACGGCTAACACTTGGTCTAAACCTGACAAAACTTTGCCATCAATAAATTGCCAAGCGGGATAAACTAATTCCTCGTTGACAGATAAACCTAAGACCTGATGATTGAGCCTCATAGTTTCTAATTCCAAAGAACTACAGGCTAAAACACTACAAACCTCAGCGCTGGTTAAGGTTCCGCCTTGCTTAGATAGGAACCGTTTCTTCGCTTCTTCGCCTCGTTTAATGGCAGCTGCCAACGCAGGGGCCAAAGCTAAAGGAGATTGTGCTTTTTGTATGGATTCTAACATTTTTAAGCAACCCTACCACCGCGAACGTATTTTGAATCCCTGATTAGTTTTTAGGAAGACCCTATCTACCCCTCATAATAACAGATGGTGGGCATTGCCCACCATACATATATCAAGTCTATTTCTTATGCAACTAACAAGATTAAGCCAACATTACCCGTTCAAGAGAGCGATTGGGGTCAATGTAAGATTGGCGAGAATGGAGACAAGTATAATTATCGATGATCAAGATCTGTTCTGCTTTTAAATAGAGCGGAACGTGATAGATTTCAAACAGTGCCAGAAATTTATCACATAAAGCCATTAAACGGGAGTTTAGACCAGAAGCGATCGGTTTCGGTTTACTAAGATCGGGGCTAAATTCCCGATAAACCAGGACATTGTAGCTAAAGCGGATGATTTCGGCATCTCGTTGCCAGATTGGGGCAAAAAAGCTTTCTTTGCCGTCCTTAGACATAAAATATTGAGGTTGAGTCGCGATAAAATTTTGCTCCTCAAGGGTAAAGTGACGCATTAAGTCATCAGACTTAACCAAAGTCGTCGCACCCCCACCCCAACGATCCGGAGTTTTACAGCGCAAACAGAGGTATTTAGGAGGGATAGCTTTATAAGACCATTCTGTATGAGGTAAAAGCCCAATTCCGGGGGATTGTGCATCACTTTTTCCCATAGCGTCAGGATTTGCTTTGATAGGATAGATAGTCTGTCCGTTAGTTTGGATAACGGGGGTTGCTTGGGTAATATCCTGTAAACCCTGCAACCAGCGATCGCCCCAAGGGTTATCGAAGACAAAGAAACCGTTTTGGTGTACACTGAACATATGTAGATTACTCGAAGGAAAGTGAATTTAGAACTTCCACTTATTATCCTTCGAGTTTTTTTTGGCGTCAAGAATCCGCCATAATAGTCCAACAGCCAAAACCCTTTTGGTACAATAGTTTAGAGGATTTATAAAGTTTTGTTAATTGCTTCTGAAAGATTGAAAGATTGTTTTCTACCCAGCTTAGGACTTTTTAGCACTTTTTTTGGACGGTATTGTCCGGTCTATACTCTACTTTGCCGTTCTAATTGTCCAGCCAGTGTGCTATACTAGGTGACGGTTGCTAAAAGACGATTGGGACTTAGACATTTTCGGTCAGCCAAAAGGCTCAAACCATTACCGGACAAAGGGTTAACCCAGATTGGGAAGATTCTGTCTAAGCAAGTAGTCTCTTTGAAGCAAGAATCCCCGTCGCTTTAGCACAGGGAGTGTCAATAACATTTATATCAGAGCTAAACTCAAGCAAATCATGCCAAGACCACCAAAAAGAGATGATGAAGATATTAAGCGAGACGAAAGAGTTTATTTTTTTCTTCTCAAACTAGCGGGCATCAAAATTAGTCCAGATAGTCCAGATAGTCCAGATAGTCCAGATATTGGAGATATAGCAACAGTAGATATTGCTAGAAAATGGGGATATGCAGGAAATGACGCAGGAAGGAAATTTACGGAAAGAGTCTTAAATGGGTTAAATAAGAAGATAGAGGAAAATGTTCCTCCCTTAACGTTAAGTCGTTTAGTCGAGATTCTTCAAGGGATAGAAAAAAACATAGACATTAGTCATAAACCTAAAAATGAAGACCAACTTCAAAATGAAGACGAACTTCCAAAAGTTCTGGGTCAATTAGATAAAATTAAAGCAATTCGCAAATATTGTGAACTTTCACGTCAAGAGAAGAAACAATTAGGCTTACCTGTTGATTTTCAAGCTTACATAGAGGAAAATTTTATTAATTTGTCTAATGATTATACTATATCTTCTAATCAAGTATCAGATTGTTCAGAAGATAAATTTACCCATATAGCTAAAGTGCAAGGAAGCAAGGAACAAGATTCCGTTCTTTCGACGATTAAAAAAGGATATCTGAACAATTTAGTTCAAGAAGTAATTAAGGATAAATTCTCAAAAGATTGGCTAGACAAGAACAATAAAGTAATTGAGAAAGTACAGGAAAGAGTTATAAATGAGATTACACTCATTGCCGTTCAATCTGGGCTAGAAATTGCCAGATATCATCTTCCCAATATATTACCAGAAAATTCAAGTCAGTTTAGTCAGTTTACTGAAGCCTATAAAAAACAATGGAATTATCAATTATCTGATCAGTGGATTAAACAGTTAACTTCTAACATCATTGACAATAAAATAATTTCCGATCAAATACCGATTACTTTTAGATACTTAGAAATCAAAAAAGTGGGACCACTTCCTTTTGAAAATGATGACACTTTAATCAATGAACACTTATTAAAAAAAGACCCAGATATTATAGCGACCAAAGCAGCATTTGATATTTTCAAAAAGAATAATGCTTATCAAGTCACGATTCACTTCCGTTTAAAAATCGAAGGAGAAAATATCGATTTTTTTGAACAGGTAAGTGGTATTTCAAGTATTTTATCATTAGTTCGTAAAGCACTTAATCGGGGTTTACTCTGGGATATTCCTTGTTTAAATAGTTACTTTCCTGTCATCCAAGAAGTTTATACTCAGGATAAATTATTTGGTGGTGATAGTTTGGCATCTGTTTGGTCAAAATCGAGAGGTAGATTGATCAAAATAGATGATTTAAAAGACTTACTTGAAAATAAAGAAAATAATGATTTTGATTGCTATGTTGAAGGCTCGGATATTATTGAGAGTGATTATCTAGGATTCGACTTGATCGAATCTATAGCTATGTCGGGATTCCACGCACGTCTAAAATTAATTGAACAAACAGGCATTAAACCAATAGATTATCTTAAAGAATTAAAAAAACGTATTGAAGAAAAAGAGAATTTAATTAAAGGAAAAAAATATTTAACCTCTTATCCTTTTTCTCTATTAGTAATGGAGCAACATCTAAACGAAACAATTCTTAAATATTATGAAGGCAAATCTAAATGGAGTAAAATTGCTTACGAATCTCAATTATTTATTATTCAAGCATATCTTGACGAAGGTTTGGTCAACCAATCAGGAAAGTTATTAGAACGCCTGAAAAGTCATGAGAATAATTTCAGTCATTTTCTTAAGGCTAGTTATTATTTATGCAGGGCTGAATATAGTTTCTTAAGTGATGAAAATAAATCTGAAGGAAGAAAAGGAGAGAAACAAGATTTAATAGATGAATGTAATGATTACATAGAAAAAGCTGAGGAGCAACTACAAAAAAGATTGCTAGAATTTTTTAGGATTGGTGAAATAGCTCAAGGAAATCTTTCACCTTTATACTATTATTGGACAAAAATCTATATAATGAAAGCCCGACTGTCTTTGTTCTTTCCTAATTTTTTAAAGGAAGAGTCAGTTTTTCAATTATATCCATCTCTTGTATCTTTTGGAAAAGCCAGAGTTTATTATTCACCCAGAGAAGGAGATTCTTACTTATGCGCTAAAGTCTCTTTATATCAAAGCTGGTGTTACTTAATCCAAGCTTATATAGGTGATAAAGCACAAACATTTGATAAAAACACTTGTATTAAATGGGCAAAAAAATTAATCGATAATGGATTACTTAATTATCAAGAGGCAAGTCAAGAATGTTATCGAGATTATACAGATAATCTTTTTTTGGATGAGCAAAATTTAGTATCTACAATTAAAATTGCACGTCCCCCCTTTTTAAATTTAATTCCTCCAGACAATGAATCAAGTGATTCAAATGTTAAAAATGATGTTATTAAATCTGAATCAATAACAGGAAATGCAGACAATAGATCAAGTGATTCAACAGTCAAAATTTATAATATTAAATCTAAATTAATAAAAAGAAATTTCGTTCATCAATCAACAGAAAAACCGTCTAGAAAAAAAACTATAGATTTGTTTGGTCAGCATTCATCTCTATACTTTTTTGCATTAGGAATGCTTGAACTTTGTGATAATTATCATTCAGAAGAAGATGCTTCAACGCATCTGAAAGAATCTTTTAATTACTTTGTCTGTAGTTGGGCAATCGCTCAAGGATGTTCTCGACTTGAAGGAGAGGAAACAACTTTAATAAAGATAGAGCGCGATTCTGATTCATTGAAAATCGAGAACATTGCTATCGAAGACAATTTTAACGTCTCAGAGTTTAGGAGTATATTTTTTCATTGTATTAGTGAATGGATGGATTTAGCAAAAATTTTTATGGCAGTTTGCCAGAGTATTATTGCAAAAGAAAAAGATAATAATATTGATTTTAGTGTTGTCCGTGCTATCTTAAAAGAGGGAGGAGAAGATTTCTTTAGTAAAGTTCCTGAAAATTTTCTTAAATATAAATTTGTCGATGAGCAAAAAGATTATAATCGGCATCTAAAGTCAGCATTTAAGAAAATCAAAAACTATCTCAATAAGTATATAGAAGAGTTTTCAGAAGAACATCAACATAAATCTGTTATCGAGCGTAGAGATGAGGTACTTCCAGCGATATTCATTCATTTACGAGGAGGTTAATTTCTCGCTTCCATTGGACTCTTAGCCACCTCCCCGAACATCACTTCTCCTACGAATCAATCAAAGACAGAATCTCGCTGATAGGCCTGTTAGATGCTATCTCTGCTTTGGCAGTCGAAATCCAGTGACAAGAGACTGACTTACTTTTTTTCTGCCAGTATCCATTATTACCTTCGATTGCCCAATCGCCAGAGGGAATCGCTGACTATAGAGATTAATAACATTATCTGTTATAATAAGGTTAGCGATCACTATACAGCCGACTCTTCAGACCCAATCTCTCGCCACAAATCGATAGGGACAATAGCAGCAATCATTTCGCCATTTTTATCGGATAAATATTGAATACTGGCTTGGCTCATTTTTCCAGAACTTTATTGTTTTATTAATTGATGATCACAAGGCGATCGCTCTTTCTATTCTATTTTGATAAAAAGCGATCGCTAAAAAGAAATTTCTCGGTCGTTTGTCACACAATCCTGAAGATATAAATCAATTAATTCCTGATAAGAAATTCCTTTTTCTTTTGCTTTTTTTTCAAAGAAATCAATGACATCAATCCTTAAAGGTAAAGTGACCTGCTGCTTGAGTTGTTGAGCAAAAGGATTAGGACGACTTTTCATATTAGCGAGATCATACTCTGATTTCATAAACAATAACCTCGATATTGTTGAGACTCTTTTTGAGTAGCTTTTCGAGCAGAAATAATTCTAATAACAGAATCCTCTTCTCGATAACAGTGAACAATTAATAAAATTCGCATTTTTGAGCTTCTACCCAATAATAAAAATCGCTCTTCCATTTCTGAATGATCATCATCCCAAAACTGAATAGCATTTTCGTCATAGAAAACAGATTCAGCTTCTTGAAAGGAAACACCATGCTTCTTTTGATTGGTTTGATTTTTTTGCTTATCCCACTCAAAGGATAGATGAGGCATTGAGGACAGTGTAGTATTTTTGTTAAAACCAACGGCCCGATTATAACATATACAATCAAATTAACGATAGTTTGCTCTTAAAAAATTTTTCTCTCTCACCTCAGAAAAACTGCGATCGCTCTTTCTATTCTATTTTGATAAAAAGCGATCGCTTCCCCACAATCCCTAAAAAATAACCATAAAATTAATTAATAGAATATCGGAGAAAGACAAACATGATTATCGCTCAAGAAAAACCGACTATTGCGACAGTCACCAAAACCCCTGTCACTTTGGAAGCATATCGGGCGATCGCTGAAACTTCTCAGGAACGTTATGAATATTGCCATGGAGAAATGATTCTTATGCCTGGAGGAACCGCAACCCACAGCGCGATCGCGATCAATATCTCGGTTTTTTTGGGATTTTTATTAAGAGATAGGGATTTTCGCCTGTATAACAGCGATCTGCGGCTGTGGATTCCTGAATATAATTGTGGAACCTATACCGATCTCATGGTTGTTAACCATGAACCGGAATTTAACGGCGATCGCAAAGACGAAATTCTTAATCCTTTATTTATTGTAGAGGTGCTTTCCCCCGCCACGGAAGCCTATGATCGAGGTGATAAATTTAGAAAATATCGTTCCCTGCCAAGTTTTTGTGAATATCTGCTCGTTAGCCAAACTGAACCCTACATTGAGCAATATTTCAGACTCGCACAGAGCGATCGCTGGCAACTACAAACCTACGATCAACTTAGTCAAATAATCCCTCTGGAGAGTTTAAACGTTGAACTTCCCTTGCTAGAAATTTATCGTCGTGTTAGTTTTGCCGCAGCCTCATAAATCCCTTAATCCGATTAATAACCTTTCTATTTTGTTTACATAAAAAGCGATCGCCCCACAGTTTAAACTCAAAAAACCGCCATCGACAAAGAAGCGGCGAGTAGTAGTTCATTAGAACTACTCTGGATAGTTAGGCAGAGAATGATATTGAAAGATGCCAAAGATACTGCCGACACTGCCAATACTGAGAATGCTGCCGACACTGCCAATACTAAGAATACTGCCGACGCTGCCAATACTGAGCATACTGCCGATACTAACCAGACTTAAAATGCTGCTGGCACTAGCGAGACTTAAAATACTGCCGGCACTGCCTAAACTCAAGATACAGCGATAACTAGCTTTGCTCAGATAATTAAGACCGGAAATCATTTTAAATCGCGGAAAGATTGGGGAATAGTTAGGGAAGTATTTTGCCAAACCTGTTGTAAACGCATAGCCGGCATAGTTAGATAAAGAATATCACCTTGATCGAGAGTAATTTCCAGTAATTGCCAACCGTGGATAGTTTGACCCTGTTTTTCTAAGTAAAGTGGCACAAAATCGGCATTCATCGCCGCTTCCTTGACAATTTGCCCCATAAAAGGATGATTAGGTGTGATTAATGTGGCTAAAGCAACCCAGAGGAGATCATCGGTCATGCCATTACCGAGAATTCTACCGCCCAAAGCGGCCGCAGCGAAGGAATAGGTAGCTAGATCCCGGGGACATAATACCGTATCAAAATCAAAAACCTCTTGAATCGATCGCCCGAATTGTTCCTGAGAGCAGCGTAAAACTAGATTAATTTTAGGAGCGATCGCTTTAGCAGTGAGGGCAATCTCCACATTAATCATATCCTCGTAAGTAACCACGATCAAAGATTCGGCGTTGTTAATATTAGCGGTTTCTAGGGTAGCCACTAGACGCGCATCCTCGATGATAACGGGGATTCCCCAGGAGCGCACGGAATGCAAAAATCGATTATTGGGGTCCGATTCAATCACCACCACTTCACAGCCTTGGTCGTGCAATTGTCGCACGATCCGGGTGCCGATACCTCCTAAACCACAGATAATGTGATGATTGCGGACGGGAATGCGGGTAGCATCCCAAAACTGCTTAAAGCGACTACCGAGAATAAAATCGTTGAGGAGAGCATAACAGATACCGATAACCCCCGCACCGACAATCATCATGACCACGGTAAAAATTTTGATACTATCGGGGGTAGATTCGGCCACTTTTTCGTTACCTCCGGCGCCGGTAATCATCCCGACGGAAAAATAGAGGGAATCGACAAGGGAAATTTTTTGATTAACGCTGAGATAGGTAATGGTAGCAAGGGAAATCATCCCCAGGAGAGAAAGGGTGACAAGAATTACCGGTTGGACATAGTGCTGATAGGGACGGAGATTGAGCAGATTTCTCAGCCACTTTTGCAGTTTAAAACGCTGTTTTGCCTTAATTGTCGGTTTATTGCCGATAATGAGATGATCGCCAGTTTGGAGTTTTTTGCCTAAAAGAACTGCGGAAACCAGATCGATTTCGTCGTGAGCGGGGAGATAATAGATTAACATCCGGGCCGGATCGTCCCAAAGTTCGTAGAGGGGTAATCCCCACCAAGGATGATTTTCCTCGATAATTATCTCTTGAATTGGCCAAAGGCGATCGAATAGCTGTAATTGACCGATAGCTTTATTACCAAGGGCAGCAAAGGAAAAGATCGGGGCTGCTAGGGAAGCAACGCTCATGCTAACGTGAGCAGGGAGGGTTTGATCGAGTCTTTCTCCTAAAGTTTCGTTAAATAGTCGGTTAACTATCCGAATTTTCGGGTTAATTATCCTTGCGCGGGTGAGAATTTCCAGATTGAGTGCGTCGTTATCGATGGCCAAAACTAGGGTTTCTGCATCTGGAAGGCCAGCTTGCAGGAGAGTTTTAGGAGAGCAGGGATCGCCGATAATAATATCAGACTGGTATTCACAGACCATTTGGCGATCGCTAATCGCTACTACTGCCGCAGATTGTTGTTTGAGTAAACAAAAGATTTTATAACCCGTGCGACCTAATCCACAGACGATGATTTGCGGTTTCATTCGTCGAGCGCGTTTTTTGCTGATTAACCTTTCATTTGTAGCGCAAAAACTAGGAAAAATCTGTAACTAAAGCTGCAATGCTGCCAATTTTCCTAATCAGGCTTTGAAGATGATAAAATAACCCTGATCATCGATTGAATCACTTCAGCCTTGACTCGCTTTCTTTGGGATAAATTTAGTAAAGATTACCTCGAAACTTTTCTCGCTTCTTGCGGTGACGTGAAAACTAGCCTTGATGTGACGGCAGAAACTCAAGAAATCGATGTGTATTTTCGACCGACTTCCCCCAAAATACCGCCCGAATTAGGTTTATTAGGCCGATTAGCTCAAACCCCTTGTCTATTGGAACCCTATCGCAATCCGGTCACGATTGAGGGAATTCTCGCTTGTTTATCTAAACTGTTGACGGTGCGGGAACAATTACAAAGAGAAGCTCACCGCAATCAACAACCCTTATTAGCAGAAAATATCCCTAGACTGTGGATACTAACTCCTACGGCCAGTCAGAGGATTATAACTGCTTTTTCCGCTCTCAATAACCCAGATTGGGGAGAAGGAATTTATTTTTTACCTCCAGCATTAACCACATCCCTTATTGTCCTGCATCAATTACCTGAAACCCCTGAAACCCTTTGGTTAAGATTATTAGGTAGAGGAGGAACCAGAAGCAGAGCGATTGATGAATTAGAGGCCTTGTCTCCTCATCATCCCTTTAAATCAGCTTCCTTAAAATTATTATACAATTTAAGTAGGAACTTGCAAGCCTTACCCAAAAGAACCCAGGAGGAGAGAAAATTTATCATGCGTTTAGCCCCTTTATACGAACAAGATAGAGAAAAAGCTATTCAACAAGGAGAAGCTATCGGACTTCAAAAAGGTAGAATCGAAGGGATTCAACAAGGAGAAGCTATCGGACTTCAAAAAGAAGCATCCAAGTTAGTGCTACGTCAACTAAAGCGACGTTTTGGTGAATTGCCCCCGCATATCACCGAAACTATTCAAAAACTCTCAGTAGAAAAATTAGAAGACTTAGGAGAAGCATTACTAGACTTTGAGACTCAAGCTGACTTAATTAATTGGCTGAACTAATAAATAGGCTTTGAAGATGATAAAATAACCATCATCATTGATTGAATCACTTCGGCCTTGACTCGCTTTCTCTGGGATAAATTTAGTGAAAGACTACCTCGAAACTTTTCTTGCTTCTTCCGGTGACGTGAAAACTAGCCTTGATGTGACGGCAAAAACTCAAGAAATCGATGTGTATTTTCGACCGACTTCCCCAGAAATACCGCCCGAATTAGGTTTATTGGGTCGATTAGCTCAAACCCCTTGTTTATTGGAACCCTATCGCAATCCGGTCACGATTGATGGCATTATTGCCTGTTTATCTAAACTGTTTACTGTGCGGGAACAATTACAAAGAGAAGCTCACCGTCATCAACAACCCTTATTAGCAGAAAATATCCCTAGACTATGGATACTAACTCCTACGGCCAGTCAGAGGATTATAACTGTTTTTTCCGCTAAAGAAAAGTTATTATAAATCCAACAAAAAAGATTACAAGGAAGAGCGACTATTCCCGCAGCTGAGGTGGATAAAATATATGGGATAGAACCTTAAATGAGCTATTCTGTTACTTTTGAACCAGAGTCGATAACTGACTTAGATTTGATCACCGATTTTATCAGACTTAGGATTGTTAATAAAATTAAATATAACTAATGAAATTACTTTTTTAGAACCATGCCAGCAAAAGATATTTACCATGAAGCCGTGAAAAATGCCTTAATTAAAGACGGTTGGACTATTTTAGCTGATCCTTATAAAATTAAATATAAAGATGTTGAATTTTTGCTGATTTAGCAGCAGAAAAACCTTTGGCTGCTGAAAGAAATGGACGTAAAATTGTTGTGGAAATCAAAAGCTTTTTAAGTCCCTCACCTATGAGATATTTTGAAATAGCTTTAGGACAATATATTTTATATCGAAATTTAATCAGTCTTGCCGTGAGTTAAGTTATCGGTAAATCTTGCCTCGAAATCTGAGGTTGATAAAAGAACCTTAAATGAGCTATTCTGTTACTTTTGAACCAGTTTATCCCTATGGGTAACAAAAATTTGAGGTATAATTATAAGATCTCTATAAACCCGCATAAAAAAGGCTTATGGCCATTTCAATTACTTTAACCCTACCTGATGAGATTTTTAATCTAGCTCAATCCTTAGCCCATTCAATTAACCGTGATCTTAATGATATATTAGTAGAAGCGATCGCTTTTTCTATTAGTCCCAATTATCAAGGCGAAAAAATCTCATCCCTAAATTCATTATCAGATGAAGAAATTATCAAATTAACTCAATTACAAATGGCATCGGAACAGGATCAAAGATTAAGCGAGTTGCTCAATCAACAACAAGAGGGGGATTTATCAACCTTTGAAAATAGGGAACTTTGGTCATTGATGCAAATTTATCAAATAAACTTGTTAAAGAAGGCACAAGGATTAAATGAAGCGGTTAAAAGAGGATTAATTTCACCATTAGAAGCATGAATCCTAGCCCTATTCCCGACTATATTAAAGATAAAATTCGCCAACAAGCTAATACTAAATCTGGTTATTAAAAACTGATTATTTATTCCCCCTTTTGCATGAGGTTCTCTCCTTTATAAGTAGCCTATACTCAACGGATTTAGTATAATTGCTGATTGTCGGTATTCCTGCAAATGTAAGATGCACCAGGTCAATTTATTGCGGGGGAACCTAGGAGCGAAGGTGATCATTTCGGTCAAAGAAATAAGTATAGGTAGAACCTCGCTTATCTGCATTCCAAGCTATAACCTTACAACGAGTCAAAAATATTTATATAACCCAAAACTATTTTAAATATAAAAATCAATAAAAAATTATGATCACATAGCCCTTGACTTCCCCCCCCCCTTGTGATATTTTTCCAGTGGGATATTGGCGCAAAACTAGCGTTAAATATGACCATAATTTTCTCCTATTACTGTCATCAAATCCATGAAAAAATTACTGACAATTTTAACCCCCTTGACTCCGATGGGGTTAGCTGGGGTTACTCCTGCTCAAGCGGCAATAGTAGCTGGTTGGAATCATTTTAATGCTTCTACCGCGACCTATCCCAGAGCGGCGGATACTGTAGGTGCGAATATAACCAGCACTGGGTTAGATACCGCCGGGATAACTCGGGTTTCGAATAGTACTTCCTTCCGTTTGGGTGGTTCTACTAACTCATGGAATACAACTAGCACCGTCAGCACCAACCAATACGTGGAATTTGCCGTGCAACCCGGTGCAGGTTTTCAAGTCGATTTTACTAACTTGCAACTCAATGCGTCGAGGAATAGTCTGGGCGTGCTAGATTTAGTCTTGCGCTCTAGTGTTGATGGGTTCACCAATAATTTAGGGACACAAGTGAACTTAACAACTAGCTTTAATACCTACAGCTTTGACCTAAGCAGTTTAGCACCCCAAACCGGACCGGTGCAGTTCCGTCTCTATGGACTGAATGCTGACTCCTCCACTATCTGGTTCTATGCTGAAAACTCCGCTAATGTTGCCGGGGGTGGGTTTGTGGCTCTTAATGGGGATATCACTCCTGCTCCAACGGTTTCAACCCCCGAACCTAGTGGTATAGTGAGTTTAATCGCTGTTGGTGCGTTGGGTGCCGCTTCCCTTCGTCGTCGGGGATAAATTATCCTTGGCAGGGGCAACTACAGAGGAGTTGTCCCGAAATGCTATCATCAATTTTAGATTTGATCACCAGTTAATCAACATTATGTCATACAAAGATATTATTACCATAGAACCGGGAAAAAGGAGCGGAAAACCTTGTATTAGAGGAATGAGAATTACTGTTTATGATGTTCTCTCCTATCTGGCTTCGGGAATGACTTATGAGGAAATTTTAGAAGATTTTCCTTACTTAACCAAGGCGGATATTTTAGCCTGTTTGAGTTATGCCGCCGAGCGTGAACGTCAAACCATTTTAGTTAACTAATGAAATTACTTTTTGATCACAATTTATCACCTCGTTTAGTTAGTCTATTAGTTGATATTTATCCCGATTCTAATCATCTTTACTTGCTGGGATTAGACCAAGAATCTGATTATTATGTCTGGGAAATCGCTAAAATACAAGACTATATTATTGTCACTAAAGATTCTGATTTTAATGAATTACTAATTCTTAAAGGGTTTCCGCCTAAAGTAATTTGGATTCGTTTGGGAAATTGCTCTACTAAAACTATAGAATCATTATTAAGAGATAACTACGAAGCTATTTTATCTTTTGAGCAAGATCAAAATCTTGGTATCATCGCTTTATCCTAATCCTTTGAGATCAGATCAAGTATTCGCTTGTTTACATTCCTGTGGGGAGGGTTATTGCGCGGTGCTATAGGAGCGAAGGAAATAATTAGGGTTTGCGGCAAAAAGTTTCAACGCCTATCCTTAGAATAGCGAGATTATTTTCTAGTAAAAATTGCCAACAATAGCCCAATTATTGACAAAATTATGGCAGCATAAATCGAGGGGTAGCCCTGATTAATTACGGCACGGCATATAATGAAAAATGGTCTCCCTAAACCAGTTGCTAAAATCGCCGCCATGGACAGTCAATTACTTGATAAACTCGGACAATTACAAAACCTCTTACAAACCAGTGAAAAGGCTCTGATTGCCTATTCTGGGGGCGTGGATAGTACCCTAGTGGCCAAAGTGGCCTATGATTTGCTAGGGAGTCAAGCATTGGCAATTACGGCGGTTTCCCCCTCCCTACTGCCGGAAGAATTGGAAGAAGCGATCGCTCAGGCCGATTATATCGGTATTCGACATGAATTGGTGGAAACCGAGGAAATGAATAACCCTAATTACACCAGTAATCCCGTTAATCGCTGTTATTTCTGCAAAAGTGAGCTACACGACACCCTTAAACCCCTTGCTCTAGCTCGTGGTTATTCCTACGTCATCGATGGCGTTAATGCTGATGATTTAAGGGATTATCGTCCCGGGATTCAAGCAGCTAGGGAACGCGGCGCTCGTTCACCTTTGGCGGAAATTGCTATCACAAAAAGCGAAGTTCGTCAACTATCCCGTTACTTAAATTTACCTTGGTGGGATAAACCGGCGCAACCCTGTTTAAGTTCCCGTTTTCCCTACGGGGAGGAAATTAGCCTGGAGAAATTGCAAAGAGTCGGACGGGCGGAGATTTATCTGCGAAAATTAGGTTATCGTCAATTACGGGTGCGATCGAGCGGCGATACGGCACGGATTGAATTACCGGCAGCGGAAATTCCCGACTTTATTAATCGGACAAATTTAAGCGAATTAGTCGCTGATCTGCAAAAATTAGGCTTTATCTATGTCACCCTCGATCTAGAAGGTTATCAAAGCGGCAAGCTTAATCGAGTCCTCTAGTTCAGTGATCAGTAAACAGTAATCAGTGGACTGAAAACTCAAATCTGCTCTAACAGTTATCTTAATGGTGAGGTACGAAGTTTTCCTTTTGGGGAGCCGGTCGCTGGTCGTCAATACCAAATTGAGTTATACTTCATCTTGACGAGAAAGGCTGTAACGGATAACGGATAACTGGTCACTGATAACTGATAACTGGTCACTGATAACTGATAGATGAACCTTTTTCTAGGGTTCCTAAGTCTTTACCCTTAAACCTCTAATTGCCAAGGCGAGGATAGATGAGTCAACTACAAAATGCCTTTACCCTATTCCTGAGCCTGTTGGTGGAAGCGATGCCTTTCTTACTGCTAGGGGTGATTCTCTCTAGTATTCTTTTAATATTTGTCGATGAACGTCGCCTAGTTGCCTTGATGCCTCGCAATGCTGTTTTAGGAGCATTTGTGGGGGGATGTATTGGGTTTTTGTTCCCCGTCTGCGAGTGTGGCAATGTGCCAGTGGCGCGACGTTTACTTGTGCAAGGAATGCCGAATGCAGTAGCGGTTAGTTTTCTCTTAGCAGCGCCGACAATTAACCCGATTGTTATCTGGTCCACTTGGGTAGCTTTTCGCGATCAACCGGAAATTGTTTTCTATCGAGTTATCTTTTCTTTGTTCATCGCTACGGTTATCGGGATTATCTTTAGTATCCAAAAAGATCCCCGACCGCTCCTCCAAACCTCTTTGGCAAAAAGTCTCAATTGGCAACCGCAAACACCGGAAAAAGAATCTATCCCACTACTACTACAATCCGGTTCTTTTCTGATCGGTAATTCCGGCAAAACTTTGCGCTTAGACGAAAGTTTTGCCGCTACTGCTGTCCTACCGGCAGTGCAAGCTATCCCGATGAAAAGGCGCTGGTTAACTTTTCTGGAAAACGTGGTGATGGAATTACGGGAATTAGGAGGAGTGTTAATCTTAGGAAGTGCTATAGCGGCTGGTTTACAGGTGTTTGTTCCCCGGGAATTTATTCTTAATTTGGGTCAGGATCCGATTACTTCGATCTTGGCAATGATGCTGTTAGCGGTCATTGTTTCGATTTGTTCCACAGTTGATTCTTTTTTTGCTCTCTCCTTTGCATCTAGTTTTACCAGTAGTTCCCTGCTGGCTTTTCTAGTGTTTGGTCCAATGATTGACCTGAAAGGGATTGGTTTAATGTTGTCTATTTTTAAACCGAGAATGTTAATTTATCTCTTTGCTTTAGCAGCGCAAATGACTTTTTTACTCACCTTGGCTCACAGTTATTTATTTTAGGTCAGTCCCTAGATAGTTTTTCCCATGAATTCATCACGTCTAAAAATAATCGCCCCCCAATTTATCGATATTATTGCCCTAATCGGTTGGGGTTCATTACTATTTAAATACTGGATAACTGGACAGTTAAATTTACTGATCCATCCTAATTATTTTATTCTGGTTCTCATCACCAGTATTGCTTTATTTGCCCTAGGATTGGTCAAGCTTTGGACATTATTAAAACAGTGGCAAAAAAAGATTAATTTAGATAGTAACGATAATCGATCGCATATTACTATTCTTCCTCAACATTTTGGCTCAGGTTTATTAGTAATAACTGCCATTTTAGGCCTATTTATCGCCCCGCAGCCCCTCAGTAGTCAAATCGCATTACAGAGGGGAATTAGTGAATCTTTACCCCTAACTCGCGTGCAAACTCAATCCTTTGGTACTACCGTTAAACCGGAGGAAAAAAGTTTAATTGAATGGGTAAGAACTTTGAATGCTTACCCTGAACCTGATGCTTACACAGGACAACCGGTAAAAGTCACAGGTTTTGTGGTGCAATTGCCCCAATTACCCGATAATTATTTATTAATTAGTCGCTTTATTCTTACCTGTTGTGCCGTGGATGCTTATCCCGTGGGTTTACCAGTGAAACTATCAGGAAGTCGCAGTCAATATCCCAATGATACCTGGTTAGAAATCACCGGAGAAATGGCCACGGAATCTTTACCCGTAGAGGTAGGAAAATCAACCACCAGAAGACAATTAGTAATTAAGGCCAAATCCGTGAAACCTATACCCACTCCTGCGGATCCCTACGGATATTAACAGTTAACTGTTATCAGTTGTTTCTAACCATCTACTATAATGCTGAAAACCTTACAACTACAACCGATTGATAAATTAGCGATAACATTAATTGTATCCCTAACCTTAGTAATTGGTGGCTTAATTTGGTTAGGTAATAGCTGTGGTAATCAATGTCTTTTACAAACTGGTCCAAGAGTCAAGGAATTTAGCTGGGAAAATCGAGAAATTGGAGCGGAAGATCAAGCATTTATTATCACTTTTGATCGCCCCATGGATCATGCTAGTGTAGAAAAAAATCTAGTTATCGATCCTGCGCTCCCGGGGAAGTTTAGTTGGGCCGGAAGACGATTAGCTTATACCCTCACCTCTCCCATTCCCTACGGAGAAAAATATCATCTGCAAATTGAAGGTGCGCGGGAACAATTTCCCAGCGGTAATCGATTAGGACAAACCCTAGCAATTTTTGAAAGAGAATTTAAAAGTCGCGATCGTGCTTTTGCCTATATTGGCACTAATGGGGAAGAACAGGGAAGATTAATTTTTTATAACTTGACCGAGGAGAAGAAAACCCTCTTAACCCCCGCAAATTTGACCGTTATGGCTTTTGAATTCTACCCTGATGGTAAAAAAATCCTCTTTTCGGCCGTGGCGAAAAATCAGGGAATACAGGGAATTCGTGAACTACAGCTTTACCAAGTTGATTTTGGCCAATCTTCCCCAAAAATTGAGTTAGTGCTAGACAATAAAGATTATCAAAATAATCATTTTGATTTATCTAAAGATGGGGAAACTATTGTCGTGCAGAGAATTGAGCGCCGCAATCCGATTAACTTCGATTTATGGGCAGTTAAATCGGGGGAAAAACCCAAACAATTAAACATTCAAGGTGGAGAATTTTTGATTGCACCTGATAGTAAAACTTTGGCTGTCACCCAGGGGGAAGGAATCGCACTTTTGCCTTTAAAAACCGAAACAAAACCCCTGGATTTTTTACCAAAATTTGGGCGAATTTTGAATTTTTCTGCTGATGGTACGGCTGCGGCAATGGTGAATTTTAATACTGATAATGCCAAAATGCGTTATATTCGATCGCTTTTTTATGTCAATAATCAAGGATTACAAAAACGCTTACTCAATCTACAAGGTTCGATTATAGATTGTCAATTTAATGCCACTGGTAGTGATTTATATTGTTTGTTAACTGAGTTAGTTACTAACAGTCAAGAGTACAAAGAAAAACCCTATTTTGCTAAAATAGATGTGAAGACTGGTCAAGTGACTCCCCTACTGGAATTAGCCGATTATCGTGATATTCACATTAGTTTATCTCCCGATAGTTTAGCGATTATTTTTGATCAACTTCGCACCAGTTATGATACTAATCCGACTAATCCCTTGACTACTGACTCAGGAGAAACAATTATCGGTGGTCGTTTGTGGATGTTAATTCCTCCCCTACAAGATGGAGTGAAAGCAAGTAAATCTGATTTAATTGAATTACCTCTAGCGGGAATTCGTCCCCAGTGGATGCCATAGAATTACCATCATTAACTTAGGAATTATTTCGATGCTGTCAAACTCAGAAAAATTAGCCAAATTGCGTCAGTATTTTGTTAGTGGTGCCACTCGTTCCTATCAATTCCGTCGTCAGCAGTTAGAGAAGTTAAAACAGGCAATTATTAAATATGAAGGAGAGATATATCAAGCTTTATATAGGGATTTAAAGAAAAGTCCCGAAGATTGTTGGATTACTGAAAATGGTTTCCTTTTGGGGGAAATTAATAACGCTTTAAAAAATTTGCGCTCATGGATGCAACCCAAACCTGTTAAAACTAATCTCTTAAATTTTCCTTCCTCCAGTCAAATTATTCGGGAACCTTTGGGAGTGGTGTTAATTATTGGTGCTTGGAATTATCCCCTCCAATTGTTATTAGTGCCTTTAGTTGGTGCTATTGCTGCCGGTAACTGTGCGGTATTAAAACCGAGTGAATTTGCCTCAGCGACGGAAAAATTAGTAATTAAAATAATTCAAGAAATATTCCCTGAAGAATATGTGTTAATTGTACCCGGAGATGGTGCGGAAGTAATTCCGAATATGTTAGACAGTTTCACCTTTGATCATATATTTTTTACTGGCAGTACAAGGGTAGGAAAAATTATTTATCAACTAGCGGCAGCAAAGTTAATTCCTGTTACTCTAGAATTAGGGGGAAAAAGTCCCTGTGTTATCGAAGCTGATGCTAATATTTCCGTGGCAACTCGTCGCATTGCCGTGACAAAATTCTCTAATTGTGGTCAAATGTGTATCGCAGCTGATTATGTTTTAGTACATCAATCCCAGCAGGAGAATTTGATCAGAGAATTAGCTAATACTATTGTTAATTTTTTTGGTGAAGATGCCAGATTAAGTGCTGATTATGGTAAGATAATTAATGATAAACAATTTGATCGCCTGATTGACTTGCTCAAAGATGGTGAGATTGTTTTTGGTGGCAAAACTGATCGAGAAAATTTATATATTCAACCAACTTTATTAACTAATGTTTCCCTTGATGCTCCTATTATGCAAGGGGAAATATTCGGTCCAATTTTACCGATCATTGCCTTTAGCACTTTTGAGGAAGCTTTAGCAATTATTGCTAAAAATCCTAACCCTCTAGCTTTTTATCTGTTTACTACCAAGGCAAAGACTGAAAAGAAATGGTTAGAATCAGTCCAGTTTGGGGGAGGTTGTATTAACAACAATAGTTTTCATTTTACTAATCCTAGTTTACCCTTTGGTGGTCGAGGAAATAGCGGTATTGGTAGCTATCATGGTCGTTTTTCCTTTGAGAATTTTAGTCACCAAAAAGCGATTATGAAAACACCTCTTTGGTTCAATCCTGTTTTAAAATATCCGCCTTTTAAGGGTAAATTAAACTTATTTAAGTTATTAGTTCGCTAAAAAGCTACAGTTTAAGTTAAAGCTTTTAAGAGAGCTTGAAATTTCAGCTGAATTTCTGCTAGTTCTTTTTCTGGATCGGAGCCGGCAACAATACCCGCACCGGCGTATAATCGCGCTTGATCGCCTTTAATTAATGCCGAACGAATACCAACAATAAACTCACTATTATTGTGACAATCAATCCAACCCAAAGGAGCGGCATAAAGAGAGCGATCGAAGGTTTCATAATGACGAATTTGTGCTAAAGCGATCTCGGTGGGAACCCCAGCAACAGCAGGAGTGGGGTGTAGTTGGGCAACAATTTCGAGGGGATGGATAGAGGGTTTTAGTTTGGCATGGATAGGAGTCCAGAGATGTTGAATATTGGAGAGTTTTAACAATCTAGAGGGAGAATTTTGCGGATTTAAGCCAATTTGTCGCAGTTTTTGGTTAATAAAGTCACTAACAGCCCGATGTTCCCGTTGTTCTTTTTCACTAGCGAGGAGTTTATTGGCAAAGAGAGCATCTTCGATCGCATTTTCTCCCCGGGGGGCGGATCCCGCTAAAGCATCGGTGATTAATTGCCCCTGATGGACAGTTAGCAAGCGTTCGGGACTAGCGCCGATAAAATGATCTCCCCGTCCATTGCCGAGGGAAAAAGTGTAGCAATCGGGATGACGCTGACGCAAATTATCGAGACAGTTTACTAGATGAAAAGGACGAGGAGAAATCACGTCAAGAGCGTGAGCGAGGACAATTTTGCTAAATTTTTGAGCATGGATAGATTGGATGGCATCGGCAACAGCCGCTTGAAAATTATAGGTAGGATGAATATAATAACTACAGGGAGCCTGATGGGGATTTTGGCGACAATTGCTCGAGTTATTTTGGATAATTTTGAGGTTGTTAATAGTTTCTTCGAGGGAGTTTTCTATTTCTTTTTCGCCGGTGATTAAGAGATTAGTCAGGAAAAAATATTCCGATTGTTTTTTGATAATTTGAAACTTAGGCAGGGTTAGGGTAGCTGAGGGAAAGGGGGTAGCTGTTGCCGAGTCGAAAAAAGTGAAACTACAAAAGATGCGGGGAGTAATCTCGCTATAGTTATCAATTTTAATAATTCTTTGTTGACAGTTTTCAATAAATTTTTGAGCTTTTAAAAAACGTTGTTTGCCGTGGAAAGTAGCAGTAAAAGCGATGCCGTAGCCGAGAAAAGCAGTTTCTCGTTCGGGATTTTCCCAATAACAATGGGTGGGATAGCTAGAAGCAATCCGAGAGAGAATTTCTAGGAGATCAAGGGGGGAAATTTTTTGACAAAAACTGACGATCGACCGATTTCCCTTTTCTGCGGCTAACAGTTGCGGGTTGAGGATAAAGTTATAGAGGTCGCGAAGATCAGCAATCGGACTATCAGGATAGGAAAGGCGAGGAACGGCAGAAGTCATGTCAAGTTTTTTGTATTTTTTGCAAAAAAAACCATGATTAATGGTATGTAATCCCCACAGATGTGGCCAGAGTCAAGGCTCTCTTTTTAACTATGGTATCGGAGAAAGGGTCTTTAGGCAGAAAGCGAGCGGGATATTTGTGGCGATTAACCTCCTTGGCAATACATCAAGGCTTAAAATCTCCAGAGATGGCTATTATTTAAATGGGCAAAAAAATTAATTTAATAATTTCTATTTTACAAGTTTGTGGAAATTGCCACCACGGGACAAGTGGGGATACATTGTTCACAAACCACACAACGGGAACGCAAAAACTTAAGACGAAAACTTTCGGGATCAAGGGTTAAGGCTTCCGTGGGACAAACTCCCGTACATAAGCCACAATCGACGCATTTTTCTTCATCAATAACGATTTCGCGACTAACTTGGGAAACGCCAATATTTTGTAATTGTAACCATTCGATCGCCGCTTCTAACTCATCGATATCTCCCGATAATTCTAATACTAATGTTCCCACTTGATTGGGGGCAACTTGGGCGCGGATAATATTAGCGGCGACGTTAAAATCCTTTGCCAGTCGATAGGTAACGGGCATATGGACGGCTTTTTTGGGAAAAGTGAGAGTAACGCGTTTTTTCATGCAGCCTTTCCAATCAAAGAATCTTTTTTTGCTTATTTGCCGAAAACGGCTGGAATTACAATAGTAGCAGTGACGGCAACGATCAGACCAAAAGCCAAATTAACTACCTGTTGATCAGCTTTTTGGTAGGTATCGATGCTAAGACTAAGTTCACGGATTTGGTTGATCACGTCTCCTAGCTTTTTTTCAATGTTTTGAACGTTACTTTCTAAAGTTTCTAATCGCCCCTCAATTGTATGAACGTCCCCTCCTAGCCTTTTTAGCTGTCCCTCTATTCGATCGAGTCTTTCTTCTGTCATAATTATTACCCATCTCTAACTTAATTGTAACTCAATCGACACCAATACTAAAAGAGCGCAGCAGTCGTTACAATAGGACAAAGTAAACTTTGATTAAATATCCATGACAGCCACCACACCCACCAACAAAACCAGAAATCTTCTGCTGGCAGTAACGGCAGTTATCCTTAGTGTAGCGATTTTCTTCGGCTTTCAAACCACCGCTAGTTCCGTATCTTTGGAAGCGCAAGCGGAAAAAGCGACACCTTTCGATCTTGCCGTCAGCAATGGTAAACCCACCCTGACAGAATTTTATGCTAATTGGTGTACCAGTTGTCAGGCGATGGCCCCTGAAATTGCCGAAATTAAAAAACAATACGGTAATGCCATTAATTTTGTTATGCTCAACGTTGATAATAATAAATGGTTGCCGGAAATTCTCCGTTATCGTGTGGATGGGATTCCCCATTTTGTATTTTTAAATAACCAAGGACAACCGGTTGCCCAAGCGATCGGAGAACAACCAAAATCAATTTTAACTGCTAATTTAGAAGCACTTTTAACTAATTCTACCCTACCCTATGCCACCACTACGGGAGAGACTTCTGATTTTAATATCCTTGTGGGTGCTAGTCAAACCGATCCCCGCAGTCACGGCAGTCAAGTTAAGCAGTAAGCAGTAAGCAGTAAGCAGTTATCAGTTATCATTGGAAAGCTTAGGGCTGAAAGCTATCATTCAAGAGTCAACTATCAATCAGTACATTTCATTGACTAAAACCTTTTAACTATGGCGATTATTGTTCAACATTTGACCACAGGTAACGAATATATATTCCTAGGAGTTAGTGGGGGTGAAAGTAAGAATATTTTACCCACCAAAATGTTAGGAGATTTCTTCGCAACCGAGACTCCAGATAAATCGCGATCGGTGACTGTTTGTGATGATCAAGGCCGGATACTTTGGTTTCCCGTCACAGAAATAATTGTGGTGGAGGTAGATGGTCAAAAACCCGAAGAATTATTACCAGAAATTATCGCTCCTGAACCAGTTCCTTTACAATTAGATAAAGAGAATCAAACTCAGACCCCAGAAAATCAAGGAAACATCGATGAATTTGCCGAAGATGACGATTGGATCTAGAATTAAATATCTAATTTTAGCGGGAATAATTGCCCTATTTACTGTAGGCTTTAATTCCCTCTCTTCTGTTTCTCAAAACTTGATCGCTTCCTTCCCTGTTGCCGAAGTTGAAGCCCAATATCTTAACGATTGGACACCGGAATTAGAGGCAGAATTTCAACAAAGGGCAAAGCAAGTTATTAACCATTTTGCTGGGGCAGAAAGTTATGGCAATTTGTGGGGAGAAAACGAGAAAAAATCCTATGCTATGGCCATGTTTGATTTCTTGGCAGGAAACAGGCAAAAAGCCCTAGATTTCCTGCAGCAGGATGACCCACAAAAACGGGAACAGTCCCACACTGATTATATAGATTATTATTTTTCTTTTACCCTAAAAGGACAAATTAGAAAATATTTTCTGCTCGGAAAGTATCTCGATCCAGTTTATCGTCAGAGAATGTATAATGCGGCGAAAATTTGGACAGAAACCGACCCTTTACAACGGCCCCATCCTATCCACGGCACCGGCCAAGGAACGGGTAATGATTGGAGTATGAAAAGACGGGGTTTATGGGTAGATAGTCGCAATACTGATAACCTGCGAGCGATGCGCGAAACATCGGTTTATCTGATGGCCGAAGAAACAGGAAATGAGGCAACTCGTCAACTTTATAAAAGTAAAATTAAGCGCTACGTTTCAGCTTTATATAACATCGGGATGGGAGAATGGGATTCAGAAGTTTATCAAGGTCATACCTTTGCTGCCTATCTCAATCTCTACGATTTTTCTCAAGATACGGAAGTTAAACAATGGGCAAAAATGGCCTTAGATTGGTTATCCATGGCCGCTAGTGTTAAATATTATCGGGGTGGTTGGGGTGGCCCTGTAAAACGTGATTATGGTGATGGCCATGGCGTAATGCGATCACACGCAGGTCGCACTTTTTGGTTATACTTTGGTGATACTCCCGTCACCAATAATCGTCCAGAATTGGACTCTCTTTATCTAATTACCAGTGGTTATCGTCCTCCTTTAGCAGTGATGGAATTAGCCCGAAAAAACTTTAATAAACCGGTAGAAATTCTCGCCAGTAAACCCCTATATGAAAACTGGAAACCGGGCAATAATCAGAGTCCGGGTTATTGGGAAACTCAATTTATTGGGGCTAGTTATCAAATGGGTAGTCTGACGGGAACTTTCCCCGATGGCGATGTGGCTCCGTTTAAATTAATGGCCTTTAATCAACACAAAGGAGTGGATTTTTTTGTGGCTAACACTGGCAAAAATGGCGTAAAACCGGGCAAAAATCCCGGGGATGAAATCGGACAATATCGTAATCTTTTAATCTGGTTACGTCCAGCAGACCAAGCTTTTTTCTGGCAATTACCGAAAACTGCCAAGGTAGAAAAAGATGATAATATCTGGTTTATTCAATTAGAAAAAACTTGGTTAGCCCTGAGATTAATAAATCTTTCTTCTCCTGAAATGATCGAGATTCCTAATTCCCCTTATCCCGATGATAATACCTACCAAGCTTTACCCACAGGTAACAATTATGCGGGTTTTGCTCTGGAAGTGGGGGAAGCGGCAACCCAGGGTAGTTATGAGAATTTCAAGAGCATATTTAAGCAAAAAAGTCAAGTAAATTTAACTCAAATTAAGCAAGGCAGGGTTTTATTTAAAGGCAGTCAAGGGCAGAGTTTACAATTTACCTATAATCAAATCAATCTACTGCCGATGTTAATTCGTAACGGTCAAAAGCACGATTGGTCAAAAAATTTCGCCCTTTATAACAGTTTAAGTCGAGATAACTCTCCCGTTTCTTTGGGATGGAAAGAGGGCAAATTAACCGTCAAAGCAGGGAAATATCAATTTTCTAATGCTTTGATTCTGTCTTCTCCTTAAGTTAGATATTCTGGACTATTTATGAGGATTGCTGGATAAATCTAAAAACCTTTTTGGCTAATACTTTTAGACTTTTTGTCAATCAAAAAGTACCAGTTCTGGGAGTGATCGGGGGAAAATTAAGGTACTTTTTCTCTGAAAATTAGGTAATTGATCAGATAAGAATCTGTAAAAACCTACACCCCACACCCCACACCCCACACCCCACACCCCACACCCTGTCCCCACGAAAAACTTTTTCAGCAGACCCTGTTTATGAGGATTGCTCAGACCATTTGCGCTTGATTTAATAACTCTTGCAATTCTTCTCCTTCGATTACTTCCGTGGTCAAAAGATTAGCGGTAATCGACTCTAATAAATTGCGGTTATAACTAAGAATTGCTAGGGCTTTTTGGTAACTAGCGTCGATAATTTGTTTAACCTCTTCATCGATCACTTTCGCCGTATTTTCCCCGATCGAACGCCGGGGACTACCCTGATTATTACCTAAAAAATTAGCCTGTCCCGTTTTATCGTAGGCTAGGGGACCCAGGGATTTACTCATACCATAAATTGTCACCATTCTTTCCGCAATATCCGTCGCCCTTTGTAAATCATCGGAAGCACCATTAGTGACACTGCCAAAGATTAATTCTTCGGCTGCCCGACCGCCCAATAACATAGTAATTTGTTCTTTAAATTCGGTTTCTGTCATCAAAAAACGGTCTTCCGTGGGAATTTTCAGGGTATAACCCAAAGCGGATAAACCCCGGGGAACGATGGAAATTTTCTCGACGCGACCACCTCCCGGCATAACAGCACCAACTAAAGCATGGCCGACCTCGTGATAAGCGACGATTTTCTTTTCTTTTTCCGATAAAACCCGACTTTTCTTTTCTAAACCAGCGATAACTCTTTCTATCGCCTCTTTAAAGTCGATTTGACTGACTTTTTCCCGATTATTACGGGCAGCCAAGAGAGCAGCCTCATTGACGAGGTTGGCTAAATCGGCACCGGCAAAACCGGGGGTTTGGGTGGCGATCGCTTTGAGGTTAACATCTTCACCCATCTGGACTCGTTGGGCGTATATTTCCAAAATTGCCAATCTTCCCGCTAAATCGGGACGATCCACCAAAACTTGGCGATCAAAGCGCCCCGGACGCAATAAAGCGGCATCAAGAGTCTCCGGGCGATTGGTGGCGGCTAAAACGATGACGACGGCTTCTTTGGGGCTAAAACCGTCCATTTCTGTCAAAAGTTGGTTTAAAGTCTGCTCGCGCTCATCATTACTGCCGCTAGTTCCCGATCCCGAACTTCTTGATTTACCGATCGCGTCCAATTCATCAATAAAAATGATGCTAGGGGCATTTTTCTTCGCTTGGGCAAATAGATCCCGCACTCGGGCTGCCCCAGTGCCGACAAATAATTCCACGAATTCCGAGGCCGAAATGCTAAAAAAAGTTACTCCCGCTTCTCCCGCGACCGCTTTTGCTAAGAGGGTTTTTCCTGTCCCCGGCGGTCCGACCAAGAGAACACCCTTAGGAATACGCGCCCCAATTTTATTAAAGCGCTCGGCATCCTTGAGAAATTCGACGATTTCCTTTAACTCGGTTTTTGCTTCCTCGGCCCCGGCCACATCAGTGAAGGTAATCGGATATTTTTCGTCGTCTCCGTAAACTTTAGCGAGATTTTTGTTAAAAAGCAGCGATTTACGCGTGTCATCGTTGCGATAGAGCAGAAACTGCATAGCGGCGACTAAAATTAAGGGGGGAACCACCCAAGCGAGGAGAGTGCTGATCCAACTGTTTTCGGCTACGGGAATCGCCTCGAATATTACGCCTTTTTGCTGTAATAGTTGGGGTAATTGGGGGTTATCGACTGGAATTGTGGCCAATACTCGTCCGGGGGCTAGATTACTGCTTGGTTTGCTGGCCAGAGAACTAGAATCACTGTGAAAGGGATTACTTGATTCTGGGGGATTAAGGGGGGGATTACCCGGAATAGCCAGGGATTCTAAAGGATTTTTTAATTGATACAAGATGACTTGATTGCCAATTCTGACCCTACTGATGTCGCCCCGTTCCACTTTATTGATAAATTCGCTGTAGGGTTCGAGGGGAATATTGGATAATTCTGAGGGACGAGGGATAAGAAAATAGCCTAAAGCGGCAACACCAGAACAAATGATCAGGATTTTGCCTAACCGCGGCAACCGTGACCAGGAAAATTGATTATCTTCTTGATTAGTCATAATTTTTAGGGTGGGTCAGAGTGAAAATGCAAAGTTCATACTAACAATTCCCTATCTCGATCGCCTTACCGATGGGATAGGATAGAGGATGGAATACTTGGTAGCGAGCGAGCGACAAACGAGAGAAATCCCATGAATTTAGTTAGCTTAGAGAACTTTCTCGATAACACTTCTTTTTTAGTCCTGTTTTTAACCATGCTGGTTTATTGGGCCGGGACAGCCTTTCCTAGCATACCTTTGTTGCCGGGCCTGGGCAGCACAGGAGTGGCCATCGCTAACCTCTGTATCGCCGCTTTATTGGGAGCGCGTTGGTTAGAAGCGGGTTATTTCCCCATTAGCAATCTTTACGAATCTTTATTCTTTCTCGCTTGGGGTGTAACTGCGGTTCATTTAATTGCTGAGTACACTAGCCGCAGTCGCCTGGTGGGGGTGGTGACGACTCCTGTAGCCATGGGGATTACTGCTTTTGCCACTTTGTCCTTACCCGGAGAAATGCAAACTTCGGCGCCCTTGGTTCCGGCTTTAAAATCGAATTGGTTGATGATGCACGTTAGCGTCATGATGTTAAGTTATGCTGCTTTGATGGTGGGTTCCCTGATGGCGATCGCTTTTCTGATCGTCACGAGAGGTCAAAATATCGAGTTAAAAGGCAGTTCCGTGGGTACGGGGGCCTATCGTCTCCAAAATAAGTTATCTACCACTCTTTCTGCGCCAGTTTTCATGGAAACGGCTAACGGTGGCACAACCGCCCTTTTAACTCCCACCCTAACAGCGATGGCGACTCTTTCGCCCCAACGTCTTAGCTTGGCGGAAACCCTCGATAATATCAGTTATCGGGTCATTGGTCTCGGTTTTCCCCTTCTCACTATCGGTATCATCGCCGGAGCAGTTTGGGCGAATGAAGCTTGGGGTTCCTATTGGAGTTGGGATCCGAAAGAAACTTGGGCGCTAATCACTTGGTTAGTGTTTGCCGCTTATCTCCATGCCCGCATTACCCGGGGATGGCAGGGAAGAAAACCAGCTATTCTAGCAGCGAGTGGTTTTGTTGTGGTTTGGGTATGTTATTTAGGAGTGAATCTTTTAGGTAAAGGTCTTCATTCCTACGGTTGGTTTTTCTAAATCAGTTATAGGGGTGGGTTGGCAAACCTGCCCCTCTAGACTACCCTTTTTTAAGGCTTATAATTGTTATTTAATTACGGCAATTTTGCCCTAGATAAATAATTACAAATTCTCAAAACTTATAAAAAATGATCGATCAGAAAACTACTATTAAAAATCTGGCTTTAATTGCCGGTGTGCATGGCAATGAACTAACTCCCGCTTATTTGGTTAAATACCTACAAAAGTCACCTAATCTTATTGCTCGCAGCAGTTTTCAATCCCACAGTCTCATCGCTAACCCCTTGGCCCTAAAGCAACGAGTTAGATATATCGATACGGATTTAAATCGTTGTTTTAACCAGAAAAATTTAGTGAATCCCGATTGTCAGCAATACGAACAAAAACGAGCCAAAAAAATAGTCAAAGAAATCCGAGAAAAATTCATTGATTTATTAATCGATATTCACAGCACCACATCTAACATGATGCTGGCGATTATTTATTCTAATCCCCATCCTTGGCTATTAAAACTCTTTACCTATCTGACTAAAATTAATCCTGATGTGCGCTTAATTTATCATCCCGTCAGCGAGGAAGAAAATCATTTTCTGAAAGGAATTTGTCCCCTAGCTTTTACCCTAGAAATCGGTCCAATTAACCATGGTGTCATCTGTCCCTATCTTTTTCGTCAAACCGAAACACTTATCTATCAAATCCTAGACTATATCGAACAGGAAAATTATCTCGCTGCCCATCTCGATACTTTCAGCGAATCCCTAACAGTTTACCAACGTTTAGGATCGATCGATTATCCTAGGGATGAACAGGGTGAAATTAAAGCCATGTTACATCCTCAGATTCTCCAACGAGATTATCAGGCAATTCAACCCAATCAACCGATTTTTCTAGGATTTGATGGTCAGGAAATTATCTATCGTGGTGAATCTGAATTATATCCTATCTTTGTCGGAGAATCTTCCTACAAAGAAAAGGGAATCGCCCTTTGTTGGACAGAAAAAAAACAAATCAATATTAATTAGTACCTCCACAGCAGTTTTACTGACAAAAAACAGGTCTAAATAAGGGAAAAGCCACTATGACCTTTACTTCTGATTCTTTTTTAGCGGAACGTTACCGACTACAACAACGCCTGGGAAATACCGCTATCGGTCGTCAAACTTGGTTAGCTACCGATGTATTATCTCAGGAATCGGTAATTATTAAACTCCTCGCTTTTAGTCCCCAGATGGAGTGGGAAGAATTAAAATTATTTGAACGGGAGGCAGCCGTCTTAGCTTCTCTCCATCATCCCCGTATTCCCCGCTATCGCGATTATTTTTCCCTCGATAAAAATCAAGGTGACGGGATTCCTTGGTTTGTACTTGTACAAGATTATATACCGGGAGAATCCTTAAGTGATCACTTAGAAAGGGGGCAACGTTTCACCGCTACGGTAATTCGGAATATTGCCCAAGAAGTTCTCGAAATTCTCATCTATTTGCATGAATTATCGCCCCCAGTATTACATCGAGATATTAAACCTAGTAATTTAATTATTAACTCGGAAAATAACGTTTATTTAGTGGATTTTGGTGCAGTCCAGTCCAGGGGTGCAGTGACGGGAGTTACTTTTACCGTGGTGGGGACGAGTGGTTATGCACCCCTAGAACAATTTTGGGGCCGAGCAGTTCCGGGTTCTGATTTATATGCCTTGGGTATGACTTTAATTCATTTATTGACGGGAATTGTGCCGATAGAACTGCCCCATCGCGACTCTAAAATTCAGTTTCGCCAACTGGTGACAATCGATGATGATTTAATCGATTGGTTAGAAACTATGACCGATATGGCGGTAGAAAAGCGGTTTAAAAGTGCCAGAGAAGCCCTGAAATTTCTCCAACATCCCTACTATCGCCAAGTATCAAGTTTAATCGATCCTAAGAAATTACCAAAACCTCCCCACAGTTCCATCCGTATCGCTAAACACCGGGATAATTTAGAGATTAATTTACCACCAACAATTAAGCTACCTTCCGATGCGCCTACCCTCTGCTCTTTGGCGATTGTCCTTACTGTCACTGTTTTTATCTCCCCTATTCTTACCTTTATTATAGCTCTAATTGGTTTTATTTGTTTGCGTGAGATGCAATTAATTCTTACACCTCAAGAAGTTTTAATTAAATATAAACTTTTCAATTTTATCTACAAAAAATTTGCTTTCAAAACTCAAGATTTATGGGGTATTTTTCTCCATAGCAACGGCACGGAAGGCAACTATCAGATTCGTCTGCGGACGGCTAAAAATTATTATCTTATCGGTCAAAATCTCCGCGAGGATGAATGTCTCTGGTTAGGACAGGAAATCCAAGATTGGTTAAATTTTATCAAATATAACGTTTCTCATCAAGAGGAAGTGTAGCCCGACAGGGTATCGTCCACCGTCTCCCCAAAACGAAAACCTCGTACCTCACCATTAAGATAATTGCTATAGGTTATCAATTCCATCGAGAATCAATTCAAGAAATCTGGGGAATTAGTCGGTAGGTATTTTCCCTTTTTTAACCTTAATTTTGCAAAGATTAACCTATCTTGATATAATAACAACTGATTGGCATTCCCTTAGCTACAGGACGGCAATTATTAAATCGAATTAGGAATTACAAAAAAACAGCCATGAAATGTTAGTTATTAGTGGAGAATAAAAAATGATTTCTGAAATTTACCAAAAAGTCAGCTTGTTAGTTTTGTATCAAGGGGTTTTTGATAATGCTATTGGCAAGGCATTTATTACCCTATTATCTACGGATAATATTGCCGATTTTTTTAAAGCCTATGGTCAATGGTTTCAAGCTTTAGCATCTAAAGATATCAGTTGGAATGATTTTCTAGTCGAACAAATTTTATTAGATGACAATCCCTTTAGTCAACAGGTACAGAAAAAAAGTTTTTGGGAGTTACCCGAATCTTTAATTAATGGCGTGAAACAGGATTTATCTATCCTTCAATCTCTCTATAATTCTAGCATTTATAGCCTCAGCAATTCGACAATTTTGGAACAAATTAAATTTCTCAGTTTCCCCGCTTGGGAAATGGACAATAAATTAGAAAGTTTTTTACATTCCGGTTTAGATTGGAGGGAATTAGTTGAAGATTTAGCAGATTATTATCGCGAATGTGGTACGGGAATTTTTGCCCGTTATCAAGCTTTAAGGTGGCAAGAAGGTCGATTACAAGGAATTACTCATCCCGATCCCGTGCAGATTCAAGAAATAGTCGGTTATGAAATGCCCAAGGAAACCTTGATTAAAAACACTGAGTTTTTATTAGCAGGTTATCCCGCTTTAAATGTGCTACTCTATGGCAGTCGTGGTTCGGGAAAATCCTCTCTAGTCAAGGGATTATTGCAAAAATACCATAGTCAAGGATTGCGCTTAATTGAAGTGGCCAAATCCCAATTAAAAGACCTACCATTAATTATTGAAATTCTGCGATATTTACCGCAAAAATTTATTATCTTTGTCGATGATTTATCCTTTGAAGAAGATGATGAAGCTTTTAAAGCTTTAAAGGTTGTTTTAGAGGGAAGTATCACCGCTAGACCGAAAAATGTCGTAGTTTATGCCACTTCTAATCGCCGACATTTAGTCAGAGAATTTTTTGCCGATCGACCCCGACCAAAAGATGGGGATGAAGTGCATAATTGGGACACAGTACAAGAAAAATTATCCTTTAGTGATCGCTTTGGTTTAACCCTAACTTTTGAACCAGCTAATCAAGAAAAGTATCTGGAAATAGTGCGTCATTTAGCCAGTTTAGCTAAATTAAAAATTAGCTTAGAAGACTTAGAATTTCGTGCCAAACAATGGGCAACCCAACATAATGGGCGATCGGGAAGAACTGCCAGACAATTTGTTGATTTTCTCCAAGGGGAATTAGAATTAAATAGGTAGCATTAATTGTGTTATGATTAAATAAAAGAATATCTAATCTGGAAAAATGTTGACTCAATCTCCTCCCAAAACCCTCAGCTTAGAAGAATATCGTAATTTAGAAACCATTGCCGAGGTTAAACACGAATATCACGACGGGGAAATTATCGAGATGACAGGGGGAAGCATCAATCATAATAGTATTCTCATTAATCTTATTGTCCTGCTAAAATTAGCTTTAAGAGGAACTAATTATCGTCTTCAATCTAGCGATCTACGTCTATGGATACCCCAGTATAATCGCGGTTTATACCCAGATTTAATGATCATTGCTGGGGAACCATTATTTAGTGATAATCGCAACGATGAAATTTTAAATCCCTGTGTAATTATCGAAGTTTTATCCCCTTCCACCTCTAGTTATGATCGGGGTGATAAATTTCGTTATTATCGTTCTATACCCCAATTAAACCAATATCTTCTCGTCAGTCAAGGGGAGATATTAATAGAATCCTATAGCAAAACCTCAGAAAATAATTGGTTGCTGCAAGAATACACCCAAGCAAGGGGAATTATATCCCTAGATTCTTTAGGAATTAGCTTAAATCTTGCCGATATTTACGAAGGAGTTGATTTTAATTGAAGAATAATTGATGAATGATAACCTTTTTTCTGTGATCTAGGTTATAATCGGGAGGATTAAAAATTCTGTGACAGAGAAAATGTTGACTCAATCTCCTACCAAAACCCTCAGCTTAGAAGAATATCGTAATTTAGAAACTAGAGCGGAAACTAAACAGGAATATCACGACGGAGAAATTATCGAGATGACAGGGGGAAGCATCAATCATAATCGACTGGTACGCAATTTAATTCGCTTGTTAGACAATGCTTTAAGGAAAACTATTTATGAAGTCTTTCCCAGTGATTTACGACTATGGATACCCCAGTATAATCGCGGTTTATACCCAGATTTAATGATCATTGCTGGGGAACCATTATTTAGTGATAATCGCAACGATGAAATTTTAAATCCCTGTGTAATTATCGAAGTTTTATCCCCTTCCACCTCTGGTTATGATCGGGGTGATAAATTTCGTTATTATCGTTCTATACCCCAATTAAACCAATATCTTCTCGTCAGTCAAGAGGAGATACTAATAGAATCCTATAGCAAAACCTCGGAAAATAATTGGTTACTGCAAGAATACACCCCAGCAAGGGGAATTATATCCCTAGATTCTTTAGGAATTAGCTTAAATCTTGCCGATATTTACGAAGGAGTTGATTTTAATCTCAAATCCTAACTTTAGCTATCTTTTAAGAAGACGTACTAAAAACAATTTTACCATCTTTTACCGCTACTAAACGCAAAGTTAAAGGTCCAGATGTATTAGTTTTACTAGCAGCAACTGCCTCAAGTGTCTCGATAGAATTACCCGACTTTTTCACTTGACCAATAAAGTTAACTACCGTAGTTAATAAACCATCTTCCACTTGAATTGACCCTAAAACTCCCGCACTTCTAGCGCGAAATTGAGCCGAAGCTAAGAGTAAATCTAATCGCTTTTGTAGGTCTTCTTCTGTCATATTTTGGGGATCAATAGAAACGGTAGCGATCACCTGTTTCTCCTCAAAAACTCTTTGATTGGGAACCACATCAGCAAAGACACGAATCTCGCTTTCTCCTAAGACATAATTACCTGCGGAAAGGATTCTCACCACATATTCTTTACCGTCCTGTAATTGTTGACTTAACTGTTCTACCTGTGCTTTTGTGATCTTAACTAAACGCTGGTCAAAATTAGGCTGATTCGGTTGGGTGGCACGGATAGCATTTATATTCGCTTCCCGCAATAACTTATCAATAACAGCGACAATAGCTTGGGGATCGACAATACGAAAAGCTCCAAAAGATAACACCTGTCCCCGGAAAATAGCGATTTGTTTTTCCCGCAATTCTTGATAGGTTTGATAGTATTGTTCTAAAACTTCCACTTCCCGCTTAAGAAAAGCCATTTGGGTTTCTAAATCTTTTAATTTTCCCTCGCGCTGTTCCAAAGCAAAATTTTTATCCACAATCGATCGATCGAGTTCTCCAATACGTTGATCCCGGCGATCAATTTCTAGCTGTAGGGTTTTTTGTTGAGTTTCCAACTGTTGAAGTCGCGCTTGTCTGGTTGTTAATAATTTTTGTTGATTAGCTAACTCTTTATCTCTAACTTGAACGGTGGTTTGTAGTTGATTGATCTGACTAGAAAGAATTGATTTTTGTTGGGACAATTGATCCCGTTGACTGGTTAACTGTGCCTTTTGATTAGTTAAAATGACTCGTTCATTATTTAAATTAGCCACTTCCTTGCGAAACTTTTCCAACTGTCCCGAAACTAATCGCAAACGTTGACGAGAAGCTTGATAATTTTTATTAAGAACCTCTAGACGTTTCTGCACAGCTATCTGTTCACTTTTAGCCGTTTTTAAAGCCTTTTCCACTCGATTTTTTTGTTCGGTGGTTTTTCTTACCTGACTTTCTAAATCTTTGATAGCGGCACGACGTTCATTTAACAGGCGATCCAGTTCAAAAACCCCTTGACGCAGGGATTTACTAGAAGCAAATAAGACAATTAAAGTCGAACCGGCGATCAAAATTCCCGTTACAATCGTCATCAAAGTTGCGGTTTGTTTCGGACGCAGATTAAATAAACGCATCCTTTTCTTACCGATACGGCTACCTATGCGATCGCCAACCGCAGCTATCAGACCACCTAAAACCACGATGGCCAAAACTAAAATATAAGCGCTAGTCATCCAGAATTTAGGTAAATTGTTGACTGAGAGCGACGGGATTATGGACGGTAATTTTCTTCTTGTAAATTGAGACCATTTCTTGATCCCGCAGCTCTCCCAATAAACGGGTGACAGTGACGCGGGTAGAACCGATCGCTTCTGCGATCGCTTGGTGAGACAATTTTAGATCCACCCGGATGCCATCGGTGGTGGGAACCCCAAAATCACGACAGAGAATTAATAAAAAACTGACCAAACGTGAACCCATATCCCGGTGAGCTAAGGTTTCGATCATCATTTCCGTTTGCAGAATCCGCGAGGACAAACCCTGCAGCATCAACATTGATAAATCGGGATTATTGCGGAGGGATCTTTCTACCTGCTCGATCGGGGCCGAGAGTAATTCTACCGGAGTAAAAGCCACGGCATGATAAAAACGATCCGATCGCTGACCAGTCAGTAAGGATAGCACACCAAAGACGCTATTTTCCCGCAGTAGAGCCACGGTAATTTCCTCTCCCGCTTCATAGACTCGCGATAACTTAACGGCTCCTTTCAGCAAAAAATAGACTCTTTCGGCGGGATCTCCCGGGAAAAAGATCGTTTTGCCACGCTCGAACAACTCCACCACCGGGGGGAAATTGCCGCTGCCGATTCGACGGAACACATCTGCTAGGGGTTTATCTTGTATTAATGATAAGTCCATCTCACATCCAAAAAAGGGGAAAATTGTTTTTATTATCCAACGAGTGTCACCTCTATTAAACACAACCGCTCGCTAAACTGGGAAAAGTTTTGGGCGCTTTTTGCCAGACAATAGGGGAGGGGTGATCATTGCTGCCCCGTTATCTGTATCCCTATTATACCGAATCTCGCTGGGGTCGGCTATTGGGGAGATTTTTGTAAGAGAAACGAGAACTATGTTAGATTTAACGGGAAAAAACGCCCTAGTGACAGGAATTGCCAATAATCGCTCGATCGCTTGGGGAATTGCTCAACAACTCCATCAAGCTGGTGCAAATATCGGTGTCACCTATCTCCCCGACGAAAAAGGCCGTTTTGAGAAAAAAGTGCGAGAATTGGCCGATGAACTTAATCCCGCTTTTTATGTCCCCTGCGATGTCCAAAATGACCAACAGGTAGAAGATACTTTCGCTACAGTGGCGGAAAAATGGGGTAAACTGGATATTTTGATTCACTGTCTCGCTTTTGCCGATAAAGAGGGTTTAACGGGCGATTTTACCGCCATCCCCCGGGAAGCTTTCACTAAATCCCTAGATATTAGCACTTTTTCCCTAACCCGTCTAGCGCGATCGGCTAAACCCTTGATGACGGAAGGGGGAAGTATTATCACTCTTACCTATCTCGGCGGTGTCAAGGTAATTCCTAACTATAATTTAATGGGGGTGGCAAAAGCCGGTTTAGAAATGAGTGTTCGCTATTTAGCTGCGGAATTAGGTGGCCAAAAGATCCGAGTTAATGGTATTTCTGCCGGTCCAATTCGCACCTTAGCATCTTCGGCCGTGGGGGGAATTCTTGATATGATCCATCATGTGGAAGAAATCGCTCCTTTACATCGCACCGTGACACAAATTGAGGTAGGAAATACGGCCGCTTTTTTAGCCAGTGATCTTTCTAGTGGTATTACCGGTCAGATTATTTATGTAGATTCCGGTTACGAAATTATGGGAATGTAGTTTTATTCAGTTATTAGTTATTAGTGTCACGGGGTTCTGAAGGGGGATTTTTGACTTCTTTGGGGTTAATTGTGATCGGTCTGAAGGTTCATTTAATTTTTTCACAATTTATTCCCTATTTTCAAACAATTTCTCAATGATGCTTTTCATTTTTGCATTGGTGAAGGGATTGGGGAAGATTCGGCGAATCTCAGGATAGGCGATTAAAATGCGTCTTAGCCTATTATTTGTGTTAATCTCATCTTTACAGACCAAAACCCTAAATCGTCTAAGAAGACAATGGCCGCCAATTCTCGGAATAAATCGCCCGTTTTTCTCGGCTGTTCTGGCAGAATCGCTATTTTTTGCCTCTTGATGTTATTATCGGCGGCAATAGGCTGGTTAATTGGGAAACAGTGGGTTAAACACAGCAATCAACACGAAACCGTTAAACCAGTTTTTGCCACGGAGGAAAATAATTTTAATTCTGCCACAGATACGGCATGGCAACGGAAAACTGAGATGAGAAAGCGTCGTCTAGAGTTGGGAATTGATAGTCAGTTTTTTAAAAATCTCGTCAATGAATTGTTTAACCTCCGCTATGGGGATATCAAAGAGGAAAAACAGAAACAGGAACAAAGAGACATTCTAGGAGCAGAAATACTCGATCGCTTAGAACGTCTCGATTCTGGCACTAGAGAAGCATTAAGTAGCTACAACGAGCAACAGCGAGAAAAATGGCGAGAACAAGTGAATCAATTACGCTTAAGCGGTAGAGTCTTTAATTTACTCACTGATACTGCCTTTTTTCAGTTATTTCCCGAATTGACAGAAAGACCAAGTTTTGAAACAAGCCTGGGTCAACTATGGAGTGGTTTGGCCTGGAATCAGTTACAATCTTTACAGTCTGGCCTATCCTACCAAGCGATCGAAAGTTTAGACGCGGGGGGGGAGGAAGTTATCGAGGCAATTCTCAGCGAGGGACAAGGAAAAGCCTATGCAATAAAATTGCGTTCCAGTGATCGGTTAAACTTAAATTTAGAGGCGGAAGGCGAAGTTTTACTATCTTTCTACTCTCCCACGGGTAATATTACCCTTTTAGATAAGTCTAGCGATCGGCAATGGTCTGGTCAATTACCCGAAGAGGGATTTTATGAATTAGTTATTCTCCCCCAGTCTTCTACCCCCGTCCACTTTCGCTTACAGTTAAAAGTAAGTCAATGAATTTAACCGTCAGTTATCAGTTATCAGTTATCAGTTTACTGATCACTGAAAAGCTCCCCACTTCCCCACTTCCCAATTTATAATTTATAATTCATAATTTATAATTGATAATTTATAATTCCCACTTCCCCAACCCCTAACCCGCTTTTTTACTTTTTCCCATGTCTCTAACTTTCCAGGCTGTTATCGCTAAATTAAATGAATTTTGGGCTGATCGCGGTTGTTTGGTTGCTCAACCCTATGATACCGAAAAAGGTGCAGGAACCATGAGTCCCCACACTTTTTTAAGGGCAATTGGTCCGGAACCTTGGGCCGTTGCCTATGTGGAACCCTGTCGTCGTCCTACGGATGGCCGTTATGGCGAAAATCCCAATCGTTTTCAGCATTACTATCAATATCAAGTCCTAATTAAACCCTCTCCTGATAATATTCAGGATATCTATTTAGACTCCCTGAGGGTGTTAGGAATTAACCCAGAAGATCACGATATTCGCTTCGTGGAAGATAACTGGGAATCTCCCACCCTCGGTGCTTGGGGTGTGGGTTGGGAAGTGTGGTTAGATGGGATGGAAATCACCCAATTTACCTACTTTCAACAGTGTGGAGGTATCGATTGTCGTCCCGTGGCGATCGAAATTACCTACGGTTTAGAAAGATTAGCCATGTATCTGCAAGATGTGGAGGCAATTAATAAAATTCAATGGAATGAAAATATCCTCTACGGTGACATTTTTCTACAAAATGAAATCGAACAATGTACCTACAATTTTGAGGCTTCTAATCCTGAGTTATTATTTAGTTTATTCAGTTTATATGAACAGGAAGCTAAACAATTAATCGATCGCTCTCTGGTGATTCCCAGTCTAGATTATGTTCTCAAATGTTCCCATACTTTTAATTTACTCGATGCTAGAGGTGTGATTGCTGTAGCTGAAAGAACCCGTTATATCGGCAGAATTCGCAATTTAGCTCGACAGGTTGCTCAATTGTATTTACAGCAACGAGAAGCTTTAGGTTTTCCCCTACAAACGGTTTAGCGATCTGGGCATCTTTGGTGATGCACCCCTACCAATTGTACTGCCCTTCTTTTAATAACTTCCTTTTATCAAAAATCCTGTTTAAAAGTTATGGGATAGTGGGGAAGAAAAAAAGATGTTAGCGATAACATCTTTTTGGCATTTTTTACAATTTAACTTCAATATCAACCCCTGCGGGTAAATCTAATTTCATCAAGGCATCGATTGTCTTAGAAGAGGGTTGGTAAATATCAATAATGCGGCGATGGGTGCGGGTTTCAAAATGTTCACGGGAGTCCTTGTCAACGTGAGGGGAACGCAGGACACAATAAATCTTTCTTTTTGTCGGTAGGGGAATCGGTCCGATCGCTGTGGCGTTAGTTCTATTGGCAGTATCGACAATCTTCTCACAGGAAGTATCGAGTAAGCGCTGGTCAAAAGCTTTCAAACGAATGCGAATTTTCTGTTGTTGTAGCGTAGCCATAATTTCACCTATTGCAATTGTCAAGGTACAAAATAAAGACAGTAACGGAGCAGCTTTTAAATTCACTGCCCCGTTAATTAGTAGATTAGCCTACTTGATAATTTTCGAGATAACGCCGGAACCGATGGTGCGACCACCTTCGCGAATAGCGAAGCGCATACCCTGTTCAATAGCGATCGGGTTGATCAGTTCCACGGTCATTTTGATCCGGTCTCCCGGCATGACCATTTCTACAGTGCTGCCATCATCGGCGGTGTAGTCTTTGATAGTGCCAGTTACGTCGGTTGTGCGTACATAGAACTGAGGACGATATTCTTTAAAGAAAGGAGTGTGACGACCACCTTCTCCTGCAGTTAACACATACACCTCCCCCTCAAACTGGGTGTGGGGTTTGATTGTACCCGGTTTAGCGATCACCATGCCGCGCTCGATGTCGGTTTTTTGGATACCACGCAGGAGGATACCAGCGTTGTCACCTGCCATCCCTTCGTCAAGACTTTTCTTGAACATTTCGATCCCGGTGACGGTGGTGGGGCGAGTTGCTCTGATCCCGACCAATTCCACGTTATCACCCACTTTCACCTTACCGCGTTCGATCCGACCGGTAGCCACCGTCCCCCGACCAGTAATCGAGAATACGTCTTCTACCGCCATCAGGAAGGGTTTATCGATATCCCGTTCAGGGGTGGGGATATAGCTATCCACCGCGTCCATTAATTCATAAATTGCGTCCACCCACTCGTTATCGCCTTTTTGGGCCTTGGGATTTTTGGTCATGTAGTCGAGGGCTTCTTTCGCAGAACCGGCAATAATGGGGATATCGTCGCCAGCAAAGTCGTAACTGGTGAGAAGTTCGCGCACTTCCAGTTCCACGAGTTCCAGTAACTCCTCATCATCCACCATATCTTTTTTGTTGAGGAAGACCACCAGGTTAGGTACACCCACCTGACGAGCCAGCAGGATATGTTCCCTGGTTTGGGGCATCGGGCCATCGGCGGCCGAGACCACGAGAATACCACCGTCCATCTGTGCCGCACCGGTGATCATGTTTTTTACATAGTCGGCGTGGCCGGGGCAGTCCACGTGTGCATAGTGGCGATCAGCGGTTTCGTACTCAACGTGAGCGGTGTTAATGGTGATCCCGCGAGCCTTTTCTTCGGGAGCGGCATCGATTTCATCATATTTTCTAGCTTGGGCATTACCCAGAGCCGCTAGGGTCATAGTGATAGCGGCGGTGAGGGTAGTTTTGCCGTGGTCAACGTGACCGATCGTACCGATGTTAACGTGGGGTTTCGTCCGTTCAAATTTAGCGCGTGCCATTTACTTTCTGTTCCTTTGTTTTTTTTTCTTCTTCAGCCGGGTGAACATTAATCAGTCACCAGAGATCAGTTTTAAGTTAGCAGTTATTAGGGTTGACCGATCGAATTTAAATGATCGGTTTATCCCCACTGCTCACTGGTCACTGATTAACCGTTCCCTTTACTTTTGGTGATAATCGCCTCAGCCACGTTGCGGGGGACTTCTTCGTAATGGCTAAATTCCATGGTGAAGATGCCCCGTCCTTGGGTTTTAGAGCGAATATCAGTGGCGTAACCAAACATTTCCGCTAGGGGGACTTTAGCGGAGACTTTGGCGATGCCAGCCTCGGTTTCTTGGCCTTCGATTTGTCCCCGACGGGAGTTAAGATCACCGATGACGTTACCGATGAAGTCTTCGGGTACTTCCACTTCGACTTTCATCATTGGTTCTAGGAGAACGGGGGCAGCTTTCATCACCGCTTCTTTGATCGCCATGGAACCGGCAATCTTAAAGGCCATCTCGGAGGAGTCCACATCGTGGAAAGAACCATCTACCAGGGTTGCTTTCAGGTCGATGACAGGATAACCCGCTACGATCCCCGATTCGCAAGCTTCTTTCATCCCTTGTTCTGACGGGTTGATGTATTCTTTGGGGATAGCACCACCGACAATTTTGGAGACGAAGACAAAGCCTGACCCCGGTTCACCCGGTTCCAGTTCGATTACGACGTGGCCGTACTGCCCTTTACCGCCACTTTGACGGATAAATTTACCCTCGGCCCGTACAGGTTTCCGCACAGTTTCCCGATAGGCCACCTGGGGAGCGCCCACCGTCGCTTCGACTTTGTATTCCCGCAGCATCCGATCGACGAGGATTTCCAGGTGCAGTTCTCCCATCCCGGCGATTACCGTTTGATTGGTTTCGGGATCAACTTTGACCCGGAAGGTGGGATCTTCATCGGAGAGAGCTTGCAGAGCTTTGCTGAGTTTCTCGATGTCCTGTTTGGTTTTCGGTTCCACCGCCACGGAGATAACCGGTTCGGGGATAAAGAGGGATTCTAGAATAATCGGGTTCTTATCATCACAGAGGGTATCCCCTGTAATGGTGTTTTTCAGTCCGATCGCCGCTCCTAGATCACCGGCGCGCAGTTCATCCACTTCGATCCGTTCGTTGGATTTGAGGACGATCAGGCGAGCGATCCGTTCTTTGGTTCCTTTGGTGGAGTTGTAGGCGTAGCTGCCTTTAGCTAGTACACCGGAATAGACCCGTAGGAAGGTTAAACGACCGAAGGGATCGGCCATGATTTTGAAGGCGAGAGCAGAGAAGGGCGCATCGTCCTTGGCTTCCCGGATTGCCTCGCTGCCATCGGGAAGAATCCCTTTAACGGCGGCTACTTCCGAGGGTGAGGGCAGATAATCGACAACGGCATCGAGGAGCAGTTGTACCCCTTTGTTTTTGAAAGCCGAGCCGCAGAGGACGGGAACAATTGTACCAGCAATCGTCCCTTCTCTGAGACCGCGTTTGATTTCGGCTTCGGTGAGTTCTTCACCTTCTAGATATTTTTCTAGGAGTTCTTCATCGGCTTCCGCTACAGCCTCCACCAGCTGCACGTGGAATTCTTCGGCCTTTTTCAATAAGTCTTCGGGAATGTCGGTTTCTTCTATGTCTTTGCCTAGATCGTCCTTATATATATAGGCGCGCATCTTGACGAGATCAACGATCCCGCTCAGTTGGCTTTCTGCGCCGATCGGCATTTGGATGGGAACGGCGTTAGCTCTAAGGCGATCTCTTAATTGTTCGTAAACTTTGAAGAAGTTCGCTCCCGTTCTGTCCATTTTGTTGATAAAGGCAATCCGGGGTACTTTGTACCGATCGGCTTGTCTCCAGACGGTTTCCGATTGGGGTTGTACACCACCAACAGAGCAGAAAACCGCCACCACGCCATCGAGTACCCGCATGGAACGTTCCACTTCAATGGTGAAATCGACGTGGCCAGGGGTATCAATGATGTTGATGCGATGATCTTGCCAACTGGTACTGATGGCGGCGGCGGTGATGGTGATTCCTCGCTCCCGTTCCTGTTCCATCCAGTCGGTAATTGCCGTTCCGTCGTGGACTTCGCCCAGTTTATGAGCGACTCCCGTATAGAACAGGATTCTTTCTGTTGTCGTTGTTTTGCCCGCGTCTATGTGAGCGGCGATTCCGATGTTTCGCACTCTCTCTAGCGGGATAGTCCGTGCCACAGCAACCTCCTTGCTTTGCTTGCCAGTGATGGGATTTTGTTCTAGGATTTTTTACACTATTTACAATTCTATACTTTTCTTGACAGTTTTTTGGCGGCAGCGGTGTGATCCACCGCCCTTAAAGTATCTTTAAAGTATCTTTCTTAGTAACGATAGTGGGCAAAGGCTTTGTTTGCCTCTGCCATCCGGTGGGTTTCTTCCCGTTTTTTGATCGTGCCGCCGGTTTCATTGGCTGCGTCCATGATCTCGTTGGCTAGTTTACCTGCCATGGTTTTGCCACCTCTAGTCCGAGCATAGTGGACTAACCAACGCAGTGCCAATGTACTACCACGGTTGGTGCGTACTTCCATCGGCACTTGATAGGTGGCTCCACCGACCCGGCGGGCTTTCACTTCCACTAGGGGGGTGGCGTTTTTAACGGCTTTTTCAAATACTTCTAGGGGTTCTTGGCCGGTACGTTCGCCGACGGTTTTTAGGGCATCGTAAACGATGTTAGCGGCCAAGGATTTTTTGCCCGATCGCATGATCCGGCGGATGGTCATGCTGACTAAACAGCTATTGTAAACGGGATCGGGGGGAATAGGACGTTTTTTGACGTTTTTACGGCGAGACATCGGAATATTCCTGAATTTTCTAGGTTAACTTTAACTTTTGCTTGACAGTCGGATGATTACAGCCCATCTCAAACCCTCTCCTGCGAGTTTTCAGTCTCTTGGGTTAACTTTGACCGACTCGGTGGGAGTATTTTTTTGGTTAATCAATTCCCTGTTTATTTAGCAGCGGGTTTGGGGCGTTTGGTTCCGTACTTAGACCGCGCCTTTTGACGGTTTTTCACCCCGGTGGCATCGAGGGTGCCGCGAATGATGTGATATCTGACTCCGGGTAGATCTTTGACCCGACCGCCCCGAATGAGGACGACCGAGTGTTCTTGCAGGTTATGACCGATGCCCGGGATGTAGGCTGTCACCTCAAATCCAGAGGTCAAACGTACCCTAGCGACTTTCCGTAGGGCTGAGTTGGGTTTTTTCGGTGTGGTGGTATATACTCTTGTACAAACTCCCCGACGTTGGGGGCATTGTTTGAGGGCGGGAGATTTGGTTTTTCTTTTCGCTTTGGATCTTTCGTCGCGTATTAATTGCTGAATGGTGGGCATGATAGGGCTGTATCTAAGGTTACTCTGAACTCCTATTACCGAAGGTCAAATCGTTGACAAAAGGTCATTATAGCAAATTGTTGCTGTTGTTGTCAAGTCCGCGATTGTGCTTTTCTCCGGTTTAGATGTTAGAGATTGTCTTTTTCTTGGGCGGCGGCGGCACTCAATTCGGGCGTTATTAGACGATAAAATTACAGCTTCGTTGTTTTGGCTTGATAGTGCGATTTTAGCGATAATTATCACCTGATTAATCGGCTAATATCTGAAAAACTGTCTCTAGCTAACCTCATTTTCAGAACTGGTGTCTAGAGTATTAGCTCTTAACGATATATTTAGAGCGTTTGTACTGGATGCGACCCGGGTGTGCTGCCATAAAATATTGTTAACCTTTGAGGTTAACAATATTACAAGGGTCATCTACAATGGATATTGTATTTAAGGAAAAAAAATTTGAGAACGAATGCAATAGCCAAAGACTACTGAAAAAACAGTATGGAGAGAAGATGGCTAAGAAAATCAGGCAAAGACTCGACGACTTAAAAGCAGTTATTGTCCTGGAGGAAATGCGATCGCTGCCGGGACGTTGCCACGAATTGTTACATAACCGTGCTGGACAACTATCTCTAGATTTAGTTCATCCTCTCAGACTAATTTTTGAGCCGGCTAATATACCGATTCCTCAAAAAGCAGACGGGGGAATTGATTGGAAGAAAGTAACCGCAGTCGTAATTATTGGCATAGATGACACCCATGACTAATACTATTGAGAACAGATATGCACCGGATTTTATTTCTCCACCGGGAGAAACCCTTGCCGAAATCCTAGAAGAAAGAAATATGTCTCAATCGGAACTCGCCCAACGCATGGGCAGACCAAAAAAGACTATCAATGAGATAATAAAAGGTAAAGCGGAGATTACTATCGATACCGCCTTACAGATAGAGTTAGTGTTAGGAACTCCCGCCAGTTTCTGGATAGAGCGCGAAAGACTTTATCGGGAATATTTAGCGAGAAAAAATGAGAATCAAAGATTAAAAGGTTATTTAGGCTGGTTAAAACAAATTCCTTATCGGCAGATGACTGAATTAGGCTGGCTCAAGTTTGATGAGGATAAAATAGAGCAATTACGAGAGAGCTTGAATTTTTTTGCCGTTGTCTCCCCTGAGCAATGGGAGGAGATTTGGGGGAGAAATTTATCGATTGATTTTAGAAAGTCTCAGGGGTTTGAGAGCGATCAAGGGGCAATAACAGCATGGTTACGTCAAGGAGAAATAGAAGCATCGAAAATTAATTGTGCTGATTACAACGAGTTGAAATTCAGAGATGCCTTGCGACAAATTCGTTCGTTAACTATTAAGTCTATCGAGGTATTTCAACCGCAAATGATCGAGCTTTGTGCGGCAGCGGGGGTTGCCTTGGTTTTTGTTCCTGAACTTCCGAAAACAAGGGTACACGGTGCTACCCGTTGGTTAGGTTCTCAGAAAGCTTTAATTCAATTGAGCGATCGATACAAAACAAATGATCATTTTTGGTTTTCTTTTTTTCATGAAGCTGGTCATATTTTATTACATGGGAAACGAATTTTATTTTTAGAGGGGCAAGATATTCAAGATACAATTAAAGAAAAAGAGGCGGATGTTTTTGCGGCTAATTTCTTAATTGCTCCCAGAGATTGGCAGAGATTTATCGCCAATAATTCTCTCAGTAAAAAAGCTATTAATCAATTTGCCGAACAACTAGGAATACACCCTGGTATTATTGTTGGTAGAATGCAACATGAGCAAATTACTTCTTATCAAAACTATAATGATCTCAAGGACAAATATTGTCTAAATACGCAAGATTCCTTTTTGGTATTGACGAGCGACTCCCCAAAAGGAAAACTTCCTATCTCACCCTTGAGATAAATGCTGTAAGCGGAGATTACTATGGATAAATTTGGCAATAACTGACAAAATTGCGATAAAATCAAAAAAAGTCAGGGAGAGGATAGCTATGCTCGATCTTGCGAAATTAGCGGCAAAAATGCCAGGAATCAGTCAACATTTTCAACAGGAAGTGGCAGCTAGTCGCGAGCGCGTGCAACGGGCTAAAATTCTTTTAGAACAGGCTCAACAGCAACAGGAAAAACTGCTAGAACTCTATCATAACTGGCACGATCGCCTAATTTTCTCCGTCGCGCTACCGATCGAACCTCTCGACACCCGCGTTACTATCCTTCCCGCTCCCGAAAGTCATAGCGTTTTTGCCACGGATGGTTCCCAAATTGCCCCTTCTCACCACGAAATCGCCTACTGTTATCTAATTAATATCGGTAGGATTATGTTGCACTATGGTCAAAATTTGCACCCGCTCCTCGATAGCATTCCCGAAGTCTATTACAAATCAGAAGACCTCTACATTTCTAAACAGTGGGGTATTCGCGTGGATGAGTGGATGAGTTATCGTCGGACGGTATTAGAAAGCCAAATGTTAGCAGAAATGGCTACCCGTTGGGTAAAACCCCCTGGGGCCCATTATGAACCAAATTTAGCCCTCGTGGATGGTTCTTTGATCTATTGGTTTATCGATAGTCTCCCCCCGGAAGCAAAAGATTTAATTTTGCCACCGATTTTTCAGTCTTGGGACGATTTAAAATCAGCTAGAATCCCGCTTATGGGTTATATTAGTGCTTCTCGTAGCACGGAAAGCTTAAATTTCCTCCGTTTACAATCTTGTCCCCATGATACTCCCAATTGCTTGATCAATTGCGGTGATTTAGACCCAGAAAAAACCCCTTGTCGCGTTGTCGATCCTCTCCGGGATGCTTCTCTCTGGGGTTATTTATTGGAACCGGGGCAAAGAAGTCCTTTTTGGCGCAGTTCTTTGAAAATACTCGATCTTTATGGGGATGAGCATCGCATTTACTTCTGTTATCTCCATGTGGGGACGGAAATCGCTAGGGTAGAGGTTCCTGCTTGGGTGGTGGAGGAGCGAGAATTACTCGATCGCTCTTTGAGTATTTTACTGGCCCAGGTGTTAAAAGGTTATGGTTATCCGATCGCCTTAGCGGAAGCGCACAATTTAGCTGTGATCAAAGGTGGCGATCGCTTGCGTTTTTTTGCCCTTTTGGAACAACAGATGATTAAAGTCGGTTTACAGGATGTGGGAACATCTTATAAGGAAGCGAGAAAACGCAGTAGTATCGCTTGATAGTAAATCTGTTGAGTATAGGCTACATATCAGGACAGGCAAAAGGCAATAGGTAAGAGGCAAAAGAGGGAATAAATAATCAGTCTTTAATAACCGGATTTAGTATCACTGATAACTGATAACTGATCACTGATAACTGAAAAAGGTGGGTAATTCCCACCTTAAACTTGATTTTTGCCGAATTTTTCTAGCGACTGCTACGATCTTGATCCAAGACGCTGACGGGGAAATTATTATAACTAACGTGATGTTTGCTAGTTTTCTGAATTTCTTCTTTAATTTGATCTAGATCAACATAGCGATCGGCTACATTAATTAAACTATCACTGGTCATCGATCGCAAACTAACCACTTCCACTCGCGCACCACGGTAACTGACGGAATCGGCAGCATAGGCTAAATCCCCATCACCACTGACAATTACTGCGGTATCATAGGAACCCACTAGCGCCATTAAATCTACGGCAATTTCCACGTCGAGATTGGCTTTTTTGGAACCATCGGGTAATTGTACCAGATCTTTAGCGATGACTCGATAACCGTTGCGACGCATCCAGAGGAGGAATCCCTGCTGTTTTTCGTTAGTGCGATCAACTCCAGTATAAAAGAAGGCGCGCAAGAGACGAGAACCGGCAGTTAAACGACAAAGTAATTTGGTGTAGTCAATTTCGATACCTAATTGCAGAGCCGCATAAAATAAATTAGAACCATCGATGAAAATCGCCACACGGCCGCGATTTTCTAGCACTTGTTCGGGGGTAAAGACTGGGGCTGTATCATAATCATCAAACATTTTATTTTTCCTCGTTTGTTTGTTAAAAGTTTAGTGTTGGGTGTTTGCCAGTTGTATCCGAAAGGACAACAGACCTTAAAAAATAGAGTTATCAAAAAATTCCTTTAGGAATCGTTTAACGGCAGTTCTAGTTTAGAAAAGATCGGTTCAGGTGTTCCTAGTTGTGGATTTGTGGGTAATCCCCATTGACAGTGTTGGAAAAAAGAGACACTATCAGGGAAGTTTTCCCCATCCTCCGACCTGAAAGTATTAAAATCAATAACAAAACCTAGTTGTTGATAAATTTTACTGCTCAAGGTCGGTATTATCGGTGAGAGTAGGTAGGCAGAGAGTCTTACTGATTCCAAAACTGCGTAGAGGACTTGTTCTACCGCTGCTTGTTGTTTCTGTTTAAATAAACTCCAGGGCGCACTCTCATCGATAAACTTGTTACTAGCGCGAATCAACGCTAATATTTCCTCACAGGCTTGATTAAATTGTAGCGCATTGTACTTCTGTTCAACAATGCCCCCTAGATTGATCCCCATATTCTTAAGACGATTATCGTTGGGGATATCTACGCCAGTCAACTGGGGGGGGATATTTTGGCAGTATTTTTTGACCATGCCTAGGGTGCGATTGAGGAGGTTGCCTAAATCGTTGGCTAAATCTGCGTTAAGAATATTAACAAATCTGGTTTCCTGAAAATCGCCATCCTGTCCTAATTCAATCTCTTTAACGAAATAGTAACGGACGGCATCGGCCCCATAGCGATCAACCAAATCGAAGGGATCGAGGGTATTACCGAGACTTTTGCCCATTTTCCGCCCGTCTTTGGTCAAAAAGCCGTGGCCGAAGACTCTTTTAGGCAAGGGTAAACCCGCCGACATTAGCATAGCCGGCCAATAAATGGCATGGAATCTTAATATATCTTTACCGATCAGATGCAGATCGATCGGCCACCATTTGGCCAAGGCATTTTCTAGGGTGGGTTCGTCTTCGGGGTCGAGAAGGGCGGTAACATAGCCAAGAAGGGCATCAAACCAAACGTAGATGGTATGCTGACCATCGTGGGGAATGGGAAACCCCCAAGCCACATTAACCCTAGAAATGGAGAAGTCCTGTAGTCCCTGGTTGACGAAGTTGAGAACCTCATTACGTCGGCTTTCCGGTTGAATAAAATCGGGTTGTTCTTGGTAAATTTGTTCTAGTTGTGCTTGGTATTTAGAGAGGCGGAAAAAATAGTTTTCCTCGTCGCGCCATTCGGCGGCCAGATTAGTATGAATGGGACAACAGCCATTATCTAACAGTTCTCTTTTTTCCTTAAATTCTTCACAGGCGACGCAATACCAACCCTGTTGGCGATCAAGATAGATATCGCCCTTTTCCCAGACTCTTTCAAAAAATTCGTTAACAATTGCCTGATGACGGGGGGCAGTGGTGCGACTAAAGCGATCATACTGGATCTGTAGCTTGGCCCAGAGATTGGCAAAACTGGTGGCTATGCGATCGCAATGTTCCTGGGGATTGAGTCCTTTGGCTGCCGCAGTCCGTTCGATTTTCTGTCCGTGTTCGTCGGTTCCTGTAATCAGGAGGACAGAATTGCCCTGTAACCGCTTCCATCGTGCCATAACATCCGCTACGATCGTCGTGTAAGCACTACCGATGTGGGGGATATCGTTGACATAATAAAGAGGTGTTGTTAAAGCAAATGTTTTTCGCTCATTCAAATCATTCATGAAATTTATTTTTTTAAATAGACGAGGCTGCCCCAAGGCTGATCCGTAGATGATTGGGAGACAATCCCTATGTTTTATGATCCTCTAATTCTGTTTTATCCTTTAGTTGTGATCTAAGTCAATAAAAACAATCTTAAGGCCGATTTTTTTTTTCCATGAAGCTGCTTACCCCCCTATCCACCTCTCGTTTAATTCTTGATACCACGCGCACGAGTCTGTTTACCGTCGGTCAAGAAAATCTACCCAGCCAAGGAGTGGCGATCGTGGTAAGTAACCATCGCAGCTTTTTGGACGCGCCGATCTTAATTCAAGCTTTGGGCAAAACTCTCCCGATCGCCTGTCATCACTACATGGGAAAAACGCCGCTTTTGCGGGAATTAATCGGAGAATTGGGCTGTTTTCCCTTTGATACCCCTGAAAAACGCCACCAGACTTTTTTTCGGCAAGCAACGGATTTTTTACAGTCCGGACGATGGATCGGTTTATTTCCAGAAGGTGGATCGCCGATGTTAAATTTGACTGCTCCTCGTCAAATTAGCCGTTTTCAAAGCGGATTTGCCCATTTAGCCTTGGGTTGTCCCGTGGAGAATCTATCTGTCTTACCTGTGGCTATTCTCTCCGAGTCGGAAACTACTATTAGTCCTTTTCCCGTGCGTTTGCTGCGCTTATTAGATACCACAGAACCTTTATTCGATCAAGATGGTTGGCATCCCGTTGTCTTTTATCATCGTGTCAAGGTGGCGATCGGTCGTCCCTACCGAATTACTGAAAGCGATCGCTCAGATTATCAAGGTAAACAAGGAAAAAAAGCCCTTAATCGTTTAATTGGTCATTGTCAGTCGGAAATTAGCGATTTATTGCTGAAGGGCTAAGTCAGGAGGCAGGAGGCAGGAGGCAGGAGGCAGGAGGCAGGAGGCAGGAGGCAGGAGGCAGGAGGCAGGAGGCAGGAGGCAGGAGGCAGGAGGCAGGAGGCAGGAGGCAGCTTTTTTCTTCCCACTTCCTAACTCATAATTCATAATTGATAATTCATAATTGATACTCCTTTTTCTTATTGCGCCAATATTCTGACTAGCTCTGCTTTCTTCATCTTGCTTAAACCAACGATTCCCTTTTCTTTGGCTAGAGTCTTTAATTCAGAAACAGTCTTGAGTTTGAGAGTTTCTTCTGAAAACTCCTCAATCACTGCATCTTGTTGAGATTGAGGAGTGAGATAAAAGACAGTTTTGAGTAAATCTAATCCCTTCCCTTTTGTAATTCCACACTTGAGGGCAACAATTGAGTCTAAACTCTTCCAGAATTGACGGGGAGCCTCATCAATCCTAGCAGTAGCAGTGGCTAATTTAACTGTTTTTAGTGGGCTATTCGGTTGTTCAATTAAGAACTGTAAAGCAGATTTAATTTCTTCTCTTGAAGCTGTTGACAGATTTAGTTTTGGGGTTTCTTCTCTTGCCAAAACTCTGGATATATTCCTAGCATCTTCTGTTCCATCAGCAATAATACACCAAATTCTTTCTAGTCCAGCCCTTTCAGCCACAGCATAAACAAATGAGTTGCCGATAACTTCATAGCGATCCTCTGATAGTTCTTTCACGATTACAGGCAGCCAATTGCGTCCACCTGTCTGCTGTAATAGTTTAGCAGTAGCTTCAATTAAAAAACTATCAGCATCGGTCCCATTGGTAATTTCTATTTCATCTAAGTAGAGATACTTCAAAGTACCAATATCGGTATATTCCATCATTGTAAAAAATACTCCTTTGCTAAGTCTTCGTAGTAGTAATAAACGGAACGATGTTTATAAACGGCTGGCACGCGAGCGAAAGCAGCACTGGCTATAATAGCGTATTCTTGCAGGTGATGAATATGTAGATCTTTTTTGGCATTAGTGTATCTGGGATAAAAATAGGGTGTAAGGGTTTTGTCATTTTTTAGTATTTGATCAATTTCTTTTTGGGCAAGTTCTAACTGTGGTTGAGTAATCTTCTCACCGTTGAAAAAAATTGGTAAGGCTATGGGAGTCCCATCTTTTTTTGATTTTTGCATTTCCGGCAGAAACTCCTTGATGGCAGTGGCTGCATTATTAAGGGAGAATGAATTGTTATGTTTTGTGGGTAAGAGGACAACATCGGCAGCATAAACAGCCAGCTGGCTAGTAAATCGCCAATTGGGAGCTGCATCTATAAAGATGTAATCATATTCATATCTAGCTAAGTCTAATTTTCTATGGAGAGTGGATATTTTCATTTTAGAATGATAGTCAAATTCCGTCAGCCCTGCTATTTTAGGATCAGCAGGAACAACATCGAAGGTAATTTGTAGTTTTGTATTCTTAAAAATATAAGGAATAATCACTGATTTTAGATCAATATTCTTATCAGTTAAAGCCTCTTCTAGTAGTCCATCTTGTGGTTTTATATTTAGGAGAGAGCTAGTTAAATCTCGTTGATTAAAATCAAAGTCTAAAACTAGAACTTTTTTACCTAAAAAAGCAAGAATAGCCGCAAGATTTACGGTGGTGGTGGTTTTGCCTACACCGCCTTTATTATTGTAAACAGTAACCGTTAATGCTTTGGGAGTATTGTCAATTTTTGTCTTGATCAGAGCTATAGTATCATCAATGTTCTCAGGAGTTAGCTCTATGCAAGTAGTAGCAGGAAAAATGGTTTTACCATGTTTTCTAAATAACTGGATGTGTGAACCGTTAGTAATAATTCCCCATTGGGCTGCTTTACACTTAGTCCCTAATAACTGACGCTTTAACTTATCGACAGTTGCCTTATAACCTGGACTATTTTCAGTTAGGTTAATCTCTCTACCCTTTAACTCTATCAGCAGAAAAGGATTACTCTTTGTCTGCAAAAAAATATCGTTTTCTGGGTTTCTCCGAGTGGCAAAGTCGGTAATCCCACCGCCTCCCGTGTCGTACTGTGGGATTATCTCCGTGGTTGAAAATCCTAAATATGATATCAGGTAAGGTGCAAAGTTGGTGCTAACAATAGCTTCCGACGCATCTTGAGGCAAATGCTGAAGATAAGATTTGAGACTTTTTACTTTGGGGGTGTTATCTTTCATTTGAGTTCACAAACTATAGACTAAAGTTAATGAATCGCTGTTTTTTTTGAGTATAACACTCTATCTCCTCAACCCCTAACCCATTATGGAAAAATTAACTAATCTCGATCGCTTGGCTGAAGAAATTTTAGGTTTAATTCCAACAGAAACGGTTATCATTGCCGAATTTGACGGTGATAGTATTTATTATCGGGCGGGTGCGGGTAAAAACACCGGGGCAATTGTGGGCAAAAGGGGTGATATTGCCACGTCGGGATTGTGTACGGTGGTTTACCAGGGTAGTTGTCCGGTGGTGGTGGGACAAACTCTCGGAGATAATCGCATCCGTCAGGATATAGCGGTCGCTTTGGGGATAAAAACGGCTTTAGCTGTGCCAATTAGGGTTAATAATCGGTTATTTGGTGCAGTAATGCTATTAAACCGTCTCGATGGTCAGGAATTGACCGATCGAGATAGTTTATTAGTGGAGGAATATCTGAACTCGCTATTCAGAAATGAGGGATAGAAGCGGTTGGGTAATCCAGTTGAATGCTACGGCGATTTGATGGTTAAGGGTGGGCAGACGGTAGAGATAGACTAAGCGACGGGTAAGATGGGCAAGGGGACCGGCTAATTCTAGTCCTAAACCGCTAATAGTAGCTTCATCGACTCCGAGGGTCAACATTTCGCCTAAAGGTTGATAACGGAAGGGTAAAGCCGGTTTATCGTGGAAACTCGCCCAAATATTCCAAGCGCAGTAGTCGGACTGTTGAAGGGCCACTTGGGCCGTGGCAGCGTATGGTTTATCCTCTTGATCGCGACCATCGGCCGCATCGCCGATCGCGTAGATGCTGGGGTTTTCGACAGTTTGTAAATATTGATTAACTTTTAGTAATTTGCGCTCATTATGTGCTAGGGGCAAATTAGCGATCAGTGGAGAGGCGATCGGGCTAACGGTCCAGAGAATTAGATCAACGGGGATATTGTCGATCTGTCCTTTGTAGTCAAGGGAGAGGCGATCCGCTTGGATGTCGGCGACGGTGGTTTCGAGGTCTAACCAAACTAGACGTTTTTCTAGGGCTTTTTTGGCGGTGTCGCGGTTAAATTGGGTTGAAGGTCCAAGTATATCGCTATTTCTTTCGATCAGACGAATTCTTCCCCTTTCTCCGAGGCGATCAGCCAGCTTACAGGCTAATTCTACGCCGCTATAACCGCCCCCGATAATGGCGACCCGAATTTTATCGCGATCGGATTGTTCTAGGGTTTTGAGTCGATCCCGAAGACGATAGGCATCCTCTAGACTACGAAAGGGGATAGCGTGGGTTCTGGCCCCGGGTAGGAATTCAAGGGAAGATTGACCACCGAGGGCGATCACGAGGCGGTCATAGCATATATCGTTTTTATTGTCAAGGGTTATTTTATGATTATTAACATCGATCGCCGTGACGGTTCCCTGTTGGAAGTCAACGGGGGTATTAGCGAGCAATTCGCTGAAAGGGGGAGCAATTTCCCAGGATTGCAGTTCTGAGGTGACTAATTCGTAGAGAAGGGGAGAAAATAAAAAGTGATCGCTTTTATCAATTAAGGTAATTTGGGGAGGGTGTTGATCGCTCCAAGGCAATTGACTCAAACGTAAAGCAGTATAGAGTCCACCAAAACCACCACCGAGAATACAAATTTTTGGGCTTGAGTCAGTCATAAGTAGTCGTGCAAAATAAATTTCCTAGTGAAGATAGGCAAGAGGCAATAGGCAAGAGGCAAAAGCTTTATCGAAATGTGTAATTAATTTTGCTTAGGTACTTATCGATCGCTGAGGGTTTTGTTTCTTATTTTGACACTCCCTGCCGTAAAATGGACGGGGAAACTTAAACCCAAATTTTCGGTAAACCAGGAAAGAAAAATAGTTTTTATTTATCTACCCAGCCAAATCGTCAGCAAAGCCAAAATTGTAGCCAGAAAAAGGATATGATTCATCCAATCATCGAAAGACCAATTTTTAAACATAATTTATTTCCTTAAAATCGAGGCTTACTGCTCAACAGCTTACCTTAATTTCTAATAGAAGTGCTATCGGGTGCAGCCGGTTGACCCGGGCAATATATTAAGATTAGTTAAGGGCAGTAAAGGAATCGTTAAATCAATCATAAATTGTCATAGTCCATTTCCTCCAGAGCCTAGCATAGAGGGGAAGCCTCCTTTATACCCAGGTAATTGCATGAATGGACTACAACAACAGATTATCAGTCTTGATCGGAAAGTCGATCATCTACAGGATATTGTCGAGAGCCTCAGCCGGCAAATTGCTATCCTAGCTGGGGATAAATCGAGTCGTTCTCCGCGTGAATCTTTGGAAATGGTCGGTTTTTCCGAGTTATCCGATAATAGCCTCTACGATCATAAAGATATTCTCCGAGATCACGGTGGCAAACAATCCCCGGCTGTCAATGGAGAAAATTCTTTTTCCGATGAAATCCAAATTCGCCGATTAACGGCACAATTGACGGCGGCCTACAATCGCATTGCAGCTCTCGAAGAACAATTACTCAGCTATCGCATCCATTCCTAGTTAATTTCTGCCCAGAGGATTGGGTAAACCGGGTGAGGTGGGATTAGTCGGCAAATTGGGCAAAGGATTGCTATTTTCCAGGGTGGGATTGTTAGCCTCCCCCGATAGAGTCGCTAAAGCCACGCGATCGCCGCCCACCTGTCGCAGCAGGTCTAAAACCCCTACCACTTCGTTATAACTGGCATTTCTGGAGGCATTCAGTACCATCAGTCCATTGGGACTATATTGATGATAATTCTTGATTGCCTCGAATAACTGGGGGCGAGTCACCATCTGTTTTTCGACGTAGAGTTGCCCGAAATCATCGAGACTAACCACCAACATTTCCCGCATCGGGGTGGTGGCGGTACTAGCTTTCGGTAAATCAAGACTGATAGCTTGTTGGCGAGATAATCCCACTGCACCGAGAATAAAGAAGGTGAGAATACAGAAAATTACATCGATCAAGGGAATGATGTTAACCTGCACATCCTCTTGAATGCGGTGTTGATCATGCCATAATTTCAGGGGACGAGCCGTAATATGGCTACTTTTGGGCTTTTTGTGGTTAAGAGATTTAGTTTCGGCCATGGGTTATAGGGGGGAGACTTAGCGATCGAGGGGTTTTTCTAGGTTAGCACTGAGGGAGTATTGTTGGTCTTCTCTATCTAACCAACGTTGACGGTAGATAATTTCTAAATCACTGCCGGCCTTGCGAAAAATTCTAGCTTGATTGAACCAGAGTCCCTGAAAAATACGATAGAAAGCGAGGCTAAAGATAGCGACAATTAAGCCGGTAGCGGTGGAAATTAAAGCTTCACTAATACCTAAAGTTACTCCGGCTGTGGAGGAAGTTCCCAGGTCACTCAGTTGAATATTGGCCAAAGAGGTAATTAAACCGAGTACCGTCCCTAATAATCCTAGCAGGGGAGAAAGGGCGATGACTGCCTCAAGGATTTTATCGCCCCGTTTCATTAGGGATAATTGTTCATCGGCAGCCGATTCGAGGGCAAAGTGAAAAACCTCTGGATCTGGATTTTCTAAGCGCAGGGGTGCGTAGAGATAGCTACCGATGGGGTGATTGCGGGAATCCCTAGCGACTTTTGCCGCTAAGTCCCAGTTACGGGTGGCCGATTCCATAATCCGATTTAAAATCTGGCCTTCACTGAGGAGGGTGCGACTCCAAAACCAAATTCGTTCGATAATAGTGCTAAGAGCTAAAATAGACAGAAAAAGCAGCGGCCACATGGCCACTCCGCCTTTTTGGATTAAATCAGTTATATTCACGAGTTGTTTTGTTCCTCCAATACCGGGCGATCGGGTAATGATTATAGTTTAAGGATTATAGTTTAAGATCTAGCTTAATCGATTGACATTTATAGTTCTCACGCTGACTTACAATACAGGATGATATGGGGCTTTTCAAGGGGCCAGAAGATATCAGAAAAGGGATTGCCCTGACTCTATTTGAACCTAATTCGGGCCAGAGAAGTCTAAACCACGGTTATCTAACCGTCCCTACTTTTTGCCGCAAACCCTATATAAAAAAAGGAGTGAAAATAATCACTCCTACTGATAATCAAAAGAAAAACTGGCTTAAATCTAGAGAGCGTTTGCCCCCGCTACTACTTCTAACAATTCTTGGGTAATAGCGGCTTGACGCGCTTTGTTGTAGGTACGGCTTAAAGTCCCAATTAACTCGCTGGCGTTCTCGCTGGCGTTACTCATCGCCGTCATCCGGGCTGCTAATTCACTAGCTGCCGATTCCTGGAGGGCGCGCAGTAATTGGTTATTTAAGTACAAAGGTAGGAGAGAATCGAGGATTTGGACCGGATTCTGCTCAAAAATCATGTCTTGGGGAAAAACCTGCGCTGGTTGGCTGGCCATTTTTTCCCGTTGTACCTTAAATTTTCCCTCTTTAGTCACCAAACGGAAAATCTCGTCATCCTGTACCGCTAAACCTTGGGTAGTTAAAGGTAACAGGGTTTGAATCACCGGAGTGGCACTGATCAAGGAGATAAAACGAGTATAAACCAACTCGACGCGATCAACTGTTTCCGATAAAAATAAGGAAAGCAATTCATCCCCAATAGTGCCAGCTTCATCAGCAGTGGGAATCTGTTCGAGGTTAATAAATTTAGCGGCAATGGGAGCATTGCGGCGCTCGAAATACTGTGCCGCTTTCCGGCCGGCAATAACTAATTGATAGTTAATCCCTTGCTCTTTTAATTCATTCATCCGTTGTTCGGCACGACGGATGACGTTAGTATTATAACCGCCACAAAGGCCTCGATCTCCTGTGACTACCAACAGAGCCACGGTTTTTACTTCCCGTTGGGCCAGCAGGGGTAAATTAACATCACTAAAGGCTAAACGACCTTGAAGATTATAAAGTACCTGAGCGAGGGCATCGGCAAAAGGACGGGTACAGAGAACTTGTTCTTGGGCGCGGCGCACTTTTGCTGCCGCCACCAGACGCATGGCCTCAGTAATTTTTTTGGTATTTTTGACCGATTGAATTTGGTCGCGAATCGCTTTGAGATTAGGCATAATTCAGTTATCAGTTATCAGTTATCAGTTATCAGTTATCAGTCATCAGTTATCAGTTATCAGTCATCAGTCATCAGTTATCAGATTGGAGTTTTAAGTGAGCAGTATGTGTTAAGTGAGCAGTATTAAATAGCAGTTTCTTGCCATCTTTTCACTGTTTACCGCTCACTGTTTACCGCTCACTGTTTACTGATCACTGTTTACTGATCACTGTTTACTGGTCACTGATAACTGAAAAGGCTGACAGCTTAAAGCTCACAGAAGTTTACTTGAAAGCCTGTTTGTACTCGTTGATGCCATCTTTGAGCAGGCCTTCTGCTTCGTCGTTGAGTTGTTTTTCAGTGCTGACGATCTCAACGTAGCGAGGTTTGCTGGTTTTCAGGTATTCGCGTAAACCGGCGCAGAAATCGATAACTTTATCGGTGGCGATATCGTCGAGATAACCGTTTAAACCGGCATAAACCACCGCCACCTGTTCCCAAACGGAGAGGGGGAAGTTTTGGGGCTGTTTGAGGATTTGACGCAGACGTTGACCGCGAGCGAGTTGTGCTTGGGTGGCCGCATCAAGGTCAGAAGCGAATTGAGCAAAAGCTTCTAATTCGTCAAACTGGGCTAATTCGAGTTTTAATTTACCAGCAACTTTCTTCATTGCTTTCGTTTGGGCCGCCGAACCCACGCGGGATACGGAAATACCAGCGTTAATCGCGGGACGGAAACCAGCGTTAAAGAGGTCGGTGGAGAGGAATATCTGACCGTCAGTAATCGAAATTACGTTGGTGGGAATGTAGGCAGAAACGTCACCGGCTTGGGTTTCGATAATCGGCAGGGCGGTCATGCTGCCACCACCGAGGGCATCGCTGAGTTTAGCGGCACGTTCTAGTAAACGGGAGTGGAGATAGAAAACGTCGCCGGGGTAAGCTTCCCGACCGGGAGGACGACGCATGAGCAGGGATAGCTGACGATAAGCTTGAGCCTGTTTGGTGAGGTCATCATAGATAACTAGGGTCGCTTTGCCTTTATACATGAAGTATTCGGCGATCGAAGCTCCGGTATAGGGGGCGATATACTGGAGGGTGGCGGGGTCGTTAGCGTTAGCGGCCACCACCACGGTGTAATCCATGGCGCCTCTTTGGGTGAGGGTGTCGATTACTTGGGCGACGGTGGAGGCTTTTTGACCGATGGCGACATAGACACAGATCACGTCTTCGCTTTTCTGGTTAATGATTGTGTCAATGGCGATCGCTGTTTTACCAGTTTTTCTGTCACCGATAATTAACTCCCGTTGACCACGACCGACGGGAATCATGGCATCGATAGCGGTGATGCCGGTTTGCATCGGTTCACAGACGGATTTGCGAGCGACAATACCGGGGGCGGGGGATTCCACCAGACGGGTTTCGCTGGCGAGGATGTCTCCTTTCCCGTCGATGGGACGACCGAGAGCATCAACCACGCGGCCGACTAAGGCGTCACCCACGGGAACCTGAGCGATTTTACCGGTAGCTTTCACCGTACCGCCTTCTTTAATCCCGAAACCGTCACCCATTAACACCGCGCCGACGTTATCTTCTTCGAGGTTAAGGGCGATGCCGACGGTTCCATCTTCAAATTCTAATAGTTCTCCCGACATGGCCTGTTGTAGGCCGTAGATGCGGGCAGTACCGTCACCCACTTGCAGGACGGTTCCCACGTTGGAGACCTGTACTTCTTGGTTATAGGATTCGATCTGTTGACGAATAATCGTGCTAATTTCGTCGGGTCTGATAGCTACCATAGTTTAATCTGGGAAAAAGTAAAAAATTAAGAAGGTGAAAAAACGGCAAAAAAGGGAGATTAGATGACCTTAGCGCAGGGAGAGGCTGAGGCGTTGTAGTTGACCGCGAATGCTGGCATCAAAGACCTGAGAACCGACTTTGATCACCACACCACCGATTAGGCTGCCATCAACTTTGGTTTTCAGTTCGACCACGTTCGCCCCGGTCAGGGTTTTCACTTTGTCGATGACGATTTGTTTTTGGCTATCGTTCAATTCGGTGGCCGAGGAAACTTCCGCTAAAACGGTGTTAGTCAGCACTCTAGCCAGGGTGAGATATTGTTGACAAACGGGTTCTAAAAATTGAATCCGACGTTTATCGACTAATAACATCATGAAGTTAGTTAAATAGGGATTGGCATTGGTCCCCATTACTTGGGAAAGAACGGCTTTTTTAGCTTCTTCTTTGATGACGGGATTGCCGATAAAAGCTCTTAGATCGGGAGCATTTTCCAACAATTCTAAGAGGGATTTAATTTCGCCGCCGATCGCTTCTAATTGTCCGCTGCTTTGGGCGACGGAAAGTAATGCTTGGGCGTAGGGTTCGGCTATTTCTGAACTGATTAAACTTCCCTGCATCTATTTACCTCCTAGGTTGGCCAAACTGCGATCAATTAGGGTTTGTTGTACCGATTCTTCCAGGCCGGCGCTTAACTGGGATTCCACGTTAGCTAAGGCTAAAGCGGTAATTCTTTGGCGTAATTCTACTAAAACGCGATCCTGTTCTGCCGAGAGATCTTTAGCGGCACTTTCGCGCATTCTTTGAATATCGAGTTCGGCTTGGGCGGCGATGTCGGCGGTGACAGTTTTAGCTCTAGATCGAGCGTTATTGATAATTTTTTCCGCTTCTTGTTTTGCTAGGGCGAGTTTTTTCTGTTCTTCGGCGAGGGCGGTAGCGGCAATATTTTTCCGGTCTTCAGCTTCGGCTAAAGCTTCAGCAATCTTCGACTGACGTTCTCCGAGGATTTGTCCGAGAACTTTGCGGCCGTAGAAGATGACTAAACCGAGCAGAATTGAGAGGTTAAATAGGTTAGTTCCTAGGATATCGGTATTGATGCCGAATCCTTCTGCTGCCGCTTCCTTCGCCTCCGTGGCTAATAATAAAACTGTGTCGATGATCATGATTATTGAGGGCGGGGAGTAGGTTATTCAGTTATCAGTTATTAGTTATCAGTCTTCTAACTTCTGACGACTGAGTTCTATCTTTTTACTGATCACTGTTATTAACCAAGGGCTGGGGTTTAGCGAACGAGTTCGGGGCCGAGGAGTTTTTCGAGAATTTGACGGGAAAGAGAGGCCACTTGTCCTTCTAGAGAACGAAAGGCTTCTTCTTTCTGTTGGGCAATTTCGGCGGCGACGGCTTCTTTACGAGCGATCGCTTCTTTTTGGGCTGCGGCAACTCGTTCGCTGGCTAGTTTTTGGGCCTCAGCTTGCGCTTGGGCGATAATCTCTTGGGATTGTTTACGAGCCGAAGTTAATTGCAATTCGTACTCTTGTACCAGTGCTTCGGTTTTGGCTAGTTGTTCTTTGGCTCCGCCTTCCGTTTGCCGAATATACTCCGCCCGTTCATCTAAAACTTTACTGAGGGGTTTATAAAAAACGGCGTTCAGGATCACTGCCAAAAGAATAAACTGTAGTGCCATCACTGGCAGGGTGGCATCGAAATCAAACATTGATTTATTCCTAATAAATAGAAGCTATAGACAGGTTCAAAAAAGGAAGATGATCCCCCTGCTTTAACAATAAACAGTCAGGGGGAATCACTAAAATTCCCTTAATTAGCTATCAGCCTTCCGTCCCAAAAACCAGATTTTTTAGTGGGCTGCTTTGGCGTTTTTTAAGAGTTTTTAAAACTCTGCTGCCAAGCTGGGGACTGGGGGCTGATAGCCCACTGCTTTTTTAATTAGGCGAAGGGGTTAGCGAACAGTAAAACGAGAGCGATAACCAAACCGTAGATGGTTAAGGATTCCATGAATGCCAAGCTGAGGAGAAGGGTACCACGAATTCTTCCTTCAGCTTCGGGTTGACGGGCGATACCGGAAACAGCTTCTCCAGAAGCAGTACCTTGACCAACACCGGGGCCGATAGCGGCTAAACCAACGGCGAGGGCGGCGGCGATAACGGAAGCGGCAGCTACTGTGGGGTTCATGGTGATTTTTTCCTCTATTTACTAATCAATTTCAATCTGTTGTTTACAGAGCGCGTTCTCAGCCGTAAAAAATGGCTGGTTTTCTGCTCAAAACTCCCGAAAGAGTTTTTGGGAAAGAACGATCCTGGAATTCAGTTGCTCATCCTGAATTCGACCAATAATTTCTTAGTTATTATCCTATTATTTGGACACTTTTCCCTAAGAAATTTTTCTGTTTTCGTCCCTCGCTTTTAAGCGTGTTCTTCTTCGTGTTCCGATTCCAGTGCCTCATGGATATAGGCCCCGGCAAGGGTAGCGAAGACAAGGGCCTGGATAGCACTGGTAAATAAACCGAGAGCCATAAGGGGTAGGGGTACGACTAGGGGGACAAGGAAGACTAATACTGCTACTACCAACTCATCCGCGAGGATGTTTCCGAAAAGACGGAAGCTGAGGGAGAGGGGTTTGGTAAAGTCTTCTAAAATTTTGATCGGTAATAGCACGGGAATCGGCTCTAGGTAGTGAGCGAAGTAACCGAGTCCTTTTTTACTGATGCCCGCGTAGAAGTAAGCGAGGGAAGTCAGTAGGGCTAACGCCACCGTGGTATTGATGTCGTTAGTGGGAGCGGCTAATTCCCCTTCGGGCAGTTCGATTAACTTCCAAGGAATCAAGGCCCCTAACCAGTTAGAAACGAAAATAAATAAAAATAGGGTGCCGATGAAGGGCAACCAGGGTCGATATTCCTTTTCTCCTAGCTGGTTTTTGGCTAAATCGCGCAGAAATTCCAGAACGTACTCCATGAGGTTTTGAATACCGCTAGGGACTTTCTGGATTTTGCGGGTAGCGGCGATCGAGGCGATGATTAAGATAGCGAAGACGATCCAGGAGACCGCGATCACTTGCCCGTGAATTTTTAGTCCGCCGATGTGCCAGTACCAGTGTTGTCCCACTTCCAGGGAAGCGAGGCTATAAAAATTAAGCACACTTAAACTGTCTAACATTTCTACCTTGGGGAGATTCGGGTTCGCAAATCAGGGTTATTTTTAACGGTCAAAGGGTTTAGGAATCGCCTTTCTGCTCCAGCTTGAAGATGGTTTGCAGGGTATAGACGATGATCGCCCCTTTATAGGTCAAAAACCCCAAAAAAACTGGCACTATGTGCAGTTCTTGCCAACGACTGGCGATGATGATTAATCCGGCGAATAGGGCTAATCCTTTTTTTCCCACGCGATTTTTCGTTACCCCCAATTTTTCCACTTCCCCGGCCAGGAGTTTTAGGTAAACGACTCCCACCATTGCCCCTAGTAGGTAATTAAGGGCGGTATTGAGGGAATAAAACAAGCACACGGGGATAAAGATCAGACCGCTTAAGATCAGGGTGGTGATCAATAGGGTGTTTTGTAGTTGATAGTATTCCCGCATCGGATCTGACGGCGGGTTGGTTTCTGGGGTTGGGGGAGATTCGATCGATGGGTCAGACAAGGTACACCTAAATCAGCGATAGACTAATCTCAATATCTGGATTGCTTTCCCAGCTATGACGCTCAGGTAAGCCACAAGACATATTATCACGGCAGCGGCAACAATTATTAAGCAATTGTAAATTGTCATGATTCCGTCGGTCGTCGGTCGTTAGGAGTCAGGAGACAGGAGATTACTTTTTTTTATTATCCCCATTTCCCCACTTCCCCATTTCCCCATTTCCCCACTTCCCCATCTCCCCATTTCGCCAGAATTAGTCTCAATCAGGTCTTTTTAAGAGTTTTGCACCACAGTTTTTACAAAAATTGGCGTCTATATCGTGACGGGGTAAACCACAATCTGGACAAGGATAATCAGTTTGAGTGCCAGATTTTAATATTTGTTTAGTCAGAGTGCTAATTTGCAAGGGAATTAACAAAACTCCCGTTAAAATCATTAAAACTGTCACCATTTTGCCCCCATCAGAAAGAGGAGTCACATCCCCAAATCCCACGGTAGTCATAGTCACGACAGCAAAGTAAAAAGCATCAAAAAATGTCCGATAAACTTGGGGATTAATTGGGTGTTCGATCTGATAAATTAAACCAGCATAGACAAAAATAATCGAGAATAGAGTTAGTAATATGCGAGTAAATACTATCTGATCGGAAGTTTTAATTTGAAAAATAGAGAGATCGGAACCAAAAAAACGAATCACTCGCAAAATTCTAAACCAGCGAAAAATTCTAAAAAACCTAATATCAAAAAAACCAAAAAATAGAGGCAGGATTGATAATAAATCTAGGATGGAAAAAATATTAAAAACAAAGCCTAGTTTTGATTCCGCACACCAAAACCGAATTAAATACTCTAGGGAAAATAAGCTTAAAATTCCCCAATCAAGCTGACGTAACCACATTTGCCAAGTGGCGGATAAGGGATAGGTTTGAGCCACATAAATCCCCAACGAGAGTAAAATTAATGCTAGGATAAGCAGATTTACCGTCAGTCCGATCGCCGTGGTGACATCCTCTAAATAAAAAGCTATCTTGGCACGAAAAGAGAGCATAAATTCAGCTATCAGTAAACAGTAACTAGCAATCAATGAACTGAAAGCTCGCATCTGATAACTGATAACTGATAACTGATTAAGGTAATTCCACCGAAGTTGGTTTAGCAATATGAGGCAAACCCCAACCCAATTTTTCCCGAAGGATGCGGAAGAATTCCGTCGATTGCAGACGAATAAAATGGACTTGGTGGGGCGATTTCTGCACATTAATTCGATCTTCTGGCAAGATATAAGAACCGCCATTACCGTCCACTACCATCACCATCCGATTAGCAGTTGCTGGGAAAATATTTACAGTTTCCTTGTCAGAAAATACCAAGGATCTCGAAGCTAAAGAATGGGGACAAATGGGAGCTAATTGTAATACCGGCACATCGGGAGTTATTACCGGGCCACCGGCGCTGAGAGCATAGGCAGTAGAACCAGTAGGAGTGGAGAGAATCACCCCATCGGCAGCGATATCGACGGGTGCGTGTTCACCAATTTGAATCTCAAAATGACACATACTGGTGAGGGGTTCCCGGTGGACGACCACCTCATTGAGAGAAAGTGCCTCCCAGAGGAGGGTATCTTCGCGAAACAGTCGCACCGTGATCATCGAGCGATTTTCGATGGTGTATTTCCCCTCTAGAACCTGCTCTAAGGCGGGTTCAAGCTGATTTAGGTAAATTTCGGTCAAAAAGCCCATGTGTCCCGTATTGACCGTTAACAGGGGCAAATTAAGGGTGGCCAACTGCCGGGCTGCCGATAGGACTGTACCATCGCCCCCCAGCACGATCGCAAAACTTAAATCTTGCTCGAAGTGGGGGGGGACTAACTGATCGATCGGGGTAAAACAAACCGGACGAGAGGGTTTAGAATGGCCTAGCAGACCACCGCTGCCGGTAGCCATAAACACCTGGCAACCTAGGGAAAGTAGCTGATCTTGTATCTGATGGGCTGTTTTACAAGCGATAGGCTTAATATCGTTGTAAATAATGCCGATTTTGGGCATTGACAAATTTTCCTACTGCTGAATCACGCTTTCTTTTTGAAAGGAGTTTTCTTCTTCTTCTGAGCTTTTTGTTTCTCGAAGTCGATTTCCTTGAGCTTCTTGAGAATGCGGCTAAAGTATTCTTGTAAATAGGATTCTAAAGTAGTTGTTTGACTCGGATCAAGGCCAAATACTTGATAAACTTCTGCCATGGGGGCATCAAGAGCTTGATCACTAGCGAGAACTTCCGCAAAAGCTAGTCGGTCAGATATATTATAGGTCCATTGGAAACAACGGCTTATTCCTCGCATAAAACGCAGTAATCCCATGGGTAAACGCCAAATTTTCCCCTCTTTACCCGATAGGCGTTCGCAAACTTCGATAATTTCTTCAGCTTTCCAAGCTTTGCTGCCGACCACGGGATAGGATTGACCGACGGTTTCGGGGACTTCTAAAGCACGAACGGCGAATTTAGCGATATCTTGGGTGTCCATGTAGGCGATCGCTGTACTTTCCCCCGTGATCCAGACGGTTTGATTATCTAACATCGGGATGGCGTATTGACCGATTAAACCCTGCATAAAGCCACAGGGACGCAGAATTGTATATTTTAAACCCGATTCTGCTATAAATTTCTCGGTACAGCGTTTTATCTCCATCAAAGGCACGTTGGAATATCTTTCGGCATTGAGGATCGAAAAGAAAATAAAGCGATCAACTCCGGCGGTTTTAGCCGCTTGAATCAGATTAACTTTACCATCCCAATCCACCTGTTTAATGCTGGCTGAGTCCGTCGCCCGGGCTGTAGCGGCATCGATCACCGCGTCCATTCCCTCTAAAGCGGCAATAATGGTACTTTTATCCCGCAGGGTTCCCCCGACTAATTCCGCGCCCCATTCCTTCAAAAAAGCCGCTTTTCTCTGACTGCGTACCAAACAACGCACTTTATGTCCCTGATCGATGGCATGACGCACGATCTGTCGCCCTAGGGTTCCCGTCGCACCGACAACTAATACTTTCATCTATAATTAATTTTTTGTTACATTTGTTAACACTTCTCTAAGATACTATCAAAAAAGTGGATCATTTAGGGATAGAAAAATTCTAAGATTCCCCGATCCCCGTCCAGTTCTACCATTGTTCCCACTGGTAAAGCGGCATTATCGCCATCATGACCGAAAGGTAACTCAGCAATAACCGCAATGCCTAAATCGCCCAAACGCTCTTTTAAGACTTCCTCCACGGTTTGACTATCACTACCGGGAGCTGCCAGACAACGGCTAAAACGACCGAGAGCAATGGCTTTAATTTGGGAGAAAATGCCCAGCATTCGCCACTGAGTTAACATTCGATCGATCTGGTAGGGGGCCTCGGTTACGTCCTCTAGGGCTAAAATTACCCCCTCTAGGGTGGGTTGAACCGAGGTTCCGAGGAGATGGGTGGCTACGGTTAGATTGGCTGGTAATAAGCGTCCCCGCACTTTGCCCCCACCCCAACCTTGACCGATAAGAGGGGCTAAAGGACGACCTTCCAGAAGAGAAAAGAGGCGATCGATTGATTGGGGACTTTCTTGGGCTAAGGTGGTTAAAACTGGCCCGTGAACGCTACAGATGCCCTGTTTCGCTAAACTCCATAAAATCCCCGTCACGTCGGAAAAACCGATTAACCATTTCGGGTTAGTTTTTGCCCATGTCCAATTTTCCAAGAGGCGAGCGCTACCGTAACCCCCCCTAGCGCAGAGAATTGCTTGACAATCGTCATCTTGCCATGTTTGGGCTAAAGCTTGACGACGTTGCTCGTCGCTACCGGCGAGATAACCGAGACGATTCGACCAATTCTCGCTAAATTCCACTTGATAACCCCTTGATCGCCAGATTTCTACGCCTTTTTCGAGGGCGGCTAATTCCTTGACGGCTCCACTGGTGGCCACCAGAGAAACTTTAGCACCGGGTTGCAGAAACGATGGGATGATCATAGGCGGATTAAGCTGAAATTACAGGCAATTTTGTGGCAGTATGAAAACTGACAGCATATTCTATCGAATGTTTCTCGATTTTCCCGATTCGTTCTTTGAATTAATCGAACGACCCGATGCTAGGGTTAGCAATTATCGATTTACTTCCCAAGAAGTCAAACAACTAGCTTTTCGATTAGATGGTTTATTTTTGCCGCTCGATCATCTAGAAAATTCACCCTTTTATCTGGTAGAAGTGCAGTTTCAAAAGGATGAAGACCTATATTATCGATTATTTTCAGAACTTTTCCTGTATCTTAGACAGTATAAACCTTTGTCACCCTGGCAGATAGTTGTTATTTATCCCAGTCGAGAAATTGAGCGAGAACATCCCCAGCAATTTGCCGATTTTTTATCCCTAGCAAGGGTTAAAAGAATCTATCTGGATGAATTGCCAAATGACGAGACTCCTTCCTTAGCGATCGCTCTGATCAAATTGGTTACGGAAAGTGAGAGTCAAGCTGTTAATTCTGCTAAGATTTTAATTAAACAGGCTCAAAGAGAAGTCAGCGATCGCTTAGTGCAGAAAAATGTCATTGATTTAATCGAAACGATCATCATTTATAAATTACCCCAAAAAAGTCGAGAGGAAATAGAAGCTATGTTGGAACTACAAGACCTAAAACAAACTCGTTTCTATCAAGAAGCTTTTGAACAGGGAATTGAACAGGGAATTGAACAGGGAATTGAACAGGGAATTGAACAGGGAATAAACTTGCAAAAATTGAAAACAATTCCGCTACTGCAAGACCTCGGTTTAACCCCGCAACAAATCTCGGAACGCTTAGACTTTAATCTGGAAACAGTGCTTAACTATTTGGCACAACAGCAACAATAATCACACCTGTTTCAAAAGTCTAGAAAAACAGCAGTCGAGAGGAAATAGAAGCTATGTTGGAACTACAAGACCTAAAACAAACTCGTTTCTATCAAGAAGCTTTTGGAGATGGAATTGAACAGGGAATTGAACAGGGAATTGAACAGGGAATTGAACAGGGAATAAACTTGCAAAAATTGAAAACAATTTCTCTACTACAAGACCTCGGTTTAACCCCGCAACAAATCTCGGAACGCTTAGACTTGACTGTGGAAACAGTGCTTAACTATTTGGCACAACAGCAACAATAATCAAACCTGTTTCAACAATCTAGAAAAGCAGCAATTTCTAAGTAGTTGGCAAATGAATAGTAGTAAATGAGTGACCTTTAAGCTATCAGCGATGACATGAAAACTGACAGCATATTCTATCGAATGTTTCTCGATTTTCCCGATTCGTTCTTTGAATTAATCGCTCAACCCGATGCTAGGGTTAGCAATTATCGATTTACTTCCCAAGAAGTCAAGCAACTAGCTTTTCGATTAGATGGTTTATTTTTGCCGCTCGATAATCTGGAAAATTTGCCTTTTTATCTGGTAGAAGTGCAGTTTCAAAAGGATGAAGACCTATATTATCGATTATTTTCGGAACTTTTCTTGTATCTTAGACAGTATAAACCTTTGTCACCCTGGCAGATAGTTGTTATTTATCCCAGTCGAGAAATTGAGCGAGAACATCCCCAGCAATTTGCCGACTTGTTACCCTTGGACAGGGTTAGAAGAATCTATCTGGATGAATTGCCAAATGACGAGACTCCTTCCTTAGCGATCGCTATGGTCAAATTGGTTACGGAAAGTGAGAGTCAAGCCGTTAATTCTGCTAAGATTTTAATTAAACAGGCTCAAAGAGAAGTCAGCGATCGCTTAGTGCAGAGAAATGTCATTGATTTAATCGAAACGATAATCATTTATAAGTTACCCCAAAAAAGTCGAGAGGAAATAGAAGCTATGTTGGAACTACAAGACCTAAAACAAACTCGTTTCTATCAAGAAGCTTTTGAACAGGGAATTGAACAGGGAATTGAACAGGGAATTGAACAGGGAATTGAACAGGGAATAAACTTGCAAAAATTGAAAACAATTTCTCTACTGCAAGACCTCGGTTTAACCCCGCAACAAATCTCGGAACGATTAGACTTAACTCTGGACACAGTGCTTAACTATTTGGCACAACAGCAACAATAATCACACCTGTTTCAAAAGTCTATAAAAACAGCAGTTGCTAAGTAGTGAACAAATGGATGGTAGCGAATCAGTGACCTTTAACCTATCAGTGATAACTCGATGAATAACGACTTATTGACTTTTCTCTTTGGTGTTACCCTTCTCATTCTCTATCTAGTTTTTTCAGCTTTAACCGAGATGGGAACAAAATGGCCTTGGACAAAAAAATAAGAGAAATACTTATAGATGTGAATAAACATAAAATCGGGTCAGGGATTCGGTCATTGGAAAAATTCTATTCGCTCTACTGATAAAATATGAAACTAATTGGTGATATTTCCCCGAGCTTGGATTTATTCTTGTTGCTTTTTTTCTGGCATTGTCTCATCGGTGCCATTGCTACAGTCATCGCTATCAATAAAGGCTATCCAAGATTAAATTGGCTAATCTTCGGCCTTCTGGGAGGAACCTTTACCTTTTTTATCGCTCTTTTCCTGAAAAAAAAGCCCAAAATTTAAGGGATGATATTGCTTGATTATCCTTTAATAGTTCCCATCAACACCTCTAAATCTTCTGCGTCTAACTCCTCTGGTATGCCATTACGAATTAATTCCGAAAAATCCTCATTGGGAACCATAAAACATAGTGCATAAAGTCTTCCGTCCCCCACATTTCTAATCTCGTGAATACCCGTGGGACGGACTAATAAACTATCCCCCGGCCCCAGGGGAATCGCTTTACCATCACAGATAGCCATTCCCTCCCCTTTGAGGATAAAAAACATTTCTACGGCAAAATGATGACGATGGGTAGGGGTGCGACCGTGGGGATCGAAAATTTCCACACAGACGGTCAAGGAATCCCCCGCTACGGTAGAATCGAAGACGATCGCCAAACGATTCGTATCCCCAGCGCTAATGCGAAAAACTTGATAATCCCGGGGAGATCGAATCACGGGTAACATACAATGATCGCTGGTCAGTTGACTATTCATCGCTAATTTCGATCGAACTGTGGATGATTCTAAGACTAGCAAAAATTTTCAACTTCGCTCGATTGCGTCCACCACTTTACTCACATCTACGATCGCAGCCACATCATGGACGCGCAGGATATCGGCCCCCTTAGCGATCGCTATAGCACAGGCCGCCGCCGTTCCGAAAACTCGTTCTTTTGGGTCATCTTTGCCTGTAATCTCGCCAATAAAGCGTTTTCTCGACAATCCAATCAAAATAGGTAAATCTAAATCCCGAAATTGCTTTAATTCTCGCAATAACTCAAGATTTTGTGTCCCAGTTTTGGCGAAACCAATCCCCGGATCGATGATAATATTTTCCCTAGCAATACCCCACTGTAAAGCTTCCTTAACACGATTCTGTAAAAATTCTTTAATTTCCTTGACTAAATCATCATAATGTGTTAGAGATTGCATGGTTTGCGGATTGCCCCGCAGGTGCATGAGGATGATGGGAACGGCCAATTTAGCCACCGTCGGCAATAATAGGCGATCGAAGGTTCCCCCGGAAATATCATTGATCAAATCGGCCCCGGCGGCGATACCTTGGGCTGCTACAATCGCCCTAGTGGTATCGAGAGAGATAGGAATAGAACTTTGTTGTCGAATAGCGGTGATTACGGGGATAACTCGCGATAATTCTGCTTCTAGGCTAATTTCTTGCGCTCCCGGACGGGTGGATTGACCACCGATATCGATTATATCAGCCCCGGCCTCGATCATTTTCATCGCCTGTAGCAGGGCATTTTCAACATTGTCAAATTCTCCCCCATCACTAAAACTATCGGGAGTAACGTTCAAAACACCCATGATATAGGTGCGTTTTCCCCAAGCAAAAATATGTTCACGAATTACCGTTAAATTAGACATAATACTAAATCCTGCTGAAAAAGTAGATGAATTATGAATTATGAAGTGGGTAGAATAAATCAAAATAATCTCCTGATAACTGATTACTGATAACTGATAACTGATTACTGACGGTGATAGTTAATTTTTAAGTACAGAAGAATCTTTTAATTCAAAATAAGCTTGTACTTCTTCTTTCCAGAGTTGATATTTTTCTTGAATTAGTTGATATTGACTGGCAAAATCGAGGTTACAATCAACGAGATTGCTATCGATATCGGATTGGACTAATTCCCTTTCGATTAGGGTTTCTCGGATAAATTTTAAACATTCTTGTCTCAAAGTTTCCGCTTGATCGATAATTAGCTGGACTTGATTAATTGCTCGATCATACAATGGAGTTTGTGAATGAAAAATTTCGGAAGATGCGGCCAGATTTCGCAGTCTATGTAATTGATTTTTCTTTTCTACTAAACTGGCAATTTTGGGGTTAATTTCAAAAAGCAAGGTTTTCACCAGAGGAGCCAAGCGGCGAGTGTTAATATAATCGTAGTTATTAAGATCTGATTTAATCAGGTGTACCTGTTGTAAATCGACGGTAATATCGTGGAATTGGATCTCGGTTTCGGTGATGGTGGGATGAATTGTTTTAACTTTCCACGTGGTAACAGAAGTCAACTGCTGGCGATCAATATTAACCATTTGCTGCTCCATTTTCAGCACATCGAGGGGAATGCTATAAAGTTTTTTCTCAGGGATATAGATAACATCGCTACCGAGAATGCGATCAATTTTAGGACGACGATATAAATAATGATACAGGAATCGATAAAAGCTTTTACTACCTTGAAATATCTGGAGAAATAACCAAATTTTCCAGCTAAATAACCCGCTAAGAAAGCGTCCGAATAGATGGGAATTCGAGGAGGAGTTATTCATGAAATTCCGTTATCATTTATCGGTGAGGAATCGGAGGTTTGGTTCTTTTCAGCGATCGGTAAATAGTAAAATAGTAAAGAGTAATCAGGGATAAAGATAACTAACTAATTAACTTAAAACTTACATCTGATAACTGATAACTGATAACTGATAACTGATTAAGGACGTTCTCCGGGTAGATTTTTTGAAGATGTTGGTTTCGATCTTACCTGTTGACGACCGTTGCGGATAACTTGTAACATTTGCCCTAATTGTCGATCGAGATCTTCTAAAACCGCTTCAGCATAGTCGTCAGCGCCTTTTTGAATTTCATGACATTCAGCTTGGGTTTTTTGTCGTAACTGTTGTACTTCCTGCAAGGTGCTGTGACGCATCTGTTCGATTTCATCGAGGGTTTGTTGTTGCAAGGATTCGCATTCCTGTTGAACCCGTTGACGAATTTGGGCCGCTTGCCGTTCTGCTTGTTGAATAATACCGGACTCGTCGAGAATTTGGGCGGCTCTTTGTTGAGCGGAACGCAGGACTTGTTGAGCGTATTCCTCTGCTTTAGTGATAATTTCCTGTTCTTCCTGCAAAATTGCTAAAGCTTTCTGTACTGCCGGTGGCACGGTTTCATAGATAAGATCGATTTGTTCGGCTATCTGTCCCTCATCGATCATTGTCCAACGGGTGAGGGGGATATGGAAACTATCAAAAATCATCTCTTGCAGACGCGCCAAATCCTGATAGATATCGAAATCGACGGGTGGACTGGGAACCCCACTATTAGAAGTGTTAGGTACTGCTTTTCTGGGATCATTAGGTTCTCGGCGCGCCATAGGTTCAGATCGTCCTCATTACTGTATTTTAGTATGTTAACTGTAGTATGAGTAAATATCCCTAGAAACGTTTTCCGGGACTAGATGACTGACGGAGCCACCGAATTGAGCGATTTCTTTAACCACGCTACTACTTAAAAAACTATATTCTTTAGTGGTGGCCAAAAAAACCGTTTCGATTCCTTCCCAGAGAGTTTTATTGGTATGTGCCATTTGCAGTTCTTTTTCAAAGTCTGAGAGAACCCGCAACCCCCGCAACAGCACCTTAGCACCTTTCAATCTGGCATATTCAACCGTTAATCCTGAAAAACTGTCTATCTCAACGTTTTTCAGGTGTTTTGTACAGTAGCTGATCTGTTCTATGCGTTGTTCGACGCTAAACAGGGGGTTTTTATGGGGATTGCAGAGAACTGCCACGATTACTCGCTCGAATAGTGGCACACTGCGTTCGATAATATCTAAATGACCGAGTGTAACTGGATCGAAGCTGCCGGGGTAGATGGCGATCATTTCTCAACCTGCACACCTCGCCAAAAAGCGATATATCCTTTAATATTTTGGGCTTTTGGCTTAGGATCGGGATAATACCAAGCGGCATCTTTATTGTCCTGTCCATCTACCCTGAGAGTATAATAACTAGCCTCTCCTTTCCAAGAACAAATGGTATGGGTGTTACTGGGTTGGAAATATTCAGCTTTGACGGTATCGGGGGGAAAATAGTAGTTTCCCTCGACAATTTCGCAGTTATCGCTTTCCGCTACCACTGCACCATTCCAAATCGCCTTTGCCATGACACTAACTCCTAGTTCTGGTTCAAAATTATCTTACAACAGAGTTTGTAAATGTTGAACCAGTTGGTTAACCTGCACCACTCCCTCAATTCGATCGATCGGTTGACCATTTTTAAAGACTACTAAAGTCGGTAAAGCTTGAATACCGTACTTAGTGGCTAAATTGGGATATTTGTCTGTATCAATTTTGACAATTTGTAGGCGATTTTTGAAATACATTCCCGTTTGTTCTAGAATCGGAGCCATCATTTGACAAGGACCACACCAAGTGGCATAGAAATCCACTAACACGGGAAGATTAGTGGTTTGCAACAGTTCCTCAAAACTGGAAAACTCTTTTTTGACTGCCATAAATTGTCACCTCGCCAGAAAAATAGCCTTTTCCCTACTATAGCTTTTCTACTGAAGGGGTGACAACGAGGTTGAAGTCTAGGCTGGGTGTGGGGTGTGGGGAAAATCTCCTCGCTGTCAGCCGTCAAATTCATTAACTTACTTAAGCTTAAACCTGATTCTCTCGTCCTCATTTCGGGGAAAGTCTCAAGGTTTTTCCCTACACCTTACCCCCACACCCTGTTTCACTTTCAATCTGCTTGTCACCCCTTGAGACTTTTCTTTTTCTAGATGTTCCTTGATTTCTCCAGAGTGGTCATCGATCGCCGGGAAAATGCTAAGTTAGGTAAAGACTCGACAGCCAACTTTCCATGAACATCCTAACCAAGCTGCTTTTTCCCGAAACTAAAACCCCAGAGCAAGTAGGTTCACCGCGAGTACAGAAAAGCCGCCGGGGAATCGAAACCAAATCCGCCGCAGAAATCGTTATTATGCGACAAGCGGGTAAAATTGCCGCCACAGTCCTCAAGGAAATTGCCGAGATCGCTCAACCCGGGATGACGACGGCGGATCTGGATGCTCATGCGGAAAAACGTATCCGCGCAATGGGTGCTACTCCCAGTTTTAAAGGTTATTATGGCTTTCCTGCCTCGATTTGTGCCTCCGTCGATAACGAAGTCGTTCACGGTATCCCTAGCCCGAAAAAACGCCTCAAGGCCGGTTCTGTGTTAAAGGTAGATACGGGGGCCTACTACCAAGGTTATCATGGGGATTCCTGTATCACGATCGCGATCGGTTCCGTCTCTCCCAAAGCCGCAAAATTAATCCGTGTGGCGGAAGAAGCTTTATATAAAGGCATAAATCAGGTAAAAGCTGGCAATTATCTGCTCGATATCGCAGGAGCGATCGAAGATCACGTTCAAGCTAACGGTTTCCAGGTGGTAGAAGATTTTACCGGCCATGGAGTCGGCAGAAATCTCCACGAAGAACCTTCGGTATTTAATTTTCGCACTAATCAGTTACCCAATGTCAAACTCCGCGCCGGGATGACTCTGGCAATTGAACCAATTGTCAATGCGGGATCTAAACATACCAGAACTTTGCGCGATCGTTGGACGGTGGTGACGATGGATAATGCTCTCTCCGCTCAATTTGAGCATACTGTCTTAGTAACCGCCGCAGGTTACGAAATCTTAACCGATCGCAATAACCTATAAAATTGTCTATAGATTTTTTTGCTCCGGAATCTTAATTGAAAATTTATTTAGTGGCAGGATTTAGTCAAAATGTTTAAAAATATCGTTGTTGCCTTGGATTGTGGGGAATCATCCCATCGAGTCCTTCATGCTTTGAATTCCCTCTCGCTAACGGCAAATTCTTACATCATCATCACCCATATTCTCAGCAAGGAGGGAGATGAATCGGCAGTGGATCGCCCTCATCCCTCCCGTGAGATCATTGAAGATCAATTGCGCTGCTATCAATCCCAAATTGCTACCCCTAGTGAAATCGAGGTCATCTTTGGCGATCCAGCGGAGGAAATTATTCGTTTAGCTAATATCTATCAAGCTGATCTGATCGTGATCGGCAGCCGGGGATTAACGGGAGTTCAACGGGTGATCGAAGATTCTGTTAGTAGTCTCGTGGTGGCAGAAGCTACCTGTTCCGTATTGGTGGTGAAAGCATAGCAGCCAGCATTCAGCTAGAAAAGGTACTCTGGCAAGAGTGCCTAAGTAGTCTTGAGCATCACTACGGATTAAAATTTGCAAATCTTATTTTTCCCCAATGTTTTCCCCCATACATTCCCCGGTATTTCCCCACTCACTCCCAAGTTTTCCACAGTTTACCCAGACTTTTCCACAGGCAACAGCGATAGAATCGGCACTTGCTTCTAGAAAAAATTAATCTTGATTGTCAAAATCCCCATCGATAGATACTGAGTTAATGTTAAGTTAAGTAAATAAAATCTGGCTCTAACCCTTATTCCCTCGTAAATATTAAGTTTTTCTAAAGCATTCCTTTACATCTGGTAATATTGCAACTCCCTCCAACTTGGCTCACAATAGTCCTTACTGTCCACTGCACCAGTCAGGGATTTCCCCACTTCCGATCAGAGGTAAACGATATGAATACATCAGTCAGTATCTTGGCAGAAATCCCCGAAATTCTCCACCAATCCCTACAACAATACCTAGAAACTCACCCCGGTTGGGATCAAGATGGTGTGTTTACGGCGGCATTGTCATTTTTTCTGCTTAATTGTCAATCCCCCGAAAGGATGAATTTTGAGGAACAAAATAGCTGTGCCAAGGTTTATCTAGAAACTTTGTTCCAGCGCTCGGAGTGCTAATTCGGTGATAATAAGAGTCGGGTCCTGGTTAAAAACCCGATTTTCCCCTATGAATTCCGATAAAACCCCTAATTTAATCATTCCTCAGCTAATTATCGGTTTGGGTAATCCCGAACCCAAATATGATCGCACCCGTCATAATATCGGTTTTGAAGCTGTGGACTCATTAGCGCGGGATTGGGGGTTATCTTGGCAGGAAAACAAGCGATTTCAAGGTTTTATCGCCGAGGGTGACGGTCCTTTCCCAGGCAAAATTCGTCTCTTGAAACCCCAAACCTATATGAATCGCTCCGGGCAATCGGTGCGATCGGTGCTGGACTGGTATAAACTAGCTCCAGAGTCGATTTTAGTCATTTACGATGATATGGATCTGCCCCTAGGCCGGTTGAGAATCCGTCTATCGGGATCGGCGGGCGGACACAACGGTATTAAATCAATGATTGCCCACGTTGGCACGGAAAACTTCGCTCGTTTACGCATAGGAATCGGTAAATCAAGCGAAAAAGCGACTATTTCCCACGTTTTAGGCCGATTTACCCCCCAAGAAAACCAAGTAATCTTGAAAGTGTTAGACTTGTCCAGAAAAGCGATCGAACTTGGTCTCAAACAGGGGTTACAAAAGGCAATGAGTCTCTACAATAATCAAAGTGTAGAGATTGGCTCTAATCTATGCTGATAGCAAATAAGCCTGATTTTAGTAATGGTTATAATCGCCATTTTCGTCTATGCTCCTACAGAACCCTTGCTTAAATTTTGATCGCCCTTTGCTAGATTAGGTCAATTTTTATCCTCGATATTAGTAGTTTAAGTATGATTAATCGCCAAAGTTTGCGGAGATTCGCCCATAAGTTTAATCTCATTTTATGGATAATCGCTACAGTTTTTTGTCTTTGGAGTAATCCTGCTTTTGCCCATCGTCCCCATGATGTAATTAGTCAAGTGGAAGTTTCTCGTGATTTCCAGACAGATAATACAGTATATATATTGGTACGAAATAACTTTTATAAGTCTAGGGATGGAGGTAGCAACTGGAAAAGATTAATTCAAGGTTTAGATTATACGGGGGAATTAAGTTCCTTATCCCTATCTCCCCTCAATAAAAATATTCTCTATTTAGCTTCAAGATCCGATGGTATTTATAAAAGTGAAGATGCGGGGGAATCTTGGCAGAAAGTTAATCAGGGTTTAGAAACTAACTTTATTAACTTCGTAGAAATTGCCCCTTCCGATCCCAATATAGCAGCAGCAGTGGGATTAGAAAAAGGAGTTTATTTAACCGAAGATGGTGGTAAAAATTGGTCAAATATTTTCCCCACCACGGCACTGATAACCTCTCTAGCTATTACTCCCAGCAATCCTGATCGCATTTTTTTCGGGGATGAACAGGGTAAATTATACACTTCCTCCGATGGGGGAAAAACTTGGCAGAATCTCCCCTTACCTGCTAATATGGGGGCAGTAGATACAATTGCTTTTTCTCCTAATTTAGACAGGGATAAAACCTTTTTTGTCGGCACAAAAGAAGCGGGTATTTTTAAAACCGTTGATGATGGTAAAACCTTCCAAGCTGTTAACGAAGGAATTAAGGATAAAATCATCGAAGACATCGTTATTTCTCCCGACTATGCTCAAAACTCCACTCTTTATGCCATTACTTGGTATGACGGAATGTATGTTTCTCAGGATGGGGGCAAAAGTTGGAAAAAAATGAGCGAGGGTTTAACCAAAGATAAACAGGCTGATGATTATAAAGTTCCCCATTTTATGGATTTAAAAATAGTTCAAGATACGATGTTTTTGGGGGGATTTAATGGCTTATTTAAAACCACAGATAGCGGCAAACAATGGCAGGAAATAGAAACGTTACACCGGGGAACAGTTATCGCCATGGCGGTTTCTCCTAATTATGCCGAGGATGGCACTGTCGTCATGGCTAATTATGTAGGCAATATCTTCATCAGTCGGGATAAAGGGGAAACTTGGACACCAATTAATCGCGGTTTAGAGGTTTATCGACTTGGTAAAGATCCCGAAGAATCAGGACAAGATCCCCGGCGTTTCTTTGACATTGCCTTTTCTCCTAACTATGGAGAAGATAGAACTATTTTTGCGGGGTTTTTACGCAATAAATTTGCCAAATCCGATAACAGTGGTGATTTATGGAAAATTATCGAAATCGATCAGAAAGTCCGCGGTCCGAGGATAGTTCCTTCCCCAGATTTTGCCAAGGATAAAACTCTTTTTCTCACCAATCAGCAGGGTAGAATATTTCGTTCTACCGATGGAGGAAATACGGTTAAAAAGATCAGTGAAGTGGGCAGAATTTTTGGTAATTATGCCCCTGCCATGGTAGCTTCCCCTGATTTTGCTAAGGATAAAACTTTGTTTGTCACGGGAAAAGAGGGTATTTATCAAAGTGTCGATGGTGGACTAACTTGGAACAATGTCAGCCAAGGAACACCTCTATCAAAAACCCCTAATGTACAGTTGGCAATGTCTCCCAATTATCCCAGCGATGGAACTATTTTTGCTGGGACAGTTTCTGGTTTGTTTGTCAGCAAAGATGGGGCTAAAAGTTGGACAAAATTAGAGAAACCGGGGTTTAATCCCAATACTTCGGTAGAAACCATTGCTATCTCTCCTGATTATGCTAATGATCGCACGGTAATGGTTAGTTTACAGGGAGATGGTTTGTTTAAATCTACCGATGGTGGGGAAACTTTTAGATCAATTGGTGATCCTAAAATACCCCTAGTGAAAATTCATAGTATCCCTTCCTCTGGTATCTCCGTCCAGTTTTCTCCTAATTATGCTCAAGATAAAACTTTATTCGGTTTTGGTGGCGCTAAAACTACAGTTTTTCGTTCCACCGATGGGGGAGAAACTTGGACAAGTGTAACTATTTCTCCTCACGAGGAAGAAGATACACCCCGCTATAAAATCGGTGAGTTTTTCTTTAGTCCCCTTGGCGCAATCTTGCGCTTAGTTATACCGATTCTCCTAGCAATCGTCGCTTATTTTCTGGTGGGTTTCCTGAAACTGGAGAAAATTATTAATCTTCCTAAATCCTTCTTCCGCATGACAGGAGCATTGATGATTTTTCTGTTTGTTTTCTTCGTTATCATTACCCAAGTTTAGGAGAAATTTTGACCAGCGGGGCTTGACAAATCCCGCCGCTTGCCATATACTTGTAAGTAGAATGGGAATCCGTGCCTGCCTGCGACCTCTGATTTTTGTGGCAGTTATCCCTTGAGAGAATTAACCATCGGCAACGTAGGGATTGACCATCTTAGCGGGGTCAACAATGCGATCAAAATCCTCTTCCTCGATGTATCCTAGTTGCAAGGCTGCCACTTTCAGGGTTAAATCCTTTTCTAGGGCATAATGAGCGACGTAGGCAGCCTTTTGGTAGCCAATCACGGGACTTAAAGCAGTCACCAGCATCAAGGATTGATTTAAAAAAGTCTCAATTTGTTTTTGATTAGCAGTCATCCCCTTAACCAAAAACTGACAGAAATTAGCGCAACCATCCGTGAGCAAACGGATAGACTGCATGAGATTATGAATCAACAGCGGTTTATAAACATTCATCTCCAGATGTCCCCCAGCGCCTCCCATCGTCACCGCTAAATCATTAGCCATCACCTGCACTGCTATCATCGATAAAGCTTCGCATTGGGTGGGATTAACTTTCCCCGGCATAATTGAAGAACCCGGTTCATTTTCCGGCAGCTGTAATTCTCCGATTCCACAACGGGGACCACAGCTAAGTAAACGGATATCATTAGCAATTTTATAGAGGGAACTAGCGATAGTTTTCAATCCCCCGCTCAAGAAAACTAGAGCATCGTGGGAACCTTGCACGGTAAACTTATTAGGAGCGGTAATAAAGGGTAATTTGGTCAGATTAGCGATTTCGGCAGCCACATCTCGATCAAAATCTGGAGGAGCATTAATTCCTGTACCCACTGCTGTTCCTCCCAAGGATAAACGATAGACTTTTTCTAGACATTTTTCTAGCCAATCGCTGCCATCATCTAATAAACCCACATAACCGGAGAATTCTTGTCCGAGGGTTAAAGGGGTGGCATCCTGTAGGTGAGTGCGACCAATTTTAACTATATTTGCCCATAATTGCGCCTTTTCATCGAGACTATTCCGTAATAGTTGCAGACTGGGAATTAATTTTTCCTTGACTGCCAAGGCAACGGCAATATACATGGCCGAGGGAAAGGAATCATTAGTCGATTGGGACATATTAACATGATCGTTAGGATCCACGGGCGTTTTGCTACCCAGAGGATTCCCCGTCAGTTGACTGCAACGATTGGAGATGACTTCGTTGATGTTCATGTTAAACTGGGTGCCACTTCCCGTCATCCAAACGTAGAGGGGAAAGTTATCTGCGTGTTGTCCGGCTAAAATTTCATCGCAGACTTGACAGATAAGGTTTTTTCTCTCCTGACTGAGACGATTTTTTTGCTGATTGACAATTGCACAGGCTTTTTTGAGAATGGCATAGGACGCGATCATCTCCCGGGGCATGAGATTATCACCGATACTAAAGTATTGTAGAGATCTTTGGGTCTGCGCTCCCCAAAGTTTATCGGCAGGTACGGGGATTTCTCCCATGCTGTCTTTCTCGATGCGAAATTCTGTCATCTTTAAGTTACTTCTGCATCTGGCCTGAAAAGAGAGGGTCTCCAGGACGACACGGATTCCCACTATAAGAAAAGTATAAGTCAAGTCTGGCTGGTTTGTCAAGCCCTATGGGGACTTTTTCTGTTGGCATTTTTATCCAGGAGGTTGACAAGAATAACTGGCAGGGTGCTGGAGTGATTATGAGACAAAAACTGTTATATTTTAGGGAAGATAATCAGTAAAAAAGACGGGATTGGAGACTATGGACACAGCGATCGCATTAAGTTGGACATTGGGAATTATCTTAGGGTTGATGACCCTTTTGTTTATCTTACGGATCGTGCTGACTTGGAATCCACAGGTAGATTTAAATAGCTTCCCCTTTAATATTATTGCCTGGCCAACAGAACCTTTTTTAATCCCCGTGCGTAAACTCATACCCCCCTTGGGAGGAGTTGACATTTCTCCGATTATTTGGGTGGGAATTTGTACGCTGCTGCGGGAAATTCTTCTCGGTCAACAGGGTTTAATTACCATGGTCTTAAAATAATTAGACCTCTTGGATATTGGGTGAAAAAGGTTGACAATGCCCCCAGAACAGTTAAGCTTATTTTAATCTCTGTAATTGCGTTTATGGCTCATTTAAGTTATGAAAAACTCAATTTAACCACAAAAATCGCCTATGGTGCTGGCGATTTGGGACCAGCTATCACTGCCAATATCTCAGTATTTTACCTGCTATTTTTCCTCACTGATGTGGCAGGATTATCGGCAGGATTAGCCGGTAGTGTGCTGATGGTGGTGAGAATTTTCGACGCTATTAACGATCCGATCATTGGTATGTGGAGCGATCGAACTCGTACTATCTGGGGTCGTCGCTTACCATGGATGTTATTGGGGTCGATTCCCTTCGGAATTAGCTATTTTTTACTGTGGTTAATCCCGACCAATAACCAATTATGGTTATTTTTATATTATATTTTTATCGGCATTATTTTTAATTTAACCTACACGGTAGTCAATCTTCCCTACCAGGCTCTCACCCCTGAATTAACTTATGATTATAATGAGAGAACCCGCTTAAATAGTTTTCGTTTTGCCTTTTCGATCGGGGGTAGCATTCTCTCATTAATTCTCTATATTCTCGTCTCATCGTCCTATGCCAATGATCTCCATAAAGCTTTTTTATTGTTAGGTGTAGTTTGTGCTTTAATCTCAATTATAGCAGTTATTTGGTGCGCTTTAGTTTTACAAGAACGAGGAGCAAAAGCGATTCTCAATCCCGCTCAGAAAAAAGTTTTGGCAATTGCTTTTATAGTTATCGGTGCGCTTTCCTTGGTCTATGGAGTAGGAAAAATGGGGGGAAATCCCAGAGACTTTATCGCTATTTCCACAATTTTATTAGGAATAGAAGGGATAGTTTCTGGTTTAACTATTTACTATGGTAAAACTGAAAATCATCTCAGGGATGGTGCGGCAATTAAACAGAGAGAAGCTGCTGATAATACCGAAACTATTCCCCTGAAAGAACAATTAAAAATAGTTTTTGGTAATCGTCCCTTTTTATACGTTATTGGCATCTATCTTTGTGCTTGGTTAGGAGTACAATTAACCGCCTCGATTTTGGTTTACTATGTCGTCAGCTACATGAGACTATCGGAAGCAGAATCGGGTTTAGTCGCTTTAGCAGTACAGGGGACAGCTTTAGTGATGTTATTTTTTTGGCAAGCAGTTAGTCAAAAATTAGACAAAAAGATAGTCTATTTTTTAGGGATGATATTCTGGATTATTGCCCAAATTGGTTTATTTTTGCTCCAACCGGGAGAAATAACTTTAATGTATATTTTGGCAGTTTTGGCGGGATTTGGCGTATCTGTGGCCTATTTAATTCCTTGGTCAATGGTTCCTGATGTGATTGAATTAGACGAATTAGAAACAGGAAAACGTCGAGAAGGTATTTTTTATGCTTTTATGGTACTTTTGCAAAAAATTGGTTTAGCTTTGGGGTTATTTCTTGTCGGTATTGCTCTAGAAACATCGGGGTTTAAACCGAGAATACCAGGAGAAGCAATTCCCCTGCAGCCGGATAGTGCTTTAATAGCAATTCGCCTAGCAATTGCACCTTTACCGGCATTTTTTCTGATCATTAGTTTAATTCTTGCCTATTTTTATCCAATTACTCGCCAAGTTCACGCCGAAATTTTAGACCAATTAGCAGCAAGAAGACCAGAGGAAAAGTAAACATCAATTGTCGGCCGTCAGGAGACAGGAAATTATTTTTTTATTCCCGAACTTCCTGTCCAAAAAAATCAGCAAACCCTTACCCTAAAGCATTTGTATTGACTTTTGAACTACTGATTACTGGGGACAATCGACCCGGCAGCATAATGTCTTCAATGAGTATAATGTTATCGATAGCTAAATTGTACAAAAAATGAAATCCTATCCAGTAGAGTTCCGTCAGAAAATCCTAGACTGTTATTATAACGAACCCATCTCTCAAAGACAATTAGCGAAAAGATTCTGTGTAACCTTAAGTTTCGTACAAAAGCTTTTGAAGCAATCTCGAGAAACGGGAGATATTCGACCGAAGACTTATCGATGTGGCCGTCATTTAAAACTTACGCCAGAACAGATGATCGCCCTCGGTGATTTGATTGAGGAAAATAATGACGCAACTCTAGCCGAACTATCGAAACTATTCCTAGAAAGAACCGGTATATTGTTAAGTGTGACCACAGTGGCAAGAATAGCCGAACGCTTGAGAATCACCCGCAAAAAAAACTCTACACCCGACCGAAAAAGAGATAGAAAGAGTACAAAAACTTAGACAAGAATACAAAGGATAAAATTCGGGATATATAAGATTAAACCCTAATCTAGTTATGACCAAAATCCAAGCTCGATCGCTTAAAGTAACTAGAGCGCACGAGACTAGACCTCTTAAAAAAAACCAAAATTTTGCAACTATTACGGAGATTACTAATTATGACCACAAACAATGCCGAGAATAACTCAATCTATCCCGTGCGTTGGCAAGATAACAAAGTCTGGCTGATCGATCAAACCCGTTTACCCATGGAGTATGGGGAAGTTGAGATCACCAGCAGTGAAGCCATGGCCCGGGCGATCGAAACGATGATTGTGCGCGGCGCCCCGGCGATCGGGGTAGCGGCTGCATACGGTATGGTTTTAGGAGCGCAGGAAATTAAAACTGACCAGAAAGAGCAGTTTCTGGCCGATTTAACTAGAATAGCCGATCGATTAGCCCAAACCCGGCCCACGGCGGTGAATTTATTCTGGGCGATCGAGCGAATGTTAAAAGTGGCCCAGGAAAGTGGCCCAGAAGTGGCAATAATTAGCAAAAATCTCCTGGAAACTGCCCACAATATCCAAAAAGAAGACGTGGAAACCTGTCGGGCGATCGGTCATCATGGTTTATTGGCGCTGCCGGAGCAACCGGAAAAACTGACGATTTTAACCCACTGTAATACTGGGTCCCTGGCCACGGCCAGTTATGGCACTGCTTTAGGGGTAATTCGTTCCGCTTGGACGGCGGGTAGATTAATACAAGTGTATGCAGATGAAACCCGGCCAAGGTTGCAAGGAGCAAAATTAACCGCCTGGGAATGTGCGCGGGAGGGAATTCCCGTCACCGTGATCACCGATAGCATGGCGGCCCACTGTATGCAGCAAAAACTGATCGATGCGGTGATCGTTGGAGCCGATCGCATTGCGGCCAATGGGGACACGGCCAACAAAATCGGCACCTATTCCCTCGCGGTGGTGGCAAAAGCTCATAATCTGCCTTTTTATGTGGCTGCCCCCCTATCGACGGTGGATTTTTCCCTTAAGGATGGTACGGGGATACCGATCGAACAGCGCGATAGTGCCGAAATTTATCAGGTGGGGACGACAACCCTTTGCCCTAGAAATGTTAATTTTTATAACCCCGCTTTTGATGTTACTCCCGCCGCTTTCATCACCGCTATCATTACCGAAAAAGGAGCGGTAACGCCGGCTGAATTAATTTTTTTACAGGAATCCTAGGGGGTGAGCTTTTTCCCCACTGATACCATTTTTATCTGGATTGGGGACTTGCGCTTTGATAATGTACCTTTTGGGCGAACGCAGTTCGCCCCTACATTGTGGACAAAATCCGTTACTGTAGGGGCGCAAAGCTTGCGCCCTCCGATCGATTGGGATATTATTCCCACGCAAGTCCCTTGGCACAGTGGGGAAAAATTCCGCCTCAATCCAATTGGAGGTGACGGCCAAGGGAAAAATGGGTAAGATCACTATTGACAAATAAACTAAAATAGCGTATGGGAATAAAATCAAGGAAGACAATGATTAGGATTTGCTTTTATCTATAGTTAAATGCTATTATTCAGCTTAATTAATCTTAGTTAATCCCCAGATATATCTTTTTGTTTACTTAAAAGATTTGTGTTGAGATAGTCTAAAAAAATTAAATGAACCAGAGCTTGGTTTTATTCTCTTAAAACCCAAGCATCTCGAAAATTTATTCCTGTTAACTCTTTACCTCATCGAGATTTACACGATGTTATAGTACAAGAGTAAAGACCAAGATCGGAGTAGTAAAGTCTAGATTTGGGTAGATTTGAGTAGATTTTAGGGGAGTTTAATTATATTTGTAATCGCCGCTTTGATTAAGTAAAAATAAAATTAACTGGAAACAGGTGATTGCCGAATGAAGATAAGAAAGTGGAATTCAATTCAAGGAAGGGAGTGAAGTCAATGTTTAGGAACGGCTCTAATAATCCAAAAGCCAAAATTATTGAATCATCGCCTAGTTCAGCACAACCGGGAAAAAATATGGATAAAGTGCGGGTTATCGTCATAGAGGATCACGATTTAACCCGCATGGGGTTAGTGGCGGCTCTCCAGCATCGAGAGGGTATTCAATTGGTGGGAGAAGCCATCAGTGGATTACAGGGACTGAAACTGCTAGAGGAGACTAAACCGGATGTAGCGATCATCGATATAGCTTTGCCCATGATCGATGGGATTGAGTTAATGCGACGCTTCCAACAAAATTGCGGCGAAGACAGCTTGGCTACGAAGATCCTCATGCTAACCATGTACAACACCCAAGAACAGGTTTTAGCGGCTTTTAGTGCTGGGGCTGATTCCTACTGTATGAAGGATACCAGCGTCGATAAATTAGTCGAGGCGATTTATTCCACCCACGAAGGCAATCCTTGGATCGATCCCGTGATCGTCGGCGTTATTCGGCAACAAGTGCGCCAAAATTTTGCCACCGGTAGCCGCACCGACGGCAAAACAGTGATAATTCAAGGCGTTGACCCAGAACATCGCCAATTGCTGGAAAATGTGCCCCTAACAGAACGAGAGCTAGAAATTCTCGCTCTGATTGTCGGGGGTTTTAGTAATGCTCAGATTGGCGACCGACTCTATATCACCATCGGCACGGTGAAAACCCATGTCCGCAATATCTTAAATAAACTCTCTGTGGATGATCGCACTCAAGCGGCAGTGTTGGCCCTGCGATCGGGATTAGTAGCTTAAAAAAACCGGCATCCTCTAGGGTTAGGATGCCGGTTCGGTCAAAACTAGAAACTAGACTTGGGCCACCACTTTTGCTTCGGCTGCCATTAGTTTTTCGTAGGTTTCACGCATTTTGAGACCGACTAAGACTTGGAATAAACCCGTACCATTGGTGGAACCGGGATAATCCTTGTGTTTGAGCAGTAATTCCGTCATTTCACCGTAGTATTTAGTGCCGGTTTTGCTCAAGTGGCTTTCGATGTAGATCATTTCTTCGAGGTTATCGAATTGACCATCTAGTTCCAGAATCGACACTTCATTCCCCAAGAAGCCATCTGGACCGTAGTAGAGTTTAATACCGGGATAAGTGCAGGTCAATTTACGACCACAGGGCCGCCAATCGATGGTGGAACCTTCATCAAACAGATAAGCGGGTTCAAAGTTTTCCACCCCTTCTTTCTGGATTAAACGAACCCGCAGTAACTTACTTTCGTGATCTTCAAGTAATTTGGTGGGCAGCACTTGAATCACCACGTCAGCGTACTGTCTTTGGGGATCGATATAGGCACTGAAATCCGGTTTTCTAGAATTAATGGCCGCCATCACATCATCATAGGTGTGACCGCGCTCGGCCATATCTCGTTGAATTTTCCAGTTAACTTTGACTTCATCGCTAATATCGAGATAAACGCTGAAATCTAATAGAGACCGGACTCGTTCATCATATAAGGGGTGTAGTCCCTCGATCACGATTACCTTATTCGGTTCGATGATTTCGGGGGGATCGATCATCCCCGTTTCATGATTATAAATAGGTTTATTAATGGCTTGACCTCCCTTAAGAGCTTTAATCTGCTCATACATTAGGTCAAAGTTATTCGCTTTCGGATTGAGTGCGGTGACACCCACCTCTTTTCTCTGTTTGCGATCGAGGCAATGGTAGTCATCTAAACAGATCACTGTCATAAACTCGGCCCCGAATAAATCGGTCAAACGACGTAAAAAAGTAGATTTCCCACAACCGGAGTCCCCAGCTACACCGATTAGAACCACGCGCTCTGGCTTATTGGCCATAGTTTCCCTCTAAATACACAACTAATTGTTAACCCTATAGTATGTAATTAAACCAGACTCTGGATCGAGCAGTACCCCGCCGCCACAAATTTCTGCTGCTGACAGGTTCGGCAAGAGCCTCACGCTAGAATGAGTAGGTATTTGATACTAGATAATCTGTTCAGATCATACCGGAATCAGTGACCAAAATCAGTTATCACTGATTACTGAGAGGGTGCGGTGGGTGTGGAGAAATGTCGTCATTTTCTCCACTGCTAGAGGGGAACTGATGCGATTGCCTTGCATTCTCTCACAACCTAATTCTTGCAGGATTTCTAATTGTTGTTGGGTTTCTACTCCCTTGGCGATCGCTATTAAGTTAAAACTTTTCGCTACCGCCAGCAATGACGAGATAAAACGGGTATCTTGGGGAGTATCAGTGAGTTGTTTTGTTAAAGATTGCTCTATTTTCAGTTTTTTCACGGGAAATTGACCGAGATAGGCGATCGAAGCGTAACCGCTGCCAAAATCATCGAGGGTAATACTAATACCCAATTTCTGCAAATCCCCAAGAATTCGACCGGTTTCGCGGCTATTTTCCAGTAAACTTGTCTCAGTTATTTCTACCTCCAGAAAGAAAGGCCCGATTTGGGTTTCAGTCAAGACTTCTTTGAGGTTGGTGAGCAACTGGGGATCACGCAATTGGTGTGGGGACAAATTGATCGAGATGGGAGCGTATAATAATCCCCGCTGCTGCCATATTTGTGCCTGTTGACAGGCATTTTTTAGTACCCAACGATTAAGCTCAAGGATTAAGTCGTTTTCTTCGACTAAGGGTAAAAAACGATTAGGGGGGATTAATCCGAATTGAGGGTGTAACCAGCACAATAATGCCTCAAATCCTTCCACTTGCCCCTTAATGATATTAACTTGCGGTTGATAGTAAAGAGCTAATTCATTATTTCTCATTGCCTGATAGAGAAAATATTCAACTTTAGAACTACGAGTATTTTTGGGGTGAACATTAACCGACTCTATCTGGGAGTTATCATTTATATTATTCTTAACTGCTACTAAATTTTCCTCCAGTTTCTGTAATATTACTTTCCTGTCTGTGCCGTCGGGGGGATAGATAACTGAACCTAAACTTAATCGCACGACTAGGGAGTGATTTTCGATTTCATTATTACTTTCTAGGGTTTTAATAATTCTTTGACCAACCTTTTCTAGATCATTAGCATCATTAATTTGTGACAGCAGGATAATAAATTCGTACCCTCTCCAATGGGCGACTATATCCTCTGATCGCAAACTTTTTCTTAAACGTTCAATTAAGATTTTTAATAGTTTGTTCCCCAGTCGATAACCTAGTTGATTGTTGACATTTCTTAGCTGCCCTACATCCAATAATAATAGCCCGATCAGTTGATTATTTTTCTGGGCATTATTAATAGCACTTGAGAGGTGTTCATTAAAGAGGGAACGGTTAGGTAAATCCTTGAGAACAACCGAAGAATATTCCTCTTGAATCTTGCTATTAAAACTTATGATTTGCGATGGAGCTTGACGGAGAATTAAGGTACTTTTTGCATGGGGGTCATTATGGCTAGAATTGGTTTCATTTTCCGTAGGTTTCCCTTGTAAATGTTCTATATTTTCAACTGATTCTCGCTCTATTTTTGCTTGACTAGCTATTAAATGAAAACTGGCATTTATATCACAGCCAAAGTTAATTAAATCACCATCTTTTAATTCATGAATTAAGCATTTAGACCCATTGACGTAAATGCCATTATGACTTTTATTTCCCTCTAAATCACCATCAAGAATCCAATAGGAAAATTTTTGGCGATCAATACTCTTTTTAATTAAAGTCGCATGATAGCGAGACGCGTGTTTAGAGCGAAGAACAATTTGATTATCAGACTTACGACCCAGAGAATATTTCATGTTCTCTAGGGTAATTGTTCTTCTACCTTGAGGATCTTCCACAATCAGGAGATAACGGGAATTGGATGAACCATTAATCATTTTTTCAGCACCTCGACAAAAGTGAAAATATAAGTTAATTTATTCTCTCAAAAGCTACGGCTTATTCGTCTTTAAGTTAATTTATTTTCTCAATAAAGTGTTGGGGGTAATTCGGAACAGTTACTTAACAGCAAATGTGTCACATCTTCGGGGTTCAAAGTCCGAGTCAACCAAAATCATTGTACTTCTTCACAGTGGAGACGTGGGCAAGTGTCCAACTGTTGTAAACTTTCTCCCCCAACGGCAATAACTCGTAAATTCAAATTCTGCTCTAGGCTGATCATAGTCGATAACATGGCTAAATGCTTGGTTTTTGATGGTAAAGATTGGATAAAGGTTTGATCGATCGATCTTCAAACTGTCGAAGGTGTATTTATAAATATAACTTAATCAGGAATAGCCGGCATCAAAATTATCTAAAACCAACTGCATCCCTAATTCCCGCAAGTCCCTTAAAGCTGAGTTGGCAAAGCTCTCATCCTGCATGATGCAGTTTTCATTAATTTAGACCTGCTGCATCTCACATTTGCAGAAATACCGACTATCAGCAACAAAACAATACAAATGTACGGGCAACCGTCTATAAGCATACCACTTGCAAAGCTAATGCTTTCTGAACTTTGGGAGAGGTGCTTCCTCCACGGACATCTAAAACCACACACGCGGGTTGCGAATTCCTGTCCTCCCTAACGGGTTTCGGGGAGTAGAAACCCTCAAAGTCCCAGATTGAGTGATAAAATCAGAAATAAAGCCCGATTTTAGCAGAGATTTTCCCTTTAAAAATCTCAACTTAGTAAATTTACAAAAATGAGATGTACCACCGAGGAGTTCTCCCTATGGATAGCAACCGATTAATCGAAGAATTAAAAAATCCCGACTTTTATCCTCATTCTGTCAAAATTCCCGTTGAAATTATCCAAACCCATGCTTCAATTATCTTCTTGACAGGAGATTATGCCTATAAAGTCAAGAAACCAGTTAATTATGATTTTTTGAATTTCTCCACTTTAGAAAAGAGAAAATATTATCTAGAACAGGAACTAGAGTTAAATAAAAAAGTTGCCGTCAATATCTATCTGGAAGTTTTGTCAATTAATGAAGAACAGGGTAGCATAAGTTTAAATGGAGAAGGAAAAGTGATAGAATATATTTTAAAAATGAATCAGTTTCCCCAAGAATGTTTACTCAGTAAAATTTTTGAACGGGGAGAACTAACGGAAAAAGCGATCGAGTCTTTGGCTGAAAAAGTGGCACAATTTCATCGGCAAGCTGTGAGTAATTCCTATATTATTCAGTTTGGTAATTTAGAAGTTATTAAACAAGCTTTTGATGAAAACTACCAACAAACCGAGAAATATATTAATTTTGTCCAAACCCAAAAACAATACGATGAAACAAAAGCTTATACAGATAAATTTTTCGCAGAACACCGAGATTGGTTAGAGGAAAGACAAATAAAAGGGATGATTCGCGAATGTCATGGAGACCTACATTTAAATAATATCTGTCAGTGGCAGGGAGAAATACAATTATTTGATCGCATAGAATTTAATGAATCTTTTCGCTTCGTTGATGTCATGTATGATCTTGCTTTTACAGCCATGGATTTAACCGCTAGGGGGAGAGAAGATTTCGCTAATTTATTTGTCAATACTTATTTAGAACAAACCGCTGACTGGGAGGGTTTAAAAGTCTTGCCTCTCTACCTGACTAGACAAGCGTATGTGAGGGCAAAAGTCAATAGTTTTCTGCTTGATGGTGACACTTTTTCTGAGAAAATTAAAGCAGATGCACAGGATTATTATCAATTAGCTTGGCAGTACACACAACCGCAGAAACCGAGATTAATTCTGATGTCGGGATTTTCTGCATCGGGTAAGAGTACCATAGGAAAAGTAATTGCTAAAAATCTTAATGCTATTCAGATTCGTTCCGATGCAGTTCGCAAACATTTGGCTGGAATTGACTTAAATCAAACAGGAAGTCTAGATATATATAGTCTCGAAATGAGTCAAAAAACCTTCGCTAGACTGGCCGAATTAGCCCGAATTTTAATAACTTTAGGTTATCCGGTTATTCTCGATGCACGCTACGATAAATATGCTTGGCGAGAACCCTTATTAACCTATGCCCAAAATTTAAAGATTCCTTTTCATATTGTCCATTGTCACGCACCTATAGAAGTTTTAAAACAACGGATTGCCGCTAGAAAAGGCGATATTTCTGACGCTACTATCGAGGTGTTAAATGCCCAAATTGAAAAAACAGAACCTTTTCATGAAAAAGAACAACCCTATCTAATTTCCCTAGACACTACTAATCCCGATTGGCGAGAATTTTTAGAGAGTCAATTAGGTAAATAGGTTGATATGAATCAATGATATAAAGTAGCAAAAAGGAGAAGCGATTATGAAAACTGTAGTGTTAAATCTAGAGACAGTTAATCTGACCGATGAACAATTTTATCATCTCTGTCAGGCTAATCAAACATGGAATTTAGAACGTAATCAAAAAGGAGAATTATTAATTATGCCTCCCGTGGGTGGAAATAGTGGTAATCGAGAAGCTGATTTAATTGCTGATGTAACGATTTGGAATCGTCAAAGTAATTCTGGTAAAGTCTTTAGTTCTTCGACAATTTTTCGTTTACCAAAGGGAGGATATCGTTCTCCTGATGTTGCTTGGATAAAACGGGAAAGATGGGAAGCTTTGAGCGCAGAAGAGCGAGAAAAGTTCCCACCTTTATGTCCAGATTTTGTGATTGAATTACGTTCTCGTAGCGATTCCTTAACCTCTTTACGCGAAAAGATGCGCGAATATTTAGCCAGTGGTTTACGTTTGGGTTGGTTGATTAATCCTCAACAGCAGCAGGTGGAAATCTACCGACTAAATAGCGGTGTGGAAATTATTAATTTGCCTGCGATTTTATCCGGGGAAGATGTCTTACCTGGGTTTGTTTTGAATTTAACTTAGCAAGGATGACAGGGAATAACAAAGGGAATGACACCGAATCAGGATATCTTTGTCAAAACATTTCCAGAAAAGCGATCGATTGTCAGATTGAAGGTGTATAATCTCTTAAAGGCCAGCATCAAGCTACAAAGTTCTCAATATCGCCCAAAAAAAACATCAGGATTTCAGGAACAGATGCCCTAGCTACTTCTTCAAAGAAAGAGGAAACTCTCAGCCACAACATTGATATTTGTCAATAATGTCCCCTAAAATTTTCAATCATCACTTTACTCCTCTTAAATCCCTCTCTCTGGGATTATTTCTCCTACAAGCTTTCACTCCCCTCACCCTAGCAGCCCCCCCGCGAGAACCGGATCAAACCGTCGGCTGTGATATTCTGGTGGTGGGTGGTGGTTTAGCCGGTGCCGGTGCGGCCTACGAAGCCTTATTATTAGGAAAAACCGTCTGTTTAACCGAGATTACCGACTGGGTGGGGGGACAGATATCTTCTCAGGGAACCTCCGCATTAGATGAAAGACGGACACAAAGAGAAAAATTATTTTTCCCGAAAGGTTATCTAGAATTTAGGGAAAGAATTAGAAAGCATTACAGCAAACAAAACCCCGGGGAATGTTGGGTAAGTGGGTCTTGCTTTTTCCCTTTTGATGGACATAAATTATTATTTCAACAGTTAGAAGACGCTGCCAAAAAAGGCAAAGGAACCCTGAAATGGTTTCCCTCCACGGTAGTCAAAGAATTAAATATTGAAACTTTACCCAATCGCGGCACTGGTCAACAGATTACCAGTGTAATTGCCATTCAACATAGTCCCGCAAAAGGTACTCCTCCCCTAAATACCGAGTTTTTATCGCAAAAAATGGCGGATATCTATCGCTACGAAAATTCTCCCCGTTTTGATAAAAAAATCCTCCGTTTTGTCTCCAAATCCTCCCAACCGAATCAATTAGCAGATTGGTATGTGATTGAAGCGACCGAAACCGGAGAAATCATCGGATTATCAGATATTCCCTACCGTTTAGGGGTCGATAAGCGCAGTTATCTCGAACCTTCTTCCTCTAGCGTCACTGGCGACCCCTACTGTACCCAAGGCTTTACCTATACCTTCGCCATGGAGGAAACAGAAAAACCACAAACCCACGAGAAACCCGTTTATTATGAACGCTATGCCCCCTATTTTAGCTATGAATTGCCGCGATTAGCCGATTTTGACCTAGTTTTCACCTATCGTCGTATCTGGAGTCCGCAACTGGGTAAAGAGAAAACCTTTGGGGGAATTACTTTTACCGAACCCGTCCCGGGGGATATTTCCATGCAGAATTGGACCTGGGGAAATGATTACCGTCCGGGGACTGCGAAGGATAACTTTATCTACACCCGTGAACAGTTGCAAGAGTTAGGACAGTTATCTCCGGGGGGATGGATGGGAGGATTACGCACAGAAACCCTCGCCAGGGGCGAAGAACACGCCATTTCCTACTATTATTGGTTAGTAGAAGGAACCACCGATTCCCAGTTAGGGGACGGGGTAAAAGTTCCCCATTTGAATAACCGTTATCTCTCCGGTTTTGATTCTCCCATGGGAACTGCCCACGGTTTGTCAAAATATCCCTATATTCGGGAAGCAAGACGGATTATCGGTCGTCCTTCCCTGACTTTCCCCACTGGTTTTACCGTCACGGAAATCGATATTTCCCGACAAAATTTTCAAAGCGATTTCTATCGTCAAAATCTTTCTCCGGCAGAATATCGGCGCTTAATTGCCACCTTGGCAGGATTAGAGGGATTTTCCGTACTTGATGGCACATTATCCCCCGATCAGGCCGTTAAACGCAAGCGCTCTACCATTTACCCCGATTCCGTCGGTATCGGTCACTATGCGATTGATTTTCATCCCTGCATGACGGAACATCCCCCCGAAAAACCGGGTAATACAGAAAAAGCAGGAGAAAGACAGGGACAGGGCCAAGCTTACCCCTTCGAGATCCCTTTAAGGGCTATAATTCCCCAAAAAATCGATAATTTACTGATAGCGGGTAAAAGTATCGCTCTCAGTCATATTGCCGCGGCCGCCTATCGTGTCCATTCCTTCGAGTGGTCCTCTGGGGTAGCTGCTGGCATCACGGCAGTGTATGCTTTAGATAATAATGTACTGCCCTATCAATTAGTAGAAAGTGATTTTCTCATCGGGAATAAACAACTGCGAGAATTACGGCAAAAAATCGACGCTAGTGGTAATCCCACTGTGTTCCCCGATGCCTCAATTTTCCGGTCGATGGATAATTGGTATTAATTAGGGTCTGCTGAAAAAGTTTGTTGGTGGGGTTAGGGTGCAGGGTCTGGGGTTTTAAGCTAAGACGCATTTTCACCCCCCTATCCTTAGATTGGCTGAATCTCCCCCAATCCCTTTACTGTTGCAAGAGTGCCTCATCTCAACAAGTAATTTAAGTGGGTGGGCAGCTTACACTTTGTCGCCGCGAAGTATTTTGAATATATCAGTGACAATTCTGTTTCTAATTTCCTCTAAAGAACCTGATTTGCCAGAATTTTTCTGACTTTCCAAGTAACTTTTAACCCCTTTAAATTGTTGTTCTAGATGACCACTATAGCGATTTTGTCCCAAAGAATAATCAGGATTATTCGATCTTATAATAGTTTGAGCATCGTGTAAATCATTCAAAAGATAGGCGACCTCTGGCCAATAGCTACTATATTTTTCGTAGTTATACAAAAGGAGAATTACTCGACAGGTTGCTGCAAAAATTTTCCCTTTAGCGGTAAACTGAGTTAACCGGTGAGGATATAAGCCTCTAATTTGAAAATCTTCGGGCATTTTTTGATTTTTATTTGGCTTTTGCTCGGTAAATATTCGCTGAAGATATGTTTTTTCTCCTCTTTTTTCATCCACTGTTCCCTCAGATGCAATTGCCGCTCCTAAAGTAAACCTTTTCATCGCCATACGAATACTTTCTTCTAATCCTTCTTCCTGATTATCTTTACAAAGTTCCACCAGTCCCAACCCAAATAAAAGAAGACTAGCGTGAATACCAAATAAATAAACTTTATTATCTGAATTTGAGTCAAGGTAAGTTAATGCTGACATGGGTAGCTGTATAATTTTTTCTTGAGATTGACTAGATTTAAGTATTTCTTGATAAAACTCGTCTAAGTGGCTGCTGCCCTTTCCGATTTCAATAATTGGGGGAATGGTTTGCACATAAATATCATTGTATTTTTCATAAACTATATTTGATATAACAAACTCTGTCTGTTTACCACTATAATTTTTTATCTGTTGATAAGATTTTCTGCCTCGCTCTCCATAACAATCAAGAGCATTTTTAATTAAACGTTCGGCCCATTCTAGACAATTTTGGCGGCTAAATTTTCCCTTTAATAGCTTGGTGTCTCCGACATAAGCAGTGATTAAATAAGACCAAATTTGATACACTGTCCAGTAAGCATAGTAATTAGCATCACCGTCTCTAGCCGCATAAATACGAGCTTTTTCTAAGAGACGAAGAGGTTCAATTAATAAATGAGTTTTGGGATTGGGTAATTGAGCAATGTAAGGGAAAAAGATATAAATTTTAGCGCGGTGAGAATAGATACGAGATAGATAATAGAAAAAAGGATGAGCATTAGTTTGAGAGTATTCACCAATGATTGCGTATTCTTTCAAATATTTCTGCAAATATTCTTCAGCAGTGTTCAAATATTCTTCAGCTTTACGAATTGCAGAACCCCTTTCTTGATGGTCACGTTCCTCATCTTCAAGGTCTGTATAAAAATGATAATCAAATAGACAGATATGGTAGAGACTAACTAATAGTTTATCGTCTAGTCGTCCCTTTTCGATATGGGGTTTAATAACCTCAAGATATTTTTGGGCAATACGATAGAGACCCTCTTGAAGATATACTTGAATAATTGCCAAATGTGCTTCATAGGCCACCATACTCCAAGCTTGATTATTATTAACTTCCTTGAAATTTCTCTCATCCCAATTGCGATATTTATCCTTAAACAGCTTTTTTTCTAAATAATCTTGCATAGCCCTGAGAGAGAAAGGGTAGAATTTTATCCATTTTTCTGCTTTTTCTAGTATATATTTTTCCTCAATTCTCTGACAAAGTTGTTGTAGATATTGCTGAGAATCAATTGCCGTTTTTTCAATGGCTCTCAGTCGAGCGTGAAGGGCAGACTTAGCGGCAGATTCTAGAAGATCGAATCCATAAAATTCTCCTGTTGCTAATTCTTGATCGGCGACAATTTGATTATAATTAATTTCACCTTCTAGAGATTTTTCCACATCTTCCTGTTTGCATAACTTAACCAGAGAATAAGACCAAACAGCACTATTTCTTGTATTGCCAATCACTTTATCTTCACTGACTATTTTTTGGGTGACAGGTAGATAGCCTTGCTTTTTCAAAATATCTATCCCCTCAAACAAAAATCGATTAATTGCGGTGGTAATATGAGCGATAGGACTGCCCACACCTACCACTTCTTCACAAAATTCTAATCGACTGTTTGATTCTTCTTGCTTGAAAAATTGGCTGATTTCTTTTTCTTCTAAGGTTGGTTTTGGTTTCCAGTTCTCTGGGGGATAGACATAAAAATACACTCGCACCCTATAAGCTATCTGTTTTTCTAATCCTTGAGCATAATACTCATTTTCGTCTTCAGGATCATCGAGAAAATCGGTATTGATTAAACCTGTTTTGCCTCGGTATAATTTTAGGGGCAGGGGTTTGACTTTCTCAATTTCTAAATAGTCGATATAAACGGGAAATTTATCTCCTAATAAATTATTTTTGATAATTGAATTGCTCAGGCTTTCCAAAAAGAGATTGGATATGGAATCGCTAGTTAAATTATTCTGAACAAAATCTGGACATTGCCCGACAACAGTTTTAATTTGTCTGAGTCCAGCTTGAAATTCTGTCCGGCTCACTTCTCTTAAAATCTTATCAACCAAATCCTTGATAATTTCCTGCTCCGAGTCTGTTGATAAATGCTGATAATATTTTTTTAATCGGGGTTGAATATACTCTATAATCTGATTAACTAGCTTTAAAGATTCATCTAGATTTTGATTATCATTTGGGTCAAGAGATTTTAGGTAACTGTGTTGTTGTTTTTGGGAACTGTATAGATTAATGGCCTGTTTATAAAAGCTAACAACGTCTAGGGAATCCTGCTGTATTTCATCGGTAATGATCTCTTTTAACTGCTCAAGTAAACCAGCTTCGGGATGAACAAGTAATTTCAATTTATCCCTTTCATCCAGAGATAACTGTGCATATTTTTTGAGAACTCGTTCTTTTTCTTGTTGGGTAAACTTATTGATCATTTTTTGGGCTAAGCTATCCTTATTTTTGGCTGACTCTCCTTGCCAATAAGCCTCCAGTGAGCTAAGAATAGTAACTAATTTCCCCAAGCTTAAACTGGGTACCCGCTCCTCGCGTTCCTTTTCTTGGTAACGCTCTCCCATCACCGAACGCAGCACTCGCCGGACAAAAATGCGATTTTGTCCCCATTGTTTGGCTATTTTGTACTCATTCGGTTTGGGACTATCCTCACTAATGTCCAAATCGGTCAAATTGTTGAGGAGATGCAAATACACCGCAGCATCTCTTTGTCGGTCTTCATCGCTTTGTCTTTGATTTTCTGTGTCCAGATCGCTCATAGGTTTAGATGTTACTCTGATGATTTAGCCATAGATGCCCGTTTTGATCAATAGTTATGTTCATATAATACAGGCTAATCTGGGGGATGTGCATAAAAAATCTGCATTAATTTTTGTAAACCTTGTTAAAATTATCGGTAATTGGTTTGTTAGCCTTTGTAGTGCAACCCTGTAGATGATTGTAGGAAAGAGGTTGCTGATGACGGAAGAGACCGATAGGGTATCCATCACTGAACTGGTAAGGGCGGCTTTTTATATGTGCATTTTCTACGCTAATACATGAAGAGTATGTACATCTTGACCATTGTTCGGTTTTTTGAGAACATAGTTGGACGACGTGATATGTTTTATACCGTTTTTGTAACACTTTGTAACACCTTTGCAGTGATTGTAAAATGCCAAAACAGTTAGAAAAGAAAAAAACAACTGAATTAGAAGATATAGCCATTAAGTTGTCCGGCTCAGACTCGCCCGGTGGCGCAGGAGAGGAGCTTCGCAGCTTCACTGGCTCTCAGCCCAAAAGCCTTCAGCCCAAACCCGAGCCGAGGAACACTCAGCAAGTCCGATTGTCCACGGGTTTGCTGGTTGAATTTGAACTTGTAGATAAGTATCAATCGAAATTTACTCAAGCATCCAAATTCAAATATCGCCTCCGATACCAAGGTATCCCTTTATACGGCTCCTCGATCATTGTTGATTTAGACGAAGACAATAAATTTTTGTTTGCAAACTCGTCTGAAGTTGCTCAAGATGAAGCTGTAAAAAAAGGATTTCCTGACAAAAATCCGAAAGTTCCTGAAGAAGATTTAAAAGATTCGATCTACAAATATTGTCTTAAGAAGGGTGAGCCTATTTCCCCAGAAGCCCTAGAGCATTGTGATATTAATCCCCAGCTTTACTATTATTTCAAACACTTTTCTAATGGCTCCAGTCACAAGCTAGGTGAATGGAGACTTGTTTATGTTACGAACATTAAAGTTATGGCTCCAACCAGTGGCGGAAAATCTGTTGGAACATCACTGGAATTAACTGATTATATGATAGATGCCCACACAGGTGAGATAATCCTCGAACTCTCAAATTTGAGAACCTTCTGCTAAAAGGGTTCTGTCCATAACCTACTGCCAAACTGTCTATCGTTTGGAGATATTTACCAAAATATCCCTAACTATTGGGCTGGTTTTGGTAAACTTTTTTTGCATTATTCAAATATAACTCACTTTTTAACAGGAAATAAGTAGGTAGGTGTTAAAAACTTTCAGACACCACCCTTATCAAGGGGGGATTAAGGGGGGATCGACACCACCCTTATTAAGGGTAGATTAAGGGGGAATCGAACCCAAAATCCATCTTCAATTTAATTATAATCAGCTACTTACATGGGTATTTTATCCATTTTTTGTGGCTTTGCTTTGCCTAAATTCTGGAAATTTTACCATCTTGACACATTGGGCGACTTTCTAACAAGATTAATTACTTAACCACTGACTGAAACTTATGAATTTATCGGGGGCAAAAACTTATGGTCTGCACAGAATGCCATAGCGCACCATCTAATGGTAACTATTGTTTTCTATCGAGTTATCTTTTCTTTGTTCATCGCTGCGGGCTTTCACGAACTTATAATTTAAGATATAAAGATTATTCCTCTGATATCATTCTCACTTACCACTCATTAGTCGATGGTATTTGTCAAGATTTTTGCCAACAAGCTCGCGATAATGTTGAAACCGTTGCCAAGTTTATCAAGCGTAACTTCAAAAAACCACTAAAACTAGATAGATATGAAGCTATCATTAATGTTGGCAGAATAAATGGTTCCTATGAGCCTGCTGCATGGGGACGTAAAACTAGACGGGCTTTATTTGGACAAAGAGAAATTAATGGTAGAAACCTTTCCTATGGAACCGATATCACAGTAGTAGCGCATGAATTTTGTCATGGTTTAATTCAGCAAATTGAGGAAGGAGATAATGAGTTTACAGAAAAAAAAGCACTTGAAGAATCTTTTTGTGATATATTTGCGGTTTTAGTGCGTAACTATCATAGGGATGATGGTTGTTATCGGAATAATCCTCATAATTGGCTGTGGGATGTGGGAGAAAACTTTCAAGAAGGAACCGTATCCCAGAGACAATTAGATAAATTACTTTCTTTAACATCTAACGGTGCAGAGTCTTTCTATGAACAAATACAAATAGATAACTGGACTACGGGCAATAATAATTATCACGAACACGAACTTTCCTTGATTCATAGTCATGCTTTTTATCGATTGATGACAATTCATAACACTGTCATCGATGGACAGCCTCTTTTTAATGGCGAATTTGCTCTTAAGCTATTCCGTCAAGTTCTGAAATCTATTTCTGCGCTCAACAACTTCCTCGATAGTCGTAGAGTATTTGAAGAAGAAGCCCAACTATTACTAGCACCCTCTCCTCACATAGAGGTTCAATTAGATGCTATTTCTCAAGCATTTATTGATGTGGGAATTGAGTAAATATTAGCTAACTAAATTGACTATTAAGCAATCGCTTGGCACTTTTTTAATGTCAGTTTTAAAAAGCCATTTAACCAGGGGATTACCATTTTGTTCCAAGCGGGCAGTTAAATTTAACTTAGTCCTCACCAATTGCATATTATTAGGGACTTTGACAATCATGTGCATAAATTTACTTCCTTGAACTCCTTTTCCCTGTGCTTTTCGATATTCCCAATCAGCCTTATATTCCCCAACTCCTGTGGCTATAATTGTTGGTTGTAATTCGGTGTATTCTAGGGCAAAATCTGTGCCTCCTAAACTTGCCTGAGCTTCCTTAAACTTGATATTGGGGGACAGACTAACTTTACAGTTACGCTTGATTTCCTGATTGATTTCTAACGGATATAGATCAAAAGCAATAGCCCGGTTTTGTTGATTATCGGGCAGTAAATCAACAGAAAATTTAGCTTGAGTAATTTGAAATTTATCTTCTCCACTATTACGAAGAGAACAGGCAAAACGGACTAAAAAAAACTGTGCCTCATTCTGTTTTACCTCTAACCAAGAGGGAATTGCACCAGAATAAAGTTCAGCTAATGGCCAAACTTCTGGTTGTCCGATGCTAACAGTTGGTGCATAGCTGGGCCGTGAGGGAGGTGAGATAAATCTAAAATTTTCTTCCGCAAGAGGTGACATAAATCTAAAATTTTCTTCCGCAATTTGTTCGTTGTCCAATTCTAGTGGCCCTTGCCAAAGAATATGCTGAATTGTTTCAGGAGTAGATAATAACATATCAATTCAATCCGTGAAGTTGTTCAATGATCAACAGTATATCGCCAAAATAGAGAGAATAAACCCAATCCTTTGGCGAGAAAATAGGATTGAGTTAACAGGCTCAAAAATGGGATAGGTTAAAAACAGATCCCACGGTCTCGATTAAGTCAGAACTACTGACGAATTTGTACCGGCATCACCAAATAGGTCATCTTTAAACCTCCCAAGGGGGTAAAAATAACCGGTTGGGTACTAGCATTTAACTGCATTTGGATATCATTATTGGGTAAAGCCTTCAAACCGTCCATCAAATATTTAACATTAAAGGCAATATCGCCACTTTCTCCCTGAATTTCCGCCGCCATGGACTCTTTGGCACTACCTAAATCGGGAGATTCCACCGCTAGGGATAAACGGTCATTTTCGCTATCGAGGCTAAACTTGACTAAGTTATTCTTTTGGTCCGATAAAACCGCCACTAATTCCAAACAACGGATTAATTGTTTGCGGTCTAAAACCAAAGAACGCTCGAAGGATTTAGGAATTAACTGATTATAAGTGGGATAGGCCCCTTCTAACTTACGACTGGTTAACCTCTGTTCCCCCATTTCAAAGATGACTTGAGAATCATCCACATGCAGAGTAATAGTCTCGATATTTTGTTTTGTTGACATCATTCTTTCCAATTCTCGCAGGGCCCGGGCCGGAATGGTGACATTAAAGCCACCAGAGGCACTTTCCACCTCCTCTAGGGGAGTTTGTACCACCGCTAAACGATGACCGTCTGTAGCGGCAAATTCTAGACAATCGACGGTTTTAGTTAAATGTACCCCCGTCAACACCTGTTTAGTTTCATCGCCACTAGCGGCAAACAAAGCGCCTTTTAGTCCCTCTGTCAAGGCAACTATAGGTAAATTAACAATTTCTCCATCGGCCACCGTGGGCAATTCTGGGAACTCATCGGCTTTCATGCCGCGAATTTGGAACTGTGCCGAGGCAGTTTTCAGGAAAGCGAGACTATGCTCCTCATCATTCTCGTTTTCTTCCACAGAGATGGTGATTTCCCCCTCTCCCAAACGAGAGACAATATCGTTAAGTAATTTTGCCGGCAGGGTAATTTTGCCCCCTTCCACCACCTCGGCCCGAAAACTGGTGCGAATCCCTAAACTCAAATCAAAAGCAGTCAGGCTAATTTCGCCCTTTTCCTCATCGGCACAAAAGAGAACATTTCCCAACACCGGATGGGTAGGACGACTGGCAACGGCCCGACTAACTAGGGATAAATTGCTGTTGAGTTCGCTTTGACTACTGGTAAATTTCATCGAAAATTTTGGGTCTGAAACCCCGTCGTTCTACGACGGCTTTACTGTTAAATATTAGCACATTTACGAAATATATGCTAAAATGTGAGGTATGGAAAAAGCCTACTCGTTTCGATTTTACCCCACACCAACACAAGAGTCGCTATTGCGGCGCACATTGGGCTGTGTAAGATTAGTTTACAACAAAGCTCTCCACGAACGAACACAAGCATGGTATGAAAGACAAGAAAGAGTAGGCTACGCTCAAACTTCTTCAATGCTAACCGATTGGAAAAAGCAAGAAGAATTAGAGTTTTTAAACGAAGTTAGCTGTGTACCTTTACAACAAGGGTTAAGACATTTACAAACAGCTTTTACTAATTTCTTTGCTGGTCGTACTAAGTATCCTAACTTTAAGAAAAAACATCAGGGAGGAAGTGCCGAATTTACCAAGTCTGCTTTTAAATTTAAAGACAGACAAATCTATTTAGCCAAATGCACAGAACCTTTACCTATTCGATGGTCAAGACAAATACCAGAAAGCTGTGAACCAAGCACAGTAACAGTCAGATTACATCCTTCTGGACATTGGCATATCTCAATTAGATTTGATGACCCAACAATTAAGCCATTACCAGTAACAGATAAAGCCATCGGAATTGACTTAGGAATTAGTAGCCTCGTGATTACCAGCGATGGCGATAAAGTGTCTAATCCCAAGCATTTTAAAAAGCATTATCGGAGACTGCGAAAAGCACAAAAAAATCTTTCTAGAAAACAGAAAGGGTCAAAAAATCGGGAAAAAGCAAGAATCAAAGTAGCCAGAATTCACGCCCAAATTACTGATAGCAGAAAAGACCATTTACATAAGCTAACCACTCAATTAGTTCGTGAAAACCAAACGATTGTGGTTGAGAATTTAGCCGTCAAGAATATGGTCAAAAACCCCAAGTTATCTCAGGCAATATCTGACGTTAGTTGGGGAGAAATCACTCGACAATTAGCCTATAAATGCCGTTGGTACGGCAGAAATTACATCGAAATAGATAGATGGTTTCCTAGCTCTAAAAGGTGTAGTAATTGCGGGCATATTGCTGAGAAAATGCCGTTAAATATTCGAGAATGGGACTGTCCAGACTGTGGGACGCACCATGACCGAGATATTAACGCTAGTAAAAATATTTTGGCCGCAGGGCTTGCGGTGTCAGTCTGTAGAGCGACCATAAGACCAGAACAGAGTAAATCTGTTAAGGCAGGTGCGGAACCCCGCAAGGGAAAGAAGCAGAAACCTAAATCGTGAGGTTTGGGAATCGCCGTCCGTTTTACGGCGGCGAGGATGTCAAAGCAGGAATAGTTTTTTTGTACGCTAAGAAATAATAGCAAGAATTCCCCTGTGGAAAATCTGTGGAAAACCGGAGCTTTTTTTGATCGCTCTTTCCGGTCTAAAATCTATCAATAGCAATAACTTCGCCCATTGCTAGGTTTTTCTGGCAATTCTGAAAAGATTGTGGAAAAATTGTCAAAGTGGAAGGAACCACTCCAGACACAGAGGACACAAAGATTGATCGATCATATAGTAAGTTAAACTTATCACACAGAACCCAGAAGAGCCGAGACTTGAGCCGACCAGCGCCTTTCTTAGGGAAAAAATTGCGTAAAATGTAGGCTGGTGATCTTTAAAATGGAACAAGCAGCAGGAAATTAACAAAACAAAACTCCGGGCATTCCCCGGAATCGATAGACTCAAATAGACAAGGAGACAGGATTGGTTAGCACATCTTCGTATCAAACAACAAAATCGAAAGAAATCTTTACAGCCGCTCAAAAATTAATGCCGGGGGGTGTAAGTTCCCCCGTGCGGGCCTTTAAATCCGTCGGTGGTCAACCCATCGTTTTTGAAAGCGTCAAAGGGGCCTATATTCGCGACGTGGACGGTAACGAATACATCGACTATGTGGGAACTTGGGGGCCGGCTATCTGTGGTCATGCCCATCCCGAAGTGATTGCCGCCCTACACCAGGCCCTAGACAAAGGGACCAGTTTCGGCGCTCCCTGTGTCCAGGAAAATATTCTCGCTGAAATGGTGATTGATGCCGTTCCCAGCATTGAAATGGTGCGTTTTGTCAATTCCGGCACCGAAGCCTGTATGTCCGTCCTGCGCTTAATGCGGGCTTTTACCGGCCGGGATAAAATCATCAAATTCGAGGGCTGTTACCACGGTCACGCCGATATGTTCCTGGTTAAAGCTGGCTCTGGTGTAGCCACCCTGGGTTTACCCGACTCGCCGGGGGTTCCCAAAACCACCACTAACAACACTTTAACCGCCCCCTACAATGACCTGGAAGCGGTAAAAGCCCTCTTTGTCGAAAATCCCGACTCTATCGCCGGGGTAATTTTAGAGCCAGTGGTGGGTAATGCCGGCTTTATCGTGCCGGATGCTGGCTTTTTAGAGGGATTGCGGGAATTAACCAAGGAATACGGAGCCTTATTAATGTTTGATGAGGTAATGACCGGATTTCGCATCGCCTACGGTGGCGCTCAGGAAAAATTCGGCATTACCCCCGATTTAACCACCCTGGGCAAAGTTATCGGCGGTGGGCTGCCAGTGGGGGCCTACGGCGGTCGGGCCGATATTATGGCGATGGTGGCTCCGGCTGGCCCGATGTACCAAGCGGGAACCTTATCCGGCAACCCTTTGGCCATGACAGCAGGAATTAAAACCCTCGAGTTACTCCAGCGCCCCGGCACCTACCAATATCTCGATAAAGTGACCAAATCCTTAACTGAAGGGCTGCTGAAAGTGGCTAGAGATGCTGGTCATAGCGTTTCTGGAGGTTATATTAGCGCTATGTTCGGAATGTTTTTCACCGGCTCCCCCGTGCATAACTATGAAGATGCCAAAAAGGCCGATGTGGCTAAATTCGGTCGTTTTCACCGGGGAATGTTAGAAAGAGGCGTTTATCTAGCTCCTTCCCAGTTTGAAGCTGGTTTTACTTCCTTAGCTCACACAGAGGCCGATATCGAACGGACTTTGGCCGCCGCTAAAGAGGTTTTAGCAAGTTTATAATCAATGCTGCTTCGACTGGGAAAATCGATTGATAGAGTCCCAAGTATTGATGAGTTGACATTTCCCCGCTTGCAAAAGACGGGGATTCTTATCGGTGAGATCGAGGGCGGTTTTAACCCTACTCGATCTCGGTAACAATCTATTTTAGAAGGCCTGTCTAGTAGGTTTTCTGACTGCTATTTTTCAATTTTATTGGTGAGAGTTCCCACCACATCAATACCGAGGGTTTGATGGACACTGGCGAGGAATTGATTGACGATTTCGGGATAGACTTTGATCAGGGCAGCCAGGGATTTACCATCACCATTATCAACGATATTAACTCGCTCGAGGTGTAATCGTTTAGGAATTTTAATCGCTTCTTCCAGGATAGTTTCTAACTGTTGAATCAAGAAAATTGCCTCTGCTTCGCTGCCGGTGTTTTGCCAGACTTCTGCAAATAATTCGTTAACTAAGGCTTCAGCTTTGGCATTTTCTTCAAAAATTGCCGCTTCTCCTCTAGCGCGGAAAGTTTCAGCTTCCTGCTGCGCTTCTGCGGGTAAAACTTGATCTGCTTGGAGACGTAATCTTTCCAATTCTGCCCTGACCTGTTGTAATTTTTCCTCAACTATAGCACGTTTTTCCTTAGCGGCAGCAATAGTTATTTCTTCTTCCGATTTTGCCTGTTGTTCCAGTTTTGCTTTTAACTTTCTCAACTCGTTTTCTTGCTCTAAAATGATAATTTGATCGCGGGTTTTAGCCACGGTTGCCTGTTCCTCACATTCCGCAACTATTTGTTCAGCTTCATTGAGGGCATTTGATTCAGCAATTTCAGCATCACGCATGACTAAAGCAATTCTTTCCCGTCCGAGGGAGTTAAGATAATCCACGTCATCGGCAACATTTTGAATTTTGAGAGTATCAATTTCTAAACCGAGTTTAAACAGATCTTGACTGACGTTACTGGTAATACTTTCGGCAAATTTTAGGCGATCTTCGTTCACTTGTTCGGGGGTCATTGTTGCGACTACACCCCGCAAGTTTCCTTCTAAAGTTTCCTTAGCTACGCGAATAATTTCTTCTCGATCTCGATCTAAAAAACGTTCGATCGCATTGCCGACTATTTCAGGTTTAGAACTAACTTTCACGTTAGCAATGGCCACTATATTCAGGGGAATATTGCCCTTAGAATAGGCATTTTTAATCTCAATTCTGATCGGGGTTGTGGTGACATCCATGCGTTTAACGGTTTCTAAAATTGGAATACGAATCGCCCGCCCCCCCGATACCACTCGATACCCCACATCCTGTCTATCTTTTGATTTGCGTTTCATCCCACTCAGAATTACCACTTCATTGGGTTTACAAATACACAAAAAAGAATTGATAAACCAAATCGCACCGACTCCCAGAAATATCAATAAAGCGACGGGAACACTATTCAATAATAAATTGCCAGCACTGTTGTTATTATTGTTGTCGTATTGGTTGGGATTAATTTGGATGAGATAGGAATTATTTTGACTATTCATAGTTAGTTACCCTTTGGTTTAGAAGAAATTAGAAATCGCCCCTGATATACTTTTCCGCAATGACTAAAACTTTATTATCCTGGAAATTGAGGATAAATGCTTGATCCCCGACATTAAATTGTTCTTCCCCTTCCGTTATCGCTACTATATCGATCAGACTATCTCCGACATTAACTCGTACTTTCCCCTTGCTATTTTTATCGAAGGGGATTTGAACAACTCCAATTAAACCGATGAGAGAGTGATGATCGACAATACTATTTACCTGTTGGTTGCAGCGTCTTAACTTGACTAAAATTAGGAGTAGAATAGCCAAACCAATACCTACCCCTAAAGAAATTAAAACGATTGTGAGCAGTTGAGCATTCATAAGTTTAGTTATTTACCGTTATAGTTGCCCCCAATCTAATTACCGTTAACTAATTCGAGACTTCGGCCATTTCAATCACGCGATCAGCATTATCTTTGACCAAAAAATTTAAAGGTTTATTGCGACGAACTTTATACTTTAAGCGTCGTGATTCCACCCGCATCAGAATTTGTTCTAAACAATCATGATCAAAGCAAACGTGACGATGACGATCCTTATAACCCGCAGTTGCCCCAGCAACGATGTGCAGTTGGGTATTTTTCTTCAACTGATACCATAAACCCTGGGGTTGATCTCCCAAAGAAGGGTTGGCAGTAGTCACAACCGGATTACTAGACATATAAAATGGGTCAATCATATTATTGCCCATCGTCTGCTCATAATTGTAATAGTAATGGAGGGGAACATCGGCCGTGGGTAAATTTAAAAGTCCTTCATAAAACTGTCGGGCTGTCTCCAAATCTGTCACCATGATTGTATGAACTTTTGGGGCGCTAGTTAGAAACATCCACATGGCTAAGGCATAAGCGGCCAGAAGCATAACCATAATCCCCTGGGTGGACAGGAGAGTATCAAGGGGTAGAAAAGCGCCGAAGAAAAGATGATTTATCAACACTGATGTGATCCTATTGTCTAAGAATTTCTATCATTCCCTAATTATAATCACGACGCTGAAACTTAAGTTAAGTAGCTGGTTATAATTAAATTGAAGATAGATTTTGGGTTCGATCCCCCCTTAATCCCCCCTTGATAAGGGGGGTGCCGATCCCCCCTTAATCCCCCCTTGATAAGGGGGGTGTCTGATAGTTTTTAACACCTAACTACTTAGCTACTTAACGGGGTGGGGAGTGACTAAGTTTTGTACATTTGTATTAAAATGTTCCCTACCCAGTTTGAATGCGGTACAATTTGCCTCAAATTTTCCCTATGGGATGAATAAATGATGAGATGATGACATTGGCTACGGAAATATGAGGAATTAGCGGAGATGAAAGCGTATATTGGAAATAGAGCCGTCCCTAGAAAGTGAGCTACTGTTATGAATTCTTTTGCGCTTCCCGTCTTTCTGCAATCAGGTTTAACCCTACTGGCATTTTTAGTGCTGATTATCCTGATGGCTTAAATCTTAATCCGTCTGTGACTTCGATCGAGCAGGGGACGATCAATAGCTCAGACTAGATTTTGATAGACAGTTAGCATCTGTTCAGCGATCGCTGACCAACTATATTGATTTAAGACTAAATCCCTGGCATTTTTCCCCCTTTGTTGGCGAATTTCAGGATTAGTGATAGCCGTTGCCAAAGTATTAGTTAAATCCTCAAGCTGACAAGCTGTCACCCATCCCGCAGCCGCTGCTGCCACCGCAGGATGCAGATCCACCCGGTCTGAGATCACCACAGGAATTCCGGCGGCCATAGCTTCGGCAACCGCAATGCCAAAATTTTCATAGTAGGAAGGTAAAACAAATAAATCGGCCCTAGCGAGGAGGCTATTTTTGACTTCTCCGGTGACAAATCCGGTAATTGTCGTATTTTTGCCCAATATTGACCGCTCGATCTGATTTTTAATGCGATTTTCGTAGTCTCGGTCCTGGGGATTGCTTCCTGCTAAGACAAAATGAAAATCTAGACCATTTTCTAACAACCTTTCTAAACTGGGCAGCAATAAATCTAGACCTTTTTTCGGATCAAGACGGGACATATAGAGGATGATCGGTTGATTTTCGGGAAGATCAAAACCCTTTACTGGTAAAGCTTGTGGGTTAAAAAAATCTACCCCTAGGGGGATGACAATATCCTTAGTTTTTATATTAAATCTTTTGGCAGTTTGACACTCCTGCTGACTGGTAAAATGAATTGCCGCCGCCGCCGCTAAATTGGGTTTTTCCAGAAAATTGGCATATATTTGTTTAAGTTGCCGTTTTTTTTGCAAATCTGCCGGATCGAGGGTGCCTAGGGGACGGAGAATATAGGGCAGTTGATGATAACGAGCGATCAAAGCCGATATACTGCTCACTGGAGAGAATAAAGCATGAATGTGAGCGATATCGTAATCTTTTGCCCTATTAGCCAACCAAGTAAACAGATCAAGGGAAAATTTATAGCGCCGAAAGGGAGAACAGGGAAAATAATAGATTTGATAGCCATTTTGACTAACAGGGACCCCCAAAGGCACATCTAGGGGTGCTTGTCCCGTGTCACCATTGGAATCGGTGGTAATAATAGTCACATCTTGGCCCAGTTGGGCCAGGGCTGCTGACAAACCAAGTACCATTTGACTAGGGCCACCGTAAACAAGGGAAATCGAAGGAACAAGCTGAAGAATTTTCATCTCTTTGGTGCAAAGGTCAAGACTTGTTAAAATCGATCAAGCCGTTCGCTCAAATTTACCACTTCTGTGGCTCTCATTTATGGTAATCGACTTTCTGCCCTTCACTATCAATATTTCTCCGGCCTTTATTGCTGGTAGCTGTCTCTGGTCTTTAGCATTATATTTGGGGTTAGCTGGGGTACGAAATTGGTTTATAGAAATTTTCTATCGCTGGTTTAATTTTGCCGAGCGTTTCCTCTATACTTCCCTAGAGGAGTTTGAAAAAACTCGCGTCGCCAGGGAATCCCAAAATGCTTTTTATGCCTCTATCTTTAGTATTATTCCCTTTCTCATTCTCGGCGGTTTCTCCGATTGGTTAATTGAGATTAGTTTAGGAAAAAGTTGGCCGATTAGTGTCGGTATTCTCGCCTGTGTTGCCTCTGGTGTCTATGAATTAGGACGGCAGGACGGCAGCGGTAATCAGTAAATTAAGCTGTTAACCATCTCAATTATTACTTAGGACTGCACGGGAGTGGCAAGTGAGTCGATTTTAACCCTTGACTAGCGCTCAATCTTTTCCTTCCAGACGATTTTTATGTTTATTAAGAGTCTTTTGTAGTAAATTCAAAACCTCATTGGCAATCTCAATAACTTCATGGGTTCCAAAACCGGCCTGAGTTAATTCTTTAAAAAAAGCCTTAGCAACAATTTTGGCTAATTTCGGGGGATAAGGATGGACAGCGATCGAATGTTCGGACTGAATTTCTGCTATTTCTCTAGTCACTGCCATGGCCACAAAACGAGATTTTAATATCCCTTGCAAATGAAAAATTTGCAGGGATTGGGCAGCCTGTTGAGCGAATAACTGCAAGATTTCTAAATCTAATGGTTCAAAATGTTTTTTGTCTAGGGGAAAACTGAGATTAATTACTCCAATTATCTGCTGATTGAGGATAATCGGTGCGGCTATAAAACTATTATTATTTGCTCTTTTGGGATAAGGGGCTGCACTGGCAAATGATGATCGAGTTATATCCTTAATTAGTAAAGGTTTCCCTGTGGCCGCTACATTGTCGGCAATAGCTTGATCAAGTTTAATTATTTCTTGATCAGCTAAAGGTGATAGCTCATCATAATGGGCAAAAACTTCTAGATAATCGGTAATTTCCCCTTTTAATTCCTGTGGAGAGCTTAACAGGATTAAACAGCGCCGCGCTCGCAATTGATGAGCGCTCATACTAGCTATTTTCCGAAAAATATCTTCAAGATTTTCCTCAACATTCAAGACAAGAGCCAGAGCCGTTAATTTGGGGTTAAAATTATCCATGTATTCAATCATTTATTCAGTCCGAGTTTAGGCTTTTAGGGTAAGGGTGACATTCCCCATCTCCCTGTTTATCTGAGTCTATAGCGTGCCATAGCATCTGATCGAGGGGCTTTTTTACTCGCTAACTGATCTATTGTAGATGTAGCCAAAACTTCTGTCTGTCTCTTGTTTTTTGTCTTCCCTCTAGCTACTCTGAGATCTAGTAGGTCAGAGGAGTTTAACCTGACTGGAGTGAAAGATGGTGCGTTTTCTCTGGGCAATTTTGGCCGGTGTGGGGATGGGGTTAACAGTAGCGCCAGTTTCTTGGTGGTTACTCGCTTGGATTTCTCTCGTCCCCCTGTGGATTATTGTGAGATTAGGGGAAAAATCCCTAAAAAAACAGCTTTTATACGGTTTTGGTTGGGGTTTTGCCTACCATGGCCTCGCTTTATTCTGGATCACGGGAATTCACCCGATGACGTGGATGGGTGTCCCCTGGTTAGCGAGTTTGTTAATTGCTCTGTTTTGTTGGTTGTTTATCACTTTTTGGGGAACGGCGATCGTGCTAACTTGGACGTTAGTCATGTTTTATGTCAACAAAAGTGTTAATCAGTCATCTTTTCGCGATGCTCTCCTACGGGTTTTCATCGGCACTGCCCTCTGGTGTGGGTTAGAATCTCTCTGGAGTCAATCCCCTCTCTGGTGGACTACCCTTGCTTATAGTCAAAGTCCCCATAATTTATTGATTCTGCAATTGGGCAAATTATCGGGTTTTACGACGGTAACGGCGGCAATTGTCGCAGTTAACGGTTTAATAGCCGAAAGCTTGCTCCTAATCCGTCAATCGCGGCAAAATCTCGCTTTTCTCTCTTTACCCCTCCTCATTTGTTTTAGCCTCCATCTCTGGGGATGGAACACATACCATAAACCGATCGAAAAGTCAAGGGATTTAGGGATAAAAATTGGCGTAATTCAGGGCAATATTCCCAACACAATTAAACTTTCGCCCCTAGGATTTCAAAAGGCGATCGAAGGTTACACCTCTGGTTATCAAATTCTCGCCGATCAAGGAGTAGATGCCGTCTTAACTCCTGAAACGGCCTTACCCTATTATTGGGAGAACTTAGTCAATAATAGCTCGATTTATTCGGCAATTTTAGCCAAAAAAACGCCGATCTGGTTGGGTGCATTCGGCAAGGTGGACAAGGGTTATAACAATAGTCTCTTGACCATTGATGGCGAGGGACAGGTGATTAGTCGGTATGATAAAGTAATTCTCGTGCCTTTAGGCGAATACGTTCCTTTTCAGGAAATTTTGGGCGGAATTGTTGATCGCCTTTCTCCCTTGCAAGCGCACTTAATCCCGGGAGATCCCGATCAAATTATTAACAGTCCTTTCGGTAAAATAATTGTGGGCATTTGTTACGAATCAGCTTTTTCCGAACATTTTCGCCGTCAAGCTGCTAGGGGAGGCGAATTTATTATTACTGCTTCTAATAACGCCCATTATAGCCACGCCATGCCCGCTCAACACCATGCTCAGGATACCATGCGAGCGATCGAAACCGATCGATGGATGGCCCGGGCCACCAATACAGGTTATTCTGCTTTTGTCGATCCCCACGGTAATCACCTTTGGCTATCGGATTTGGATAAATATCAAATTCATAGCGAAACAATTTATCGACGGGATACGAGGACTTTATATGTGCGCTGGGGAGATTGGTTAACTAAAGTTTTAATTATTACTGCCGGACTAGCTTGGCTCTGGAGAGCTTGGGATTAAGGTGAAAGTGCTATACTTTTTCGTGAATAAACTGTATAAATAACCTAAGTTTTTGCTGCAATGAAAGAGCAATTTGTCAAGTGGTTGAATAGAATCTTAATATTTGATGTGTTTTTAGTGATAGCGGGTTTTCTCTGGTTTGCCGTGGCTGTTATCGGTGAATCCACGGGAATTCCTCTAGGATTTAAACTTTTTCAGCGTCTTTGGCTGCCCTTATTCAATCCTGCTATTAGTATTTTAATTGCGGGGGCGATTTTAAGCTGGGCAATTAATAAAATACAAGAACGCTTGTCCCCTAAATAGGGTTTGCTTAATTCAGTTATCAGTTATCAGTTATCAGTTATCAGTTCACTGTTTACTGAAAAAACTCCCCTACTTCCCCGCTCTCCTATAGTTTTTAAAGTCGTCTTTGCCAAGCAACAACTAATTTAATTTCCTCATAACTATAATTATCTCCCAGATTTTCTTTGAGAGTTTTCAGGGATTGATCGCCAACTTTTTTAATCGCTAAACGAATATATTCCTGTTTATTCTTAGGAACTAACTGATTAATATCAATTTCGTAACCAGCTTCCAGCAATTTAGCTAAATGTTCATAGATGGTTGAGACTTTTAAGCTTCTTTTGCGAGCGATTTCTTCCGCATTCAAACCATCTTGATAGTATTGGAGAGTGAGGAATTGAGTAGAGGGAAGACTATCCTGACAAAAATCATTAATTGCCGCTATAAATATATCCCCATACTGTTGAACTTTGCTTTGTACTACTCCAGAAATTTGACGAAACTGCTCTAAACTCCGGGGTTTTGATTGGGCCATCAAACGCAGACTAGAATCATGGAAAATAACGTAGGGAGGAACCCCTTGACTATCAGCAATTTTTTTCCGCAGTTGTCGCAAGCGATCGAATAATAAATCACTTTCCATCGTATTGGGATTGTCGTCTCCCAAGATTGGACCGTTAGCTTTTTGGGGGACGGCAATAAACACGGAACGCTGTTTCCGCATCACTTCCCAACTATGTTGATTAAGTTTCAAGATTCTAAAATTGTCTTCTGTTTCTACCAGTAGATTTTGCTGGACAAGGGAACGACTTAAACGTTTCCACTCCCCGAGAGTTTTATCCTTACCGATGCCATAAGTGGATAATAAATGATGTTGATATTGGGTGATTCTTTCACCTTTTCCTCCCCTAAGTACGTTGATTATGTGCATCATACCGAATTTTTGTCCCGTCCGCGCCACACAGGATAAAAATTTTTGTGCTTCGATTGTCCAATCCTCAGAATTGTTCCCATTCCGACAGTTATCACAGTTACCACAGTTACCCGCAAAACTTTCTCCAAAGTAGCCTAGTACGCTTGATCTTCTACATTCAGTCCCTTCAGCATAATCTAACACCTGTCGCAATTGTTGACGAGCTTTCTGTTGTTCATTTTGCTCAGTTTTTTGGTTAATAAAATACTCAATTTTTCTGGCATCGGCAAAGCTAAAAAAGAGGGTACATTTAGCCGGTTCGCCGTCCCTACCCGCACGGCCCGATTCTTGATAATATCCCTCTAAATTGCGGGGTAAATCATAATGAACGACAAAGCGCACATCCGGTTTATTAATCCCCATACCGAAGGCAATTGTCGCCACCATAATCTGCACATCATCCCGAATAAAACGGGTTTGATTTTCGCTTCTTTCCTGATCGTTCATACCGGCGTGATAGGGTAGGGCATTAATACCATCTTTTTGTAACTGTTCGGCAACTTGATCGACGGTTTTGCGGCTGATACAATAAACAATGCCAGACCCTTTTTTTCCTTTAATATATTGATACAATTGCTGATAAGATTTACTGGTTTTAGGTTGAACTTCATAATAAAGATTAGGACGATTAAAACTAGCAATATGAATGGAAGCATCTCGCAATCCTAATTGTTGAATAATATCTTCCCTCACCTGTTGGGTAGCGGTGGCAGTTAAAGCCAGAATTGGCACGGAGGGAAAGCGTTGACGGACTTGTTTAATTTGTCGATATTCAGGGCGAAAATCATGACCCCAATCGGAGACACAGTGAGCTTCATCCACCGCTAAACAGGCTAAACCGAGGTAATTATCAATAACAGCTAAAAACTCTAAAAAACTAGGCGATAATAATCTTTCTGGGGCGACATATAACAGTTTAATTTTTCCTTGCAAGATTAAAGATTCTCTGTCTCTAACTTGTTTCGCGTTCAAAGTGCTATTGAGAAATGTTGCCCCGATGCCATTATCAGCTAAAGCAGTTACCTGATCCTGCATTAAAGCAATTAGGGGAGAAACCACCACCGTCACCCCTTTTTTAATTAAAGCAGGTAGCTGAAAACAGAGAGATTTACCGCCTCCGGTGGGCATAATTACTAATAAATCCTGATCATTTAAAGCAGCCTCAATTATTTGGCGTTGATTCGGTCGAAATTGATCGTAGCCAAAGTGATATTTTAAGACTTTTTCTAAAGAGTCAATTGCAGCCATTGAGCAAGGAGAAAAATATTTTTATAGTAGTTATTTTAGGGTTAGGGATTTAAGTAGTCAGTGATCGGTAATCGGTAAAAAGAAAGCCAGTAGCCAAAACAACTAACCTTAAGATTGTCTCACCTGATCGGGAACACCCACAAAGGAGAGATTAGCTAATTTTTTCAGATTTTGACAGCGCAATAACTCATTAAAATTGAGACTCGATCGCCCCTCAATTTCAGCTATAGTCTCAATAGCCGATAATAAACTTTTAGCGGCCTCGGTTTCCGTGTAACCGCGTCTAACGGCCACTTTTAGGGCTGCCTCATCCGCGTCTAATTCCCGTTGGGGGCTGCGTTTTTCCCGCCAAATCCGGTTAATTGCCAAGGCAGTTAAACCCCCCGCCACTGCCATCCCGACGGCATCGGTTTGTAGGGTTTCCACGGTTAAACCGATCATACCAGCCAGAGCAATTACTCGATCGAGATCGGGTTTAAACCATTTTACTGCCGTTAAAACACAGACAGCCCTTAACAAGACTAAATCCCGTTGGGATCTTGATAATTGCCGCCAGAGGTCAAAATTAATTGGAATCGGTCTGACCCCTCTTTGCCAGGGTAGGGGAAAATTAGTTTCGATTACCTTGCTGCTTTCGGGTTTGCTGACAATGCGCGTCATCATCCGTCCCGAAGCAGGCATGAGGTCTAGTAAATGACTAATCTCGTTGTCTTGGTTCATCGATCGCCGGTCAATAGTCTTCGATCATTGAGTATAATCGCTTTCTGAGTTAATATCTCTTTTCCGACAATTTTCTCAACGAAACCGCGTGAGTCCCTACCGTTCGGCTTTGAGGGATTCGATGCCCCGAAAATCGCCAATAAATTCCTGCATCTTCCTCAAAATCCTCATGTTTTGATTATTATTGAGGGGATGAAACCAGTCCTGACCGGATCTTGCCAACTCCAGGTAAAACCCGAACCGGTGGCCGCTATCGAGGCGACACTGAAGGCGTTTGCGGAAGCTTGGGAGTAGGTTAACGGGACGGTGAAGCCGAACCTGATGAACGAACTGGCGATACAGTCGCTACTTTCTACGTTCTGAAAATTAGTTAATTGACCAGATGAAAATAATCGGTAAAACCCCATACCTTCAGCAAACCCTAATTAAAGCAATAGTTAAATCCTGATAAAAATCCTCTTGTTTTAACTCCACTTTTGATTGAGAAGCCAGTAAAAGTAAAGCCCAAAAAATCGCCACCTTTTCCTGTGTTGCCGAGTGACTAGAAGGCTTTTCCGCTTGCCATAAATCTAATAAATACTCAAACTCTATCTCATTTTTCTCTAATTGAAAAAACTTTCTCTGCAAAAAAAAGTCCAGTTCCGCTGCCAATTCCGTCAGGTTTTCTTGGTGGGCCAATTCCGTGATAATTTGTACCGCTTCCCGTCGGGATTGGGGCCGGGGTTTCGGGACAACTACAGGCAGTTTCGGTAAAGCTTCAATCTCTAGGGCAATCTGTTGTAATTGAGTGATTAACTCCTGCAAAGTTACCCGTCTTTTTCGCGGTGGTGGGGCGGCAGTACGACGGCGAATATGATTTTCTAGATAACGGGGTAAAGTTCTTAATTCCCGTTCTAACTCGCTAATTTCCTCATCAATCAGACTTTCTTCTTGCTGGTCTAAAGACAATCTTTCTAGGGTATCAGCCTTAAATAAAACTAACATAGAAGCCCATAAAAAAGCCTGTCCCGATTGGGGTAAATTAGCCTGGGCCATGGCTAAATCTAGATCATTTAATAACCCCAATTCCGCCAAAAAGCGATCGATCACATCAATAACCTGCACATCCCAGGGGTCAATTTCTCCCTGTTCCGCCATTTCTAAAAGAGAGGCGATCGCATCACTGGCCGAGGTGATAGTCATGATTGTAGAATCTTGTAGGATCTCAAAGGATAAAATTTAGCAAGCAAAACCATGGACATATCGATCGCTGACCTGCGCTTGGACTACAATCTTGAAGAATTGCTAGAGTCAGAAACATCTGCCGATCCTTTCATTGTATTTAAACAATGGCTAGAACGGGCGGTATCTTCGGGAAGATTGGAACCCAACGCTATGACTTTAGCCACTATTTCCCCAGAGGGTAAACCCCGGGCCCGCATGGTACTGTTAAAAGACTTCGATCCTCGCGGTTTTGTTCTCTTTACCAACTACCAAAGCGCCAAAGGACAGGAATTAATCGCTAATCCCAATGCGGCCCTAGTGTTTTGGTGGGGAGAATTGCAACGGCAAATTAGGATTGAGGGAACTGTAGAAAAAATCAGCGAGGAGGAATCGGATAACTACTTTTTTGTCCGTCCCTGGGAATCCCGTTTAGGGGCCTGGGCCTCCAATCAAAGTGAAGTGATTTCTGGGCGAGATATCCTCGAAAAACGCCTGACAGAACTAAAAGAAGAATATGCGGGTCGTGAAGTTCCCCGTCCTCCTCATTGGGGCGGATTTCGCCTAATTCCTAGTTTAATCGAGTTCTGGCAAGGTCGCCCCAGTCGTCTCCATGATCGTCTCTGTTATTATCGTCAAGAAGATGGCAGTTGGCAAAGGCAACGTTTAGCTCCTTAGTTTTATCTTGACACCTTGTATTAGCAAAATAGCTCGATGCTAATTCAATTTGTCATTTTAGTCTTGAGATAATATTAGGTCGATTTCTTTTCCCAACCCGCGCTTTCCTTAGCGATCGGGTTGGGCTATTATATCATTTGGATAAAGGCAATCCCTCTGCCCTAAAGTTTCAGAAAAACGATAGAATTGAAAGGGTTTTTGTCTGCATCTTTCAAAAATAACTAGAGAATTATGGACATCAATAAAGTTGGACTTCGAGAAACCTTAGAAGCATTGCGGGTTGAACTGAGTAAATCTATTTTAGCCTCTGAGGGTGAGCAGATTCGCTTTGAAGTGGGTGACATTGAATTAGAGTTTCAATTTGTGGTTGAGCAGTCGAAAGAAGGCAAAGGTGGGCTGAAATTTTGGGTAGTAGAAATGGGTGGGGGTGGCACCAATAAAGATACGATAACCCATAGAATTAAAATTCCTTTAAATTTTTGCCAATAGTGGATAAGAGATATACAATAAAAGAGGTGATCACCCCAAAAGAATCTTTTCTAAAGAGGTAATCAATTAATGAGCGATAACAAAAATAATGTTGGTGCTGGTGTTGTGGCTATTCTGACTGCGGCTGCACCAGTTATTGTTGCGGTGACTGGACTAATATCTGTACTTAAGCCATCGCCTGATCCTTCTCCCAAACCAGAAACTCCGACAACAAACGTTTCTCCTCGTCAAGTTCCCTCGGAGTCTCCAGCGTCAAAAGTTACGTTTTCCTGTGGAGAAAGTGAATACAATGGGAAAAGTTTTCCTGCAACAATTGCAACGGGCGATGAATCGATTCCAATTATTCTTTGGAAGCTAGATAATAATCATTTTGGTGATAATTGGCCACCGCTAAAAAGGTGTAAGGAAGTTTCTCGGCGATTCCAAAGAATTTATAATCGTGATGGCTTAAAACGTTTAGTTGCTACATTAGAAACGTGGGTTCCCAATAAGGAAGTACCTGTAATCTGTGCTGTTAAATCAGAAAATTCAGTTTGCCATGAGGAGGATTTATTAATTACTTTAGAATCGAAAGATAACCCTGATGATGTTCTAAAAGAGCTATTAAATCGCCACGAATTACCTAGTCAAGAGCCTCCTGTTTTAAGGGGAGAAAAACCACCTAAGACTTTTGCGGAAGGAAAACGAGTTTTTTATGATATTTCTTCAATTATTCCTTCACCAAAATCTAAAAAGAATACCGAAAAAAGTTCGGAAAAACCTGCTTGGTAAAAATAATTCTGAATTTTATTACTCATTCAAATATATTTGAAATTATGAAACTCCATAAATTGACAAGCCTTGTCTTTGTTTATATTTGTATCGCTATATCATTGCCATTTGGATGTTCTTTGACGTTGGCACAGACGACAAAGGAAATGCAAGCGATTGTGAAGAAGCCATTACCTTATTTTGAGGCTGCAAAAACCGGTGCTATGACAGGCTCAACTATTGACACAAATAATCCTGAGACTATTAAGCTTATTGAAGAAGGAATTAAACGCGCAGAGTATAAATTATCTGTGTATAAAAAATATTCCAAGGATAGTTATCCAGACCCTCAGCATTATCAAGGCAAACGAATGATAAGTGATTTAATTCAAGAAGCCAACGAACGATTATGTGATTATAATATTAGGCTTGCCGATTTGATAACAAGAGATGAAGAAATTGTAAAATATTGTGGCGATTACTTTAAAGTATTTAACAAAGAATTTGCCGCACAATACAAAAATAATCCATTAGTAGAAGACCCAAATAATATGATGGTCTATTATCCAGAAACGGATATATCAGTGATTAAATCACTTTATAAGGTAATGAAGAAAGAAGGCATTAAAGAAAATCGAAAGTTAATCAAGAGTTTAAAAAATGGGCTTAAGACTCAATCAAACTCAATAAAAGAAACTGGCTACCCTTTACGCTGGGGAATTCATGTCTTAACTATTGGGGAATTAGTTGCAGTAATTAATGATCTCAATTTGATGTTGGCTAGTCATACTAATTCTGTTGATGATTATAAGTCCGCTTTAAATGACTTTAACTTTATGAAGGATAAATATGCGAAATATCTCATGAGAACATTTAGATATGATTCAGATTCATCATTAGCCAAAGAAGGGGCAATGTTAGCTGGAATCGGTCGTCTTCATGAAGCTGAAAGCAAATTTGATCAATCATTTGAAAATCTTCCTTTTGAGTCTTTATCTCGTCTTAGGGATTATGAAAATGTTTTAATCAAGCAAAAGAAATATGAAAAAGCACTAGAAATATCTGATTTGGGACGTTCTCTCAATCTACTCCGTAATTGGGGGGATTTCGCTCTTTCAGAAGAACAAAGACAAGAACAGTTAAAAAATGAACCCAGAATGACTATTGATGACTTTAAAAAGATAGCAAAAGTCAAAAATATAACCATTGTCGAATACTCATTACATGAAGATGATAAACTTTTAATCTGGGTAGTTACTCCTGATAGCAATGTTTATTTTCGCCAGGTAAATTTATCTAACAAGACAGCGAAAATAGCATTTAACCAAGATAACCTATCGTCAGTTTTATCTATCGAGCGGAATTTTCTCAATTTATTCATTTTTAATTTTATAGTTATAATATTGGTTTTGCTGATTTTTGCCAAATCTCAAAATAAAAAATTAGCGATTCTTTTTTTGGGAGCAATTTTAGTTTTAAATACTGTTGGGTGTCAGAACCAAAAACAATCACAATTTGCTCAATCTCAAATTGATAACATTCCCTCTCTAAAAGATTTAATTCAAGTTAATTATGGACTAATTAATCAAGAAAATGGAAGAACAGATATACCCCAAATTATTACTTCTTTGTCAAATAAATATTGTCAAAGATCTATTGAATGTTTACAAAAATTAAATCAAGTATTAATTGAGCCAATAGCAGATATATTACCAACAAATCCTGATGATCATGTGGTATTTATTCCAGATAGTCAATTATTGAAAGTTCCCTTTGCTGCGTTAAGAGATACTCAAGGGAAATACTTGATCGAAAAACATACTATCTATTACGCGCCTTCAATCAAAATTTTAAAAATGCTTCATAATGAGGCTTATTCAAAAGTATCAAATAGTCAGCAGGATGCTCTTATCGTAGGCAATCCTATCATGCCGACCATTAAATTACCTGCTATTGATGAAAGTCGTCAAGAATATAGTGAAATTCGTAATATTAAACCTCAAAAACTTGGGCAGTTAAAAGGAACAGAAAATGAAGCCAGAGAAATTGCCAAGATTTATCAAACAGAACCGTTAATTGGAAAAGATGCGAAAGGAGAAGTTGTCCTTAAAAAAATGCAGAATGCCGACATTATTCATCTTGCCACTCATGGATTTTATACTTCTAGGGGAGACTCAGTATTAGCGTTAACTCCCGCTCGCTCTTCCTGTGTAGGAGATTCCCCCAGTGATTGCGACTTCTATAATTTAGAAGATGGTTTTTTGGTTTCCTATTCAATTTTTAATCCTAAAACCACTTTCAACGCAAAATTGGTCGTTTTAAGTGCTTGTGAAACGGGTTTAGCTGGATTGGGTGATTATCGTAGTTCTAGTTTCATTAATGAATTTATGAAAAAAGGAGTGCCTAGTATTGTAGTCTCTTTGTGGAAAATTCCTGACTCACCATCTGACGAGTTAATGATCAATTTTCATAAAAATCTTCAAAATGATCCAGACAAAGCCAAAGCATTACGGCAAGCAATGTTAAACACTATGAAAAAACATGAAAATCCTGGCTTATGGTCTGCTTTCGTTTTATTTGGAGAAGCAGAAAAACCAACTAATGCTTTAGATTAATCAATTTAGTCCCTTTAATCCTTCATTTTGGGGGGAGAGGTCGCCTTAAGAGAAGTGTATCAAGGGATTAGGGAGGTGAGTCGCTGGTGGAAGTGATTGCCCTGTCAATAATTGCTATAATAGCTAAAATGGTCATAATGGCTAGTTTCTATAAAGGTTAGTTATGAAAACATTAGGAGCCTCAGAAGCAAAAAATCGCTTTGGCGAACTGTTAGACTTGGCTCGAAGAGAACCAGTAAAGATAGCAAAAAAGGGACGTAATGTTGCAGTCGTGCTGTCAATCGAGGAATTTGAGAGATTTTCCGAGTTAGAAAATCAACTTTTGGCTTTACAGGCAGAAAAAGCTCATCAAGAAGGTTTTATCGGAACAACAGAAAGTGAGGCTTTACTGTCAGAAATTTTAAATGCTTAAGATTAACCTATCTCGACAGGCAACTAAACGCTTAAAAAAACTGCCAGATAAACACGCCAAACAAGTAGCCACAAAAATAACCGAACTGAGAACAAATCCCTATCCCCAAGATTCTCTAAAGTTAAAAGGATACTCCTATCATAGAGCCGATATTGGTGAATATCGAATCGTTTATCGTGTTGAGGAGCAAACACTAGAAATCTTGCTGATTGACAAACGAAACGATGATGAAATTTATAAACAACTAAAGAGAACAATATAGAGAATCTTAATTATCAACCATCAATTAATTAGCGATATTATTCCTGCTAAAATCAAGAAAAACAAATTATCTTTAAACACTCATGAGCATTAATGTAACATTTCCCGAAGAACTTCTCATTGCCGCCAGAGAAGAAAAAGAAGCCTTCTCTCGTAAAGTTATCATTTATACATTAGGGCATCTTTATCAAGAAGGAAAAATTTCAGCAGGAATCGGCGCACAAGTATTAGGCTGCGATAAATATACATTTTATACACTTCTCTCTGAGTATGGTTTTTCCATTATTGATTACACAGCAGAAGAATGGGAATCAGAAATACAAACCAGCCGTAAATTAGCCCAAAAAATCCAAGAGAATGAAGATAATTGTTAATTCTACACCGATCATCGCCTTATCTTTGATTAATCAATTAGATCTTCTTAATCAGCTATTTAATGAAGTGATTATTCCTTGGGCAGTTTATCAAGAAATTGTCATCGCTGGAGATAATAAACCGGGGGCAAAAGAACTCAAAAATGCCAATTGGATTCAAGTTCAAGAAGTTGCATCATCATCTCCTCTTGAACCGCTATTACTAGGATTAGATCGAGGAGAATTAGAAGTTATTCTCTTGGCAATTTCAATCAAACCAGACTGGGTAATTATAGATGAGAAATTAGCAAGAAGAGTTGCCAAAGCTATGGAATTAACCGTCAAAGGAACATTAGGAATTCTCTTGGTTGGTTTTTATGCAGGTTATCTATCTAAACAAGAAATTTTAGATCTATCACAACAGTTAATTAATCATGGAATTCGTAATAATTCTCCGATTCTTAATTGGCTAAAAACAGAATTAGACAATGATCATTAATACTAACTCAATGCAAAATTTACTACCTTGAAACAATAAATCGTACACATTCGTGACCAAGAAAAACCAGAAACACTCTCTAAAATTTTAACTGCTTTAGATTTTGTTGACTCTGTAGAAATCATCGAAAATCAAACAACATTATCTGATAACGAGCAAGAGTTTTTTGCCCTAGCACGATTGTGGGAAGACAGGGATATTACTCCTAAATCTATCCGTCAAACAGCATGGCGAGAAGAAAACCGATGATTTTATGTGACACCAATATCCTCTCCTTTAATTTCATTTGAGAACAACTGCCTTAGTTAATTTTTGTTCTAATTATAACTCAGGTGTTAATCCCTGCCAATGTTGACCTATCCTTCTGGGAAAAAACCCTTCATGCTTTGGGAACTCTCACTCGTCCTCATTTCCTCGAAACTATTCCCAACTTAGTCCCTTTAATCCTTCATTTTTGGGGGGAGGTCGCCTTAAGAGAAGTGTATCAAAGTATTAGGGATGTTAGTCGCTGGTGGCGGTGATTCTTGTTCTATGAATTAGGCTCCGCCTTACCCAATTGAATCAGCAGTCTGCTCCCCAGTGTCTTCGGCAAGCGCAGAAATCCGATAAAATAGTGAATAGGTGACATCGGGAAAAAATTATCTATGGCAACTACATCCGAAGACGTATGGCGACTCTTAGCCGAATTAACTGCTGCTCAAAAAGAAACTGACCTACTATTGAAGGAAGTCAGTCAACAACAGAAGGAAAACGCCCAACAACTCAAGGAAACTGACCTACTATTGAAGGAAGTCAGTCAACAACAGAAGGAAAACGCCCAACAACAGAAGAAAACTGACAAACAACTCAAAGAATTAGGTCAGCAAATTGGGGGATTAGGGGCAAAATTCGGCAGCTTTACCGAAGGACTTGCCCTTCCTTCAATGGAAAAGATTCTCAGACAAAGGTTCGGTATGGAAGTTGTTAGTCCCAGTGTGCGAGTCAGTAAAGATGGAAAACACCTAGAAATTGATGTCCTTGCCTATACCAATGGTGAGCTAAATACTGCCTATATCGTCGAGGTTAAAAGTCATGCTAGAGAGGAATCCATTACACAATTAAAAAGTATTTTGCAACGGTTTCGCAGCTTTTTTCCTGAACACAAGGACAAAAAACTCTATGGCATACTAGCATCAGTTGACTTATCCAACGAATTACGCGAAAAAATTCTGCAAGAAGGGTTTTATGTGGCTCGGATTCATGACCAAGTATTTGAACTCGATATTCCTGATAATTTTCAACCTCGACCTTATTAAAAATTTAAATGTAATCGCTCTATCTTGGCCAAAGGCAGCAACACTTTTTTCTTCATGAATCGGCAAAATTTAGTAAAATAGTAATAGACCAAATCAGAGGAAAAAATTTATCTATGGCAACTACATCAGAAGACGTATGGCGAATCTTAGCCGAATTAGCGACTGCTCAAGCCGAATTAACTGCTGCTCAAAAAGAAACTGACAAACAACTGAAGGAAGTTAGTCAACAACAGAAGGAAACTGACCGACAACAGAAGGAAAACGCCCAACAACTCAAGGAAACTGACCGACAACAGAAGGAAAACGCCCAACAACAGAAGAAAACTGACAAACAACTCAAAGAATTAGGTCAGCAAATTGGGGGACTCGGGGCAAAATTCGGCAGCTTTACCGAAGGACTTGCCCTTCCCTCAATGGAAACGATTCTCAGACAAAGGTTCGGTATGGAAGTTATCAGTCCCAGTGTCCGAGTCAGTAAAGATGGAAAACACCTAGAAATTGATGTCCTTGCCTATACCAATGGTGAGTTAAATACTGCCTATATCGTCGAGGTTAAAAGTCATGCTAGAGAGGAATCCATTACACAATTAAAAAGTATTTTGCAACGGTTTCGCAGCTTTTTCTCTGAACACAAGGACAAAAAACTCTATGGCATACTAGCATCAGTTGACTTATCCAACGAATTACGCGAAAAAATTCTGCAAGAAGGGTTTTATGTGGCTCGGATTCATGACCAAGTATTTGAACTCGATATTCCTGATAATTTTCAACCCCGACCTTATTAAAACATCAAAATTGAGATTACTTACTTATTAAGTGTCAAGTTCGCCGCTTTCTTTTCACTGATGACTGATGACTGTTTACTGATAACTGAAAAATCTTCCCACTGCCCATCTGCAAAAAAGATTCTCTTGAGTTGTATAATCTCTAAAGGATTAGCGTACTCAAGAAAAAAATTATTTCATGCTCAGAAAAATTAGACTATCATACTTTGGCTTAATTTTAGGCAGTATTTTAACGGTTATCGGGATCATCGGTTATGCCCAAGGTAACGCCACGGTCAATTTAGCGGGGTTTTTCTACGGATTACCGTTATTATTGGGAGGTTTAGCCCTAAAAGCTTCAGAAATCAAACCGATACCCTTCAGTCAACCCACTAGCCCCGAAATCTTGCAATTGCGCCAACAACAGGCTACTGTCACCCAAACCAAACTTCGCAACGATGTCACCCGCTATCGCTACGGACAGGAAGTGCATCTGGATGAAGCCTTAGAAAAGCTGGGATTAAGCCCCACAGACGAGGAAAGACCGACTTTAGTGGCAATTCGTGAAACTGCTGTTGATTCCGCCTATTGTTTCACCCTAGAATTTGAATCGCCCCTTTTACCCCTAGAAAAGTGGCTGGCAAAACAGGAAAAAATCGAAAGATATTTTGGACCAGGAATTAGAGCCGAAATTAAGCAAGTTGACGAGGAAAAAATTGATTTATCGCTAATTACTATCCCTAACACCTAAATGCTCACGCCTATTCAGTATGGCTTCTTGGTAATCGCTGCCGTGGCTGCCGGCTTAATTAATGCTCTTGCCGGTGGCGGTAGTCTGATTACTTTTCCGACGCTGATGGCGGTGGGTATCCCACCAGTAATGGCAAATGTGACTAATACCGTCGCTTTATGTCCCGGTTATCTGGGGGCAACCCTCGCCCAAAAAAAAGACCTGCACGGGCAACAAAAACGGATTCGATTATTACTACCACCGGCAGTTATTGGCGGCATTATCGGTGGTATTTTGCTGTTAAATAGTAGTGATAAAGTATTTGAGCGCCTGATTCCTTTTCTGATTCTTTTAGCGGCGGCTTTATTGGCTTTTCAAGATACTTTACGCTCTTGGCTACAGCGGCAACAAGGGGACGAAAATGGTCATATACCAGAAATTTTGGCGGTTTTACCCATCGCCCTTGCTTCAGTTTATGGTGGTTATTTTGGCGCAGGTTTAGGGGTAATTGAGTTGGCAATTTTGGGCTTATTTCTCAAGGATAATCTCACGAGATTAAATGCTTTAAAACAGTTGCTTTCTTTGGTGGTTAATGTGGCCGCATCTTGGTTTTTTCTCTTTTCTAATCATGTATATTGGTCGGCAGCGATAGTGGTAGCAATTGGCTCTTTAATGGGGGGGGTATTGGGGGGAAAACTAGCTAGAATTATCTCTCCTAGTTATCTGCGCCAGACTGTGGTAATTCTGAGTATTATTATCGCTATAGTTTATTGGCTTCGTTAACAAACCGAGTTATAGGCGGTTAAAATGCGTCTTAAGTACGTAGGCGTTAAAAATTATCAAATGCTCCCTTATCAAGGGGGGCAGGGGGGATCGAACCCAAAATCTATCTTCAATTTAATTATAACCAGCTACTTAGCTTATCTTAAGGATGAGGTAGGAAATTTTCCCTTTGGGGAGTCAGTCGTCGATAGCAAATTAGGTTATACTGCATCTTTATGAGAAAGACCGTCAACTAAAATGGCTCATTTTAAAACCTGACCCGATAACGTTATAATTTTGCTCGGCAAAACCGCACCAGATGTTTAGTATTGACAAAGCTGCCCTTGTCTAGCATTCACAACAGGGGTAAGAACCTTCCTTCATGCGATCGCCAGACCAAATCAGCGAACAAGCTCTCCATAACTGAGATGGGGGCGACAGTGCTGGCAAAAATTCCCTAGCTATACCGGTCTCCTCCAGATGATCTACATAAAAACTTAAGAATGATCCCCGTCTGGTGATAGACTTTTGACTGTTAAGGAAACAAACTCACTAGATAAATCATAGATCAGCTGTAGGGAGGATCATCGAGTGGAAAGTACGCTAGGGTTAGAAATTATCGAAGTGGTCGAACAGGCTGCCATTGCCTCCTCGAAGTGGATGGGTAAAGGCGAAAAAAATATCGCCGATCACGTCGCTGTGGAAGCGATGCGTGAACGGATGAATAAAATCCATATGCGCGGTCGCATCGTTATTGGAGAAGGGGAAAGAGACGAGGCTCCCATGCTCTATATTGGCGAAGAAGTGGGTATCTGTACCCAAGTTGATGCCAAACAATATTGTAATCCCGACGAATTAGTCGAAATTGATATCGCCGTCGATCCCTGCGAAGGCACTAACTTGGTTGCCTACGGTCAAAATGGTTCTATGGCCGTGTTAGCGATCTCCGAAAAAGGTGGATTATTCGCCGCTCCTGACTTTTATATGAAAAAATTAGCCGCTCCCCCAGCAGCTAAAGGTCATGTGGATATTAATAAATCGGCGACGGAAAACCTGAAAGTTCTTTCCGATTGTCTCAATCGTTCCATCGAAGAACTGGTGGTAGTGGTTATGGATCGTCCCCGTCACAAGGAATTAATCCAAGAAATCCGCAACGCCGGGGCCAGAGTTCGTCTGATCAGCGATGGTGACGTATCGGCCGCTATTTCCTGCGCTTTTTCGGGAACTAATATTCATGCTCTCATGGGTATCGGTGCCGCTCCAGAAGGGGTAATCTCGGCGGCGGCTATGCGTTGTCTAGGCGGTCACTTCCAGGGACAATTAATCTATGATCCCGAAGTGGTCAAAACCGGTTTAATCGGCGAAAGCCGCGAGGGTAATCTCGCTCGTCTGCAAGAAATGGGCATCACCAATCCCGATCGCGTTTACGGTTGCGAAGAATTAGCCAGTGGCGAAACCGTCCTCTTTGCCGCCTGTGGTATCACCCCCGGCACCCTGATGGAAGGGGTCCGCTTCTTTCATGGTGGCGCTCGAACCCAAAGCTTGGTTATCTCCACCCAATCGAAAACCGCCCGCTTTGTCGATACCGTTCACCTGTTCGACCAACCCAAATACATTCAACTGAGATAATTCCCTGACGCGGTGGGGTGGGTATGGCTCACCTCGCCCCCATTGGTAAAAATATATAAAGTTTTTTTTCAAACATCTTTTATTTGCATCCCGATTGGGACTAAATTGCAACAATTAGAGACATAACGCACTGATCTTTATCAATAATTTTTGTAGCCTGAGCAACATTTGTAGGAGAACATAAATGAATATTGCTGTAGTGGGCTTGAGTCACAAGACAGCCCCGGTGGAAATTCGTGAAAAATTGAGTATCCCGGAAGCGAAAATCGAGTCCGCTCTTACCCACCTCAAGGGTTATCCTCACATCCAAGAGGTGGCGATTATCAGCACCTGTAACCGCTTGGAGATCTACGCCGTGGTTACGGATACGGAAAAGGGCGTGGTGGAAATTACCCAGTTTCTCGCTGAAATCGGACATATTCCCCTTAATGTCCTGCGTCGTTATCTGTTTACCCTACTGCATCAGGATGCTGTCCGTCATCTGCTCCGGGTGTCCGCCGGTTTAGAAAGTCTTGTCCTCGGGGAAGGGCAAATTCTCGCTCAAGTTAAAAATACCCATAAATTAGCTCAGAAGTACAATACTATTAGCCAATTACTCGATCGCCTGTTTAAACAAGCGATGACTGCCGGTAAGCGCGTCCGCACGGAAACCAGCATCGGCACGGGAGCCGTATCGATCAGTTCGGCGGCGGTGGAGTTAGCCCATGCTAAGGTGACAGACCTCAGCGGCAAGAAAATCGCTATTATCGGGGCAGGGAAAATGTCCCGATTATTAGTTACTCACCTTCTGGCTAAGGGTTCTCAGCAAATTGCGATCGTCAATCGCTCCCAAAGACGGGCCCAGGAGTTGGCCCGTGAATTTCCTAACGTACCAATCCAACTATATGGCTTAGAAGAGATGATGGCTACAGTAGCGGCATCGGATATCGTCTTCACCAGTACCGGAGCCACGGAACCAATTTTAACTAAAAATTTATTGACAGAAGTGACGATTACTGCTAACTCGCTGATGTTAATCGATATTTCTGTTCCCCGTAACGTCCACACCGACGTGAAGGAATTGGCACAAGTGCAAGCTTTTAACGTCGATGATCTTAAAGCGGTGGTTGCCGCCAATCAGGAAAGTCGCCGTCAGATGGCCAGGGAAGCAGAGGCACTCCTAGAGCAGGAAGTGGAAGCTTTCGAGCTTTGGTGGCGTTCTTTGGACACTGTCCCGACAATTAGCTGTTTAAGAAGCAAAATTGAAGATATTCGCGAACAGGAATTAGAAAAGGCCCTCTCCCGTCTGGGGACGGAATTCGCCGAAAAACACCAAGAAGTTATCGAAGCAATGACCCGCGGTATCGTTAATAAAATCCTTCACGAACCCATGGTACAACTGCGGGCCCAACAGGATATCGAAGCGCGTAAGCGCTGTTTACAATCCCTACAAATGCTCTTTAATCTCAGTGTCGGGGAAGAATATAGTTAGAGTCCGACAATTGACAAAAATTAAGGGTGATTCTACTGGTCTGTTAAGATGATTTTGAGGGATTGGGGGCGAATAATTTGGCAGCATTCCCCTATCCACAATTTCAAGATTGACAGACCACTAAGCGGTTGACTCTCTAAAAGACTGTCCATGAGTGCCGGAGTTGGCAGCAGGGAGCCGTATAATTGATAGTGCGATCGCTGTAGGGTGCGTTCCCTAATGCAAGTCCTACTGCTCCACCAATAGATTTTTGGGAACGCACCATGCTCATTCATTGAAGCTGTGAGTCTAAGAGTGCGGTGTCGAAGCCACGGCCTAACAGTACGTCAATGAGAAGTAGGATAGAGGAGGGTGTGGGACCGCAGGGAGTGATATGATTAATAGTTAGACTGTCAAAAACTGAGTTCTCTCTTTCACAGAGTCGTCATCAATTTCATTGTTAGCTCGTTATACTTGGAAAAGCATACTAAGCCTGAGTAATATGGAAAACCTTGCTGAAAAAGTAGCCTTACTCGAAAAAGCAGTCTCAGATGAGAGAAAAAGGCTGTCGTCTGATAGACTTGACATTTCTTTTGGGGAGTTGATCAACCTATACAAAAATGGTGAATTAATAATTAGACCAGAGTATCAGAGATTATTCCGATGGTCAGAAGCACAAAAAACTGCACTTATAGAATCAATTCTACTCTCGATTCCAATTCCTCCAATATTTGTGGCCGAGGATAAAAACGGTGTATGGGAATTGGTCGATGGATTGCAACGTGTTTCTACTTTCATAAGTTTTTTTGGTGAACTAAAAGGTAGTGGATGGACAATTGACTATCAAGAATATATAGACAGATCAGGAGTCGAAGAAGAAGAAGAAATTGATGAGGAAAGCGGGGAAGAAACTGGAGGGATAAAAACTATAAATAAATGGACTTTGCAAGAAGGAGGATTAGTCAAAAGCTTGCAAGGCTTTAATGTTGACAATCTTCCAACAAATCTAAAAATAAACTTAAAAAGGGCTGTTTGTAGAGTTGAAATTCTGAGAGGAGAAAGTAGTACTTCCATGAAGTATGAGTTGTTCAAAAGACTAAACTCTGGAGGTTCAAAATTAACTCCACAAGAGATAAGAAATGCAATTTATCGAGGGGTTAATCCCAGGCTTAACGAGCTTTTACTAAAAGTTAGTAAAAGCGAAGTTTTCAAATATCTTACTCAATTAAGTAGTGGCAAACTTAATGAATTATATGATCAAGAATTAGTTCTTAGGTTTTTTGCTTTCTACAAAAATGCTGAAAATGTTAATGAAAATATGGAGAAGTTTTTAAACGATTTTATGGAGAGAACTGTTCAGAACGCTAATTTTGACTATGATGTTTATGAATCTCTCATCATGAAAGTTTTAGAGTTAATTTACCAAATAGAAGACAACAAGATATTTAGAAACGAGAGAAACTTATTTGTTCCAGCTTATTTTGAGGGGATATTAATCGGAGTTGCTCAAAATATCGAGACGTATGCTGAAGACCTTGAACTTTTGAAATCAAAGATAACACAATTAAAAAGTGACAACGACTTCAAAAGGTATTCTGGAAACGCTTCTAATAGTAGAAGTCGGATTAGAAATCGTCTTAAAAGAGTAGATGAAATTTTTCAATAATAAACTTAGCAATAGGCTATGGATGATTTTGATAGGGCATTGCAAGAGATTATTGAGGAGAGAATATCTGTTCTTTTCGAAATTGAGAGAGCAATTTTTACGAGAAGGTACTCTCTATCTTCAAAGCATCAAGACATTTTCTCAACTCAATCAATATCGATGATTTATTCTTTATGGGAAAGCTTTATCCAAAAATCTTTCAACCTCTATATTGATGAACTTAATAAGGTTGGCAGAGATCTTCATGATTTTTGCGATGAAATAGTTATTCACCACATGGAAAACTCCTTTAAACAGTTCAAGGAATATCCTACAAATGACAATAGAAAAGTAAGGTTTTTTGCTTCACTTAAAGAGTTTCACGCTGGGGATAGCTGCACTTTTTCAAGAGTTGTTAATACCGAGAGTAATGTTGGTTTCAACGTCTTAAACAAATTACTCAAAAGCTTTGCACTTGAAAAGTTTCCAGAACATTGGAAGGATTATGCACATCCGAATCGTAATTTAAAGGAATCCTTAGAGTTATTTCTGCGGTTACGCAATGCTGTAGCTCATGGAGGTGATTTAGCACCAAAGGATAGGATTAACCAGGAAGTCTATACCAGATTTAAGAAGTTGGTGACAGATTTGATGTACGAAATCCGATTGAAAATGTTGTATGGTCTTAAACATAAAACATTCTTAAAGTCGCAGTAGCATATTGTAATAAATAGGGTCTGCTGAAAAAGTTTTTCCTGGGGGTAGGAGTCAGGAGTCAGGAGTCAGGAGTCAGGAATTTTAGGCTTTGTTGCCCTTGTTTTTTGTACCAAGCGATGTACTAAAGGAAGGATAATGCAAGGTTTTTGAAAGTCCCAATCCTATTTTCGCAGCATGAACATCGGACTTTAACAGGTCAAAAGCTTTATTTTAAAAGGGTTTTACCATTATTCAGCAAACCCTAAATAGCAGGTAATCTTTAATTTTTGGCAGCACTTCCTTCAGAATAAATCCTTCAAATGTTACCGCATCCACTGCACCGTATATATTGACTGATGCCACAACTTTTTCTAAGCTTATAGCACCAATTATTGAAATATTTTTCCCTCTTTTTTGTGGTTTTCTTCCCCAAGCTCTTCGGCCAATTAAGGCTCTAGCATAGAGTCTTAATTGGGCTAAATTTACCCCCGATTCATCGATGAAAATTAGTTTTGATGCCTCAATTTCTCGCACTTGAGACCAGTATTCCACTCTTTTTTGCTGTACCCTGTCACTTTCTTTTTCCGCCGCGTGTAGTGTTTTTGCCGAAGCCTGACTGCTGGCTACTGACTCCTAACTCCACCAACAAACTTTTTGCCGCAAACCCTATTCAACGATTTGCCTTGAATTTTCGTTTTTTTGCCAGTATTCTCGCCAAGGAAGTCCAGAAATCGATCTCTATAGGCTCAATTTCGCTGCTAAAGCGATCGCTACTGGGAAAATGCGATGTTCTTGCACTTGAATGCGTTCGTGGAGACTGGCTGCGGTATCATCGGGGAGAATGGGAACCACTGCTTGCATTAAAATTGGGCCACTATCTACCTCCGCGCGAGCGATATGCACAGTACATCCGGTCACTTTTACCCCCGCGGCTAAAGCTTGTTCCACGGCACGCACACCCTTAAAACTGGGTAGTAAACTAGGATGGATATTGATCACGCGATCGGGAAAAGCATCCAGTAACACCGGGGTGACAATTCGCATCCAGCCGGCCATAATTACCCATTTTACCCCGTATTCCTGGAAAGTTTCTACTATTGCCCGATCGAGTTCTTCTCTGGGTTTAAATTGACGATGATCGAGGAAAACCGCAGGGATATTGTAGTCAGCGGCTTTTTCTTTTACCTTGGCATCGGGATTATTGTAGATGAGGACAGGAATTCGGGCATTTAGCTGTTTTTTAGCGATCGCTGCTGCTAAAACAGCAAAATTGGAACCACTACCAGAAGCCATCACTCCTAAAGAGAGGGTTTCCTCTAGGGGAATATCGGCCAAACTGAGATCGGGAGAAATTAAACTGGGGGAAATTGTCATCATATTTTATAACCGAGTTCGAGTGCATTGCAAAAGCTATTGAGGCGATTCAGCAAAGCATTATAGTAAGAATAAGCATCATCCCGTTCCTCTTGGAGATAGGCATACAAGGTTAGCTCTGGCTCTGCAGCTAGGTGATTTTTAGGGATATCGAAACCGACTTCCGTTAGGCGCGTCGCTGCGATCGCAACTAGCAACGCCCCAATGGTATTAGACTCACCATTGTGAAGATCCCTCAGTCCGGGTAAGATGATCTCGGCCCCCGGCAACTCATTGAGATTCATGATTGTTTCTCCTCTGGTGGATATTGAAAACGTTCGATGAAGTTCTCGACTCTGCTTCTCAGCACATCAGGGTTAAGGGAGGGTGAATCGAAAAAATCCCTATCCCCTCCCCTATCCCCGTTGTTTCAAACCGGTTTCAATAGCGGCAATTACTGTTTCTATGACTTTAACGCGGGCGAAATACTTGTCATTTGCCGCCACAATCGTCCAGGGGGCGACGGGGGTGCTAGTACGGGCTACCATGTGATTAACTGCCACATGGTAGAGGGGCTGTTTTTCTCGATTGCGCCAATCTTCATCGGTGAGTTTATGTTGACGATAGGGGTTATTTTGGCGCTCGTTGAAGCGATTTAACTGTTCTTCGGGGCTAATATGTAACCAAAATTTGACTAAAACACAGCCTGAATGGGTTAATTGGGCTTCAAATTCGTTAATTTCTTGATATGCCCGCCGCCAGTCCATATCTTTAGCGAATCCTTCCACTCTCTCCACCAAAACCCGTCCATACCAACTGCGATCAAATATACCGATAGTTTTGGCTGCGGGTAATTTGCGCCAGAAGCGCCAGAGGTAATGATAGCGGTGTTCTTCCTCCGTCGGGGCAGCAAAGGCAATCACTTGATAACTGCGAGGATCTAGGGTATCGGTTAAGCGTTTGATCGCACCTCCCTTACCGGCGGCATCCCACCCCTCAAACAGGACTAAAACGGGAATATTTGCCTGAAAAATCTCTAATTGCAGTTTTCTTAATTCTACCTGTGCCTGACGCAAACGGATTTTATAGTCTTCTTTTTCCAATTTGGCACTTAAGTCCACTCTCCCCAGATAATCGGGTTCTGTGGGCAGTAATTGGGCTTGGGGTGGTAGATTGACAGGAGGTTCGATCGGTAATTGCCGCTGATCCAAAGCTTGAGCGATCGTACCGACTAATTGGGAGAGAACTTTTACCCGGGCCCAGCGTTGACAGTTGCCCTCCACCAATGTCCAAGGGGCGGCCCCCGTGCTAGTGTAGGTAATCATTTCCTCGGCTAAACTGGCATACTCATCATAACGTTTGGCCTGTTGCCAATCTTCCGGACGCACGCGCCAAGATTCTAGCTCATTTTCGGCGTATTCTTTGATGCGTGACTTTAATTCCTTTTGACTGAGATGAATCCAGAATTTAGCGATCGCCACCCGATCATCAAATAATTGTCGCTCAAAGGTGTTGATATCGCGCATGACTAGAGGAATCTGGGAGGAGGGCAATTTGTTTAAGAGTCGATCCTCTAGTAGATGGGTGTACCAACTGTGATAAAAAATGCCGATACTGCCCTTTGCTGGCAGTTTTTGCCAAAATCGCCACAAAAACGGGTAACTTTCCTCTTGGGAGGAAGGGGTTAAAATTGGATGGACGGTAAAACCCCGAGGATCCATATAGTTAACCATTTTTTTGACTAAAGTTCCCTTGCCTGCCGCCGCCCAACCTTCCAAAACCACCACCACGGGTAATTTACATTCCCAACAGGACTGCTGTAGCGATCGCAGTTGTTCCATTAAATCTTTAATTTGTGATTGATAAGTTTCCTTGTCAAGGGAAAGAGATAGATCGAGGGGACTTAACATGATGGTCAAATAAAAGGAAAATTAGGGTATAAAGTTATAGACAAGTCAATTTCAAATAGGTATGATCGCGTGTCTCAAGTTAAACCTACCATTCTCGTTACTGGCGGTGCGGGTTATATTGGTTCCCATGCGGTTCTAGCGCTCAAAAATGCCGGTTATTCCGTCATCGTACTCGATAATTTATCCTACGGTCACGCCGAAATCATTAAGGATATATTAAAAGTTGAGTTAATTGTCGGTGATACCAGGGATCGATCGCTGCTGGATAATTTATTTGCTAGTCGTGATATTGCCGCTGTCATGCACTTTGCCGCTTTTATTGCCGTGGGGGAATCGGTGCAGGAACCAGCCATTTACTATCAAAATAATGTTAGTGGTAGTCTGACTCTTTTGCAAGCGATGATCGCCGCCGATGTGAAGAAATTTGTTTTTTCTTCCACCTGTGCTATTTATGGAATGCCGAAGGAAATTCCGATGACGGAAAGTCACCCCCATCATCCCCTCAGTCCCTACGCAGCCAGTAAGGAAATGGTGGAACAAATTCTTAGGGATTTTGATCCGGCCTACGGTTTAAAATCGGTGGCTTTCCGTTATTTTAATGCGTCAGGAGCCGACCCCAGTGGTTTATTAGGGGAAGATCACCAACCGGAAACCCATTTAATTCCCTTGGCTTTATTAACTGCTCTGAAAAAACGGGATTCCCTGTCAATTTTTGGCACGGATTATGATACTCCCGATGGTACTGCTGTGCGTGATTATATCCATGTTAATGATTTAGCTCAAGCTCACGTTTTAGGCTTAGAATATCTCTTAAATGGGGGCGAAAGTAATGTGTTTAATTTGGGCAATGGTAACGGTTTTTCTGTGCGGGAAGTGATTGAAACAGCGCAAGCGGTAACTGGTTTGGATATTCCCGTCATCGAAAGTCCCAGAAGAGCAGGTGATGCCCCTATTTTAATCGGCAGTAGTGATAAAGCTAAACAGGTTCTCGGTTGGCATCCCCAATATGCCGATCTTAAGGTAATAGTTGAACACGCTTGGAATTGGCATCAAAAAAGACACGCTTAACGGCGATCGAGTGCTAAACTTTAGTATTATCAGATTGAACAATTCTATCAGTCGATAACAGTAAAAAACTACTAGAGGCTGATAGTTTACCGCTATAAGCTTCTCTAGAATCATCTCAAATACAATGCTATGAATAACAAAATAATCTTAATATTTATGGGCTTGACTTTTTTGGCAAGTTGTGCTGATAGTAAACAGTTTCAATGTCAAAAAATCTATCGGATTGCCAACGAAGTCGCCCAAGAAACCAAATCTTTAACCAAGGGTCAAGGGACAGAAATTGACCAAAAAAGTTGGCTATTAGCCGCCGATAAAATCGAACAGGCCTCGGAAAATATGAAAAAATTAGCAGTGAAGGATCCTGAAATAGAGAAATATAAGACCACTTTCGCTCAAGTTTACGAAGATTATGCCACTGCCACTCGTGAAATAATTCAAGTGATCGAAACTCGCAATAAAAACGGGGCAAAATTAGCACAGGAAAAGGTCAGAAAAGCCGGCCAATTAGAAAAAGAAACTGGCGAAGCGTTTAATACCTATTGTCAAGCACAGTAAAGCAGTTATCAGTTATCAGTTATCAGTTAGAACCTGTTGGGGTTTTGGGGTATTAGTTGAAATTTCCCCATCTCCCTATCACCTCACTTCTGTACTTTAGGGTTTAATTGCATACAAAGTGCCGACATTTTTACTGCGAGGCATCCGGGAGAAGATGATAAAACCGAAGTCTTGCAGATGTTTGACTAAAGCATCGGGACCCTTTTTATGCCATTCCATCATGACAATTTTAATCTGTCCCAATTGACCAGTTGCCGCTAAAGAATCGAGGATTTCGTATTCGGAGCCTTCACAATCAATCTTGGCAACAATATCAATATCGGGATAGTCAGAGGTAATACCTTTAAACACATCGGTGAAAGGTTTCAGAATTAAATCGGCTGTAGCGGTTTGTTTCGAGGCAAAAGGTTTTAATTGGTTGTCAATACCAGAAATACCAACACTAGCTTTCACGGTGTAATCGTATTCGACTTGAATAATTTCATCCCGAGCGCCGACTCCATAATCAAAAGCTTTAATCTTCTCCGCTAGATTAGGATTGAGGGCAAAATTTCTTAAAGCTTGGTCGTAGGTAGCCTTAAAAGGTTCGTAACTATAGGCAGCTTTCACATTAGCTCGATTAGCAAAAAAGAGACTGGCAAAACCCGTATTCATACCAATATCGATCACTACACAGGGCTTGTTATAGAGGAAATTATATACACCTAAAAGGAAAATTTCATGGGCGATATCTAAATCCTGTCCCGTCTCGATAATTAACTTAACTCCATCGATCTCGATAATTAATTCCTGTTGCTCATCAATATAAAATTTACAATCAGCCAGAGCTTTTAAAGCTCCAGCTTTGTTACAAACTTTACTAACCAAGAGGAAATCTTGCTTATTTTTGCTTAAACTGATACCTAAAGGTTTATAAAAAAGTTGACCAGATTTAGCATCATATTCCACATAATTAGGACTAATATTATGCTCTGCCAACTGACTAGACCAATATTGATCAGCAATATGAGGATAAGTCTTAAATTGCCGATAGCGTTTATGTGCATCTAACAGTTTTTGATAAAGCATTGCTTGTCTAGCCTCAATTTTTTAGGATTGCTGGAGTTAATTTTATGGACAAGTCTGACAAAGTTTGATAGGCTTGTCAAGAAAATCTCTCGTCTCTGTGCATCAGAAGTCAGGAAACCCATCTCAAACAAGGTAACACAGACCATCAGGAGTTAACAAGGCTTGAATTACTCTGATTTTATATTTTGGTGGATATTAATCCTTTTTAGCGTTCCTTTCTTAACGGCGCGTTATATAGCGAAGTCCTTCAATCTCTGGCGAGGTGTTTTTGATGGAGTTGGATTAGCGGCACTGTCCCTAATCCTATTTTATTACGCCAGTCGCACCAGTTTCCTCGTTTTCATCGTCTCCCTAGCCTTTAACTACATTATGGTCTGGCTAGTGCTGAAAATGAGCGGCTGGAAAGCGAATCTCCTAGCCACTATCGTTATCGTCATCGATATTCTTGTCCTCGCCTACTTCAAGTATTTCGGCTTTTTTGTCCAAGAAATCATCGGATTATTCGTTTCTCTCCCTCCTAATTGGAAGGAACTTTCCCCAATTCCCGTGCCTAGCCAAATACCGCCGGGGGTGTCCTTCTATAGCTTCCAGATGGTGGCTTTCGTGGTGGACTCCCTACGCGAAAAGAAAAAGAAACCCCTAGCCGTCCTCGATTATGTCAATTTTATCTCCTTTTTCCCCCAAATTGTCGCAGGTCCGATCGAGCGTCGCCGGGATTTATTACCACAAATGGAGGGATTTCGCCTCAAATTTACAGGAGAAAACTTCGAGGAGGGTTTGGGTTGGCTTTCCCTCGGTTTATTTATGAAATTTGTCCTCGCCGATAACCTGGCTCCCTACATCCAATTAGATAAGATGATCGATAATGCTTGGTATATCTGGTTTGAGGCCTTTTTATTCACCCTGAGAATCTATTTTGACTTCGGCGGTTATAGCTTTATTGCTGTTGGTTTAGCCTATTTTGTCGGGGTTAGATTGGAATTGAACTTTTTAGCTCCCTACACATCCCAAAGTATTAACGAATTTTGGCGACGTTGGCATATTACCCTTAGCACTTGGTTTCGGGATTATGTATTTTTACCCCTGATGGGTTCCAATAAAAATTGGGCGCCTTTTTATCTATTCATTACCTTTACTCTTTCAGGTTTTTGGCATGGTGCAGCTTGGAATTTCATCTTTTGGGGCGCTTACCACGGGACATTATTATTATTACTGCGTTATCTAGGGCGACCTTTCTATGCTTTCGTCGGAAAATACGTTTCTCAGCCGCAAATTGTCTCCTGGGCTTTAACGCAATTGGCGGTCATTTTTGGTTGTCTCTTTTTCATGGAGATTAACACCAGAAGATTAATTGGCAAAATGCTGATTATTGCCAATCCTTTCAATTATTCCTTAGCTAATATCGGGGAAATTTTTAGTTCCTATAGTCTCAATCAAGGAGCAGTTTTAAGCGTCGCTTTAGTTCTTGGTATCATTGTCTTAATCCTCGAACATTTGGCTGTTGCCCAGAAAAAGTTTGAATATGAACTATTACTATCGCCTTGGCTGTCTAAAATATTGCTAGGTTTAACTATTCTCCTAGCTTCCACTAATACCAGTGATTTTATTTACTTTGAATTCTGATGAATACTAAATCTTTTAACATTTTCCCCTGGTTAGCTTCTCTGGGAGTCGCTTGGTCCCTCGGCTTTGTTTATAATGTCATCTACGGCGGCGAATTAAGCTGGCTGCGGATGATGTACGAAGAAAAATCAGCGATCGCAGCCAAGGTCGAAGGACCGCGGCGTTTAATCGTCACGGCAGGATCGGGGGCGCATTATAGCATAAATTCGGAATTAATGGCCAAAGAATTGGGAATACCGGTGGTTAACTTCGGTTTACAGGGTGATATCGGGTTAAATGTCATTGCCGCTATGATTCTCGAAAAAGCACGCAAAGGGGATGTAATTCTGCTGATTCCTGAATATCTCATGCTCATGGATGAGGACGGTTTTAATCGCGGCGAAGGACTTTGGGGATCCGCACCTTTTAGCGTCGCTATTGGCAAACCGGGGTTAGGTGGAATACCTTTAAAAACCATGATCGAGGATACTTGGTTATTAGGTATTCCGGGGATGCGTGCAGTCACTAAATCCACGGTTGATTTATTCACTAAAGGCAGAATGACGGGTTATCTTTCCGATCCGATTACTAATACAGGTGATCCGACTATAGTTAAGGAAAAAACAGGGAAATGGAAATGGTGGCAAATGACCTTTGATGCTCCTGTCTCTGCTCACTCGATTAAATTAATTGAAAAACTCAAGAAAGATTTAGAAGCAAAAGGGGCGACTTTAGTGGTTTCTTTACCCTGGGTTTATGCCAAAAATGATGGTAAAACCTTGGCTAATATTCGCAAATCTGCTGAAGAATTAAGTCGGGTTGTGCCAACAATTTACGACCCAAAAGACTTGAATATTAAGACCGATTCTACTATTTTTGCTGACACTCACTATCATCTTTTGCCCCCAGCGAGAATTATTCGTTCAGAACAATTAGTTTCGGAACTAAAACCTCTCTTAAACACAACTGAGAATAAAAATCCATGAATAAACCTATAACTAAGATTTGCATTCTCGGTGGTGGTTTTGGAGGGTTATACACGGCACTCGATTTGAGTCGATTAACAGCAGTAAAATCAGGTCAATGGCAAATAACTTTAGTCGAACCAAAAGACCATTTTCTCTTTACTCCTCTTCTCTATGAACTAATTACAGGAGAATTGCAACGCTGGGAAATTGCCCCCTCCTACCGTCAATTATTAACAGGAACTCAGATTAATTTAAAAACTCAAAAAGCCAGTAATATTGATTTAAACAATCATCAAGTATATTTAGAAAATGAGGAAATTTTAGATTACGATTACCTCGTTTTAGCGGTGGGAGTGCGGAATCGTTGGCCGGCTATACTGGGGTTAGCTGATTATGGGCTAACTTTTCGGAGTTTAGAGGATGTAGAAAGATTACAAACAGCAATTCATGACTTAGAAACTCAAGGAAAATCCTCAATTAATTTAGCAATTATTGGCGGTGGTCCCAATGGGGTAGAATTAGCCTGTAAGGTGGCTGATCGTTTAGGAAAAAAAGGCAAAGTTCACCTAGTGGAAAGGAATGAGGAAATACTGCAAAACTTCCCTAAATCGGTTCGTATTGCTTCCTGTCGTTCCCTTTTAGCCAAGAATGTTAGTCTCTATTTAAACACGGGATTAAAGGAAGTTGCAGCTAATTCCATGACCGTATTTAAAGATAATACAAATGAATTTATCCCCATTGATTTATTATTGTGGACAGCAGGAACCCAAGCACAGGATTGGATCAATAATTTAGATTGTCAGAAAACAGCACAAGGCAAATTATTAACCCGTTCCAGTTTACAATTAATCGACTATCCCGAAGTTTTTGCCCTTGGGGATCTAGCCGAAATTTATCCTAATAAACAGGTAATTCCTGCCACAGCACAGGCAGCCTATCAAGCAGCCAGTCTATTAGCCAAAAATATCTCGGCAGTGATCAGAAAAAAATCGCCCCAACCCTATTATTATCTCCATTTAGGTGATATGTTAACCCTGGGTAAACAATCAGCCCTTGTTTCCAGTTTTGGCATTAATATTACTGGTAGATTGGCTGATATAATGCGTCGCTTTGTCTATATACTGCGTTTACCCAGCCAACGCCATCAGTTAAAAGTGTTTCAACATTGGGCAAAAAAAATTCTTCTCCGACTCCGTTATTCACAGGTGTTATCTAATACTAAATCCGTTGAGCATAGGCTACATATCAGGACAGGCAAAAGGCAAAAGGGAGAATAAATAATCAGTTCCAACTAGGTTGTTAGCCCTTACACAATTGGCTACAATAGCCCTACACAAGCTACGAGAGAAAAGTATGCCTGAATTAAAAATTAGCATTAGTGAGGCTGCTCACAAAACGCTGTTAGCACTCGTTGACTCCTCTGGGGATACGCTCCCAACAGTATTAGACAAAGCCATCGAAAATTATCGCAGATATGTTTTTCTAGTTCAAGCGAATGAAGCCTTCGCCGCCTTAAGGAAGAATGAGACTTTATGGCAAGAGGAAATTTCTGAAAGGCAGACATGGGAGCAAACTCTCGCTGATGGAGTAGAAGGGTAGTGGCAGAAATTACCAGAGGAGAAATATGGCTAGCAGACCTTAATCCAGTAAGAGGGCATGAACAGGCTGGTAAGCGTCCATGTTTAGTGATTTCAGCAGACCTGTTTAATCAGGGTGCATCTGGCTTAGTTGTTGTTTTGCCAGTAACTTCTAAAGACAAAGGAATCCCTTTTCACATAAAAGTGGAACCTCCAGAGGGAGGAGTGAAAATGCCAAGTTTTATCAAGTGCGAGGACGTAAGATCAATCTCAGTAGAACGACTTGAGAAGCGATGGGGAACTGTATCCTCAGAAACGCTGGCATTGGTTGAAGACAGACTGAGAATCTTAATGGGACTGTAATGAAGATATTTTGACCAATTTGCGCTCCAAGCCCAGGTTTTAGTTTGCATTCTTCCACTGTTCCAATGCCACCTTCGTGTGACTGTACCATTCTGAATTTGATTACGATTAGGCTTGCCCTCGTAACCCCCCGATAGCAGCAATTCTCAATTTGCCCTGTAGCAAGGCTTTTGGGAGTTAGTTCGCATAATACGGGGTAAAATTCAATGGGATTGCGAATTTCATTTCACGAGTCTTCAGGCTTTTGACTTGATAGTACACCCAAAGTTGCCCCAAAAATCCCCCTTTAAAATGTTCTTTAAATCCCTAAAAGGCTTGCTGTGTCTAAAACTGAGAATTGCTGGCCCGATAGACCAACCAATGCCTTCAGCATCGCACTTAAACTCACATCTTTAATCAATGTGCATGGTGCGTTCCCAAAAATTGATCGGTGGAGCAGTGGGAGCCAGATTAGGGAACGCACCCTAGAAGATCTGAATGTATATCTGATGGTTAAACGCTTAAGATCGGTGATCGCACTGCGTTATTCATGGTTGTTATCTAAGCAACCGATTGAATCAAAAAATACTCGTCAAATAGCTAAAGAAAATTGATTTAGTCAATTTTCAACTCAGCTAATTTAGTTTATATAAATAGGCTTCGGGAGTTTCTAAAACAAGATTAGCTTTTTGCTCTAGCGATGGAGTTTTAGTTAGGGAAAAAATGGGAAATAGATCATTCATTTCCAAGTCCATTTTAAACTTGGATTGCAGTATATAGTCACCTGTTTGACAGCTATTAACAACCTGTAAGTTTCTTTTAGTTATATGATTATCAATATAGTCGTATTGATTGTTTATTTTTCTTTTGCCTTTCTTGGCTGGATAACAAATATTTGATCTAGGGGGAATCTGATTAAAAATGTCTATAATATCAGAAGCAGATAGTAGTCTTTCTGTACTATATTTACTAGATATATAGCGTTGATCGAAGTCGAGATTTGTAGCGATAGAATAACCAATTAATCCAATTAAAATAATACCGAAAAATCTTGACCATTTGTTATTAAAATTTAAGTAAGCTAAACTGATAATTCCCATCAACATTGGCGCAAACCAAATTAATATTTTACGGTGAGAGAAAAAGTATTCTTCTTGATAATTGGAAGCAGCATACATAAAAATTAGCCAAGTTAGAGCAAGAACAGCTAATATAGTTTTGTTACCTTGAAACTTTCTGAGGGTAAAGTATAAAGAAATAACACAAAAAAACACTGACAAAAATAAATTAAACCATAGCCAATCCTTCGAGATAAAATACACTTGATTACCAAGAAAAACAAACTCCCAAATAGCTTTAAATAAGCGAGCTAACAGATTAGCATTTTCAGTTGTTGTCTCGTCCGAACCTATAATTGCATTGATGATCGCTTTGGTGTTGCTAAAATTACGAGCAATTTCTACTTTCCAATAGTGTAGTAGAGCAATATTCGAGGAAATAATCGCTAACAAAGGTAAAAGACACTTGAGAAAATTTTTCCTGTTCTTATAGACAAACCATAGAGAAGTAAGGATACATACGACAGGAAGAACGAACATTGTAGTAGAATGTAAACTTACCAAGATGGCTAAAATTACACCATAGACTATCCAAGAAATTGCTTGATAATATGAAGGTTGTTTAGTCTCTAACTGAAATTTATAAAGGAGTACAAAGATTATTAGAAAAAACGGTATTGGACTAGGATTCCAAGAAAAATTACTAATAAAATAGTCTGTATAAAACGTGCTATACCAAAACCCAGCCAGACTCGATAAGAGGATTCGCTTGGAAAATTCCACCTTTTCCAAAAGTTGATAAACTAGATAGATTAGGAGTGGAATCGCTAAAAAGGAAAAAACACCATTAGCTAAAACTAGAAAAGCGGGATCGGAACCAAAAATAGTAAAAGGAAATACTAAATAAAAGTAAAGAGGAGGAATAGTAAAGGGATATTTTCCTCCAGAACCAGCCATACCTAAAGCGGGTATTTTTCCCTGCCACATATTGATTACAGTATTGCCAATTACTATCTGATCGGGCTCTGGTCCGATATCAAAGGTAACGTATTCAAAAGCAGTGATAATTCTCGTAAAAAATGCGAAGGCAATGGCTAAGATTATCAAAACCACTGCTGTTAACTGCATTCTATCTTTGGGTCTGAAGTTAATTAATTTTTGCATTGATTAACATAATTTACGAATGACGATTTGAGATTATACAACTTCAACTCTATTATACAAGAAAACAAGGCTGAAACTACAAGATCGGCGATCGCGCCATGCGATCAGCGATTGCACTTGATTTACGGTCGGTTCTGTCTCAAATGTGAAAGTAGTCATACCATGTATCGAGTAATGTTGTCTGATGTTCTATCACCAGCCGATCAATTTGATTCAACTCATGTTCTTGAAAGTCTATGTTAAAATCATAGTGATTAGGCTTATCAACTCCGCCTATGGATGAAAGCTTTGAATGGGATGAAGATAAAAATCGTTTAAACCAACAGAAACACGATGTTTCCTTTGAATTAGCTCAATACGCATTTTTTGACCCCAACAGAGTTATCGTACAAGATCTGGCTCACAGTCAAGAAGAAAATCGATTTTACTGTATGGGGCAAATCAATGAAGAAATTATCACAGTACGCTTTACTTACCGGGAAGGAAAAGTTAGAATTTTTGGAGCTGGTTATTGGCGAAAAGGACGTAAACTATATGAACAGCAAAATAACTTATACTGATGAACCAATGGAACTGGGACAAGTCGTTAAAGATTTTTTACCGCCTCCAGACCAGTTAGTTCCTAAAGGTAAAACCAAAACTACTCAAGTAACATTAGAATTAACAGAAGAAAGTGTAAGCTTCTTTAAATCTCAAGCAGATCGAAAGCAAATTACTTAGGAAAAAATAATCGAATTACTGGTGAAACAATATGCTCGTGAATGTATATCTGATGGTTAAACGCTTCATAAGAGCATTGTCTAACCGACATTATAGCTGACTTGAAAAAGGTGCGTTACACGCGCGTTTTCGCACCCTACAAGATCGGCATCGCACTTAAACTCACAGCCTCAATAAATGTGCATGGTGCGTTCCCAAAAATCGATCGGTGGAGCAGCAGGAGCCAGATTAGGGAACGCACCCTATGGCGATGGCGTGCTGCTACGCAGTGCCTTCGGCATCGCACTACAATTGCTCCAGCAGCATATCGTACTCTGCATGGGAACCAACCCAGAACCAAATCACCGTATCATCCTCTAATTGACCGACAGCACGATAATCCCTATTGATGCGTGCAGAATAGATGGGCAGCTTTGGATGGACTTTCTTGAATCGCAAGCTGGGATAGCTTGGGTCTTCTTTGAATTGCCGATACGCTTTACGGGTCTGCTCTTGAATCGGTTTTGGAAGATCTGCAAACATCTCCCGAAAACGAGCAGTGGTACAAGACTTCACAACGTTTCTGGGTCTAATTCTTGAGTCTTGCCCAATCGATGTTCTGCCATTGCTTCGGCTGCTAGTTTAGCCAGCAAGTTTGGTGAGCGGGCAAAGGAGTCATTCCATCGCTTTTCTTCTTCGAGTTCTGCCAAAATTAGGGTTGCGATCGCGTCCTGTTGATCGGTTGACAAGGTTTGTAATTGGGCGATCGCCTGCTCAAGTCGTTCAGTCATATACAACATCTAACGTATAGGGCTTAATATATTCTAGCCTCCACGTTGCTACAGCGATGGCGTACTGCTACCCAGTGCCTTCAGCATCGCACTTAAACTCATAGCTTCATATGGGCATGGTGCGTTCCCAAAAATCTATTGGTGGAGCAGTAGGATCCAGATTAGGAAACACACCCTACAAGATCGGCGTGCTGCTACGCAGTGCCTTCGGCATCGCACTAATCAACCCATTGAATCCAAAAATACTCGGCTCTTCTAGGTTCTGTGTGATAAGTTTAACTTACATAGGATTGATCGATCTTTGTGTCCTTTGTGTCTGGAGTGGTTCGTTCCACCCCCTCGCTGGGAGGAATGTATCTTAGAATACATTTTACCCACCAAACCTGGGAGAGCCAATACTCGTTAATTGTAGTTAAAATCCATGAAAACCTTTCTCAAAAATATGGCAGCACCTTGGCAAGCAATCTCAGAGATTCTTAAAAACCTTAAGTCTCTGAATAGTTCTTCCTCAAAATATCAAGATATACTAGCAGAGTTACAAATTGATAATTATCTGATAGAAAACTTGCATAAAAACCCAAAATATGATAACCCTAAAAAACTAAACCGCTACGAATTTAAGGTTTTTTCCCAAGCGGGAGAAGATGGCATTATTAGCGAGATTTTTAATCGGATTGGAACCACAAATAAATTCTTTGTGGAATTTGGAGTTGGTAACGGTTTAGAAAATAATAGTGCCTATTTGTTAGTGAAAGGATGGCAAGGTTATTGGATTGAAGGCAGTGAGCGATTTTGTAAAAGTATTCGCCAATCTTTTAAAGATTTAATTGCTAACCAACAATTAACTTTAAAAAATACTTTCATCACTGCCGCAAATATTGAAGACTTGTTTCGAGAGGGCAATGTACCGACAGAATTAGATTTATTATCCATTGATATTGATGGTAATGATTATTGGGTCTGGCAAGCAATTACTAATTATCGTCCCCGGGTGGTAATTGTCGAATATAATGCTATTTATCCCCCCGAATCCAGTTGGGTGATGCAGTATAATCCTAGTCACCAATGGAAATATAATAGTCATGTGGGATCAAGTTTGAAAGCTCTAGAAAAACTTGGTCATCAACAGGGTTATAAACTGGTGGGTTGTAGTTTTTCGGGAGTAAATGCTTTCTTCGTGCGAGAAGATTTACTTGCAGATCATTTCTGTTCCCCTTTTAGTGCTGAAAATCATTACGAACCCGCGCGCTATTTTCTTTGTTCCCAAAAAGCTGGTCATCCTCGCACTTTTGGCAAATTTAAGACTATTGAATAGGGTAAATTAACCAATAATTAATACAAAGTTGGGGTGCGTTAATTTAAGCAACAACACACCCTAACTTTGTATTAATGCAAGAAATGACGAATGCCTGTTAAGACCATAATTAAACCTAACTCATTAGCGGCATTAATCGAATCCTGATCTTTTAAAGAACCTCCTGGTTGAACAATTGCCTCGATGCCAAACTGGGCCGCCGTGCGAATAGTATCATCAAAGGGGAAAAAGCCGTCACTAGCTAAATAGCCACCTTTGGCCGCTTCCCCTGCTTGTTCAAGGGCAATTTTCGCCGAACCAACGCGATTCATTTGCCCTGCACCAACCCCTAAAGTAGTTTTATTTTTCGTCACCACAATAGCGTTAGATTTAACGTGCTTAGATACCTTCCAAGCAAACAGTAATTCCGCTAATTGTGCGGCAGTGGGTTGTTTTTCTGTCACCACGCGCCACTCCTCCGGGGTTTCTACCACGTCATCGGCCGCTTGTACTAGAAAACCGCCGGCGATAACTTTTATTGTTTGTTTTTCTCCCGTGGTTAAATCCGGCAGCAATAAAATCCGCACCTTTGATTTTTTAGCAAGGATATCTCGGGCTTCAGGGCTACAATCGGGGGCAACCACGCATTCTAGGAAGGTTTTCGTTAATTCTTTAGCGGTTGCTTCATCTATGGCTTGATTTAGGGCAACAATACCCCCAAAAGCGGAGGTAGCATCGGCATGAAAAGCTTTAGTATAAGCTTCCACTAAACTACCACCGATCGCCACACCACAGGGATTAGTGTGTTTCAAGATAGCGGCGGCCGGTTCTTCCCTGCCGAATTCGGCGATTAAACGGCGGGCTGCTTCTAAATCGACTAAATTGTTATAACTTAGTTCTTTTCCCTGTAATAAGGTCGCTTTTCCCCAACCTTGAGCCATTGTACCGCTGCCGTACCAGGTGGCACTTTGGTGGGGATTTTCGCCGTAACGCAGGGTTTGCAGGGCATTTCCCGCCAAATTAAAGCGCGTCGTTTCCCCGTTTAAGCTGGCGAAATAGGATGCGATCGCACCATCGTAGGCATTGGTTAAGGCGAAGGTTTCCCCCGCCATTTTTTGACGGAATTCCAGGGAGATTTCGCCGTTATTTTGCCGTAATTGGCTTAAATACTGCTCGTAATACTTCGGGTTACTGATGACAGTCAAATGGGCGAAATTTTTAGCCGAGGCGCGTAACATCGCCGGACCGCCAATATCGATTTGTTCGATCGCCTGAGCGGTGGTAACATCAGGATTAGCGATCGTCTGTTCAAAGGGATAGAGATTAACCACCACCAAATCAAAAGGACGAATTTGATTAGCCTCCATTTCCGCTAAATCTGATTGCCAATCCCGTCTAGCCAAAATACCGCCATGGATGCGAGGATGGAGAGTTTTCACCCTTCCGCCCAAGATTTCAGGAGAGCCTGTGTATTCTCCCACTTTTATCACGGGAATCCCCGCCGATTGCAGTGTTTTGGCGGTTCCTCCACTGCTAATAATTTCAAAATCAAACTCTTCTGTTAGCTGACGGGCAAAGTCAACTATTCCGGTTTTGTCAGTCACGCTGATCAGCGCTAAACGTCCCATAGTAGTGATCTATAAGCAACCATTTCAGTATATCTCAGTCCTAACCCGTTAAAAATTAAAAAAAGTAGGTTAGTAAATAATCAGCGACTTCTATATTTTCCTCTCTCAAATATCAACTTATGCCAAGGCAATTTTTAAAGTCCTCCCAGAAAGATTTGGTCTGACTTGTTAAAAAAATACAGGATTGTTCGGGGTCAACAAGTCCCTCTAGATTGATAAAAACCCCTCAGCAAAACTCATCGCCCAATCTTGTCAGATTCCCATCATCTTTTTTTTGTCTTTAATGCCGAGAAAATCAGCTAATAAGTAGTCGGACATAAATTCTGTTGTCTATCTTACTTATAGAAATGTAAATTGCCGGAATTCTTACTGACGACTGACTCCTTACCCTACAGTTAACTTTACTTTTGTTCAACTACTTAACGTTTGTGATCAACTAATTGGCTGAGAGTCACCACCTGATAACCTTGATCGTGTAATTTCCCTAATAAATTCTTCAGCACGAGCGCCGTATTTTCATCTCTTTCGGGGGAGCCACCGTGAAGCACTAAAATCGCCCCGGGGAAAATAAATTGCGAGATATACCAAGTGGTAAATTGAGGGTGATTCGTTCCTTTTCTGGTATCTAAAGGAATCATGGAAGCGAGAGCAAATCGGGACTCGTAGCCGGGGAATGTCCCCAAAAACGAGCGCATAGATTGATTATAGAAGGCTTGACCAGGACGATACCAGCGCGGTGCTTGACCAGTAAGACCACTTAAAATATCGTTAGCTTCCCGAAACTGACTGGCAAAAGCGTCGGCAGCCAGTTGACTGGTACGCAGATCCTGGGTGCCGTGATTAGCGATTTCGTGACCTTGGGCGATTAGGCTCTCAATCAAGGTGGAGTTCGGTTGTAGGTGTCCCGTGATCAGAAAAAAAGTCGCCTTGACAGCAGTTGCTGGGCTGGCTTTTTCTCGATTATGATCGGCGATCGCCGCTAAAATGCGATCGGTGGATTTTCCTTCCAGATCGTTGGGAGTGGGTAGATCATCGATAGTAAGGGCGATAATTTTCTCTCCTGTCGGTTGATAGAAAATTGCCCTGGGGAAAAGTCGAGCGACGATCGAGATAATTAATTTGGCAATGCTCATTCATACTAAATCCGTTGAGTATAGGCTACATATCAGGAGAGGCAAGAGGCAAGGGGCAAAAGGAGCTATAGATAATCAGTTTTTAATAACCAGATTTAGCATGAGAAGAGAAGTAAAGATTAGCGACTACAGGCCAAAGATTATTGATGCAGGAGATATTTACGCATTTTATTCAGTTTCTGCATCAGCGACAAAACTGAGGATAGCGACTGCGGGTAAAAATAGGGTAGTGGTCACGATCGCCGCAGCTAATCCCAGACGCTGATGACAACTACCAAACCGGTGAGCCTTTTCTCCTAAAGCCGAGCGATCGGATGCTGGTAGCTTGAAAGCTGAGATAATCCAGATAAAAACCCTATGAACATTTGAAAGACCCCCAACAGTAGGAGAAGAGTCTCCTACTGCCTGCAAACTTAAATGATCTCTCAATCTAGATCACTACCACTGGTGTAGCGGCAGCAATGTTGTAACCACTCAGTTGAATGATCGCATCACTAGCGGCTTGGAAACCGGCCGCTCCATTATTGAGAGCGATAAAAGTACCACTTTGTCCTGTCACTTTAAAGGCCGCCGCAGTGTTAGCAGCAAAGGCCGCATTAGTCAAGACCAACTGAATCGCCGCTTCGGTTAAAGCAGTAGCTGTGCCTTTCGATGCGGTCAAAGTGATTGGTGCAATAGGCGCAGGGGCATTAATGCGATCAAGACTAGCACCCGTGCCACTGTAGCCTTGAATAACATCAAAGCCACTCAGCAGCGACTCACCTAGAGAATTGTAGTTCAAAGTATCCAATCCCGTACTTCCCGTCAGACTATCCTTGCCAAGACCACCGGTAAGAGAATTATTCAGAGTATTGCCGACGATGTTGTCGTTGAGGCTACCACCAATAACATTTTCAAAGGCAGTGGCACTAGCTAGGGTGAGAGTGAGATTCCCGGCGGTGACGGTTTGGGCGACGATACTGCCGAGATTGAGGTTGATGGTTTTAGTTGTGGTCGCCGCAAAGTTGAGGGTATCGATTCCAGAGGCATCAATGAGGCGATCGCTACCCAAGACCAGATCCGTGTCGAAGAGGTAGGTGTCGTTACCCGCTCCACCATCAAGGGTGTCATTACCCGCTCCACCATCAAGGGTGTCATTACCTCCCACTCCAGCCAGGGCATCGGCAAAGCTTGTCCCGACCAAGTTGTTATTGGCCGCGTTACCATCATTGTCAAGAATGGTGGCCGTAGCCGTGCCTGATCCACTAATAGTGTAGCCGACGGGGGCGGTAATTTTGGTGATGATGGTTTCACTGGGATCACTCAAGAGGTCATCTTTGGTGGGCAGGATGATGGTAGCTTTGGAGGAACCTGCCAAAAAGGTGACGGTGTTAGGAGTAGTGCCTGTGTAGTCAACACCTGGAGTGGCCGTACCGGCAAGGGTGTAGTTAACCGTTAAGGCACTGGAGAGGTCGCCGGTGCGGGTGAGGGTAAAGACACTGCTCACGGAACCGGCTTCCTTACCATCGGTGGTTTTGGCGATCGAGATTGATTTGGTGTCAGCCTGAATACGTAAGGCGTAGGCTCCCAAACTTCCCCAAGTTGTTTCACCAAAGGACTGATCCGGAAGCGTTGAGTTAGGACCAACTTTGACAAAGTAATTTTGCCCAGCTACCAGTCCCGAATAAGTTAATCCAGTGACATCAACCAATGCGTTGTTATTCCAATCCGCGAGAACTCCTCCACTTGCATTAAGGATTTGGGCATCAAGATGCAGATTTCCATATCCAGCTGGCAGGTCTTCGCCAATAAAGTTGGTACCATCTTTGCTGAAAATTAGAGCATTATTGACTGAAATGTTTACGCTTCCAGCAGCAGGGGCGGTAAATTTGAAGTAATCATAGTCTATCCCAGTATTACCATCATCTGATGCTAGTGTAATCCATTCAAAGGCCCCACCGTAACCAGTGGAATCTAGGGTAATCGTCTGAGCACTAGCTATATCCGTATTCGGAGTCCCTTCAACATAGCGACCGATTCCTTCCCCCCTGATCTGGAGAAAATCATTTTCAGTGTTTGTCGCATTCGAGTATTGGCCGCGCGAGAATTGCGTTAACTGCTTGGAATAGCCGACACCCATGATAGGTGCCCAGCCAGGGCTTGAGCCGCCTCCTGCATAGTATTCGGTAGAACCCTGACCGTCATGACTAAGATTGAGATTGTGTCCAGCCTCATGGGAAGCCGCTTCTGCGATATTTTTTGCAGTTCCTAAGCGACTTGGAAACACAAGCGCAGGTTTGTAATAGTTAGTTGTATCAACGAGATCGTAAATGCCAACATAGGCAATTCCCCCAGCCCCCGACCATTGGCTACCAATGTTCCCAATAGACACAACTGTCCCATAAGCACTGTCGCTTGTGCTAGACCGAGTAATCTTGTCAATGGTTGGTGTTGCCGTTGTTACGTTGACATCAAAAGGTGCATAGTCAGCAGCTACCCGACGGAAAATTTCCTTCATTGCATCAAATTCTGCTTGTGAATATGCCGTACTGACGATTGAGTCCAAAGAAAAGACAGCTATAGAAGAAATGCGGTCAGCACCCAAGGATGTGGCATTCCAAGCAGTGGCCGATGTGTTGTAGCCATCAAAATCCAGATAAATAGTCTTGGAAGAGAAGGGATTGGAACTGAGATTAAAGACTTCTGCATTGGAAATGCTTGTGAAGTCAAAGCTTCCTTGAGTGTTTACGGTTGCAAATTTCGGAATTGGTGTATTTCGTGGCTTAATAGAGATTGTATTTTCTATAACCGAGATGAGACTTGAGTAGTTAACCGTCTTGGGGGGTAACAGATAGTCTCGCGTCCCTTGAGGAGCATTAGGAGACAAGGAGCTTAGAGGTTGCAGTCCCAATTTGCTACTGTGGTATTGACCGCACGAGTAACAGTATGTGATATGGGTTTCTCCAGTTTTCTGGGTGAGATTGTCCTGATTAACCCTCGAATCCCATCCCTCGGCAGTGGGTACAGAGACAAGACCCAACCCTGGACTGGTGGTGACGGGGTCGGTAGTGGGTACAGAGGCAGGACTCGGCGCTGGACTGGCGAGATAACCAGAAGAGTCAATACTAAGAGAAGCGGGAAAGACCACTTGACTCGTAGCAGCAGGGGAGACTGGAACCGTGGGGGCCTCAGAGGAGACTGTAGATGGGGAGGGGTTAGAGTTCAGGACTCCTAAGGGAGAAGTTTCCTTCGATACAGTTAAATCGTCGGAACCTGTTAAATCAAAGGTGATTGGGGAGGCTCCGTCAAAACTCAAAAAATCTTCTAGAGATGACATATCTGTACTAGATAAATTGGAACTTAATTGTGTTGTCTTCATCAGCAGGCACACCCCATTTTCCGAAAATTAATCGGTCAATTACCTGGGGGTGTTGAATTTTTTCTGTTTATGGTTAGGGAAAAAGACCAGCCCAACCTTTCTGCCCTGGGGCTAAATCTTTCATCTACTTATGATTATAAATAGATAAGTTTAAGAAAAAAATAAATTTTTTCTTAAATTAATTTATCCAAGAGCCTGATTATTCACAGCAATAAGAAAAGTATTGTTGAGAATAATGAAGAAACTCAGAAGTATTGTCAAGTTTTGTCGAAAATATACGCAAATAACAGCAAACAACTGCTACTGTGGTTAGTGCAAGTTTACCTTACAGTTCCAATGAAACTATCAGATTATGCCAAGAAAAAGGGGATCAATTACTGGACTTACACGATACATAAATACTAAAAAATCAACAAAACCCTTATAACTTTTTTCAAAAAGTGTTTCATACTTGAATGTTAAGATTTTGAAGATCATGACCAAGTTATGTATTCGCTCTGATGATACCAAAAAGGACTGATTATTGACTCCATTCTCAATAGTCAATCTAATTTAGCACTGTAAAATACTGGTTTTGTGAAGTTTTATTGCAGGATTCAACACTTCTGAATAGGCGGTTAAAATGCGACTTAGCTTATAATTACCGTAAACTCCCGCCCGAATCAATTGTTTGAACAACAATTAATATTTGCTTCACTTTTTTGACACACAATGGAAAACCGGCGGGAAAACTGAGCAATCTCTGAGCCAGATTATTCTTTCCCAGCCGGTTTATGTTGACACTTAGCCTCAAGTCATCTAAGCCGCGAAGATATTATCTTCTGTCAAGTTAAGGTTAGGAGTCAAGGTCGCCAAGAGAGTCTGAACCGATGAACCATTACCATCCACATCAAAGAAGAGTTGGCCTGTTGGTTTATTAAAGATAAAGCGATGGCTGGCCGTCGTGGCGACGGTTCCCAAGACAAATTGAGCCGCCGCAATACTTTCACCGGTGATTAATCCGCCACCAAAACCCGCCGCCGAGACTTGGAGCGTATCTTGGAAAACGTTGAAGTCCGTAATCGTATCTTGGCCTTCACTGGCAAGGCTATAGGCAATTACGTCAAAACCAGCACCAGAGGTAATCGTGTCATTCCCTGCAGCACCTACTAACATATCGCTGGCATTGGAACCAATCAAAATGTCATGGCCCGCTCGACCGCTCAGATTGCGGGTAGTTCCGGCTTCGATCACATCGTTACCCGTGGTTCCCTGTTGATTGAGAACACCGTCATCATTCAGGATCGTAGTGGTGACAGCACCTGGTGTGCCAATGGTATAGCCAGTGCCACTTGCTAGGGTAAAGGCGATCGTTTCATTGGCTTCTTTGACGGTATCTCCGGTGGTCACGATCTCGATCTGAGCCGTTGTCTGACCAGATGCGAAGACAATATTACCCGTTGTTGGTGAGACAAAATTCCCGCCGTAGGCATTGTAGTCATTGCCACGAGTCGCCGTACCACCAAGGGTAAAGTTAACCGTTAAAGAGTTAGTGGTGGCTCCTGAACGAGTGAAGTTATAGACGAGGTTAGTTTTGCCGTTTTCACTCACGCCGCTATAGTTACTAGCCAAGGAAACAACCGGTAAGGTTCCTCCATCATTATCAGCAATATTGACTGTGGCACTAGCTGCAGCCCCTACGGTGTAGCCTGTTCCCGCTAAGACGGTGAGAATGGCGGTTTCTGTGCCTTCTACGAGGGTGTCGTCAATGACATTGAGGTTAACCACTGCGGTGGCAGAACCCGCGGCAAAATTTACTGGGGTCAAAATGGTCGTATAATCCGCGCCATTGGTCGCTGTGCCGTTCATGGCGATGTTAACCGTCAAGGCGCCGGCGGTGGAACCAGTGCGAGTGAGAGTATATTGACCATTGTTGGCGGGTTCGCCAGCCACGGCATCGGTGGCTGCTACTGTGATTGCGGGTAAATCATTATCAGCAATATTGACTGTGGCACTAGCTGCAGCCCCTACGGTATAACCCGCTCCTGCCGCAACATTCAGAATAGCGGTTTCGGTGCCTTCTACAAGGGTGTCGTCAATGACATTGAGGTTAACCACTGCGGTGGCAGAACCCGCTAAGAAGGTTACGGTGGTAGGAATGGCGGTGTAATCCGCTCCATTGGTCGCTGTGCCGTTCACGGCGATGTTAACCGTCAAGGCACTGGCGGTGGAACCAGTGCGAGTGAGGGTATATTGACCATTGTTGGCGGGTTCACCAGCCACGGCATCGGTGGCTGCTACTGTCACCACCGGAAGGGCAGTACCCGTACCAAAAATATTTAACTTCCAGGAACCCCATGTTCCGACATCTTGTGCAAATTGATCAGCAACCTTTAGCGTCCAGTTGCCTAAAGAAGATTCATCCCAAGCTCGTTTGGTAGTAAAAACCCAACTAGAATAATTATCGTTGCTATCGTTGTGGAATTCAGCTAAACGGGAGATTGTGCCACTGGGAGAGGTTAAGGTAACAACTAAATCTCCACGATAGGTGTGAGCCGCATCAAAAACAACTTCAACAGTTTCTACTTTCAGATTTTGTGATACGTTTACTGTCCTAGAAATTCCCGTAGAACTATTGTCTGGAATAGCGGCATTAACCGTTTGAGTACCAGAAGTGAAGGATGTTTCCGAACCGACATTCACCCAGTTTTTTGCAAGGTTGACGGCGGACAAGGCATCCACCGCTCCAAAACCGTAATTGTGATTGACAGATCGACCTGCACCATTGGTTGTCCAGTCAGTGTTCGTGGGATCATTTTTTTCCGCACTCCGAACTAGAATGTGCTGTACATCTCGCCAAGTAAGGTTAGGATTTGCTTGTAACATCAATGCGATTACCCCTGAAACCAAAGGAGTCGCTGAGGACGTACCACCAAAGTCATTTGTGTAATTTTGATCAGTCAGACCATTGTAGCCATCAGTCCCCATTAGATCCGTGGTAACAACTCCCAATGTTCCACCATCGGAAGGAGCTGTTACCAAAAGATTAGCTCCTGGTTCGCTGTACCCAGAAAAAACACCATTAGAATCATTTCTGTGAGCAGCAACGGCAACAACATATCGTGAGTTCGCATAGCCGTCATAATTTGAATTATCTAAACTATCTCGACCATTACCACCCGCCCAAACATAAATGTTGCCCTTTCCTGCCCTTCCAGTGGTCACTCCATTCTGAAGTGCGGCAAGTAGTAAAGGACCAGGTGCTTCTTTTATGGAGCCAGTGTCAGCAGGTCCCCAACTGTTGCTGTAAATATGATTACTCTGCAATTGATAGGTTAAAGCATTCGCTTCTTGTTGGTCATTTGCAGGAGCGGCAATTAGACGAATTCCAGATAAGCCCGCCCCATAGGCAACGCCCGAAACTCCAATACTGTTATTTCCCCTTGCCCCAGCAACACCACCTGCAGAAGTTCCATGACCATCTCCTGCAGAGGGTGTAGGATTGCTATCATTATCATTAAAGTCAAAACTTGAGGATGCTTGATAAGCTGGAGCAATGTCAGGATGTGCAAATTGTAGTCCATCATCAACGATAGCAATCGTTACCCCAATACCGTTAATAGGTCTGTTTTGGCTATCAAGAACGTCCCATGCTCCTATCACATTAGCATCAACGTTTGGAGTTCCTCCTCCCTGCCCTGTGTTATTCAAATGCCACTGTTGAGAAAATAGAAGATCGTTGGGAATAAAACGAGCTTCATGTTGACGAGGGACAAGAGGAAAGAAAAAGTCTATAGTACCTCCTTTGTCGTGAATACCTTTTAGAATTTGGGCAATTTCTTGGGGGGATTTGGTCTTAGAAAACTCAAATAAATAAGTTCCGGGAATAAACCCTGTTTTACCTTTGTTGGTTGCCCCTAAAAGAGTTGCTAAATCCCTAGGAGATTGAGAGCCAGAAATGCCGATTGCCCACTGTTTTGTCTGTGAAAACTCATCAAGTGAATAGTTACTCAGAATAGATGATCTTTCAATTGATTGCTTAATCGTATCAGATAAATTTCGAGCTGATCCACTAATGGAATCTTTCGGTACTAAAGGAATCGTGGAAAAAGGAGAGAACTTGGGCTGAATTGGTTTATTTAAGGCACTCGTAATAGCAGAGCTAGGAGCCGCTCCGCCCCAGCTATTAACATTGGTCGGTAATCCAACCCGAAAAGGACTGGGATTGGGATCTAGAAAAAGGGAAGCTTTCGGCAAAACTCCCCCCACCTTGGAGGACGTTAGCATTTCCCCCAGAGCGCTACTTCCTGTCCTCGTCATACCCGTATCGTGAAAAGGGTCGTCAACGCTTTCCCCAGTATTCTGTAATAGCTTCCCCTCTGTCTTCAATGGAGAGGGAAGGGTTTGGATAGCGGGAAGGACCACTGGACTCGTAGCAGCAGGGGAGGCTGAAACCGTAGGAGCCTCCGAGGAGACTGTAGATGGGGAGGGGTCAGAGTTCAGGACTCCTAAGGGAGAAGTTTCCTTCGATACAGTTAAATCGTCGGAACCTGTTAAATCAAAGGTGATTGGGGAGGCTCCATCAAAACTCAAAGAATCTTCTAGAGATGACATATCTGTGCTAGATAAATTGGAACTTACTTGTGTTGTCTTCATCAGCAGGCACACCCCATTTTCCGAAAATTAATCGGTCAATTACCTGGGGGTGTTGAATTTTTTCTGTTTATGGTCAGGGAAAAAGACAAGCCCAACTTTTCTGCCCTGGGGCTAAATCTCTCATATACTTATGATTATAAATAGACAAGTTTAACAAAAAAATAAATTTTTTCTTAAATTTATCCAAGAGCCTGATGAGTCACAGCAACAAGAAAAGTATTATTGAGAATGAAAAAACGTGAAAGTATTAAGCTGCCCGTGCATTTAAATTACTCCTTGAGACGCAGTTAAAATTCGTTGCGTAAATGCGTCCTAGCTTACTAGGTCAGGGTTTCTCAATCAACAGAGTAAATACTAAGACTATTTTCCAAAAACTGTAGCCCAATTATAGAAAAGATAATTAAGTGGATAAATCGCCTCTTATTGTTTCCGTGTGTAAGGGAGAAGAATAGAAATAATTTTCTAAAATATAGTCTTTAAAACCTTGCCTAGCAAGAGTTGTATAAATAAGCACTAATAAATATACTAGGTTTATCAGAGATAATAAATGGGTAATATTTGGAGATAAAAAGTAATTTTTTGTTTAATAACTGGTAAAATTTTTTATAGTTTTTTAACTGATTTGCGATTTATATTTTTTAAATATAAATCAGTAATTTTATTTATTTTTCTATTAATTACCAGCCAAATATACACCTTTATCTTCTTACAATAAATCAGCCGCCACATTCAAATCAATACCTATTGCTTAAATCAAACCTTCTCCTCACTTCAGTCTGGTTTCTGCGGTTTGATTGCTTGCTGTCACTAACCGAAGAAATCTTACCTTTAGATGAGCCTACTTTTACCTCAATCTGCTTAACCGGAACCGTGGCTAAATTAATCTTTTTTTCCTAAGTTTCCTGGAAAGATTAAGGTAAAAATTAGCTCTATCCGCCCTTAGATTGGCTGATCATGGCTATTGGCCACCGATTCGGGGCTATCCTCGCCAATCCAAGCCCTAACTAACTCGTAGCAGAGACCGAGCAGAACCGGCCCGACGAACAAACCAATAATCCCATAGGCGATCACTCCCCCGAACACCCCTAGCAGAATCACCACCATGGGAATGGGCAGACCGCGCCCCATTAAGATCGGTTTGAGGAAATTATCCACCAAGGTGGCGGGAATCATCCAGAGGGTAAATAATAGGGCGATGGAATGGGGTAGTGTTACCCAAGCGTGAATGAGCGCCCCCAAGACAATCAAACCAGGGCCAATTTGGAGAATGCCCAAAATTAGGGTGAGGAAAGTTAATAAACCGGCCGCAGGGGTTCCCACCGTCACTAAACCGATGCCGATCAAAAGACTCTGGATAATAGCAACGCCAATAACACCACGGCTAACATTGCGGACGGTGGAGGCGGTTAGACTGGCCAGCGCGATGCCTCGACCTGGGGCAATCTTTTCCGCTAAACGGTTCATCAGGTGAGTCAGATTTTTAGCCGAGAGGGTGAGGGCCGCCGCAATCAGAATCGAGGCGATAAATTTCAGCACCGTCAGACCGGTACTGGTGGCTAGGGAAAGGGATATTTTGCCCAGTTCTTTTAATTGTGGCTCGAAGCGTTGAAGAAATTGACCCGTGTTATCCGATGCCTGCTGCCAGAGACCGGCAATCCTTTCGCCGATTAGCGGCCAGGTGGCCAGATCGGCGGGGGGAGGGGGAATCACCGCCGCACCGGTATCGATATATTCGGCCAGCGTTCGCAGATTACCGGCCAGAACCGCTGCAATACCACTCACCGGACCGATAATAATCCCTAGACAAAGTAGGGTGAGGAGAACTGTGGCCAGTTTCGCCCGGCCCGCGAGTAACTTTTTTAACCAGAGAAAGAGCGGATACCAAGCGATCGCCAGAATTGCTCCCCAGAGGATCATGGTTAGGAAGGGACGCAGCAGGGTAAAACCAGCAAATAACAACAGGCCGAGAAAAAACAGCCGGATGACGAGATCGATAATTTTAGCGTCATTTTTCATCAATAGCGATCGCCTTTTGGCTAGATGAGGACATTGCTGCAATTATGGCAGTTTTTCGTTATCGGTAGTGATTCGCTAGTAGTGGTGAGCCTTCTTGCTGATCTGGTGGGGATTGTGTAGAATGTTTCCTGATCAAAATAACTGCCCGATAAATCTCTACAACTGATTCTTTCAGGGTAAATCTCCTGACAAATATCTTTTTTTTTGGTCGGTGCAATGCTTACTTCCAATCGTCTTGATCGAGTAAAATCGACTAATTTAATCTATTAAGTAGGTAGGTGTTAAAAGTTGTCAGACACCCCCCTTATCAAGGGGGGCAGGGGGGATCGAAGCTAAAATCCATTTTTAATTTAATTATAACCAGCTACTTAACAATGATGCAGACAAATTTATTAGAAGTGCGGGGAGCCACCCGTCGATTTGGGGGATTAGTCGCTGTTGATGGCGTTGGCTTTCAGGTACAAAAAAACGAGATTTTTGGCTTAATTGGACCCAATGGGGCGGGAAAAACGACTTTATTTAATCTGATCACCGGTTTAATTCCCCTATCCAGTGGTGATTTAATTTATCAAGGCGACAGTCTGGCGAAATATCGTCCTCACCAGATCGCTCAGGCAGGAATTGCCCGTACTTTCCAGAATTTGCGCTTATTTGGTGAATTATCGGCTTTAGAAAATGTAGCGATCGCTGGTCACATTCATAATAGATCCAATCTCTGGACGGGAATTTTGGGTTTACCAGTTTCGAGAAGGGAGGAGGAAAAAACCTACAAAAGAGCGGGGGAATTATTAGATTTAGTCGGACTAACCGACCAAAGCAATCGAAAAGCCCGTAATTTAGCATATGGTGATCAAAGACGCTTGGAAATTGCCCGCGCTTTAGCTTTGCAACCCCAGTTATTACTCCTCGATGAACCAGCAGCCGGGATGAATCCCAGCGAAAAGGGGGCATTAAGTCAGCTAATTCGACAAATTCGCGATAATTTAGCTCTAACCGTCCTGTTAATCGAACATCATGTGCCTTTAGTGATGGGATTATGCGATCGCATTGCCGTGTTAGATTTCGGTAAGTTAATCGCTTTGGGAGATCCAGTCACAGTCAGGGAGAATCGCGCAGTGATTGAAGCTTATTTAGGGGATGAATAAGGATTTTAGATAATTTGTCCTTGTTGGCGTGCCTGCGCCCAAAATAAAGCAGCTTTTCGCATTGCATCCGTTGTAATGGCTAGGTATTCTATTGAGTTAGCTAACTCATCCAGTCGCTTAATTCCTTTAATCTTGTTAGCGCGTAACAACTCTCGACGCACCTCATAATCAGCAATTTCTGGAAGAATAACCCTAATACCTGCTTTAATTAGTGTTTGTAGCCAACAATTACAAGCTAGACTTTCAGGCGCTCGCTTAGGATTAGTAATTAAACCGATAATTCCCGTATCTAATAAAACTACTCTATTCACCAAGTTACTCCCTTTAAGTGAGCCGGAAATAAAGGACGCTCAGATAAACGATCTTGATTGAGTGCTTCGATTAAATATTCACCTGTTTCTTGTTGTTCCTGTTCATCTTCTTCATCAATCCAAGATTGAAGTAAATTAACCAGTTTGGTCTGTTTTTCTTGTTCTAAAATAGTATCCTTGAGCAACTTTAGGACATAAGCTTCTAGAGAAAGACCTTTCTCCCTCGCTTTTTGGCTGAGATATTGTTCGATTTCCGATGTTAAATTAAGAGTTAGTGGCATGGGCTTGACTTGAATCAATTTATCGTGTCTTTAACTATTATAAACAAAAAAGCGATCGCCCTCTACAAATATAGCGCAATCGCCCCTAATTTAAGACTTCAATTGTTGCTCGATTTGCCAGTTTTCTATTAAACACTAACTAGCAAAGTCAAATACTGGTGTTTCAATTACCCGTTTTGGTCGCTTATTTTCCCAGACAATTTCCTGCAAGCGTTCGACAGTTTCTGGTGCAAAAAAACGCTCTCCCGTTTCTACACAGACTCTAGCGGGGACATTTTCTATAATGAAAAAATTGCCATTGATTTCAAGGGTATAGGTAACTTCTTGTTCAATTAAGGTTTCTTGTCTAGAATTAGTTGACATCTGGTGTTCTCCTTGATTTAAAATAAATCCATAAATTTGGATCGGGTTCATATAGGGTAATAATTTTGAGCAAAGGGCGAGAGGGATAGCTACAATGAATGTGTAAGGCTCTATTAATTAGAGTAAATCCCAAAAGTAAACAGCTTGCACCATACTTATCAGCCGGATAATCTTCAATAATTTCGCTTTGTTCCATCGCCTCCCGTAATTCTTGAACACTGATCTGATGCAGGATACTTTGATTGACAGCGTGTTGAGAAAATTCAAATTGGTTTTGTCTAACTTTTTGACGAATTTCCTCAATCATTTCAGTGATAGCCGCCTTTACTTTGAGCGTAAATAGGCTCTTCTCGACTTTGTGTGATAATTTTTGCTTATGGAATCGTGAAATGTTGACGGAGAAAGACTTTTACGACTATTTTGCCGAAGAAACTATCAGTATAGGCTTCGTTTCCACACAGAAACCGGAAGAGCCGTAAATATCCGTCGCTGTCATTTCGCCAAATAACTGATCTTTAATTTCTAAATAATTTAGAGGTTGGGATGATGTTTCTCTTAGAAAGAAGGCCGCTTTAGCAATTCCCAATCTTTCTACGAGAGCTTTAACTCCCTCTTTTCTAATTTCCTCAATCTCAGGAATCGTCAAATCTGTTGGAACTTTCATAGTAATTTTCCTCAATTCGGCTCTTCTAGTTTCTGTGTGGAAACGAGGTCTATACTGATGGTTTCTTCGGCAAAACAGCCATAAAAGTCTTGCCCGATAAGCATTTCACAATTCCATAAGCAAAAATTATCACACAAAGTCGAGAAGAGCCTCAATTCAAGCGTCGAAATAGATTTTCAATTTTGCTTCATTCATCCACACTCCTACCACCATAACAAAAAAGCGATCGCCCTCTACAAATATAGCGTGATCGCATCTAATTCGAGACTATAGCTTTATTCGCCATTCCCTTCGCTTTCTTATAAATACTCAATCCCGCCCTGCATTTTGTCAGGACTCAGCCTTTAGGTTAGCCTGTACTGTAGAAGCAAGAGTTTTGTTATCTCGCGTTACTCTGATCAACAATCTTAATGCTTCGTTAACCGCATCAGCAGTGGGAAACATTTCTGCGACATCAGGCTCCAAGCGCACAGTGACTCCACCAAAGCTTTTTCTTCCAGAGCCTAACTTTCTAACTCGGAGGTGCTTCAAGTCATACTCTGTCCGTAAATCATCTTCCATTTCTGGCTCATCCCTCTTCATAAGCTTCTCGTTCGGTTTGCGTCACTTCCCTTGCACTAATGAGACTCATACCAGTGTAGTTCAGCTTTGCGGATTTCTCCATTAGGAAATTGAACTAAGCCGACTCCTTTTAGCTTTCGCCATCGACGACCCCCAAACTGCGCTTTTAGCCTTCTGAGTTCACGAATAGAGAGGTTGACGGCGATAATCTCTATTTCTGTTAGTTCTCCAATCAACTCAAAGCCATTACCCATGTCATCATTCTAACAAAGATTAATAAAAATCTGGAATGTCTCCCCAAAAAAGCGATCGCACTTTATCAATATAGCGCGATCGCTGCTAATTTAAGGCTAGATTTGCCAGTTTTTTATTTTAATTTGCGCTTCCAGGCTGCACCCGCACCTAAAGCACCAATGGCGAGTAAACCCAAGAGTGAAGAAGGTTCGGGAACAGGAGTAGCTAGAGGAGTAAAATCAATACTGACATTATCGACTCCTTGATTAAAAAAAAACTGGTTGTCAACTTCCGCAAATCGGAGAATGTAGCTCCCGCCTGCTCCTACCAAGCTGGTAATGTCAAAACTATAAGAAGTATAAGGGTTAGGATTGGAAGCAAAGGGATCGTTTCCCAAATAGAAATTACCGACGATATCCGCAGGATTGGTTGAGAAGGGGTTGGCCCCAGCAACTAGGATATCCACCCGTGCGTGTTGGTTGGGATCACTGGTGTAGTCTAGTCCAGATGGATTGACGATAGGTCCAAGTCCACTCCAATCATTGACGAACATATCGTAAGACAAAATTACCGATGAGGCAGCTCCAGGAACGATAAAAGTCTGGGTTAGCGCATAGGCTCCCGGACCGTCTTGGTCAGACACTGCATAGAAAGAGCCACTGGCTGGACCAACAGTTGCTTGACCATTGAAAGGCGTGGAGCCGTCAGCATCATCAATAAAGAAACCATTCGTCGAGCTACTCCCAGGTTGTATTGAGACATTCCAACCCGTAAAACCTGTTTCAAAGCCGCCGTTGGTAATCAATTCAGCGGCATGGGCGGTTCCCGTAGTCAGTATCCCCAAAGTTACAAAGACAGTACCGGCTGCTACTCTGGAGCAATTTTTAAGCACAGTCGAAGTTTTCATACTCAGAAAATTTCCTCAAAACAAATAAACAAACAAACAAATGTTCTGACTGACCTTTAAAGGAGAAAATCTCGAATTAAGCGACATTGGCAAGGGAGAAAAATTGGTTTTTTCAAAATTGCCAATCACTAAATTTTAAGTTAGTTCCTCAATGACAAGACAGAGCAACAACGGGATTTTACCCCCCCCCCGATTTTGTCAAGTGTAAACCAACACAAATTTACAAAAATTTATAATTATTGTTACTCTTGAGAGTAGGGTAGTAAATCTCAATTTGGTCGAAATATCTATATTACAGGGCGCACGCAGTTCGATAAACTCACTGACCACAGTGCGCTCCTACCATTGGCGCAATAATATTATTGTAGGGGCGAATTGCATTCGCCCTCTTTGATCCCCCCTTAATCCCTATCCATTAGTCACATCTTTCTTAACATAAAATTTGACAAAAAGAGAAAAGTGTGCAAGATGGCTCAAGGGGGTTCTATGGGGGGACTAATTTGATGAGATAGTTTCCAAGTCTGGCTGATATCATGTAACCTTCGCAGTCCCAACCAAATAGTTTTAACACCTGGTTCACCGTCACCTTTTCTACCTAAAAACCCCCCAAGAGAAGCAATCATTCTGACCGCTTCTCGAAAGGAGGGCGGCTTTTCAGGTGGCGGACTCTTTTTATGAATAGTGGCACACAAAGATTGCCATTCATGTTCTTCCAAAAAACTTTCACAACTCTCCTCTCCGTGTAAGCGTGCTTGATAGGTTAACCAGAGTAATCTCCAAGCTACAATTGAATAGGTAGCTAAGGCCATCTCAATTCTACGACCCGTTTCTAATTGCAGTTTTTCTAATCCACAACCACTTTTTAAAACAAAATGATAGCGTTCTATCAACCAGCGATAACTGTACCAGCGCACACAGGTTATCGCTGATTCAAAGCTACTAATGTCTAGGCTAGTTAAGAGGAGCCAACTGATAGGATTAACTCCAGGACGCGGATTTTCTTCTTCAGCTAAAATTACCTGTAATTTGACCGGTTGACGAGGGTTCGCTTTCGAGTGATGCTTAGGTACTTGTATTTCAAAACTGGCAAATCTAACTGTTAGTTTAGCTAGTCTAGCCTCGTGATTAGGATTGCGTTTTACTTGCACATCTAGGCTACCACAGGCTTTTATTTCTCTGATGGATTGATGTAAATATTTAGGTTCTGGATGCCCTGACTTTTGCTTGTCTTCGAGATAGTTAACTTTTCGGTTATGAGTTCCTCGGATTAATAAATGAGAGTTAGGACTTCTTGATTGGGCAAATAAATCAAATATGTCTGCCTCACAATCTCCGATTGTTACTACTTGAATATCTTCGGGTATTTGTTGTTGTGTTTCTGATACAGACTCTAACCATCTTTGACTTTCTTTTTCTTCGGTTTCTCTTTTTTTTCTTTGCTTGGCAATCCCTAAATTCTTTTCTTCTCTTGCCCAGACATATTGATTGATCAGTCCTAAAGGTATTCCTTGCGCTGACACTCCTAAGGTGGTATGAACTTTGAGACCAAAGGATTTTTTATAATCTAGATAACCCATTCCTTTTTTGGCTTTTTGCGTCGTAAAGTCTAAACTTGTTGTGTCTTGCACTGCCAAAACTATTGGATGTTCTTTGATTCTTTCTACTGTACTTTTGGCTTGGGCGGCAATTATATCTGAGGGGTGAAAATAGGGGGAATTCCAAAAGTCGTAGGTGGCACTCGCTGCGGCTAGATTTCCCGAAGCTTGTGGCACACTTGTACTAGGTTGGCTGGCCAAGTTTTCTACGATACTGATTAACCTTTTCTTTCTTCTGGTGTCCCCTAGGTCTGCATACTGTAATTCTTGGGCTGCCCATTTCTCCATTTTTTTGCTTACCTCCACCTTAATTCCTTCTTTCAAAACTATACCTATCAATCGTTTCCCCTTTTTTTAAGTTTCTTCTCTTTTTGTTAAGAAAGATCCGACTAATGGATAGCTTGATAAGGGGGGCAGGGGGGATCGAACCTAAAATCCATTTTTAATTTAATTATAACCAACCACTTATAATAACTTTTTAGCAAAATCGATCGCCTCCTGAAAAACTGTAACTTGGCCCTCAATTTGGGCAATTTGTACCTCGGTTAATAACTTACCGATAATCGGACTAGGTTTCAGGTGTAAATGGTTAATTAAATCATCGCCCCTTAATAAAGGTCGGGGATGGGCGATAATATTATCGGGATCGAGATAGGAAGTCAACAGAGAAGCGACGATATTTTTGTTAATCCCCATTGATAAAGCAAAAAGGGCAAAGACAGGAAATACTTTTCCCGTATTTAGATAAATAAAATACTGTTCCCGCAGACTTAAATTATCTGCCTCCTTGAGAGGAGGTAAACACTTAATCACCGTGATTACCGTGCGAATTTCCCCCCTGGAATACTTGAGATCGATTAACTCTTTTTCCGCTTCTGCTAAAATATCCGATACCAATAGGGCCAATTTTGTCAACTGTAACTGAGAAGGGGAAAAGATAAAGTTTTCCGGTAACAAAGATTCTAAAAATCCCGCTGCCGCTTCCACCCCCATAACTCGCTCCATTTTTGCGGGGGTAATCCGACGCAACCAGAGAGATAATAAGCCATCTTCCCAGGCACTTTTTAGCCATTTATTGCCACGGGAATTGAGCAAAAGGTAATTCAACTCGGATTGTACCCTTTCGGCGGCTACACGGTGCAATAAAGGGGCAAGAGAACGAATAGTTGCACGGGTATGGGGTTCGATCTCAAAGTCCAATTGAGCCGCTTGTCGATAGGCCCTTAATAATCTTAGGGGATCATCCTGAAGATTTTCGGGGGAAATCATCCGCAGGGATTGGCAGCCTAAATCTTTTAATCCCCCTAAAGGATCGAAAATTTCTTGGGTGTGGAGATTATAAGCGAGAGCATTAACGGTGAAATCCCGTCTTTTTAGGTCTATTTCTAGAGATTCTCCCTCCTGTTGTGCGAAATCAAGAGTACCCTGCGGAAAAACGACGCGAGCAATTTGACGAACCGCATCTAAAACCACAAAACCGGCCTTATACTGATGGGCAATAGTTTGAGCAATTTCGATCGCTTTTTCGGGAACCACAAAATCTAGGTCAATATAGTCTTTCTGACGGTTTAATAAAGCGTCTCGCACAGCACCACCGACTAAATAAGCATTTTCTGGCAATTCTTGCCGATTAATCGCAAAAACTTCTTTAACTAAACTATCTAGGTTTTTTTGACAAGACATCGAGAAGATAAATTTACAAAAATATAATTTTGACCGGCCCTATTTGGGGAGAGACTGAGCTAGATTAACGGAAAAGACCTATAGAGTTAAACCTATGTGTATTTGTATTAACTGCTATTTTGTTGATCGCTGTCTCACCTATCATGCCGTAGAAATACAACATCAGGAACGTCATCTCACCGAGACACCGGACTTTGAAGCGAAGAACCCTTCTATTAACGTTAACATTCGCACCAAAGAAGATTATATCGAAATGGAGTGGGATGTGGTGGGTTGTGAAAGCTTTTTACGCGAAACCGGTAAATGGTCTAGTTTGCGGCCAGGTGAACCAATTCCCACCTAAAACACCTGAACTACCCATACATATATACTACAAGAGCCGAAAGTTAATCCACAAATATGTCTTGGACAGCCAACGATTCGAGGAATGCGTAATTTAAGAGCGAGGTATTTATGGATAAAGAAGAAGAACTACTTGAACAATGGCGAGAATTGACCCCGGAAAAGCAACAAAAAGTTTGGCAATTTGTTCAAATACTTAAATCTGAGTCACAAACAACACCAGAAGCTAAATTTATTCCCCAAACACCATTAAGCAAAAAGTTATGGGAAATCCGACATCGGGCGATCGCATCTGGATTGCAACTGCTCAATGAAGACGAAATAGAACAAGAACTTGCTGCACGTCGAGGAGGGTGCAGTGAGTCATAGGAAAGCCTACATAGACTCTGGCGTACTGATTACTGCTTTCCAAGGCATCCAATCAGCCAGTATCAAAGCCTATCAAATTCTCAACGATGAAAATCGGGAGTTTGCCTCCAGTCGATTTGTTCAGTTAGAAGTATTGCCTAAAGCAACTTTTAACAAGCAACAAGAAGAAATAGAATTTTACGAAACATTTTTTCTGGCTGTTAATTACTGGGCAACTGACTTAGAAAAAATTATACAGAATGCTCATGAAATTGCTGGCACTTACGGTTTAGCGGCGATGGATGCACTTCATGTTGCTGCTGCGCTGCAAATTCAAGCTGATGAACTAATCACCACCGAAAAGCCAACCAAACCAATGCACCGAGTCAGGGAAATTCAGATTGTTTCAATCTAATGTAAGGGGTTAGAGTAATCTAAGAGTAAGGAGACCAGGGACCGATGACGGTTTCTCCTCGCTTCTCTTTTTCTGCTAATTCCAGATTTAAGGTTAATAGTTTCTCTAAGATGTCGTCGTCAGCTTGGAAGTGATAGGCCTCCATCACTAGCTTGTCTAATTTCTGATGGAGTTGATACAGTTGGCTACTGGGTTCGTTAAAGAATTGGTTATATAGTTTGGTGATTCCCCATTGTTTTTTCTCCATCTGTTGGCTGCGGTATTCGTGTAATTCCCCGGCGGTTTGACGGATTTTTTCGACAAGTTCCCGTGAAGGTGTCTGGGGAAAGGGGAAGGTTTCAAAACAGGTGTTAGGAGTGTAGCGAGTTCTGTCTTCAAGAGTTGAACTTTGGGCTTTTACCCAGAGGCGATGAATGTTAGATGTTAGGATACCGAGAATATAGAAATCATCAGAAGCAACGACATGAATCGAATTATTAGGTAGCCAATCTAAAGAAGTAGGAACAAAAATAAACCATTTTGAGTGTGCGGGAATACTAAAGTAACAAGCTAAAGGTTCAATTGCTGTTCTCATTGCTGGTCTTTTTTCACCATATTTCCACCAGTTTAGTTTAGTAACTTCTCGTCTATTTTGCTCTCTTTCCAGCTTAACAGTTAATTTAATATGCTCAAAAGGTAATTTATATTCACTAGCATCTTCTAAACTCATATTATTGAAATCAATAATCCAGCGGCTAGGTTTTCCATGAGGATTGTCAGTTAAATCACCAGCAGAGGATGATAATTTTAAAACCTCTTTATTCTTAAGATCATTTTCGATCCATTTTTCCGCTTGCTCACTCTTAATATAAAATCCCTTACCAACTGGTATCACTCCTTGAAAACTAATATTTTTGTTGGCTAATAGTCTAACTGCTTTGGAAATATCTACTGTCGTCGTCAAAGAAGAATTAATCTGAGAAACTTGATGATTATCTAAATAATAACTTACTGGTTCAATTTTACTCCAATTAACAATACTAACATGAACATTAGCTTCACCAGACCAAGGCTGAGTAGAAATCGCCTCATGAATGTGTCCACCATTGTGAGTAATATAATCCAACGCTGCTACACGACTTTTCCCTTGACTAATAGAATTAGTTCCGACTAAACCCGCTCTTCCTTTCTCATCTAATTGATTATGTGCTAGACGAAACCAATAGGAACAAAAATCAACCGAGTCTTTAACCTCAGAAAACCTCGCAAACACTTTATTAACATAATCATCACTGAGATTTAATCTCATGTGTTTACCTCCCAAAAATGGAGGATTACCGATAATTGCGTCTGCTTTTTGCCAATCCGTAAACAAAGCATCAGCACAAATAATATTACTATCCAAAGTATCCAAAGGTAAAGAAGCTTCCGTCAAATTAAACTTATCAATCGCCACCTTTCTGGCAATCATTAAAGTCACCCGCGCCAACTCTACAGCAAAAGGATTAATATCCATACCATAAAACTGTTTAGGCGTAACAAAACTAATCTGTAACTGGTCACTAGCAGAACGACGACGGTTAGCAATCTTTTCAATTAATAACTGTTCAATGCGCTTTAATTCTTGATAGGCAACATAGAGAAAATTACCCGAACCGCAAGCCGGATCTAATACCTTATACTGCTGTAATTCTAACTGAAGTGTATTTAACTCGCCAATCGTCCCAGCTTGCTCAATTTTCTCCTCCCAGTAACGGCTAATAGTTGGGCGAACAATTTTCATAATATCCGCTTCTGAGGTAAAGTGCATTCCGTAGGTGTGGCGTTCTTCAGCATTAGCTGTCCCCTCAAAAATATTACCAAAAATTGCCGGACGGATCTTACTCCAATCCTGACGCGCCGCCAGATCCAGAAACCTTAATTCTTCATTAGTTAATTGAATTGGATGAATTATACTAAACAGTCCCCCATTAAAATAATCCACTCCCTGATATTTACCAACGGGGGTAATTCCGGGTTGGTTCATCTGTTGAAATAATCCCCCCAAGACATCATAGGAATTGCCCCCATTTAGACATTCTTGTACACAAGAAATAAATAAATCTCTCGGTAACAATCCTCGATCCTCAGCAAACATTGCCAATACACACTGCAAAATAAATCGCTGGGCCGTCAACTCATCAAAACCGCTTTTATGACCGCGTTTTTTTAACAGTTGAAACAACTCACCCATCCGCCGCGCTGCCGTTTCTGTAATCTCGACTTGATTATTCTGAAAGATAGGGGTACGATTCCCTACTTCCATAAAATTGAAGGCACTGACCCGATTTTTCAAATCGTTGAGATTTACTCGATCTACCGGTTCATCTATTTGAAGATCAAAATCAAAAATCCAGAACTGATCAAAATTACATAATAAGACATAGCGAGGGCGATTAGGAACCAATCGACTCCAGTATTCAAAAGCTTGGGGATAGTGCTTACTTAAATCTTCTCCTCGCTTTTTCATTTCAATTAAAACACGAGGTTTCCAAACTAAATCAGCAAATCCTGTTTTACCTTTCTTGCTACCTTTAGTAATCGCCTCCTCATAGGTTGCACCCGCTTCTAACGCACCTTTATGACCAAAAGCTCGAAAGAAACGGTCTAGGAAAATCTGAGCTTCTTTCCTTTCTTTGCCAGTAATGTGCTGTTGACAAAAATCAATAAATTCCTGTAAGCTTTCAAGAGTAGTAGTCATCTTTTGCCTTTCTATTGGAGTAGGGTGGGCGTTGTGGTGCGATCACTATCTTACACGATAAAATAAAGGAACTGAGTTGAAATCGAAGTCAAGCCTATGCCAATTCGAGGCGTTGTTGAATCAAGGTATAAATGGCAATTGTCCATCGTATCCAAAAGTTATTTTGGGTCTAGGTTTTAAAAATCCCACAAGAGAAGATTCATATCTCAAATCAGCAACGACTTGGCGAGATAAATTTTTTCGTTGTGTTTAATTGATTGAAAAAAATCGACAATAGGACGAGGATAATTAACCCCTAAAATCACCCCATAACGCTTTTGTTCCTCCAGAGATAATTTATAAGGTTCGTGAATTTTATCGCCTTTTATTAGGGCTAATTCGGGCAACCAGTGACGTAAATAATCACCTTTGGGATCATAATCTTTCGACTGTTTCGGGATATTAAAATAACGAAATCCTCGTGCGTCATTACCGACACCAGCAGTGTAATTCCAATTACCCCAATTACTACAGACATCGTAATCAACTAATAATGACTCGAACCATTCTGCTCCCATACGCCAATCAATACCGAGATTTTTAGTCAGAAAACTAGCGACATTTTGCCGTCCACGATTTGACATAAATCCTGTAGCAGCTAACTCTCTCATATTAGCATCTACAAGGGGATAACCAGTTTTTCCCTCACACCAAAGATTAAATCTTTGCCAATCTTCTAGCCAGGGTAAATTAAGTTCTTGCAAACCAGATTTATAAAAGATTTTATTCCCGTGTTTACTGCAAATAAATCGAAAAAAATCTCGCCATAATAATTCAAAAATTAGCCAATAAGTAGAGTCATTTTTTACTCTTGTTTGCTCATATTTTTGTACTTCTTCATAAATATAACGGGGGGAAAGACAGCCAAAACTTAACCAAGCTGAGAATTTTGAGGAATAATTAGTCCCTAACATTTCATTGCGGGTTTCCTTATAGGTTTTTAAGGAATCACTATCCCAAATATATTCTTTAACCCGTGATTTTCCTGCTATTTCACCCCCTTGAAATGATAAAACACCTCCCTGGTCTAGAATTAGTTCTGTTAAGCCTAAATCCTTTAAAATAGGAAGATTTCCCCAATCTATTTTAGGTAATTTTGTCAACTTTTTCGGACTGGGATAAGTTGTTCTTATTTCCCAATGACGTTCTACTTGTTTACGAAAATTAGTAAATAATTCTGGCAGTTGATTAAGGGTAAAAGGTAAATCATCAGGATGATATAAAGTGGCTGTCCAAAAAGTTTTTATCTGCACAGGAATTATAGATAAAGCCTTATTTACAGCCTTTTCTACCGCTAATTCCTCTGCTGTAACCTCTTGATGATAATAAACCCTGGCTATCTGCAATTCTTGAACTAATTGCGGGATAATTTCTTCTGGTTTTCCCCGTCGGATAATTAAATTACTGCCTAAACCTTCCAGAGATTGTCGTAAATTTGCTACGCTTTCTAATAAAAATTTAGCCCGGAACTTGCCAGTTTTGGGAAACCCGTAGGAAGTAAAACCAAATTGACGCTCATCAAAACAATAGAAAGGAATTATCTCTAATTGTTCTTGAATGGCTCGATAAATTGCCTCGTGATCGTGAACTCGCAGATCATTCCGATACCAGATTAAAACCCGCATTTAACATCAATTAAAAGTTGATAACCGATCAATAAGTAGTTAGGTGTTAAAAACCATCAGATACCCCCCTTATTCAGGGGGGATTAAGGGGGGATCGAAACCCCCCTTATTAAGGGGGGATCTATCTTTAATTTAATTATCTTTTCCCGTAGTAATGGCCATAGTAACGATAATTATGGTTTTTCCGACCAACATTATTAGCCACTAAACCTAACACGGAAATATGGGATAATCTCAGATCTTCGAGCAGATTTTTCAGGGCAAAGCGATCGGTTTTGCCCAGTTTGGTGACGAGAACCAGTCCGGTGGCCATGGCGGCGAGAATTTTGGCATCGGCAAAAGCGGCGATCGGTGGTAGATCATAGATAATTAGATCGAAGGCTTGCTCTTGCTGTAAACGCGAGATCATCTCCTGCATTCTCTGGGAAGAAAGCAAGCGGGTTGGATCTGGGGGAATTTCACCGGCGGTAAGAATCGATAAATTCTCGTAACGGGGTAGAGGTTGAATTGCCTCATTCCAATCGAGACCCTCGGCGAGGACATTACTAAGGCCGTGGTCGTTATCGAGATTAAGTCGATGGTGAACCTGGGGTCGTCGCAGGTCAGCATCCACCAGTAAGACTCTTTGTCCCATACGAGCGGCGGCCTTAGCGATATTTATTGACATGGTGGTTTTACCATCTCCCGGTGATACAGAACTAACCACGAGGGACTTGCGGTGGGAATCGGCATCGAGGAGGCGAATATTGGTGTTGAGAGTGCGGAAAGCTTCCGAGAAGGGGGAGAAATTATAGTAGGAGGGGTTTTCGTCGGCCGATTTCCCAGTCGTATTAGGGATAGTCATTTTGCGATCACCGACTGTTAACTGGGGTAGGGCGGCGGTGATCACTTTTTCGATGGTGCCAAGGTCTTTTTGCCAGGGAATTGCGCCCAAAAGGGGTAGTTTGGTATCTTCTTTTAGTTCATCTGCACTATGATGAACGGGGTCTAATCTTTCAGCTAAAAAGGCCGCCCCCAGTCCTAATAAAAGGCCACCGATAACCCCTAAAGCCAGATTTCGCACAGGTTTAGGAGAAACGAACTTTTCCCCTACTTCTGGTGGGGAAATTAGTTGCCAAGGCACCACTTGTTGTGCCACCTTGAGTTGAAGTTTTTGTTGTTCCTCCAGAAAACGGTCGAGACTGGTGGTGGCGATTTCCAACTCTCGCTGCAAATCCGTATAACGACGGGCTAAAACCGCCAGATTTTTGACCGAGGCTTTCTGTTGTTCGAGGGCCCGGGCAAGGGATTCTACCTTAATTTCTAGGGTTTTGCGACTGTTAGCGGCTTCCACCAATTGTTGGGTTAATTGTACCCGCAAAGCGCTCTGTGACACCAAAGCTGGGGAGTCACCCACTGTCTGGGGCAGTTTTTCTCCTAGGGTTCTCTGGGCTTCGTTTTGCAGTAGGGGCAGTAAATTAGCCCGTTTTTCCTCTAGGGTGGCGATTATCGGGCTATCCTTGGCAAAAACTGCCGATTGTTTGGCCAATTCCACTTCTACTTCCTGCAGCTGCTTGAGCAAATCTTGATAACCGGGAGATTCACTGAGATAAGTAGCGATAATTGCTTGATTAGGGTCTAATCCCACCTGTTGCTGTAAAGCCTGATAGCGAGAGTTAATTTCGTTAAGGGCAACTTGGGCACCCCGATAATCTTGTTCAGTAGTGGTTAACTGTTGTGATAAACGAGTTGCCTCTTTATCGGGATCGAGGAAATTGTATTGCTGCCGGAATTGCTGCATTTGTTTTTGTAGAGTATTAACTCGTTCCTGCAGCACGGGCAATTGAGCGTTAACAAAATCTAACCCTTGATTAATTTCGGTCTTCCGTTCCTGAGAACTATAGTTTAGGTAATGACGGGCTAAATTATCTAAAACCAGCTTAATTTTTTCCGGTTCCTCATCTTGATAGGAAATTTCTAAAACTTTCGTCTCTTTTTGTCGACTAATTTTGAGATCAGATTGGCCAGTTTTACTAATTAAATCACTGTAGGTAAAGTCGGGATATTGAGGAGTTATTTTACTAAAGATGGGGTTAAGGAGTTGCGGACTGGTTAAAACAGCGATTTGGGTATCATAATCGATGTCTTCACCACCTAACTGAGGTAGGATATCTTGGGCTGCCAGTCTGGAAGAACTTTTATTTTCCTCGATGGGTTGACCGATGAGCAGCAAGAATTTACCTTGATAGATAGGGGTTTTTGAGAAAGTATAAGCAGTGATCGCAGCCGTCACCCCTAGGGTGATGCCAACGATTAACCACCAGCGATGCTTGATGACGTAAAGGAATTGACGCAGGTTGAGTTCCTCTCCTTCCTGCGTGACGGAGGGGATAAAAGCTGGTTGGTCAAAAACTGGCAGATTTGCTTGACTTTGGGTTTTTAAAGCCCCATTTTGTTGGTTGTTCATCATTATCAAATAGTCAAGGGATAACTCTATTAAACCGCATCTAGTACGCCAGTATAGCTTAAGAATAATTTGGGAATTTGTCCAAACATGGTATCTATTTAAAATAGCCCCCAACCCTTATAGAGTAAGGAATATGACATCTAAAGCTGAAATTGACTTCGGGACACTTTTAAAGGACATAAACCGCAACCAGCTAGAGAACTGGAATCTCACTGGCAGGCCATTAACCCCTAAAAGTATTGCTATGCAAAGATCATAGCCGAAAAAGGCAAACTACGGGGTTCCCCGTGGACGCGGTTTAAAAGATTTTGCGGTAGCAATCTGGTTCGATTAGTCACCGCTTCATCATAACACCATGCTACAATGACAACTCTAGTTTTTCCGGTAATTACCAAATTAAGGTGCGTTTACCCTACCTAGCCAATGCCACTGGCCGCTTGACATACCCCCCCTGAACGGTTACAAATTATGTACTATTCTGCCAATCGCAATAAGCTGTACTGAATTTAAACTGCGTATTGAAAATTTTAGTACAAATGCTCAAACTGCTTCTCCCTGCCCCGCAGCTCCGGTACTCCCCTGCAATCTTAACGAGTAATTTAGATAGTCAAGAGCTTACTCATTTGCTCTTATAACAAGCTAAACCGCCATAACCACCATCACAGAAGAGCCTAAATGACAATCCCATTAGCACCTCGCATCTCCGATACTTTACCCCCCATTACCTGGGAGAAATTGCCAGCGGATTTTGTCCTCCCTGATGAACCAGTGGAAAGCACCCGACAACCCCTCCTCGCGGCGGCTTGGCGAGAATCTTTAGAATTAGCCAGTTTAATTGTGGAAGCGAGTCTTATTGCTGCTAATTTTGGCATTTGCGCCACCGTTGGCCCTAAGACAGTAGTAAAAGCTCCCGATTGGGTTTATGTACCCGCAGTAGCACCTATCCGAGAAGGAGAAATTCGCCGCAGCTACACGCCCCATGCAGAAGGGGAAGTGCCAGCAATTGTCATGGAATTCATCTCAGAAACGGAGGGAGGGGAGTATTCTATCAATCCCCACTATCCCTATGGCAAGTGGTATTTCTACGAGCGAATCTTACAAGTACCTTTCTATAGCGTTTTTCAACCACAAAGCGGAGAATTAGAAGTTTATCGCTTAGTATCAGGGAAGTATGAGTTACAAAAAGCGGATGAGGATCATCGTTACTGGCGGGCAGAAATCGGTTTATTTCTAGGAGTATGACAGGGGAAAAAAGCAGCAGTAACGGCTCATTGGTTGCGCTGGTGGGATCAATCAGGTAATTTGCTATTGTGGGGTAGTGAACGGATTGAACAAACCGAACAACGAGCCGAACAAGCTGAACGGCGGGCTGAGGGAGAAAAAGCTAGGGCAGACAGCTTGGCGGCGCGGCTAAGGGCGATGGGAATTGACCTGGAGGCTCAATGAAGAATCTATACAGCTTTACAATTTAGCTGATTGTGTGCTATGGTAGCAACTGTTATGCGTCGAGAGGAAATATATTGGGAAATTGCTGGAGATTGCGTCGATAATCAATTGTAACCAGTTATTAACAAATGAGAAAAGCCAGCCATGACCAGAAGCTCATCCGAACACTCCAGATGGACAGATGAGATGCTAGATAAATTGGCAGACTCAGTTTCGGAATTGACGGGATCGGTTGCAGACCTTAGAGATTCGATGGACGGGGTACGGCTAACGGCAAACGCTCTACTCCAAATTGCCGCACAACAACAGCGTAATATGGATGAAGTGAGGCAAAGACAGGAAGAGTCAGACAAGCGTTTTGAAGTTTTACTCTCAGAAGTCCGCCATCTGATTGGGCAAATTAAACCAGAAAATCAATCATAAGCTTGATCAAACCAGCGGCGATTGCGTCTCGACAATTTAACCTAACCTTTTGTGAAACTAATTTACAAAATAATTGATAGACTATCATGGAGCAAAAATTATTGTTGGCTAAATTGTTAAAAGGTCTCTCGAGTAGGATGTTTCGGCTATCGAAAAGAATCGAATATTTTGGATGTGAATCAAGTATATTCAGATATATAGATTGTTTTGAGACCATAGATATACTGCTTAAATTCATTCAACCAAAGTGTCTCTGTGATATAGGGGCAAATGCTGGTAACTGGACCTATGTTTTAAGTCAAATGAGTCCCACTTTAGAACACGTGGTTTTTTTTGAACCCCAATCTCAGTATCAAGAAAAATTGCAATCTTTATCTTTACCCGGAGTTAGCAAAGTTATTTACCATTGTGGATTAGGTGAAAGGGAAGATAAGTTATTAATTAAAGGAGGAACTTCTTCAGCATCTTTTCTTGATCCTGAAAAACAAAATAAGTATTTTCCTAATAGTATTTCGCAAAACCAGCAAGATCAAGAGGAAGTAGAAATTAGAATTTTAGATGCAATATATGCCAGTGATGATCTACCAATCCCTGATGTAATTAAACTAGATGTTCAAGGTTTTGAGCTTGAGGTTTTAAAGGGGAGTATAAATTTATTAAAAAAATCTAAATACTTAGTGATTGAATTATCATTTCGTCAGTTTTATCGAGATCAACCCTATTTATGGGAAATCATCAAACTACTAGAAGAGAATAAATATATTATGGTTGGCAAGGGATTTGAATGGCGATACCATGACAATCGTTCAGAAATACTGCAAATGGATGCTATATTTAAGAACACTGATGTTATGTAATTAGAGCGGTATCAAAAAGGAGTTTACTTAAGTTGAGCGATCTACTTGCCAAAGCTGTTAATAATTCTAAGTGGACTGCCATTGGTTCTGTCATGACAGCTATTCTAGGATTCCTTTTTGCCGGGTTAACGATTCGCTGGTTGGGAGAAGCGGAAGCTGGATTTGCCATTGCTATTGCGACTATTGTTGGCATTAACAACACCTTTAGCGGTTTGGGACTGGGTGCGGCTGCAACCCGGTTGATTAGTCGCGCTTATGAAGAAAATAATTTGGGAGAAATTCAGAAAATAGCAGGAGTTTGTTTTACAACTTCTCTGGCTTTTGGATTGTTTGGGTTTTGTATTTTTGCTTTCGGTTCTGCTTGGATTGTTCAGTGGAGTAAATATGAAGGAAATGCTTCTATAGGACGTTGGTACTGTATATTATTAGGATTGGCGTTTTTGTTACAACAAATCACTGGTTATTTTAAGATATTTCTCGCTTCTCTTCAAAGATTTGACTGGCAGACTAAAATTAATACTACTTTTATGTTAGCCAATGGTATTTTGGGAATAACTTTTTTGAAAGCCTTTCCTAATATTTTAACATTAGGCATAATTAGTTTAGCTCTATCTATTCTGAGTTGTTTATGTACGGGGTTTATAGTTACTAAAATTCTGGGATTTTTGACACGCCCTTCCTGGGATCAAGCAATGTTTATTGAGCTTTGGTCTTTTGGGAAATGGGTTTACATGACTCAGATAAAAGTTATATTTTTTGATGGTGTTGATAAAATATTTTTAACTTCTGTATTTGGCAGTTCTTCTTTACCTTTTTACACCTTTGCTCAAAGAATTTATATAACAGTTCACCAAATGTTAGTTGGACAGTCTTCTTATCTATTTCCCATGCTCTCGGCTCAAGGAGATAAATTAGAAGTGGTAGCAGAACAAATAGAAGACCGCTTGCGCTGGTTTATTGGGTTAATTGCTGGTTTTGTCTATTCAGGACTGATTATTGCAGGTCCGGCCTTATTGACTATTATAGTCAATGCTGGATTTTCTAGCAAAGCTAGTTTTCAGTTGTTTATTTTTTGTTGGGTAGGCTATATTCATGCACAAGCTATAGTTCCATTCTTTTTTAATTTAAGTAAAGGAAATGCAAAACAAAACTGGATTTATGTTATTATCACTGATATAGGCTATTTTCCCTTTTTCGTTTTCTTCTCACTAAATTTTGGTTTTAAATATGCAGTTATCGGACAATTAATGATGATTGTAGGAGTCATTTACTTGTTGCGCCATGATCATAATAATATGAAGTGGTTGACTTTCAGCAAATGGACAATCCAACCCTTAATATCATCTATTATTTTAATGATTGTAGCTACTTTTATTCACCTTGTAACCAATTCAATCAAAGCTACATTGATCACACAATTTACCTCTTTAATGGTCTTTTATTTTTCTGGAATATTATTTGTTTATTATCTGGAAAATAGATGTTTTGGTAGTACGGGTAGAGCAAAAACTTTAAATAGAGCTATCTTGCTTTTTTGTGGTAAGCTGAATCTGTCAAAAGAGCGTTAGTCAACCAATGTTAAACTGATTGATATGTTTATCTAAAAAGCTGTTTCTATATTTTCCAAGCAAATATACTCGTATATCTCATTTAAGATTGCTATAGAATATGCCCTGTCGGTAGAATATCTTCTGTGGAACCTTTCATCTGCTACATAATCATTTACGAGCCGAGGTTGTCATTGAACAGTAGGTGTGATACAATAGGATGGAAGTTTGGGAAGGTATTGGGAACAAGGCGGGTTTCAGACACATTATCGCACTGCTGTGACTTTAGCCGCCCAGTTTTATAGGGGGAAGGCTAAAATCTTATTTACTCCCTAACCCTCTAAACAGTAACCACGATTTTTAGAAAAAATTCAAGAATTTTTTTCCTAGAAAGCTTTTGAGTTACTAAAAAGCCCATATATTCCGATAAACATAAACATAGGAACCTTAGAGGATTTAAGTCATGTTCAAAAATATTATTCAGGAGACTTTTAAATACCTGGGATACAAAATAGTTAAAAATAATGCTCCTGTTCTTCACTTTCACTCAAATGCTTATTTAAGGCATAATGCAAGACGACTTGAACATTTGGCCAGCCTTAACATACCTGTAAGAGGTATGTCAGTACTTGAAGTGGGAGCAGGGATAGGTGATCACTCTCATTACTATCTAGACAGAGAGTGCCAAATTACGATAACAGAAACAAGACAAGATAATCTTGATTATCTTGTCTTGCGTTACCCCGGAGTTAATATCTTGAGATTAGATTTGGATTCTCCTCAGCCAATTGAAAATAGTCCATTTGATGTAGTTCATTGCTATGGATTACTCTACCATTTGAAAAATCCTGATTTGGCCTTGGATTTTATAAGTCAATCTTGTCAAAAAATTCTTTTTTTAGAAACTTGTGTTTCTTTTGGTGATAATGAACAGATAAATCCTGTCAAAGAAAGACAAACTAACCCTACTCAGGCTTTTTCTGGTGTGGGATGTCGTCCAACACGACGATGGATATTTTCTCGTTTACAAAATCATTTTGATTATGTCTACATCCCCAGAACACAACCTAATCATGAGGAATTTCCTCTAGACTGGAATCATCCAGAAAAACATCAAGGTTTGAGTCGTTCTATATTTATTGCTTCGAGGACTAAACTTGACAATGAAATGTTGACAGATGAACTTATACAACACCAAGTAAGACATAACTGACATTGCATGAACAACCTAAAATTTTTTTCAAGAAGGGTAACAAGAGCGATCACCCGCAGATTAAGATTAGATCAAAATCTTTTTCGGCAAAATCAGCTTAAATTAGAATCTGCAAAAGCCAAAGGTCAAGAGTTGGTGGATGTAATGCCAGGAATTAATCTGCCAATGGTAATTCACCCAGATATGTACTTTAAAATTGGCTATACTAAATATATATTTGAACCTGAATCACTTGATTTCATCCGCGATCATCTCAAACCTGGACAAACTTTTCTGGATATTGGTGCTAACATTGGCTATTTCTCGCTGTTTTGTTCTAAAATAGTAACTCCAAGCGGTCGTGTTATAGCTTTTGAACCGGGAGACTTTGCCTTCAATCTACTGAAAAAAAATAAGGAGTTGAACAAATTTAATAACCTGGAAATACATCAGGCAGGTTTTGGAGAAAAAGATGAGATTGTAGAATTCAATTCAGGCGCACCAGGAATGGAAGTTTATAACTCATTGGGCAAGATTATTCATCCTTCAGCAGCTCCCGATAAATTTAAGACAATACCAGTTCAACTTTTTCAAGGTTCTACCTGGTTACAAAAGAATAATGTACAGCATATAGATTTAATGAAACTTGATGTGGAAGGCGGAGAATACCTTGTACTCAAGGGAATGCTGGAAATGTTTCAATCCCAAAAAATATCTCGACTTTTAATAGAAATTACCGATGAAATGTCAAAAGCCTTTGGTTATCAACCTTCAGACATTATCTTAATGCTTAGGGATTGTGGCTATAATTGGTTTAAACTGGGTTCTTACGGCCGGCTTGAGCCATTGCTTGAAAATGACATCAGTAAGGTTAGTATAGGCAATCATATGTTCGTGGCCGTATCACAGAAATCTAAGCAGAGTTAAAAGCCTTGAAAACCATCGCCCTAGTTGATACCCTGTGGGGTGGCCACCACCCTACCTACCTGAAGTTTTTCGCCAAGACGCTACTAGAATTGGGACATGAGGTAATTGTCCTTTGTCCCGCACCAGAAGAGATGAACCTGTGGATTGCCAGCCACTGTCCAGAGTTGGCAAATAACTTTCACTGCTTTGAGTTGCATGAACCCTCGCCAAGTCAGTTTTCCAGTCGCCGATTGCAGGCGAGGGGAATGGCTGTAGCCCGCTGGCAACGAGCCGCCCAGAGTATCCAAGAAATTTCCTCAAAGCTAGGCAAAGCCCCCGATATCACCTTTTTTGCCTGGCTTGATACATACTTAAGATTAATTCCCGCTATCACCGACACCATCTTTCCCTATCCTTGGTCAGGGCTTTATTTTCGACCTCGCTACCTACGGATACCACCAAAATTCCAGTGGATGCGCCACGGCATCTTAAATCCCTTATCAGTGCTAAAATCTTCCCACTGTCCAGTAGTTGCCGTGCTAGACGAAGGTATTGCTGAAAAGTTACAGCAGAAGCTTAATAAGCCTGTAGTCGTCTTAACTGATATCACCGATGAATCGCCACCCGATATGAGCTTTGAGATTGCCCAAAAAATTCGTGCTAAAGCTGCTGGCAGGAAGATAGTTGGTTTGTTGGGATCTCTAGACAGGCGGAAAGGAACACTTACGCTTCTGGAAGTTTCTCGGCAAGCAAGCGATCGCTGGTTTTTTGTGTTTGCAGGTAGGCTGGCTGAACCAGTATTTACAGCCGCAGAACTGGCGAAAATTCAGGAGATTGTCAAAGTAAACCCAGACAACTGTTTCTTTTACTTGAATTCGATTCCTGACGGGTCAAGATTTAATGCCGTTGTTCAGGTATGCGATGTCCTGTATGCTGCCTATGAAAATTTTCCTTACAGTAGCAACATCCTGACTAAAGCAGCAATCTTCGAGAAACCTGTAATCGCCAGCAAAAACTACTGTATGGGCGAACGGGTTCAGAAGTTTAATCTTGGCTATGGGATTGAAGGAGGAAGTGTGTCTCAGTGTGTTAGCATCTTAGAAAGATTGCATGAGGAACTCTCCACCGGCAATCTTTCTATCCAGCCAGATTTTGAAGGGTATAGACACCGGCATTCAATCGACCAATTGATCTCTGCTTTTCAGAAAATTTTAGAGTTTGTGTAAAATCTGTATTTTATTAGTAATGAGCATCTTTCAACCGCTGCCAACTCTCACTATTTCCAAGAAAAAAAAATACCTTCAAGCTTCCTTTATCAAGCTTGCCGCAACCTCGATTTTTTATGTCAGTCTATTTTTGCTGACTTTTTCTGATTTTCTCAATGCCCAATTTGACATAGAACAACGCAGCGCAGTCAAGGTAGGTGTATCATCAGGTACAAGCCTTACTTTTGTTATTCTTGTTGGCTCCGCCTTCTTTATTGATAGAGAATTTCGTCGCTTGTTATTGGGCAAAACAGGAATTTTCTATGGGGCTGTTGTTATCTTTTATACTTGGATGGGCTGGCAACTTTTTGGCAATAGTATTGATTGGATACGAATGGATTTATCTGTTTGTTTATGGCTGATAGGTGGCTTGGCAATGTTTCGCATTCTTGCTAATTCCTATCGCCCCAAAATACAACTTACTTCACTCATATCTGTTTCAACTGTATTTATTTACTATTCTATTTTACTGCAAGCTGAGAGAATGAACGCTCTTGCTAATGCGGGGGTGACAGAAAGAATCACAGATTGGAATACATGGGCATATTCCTCTTTACTCTTACCACTGACTGGAATTGCTCTTGGTGTATTATGTCGGCAGGGCTGGTTTTGGACAATCTCAATATTGGGATTAGTTGCGATTCACCTTTATTCTTTGGGATTTATTGGAGCAACGAGATCTGTTACCTTATCTTTACTAACTGTAGTAATTTTCTCTGCTTTTGGTTTATCTTATCCTATATCTAATGGAGCCCTAACTACTAAATCATCTCTAAAACAGCCAAAGCGGTTGATTTATCTATTATTCTTGATCGGTATTTTTCTGGTAGTCGCCGTATTTTTTATTAATTTTGAGCAGTTATTTGCGGATACATTCCAGAATAGTTTAATCTTTGAAAGGCTTTTCAATCCTAGCCAATCTACTAAACTATCTTCTCAATTGCGAATTGAGGAGGCCATCGGAGGGCTTCAAGTTTTGCAAGATGAAATTGAATTTTTATTTGGTAAGGGTTTAGGCGCAACGTTTTTCTCAGTATTGAGCTATGAAATTAACGCTTTCCATATAGGTATTTTGACTTTTTTGCTTAAGGGCGGATTGATCATGTTCGGTTTTGTTGTTTTTATTTTATATGTAAAACTTCCCCTATTATTTATAAAATCCATTGTGAAACCGCACCGATTAGATTATCTCAAACGAACTGCTTTGCTCACCGTCCTACCTGGAGTGTTTGGGTGGGCTGTATTGCTGTTGCTTTCGGGTGGTTACAGTCCTTTTAACTTTTTAGGAGTTGGTTTTGCTTTCGGTACTTACTCGCATATTAGAAAGCATGGTCTGGGCATTTTCTTTGAGTAATTAATAAATCGAGGTAATGATTCGGTAGTAGTGGCGTAGCTCTGTTGCTTACTTGGTATGAATTGTGTAAAATATTTATTAATAAAAATAATTGGAACCCGATCAGTCTTTAAACCTCTAGCTTGATCATGACTTTTCTGATAAATATCTTTTTCTGGCTCCTGTCTGGCTTACTGAAATATCAGTCTAGCACCGAACAAAGTACCCCCCCTAGTTCACCTCCGTTCCCCTGTCCTAATTGTGGTTCTCACCATAGGATCAAGAATGGTTCTATTCATAATGGAAAACCCAAACGTCAATAGAACTCTTGCAAATTAATTATATGTTATAATGATGGGTTAACTAATTTTCCCCAAAAAATTAGTTAATCAGTACATTCGTCCTGAATGAAAACTTGAAGTTTAACTTTTAACTCAAAACTCTTTAGAGCTGCTTTAATTTGGTTATCAAAACCTCTTTATTTAAGCGGCACAAACTATCTCAATTATAAAAATTGAGAATAAATTCTCCTTGACTTGATTAATCTTTAGGCAACTTTTAAGAAGCTGCTATACCTATCCCTAACTCACAGTTATAAATAGCCGCCAACAAGTTAACTCTTAAACTATATCTTCGACGACGATTCCGATATTTACAGGATAAGATTTTAAAGATTTTGAGTTTCCTATTTATATGTTCAATGATAATCCTTTCTTTGGCTAAAGCCTTGTTATACTCTTTTTCTAACTCTGTTAATTTTCTATTTTTCGATTTCTTTTTCGGTGTATAACTATTACTATGGTATGCAGCTATTCCCTGATAACCACTGTCTTCTATGCTGGTAGTTAAAGGATGAAAACGAACTCGACTTTTTTTAAATAAACTAAAATCATGACCTCTACCTTTCCCACAAAAGACACAGATAATTTCCTCGGTATTTTGATCAGCTACTAATTGGGATTTTAAAGTATGATAACCTCTTTTACCCGAAAAAAAATCTTTCTGTTTCTTTTGGGGGCGTTCAATGGGAGTTTCCGTCACATCCATTACCGTTACGACCGGTATCTCTGCTTGATTGAGTAAAGCTTTTTTTCCTTTTAAACGGAAGTTTCCCGATTGTAAAAGCATTTTTTCCGTCTTATTTACAATCCGACATATAGTTGATTCTGATAGTTCCCAGCTTGTACCAATGTGAAAATATGTTCTATATTCTCGCCAATATTCTAACGTTACTAAAACTTGTTCTTCTATAGATAGTTTAGGTTTCGGTCCCCTTTTAGATGGTGAATTAGAGTCGGCTTCAACACTTTTTACTGATTCTACCATCTTTCTATATGTTTGTTTGTACACACCGAAACGGCGTTTGAATTGTTCATCTGATAAGTTTTGATAATCCATAATTTTGCTAATAAACATAGCAAAATTATAGATGATTTCCTGACCTAAGATCACATTTTATTCTTTTTTCCACTTCAATCTAAGAATTGAGAAAAAAGCAAAACCTTATATTATACCATAAAAAAATTATGCAAGAGGTCTAATGTAAAGAATGTGGTCGTCAGTTTGTGATCAATCCCACTAATAAAACCGTCTCTGACGAAACCAAACAATTAATTGATAAACTCTTGCTCGAACGAATTTCCTTACGAGGAATTGCTAGAGTAACAGGGGTAAGTTGGTCATGGTTACAAAATTATGTCAACAATAAACTGGCGGCTGTCCCCCGTCAAATAAAGGTTTCGGACAAACCAAAAGGTAAATTGGTTATAGAATGTGATGAAATGTGGTCTTTTGTTTTTTCTAAGACGATAAAGGTCTATATTTGGCTGGCAATTGATAGAAATACAAGCGACTGTCTTGATTGTCAAGGGGTAACTCAAAAAACAATCAAGGAGTTGCTGTCGAACCTAAAATCTCAAGCCAGAAAAAAGCGCAGCAAAAACTAAGTCGCTCAGGTTAAACCAAAGCAAGCGCAACCCTTGATCAGAGATAACAAAAAGTGTGAATCTCTAGGAACAAGGTGGTAAATTGTCAGCAAGCTGCCAAGGCTGATTTTGGCGAACCATTGCATTAAGAATAACTAAGATTTTCCGCACACAAGCAGTCAGAGCCAGTTTTTTTGATTTACCTCGTCCGACTAGGCGTTCGTAAAAGGTTTTAATCACCGGATTATGACGCATAGCTACCACCGCTCCCATGTAAAGAGTCGCCCGAATCTGAGCGCGACCTCCCTGAATCATTCGCTTACCTTTATGTTGACCACTATCATGATTAATCGGTGCGACACCGACTAAGCGAGAGATTTGTTTGGCGGTTAATTGACCGAGTTCTGGTAAGTCGGAGACGAGAGTAGTAGAAATTACTTGACCAATCCCCGGCACGGTTTTGAGTAAATTGACTTTCTCGAGCCATTAGACCTCTTGCATAATTTTTTTATGGTATAATATAAGGTTTTGCTTTTTTCTCAATTCTTAGATTGAAGTGGAAAAAAGAATAAAATGTGATCTTAGGTCAGGAAATCATCTATAATTTTGCTATGTTTATTAGCAAAATTATGGATTATCAAAACTTATCAGATGAACAATTCAAACGCCGTTTCGGTGTGTACAAACAAACATATAGAAAGATGGTAGAATCAGTAAAAAGTGTTGAAGCCGACTCTAATTCACCATCTAAAAGGAGACCGAAACCTAAACTATCTATAGAAGAACAAGTTTTAGTAACGTTAGAATATTGGCGAGAATATAGAACATATTTTCACATTGGTACAAGCTGGGAACTATCAGAATCAACTATATGTCGGATTGTAAATAAGACGGAAAAAATGCTTTTACAATCGGGAAACTTCCGTTTAAAAGGAAAAAAAGCTTTACTCAATCAAGCAGAGATACCGGTCATAACGGTAATGGATGTAACGGAAACTCCCATTGAACGCCCCCAAAAGAAACAGAAAGATTTTTTTTCGGGTAAAAGAGGTTATCATACTTTAAAATCCCAATTAGTAGCTGATCAAAATACAGAGGAAATTATCTGTGTCTTCTGTGGGAAAGGTAGAGGTCATGATTTTAGTTTATTTAAAAAAAGTCGAGTTCGTTTTCATCCTTTAACTACCAGCATAGAAGACAGTGGTTATCAGGGAATAGCTGCATACCATAGTAATAGTTATACACCGAAAAAGAAATCGAAAAATAGAAAATTAACAGAGTTAGAAAAAGAGTATAACAAGGCTTTAGCCAAAGAAAGGATTATCATTGAACATATAAATAGGAAACTCAAAATCTTTAAAATCTTATCCTGTAAATATCGGAATCGTCGTCGAAGATATAGTTTAAGAGTTAACTTGTTGGCGGCTATTTATAACTGTGAGTTAGGGATAGGTATAGCAGCTTCTTAAAAGTTGCCTAAAGATTAATCAAGTCAAGGAGAATTTATTCTCAATTTTTATAATTGAGATAGTTTGTGCCGCTTAAATAAAGAGGTTTTGATAACCAAATTAAAGCAGCTCTAAAGAGTTTTGAGTTAAAAGTTAAACTTCAAGTTTTCATTCAGGACGAATGTACTGATTAACTAATTTTTTGGGGAAAATTAGTTAACCCATCATTATAACATATAATTAATTTGCAAGAGTTCTATTGTTGGTTAGCTTGGGTCAATTCCTCAATTTCTTGATTGAGTTTTTCGAGGCAGTTATCGAGATACTCAAGATGGGCTTCGATATCGACCAAAGCTTTACCGCGAGCGCGTTCCCGTCGGTTTTTTTCGGCAGTCCGCATCTCGACAAGTTGCCGGCGACGACTAATTAAGTCGCCCAATTGACGAGATTCTTCCGACTCAACCGCTAATATTTGCGGTTGCATTGCTTCGCCAAAATGAGCTAAGATTTGAGCGTCAATGGCATCGGTTTTGGCTAATTTACCAGTGGCTTTAGCAAAGTCTCTTCCTTGACGGGGATTGATTAAGGCTACAGGTAAATCCGCTTCTTGTAATTGAATCACCAGTTCAGTTTCTAAACCTCCTGTCGCTTCCAGAACGATGAGGTTGACAGTGTAGGATTTTAGGGTTTCGACCAGTTTAGATATGTCCTCCTTTGTGTTAGCAACTTTCATCGCTTTACCGAGGGGACGGAGGTAAACATCTAGTAGTCTGTCAAGTTTGAATTGAGGGATAGAGTTTTTTTAATTTAATACGAGCATCAGCAGTAGTAAATCTCCAGTCAACTGAATTTGACTTTTCATTTCGATTTTCTTCCCATGCCTTAATTTCTTGTTTTAAACTATCCATGTCTGGGATACGACGATCGAGACATTGACGATTCAAAACGCTCAACTCAATTTCTGCCATATTTAACCAGCTGCCATGTTTGGGAGTGTAATGAAATTCGAGTTTATCTAAAATTCTCTTGGCCTCTTCTGGTTCAAAGGCTTTATATAATGAGGCTTTTACATGAGTATTTAAGTTGTCTTGAATTACTCTAATTTTCTGGGCATCCGGATAACGCTCATCAACCAAATATTTCATTTGGTGTGCATAATCGCTCGCCGTCCTTTGTTGTGTAACTTCTACATGTCGCCCACCTTGTAATGGTTCAAAAAACATAAACATATTGGCTACACCATTATGCTCATATTGATAGTCATACCTTTCTGGTTCTCTCGGTTCGGCTGGTATTTTCTCTTTTGTTTCTTTGACTAATTGTTTACAAATCTCATCAAAACACAGCCAGGGATTTTGCTGGTCATACTCACTATGATAAATATCCAAGACATCTTCCATGGCACAGACAAACTCCGCTGATTCTTTTGGGGGAATGACCCATGATTGATTCAGCCATGGTTTCAATTCATTTTTTTTAAGGTTTTTCTGATGGTTTCTCGTGATATTTTTTCCACATATTCAAGTTCGACCATTTTATCTGCCAGCATTTGAAGTGTCCATTTTGCTCGTCCCGTTGGTGTTTCACTACAAGCGATGGCAATCAGATATGCTTCCTTTTCCCCATCGATAATTTTGGCACGGCGATGTTCTTGCTTTTTTCGAATTAATGATGATTCAATTCCTGACTCGACAAATCTTTGTCGTACTCTCTCAATGGTGGCTTGAGCAACATTTAAGGCTTCACTAATTTTCGAGTCAGTCCAACCACCTTCCTGTTGATTGACGTCTGCTAAAAGTAGTATTCTGGCATGGTTCATTTTGTAAGCTGCTATTTTTCCTTTCTTGGTTAGCTGCTCGAGTTCAGTTCTTTCGGAGTCTGTTATATCTACAATATATTTTTTCTTCGGCATTTTTTTGTCTGAAGTTGGATAACTTCTTCCAGATTAGCTCTTTTTTTATCCCTCAAAACAAAATTGATGCTCTACTAGGGTCGCTTTACTAATGTCAATGCCTACCCATTGAGAGATATTTTCCATGATTGAACCTGAGAAATTGGCGGGATTAATGGTTATTTTGGAGAGCATCCCCTTGATTTTACTCATCCTTGCCCGATACGGTCTCTTAGCTTAACAATTGATTGTTTTCGCCACGACCCCGGCGACTGTTCGAGTTTTGTCAGGGAGATTATGGTGGTGACCCTTGCTACGAAGCGGTCTTTTCCGACCAAGGTTGGGACGGTCTACCACCTCTCTCAATATACAAGAGTTAAAGGAAAAATATGGCAGGAGTTTATAAGATAGAAATATCTGAAAGTGAAGCAGAACTCAAGGAACTGCTTAGAAAAGAAAAAACTGGTTCAGGAAAAGAAAGAATACAAGTATTGTACTTGTTAAAGACAAAAAAGGCAAAAACGGTGACAGAAGCCGCGGAAATGCTAGGAAGAAATAGAGTCACTGTACAAGATTGGTTAGGAAAATATCGTCAAGGAGGACTCGAAAAATTATTGTCTAAAAAAGTCAGTACAGGAAGACCAAGAAAAGTTCCTCAGTGGGCAGAAAAAACCTAATACCAATTCTCTAAATGCCAACTACAGATAGAGCATCCAGGATATAACCTCGTTCAACAATTGAAACAATTACCTCTTTGTTCATTTCTTCGAGTCGTTGACCAATTAACAAACGTAATTCCTCTAAGTCTCTAGGTAGTTTCCATCTCAATCCTTTTTTTAGATATTGCCAAATCTGTTCAATTGGATTAGATTCTGGGCAATGTGGTGGCTGAAACATGAGAATAATGTTATCAGGTATTTTCAGGTTTTTTGCCTTATGAAACCTGCCATTATCTAACTGTATTATCAAAATACTATCGGCAAAATATTCAGAAACTAATTCTAAAAATATTTGAAAACATTGACTGTTTAAATGAGTGAATTCGTAAAAAAAATGCTCTCCTGTCTTCGGCTCTACCACCCCATAGATATAGGTTGCTTGAAATTGACCCTGCACTTTCCCGTAAGGTTTTACCCCTTTTGCTGTTATTTTTCACCCGCTGATTGTTTTCAGTCCCAGACGAGTTTCATCTTCACATAAAAAGCGAATTTTTCCTGTATTACTCATCATTGTTATCGCCACCCAACTCAGCATTGCCAAATTTTCTAGGAGGTTTTTTTTAAAATCCTCTAACCTTTCTTCTGATTGTTCTAGGCTTTTGGGTCTGGCTATTTTTGGAGACGCTTTTAGCTGAGAGGGGGACAAGCGAGCTAGAAGGTAGATAGGGCAAGCGATATCGCTCTTTGTCCTTTGATGTAATCCTTCAACCGATAGCGGCTAATTTGCATTAGCTCTTCTATATTTTTTTGGAACATTTGATGTAGCTGGAGCCAATGATAGAGATGTTGACCCACATAAAAACTGCTGTGTCTGCGTTGACCTTTATATCTTTTTTCAGGTCTTGTAACATATTTTTGGATTCCCATATCCTTAATTTTTTTACCTTGCAGTGTGGCACTTGTATAGGCGATAGCTATAACAATTATCAGCTTTGATAAGTATTGCGGTGCTAATTGAGAACCTTCTAAGCTATAGCCTCCCGACTTAAAATCTCGGAACATCTCCTCAATATCAAATCTTTTTTGATAGGCAATTATTGCCGTCTCTAAATCCCCAAAATTTGTCAGAATATACCAAGGTTCTTTTGTTTGAAAACCCCCATAGGTTTTTTTCCACTTACCAGCTAAGTTAAACTGGAAAAATCCCTGCTCTTTTGTAATATTGACATCATTCAAAAATAGTTGAGTTCCTGGACTTAAATCTAACTCTCTCATTTCTTGATAAATTCCTTCTTTTGTCTTGACATTTGTACTTTGTTTTTGTCTTAAGCAAAAGTATAAACTCTGCTTATGAAGCCACTTTCCAAGACTGACCGAGCAAAATTCTCTATCTCCTAACACCACTATTTTATGACCTGATAGCACGGTCAATGTTTTTTCTAATACTCGCTGCTGTTCTTCGAGATTACTACTTCCTTTTTTATCTAATATCTCCCAATAGATTGGGATGGCTCTCTTGTCATAAATTAGACTCACCATCAAGATATTTATTGCTCCCCAACTCGTTCGGTCTATGGCAATATATACTAATCCTTTTATTGTGAATCTCTCCTGCTGTTTTAACATCTCTTTTAAGCAGAGAAACCAGATTTTTTCAATATTCAGAATTTCCAGCTTTAAAAATCTTTTTAGTTTTTTTCTCCGACTCTCAAACAGGATTGGTATTGGTAAGGCTTCAGCTAATATCTCTAACTTAGCTTGCTTTAGTATTTGCAAGGTTCCAACTATCATTAACAACAGTAGATATCTGGCTCGTCCCAGTTCATTTTCTAACACTTTCTGGTATAGTTCACTTATCATTTTCGTTATTTAGGTCATATATGGTAAATATGACTTATCTTTTTTTGGAGTCTGTGTCTGTATTTTATGTTACATAAGCTTTTCAGCTTGCTTGTCCCCCTGTCAGTATTATCGGCTAAAAGCGTCTCCAAAAATAGCCAGACCCAAAAGCCTAGAACAATCAGAAGAAAGGTTAGAGGATTTTAAAAAAAACCTCCTAGAAAATTTGGCAATGCTGAGTTGGGTGGCGATAACAATGATGAGTAATACAGAAAAAATTCGCTTTTTATGTGAAGATGAAACTCGTCTGGGACTGAAAACAATCAGCGGGAGAAAAATAACAGCAAAAGGGGTAAAACCTTACGGGAAAGTGCAGGGTCAATTTCAAGCGACCTATATCTATGGGGTGGTAGAGCCGAAGACAGGAGAGCATTTTTTTTACGAATTCACTCATTTAAACAGTCAATGTTTTCAAATATTTTTAGAATTAGTTTCTGAATATTTTGCCGATAGTATTTTGATAATACAGTTAGATAATGGCAGGTTTCATAAGGCAAAAAACTTGAAAATACCTGACAACATTATTCTCATGTTTCAGCCACCACATTGCCCAGAATCTAATCCAATTGAACAGATTTGGCAATATCTAAAAAAAGGATTGAGATGGAAACTACCTAGAGACTTAGAGGAATTACGTTTGTTAATTGGTCAACGACTCGAAGAAATGAACAAAGAGGTAATTGTTTCAATTGTTGAACGAGGTTATATCCTGGATGCTCTATCTGTAGTTGGCATTTAGAGAATTGGTATTAGGTAGTTGACCACCTGAAAATCGGTAAAACCCCACACCCCACACCCTGCCCCCACGAAAAACTTTTTCAGCAAACCCTAAGTAGCTGGTTATAATTAAATTAAAAATGGATTTTAGGTTCGATCCCCCCTGCCCCCTTGATAAGGCTATCCATTAGTCACATCTTTCTTAACATAAAATTTGACAAAAAGAGAAAAGTGTGCAAGATGGCTCAAGGAGGTTCTATGGGGGGACTAATTTGATGAGATAGTTTCCAAGTCTGGCTGATATCATGTAACCTTCGCAGTCCCAACCAAATAGTTTTAACACCAGGTTCACCGTCGCCTTTTCTACCTAAAAACCCCCCAAGAGAAGCAATCATTCTGACCGCTTCTCGAAAGGAGGGCGGCTTTTCAGGGGGCGGACTCTTTTTATGAATAGTGGCACACAAAGATTGCCATTCATGTTCTTCCAAAAAACTTTCACAACTCTCCTCTCCGTGTAAGCGTGCTTGATAAGATCTCTTGCATAAGTCTAGACAAAATAGGATAAAATAGTCCAAGAGTTAAGATTGAAAGATGACTTACGAACAAGTAAAAACTTTAAAGCTAACAGAGTTCAAACGCTTGTGTGGCGTGTATCCAGATACATTTAAGGATATGGTAACAGTCCTAAAGGCAGAAAAAGTTTGGCAAAAAAAGACAGGTAGACCTAGCAAATTGAGTACGGAAGACCAACTACTAATAACACTAGAATATTGGCGAGAATATCGCACCTATTTTCATCTGGGAAATAGTTGGGGTATTAACGAAGCAACGGCGTATATAATTGTTAGGAAAGTAGAGAATATTCTCATCAAATCAGGTCTGTTTAATCTACCGAAAAAAAAGCCCTCTTAGAAAGTAATAGTGAAATAGAAGTAATAGTGGTGGATGTGTCAGAACAGGAGATAGAAAGACCCAAAAAAAACAGAAATCATGCTATAGTGGCAAGCAGGGATACCACACATTAAAGTCGCAAGTCGTTGCCGATCTCGCGCAGCGAGCGCGTTGCGACCAAAAAAGCGAGCAGGTAATCTGTGTCCGTTGTGAGAAAGGAAGAGTCCATGATTTTCGACTGTGGAAAGAGAGCAAAATAAGGTTAAATAAGAAAATAGAAATATTAGGGGATAAAGGCTATCAAGGAATTCAGAAGCTCCATCAAAACAGTCAAATTCCTCATAAAAAAAAGAAAAAAGAAAAACTAAGTAAAGAGCAAAAAAAAGCCAATCGTCAGTTATCACAACGGCGTATAGTTATAGAACATATTCATCGTCGTCTCAAAATATTTCGGATACTTTCATCAAGATACAGAAATCGCAGACGGCGATTTGGTCTGAGATTGAATTTGATTGCTGGTATCTACAATTACGAACTTCGTTACCGACAAAAGGATATATCTTGATTACTTTTGCAAGAGATCTACTTAGGGTGCGGAATGTGGGTTCTAAGCGTGTTGTGGTGAAATGGGTCTGGCAGCAAGGGATTTTCTCAATTTTTTAGGAGCGTGTCAATCGTTATACTCCGGGAGGATGGGCAACTGTGACATAATTTGGGACTAGGTACGGTAAGAGTCGCTAGTGAACCCCGTTAGCCTTGGAGACTTCCATGCTAGACACCATTTCCACCCTATCCCCAAAACTAACAGCGATCGAAACCACGGGAAATCCTCTCCCGAAAGTTGCTACTTGTTCCTCTACCTGTCGTTACTGTCGGTTTTATAAGTTTCAGGGGAGAGGAAATGGCTATTGTCAACGCTTGGGAGTCCCTGTTCACAGTCATTGGCGTGCCTGTCCTTTGATTTGTCCACCTTTCGCCCCTTCCTGGGAAAGGTCGGAAAATGGGCAATTTTAAGTAGTTATCTGGATTTTACCACCTGTATCGAGCAATTTTTTCCCCATCCCGCTCCCTGCGAGGATGGGGTTTTAATCGAAAACGATGCTTTCTACCCCACCGCTATCGGGACTGGTGGCGACAAAATAGAGAATTCCTGACCCGAGACCAGAGATCGCTATACTAAAGCAAATAATCCAGACTTGAGCAGGTTCGTAGCTATTACTATCGATCGCCCGCCGGATGAGAAAATATCGGCGCGTGGCGATGACAACGGTTAATAATCCCACCATAGCGAAGACAAAACCCAACAACCAACCTAGTCCTAGAGATGACAAAGATGCTGTCCGTAAACGCAAAATGACCAGACCAAAACCCATCAAAGCGATCGAGGCACGCATCCAAGACAGATAGGTGCGTTCGTTGGCCGAATGATCTCGCCAGTAATCGGGGTTAAATTTCTGCTTTGTCTTTCGGGATTTAAACAGCATAGAGGAGTTCCTCGCAGTGAAATTCAATAAAATCAAGTATTCTTTTTTCTGGTTTTAATAAATTGTTTTTATCATCTAGTTTTTCGCTTATCTTTAACCAATTCAAGGGACTTAAGCAGATTATCATCCATAAATAGGGGAAGTTTACCGTCCCATCTTTCGATCGCTTTGTTCTGTAAAACTTCTGGACTTAAGGAATCTTGGAGAATGCGATGAGCTTCCGCCTCTCCTTTAGCCAGATTGATTTTCACTTCCGATTCTTTCAGAGCTTTCAGCACCATAAAACCGGCTTTTTTGGCTTCCTGTTCGGCAATTTGTTTGGCTTCCACCGCATCGGTAAAGCGATCGGAAAAGTTGACATGAACCAAAGAAATATCATCGACACCGATATGATAATTTTTCAGTCTTTCGCTCAAACGAATATCTACTTCCCCTTTCACCTCCTCCCGTTTAGTAATTAATTCTTCGGCGGTATATTTAGCCATAACTGCCTTAAGAATTTCCTCCACTGCTGGATCGATCACTCGTTCGATGACAGCCGCTTCATCGCCAATTTGTTGAAAAATAGTATTAACTTCTGATGCTAAAATATGCCAATTCAGGGCTACATCGGTAAATACTTCCTGTAGGTCTTTGGAGGAAGCTTCGGCCGCTATCTGTTGTTTTTGGATTCTCACACTTAGTTTTTTTACCGTGTTAACAACGGGAATAATCCCGTGAATACCCTCATTAAGTATTTTCTCCTGTACTTGACCAAAAACCATTAAAACCCCTCTTTCTCCCGCATTGACAATCACGAAAGGATTAAAAATAATCGCCAAAATTAATAACAAAAAAAAGAGATTACTTGGTCTAGCTAAAAGGCGAATTTTGAGCATCTTAATTGAGAATAGAGATAGTTTATAGGATAGGTTTAAAAATAAATAAAAGGGCTGATTTTATCTTCATAATTAGTGATATTTTTATCTAGAAGAATTTCAGCAACTAGAAAATGAAGATTTAGTCTCGTTATTTTTTTCCCTTCTGGCTGGCAAAATATAGGTAATACTGTCTATAGCAATTCCCATAGTTGTGAGGTACAGAGTCTTAGGTTTTGAGTAGTCAGGAGTTAAGATTTTGGTGTACCTCATGAGATTGGGAAACGCTATATTTATAGTTATCCTAGTCGCCGATTAAATGTTTTAGCAATCATAAATTTAAACGAGCATCTCGTTAGGTTTAGTCAGAAATTTGGTCAAAAAGGCATTTATTTATCCAAGAAAGGAATCGGGGTTATCCAGAAGCAATTATAACAAAATTTCCTTTGGTCTAAATGGTACATTCTCATTCCACCAGTCTAGCTGGTACTTTCTTGTGTAGCAATTACCCTAACACAATCCAGTTTCGGTATAAAAGATATTTTGTATAAAGGATATCTCAATAAATTGACTCGCAGAAGATGGCTATGATAGGAAAATACAGTAAGCAGATAAGCCCACTGTACCCATTCCATCCCCTAAGGAGGTAATTTAATCACCCCTTGTCCTCGATCGCACAAATCGAGGAATTTCCCCTTTATTTTCCTCCCCGATCGCCTATGTCTGACCGTTACCGTTTCGAGACGCTGCAAGTACACGCCGGCCAAGAACCTGCCCCCGGAACTAAGGCCCGCGCCGTTCCCATCTATCAAACCACCTCCTACGTTTTCAACGATGCCGACCACGGGGCCCGACTGTTTGCCCTAGAAGAGTTCGGTAACATCTACACCAGGATCATGAACCCGACCACCGATGTCTTCGAGAAGCGGATCGCCGCTTTAGAAGGGGGTGCGGCGGCCCTGGCCACCTCTAGCGGTCAGGCGGCGCAATATTAGCGATCGCTAATATTGCCGGTGCGGGGGATAATATCGTTTCCACTAGCTACCTCTACGGCGGAACCTATAATCAGTTCAAAGTCTCCCTACCACGTTTAGGAATAAATGTCAAGTTCGTCGATGGCGATGAGGCCGAGGCTTTTCGAGCGGCGATCGATGATCGCACTAAAGCCTTATACGTCGAGACGATCGGCAATCCCCGATTTAATATTCCCGATTTTGCCGCCCTGGCCCATATCGCCCACGAGAACGGCATTCCCCTGATCGTCGATAATACCTTCGGTTGCGGCGGCTATCTCTGTCGCCCGATCGAACAGGGGGCCGATATCGTGGTGCAATCGGCCACCAAATGGATCGGCGGTCACGGCACTTCCATCGGCGGAGTAATCGTCGATTCGGGGAAATTCGACTGGGGAAACGGCAAATTTCCCCAGTTTACCGAACCCGCGCCGGGTTATCACGGGTTGAATTTCTACGAGGTGTTCGGACCGTCCGGCCCTTTGGGCAATATCGCCTTTATTATCCGGGCCCGGGTGGAGGGATTGCGGGACTTCGGACCAGCCTTGAGTCCGTTTAACGCATTTTTACTGCTACAGGGATTGGAAACCCTCTCCCTACGGGTCGATCGTCATGTATCCAACGCCTTGTCCCTGGCGAACTGGCTCAAAGAACAGCCACAGGTGCAATGGGTGGACTATCCCGGATTACCGGAACATCCTTACCACGAACGGGCGAAGAAGTACCTAAAACACGGCTTCGGCGGGGTTTTAGCCTTCGGGATTCGGGGCGGTTTCGAGGCCGGGCGGAATTTTATCAACCGGGTGAAACTGGCCAGTCATCTCGCCAATGTGGGCGACGCAAAAACCCTGGTTATCCATCCCGCCTCCACGACTCACCAGCAGTTAAACGAGGAAGAACAGCGATCGGCGGGAGTAACGCCCGAATTAATCCGCGTTTCCGTGGGTTTGGAACATATTGACGATATTATCGAGGATTTCCAGCAAACTTTCCAGAGTTTATAACCCACCACCCCGCCCATGGATCGCCTAGACTTGATCTCCCCGGAAACCCGTTTCTATTCCCCACTGCATCCTTTTGTTCTCGAATCGGGGGCGGTTCTCGAAAGGGTGCGGATCGCCTATCGAACCTGGGGAATTTTGAATAACAAGCGGGATAACGGGGTTATTGTCTGTCATGCCTTCACGGGATCGGCCGACGTAGAAGCTTGGTGGGAACCTTTGTTAGGAACCGGAAGCGTTCTCGATCCGACCCGGGATTTTATTGTCTGTAGCAATATTCTCGGCAGTTGCTACGGGACAACCGGCACCACTTCGATCGATCCCCGTACCGGTAAACCCTACGGTCCGACTTTCCCGGAGATCACCATTCGGGATCTGGTTCACCTGCAAGGGGTGTTGATGGATGCGTTGGGGATCGAGTCTTTGCGGTTGGTGATCGGGGGTTCCTTGGGAGGGATGCAGGTTTTGGAATGGGCGCTACTGTACCCAGAGAGGACGCGATCGATCGCTGTGATTGCGGCTTCGGGACGACATTCGGCCTGGTGTATCGCACTAGGAGAGGCTCAAAGGGGAGCGATCTACGCTGATCCAGATTGGCAAGGGGGAAATTATGCGATCAATCGCCCTCCGGCCCGGGGTTTATCGGCAGCTCGGATGATGGCGATGACTACCTACCGATCGCACTCCAGTTTTGAGGAACGTTTCGGCCGCGAGTACGGGGAGGGGGGAGAGTTCACGATCGCCCGCTATTTAGAATATCAGGGGAAAAAGTTAGTCGAACGTTTTGATGCCAATGCTTATATCACCTTAAGTAGGGCGATGGATCGTCATGATGTCACCCGGACGGGAAGGAGTTACGAATCGGTTTTACAGTCGATTCAACAACCGACGGCGATCGTGGCGATCGATTCGGATCTTCTTTATCCTCCCGTAGAACAAGAGGAATTGGCGAAATATATCCCCAATTCTGAATTATTTTGGTTGCGATCGCCGCACGGTCACGATGCGTTTTTAATGGATGGCGATATGGATGCGTTGAATGATCTTCTCGTCACTTTCGGGAATGGGTGGGAAATGGGAAATGGTCGCGGGTTGGGGATGGTGGGGTAGAGAGCGATCGGCGTTGCTGCGCTGGAGGCGATCGGGATGTTTGAGAGGAAATCTTGTTAAAATTAGAGAAAGGAAGTTTGCTTTAATCGTTCGTATTAACTCCCCGAACTCGTTCAATGGAATTTAAAAGTATCAAAGAGCTTCGTGAATATCTCCGTCGTTATAACTCTAACTCGTTTGTAGAAGTTGGTACAAGTGTATGTTGGCAAGAATGGCAAAATGGGGGACCTCGAATATCGCGTCTAGGACGGGTAAAAAAAAATTCCAGACGAAATTATGCTTTACGCTTGATCTTGCTTGCGAGTGCAGGAAATCCTTACCGTAATCAAGCGATTACTTTTCAAGAATTTGAAAGTCTCATTGATGTCTTGTCCAATTTTGCTAATCATACCATTTCAGATAAAACCCTCCTAGATACGGAAGCAGAATATATCTTTAATGATTTACATACTTGGGAGCGAGAGAATTACAAAACTGTTCGTAACTGGAAATTGCTTCTAAGTGATATTTTCACCAAAGAACTAATAGGCAAAAATGGAGGCCATCTTTTCTTACAGCGTCAGGCACTTTTTCAAAATTCTGGATTTTGGACCCCCCTTGCTCTTGTACAACTTGCTCGTGTACAACGAACTATGAAGGTTTTTGAAATTCTAAATTCTATAGACTTAAATACTATAAATTTTTTTGAATCCTCCACTAAATTAAATCATGAATTTTATTTTGTTCAGTTTATGTCTAGCATCGGATGTTTTTTGAAAACGAGATTTCGAGGTGTACTAGATTTTAAAAAAAGTATAGATTTTGATGACGAACTGAAATCTAAAGGTTATACCGAAGAAAATCTAAGGATTTTTGTTCGTTTAAATAGTCGAGTTTTTAGTTCGAGTGATCGTGACTCATTCCGTAATATAGTTACAGAAAGGTTAAATAATACAAGTGAAGTATATCATCCTTTCTTTTATAATTCTTTTCTCGATTATCCTTTTATTGATCTGGGTCAAGATAAATATTGTTTGCCAGACGCGTGTTCATTAATGGAATCTTCTTGGAATATAACATGCAAGCATCTTCCATCTAATAAGATTTTGGATCAAGCTTTTGAACAATATCTCGCTAACGTTTTATTACCTATAATCGCACCTAACTGTTTTGAAAAGATTAGAGAGGTTGAAAATCCACAAAGCTCTGACGACAAAAGGGCTGATTTTCTAATTACTCTACCTAATGTTTATATTATTATTGAATGCAAAAATTCTTTAATGTCTTCCGATACAAGCGTATGTTTTAATCCCAAAGGATTGGCGAGTTTGTGGGGAAGAATTCATGGTGCTACAGAACAAATATCATCAACTATTAAAGCTCTTAAACTAAAAGATAAACCTGTGATCCCACTAATTCTTACATTTTATGATGCACTACTAGCATCTAATGTCTTTGAATCGATAGTTAAATCTACAGATTATTGCGATCATTTGAATCTTTCTATGCCTCCTATTGTTCGATCTTTACATGAGTTCGAGGATCGGATATATGATAGAAGCCTAGAAAATTGGGCGGAATCAATGTTACCTAAACAAAGTGATTCTTCAATTAAGCCTGATAATCAAGGACATAATTATAGACATTTAAAGGACATAATTATAGACATTTAAAGGACTTTTATTAATAGGCTTTTATGCTTTGAATTTATATTTTCTGTTGTTTATTGCGACGATTTTTGGTCACGAGATCGGGAAAATGACTTAAATCCTCGATCGAATGCGGTGCGGGATAAATTTCTCCCGGTTCGGCCGTCACCCGATCGAGATAAATTTGAAAGGCCCTCTCGTCCTCTCTATGTTCGAGAATATAACTCCGTAGTTCCTCGCGACTCATCGATTCAAACTCGCGTTTTATCATACATACCTCCAATCGCCATTTTTAAAAATAATAATTTCTTGCTCTTCCCCAGCGAGAAAAAAGATATTTCCCGTTCTTTCGTCAATCGGAACAATATTAACGGGCAAATACATCTTCGTTGCCCAATAACTTAAAATAAAACAGGTTAGCTGTTGCGCGGCAGTAGGAATGGGCTTGTACTCCTCCAGTGTTTCGTTATCCAGTGTAGCGCAGGACCGACGGGGCGATCAATCGCTTGCCCGTTTATATCTGATAATCCATGACGAAAACCACCTTACCACCCCGTGCGTTGGCACTTAAGGCCGCGGTCATCTTCTTGGGGTAGGGTAGATTGAGATTATTCATTAACTGAATAAAATCCTGACGATTGCGGCCGGCGAAACGGGGATTCCAGCGCTTTTCCTCACCGATCGAGGAGACCGTTCTTCCCAGATAATCGTGACAGGGGTAAACTAGCGTATCGTCGGGGAGGGTGAATAACTTCTCCGTTACCGTCTTGTATAGCACTTCCGGCGAACCGTTCTGAAAATCGGTACGACCGCAACCGCGAATTAAGAGTGCATCCCCCGTTAATAGGCGTTTTTCATCGATGAGATAGGCTATATGACTATCGGTGTGGCCCGGAGTGGCGATCGCTTTTAGCTGCTGACCTGCCACGGTCCAGAGGTCGCCATCGCGCACATAACCATCGATATCGCTCACTTCCGCGTTTTCGGGAACGAGGATCGAACAGTTGGTTAACTCGCGTAAGCGGTGCGCTCCGGTGATATGGTCGGCGTGGACATGGGTTTCCATCGTGTAGCCTAGAGTTAACCCCAACTGCCAAAGAATCTGCCGATCGCGATCGACCTGTTCGAGGACCGGATCGATTAAAATCGCCTCCCCCGTACCCGAATCAGCGATCAGATAGGTGTAGGTACTCGATTCCCTATCGAAAAGCTGGCGGAAAATCGGCGCTGCCGGCTGGAATGCGATCGAGTAGGCCGTGGGGAGAGAAATTCTCTCTTTCAGCGATCGCAACAAATCCCAGGCCAGTTCGGCCGCCTGTAAACGCAGTTCGGGAATGGCGGTGGTTTCCCAGAGATCGCCTTTGCGGGGATTTCCCAAAGTGTAGAGGGTTGGCGATGCCGTACCGTCCGGCCTGAGAATCGCCCCGTTGTCCGCAGTTTCGATACCACAATTCAAAGGATGGGGACGGATTAACCCCCGTTGGCGAAGATGAACGACGAGGGGATCGGTTATGGTCCTGTAATCGTTACTCGCGCCGGTACAGTTAATGATTCGATCGACGGTTAGGTTTAAGAGGTTTCCCGTTCCCCGTTGACGGATAGTAACCTCTACACAGCCGTTTTTATCCTCGGCAGTTTCAATTCTTCCCCCATGATAGGTTAATTGTCCCGATTCTACAGCCTCATCGAGGATACTGGCGATCTCGTCGGCGAGGCGATGGCGAAGAACCTCCCAATAGGCTTTCAGGTGGCGTAGAAATCTGGCGCGTTCCCCTATCGGCAGACAATGCCATAGACCTTGAGATATCGGACGTAAGGCGTTTAAAACGGCCCGCCAGTCGTGACCTTGACTCTCGGCGGTTTTTACCTCGGCGCGAATTCGCCCTAGGAGTCCCCGGGTGGTCTGGGGCGCGGTTTCGAGGGTGAGGAACGGGGGATAGGGATCGGTGGGTCGGTGCGATCGAGGGATCAGGCCATGACGGGAAACTGCGTGGATTTTGCCCGTGAATCCCCTTTGTGCCAGGGAAACCACCATATCCACCATCGTTAACCCCGTACCGACGAGCAGCACCGTCCCGTCAGGTTTTAGATCGGCGAGTGTGTCCGTCTCCCAAGCGTCGCGGAGATAGGGGGAATTGAGAGACGCGAGGGGTTGGGGAACCGTTGCGGGAAAATTGCCCAGCGCTAGAACTACTTTAGCGGCGCTGATTTTCTTGCCTCCTTTGAGGGTAATCGTTGCCTTTTCCCCGTCGAGTGCCAGATCGATCGCCGCATCGGTAAACGTTTCCAGACGGTGATCGGCAATGGCGTTGTCCCGCGCTTCTTCTAGGATCGATCGGATGTATTTGCCGTACACTAGACGCGGGACGAAGCTGGCCGGATCGATCGATCGATAGCCGTTATCTGCTAACCAGTGGAGGAAATGTTCGGGATCGTCCTCGAAGGCGCTCATTTTGCCCGCAGGAATATTGAGCAGGTGGCCGCTGTCTCGCGTTCCGTAGGCGATCCCCGTACCGAGGGGTTTTCGGCGCTCGATCAGGGCGATCGATAATGGAGTCCCCGTGTCGCGTAACAGGTTCGCCGTCACCAGGGAGCCACTAAATCCTCCCCCGATAATGGCGATGTCGAAAGTTGCAGAAAATTGATTCCGGTCAATGTAGCTCATAGATAAATATCGGGGAGGGAATTAGGGGTATGGTAAGGGTTAAAGAGTTAGTATTACTTGGTCTAAGTAAGTAGTTATAATTAAATTGAAGATAGATTTTGCCTCTGATCCCCCCTGCCCCCCTTGATAAGGGGGGTGTCTGACAACTTTTAACACCTACCTACTTAGCTGAAAGATAATTTTTTAGGCATTCTTGGTTAATAGGTTAAAAATAAACGATAGAATTGGCTGTCAACTAATATATAAATCCCTAGAAAAATATAGATAAAAGGACTAATTTTATGTCCGTAGTTTGTAACCACTTTAGCTATCCTGGGATGGGTAATCAAAAAATAGGCTAGGGCGCACCAAATCCCCATCATGAGATAAAAAATTATCATGATAATTAAGACGTGCATCGGGGAATTATTGGCAAAAAGAGAGGTATAGATACCAATATTATCACCGCCATTAGCCACGGTCACGGCAGCAACGTAATAGGTTTGGGAGGGAAAACGAGGAAAAAAGGAGCGATTTTTAGAATAATTAACATCTTCTCTTACTTCTTGAATATAATCCTCATTTTCCCTTGACAAAAGTTGTTTAATGCCGATAATTAGAGGGATAAATCCTAATAGACCAATCCATTCTTTAGAAACCAGTAACCCAAATAGTAAACCGAGGGAACTAGCTAGGAGAATCAGGGTAAAACCGAGGTATTGACCAATAATCAGGTGTCGAGGTCGAAAATTAGCATTAAGTCGCGAGAAAAACAACATTAGCACCATCAGATCATCGAGATTTGTGGCCACAAAACTCGTCACGCTAGTAATTAAAAGGGCTACTAACCAATTCATAGATTGAAAAAAGAGATAATCCTTCCCATTCTAAATCTCGTAGTGCCAGATTTCCTCCTCTCGTAAAAGAAGACGATGGACGGGAAGACGTTCCACGGCCCCTTGTTGTTCAAGATGATTAAGTGCGCGGGTAATTGTGACTCTAGTGGTTCCTAATAAGTCAGCGATATCCTGATGAGTTAGACGCACATCAATTAATTGTCCGGTACCGGTTTGTTTACCAAATTGATTGCCTAACCATGACAGTAATTTCAAGACCATAACATCAGTACGTTTGTAGCTACGAATAATACTTAGTTCTTGTGCTTGCTGAAGATGAGACAGCAGAATTTCTGCCATTTGATAACTCTCAACTGTGGAAAAGGAAACTGCTTGTACAGGAGTGATGCACTCAACTTGATAGGGATTGACTCTCTCTAGGGTTTTGCCAACAAAATTGCCAGGTCCCCACAATCCCAAGACGATCAGGGTTCCATCTTCTAACCAGGTGGAGGTTTTCACGACTCCACTCTCGATTTTCCAGAAATTAGGGTTTCTAAGGGGCAAAATCGCCCGATTATCAAAGTGCCAGCGATGGGGGGTTGGTGGTTGATAGGTAAGCGTCATGATTGGTAATTAATTTTGATTAGGTACTTAGCTAGTCAAAAGCACAAGGCCGTCGAGAAAGGAGCTTTTTAGACGATTTAGGGCGTTTTGCGAAGATTTTGGGGTAAAAACGATAATTACCCCAAAAAAGACTGATTTTATGTCCTTGCAAGCCCTATTTATTTCGGGGTGCTAGTCTTCTCCAGTTCCGTGGTGGCCGAGGAGATCAGTTCTTGCCAAGCTCGATCGCTTTCCTGTAGAGTCTGTTTAACCGCGTCGATGGTCTTTTCTACGCGAGTTTTCAGGAAAGGGGAAGCACTGTCTTTGAGTCGTTCGGTGTCGTCGGCTAAGATATCGATCGTCTCGGAGGTATTAACGAGGCTATTTTCTAGGGTAATAAGGTTGTTTTGCAGGGTTTCACTGAGTTTAGCGCCGGATTTGGTCAATTTTTTCGTCAATTTACTCACTTTTTCCCCTAGATCGTCAATATTATCCGCTAAGTCCTCTAGGTTGTCCTGTTGAGCTTCGATAATCTTCTTGTCGAGAGAAGGAGCGGCTAGTTGAGCCTTTAGGTCATCGATAGCCGATTTTGTCGCTTGGATGGCTTTTTCATAGGCAATTTGGGCATCTTCGAGAATTTTTGGGCTAGAAACCTCATTTTTTTTCTTGACTGGTTCCACCACAGTGCCACCCGTTGCCGTGGCACGGTCGATGACGGCCAACGGTTCGGGGAGTAGCGGCAAGGCGATCGCATTTCCTCTTCCGCCTAGGAGCAAAGTGACAGTTAAGAGGAAAATCAGCAGCTGGAAAACTTGATTTTTGAGGCTTTTAAAGCTCTTATTTCGGTTGATCATGATTTAATTTTCTCCTGTTTAGAAAAATTAGTTACTCTATCTAAATGTTATCATACAAAATACTTGTATGTTATTTATATACAGAAAATTTTATAAAAAATTTATTATATTTTTTAAACGATAAATTTTAGATAAAATATAAACTTTTTGAACCAAAAGCCATTACAGAAAAGCTTTTGCTCTTTTAATAAAAAACTAATTTTTATCGCTTTTTTTATTAATGAGATGCTGAACTATCCGATGAGTCTATTTCTTGATTAATCGGAGATATTTTCTTACGACCTTTAATATATTTGGCTAAGGGTTGTTTTTTCTTCAGTCGTTTAATGCCACTGAGGGTGGAGAGAGTAAAAAAAGTTCCCACGAGAACCATCTGCCATAAACCGCAGCCAGAAGCGGCCCCTAATCCTGCTGCTAACCAGATAGTCGCCGCCGAAGTCAAGCCTTTTACTTGTATCTTATTTAGTTCCCGATGGGATTGTTGTAGGATGATTCCCGCCCCTAAAAAACCGACACCAGAAGCGACCCCCTGAATAGTGCGACTGAGAGCATTAGAAGACGCATAACCCACATCTCCTTCCGCTTGTAGGGGAATCATGACAAACATGGCAGCCCCGAGACTAACGATGATAAAAGTTCTCAATCCGGCGGGACGACCGCCTCGCTGTCGGTTATAACCAATCAGACAGCCGACGGCCATAGCCATACTCAGCCGAAAAATAATCGTTTGCCAATCTTCCGAGTTAAAAAACATTGCTTAACCTAACAAATGAGATAAAAACTTCGCCTAACCAATCAAAGCCTTTTCCAGATCCCGCTTTAAATCGTTCCTATTCTCGATCCCGATCGATAATCGTAGTAAAGCTGGTGTTATAGGTGGAAGTGAGATCAATGGGAATCGTTACCGCACCATGGCTAGAGTCTGGTTCTTGCCCCCCATGAATCGCCCTCGTTGCAAATTCCATCAATTTATTTTCCTATTAGTCGATATCTTCGAGGTCTTTAAACAGGGCCGTGCTGAGGTAACGTTCCCCGAAACTAGGCTGAATCATGACGATTAATTTATCTTCGTTTTCGGGTCTTTTGCCCACCTGAATCGCCGCCCATAAAGCCGCCCCGGCCGAGATGCCCGATAGTAGTCCCTCCTGACGAGCTAACCGTCGCGCGTAGGTGAAAGCCTCTGTATCATCGACGATAATCACCTCATCGATTAATTCCGGTCGGAAAATTGCCGGGATAAAACCGGCCCCGATGCCTTGGATTTTGTGTGGTCCGGGTGGTCCTCCCGATAAGACGGGACTATTAGAGGGTTCAACTGCGATCGCTTGAAATTGGGGACGACGGGGTTTAATGGTTTCGGCAATACCGGTAATGGTTCCCCCGGTTCCCACGCCACCGATAACGATATCTACCAGACCATCGGTATCGGCCCAGATTTCCTCGGCAGTGGTTTCTCGGTGAATTTTCGGGTTGGCTGGGTTGCGGAACTGTTGCAAACTATAAGCGTTGGGGGTATTTTCGACTATTTCCTCGGCCCGGGCGATCGCTCCTTTCATGCCTTGGCTACCCGGGGTTAATTCTAATTGCGCCCCGTAAGCTTTTAACATTGCCCGTCGTTCTAAACTCATGGTTTCGGGCATAGTCAGGACTAAGCGATAGCCTTTGGCCGCCGCCACCATGGCCAGGGCGATGCCGGTATTACCGGAAGTGGGTTCCACCAGAATTGTTTTATCGGGGTGAATTAGTCCGGCGGCTTCCGCGTCCTCCACCATACTGACACCGATGCGATCCTTAACCGAGGCGGCGGGGTTCATACTTTCCAGTTTGACGACGATGCGGGCTTTTACTCCCTCTGCCACTGGGATTCGATTCAGTTGAACTAGGGGTGTCCGTCCCACCAATTGGGTGATGTCTCTTGCGATCGGCATAATCCCACTTGCTTTATACTTGTTGGCTATTTTTGATTATATATGTATTTAAGATGTTTTACAATACTTTTTAAGTCGGAGTACACTGCAAAATGCTGGTGTTGGCACCTCTGATCACAACGTCGGCGGGGATTATCCCTGTCGATTTTTTTGCCTTGCCACTTTTTTTGTATATCGAAGCACAATCGGTAAAATCATCTTGGTAAATTTCTCTTAATTTAGTTAATTATTATTAGTATATAAAAGCACATTTCTTTAAATAACTTAAAGGAATTATTAGAGAGATGAAAATAGCGATACTTTTTATTGGTATAGGGTTACACATTTAGAAAACTTTTCTGAGATTTATCCTAAAAAATTATTTTTTTGCTGCTTTTTTAGGAAATAATTTTTAATAAATAAAGGTGTAAATATGGTCTATAAAATAATTCATGGCAAAAACGAAGTATGTCTGGAAGCGCCTATCAACGCTAAATTCAATTAACAAGAATTGTTCCTCGATATACAAAAAAATCTGGTCAAGGGAGAGTAAAACTTTTTTCAAGGACGATAGTATAGTTCCAAGAAAAAAACTCCTAGATACTTTATCGGAAAAAATAAAGAAAAGCCAGAGAAATCAACCTCGATATTTTGCCGAAACCAATCATCATTATAGGAGATGAAAACTATGGTGTTAGATGCCTTTGCCAAAGTCGTTTCTCAGGCCGATACCCGGGGGGAATACCTGAGCGAGAATCAAGTCAATGCCCTAATTGCCTTCGTCAAAGATGGTAATAAACGCGTGGATGTGGTCAATCGTCTTTCCAGTAATTCTTCTGCGATCGTTACCGATGCCGCGCGTAGTTTGTTTTCAGAACAGCCCGTTTTAGTTGCCCCCGGTGGCAACGCCTATACAAACCGTCGTGCGGCCGCCTGCTTGCGGGATTTGGAAATTATCCTGCGCTACGTTAGGGACTTCCAGAGAATAAAATACCCAACAAAAAAATAGAAAAGTGTTTTTTTGAAAAAGTAATTATTTTTGTCTAGGAAAACAAAGAGTCTCCCATTACAACCTATTTTTCCGAAAAAAAAATAGCAGCATAAACTTTTATACTTCCGAGCTTTTTCGAGTATAACAAGGACAAGTTAAAGAATCAAATACAGTTTTTAGCTAACCATCTTAGTTAACTACAAACTAGGTCTTATCATAATAAATATCAATAAACCATTGCCCCAAATCGGGAAAGTCTTGATTCGTTGATTCTGTGAGACGTTCGATTTTTTCTTCGATTTTTTCCATGGCTTTTTTAGTAAGCTTTACTCCTTTTTCGTAAGTTTCAGTAATCAACTTAACAATCGGGTGTTTTCCTTTCCAAGTCATAGTTTGGGCGAATTTCAAAGCTGTTTCGATTTCATCTAAAATACTCCCATTCCAATGGTTTTCTAACACAGCCCAGGTTCGTTCAATAGGATTATATTTACTATGGTAGGGGGGATAGTAAGCTAAACGTATATTAACTTGATATTTTTGGGAAAACTCAACTATACGTTTCATAAACTGAGTTCGTCTCGAATTATTTTCTGATCCATTATCTTGATTAATTATCAAAGTTTTAATTTTCTCAAAACGAGATTTTTCAGATTCCCAGAAATCCTCTAATATATCAACAATAAAGTCACTGGTGACTGTGGAGGTAGTGAAATACAAAAACAACTCATCAAATTCTGGAATAAATATTCCGTAAGGGGTTAGGGTTGTTTTCGGATTAAAATCATGATCGTTTGTTTCGACAGTTATTCTATTTTTACCTCCTCGATCAAACAGTCCAATATTAACACGGGCTTTGGCATCTAAACTAAGACGTAACATCGTAGGGTCTTCATCCGCTTCCCGATTAATGTTAGCTAATTCCTCAAAGATTGCCTCGGTTTCTGGAATTTTTTTTGAGGTAAAACTTTAGCGACTCTTTTCAGACGATAACCTAAGTTATTTAATTTAACCCGAATAGTTTCCTCGCTCGGTAAATCCTCATCACTGTACCCATATTTAGAGATTAATTGCTTTCGGACTTCGGCCGCACTCAGTCTCACATAAAGCCTTTGGCTTTTAAAACTTGGGTCAGTTTGGCTTTGAGAATCCACTAAATTTTTGATGTTTTCCAATAGAAAAGGTAAATGTTCTTCTGCTTTTTTCCGCCCCTTAGCTGAATGATTATCAACACAAATAATGCCTCTTTTTAGTTCTTTAATTCCTTTACGAATAGTAGTTCGATTCCAGCCTAACTCCTGTGCAGCAAGGGTTTGTCCCCCATAGCCTAATTCTAAGACTGTTTGCGCCATGAATCTTCTTTTAGCTGCACCTTTTAATTGAAGTGCAGTTTCACTGAGCAATTTCTTGAGGGAATCAGTTAATTCCATATATTCTTAAAAAGAAAAACTTGATTAATAATGTACAGGATTAATTCTACTACAAAATTGGAAGGAGGGGGCAACCATCGATCCCTACCTCCCACACTCCGAGAATGATTATTATTCTTGAGAATGAATAGTTTATTTTTTGGAAGTCCCTTACCTATGCCACCTTCACCGGCGATGCCAGCATCCTCGATGATCGCGCCTTGAACGGTCTCCGGGAAACCTACGTCGCCCTGGGAGTTCCGGGAGCTTCTGTTGCGGCCGGAATTCTCAAGCTCAAAGACGCTTCCCTTGCCCTAGCAGCCGATCCCAACGGGATCACTCGTGGGGATTGCAGTTCTTTACTAGCAGAAGTCGCTTCTTACTTCGATCGAGCGGCGGCGGCAGTTTCCTGATGCTGTGACTTTCTTATCTCAATCCGATTAAACTTTTGTAGGAGCAATTCCATCCATGACCAAAACACCTTTAACCGAAGCGGTAGCTACTGCCGATTCCCAAGGCCGTTTTCTCAGCAGTGCTGAATTACAAGTGGCCTTCGGTCGTTTCCGTCAGGCCGCCATCACCCTAGAAGCGGTAAAAATCCTCGCCCAAAAGGCCCCCAGTTTAGCCCAAGAAGCAGCCAACGCTGTCTATCAAAAATTTCCCTACACCACCCAACTCCAGGGGCCCAACTATGCCTACGATGAGCGGGGGAAATCCAAGTGCGTTCGCGATATCGGCTACTATATCCGAATTATCACCTATGCCCTCGTGGTAGGGGGTACAGGCCCGATCGATGAATATCTGGTCGCCGGTTTGAGTGAAATTAATAGTGCCTTTGAACTATCTCCTAGCTGGTATATCGAAGCCTTAAAATACATCAAAACCAATCACGGATTAAGTGGGGATGCTGCTGTAGAAGCTAATTCCTACATCGATTATGTGATCAACGCCCTTAGCTAATTTACGTCAACTTCACGTCAACACAAGCTCAAATCTCCTAAATTCACCTCGGGATGAGCGCCGAGGTTTTTTTGCGTCCGTCTAACTTGGTCGTCCTCGGGAACCTACCCCAACAAAAAAACCATCTTGGGCAAGATGGTTAAACACAACGAGTATAGACCGACAAACTTGACTTCAGACCGCTTTTTCTAGCCCAGTAGCGACGGGCAGATCTGTGGTACTGTACTCTGTCCAAGAACCCTCATAAATTCGCACCTTGGGATAACCGAGCAGATGTTTGAGGACAACATACTGTAAAGTCGCTTCCCGTCCCGTGCTGCAACTGACAATAATATTATCCGAGGGCTTGATGTTGCGTTGGGCAAGAATCTTCCTGATTTCGTCTAAAGATTTCAATTTATGGGGATTTTTCAGAGATTCATCGGGATTATTCGCTTCCGTAAAAGTCGGCCAGGGTATATTTTTCGCCCCCGGAATATGACCATTTCTCAGCCAGATATCCTGTTTTCCCTGAAAAAGTTCTTCCGGTCTAGGATCGATAAAAACCACATCGGGTTTGCCGATCAATTTCTCTACTTCTGCCAAAGTCACCCGAATCGAGGGATTATCACGGACAGTAAAGCTCCCTGGTTGATATTTAGGGAATTCTTTCGTTACCTTCTGTTCAGAAGCCTTATAACCCTTAAAACCACCATCTAAGACGGCCACATCTCGGAAACCAGATCGCTCTAGTAAATAGGCGACCATGGTTGCCCCCAAGACATCGCGACCATCGGAATATACTACCACTCGATCGCCATTAGTGATTCCCGCAGCGGCAAAGAGGCTGCCAATTTTATCCTCTTGCCAATATTGAACCGGCAAAAATCCGTTTGGACCACGAAAATTATTGTCGGCTATATTCACCGCTTTCGGTAAATGACCGGTGATATATTCCAAAGGATTAATCCGCACATCGAGAATTTTTAACTTCGGATCGTTGAGATTTTGTGCTACCCAAACCGGCGATACAAAGTCTATCTTAGTCTCAGATTTAGACGTGGCCATCAGGGGCGATGACGGTGCTAAGGTAAAGGTTAAAATGCAGAGAAGAACTAAAGTGAGAAAAGCAAGGGGACGGCTTTGAAACCGTCCCAGGGATAGACCCTTCCCTTGACGCAGTTTTGGTTTCATGATTCAGTGTCAGCGACGAATATCAAACGATAATTACTATAGGGCTTTGATTAGCTTTCTCCAAAAATTTAGGTATAACGTGATATTTTTTTTGGGCAGCAAGTCGGTCAACTAATTAGGGTTTGCTAAAAAAGTTTGTTGGTGGGGTTAGGAGTCAGGAGTCAGGAGTCAGGAGTCAGGAGTCAGGAGTCAGGAAGGGAAGTCAGAATAACAGAATAACCTCGCACACTGAGAAGCGGAACCCTTTGCAATCGCCTCTGGACAGTGCAAGGATTTTGAGTCCCTCGGATCGATTTATCAACGTTTGTCTTTGGCACTTTTCTTGAAAACAAAAGTCCCTAAACCATTTTCTAGCAAAGCTTTCACTGATATTCAGCCAACCCTAATTATTAATTTCTCCTTATTTCCTGATCGCCTTGGGTGTCTTTAATAACTGTTGCCACCAGAGATGAACTAGGAGAGACCAAGCGAGCGCTAAAAGCCAAGAGGCAAGGATATCACTAGGAAAGTGAACTCCTAAATAAAGACGAGTCCAAGCAATAACCAAGACGAAGGGAATCCCCAGTAAAACTACCCCTAAAAACCAGTGCGTTCTCCAAGATAAAATCAGTAAAGAAATGACTAACAGGGAACTAAATAAAGCATGACCGCTAGGGAAGGCAAAATCATCGGGTAACGGATAAAATAACTGCCAAAATTGCGGGCGATTTCGATGAAAAAAAATCTTGAGGTTATAACTAATAGCCCAACCTCCCGCCATGGTCACAAGGATATAAGCGAACCCATACCAGTATTTTTTTAGGGCAAAAATCAGCAGTAAAATTGTCAGTATCGGGGCCACTCCCCAATAAGTACCTAATCCCGTTAGTTTTATGGCCAAAAAATTTAGGTTTAAATTAGTAGTTTGATGAATAGATAGCATCAGGGATTTTTCCCAAGCAAATCCTTGCGGCTGCTGGCGAATAGCGATCGCTAAATCCGTAAAAGTTAGCGATGTTAACAAGATAACCAAGAAAATTAAGCTATTGTTTAAGTAAGTTTTGGGAATCACGGGGAAAAAGTGGCGATCGAGGATAACAGGGGCATTTCTAAAACCTGAAAATGCAGCAAAGCTAGGATTACTAAAGTATAAACTGTCGAGGAAAGTAATCCATTTCTTAATTCTTTTTGCCAATTGCGTTCTTCTTTCTCTCCACCGATTAATTCTTTCGTTCCGAACTGCATCAGCAAAATTCCCACCAGATTAGATAACCAATAACCAACCATGGCCGCTGGTAGAAAAAAATCGGCGTGCAAGCAAGCAATTAAACGACCGAAACCGTAGGCGATCGGCAGATTAAAAATTAGATCGTTCCACCAACACAGGGGCGATAATAAGTAACCGATCAATACCAAGGTTCCGTTTTTGATTTTGTCAAGTAGATACATCTTTTTTTTAGTTACTAACTATCAGCTTTGTTTTTTTTTGCCATCAGCTATCTAAGTAAGTAGGTGTTGAAAATTGTCAGATGCCCCCCTTATTAAGCTATCCATTAGTCAGATCTTTCTTAACAAAAAGAGAAGAAACTTAAAAAAAGGGGAAACGATTGATAGGTATAGTTTTGAAAGAAGGAATTAAGGTGGAGGTAAGCAAAAAAATGGAGAAATGGGCAGCCCAAGAATTACAGTATGCAGACCTAGGGGACACCAGAAGAAAGAAAAGGTTAATCAGTATCGTAGAAAACTTGGCCAGCCAACCTAGTACAAGTGTGCCACAAGCTTCGGGAAATCTAGCCGCAGCGAGTGCCACCTACGACTTTTGGAATTCCCCCTATTTTCACCCCTCAGATATAATTGCCGCCCAAGCCAAAAGTACAGTAGAAAGAATCAAAGAACATCCAATAGTTTTGGCAGTGCAAGACACAACAAGTTTAGACTTTACGACGCAAAAAGCCAAAAAAGGAATGGGTTATCTAGATTATAAAAAATCCTTTGGTCTCAAAGTTCATACCACCTTAGGAGTGTCACCGCAAGGAATACCTTTAGGACTGATTAATCAATATGTCTGGGCAAGAGAAGAAAAGAATTTAGGGATTGCCAAGCAACGCAAAAAAAGAGAAACCGAAGAAAAAGAAAGTCAAAGATGGTTAGATTCTTTGTCAGAAACACAACAACAAATACCCGAAGAAATTCAAGTAGTAACAATCGGAGATTGTGAGGCAGACATATTTGATTTATTTGCCCAATCAAGAAGTCCTAACTCTCATTTATTAATCCGAGGAACTCATAACCGAAAAGTTAACTATCTCGAAGACAAGCAAAAGTCAGGGCATCCAGAGCCTAAATATTTACATCAATCCATCAGAGAAATAAAAGCCTGTGGTAGCCTAGATGTGCAAGTAAAACGCAATCCTAATCACGAGGCTAGACTAGCTAAACTAACAGTTAGATTTGCCAGTTTTGAAATACAAGTACCTAAGCATCACTCGAAAGCGAACCCTCGTCAACCGGTCAAATTACAGGTAATTTTAGCTGAAGAAGAAAATCCGCGTCCTGGAGTTAATCCTATCAGTTGGCTCCTCTTAACTAGCCTAGACATTAGTAGCTTTGAATCAGCGATAACCTGTGTGCGCTGGTATAGTTATCGCTGGTTAATAGAACGCTATCATTTTGTTTTAAAAAGTGGTTGTGGATTAGAAAAACTGCAATTAGAAACGGGTCGTAGAATTGAGATGGCCTTAGCTACCTATTCAATTGTAGCTTGGAGATTACTCTGGTTAACCTATCAAGCACGCTTACACGGAGAGGAGAGTTGTGAAAGTTTTTTGGAAGAACATGAATGGCAATCTTTGTGTGCCACTATTCATAAAAAGAGTCCGCCACCTGAAAAGCCGCCCTCCTTTCGAGAAGCGGTCAGAATGATTGCTTCTCTTGGGGGGTTTTTAGGTAGAAAAGGTGACAGTGAACCAGGTGTTAAAACTATTTGGTTGGGACTGCGAAGGTTACATGATATCAGCCAGACTTGGAAACTATCTCATCAAATTAGTCCCCCCATAGAACCCCCTTGAGCCATCTTGCACACTTTTCTCTTTTTGTCAAATTTTATGTTAAGAAAGATGTGACTAATGGATAGCTTGATAAGGGGGGTGTCTGACAACTTTTAACGCCTACCTACTTAGCAATTGTTCACAGTTTGGAGAGTTTTGTCTGTTAATCAGAGTTTTAGATTCGGATTGAGTCTCAGGGTTTCGACTTATCCAAAACTCAGATTATCCAAAACTGAGATTTATTTAGTTTTAAGCTGTGAAGATTGGGGAGCGTTTTCTCCTTCTACGACAAAAGATTTCACATGAGAACCTTGAAACTTTTCCATATTGCTCACTCGCCACATGGCTAGGGGAAAAGTAATAGCAAATAAACCAAAAAGTCCCACTAATATCCAGACGATATCGTGCATTTTACGCGAGGAAACCTTTCTAACTTGAGCGTTCATTTTGTCACCTCCTAGGCTTTAAGTTAAAGGTAAATAGGGAAATAGTGGATGCCATGACATGGCCGTGGCGGCAATCATGAGGGCAAAAAACCAAAAGAGAATGGTCTTAGCTTTTATCTGGCGATCTTTCCAAAGATAATGCAGTATCGGCCAACTGACTAACCAGCCAATTAATAACATCGTTTCTTTGCCGGTATAACTGCCGATATTGCCCCACATTTTGCTAGGATTTTTACTGCCAGGTATCCAACTACCCAAATTCCAAAGGAAAGTTTCTACGGTTTTTGAATGGTCTGCATCGGAAAAATGGTGAGCAACCATCATTAAAAAACAGCCAATACCAGCACTAATAATCGCCGCCGCTGCTGGGCCAGAAGTGGCAGGGGAACGTTTGGCACCTTCGGCTAAACCTTGGGGAAATTGTTTTAAAAAAGCCCAGATTTTTCCATACCAAGGACTATCGACGTAACGTTGAGTCATCAGATTTGTTCCTATTTTTTCAGAGTTCGTAAGTGTCTAAAACCGAAAAGTCCCACCGCTAAAAGTCCCCAACCGTATTACCAGCATTAGGGAAACGACCGACGATTTGACTTTGGTTGCTAATGCTGGCCGCCCTCGTATCCGTACCATCGGGGCTAAGTTTACACCCCCTAGGGCGGGAGCGGTGATAGATGACCCGAAAAACGTGGCTAAAACGAGCAAAAGTTTAATTTTGTTCACTTTTGAGGTAAAGTAGCTAAATAAGGGTTTACAGGGCGTGAATTTTGGCAACACCGAGGCCGCTAACGAGTCCACCCATGGCAAAAAACATCATCGCCATCAGGGCAATGCAAGTGACCGTTAACACCGGTCGATTAGCTTTGTCTAGGATTGAGTCGCCGTATTTCCAGAGAATCCAAGTGCAGGCCACGCCTAGGGGTAGGATAAAAAGGACGCTGAATTCGTGGTATTCCATGAGGACGTATTGACCGAGGGGCGAATTTTCCTTTAGCCATGCCCGCGCACCGCCAAATTCTAAACCGGCCCGATAGGGACTTCCAGAGAATAAAATACCCAACAAAAAAATAGAAAAGTGTTTTTTTGAAAAAGTAATTATTTTTGTCTAGGAAAACAAAGAGTCTCCCATTACAACCTATTTTTCCGAAAAAAAAATAGCAGCATAAACTTTTATACTTCCGAGCTTTTTCGAGTATAACAAGGACAAGTTAAAGAATCAAATACAGTTTTTAGCTAACCATCTTAGTTAACTACAAACTAGGTCTTATCATAATAAATATCAATAAACCATTGCCCCAAATCGGGAAAGTCTTGATTCGTTGATTCTGTGAGACGTTCGATTTTTTCTTCGATTTTTTCCATGGCTTTTTTAGTAAGCTTTACTCCTTTTTCGTAAGTTTCAGTAATCAACTTAACAATCGGGTGTTTTCCTTTCCAAGTCATAGTTTGGGCGAATTTCAAAGCTGTTTCGATTTCATCTAAAATACTCCCATTCCAATGGTTTTCTAACACAGCCCAGGTTCGTTCAATAGGATTATATTTACTATGGTAGGGGGGATAGTAAGCTAAACGTATATTAACTTGATATTTTTGGGAAAACTCAACTATACGTTTCATAAACTGAGTTCGTCTCGAATTATTTTCTGATCCATTATCTTGATTAATTATCAAAGTTTTAATTTTCTCAAAACGAGATTTTTCAGATTCCCAGAAATCCTCTAATATATCAACAATAAAGTCACTGGTGACTGTGGAGGTAGTCAAATACAAAAACAACTCATCAAATTCTGGAATAAATATTCCGTAAGGGGTTAGGGTTGTTTTCGGATTAAAATCATGATCGTTTGTTTCGACAGTTATTCTATTTTTACCTCCTCGATCAAACAGTCCAATATTAACACGGGCTTTGGCATCTAAACTAAGACGTAACATCGTAGGGTCTTCATCCGCTTCCCGATTAATGTTAGCTAATTCCTCAAAGATTGCCTCGGTTTCTGGAATTTTTTTTGAGGTAAAACTTTAGCGACTCTTTTCAGACGATAACCTAAGTTATTTAATTTAACCCGAATAGTTTCCTCGCTCGGTAAATCCTCATCACTGTACCCATATTTAGAGATTAATTGCTTTCGGACTTCGGCCGCACTCAGTCTCACATAAAGCCTTTGGCTTTTAAAACTTGGGTCAGTTTGGCTTTGAGAATCCACTAAATTTTTGATGTTTTCCAATAGAAAAGGTAAATGTTCTTCTGCTTTTTTCCGCCCCTTAGCTGAATGATTATCAACACAAATAATGCCTCTTTTTAGTTCTTTAATTCCTTTACGAATAGTAGTTCGATTCCAGCCTAACTCCTGTGCAGCAAGGGTTTGTCCCCCATAGCCTAATTCTAAGACTGTTTGCGCCATGAATCTTCTTTTAGCTGCACCTTTTAATTGAAGTGCAGTTTCACTGAGCAATTTCTTGAGGGAATCAGTTAATTCCATATATTCTTAAAAAGAAAAACTTGATTAATAATGTACAGGATTAATTCTACTACAAAATTGGAAGGAGGGGGCAACCATCGATCCCTACCTCCCACACTCCGAGAATGATTATTATTCTTGAGAATGAATAGTTTATTTTTTGGAAGTCCCATAGCGCATATAGGCTAAATTGCCAGTGGCGATCGCCAAAAAAGCGAGGACGGTGGACCAGAAGGTGAGGGTTCGCATTTGCCGCAAAATTTTGCCAGAACCTCTGAGCAGGGGAAAAGCGAGATGACCAGCGTAAACAATCACGACTAGGGCTAATAGGGAACCAAAACCGTGAATTGTGCCTAGCCATCGCTGCCACGGACTCGGATGCAGCAGGTTGACGAAGGGCAGAAATAAAAATAGGCCCGCCGAGAGGATTCCTAGCCCATAGACGCAAACGGTGGCTATATCTAGGGTTTTCGGAAAATCAATTTTTTCTGATTCTGTGGTATAAGATGACATCGGTTTCTCCTTAACGGTCTAGAGAAGCTAAATGGGATTATTTCTCATTTAGCCCGGAATCTTGTTAGAACAAGTCCAGAGAGCATATTTGTCCAACCATCAGAGTATTTTTGGACTGAAGTTGACAATAAATAGAGTCAAGACTTGAATTTCGCCAATTCAAGTCTGAATTGCATCCCTGTCTGCTCTACAGCGTTTCTCGGATATATGAGGTATGTTTTCGCAACTGAGAATTCTTACTTCGGCAAGGTTTAACTTACAATTCACCTTGACGAGAAACGCTACATCTTTATATGATCCCTGATTCGGGGTGCGATAGTCAAGAGATTTTCAAGGAAGATTGTTAATAAAGTTTACGGATATTTTTACCTAGTTCTTCGTTACTTGGTATGGTTTGATCGGGTGGCATAAATCGACTACATCCTTATTAGATGAGCTTACCCTGAGAATCTGGCAAAGAAGGTTAGAAACTCAGTAAATCAAAGCTTTTAGCTTAACTAATTAGGTTACCGAGTTAAATACCAAAATTAGGCGTTTTTATCGACAAAATTGTCGAATCGAATTTTAAACAAAAACACGATGCTGCAGGGAAGGCATTTGTCGTCGCACCTGTTGCAGACGTTGGGGATTAATTTCGGCAATTGCCACCCCCGCTTCTTCCCCTGCGTCGGCTAAAACCACACCCCAAGGATCGATAATCATAGCGTGACCGTGGGTGTGACGGCGTTCGTAATTATTGCCCGTTTGAGCGGGAGCTATTATATAACAAGTATTCTCGATCGCTCGCGCTTGTAACAAAACTTTCCAATGATCTTTCCCTGTAAAAGCTGTAAACGCCGCAGGTACAAATAAAACATCGGCTCCTTGCTGCGATAAATAGCGATAGAGTTCAGGAAAACGCACATCATAGCAAATCGAGAGGCCAATTTTGCCCAAGCTATCGGAGCCATAAATTGGCGGTAAATCGATCCCTGCCATGACTGTACTCGATTCCTGATAGGTGTTACCATCCGGGACATTGACATCAAAGAGATGGACTTTTTGATAACGGGCTAATTCCGCACCGTTGCCATCAACTAAAATAGCCGTATTATAAGCCTTATCGGGAATACCCGTCACCGGCACGGGAAAACCACCCCCTAAAATGGTCACTTGAAACCGTTGGGCCATGGTGCGGAGGAATTTATCGGCTTTTCGGGCAATAGTCTCGGCCTGGGCGATTTTATCGGTTTCTGCCCCCATAAAAGCGAAATTTTCTGGTAAACCGATTAATTCCGCCCCTTTACCCACGGCAAGTTCGATCAATTCTTCAGCGGCAGCGAGATTTTTCTCTAAATCCGGCTGACTGGTCATTTGAATGGCGGCGGCGAGATAGGATTTCATGGGGGTTGAAGCTCTAGAGTCGGATAATCTCTGTAAAATTAATCATAACCTTCGATTATATCCAATTTCAGATATTTTGTCACCCCATGAGTAAAATTGTTTTCTGTGACTTTGATGGCACTATCACCGCCGTGGAAACTTTTGCGGGTATGCTCAAAGAATTCGCCCCCGATTTATCGGCCCAAATTATGCCCCAAATGTACGCCCGTACTCTGACTCTGCGCCGGGGTGTCCGTCAACTGCTAGAGTCGATACCGAGCCAAAAATACGCCGATATTCTCGCCTATGCCGAAAGCAAGCCAATTCGCCCCGGATTAGCCGAATTACTCGCTTTTTTACAGGAGCAATCCATCCCTTTTATTATTATCTCCGGTGGTATCCAAGGCATGATTGAAACGGTCTTAAAACGGGAGGGACTATTAGATAAGGTAACGGCAATTTATGGGGTCAATCTTCATACGCAAGGGGAATATCTGCAAGTTCACTCCGATTGGGAAAATGAGACGGAATTAGTGGCTAAAGCCTTGATTATGTCCAAATATTCAGGAGTAGAAACTATTGCGATCGGTGATTCTGTTACCGATATTACCATGGCTAGAAGGGCCGATCTAGTTTTTGCTAGGGATCGTTTAATCGATTATCTGCAAGCGGAAAATCAACCCTATATTCCTTGGGATAACTTTTTTGAGATTCGCGAATATCTGTTATTGAGAGATTAGGGATTGGCTGTTAATTAGGTAGGGGTTAAAAATTGTCAGATACCCTCCTTGGATTAAGGGGGGATCAAAGAGGGCGAATGCAATTCGCCCCTACAATAATATTATTGCGCCAATGGTAGGAGCGCACTGTGGTCAGTGAGTTTATCGAACTGCGTGCGCCCTGTAATATAGATATTTCGACCAAATTGAGATGCACCCAAGATTTTTTTACTACCCTACTCTTAAGGGTAACAATAATTATAAATTTTTGTAAATTTGTGTTGGTTTACACTTGACAAAATCGGGGGGGGGTAAAATCCCGTTGTTGCTCTGTCTTGTCATTGAGGAACTAACTTAAAATTTAGTGATTGGCAATTTTGAAAAAACCAATTTTTCTCCCTTGCCAATGTCGCTTAATTTGAGATTTTCTCCTTTAAAGGGCATTCAGAACATTTGTTTGTTTGTTTTGAGGAAATTTTCCGAACATGAAAACTTTGACTACAATTAAAAAACTGTCAATGACTGCTGCGGGAGCTACCTTTGTAGCTCTAGGAGTCACCTTTGCCCATACAACTGCTGCCAATGCAGCCATTGTTGCTTTGGATGATAGCAATTCATGGGTTTCACCGGGGACGAACACGCTAACCAATTTAGGTTTTAACATGGTTACTGTTCCCGATCCTAGCTTAGCAGCGTTCACAAATGTTACAACTCTATCCTCGCCTTTAGGTAATTTAACTTTCACTCCAAGTGTAAATTACCGAAAGATTGGTAGTGGTTGGACAAGCTGGAGTCACGGCTACACGGGAGAGGTGTATTATTCCAACGGTGCAACATCGATTCAGATTGACCTGCCCGCTAGTATTGCCGCTTTTGACCTGTATGTGCAGCCAGATCCATTCAACATCTTCAATATTACTGTAACTGCTCAGAATGGCACTACGACAAGTCTGACACAACCTGTAGATGGTAATGCGGGAGCCAAGTACTTTGGCTTCTACGGCACAGGCGGAGATTTGATTGACAAAATCACAGTTTCTAGTAGCGTAGGTTTTGCCGTAGGACAGCTTCGCTTAGGTAAATTGGCTGAACCTGTACCCGAACCTGCTTCAGTCTTGGGTTTACTCACCATTGGTGTTCTTGGTGCGGGTGCAGCCTGGAAGCGCAAATTAAAATAAAAAACTGGCAAATCTAGCTTTAAATTAGCAGCGATCGCTCTATATTGATAAAGTGCGATCGCTTTTTTGGGGAGACATTCCAGATTTTTATTAATCTTTGTTAGAATGATGAGATGGGTAATGGCTTTGAGTTGATTGGAGAACTAACAGAAATAGAGATTATCGCCGTCAACCTCTCTATTCGTGAACTCAGAAGGCTAAAAGCGCAGTTTGGGGGTCGTCGATGGCGAAAGCTAAAAGGAGTCGGCTTAGTTCAATTTCCTAAGGGAGAAATCCGCAAAGCTGAACTACACTGGTATGAGTCTCATGGTATTGGTCGGCGAAAAATGAAAGTTAAACGAGTTTTGGACTAAATATTTATGCAAACACCAGCATCTAACATTGAATTTGCTATCTGTATTACCGCTGAAGAAGGCGGAGATTTAGAGGTTTGTAAACTTTATCAAGTGTTACCTGATGCTGAAGCGCAAGAGGTGGGATGTTTGCGAGTGATTGACGAATCTGGTGAAGATTATTTGTATCCAGAAAATCATTTTGTCATAATAAAACTTCCTGAAACGGTACAAGTCCAGTTATTAGCAGTCCGCCCTTAAATAGCGAGTAAATTACCTGGGCGTTGCTGATAATAAACGACTTAAGCTGCAATACTGACCTTAGAAGTGATCGCCCTCTATAAATATAGCGTGATAGCTTTTTGTGTCAAAATGATAGAAGTGTGAATAAATGAAGCAAAATTGGCTCTCCCGTACTTGTGATGATAAGTAGGTAGGCGTTAAAAGTTGTCAGACACCCCCCTTATCAAGCTATCCATTAGTCAGATCTTTCTTAACAAAAAGAGAAGAAACTTAAAAAAAGGGGAAACGATTGATAGGTATAGTTTTGAAAGAAGGAATTAAGGTGGAGGTAAGCAAAAAAATGGAGAAATGGGCAGCCCAAGAATTACAGTATGCAGACCTAGGGGACACCAGAAGAAAGAAAAGGTTAATCAGTATCGTAGAAAACTTGGCCAGTCAACCTAGTACAAGTGTGCCACAAGCTTCGGGAAATCTAGCCGCAGCGAGTGCCACCTACGACTTTTGGAATTCCCCCTATTTTCACCCCTCAGATATAATTGCCGCCCAAGCCAAAAGTACAGTAGAAAGAATCAAAGAACATCCAATAGTTTTGGCAGTGCAAGACACAACAAGTTTAGACTTTACGACGCAAAAAGCCAAAAAAGGAATGGGTTATCTAGATTATAAAAAATCCTTTGGTCTCAAAGTTCATACCACCTTAGGAGTGTCAGCGCAAGGAATACCTTTAGGACTGATTAATCAATATGTCTGGGCAAGAGAAGAAAAGAATTTAGGGATTGCCAAGCAACGCAAAAAAAGAGAAACCGAAGAAAAAGAAAGTCAAAGATGGTTAGATTCTTTGTCAGAAATACAACAACAAATACCCGAAGAAATTCAAGTAGTAACAATCGGAGATTGTGAGGCAGACATATTTGATTTATTTGCCCAATCAAGAAGTCCTAACTCTCATTTATTAATCCGAGGAACTCATAACCGAAAAGTTAACTATCTCGAAGACAAGCAAAGGTCAGGGCATCCAGAGCCTAAATATTTACATCAATCCATCAGAGAAATAAAAGCCTGTGGTAGCCTAGATGTGCAAGTAAAACGCAATCCTAATCACGAGGCTAGACTAGCTAAACTAACAGTTAGATTTGCCAGTTTTGAAATACAAGTACCTAAGCATCACTCGAAAGCGAACCCTCGTCAACCGGTCAAATTACAGGTAATTTTAGCTGAAGAAGAAAATCCGCGTCCTGGAGTTAATCCTATCAGTTGGCTCCTCTTAACTAGCCTAGACATTAGTAGCTTTGAATCAGCGATAACCTGTGTGCGCTGGTATAGTTATCGCTGGTTAATAGAACGCTATCATTTTGTTTTAAAAAGTGGTTGTGGATTAGAAAAACTGCAATTAGAAACGGGTCGTAGAATTGAGATGGCCTTAGCTACCTATTCAATTGTAGCTTGGAGATATTAGGGGTCGAGAAGGTCGTCACCGACCTCCCCTCCCATTCAGAACCGTGCGTGAGACTTTCACCTCACACGGCTCCTAGTTTGACTGTTCCCTTGTTAAGGATACAGCTTGACTTCCTTTGGTTAACCTTGTATTATCTAGGTTGACTGTTGATGTCAAACCAGATGATTTTAGGCTTCCATCAGATGCCGATTTATCATCGTGACAGTGGCGGTGTAGTAATTGAAGGTTTTTATATTCATCCTTTCCGCCTAAGCTTAGAGGGTGAATGTGGTCAACTTCAATTAAATCCGATGGGGTGAAATACTGCCCACATCGGCTACACTTGCCTTGTTGCTTCTTAAGTAGTTTGGCTACTCTTGTCGGTGTGTCGATTGCTTGTCCTCGTCTGGTCGCCCAGTAAGTCCAATTTCCGTCGTAAGGTGAAGTTTCGGGGCGTACTAGGGTATGTCTGACAATTGGTGTCCAATTATGTTGCCATAAATGAAGACCATCTTTGGTCTTAAATAACCAAGATTCTTGCCTTTCTTTCCCATTGCTGAGTTTAACTGTACCCGGTCTAAAGTAGTTTCTCAGCTTTTCGTGGTTTGATTTACCGCATCTTGATACTGTCCATGCCCTTAACATTAACCAGATTGTATTGTCTAGTTTATTGAAGGTATCTGTGGATACTACTCCTGAGTAGTAGTTAGCCCAACCTCTAATGATTGGGTTTAAGTGACTAATCAGGGCTGATTGAGGTGCTGTTTTGTGTTTTTTGATTACACCTTTAATCGCTTCTGTGTGGGCTTTAACTGCTTTTTGGTTGGGTTTGATGTGGGTTTTGTGACCAATTAATTGGCTTCCTCTCCCTCCTGTTTTCCCAGATTTGTACTTTCCTGTTGGATATTGTCTGATATTGAATCCTAGAAAATCAAAACCGGGTTCTTCAGTTTTCCCATTGTACTCAATGGGGTTGAGTGTATGAGACACTCTGGTTTTTTCTGGTTTGAGTTCTAATCCAATTGGTTTTAACCATTCAGAAATGGCAGTTTGGCACTGTTCAATGATTTCGAGTGATGGTGAAATCACCACAAAGTCATCGGCGTATCTTATTAGAACAGCTTGAGTTTTACTACCCTTTTTGGGGAATAGTGTTTCAATTAATCTTGCCATTCCATCCAGTGCGATGTTGGCTAGTAGTGGACTTATTACCCCTCCTTGTGGTGTCCCTGTTTCTGTTTCTTCAAATACGCCATTATCCAATACTCCTGCTTTGAGCCATTGTTTAATGTCTCTTTTCAAGGCAGTGGGACAATGAATTTTTGACAGTAGGAAGTTGTGATTAATTCGGTCAAAACACTTGGCAATATCAGCATCTAATACGAAGTAGCTACTTTTATTGATGCTAAGGTATATCCTCGATATTGCATCATGGGCAGACCTTCCGGGTCGAAAACCGTAGCTGGTTTCTTCCATTTTTGACTCCCATTCTGGTTCGAGTGCCGATTTAATCAACGCTTGTCTAGCTCTGTCTTTGATGGTTGGTATTCCTAGTGGACGTTTTTCATCCCTGCCGGGTTTAGGAATCCATACCCTTTTTAACGGTTTTGCTTTAAGTTTTCCCTTGATTTCTTCGGTTAGATTTAGCCTTTGTTCTGGGGATATTGCTATCACTCCATCGACTCCTGCTGTTTTCTTTCCTTGATTATCTTGGGTTACTTTGCGAACTGCTAATAGACGAGCATAGTATGATTTCACCAATAGACGTTGCAACCTTCTAACCTTTGCATCCTGTCCCGATTTAGCCGCTTGGTATATCCTCTTTTGGAGCTTGAAAACATATCTTTGGATTTTACCCCAATTGATAGCTTTCCATACATTCGTAGTCTTAGTGGTTTTCGGTTTCCCGAACCCTTTACCTTCTCTCGATTTCGTCATATAGACTCCTACTAGACTCTATCCTTACAATCAAACCGTAACCTGTGAGCATATCCCGACTATTACCGTCAGGCGTTGGCTTTTGGTTACATCTCACACCCTTGAAGGCTTGCGCTTACACTTGTCACTACTGAGTATTTCGACCGATACTCAGAGCCTGAAAGGGCTTATCACGTTCCGTTTATATGGGCATTCCATCTTTAGATTTGTCCTATCCATCGGGGTACTTTTAAAGGTCTGTGTAAGTGAGTTAGTAAATTCCTTACTTTTCCCCTTGTTCTTTTGAACGCAGTGTATCAACCTATTTCACTACTAGCTAATTACGATGGTTCAGGTCGGACATTCGGTTCACACCTAATCATGGATGGTTGGCAGTGGTCTCGATTCTGGTGTTAGGTTACACCTCGGAGCCTTCCGTTCCCCGCTTCAGTCCCAGAATTGTGATTTCTGAATCTGGGGGTGGCTATCGCCGTTACTCTCACCTTTGTAGCAATTGTAAATAATTGTTACAGAGTGTATTGACCTTGAGTCCCTTTGCCTAGTTTGGTATCGCATTGATACTAAACGTCGGGACATATAAACAGTTATAAGGCTGGTCTGGGTTGACCTGTTAGATTCAGTCAGGGGACTGAAGACCTTACTAGGCGGTTATTTCGGGCGTTTGGCTCCCTATTTCATGCCTAAACGTTTCGCACTACTTTGGTTAACCTATCAAGCACGCTTACACGGAGAGGAGAGTTGTGAAAGTTTTTTGGAAGAACATGAATGGCAATCTTTGTGTGCCACTATTCATAAAAAGAGTCCGCCACCTGAAAAGCCGCCCTCCTTTCGAGAAGCGGTCAGAATGATTGCTTCTCTTGGGGGGTTTTTAGGTAGAAAAGGTGACGGTGAACCAAGTGTTAAAACTATTTGGTTGGGACTGCGAAGGTTACATGATATCAGCCAGACTTGGAAACTATCTCATCAAATTAGTCCCCCCATAGAACCCCCTTGAGCCATCTTGCACACTTTTCTCTTTTTGTCAAATTTTATGTTAAGAAAGATGTGACTAATGGATAGCTTATTAAGGGGGGATTAAGGGGGGATCAATTAATCAGAACCACTTACTTAGCTGACAGCTGACGGCCTACTACTAATTAACGCTGAATTTGGTCAAAAATCGCCCCATCAGCGAAGAATTTTTTCTGGATCGCATCCCAACTACCGATCGCCGTATAGGGGAACAGATTCGACACTTTTGGGTATTGTTTACTAAACTCTTTAGCCACATTAGCATTAACGGGACGGAAACCCACCTTGGCGAATTCCCGCTGCGCTTCCGGAGTAAAGAGAAATTGGGCAAAAGCTGTCGCTACTTCCCGGGTTTTGCGTTTATCAACTATTTTATCCACTACGGCCACGGGCGGATCGATCGAAACATTGACCGGAGGAATAGTATAGGAAAAACCGGTTTGTCCCTTTTGACGGGCCAAAATTACCTCGTTTTCGTAGTTAAGCAGCACATCCCCCTGATCCTGTTTAAAGAAGACATCGCTGGCTTCCCGGGCATCTTTGGGTAGTACAGGCACGTTTTTATAGACATTGCGGACGAAATTGGTCGCTTGTGCTTCATTGCCGCCGGTCCGAGTTACCGATCCCCAGAGAGCCAGAAAATTCCACCGGGCCACCCCAGAGGTTTTCGGGTTGGCAGTAATGACTTTAATCCCCGATTTGGCTACATCTGGCCAGTTGCGGATTCCTTTGGGATTGCCCTGACGAGTAACTAAAGCTACCACGGAACGAGTGGCGATGGCGTTATTGGGTAATTCTTTCTGCCAACCCGGGTTAACTAAACCCGCTTTTTGCAAGCGTTCCACATCGGAACCGATAGCCAAATTTACCACATCTGCATCTAATCCGTCGATAACAGCGCGAGTTTGGGAACCAGAGCCACCATAACTCTGTTTAATCACCACATCCTGTTTTTTCTCTCTTTTCCATTTGTTGACGAATAGAGGAATGATTTTTGAGTAGGCCGATTGAGTCACTGCGTAGGAAACTAGGGTGATTTCCACGGTTTGTTGTTTAGCTTGCTGTTTATCCGGACTTGCCAGCAGCTTACTCGATGCCGATAGGGGACTAAAAGTTAGTCCGATTCCCGTTGTGACGACGGCAGCCGTAGCTAGAGAAATAAAGGGTAAGAGGGTTTTCGGTTTTGAGGATCTAGGATCAGGGATCACGATGTCATCGGCTCCTTTGTTTATTTATGGGAGATTGCTAGGTATTTTCTCTGAGATTGTATTTTATATGAAATAAAAAACAATTTCAATACATCGAAGAAAAAATTATACTGTTTGGGTTAGATGCAAAGAAATCAAGCCATTAATGGCTTGATTAGCTGAAAAAACTGGAAATATTCGATTTATACGGCTTAAATGTGCCTTTAAATTTGCCTGAAGCCTCTTTATGCTTGCAGAATAGAGATTTTATCGTTTTTATGGAGAAGAAAGAATTTTTTAGCGATCAAAAACCTCTCCCTAGGTGGGTTCACTGGTGAAGTTAGCGGACTTTAGCAACTATTACCCTAAAATTGAAGCGGTCTAACGACTTCCATCAATGTGCATGGTGCGTTCCCCAAAATCTATTGGTGGAGCAGTAGGACTTGCATTATCGCACTGAGACAGTCCAGTAGGGTGTGTTAGCGTCAGCGTAACGCACGGATTTTGAACATTAGATAAGGTGCGTTACATTTCATTAACGCACCCTACCAGATCGGCGTACTGCTATGCAGTGCCTTCGGCATCGCACTTAGACTGACAGCTTCAATCAATGTGCATGGTGCGTTCTCAAAAATCCTGCATTAGGGAACGCACCCTACAGCGATTGCGATCTATTCAGAAACTTGCCGCATAACGGCTAAGTTATGCCGTGCATCTCACCGACAAGACTGCGATCGCCCTAATTTTTAAGCGTAGCCGACAATATCATGGAATGAATAACCGACCAACCCCCTTGTAATTATCAATATCTACAGCAATTTCGATCAGTCGTTCAGCGCAGCGCTCTCTATACTCAGCTTCACTCAAACGATCGAGATTTCCAATCGTCAACACTGGAAACGATTTCTCTGTGTTCTCTTCTCGCATAACCTGCTCAAGGGAATCATCACCCTTCATATTTCGGTTAGCAGTAAGAATCATCATCTCCTGTTCTTGAGCATAGCGCCAGACTACGCGATCGCTACTTTCCATCGACAATCCAACCTCTCTAAAGGTGACAAATTGGACAGACTGAAACTCAAGCCAACCACGTTTTGCCAATATACCAAGAAAAATCAGCGCATAACCGTCGAGGTTGTAGTCAACTAAGAAAGTCATTGTTTTTGTGCAGCACGTCTGGCTCTCTGCTCCTCAAGCTTTGCCCAAAACGCTTCTTGTCCTGGTTTATGTGGCATTGCTGCAATTCGAGCAAAGCGTTCACGGTTACGATCTTCCCAGTATTGGCGAATTTCTTCCCTATTCTGAAGAACCTCTTGATATTCAACCTCGACCTGAGCTTGGTTTGCCTCAATGTAGGACAAAGCTGCGTCAATTTGCGCGTTCGTGAGGTTAAATGTGTCACGAATCAGTTTAGGAGGATAATCAGCTTTTAGGAGATCGATCACATCATAGAGGGTGATGCGCGTGCCAGCGATCGTCAGTCCTCGCTCTGTACGGATAATTTTCGCTTGTTGGTTTGCCGTCCAGGTCATTCCCTTAGCTCCTTAGAATCCACTTAATGGTCAATGGTTTCACCAGACAAATATTGGTCAATTTTTTCTGACCAATCAGGTTCACCGTTCATTATAGCCCGCCCCTTACCCGACAAAATCAGTGTACTGCTAGGCCGTGCCTTCGTCATCCCACTTAGACTGACAGTTTCAATCAATGTGCATGGTGCGTTCTCAAAAATCTATTGGTGGAACAGTAGGACTTGCATTAGGGAACGCACCCTACGGCGATTGTGATCGCACTATGACAAAGGTTTAATTGTCACTAATCCCCCAGCAAAACCCTGAATATTCAACTCATAGCCATCAAGTAAACCCATACCAACTAATGGATCTGTCTCTGACTCATTGATTTCAATAGATTTGATCTGACCATCCCAGATCACAGTTGTCTCAAATACGTTAAACATACAGAGGCTTCCATCGCCCAAGATTCCCTCTTCTTGCATATACCACGTTAATCCTAGTGTTGTAATGATAGCAGAAGGCAACGTGAGAAATCCACTGTAACCAGTGTCAATAACTGCTTTAATCGCTTGCCTCTGGTGATTTTCGCCTAGCACTACGAATTGAATAATTGCTTCTCGGCGCGAATTGACGCTCCCCATCATCATGGCGATACACTGGGGGAACGAAAGCCAAAACGATGGACGGCACGATGTCCAATGCGAATACCAAATATTTGTGCATCAGGAAAACGTATTAACAGTTGTTTAGCAGCTGTTAGGCTGTCGTCAGCCACTTCAAAAGCCCCTGTTTCGATGTCTATTGCTACAATCTTCCCATGATTCCCTTCCTCGATTTGGGAGCGTACCTGAGACTCATAGACTTCGTGTCCACGTCGGGCAAATTCTTCTTTGCTGTAGCGGGGTTGTCGAACTGTCATTGAAGCGACCCTGTGGCAACTTTTGCCCCCCTATTTTAACCTAAACATTGGCAATCTTCGCTAACATTCCTCAACTGGTCCCACAAGAGCAGCACCGCACCTAACCTCACAGCTTCAATCAATGTGCATGGTGCGTTCTCAAAAATCCTGCATTAGGGAACGCACCCTACAAGATCGGCGATCGCTACAATCGGAACGATCGCACTTGACTCGCTGGTCGGCATAACGGCTAAGTTGAGCCGCCACGATTAGATTTGAGATTCTTGTGGTTCATCCTGTTTTGGTCGGCTCCAACGACTTGTTAGACCTTGCTTTGGTGGTAAGCTGACTACCTGCCTGCCACTTTCTGCTTGTCTTTTTTGCCAATCTACAAACATTGCATCCAAATCGTAGTTAAAGGATTTAGCGTGTTCTTCTCGAAATTTATGAATTTCATCTAAAATGTCATCTTGCCACATCGTTATAATCTCCTAAAAGTTCGTAAGGAGTACAAATTATGGGTAACTCGTATCCCAAATCAAGACTGAGCTCTGCCAACTTCCTCTGAATTTGAGCGTTGGCAATATGTTTACAGTTCCATGTTAACAAGTAATCTAGCCCGTGGACAGTCGCCGCAGCAATGTGAACCGCATCATCAGAAGCTTTGGCAGGAAGGTTGCTTCGTATAAGAAACTGGGCTGCCAAGTTGCGTACAGCTTGATTGAGTTCAACCAAAGGCATTTCATTGACAATTTCTAACCTTTTCAAAGCAATCTCTGTATCTCCCTTAGCGACTTCATCTAAAACAACCTGTGAGATATAGAGAAGAAAATCATTACGGCGATTTTGCCACCAATCCCGTGTCGTTTCGATATTCCCAGCAACAACCAAGTTTTTGGTCGATCTGGCTGTCAGATAACCAATAACGCTGGTTTCAATATAGACGGTTTCCCTCACGGCAATCTAGAAAATCTATCCAACGTCTATCCTACTGCATTTAATCTTGGTTTTGAGGGAGTTGGGTAACAGCCGTCAACCCAACCTACAAGATCAGCGATCGCACTATGACCTTTAGATTTAAGTGTTTTCAAAAGTGAAAGGCGCGTGGGACGCACCATACAGATCAGCGATCACTGTCAAAAGGTTTTACCCATAAGAGTTCCGGGATTTATAATTTTACAAATCATTTGCGAATGCTATAGATTATGCTTTAAGAGCATGAATCATTGGACTAATTTAATACTATCTACTACATTATGATCTTTAATGTGGAATTGAGTGACCACTTCCCCAAATTTTCGCTCCAAGAAAGACACCCAACTCTGCTGAATGTGATGAAGCAAATCGGATTCGACAGCATTTGAAGATGGACGAGTACGGCCACTTATCCAGACATTAAACTGTCTATCAATTTGAGGAGCATAAGCTCTCATATTAGGAGTAAAGAAGATGAAAGAATCTATACTCGTATATCTCGATGCAAGTAGATTCCCCAAAATGTACATCATGAAATTTGGGGGTATCGAGTAATTGCCATCATTGGCAAGAATCAATAAACCTTTGGCATCAGGAAGCCGGAAGTATTTCTTTGTTTCTTTAATTTGCTTGTTAGCTTTTTCAACAGCCTCTTTTGTAGGGGAGCTAAACACTTTGAACACATCAACGGCGCATTGACGGGGTAAGTCGTCTATCTGAAATCTTCCGTCTTTTATATGTTCTTGGCGAAGAAGCCCCTCTGTGATCCAGCTGTGCATCATTAAGTTGAGCTTATCGCCTACCTTTCGATCATTGAAGTAATTCTTTTCAAGACACTTTAGCTCCGCCACTACCGTCCGATTGCAAAAGAAATAATCGGCGTTATTTGGTCTTTTGCCTTTGCCTTCAAAAAGTTTGCTTATAAGCTCTCCGCCTAAATCTTCGACAAACTCATTGAAGGTTGCCTCAACTTCCATTTCTGGCAGCGGCTGTCTGTTTTCCATAGATATATACTTCTCAGAAGAAAAAGCAATTTAACTAATAATTATATAGAAGTTTTCCCCATATTGCCACAAGTACGCACTTTTAAAATTAACTAGAGGAAGAAGAAGTATAACTATATATTATGCGGAAATTTTCCGTATATAACTCTAAATACACATTTTTTAAAGAATCTTTCTGTATATTACGCTCAAATGGAGCGATCGCAAGAAGTTTTCCGTATAATATTACGATAAGCGTGTTATGCCGATTAGCGTACTCTGTGATGAACCCTCCCCCACTGATTTGTTCAAAGTTTTCTCGTTGTGCGACTGTCAGATAAACTTTATCTCGCCTACATCTTCCCATGATTGATGTCCTCAGTTGAGCTTATCTATTGCCCTATTTTAGCTGTGTCAGTCCAGTAGGGTGTGTTAGCGTCAGCGTAACCCACGGATTTTGAACATTAGATAAGGTGCGTTACATTTGATTAACGCACCCTACAAGATTAGCGATCGCACTGCCATGTTAGGGTAGTATGTTGTGTGAAATGTCGGGCAATGATAAAGCTGCTGCCTGACCTACAGGGACGAAATCAGTATGAAACCAACCGGATTTTAATCGGCTTGCTTCACATCAGATTTATAGCTATTTGAACCTACTGCGAATTGACCTTGACCGCTCCACTTTGAATCAAGGGCAAAGCTGGCTGAAAATGGGGCAAGATAAGTGCCGATCGCTGGAGGAGTCACGGATACGGCGGCTTCACCGGAAACAGCACCGACTCTGACAATATGCCCAAAGCCAGTACTATGCATCGCACCCGACACTTTAGCGGTGAAAGTTTGCGGATGCTCCGTTCCTTCTAGAATTGTCCCTTGCGCCTGACCGTGCAGAACACCAGTGGGTGCATCGACCGTTACCGCAAGCGTCATTGAGCCAGCACCGACTGTACCCGGTGGAGGGGTGAAGCCAAGTTTAAGCAGATAAAGACCTACTTCCGACATGATAATTTCTCCTGTGGATGAAAACGCTATCAGTGAAGCTCCTGATATGCATCTGAATTAATGCCCTTTTCAGCTTCTGGCATTTTTGGCTGGTTGCCAAATTCCGAATATTTAAGAATCCAACTACGTTAAATTCTTGTCGCCTAACTATATATTACGCGGAAATTTTCCGTATATCACGCCAAATACACATTTTTTAAAGAGTCTTTCTGTATATTACGCTTAAATGGAGCGATCGCGAGAAGTTTTCCGTATAATATTACGATAAGCGTGTTATGCCGATTAGCGTACTCTGTTATGAACCCTTCCCCACTGATTTGTTCAAAGTTTTCTCGTTGTGCGACTGTCAGATGAACTTTATCTCGCCTACATCTTCTCATGATTGATGTCCTCAGTTGAGCTTATCTATTGCCCTATTTTAGCTGTGTCAGTCCAGTAGGGTGTGTTAGCGTCAGCGTAACGCACGAATTTTGAACATTAGATAAGGTGCGTTCACTTCGTTAACGCACCCTACCAGATCGGCGATCTGCTATGCAGTGCCTTCGGCATCGCACTTATAACTAACCAATCGGACTATTTACAAAGACAAGTACGAATCATTGTCGGTCTAACGGCTTAGTTGAGCGGCGGCAGTTAGCCTTGAACTCATCACCAAGTTCTCTCACTCCGTCCGCTCCAACAACGTGTTAGGCAACTTAGATTTCTGGAGTAGAAAATGATAGAGATCGCATCAAGAGAAAGGAATGAAAAGAACCCGACCTTCACATTCTTCAGGTTCACTACAACAAATAAATAGTTCTAAATCATCAAGGATCTTACCAATGGGTGCTTTTGAGATCACCTCAACAACTCCAGTCATAGGTAGTCCTTGATTGACACGATTGTAGGCATACATCGTAATAGTGGCTACATCATGGGTGAGCAAGATGCGTCCCTCATTAGCCGCCCATTCTAAAATATCTGGATCGTCAGTGTTCATCAGTCCTACATCTTGGACGCGAATTATATCTAATTCAGGTAAACGCCTCACCAGCCCACGCAAGATGGCTCCATTAAAATTTTCGTCAGTTAGAAGGCTCACTTTGCCTCGACTCTCCTTTTGACTGATAACGAGCAAGCAAGCGCTGTCTTAAATCGACTAAGTTGTGTTTTTGAGTTAGTTGTTGTCTCAGTTGTTGAGCTTGTTGGTCGCGTTGCTCCAAATAACTGTCAATTTCCTGACGGTGATTTAAATAATAAGCAATGGCACTGTATATATCTTCCAAACGAAGAACTGAAAACTGAATAGCGATTTCTTCAGGAGTGGAGCCGTTGTGGTATGAGGCAAGTATGCTATCCAGAGTCACTCGGCTCGAACCTATACGGATACCTCCCGCTTCATCCCAACGAAAAGGGGGAGAAGTTACTTGGAATTTGGCTGGGGTGTTCATTAGAGACATATTGCACCTGAGTTGAATTGCATAAAAACATCCTAGCAAAAATCAGAATACTTTGTCTGACACTGCTTTCTGGCACGAAAAGGGGTGGGTTAGCAAAACGCAACTCACCCTACTGGATTGTTTCAGCTAATTTGGTGTATTAGAAAAATGCTAGAAATTTTATAATCTAAGACTTTAAGCCGAAATCTATTGCCCTATTTTAGCTGAAACAATCCACTACTAATTTTCGTTTCTGTTGGCGAGTCTTCCCAGACCTATTGAGAAAGTTCACATATCAGGATATATCAGCAACGACAACTGACAGCATTCCAATTGACCCGCCATAGGTAGAGCCTCCGCTTACGCTAACAACATATTTGTCGGAATCATAATCACTAGCCCCCCATGTATTGGTTTTTGATCCCCATGGACAGTCCCATGATATCTTGCAGACCTTATAGTCTGGATCGCTGGGATCTTTCCCGTCAATGCAAATATAGAAAGAGCCTTCAGTACCAGAGGCAGAGTCTGATCGGCCACATGAGCAAATCACAGTGTTGTAAACTCTGCCGTCCTGGAATTTGATTCCGTTGACATTAGCAATTTCATCATCTTTGTTGTCGTACTTGTAAAACTTTCCCCAGGATAGATTTCCGTAGTCAGTTGTTCCTGCAAAGCCTTTTACCTTAATCGTAAAGCTGACCCATTGTGCGTAAGCCATGTTAAGTTACCTCCAAATGATTGAGTACCAAAGTTTTCGTGACCGCCTAACTATATATTATGCGGAAATTTTCCGTATATCACGCCAAATACGCATTTTTTAAAGAATCTGTCCGCATATTACGCTCAAATTGAGTGATCGCGAGAAGTTTTCCGTATAATATTACGATAAGCGTGTTATGCCGATTAGCGTACTCTGTGATGAACCCTTCCCCACTGATTTGTTCAAAGTTTTCTCGTTGTGCGACTGTCAGATGAACTTTATCTCGCCTACATCTTCCCATGATTGATGTCCTCAGTTGAGCTTATCTATTGCCCTATTTTAGCTGTGTCAGTCCACTACCAGATCGGCTACCTGAAATTTCAGCTATCTGTAATGAAATTTCATCTATCTGTAACCCTACTCGCTAAAATAGTTTAAAAATCGGCCGAGAATTTCTAGGATAGAAGTAAAGACCATCCTTGCCTACTTTTTCTATGATCCTAGCCGCCGAAACTGGACTAAAAACCGCTACTCTAGACGTAAAAGGCATGAAATGCGCCGGCTGTGTGAGTGCCGTAGAACGACAACTCAGCCAAAATCAAGGGGTAAAATCGGCCCAAGTTAACCTAATCACGGAAATTGCCGTGATTGAATACCAACCGGATGCGATCGCACCAGAGCAGTTAGCCGCAAAATTAACCGCGATTGGATTCCCCACCCAACCGCGCAGCTCATCGACTCCCCTTGGCCAACAAAATCAACGGCTGCAAAACCAACAAAAAGAACGGCAACAACAATTATACCGATTAGCGATCGCTTGTTGTTTACTGGTTTTTTCCCTGATTGGTCACTTACACCACATCGGGGGACCAGAAATCCCTATCTTTCAAAGTATTGCTTTTCACTGGACTTTAGCCACCCTAGCCATTTTATTCCCCGGCCGCGATATTTTCATCGATGGTTGGCGGGGATTACGGCACGGGATGCCAAATATGAACACTCTCGTTAGTTTAGGCACAGGTAGCGCCTATATAGCCAGTTGTTTGGCTCTTATCTTCCCTAATCTCGGTTTAGAGTGCTTTTTTGATGAACCGGTCATGCTGTTAGGGTTTATTCTCCTCGGACGGACTCTAGAAGCGCATTCCCGTCATCGCGCAGCCGCAGACCTAGAAGCACTTACTTCCCTACAACCGGCAGTGGCTCACCTGATTGGTAGTACAGATGACCGTGTGGGCGTGGCGATTCCAGTGGAACAGCTGCGCGTCGGGGAATGGGTGCGCGTCTTACCCGGGGAAAAAATTCCCGTGGATGGGGAGATTATTCAGGGAAGAACCACGGTAGATGAAGCTTTATTAACGGGGGAATCGCTGCCGGTGGTCAAGGAAATGGGAGATCTAGTCATTGCTGGCAGTTTCAATCTCTCTGGTGCGATCGCCGTGCAAACTCGTCAGGTGGGGACTGATACCACCCTAGCTAAGATTATCGCAGCTGTGGAATCAGCCCAAACTCGCAAGGCCCCGGTACAGAAGATAGCGGACCGGGTAGCGGGTTATTTTGCCTACGGAGTGATGATAATTGCCCTAATTGTGCTGCTCTTTTGGTATTTTTGGGGAACTAGGCTCTTTCCAGAGGTGTTAGGGTCAACCACAGGACACCACGAGATGATTCAACCCACTTCTCCCCTACTTTTGTCCCTAAAATTAGCGATTTCTGTGCTTGTGGTCGCTTGTCCCTGCGCTCTCGGTTTAGCCACACCGACGGCCCTACTGGTGGGAACCAGTTTAGCAGCCGAAAGGGGTATTTTGATTAAAGGGGGTGATGTTTTGGAAACTGTCTCGCAACTGCAAACGGTGGTTTTTGACAAAACGGGAACCCTTAGCCAAGGTCATCCGGAAATTACCGATTGTTTGAGTTTTTCTGAGCTTAATTCCCTGGAAATTCAACAATTAGCGGCAGTAGTGGAGAGTGGTACTAATCATCCTCTTGCTCAGGCGATTTTAGACGCGGTTACTCCTCCTACTAACCTGACGGGGGAAGATTTTCAAACTGTCGCCGGATTGGGAGTTTCTGCAAGGGTGCAGGGGTCGAAAATTGTTCTAGGAAATCGGCAATGGTTGGCACAGAACGGCATTAAAATCGATGAAACTATCTGGGGGATTCAAGAGCTTTTACAAGCGGGTAAAACGGTGATTTATCTGGGTATGGAAGAACAATTGCTCGGCGCGATCGCTTTTCAGGATCGATTGCGTCCCGATGCTCAAACAACCGTTAATCAGTTGCAAAAACTCGGTTTAGAGGTGATTTTACTCAGTGGTGATCGCCAAGAAGTGGTAACAGCGATCGCTAATAGTTTGGGTATTAGCCAATTTTATGCCGAAGTTGCCCCCACCGAAAAATCGGCCTTAATTGCCGACCTACAGACAAAAGAGGGCAAAATCGTGGCTATGGTCGGGGATGGTATCAATGACGCTCCTGCACTAGGACAGGCTAACATCGGTATTGCTCTGGCCGGTGGCACGGAAGTGGCCATGGAAACGGCTGGGATCGTTTTAATTAGCGATCGCCTAGAGGATGTGGTGCAATCTCTGCATTTAAGTCTGGCCACATGGCAAAAAATCCGACAAAATCTTTTTTGGGCTTTGGGTTATAATACCTTTGCTATTCCCATTGCCGGTGGTTTATTACTGCCCCATTGGGGTCTAGCTTTCAGTCCGGCCCTAGCAGCAGCTTTAATGGCTTTTAGTTCGGTTATGGTAGTGAGTAATTCCTTGCTTTTACGTCGTCAATTTCCTCCGCTCTCATCGACGAAGGAAAGCGAAAATTAAAGCAATTACCGATTTTTTCTCGATAAATCTATCAAGCACCAAAAAGAGCGGCTCTCTTATTCTTTGTGCGATAAGTTTCACTGATACAGGAGCGATCAATCTCTGTGTCCTCTGTGTCTTTGTGGTTCGTTACCCAAGAGAGCCAAGATGGTATTTTGTCCCCGTCTTTGTCAGTTGACGGAGACAGGAACAAATCGGGTTAAGCGGTAATTCTGGTCAGGGATTGACCTTGATAATTGTTGGTAATAATCTGGTGAATAGATTCAAAAAATCGCCGACAACGATTATTAGTTCTCAGGGGCAATTCATGATTTTTTACCAATAAATCGATCTGAAGTTCCGAGCTAGTGGGAGGATGAATAAACAATTCCACTTTCACTAACTGGGGAAAGAAAGCATCGTTAGGAACTTCCGATAAAAGCAAGACATCGGTCCGGCGCTTGATGATTTCAAATTCACCCAAACTTAATATATCATCGTATAAAAACCCGGTCTGATGAGGAGAAATCCCGACAAAATAGGAACAGCAATAGCGAGCCATGGCAGGGAAAAGATGATAAATTGGTCAAGGTTAATCGGTCAAAATCAGGCCATTGAACTACTACAAAGAGCGCTTGAAGTCAATTCGATCGCTCCCGCTTACTTATTCGCCGGCGCTAAGGGGATTGGACGCAATCTAGCAGCAAAATGTTTCTGTCAAGACTTGTTAACTAGAGATCGATCTCCAGAAACAAGGGAATTAATCCTGAAACGCTTTTTAGGGGGCAATCATCCCGATTTACTCTGGATTGAACCCACTTATCAACACCAAGGCAAACTGCTCACCGCAAAAGAAGCACAGGAAAGCAATCTCAAGCGTAAAGCTCCCCCGCAAATCCGCATCGAACAAATTCGCGAGATTACTAACTTTTTAAGTCGTCCTCCCCTGGAATCGGCCCGCTCTGTGGTGGTGATCGAGGAAGCAGACACCATGACGGAATCGGCGGCAAATGCCCTCTTAAAAACGCTTGAGGAACCGGGAAAAGCGACTTTAATCCTGATTGCTCCCAGTCCCTCCTCTTTACTACCCACTCTCGTTTCTCGCTGTCAACACATCCCTTTTCAGCGTCTTTCGGAAGAAAATCTCGCTCAAGTCCTGCGCTCTAACGGACAAGCTCGCGTTCTCAATTATCCGGCAATTCTCGGTTTAGCCCAAGGTAGCCCCGGAGAAGCGATCGCAGCTTTAGAGTTTCTCGACAGTCTCCCCCAAGATTTACCGCGATCTTTGAGCAAATTTCCCCTAAAACTCTCCCAAGCACTGGAATTAGCCAAAATTATCGCTCAAACTCTTGACACGGAAACCCAATTATGGTATGTGAGTTATCTTCAGTATGAGGATTGGCAACGACGACGAGAGCGATCGATTTTAGAAATCTTGGAAAAAACCCGCCGGCAGCTGTTAGCCTACGTTCAACCCCGTTTAGTCTGGGAATGCACTTTCTTGGCATTGGCCAAACTATCCACCGCCCAAAAGTCTTAAGATTGTTATATTTATCGATCGAGTGGGGAGAAAGACCATGAACATCAAATCCTTAGTTTTGCTGATTCTGTTAACCTTGACTACGGTTTTAGGTGCTTGTCAGGGAGGAAAAGAAGCCGAAGAACCGAAAAACGTCCCCACCACGGTGGAATCGCCGCAACAAGACGAAGATGACGATGAAGACGGGGAAAACCAGCAAAAAGACGGTGATAATGACCAGAATAAAGACGATGACGATGATGATGATAACTAATTGTAAAAATCAAAAATTGTTGTTAGGGTTAGGAGTCAGTAGCCAGTAGTCGGTCGTCAGGAGAATTAAGAATGAATGATAATCAATTAAATTGTCTATTTACAGATTTTATGCAATTTAATCCTTATTTTTGCCGCTTTTGAACCCTTAACTAGGGTTTGCGGCAAAAAGTTTGTTGGTGGGGGCAGGGTGTGGGGTGTGGGGTGTAGGGTTTTACCGATTTTGAGGTAGTCAGTTACCTAATTTTCAGGGAAAAAGTACCTGAATTTTACCCCCGATCCCTCCAATGGTCGGCACTTTTTGAGGTCAAAAAAGTCTAAAAGCCTTATCCAACAAGGTTTTTAGATTTATTCAGCAAGCCTTAACTAGGGTTTGCGGCAAAAAGTACGGGCGAAGCATTCGGTTAGAAAATCTACGGTTTCACCGATAGGTGATTGTCCGAATGCTTCGCCCCTACAGGACGCGGGCCGATGAAGACGCAAGGTTTTGAACGACGATTCTCTCAAAATCTTGCACCTGTTTCGCGAAAAAAGCCACAAAACTCTTACCTTGCCTACATTTCACATTTATTCAGCAAACCCTAACTGGGATAAAAAAATCGGGTGAGCTTTAACCCACCCGATCGCATATAGATTGAAATCAACCTATAACTGTGGTACAAACTGTTCTTTTTCGGGAACGTAGGCGTATTCAGCCACAATTTGCCGGAATTCTTCCCCATTGATCGTTTCTTTTTCGATCAGCAGATCCACCACTCGATCGATCACTTCGCGATGATCGCGGACAATTTGTCGAGAAATTTCATGGCAGTGTTCCACGATTGATCGCACCTGATCATCGATGCGAGTAGCGACCTTCTCAGAATACTCGGAACGAGTCATCAAACCGCCACCGAGGAACACTTCACCCCCTTGACTTTCTAGGGACAAAGGACCCAAATCGCTCATCCCGAAACGAGTCACCATCTGGCGGGCCATATCAGAAACCTGCTGTAAATCGCCACCGGCACCGGTAGTCACCTCATCATAGCCGAAGATTTCTTCCTCTGCTGCCCGACCACCTAAGGCACCGGAAATCCGGGCCATTAACTGCGCTTTCGTGGTTAAACCCTGTTCTTCGTTGGGAGTGAACCAAGTTAAACCCTGGGCCTGTCCCCGGGGAATCAGAGTCACTTTCTGGACGGGATCGTGATCTTTTAAGAGCGTACCCACGATCGCATGACCCACTTCATGGTAAGCGATTAGGCGCTTGCTCTTGCTATCGACTAAAGGAGTACCTTCCATACCGGCGATAACGCGATCTACCGCGTCATCTATCTCCAGGAGGGTAATGGCATCTTTACGACGACGGGCGGTTAAAATTGCCGCTTCGTTCAGTAAATTGGCTAAATCTGCTCCACTAAACCCCGGAGTGCGACTGGCGATCGCTTCGATGGAAACGTCGTTGGCCAGCTTTTTATTGCGGGCGTGAACGTCTAAAATCTCTAAACGACCTTTAAAATCGGGCGCATCGACGGTTACTTGCCGATCAAAACGGCCCGGACGCATGAGAGCGGAATCGAGAACATCGGGGCGGTTAGTGGCGGCAATGATGATAATTCCCGTATTCCCCTCGAAACCGTCCATTTCTGTCAATAATTGGTTTAGGGTTTGTTCCCGTTCATCGTTACCGCCACCGATACCGGCACCCCGTTGACGACCTACCGCGTCAATTTCATCGATAAATATTAAACAGGGAGCATTTTCCTTGGCTTTTTTGAACAAATCGCGCACGCGAGAAGCACCGACACCGACGAACATTTCCACAAATTCCGAACCGGAAATGCTGAAGAAAGGTACACCCGCTTCACCGGCGATCGCTTTGGCTAACAGGGTTTTACCCGTACCAGGAGGGCCAACTAAAAGGACTCCTTTGGGGATTTTGGCACCGACGGCGGTAAATTTCTCCGGTTGTTTGAGGAAAGTGACGACTTCCTGTAATTCTTCCTTCGCTTCATCAATTCCTGCCACATCATCAAAGGTGATGCCGGTTTTTGCTTCCATCTGGAAACGAGCTTTTGATTTGCCAAAACTCATCGCTTGACCGGGGCCGCCTGGCATATTATTAGAACGGCGGAACAGGAAAAAGAGAGCGGCAATCAGCAAAAAGGGGAAAAGTAGATTACCGAGGAATCCCCACCAAGCGCCGTCATTCCGCATCGGGTGAGCATCGAAACTAATTTTAGAATCGCGTAAACGGGCGATTAAATCGGGGGAATTGGCAGGTAAATCGACCCGCAGGCGTTGTACTCGGTTTTCTAGTTCTGGATCTAGGGCCTGTACGATCGCGGTTCTGCCACCTTCGTAGAGATCGACGCTGACAACCCTACCACTGTCTAGGTATTCTAGAAAGCGTCCGTAGGTCATGCGGGTAGTGGCGGTGTTATTGCCGATATTACCGGTGGCCGTGGCAAAAGTGCCTTGCCAGAGGAAAAAACCGACCACAAGGGCGGGCAATGTCCACAGTAAAATCGTTTTCCAGGATAGTTTCATGTTTGTTTAGTGGTTCTAGGATAAAGATTTTTGCTTAACTCATTTAGCTGTTTTTGTCAAGGATTTTACGTTATTTTTTCGAGATTAATCCCCGCAGCCAATTAAATCTTAACTAAATGTAACGTAATTCTCATAATTCTGACAAGAATGGTGACGAGAGATTTTTTTAGTTCATTTGTTCTAACAAGATACCATGGTTTCTGGGATAAGCTGTACTGAATTTAAACTGCCTAGAAGTATATACTATATCTATTGATACGAAAATCATCTCTAAAATCCTAGAATTGCTTCTTTTTCCCATATTTGATAATTTTGCTAGATGTAACCAATTAAAGATAGAGTTAGTATCTCAACAAAATTTTTACCCTGATTTGACCTTTATTCACGAGCCAACAGGAGCTAAGTTGGCTGTGGATAGAGATTACTATTGATGAGGAGAGTGTTTAGTGAAGTTAACGCCACTTGTGCCACCGATTAAGTGTCAAGGAATTAAAACTAAATTGGTAAAAGATGTTAAAAATATTGTGTCTGATCTGAGCTTTGGGCGTTGGATAGAACCCTTTTCTGGATCGGGGGTGGTGGCTTTTAATATTAATCCCAAAAAGTCTTTACTTGCGGACACAAATACTCATATTATACAGTTTTATAATAATCTAAAAAATCAAGTTATTACCAGTAAAACTGTTAAGCTTTTTTTGCAAGAAAATGGTCAAGTTCTTAAGGAGCAGGGAGAAAGTTATTATTATCAAGTACGAGAAAGATTTAATCAATCTCCTAATTCTCTAGATTTTTTATTTCTCAATCGCTCCTGTTTTAATGGCGTGATGAGATTCAATCGTAAGGGACAGTTTAACGTACCTTACTGTCATAAATCAGAGCGATTTTCTCAAGCATATATTACCAAAATAGTCAATCAAGTTATTGCCCTAGAAAATATTCTTATTAAAACTGATTATAATTTTCAAGTTGCTGACTTTCGAGAGACTTTATCTGATTGGCAAAAAACAGACTTGATCTATCTCGATCCTCCTTATTTAGGGAGACACACCGATTATTTTAACTCTTGGTCTGAAGAGGATGAAGATTGTTTGGTGACTATTTTAAAGGATATTTCTTGTCGGTTTATTTTGTCCACTTGGCATAGTAATCAGTTTAGGAGCAATCCTTTAATTAAAAAAAATTGGAGTGCTGATAAGTTTTATATCTATACTAAACAGCATTTTTATCATGTGGGTTCCACAGAAAAATTACGTCATCCGATCACCGAAGCACTCATTACTAACTTTAACATTCCCTTGTTGCCAGAGCGAGGAACTGATTTGCAACAACTGTCATTATTGCCATCGACAGCAGAAAATGAGGGAGCGAGAACAGTCTAGAAGATGCCTAGTGGCTAATTCTCACTCCTTACTATTTATCCTTGGCTTTGGCGCAGATGGTCGTTAATTTGGCGTTTACGCTTTTCTTCGGGGGCAGTGCTAGTAATTTCGCCAAAATCTTGACTACTCATGGAAAGATGGGACATTATCTTTCTTTTGCGCTCTTTAGCGGTTAATTCCGGTGAAGGAGTTACTGGAGGCGGCGCTGCCACGGGTTCCGCTACCACCGGAGGAGTTTCCACAATTGGCAGCGGTTTTTTGGGAATATAGTCAGCACCAGTGGTACTTCTGGAGAGATGATCGAGAATGCGCCGTTTGCGATCGTCAGTAGCCATAAAAATCTTTGCCAATCTAGTTTAAAGTTTTGTAACTATCACCTATTGTCAAACATCCCTATCCCCTTGAGAAGTCAAGGGAGACTTTATCTTGAGGGATTGAAGACATATAAAACCTGCGATCGCATTTATCTGGCCGTGGAACTGGGGGTCTTCTCGCCCAAGGTGATAAGATAAAAAACTAAGTCTTTGAAAATATGACAAAGGATTTATCTATCATGACACCCTCTTTAGCTAACTTTCTCTGGAGCCTTGTTTTAGGTGCGGTTATCGTTCTGATCCCTGCCACTATCGGTTTGATTTTCATCAGTCAATACGACAAGATCAAACGCACTTAATTTAATCTAACTCTAAAATGCCCAGACCGATTCCTCTGGGCATTTTAGCTAATTTTGGAACTGGCAAGAGCGATCGCACCGACTACCCGATATCCCTCTGTGCGTAAAACCTGCACAGCTTCCTCGATCGTGGTTCCTGTGGTATAAATATCGTCAATTAAGAGAATCGGCACTGATTTCGGTAAATTTTTCCCCAGTTGAAAAGCCGCTTGCATCGTCCTTTTTCTTTCCTCGGCTGCCATACTAAACAAGGCTGCCGTGTTCTTAGTCCGAATTAATCCGCGACTAGCCAGATGATAACCGGTTAAACGACAAAAACCTTCGCCAATGACTTCTGCTTGATTAAAACCCCTTTCCTTTAACCTTTCTGGGTGGAGAGGGATAGGAATCACCGTCAAACGTTTATCGGTGAGGGGAGGACGCAGCAGCCAAGTTTCCCCCATGCAACTGCCTAGCAAAGAGCCGAGAGCGGGATGGCGATCATATTTCATTTTAGCGATCGCCTGTTTTAATTTACCTTCATAGCGTCCCCAGATAAACAGGGGAATAGAACTACGCCAGAGAAAAAGCGGGTTATTCTGACGATAGGCCTGTAATTGTCGCCCACAATCACGGCAAAGCTCTCGATCGCTCTGCCGTTGACAAAGAGGACAGGGAGACTTAAGAAATAAAGCGAGAAAAGGTTCGAGCATGGGAAGCAAAAGTTTTAGCTAGATCCTGACTTCCATCGTCAAAAACGGTCAAATAATGGGGATTACTCCGCTCGATCGAAAGACTGATTCCTTGCGCTCCTTCGGACTCTAGATCTTGGAGATAACCCCCCTGATGCTGTTGTGCTTCCTCAAAGGAGGCAAAGGGACCAAAATAGTAGATACAGTGGGGATAAAGGGAGGTAATTTTCAGCCACCAAGGCGTGTTATCGTCAGAAATTTTATTTGTCTGCAAGAAAGATAAAATCATGTTCTGGTATTGATAGGGTACAGGGATTGCAGGAATCAAGGACAGGTTTTGAGGAACTTTGCCTCCATAATTCCCGTTTGCTGGCCAAAAAGTCGAGCTTTTGGCCAAAGAGAGTCTTTTTATCGTATTAGATTAACAAGGGGATCGGTCGCAAAATCAAAAGAGATTCTAAAAATTCCCCTCAGCCAAGGGGAAGCGGATCGAGATAGGATAGTAAAAAGTTTTTTTGTAGAAAGCTAGGGAGATAAGATAACTATGAGCCAGATCACAGACACAGATAAGAGTCTTGAGGCGATGAAGAAGTTTGCCGAACAGTACGCTAGAGGTACAAATACCTATTTCTGTAGCGATCTCTCGGTGACAGCCGTAGTAATTGAGGGATTAGCGCGTCATAAGGACGAATTAGGCGCTCCTTTATGTCCCTGTCGTCACTACGAGGACAAAGAAGCGGAGGTAAAAAATACTTTCTGGAATTGTCCCTGTGTACCGATGCGGGAACGGAAAGAATGTCACTGTATGCTGTTTATTACCCCCGATAACGAGTTTGCTGGGGAAGAACAGGTAATTTCCCTCGACTATATCCAAGAAGTCCGCGAATTGATGAAGGGGCATTAGTATAGGGTAATGACAGCCAGCGCTTTTGGGCAAGGAATCGACGAATTTAATCGCCAGCAATTCTATGCTTGTCATGATACCCTAGAGGCTTTGTGGATGGAGTCCGCAGAGCCTGAAAAAACCTTTTATCAAGGCATTTTGCAGATTGCTGTCGCTTGTTACCATCTAGAAAATAATAACTGGCGCGGGGCGGTAATTCTTTTGGGGGAAGGGGTGAGACGTTTACAACACTATCAACCCGATTACGAGGGGATCAACGTGACGCACTTGGTGGGGGAGAGTTTGGATCTATTAAACTTTTTACAGAATCTCGATCCCCAAGCTTTACCGGCAGTGTTAGAAGCGATGAAAAGCAATCAGGAACATCCTCATCCCCACCTCGATCAATCTATCTGTTCCCTGCCGAAAATCCTCAAAATTCATCCCGTTCTCTAAACAGCTAGATTAGTTAGTCAATACAATTACCTCTAAGTAGGTGGGTGTTAAAATTGTCAGCACCCCCCTTATCAAGGGGGGATTAAGGGGGGATCAGCACCCCCCTTATCAAGGGGGGATTAAGGGGGGATCAGCACCCCCCTTATCAAGGGGGGATTAAGGGGGGATCAGCACCCCCCTTATCAAGGGGGGATTAAGGGGGGATCAAGGGGCAATTTATCTTCAATTTAATTGAAACCATTTACTTATAGGTGACATTTTTATGAGAGCAAGATCCGCAAAAATCAGGGGATGGCTAGTTGCCCTCGTTTCTACCAGCTTAATGGTGGGATTGGGCAATTCTCCCCTAGTCAAGGCACAGCAGAATATTGTACCCGGTAATGCCATGACAGTGCGATCGGATATTCAAGAGGCAAACTCAAAAACGGGGGTAATTACTGCTAGGGGTAACGTACAAGTGTTCTATCCCGCTCGCAAAATGCAGGCCACTTCCGCCCAAGCTCAGTATTTTAGCCGCGAACGTCGTTTAGTGATGACGGGTAACGTTTACGTTTTGCAAGAAGGCAACAGTATCCGCGCTGAAACGATGACTTATCTAGTCGATGAGGGTAGATTTATCGCTACTCCCCAAACCAGTCAGCAGGTGGAGTCAATTTATTTAGTCAAAGATAACGAAACTTCCCCCCAACCAGCTGCTTCCCCGACACCCGCACCCATACCTTCCCCTTCCCTCCCCGCTGCCCCAATTATTAACCCGCAGTGATAGTCAGGAGACAGGAATCAGGAGACAGGAGACAAAAGGCAAAAGGCAAAAGGCAAAAGGCAAAAGGCAAAAGGCAGTATTCTCCCCACACCCCACACCCCACACCCCACACCCCACTTCCCCACACCCCACACCCCACACCCCAACACCGGATAAAGATGACTTTAGTATTAGAAAATATCCATAAATCCTACGGTAAAAGACTCGTGGTTAACCGAGTGAGTATTACCGTTGCCCCGGGGGAAATTGTCGGGTTATTAGGACCAAATGGCGCGGGGAAAACCACAACTTTTTATATCGCCACGGGATTAATTAAACCGAATCAAGGGCGCGTTTGGCTCGATCAAAAAGAAATTACCAAATTACCCCTTAATCAAAGGGCGCGTCTGGGTATTGGCTATCTGACGCAGCAGGCCAGTATTTTTCGTTATTTAACTGTATCAGAAAATATTCAGTTAGCCCTAGAACAGTCGGGAGTTCCCTTTTCCCAACGGGCAAATCGTCTCTATAATTTATTAAAAGAATTTCGCCTCGATAAGATTGTTGGCACTAAAGGAGCTTACGTTTCTGGAGGAGAAAGAAGAAGGACGGAATTAGCTCGCGCTTTAGCGGTGGGAGTCAACGGACCAAGATTTTTGTTATTAGATGAACCTTTCGCCGGGGTGGATCCAATCGCTGTATCTGAGATTCAAGCGATGATCGCTGGTTTAAGGGATCGTCAGATGGGAATTTTAATTACTGATCACAATGTGCGAGAAACTTTGGCTATTACTAATCGGGCTTATATTATGCGCGAAGGGCAGATTTTAGCGGCGGGAAGTGGTGAAGAACTTTATAATAATCCTCTGGTGCGTCAGTATTATTTGGGTGATAATTTCTTAAGATAATTGTTATTAATAAAAAATCGCTGCATTATATCATGAAAGTTAGCAATTGGCAAGGAAATTTAAGTAGAATACCCGGATTTACCATCTTAGACCGCTATATTTTTGTCGAGTTATTATTACCCTTTCTATTTGGTATGGGTTTATTCACTTCTTTGGGAGTGGCGATCGGGACTTTATTTGATTTAGTGCGACGGATTACTGAATCGGGTTTACCTTTTACTTTGGCCCTAAAAATTCTCCTATTAAAAATGCCAGAGTTTATTGTTTTAGCCTTTCCCATGTCGATACTTTTAGCAGCTTTAATGGCCTACAGTCGTTTAGCCAGTGATAGCGAATTAATTGCTTTTAAAAGTATTGGAATTAGTGTTTATCGCCTAATAATTCCCGCCATTGTGCTAAGTTTAATAGTGACGGGATTAACCTACATTTTTAATGATTATGTGGCTCCAGCTGCTAGTTATGAAGCTAATGCTACCATGACGAAAGCTCTGCGACCAAATCGCAAATCTTTTATTGAAGATAATATTATTTATCCTGAATACGGCAAAGTGCGGCCACCGGATGGAGGGGAATCGCAAACAGTATTAAGAAGGTTATTTTATGCTGAAAGATTTAACGGTCAAGAAATGTTAGGTTTAACCATTCTTGATCGCACCCAACCGGAAGTTAATCAAATTATTACCTCAGAATCAGCTTCTTGGAATATTGAAAAGAATATCTGGGATTTTTATAACGGCACAATTTATCTAATTGATCCTAATGGTTCCTATCGTAATATTGTCCGCTTTCAACATCAACAATTAGCCCTACCGCGTACCCCTTTAGATTTAGCTTTTCGGGCGCGAGATGGTTCAGAAATGACCCTAAGACAAGCGCAGGAATACCTAAAAATAATGCAATTAAGTGGCAATCCTACCAAAATTAGAAAACTACAGGTTCAAATCGAGCAGAAAATATCTTTACCCTTTGTTTGTTTAGTTTTTGGGATGATTGGGGCAGCCTTGGGATTGCGTCCCCAAAATTCTAATAAAGCCACCAGTTTCGGTATTTGTATTGTCCTAATTTTCTCCTATTATCTCCTATCTTTTGTCACCAGTTCCTTAGGCATTGGCGGAGTTTTAACCCCCTTGATGGCCGCTTGGTTGCCCAACATTTTAGGATTAACTGCCGGGGGAATTTTGTTACTTCAATCGGCTAAATAATCGAGGATTAGCGGTGGGAATAAAAATTGATAATCATCAAATTTCTAGGGCTAATTTGTATAAACGACTGCGGGATAAATTAGTAACCTGTGCTAATTGTCTGCTGGCTTGCGATCGACTAACTCCCCGTTCTATAATTTGTTTTAATTCCCGTTTTAATTCCTCCTCGGATAATTGGATATTATCGGCCTGATCGTTGCCCATAACTATGAGCGTAAATTCCCCTTTAGGAGTTTTATTCTCCCGATATAAATTAATCGCCTCGGCGATAGTTCCTCGCCAAATTTCTTCGTAAAGCTTGGTTAATTCCCGACCTAAAACTATCTTTCTCGTTGATCCGAAAGTTTCGCGTAAATCCTCCAAAGTCTTAATAAGTTTGTGAGGTGCTTCATAAAAAACCATCGTTCTTGTTTCGGTTTTTAAACCCTCTAAGCGCTCTTGTTTCAGCTTTTCCTTACCCGGAAGAAATCCTTCAAAACAGAATCTTTCCGTGGGTAATCCCGACACCGCTAAAGCAGTAATTACCGCCGTTACTCCGGGGATGGGAACCACTTCGATCTGAGCTTCTATACAAGCTTTAATTAACTCATAACCAGGGTCAGAAATCCCCGGCATTCCCGCATCAGTAACCAAGGCGATATCCTGACCTTGGCTGAGAATATTTAATAACTGATCGAGACGGGAAAGGCGATTATGTTCATGGTAACTAATTTGAGGGGTTGAAATATCAAAATGCTGTAATAATTTGCCGGTGTGTCTGGTATCTTCGGCGGCAATTAGAGCGACTTTTTTGAGAGTTGCCAGGGATCGGAAAGTCAGATCGTCTAAATTGCCGATCGGCGTTCCCACCACATACAATTTACCGATATTATTCATAAATTGGCTAAAAATAGGCTATTTAGTTGTATTTTAAGTGATCAGTAAACTAAAAATTCACATCTGCTCACTGATAACTGAGAACCGATCGCTTTTCTCTGTTCAGGGATCACTCAAATAGGGTAAAGTAGGTCAAGGTATGCTAACCCTGTTATTGCATTAATCTAGTCTAAGGAGAACGTCTTAGTAATGTTAACCCTAAAAATCGCCGTTTATATCGTTGTTTCCTTCTTTGTCTTACTTTTTATCTTTGGCTTCCTTTCTGGCGATCCTACCCGTAACCCCGGACGCAAAGACTTTGAGTAGAAGACAATTATCAAACTGGTTCTAGGGTAGAGACACAGGGAACAAGTTATCGGACTTTCCCTGTCTCCCTAGAAATAATGATCGTGGTAGTATCATTGAGGTTCGCTCGTCCTCTATTTCGATCGCCGACTCGTGCAGTCATGTCTTTTTTTTTCTTAGCTGTTGAACCACCTGCCCTGATTAATACTGTAGCCGAACCGGAAACGGAGGAGCGCCAAGTTGCTGAAAATATTCCCACGTCTGTAGTTCCCCTCCCTGTCACCCCAGCACCTCTAGAGGCAAAAAAGCCTTCAGAAGAGAGCGTTTCTATTCCCCTCACCGTCACTCCACCTCCGGAAACCGTCGAGGTAAAACCCTTGGTTCCCGATCAGGGTATTCCCTTAGAACCTTTACCTAGCAGTGCGGGTGATGCGGCAGCTTTAGGAAAACCCCTTTCTGTCCAGAATTCTCCACCCCCCGCAGCCGTTGGTGTCACCATTCATCCCGAAACCGAGATAGTTTCAGGATTAAATCAAAAAGCTCTTAACCAGAAAAATGGCTCAACTCGGCTATTAGTGCGGAAAAAAGGCGAAAAAACCAGCCAAGAATACTTGATTTCCCTCAATAACAGCCTAGCTCAGACCGCTGCAGTTAATCCAGAAGGGGAAAAGCCCCTAGAATTGGTGGCCGATGAGCAGGAATTTGACCAAAATCGGCAGATTATCACCGCTAGAGGTAATGTTACCCTGCGTTTTGCCCAAAGTGTACTAACAGCTGATCGCTTACAGATTAATCTTCCCGAAAAGTTAGCGGTAGCGGAGGGCCAGGTGATCCTAACCCGGGGAGATCAAATCCTGCGCGGCGATCGCTTTGAGTATTATTTCGTCCAGGATAGCGGTGTGGTATTTAATGCTAATGGGGAGATTTTTCAACCCAGCACCGCTAGGGATTTAGGACAAACGCTGCCCACGGATGTGGGGGCCGGTGGTTCTTTTGGAACCCTAACCGATCGTTTGGCATTAAATCAACCCTTGCAGAGAATCACCACGGGAGAGGGTTTTCAATTTGTCGTCGGGGGACAGGATCCCAGTCGACGCGATCGACAGAATATTAGTAGTCCATCGGGGGGAACGATTAATCGTGTCCGTTTTCAGGCCGAACGCTTGAATTTTGATGGTAAGGTGTGGAATGCCACTAATGTGCGTCTGACGAATGACCCTTTTTCCCCCCCTGAATTGGAAGTTCGAGCTAATTCCGCCACTTTTCGCAGTACCGGCCCCTTTACCGATGAGTTACGGATGAGTAATTCCCAGTTGGTTTTCGATCAACGGGTAGTGGCACCCACTTTTATTAATAGTCTTACTTTCGATCGCCGTCGTCGTCGTCCTTTTTTAATTGCCCCGGGCTATGATGGGGAGGATCGGGGCGGATTTTTCGTAGAAAGTCCCCTAACTTTAGTGGAGACACCGAAGACTCTTTTTGAGTTGACACCGCAATATTTAATTCAAAAAGTCCTTAATCCCGATGCTTTTCCCTCAGCTAACCCCGGAGGTGGCGAAGTTTCGCCCCTTAGTCCGAAAGCTTTTGGTTTGTTGGGCAATTTTGCCACTAATTTTGGTGAGCGCTCGTTTTTGCAAGCGACAGCTTCTTTTTCTAATTTAGATTTGGAACAGATCGAAAATATTGTTCGTTCTAAAATTCGCTTTCAACAGACGATCGGACAGTTGCAGGATCCCTATCTGCTCAATGTGGAGTACAATTATCGCGAGCGTCTCTTTAACGGTTCTTTGGGGTTTCAGACGGTTAATAGCAGTTTTGGGGCAATTTTGACCTCACCGGTGATTGTTGTCCCCAATACGGATATCAGACTCAGTTATCAAGCTTCTGTTCAGAATGTTAACGCACCCACCGATCGCAGTGATCTCTTAGCGGCCAATGCAACGGATAATGTGACCAATTTAAGCCGTTTTCAGGGTGCTATCTCCCTCAATCGCAGTTTTTTACTCTGGTCTGCCCTTACTTTACCACCGACTCCCGACCAAGGTTTAAGATTTTCTCCTCTTCCCGTTCAACCCTATATTGCTCTTGTCACTGGTGTCACCGGTGTCAGCAGTTATTACACTAACGGAGAGACGCAAAATTCCGTCACGGGAACCGTGGGATTATTGGGACAGTTTGGGCGTTTTTCCCGCGATTTGTTCGACTATACCGGATTTAATCTCAGTTTTAGTCAGGGTTTAGTTAACGGACAATCACCCTTTTTCTTCGATCGCTTTGTTGATCAACAAACCATGTCCTATGGTATAACTCAACAGGTATATGGTCCGATTCGCGTGGGTTTCCAGAGCATTTATAGTATCGATCAAGCTAAGGAAATCAGTACAGAATATTTTCTCGAATGGAGTCGTCGGACCTATAGTTTAATTTTGCGCTATAACCCAGTGCTGCAGTTGGGAATACTCAACATCCGCGTGTCGGATTTCAACTGGACAGGCAACCCCGGCTATTTTGAGGGTAGCGATGTCCGTCCAGTGGTGGATGGAGTAACCCGTTAAGCTGAGGAGATAGGAGAAGGGAGAGGGGAGAATAAATAATCAGTTTTTAATAACCAGATTTAGCATAATAACATCAAACTGGAACAAACACAAGCCCGCACTTTTTCTACTTATATCTTCTCTTTAAATTGACAGAAAAGCTCCTAAAATTTTCATGGTGTTGATCGTTTCATAATTTAACCCTTCTACTCCCTTAATATTTGTTTGTTGGCCAATTCAGACTTGAATTGGCCATGCTTTTTACTACTCCCCTTCCTCTTAGTTGTAAAATACCTACACCTGTCAGGGAGTGTGGGGAGGCGGGAAGCGTGAGAAAACGATATAGTTTTTGTGGATTCAAGTTATGTTTTTGAACAAGTTCGTAGATTCAAAGAAGAAAATGAGACTGCTGCATAGTCAGTTGTCCTGTTAATGCAATCATCAACTCAACATTGTTCAGATCACTGTTAGTATTTAGCGAGACATAAGTCATGCCGCTGGAGGCGAAAAAGCGAACCTGCCCAGCGGCACTGAACGCTGATGAGCCGATAAAGACAAAGGCATTATCCGGGACGCTGGATGCCACGGCATCGATACCCGATATGTCGATCCGGTCCCCCTGGGCCAGGGAAAAGTCTGTGATAATGTCTGCATCATACTCAAAGTTAGCACTATCTTCAATTGTTTGAAAACGGAAAGTGTCTGCTCCAGTGTTGCCAGTCAATGTGTCCTGTCCGAGACCGCCACTGATGATATTTTGGCCAGCATTGCCAGAAATCGTGTTGGCCAAAGTATTTCCGGTTGCGTTAATGTTGCCGCTGCCAAGCAAAGTTAGATTTTCCACGAATGCTCCCAAGGCATAGGTGATTGAACTGCGGACATGGTCTGTCCCAGATGTTGGCAATTCAAAAACCACATCCCCCGCATTATCGACGGTGTAGGTGTCATCACCGCCAGCGCCAGCCATGGTGTCAGCACCAGCGCCACCGTCAAGGTTGTTGTTGCCGTTGTTGCCGGTCAGTTGATTGTTGAGTCCATTACCCTGACCATCGATGGCATCTTCTTCGCTCAGTGTGAGGTGTTCAACGTTGGCACCCAGTATCCAAGAAACAGAGGATTCCACCGTATCGCTGCCAGCGTTGAGGGCTTCTATAACGGTATCAGTGGCCAGATCAACGATGTAGCGGTCGTTACCGGCACCCCCTTCTAGGCGGTCTTGCTCACTGCCACCGTTGAGGAGGTCGTCGCCATCACCACCATAGAGACTGTCGGTTCCTCCCTGGCCGTAGAGGGAGTCATTGCCGGCTAGAGCGGTCAGGATATTGCTGCCGCTGGTTCCGATGATCTCGTTATCCAGAGTGTTGCCGGTGCCATTGCGGTTGATGCCATCGTCCCAACTGATATACAGTTGTAAATTCTCCACATTGGCACCCAGGGTATAAGCAGAGCGAGTTGAATACACCCAGTCGATACCTGCATTGGCCGCTTCTGTCACTACATCACCAGCGTTATCGACGACATAGACATCGTCTCCAGCTCCACCGCTCATCGTGTCAGCACCTAGGTCTCCATCGATCCAGTTGTCGCCGGTGTTGCCAGTGATCTGGTTGGCGAGATCATTGCCGGTTGCTGAGAGATCTTGCGAGCCGGTCAGGACGAGTTGTTCGACATTCCCACTGAGGGTATAGCTGATGGAGGACTGCACCCGGTCTGTGCCAGCGGCATCTTCCTCCTGAACCGAATCACCTTGGTTATCAACGATGTAGATGTCATTGCCAAGGCCGCCAATCATGGTGTCGGCACCGGCAGCGCCGTTGAGGGTGTTGTTCAGGGCATTGCCCCAGAGGCTGTTGTTGGCTTCATTGCCCGTACCGTTGAGGGCGGTACCAATCAGCACCAGATTTTCAACTCTGGCGCCCAGGGTATAGTTGAGCGAGGCCTCAACGGTGTCGATGTCGCTGCCTATTTCGAGGATGACATCGCCTGTGGCATCAACGCGATAAAGATCAGCGCCTAACCCACCATTCAGGGTGTCGGCACCGGCACCCCCATCAAGGGTGTCATTGCCGGCTAGTCCTTCCAGACGGTTGGCGGCGCTGTTGCCACTGAGGCGATTGGCAGAGGCATTGCCAGTGCCGTTGATGGCGGTGGTGCCAAGGAGGGTCAGATGCTCCAGGGTGCTGCTCAGGGTGTAGGTGATTGAACTGCGGACATGATCCTCCCCAGCATTAGCTAATTCGATGACCACATCCCCCACGTCATCGACGGTGTAGGTGTCATCACCGCCAGCACCAGCCATGGTGTCAGCACCAGTGCCGCCGTCAAGGTTGTTGTTACCGTTGTTGCCGGTCAATTGATTGTTGAGTCCATTACCCTGACCATCGATGGCATTCCACTCACCTGTCAGTGTGAGGTGTTCAACGTTGGCACCCAGTATCCAGGAAACAGAGGATTCCACCGTATCGCTGCCAGCGTTGAGGGCTTCTATAACGGTATCAGTGGCCAGATCAACGATGTAGCGGTCGTTACCGGCACCCCCTTCTAGGCGGTCTTGCTCACTGCCACCGTTGAGGAGGTCGTCGCCATCACCACCATAGAGACTGTCGGTTCCTCCCTGGCCGTAGAGGGAGTCATTGCCGGCTAGAGCGGTCAGGATATTGCTGCCGCTGGTTCCGATGATCTCGTTATCCAGAGTGTTGCCGGTGCCATTGCGGTTGATGCCATCGTCCCAACTGATATACAGTTGTAAATTCTCCACATTGGCACCCAGGGTATAAGCAGAGCGAGTTGAATACACCCAGTCGATACCTGCATTGGCCGCTTCTGTCACTACATCACCAGCGTTATCGACGACATAGACATCGTCTCCAGCTCCACCGCTCATCGTGTCAGCACCTAGGTCTCCATCGATCCAGTTGTCGCCGGTGTTGCCAGTGATCTGGTTGGCGAGATCATTGCCGGTTGCTGAGAGATCTTGCGAGCCGGTCAGGACGAGTTGTTCGACATTCCCACTGAGGGTATAGCTGATGGAGGACTGCACCCGGTCTGTGCCAGCGGCATCTTCCTCCTGAACCGAATCACCTTGGTTATCAACGATGTAGATGTCATTGCCAAGGCCGCCAATCATGGTGTCGGCACCGGCAGCGCCGTTGAGGGTGTTGTTCAGGGCATTGCCCCAGAGGCTGTTGTTGGCTTCATTGCCCGTACCGTTGAGGGCGGTACCAATCAGCACCAGATTTTCAACTCTGGCGCCCAGGGTATAGTTGAGCGAGGCCTCAACGGTGTCGATGTCGCTGCCTATTTCGAGGATGACATCGCCTGTGGCATCAACGCGATAAAGATCAGCGCCTAACCCACCATTCAGGGTGTCGGCACCGGCACCCCCATCAAGGGTGTCATTGCCGGCTAGTCCTTCCAGACGGTTGGCGGCGCTGTTGCCACTGAGGCGATTGGCAGAGGCATTGCCAGTGCCGTTGATGGCGGTGGTGCCAAGGAGGGTCAGATGCTCCAGGGTGCTGCTCAGGGTGTAGGTGATTGAACTGCGGACATGATCCTCCCCAGCATTAGCTAATTCGATGACCACATCCCCCACGTCATCGACGGTGTAGGTGTCATCACCGCCAGCACCAGCCATGGTGTCAGCACCAGTGCCGCCGTCAAGGTTGTTGTTACCGTTGTTGCCGGTCAATTGATTGTTGAGTCCATTACCCTGACCATCGATGGCATTCCACTCACCTGTCAGTGTGAGGTGTTCAACGTTGGCACCCAGTATCCAGGAAACAGAGGATTCCACCGTATCGCTGCCAGCGTTGAGGGCTTCTATAACGGTATCAGTGGCCAGATCAACGATGTAGCGGTCGTTACCGGCACCCCCTTCTAGGCGGTCTTGCTCACTGCCACCGTTGAGGAGGTCGTCGCCATCACCACCATAGAGACTGTCGGTTCCTCCCTGGCCGTAGAGGGAGTCATTGCCGGCTAGAGCGGTCAGGATATTGCTGCCGCTGGTTCCGATGATCTCGTTATCCAGAGTGTTGCCGGTGCCATTGCGGTTGATGCCATCGTCCCAACTGATATACAGTTGTAAATTCTCCACATTGGCACCCAGGGTATAAGCAGAGCGAGTTGAATACACCCAGTCGATACCTGCATTGGCCGCTTCTGTCACTACATCACCAGCGTTATCGACGACATAGACATCGTCTCCAGCTCCACCGCTCATCGTGTCAGCACCTAGGTCTCCATCGATCCAGTTGTCGCCGGTGTTGCCAGTGATCTGGTTGGCGAGATCATTGCCGGTTGCTGAGAGATCTTGCGAGCCGGTCAGGACGAGTTGTTCGACATTCCCACTGAGGGTATAGCTGATGGAGGACTGCACCCGGTCTGTGCCAGCGGCATCTTCCTCCTGAACCGAATCACCTTGGTTATCAACGATGTAGATGTCATTGCCAAGGCCGCCAATCATGGTGTCGGCACCGGCAGCGCCGTTGAGGGTGTTGTTCAGGGCATTGCCCCAGAGGCTGTTGTTGGCTTCATTGCCCGTACCGTTGAGGGCGGTACCAATCAGCACCAGGTTTTCCAGTCGTGCGCCGAGGGTATAGTTCAGCGAGGCCTCAACGGTGTCTATGTCGCTGCCTGTTTCGATGATGACATCGCCTGTGGCATCGATGCGATAAAGATCGGCTCCCCATCCACCATTCAGGATGTCGGCACCGGCACCCCCATCAAGGGTGTCATTACCGGCGAGACCTTCCAGTCGGTTGGCGGCGCTGTTGCCACTGAGGCGATTGGCAGAGGCATTGCCGGTGCCGTTGATGGCGGTGGTGCCAAGGAGGGTCAGATGCTCTAGGGTGCTGGCCAAAGTATAGGTGATGGAGGTACGCACATGATCCTCCCCAGCATTAGCTAATTCGATGACCACATCCCCCACGTCATCGACGGTGTAGGTGTCATTACCCCCGCCGCCGGCCATGGTGTCGGCTCCAGCGCCACCGTCTAACCAGTCATTTGCCGCCGTACCATAGATCTGATCGTTCCCAGCACCACCATCTAGGTGCTGTGGTTGGGAGTTGTCGGTGGTGAAGGCCAAAAAGTCATTGCCGTCGCCAGCAAAGACAGCATAACGATCAGTTCCCAGCCAAAGGGTGTCATTACCTGATGTGAGGCGAAATACCCCTGCGCTTTGGAGTACGGAGGGTATTGGGCTTAATGGGATGATTCCATTTGTGAGCAGATCGGCAAATGGTGCAAGCCCAGTGTTTTCCAAGGCCGCGTTCACCGCTGTGGTGAAGCTTGTCGAAGTTGGATCACCCCCCACGTCCTGGATGATTTCCCGCGCCAGCGGGAGAACGGCCGCCCAATACCCTGCTACCGTAATTCCGTCACCAGCAGGAGCCTTGCTTTTGAAACTATTCAACAGATCCGCAGGGGTCTGTACGGTCATAAGTCTGTCGATTTCGGGTACATAGACAGCGCTATCGGCCATGGCACTACCTAGCGGGCCAGACATCAACAGCCTCGCTAGGATGCCATCCACAAGACCATTCCAGGAGTCAGTCAAGCTGCCTACGGCCTGGGCGTTGGGGTTTCGGATACCTTCCACGACGAATTGTGTACCCAGAAAGGCTTCTAGTGCTGCCAGCTTGCGCCCATCGAATAGTCCTCCTCGTGATGATGGGTCAACGGATTGCACACCCGCCCAGCGATAAATGATCTGCTCTGCCTGGCTGCGGGCGTTGGCAAGACTGCTGAGGTTCTGAGAAACAAAACCCGTAACCAGTGTGGCCAAAGCTCCATCCGCCAACATGACAGAGCGCAGTGACTTGACATCGCCCCGTCCACGAATGTCAGGGAGATTGTCAATGGTGATGTTGCCCGTCAAGCTAATCGAGGAATTGGTGGCAACATTGGAGACATCAAACCAGATATCTGCGACTAAGCCAGTGGTCCCATTTGTATATTCAAAGATCGACTGCTCGTGAATCCGGTTGCCTTCTGCCGTGAAGTTGACGGCTGTATACCTTAAGTCGATAGAGCGAATATTGAGGGAAGCAAGTGTACGCAACTCGCCTGCATCGGTAAGACCGTTACTGTTGGCATCGAGCCAAACTCTGAACTGGGACCAGACTGCATCACTGGCATTGATAACTCGGTCATTGTTGAGGTCATAGGTGACCAGTTCAGCAAAGCCTGAGCGTCCAAGATCACCGATTAGCTCATTGATGTTGTCGATTTGGCCGTTGGCGTTGCTATCAATTGCCAGCAGGCCATCCGTCGGCTTCACCCAACCCGTTTGTTCTTTGATGCCATCGCCATCCATATCGAAATAGACATTGGATGTCGCACGCGGAGTGAGTTCAATGCCGTTGCCATCCAGGTCGAGAACGATGGGATCGATCAGGCGGCGAAGCTGGTCGCGGATGGCGTCGGCGAAGTTGTTGTCGACTCCATTTAGCCATCCCCCAAGGCCATTGTATAGATCTGCAAGGCCATTAGCCCCCCATCGCGCCAACGCTTCGCCCCCAAGCCCACCCCCGATAGCAAGCGCTGCTGCAAGGCCCCAACCCACGGGACCAGAAAGGCCGAGCATTCCAGCGATTGCTATTCCAGTGCCTCCAGCCCAAAAGCCGCCGGCGAGGCCTCCCGCAAATCCTGCTAGTTCAGCGAAAGCACCTTGAGAATTTCCGTTTGTATATAAATCATAGGCACGAGCCGCAGACAACGCGCCATCAAGTATATCGCCTACAGGACCAAGGTACTTGACCGCAGTGCCAACTGTATTGCCAATGTATTTGGCTCCATTTCCGTTTAAATCCAAAAGCCAATTTGCGGATGCTCTGATACGATTAAACGTATCCTGCGTAATTCCGCCGTAACTGTTAATGTATCGGGACATTCCGACACCGCTTGGAGCGCTTAAAGCACCGACGTCTGGAATTCCATTTGATCTAAAGAATCTTTCCCCTACAGAAACTGCTTTTCCATCAGCTGAAATTCTTAGATCTGACGTGATTCCATCAAGGAAGGACTTGTTGACAAGATGATTTCTTACTTCGGAATAAGCTGCGGCTCCGCCCTTGCTACTCTCTATTGCATTGAATTGTTGTAGCAAAGATGCACGAGTTATTCCGTTAATACTGGATACGTTATTGTTGTTAAGTAATTGCCGCAACTCAGTCTCTGCCCAAATCTTTTGTGGATCTGCAAACGGAACAACTGAGACCACTGGGCCAGTGATCTGACTTGCGAAACGAGCAGATGTCGTATCCCAAACCCCACCTGAGCCATAAAGACGCTGATTGACAGTGGCAGTATCGCCGCCGTTGGCCTTCCGAATCGCCTCCTGGAATTCATTGGATGTGATTACTCGAGCTGCATCTGTATTGTTAATAACCCCGACCTTACCTCCTGACTGACTTGACAAAGCAAGGGCAATATCTTGAGTTCTTCTAAAAGAATCGTCGGGACCAAGCCGTCCGCTGTAAAGAGCAGTTGATGTGGTTCCATTCAGTTGGACAGACAACTGAGAAATGAGATCATTAAGCTGTGCATTTGTAGGTGGTGTCGCAGCTTGATTCCATTGAGATAACTGGCTGAGGGCTTGTTGGGGTGTTAGCGGCATGGTATAACTTCTCTTAGTGATAATTTGGCTAATGGTTACGGTAAATCGTATTTGTTTTCAGAGAAACCTTGACCTCACCAGCTTTCTCGCCAAAGAAGTGACCAAAGTCAATCAAGGCTTGAACGATTAAAGACAAATCTGCCGAATTGCTTGCTCGGACTGATTCGTTTGTATTTTCAGCGGTATTTGGTGTAGTGGTTTCAAAGATGCGCTCTACTTGCCATTCAAGAACCGAATCCAAAACTTGCACGGCTTCGAAATCAAGCTGCCAATCTGGGTTAACAAGGCGAAAGTGCCACACCGCCTCAGGATCAGTGAATAAAAGAGACAATTCATTCTTGTGGTCATCTGATTCCATTCGGTACTCTCCAGGAATGCGCCTAAATCTCATGATTATTTCGCGATGGGTTGACATGGCACTTTCCAAATTTTAGCTCATGCCGTTACCAGTCTGGAGCACTTTTGTTGTCTGTGATGCCTCTCAGATTACCAGATTTCGTCTCCCCCCTGAACGGTTACCTCGAGTTGGCATAAGCTTGACTTCGATTTCAACTCGGTTCCTTCATTTTATCGTGTAAGATGGCGATTGCACTCTACTCCAAAGCCTCAATCGTGACTAGACCACCCTCGATCGCTTGAATCCGCAGATCGTAACCTCGCAATAGCTGCATCCCGATTAGTGGAAGTGTCTCTGATTCGTTGATGTAAATCTCACGATATTGCCCATCCCAAATCACGCGCCCGATGTAAACCTCAAACGTACAGAAAGTTCCGTCACCTAATGTGGCAATATCTCGGCCCTCCCAACTCAACCCCAATGTGGCAATTATGTCAGACGGCAAGGTGAGAAAACCCGAAAATCCTGTATCAGTTACAGCATCTACCATCTGCGCTGTCTTATTATTCGTGAGCGCGATCGATAAGGTCGCTTCACACCTTTGATTCACACGACCTTGCATCATTGCTTTGTTCTCAAACTCCGTGTACCAAAGTGATCGACTGCTAGATGCCCAATCCGAATAAACCAAGTCTGAGCATCAGGCACTCGTGCAGAAAGTTGTTTCGATGCTGTCACCAAATCATCGGCAACTTCAAACGCTCCGGTTTCAATGTCAATCGCCACAATTTTGCCGTAATTGCCTTCTTCAACTTGAGAGCGCACTTGGGATTCATAGAGTTCATTACCACGTCGGGCAAATTCTTTTTTGCTGTAGCGGGGTTGTCGAATTACCATATCCTTGACTTCGATTTCAACTCGGTTTACTTATTTTATCCTGTAACATGGCGAGCGCACTTACAGCCGTCTGACTTGCGCTAAAGCCTCTTCGCCTGAAATTAGCTGAACAGAACCATTTCTCGCTTCATCTCTGCGTCCCTTAGCTTCAACAATCCACATCGACTCAATCGGAACTTTTTCCATGTACATGACCACTATTGCACGAGTACAGCAAGAAAAGTTAACGGGTCTATCCATTGCTGGACAAGGGTTTTCGGCTCTTGTAGTAGATATGTATGGGTAGTTCAGGTGTTTTAGGTGGGAATTGGTTCACCCGGCCGCAAACTAGACCATTTACCGGTTTCGCGTAAAAAGCTTTCGCAACCCACCACATCCCACTCCATTTCGATATAATCTTCTTTGGTGCGAATGTTAACGTTAATAGAAGGGTTCTTCGCTTCAAAGTCCGGTGTCTCGGTGAGATGACGTTCCTGATGTTGTGTTTCTACGGCATGATAGGTGAGACAGCGATCAACAAAATAGCAGTTAATACAAATACACATAGGTTTAACTCTATAAGTCTTTTCCGTTAATCTAGCTCAGTCTCTCCCCAAATAGGGCCGGTAAAAATTATATTTTTGTAAATTTATCTTCTCGATGTCTTGTCAAAAAAACCTAGATAGTTTAGTTAAAGAAGTTTTTGCGATTAATCAGCAAGAATTGCCAGAAAATGCTTATTTAGTCGGTGGTGCTGTGCGAGACGCTTTATTAAACCGTCAGAAAGACTATATTGACCTAGATTTTGTGGTTCCCGCAAAAGCGATCGAAATTGCTCAAACTATTGCCCATCAGTATAAGGCCGGTTTTGTGGTTTTAGATGCCGTTCGTCAAATTGCTCGCGTCGTTTTTCCCCAGGGGACTCTTGATTTCGCACAACAGGAGGGAGAATCTCTAGAAATAGACCTAAAAAGACGGGATTTCACCGTTAATGCTCTTGCTTATAATCTCCACACCCAAGAAATTTTCGATCCTTTAGGGGGATTAAAAGATTTAGGCTGCCAATCCCTGCGGATGATTTCCCCCGAAAATCTCCAAGATGATCCCCTAAGATTATTAAGGGCCTATCGACAAGCGGCTCAATTGGACTTTGAAATCGAACCCCATACCCGTGCAACTATTCGTTCTCTTGCCCCTTTATTGCGCCGTGTAGCCGCCGAAAGGGTACAATCCGAGTTGAATTACCTTTTGCTCAATTCCCGTGGCAATAAATGGCTAAAAAGTGCTTGGGAAGATGGCTTATTATCTCTCTGGTTGCGTCGGATTACCCCCGCAAAAATGGAGCGAGTTATGGGGGTGGAAGCGGCAGCGGGATTTTTAGAATCTTTGTTACCGGAAAAATTTATCTTTTCCCCTTCTCAGTTACAGTTGACAAAATTGGCCCTATTGGTATCGGATATTTTAGCAGAAGCGGAAAAAGAGTTAATCGATCTCAAGTATTCCAGGGGGGAAATTCGCACGGTAATCACGGTAATTAAGTGTTTACCTCCTCTCAAGGAGCCAGATAATTTAAGTCTGCGGGAACAGTATTTTATTTATCTAAATACGGGAAAAGTATTTCCTGTCTTTGCCCTTTTTGCTCTATCGATGGGGATTAACAAAAATATCGTCGCTTCTCTGTTGACTTCCTATCTCGATCCCGATAATATTATCGCCCATCCCCGACCTTTATTAAGGGGCGATGATTTAATTAACCATTTACACCTGAAACCCAGTCCGATTATCGGTAAGTTATTAACCGAGGTACAAATTGCCCAAATTGAGGGCCAAGTCACAGTTTTTCAGGAAGCGATCGATTTTGCTAAAAAGTTATTATAAGTGGTTGGAGAACAGAGAAGTGAGGCTCTCCTATTCTTTGTGTGATAATTTTAACTTATAGTGATCGATCTCTGTGTCCTTTGTGTCTGGAGTGGTTCGTTCCACTCCCTCGCCCGCAAGACTATATCTTACAATACATTTTACCCACCACACCTGGGAGAGCCAGAAGTGAGGCTCTGTTCCCTATTGATAACCGTCCCTGGGAACTAATTTTCTGAGCGAATTTTAAACAAAAACACGATGCTGTAGGGAAGGCATTTGTCGTCGCACCTGTTGCAGACGTTGGGGATTAATTTCGGCAATTGCCACTCCCGCTTCTTCCCCCGCATCGGCTAAAACCACACCCCAAGGATCGATAATCATAGCGTGACCGTGGGTGTAACGGCGTGCGTAATTATTGCCCGTTTGAGCGGGAGCTATTATATAACAAGTATTCTCGATCGCTCGCGCTTGTAACAAAACTTTCCAATGATCTTTCCCTGTAAAAGCCGTAAACGCCGCGGGTACAAATAAAACATCGGCTCCTTGCTGCGATAAATAGCGATAGAGTTCAGGAAAACGCACATCATAGCAAATCGAGAGGCCAATTTTTCCCAAGCTATCGGAGCCATAAATCGGCGGTAAATCGATTCCTGCTAAAGGTTCCACAAATAGTCCACTTAAACCTCCTAGGGTAATCATAAACAAGCCTAAGATATAGAGAAACTTGATAATGGTAATGCTGACCATTTTCCGAAAGGTAAAAAAGTCTTGCCAGAAACTGTTCATTAAACCCTCTTATTGGCTTAGAAAAAAGATCATTTTTGAGGTAAATTACGAATTATTTTCAGGTAATTGTAAGGAATCTTGAGTTCCTTTTAAAGATTTACGCGCCACCTCTCTTGCGTCTCTGCTTAATTGTTCTATGGCTTTTTTAGAAACTTGTTCTAACCACAGTCTAGTACCATAAGAAATTGCCATAAGAGGTAGAATTACCATTAAGGCATAAATCCATGCTATCGCCAACAAAGCAAGGATAATTAAGACAAACATAATGCCATAAATTCCAGCACCACCAACTCCTCCGAAGATAGAGGTAAAGATATTCATAACAGTGGTTAGTACCCAAATAACGCCATCGGATAGCGCAATCAAAACTTTTAAAGCAATATTTGTCTGTCTTTCATATTCCTTGATTAAGTCTTCAATATTGCGTTTATTAGATTCTAACGCATCCGCTACGACATTATAGACGTATAAAGATTTCCCTTCTCCATTGTTATCAATTCCAATAATATTACAGGACTGATTAACATCTGGATTGCTGACTTTAAGCGTTAAAGGATTTCCCAAAAGTTGAACTTGTTGTTGATACATAATACACCAAAACCATACAATTTATTCAGGTAAAGTGCGAATTCTAACCTATCAGCTACTCAACAAAAGCCAATCATCCACTTATTTCTAAGTTTCGGTTGAACAGGCCGCATCTGGTATGCCAGTATAGCTTGAGAATAATTTGGGAATCTACCCAAACTGGTATCAATTTTAAAATAGCCTCAAACCCTTATAGAGTAAGGAATATGACATCTAAAGCTGAGATTGACTTCGGGACACTTAAGGATATAGCCAATTTTCAGGGTAATTTACCTTAAGTTCCCAAAATCTAGTATTTATCGGCAACCTATTGAGCTAGACTTCACACCGCAAACGCTTCCTTGTGTTTATGAAAAATCTGGTCAGCGTTGTGGTACTGATGTTTAATCATCCACTGCTCCAGTTCAATGAGATACCATTGACCGGCAAATGTTCCATATTTTAAGCAAACTTTTTCATTATCGTGTAGAGTGTGCTTAAACCCAAAACGTTCTTTATACAGTGCTTCAATTGTTTCGTCCCCTTTTGGATAAGTCGTGTAGGAAATTTCAGTGTGAGCAATATCATGTTTGTAAGTCAAGATAGCTCGAATCAATTGCTGATAAACAAGATAACTTGTTCCTTTTTTGCCAGTTCCCTTTTCATCATACAGAGAGAGACTTTCTCCGATGCTTGTTACATTTTTGGGTAACATCAAATGCTTTCCTGTGTGTTTTCCTTCACAAAATGTTGCCAGTTGACAAGGCAAATAGTAGCCATATTCAGGCAGAGAATAGGTATAGCGTGCAACACCGATTACCTGAGAGGGATTCTGTTCAGGATAGGCTAGAAAAATAACCGATTGGTGAGTAAATAAATCGTCGATTTCTTTGCGATAATTTTGTGACTCAGGATAGCGATTCTTGAGAAATAAGAAATAGGATTCAATTTCTGCCGGTGTTTCCGCTTCCTTGACCAGATAACCTTTGACCTTTGGCACATCAAAAGAAAGTGAGGCTCTTTTGCTAAGAATCCAGCAGTTGCCAATGTTATTTAATACAATAAACCCAGCACAAGAAAACAGAATCTTCACATATTGCTCAATATCAGGGGTTTGGGATATATCATAGACAAAGAGAAGACCGTTATCCTGTAACATTCTTCGGACAGTCCTTAAAGTGAATAGCGGATCTTTTTGGGTGTAATTTGTGGTCTTTAGCGTTTCAAATGTTTGTGCCGTTGAATCCTTTTCCTCGTTTGGTTTTAAATCAAGCCAACAAGAAAGTTGCTCATAGTGACGCTCTGGTATTTGACCGCTAAATAAGTGATTGACATCAACTCCATCCGACGACAGTAGCCGCACCGATGTAGATGATAATGAGATAAACTGTTTACCATTGGTTTGGTTGATTATTTGAGAAATAGCCATTTTGCTACCCTTAGGAAGAGGACAACGAGCAATGAGGCTCTCTTCATTGGGAGTAAAGCGATAGAAATCCTTAGATTTCTACAGAGAAGCAAGCAAAACGATGATTTTTGGGCGCAAAAAGCAAAAGAAGCTGGAATTAGAAAGAATTAGAAAGCTTGAATGGCTTCCTATACCTATAATTGAGCAAATAGCTGATATGTACTTAGTCACATTGAGAGAAAGTTTTTCAAAAAATGAGAATTTCTGGGGATAATTGATCAACAATAGAGAAATAAACTTATGTAGATTGAATAGAGAGCAATGAAGTTAAAACTCTCCGTAGCGGGACTTGAGCAAGTCAAAACCCGATGGGCGCAAAAACAAAAAGAAGGCTGGACTAGAGAGCATTTATGTAAGGAAGCTAGTCAATTTGCTGAACCTGATACCAATTGGGAGGAATTGTTCAATCTCCGACGTTACGCTTTGAATTGCACCCCAGAGACTTTAGATCGATTTTTAAGGAGGGAAAACATTCGATTAGGAGGTTTTGTTTCCTTTTGTCGAGCTTTGAACATCGACCCTTCAAAAGTCGCAGATCTAGATAATCTTTTGCAAAAACTGACTCAAGATATCGAGCCTATTTGGGTGGGGCGAGAGTCTCTTCAAAGTGATTTACTGGAAAAACTAAGAGGCGATTGTCGCATTGTCGTAATTACGGGAATAACAGGTATTGGGAAAACTGCCCTCGCCTACAAATTGGCCTTAGCTTTGTGTCAAGAAGGGTTTCCTCCTGAACTGCCTATTGATTTTGATGGGTTTAATCAACGGGAGGATCAACAGTCGCAATCAGAAGCACAAAACTTTATCAGCACAGCTATTGATTTACTCAATCGTGGCGATGAACCTGTTACGGCAAAACAAGCAAAAAACCCAGAACAATTATTAACTCAACTGGTTAATCATCTGAGCAATAATCGTCGATTAATTTGGTTTGATTCAATGGAAAATCTTTTACAAGGAGAACAACAAGATGGCAGTAATCGCTTTAAAGACCCCCTCTGGCGAGTCTTTTTTCAAAAGATATTAGAAGCCGAAAATTGTCAGACTCGAATTGTGATAACTTCGCAGGATAAGCCTGAAGATTTTGAAACTTTTAGTCAAGATCAATATTGGCATATTCAGCCATTAATGGGATTAGAGGATCAGGAAAGTTTACAGTTATTTGAACGTTTATTTCAACAAGCAGAAGTCGAATTAATTCTTCATGGACGTAACCTTGCTTACCTTAAAGAGATCGGAAAACTTTATGAGGGACATCCTCTCGCTATCCGCTTAATTTCTGGTGATATTATTGATAGACTGAATGGAGATATCGGCACTTATTATGAGGAGAATAAATCCCGATTTCGACGATTAAGAGAAATGATTGATGAAGCTCAAAAAGCCAATCCTGATGATTATTACAAAGTTAACTTAATGACCAAACAATTACGAAAACAACTGCTAGAGGAGGAAGTCGAAAGAACAATAGAGCGACTTGAAAACACTTTTAAAACTGCTTATTTATTGCTTATCTATGGTTCTACTTATTCATCTTTTGAATTTAAAAATGCGTGGTTTCAAAATCTTCAATTATTTTCAGAATACGAGGAACAGGATTTAGACTTAGCTCTTTTTACCTTGTTTAACCGTTATTTAGTAGAAACTCAAAAACAACTGGGATATGAACCACATATCAAACAGCACAGTTTAATTCGCAATGTTGCTTTCAAGCGTCTAGTATCTACCCAAAGAAAAGAAGGAAAACCAAATCATGAATGATTTTCAATCTCCTCAATTAAGAGTCAAAGAACGTCTCACAAGTATCGATTTTACTGTTTTTGGAGAACTCGCTCAAGTTAAACAAAAAGGGGAAATTTTAGGGGCGACAGGGAGTCATTTTGAAAAAGCACATTTTGGCGCATTTATCTGGCATTTAATTGGTTATGAACGCCATATTAAGGATAAAATGGGACAGCATCTCTCTATTCAAGAACGGGCAAGTCGTTATGTGGAAGCATTTCTCTGTCTATGTCGATTAGGTTGGTATAAAGAAGCTAAATCTTTATTTTCTTTACCCTTAGAAATTCATGATCCAACTTCTTTCCCTTTGCACAAACAATTACGCATCTGGGGACGCTATGAAGATGGCATAAAACTGTGTAAAGAATTATTAGGAAATCTTGACAATGAAACCGATTTTCTCTGTTTAAGTGAACTTGGTTATATGTATCGAGAATTAGGAGAATTTGACCAAGCAAAAAATTATGCAGAGAAACTCTTATCCTTAGCCGAGCAATTAAATAATCCTCTTTGGAAAGCAAGAGGAAAAGTAAATATAGCAACAATTGAGGGAATACAAGGTGAATATTTAAATGCTGAAATAGTACTGAATGAAGGTTTAAATCTAGCCGAGATTATTCCCGATTGTGACGAAAAATTTGAGATTATTAATGTTGCTTATTTAAATCTGGGTAATTGTTATGGTTATCAGGGAAAAGTTGACCAGACTATTGCTTGTTTAGAAAAATACTTAAAATGGGCAGAAAAAATTAAAAATCTTATTTATCAAGCAACGGCTTTACGAAATTTAGGAGAAGCATACCGGCGAATCAATGATTTGAATACAGCTATCGATTATACTCAAAGAAGTCTTGATTTATCTGAGCAAATAACCGATGAAGCAGGAATTATTTTTTCTTTGGGAAATTTAGCCGCAATTTATTGGCAACAAGCAAATTTTCAGGAGTCTGAAAAATACTTTAAACAACAAAAGAAAAGAGCTTTAGCTATTTCAGATGTAGCAAGTGTTGCCCATGCTTGTGCTGGATTAGGAGAAATTTATAGTATCACTCGAAAGGATGATCTAGCCTATCAATATCTTAACCAAGCTTTAGATATTGCCCTCGATATTGGAGAAAGATATATAGAACTAGAGACTTTAATTGTTTTGGCAGAATTTGAAGAAAAAACCCATGATCTTAAATCAGCTATTAATCACTGGCAACGCGCCTTACATCTTTCTGAAAAATTAAATATTCTCTCCCATAAAGAGAACTGTGAACAAAATCTAGAAAGGTTGTTAAACCCCAACTAAGTTGAGACTCGTCTTATATACATGACTACAATTCCACGGGTACATTAAGAAAAGTTAATGGTTGTATCCATTAATGGATAAGGGTTTTCGGCTCTTGTAGTATATATATTTGATGGCAATTCGGACATTCAATTGTTTCATTTAAAAGAGCGAGCTTTAAGAAAATTGTCTGAGCATTTTTTTGATAATTGACCCCTGTTACATTCGGTAAATCGAGGAGTTGATCAAAATTTATCCACATAACCCACCTCCTGTTCTGTGTCACCATTATACCATGCTCACACAGAACCTAGAAAAGCCCAATTTTAGGTAAAGTGTCATCAAATTCCTGCGAAGTCTCTTGCCTCATCTCAACAAGCAATTTAAATACGTGGGCAGCTTAAAAAAGTCTTAACTATGGCAGTTATCTTAATGGTGAGGTACGAAGTTGATGCCAGCAAGGGAATCTTTAAGAAATTAGCCAAAATGCCTGAGTATAGATATTGACGGCGCTAGACTGCCAACGTATAGATAAATACTGTTTCTGGAAGCCCATGACTGTCAGCTACGAAAAAATTACCCCACCGACAACAGGCTCGAAAATTACTTTTTCTGACGGAAAACCTCTAGTTCCCGACGATCCCATCATTCCCTTCATTCGCGGTGACGGTACGGGGGTCGATATCTGGCCCGCAACCGCAAAAGTTATCGATGCAGCGATCGCCACAGCCTACGGTGGTCAAAGGAAAATCCATTGGTTTAAAGTTTATGCTGGTGATGAAGCTTGCGAAATCTACGGGACTTATCAATATCTACCCCAAGATACATTGACAGCGATTAAAGAATATGGTATAGCCATCAAAGGTCCCTTGACCACTCCCATCGGTGGCGGCATTCGTTCCCTGAATGTGGCTTTGCGGCAAATTTTTGACCTCTATGCCTGTGTTCGTCCCTGTCGTTACTATGCGGGAACCCCTTCCCCCCATAAAACCCCGGAAAAACTCGATGTCATTGTCTATCGGGAAAATACCGAGGATATCTATCTCGGTATCGAATGGAAACAAGGCACGGAAATCGCCGATAAACTGATTAATTATCTCAACACGGAACTAATTCCCGCCACTCCCGAACACGGTAAAAAACAAATTCCCCTCGATGCGGGTATCGGGATCAAACCGATTAGTAAGACGGGTTCCCAAAGATTAGTCCGCCGGGCGATCGAACGAGCGCTGACTTTACCGAAACCGAAAAATCAAGTTACTCTCGTCCACAAGGGTAACATTATGAAATATACGGAAGGGGCGTTCCGGGATTGGGGTTATGAATTAGCTAAGAGTGAATTCCGGGATGTGTGCGTTACCGAGATGGAATCATGGATCCTGAGTAATAAGGAGAAAAACCCTGATCTGAGCATCGAAGATAACGCCCGCATGGTAGAACCGGGTTATGATGCCCTCACCGACGAGAAAAAAGCCAAAATCTGCCAAGAAGTGACCAGTGTTCTCGATGCTATCTGGGAAACCCACGGCAATGGGCAATGGAAAGATAAAATTATGGTTAACGATCGCATTGCCGATAGTATCTTCCAACAGATCCAAACCCGTCCCGATGAATACTCGATCCTCGCTACTATGAACCTGAATGGCGATTATCTCTCCGATGCGGCAGCGGCGATTGTCGGTGGTTTAGGGATGGGACCCGGGGCGAATATTGGCGATACTTGCGCTATTTTTGAGGCAACCCACGGCACAGCCCCTAAACACGCCGGTTTAGACCGAATTAACCCCGGTTCGGTGATTCTTTCCGGGGTGATGATGTTGGAATACATGGGATGGCAAGAAGCGGCCGATTTGATTAAAAAAGGCATCGCAGCAGCGATCGCTAATCGACAAGTTACCTACGATTTAGCGCGTCTGATGGAACCCCCCGTTAATCCTCCCCTGAAATGTTCCGAATTTGCCGACGCGATTATCTCCCATTTTGGCGATTAATTTTCTGGTTAGGGTAGCCTGAAAACTGCCCTATTTTTCGGAAAATACCCTAACTACCGAGGTCTTGACAAAATAGGAAAAAACCAGAACTTCCCCCTTGATACCAAATTTCTAAATCCATGACAGACATCCAGGCTTGAATGCTTGCCAGGCGTTGTCAAGTTTGAAGATGATGGCGCATCAGAGCAGACTTGAAAACGCTTTAACAGTAAGGCTCTCGTTGTGTCGCAATTCATTCTTCATATTCTGATCTGACAACGCCGTAAGCAATGCCTGAAAGACATCCCCCACATATCCATTCTTTGTCATCAGATAAACCATCACCCATACTATCTTTATATCACGTCCAAAAGCCTGTTAGCCAGATTAGCCCACACCACACTTAAACCCACAGCTTCAATCAATGGGCATGGTGCGTTCCCCAAAATCGATCGCTGGAGCAGTGGGAGTCAGATTAGGGAACGCACCCTACAAGATTGGCGATCGCACTACAAGATCGGCGATCACACTGCTAGTAACCTCGATAATCACAATGGCAGCTTTCGGCAGTCCGCTCCAGCCGAATTGTTAGCCTGGGTGATGGGCAACTTTTAATTCTCGTTTTGCACGCCGAATACACCACCTAGCTGGTCGAACCTTGCTGCTGTCACGCAATTCCTTAAGGCGAATCTCAAGTTCACTGAACCTGTTTTTTAGCTCACTTTCATCTGCTGTCTTAGCTGCTTGATAGCCTTCTACTAAGCTTTGTAATGCTTTTATTAATCGGCGGCATTCGGCTTGATGATCATCACACTTAAAACCTGTATGGATTCCTGTAAGAATTGCAGCTACTAGAGATAAGCTGCCGCTAACTAGCTCCCAAGTGACACCCCAAAACTTAGATTGACCGAGAAGTGTAAATCCTGCTATGAGCGGTAACACGATCCCACACCCTCTAGAAAAAGCTCCAAAAGGCTCCAATACCCCAAGCCAAATCTCAAAAGCTCTTTGTTCTACTTTGAGTTCATACTCACGTTGGCTAAACAAGTCTAAAACTCGCTCAATTTGTTCGTGGTTCATCAACTTCCGTAATCCAAAAATAGAGTTTTGTGTTTGCCCGAAAATTTAGACCGTTGACATTTTACCAGTACAACGTATGGACGGGGTGCTGATTGAGCCTGAACCTGATTTACAGATAATTTACCTATTCCTAGTGGATTGATGACTAGGAGCAAACTTAGTAGAAATGCACTGAGAGAGAATAGAGGATTACGGCGAGTTTTCATGAGAGTGAGCTTGTAGGGCTGTAATTTCTTCGTCTAAAGATAAGCACCCTGTAAAAGATTTCATCCATATGTAAGTAATTTCCGGACAAACGCCAAAAGGTGAACTTGTGGCTGCTGTCTCAACCAAGGTCTAGCGGGCTAACGGTCTAGTTGAGCCGCCCAGACATCTCATGTTTCTCACCAATAACCTCTAGGGAGTCGGCTCCAACGCAGTGTTATGCTGATTACTGAGTTTGCTTACACTCAATAATATTGAGGTAAAACTTTGTTAACGTCCCCCAATGATCACCCTCTCAATTGATAACTTATAACTGAGATAACATCGTGTTTAAAACTAGGAAACAAACAGCATAAATGAAAATGCCACCAATTTTAGTTGCAATGGAGAATGAACCAAACAGAATAAACATTATCACAGCAACACTGATGATGAGTGCGAATATGAGTTTAACTTTTTTAAACATTTTAAATATTTCCATTCATAACTCCCAAAGACTAAAGCTACTACAACGATAAAACTCATTGGTAGTGTAGTTGGATTACTCTAACTACACTATCTTTTACTCATCCGATGTAATGCACTCGGACTGGTAAACTTGGAACTTTTCTAGAAGAGATTTCTCAAGAAGACAAGAAATTCATCTCCATATGTTCCTAATAATTTTTTCAGCCCAGGAACGTCAATGTCTTTGCCAGCTTGCATCAGTTGATGATGAAGTTGCAAAATTAGAAGATCATCTTTATCAACATCCTTATCCCCATCTTTATCAAACTTTTTAATAAACTTTAGGCGGGCATCATTAAAGTCAAAGTCACCGTCACCATCCTCATCAAGCATCTTCAATGCCGCACTTTTTATATCATTAAAGTCAATCATTTTTGCCTCTGCAATACTTTTAGGTTTTTAATAGAACTTCTGAGCATCAAAATCAATTTTGTAGTCTAGCCGCTACCTCCTGAAGTATTCTTGTCTTCATCTTTGGATGTGTCTGACTTCTTTTCTTCACGTTTAGCAGATGTTACTTCATTAAAAAAGAAGCCTGTCACAGCAGCAGCAAATGGAGTCAAGAATGAGTAAAGACTTTTCGCGGTACTATCAACAGATGTAATACCTTTCTGTATATTATCAACCTCCTCTTTGCTACTCTGAGTTCCAGGCTGAACCCCAGAAATCTTGTTGCTTAGTTGAATGACTACACCTAAGTGAAAACCTATTACAGTAGCTGTTCCCGACCATAGTATTATCGCCATTAATCCTGAAATTAAAAGCTTGAAATTTGTATCTGGAACCAGATTTGTAATTTTGATGTCAGGCTTCATATTCATATGGACATTACTCATATACGCTGGGAAGCATAACTACATATTATAGGTCAACTTTCCGTATAACACTCTTGAAAGTAACAATATGTGGAAACTTTCCGTATATCACTCCATTTAGGCGCAATCGCCAGAAGTTTTCCCTATATAACGCCCAAAAGCCTGTTAGCCAGATTAGCATATTGCCAAAAACCTTGTTTAACTAAATTCCTGACAATTAGGCTCATTCTAGCGATGATTCCTCTGTCTGACCGCACCCCTTGACAAAAATTTACAATTATTCGACCTTTAGCGATCGCTATCGGGAGATAGTTGTTTTTTGTTACAGCAGTGGGGAGAAGGGAGCGGGTTTTTAAAGTGGGATTGGGAGTTAATCATGCTATTAAAAACCGATTCAGTATAAAGACCCCGTTATGCCGTGTCCCTACAGATAGACTTCAACGGCCCTAGCATTCGCCGCGTCACGGAATAAAAATGCGTCTTGCGCCTTGATAATCTTCAATATCAACTACAATATCAACCAAACGGTTAACGCAACGATCTCGATAATCTGGCTCGGCAAGTAGTCGCTCAATATTACCGATTGTCACGACGGGTAATGATGTGGGGGTATTTTCCTCCCGCATCACTTGCTCCAGGGAATCTTTGCCTTTCATACTTCGGTTAGCGGTGATCAGGATCATCTGATTGGCTTGGGCATACCGCCAAACAACACGATCATCGCTCGTGACAGCTAACCCAACTTCTTCAAACAGAATAAAACGAATCGAGATCAAGTCAAGCCAACCACTCGCAGCAAGGACTCCGGCGAGGACAAGAGAATGCCCTCGTAAGTTATGATCAACTAGAAAATTCCTGCCCGTGATGCCAACTTGGCTTTTTCCGCTTGAAGTTTTGCTCGAATGGCTTCTGTGCCAGGTTTTGGCGGCTTAGCAGCAATACGGGCAACTCGCTCACGATTTTGCTCTTCATAGTATAGTCGGAGTTCTTCAGCTTCTTTGAGAACTTGCTGGTACTCAGCTTCCACATCCGCACGATGAGCCTCAATATAAGCCAGGGCAGTGTTAATTTGCTCTTCCGTCAGATCAAATAATCCCTGAATGAACTTAGGTGGATATTGAGCAGTCACATAATCCATTACATCATAGAGGGTGATGCGGGTTCCTGCGATTGTCAGTCCTCGCTCTGTACGAATGATAGCGGTTTGTTTATTTGATGCGAGCGTCATAGCTATAGTCTCAGTCTTTCACCATCTCATTCCATATTACCGCATGAAAAAGTAAGGTGAGCAAACGCCCACCCTGACTACTAATTCGCAAGCTCTTTAATCCTCAACCCAGACTTTCAAAATGTATTTCAGCCTCGTTCCTGCATCTAGCCAGTAGTGAACTCCAATATCTGGCAATTCAGTATCATTTGTGTGAGCATCACCAGGCCCCGTACTACACGATCGGCGATCAAATTTAGACCACAGCTTCAATCAATGGGCATGGTGCGTTCCCCAAAATCGATCGCTGGAGCAGTGGGAGCCATATTAGGGAACGCACCCTACAAGATCGGCGATCTGCTATGCAGTGCCTTCGGCATCGCACTGACAATTAGGCTCATTCTAGCGATGATTCTTCGATCTGACCGCACCCCTTGACAAAAACTTACAATTATTCGACCTTTAGCGATCGCTATCGGGGGATAGTTGTTTTTTGTTAGAGCAGTATGGAGCAGTCTAACTGATGGCTATATTTCCAGATTATCGCCCGCAGGAAACCAATCTTCATCGAGAATTTGTTCAAGGGAACCAATGGGAATAGCGGGGAAAGTATCGAGGGGTAATTGAGAGCGGTCACTGGCATTTTTTCGGGCTGAAAGATAACATTCATCAAAAATTTCGAGAATATATGGTTTCAGACTAGGACTATCTTTAAGTTCATCTAATATATCGAGACGAAAAGTTCTAATCTCTCCCTTCCAGTGACCTTCGTTTCTCTCTCTTTCTGCCGCCCAATATTTGAGCTTAAGTAAATGTTCTAATAATCGGGTTAACAGACTTTTAATTGTGCGCTTTTCACTCCTTCCCATACTTGCTAATTCCTCCAGTAAATTCTCTAAATCTACCCGCTCAAACTGTCTGGCTTGCAGTTGATTAATAGTAGTTCTAATCCAGAGATAAAAGTCTTCTTCGTACTGGGTTTTATTATCCATAATTTACCTCTATATATTACTCGTGGTCATTAGTAGGAAACCAATCTTCATCGAGAATTTGTTCAAGGGAACCAATGGGAATAGGGGGGAAAGTATCAAGAGGTAATTGAGTTCTAACTTGAGCCTCTTTTCTAGCAAATTGATAGCATTCCTCAAAGATTTCCAGAATATAGGGTTTCAAACTAGGGCTATCTTTAATTTCTTCGATTATTTGTCGGCGAAAGTTGAGAATTTCTCCCTTCCAGTGACCCTCATTTCTAGATTTTTCTCCTGTCCAGTAGGTTAGTTTCAGCAAATGTACCAGCAATTGAATCAAAGGATTTTCAATTTTGCGTTTTTCACTCCTCCCCATACTTGCTAATTCCTCCAGTAAATTCTCTAAATCTACCCGCTCAAACTGTCTCGCTTGCAGTTGATTAATAGTAGTTCTAATCCAGAGATAAAAGTCTTGTTCGTACAGAGTTTTATTGTCCATATATACTTAGTTAAACTGAATAAAACGAGGATAATCATCAAAATTAACTATACAAACTAGCCACATATTCACCGTAGCCATTATAGGGCAGGGTTTCGATAATTTCCCAAGATAAATCACTTCTACTGCCGATAAATTTCTCCGTTGCTTGCGACCAACGGGGATGGGGTTTACTGGGGTTAACATTAGCCTCAAAATCGTATTCGTGAGCGTCAATTGTGTTCCAGTAGGTGGCGGGTTGTTTGGCGGTAAATTCAATTTTTACTATCGATTTTGCTCCTTTAAAACCGTATTTCCAAGGGATAACCATTCGCAAAGGTGCGCCGTGTTGTTTTGGTAAATCATGTCCGAAAATTCCCACAGCAAAGAAAGCTAATTCGTTGTCCATTTCTTCAATTCTTAAACCTTCTGTATAGGGCCAGGGTAAGGGACCTAAATGTAATCCTGGCCCCTGGGTAATTTCTGGATCATAAAAGGAGGTAAAACGGACGAATTTTGCTTCGGGTTTTGGTTCCACTGCCGCAATTAAAGCAGCCATGGGAAAACCAAGCCAAGGTAAGACCATTGACCAAGCTTCCACACAACGAAAACGATAGATTCTTTCTTCGAGAGGAAAGGTTTTTTTAATAGTATCTATATCGTAGGTCTGGGGATTTTTTACCAATCCTCCCACTTCTACCATCCAGGGATTCGTCGGTAGTTTCTGCGCTTTTAACCAGATATTTTTCCCCCCTCCGAACTCATAAAAATTGTTATATTTCCCCGCTACAGTTTCGGCAACTACGGGACGATTTACCGTTAAAAACTGCGGATTTTTGCTGAACCCTTCAATTTTAGGTAATTGCAAACTTTTTTCTAAAGCTTCCGAGGAGGAGGATTTACCACAAGAAGTTAATAATAGGGAACTTCCCGCAATTCCTGCCCCGATTAACCCCTGTAAAAAGCGACGACGGTTAAAATAAACACTTTCGGAAGTAACTTCATTTTCGGAAATTTGCCAGGATTTAGCTAAACGAATTAAGACCATAATTATCCCCAATTTTATTGACAAAAAAGCAGAGTTATGATATGGGATACCACAACTCTGATTGTACAATATTTTGTCAGTTTTTTTAAGAAATTTCGGCGAGCATGGGGGCAGTCACCAGAGGTTCCCGTCGTCCTTTTAAGACCATGGGAACTCCTCGCGAGGGAGCAAGGGTGACACCGCGGCGACTGGGTTTTTCAGGGGTATTATTAACTAGAGTTAACTGATAATTGGCCAAAATTGTGGCGATAGCGATTTTCATCTCGTAGATAGCTAAAACTTCCCCAATACAACGACGCGCTCCACCACCAAAAGGCATATATTCGTAGGGGGTGAATTGTTTTTCTAAAAAGCGTTCTGGTTTAAAAGTATGGGAATCGGGGAAAGTTTGCTCACGGTGGTGAGCTAGATAAATACAACCCATAAGAATTGTCCCTTTTTCTAAAGGATAACCATCTAGTTCTACCGGTTCTTGCACTACTCGCGGAAAAGTTAACATTGCCACGGGATGAATGCGTAAAGTTTCCGAACAAACCGCCGAAAGATAGGGTAATCGAGTTATATCAATGGGGTTAGGATTATCTCCTAAAGTGGCTATTTCTTGGAGAATTTTTGCTTTAATTTCTGGATAGCGATGAGTCCAGTAGAGCACCCAAGATATAGCGGTGGCGGTGGTTTCATGACCTGCGAATAATAAGGTCATTAATTCATCGCGCAATTCCTTATCGCTCATCGGGTTGCCTTCTTCATCCCGGGCCGACATCAGTAGTGATAAAATATCGCTACGATTGGGGTTAGGATTAGCTTTTCTTTCGGCAATTTCTGTATAGATAATATCATCAATTTTTGCTTGGGAACGCTGGTATTTTCCCCAGGGACTCCAAGCACCCAAATCAGCCTGCAAAATTGGGAAAAATAACAAAGAAACCATCACCGGAGAGTTAAAAATATCGAGCATTTCAGCCAGAATTTTTTTCAGGGTTTGATAACGTTCCCCTTGACTAATTCCAAAAACTGCCTCCATAATTACTTGTAAAGCAATCGCTGTGGTCGCTGAACGGGCCTTAAAAGGTTGATTTTCGGGCAATTCTGCCATTACTCTTAGGGTAATATCGCGGATTAAATCGCCGTAGAAACGCATTCTTTCCCCGTGAAAAGGTGGCAATAAAAGCTGACGGCGTTTTTTGTGGATGTCTCCGTCTAACATGATGACGGAATAATCACCAATAATCGGGGCAATAATCCGATTGGTTTCCCCCGGTGCCGAAAATTTTTTACGGTCATTAGTTAAAATTTGTTGTAGGGCTGAAGGACTACTGACAAAGATAAAATTATCTACAGTTAAACCCACTTTTGCGCTAAAAATATCGCCATGCTTGCGGGCGGCATTTTCCATAAAAGCTACGGGATTAATGATCCATTGTGCCATTTGCAGGAAGGTGGGGACTTTGACTTCGGGGAGGATTTTCATAGATTGATTGCTATATCCAATGCTAATTATTTCTAATTGTGACATTTTTTCCCCAGAGACGGCAAGGTGTAATATCAAGTAAACGGCAAAAATTACCCGGCTGTTGCTTGTCTTATCTTCTCAGAAAGACTGGGATTTTCTGGGAATTTTTAGGATTGGCTTTCTGGTCTAAACAATGATAATCGGGGTAGAATAGCCCCAGTTCTATTTAATTCGCTTCTGTAGTTCAATCTCTTTTTTTTCATTCCTTATAGGGACTTTTTATGATTATTTCCAAGTTTTTGCCCTCGGAAAAAACTGTGATTATCAGGCATTTGCTGTTATTAACTACATTTAGCCTTGTTTTTCTCCTGACTACTCCCCCCGCTTTTGCTGTTGAATCCAGTGCCTCCACTGGTTTTAATCCTCAAACTATTCTTTTCAATGCCTTGACTTGGGTGGATAGTTTGGGGGCTGTGGGAGCGATCGCGTTTATAATTATCTATATTCTAGCTACTGTGGCCTTTTTTCCCGGTTCAATCCTGACTTTAGGGGCTGGTGTAGTTTTTGGCGTGGTTTTAGGCTCTTTTTACGTCTTTATCGGGGCAACTATCGGCGCTACTGCCGCTTTTTTGGTGGGACGTTATCTGGCTAGGGGGTGGGTGGCGGAAAAAATTCAAGGTAATAATAAATTTCAAGCTATCGATGAAGCTGTGGGAAAAGAAGGCCTAAAAATAGTGCTTTTAACCCGTTTATCTCCCATATTTCCCTTTACTCTGCTCAATTATGCCTATGGTGTCACCGGGGTTTCTCTGAAAGATTATCTAATAGGTTGCGCGGGCATGATTCCGGGGACGATAATGTATGTCTATATTGGCTCTTTAGCGGGCAGTCTTGCCACTATCGGGACCTCGGCACCAGCCACTAACCCAGTTTTATTATGGACTATTCGCCTTATTGGTTTTATCGCTACCGTTGCCGTCACCCTCTACGTCACAAAAATTGCCCGTCAGGCCCTGGCATCAGTTCTCAGTGAGTAAACCCCTCAATCGCCATCCCCACCCCACTCCGTCCTTGGGTGGGGACTGACGCGGATTTGTTGACAGGGACTAAAAGAGAGCCGGTGCTGAGAAGTAAGTCCATGGTTGCCAATCGCTTCTAGGTGTTGAGCAGTGCCATAACCCTTGTGACGAGGGAGGCCATAATCGGGATAGCGTCCGTGCCAACGAGCAATTAAGTCATCGCGCCAGACTTTGGCCACGATACTAGCCGCCGCAATTACCGGCGATTGTTGGTCTCCCTGAATTACCGCCTTTTGGGGGATTGACAAATCTTTAATAATGTGCTTGCCATCGATCAAACAGAGACTGGGGGAAAGGGGTAATTTCCCGATAGCTCTGCTCATTGCCAGTAGAGAGGCATGAAGAATATTCAAGCGATCGATCTCTTTCACCGTAGCATAACCGATGCGACAAACAAAATCCCGTTGTATTTGCTGGCTCAATTTTTGCCGTTTTTGGGGGCTAAGTTGCTTACTATCCTTCACCCCCAACTCCCACAGCTGCGGAAAACCAGAGGGGACAGTGACCACTACCGCCGCCACCACGGGGCCAAATAAAGCCCCGCGCCCCACTTCATCGACACCAGCAATTAAGGGTTCTGCGCTCATGACTCATCGACAGTGGCGGAGGAACGACGACGACGACGACGCAGCACCGCAGTTTCAGCCTCTACTTGTGGCTCCTCCGTCACCTCGGCGCTCACCGGGGTTTCTAAAGGAATGACTTCGCCGAGAAAAACTGGAGTTTCGGGCGCAATCGGTTCGGGCGTAAAACTCGCTGGCGGACTAGCTTCTTGGTTGATTTCCTGACTAACTTCGCTAGTGGTGGAACGACGACGACGGCGCACCAAGGAACGATTTTCGGCTTCCTCGCCAGTTTCCGTCGCCTCTATGGGGGAGGTGGCGGCTGTGTCCTCGGCTTCTAGGGTAGGAGTCAAGGATATTTCAGGAGTGGCAGCCGTTTCTGGGTTTTCCGCTTCCCTTTCCCCTGGCAGTTTCACGGAAACAATCACCGATTTCGGGTCTTTAAACTCCTTATCCACGAGAATCAGGGGAGAAATGCCCATTAAAGAATAAACTTCCTGTTCTACGGGGGTCATTTCCACGGAAACCCGCTCCCGTTCGGTGACGGGGATATTTTTGCCAGCACTGGCATCTTCTCCTCGTTTCGAGAGACGGGCGGGGCGTTCTCGTTTTTCCTCAAGGCGTTGGGGTTCTGATTCCGGCTCGATTTCGTTGTTAACACCGTTAGTAGAGGCTTTTTCGCCCCGTTCCTCTTTGAGTAACAGTTCCGAGGGACGACGACGACGGCGACGGCGAGAATTATTAACCTGTTCTTGGTAGTTGGGATGGAAGGAAAGATCTATATCTTGGGCGTTTTCTTCGGCCTCAAATTCGGAGAAAACTTCTAGATAGGGTTCGGCCGCCGCAACGCTAGGAGCGCTCTTATCGGGTAGAACTTTTGTATTAGTCGTGGCGATGACAAGGGTTTCTTTTTCCGCGCGGCTAAGGGTGGGGGTTTCTAGGGCGATGGCGTTGCCTTCTCCGGGTAGATGGGCTAAATGGCCCAGTCCGCCGCAATGGTCACAGGTTTTGCCGAATAATTCATAAATGTTTTTCCCCTGACGCTTACGAGTTAATTCCACTAACCCCAATTCCGATAATTGGGCAATCTGGGGCCGGGCTTTATCGCTTTTCAGGGCTTTATTAAACAATTCCAGCAGTTTCAACTGGTCGCGACGGGAATCCATATCGATGAAGTCCACCACCACCACACCGCCGATATTTCTCAAGCGCAGTTGTCGAGCGATTTCTGTGGCAGCCTCGCTATTAGTCCAGAGTACGGTTTCCCGGGCCGTGGCCGAACGGGTAAAGGAACCGGAGTTAACATCAATTACCGTTAAAGCTTCCGTCGGTTCGATGATAATGTAGCCGCCGGAGGGTAAATCAACCCGGGGTTTCAGGGCCTCGCGAATGGCGGCGTTAACCCGGAAATAGTCGAGAATTGGCTGGGTTTCCCGATGGGAGTCGATATAAACCCCTTCGAGAGCTTTGCCGCCGCCCCAGTTCGTCAATTGCTGTTTAACTCGTTTTACCGCCATCGGGTTATCCACAACAATGCGATTGACATCGGCACTGTACATATCCCGCAAAACCCTTTGAATAAAGTCATCATCGCGGTTCAGCAGGGCCGGGGCGCGGCTGCTGACGGCCATCTGTTGGATGCTCTCCCACTGTTTTTGCAGAAATTCCAAATCCTCGATAATCGCCTCTTCCGCTTTACCTTCGGCCTCGGTGCGTACCAGCAACCCCATCCCTGCCGGTTTGACCAAAATCCCTAAAGCTCGTAAACGGGAGCGCTCGTCTTCACTGCGGATGCGACGGGAAAGATTCACCCCGCGACCATTGGGCATCAATACCAGATAACGACCGGGGAGAGTGACATTTCCCGTTAGTCGCGGTCCTTTATTGCCAGTGGGTTCTTTCATTACCTGTACCAGCACTTTTTGCTGGGGGGCCAGTAATTCCGTGATAGCACCGGCGGTTTTTTTCAGTCTTAGGGGACCCAGGTCGGTGACATGGATAAAGCCATTGCGTTCCGCATCGCCAATATTGACGAAGGCTGCATCTATCCCGGGGATGACGTTTTCTACTAATCCTAGATAGATGTCGGCCACCTGTTGATTACCTGTGGCTACAACTAATTCCTGAATTTGATCTTCCCAAAAAACAGCCGCTATATGGTGTTGTTCGGCTATGATTATTTGTTTTGGCATTCAATTTCCTCAATCTTTCGGTTTCAAAAGCGACGGACCATGGGCTATTTGTCTATGCTTTGAGGCTACTTCCGGAAATCTGGTCTTGTTAAGAAAGTTCTAAGAAGATGAGTCCGCATCGTTAAAGCCTCATCTTGATATTCATCTGCCCCCCAGACGTGGGAACTGAGTCTTGGTTTCAGTTGTTAAGTCTGTTTGGCAAGTGCTGGCTTGACCCACAATTGGACAAGCACAGCCAGGAGACGAGATTTTCAATTAATCCCTGAGTCTTGCTCGATAACAGCATTTTTTATCCGTTTCCGCCGGTTCTGTCTATCAGAATCTAGGAAAAAAGGAGTTTTTGAGTTACTCCCCTCGGCAACAGGTTTCTGTGGAAGGGAAAATAGCGCACTTTTCGATTTTCCAAAAACCACGATTCTTTTAAGAAATGCTTTAATCGAGTCTTATAGACGACTATAACTCACTCGGTCACTCTCTGACAAGACGATAATCGGGGAAAAATGATCGATTAACAGTTGACTGGAGATACTGACCATAAAGCACTAAGGGACTTGCGTGGGAATAATATCCCAGCCAGAAAATCGCTCTGTAGAAGAATCAGACCGGCCAGATGGCATATTATCAAAGCGCAAGTCCCTTAGCTGCGGAGGCGCTCGAAGGCTCTCCCCCTACTTAGAGTGATCAGCAAACCTGAACGCTCGGAGGGCGCAAGCATTGCGCCCCTACAGTAACGGATTTTGTCCACAATGTAGGGGCGAACTGCGTTCGCCCAAAAGGTAGATTATCAAAGCGCAAGTCCCTAAATAATTACTCATAATCTAGTATGACCTGCACCCATTTGGGCGGACGAGGAATCGGATTACCGAGGCGATCAAGAACTAATAACGCCACTAAATGCACGGCAAATAAGTATAATAAACTATTGACAAATATGCCCACAACTGCTATCGATTGCACTTGCAGCAGCGTCGGTTTAGCGAGAATCCCTAACTGGGTGAAAATCCAATCAATAAAATTAGTCGCTTGGGTAATCACATATAACCAGAGATTTTCGCCTAAAAGAATTGAAAACAGCCAAAAACGAAAGAATAAACCAAAAGCCCCCAACAGTCCCCCAGTCAAGATAGAAAATTCCCAGCGCGCACCCCGGCGCCAGCATAGCCCCAATTGTACCCCCATCAAGCCGTGGGGAATCAAAAAGACAATACTGCGAGTCGGTCCCATCAACACCGACAAAAGTAAACTAGAAACTAATGCTGTCATCCAAGCACAGCGAGCGCCCCAACGTAAATAGGCTAAAGCGATAGGAATCGGGAAGAAAACCCTTAATAACGGTCCGAGGGGAAAATAATAATCAATTAACCAGATTAAACTGGTAGCACTGGCCAAAAAAGCCGTCTCCACCGTGATCAGGGTAGAGATAGACTTGAGGGGAGATGGTTGGATAGGTTTAGCAGTGGGTTTATCTAGGGGTTTCCCTTCTTCCCCGAGATCTACCCAATTGGTTTCATCTATTGTCTCTTCTGAGGATTGAGCGGGAGCATTAGCGTTAGAATCGTTCATTCTATCAGTTATCCGGTGGTCGGTACGGGTTGGCCGGCTATCCTTAGCTTAGACTTGCGACTCCCAGTCAGGCAAGAGGCAAAAAATAAGTAGGTAGGTGTTAACAATTGTCAACCCCCCTGATTAAGGGGATCGAACCTAAAATCTATCTTTAATTTAATTAGGGCTTGCTGAATAAATGTGAAATTTAGGCAAGGTAAGGGTTTTGTGGTTTTTCTCGCGAAACAGCTGCAAGATTTTGAGAGAATCGTGCTTCCAAACCTTGCGTCTTCATCAGATTTTCTATCCGAATGCTTCGCCCGTACTTTTTGCCGCAAACCCTAATTATAACCAGCTACTTAGTTCCGCCATAGAACTCCCTTGAGCCATCTTGCACACTTTTCTCTTTTTGTCAAATTTTATGTTAAGAAAGATGTAACGAATGAATAGCTTAATAAGGAGGAATCTGATAATTTTTAACACCTACCCACTTAGCTATCTAGGGACTATTCCTGATAAGATCTAATTTTATACTCCCATCTCCCATGTCGTTAATTCAATGGTATCCTGGTCATATTGCCAAAGCGGAAAGAAAACTCAAGGAACATCTTAAACTCGTGGATGTGGTCCTAGAAGTGCGCGATGCTCGCATTCCTTTAGCCTCCCATCATCCCCAGGTGGACGATTGGATTGGCAATAAACCGCGCTTATTAATCTTAAATCGTCTCGATATGATTCCCGAATCTGCCCAGCAACAATGGGTAACATGGTTTAAAAGTCAAGGAGAAACCGTCTATTTTACTAACGCTAAACAGGGAGAAAGAGTTAAAGCAATTATCAAAGCGGCGGAAAAAATTGGCGATGAAATTAACCAAAAACGTCAACTAAGAGGAATGTTACCGCGTCCAGTGCGGGCCGTGGTGATTGGGTTTCCCAATGTGGGCAAATCTGCCCTGATTAACCGTTTATTAGGGCGAAAAGTCGTTGCCAGCGCCCGCAGGGCCGGAGTAACGCGACAATTACAATGGGTACGAATTTCCGACACCTTAGAATTATTAGACGCGCCGGGGGTGATTCCTTCCCGTTTAGAAAATCAAAAGGATGCGGTGAAATTAGCTATCTGTGAGGATATTGGGGATGCTGGTTATGATAACCAAAGGATAGCGGCGGCTTTTGTCGATTTATTAATAGAATTACAGTATGAAGAACTTTTACAATCTCGTTATGGGTTGAATACTCTAGACATAACCGGGGAGGATTTTATCGAAAAATTGGCCAATCTCAAATATCAAGAGGATAAAGAAAGGGCAGCCATGCAGTTACTCAATGATTTTCGCAAGGGAATAATCGGGGCTATCCCGTTAGAATTGCCCCCTTCCTCTTAAAATCGCCTGTTTTTAACTCAATAGTTAATTACCCAATTTGTCAAAATTACCGCCTGTTACTCCACTGAGCTGCCGATAAGATTAAAGAAATCGGTAAAGTTGCGAGGATCGATCGAACTGTGAAGGAAGATAGGGGATAAACGACAGAGATAACAAAGACTATGGGCAAACCGACTGGCTTTATCGAATTCCTGCGTGAACTTCCTTCCGAACTTACCCCCCTCGATCGCCTTCATAATTGGGATGAGTTTCATCTTCCCATGCCAGAAGATAAACTCCGCAATCAGGCCGCCCGTTGTATGGATTGTGGTACACCATTTTGTCACACGGGAACGCTAATTAGTGGCATGGCCAGTGGTTGCCCGATTAATAACCTGATTCCCGAATGGAATGATTTAATCTATCGAGGATTGTGGCGAGAAGCCCTCGATCGCCTCCATAAAACCAATAATTTCCCCGAATTTACCGGTAGAGTCTGCCCCGCTCCCTGTGAGGGTTCCTGTGTTCTCGGTATTCATAATCCCCCCGTTACGATCAAAAATATTGAGTGTTCGATTATCGACAAAGGTTGGGAATCCGGTTGGATTACTGCCAATCCCCCCGCCATCCGTACCGGCAAAAAAGTGGCTGTGATTGGTTCCGGACCTGCTGGATTAGCGGCCGCCGACCAGTTAAATAAAGCTGGTCACTGGGTGACGGTTTACGAACGGGCCGACCGACCCGGGGGCTTGTTGATGTACGGCATCCCCAACATGAAGTTAGATAAGGAAGAAGTGGTTCTGCGTCGTCTCCAGATGCTGGAACAGGAAGGGGTAAAAATAGTCTGTAACACGGAAGTGGGCAAGGATATCAGCAGCCAAGACCTATTAAACGAATATGATGCCGTGGTTATCTGTACCGGAGCCACCAAACCCCGGGATTTGAACATCGAAGGTCGCCAATTAAAGGGCATTCACTTCGCCATGGAGTTTCTCACTGCTAATACAAAAGCACTACTAGACGGACAGCCGGGGGAGGATTTTATCTCGGCTGCGGGTAAAGACGTAGTAATTATCGGCGGTGGCGACACGGGAACCGACTGTGTGGGGACTTCCCTGCGTCATAACTGCCGTAGCGTCACCCAATTAGAGATTATGCCGCAACCGCCCCGCGAACGGGCCGCCGATAATCCCTGGCCCGAATGGCCGAAAATCTACCGTCTGGACTATGGACAAGAGGAAGCGGCCGCGCGTTTTGGCGATGACCCCCGGGTTTATACCACCACGGCGACTAAATTCGAGGGGGATAGCGAGGGCAACGTCACAGGGATTCACACGGTACAGGTGGAATGGCAACGCAACGAAAAAGGGCAGTTTATCCCCCAAACGGTGGCAGGAACAGAAAAAGTCATCCCGACGCAATTGGTTCTATTGGCCATGGGATTTTTGGGACCAGAACAGCCTTTACTCGATGATTTAGGCTTAGAAAAGGATGGCCGCAGCAATATCAAGGCCGAACATGGTCAATTTGCCACTAGCTTACCGAAAGTCTTTGCAGCGGGAGATTGTCGTCGTGGTCAAAGTTTGGTGGTTTGGGCGATTAATGAAGGTCGCGGGGCCGCCAGGGAATGCGATCGCTTTTTGATGGGGGCGACGGATTTACCTTAAACCAGTAGTTAGGGACTTGCGTGGGAATAATATCCCAGCCAGAAAATCGCTCTCTAGAAGAATAAGACCAGCCCTAAATGGTACATTATCAAAGCGCAAGTCCCTTACTCCCGCTAAAGGTTAAAGTGATCATGAAACAATAGAATTACTCTAATGAAACTAGATCGTATTACGAGCAATCCAAACCGTATGAATGGGCAACCCTGCATTCGTAATCTTCGCCTTACGGTTCGTCGAGTGATTGAGCTACTGGCAACTTATCCCGATCGAGCAGAATTACATCAAGAGTTTCCGGAACTGGAGGATGAAGATATTCGACAAGCCCTAATTTTTGCCTCTTCCTACTTGGATGATCGCATCATTGAACTTCCTAATCGCTATGAAGCTGTTGCTTGATCAGGGACTACCGCTTTCTGCGGCAACTTTATGCTGACAAGAATATTTCACGTACAAGGTTGGGTTGACGACTGTTACCCAACACCCTCAGAACCAAGATTAAATGCGGTAGGATAGGCATTGGATAGATTTTCTAGATTGCCGTGAGCGAAACCGTCTATATTGAAACCAGTATCTTAGGCTATCTTACTGCTCGACCCAGCAGAGATATTGTTGTGGCGGCAAATATTGAGGTGACGAAGGAGTGGTGGAATACACGTCGCGGCGATTTTCAACTTTACTCATCCCAAGCGGTCGTGAAAGAAACCTCACAAGGTGATGTTGTGATCGCATCTCAACGACTATAAATCCTTGCTAATCTATCTTTACTCGACTTGAACCAAGCTGTGCTAGATTTAGCAGAGCAATTTTTGGAACGCAGCAACCTTCCCGCAAAAGCTGATATTGATGCTGTTCATATCGCCCCCGCAACCGTTCACGGCATGGATTACCTGCTCACCTGGAATTGCAAGCACATCGCCAATGCTCAAATTCAGGGAAAGTTGGCAGAGATCAGCCTTGATTTTGGCTACGAGTTGCCAATTCTTTGTACACCCTATGAACTTCTCGGAGGTTGATTATGTTTCAGGATGAGATTGTGGAAGAGATCCACAAAATTCGTGAAGAGTACTCTCGGTCATTCAATCATGACTTGAAAGCCATCTTTGCTGATTTGCAAAAGCAACAAGCTGAAAGTGGCAGAGAAGTTGTAACCTTATCTCGAAAACACGGTCTAACAACACGTTGGAGCGGACGAGCGAGAGATATTGATAGTGGTGCAAAGGATATTAGCCGCCGCTCAACTTAGCCGTTATACTGAATCGGTTTTTAATAGCATGATTAACTCCCAATCCCACTTTAAAAACCTGCTCCCTTCTCCCCACTGCTGTAACAAAAAACAACTATCCCCCGATAGCGATCGCTAAAGGTCGAATAATTGTAAATTTTTGTCAATGGGTGCGGTCAGATCGAAGAATCATCGCTAGAATGAGCCTAATTGTCAGAAATTTAGTTAAACAAGGTTTTTGGGAATATGCTAATCTGGCTAACAGGCTTTTGGGGGTGATATAGGGAAAACTTCTGGCAATCGCGCCTAAATAGAGTGTTATAAAGAAAGTTGACCTATATCATTACTCTGGAGAGTTTTATGCAGAAAGTTGACCTATAATATGTAGTTAGGCCCTTTTATCAACAAGGATCCACCATGCCCACACTGAAGACTTACCGATTGTTCATCAGCCACTCGTGGACTTACGGAGACGCTTACGAGAAGCTTGGGAAGTTCTTTGATGAGCACCCCAACTTCACTTGGGAAGATTATTCCGTACCAAAGGATGACCCAATTCACAACGCTAAGAACGACTCCGAGTTGTATGCGGCAATCAAAGCTCAAATTGCTCCAGTCAACTGCGTCGTGATGCTTGCGGGCGTCTACAGCACTTACTCAAAGTGGATCAACAAAGAAATACAGATTTCAAAGACCGACTACAACAAGCCCATCATTGCTGTCGAGCCATGGGCTTCTGAGAAGACATCACAGATAGTGAAAGACAACGCTGATGCGATTGTGAAATGGCAAAGCAAGTCAATTGTTGATGCCATCCGTAATCACGCTATTTGATCTGTTCGGCGGATAATATGGGTCTCATCGGTCTCATCAGACGGAACAAAAAGTCTTACGGCACCGAATTCGAAAAGCACCTCTTCGAACAATACAAGCTGTATGTCGAGATGGCCGATCGGATCAGTGCAAGACGAATGCTGGCCAATTCATTCTTTGTTGGCGTTCACACAGCGCTGATTACGGCCTTCACAGTTCTGCTAAAGGAAAAAGTACTTCAGCCAACCTTGCTTGGCCTCACACCGTTCATTGCAGTAATTCTCCTTTGCTTTGTGTGGTGGCGCACAGTTGACTCATATCGTCAACTCAACTCGGCTAAATTCAAGGTCGTCCATGCACTTGAGCAAATGTTGCCGGTCGCGCCATATGACGTGGAGTGGGTTGAACTGGGGTCGGGAAAGGACAGGAAAAAATATCTTCCGCTTACACACGTTGAGAACTGGGTTCCAGTTTGCTTTGGATTCTTGTATGTTCTTCTTGCTGCCACCTTCTACTGCAAGGGCTAACAAGCCCCTCGAATGCGATCGCCGATCTTGTAGGGTGCGTTCCCTAATGCAAGTCCTACTGCTCCACTAATAGATTTTGGGGAACGCACCATGCCCATTGATTGAAGCTGTGGGTTAAAGTGCGATGCCGCTCTTGTGGGCCTAGTTGGGGAATGTTAGCGAAGATTTCCGATGTTTAGGTTAAAATAGAGGGCAAAAGTTGCCCCAGGGTCAAGCCAATGACAGTTCGTCAACCCCGCTACAGCAAAGAAGAATTCGCTCGACGTGGTAATGAGATTTATGAATCTCAGGTACGTTCTCAAGTGGAGGAGGGAAATCACGGGAGAATTGTGGCGATCGACATCGAAACTGGAGCGTTTGAGCTTGCCGACGATACGATTACTGCTACCGATCATCTCTAGGAGCGTGTCCCTGATGCTCAACCTTGGCTGATTCGGATTGGACATAGAGCCGTCTTCCGTTTTGGCAGTCGCAGCCAGAGAAAGCGAGTATGATGTGTGGGGATGGGTCTTTTGTATGGCTTTAAACTTCAGATTTAGGCAGTGGAAGGTGGGCGCGTTACAATTGAGGCGCTATGACTCAGCCAAAGTTATCGGTGAAGACGGTCTAACTTTACCGTTATACTGAATCGGTTTTTAATAGCATGATTAACCCCCAATCCAACTTGAAAAACCCGCTCCCTTCTCCCCGCCCTCCTATACCTTTTAAACAGGATTTAGTATGACTATCTAGGGTTTGCTGAATAAGTACGGGCGAAGCATTCGGATAGAAAATCTACGTTTTCACCGATAGGTTATTGCCCGAATGCTTCGCCCCTACAGGACGCGGGCCGATGAAGACGCAAGGTTTTGAACGACGATTCTCTCAAAATCTTGCACCTGTGGGAGCGAGAAAAGCCCCAAAACCCTTACTTTGCCTACATTTCAAATTTATTCAGCAAACCCTATCTAAATTACTCGTTAAGACTGTCTATGAGCAGGGAGCAGGGAGAAAAAACCTGACTCCCGATGACTGAAAGCTGATCACTGACAAAACCTATCCCAAAACGATCGAATCGCGCAGGGATTGAATTTCCTCGGTTTGTAAACGCGCTCCAAAAGTAGAAACCACCCGGGCAGCCGCTAGAGAAGCGAGATTTCCCGCCCCTTTGTAACCCATACCGTGGGTAATACCGTAGAGAAAAGCCCCCGCGTACATATCCCCCGCACCGACGGTATCGATCGCCTGTACGGGATGGGGGTCAATTTCCAGGAGATTTTCGCCATCATAGATCAAAGAACCACTGGCACCCCGGGTGATAGCGAATCCTTTGGCAATGGTTTTAAAATAGGCGATCGCTGACTCGATTTCCTCGCTGCCGGAAATAGTCAAAGCTTCCGACTCATTAGCGAAAACGAAATCTAACCCGGTTCCGATCATTTCCAGTAATCCCTCCCGGAAGAAGATCGCCATATTGGGATCCGACAGGGATAAAGCGGTTTTGACTCCAGCCGCCTGAGCAATTTCTCGCCCTTTAATAGCGGCAGCTTTGGCAGTGGGAGAGGTGACGAGATAACCTTCGAGATAGAGATAATCGGCATTAGCGATCGCTGAGGGGACTAATTCCCGTTCGGAAATTTCCCCAGTGATGCCGAGAAAAGTATTCATGGTGCGATCAGCATCGGGAGTGACGAAAACTAGACATTTTCCCGTGATTCCCACCTCTTTTTCGCCGCCGTGTTCATTGGTATGCAAACCACAGGCGCGCAGATCTTGTAGATAAAACTTGCCTAATTCGTCATTGCCCACTTTACAGGAATAGAAACCTTTACCCCCCAACTGAGCGATCGCTACTAGGGTATTCGCCGCCGATCCGCCACCGCTGCGTTTACAATCAAGAGCCAATTTTTCCATCAACTGGGTTTGACGATTTTCGTCCACCAGCGTCATCACTCCTTTATCGATGCCTAATTCTTGCAGTAATTCAGGAGAGACTGGAAATTCCATATCGACGAGCGCGTTACCGATCCCATAAACGTTGTATTGTTTGCCCATAATTTAGTCGATCGCCTAAAAATACTTTGTTATTGATAGTAGGGAAATAAGGGGCAAAAAGCTAGGGGCTTTTTTCAGCCAGAGAATACCATAATCAAAAATAATGGGTGTGCTAGTCTCACACCCCCAGTAATTTTTGTTAAGTTTTGTTTAACTAAGCAACCTTAAGCCTCATCGTAGGCTTCTAGATCCAACAGATAAAGATAAGGTTCGGCTAATTCCTGCCTTTGAAAAGCGATCGCTCGCAACAGATGCCAATCCCGCAAAGCCTCGAAGGGGTTGCTATACTCATCTTTTTCTAGTCGTTCGGCTAAAGAAGCAATATCAGCGGCGGTATATTTGGCAATATCTTGATCAGTGAAGCTTATAACTGTCATTTCTGCACCTTCCTCGACCTTTGTTCTGTTTCTAGCCTAACATATATTCTGAGTTGAAAAAATGTCTTCCCCGCCAAGTTAAGAACTGTAAATGAAAGGGTAATTGTGCTACAATTCCAGCAAAAAAGCTATTTTTGATTGATCTTCTATGAAAACAGCCCTCATTACTGGTGCTTCCACTGGTATCGGTGTCGTCTTTGCCCGTCAACTTGCCCAACGGCAAATGGAGCTAATTTTAGTCGCTAGATCTAGGGATAAACTAGAACAATTAGCAGCGGAATTGGGGGAACAATACGGGGTAAAAGTGACGGTTATCGTCCAAGATCTGACCGTTGCTGGGGCGGGAAAGCTAGTATATGATACGGTGAACCAAAAAGGAATCAACGTCGATTTACTGGTAAATAATGCCGGTTTTGGTGATTATGGCGCTTTTAGCGAGCGGGATTTAGCTCGACAGTTAGAAATGATCCAGTTAAATAATCTGGTATTGGTGGAATTAAGCCACTATTTTCTCCGTCCCATGCTTGCTGGTGCTGGGGGGGCAATTATCAATGTTGCTTCCATTGCCGGGTTTCAACCGCTCCCCTATCTTTCCGTCTATGCGGCGACAAAAGCCTTTGTCCTCAGTTTTAGCGAGTCTCTCTGGGCAGAAAATAAAGACAAAGGCGTTGAAATCCTTGCTCTTTGCCCCGGTCCGACGGAATCGAATTTTTTTGAGGTGGCCCGATTTCCCAGTGCCTTTATGGGCAAAAACGGCCGGTTAGATTCGGCGGAAGTGGTGGTACAAGAGGCTTTAACTGCCTTGGCAAACAAACGCCCCAACGTGGTAGCCGGTAAATTGGCTAATAAAATTATCGTCAATCTGCCCCGTTTTTTACCCAGAAGTTGGATCGTGTCTTTGATAGAAAAGCAATTCAAGCTATAACTAGGGTCTGCTGAAAAAGTTTTTCCGGGGGGTAGGGTGTGGGGTTTTACATATTTTCAGGGAAAAAGTAGCTCAATTTCCCCCGGATTACCCCCATGGCTGACACTTTTTAATGGCGAAAAAGTCTAAAAGTTTTATCCAACAAGGTTGTTAGATTTATGGCGCAAAATCGAGCTTTGTCAAGGGGTGGTTTGATTAACTTTTAGCATCTCAACCAGAATATTATGGGCATCCTTGGCTGATTCTAGGGTGCGCTCAAAAGGTATTCTAATTGTTTGACTCTCCCCTAATTTTTCTACGGCTAAATCCATGCCTTCGGGATCGATGAATAGCATTTGAGCGGTTTCTGCATCGGTAATATTGCCGTAAACTTGAGCGTAGAAAAGCACGGCATCACCGTGATCCTTGTTCATGTGTTTACAGATGCGATCGCTAATGGCGGGAGTGATAGTTTCAGACATAAGATTCTGGAAAAAAATCGATGATTGAGGTGGGGACGGATAAAAGCTAGTTCTAAATCGAGGCCAATGGGGGCATATTAGTTAGGGTAGCCTAATTAATCGCCAATTGCCAGATAATTTGGGCGTGGACATGGGAGACATCAATGATAAGTTTAATATTATTTTCTTGACAAAAATCCTTAATTGTGCATTGCTCTAATTGTCCCACTGAAGGTCAATCGGGGTAGAGAGTAAAGTCCGGGGCTGCCCGCGCATTTAATACTAAATCCGTTGAGTATAGGCTACTTAGGAGGATAGGCAAGAGGCAAGAGGCAAAAGGAGGAATAGATAATCAGTCTTTAATAACTGGATTTAGTATAAATTGCCTGTTGAGATGAAACAAGAGGCAACAGTAAAGGGATTGGGAGAGATTGAGCTAATCGGATAGGCGATTAAAATGCCTCTTAGCTTAAAACCTCACACCCTGCCCCCACCAAAAAACTTTTTCAGCACACCCTATATATTTTATCGTTCACAACCGACAACAGAAGCGGTGTAGGTATTACCGATGTGCTGAATACCATTGACAAAAAGATTGACTAGAAAAGGTTGATCATTTGCCCGGACTGTGGCAGTAATTGTTAAGGGTTTATCGGGTTCGATTCGTACTCCATTAGTATTAAAAAATTCCTCGTTAGTTTGATCGCTATACTTGAGAAACAGCCGGATATCGAAGGAGGCAGCCCGGGGGACAGAAACCGTAACGATAAACCTCTGAAAACGTCTCCCCCCCGGCACTGCCCAATCGGTATTCCAATTATTACGAGTTATCGTGACACCGAAAGGCCCTGGAACAGTGGGTTGTGAGACGCTTTTGGTAACTTCACTACCTTCACCCCCTAATAAAGAAAGTGGCCGACAATTTTGCGCCGCTGCCGGTAGATGTAAGCTTAATAATACCGCCGATAGACCCAATAACCCAGTGATAGAGGTTAATTTCATCATTGATTTTGTCTCCAATTAATAGAACCTATCCAAAAATTATAGATGATCATGACGGTAAAAAAACGGTAATTTAGCTTAATTGAGCTAAATTCCGAAAAAATGCTGATCATCAACCTGAATTCTCAAAAACGGTGTTAAAATTGATTCATAATTTCCATATAAATATGTTCTAACTGTACCGTCTGACGGGCGAGAGAATCAATATTAATGCCATCGAATGCCTGAATAATCTCGCTTAATTCTAGATGTTCATCTAACCAAAAAGCTAAATCTTTACCGTAAAATTTGGGAGTAAATCCTAATTGTTTCCCTCGATTAATTGCCGCTTCTTGATCCTGGGTATCCATGATAATAATTTCCTTAGCAGGAATATGCTGACGCAGCTGATTTAAATTACCTTCGGCAATAATACGACCTTGTTTTAAAATGCCGATACGTTGACAGAGACGCTGTGCTTCATCGAGGAGATGGGTAGTTAATAAAATTGTCATTCCCTGTCGCCGTAATTCTCCGATTAAATCCCAAATTTCATAGCGAGATTCGATGTCTAAACCAGTAGTTGGTTCATCGAGAATTAATAATTTTGGCTGATGAACAATAGCCACGGCAATATTCATCCGGCGCTGCATTCCACCGCTTAAAGTTTCCACCGGACTACGGGCGCGATCGAGCAAATTTACTGCGGATAAACTGCTTTTAATCCGATGACGACGCTGGGGGCGATCGAGTCCATAAATCTGAGCAAAAAAGTTGAGATTTTCCTCACAAGTAAGGGATTTGTACAATAAATTTTCTTGTGGGGCAACCCCAATTAATTCTTTAGTAACTCTCGAAATTGGCAAATAATTAAAGGTAATTTCTCCCGATGAGGGTTTTAATAAATTACAAATTAAGTTAATAGTGGTGGTTTTTCCCGCACCATTTGGACCAAGTAAACCGTAAATTTCCCCCGCTTCAATATGAAAGTTTAATTGATCTAATACTAAGCGTCTTCCGTAATTTTTTTTGACATTACTAATAGTCAGCATTTTTAATAAAGTAATAAGGATAGTCAGAAGTCAGGAAGCAGGATTAGGGAGTGTAAGATATGGGAAGACAAATCAATAAATACTCTTGCCTTTTCTAACTGATAACTGATAACTGATAACTGATCACTGATTTACAATCGGCGTTCAAGGTTTAACATTTGTCGATAGGTAAGCCAACCACCTGCTACCATAGCTAGAGCAAAAAGACAGAGAAAGCGAAAATGAGAGCTAATATCTTCTAGATTTTCGCCCTTTGCCCAAACAGCAATTAAAGCTTCATTCATGTGGTAGATCGGGTTATATTTAGCCAGAGATAGAATATTGTCGGGGAATAAAGCAGTCGGAAGAAAAACGCCGCCTAAAATTAATAAAGGAACCCCAAAAGTTCCCACCAAAGCATTAACATCTTCTGTTCTTTTCGCCAGTTGAGTACCGAGGATAAATCCTAAACCCACATAGGCGGTGATACTAAGGAAAATAATTAATAATTCTAGAGGAATTGAGCCTTTAAAAGTGGCTCCATACTGTTTAGCAATAGAATAAACTAAAACTGTCTGACAGGCAGCAATCACACAATGGGCGAGAAAAATGCCGATAAAATAGGAAACACCGCTTAAAGGCGATAAAAATAACCGTTTAATCGTTTGTTGTTCCCTTTCTGCTACTACCGTCGCCACGGTTCCCCCCAAACAACTAAAGAAAAGTGCCGCCCCGACGAGGGTGGGAGGAGTAGCCAGAGCCATTGCCTCAGCAAGCTCAATTTTGCCTTTTTCTGCCATAATATAGCCATTTAAGAGCAGGACAAGTATCGGGAAAATGCCCCAGAGAATTAAGCTACGCCCGCGCCGGATTAATTCCACTAAAATTCGTTGAGCGATCGCTAAAATTTCCTGCCAATATTTCATAGAATGTTAGTGTAATTGTTTCTCCCTGTAGAGAAATGAGTTTTTCTACTTTGTGACTTAGGCTTATTGTAAGTGTTCCAGAGCTTGATCGGCACGCAATCTTACCACTATTTCCGCTTCTGTCTCCCCAATCTGTCCTAAAAGTTCCCGAATCGCCCCGCGAAATGCCGCCGCCGCAGTTCCTAATCCCTCCAATCCGATGATCGCCGCATATCTAACCACCCACTCTGGATCCCCTTGCAAAAGTTTCTCCAGTGCCGCAAAAACAGCCTTCTGAGCCTCAGAAACCCGACTTTTCTCCAAATCAGACCAAATTATATTTCCTAAGCCCCTAGCCGCCCCTCGCCGCACACTAAAGGAAAAATCACTCACCGCCGCCTCAAGTAATAAGTCCAATCCTCGCACATCGCCAATTCCTGCTAGGGCGCGGGTTGCCCAAGCTCTCGCCCCATAATTATAACCGTCTAGGTTGGCTAGTAAATAGGGAACCGCCGCTTTGCCGATGGCGATTAAACCATCCACGGCTGCCACGGAGGCGCCGGGGTTGTTATATCTCAGCACATCGGTGAGGGTGGGTATTGCCGCTTCACTTTTGGCGGCGGCTAAGTTTTCCACGGCGGTTAGTAACTCATTAGCTGAGTCGGCTTTTTCGACGGCGATAATTAAAGTCTCAACGGTGGGAAGCATTGGTTATCAGTGGAGGGGATGAGGAGTTGGGGGTTGGGGTGTGGGGAAGTGGGGTGTGGGGTGTGGGGAAGTGGGGAAGTGGGGAGAATAAATAAAATAATCTCCTGTCTCCTGTCTCCTGACGACCGGCTACTGACTCCTAACTCCTATCTCCTAACCCCACCAAGAAACTTTTAAAGATAATTTTATCGCCAAACTTTTTTCTGTAAAATCTGACTAATTTCTTGGGAAAAAGGACAATCATCGGGAAAGTTAAAAGATTGATAATCGGGGTTATCTCGCAAGCTTTTTAAAGCCGTGGCATAGCAATCTAAAAATACTTGATCCCAGTAGGGTTTTAAACTAGGAGAATCTCTCAAAAGTTCCCCTAGTTCCCGTTGACTGCGCCTAATAGTTTCTTGCCAACCTCGATAATCCTCAACGTAATCAGTATAGCAAAGTTTGAGGCATTGTTCTAAGATGGTGGTTAACCGGTTGCGGAGTTCACGTTTTTGACTTCTGCCCAAACTTTCTATCTCCTCGATCAAGTTTTCCCAGTCAACTTGATCAAAGTTTTTTTGTCTTAACAGAGTGATTGTCTCGTTCAGCCAGCCGACATAATCAGTTTGAATTAGCATAAAAACCTCTGGATTGCATCGGTTTTAATTTAGATACAAAATAACCAATGATTAATTACAATAAACTATCCATTAAAGTGAGAATTTCCGAGATATTTTCGCCCCTAGAATTAGTTTTTAGATGGTTTTCTAAAAGTTCCTTGAGAGCAACCAGTTTCAGACTATTTTCCGCCAAAGTATTAGCGATCGCACGGGCAGCTGGCAGATAACCCGTAGCACCTAAATCCATTAAAGCAGAACGACGCAGTTGTAATTCTTCCCCTTGCAAGGCATTAATCAGAATATCGCCATAGTGGGGGTTAGCCGTGAGTTGATAGAGGGCGCGGGCAGCCGCATAACGCACTTTTTCGACGAAATGCCTTAAAAATGGTTCGATGAGGGGAATCGCTTCCGTCGCTTGCAGGGTTCCCAAGGCTTCGATAATCGCTTCGTAGGGTTGGAATAAATGGGGTTTTCCCGCCACTAAAACAGCCCCTTCGATGCCACCCTCTAATAGTTTCTTTAAAGGTGCGATCGCGCTTCGATCCTGAAGCATTTCCAATGCCTGGGCAGCCGATTCGCGCACATAATAATCTTCACAGTCGAGACAGGCAATCAAAGCGGGAACACAACTGAGATCATCTAATTTCCCTAAAGCGCTGGCAGCATTGCGTCGCAGGGGATAACCGCCATCGGGAGTGCGATCGCTTTCGTCCTCTAAAGCGGCAATTAAGGCCGAAATCGCCTCCGGTTGACGAACACGAAATCTACCCAACCACCAAGCAGCATAATAACGCGCGCCTAGGTCTTCTCTTTGCTGGATATTAGCGATCGCTTGTTCAACGGTATAGGCCGGATTATCGACGGCAGCAGAGTAAGAATCGCTCATAGACAAGTGAAAATGGGTGTGGGGTGTAGGGTGTGGGGTGTGGGGTGTGGGGTGTGGGGGGATGGGGAGAATAAATAAAACCTGTCTCCTGTCTCGCGTCTCCTGACTCCTGACTCCTGACTCGGAGAATACTGATGACTGACTCAGTTTTTCATAGTTGCCGCACCCTTGCCAATACCAGAATAAATTAAACCCCGTTGAGCATCGAGACTAATGATCACCCCTTCGCGGATAATTTTCGTGGCATCTTTAACCCCGACAATCACAGGAATACCCAATTTTAAACCGATAGTAGCGGCGTGATTATTCATCGCGGTATCTTCGGTGATAATTCCGCCAGCTTTCCGCATCATATCCACATATTCGGCGCTGGTGGTGGGAACGACTAAAATCTCCCCGTTACTAAAACTACCCACTTCTCGGGCATTATGGGCTACTCGCGCCCGGCCACTGGCCACACCCTGGCCGATACCCGTACCCTTGCCCAAAAGGGATTTTACCACTTCCACCTTAATTAAATCCGTGGAACCGGCCACCCCTTGCAGAGTTCCCGCCGTCATCACCACTAAATCACCATCCGCGAGGAGGTTATTTTCCTGAGCAAGATTCATCGCCACTTGAAAAGTTTGGCTAGTGGAGGGTAAATCGAGCAATAACATCGGTTTTACCCCCCAAACTAGCTGTAACTGCTGTGCCACTTCCCGATGGGGAGTAACGGCTAAAATCGGGGTTTTAGGGCGAAATCTGGAGACATTACGGGCAGTAGAGCCGGTTTTTGTCAGGGTAATAATTGCCGCTGCCCCCAATTGTTCGGCAATTTGACTAACTGCCGAGGAAATAGCGTTAGGAATCGATTGTTTATTGTTAGAGCGAGCGGTACTGTTGATCTGTTCCCGTTCGATCCTTTCGGCAATGCGGGCCATGGTTGCCACCGCTTCGATGGGATAATGACCCACAGCCGTTTCATTGGAAAGCATGACCGCATCAGTGCCATCTAAAATCGCATTGGCCACGTCCGAAACCTCGGCACGGGTGGGACGAGGATTACTGGCCATACTGTCAAGCATTTGAGTGGCGGTGATAATCGGGATGCCTAGCTGATTAGCGGTGTTAATCAGGCGTTTTTGCAGGATTGGCACGTCTTCGGCTGGTAATTCTACTCCTAAATCCCCCCTAGCCACCATAACACCATCACAGAGGGATAAAATTGCCTCCATTTCCTCGATCGCTTCGTGTTTTTCAATTTTAGCGATCACGGGGATAGATTTCCCCGCACTGGCGATTAATTCTTTAATTTCGAGGATATCTTGGGGATTACGCACAAAACTAAGGGCGATCCAATCCACATCCCACAGCAGTCCGAACATTAAATCCTTTTTGTCCTTATCGGTTAAAGCTTTCACCGACAGATAGACGTTGGGAAAATTTACCCCTTTATTACTGGATAAGACACCCCCAACCACCACGCGACAGGACAGGTCGCCTTTCAGGCGATCCACTGATTCCACCCGCATTTCGACTTTACCATCATCGAGCAGAATTCTCGAACCTTCTGGGACTTCTTGGGCCAGAGAGGGATAGCTAATGGAACTGATTTCCTGATTACATTCCACATCCCTAGAAGTAAGGATAAAGGGTTCCCCCGGTTTCAGGGTAATCGACCCACAGGCAAATTTACCTAAACGAATTTTTGGCCCCTGTAGATCCTGAAGGATGCCAATCGGTTGATTGAGTTCAAAGGCTAACTGACGGATCAGGTTAATGCTGTGACGATGGTAATCGTGATCGCCATGGGAAAAGTTTAATCTAAATGTCGTCGCCCCCGCCTTGATCATCTGACGTAATGTTTCCTTATTTTGCGAGGCTGGGCCAATCGTGGCCACAATTTTAGTGCGACGGGGGAAAGACAGAGAGTGCATAGATAAGCAACTAAATAGGCGAAGTAAATATAGCAGCGTTTGGGACGCTCCGATCATCTTCTCATAAATGGCTATATCCAGTGAAAAGTTAAAAGTAAAAAAAACGGTGAGATCTACAAATCCCACCGTTTTTTCAAGTCCGTCAACTCAGCTTAGAAACGGAAAGTTGTCCGGATGACACCAACCAAAACGGAGTTACCTTGGTTGTTAGCGTTGAAGACCGCATAGGCACCGGGGGTAATCAGGATGTTTTTGGTGACTGGGAACTTATACTGGGCTTCTACCATGTAAGCGGTGCTGCTTTCTTTATCGGAACGGGGTACTTGACCACCACCTAAAGAGAAGGCCGCACCTTCGGCAAAGAGGTCGAGGACGGAAAGATTAAGGTTCCAAGACCAGATACCAGTGTTATCGTCTCCGATCGCATTATTAACACCAGTGGCCGAGGCATTAGCATAACCCCCCCATGCCCCTAGATTTAAGACTCCAGGGATAACCTGGGCGCTCGCTTGAAGACCGAAACGGTCGGCTACAGTAGCAACGTTACCGAAGGGACGCTCCGTCAGAGGGCTGCTGACGTTACCGAATAAACCAGAACTCATACTAGCCGCAGTTTGATAACTGCGAACATAGACGAAGTTAATATCGGCAAATTTGATGAAGGAGAAACCAACCTGAGCACCCGCACTGTAGGAACCGTTAAATAAACCGCTACCGGGGTTAGGATTGCTGGCTCCATCAGTCCCACCACTAGCTAGGTAGGTTCCTGTGACTTGGAAAACATCCCCGACATTAAATCTGACCGCCGCACCAACACCATCGGGACCGCGGAAGACGATGTTATTGTAGCGTTGACCGCGAGATAAAGCACCTGTACCGCTATCGGCGAGGAAGGGGTTAGTAGTGATGAAAACGTCATCTAGGTTTAACTCGTTAGCACCAACCCAAATGGTGATTTTACCGAAGGGAGTATCGATGGGAGCGCGGTAGAACAAGTCATCGATGGTGACATCGTTGTCCCGGCCATTATCGTATGCTAGACGGGTCATGTTGGTTCTCGTCGGACCACTTTGGTTAAAAGTGTTGTTAAAGTTACCCGCTTGTAAACGGGTTCTTAACAAATCTTTACCGGTGAAGCTGGTTTCAAAGTTGAGACGAACCCGGTTATTAAATACTGTTTGGGTCTGATCTTGATTGGTGCCTCTAGTCACCGTACCGTCGGTATTTCTAAGGAGAGCCTGACCACCGAAGCTATCGGCGACACTGAAGATTACCTCACCTCTGAGTTTGGTGGTGGTAGAAAATTGATTATTTTCCAAGAAAGAAACGCGCTGTTCGAGGTTATCTACTCTCGCCCCTAAAGCCGCTAGTTCGCTTTCAAATTCTTGAACAAGACGTTTTAATTTATCGATGTCTTCTCTGAGTACACCCACACCATCTTGAATTAAACGTTCCATGACGTTCAAACAAGCGTTTAAACCGGCGGCAAATTCCCAACGAGTGGTAGCGCGATCACCACGGAAGGTACGGTCAGGATAACCAACGATACAACCGTAACGTTCCACAAGACTTCTTAATGCCTCGTAGGCCCAAGCGGTGGGAGATACGTCCCGCAGTTGGTTAACGCTAGTCACCTGGGACATGGAACCTTGATAGACACTCGTATTAATCTGCTGACTATTTTGGGCACTCTGAATACGATCGAGTTGCTGCTGCGCAGCCGGATCAATTTTCAGTTGAGGTGTCCCCGACATAGTTTGAGCCACTGCACTGCCAGCAGCTGCCACGGAAGCACCTAATACTAAAGGAGTTACCTTTGCTATATTCTTGAATAGTTTTGACATGGGTCAATCCTCACACCTTATTCTATGGATTGAATGGACTATGAATACAAACAGACTATATGTTCAGCCTGAATTATGATCATATTCTATGCCAATTCCCCCTTGGCTGGGTTAAGTTAATTTTATGATATGACAGAAAAATTTCTGTCTGAATCTTATTAAGATTAGGACTTAGGTACTTGACAAATTAACCATGATGTGCATCAAGGAAAATCCCTCCTTTCAGACTTGCGGCGATTAACTTCCCAAGGATAGCGATCGCTCAAAAGTGATCAAGAAATCACGTTAAAATGCCCGAAACCCGTGTATCACATTTAGTCAATCCTGTCAATGGGTAACTTCTAAAGATTTTGTTAAAATCTCAGCCTTTTCAGTTATCAGTTATCAGATGTGAGTTTTCAGTTCACTGATTACTGTTCACTGATCACTGATAAAATCTCCGCACTCCCCTAACAATAGTTGTGTGAACGAGGGTGGTTAATATATTGCTGGACTTTGGGGTTAGAATATAGCTCGATGCCTAGAGTTAAAAACAGCAGGATTGCTTCTGAAAGCTGAGGGCTAGAGATAAAGACTCGATTCTTAAATTTAAGCACCGAGAAGGGAGATAAAGATGGTCAATTTTGGGCTGAATTCGGCCAGTATCTTAGGAATTTTTCTGGCAGTGGCCGGAGCCGGGTTATACTTCCTGCGCTCGGTGCGGCCGGAACTTTCCCGCGATCATGATATATTTTTTGCCGCCGTTGGGTTATTGTGCGGTTTAATTCTACTTTTTCAAGGGTGGCGACTGGATCCAATTTTGCAATTCGGACAATTTCTGCTGACCGGGGCAGCGGTGTTTTTTGCCTTCGAGACGGTAAAATTAAGGGGTTTAACCACAGAACAGGCCCGCCGCGGCACGTCTTTTGTGGATGAACGTCCTGTGAGTCGGGAATATCGGGCCGAATTGGAACCCCTCGACACCTACGAACCAGAGGAACGTTACGAAGATAATCCCCGTTTACGCGGTTACGATGATCCCCGCTCTTCCCGCACTTCTAGTTATCAGGACGAGGAACCCCGCAGCGCCCGCACCCGTCGGCCGGCCGATACCGGCAGTCGCAAAACCGCTAATCGTCGTCCCCGCAATAGTTCCCCCACTAGCGATCGAGATGTTTATGATCAGCGCCGTAGCGGTGATGATTGGGAAGAAACCAGTTCTCGTCCCCGTCGTCGTCCCGCTAGTGAAGAGACGAGCAGTAAACCGCCCCGCACTAGCCAAAAACGTCGTCCTCGCCCAATAATTGAGGATGATCCGCCATTTAAAGGGGAATACGTCGATTATCAACCGATCGATTCTAGCGATACCGGCGATCGAGAAGATTGGCAGAGACCGGATAATAGTGAACGGGAGTCGAGTAATGATCATCCGACTAGGTTTGATTATTAAGGAGTAGGTCCGATGACCAAAGCTCCCTTTTTCCTGTTTATCTGCTTGTTTTTAGGGGTTATAGGCGGTTGTAATCTCAATAACCCCGGTTTATCTACAGGAACCCTCAATAGTCGCTATAATGACGAAAAACCTGCCCTGAGTGGTGATGGTCGTTGGCTGGCTTTGCTGTCTAATCGTCGCGGTAGTAATCAGATACTGCTGTATGATTTGCAGACAAAACAATACCAGACCCTAGGGGGATTATATACGGGTCAAGAAATTACCGATAGCCCTAGTTTAAGCCAAACGGGGCGTTATCTGGCTTATGTGGTGATTATTGAGGGTCGTCCCGTCATCGCTTTATATGATCGCATTACCGATCGTTCTGAGTTATTGAGTCAAAATTATCGCGGTTGGTTGCGAAATCCCCGTCTTAGTCCCGATGGTCGTTATCTTGTCTTTGAGTCCGCTCGTCGGGGACAATGGGATGTGGAGGTTCTCGATCGCGGTCCGAATATCGAGTTAGATATTGCCGATGGCAGTCCCGTTGAAAGTCCCAAACCGTGAAACGTTATTTTTTTATTAGTCTTGTTGCTGTAATTAGTTTGTTAACTGGATGTGCGGGTTATCCCAGTTTATTGTCTTTTCCTTTCGATCGAGGGGGGAGAAGTTTAAATAGTGCTGCTAGTGAATTAACTCCCTATCTTGCCTCTCGCTATCTCGTTTTTGCTTCCGATCGCAATGGTTCCCAAGCTATCTATCTTTTTGATGCTATTGATCGCCGTTTACTGTCTTTACCTGGCCTAAATTCTCTCGATCAGATCGCTTCTAGTCCTTCCATTAGTGAAGATGGTCGTTATATCGTTTTTACTGCTAGTCGTCAGGGAAAAACGGCTATTTATCTGTATGATCGACAAACTCAACAGAGAAGGGAAATTGCTCCCGATCTGCTCGCAGAAGTACGCAATCCGATCATCAGTGCCGATGGTTCTAAAGTGGCTTTTGAAGCGGCAAAAAATGGCCAATGGGATATTATGATTTACGATCTATCCGGACGGGTATTAGTCAATGAAAATCAGTGATTATTAGACCTCTTGTAAAAATCAAAAATTGTTGTTAGGGTTAGGAGTCAGTAGCCAGTAGTCAGTAGCCGGTCGTCAGGAGAATTAAGAATGAATAATAATCAATTAAATAGTCTATTGACAGATTTCATGCTATTTAATCCTTATTTTTGCCGTTTTTGAAACCTCAAAAATTATCCTAAACCCATAGCTTTTAGTCGATGTTCTAGAAATTGTTGTCCCTGTTTTTCGCCGTCAGCGATCAGACGCTGGATATTGGCAGGAGAGCGATCAAGTTTACTTTCATAGTTGAGACTATTGGCTAATTCCGCAGACATTTCGATCATCGGGATATGGTAATCTTGATCGGTATCTTCTGGGAAAGATTTAGGAATTTTAAATGGTTCTGTTAATCCGATCTCGCGCAAGTATTCCTCTTTAAATGCTCCTTTAAGAAATAATTGATTGATCAACTCAATCTGATCGAGACCTTGAAATAGGGAAACATTGCCTTCTAATTCATTGCGGCGATCAGCAATATCATCGGATTGCACGGGGATCTTGTCTCTAGAGGTGGGATTAATTTTAATTACCCAAATTTCATCGGGAATATTTTCGATTCCAACAAATTCACGGCGAATTAAAGAACGGATGGGGGGATTATCGGAGAATAGTCCATCCCAGTAGGCCATAGTTTCAATGGTGACAGCAGGAAAAATGTTAGGAACACAAGCAGAAGCTAGGATATGTTCAATTTTAACTGCTTCCTGGCGCGAGTTAAATTTACTTAACTTTCCTGTCAGGATATTACAGGCCCCAATTAATAAAACTGGGGGTTCTGGTTTAGCTCCCCAAGTGGCTAATTCCGAGAAGTCAATATGCGCTCTTAGTAACTGATCAAAGTTGGTAAAGCGACTGCGTAAACCGTAGGTAGCTATAGAAAATAAGGTTTTAGTAATCGGAGAGGAAGGACTGAGATTATACTGGGGAATTAATCCTTTGCTGGCCAATTCTAGAGCTTTAATAGCTGAGTCATTAAATAGTTGTTCTTGGGGAGTTCGAGCGCTATTATCTTCCCAAAAATCAATCATTCTTTTCCAAACGATGCTATCACCTTTTTTGAGAGCATACCAGGTGAAAAAGGCACAGATAGCACCGCCAGAAGTACCACTGAGACTGACAATATTAAAGTAATCTTGTACTTTATTGTCAAATAATGCTTTTAATGCACCGGCAGTAAAAGCAGTTTGACTGCCGCCTCCCTGACAAGCGATCGCGATTTTGGCTTTCATAAATATCCTTTGAATGGCTTCTATCTAAGCCCTAGGGCTTTAATTTAAGGTTAATTGATAAACTTAAAATCGGATGCAAAAATATAGAAATTTTTCTGATTTTCAGAAGAGCTGCCCGGGATATTTTGCCATCACTTCTAGGAAAGGATAAGTAGGTAGGTATTAAAAACTTTCAGATGCCCCCCTTATTAAGGGGGGATTAAAGGGGGGACTAAGGGGGGATCGGCACCCCCCTTATCAAGGGGGGCAGGGGGGATCGAACCTAAAATCCATTGTTAATTTAATTATAACCAGCTACTTAGGATTTCAAGAGAATTGTCTAGGTAATTAGCTGAAGCCATCAGCCTGCGGCTATATTCAAGCGATAATAACTAGAAAAATGGAAAAACTGATAACTGATAACTGATAACTGATAGATTAAATTACCGTGCCGTCGGGAATAGTGGCATTTTTGAAAATAACCACGATGCCGCTGCGAACATAGAAACCTAAATCTTCGCGATTAGCTTCTTCCACACGATCTTTGTTAACAATTAAAACATTGGAACCAATGCGAGCATTTTTGTCCACAATTGCCCGACGAATAGTGGAACCGGGACCGATACCCACGGGAATTTTGGCATTTCCGATCAGACTTTCCCGTTCGGGGAAAGACTCATAAAAGTCGGCTCCCATCAGCATTGTATCCTCGATCGTGCAGTCTTTGCCGACTCGACTACGAATACCTAAAATCGAGTGATGGATGCGAGATTCTTTGAGAATACAACCTTCAGAAATCATCGATTCTGTCACCGTACAATTGAGCATTTTTGTGGGTGGCAGATAGCGAGAACGGGTATAGATGGGGGCTTTTTCATCGTAGAAACTAAAGGCGGGATTTGGTTGTTGGGTCAAGGCGAGATTAGACTCATAAAAGGCTTCAATCGTCCCGATATCCTCCCAGTAACCCTTAAATAAATAAGCCTGAAGATTGTAGTCTTTAGCCGCCGAGGGAATAATTTCCTTGCCGAAATCGGTCTGTTCTTTATTGGCATCGAGCAGATCGATTAAAACATTCTTTTTAAAGACATAAATTCCCATGGAAGCGATGTAGGGACTTTGACGAGCTTGGTCGGGACTTAAGCCTAAAATCGTCGTATCTACCCGCATTCTTTCCAATTCTGGCCCTTTGGGTTTCTCATAAAAATCGACAATTCGCCCCGAATCATTAATTTTCATCACCCCAAAAGCGGAGGCCCGACGTTCATCGATGGGAACCACCGATAAAGTGATATCGGCGTTGGTTTCCCGATGGCGTTCGATGAACTTACCGTAGTCCATGCGATAGAGATGATCTCCGGAGAGAATTAGATATTCATCGATATCCCAATCCTTCATCGTCCAGATATATTGTCGTACTGCGTCGGCCGTGCCTTGAAACCATTGAGGATTTTCCATGGTTTGTTGAGCCGCCAAAACTTCCACGAAACCATCGCTAAAACCCGTAAAATTATAGGTACGATTGAGGTGACGATTGAGGGAAGCGGAATTAAATTGCGTCAACACATAGATTTTGTCAATCTGGGAGTTAATACAATTGCTGACGGGAATATCGATTAAGCGATATTTTCCCGCTAGGGGGACGGCAGGTTTTGCCCGCAGTTTCGTTAACGGATAAAGGCGAGTTCCGGCCCCGCCACCCAAAATAATAGCTAATACTTTTTTCACGCGCGTAACCCTCGCGATTGGCAGTTTCCTTCTCAAAGTAAGTGTAGGATGATAGCGCACCTTATTGATAGAGGGGAAACAAAAATCTAGATCCAAAAGTCATCAAGAGGGAATTGATCGGAGTCTTTGCGGATAAATTCGCTAAAATCATGAATTTTTGGGCTAAATCATTAATATTCACCTTTTTTCTCCCTTTACCGTACCTGGTGACTGCCACGGTGACGGGCGATCGCTGTTCTTGGTTAGCCCAAGGTTCCGATGTACAGACTTTCGGTAAACAAGGTCAAAGTGGGAAAGCTGGCAAGATCGGCGGCCAAGGCAAAAATAGTGACAGTTTAACCCTTTTTCTCGATGGTTCTCCCCTAAAACTCGATATTTCAGGACAAAAAGGGGTCGATGGTGAAAATGGCGGCAATGGCAGCGATGGCAACTGTAGCGGTCAACCTAGCAACGTCACCAGAAATCTTCAGGCGGCCGGTGGTGGCAACGGTGGCAATGGGGGTAATGGTGGTGATGGGGGCAATGGCGGCGCTTTAACCCTCTATGCCACTAATTTAGATTTTTTAAGACAAGTAACGGTCAATGCTGCCGGAGGCGCTGGGGGTTTTGGGGGTCAAGGAGGTCAAGGGGGCAAGGGTTGTCGCTGTTCCCAACCTTTCTGGACAATTCAAACCTGTAGCGGTAGGCCGGGTGATGCCAATTATAGCTGTACCACCAGAGAATTTAGCTGTCAGGACGGTCTGGATGGGGCGACGGGTAATAGTGGTCGTAACGGTCGCGAGGGACGTTTAGGACAGTTAACTTTAATTCAAATCGATCGCCCTTTAACTGCCGATCAACCGAGCGCAACTGTTCCCCTTTCGGAGTTAAAAGAACGGGGTTATATTCTCTCTAAAAATAGTTGGGAAACTCGCACTGGGGCAATGTCTTTATTTTCTCCCGGTTCCCTGATCGATGATCAATATCGGATTTTATTAGATCGATCGGAACGTTCTTTTATTTTAATTTGGAATGCCCCCCAAGAGTTTAACCGGTTTGCTAATCAGCGTTTTACTTTAACCCTTGATGCTCAAAAGGAAATGAAGGTAACTGTCCCCAGTGAACTCTGGATCGAGGGAACCACTCAAAAACGCAATAATGTTACGGAATTTGTCGTTTATAATGCTGTTTTTGAACGAGATGTCACCCAATTAGAAGCAAAAGGTATTACAGGAAATGGTACTGATTTAAGGCTTTTTCTTGAAGATAAAGCTTCCCAATCGAATTTAATTGGCACTAAATTTAAACTGCGTTATCGCGTCACTCGTTGGCAAGCAGACGACCTGCAAACCAGTCCCAGAACTGATTTTGTCACTCGCTATGAAGGAGATATGCCTGCTAATTTAATCCGACAGGAGGGCAATCAATTTATTCTGGATATCGGTCAATTACCCTTACCTGTGGAATCCTTGCGATCGGGTACGGGGGTAGAAATCGAGTTACTTGCTACTCGTTCTTTTGCCGGTTATTCCAAAGAACAAAAAATCGTCATCCGCGACACGATTAAAGGGGCAAATATGCCACGGAGATAAGTCAAAAAAGTTCCCTTCTCCTTTCTCCGGTGCAATGTTAAGTAGGTAGGCGTTAAAAATTATCAACTTACCTCGTCTATATTTCACATTTATTCAGCAAACCCTATCTAACTACCTCTTGCCCCTTGCCTATCCTAACCAAGAAATTAATTTTGCCCTATTACTTATCAGTTCCCATCTGTTGCGTCTAAGCTTTCTATTCCTGTTTAGATTTATGTAGGGGATCCATATAAATCTCTAAGCGCTTAAATACCACAGAGGAAAGGGTAGTTAAAACCAAATAAACTACAGCAACAGCGATATAAATCTCGAAAGCTTTATAGGTAGTGGCCACCATTAATTGACCTTGCCGGAATAATTCTTCAAAACCGATTACTGCCGCTAAACTGGTATCTTTAATTAGGGTGATAAATTCATTCCCCAAGGGCGGCAACATCCGGCGAAAAGCTTGGGGAAAAATCACCTCGTGCATGGTTTGCACTGGGGACATCCCTAAACTAGAACAAGCTTCCCATTGACCATTATCGATCGATTGAATACCGCCGCGCATAATTTCAGCTAAATAGGCCGCTACATTTAAACTTAGGGCAAATAGGGCCGCCGGTAAACGATCTAAGTCGATATTTAAGCCAATTTCTCGGAACAACCCGGGCAAACCAAAATAGATCAAGAATAATTGCACCAGCATCGGTGTTCCCCGAAAGAAATCCACATAGATGCGGCAAATTATTTTTAACCATTTGTAGGGAGAAATCAGGGCAATAGCCACTAAAGTTCCACCGATTAACCCGAAAAGAAAAGACAGAACCGTTAACAGAATTGTCCAGGGAACCCCTTTCAAAATCAGGTTATAGAATAATTCTCCCCAGTTAAACCTCGATTCCTGTAAATTCTTTAAAGCTGGGGCAACTAAGGGTAATTCTGGCGGTTTTTCTCCAAACCATTGCCTAAAAATAACATCGTACTGACCACTTTCTATAACTCGACCGAGAGCATCATTAATTAATTGGAGATAGGGGGAATTTTTGGGTAAAGCAATGCCGTAGAATTCCTCCGTTAATAATTCTCCGACCACCTTTACTCCCCTTAAACCCGCTTGTTTAATTGCATACAAAGTCACGGGTTTATCGTTAACTACCGCCTCAACTCGACCATTAATTAATTCCTGCAAAGCTAAAGCGGCCGAGTCAAATTGACTAACTGTTGCCCCCGGTATTTTTGTCGCTTCTAAGGCTCCTGTTGTGCCAATTTGGACGGCAATTCTTTTGCCTTTTAAGTCTTCAAAATTTTTAATCGTCTTATTATCTTCCCGAACAGCGATCGCTAAACCAGCCCTAAAATAAGGTCGAGAAAAAGAAATCGCTTGAGCGCGTTCGGCGGTGATGGTCATGCCACTAATAGCGGCTTCCACTGTTCTCGCTTGTAGAGCCGGAATAATGCCATCAAAGGGTAAATTTCTAAAGTCAATGTTGAGATCGGCTTCCTTGCCAATCGCCCGCATTAAATCGATATCAAACCCAGTTAATTGTCCCCCTTGTTGAAATTCAAAGGGCGGAAAAGTCGCTTCTGTGGCGACTCGAAAAGGATTAGGAGGAGTCTGAGAAAAAGCCGGAATAACAGTTAATCCGAGCGCTAAAACTAATCCTAACAAGGCAAAGATAACTCTCTGTACCGCCCGCCCTCGCCAAAATTTAATCATTTTTTAATTGTTTCTCCTTGATTTTTTCGCTCAACTAAGTTAGTAATTTCGTCCTACTTCCCACCCAAGACAGATGTAGAGAGACTATTTGAGTATTATGATTATTCCTCTTGATAAAATGTCGTCAAGGATACAATCTGGCAGAAACTAATCTCGATACCTTTATACAGACAGAATGTAAAATTTTTTACGAGAGGACATCATGACCACTACCACCCCTGTGATTGTTAGTGAAGGTTTACGCAAAAGTTACGGCTCTTTAGAGGTACTTAAAGGAGTTACAGGCACTCTTTATCAAGGGGATGTGGTATCGGTAATCGGTCCCTCTGGCTGCGGCAAAAGTACCTTTTTACGCTGTCTCAATCGTTTGGAAACAATTAACGGCGGCCGCTTGGAGGTGATGGGAATTGACATCTCTTCCCCGAAGTTAAATCAATCCGTCCTCCGCAACTTACGCAGCCGGGTAAGTATGGTGTTTCAACACTTTAATCTTTTTCCCCATCTCACCGTTTTACAAAACTTGATGTTGGCCCCCAAGCAAGTGTTACACCACTCGGAAAATGAGGCTAAGGATACGGCAATTCATTATCTGGAAAAGGTGGGATTAGCACCAAAAGCCGATGTTTATCCCGACCAATTATCGGGAGGCCAAAAACAACGGGTGGCGATCGCTCGCAGTCTCTGCATGAAACCAGAGGTGATTTTATTTGATGAACCCACTTCGGCCCTAGATCCGGAATTAGTCGGGGAAGTGTTAAACGTCATGCGTCAATTGGCCGATGACGGTATGACTATGGTAGTCGTCACCCACGAAATGCAGTTCGCTAAGGAAGTCTCTAACAAGGTTTTGTTCTTTAATCAAGGTGTGATCGAAGAAGCAGGCGATCCCGACACCTTTTTTAATAATCCCCACAGCGAGCGCCTACAAGCTTTTTTAAGTCGCATCAATAGTAATTAGGGTTGGCTGAATTCAGGAGGCAAAAGACAGGAGGCAAAAGGCAAAAGGCAAAAGGCAAAAGGCAAAAGGCAAAAGGCAAAAGGCAAAAGGCAAAAGGCAAAAGGCAAAAGGCAAAAGGCAAAAGGCAAAAGGCAGCTTTATTCTCCCCACACCCCACACCCTACACCCCACACCCTACACCCCACACCCTACACCCCACACCCCACACCCCACTTCCCCAACAATTGTAAAGAAATGTTACAATTATGCCGTTATAACAGCTTACCATCTTGACAGGAGAGAAAGACAGTGGTTATAGTAGAGACACATACCCGGGTAAACCAATTTAGTGATATGCAAGACAAGCAAAAAGTCACACTGTACCTTCCCCCTGGAGTCCATCGTCAACTGAAAATCAAAGCCGCGATCGATGAAGAATCGATGTCAGGGCTGGTGGAAAAAGCGATCGCTTTCTACCTAAAATACCCCGAAAAGGTAGAAGAAATCGAAGCCGCCGCCTACGGCAAAACCTATCAGGTTCATGTCTGTCCCGAGTGTGATGCCGCGTTAGTGATGAAAGAAGATCGGCTAAGGTCGATCAAACGCCAGCCCGCAATAGTGGGCGACGAGTTCCCGCTCGAAGTTCCCGAACCCGTTGGCGTTCAAGGAACCACAGAAGGAGAAGCAGCCTTAGTTCCCTGCTAAACTCTCAGTAGCCGAACAAGGCATCTACAGCCATCAGCCGCCCAAGGTCAAAACCGTTACCACAAATAGGGTCGATGTTATGAAAGAAGAGCTAGGAATTCTCGTCAAGGCTCAGTATCCCCTGATTTACCTCGTCACCTCCGAGGAGGAAAGGGCGGAAGAAGCCATCAGCAAAATAGCCCAACTAAATACACAACATCGACGGGTGTTTGTCTGGACTGTCACCCACGGCATGATCGAACTGGGTCAACCGCGCCAAACCAGTCAACATAATACCGTGTCGCCAGAAGCGGCGATCGAATGGGTAGTGCGTCAACGGGAAGGGGGTATCTACATCTTTAAAGACCTGCATCCGTTCATCACTTCTGCTCCGGTGACTCGCTGGTTAAGAGATGCGATCGCCAGCTTTAAAGGAACCGAAAAAATCATTATTTTAATGTCTCCCCTGCAAGAAGTCCCCATAGAACTAGAGAAAGACGTAGTAGTTCTAGATTTTCCCCTGCCGGACATGGGAGAGTTGGATACGGTTCTCTCGCAACATCTAGGCAAAAATCAAAATCGTCGTACCACCACAGAGGTCCGGGAAAAACTGCTGAAAGCGGCCTTGGGTTTAACCAAAGATGAAGCCGAAAAAGTTTACCGCAAGGCTTATGTAAAAGCGAACAAATTGACGGAAGACGAGGTAGAAATCGTCCTTTCCGAGAAAAAACAACTGATTCGCCGCAACGGAATTTTAGAATACATTGAAGAGGACGAGACCATCAATGCCGTCGGCGGTCTGGAAGAACTAAAAAAATGGTTAAAACAGCGCTCGAACGCCTTTACAGAAAGAGCCAGAGGTTACGGACTCCCCCAACCGAAAGGAATGCTAATTTTAGGAGTACCGGGCTGTGGTAAGTCCTTAATTGCCAAAACCACCTCGCGCCTCTGGAGTTTACCGCTCCTGCGCTTAGATATGGGACGGGTTTACGATGGTTCCATGGTGGGACGGTCCGAGGCCAACCTGCGTAATGCCTTAAAAACTGCCGAATCCATCTCTCCGGCCATTCTTTTCATCGATGAATTAGATAAAGCTTTTGCCGGTGGTACAGGATCCGCCGATTCCGATGGGGGAACCTCTAGCCGCATCTTCGGCTCCTTCCTGACTTGGATGCAGGAAAAAACCTCGCCCGTCTTCGTTATGGCCACAGCTAACCGGATTGAACGGCTACCCGGGGAATTTCTCCGCAAGGGGCGCTTCGATGAAATCTTCTTTGTCGATTTGCCCAATTCCGAAGAAAGACAAGATATCTTTAATATTCACCTGACTAAACGACGCTCCGACATTTCTCGCTTCGATTTGGAGCAGTTAGCCAAGGTATCCGATGGGTTTTCCGGTGCGGAAATAGAACAGGCGCTGATTGCCGCCATGTATGAGGCCTTCGCCCAAGATCGCGAATTCACGCAATTAGACATTATTGCGGCGATTAAGGCGACTCTGCCCCTATCTCGCACCATGACCGAACAGGTAACTGCCCTGCGTGATTGGGCCAGACAACGCGCCCGACCTGCTTCGGCCTCCGTCGCTGAGTACCAGCGATTGGAGTTCTAACAGACTTTCGCCCGCTCCCAACGGGATGAAAGGCTAGTTCTCAGGGACTAGCAATGCCTCGAAAAGCCGCTTGGCGGCACTCTTTAACTCTCAATCTGTTGTTGTTAATTCTTAATCTACAAAGAGGAAATTCCAATGTCTCATTTCAGCACTCTCCGGACCAAAATCACCGATGCCGAAATCCTCAAAGCTTCTCTCCGCGACCTCGGCATTAGCGTGAAAACCGAAGCTGATGTTCGTGGTTACAACGGTCAACGGGTTCGCTCCGACATCGTTGCTGTTCTCGATGGCGAATATGATCTCGGTTGGTCCCGCAATACCGACGGCAGTTTTGATTTAATCGCTGACCTCTGGGGTGTGGCCAAAAAACACAATCAAACCGAATTGATCAACTCGATCAACCAAAAATACGCTGTGAACAAAACCCTATCCGAAGTGAAACAGCGCGGTCTGCAAAACGCTAACGTTAAGCTAGTCGTTCAAAGCTAAGATTTACAGCGCGTTCCCAAGCCTAGGGGTTGACCAGTTCGGTTAACCCTTTTTTCTGTCTGTGGGGTATGTTAAGAATAGTAAAATTAACTTGACAAAAATGCTCCGACCCGAAGAAAGAACCAAACTCGATCCGACGAAAGACAGCGATTTTTATGCTTTTCCCCGCTTTGTCACCCACGTGGATGAGGGTTTTATCGATCGATTAACCGCTCTCTACCGAGAGATATTATCGCCGAATACGCGCATTTTAGACCTGATGAGCAGCTGGGTGTCCCATTTACCGGAGGAGATGGAATTTGAGCATATCGAAGGTCACGGGATGAATGGGGAGGAGTTAGCCAAAAATCCCCGCTTGCATAGTTATTTTGTCCAAGACCTGAATGCACAGCCAAAATTGCCCCTAGGGGATAGTTCTTTTGATGCGGTGTTAATCACGGTGTCGGTGCAGTATTTGCAGTATCCAGAGGCGATTTTTGCGGAACTGTATCGCATTTTAAAGCCTAATGGTCTGGTGGTGGTCAGTTTTTCCAATCGGATGTTTTACCAAAAAGCGATCGCTGCTTGGCGCGATAATAGCGATTTAGGCCGGGTAGCGTTAGTGAAATCCTATTTTAAATCGGTGGCGGGATTTAGGGAAGTACAGGCGATCGTTCGTCCTGCTACTACCCCCAGTTTCCTGCAAATGTTAGGAATTATGGTTGCTGATCCCTTCTATGCAGTGATAGGAAAAAAAGAATCTTCTCTAGGATTATAATCACCGTTAACAATCAGAGGGCTATTCCGATAATATCTGTAATTCGTTGGAATAGCCTATTTGATCTCTCCTGGTTTGTTGTTCACTTGTGTTGGATGTAATTCCTCCGCAAACTGTAAACTAAAAGATTTGTGTAAATATTGCCAGAGGATTTCACGAATATTTGCAAGAATATCTCGATCTACAATATCAACTGATAATGCAAACTGGAGTAGGTACTCTCTAAAGCTGTTGAACAGCAATAATTACCTCGAAATCGTTGGCATTTTTTCAAGAAAACCTACTACATTTTTTATTCTATCAATCACAAAATCACGCTCTAAATAAGACAATAAAGCTCCAGCTTTTGGCCCACGCTCTTTACCTAAGAACGATAAATAAACAGCTTTAAATGCAAGGGGTTGCTGCATTTCTAACTCTTTTGCTGTTGCAAATAAAGTTGTTTGCAATTCGTCAGCTTCCCAAACCTTAACATCTGTCAAGCTATGAGTTAGCTGTCTGAGATAAGCAACCTGCTCCTGAGTCAAGTCCCTAACTTTCTCAGGAACCCTGTCAAGATAAAGAACCAATTTCTCTTCTTCGTCAGCATAGTCCGCCAACCATTTTTGGGCAACTGAAATCCTTTGATTGGCAATTTGCCAATCATATTCGTTTAAAGGCTGAGTACTACGTTTTTCAATCTCTTGACGAATATCGAGGTGAGGCACTTGCAGTAAAGAAATCAGCGTGCTGAGATCAACAGGATGGTAAGGCTTAATCACTCCATCAAGTTGAGAGTAAAATAATGGCATTAACTCTTCAGGCAAAGCAGATTCTTGCTGGGCATCTGCTGATAAAGCTTGATACTTATCAGCTAGAGAATCGTAGTCTCTAAATAGCCTGGTTGTCGTTTCATAATTGGGCGCAAAGTTAATAACTGTCTTAGGCTGAGTTCGTAGCATTAAAAATCGAAGTAGCTCAGGAGGAAGTAACTCAGCGATTTCTTTGGCGCTTGAACCAACCCCCTTTGATGAACTCATCTTCGTGCCATTGACCAAAATGAATTCGTAGGGTGAATGGAAAGGTGGCTGTTTTCGTAGCACTTTTCGACAAATTGCATTCGCAACATCTCTAGATCCTCCTTTCTGGGAGTGATCTTTACCCGCAAGCTCAATGGTGATTCCCAATAAATCCCACTTTGCCACCCACTCAACTTTCCAAGGTAATTTACCATTGCCATTAAAAGGAGAAACCCAGCCTGAATGACCACAACCTTGAACCCAATCCGTTGCATCAGGTTTGCAAGTGTAGAAAACTTCTGACCCGTTATAATCTGACACAACCGTTGTTGCAATCTTGCCGCAATTTTCACAAGCGATCTGAAAGGGATACCAGTTATCTGGCCGACGCGCTTTGCTCACCTCTAGATAGGCTTCTCTGACCAAATGAGCGTTTTTGAGGAAGGTATCAATGTAGGAATTCAAGCGACCTGAGCGGTATAGATCACGCAAATAGTAAACCTCTGGTCTAACCCCCAAATGCTCGAAAACCTCTAGAAACTCCCCCATGAAGTACTTTGCATAATCGCTGGCACTATTGTCCGGTGAAGGGACATTGCAAAGGGGAAACCCTAAGTAAGGTGCAAACTTCTCTCGATCGAGATAATGGGGAACAGTATCAAGTGCATCATAATCATCAACACCATAGAGGAATTTCGATGATTTACCACCATGTTTCAAGGCTCGATCAATCACATCATGGATCACAACCCCTCTCAACGATCCAACATGAACTCTTCCAGACGGTGTTTTTGAATCGTTGACAACTTGGTTTCCTTGTGCATCCGCAGCAATTTTGTCGGCCCAAAACATGAATTAACCTTATGTATCTACAGTTTTTACATTTTACATTCTAAAGGAATATCTAACACTTGACATAGTGAGTTATCTGGAGTAGGTCGAGATGAGGTGTAAATCTTTGGCCTGGGTTCAGGGGGTCGTCTTCTTTGTGCCATCTAATTAAAGACAAGATATCTTTAATATTCCTCGACTTCCCCCGTATAAACATACTAACTATGGCTAAAAGTCTTACAGAGCCTGAGTTAAATCAACACAATACTAATGGACTACTGGACACAAAATCCTGAAGTCTTTACGCGGATAGGGTTTGAGGCAAAAACTTTCAAATTTGACCTTTGGACCGTTATAGCTTGTTTCGGGGCAGAAAACCAGCAAAAACATGGCTACAGAGGGAATCGCTTACTCTAGAGATTAATGACACTATCTGTTACCATCAGGTTAGGGATCACTATACAGCCAACTCTACGGAATCGCTCTACTCCAGATACAGTCAATGGTACAGCGGCTCGACGGCCCAACTGAGCATCGCCGAACGTCCATTTTTAAGCGAAAAATGTACCCAGTAGCCTCTTGGCAATTTTTTCTGAGAAGCGACCTGCAGTAAGGGTTTTGTTGATTTTTTAGTATTTATGTATGGGGAAGTCCAGATATATTTTCAAATCCTCGAATAGCAGATTTTTTATTAGTTATATAAATAAGTAGTCGTGCAAAATTAATTTCCTAGTGAAGATAGGCAAGAGGCAAGAGGCAAGAGCGGGGTTAGATATGTGTAATTAATTTTGCTTAGGTACTTATGTTGATCAATATTCTTGATTTCCTTATTTTTGAGAAAAATATAGATAACCGCATAGGTCAGAAATGTTGAATCCTTAGATAAAACTTTATACACAAGCTGAAATTGCAAAAGTGTTTTAGAAAAACTCAATTATAAACAAAGTAGTGCAATTGAGAATTTAACTTATCTTATCCTATTTTTAGCCCTGAAATATATGATAGCGATGATAGTTTAAAAAATCCAAATCCGGTGAGAAGCGATCGGGAACATTTAAAGTTTTACCGCGATAGTTGATAAAATTTAGTTCTAACGTCTCGCTACCTTGATCCTGAGCCTTTTTTTCGATCTCATGGCCAATAATTAATCTTAAATCCTCGTCGAAACTAATTAAACCTCGATCGAAAGCAGTATCATGAGTACGAGCTAGGCACAGGCCATTATGAGGGTTTAAACGCTGTTCGGGAAATTGACTCCAGGGTAATATATGACTAGCTGTTAGTAAGAGAGGAATGGGATTTCCTGTAATACAGCAACGATAGTTATATAGGGCTAAAATTGTCTTTCTAAAAAAGTTTTGTCCGATTCTAACTTTTCTGATTGCCTCGGTTTCTGTTTTGATATTTTCCGAAAAATCAAGTCTAGTAAAATCCTCTTGCTGTTCGTTGATAACTCCTAAAAGAACCTGTAATTTTTCCTCACTTTCTAGGGCTAATTCTGTCCAGTTATCCTCGAACTCCTGCCAGATTTGCCGATCAGCTTTACTGATACCTTTTAACCCCTGTACTCCTCGCAATTGATGCCTGGGATCGAGAGAACCAAAATTACATAATTTCATCACCAGGGCCGATGGTGTTCGCTGTAACTTTTCAGCGACTTCGATAATAACAGGATTATTGGTGTGGAATTGTCCATAGGGAAATTTATAGTATAAATTGAGAGCGATCAGCAGCTCATCCCTTGTCCATAAATTCTTAGTCATAACCCCTAGAAAATACCACCATCAGCCCTGAAATTACTGCTCAAATCAAATCGGGAAAAACTTCGCGCACTGCTGGATGAATTAACCGATGATTGGCGACATTTAACCCCTTAGCGAGGGAAACATCTTGATCCAAAGCTTTTACTCCATGGTCGGCTAATTTAATAACGTAGGGTAGGGTACTATTATTTAAAGCTTGAGTTGCCGTCCAGGGTACTGCTCCAGGCATATTAGGGACACCATAATGTACTACTCCCGACTCCAAGTAAGTCGGTTGACTGTGGGAAGTGGCCCGCAGAGTTTCCACGCAGCCCCCTTGGTCTACTGCCACATCGACAATTACAGAACCAGGGTTCATTTTGGCGACTAAAGAGCGAGAAACCAGCGTCGGCGCTCGTTTTCCTAAGACTAGCACTGCCCCAATCAATAAATCGGCCCTAGGAACCACATTTTCTAATTGTGCCGGGCTACTATAAAGCAATTCTACCCTGGAACCGAATAAAGTTTCTAAATAGGCCAAGCGCTCGACGTTAATATCTAAAATAGTTACTTTTGCCCCCATACCGATGGCAATTCTGGCAGCTTCCGTACCCACCACACCCCCGCCAAGGATAACCACTTGTCCAGGACTCACCCCGGGGAAACCCCCCAGTAAAACTCCCCTACCTCCCTGTTGTTTTTCCAGATAGCGGGCCCCAAATTGTACCGAAAGACGACCGGCAATAACACTCATGGGAGTCAAGAGAGGCAAGCGACCATCAGCAAGCTCGACCGTTTCATAAGCGATCGCAGTTGTTCCCGACTCAATTAATGTTTCCGTTAAATAGCGCTCGGCTGCTAGGTGTAAATAGGTGAATAGGAGAGCTTCCTTATTTAAAAAGCCGTATTCTGCCTTAAGCGGCTCTTTTACCTTGATAATTAGCGGTTTATCCCAAACTTGTGCCGCTTTTTCCACAATTTTGGCCCCGGCTTTTTGGTAATCCTCATCGCTGAATCCAGCACCCAATCCGGCGGCCGTTTCCACGAATACCCTATGACCGCGATCATTGAGTACACGCACACTACTGGGACTTAAACCGACGCGAAACTCTTGATCTTTAATCTCTTTGGGAACACCTATTTCCATGGTTTGCTTCTGGGGGACTATTTCTAACTACTTTAGCCTGTTAGTCCTAGTCTGCGAGTAATCAGGCATACTATTTGGGAATTTTAGCGACTTTTTTGGTATTCTTCCAGCAAATCGATTAAATCCACCTGACATTTGGTGGGTAACAAATCCGCTAGAGAAACTTGCAGATGACCACCTCCGAGGGTGACTTTTATCTCCCGCAGGAGAGACATGACTGCATTCTCACTTAAACTGTCGTTTTCGAGCAAAGGGAAGACTTTTTCGGCAACGACGCTGTGTAAATGGGCCTCCCGGAGATAGAGATGCCATTTAGCCACGTCAATGTAGATATTGTCGCCGATTTGGGCGGCCAGATTTTCGATGTCCTGAGTTGTGTTAGCCATGGGGTGTTACCGAGTAGTTAGCGATCGCCGCTATATAAATCAAATGTCCCACCAATAGAATAGCCCAAATTCCCGTGAACAGATTCAACCAAGTCCAATCGGAAAATTTAATGATATGAAAAAACCACAACCCTGAATTAATCGCTAAAAAAGCCGCCACATGAACGGCGAAATTCATGCGATCATCTAAACGTCGGAAAGCGGGATCGTTTTTGCGATCGGGTTGACGGGGCCAACGAGGAGGCATAAGCAGTGATCAGTTGTCAATTATCAGTTATCAGTGTACCGGTTTTTTAGCCAATAGATAACGTCATCGACTGGTCGGGAAAGAAACTGGTCAAACTAATCCTATTGAAAGATTAAATAATACCTTTCGACAAAGGATTTCTCGGCTGGTGAGAGAGAGTCTATCTTTCTCTAAAAAAATGGAGAATCACCTTGAGGAACCCTTTGGTATTTTATCCATGACTACAATGCACAGCAAAGCAAAGGATTAAACCGCCATCACTACTACCGAATCACCAGCCACTAGGAAATTTATTTTGCACTACTACTTAACCAGTAATATTAGATAGTCAACTTACCAAAAAGCTTTAAAATATCTTGGCAGGAAGACTGTTTATTCTTTGGGGAAACCCAGAGAATGTCCCGATCAGCAAAAAAATCAAGGGAAAGATGGGCAGTATTTTAAGTGTGGCGCCGATGATGGATTATACCGATCGCCATTTTCGCTATTTTTTGCGACAAATTAGCCGTCGTCCCCTTCTCTACACGGAAATGATCACGACGATGGCGATTAAACACGGCGATCGCTATAAGTTGCTGGGGTTCTCCCTAGCAGAAAAACCTCTAGCTTTGCAGTTAGGGGGTGATAATCCCTATCTTTTGGCAGAATGTGCTAAAATAGCCGAAGATATGGGTTATGACGAGGTAAATCTCAATGTGGGTTGTCCTAGTTCTAGGGTAAAAGAGGGCAATTTCGGTGCTTGTTTGATGGCTAACCCGGAATTAGTTGCGAGGGGAATATCGGCAATGAATCAAGCTGTATCGATTCCCGTGACTGTAAAACAGAGAATTGGCATTGATGATCAGGATAGTTACGAAAATATGGCGAATTTTGTCCGTATTGTCGCGGATGCGGGTTGTCAACGTTTTACCATCCATGCGCGGAAAGCTTGGTTACAGGGATTAAGTCCCAAGGAAAATCGCACCGTCCCCCCCTTACGTTACGATGATGTTTATCGCCTAAAAAATCAGTTTCCCCATTTGTTTATTGAGATTAATGGCGGTATCATTAATTTAGAACAGGCTAGACAACATTTACAATTAGTAGATGCAGTTATGATCGGTCGGGCAGCCTACGATAATCCCTATTTATTTGCCACAGTCGATCGAGATTTTTATGGGGAATCGGTTACTCCTCCTACCCGGGAAGAAGTAATCAAAAAAATGCTTCCCTACATCGATGAATGGGTGAGTAAAGGTTATAAATTACACCAGATCAGCAAACATCTTTTACAGCTTTTTGCCGGTCAGCCCGGAACTAAAGCCTGGAAGCGTTATATTAGTGAAAATAGCCATTTTCCTGGGGCCGATTCTGGGGTAATCTGGCAAGCTTTACAGCAGGTAAACTCCCTAAATGATCTGGCCAATTCCCATTAATTTATTTTCTTTTCTATGATTACCCAATCCTCAATTACTGCCGGGGTAAAAAATTCAGCTATGGCGGATTTTGTTTATCAACCTCCCCCGGCAGCTATCACAGCTAAACGTATTTTAATTAAACCTAATTTAGGTTATCCTGTGCCACCACCAGTAACGGTTAGTCTGCCGGTATTAAGTCAAGTTTTGCGAGGATTGAGGGGGGTAAATCCCGGGGCAGAAATTATCTTATTAGAGGGAGTTTGTTCGGCTACTTCTTTAAGAGAAATTATCGATATTTTGGGTGTAAAATCTATTCTCGATCCTGGAATAACTATTCTTGATGCTGATAGTTTACCCCAGCAAGAATATCCGAATCTTTCCCCTTTTCCTGTCCGGTTTCCCTCGATGTTTGCCCCTAAAATTATCGAAGAAGTGGATTGTCGGATCACGATTGGAACCCTAAAACGCACCCATTTAAAGGATAAACCCTTGATTTCTGCTTCTTTAAAAAATCTCTATGGACTCTTTCCCCGTAGTCATTATAAAGCCCGTAGTCCCAACTCGCGGGGGCAATTACATCGCCCCTCCGTACCGCTAATTTTACAGGATGTTTATTTTTGTATCGGTCATCTTTTTGATGGGGCAGTGGTGGACGCTAATCTCAAATATTTTAGTAGCAATTGGCGACCGGATCGAGGAAAATCTATTCCTCTGGGTCAAGTGTTTTGGGGTGATGATATGATTAGCGTTGATCGCAGTGCTTGCCTGTTAGGTAATGAACCGATGCCGAGTTATTTAGATGCGATCGATTTGCTTCGTTCTCAACTTTTAAACGGAACCAATTAAAGTTAATAATTTTTGGCTAAAATAGGCAAACACTTGTATTAAATAAGCTCTGGCTTATTATTTCTACTGCAAAGCCTTCCACTCCTAGGCTGACATGACGGTATTTTATACTAAATCCTGTTTAAAAAATATACAGGAGAGTGGGGATCACCGGAGCGGGGGGAACAATCCATAACTGGGTTTTTACGGAAGCGAGCGAGGTAGGGTTTGGCATTCTCCAAGATTACCCCATTGTCGAGTGAACTGCTCTTTAGATTGCCCAAAACCCCCCCTCGGTGAGCGGTTATGCGTCTATCCAGATGCTGCCGTCTTCGATGCGAAGGGGATAAACGGGTAAAGCTTGGGGTTGAGAAACTGCCGCCATCGCTTTGTTAACCACAGGGGGCCAGGTAATCCAATCTTTGACAGCACCGCTACAGAGATCAAAAGAACTACGATGCCAGGGACAAACGATCGCGCCGTCTTCGGTAATTTTGCCCTTCGTCATCGATAATTTTAAATGAGGACAACGATTACCGACGGCGTGGAATTGACCGTTATTGTTAATCAACAGAATGGAATTTTCCCCCACTTTTACCACTTGACGGGCGCCGGGGGCAAGGGAATCTACAGATAATACTTTTGTCCAACTCATATTTTTATTTAACTAAGGGAGAGATCGAGAATCGTTTCGGGGTAATTTTGGGCAATAATATCCTGTTTAGCCCATTGTTGGTAATCTTGCAACAATTGACTCATTAAACGCTGTTTAATCCGCAATAAAACCCCTTTTAAGAGACTATTGCCGGCGATTTCTAACAGCGGACGCGGGGTTAACCATAATGGTGGTGGTAAGGCGACTTTCACCTCAAGATTGGCTTTCCCCGCTAGATAGGTTTGATTATTTTTTTCCACAGGAGCGAGTTTGCCTTGAACATTGAGGCTAAAGCGATCGTTGATATAATCAATACCTTTGATCTGACAGTCTTCTGATTGCAAAAATATCGTCCCCTCAGAGGTAGCCCAGACATTAAGAATAACCGTGGGCTGAAAATAGTACATATTCAAGAAGTTTAGGGGACGCATTTTTAGGCGAAACCGATTCTCAGATAGGTGTTCTGTTAGGCTAGTCTCAACGATAGCCTGTACTAATCTTTGCGGTTGGCGCAGATAATGCTGAATCGGGATGGTTTGTTCAGCAACAACAATTTCTAGGGATTCGGCAGCGGTAAAAGTTACTTCCATACGTTGGTTATCTTAAATTTGTCTCCCTTCTTAATTTTACTTTACAAAACTTATACTTTTCGACAGTCCAGATGTAGAAATTTTATCGCTAAGAGGGGACACAAACCAGATTTTTGCCCAAAGTTAGGCCTTTTTCAGTGATCAGTGATCAGTGGGGGGTTTAAGTCAACAGTGGGGGTGATGGGGAAGTGGGGTGATGGGAAGTGTCGTGAAGTGAAGGCCAAAAGACTAACAGGCTCTACAATGATGACAAGTGAGACCTCTAGGGAAAGGAAAATGATTATAACAAAGCCGAGAGAGCCAATTAAAGTCTTAATTGCCGACGACCACGAGCTAACCTGTTTAGGACTCAAGACTTTAATTTCCCAGCAGCAGGATTGTCAGGTGGTGGGAATTGCGGTTAATGGTCAACAGGCGATCAACTTGGCGAAAAGTTGTCAACCAGATGTAATTATTTTAGATATACAGATGCCTGTCTTAGATGGACACAGTGCCGCTATTCAAATCAAACAATTCGACCCTTATATTCGCATTATCGCCTATAGTTCCTTGCCAAAGCTTCCAATGGAAAAAAATAATCAAAGTATAGCTTTTGACCTATACTGCTCTAAAGATATATCTTCCCAAGCTCTGATCAAAGCGATCGATGACTTGGGAAAATTAGCACAATCGGACAAAGATCAATTCCGTCGAGTCGGATAGTTAACTAAGTTTTTCTTCAGGAAAAGTTGCTTGAAACTCATCGAGTAATTCATCCAACTCCTCAAGAGCTTGATTAACATCTAATCTCAGGCCGCCAATGTCGGGTTTATCGCGCAATTGCAGTAAATAATGGCGTTTATTAGCCATTTGTTGCACTTTATCGATCAAGCTGGTTTTATCCATAATTCACCCTCTGGTACTGACTGCGATTATATCTCAGTCAGCCCGTATCAGTGGATCTGCTCCAAAAATCAAAAATCTTCTCTTGGGTGAGGAGACAGGAGGTTCCCAGGCTCTCTTGGGTTTGGTGGGTAAAATGTGTTCTAAGATATAGTCTGGCGAGCAAGTGGAATGAACCACAGAGACACAAAGGACACAAAGATCGCTCCTATGCAAGTTAAACTGATCACACAAAGAATAAGAGAGCCACTCCGACAGAGGAGGATAAAAAAGACAAGAGACAGCTAACTGATAACTGATAACTGATAACTGATAACTGATAACTGATAACTGATTTTCCTATGTCTCCTCTAGATTCTCATTGCACAGAAATAACTACCGTTGCCGATCCTATTTATCTAGAAATCTTTAAAAATCTCTATCAATTTATTGCCGAAGAAATGGGGATTACTCTCCAAAATACGGCAGCAAGTGTCAATATTAAAGAGCGCCTAGACTTCTCCTGTGCTATTTTTGATGAGGTGGGAAATTTAATCGCTAATGCTCCTCATATTCCCGTCCATTTAGGCTCTATGTCCGATAGCGTTAAAAGCTTAATTCAGGATAAAGGTGAGACGATTCGTCCGGGGAATGTTTATCTGGCTAATAATCCTTATAATGGCGGTACTCACCTGCCAGATGTCACAGTAATTAGTCCTATTTTTGACCGCCAAAATCAGGAAATATTATTTTATCTTGCCTCCCGGGGACATCAAGGGACTTCCAGAGAATAAAATACCCAACAAAAAAATAGAAAAGTGTTTTTTTGAAAAAGTAATTATTTTTGTCTAGGAAAACAAAGAGTCTCCCATTACAACCTATTTTTCCGAAAAAAAAATAGCAGCATAAACTTTTATACTTCCGAGCTTTTTCGAGTATAACAAGGACAAGTTAAAGAATCAAATACAGTTTTTAGCTAACCATCTTAGTTAACTACAAACTAGGTCTTATCATAATAAATATCAATAAACCATTGCCCCAAATCGGGAAAGTCTTGATTCGTTGATTCTGTGAGACGTTCGATTTTTTCTTCGATTTTTTCCATGGCTTTTTTAGTAAGCTTTACTCCTTTTTCGTAAGTTTCAGTAATCAACTTAACAATCGGGTGTTTTCCTTTCCAAGTCATAGTTTGGGCGAATTTCAAAGCTGTTTCGATTTCATCTAAAATACTCCCATTCCAATGGTTTTCTAACACAGCCCAGGTTCGTTCAATAGGATTATATTTACTATGGTAGGGGGGATAGTAAGCTAAACGTATATTAACTTGATATTTTTGGGAAAACTCAACTATACGTTTCATAAACTGAGTTCGTCTCGAATTATTTTCTGATCCATTATCTTGATTAATTATCAAAGTTTTAATTTTCTCAAAACGAGATTTTTCAGATTCCCAGAAATCCTCTAATATATCAACAATAAAGTCACTGGTGACTGTGGAGGTAGTGAAATACAAAAACAACTCATCAAATTCTGGAATAAATATTCCGTAAGGGGTTAGGGTTGTTTTCGGATTAAAATCATGATCGTTTGTTTCGACAGTTATTCTATTTTTACCTCCTCGATCAAACAGTCCAATATTAACACGGGCTTTGGCATCTAAACTAAGACGTAACATCGTAGGGTCTTCATCCGCTTCCCGATTAATGTTAGCTAATTCCTCAAAGATTGCCTCGGTTTCTGGAATTTTTTTTGAGGTAAAACTTTAGCGACTCTTTTCAGACGATAACCTAAGTTATTTAATTTAACCCGAATAGTTTCCTCGCTCGGTAAATCCTCATCACTGTACCCATATTTAGAGATTAATTGCTTTCGGACTTCGGCCGCACTCAGTCTCACATAAAGCCTTTGGCTTTTAAAACTTGGGTCAGTTTGGCTTTGAGAATCCACTAAATTTTTGATGTTTTCCAATAGAAAAGGTAAATGTTCTTCTGCTTTTTTCCGCCCCTTAGCTGAATGATTATCAACACAAATAATGCCTCTTTTTAGTTCTTTAATTCCTTTACGAATAGTAGTTCGATTCCAGCCTAACTCCTGTGCAGCAAGGGTTTGTCCCCCATAGCCTAATTCTAAGACTGTTTGCGCCATGAATCTTCTTTTAGCTGCACCTTTTAATTGAAGTGCAGTTTCACTGAGCAATTTCTTGAGGGAATCAGTTAATTCCATATATTCTTAAAAAGAAAAACTTGATTAATAATGTACAGGATTAATTCTACTACAAAATTGGAAGGAGGGGGCAACCATCGATCCCTACCTCCCACACTCCGAGAATGATTATTATTCTTGAGAATGAATAGTTTATTTTTTGGAAGTCCCCAAGCTGATATCGGTGGCATTACCCCCGGTTCTATGCCTCCCCACTCTGTCCATATTAGCGAAGAAGGAATTTTATTCGATAATTTTTTGCTGGTAGCGGCGGGACAGTTTCGGGAACAAGAATTAATTAATCACTTAACTAATAGTCCTTTTCCTGCACGCAATATCGCCCAAAATATTGCCGATTTTCAGGCACAAATAGCTGCTAATGCCAAGGGAGAAAGAGAATTACATAATATGGTTGATCGCTACGGATTAGCTATGGTTAAAGCCTATCAACAGTTTGTTCAAGATAATGCCGAATTAGCAGTTAGAAAAGCTATATCTGTCTTAAAAGATGGTGAATTTACTTATTATCTGGATAACGGTGCTGTCATCAAGGTCAGAATTACCATAGATATTGATAATTGTCAAGCAACCATCGATTTTACTGGCACATCTAACCAGTTAAATAATAATTTTAATGCACCCCTAGCAGTGACAAGAGCGGCGGTTTTATACGTTTTTCGTACCCTTGTGGAGGAGGCAATTCCTTTAAATGCGGGCTGTTTCAAACCCCTCCATTTAATTATCCCATCTGGCTGTTTTCTTAATCCCGTTTATCCAGCGGCCGTAGTAGCAGGAAATGTGGAAACTTCCCAGGCCATAGTTAATGCTTTATACGGTGCTTTACGCATTCAGGCAGCCAGTCAAGGAACGATGAATAATTTCACTTTTGGCAATCAAAAGTACCAATATTATGAGACTATTTGTGGCGGTTCTGGTGCGGGGGCAAATTTTGCGGGAACTGCTGCCGTACAAACCCAGATGACTAATTCCCGTCTCACCGATCCAGAAGTATTAGAAATGCGTTATCCTGTGTTAGTAGAAAGTTTTAGCATTCGCCCCGATAGTGGCGGTAAGGGACAATATTCTGGAGGTGATGGTGTGATTAGAAGAATTAAATTTCAAGAGTCCATGACTGCTAATATTTTATCGGGTAATCGCCAGATTCCCCCCTTTGGACTAGCGGGAGGAAAAGCAGGTAAAATAGGACGTAATGCCGTGGAAAGAAACGATGGAACTATTGAAGAATTGCCTGGTACTGCGACTGTAGAAATGAACCCCGGTGATATTTTTATTATTGAAACCCCCGGCGGTGGTGGCTATGGAAATTGTTGAACGATAACTTTAATTTTAATTAAGTACCTAAGCAAAATTAAGTAAGTGGTTATAATTAAATTAAAGATGGAACCCCCCTTAATCCCCCCTTAATAAGGGGGGTGTCTGACGATTTACTGATTAATTTATGACAATTATCTTAGCGATCGAAACCAGTTGCGATGAAACGGCTGTGGCTATTGTTAACAATAACCAGGTGTTGAGTAGTGTGGTTTCTTCTCAAATTGATCTCCATCGTCCCTATGGCGGTGTTGTGCCAGAAATGGCCTCCCGACAACACCTAGAAACCATTAGTTTTTGTCTAGAAAAAGCTTGGCAAGAAACGGGGTTAACTTGGTCAGAAATTGATGGGATAGCCGCCACAGTTGCTCCCGGTTTAGTAGGTGCTTTAATGGTGGGAATGACGGCGGCCAAAACCCTGGCTATTATCCACGATAAACCCTTTATCGGCATTCATCATCTCGAAGGTCATATCTATGCTTCCTATCTCGCTGAATCTGATCTTAAACCTCCTTTTTTATCTCTTTTAGTCTCCGGGGGTCATACCAGTTTAATCCATGTGCAGGCCTGCGGTAAATATCAACAATTAGGAACTACTAGAGATGATGCAGCTGGAGAAGCTTTTGATAAAGTGGCACGATTATTAAACTTAAGTTATCCCGGAGGTCCGATCATTGATCGCATTGCTAAAGATGGTAATCCCCAAGCTTTTCCCTTACCTGAAGGTAAAATATCTTTACCAACCGGCGGTTTTCATGCCTACGATTCCAGTTTTAGCGGTTTAAAAACTGCCGTTTTGCGCTTAGTAGAGAAATTTGAGCCAGATAATTTACCTGTAGCTGATATAGCCGCTAGTTTTCAAGATACGGTGGCCAGAAGTTTAACCCGTCGGACCATCAATTGTGCCTTAGATTATGGCTTAAAAACTATTGCGATCGGGGGAGGAGTAGCTGCTAATAGTGCCTTAAGAAATCATCTGGAAACTGCCGCCAAAAATCATGATTTAACCGTCTATTTTCCGCCACTTAAACTCTGTACAGATAACGCCGCTATGATTGCTCGCGCTGCTGTTGATCATTATGATCTTGGTCATTTTTCTGACCTTTCTATCGGTGTTCGTTCCCGTTTACCTTTAAGCGAAGTTATGCAATTATATAATACGTCAGATTTTTAGCTATCAGCCGTCAGTATTCAGAATTGAGGAGATTGCTTTTATCTATTCTCCCCGTCTCCCCACTTCATAATTCATAATTGATAATTCATAATGTTTGGCTTTTTAAATCTCAATAAACCCCCCGATTGGACTTCTCATGATTGTGTGGCCAAAGTCCGAAAAATTCTTAAGACAAAACGAGTCGGCCATGGCGGAACTTTAGATCCTATGGCTACGGGAGTTTTACCGATCGCCGTCGGGTCTGCCACCCGATTACTGCCTTATTTACCCGAAAATAAGGCTTATCGGGCAAAAATTCAGTTAGGACTCAGCACCGATACCGATGATATTACGGGAAAAGCGATCGCTACTTGTCCCTGTGCCGATTTAACTTTAGAGGCAGTTAAGCCTCATTTAGCGGAATTTATCGGTAATATCGCCCAGATTCCGCCAATGTATAGTGCTATTCACCAGGATGGTCGCCGTCTCTACGAATTGGCTCGCAAAGGGGAAATAATCGCAGTGGAGCCTCGTCAGGTCAAAATTGACCAAATTACGGTTTTAGGCTGGTTAGAGGGCGAATTTCCGCAAATAGAGCTAGATATTCACTGTGGATCGGGGACTTATATTCGTTCTTTGGCCAGAGATTTGGGGAAGGTGTTAGCTGTCGGTGGCACTTTAGCCGGTTTAACTCGCACGGAAAGCTGTGGTTTTCAATTAGCTGATAGTATTAATCTGGAAGCTTTAATGGCTAATTCTGAGGGTTTAATTTCGCCTCGCATTGCCTTGGCGCATCTAGACTGGATTTCTTTGACATCAGAAAGAGTTATCGATTGGTTTCACGGCAGAAAAATTAATCTCACCGATGCAAATGTTATAATCAGTTCTCTGGTTGCTGTGGAGTCTTTAGAGGCTCAATTTCTCGGCATTGGTGAGATAGTTGTCGCAGAAGATGAATACTATCTACAGCCTAAAATAGTTATTCAGCAATAGGGTTAATATATGGGTATATCTCAGTTTTGTAGAAATGTCTATATTACATTTTGAGCGCAGGCCATTGGCGTAATAATATTATTGTAGGGGCGAATTGCATTCACCCTATTGTAGGGGCGAATTGCATTCGCCCTCTGGAAAGAGGCAACAGGAAAGGGAAAAATATGTATAATTGATTCTCTCTGGGTACTTAATAAATACTTTTTCTACATCTTAAGTATTCTTATCTGGACAAACTAAGCTTTTTTATCAACAGTATAAACCCACTGATTATGATTTTTTCTGGCCACGATTTTTTTAGAAGCAACCAAAGATTTTAGACAAAGATTGAGCATAGAAACGGGACGATTTAAGCGTTGGCTCAATTCTTGAACTGTGATTCCTTGGGGATAAAATTGCATAAGTTCAAAAATTTGTGCGCTAGTATTTAATCCTTTTGTCGGACTAATAATCTTGATAGCCAAGGCTAGTAATCGGGAGAAACGACAGGCCATTAGACCCTTGTTTGTCGCTGCTTTGTTCCGATCAATCTAGCCTTTTTTTCGAGAAGTTATTAGGGTTTAAAATGCTAATAAAACCTTGACGAAAATGGAGATTAATTTGTTCCCATAATCTCTTGAATAGCAGATAAAAAGCGATCAATCTCCTCATCAGTGCCGATAGAAATCCGCACATAATTCTGAATGCGAGGATGTTTAAAATATCGCACTAATATCTGACGGTCTTTGAGTTGATTATATAACTCACTGGCACTAATCTGGGGGGGAGAAGCGAGGATAAAATTAGCTTCCGAGTCAAAAACAATAAATCCCAACTCCCGCAAAGAAGTAATTAAACGGCTGCGGGTTTGACGGACTTTTTGCCAAACTTGCTCAAAATAATTATGGTGTTTTAAAGCTGCTGTGGCTAAAGTTTGAGCGATGCGATCTAAATTATAGGAATCACGCACCTTATCCATCTGTTCGATAATGGCCCCGGAAGCAAAACCGAAACCGACTCTTAACCCCGCTAAACTATAACTTTTCGACATGGTGCGACTAATGATGACATTATCGTAACGGGAGAGAAAATCGAGATGATTGTCATCACTAAAATCCACATAAGCTTCATCAATTAATACCAATCCCGACGCATTAGCACAGGTTGCTTCTAAATAGTCGCGCTCAAGATGTTTACCGAGGGGAGGATTAGGAGAAGCTAGAAAAATTAATTTCGCTTCCGGACAAATAATCGGTCCGGCTAATTCAAATTTATCATTAGTGGGAAATTCGATAATATTTGCCCCGTGTACCCGGGCAATTGTCTCGTAAAGGGAATAGGTTAAATCCAAAAAAGCGACGCTTTCGCAAGGGTTAACAAAAGTTCGCAGGGCGATATTAAGTATATCATCGGAGCCATTACCCGCGATTATCTGATCGGCTGCTATGCCGTATAATTCCGCCGCCGTTTGCCGTAACTCTTTGGAGATAGGATCGGGATAGAGTCGGACTTTCTCTAATTGCTCTGGCAGGTGGGCAAAAATTTCCGCCGGTGGGGGATAGGGATTCTCATTGGTGTTAAGTTTGGTAAATCCCGCGCTTTGGGGCTGTTCTCCCGGAGTGTAAGCGGGGGTTTGACGAACACAATCGCGTGTAGGTAGCATGGACTCTCTGGGGCGGCAATTTCTAGCAGGCTTTCCATTGTAACAAATTCTCGCCGATGATCGGGGGTTGAACAGATGTCAACCCCTACCGGTAAAACTAATTAAGGTTCTACCCAACGGCCATCGGCTTTAATTAAATTAATCAACTCGGTTACACCTTCACTTTCGGGGACGCGTTTAATTTCCTCGCGACCGCGATAAAGGGAGATATAACCGGCCTGTTTCCCCACATAACCATAGTCTGCGTCGGCCATTTCTCCCGGTCCATTGACAATACAACCCATAACGGCGATATCGAGTCCGGTGAGGTGTTTAGTCGCTGCGCGCACTTGCTGCAGGACATCTTCTAAATTAAAAAGAGTGCGACCACAGGAAGGACAGGCAACGTATTCGACCATGGTTTTCCGTAGTCCCAGGGCCTGGAGAATGCTGTAACAGACGGGAATTTCCTTTTCGGGAGCTTCCGTCAGAGAAACGCGAATCGTATCACCAATACCGTCCGCTAAGAGAGTGGCAATCCCGGCAGTGGATTTAATTCGTCCGTATTCCCCATCTCCTGCCTCAGTAACCCCCAAATGTAGGGGATAATCCATACCTAACTCGTCCATGCGCTTAACCATGAGACGATAGGCGGCCACCATCACCGGCACGCGGGAAGCTTTCAGGGAAACCACTAGATTGCGAAAATCGAGGGATTCGCAGATGCGGATGAATTCTAAAGCCGACTGTACCATTCCTTCGGGGGTGTCGCCGTAGGTAAAGAGCATTCTTTCGGCCAGAGAACCGTGATTAACGCCGATTCGCATCGCTTTACCTTGATCTCGCAGAGAAATCACTAAAGGTTTCAGAGTTTCGGCGATTTTTTCGCCAATTTCATCAAATTCTGCTTGACTGTACTCGATGCGGTCGGCTTTCGGTTTCTCGAAAACGTACAAACCGGGGTTAATCCGCACTTTATCGACGTGCTTGGCCACTTCTAGGGCGATTTTCATGCCGTTGTGATGTACATCGGCTACTAACGGCACAGGTTGATAGGTGGCGAGCAGTTTTTCCCTAATTTTAGCTAAAGCGGTGGCGTGGGACAGACTCGGCACGGTGACGCGGACAATTTCACAGCCGATTTCATGGAGGCGACGGATACCTGCCACGGAACCGTCTATATCAAGGGTATCCTCGTTAATCATCGACTGCACGACCACGGGATGACCACCACCGATGGTAACGCTACCTACCCGGACGGGACGGGTTTTGCGTCGGTGAATCGTGGTGTCGAATTCGGAGGCAGTTGCGGGGGGGTTGAGCGTCGATTCCAAGGTTTGCATAGGACTATCACCAACAATCACTCTCCCTATTCTCTCAAAGAACAGCAACAGATTCTAGCCACTCTAATAAAATTGGGTTAAAACGGTCAGGACATTCATCCTGCAAACAATGACCGGCCCGGTCAAATTCTACATATTTAATCCTAGGATTAAGGGAGACAAAACCCGGAGCTAACTGGACGGGAACCATGGGATCTTGTTTGCCCCAACACAATAAAATCGGGATTTGTAAACGTGGTAAAATTAGCTTTGCCGGTGGACAATATTCGGGATGATTGACAGCTTGTGCTAGGGAAATAAAGGCCTGAGCTGCCCCCTCATCTAGGGTTGGGGCGGCGATAATTTGTACTAATTCGTCGCTGACTGCTTTCTTGTCTTCGTAGGCGATTCCTGTCCATTTTTTCAAGACTTGCGGACGACGCAGATAGTAAAATATCGGTTTTAATAGCCAAGGAGAAGTGAAAAAGTTTTCGATGGGAGTGACGATATTTAATAACCAATCGGCGATCATTTCCCGCCGACGGCTGACATCGGGTAAACTGAGCATAACTAATCCGGCTACCATTTCTGGGTATTTACCCGCTAGGGCCATACTAACTAAAGAACCGATCGAATTTCCCAATAATACCACTGGTCTATTGATAAAAGTTTGCCAGAAATCGTGTATCTGTTCCACCCAGAGATTAATGGTATAGGGAACCTGCACTTTACGCGAACCACCGAAACCTAATAAATCTACTGCGTAAACTCGATGATTTTGGCTGAGAATAGGAATATTATGGCGCCAATGTTCGATCGCCGCTCCAAATCCGTGCAGTAAAATTAAAGGGGGTTTATCGGCATCTTGGCGGTTTTTTGCCGGCATAAAACTATAACGAATTTGCCAACCGCGCCACACCCAATCCCGTTGATAACCGATGCGTTCTGTCCAAGCTGGTGAAGTTGTCACTTAAGTCAAACAATTAAGAGGTTTTCAGGAAATATCACTCTAAGTAGGTAGGAGTTAAAAATTATCAGATGCCCCCCTTATTAAGGGGGGACTAAGGGGGGATCGGCACCCCCCTTATCAAGGGGGGCAGGGGGGATCGAACCTAAAATCCATTTTTAATTTAATTATAACCAGCTACTTAGTTTTATTATACTGGTTTCCCCGTCCCTAACCGGCAGCCGAATAACATTTTTGTACTACTTTTCCCAAATATATTTAAACCTAGGGTTGATCTAGCCTATGCTAAAAAGAGGGGGATTAAAATCGCTCCTAGACTTTAATTGCAAATTTAGGATACTGCACAGATGGGCAATCTATTTGATGATGTTAGTCGCTTTCTTGAAACCCAACTGGAAGAATTTCTCAAAAGTCATCCCCAATTAGAATTACAGGCGCTGGTGGAACAACTGCGCGAACAGGAGCGCGATACGGCTAAACTGATTAGCGCTCTAGAAAATGAGCGTCAACGTCTCGAACAGCAAATTTTGGCCACTGCCCAAGATATCCAAACTTGGCACGCTAGAATTGATAAGGCTAAGGCCGCTGGACGGCAGGACTTGGTTAAGGCTGCCAGTGAACGCGAGGCAGCCCTCTTCCGTCAGGGTAATCAACTTTGGGGACGGATGGAAGGGGTGAAAAAACGTCTGACTCAATCCCAAGAGTTACTGCAACAGGTCCAACAACGTCGTCAAGAAGTGCAAATTAAAGCCGAAAAAGTCCCTAAAAATCAGTCGCGTGACTGGGAAACCACTTTTTGGGATCAACCCCAAGAATCGGACTATCAGCGCTCGAACTACGATAATCTCGATCTAAAATTTAAAGAATGGGAAATGGAAGAAGAATTGAAAAAATTAAAGCGAGAAATGGGACGATAATTACTGTTAAGTATCTAAGCACAATTAATTACACATCTAAGCCACTACTCCGTCAGACTTCTGCTGTGAGTAAACAGTGAACTGAAAACTCAAATCCGATCCCTAATAGCTGTATCCCGTCTCCTGTCTCGACTAGGAAATTAATTTTGCACGACTACTTAATTCATGATCCCTTTTTACCTTTGACTTCCTGCCAAGTGTTACCGACTCCCTGTAAAACCCCACGAATTACTAAACCAATACCCCTACCGATAACTTGGATAAGGATATATACTACTCCATTACCCACCACCCGAAAAAAAGCGCGTAAACGAGGGGATAAAGAGTCTCTTAATTCTAAGGCGATCGAAACTAACCAGGGTATGCCTGTTAAACTGTTTAATTCTTCCTGTCGGGGGGAATAAATGGCTAGAGATTGGATTTCTCCATCGCTATAGTGAAATAATTGATATTGACTTTCAAAGATATCTTTAGGTTCTTGCCAATATTGTTGCCGTCGGTATTTCCAAGATAATTCATTGCGGATTTTAGCTAATTTTCTGGCGATGAGAAATTCTGACCGGTAAAGTTTTTGTTTGATTCTTTCCGATTCCGAGAAGTTATTGAGAATAATTACCGTCACCGCATTGGCAATATTATGAATGAGATTTTGCAGGATAATTTCGGCTCTGGCGATAGTTTCAGGAGCATTAGCTCGGTATTCTACTCCGTCAATAGTTAAACTATTTTCGTACACTAAATAGGAAAATAAGTCAAGAGTAAAAGGAATTTTATTGAGGATTTCTATTTGAATTGCCTCTCTTTCTTCCAGAATAATTTCATTAAGTTTGCCTTTACTAATTTCGTCATAAACCGAGGCATTAATTTCTAAAAATTTACGCGTAACTTTCTCCCAGATATCGTAAATAATCAGATTTAAGCGACTGGTTAATTCCCCGCTGCTAACCTGTAAATATCTCATTTCATCGACATTTTTACGAATTTCATCGAGAACTAAATATAATAATTCCCGTTGCCGATTATCCTGTAAAACATCAATTTCAAAACTAATCTTTGTTCTATTAATTAAAGGCGATCGAATAACTGCTAAAGTGGACTCAAAAACTGCCGAAACACAGAGGGGACGCTCGCGGCTTAAAATTGGTAATTCCCGATCGATATTGTTAATTATTATCGGAGGTGTCGCTGAAGCTGAATTGTAATAGCTCCCTTCCAGGGGAATTAGTTTTCTCACTAGCCATAGGGCTGCTAAAAGTTCTCGTTTTCTTCCCTGCCAATAAAAGCGATCAAAGCCGGATAAAGACTGTTGATTGAGGTGGAGATCAATTAAATGTAATTCACTTTCGATGCGATTTAATCCCGTTCTTCCGGCAGTGATTAACCAATGGCTAGGGGCTAAACTTGGACGGTTAGCAATGGTGAGAGGGGAAGGGACAACATCGTGGGTTTCATCCCGGGAAATTTGCCCTAAAATAGTGATAAATTGCTCTAGGTTTGTGCCTTTGGGAATATAACCGGCGATGCCTAATTCTCTGGCGATTAGTTGCTGTCGGGAATCGAGAGGAAAGGTTAATAGAACAATTTTACTTTCGGGATAGCGAGAGTGGAGAATTTCACAGTAAGACCAATCAAAGAGAGGATCAATAATAATAATTTCGGGGGACGGATTAAGAGTCAAGGCGAAAATTGTTTCTAAATCCCCTTCGGTGACGATACTAATATTTTCTATCCGCGACAGGGCCTGCACCAGACCCAAGCGGAAAATCGGGTCATTATCGATGATAATTAGGGTGAGAGGGCGATCGATCACAAGAGTTGCAGCCTGTCAACGGATACTATTCACAGGGTCAATTATACAGTGATCTGGCTCATTTGTTTTGTTTATAGCCATAGAAATCGATGCGATAATCGGTAATTTTTACCCCCGTCGATGCCTCGATCTGTTTAATTAATTCCGGGGGAAGTTGGATATGCACATCGATGATTTCTTGACTGTCCAGACAATTGACGTGACTGTGGGAATCGCTGATGTTGCCGTAGAGTCTGCCGTCCCAGCGTTCCACAGATTCGATAATGCCTTGACCCGATAGGGCCTCTAGGTTTTGGTACACTGAGGTATGACCGATGTTTTTTCCTTGCAGATTGAGACGATCATAAATTTCTCGCGCTGATAGGTGTTCCTGCGCTTGCCACAGCAATTCTAAAATATAGCGACGCTGACGACTAACCCGCATTCCTAAAGTTTGACACCTTTCGATCGCATCTTCTAAACACCGGATCGGTTTTTGTTTTACCTCCAAATTGTCCATAGTTGTATCCGTTGACCTCCGCCCTAATACATAGTCATTACCAGTTTAGCTTAGTCTTTCGATCGATGTCCACATTGCCCCAGTTTTTAGCCCATCTCAGAGCAGTTATCTCAATGGTGAGATAAAAAATTTTCGTTGTAGGGAGACAAGAGCGCCAGAGTAGGAAGGAAAAGTCTGAGCATTTGTACTAAAAATCTCAACTTCCACAATTCTGGCTTTAAGTCAATAGCCTTTACAAAACTTCAAAAATTGCAGCATAAAAAAATTTCATCACTGGCGGCTTTTTTTGGGCAAGAGAATCAACACAGTCCCCTGATTGCCTTGGTTTTGCCTTGATTTAAAGTTTAATGCTTAAACTAAGCCCACAGCATACCACGATCATACCATATTATTAAATCTAGGCAACCCCGATTTACAGCTAAATTTTGGCAAATTCTGGGAAAATCAAAATCTTGTAACTTACTTGTTACATTGAACTAATCGCCCCAAATATTTAAATATTTTAATTATTTACCTTAAATTTATAATTTTTACTTATTCTTGAAGGCTGATTAACTAGGGTTGGGCAAAAAAGCTTGTAAGCTCTATTTAAAGTCAGTCGAGTCGCTTAGTATCGGGAGACAGATGTGACTTGTATAGCTTCCCAGTTTTTGAGATTTGAAGACTTTTTAGAAGCATTTTGAAAGTGTCTTAGCTGATGGATTAAATATGAATTATCAGCCATAAAAATCTTCATCAAGAATCTGTTCTAAAGAAAAAGGGCAGTCTAAGGGATATGCTTCCTCTGGAGGAATCGCAATTCCAAAGTCAGCCAATTTACTTTCCTTGATGGCAATTTTGCGACCTTTAGGATAGGTTTTATCGATGGCGATTGCTAGATGAGATTTCAAAGAAGGGGTGTTTTCTAGTAAGGCGACAACTCGTTCCCTGTGTTCGACAATGGAGCTATACCAGCTAGATTTCATGCTTTCAGGGGCGGAGGATTGTACTTTTAATTTCAGTAAATGAGCCAGCAAAATCATTAAATTTCCTTCTAAGGCATTTTTATCTGATTTACCCAATTCTTTTAACTCCTCAACCAAATGAGATACATCTAATGCCTGAAAATCTCCTTGTTCTAACTGACCTATTGTTGTTATCAGCCATAATTGAAAATCTTGTTCATAGAGTTCTGATTTAGTTATCATGATGTCTTCGATAATAGTTAATCTAGACTGAATTATACTCTATTTTGCAGATTTCGGATGTTGCAATCGGTAAATGTTAAGTTTTACTACAGGATTTAACATCTGCGCCTATGCCCTATTCCCTTATCCTTAGGATAAGCGGTTAAAATACATCTTAGCTTAAGGACTAGAGAATATTATGAGACTAGAAAGAGAAGATTTTGATTGGGCGGTACAAGAAAACCTAATTACTGCCAGCCAAGCTGAAAATTTATGGACGGCTTTTATATGCCGTTATCCCCAGGAAGATGAAGTTAATCGCCCTCGCTTTAATTTTGCTAATGTGGCCTATTATTTTGGGGCATTAATTGTTATCTCTGCCCTGGGGTGGTTGATGAACGAAGCTTGGGAGAGTTTCGGTGGTGCAGGACTATTTTTTATCGCCCTGTTTTATGCAATTTGTTTTATTTTTGCGGGGAAAAATCTCTATTTTCAGCAAAATCTCAAAATCCCCGGCGGCCTTTTATTTACCATGGCAGTGGCAATGACTCCCTTAGCAATCTATGGTTTACAACGCTGGACAGGATACTGGCAAGCTGGAAATATGGCCATTTATCCAGATTTCTATACCTGGACTAAAGGCGGTTGGTTTTTAATGGAATTAGGCACGATTATCGCAGGATTAATAACTTTAAGATTTGTTAAATTTCCTTTTTTAACTGCACCGATTGCTTTTAGTCTGTGGTATATGTCAATGGACTTAACCTCTTTACTATTTGGAGAGAACGAATATACATGGAGACTGCGACTGTGGGTATCCTTTTGGTTTGGAATTGCCTGTTTAATAACTGCCTATTTAATTGATGTACGTCAGCGCCGTAGTCGGGGTGATTTTGCTTTTTGGCTGTACTTATTCGGATTAATTATGTTTTGGTTTAGTCTATCTCTCCTCATCGATGATAATGAAGCACAACGATTTTTGTACTGTCTAATTAACTTGGGATTGATGGTATTATCCGTCCTGCTAAAAAGAAGATTATTTGTGGTTTTCGGAGGTATTGGAGTATTTGCCTATCTTTCCTATCTCTCCTATCGTCTCTTTGCCGATTCAATTTTCTTTCCCTTTGCCCTAACCGCCCTGGGACTTGGTATTATCTATATGGGAGTTTTGTATCAGCGTCATTACCCCACCCTAGCTAGATTTATTGAAAGTTATATCCCTCTCGAATGGCGCAATTTATTACCCAAAGATAGATAATTAGGAGAAATGGTTTTTCAGTGATCAGTAAACAGTAATCAGTAAACAGTGAACTGATAACTCACATCTGATAACTGATCACTGATAACTGATAACTGATAACTGATAACTGATAACTGATAACTGATAACTGATAACTGATAATCTTCCTTCTATGCGAATACTTATCGTTGACGATGAAAAAGAATTAACCGAACCCTTAGAACAAATTCTTGCTCAAGAAGGCTATGAAGTTGATATTGCTGATAATGGTCGGACGGGGTTAGAATTGGCACGAGAGAATAATTATGACCTCTTAATTCTCGATTGGATGTTACCCCAGCAATCCGGATTACAAATCTGTCAATATTTACGGGATCAGGGGGACACCACTCCCGTTTTATTTCTAACCGCTAAGGATACCATAGACGATCGAGTGGCGGGATTAGATGCTGGTGCTGATGATTATTTAGTCAAACCCTTTCAACTGCGAGAATTATTAGCGAGAGTCCGCGCTTTATTGCGTCGTTCTCCCAATTTTGAAGCTAGTAATAGCAGTAAATTAAAATGTGCTGATTTAGAACTCGATAGCGAAAATCAAGTGGCCTATCGTCACGGTCGCACGATTAGTTTATCAGCAAAAGAAATACAATTATTAACTTTATTTATGACCCATCCGGGGCAACTTCTCACCCATGAACAAATTTATCAGCATCTCTGGTCAGAAGGAGAGCAACCTAATAGTAATGTGGTTCCTGCCCTGATGCGCTTGCTGCGTCGTAAAATCGAAGCGGACGGAGAAACACCTCTAATTAATACTGTCTATGGGAAAGGCTACCGTTTCGGGGAAAATTAGGGAATGCTGAAGGATAATGAGAATAAGTAGCTGGTTATAATTAAATTAAAAATGGATTTTAGGTTCGATCCCCCCTGCCCCCCTTAATAAGGGGGGATTAAGGGGGTATCCCCCCTTAATAAGGGGGCATCTGATAATTTTTAACGCCTACCTACTTAGCAACTGATTACTGATTACTGATATATGTTATCCTGCCTACAAATTGAAAATTTTACCCTCATCGATCGCTTAGAATTAACTTTCGGCAGCGGATTAAATGTACTGACCGGTGAGACGGGGGCAGGAAAATCGATTATATTAGATGCGATCGATATTGTTCTCGGTGGTAAAGTCAATCATCGCGTCATCCGTCAGGGAAGCCAACAATCAACCCTAGAAGCGACTTTTTCTCTGACTCCAGAATTAATTGCTTGGCTAGAAAGTCAGGAAATTGACCTATTAGAGGATAATAGTCTGACCATCAGCCGGGAATTAGTGATTACTAATAATTCCTTGCGTTCTCGCTCTCGGATTAACGGAGTCGTCGCTAATCGCCAACAAATGGCGCAAATAAGAGATTTTTTGGTAGAAATCACCGCTCAAGGTCAAACAGTTCAGTTAATGGACGCTAATCGACAGAGGGAATTATTAGATCTCTACGGGGGTGAATCCCTGCTGCAGCAGCGGGAAAAGGTAGCCACAGCCTACGCTAACTGGCAAGAAAGCAAGAATATTTTCAATAATAGATTGCAATCGGAACAAAATCGCCTACAGAGATTAGATTTATTAGAATATCAACTAAAAGAACTAGAATCAGCTAATTTAACTGACGCTAACGAGTTGGAACAGTTAGAACAGGAAAGAAACCGACTCTCCCACGGTGTCGATTTACAAAATTCCAGCTATCAAGTCTATCAACTACTCTACCAAAATGATCGCGATCAACCCGCCGTCGCTGATTTGTTAGGAAAAGCTGAAAATATCTTGACAAATATGATGGTTTATGATAGCAGTTTAGAGCCGATTTTAGAGATGGTGCGATCGGCATTAAATCAGGTGGTGGAAGCGGGACAGGAAATCAACGTTTATGGGGATAGTCTAGAGGCAGATCCGGAGAGATTGAACGAGATAGAAGAGAGAATTGTCCAACTTAAGCGCATTTGTCGCAAATATGGCCCAAGTTTAGCCGAAGCGATCGATTATTATCAGAAATTACAGCAGGAATTAGCGGAGTTGACGGGAGAAGGACAATCGATTGAGGAATTAGAAAAAATTTGTCAGCAACAGGAAAAAATCTATCAAGAAACTAGCACCCAGTTGACCTTTTTGCGACAAGAAACCGCTAGTCAACTAGAAAAACAATTGGTACAGGAATTAAAACCTTTAGCCATGGAAAAGGTGATTTTTGTCTGTCGGATTGACCCGGGTAATCCTAGCAGTCTGGGAGTCGATCAAGTGGTCTTTTATTTTAGTCCCAATCCGGGGGAAAAAATCCAACCTTTATCCAGTACCGCTTCCGGAGGAGAAATGAGTCGTTTTCTCCTAGCGTTAAAGTCCTGTTTTTCCCAATCCCAATCGGCAGCAGCCACCCTAATTTTTGACGAAATTGATGCGGGAGTATCGGGAAAAGTTGCCCAAGCAATTGCCGATAAATTAGATCAATTAGGTCAACAATATCAGGTTTTATGCGTCACTCATCAACCCTTAGTGGCTGCTTTAGCTGATCACCATTTTCGCGTTTATAAACAAATGATTGCCGAAGATGATTCCACTAATCTCTCGGAAATTCGCACGGTTGTCCGGGTTACTTCTCTCGATAATCGTCAGACGAGAAGGGAAGAATTGGCACAATTAACGGGAGGAAATTCGGCAGCGGCTGCCATCGCTTTTGCCGAGTCTTTATTGGAGAAAGCGGCTGCAAAAAAACAGCAGGATTTAACCTTGAAATTGACTGATTAACCAACGTCCTACCTGACTTTGATCTCTGGTGCGTGCCTGTTGTAAAGCTGACTCTAAAACCGCAAGTTTTAAATTAGGTAAAACCTTTGATATATCAATTCTTTTACTACCTCGATCGATTATTTCAAAGGCGAATATTTGAGGATCATCTACCTTAACACTCCAGTATTCACTAACCCCTAATTCTTCATAGAGTAAGCGTTTATTACCTAAGTCATCATTAAGGGTAGATTTTGAGATTTCAATGACTAAATCTGGTGGGGGATACTGATTCAAATCAATAATCGAAGTACCGTAGGGAATCAGATTAGCTTTCTCGGCAAAATAATAAGATATATCCGGTTGAACTTCTCGATAACCAGACCTGCGAAAACTGCAATTATCTTTGGCATTAAAGGTCAGATTTTTTAGGGTGGCATAGAGACTAACAGCGAAGATCAAAATAGCATGATCGCTGGCATGATCGTTACCAATAGGAGTCATTTCTAATCGATAATAGCCATTGTAATAATAACTTTTTCCTTGATTTTCTGGGAAGTTTTTAATTGCTTCTAAGTATTCTTCCCAACTAGCTTTAATCCATAAATCTGTCGAGATAGTAGTTTCTAGCTGTTGCATAATATTAGCCTCGATTTTATGTAGTTAACCTTGAAATTGAGTGATTAACCAACGTCCCACCTGACTTTGATCTCTGGTGCGTGCCTGTTGTAAAGCTGACTCTAAAACCGCAAGTTTTAAATTAGGTAAAACCTTTGATATATCAATTCTTTTGCTACCTCGATCGATTATTTCAAAAGCGAATATTTGAGGGTCATCTACCTTAACACTCCAGTATTCACTAACCCCTAATTCTTCATAGAGTAAGCGTTTATTGCCTAGGTCATCATTGAGGGTAGATCTTGAGATTTCAATGACTAAATCTGGTGGGGGATACTGATTTAAATCAATAATCGAAGTCCCATTTGGTATCAGATTCGCTTTCTCTCCTAGATAGTAAGATATATCTGGCTGCACTTCTCTAATTCCTCTTTTACGATAAGAACAAGTAGGGAGTCCTTGAAAAGGAATTTCTTTGAGGATAGCGTAGAGACTCACCCCCAAAAAGACAACGTGATGATCTCTAGCGTGTTCAAATCCAATAGGAGTCATTTCTAATCGATAATAGCCATTGTAATAATAACTTTTTCCTTGATTTTCTGGGAAGTTTTTAATTGCTGCTAAGTATTCTTCCCAACTACCTTTAATCCATCGGTCAGTTATCCCCCTAGTTTCTAACTGTTGCATAGTTATCCGATCCCCCTTTGAACTTTTGCTGTAATTATAGCAATTATTGCTTAAATCAGAACCAGGGAACCGAGCAAGTATAATGATAGAATAGGTTAATCGAGGAAAAATTAGCCCAATTATGACCACAACTTATGATTATATAATTATCGGTGGTGGTATCACCGGTTCTGCCTTAAGTTATGAACTAGCTAACCTAGGCAGTCGAGTCCTCTTATTAGAAAAAGAAACCCATCCCCTCAACGCCACTTTCTACAGTTACGGAGGTTTAGCCTATTGGTCGGCCACCACAGAAATCCAGAGAAAATTATATCAAGAAGGTCGAGAAATTCAGCGCAATTTATCCCAGGAATTGGGCATAGATAACGAATACCGGGACATAGACTTAATTCTCACCGTTAACCCCGAAGATGACCCAGCTACTGTGGCCGAAAAATTTGCTATCTTTGCTATTACTCCCGAAATTCTCGATCCGCAAGCAGCGATCGCTTTAGAACCCCTATTAAATCCTGCAGCTATCTCCGGAGTTTTACGACTGCCCCACGGTCACATCAACGCCGAAAAAACTAATCTTGCCTATCAACAAGCTTTTCTGCGTCTGGGAGGCACGATTATTCGGGAAGCTGTCATCGAATTAATTGAAACTGCATCGAGAATTACCGGCGTAAAAACTCCTAAAAATAATTATTCTGCTGGGGAAACTATCGTCTGTGCGGGGGGATTAACCCGGTCTTTACTGCAAAAATCCGGTATTACTGCTCCCGTCTATTTTACCCATGCCCAGGTGATCAAAATTCCCCCCACTGAGATCAAATTAAACACCCTAGTTATGCCCGCAATTCCTGCCAGATTGCTATTAGAGCAAAAAATCACCCAACTAGAAAAGCAGGGCATTTGGCAGAGAGAAACCCCAGAAATAATTGCCAGTGTTTTAGAAACGGGGGCGGTACAATTCCGGGATCAAAGCCTTTATCTAGGGCAAATTAGCGCCATTATCACCGATCCAGAGGCGATTTTAAACCCTCTGGCCGGAGAAAAAGCAATACGCGCCGCCGTGGGGACATTGCTGCCCTCTTTAGCCGCTCTCCCCGGCAGCTGTCATCATTGCCTAGTGGCCTTTGCTCCCTCGGGACGGCCCCTAGTGGGAGCGATCGCCGATAAACTGGGATTGCAGGTATTTTCTGGTTTTACCAGTACACTTGTATCGGCTCCGCCCCTGGCCCGACGTTTTGCGCGTCATCTGCTGGGGGAAAATGACGAAATAATTACAAAAGTCAAGAGAGAAATTAACTGATGGTTGCCATTAATCCTAATCGACTTTTTCCAACTGCCAAAGAATTTGGTTTCCCTCGCGTCTGACCCGGGAGATTACCCAATTTCGCCACGGCCAATGGTCGCCGCGACTGGTAACGGCGCCAGGATTAATATCCATTAAATCGGCCACTTCGGCGCTGGTAATCAAATAACCGCGATTGGCCACTTCATCGGCAATGCGTAGGGTTTCGATGAGATTTCTTAGCTGGTCAACTCTTTCTCCCCGGGGTAATTGGATTTCATCGCCAGCGCTATTAGGTGGTTCATTCATGGTGATGGTCTGGTCAAAGTTGATTAACAATAAAAATTGTCGGTTGAGGCAAACAAGCAAGCTTCCCCTATCGTTATTCTATCGATTTCATCGGAAATTTTGGGTCTGAAACCCCGCCGTTCTAGGTTGGCTTTACGTTAGAATTAAAAGGCCAGTCTCGAAAACCAAGTGGACGGCGCAGCACCTTGAAAACTCGGCTTAGGGGGTTCCGACCAGAAAAGCTTGGCCGGGTAAAAAGTCGCGCGCAACAAGTACAAGAAGCTATAGGCGGTCAACGTACCGTGGGACACACGGAATCGGGCTTCTGAAATGGGGCGAAAGTCTGTGGACTCTGTGTAAGACAGTACATGGTTTTTTAACTGTGGTATGCGACGGTGGTGGAAGCAGAAACTTAAATCGTGAGGTTTAGGAATCGCCGCACTTTTAGGGCGGCGAGGATGTCAACAATAATAGTCCCCATCAAAACAGTCCTATCTCCTCGAATCTTACCGTCACATCTTTACTAAAACCCCAAAAACCCCTTGACAAAAAACACAGAATATAGTACGTAAATCAGGGAAAGTGGTTAGCGGTTACTGATAACTGATCACTGATAACTGATAACTGAAAATAACTGCTATAAAATTGGACTAGCCTTTTTCCCCAGAAAAAAATCCCCATCCATGACCTTAATCCTCTACAACACCCTCAGTCGTCGCGAAGAACCCTTTACCCCCCTCATCCCCGGCATTGTCTCCATGTATTGCTGCGGCATTACCGTCTATGATTATTGCCATTTGGGTCATGCGCGTACCTGTGTGGTTTGGGATGTGGTGCGGCGTTATTTGGAGTATCTCGGTTATAAAGTGCGCTATATTCAGAATTTCACCGATATTGACGATAAAATTCTCAATCGGGCTAAAAATGAACATACCACCATGGCAGCCGTAGCCGAGAAATTTATCGAGGCCTACTTTGAGGATATGGCAAAATTAGGAGTCAGACCGGCGGACGCTTATCCCCGGGCCACTCATACCCTCGACGGTATCAAGCGCCTAGTCTACGAATTAGAACAAAAAGGCTATGCTTACCCCAGCGATGGCGATGTTTACTATTCCGTCCGTCGTTTTTCCGATTATGGCAAACTATCAGGGCGAAAACTGGATGATTTGCAAGCCGGGGCCAGCGGCCGGGTAGAAACCGACGACCCGGAAGCAATTAAAAAACAAGACCCCTTTGATTTTGCCCTCTGGAAGGGGGCAAAACCGGGGGAACCTAGTTGGGATTCTCCCTGGGGCCAAGGTCGTCCGGGCTGGCATATTGAATGTTCGGCCATGGTCAAAGAACAATTGGGAGAAACTATCGACATTCATGTGGGGGGAAGTGATCTGATTTTTCCCCACCACGAAAACGAAATTGCCCAAAGTGAAGCGGCTACGGGTAAACCTCTGGCCCAATATTGGTTACATAATGGCATGGTTAAGGTGGCCGGGGAAAAAATGTCAAAATCCCTCGGTAATTTCATCACTATTCGCGAGTTATTGGCAAAATATGACCCCTTAGCCGTGAGATTATTAATTTTAGGCGCCCAATACCGCAAACCGATTGATTTTTCCGATGAGGGATTGCAGGCGGCCACTAATGGCTGGCATACTTTACAAGAGGGTTTATCCTTTGGTTATAAGCATCTTCAGCAAGATAATCCCGGAATTACCGACCAAGAGCTAGAAAATCGCTTTCAAGAGGCGGTAAATCACGATTTTAACTTTGCCGGTGGTTTAGCAGTGTTATTTGAAATCGCTAAGGAATTACGCAAGGAGGGTAATAATTTAACCCATGCGGGTAAGACAGACAGCAATCTGGCCCAATTAGCGGTAAAATGGCATACTTTGGTGAAATTGTCTAGGGTTTTGGGCTTAGAAATTGCCGCTGACCAGGGAGAAACCCCTGTTTCTGAGGGAATTAGTGCAGCGGAAATCGAAAATCTCATCCAACAACGGACAGAGGCAAAAAAAGCGAAAAATTACGCCGAAAGCGATCGCATTCGTGCAGAATTAAAAGCCCAAGGCATTACTTTAATCGACCAACCCGGGGGAGTGACTAAATGGTTAAGAGAGGGAGACTAGAAATTCTTTGACCACTTCCTCCACCCTGCGATTGCGTCCATCCACCTGATAGTTTAATTTCTGCATAGTGCTGGAGGTAATTTTGCCGGTGAGTTTGGCTAAAACCTGTCGCAATTGCGGATATTTTTGCAAACTATCCCGGTTAAAAATCGGTACCGCTTCGTAGGGAGGAAAATAGCGTTGATCATCTTCTAGGATGACTAAATCTAGCACGGGAATTAAGCCATCGGTGGAATTTCCCGCCACTAAATCCACCTGTTTTTCGGCTAAAGCGCGGTACATTAACCCTAAATCCATCACTTTCGGGGGTCGGGCAAAAGTTAGACCGTAGGTCTTCGCTAATCCCTTGTAACCGTCTTCCCTTTCCAAAAATTCATAACCAAAACCCGCTTGCCAATTGGGGGTATATTTAGCCACCTGCGAGAGAGTTTTAAGATTGTATTGACTGGCGGTTTCTCCCCGGATAACAATGGCGAAAGTATTCTCGAATCCTAAACTGGGAAACACTTCTAGATTAAATTTTTCTGGATAAATCTCTTGCAGCTTTTCAAAGACTAATCGGGCATCGTTAAGGGGTTTTTCTTGCAAAATTCCCGTGAAAGCCGTGCCAGAATACTCCACATAACCGTCGATTTTACCCGCTTTCACCGCTTCATGACAGATCAGAGTACCACCGAGATTAAATTGACGTTCAACCCGTAAATTCGTCTCTTTTTCGATTTCCTGTGCCAAAATTTCCCCTAAAATCACCTGTTCGGTAAAATTTTTGGAACCGATCACCACTGTGCCGGGGGATGAATGGAAAATTTGAGTCAAGAGGAAAGATAGCAAGGCCAACCCAATTAAACCTAATCCCCATTGCCATTTAGAGGGCTTTTTCGGACGTTGCGAAGGGGAAAAGGTCTTTTCTAGCCGACCGAGACTCCAATCGGCAACAAGGGCTAAAAAAGCGGCAGGAATTGCCCCCGCCAAAATTAACTGATTGTTGACCGTGGCAATACCGCGAAAAATAAACACTCCCAAACCACCGCCACCAATGGCAGCTGCGATCGTGGCCACACCGATAGCAATCACCGTGGCAATTCTCACTCCTGCCAAAATTGTCGCCCTGGCCAGGGGTAATTCGATATAGCGCAGGATTTGACCGTCGGTCATACCTAGGGATAACCCGGCTAATTTTAATTCGGGATCAACTTTTTTGATGCCCAGATAGGTATTTAAAACAATTGGCAGTAAAGTATAGAGAGTTAGGGCAACAATAGCGGGAATTTTGCCGATTCCTCCCAAAAAAGGCACGGAAATTAAAAAACCAAATAGGGCTAAACTGGGGATAGTCTGTAGGGTATTAACGATCGCTATAATCGGTTGAGCGAGAATAGCTTGACGACTAATTAAAATACCTAGAGGAATCCCGATTAAGCTACCCATAGCCATGGCTATTCCCGTCAAGAAAAGATGCTCTCCTGTGCGAAAAGCGATTTCTCCCCCATAATCTAGCCAAAAACTATCCATAAACTTCCCTTAAAGCGGCTGGTTCATCCTATTGTATAGAATAAATGGGATCTATTAGTTCCAGTCTTGATTTAAAGATTCTATCACCATCTTGACATTGTTTCCTCCCTAAAGACCAATGACTAACAAATTTAATCCTCGGGCTAAAACTGTTGCCGATTGGGCCTATATCGGTATTGATAAACATTTTCATAAAGTTCTTAGACACGAAGCTGGGGTTTTACTCGATCAGGATACGGAAGAATTACATCAAATTCGTGTGGGAATGCGTCGTCTTCGCAGTACCTTAACCGGTTTTGCACCCGCTTTAACCATGCCGAAATCTGCCGATCAAAAACGGGTGGGTAATCTGGGCAGAATTTTAGGAGAATTGCGGGATTTAGATGTGTTAAAAGAGGCTTTTATCGGTCATTATCAGCCAATTTTGCCCCCGAAAGAACAGGATTTACTGAAGAAAGTTTTACAAGTTCTCGAACAACAAAGAAAAAAGGCATTTGCTAAGGTAGAAAAGCTGTTAAAGTCCGACAAATTTCTCAATTTTAAGGCAGATTTTGCCAGTTGGTTGGATAATCCCACCTATCAACCGATAGGAAAATTAGATATTGCCACGGTTTTACCAGACTTATTATTACCGCAAGCGAGTCGCTTTTTACTGCACGAAGGTTGGTTAGTTGGGGTAAATTTGGAGGAAGATCAAAAAGTAAGAGAGTTTTCTAGTCAAGAAATTGATGACTTATTGGAAAAAGAAGGATTATTACTGCATGATCTTCGTAAAGAAGCCAAGCGTTCTCGCTATAATATGGAGTTATTCACTCAGTTTTATGGCGATAAGTATCGAGAGTATCTAGAGGATATTAAAAACCTTCAAGGTATTCTCGGAGAAATGCAGGATTGTTGTGTTCTCTCGGATTTTCTTAGCCAAATTTTCCCTAATTGTCTTGCCAAGGAAATGCCCACCTTACTAGAAATTTTCCAAAATATCCGTCACCAAAAATGGCAAGAATGGCAACCCTTACAAAAGAAATTCCTTGACGCTGACACCAGAAAAAGTCTGCACCAGACAATTTTACAGCCTATTTTTCGGCCAAATAGTGTAGAATTAGGAACTAATCCAGAATCCTGAGATTAGGAACCGATGAATTTTTTTCAAAAGTTAAACCACGCCATTAGTCAAAACCAGACTCTACTTGTCCTCGGTTTAGATGCTAACCCCGAAATGATGCCCTCCACCCCGGGAGAATTAATCGTTAATTTAGAACAGTGGCTCAAGTTTATTATCGATGAAACTGCCCCTTTTGTCTGTGCCTACAAACCAACTTTAGGCTTTTATCAAGCTTTGGGAGCGGCAGGGTTAGAATTATTACAGCGAATTTTAACGGCAATTCCCGATCATATCCCGGTAATTTTGGATGCTAAACACGGCGATATTAACACTAGCAGTGTTTTAGCCGAGACTATCTTTAAAACTTGGCAGGTGGACGCGGTTACTCTCAATCCCTACTCCGGACAGGATCACGTTGCTCCTTTTTTAGTTTACCCCGAGCATGGCGCTTTTATCCTCTGTCATACTTCCAATCAAGGCGCGATTAATCTGCAAGAATTCCCCAGTCGCGACAATCCTTTTTATCTGCAAGTTGTCAAAGAAGCTTGCACCTGGGGAACTCCCGAACAAGTATTTTTAGAAGTGGGAACTACTCAACCAGAGATATTGAAAAGGATTCGCAATTTTGCTCCCGAAAGATTGATTTTATTACGCAGTATTTGGGAAGAAAAAAGTCAATTCTCCGAGTTAATTACTGTGGGTTTAAATAGTCATGGCGAGGGTTTATTAATTCCTGTACCCCAAGACTTTTTATCTCAACCCGATTTGGGGGCAAAAGTCAAGGATTTACGAGAGGAAGTCAACAAAATTCAACAAAATCACCAGCAAGAATCGAGCCAAGATGATACTTGGACTGCTAATGTTTGTCTTTTAAAACAACATCCTCATCAGGATTTAATTCTACAATTATTTGATATTGGCTGCTTGATGTTTGGCGACTATGTGCAAGCATCGGGAGAAACTTTTTCCTATTATATCGATCTGAGAAAAATTATCTCTAATCCTAATATTTTTCAGCAGGTAATTGAAGCCTATGGAGAAATATTAAAAACCTTGACATTTGACCGCATTGCTGGTATCCCCTACGGCTCTTTACCCACAGCTACGGGTTTATCTTTATTATTAAATCATCCGATGATTTTCCCCCGCAAAGAAGTAAAAGCTCACGGCACAAGAAGAGTAATTGAAGGTAATTTTCAAGTGGGGGAAACCGTGGTAGTAGTGGACGATATTTTAATTTCTGGCAAAAGTGCGATCGAGGGGGCAGAAAAGATTAAATCGGCGGGATTATTAGTTAATGATATTGTGGTTTTTATCGACCATGGTGGCCCTGTTAAAGATAAACTTCGTAGCCATGGTTATCAACCTTATTCGGTTTTAACCCTAGCAGAAATTACCGATACTCTCTACGAAGCGGGAAGACTGACAGAAGCAGAATATAGCTGTTTTTTAAATCGCTCCCATTGATATTTAGGGTTTGCGGCAAAAAGTAGGGGCGAAGCATTCGGATAGAATATCTAGGGTTTCACCGATAGGTTATTGCCCGAATGCTTCGCCCCTACAGGACGCGGGCCGATGAAGAGGCCAGGTTTTGAACCACGATTCTCTCAAAATCTTGCACCTGTGGGAGCGAAACAGAACCCTAAAACCCTTACCTCGTCTATATTTCACATTTATTCAGCAAGCTCTACTTAGTTTCTAGCCTTCTTTTTCGGTAGGAGAATCGCCGAATCCTTTCTTGGAGCCTTTTGCCTTTTGCCTGTTGCCTGTTGCCTTCAGAAGCTGATCACTGATTACCGATCACTGGAAATTGTTAAGAAACTTGACTGCGTAAGACCTTTAAGGGATTGAGGAGCTTACCTTCTTCCTTTTCCTCAAAAATAGTTAAATCTTTCGGTTTACAACGTTTTATATGCAATTTAATCCCCTGCGCTCCTTCTGTTTTCAAATCTTCTTCGTAACCAGCTTGAGCGACTTCAGCCTCGTCTTTAGCGAGAAAAGGACCAAAATAATAAGTACATCTGGGATAGTCGGTTTTAATCTCGACCCAGTAGGCTAATCCGAACCTTTCGAGTAAGCTAATCAAAAATTCTTTCATTTCGTTCCCCATCTAAATCTACTCTGGTGGTTTTGTTACGTTTGTTTACATTTCGCAAACTTCCTTCCTATTCTATTTATACTTTCTCCTTTTGGCTATTGGGAGTGTCGAAAAATACAGATTTTCAATCGGGGGAATTTTGCCAGCGTTGCCGGTAAACCTCGTAAAGAGCCATAGCCGCCGCCACCGAAGCATTGAGACTGGGAGTTTTGCCTGCCAAGGGGATAGATACCAACTCATCGCAGGACTTTTGGGCCAACAGACTCAAACCCTCTCCCTCCGAACCTACCACCAATCCTATCGCACCCGTTAAATTGATTGTGTGTAAAGATTTACCAGTTTTTGCCGCCGTGCCGTAGAGCCAAAAACCGGCCGCTTTTAATTCCTCTAAAGCACGATTGAGATTAACCACCCTAGCGACGGGTAAATATTCCAGGGCCCCCGCCGCCACTTTCATCACCGTCGATGTCACCCCGGCGGCGCGACGTTGGGGAATAACTACCCCCTGACAACCCATGGCTTCGGCGGTGCGAATAATTGCCCCAAGGTTATGGGGATCCGTAATACCTTCAGCGATGACGATGACGGGGTGGCGACTTTTGCCCTTAGCTTTTTCGATCAGATCGGCTAATTCGATATACTCATAGGGAGACATTTGGGCGGCGATCCCCTGATGATTGGCCTTACTGGTAATCTGATCGAGACGGAGATCGTCCACCTCATCAATTACCGTGCCGTTGGCTTTGGCTTTTTCCAAAAGGGTATGATAACGGGGATCGTAACGGAGTCGATTGACTACCCAAATCCGATTCAGTTGGCGCTCCTCCTCCATGGCCGTTAAAACCACCCGGCGACCGTAGAGCAGATCATCAGCTTCTTGGTTTTCTGGAGTTACTGTCGGGGATTTAGCCAGAATTGGCCCGGTTTTTGACCGCGAGGGCCGGCGAAAATTACTATTATCGGACTTGCTACGAAATGGTCGATCGCTCATGATTGCATGGATTAATAAAAGGGGGTCGGGAATAATAGTTAGTAAAAGTATAGTCAAATATAGACAGACTCAATTCCATTTCAGAAATTCCCTTCACTTTTACTTCGAGAGATTAATTCTCCTTGGGTGAACTACGCACCTCTCTATCCCATAGCAGTTAAACGCATTTGGGAATGCTTTTCGTAAAATACCTGAGGGCTATAATTCTAGTTTTTCTAATAGTTGATGTAATCTTGAGGGGTCTTGTAGATAAAGATAGCCGAACAGGGTTTCTAAACTGCTGGCCTGCTGATAGACTTGGGCTGTCAGACGACGACGTTTTCCCGTGACCGCATTGCGTCCCCGGCGCAGAATTTCTTTTTCTTGGTCCGTCAGATAGGGCTGCAGTTGCGCTAAATCTAAAGCCTGTTGTTCGGCCCTGACTTTGCCCACCACCTGAGCGTGATAGTCTCCCAGACGCTGGGGCGGCAGTAAATAATAGGTGCGGATGTATAATTCATAAACAGCATCCCCCAGATAGGCCAGAGAAGCGGGCGATAATCGGTCAAGACCCTCTAGGATTGGTGAACCCTGGCCACTGACCTGTAAGCGAAGTTTTTCGAGAGGAGATTCCACGATTTACGCTTTTTCTAGATATTCGATCGCTTCTTCCAGGGTGGATCGCAGGGAAAAAAACTTCTCCAATCGCACCAGTTTTACGGTTTGAGTTACCCGCGCATTGGTAACAATTTGTAAACTGCCCCCTTCGGTTTTGGCCTTTTTCACCAATTTTACTAAAGCCCCTAAACCGGAGCTATCGATAAAATCAATCTGAGCTAGGCTAATAATCACATCCTTAGGACCCTGCTCCACATAGCCTTCGATCACCTTACAAAAAGTCGGTTCGGAAAAGGCATCTAAAAGACCCGTCAAACGGAAAATTTGGTACTTATCTCTGACCTCGCGGGTGCCTCGCAAGCTGACAGTCAAGTTAATTGCTTCTGGAATAATCGCCTCCTAGCTCTAGAGCCGTAAAAATCAAAACCCTAGTATATCCTAAAAATTTACGACCGATCCTTTTTTGCTTGCCGCATTAAATCAACAAATTTGCCAAACAGATAATCGGCATCGTGGGGGCCGGGACTGGCTTCGGGGTGGTATTGCACCGAGAAAAAGGGCAGAGACTTGTGTTTTAAACCCGCTACGGTGCGATCATTGAGGTTGAGATGGGTAATCTCCACTTGCGGATTTAAAGATGCCTCCTGCACCGCAAAACCGTGATTCTGACTGGTAATTTCCACCTGTTGCTGCAGTCCACAGGGTTGATTTAACCCGCGATGGCCAAATTTCAGTTTAAAGGTTTCTGCTCCTAGGGATAGGCCTAAAATTTGATGACCCATACAGATGCCAAAAGTGGGTTTTTCCCCTTGCAAAAGTTGCTTGGCTAGGGCAATACCTTCGGTGACAGCCGCCGGATCTCCCGGTCCGTTAGAAAAGAAAATACCATCGGGATTATAGGCGGCGATTTTTTCCGGGGGAGTGTCAGCGGGAACCACGATCACCCGACAACCGTAGCTGGCTAAACGCCGGAGAATATTGCGTTTGATGCCAAAATCGATCGCCACCACCGTTAACGGTTCTTGATCACTATTAATTGGTGCAAATTCCCAGGCGGACGGGGTGGGAGTCGTCCATTCGTACACTTCCTTGGTGGTAACTTCTTTAACGAGATTTAACCCCGCCATACTGGGGGCCGCCTGCACCAGCCGCAGTAAATCGTGATAATCGAGTATTTCCGTGGAAATTGCCCCATTCATCGCCCCAACCGAGCGAATTTTGCGGGTCAGGGAGCGGGTATCGATGCCATAGATGCCAATAACATGATGAGCGGCCAGATAATCCGCTAGGGATTGGGTAGAACGCCAATTACTGGGCCGGTGGCAGATGTTTTTGGCGATCGCTCCTTTCACCTGGGGACGAATTGACTCCTCATCCTCGGGGTTAACCCCCGTATTTCCCAATTCTGGATAGGTAAAAGTGACGATTTGACCAGCATAACTGGGATCGGTGAGGACTTCCTGATAACCGGTCATCCCCGTGTTAAAGACAACTTCGCCGACGGTGGTTCCCTTGGAGCCGAAGGAATAACCCTCGTAAACTGTACCATCGGCCAGAACTAATAAGGCTTTTTGACTAGCAGCACTGGATATCATCGTCAATTTTTTAATCTTGAGTAGTGGTGAGAAACAGAAGTCAAGGATAGACTAGAACAGGGACTAGAAAACGAATTGCTTAGTTTTAATTGGCTAGAGCGTTTTATGATTAAGAGTACATCCGCTTAAAGACAACAGCTTCCCCTGACTAGCCATCGGCAAGATCCTATCGCTTAAAAAATAACTATATAAGTAATATGAGTCCAAGAAAACTGACTGATGCCACGAAAAAAGAAATTCTTAAGCTTTATCGGGAAACGGAGGCCACCACTTCCACGTTAGCCGAGCGCTATGGAGTGAGTAGTTCTACGGTCAGTCGTTTTCTCAAAAATTCTTTTTCTGGCGAGGAATACGAGCAGTTAATCCAGAAAAAACGCTTGGCCCGCAATCCTCGTGGCCTCGAGGAGGAGGAGGCAGCAGCGGATCTACCAGAAAAAGCGATCGAGGTGATTAGTGTTCGGGCAGCCCAAATCGCAGCTAAGGATGAGCAGGCTTTTGAGCCACCGATCGCTTCTGTGGAACAATTAACCCTGTTAATGGATACCGTTTACCCGCCAGAAGCAGATAATCCAGAAGATACAGAAATTAATGGCGATAAGACCCTAGAAACCGCTAATTTAAGCGAGTTTTTCGTCGAAGCTATCGAGGAAGAGGAGGAAGAAGATGAGCTTGACGAGGATTGGGATGAAGAGGAGGATGAGGATGAAGATGAGGAGGAGGGGGAACTAGCGGACAGCTATTTAGGCCCGACTATCGTTAAAACCGCCCAATTACAGATCTTACCCCTCTCGGCGGCGGCTTTTCCCAAAACCTGTTACTTGGTCATCGATCGTGCTGCCGAATTAATCACCCGTCCCCTCAAGGATTTTGCCGAATTGGGTAAGGTTCCCCCTCAGGAAATCCAGCAGCGCACTCTCCCCATCTTTGAAAGTCATCGCATCGCTCGTCGTTTTTCCAAGCGCAAGGAAAAAGTGATTAAAGTTCCCGACGGTCGCCTGATCGAAAAAGCTCACGCTCAACTGGAAGCTAAAGGGATCACCCGTCTGCTCATGGATGGTCGTATCTACGCTTTAGAGTAGGGAATTAGCGGGTTAGCAGGGTGTGGGGTGTGGGGTGTGGGGTGTGGGGTGTGGGGTGTAGGGTGTGGGGTGTGGAAAGAATAAATAAAAATAATCTCCTGTCTCCTGTCTCGGAGTCTCCTATTTAAACAATAGATAAGTTTTTTAACAAGAGTAGTGTTAGATACTAATTACCCTATGGACTGGGGTAGAATTGGAAAAACCAGTCCAACTGTTTTAGCCAAGCTACTTAACTATGATGAAAATTAACTTGCTGTTCGCGTTATCTTCTCTTAAAAAATCGAAAAAAAACTTTACATAAACTCAAAGGAGGGCATCGTAAATTGCTCATCTAAAAGCAGAGTGAGTTATCGGACAAAGTTTTTAGGTGCTTTTGTTGATTACTTCTTAACCACCATCTTATAAGTAGAAGAAGGGAGATGAAAGTTAATCAGTTACTAAGACTCTACGAACAAGGAGAGCGGGATTTTTTAGCCATTGACTTGATGAGTCTAGATCTACAACAAGTGACTCTAATCGCTGTCAATTTTGCTGCGGCCAATTTGCGCGGAACTAATTTGAGTCGCTCTTTTTTGACTAAATCAAATCTGCGGGGAGCGAGTTTGAATTGGGCGAATTTAACCTATGCCAAATTAAGTCAAGCGCAATTAGTGGAAGCGGACTTAACCAAAGCCAATCTCACCGGGGCCTTTATGGTACAGGCAAACCTGCGTAACTCGCGCTTAAGTGGGGCGGATCTTTCCCATGCTAATCTCCGGGGAGCGAATTTATGCGGGGCGAATTTATGCGGGGCGAATTTATACTTAGTTAATCTCTTGGAGGCAACCCTAGATAAAGTCAATCTCAATTGGGCCAATTTGCAGGAAGCGCGGTTAAGTGGGGCTAAATGTCGTCAGATTTCCGCAAGGGAAGCCAATTTTAGGGGCTCTTTTCTGAAAGAGGTGGACTTTCAAGGGGCCAATTTAGAAAGGGCTAATTTTAGTGAGGCACGTCTGACGGGTAGTGATTTACGCGGGGCCAATTTAGCGGGTGCTAATCTAGCGGGAGCGCGTTTACAACAGGTAAATCTACAGGGAGCGGACTTGAGGGGTGCTAACTTGACGGGGACTTGTTTTGAGAGTGTCACTGGTTGGACAGAAACCGCCCAAGAAGATGATATTTTTCCCCTAGACTGGTTTCAGCCTCGTTTTGCTACTTAAAAGTCAATATATCTTCCGAAAGCCCGTCCTTTTCCTATCAATTAACGATTAGCTGGAGTGGTTAATCTTTGGTTAGGAATGGGGATTGGGGGAGCATTATTCGGCTCATCCTCGAAGAGTAAAGTAGGGGGAGGAGGAGGAGTGGTAGCGCCGGGAGATGCTGCTGGAGATGGACTGGGATTAACGGCAACGGGGGGACTTTTCGGAGTGACGACGGGTGCGGGAGAGCTAAAACCGAGGAGAGCTTTGCCAAAGGGAAAAACATTTCTCCAGCGTTGAATATTGGGATGACCAAACCAATCTTGACGGGATACCTTCACCGAGAGGAGAGGTGCGATCGCCCCTGATTTTTCGGCCGTTATCAATAAATCAATTTTATTAATACCCTGTTGTTGATTAAAACGACTGATGATAGTTTTCTCGGCTAATTGCGATGCTCTAGTCAATAATGCTTCGTAGGATTCTCCCTGTTGAACTGTGATGGGAAGATTAACAGTGGATTGAGCAAAAACCACGTCAACGGCGATAATTCCCGTCAGCAGCGTTAAAACAGTAATAGACTTGTACATAGGACAGACGGTTAAACAGTCACTCCCTGGTTAGGGTCGGGATCTTCCCTGTTAGAGTTCCCCGATCGCTTTCTTAAATTACCATGATCGATCTCTGGCCACAATGGAATTTTTTCGGTAGCGTAATCGTCCTTAGTCCCTAGCAATAGGCAATAGGGGAATACTTAGGGCTGGCTGAATAAATCTAAAAACTTTGTTGGATAATATCTTTAGGCTTTTTTCAAATCAAACAGTGCCGGCCATTGGAGTGATCAGAGGGAAAATTCAGGGACTTTTTCCCTGAAAATGGGTAAAACCCCACACCAACGCCAAACTTTTTCAGTATAACCTAATTATATTTGGCCTTATCGACCAGAGGTTGTTAATTATGACACAAACTAGCGAAACCGTTACCTATTCTCTCGAATCTGTCCTAACAAGGATCGAGAGTAAAATCGACAATCTCCAAAGAGATGTTAATCAAAAATTTGACAGTCTCCAAAGAGATATGGATCAGAAAATTGACAATCTCCAAAGAGATGTTAATCAGAAAATTGACAGTCTCCAAAGAGATATGGATCAAAAATTTGACAGTCTCCAAAGAGATATGGATCAAAAATTTGACAGTCTTCAAAAAGATATGAATCAAAAATTTGACAGTCTCCAAAAAGACGTTAATGATTTAAAGGTGGAAGTCACAGAAACCAAGGGAGATATTAAAACTCTTGACCAGAAAGTCGAAAGAATAGATAAACGACTGGAAAAAGTTGAAGATAGTTATGCAATCCTAGTTAAAGATATTGCGGACTTAAAAGGGTTTAAATCCCTGATTATCCCCATGGTAGTAGCTTTTTTAAGTGCCGTGGTAACTTTAGGATTGCGCGGCTTTTTTCTTGGTAATAAACCTTAATTTTTTATGTCAAGAAAGTAGTTATTTGTAAGAGGTTGTTAATTATGACACAAACTGGCGAAACCGTTACCTATTCTCTCGAATCTGTCCTGAAAGAAATTAAAGATAGCATTAAAGAGGTTAATCAGAAAATTGACTCTCTCCAAAGAGATGTTAATCAAAAATTTGACAGTCTCCAAAGAGATATGGATCAGAAAATTGACAGTCTTCAAAGAGATGTAGATGAGAAAATCGACAATCTCCAAAGAGCTATGGATCAAAAATTTGACAGTCTCCAAAAAGATGTTAATCAAAAATTTGACAGTCTCCAACAAGATGTGAATGATTTAAAGGTGGAAGTCACAGAAATCAAGGGAGATATTAAAAATCTTGATCAGAAAGTCGAAACAATGGATAAACGACTGGAAAAAGTCGAATCTAGTTATGCAATTCTAGTTAAAGATATTGCGGACTTAAAAGGGTTTAAATCCCTGATTATCCCCATGGTTGTAGCTTTTTTAAGTGCCGTGGTAACTTTGGGATTGCGCGGCTTTTTTCTTGGTAATAAACCTTAATTTTTTATTTCAATAAAGTAGTTATCTGTAAGAGGGTTTTAATTATGACACAAACTAGCGAAACCGTTACCTATTCCCTTGAATCTGTCCTGACAAGGATCGAGAGTAAAATCGACAATCTCCAAAGAGATGTTAATCAAAAATTTGACAGTCTCCAAAGAGATGTGGATCAGAAAATTGACAGTCTCCAAAGAGATGTGGATCAGAAAATCGACAATCTCCAAAGAGATATGGATCAAAAATTTAACAGTCTCCAAAAAGATGTTAATGATTTAAAGGTGGAAGTCACAGAAATCAAAGGAGATATTAAAACTCTTGATCAGAAATTTGAAACAATGGATAAACGACTGGAAAAAGTCGAAGATGGTTATGCAATTCTAGTTAAAGATATTGCGGACTTGAAAGGGTTTAAATCTCTGATTATTCCCATGGTTGTGGCTTTTTTAAGTGCCGTGGTAACTTTGGGATTGCGCGGCTTTTTTCTTGGTAATAAACCTTAAATATATCAAGGAATATTGTTATCATCAAGTTTATTTTTTACTCTACCAATAAAATCTATGAGTTTTTGTATTAATCCTCATTGTCCCAAACCGAAAAGTATCACGGAGAGTCGTTACTGTCAATCCTGTGGTTCCGACTTGCTTTTAAATGGTAAATATCGAGTCACAAATTTATTGAGTGCCAAAGGTGGATTCGGTAATACCTATGAAGTGATAGATGAACGTAAAATACCTAAAGTGTTAAAAGTTCTTACCTACGATTCTAGCAAAGCTATTGATTTATTTCAACAGGAAGCCAATCTTTTAAAACAATTAAATCACCCTGGTATTCCCAAAGGAGAAAACTATTTTATTTATCATCCCCGGGAGAGTCAAACTGCTTTACACTGTTTAGTCATGGAGAAAATTGCTGGTATTGACTTAGAAGAACATCAAAAACAAAGAGGATTTAAACCGATTGATTATAATCTCGCTTTGGATTGGTTAAGTCAGTTGGCTAATATTCTCCATGAAGTTCATAAACATAAATTCTATCATCGTGATATCAAACCCTCTAATATTATCTTAAAACCCGATGGTCAATTAGTTTTAATTGATTTTGGGGCAGCGCGACAGGTGACTAAAACCGTCCTAGCAGGAGGCAAAAATACGGGAATTTATACCCCCGGATATGCTCCTCCTGAACAATCTCTTGGTCACTCTGTCCCCCAATCAGACTTTTATGCTTTGGGCAAAACTTTCGTCTTTTTGTTAACCGGTAAAGAACCCAGTGATCCGAAAATTTATAATATTAATACAAATGAATTTAACTGGCGTAAATATGCACAAAATATCCCTTCTCGATTAGCAGATTTTATCGATAATTTAATGGCAGAAAAACCTATTGATCGACCGAAAGATACCAAAACTTTGCTAAAAATTATTACCGATATTAAAGCCAATCCCCATCAAACTAAAAAAACTAAAAATTCTGCTCCTGAAAAACCTAAAATTATTCCTATTCCCAATCCTGCACTTATTTCTTTACTCGCCGCAATTTCTCCCAGTTATGCTGGGTTTTGGCTCCGTTTCAAAGCTTCTTTAATTGATTCTTTTATCGTTTTTATTATCGCAGCTTTATTAGGTGGTTATATCTGTTTTCGCTTACAACAATGGTCAACTTTTCAAGATTTAAATCTTAACTTTGATATTCCCAAAGAAATCTGGGTTTACTATGCAGCAGGATTAAGTGCAGCCGGAACAACAATTTTTGGTTTTGCTTTATTTATAGCGGCAATTATCTATAATATTCAAGCCAAAGTTAACTTTACTCACGAGCATATTGCCATTCTGACTGCTCTTGGTTTAGGAATAGTTATTAAATGGTTATATTATGTTTTCTTAGAATATCTTTTTAAAGCCACTATTGGTAAAATGTTTTTTGATTTATCCGTCACGGATAGTCAAGGCCGACGCATATCTTTTGCAAGAGCAAATCGCCGCTACTTACTAAAATATCTCTCCACTGCTCCCTTATATTTGGGCTTTTTACTGGCAGCCTGGACAAAGAAAAAACGCGCCCTTCATGACATGATTTCTGGTACACAAATCCGCAAGAAAAAGTAACCAGATACTAGAAAAGTATGGAGATGAGAGCGGTACGAATAGGATAAGATTAACTACAATAAGGACAAGATATTCCTGCCCGGTAATTGGGGGACTGTTTATCTTTTTCATCGATGGGATGACCGCAAGCGGGACACATTTCATAATGTCCTACCTCTAGATTAGCTGTTAGTGCCACTCTTTGATCAAAAACAAAACATTCTCCTTGCCAAAGACTCTGATCGGGACTAACTTCTTCTAAGTATTTCAAAATACCTCCCTCTAGCTGATAAACTTGAGAAAAGCCTTGATTTAATAAAAAAGCTGCCGCCTTTTCACAACGAATTCCCCCCGTACAAAAAAGAGCTATTTTTTTATCGTTAATACTATCAAAATTTTCCTGAATATACTCAGGAAATTGGCGAAAATGCTGGATTTCTGGGTTAAGCGCTCCCGCAAAAGTACCGATCGCCACTTCATAATTATTACGAGTATCGATCACTACCACGTCCGGCTCTTTCAGCAATTGGTTCCACTCTTCAGTTTTGAGATAAATTCCTGTGTTTTCGAGAGGATTAGCCTTGGGTTGACCAAAAGTCACAATTTCCTTTTTTAAGCGAATTTTTAAGCGTTGAAAGGGCAAATAATCACAAACAGACTCTTTCACCTCTAGATTAGCTAAACGAGTATCGGTTTTTAACCAACTAATCACTTCAGCGATCGCTTGACGGTTCCCGGCGATCGTTGCGTTAATCCCCTCGGCTGCCAGAAGAATAGTTCCTTTAATTCCTCTTTCTTGGCAGTATTTTTGTATTTCTGGCTGTTTTTGACGATAATCTGACAAAGCCACAAACTGGTAAAAAGTGGCGACTAGATAAGACATGGCAGGCAAGGGAAAAATTAACTTGTAATATTTTTCACTATAGGTTATAATAACGAGAGTGTCTCAAAAACCAGATCGGGGGTTTAGCTCAGTTGGTAGAGCGCCTGCTTTGCAAGCAGGATGTCAGCGGTTCGAGTCCGCTAACCTCCATAGTCATGACTGATTCCCCTTTGCTTGGTGATTAGCTCAAGTCTTCTTGGGGAGACAATTAGCTAGTTAATTATTAAATGATGTCTCGTACCTATCAAGCTACTGGAATCAATCTGCAAGGAATGGCCTTCGGAGAAGCCGATCGCCTCTTAACTATTTTGACCGCCGAGTATGGTTTAATTAGAGCCATCGCTCCAGGTGCGCGCAAGTATAAATCTTCCCTGCGGGGTAGAAGTGAACTATTTGTGGTCAATAATCTGTTGATAGTCGCAGGAAAATCCCTAGATAAGGTCGTTCAAGCTGAAACTATCGAATCTTATCCCAAATTAAGTCAAAATCTCGCCAAACTAACCGTTAGTCAATACCTCTGTGAACTGGTTTTGGCGATCGCCCTGAGCGAACAACCCCAGAGGGAATTATACGAATTAATCTGCAGCCATCTGGCCAGAATTGAAGTCCTCGACGAGAATGAATACATACTTCCCTACCTTTGTCAAGCAATTTTTCATTTCTTAATAATTGCCGGCTTAGTGCCGCAAGTCCATAACTGCCTGTTGACGGGAAAAGCTTTAATTGGGAACAATTGCCTAGGATTTAGTTTCGAGGCAGGGGGAATAATAGATCTAGCTGCCCTAACAGAAACAATCAACCCGCCCAAAATCGATAGTAAACTGACGCGGCAAGAACTGCAATTACTGCAATGCCTAGGAAAAACAGATTTTCCCCCAGAAGAAAACCTTACCTCAGAACTAGCTTGGATTAACCTCGATCGTTTGCTGCGTCGCTATACTCAATATCATCTGGGAAAAACTTTTCGCTCCTCGGCATTAGTTGAGGGTTTATCTCCCTTAGAATTTTAAACAGATAGCAAAAATCATCATAATGCAACTGTTTGACTCAGAAACTGACGACGCTACGTCCAGCGCCTCCCCCACTCCTGTTTTTAATTCTTCCGATTCCTCACCGAGGCAATCCGACGCAGAAACCATGAACCGCTTGCCTAAACGTGCGCCCAAATCCAATCCTAGTCAGGGTTTTGCCCCAGTGCTAAAAAACCCGCGCTTTCTCATTCTCTGGGCGGGGGGAATTTTTTCCCAATTAGCGGATAAATTCTATTTAGTCCTGATGATCTCCCTAATTGCCACCCATTACCAAGAAGCCGATCAATCGATTAGCGGCTGGGTATCGGCGATAATGATTGCTAATACAATTCCGGCGGTGTTAGTGGGTTCGGTGGCGGGTGTATATGTTGATAGATGGTTAAAAAAACAAGTTTTAGTTATTTCTAACCTTTTACGCGGGGCTTTTGTCCTCGTCATTCCCCTATTATTGTGGTTAGTGCGCGAGCAAACTTTAGCGGTTCCCCTCGGTTGGTTGCCTGACGGTTTAAGAAATTGGCATTACCGGCTACAAGGAGAATTTAATTTACCCTTCGGTTTTTTCCTGTTGTTAGTCATTACTTTTCTTGTCTCCACCCTAACCCAATTTTTTGCCCCCGCCGAACAATCTACCCTGGCATTAGTAGTAAAACGTCGTCATCTTCTACCCGCTAATTCCCTCAGCACTTTAACCACCATGGCGGTATTAATTATCGGTTTTGCCATCGGTGAACCTCTATTAGCTTTTGCCGATAGCATTTTCGGCACTAGAGCCGGACAATTTGATATTGGCAAAGTGATGATTGTCGGTGGTTTTTATATAATTGCCGGTTTAATTCTAATTATCCTGCGAACTAGCGAAAAATATATTATTCCTACCGCAGAACAGCCCCATGTTTGGGAAGATATCCGCGACGGCATTCGTTACCTCAACAAAAATCATAAAGTTCGTAACGCTCTAATTCAATTAGTCATCTTATTCTGTATTTTTGCTGCTCTATCAGTATTAGCCGTCAGTATGGCGGAAAAACTACCCGGGTTAAAAGCTTCTCAATTCGGCTTTTTATTAGCCTCCTGTGGTGCAGGAATGGCAGTTAGTGCGATTACTTTGGGTTATTGGGGCCAAAAATTCTCCCACACCCAATTAAGTCTCTGGGGTTCTCTGGGTATGGCGGCAGCTTTAATCGGTTTATCTTTAGCAACAAAGAGTTTAATTTTAGCCTTCGCTATGACCGCTTTATTAGGGATTTTTGCCGCTTTAGTCGGGGTTCCCATGCAAACTACCCTACAGGCAGATACACCCCCCGAAATGCGCGGTAAAGTCTTTGGTTTAGAAAACAATGCCGTTAATATTGCCCTCTCTTTACCATTAGCTGTTGCGGGTATCGCCGAAACTCAATTCGGACTCCGACCGGTACTATTAGCTTTAGCAGTTATGGCAGTCATCGGCGGTGGTTTTACTTGGTATGTTTCTGGCAATTTATCTAAAGATTAGCGGAACTTTTCAGTTATCAGTTATCAGTTATCAGTTATCAGTTATCAGGAGTCAGTTATCAGGAGTCAGTTATCAGGAGTCAGGAGTCAGGAGATTGCCTTTATTTATTCTCCTATCTCCCCCGCAAAGAAGCGGGCGTTGTCAGATCAGAATATGAAGAATGAATTGCGACACAACGAGAGCCTTACTGTTAAAGCGTTTTCAAGTCTGCTCTGATGCGCCATCATCTTCAAACTTGACAACGCCACTAAACGGTTGTACGAACAGGGTTATCAACGAGAGGATATTCTCAACCTCTTTAAAATAATAGAAAACGGGTTTCTTAAAGAAACCCGTTTTCTGGATAATCCTAAGAGTGAGCTAACCCGCTACACTTTTGTCAACTTTTATTGATTTAATGTCCACTTTTACCGTAAGTATTGTCAAGTAACCTTAAACTTGTTAGAATCAAAGAGTTGTTATTTTCTGGTAGTCATTCACCGATGAGATTAGTTAAGATGATATTACATGACTAATAATGTTGATCATGATCGCTTATTTAAGGAGTTGATTTCCACCTTTTTTGTCGAATTTATTGAGTTGTTTTTTCCTGAAGTAATGAATTATTTAGACACAGACTCAATTACTTTTTTAGACAAAGAAGTATTTACCGATGTCACGGAAGGAGAAAGGCATGAAAGCGACTTAGTAGCACAAGTTAGGTTTCGCGGAAAAGAATCTTTCTTTCTGATTTATGTCGAGGCGCAGGAAAGTTCTCGAAAGTGGTTTAACCGGCGGATGTTTACTTATTTTGCTCGCTTTCATGAGAAATTTGTCTTACCGATTTATCCGATTGTAATTTTTTCTTACTCCCAGCCCAAAAAAGAAGCAATTAGTCAGTATGTAGTCGATTTTCCCGATTTTAAGGTGTTAGAATTTAACTCTGAGAGCTGAGAGGGGGACAAGCGAGCTAGAAGGTAGATAGGGCAAGCGATATCGCTCTTTGTCCTTTGATGTAATCCTTCAACCGATAGCGGCTAATTTGCATTAGCTCTTCTATATTTTTTTGGGAACATTTGATGTAGCTGGAGCCAATGATAGAGATGTTGACCCACATAAAAACTGCTGTGTCTGCGTTGACCTTTATATCTTGTTTCAGGTCTTGTGACATATTTTTGGATTCCCATATCCTTAATTTTTTTACCTTGCATTGTGGCACTTGTAGAGGCGATAGCTATAACAATTATCAGCTTTGATAGGTATTGCGGTGCTAATTGAGAACCTTCTAAGCTATAGCCTCCCGACTTAAAATCTCGAAACATATCCCCAATATCAAATCTTTTTTGATCGGCAATTATTGCCGTCTCTAAATCTCCAAAGTTAGTCAGAATATACCAAGGTTCTTTTGTTTGAAAACCCCAGTAGTTTTTTTCCACTTACCCGCTAAGTTAAACTGGACAAATCCCTGCTCTTTTGTAATATTGACATCATTTTAAAATAGTTGAGTTCCTGGACTTAAACCTAACTCTCTCATTTCTTGATAAATTCCTTCTTTTGTCTTGACATTTGTACTTTTTTTTTGTCTTAAACAAAAGTATAAACTCTGCTTCTGAAGCCACTTTCCAAGACTGACCGAGCAAAATTCTCTATCTCCTAACACCACTATTTTATGACCTGATAGCACCGTCAATATTTTCGCCAATACTCGCTGCTGTTCTTCGAGATTACTACTTCCTTTTTTATCTAATATCTACCAATATATTGGCATGGCTTTTTTGTTATAAATCAAACTCACCATCAAGATATTAATTGCTCCCCAACTCGTCCAGTCTATGGCTATGGCAATATATACTAATCCTTTTATTGTGAATCTCTGCTGCTGTTTTAACATCTCTTTTAGGCAGAGAAACCAGATTTTTTCAATATTCAGAATTTCCAGCTTTAAAAATCTTTTTAGTTTTTTTCTCCGACTCTCAAACAGGATTGGTATTGGTAGTGCTTCTGCTAATATCTCTAACTTAGCTTGCTTTAGTATTTGCAAGGTTCCAACTATCATTAACAACAGTAGATATCCTGCTCGCCCCAGTTCATTCTCTAAGACTTTCTGGTATTGTAAAGTATGAAGCGATCGAATCTGGTAATATTGCTGCGGTGCTAAAACTGAAGCATCGTAGGTAAGATTTAATAATCCGAAACCGCAAAAAACCACTATTAGAAAGGAGACAATTAAGAACAATTTTTGCTTAAACAGCATCGGGATTAAAAACGGTGAGCTAAAAAAAATAAATTCCCCGTCCGGGACAGGGAAAAAATCTATCTTGATCAACAAAACAATTAATCCAAAAATCCCATTAAAGTTTCGGGATCATCGATTTCATTGGAAGCAACGGGACGATTACCCATGACTGTATAAGTTTCGCTAATGTGCAGATGACTGAGAGCAATCGGACGATTGCCAGAAATCGCTAGAGTGCTGCTAACTTCCATACCACTAGAGCCGACAGGACGCAATCCACCGACGGAAGAATAGGTACTAACCACTTTCAGATGGCTAACTTCTACGGGACGGCCCCCGGGTAACATTTCATCTTCCGTGAAGTGAAGATGGCTAGTACCAACAGGACGATTTTCGGGTAAGCGATGTTCGGGTTGATAGAATTTTAAGGCTTTGGAAGCCGATTCAGCGTTGTTTTTCACCGAAAGGGCGACCACTTCTTTATCTTTGGCGGTTTTAGCCGTAGTAGCTTTACCGCGTGTGCTGGTCTTTTCTTCTGTAGTTGCTGGGGTTTGAGTCCCGTTCGTTTCTAGATTTTCCACCGTCATAACCTGATACTCCTTTCCGTTAATAGCTTCGGAGAAACGATAAGATTTAAGTTTAGGGTATTCTCGAAGACTTTTAATCTTTTTTTAAAATCCTCTCTAATATTAAGATACATCTTTCTTTCCCCAAAACCCTATCAGTGTTGGTAATTTGATTGATAATTTATTTTGCCTGTTCTCTACACCTAGCCGCTAATGACCGCTTTTCAACTACAAGCACCCTTTCAACCCACCGGGGATCAACCGGCAGCGATCGATAAATTAGTAGATTCCCTGCAAAACCAGCATCGTTTCCAAACCCTCTTGGGGGCAACTGGCACCGGCAAAACCTTCACCATTGCCGCTGTGATCGAGAAAATCGGCAGGCCTACCCTTGTCCTAGCCCATAATAAGACCTTGGCTGCCCAATTATGTAACGAATTGCGGCAATTTTTCCCCAATAACGCCGTGGAATACTTTATCAGCTATTACGACTACTATCAACCGGAGGCTTATATTCCTGTCAGCGATACCTACATCGAAAAGAGTTCTTCAATTAATGATGAGATCGATATGCTGCGCCATTCAGCCACGCGCTCGCTGTTTGAACGCAGGGATGTGATCGTCGTCGCTTCCATTAGTTGTATTTATGGTTTGGGAATGCCGGCGGAATACCTGAAAGCGGCGATTTCCTTAACAGTTGGTCAAGAGTTCGACCAAAGGCAATTATTACGGGCCTTGGTGTCAGTGCAGTACAATCGCAATGATTTGGAGTTAACTCGCGGCCGTTTTCGTCTCAAGGGCGATATTTTGGAAATTGTTCCCGCTTACGAGGATCGGGTTATTAAAATTGATTTTTTTGGCGATGAGATTGAAAGTATTCGTTATCTCGATCCCCTGACGGGGGAAGTTTTGCAAAAATTAGAGCGAATTAGTATTTATCCGGCCCGTCACTTTGTTACCCCGGAGGAACGTTTAGAGGTGGCCTGTCGGGATATTAAAACCGAGTTAGATAACCGTTTATTGGAGTTAGAAAAAGCGGGCAAATTACTGGAAGCGCAACGTTTGGATCAACGGACTCGTTATGATTTAGAAATGTTGCAGGAAGTGGGTTATTGTAACGGAGTAGAAAATTATTCGCGGCATTTAGCGGGTAGGTTAGCGGGGGAACCGCCGGAATGTTTGGTGGATTATTTTCCTCAAAATTGGTTATTAGTTGTGGATGAATCTCATGTCAGTGTGCCGCAGATTCGCGGAATGTATAATGGCGATCAATCACGAAAAAAAGTTTTGATCGATCACGGGTTTCGTTTACCCAGTGCTGCGGATAATCGTCCTTTGAAGTCGGAAGAATTTTGGCAGAAAGTTAATCAATGTATTTTTGTTTCGGCCACTCCGGGAGATTGGGAATTAGAACAGTCAGAAAATCACATTGTTGAACAAATTATCCGACCGACGGGAGTTTTAGACCCAGAGATTTTTGTGCGACCAACCGAGGGACAAGTGGATGATTTATTAGGGGAAATTAAGGAGCGAGTGCGGTTAAATGAACGGGTTTTGATTACCACTTTAACCAAACGCATGGCCGAAGATTTAACCGAATACTTGCAAGAAAGGGGAATTAAAGTTAGATATCTACATTCAGAAATTCAATCAATTCAACGGATTGAAATTATCCAAGACCTGCGAGAAGGGGTCTTTGACGTGCTGATCGGGGTGAATTTGCTTCGCGAGGGGTTAGACCTGCCGGAAGTGTCTCTAGTGGCGATTTTAGACGCAGATAAGGAAGGATTTTTAAGGGCTACCCGCTCTTTAATTCAAACTATTGGCCGGGCTGCTCGTCATATTCGCGGTCAGGCAATTCTTTACGGAGATAATCTCACTAATAGTATGATTAATGCGATCGAAGAAACTAAGAGACGGCGAGCTATTCAAGAGGAATATAACCAAAAACATGGGATTATTCCGCAACCGATTGTTAAAAGGTCGAGTAATTCAATTTTGGCTTTTCTGGATATTTCCCGTCGTCTAAATTCCCAACAATTAGAGCAGGTTTGTGAGAATATAGAAGAACTTTCTTTAGAACAAATTCCCGAATTAATTCAACAACTAGAAGCGCAAATGAAAGAAGCGGCGAAAAATCTAGAATTCGAGTCAGCAGCTAAATATCGTGATCGGATTAAGCAATTGCGAGATAAATTATTAAATCACGTTAGATAAACCTATGACTAGATTTATTCATGACCAGTTTGCTAAAGATTATCTCGAAGAATTATTATCTTCTCTGGGAGAAGTAAAATCGGCACGGGTTGTACGAGGAGAAGTACGAGAAATCGATGTCTGGTTTTCACCCCAGATTCTCGATAATAATCCGAGAGAACTGCTAGGATTACTGGGAAAAATGGCGATTAATCCCTGTTTATTTGAACCCTTTCGCAATCCTGTCACTGCTACAGAAATTAGGACTTGTCTGTTAAAACTGTTGGAAGTGGAAGGAGAAATTAATCGTCGAGCAAATCGTCAGAAAACGAATGTTAACGATGGAGAAATCCCCTGTCTCTGGATTTTGACTCCCAGTGCTTCCTCGCAACTGTTAGGAGGATTCGGAGCTAAATTAGATGAGGAGAATTGGGGGGAGGGTATCTATTTTTTAGCTCCCTCTTTACGCACGGCAATCACCGTTATCCATCAATTACCCCCAACAGAAGCAACTCTCTGGTTAAGAATTTTAGGCCGGGGAAAAGTACAAGCAAGGGCGATCGATGAGCTAGAATCGTTACCAGAGGATCATCCTTTTCGGGTAAATGCTCTAGAATTATTATTAAACTTGAGAACTTCTTTAACTAACGATCAAGAGCTTGAACAGGAGGACAGAGAGTTAATTATGAGATTATCACCTTTATACACTTCCCGTCTTCAGGAAGAACTGGATGCTGGCCGTCAACAAGGTCTTCAACAGGGTCTTCAACAGGGTCTTCAACAGGGTCTTCAACAGGGTCTTCAACAGGGTCTTCAACAGGGTCTTCAACAGGGTCTTCAACAAGGAGAACGTCTGGTGGTAGAAAATTTATTGAAAGCTCGTTTTGGTAATTTAGACCCAGATTTGTCCGTAATCATCGATCGCATTTTATTATTACCAGTGGAGGAGTTTACCCCTTTAATACTCAATTCATCTCGCACAGAATTAATTGCCCACTTTTCTAATTGAAAGCATAACTCAATCTTTTGATGATAGTGGATTTGAAAATTGGCTGATTAACCAGAGCAGGCAATTTTCTGGGCAAATTCGGGGATATTTCGGATTAAGCAATTGCGAGATAAATTATGGCTCTTCGTTACTTGGTATGGTTCGATAGGGGGGCATAAATCGACTAAATCCTTATCTGGTAAAAGACTTAATTGATTAGTTCGCTCTAGATCGAAAATAATTAACAAAAATCGCTAAATGCCTTTCTATATAAGGGTTCCATCCCTTATAACCCCCGTCCATTGCATAACACAAACCAAAGAGCCTAAATTATTAAATCACGTTAGATAAACCTATGACTAGATTTATTCATGACCAGTTTGCTAAAGATTATCTCGAAGAATTATTATCTTCTCTGGGAGAAGTAAAATCGGCACGGGTTGTACGAGGAGAAGTACGAGAAATCGATGTCTGGTTTTCACCCCAGATTCTCGATAATAATCCGAGAGAACTGCTAGGATTACTGGGAAAAATGGCGATTAATCCCTGTTTATTTGAACCCTTTCGCAATCCTGTCACTGCTACAGAAATTAGGACTTGTCTGTTAAAACTGTTGGAAGTGGAAGGAGAAATTAATCGTCGAGCAAATCGTCAGAAAACGAATGTTAACGATGGAGAAATCCCCCGTCTCTGGATTTTGACTCCCACCGCTTCCTCGCAACTGTTAGAAGGATTCGGAGCTAAATTAGATGAGGAGAATTGGGGGGAGGGTATCTATTTTTTAGCTCCCTCTTTACGCACGGCAATCACCGTTATCCATCAATTACCCCCAACAGAAGCAACTCTCTGGTTAAGAATTTTAGGCCGGGGAAAAGTACAAGCAAGGGCGATCGATGAGCTAGAATCGTTACCAGAGGATCATCCTTTTCGGGTAAATGCTCTAGAATTATTATTAAACTTGAGAACTTCTTTAACTAACGATCAAGAGCTTGAACAGGAGGACAGAGAGTTAATTATGAGATTATCACCTTTATACACTTCCCGTCTTCAGGAAGAACTGGATGCTGGCCGTCAACAAGGTCTTCAACAAGGTCTTCAACAAGGTCTTCAACAGGGTCTTCAACAGGGTCTTCAACAGGGTCTTCAACAGGGTCTTCAACAGGGTCTTCAACAGGGTCTTCAACAGGGTCTTCAACAGGGTCTTCAACAGGGTCTTCAACAGGGTCTTCAACAGGGAGAACGTCTGGTGATAGAAAATTTATTGAAAGCTCGTTTTGGTAATTTAGACCCAGATTTGTCCCTGATCATTGATCGCATTTTATTATTACCAGTGGAGGAGTTTACCCCTTTAATAATTAATTCATCTCGCACAGAATTAATTGCCCACTTTTCCAATTAAAAGAATAACTCAATCCTTTGATGATACTGGATTTTAAAATTGGCTGATTAACCAGAGCAGGCAATTTTCTGGGCAAATTCGGGGATATTTCAGCTTTCTTGCTAATTTGTGGCCAAATTAGCGGCAATTTAACTCTGATGGCCTGAGAATAGCTTTTCTAAAGCTTCCTTCAAGGTTGGTTCCATGACAATTTTATTTTGATAAGCAACTGTTACTCTAGCGATTGTCGGGACACTATTTTGGTCTGCCACTAGATACAAAGGTTCTACATAAAGCAGCGATTGTTCAATGGGAATAATTAATAGGTGTCCTTGCAAAACTTTAGAACCGTCCCGATTCCAAAGGGAAATCTGTTGAGAAATATCTGGATCTTGGTTAATTAAAGCCTCAATTTGATTCGGTCCGTACACTAACCTTTGTTTAGGAAATTGATAGAGCAATAACTTACCATACTCTCTATCATCTGAACGAGCTGCCAACCAAGCGATTAAATTTTGCCGACTAGAGGGAGTATAGGGATGGAGGAGAATAAATTCTTCTTTGTCGGAATCGGGCAGTTTCATGATTAAATAATAGGGTGATACAGCCTGGGGTTCCGTGCCGTAAATTTCTAGGGGAATTTCCCATTGATCCTCCCGATTATAAAATACTTGCGGATCGGTCATGTGATAGGTTAACAATCTTTCTGCTTGGGTACTAAATAAATCTTCAGGATAACGGATATGACTGCGGAGAGTTTTCGGCATTTCTGCTAAAGATTTAAAGAGATGAGGAAAGATTTTACTCCACGTCTGAATAATTGGATCATTTTCATCGGCAACATAGAAATTCACCGTTCCATGATAGGCATCCACTACCACTTTGACCGAATTGCGAATATAGTTAAATTTATCTTTACCCGGGTCAGAATAGGGATAGCGATCGCTGATAGTGTAAGCATCAATAATCCAATGTAATTTACTACTACTATCGCCCACATCTGCCGCTACTAAATAGGGGTTGCGATCATAACTTAAAAAAGGGGCAATAGTTTGCACACGATTTTGGACATCACGACGCATTAATAAGCGAGTTTCGGGAGTAAAATCTTGGCTAAATAACATTTGCCAATCCCGCAGATAAAGGGCAAATAGCCAACGTCTCCACCCCGTCCCCACTAGGATTCCTCCCTTACCATCGTAGGTATTATAGACATTTCCATCCCCGCTAGGAAAATCCAATTCTTCTACGGTGGTGGGAGTAATCACATAATTATTAGTTAATTCCCCGTAGTAAATGCGGGGTTTACCAATGGGAATACTATAATCAATTAATTCGCTAGAGGTTTGTAGAGCTCCTTCGTCTTTATTTGTGCCGATATCTTTGACAAAATAGTAGGGTAAACCCCCGGCAGCGACTAAATTAACCGGGGAAAGAGTGAACCCATAACCGTGGGTATAAACGAGATGTTTATTCACCCAAGTATTAGCAGAAGTGGGAACCGCACTATAATCTAATTCTCTAGCGGCAATAATGGTCTGTTGTTTTTCGGATATTGGACGTTCCTCGATGTTTTGATGCGATCCTACTCGCACTTGATAGCGATCAATATCAGCATCGGGGAATTTATAATATAAGCGAATTTGCTGTAATTGTCGGTTAGTTTCTAGCAGTGGTTTGGTGTCCCAAAGACGAATATTATCGATAGTTAGATGGTTTCTCTCTAAAACTTCGGCATTTAATTCGGCCTGTGGATCGAAAACTTGGGCATCAATTCTATCTAAGTAAAAAGCCGCTCTTGTGGATTGAATACTTCTTTCAATATAGGGTCTTTCTCTCACCAACTCATTCGGTTGTACGACAGTCCTTTGCAATAGTCCACTGATAATTGTGCCACTTATCCAAACAATTAAATAGAGAAATACAGGAACTAAGTAGGGGGAAAATACCAACTTTTTCTTGGCAGTTTTGTATAATTTGCGACGGTTTATTTTAGCAAATAATGCTTTTTCTCCTAACCATATAGAGGTTATTCCTGCAATAATTCCCAGAATAATTTCAATAAATTGACCAACATGAACATCGATATAACCCGCACCATAAACTACCCCTTCCGGAGAGTAAAGTAGCAGGTAACGCTGAATAATATGGTGTAATACTAGCAGCCCCATTAACCCACTCCACAGGGCGTATAAATGACGCAGTTGCGGACGGGAAAACCCCGGAAATGTTCCCAGAGAAAGACTATTACCCGAAAAAAGATAGGTTAAAATAACAGCAAAAAGAGTATATATTCCCACACCACCGAGCCATAATTCTAGTAACTGCCACAGGGGTAATTGAAAGATATAAAAACCTAAATCATTCCCGTATTGAGGATCGTTAATATTGAAAGGAACACCATAAAAATATTTTAAAAAATTCGCCCACTGCCCAGCAATAATAAAAGATAGCATTACAGTAAATACTATAGATATTATTCTCAAAAAATACTCGGTTTTAATTAATAATCCCAAGACTAAAAGAGCGATAATTAACCCTTGCCACAAATTACTGGAAATATCAGTTAATACTTGCCTAATCCAAACTATTTCCAGAGGAGAACTTAGGGAAGAACTAAGGTTAGGGAGATTAAAATCTGGTGTCCAGAGACTGAGGGCTAGTTTACTGTAATACAATAACATTGACCCAATCCAAGCTCCAATTCCCGTTGTGATAATCAAAAGGCCGAGTAAATTAATACTAGGAGATTGAGGACTAAGAGGATAACTATCTTCTTTGGGTTTTTGCCAACGAAAACGCTGGGCTAAACGTAAATTAGTAAAAATAAAGAGTAGAGAAAGAATCGCACTTCCCCAACCTAATCCTAGTTGCCAAGATAATTGTTTCAGGAAAGTGTTTAAATAACCCATCTCGGTAAACCAGAGGCTATTGGCCACCACTAACACCCCCAACTCCCCGATCACAAGGCAGCCAAGAAACAGTAAAATAGGTTTAGCGATCGAGCTTCGGTTATGTCTGATCAGCATGGATAAAGTGATAAGGGAGAGTCTTTTTTCATTCTAGCGATTTTAGTTTCTCCCTGCTGCTTTTTCTTAATTTAAAGATAAACTTAAGAAACTATAGCCAGGTTAGGGCGATAATTTCGCTTAAAGTCAGCCATTTTAGCTAGGATTAGCAGACTGGAGTATTTCCCGAAAAATCCTGCGTCGATAGGAAGGAGATTCATTGCTGATATTCCATAAAGTTTCGTAGAAAAAGAAAGAAACACCAAAATTTTGTTGTCTCGATTTTTCCACTTGTTGAGTAATATTAACCATCGGAATCGGACGACCTTTTAAACCAGATAAAATCCCAATAGCTACGGGGATAGATTCTCTAGCTTGTTGTAATTCTGGTTGGGATAATTCCAGGTCAAAGGCGTTCATATCAGTTCGATACACTTGTATTATTAATTCATCAATCAAGTTTTTTTGTTGCCATTTTTGCCAATCTAAAAGATAGGATTCTAGGGAGAAAGTGTAGGGATTAGGAGATAGGGAAATAATCGCTCTAGGTTGGTGCTTTTTAATCGTCTGGGCTAAACTATTCATGTAGTCAGTAATTTTATCGGCCCGCCATTGAATCCATGCTTTATCTTGGTAATCTTGCGGTGGTAATTGTCCAGAATGTTCCCTTTGATAGAGTTTAATCGTGGTTTCATCATAGCCAAAATCGGTGGGATAACCAAAATGATCATCAAACTGAATTCCTTCTATATCGTAGTTAGTAATAATCTCGCTGACTAAATCCGTAATAAAGTTTTGTACTTGCGGATGTAAGGGATTTAACCACACCCGTTGATGCACTTTTCCTTCCCACCAAATCACACTTTTATCCTGTCTTTGGGTTAACCAATCGGGATGTCGTTTGGCTAATTCTGAATCCGCAGGAGCCATAAAACCAAATTCAAACCAGGGAATAATTCTTAATTTTTTCCGATGACCTTGGCTAATTATTTCCTTTAAAAAGTCGCGATTTTTTAAAGATTCATGAGGATCGATCGCTCGTCCTGTCACTTTTTCTGCTACCCTAGAAGGATAGAGTGTATAACCCCAATTCCAGACCGTGGGATAAATAGTGTTAAAGTTTAAATCGGCCAACCTATCAAGGGCATCTTTTAGGGTTTCCCGTTTAAATAATACCTCACTATCGATATTAGTTAACCAAACTCCACGAATTTCGGGTTTTTCTTGGGTTTGATTGGTCGATTGTGCGGGAAAATTAAAGGTTATCGTCATGATACAAGCAAAGATAATTAAAAATATTAACCAGCTTATTTTCCCGTATCTTTGACTATAAATCACTAAACCATCGGCGAAATTATTAAAGGTTTTACTGATTTTATTCATAATGGGAAGTGGGGGAGTGGGGAGACTTATCAGTTATCAGTGAACTGATAACTGATAACTGATAACTGATAATGGCTAAATTATCTCTCTAAATTGCGAGGATCTAGAGAATCGCGTAAACCATCACCGAGTAAATTAAAAGCTAAAACGGTGAGAATAATTAACAAAGCAGGTGGCCAAATTAACCAGGGTTGTAGAACAATAATTGAGGCATTGGTAGCCAAAGAAAGCATATTTCCCCAACTAGGATCCGGTTGTTGAATTCCCAAACCAATTAAACTTAAAACCGATTCGGCCACGATAAATCCCGGCACGGCTAACGTAGCGGAAATAATGATATAACTAGCAGTTTGGGGCAGCACATGACGCAGAATAATATAAAGAGGTTTTGCTCCCATAGCTTTAGCAGCCTGAATAAATTCCTGTTCTTTCAGGGATAAAACTTGACCGCGAATTACTCGCGCTAATCCCGACCAACTGATAAAAGAAGTAATCAGGACGATTAATAAAAAGCGCTGGGTGCTGGTTAATCCTGCGGGTAAAACCGCTGCTAGGGCCACGAGTAAATATATGCCGGGGATAGTCATTAAAACTTCCACAAAACGCATTAAAATCGCATCTAACCAACCGCCAAAATAGCCAGAAATGCCACCGACAAATAAACCAATAGGGAAAGAAATTAAAATCCCGACCAAACCGATAAATAAACTAATTCTGCCTCCGAAAATCAGGCGACTAAAACTATCGCGTCCCGATTCGTCAGTTCCCAATATATTGATTCTACCATCGCCGATGACCCCGAACAGATGGATATCAAAAGGAATACCGGGGAATAAAGTTACTTCCTTCCATTTTGGCGGCAAAGGTAGGCGAATTTGACCGAAATTATAGGTTTCACCCTGAACCAAGAGACGCAGCGGCAAGGGTTTGTTAAAATCTCTAATTAGCTTCCGCTCACCAGTTTCTATATTAATAGCACTTTGAGTGGTGGGATAGACGTGGGGGCCAATCCACTCACCCTTGTTACTTCCCGACTGCGAGCGCCAAAAGATTGGGGTGGGGGGTAGGAGAGACTGACCGGGTTGGGAGGAGTAGGGAGAGTAGGGAGCGACAAAATCCGCCGCCATTACGCTTAAATAGAAGATTAACAGTAAAACTGCTCCCCAACGAGCGAGAGGATTATCTTTGAGTTTGTGCCACCAGTCCATAGGCGATGAGGTCAATAGGAGAGTTAATCTTTATTTTGTCAGTTTGATTGCTACAATTCATCATACCAACAAAAAAGCTGTCTAATGTTTATTAATCCCCTTGTTTATGAGAAATCTCCTGTCTATCGTCAAGATTTTGAGACAGCGCAACCGTTTAAGCATTTGGTCATCGATAATTTTTTAGTGAGGGAGCAAGCGCAAATTTTGCTAGAAAATTTTCCCAGTTTTAATTCGCAAAAAGCTATTAGTGAGTTAGGAAAAGTTGGCGGGAAGGCGGTTAATGAGGATTTAATCGGTTTGGGGGGTGTTTATCAACAGTTTGGCTGCTACGTTCAAGCTCAAGAGTTTTTAGAGTTAATTTCCCAATTAACCGGTATTGATAATTTAATTCCAGACCCTAGTTTTTATGGGGGTGGAACCCATGAAAATTTACACGGTCAAGAATTAGACCCTCACATTGATTTTAACCTCGATGAGCGTCACTGGTATCATCGCCGCTTGAATTTATTAATCTATTTAAATCCCCAATGGCAAGCAGATTGGGGAGGAAATCTAGAGTTACATTCCAATCCTCGTCAACCAGAAGAAAATAAGATTAAATCTTTTGTACCTATCTTTAATCGTTGTCTTATTTTTGAAACTAATGAACATTCATGGCATGGATTTTCTCAGATTAATTTACCAGAAAATCAACGGCATTTATCGCGTAAATCTCTTTCTATCTATCTCTATAGTAAAGAACGTCCAGCCGAGGAATTATCACCATCTCATACAACTTTTTACATCCCGCGCCCGCTGCCAGAAAATATTCAACCCCATCAAGTTTTAAGCTCGGAAGATTACCAACAAATTAAAATTTTACTGAAAAGACGGGATGATTTAATTCGTTTTTATCAAGATAGAGAACTGAAAGAATCTCAGGATTTAGTTAGTTTAAAATCCCATATTAAGCGCTATCTATCCCTCCAATATCCTCGCCTATGGAAAATTATTAAAAGTTTACCCCGTTGGCAAAAGTGACCAGAAAAAAATCCCTATTTTCCAATCAAAGAAAGTAGGGAATAATCAAAAAAACTGACTGGGAACTTAGCCTAATAACTGGGTAGCACGGGTAGTTAAAGCATTGGCAGTTAAACCATTATAGGCCATAATTTCCCCGGCGCTGGCGGTGGTTTCTCCCCGTTTCCAAGCGAAGACATCCCGACGCGCATTACTGCGTAACATAATCGGTTCTAACATGGCGCTTGTACCACCGGTTACTCCGATTAAAGCATCACCAGCAAAGAGACTGTCAAAACCAGCATCATCGAGGAAATTATTATCAGCTTCCGAGCTAGTTTCACTCATCACATCGCTAGGACGATAGAGACGACGGGGATTAATTACCGAGACGATTTTTACCCCGATTCCTGCTGCTTCTAACTGTTGTGCAGACTCAAAGACGGGTAATAAAGTCATATCACCAATGACGGCAAAAACGACTTTTTTGCTGCCTTCCGATTCGTGGAGAATTACGCCGCCTTTTTCCAAAGCTTGACGAGTTTGCTCAAAGCTGGTTCGCACCGGTAAAGGCGATTTACTAGCGGTGATTGTAATGCCTTTATTGCTAGTTCCTAACGCCCATTCATAGCAGACTTGAATACTGTTAGCATCGCAGGGAAAGAGAGGGAAAATATTACCATTTCGCATCATAGCAGCGAAATAATTTTCAATCTCTGGGCGTTGGTGTGTCCAACCATTACGTCCTTGCTCCAAGGCTCCGGCGGTGAATAAAGTAATAGTAGAAGGGGTGGGACGACGTAACTCGGCCATCGCTTGGGTTACAGTCTGCCAAATCGGTAAACCATTTATAGCAAAAGACTCGTAGGAACACCATAAAGTCCGCGCTCCCAAGAGAGATAAACCAACGGCTAATCCAGCACAGGCATCCTCGCTTAAAGGCTCATAAACTTGACCTTTAGGACTCTGGAAATAGGTATCATCGCTGGTGGGGTGAATAATCTTTAAACCGACGTTAATATTATTAATTCCCGAAGCGGCATTACCATCAGCATTAGTGACAACAAAATTGGGGTCAGCTTTACCCACAGCTACCACTAATTCCCCCATAGCAGTGGTGGCCACTTTTTTATCGCCACCCACAGTATATTCCGTCATCGGTAAGGTTCCTAAATCCGGCAGCGGGAGAACTTTTTCCGTTACCACTGTTTCCGCTGCCGGACCCCCTCCAGAGCGCTCGAAATTGGTACGAACAATTGCCCAAGCTTCAGGGGGTAAAGCGCGTTCTTGTAAGGCAGCAACGATATAATCTTTTTCTAGAGAATCTCCCGGATAAAGATTATGGGAAGCCGCTCCCCGTTTGTGAACTCCCGCCCCTTTCAGTTGTTTAATAATGATCACCGTTAGTTTACCACCTAGGGCTAATTGGGCGGCTTTATCCGTGGCTATTAACACCGCTTTCATGAACTCCAGACGCTGGTTAAAAGAGAATTTGGTGCTATCTACATATTCCCCATTTTGATTAGCATCATCGAAGTCTTTAGCATTAATTAAAATCACTTCCTCGAAACCATTACCGCGCCAATAGGCTTCCATTTCGGCGTTAGTTTTCAGGGACACCATGCTATGGTGTTCTTGGGAATAGCCATTCCAGACTAAAATCGGCAGAAAATTGGTAATTTCGGGATAAGCAGTGTGAAAATGACCAAAACTACTCATGATGTAGGGTTCTCCTAAACCACCATCCCCGATAGTCACAGGGAAAAGGGTATTAGGGTGTAATTTGGCCGCTGCCATGGCGAAATGTTGGCCTTGGCCCAAAGGACCGGCCGGCCCGAGCAGTCCGGGGATTTGTCCAGAAAGATGCCCTAAAAGTCCGTGTTTTTCCCGAAAACGTTCTCCCAATTCGGTGACGTTGCTGATGCCCATGGCTTCGAGAGAGCGATCAAGAAAGACGTTACTATAAAAACCGGGGGCATGATGGCCCACTTCGGTGAAGATATTTTTCTGGCCTAACATCATCAAAGAGGCAATTACGTCGGCAGCGCTGGCAAAACCGCCGGGGTGTCCCGATTCTTTGGTAGCGGTGATTTGTAGGGTGAGGTAACGCAAAGCATCGGCGGCTAGGAGGGTTTGATAGATAGCATTCGGGTCATTAGGAGCAATAATAGCAGTTTTTCCCTCAGCGATAGCGGCTTTTCCTGCATATTTATCAAATTCGGGTAAGGAACCCCAAAAATATTTTATCCCTTGACAAAAATCGGGAATTGTGCTAGTAGCTGTCATAAAATTAATATACCCCTTTACATACAGGCAATCGTTAAAACCATCTTACAGTTAGCGGTAACTCTCGATAGATACGATATTACAAGGGGTTTCCATAGGCGATCGACTATTTGTGCTACACTGATCGCCAATGTTAGCAATAAAATTAATCCTATTGATCATGTTAAATAGCAGCCAATTACAGCATTTAATCAGCAAATCACTGCGTTATCTATTAATTATCGGCACTATTGCCCCTCTAACTTCCTTAGAGGCTCGCCCAGTCCAAGCTACTCCTCCTAGTAGTGCTGCACCCCCTAAAGAAGCAATTGCCCCTATCCCCGCAGAAAGCAAAGATTATACCCTAGGAGAAGGGGATAAAGTGCGCGTCACCATCTACCAAGTCGCGGATTTAAGCGGCGATTTCCTTGTTTTAGCCGATGGAACCCTAACTTTACCTCTGATTGGTAGCGTCAAAGTGGAGGGAATGACCGTCACCGAAGCCAGCCAAACCCTGGCCAAACGTTACACCACCTATCTCAAACGTCCCGTGGTTACTGTTAGCGTTCTCACCCCCCGGCCTCTGCAAATCGCCATCGCGGGGGAAGTCAATCGTCCGGGTACTTATACAATTAACCCCGAACAAAGCCAAAAAACGCCCCTATTGACCGAAATAATCCGGCAAGCGGGGGGAGTGACTACGGTGGCCGATATTGGTCAAGTTCAAATCCGACGCAACCTCAAGGGACAAGAACAGCTAATTCAAGCCAATCTCTGGCAATTAATCCAAAAAGGCGATACAACCCAAGATATTAGCCTTAGAGATGGCGATAGCATCGTTATTCCCACTAAAACGACCCTTAGCGTCGGGGAAGTCAATCAATTAGCCGATGCCAATTTTGGACTAGATAGCGATCGAGAAATTAATGTTACTGTGGTGGGAGAAGTTTATCGTCCGGGGTCCCATCGTATTGTCCCCAGTCCCAACAATAACAATAACAATAATAATGAACAAGAGCGCGGCGGTACCAGGAAACCGGCCCGACTAACCCAAGCTATCCAACAAGCGGGAGGCATCAAACCCCTCGCCGATATCCGACAGGTGCAAGTGCTGCGTTATACTCGTGACGGTTCCCAACAGAAAATCCCGGTAGATCTGTGGAGTTTACTCGAAAAAGGTGATATGACCGGCGATATCTTTCTTCAAGAAGGTGATACGGTGATTATCCCCACCGCGACTGAAATCTCGGCCAAGGAATCAGAAACCCTAGCATCGGCCAGTTTTGCCCCTAAAACCATTAACGTGAAAGTGGTCGGGGAGGTGAAAAAACCGGGAACAATTGAAGTTCCTCCCAATACCCCCCTCAATCAGGCAATTTTAACCGCAGGAGACTTTGATAAGCGTCGGGCCAATCAGTCCACAGTGGAATTAATTCGTCTCAATCCTAACGGAACCGTCACCAAAACCTCAATTAACGTCGATTTTTCCCAGGGTATCAACGAGAAAACTAACCCGATTCTCCGCAATAATGATGTGGTGGTGGTTCATCGTAGCAATCTGGCCTCTGCCACCGACACCCTTGGCACGGTTTTAAGTCCCTTTACCGGTCTGACAGGCCTCTTCAACGGATTTTTTAATCTTTTCCGTTAAAAAAGTTTACTTTAACCCGATGTCATTAGCTAAGTAATCGAGCTAATAATAGATATAGAAACGGCGAAAAGTCGTGAGCAGTCACGGCTTTTCTGCTCAAGAGACTCAGGAAAGAAAACTATGATTTTTCTCCTTACTCTAGCCCTAATCTCCCTGTCGATTAGCTACAATGTTCACGGCGAAATAATTAGCCTCAGTACCTGCTTATTAGGTCTTTTTTGTGGCTTATTAAGTTTGTTCTTTACACCCCTACTGGTAAAGGTTTTTATCCTTGTCACTTTAGTCCTCTTTAGCTCAGATTTTAAACCCTAAACTCGACTAAAACCCTAAGCATACTTAACCCATCAAAAAAACTGTTATGCAAAAACGCTATCTCGGTCAGACTAATATAGAAATTACTCCCCTTCTCGTGGGTACTTGGCAAGCAGGAAAAAAGATGTGGGCAGGTATTGAAGATAAGGAAAGTATTAGGGCTATTCGTGCCGCTTTTGAGGCAGGAATTACCACTATAGATACAGCCGAAATCTACGGGGAAGGTCACTCGGAATCGATTGTCGCTCAAGCTTTGGCCGATGTGCGAGAACAGGTAATTTATGCCACGAAAGTCTTTGCTAATCACCTCAAATACGAGGAAGTTATCGCCGCTTGTGATCGCTCTTTAAAAAACCTCCAAACTGATTATATCGATCTTTATCAAATTCATTGGCCTAGTGGCTCATGGAACACGGAAATAGTGCCTATTTCTGAAACTATGGCTGCTCTTAATTATCTGAAAGCACAGGGAAAAATTCGCGCTATAGGGGTTTCCAATTTCTCCCGCTCTCAACTGGAAGAAGCTCGTCAATACGGCAGAATTGAGAGTATTCAACCTCCCTATTCTCTCTTTTGGCGCTCGGTAGAAAAGGAAATTATGCCCTATTGTATAGAAAATAATATTTCTATTCTAGCCTATTCTCCCCTTGCCCAAGGTTTATTAACAGGAAAATTTAGAAATGGTTATCAGTTGGCAGCAGAGGATCATAGAATTAAAAATAAACTCTTTCATGGCGAAAACTTTCAGAGGGTACAAGCGGCTTTAAATCAATTAGAACCGATTGCTAACCGCTATCATTGTTCCCTAGCTCAATTATCTCTTGCTTGGTTAATCAAGCAACCTCAAACTAATGCAATTGCTGGGGTAAGAAATGCCGCTCAAGCAGTTAATAACGCTCAAGCAATGACAATTAATTTAACCCCAGAAGACCTAAAATTAATTGATAATATTGGTAAACAGGTAACTGATTTCTTGGATGATAATCCTGTGCTGTGGGATTTCTAAGAATTATGCAGCAGTTATCCTAAGGGTGAGGATAGAAGTTTTGGTGGGTGCATCTCAACATTTGCAGAAATACCGACAATCAGCAATTATCAGTGACTCTTAAATTGGTACAAAAATATGAACAATCGCGTCTAAGCATCCCACCGAAAAACTAATGCGCGGGGGGTTTGGGGGCGGCGCCACGACCCCAACGGGGGGTTTGGGGGGTAGAACCCCCAAAAGCTTGGATTGAGTGATAAAATCGGAAGTAACGCCCAATTTTAAAAGAGAGTTTCCCTTTAAAAATCCCAACTTAGTAGATTTACGAAAGTGAGATTCAGTTCCTGTTCTTTGATTGTAACTGGCTACTTAGTTGATGATAGGTGGTGCGTTAGTAACGCACCCTACGTTTTACTTAGTAGATTTACAAAAGTGAGATGCACCCTATTTAATTCTCAGGAAAAAGCCTGTATAATGATAGCTATAGTCCGATTCTTACCGCAGGATTATCCCTATGGCTAAATCCAAAAAACACAATCTGCAATGGATTAAAGAAACCCTCGACTTAAATCCAGATCATAACTGGAAATCTAGTCCGGGTAACAGTATTTTTGTAGCTGGTCGCGGTGCAGTGCGCTTTGAAGTTCCTCAAGATTGGCATTTTGAACCCGATGATAATTCCTTTCGTTTTTTAGATAGAAAACCCCCCGATGATGATTGTCGTTTAGAGGTTTCCTATAATTTACTTCCCCCCGGAGATTGGAAAGAATTACCCCTAAAAGGAATGGTCAAAAAGTTAGCTCGTGAAGATAGCCGCAATCCTCACGAAATCGGCGAAGTTATCCAAGAAAAACGTCAAACTGTCCGCATTGTTTGGGTGCAAATTCAATTCATCGACCCCCAAGAAAATCGTCCCGCTTATTCGCGCATTGCCGTGGGTATTGGTTCCGGGGTTCAATGTTTAATTACTATGGATTATTGGGTCGATGATGCGGACAAATTCACCCCCGTCTGGGATACGGTTATCTCCTCGCTGGTGTTAGGTTTATACATTCGTGATCCCCGCAGCGGTTTAGCTTTCCCCGACTAAAGGTAATAGCAATTTTGCAGGAAAATTTCCTTGACAAAAAACCTTAATTGTGATAGTAGAAAAATTGATCGCTCGACTCTGGTGGGGATAGCTGCCGGTCCCCGCATTGACGGGATGTGCAGGAAAGCAAGAGGCACTGAGACTCAAACGCAAGCTATGACCTTGAGGAATAGTGATAAAAGTAGCCTGCATGGCCATATTTAGGGATGATTCGGGATTATTTACCCGTTTATAACCCTGAGTGATATTAAAAACTCGACCATCGGGGGTAACTTGAGAAACCACCGCGCAGATATCGAAACTAACCGCATCTGCTTGACAATAACAATCCAGACGGGGACTACCCAAAATCGTTAAATCCTTCTCTAGAGGGGGAGAAGTGTAGGTAATCACATCACTGCGACAGTCTAGCATGGTGCGGTCGAATATTCCCCCCGGTAGGGCGCTATGACCTCCTAAAGATGGCACTGGTCGCCAAGGATCGTGAACTATGATATCCTCGATCGCAGGTTCTAACAAAATCGCGCTTAATTTCCCCTCATCCTCGCGCAGATTGGCTAAACCTTGACTAGCAAGATAATAAATTTGCTGATTTTCTCTGGGAAACTTTTCCAGATATTGCCATTGATTAGACCCCATTTGAAATAGATACAGGGGAGGATTTTTTAATAACTCCGTTTCCTGACCTTTTAAGAAATAATCAAACCATTGCAGCTGCATTTTATCCACAGGACTAATTGCCTCTTGACCATAATCTATCTCTCCTACTTTTCTCCCCCAGGGTAGATGAGTCCAAGGACCAATAATTAGCCGTTGGGGATAAATAGAACGACTTTGCATTTCTTGGTATAAACTCAAAGTTCCCCGGAGATGAGGATCGAACCAACCCCCGATATGTAACATCGGCAAATCGATATTTTTTAAAAGGTGTTGCGGTGATAAATTTTGCCAATAGTCATCGGGAAGATAACGAGTAATCCAATCGTGATAAAAAGAATCGGCGGCTAAATCCTGTAAAATTTGGGGAGAGGCTGCAATAGGATCAAAAAGGGGTAAATTTCGGGAAGCTACCCAGAGTTTTTGATAGGCAGTTTCGTCCCCTTTTAATCTAGCTGTTTCCGCAGCTAATTGTATTGACCAAGCGAGATTATATTGTAAATTAAATGCTTCATTTTCATAACCCCAATCTCGATATAAATCGTGAGCAATCATCGCTGGGCAAATAGTTTTTAAAGAACCGTGACCATTAGCAGCCGCATATAATTGGGTCATTCCCTGATAGGAAAAACCATACATTCCCACCACACCCGTATTATTAGAAATAGTTAAAACCCATTCAATAGTTTCTAATCCGTCGCTAATTTCATGGGCAAATAAATTAAAATTTCCCGTCGAGTTTCCCCGTCCCCGCACATCCTGAATTACTACAATATAACCCTGACTTGCATACCAGCTAGGATGGGCATAAACCACCGTGGAAGCGATCGCTTTTCCGTAGGGTTGTCGCATTAGTAAAATGGGAAAAAATTCCCTACTATCGGGACGATAAATATCGGCAGCTAAACTAATTCCATCTTTGGTGATGAAACTAGCTGTTTCTTTTTTTATGGGGTAGGGATTAAACATTATTATCTCTTTCAGATCAAAAATACTGTCAGGTGGCTCAATCGAGAAAACTTGACCAAGACTAGATAAAGCTTAACTAAATGTTACAATAAAGGCGGACTGCCTCAATTGCCTAGGACTGGAGAAAAATCAGCGATGCTACGACTAGAGAAAATTAGTAAGATTTACCCAACGGGAGAAGTGTTAAAAGATGTCACTTGGGAAGTAAAAACTGGCGATCGCATCGGGTTGGTGGGAGTCAATGGGGCCGGAAAATCCACCCAACTGAAGATTATTATGGGGGAAGTGGAACCCACCGCCGGGGAGATCATCCGTCCTACCAGTCTCCATATCGGCTATCTTACCCAAGAATTTGAAGTGGATCCCCGTCGGACGGTACGCGAGGAATTTTGGACGGTGTTTAAAGAAGCGAATCAAGTCCACCATCAACTAATAGAAATTCCCCAGCAGATGGAAAAAGCTGACCCTGAAGAATTAGATCGCTTAATTCATCAATTAGATCGCCTACAAAGACAATTTGAGGCATTAGATGGTTACGGATTAGAAGCACGCATCGAGAAGATTTTACCAGAAATGGGCTTTACTATTGATGACGGTGATCGCTTGGTAAGCTCCTTTAGTGGTGGTTGGCAAATGCGGATGAGTTTAGGCAAAATTCTCCTGCAAACTCCCGACATTTTACTCCTCGATGAACCAACTAACCATTTAGACTTAGAAACTATTGAATGGTTAGAAAAATTCCTCAAGGATTTAACCACTCCCATGGTCATAGTGTCCCACGACCGGGAATTTCTTGATCGCCTCTGTACCAAAATTGTCGAAACTGAAAGGGGGGTTTCTACCACTTATCTAGGTAATTATTCTGCCTACCTACAGCAAAAATATGAACAACAATCCGCTCAGTTAAGTGCCTACGAACGTCAACAAAAAGAACTAGAAAAACAGCAAGTTTTCGTCGATCGGTTCCGGGCCAGTGCCACCCGTAGCACCCAAGCAAAAAGCCGGGAAAAACAATTAGAAAAGGTGGAAAAAATTGAAGCACCAATCGCCGATGTGCGTACCTTAAAATTCCAGTTTCCTCCAGCAGTGCGTAGTGGTCGAGAAGTGGTAACTATCAAAAATCTTGTTCACATTTACGATGATAAAATTCTCTTTTTGGGAGCAAATCTGGAAATAGAAAGGGGCGATAGAGTGGCGTTTTTAGGTCCGAATGGGGCGGGAAAATCGACGCTTTTACGTTTAATTGTTGGGTTAGAAACCCCCACAGAAGGCTCGATTGAAATCGGTAAACATAACGTTATTCCTAGTTATTTTGAGCAGAACCAAGCAGAAGCTTTAGACCTAACTAAAACTGTTTTAAATACCATTCATGATGAAGTTCCCGATTGGAAAGATGTGGAAGTTCGCAGTCTTTTGGGGCGATTTTTATTCAGTGGGGAAACGGTATTAAAAAAAGTAGAATCCTTGAGTGGTGGCGAAAAAGCGCGTCTTGCTTTAGCCAAGATGTTACTTGCTCCCGCTAACTTATTAATTCTCGATGAACCCACTAATCACCTCGATATTCCCGCCAAGGAAATGTTAGAATCGGCTTTAAAAGTTTATGAAGGCACGGTTTTAATTGTTTCCCATGATCGTTATTTTATCTCCCAGGTAGCTAACAAAATTGTCGAGATTCGGGATGGTGAATTAATTGTCTATGCGGGAGATTATCACTATTATCTAGAAAAACTAGACGAAGAAAAACAAAAAGCCGAACAAAAACGCATTGAAACCGAAAAAGCGGCCAAATCTGCCGCTAAACGCGCTAAACAAAAGGCCAAAAAAGGTTAGAATGTAGAGTATCAACCTATCCACGATTATCTATCAATTAATTAATCTTATGGCAGCTATAAAAGTAGGCGATCGAGTTCCTAATTTTTCTCTCCCCTCCCAAACAGGGACAACGGTTAATATCAGCGATTTAATCGGTAAAAAATCCCTGGTCATTTATTTCTATCCCAAAGATGACACCCCGGGTTGTACCGCAGAATCCTGCGCTTTCCGCGATAGTTACGAAGTGTTTACCGATGCAGGTGCGGAAGTTATTGGTATTAGTGCCGATAGTCCCCAATCTCATCAACAATTTGCCCAAAAATATAATCTTCCCTTCACCCTTTTAAGTGATAGCGATAACCGAGTGCGGAAATTATTCGGTGTTCCCGCTACCTTATTTGTCCTCCCCGGACGAGTTACCTATATCATTGATAAAGAGGGAATCGTCAGACATATTTTTGATTCTATGTTAGATTTTAAGGCTCACGTTACCGAATCTTTGAACACAATTAAATCTTTTTAGGTTGATGATCACGAAAGAAATCCCGATCAGATAATTACTTGGGAAGAAATTAAAACATCTATCCGATAATTGTGCTGATTCTGACTAAAAAATACGCCAATTAAAGTCTGAATTGCTGCTTCTCCTCTGGTTTTAGCTGATCGCTTATGGATCAAAACTCATCTTAAAACAGAGGAGGAAAAACCACGGTTCTCAACTTAGTTGGGGTTTAACTAGGAGGATTTTTATGCCAAGTAAAATAAAAAGTTGCTCCTTCACCTGCTTGAGATTCTATCCAAATTGTACCTCCTTAACTGTCTTTAGAGACTAGATAGTGATCGGTTGTTCTCCTCGGTTTTAGCCAGCGTCAACCATCGTCAACGTTGATATGTTCTGCTTGTGGAAAAGCTTGCTCAGAAGTGGCAACCCTTTCTAAAAAACAGAAGGGATCACAGTCATCTAATTGAGATAAATTATCAAAACAATCATCGATCGCTTTTCTGGATAAAAAAGGTACTTATAGCGGTTCTCACACCTGTCTGGCAAACTTAAACCTTTGCTGATTAAGCTTTTTAACATCGATAATGTACCTCTTGCGAACAGGAAACGCTATATTATAGAAAAATATTGCTGAGATTTTTCCTATGCCTCTAATTAAAATTCAAACTTCTGTCACCTCCCTCGATGATGAGACGGTTAATCAACTTTTGCAGAGTCTTTCGGCTAAATTAGCTAAACATCTGGGAAAACCCGAATCCTATGTGATGACAGCTTTAGAATCGGGGATAAAAATGACTTTTGCTGGCACTTTTGAGCCGGTGTGTTATGTGGAGATTAAAAGTGTTGGTTCTATTTCCGCCGCTCAAACTAAAAGCATGAGTAGTGATTTTTGTCAAGAAATTGAGGCTTATTTAGGAATACCGAAAAATCGCATTTATCTAGAATTTGCCGAGGCGAAAGGTGATCTTTGGGGATGGAATGGCACTACTTTTGGCTAATTTATGCCAAAATTATCGGAGATAGGGCTTATTTTAACTCTCTGGTTAAGATTTTCGCCTGTTCAATCCAAGCTAACATCACCGCAATATCGGGACATAAATCGCGTCTTTGCAGATTAGCCACCTGAAAATTGATGTTTGTGCCAATTGCGGGGATGAGCCTTTTTCTGTCAACTCTTGAGGTTGACGCGTTTCATTTTTGAATTGGCGGATGGTATAAAAGTAGAATAGAGAGATTATACTAAGTATAGAAAAATTACAGCTTTGTTTCTAAAGATGAAGTGTAACCTAATTTGGTATCGAATCCTGACGACCGGCTCCCCAAAACGAAAACTTTGTACTTCACCATTAAGATAACTGCTATAAGATGAATTTATTAGAAGAAGTTAAGGCAAAAACTAAAGAATTTCGTACCGATAACTATCCTATGTCAATCGGAGAGATTATTAGTCTTTATAATGACAAAGAAATGACAATTAATCCAGATTTTCAAAGATATTTTCGTTGGACAATAGCCCAAAAAAGCCGATTCATAGAATCGATACTATTAGGAATTCCTATTCCCTCTATTTTTGTCTATCAGAGAGAAGAAGATAGTGTTTGGGAATTGGTGGATGGATTACAAAGGATTTCAACAATTTTGGAATTTGTTGGCGATTTAAGAGATGAGGACGATGAAACTAAGAAAAAACCGAAACTGGTGCTTCAAGGTACTAACTTATTACCTAGCTTAAACGGAGTTATGTGGGAAGGTGCAGAGGAAGGAGAGTATAATTTGCCCCCATCTCTAAAAATAGACTTCAAAAGAGCGAAAATACAGGTTCAGATTATCCAAAAAGAATCGGATAAAAATGCTAAGTTTGAAGTTTTTGATCGTTTAAATACCGGTGGCTCTTTTTTATCTTATCAAGAGGTGCGTAATTGTCTTTTGATTATGCTAGATAAAAGCCTATATAAGTGGTTAGAAGACTTGGCAGAAAATGAGAACTTTAAAAATTGTATTTCCCTATCCGAGCGATTAAGACAAGAACGCTACGACTTGGAACTAATTCTTAAATATTTTGCCCTGTCTTCTCCCACATTTGATCCAAAATCATTGAACAAAAAAGAGGTTAATGAATATTTGACTGACTATCTGATAGAATTATGCAATTCCAGGACTTTTGATCGTGTGTTAGAGCAAGAAAAATTCGCTAAAATGTTTTTATTGCTTGATCAAGCGACGAATGAAGATACTTTTACCAAATATGATGGAACAAGATTTAAGGGTAAATTTCTCGATTCTGCTTATGAAGCGATCACCACAGGATTACGAGAAAATATTGATGATTACTCTACTCAAGATATTGAACTGCTAAGAACAAAAATTCAGGAAATGTGGTCAGAATCTGACTTTATTTATAACATCGGTACGGGATCGAGAGCTAGAACTAGAATGCTCAAAATGATTGAATTTGGCAAAAAATATTTTAAAAAGTAATGAGTAAAGATAATAGAACTATCGAAATTCTCCAGAAAAACTTAGATGAAGATATGGCATGGCGAATCAGAGAAATTAGTATTTTAAAAACTAAAATTCCTCCACAAAAAGGAACTGAGCAAGATGTATTAATTAGAGTCGGAATAACCACTCTCTATGCCCATTGGGAAGGTTTTATTAAATATGCAGCAGAATGTTATTTGCAGTTTGTTTCCTTAAGAAAATTAAATTATCATGAACTGGATTACTGTTTCGTTGCCCTTAGTTCTAGAAAATCTATAAATGAGTTAATAAAAACCAATAAATTTAAGTTACAAAAAGAGATGATCAAAAATTTACTTGATAACCTAGAAAATAGAGCTTATATACCCTACGAAAATATTATTAACACCAAATCTAATCTCAATTTTGAAGTTTTCACTGATATCTGTACTATTCTAGGAATTGATGATAGTGATTATCAACTGAAGCAGAAAGCTATTGATGAACAACTTCTCACCCAAAGAAATAAAATTGCTCATGGCAAGTATTTAACTATCGATTATGAAGAATACATCAATACTTATAATTTAGTAATTAAATTAATCAGAGATTTTAAAGATGATCTATTAAATGCCGCCGTGACAGAACAGTATAAAAAAGTCAAAAGTATATAGGGTTAATACTAAATCCGTTGAGTATGCGCTACATATCAGAACAGGCACTCATGCAAGAGACAAAAGGGGAAATAAATAATCAGTTTTTAATAACCGGATTTAGTATGACTCCATCACTATCAAGAACTGTTCCAATAGTGGCAAGAGACGAAGTGACTAATCGGAGTAACTTGTCTTTTGTCTCTGCCAAATTCTTATCTTCTGTATTGCGCTGTAAACTTTGAGTATTATAAATTTTTTTAATTAATTCTTCACCAGCAGAAAAAACATTACTATCTGAATATTTGGTTGTCCTGGCTTCTTCAAAAAATATATTAATTCCCTCTGACCATTCAGCTTTTAACTCTGAGTCATCTACTTGCTCTAATAGATTATTACTAAGAGATTGAAGTTCTTGAAGCTGCGTTTTGACATGAGGTGCTTTCGCATAAATTCTTCCCCAAGTGGCCAAAAAATCAAAAGTTTGTTCGGCAATTAAAGGGGTTCCGTCCGCAAGACTAACTTTAAAAAAAGCGTCGAGGGCAGGGGCAAGAAGCGCAAAAATTGGTAATTCCCAATTATTGACAGAAGCGGTAAGAACAAGTAGGCTGATTCTAGATGAACTATCAGGGGGAATACTATTGCGAGATAAAATTGACGCAATAAATAACCAAACAACCTCATTGTTAATCTCGCTGTCATTCTGTAGAAGCTTACGTCCCAATACCCCTAAGCCGATTTCTGAAGCTTTGATCGATCCCAGTGCCAACAGATCTGCAAACTCTCTAACATGACTATCCACCCTTCTCAGATTGCCGAAAGCTCTATCAATTTCTTCTCTAGCGTTATCACTATCGCCAGAGTCTAAAAATTGTTGTACTCTTCTAAGCATCGTTGTCATTCTGTTTGGGGCGAAGGGATAAAGGTAAGACCACTGCGAATTTCAATATCTACACGGGCGTTTTTAGTTTTACGTTTAGAATCCTGAAATGAGTGCGGTTGTGCCTCTGGAGTGACACCACCTTGCTCACTAGCATTTGTAACAAAGCGTTCAGCTTTTCTAAAAGCTTGTTTCCGTTCCTCTCGTTGACATTCGCTGCATTGCCCTTTAATATTAGCAAGAAATAATAATCCTTCTTTAGCAGTAACAGGATTTTTTCTTGCCCAAGGGCAACTGTATCCACCCTCTTGCTGGATATCGTCTCCTTGAGCTTGTACCCTCCCACGATAAGGTTCTGACGAACTCGACATATTAAATATTCAAATTTATTCATTTAAGACAATTATATGGTAATTATCAGTAAAAATGTCAAACAAAGCCCAAATACTTGATTAGAATCAATTATCAAAAGTTTAGCTATAAAATTATGTAGAATGCTTTCGACGACGTACTGGGAAATTACCTGACAAAAAAAAGTTGATAGAACCAAAACGGTCTATCAACTCTTAAAGTTATCTATTCAAGAACTAAAAATTAACGTTCTTGAAAGACGATTTTTTTGTCCAGGGAAGGACGGTTATTCGACTTGGAGGGGTACTTACTACCACCACTGCGGGGAGTTTTATTAATCACCGGTTTACTGCTCGTCGCTGCGGGAACTTCCCAATCGGTTTTCATCCACTGGGGACAATTTTGATCGTAGATCATTTGCAGGGCAGCAGCCGCGATCGCTTGGGGATCGTATTCTTCACTTAAATCCCGCACTAAAGGCAAGAAAGAAGCCATCCGTTCCCCCGATAAAGCCTCTTTTAGCTGATTTTGCAGCTTGGCCAGGCGTTTTGCTTCCACTTCGGTGCGACTAGGAATGGGACTAGATTCCAGACGTTGACGCAAACGCTGTTCAATCTGACGTAATAAACGCCGATCGATCGGTTCTACTAAGGATATAGCAGTTCCTGTTTTACCAGCGCGGCCGGTGCGGCCAATGCGGTGAATATAGGTTTCGGCATTATCCGGCAGATCATAGTTAATAACGTGGCTGAGATTTTCCACATCTAGACCGCGGGCTGCGATATCCGTGGCTACCACTAATTTAATTTTGCCCTCGCGGAAACGTTGCACCAGTCGTTCCCGTTGCACTTGGCTTAAGTTACCGTGGTATTCATCCACCGTTTGCCCCGCTTCTTGCAGTTTGCTGGTTAATTCGGCCGCGGTTTGCTTGGTGCGGACGAAAATAATCGCCGATTCTAGGGGTTCGATCTCTAACAGGGGTTGCAGGACTTTTAATTTCGTCCAACCGCGAGGGATCAGATAAATTTTCTGCTCAATCTTAGCAGGAGCGGCCTGGGGTTGAGAAACCGTCACAGAAACGGGAGATTTCAAGAAATTAGCGATTAAATCGCGGATTTCCCGGGGCATAGTTGCCGAGAAACAGGCGGTTTGACGGGTGGAGGGGGATGCTTGCAGAATTTTCTTAACATCATCGATAAAACCCATACTGAGCATTTCGTCCGCTTCATCGAGGACTACCCAGTTTAAGGATTCGAGATGGAGTTTTTTGCGATCGAGCAGATCGATTACCCGGCCGGGAGTCCCGACCACAATCTGGACACCTTTTTCCAGACTGCGGATCTGACGTTCCATGGATTGACCACCACAGACTGTCAGGATAAAGAGACGACGATCATCAGAGAAATCTTTGATGGCGCTGGCCACCTGTTGGGCTAATTCCCGGGTGGGGGTGAGGATTAAAGCTTGAACGTTAGGATTTTTGGTGTCCATGCGTTCCAGTAAAGGCAGGGAATAGGCGGCGGTTTTGCCGGTTCCCGTTTGTGACATTCCTACCATGTCATGCCCTTCTAGAAGGAGAGGGATGGCTTTGGTTTGAATTTCCGTGGGGGTGGTGAATCCAAGCGTTTCTAGGTGTTGAATACGGCTATCGGATAAACCTAAATTGTTGAAACCAGTGGTCATAGGGATTGTTTTGTGGGAATTAAATAAGAAAAATGGAAAAATTAGACTATTTCGCCGTAGAGATCGTAGGTATCGGCCGCAGTGATTCGGACCTGTACGATCGCACCTAGAATCGCCTCCCCTGTCACATAAACCAAGCCATCTACTTCTGGGGAAAAACGAGCGGAACGCCCGATTAATTCGCCTGTTTCTGGGTTTTCCTGTTCGATGAGAACATCGACAGTTTGACCGATATAAGCTTGATTTTTGCGCTCCGAGATTGGTTGCTGAGTTAACATCAACCTTTCGCGGCGTTCGTCCATAATTGCCTGTGGCACTGGATTGGGCAGGCCAAAAGCGGCTGTACCTTCTTCGGCGGAGAAGGTAAACACCCCGACGTGATCGAACTCATGACGCTTGACAAATTCCAGCAGATGGCTGAAATGTTCCTCGGTTTCTCCGGGGAAACCGACGATAAAAGTCGTTCGTAAAACCGCGTTCGGGATAGCTTGCTTGATCCGCTCGATAATGCCATCGTTGACTCGTCCTTGCCAGGGACGGTTCATCCCCCGCAGGATGTCGGGATGGGAATGCTGTAGCGGCAGGTCTAGATAGGGTAAAACATTCGGGCTCTCTCGGATCGCTTCGATAACCTTTGGCGTTAACCCGGTCGGGTAAGCGTAGTGAACGCGAATCCAAGGTATATCGACTTCTGCCAGCGCTCGCAAGAGTTCCGCTAATTTGGGTTCGCCATATAAGTCTAACCCATAATTGGTTGTTATTTGCGAAATGAGAATTAATTCTTGCACCCCTTGGCTGGCCAATTGTCGCGCTTCGGCCACAATGGACTCGATCGATCTCGATCGCTGATCGCCGCGCAGGTGGGGAATAATGCAGAAAGCACAGCGATAATCGCAGCCTTCGGCCACCCGCAGATAGGCGACTCCTTCGGTAGTGGTGCGATAACGGGGCAGATTTTCATCGGCGATAAAAGTGGGATCGGTGCTGACTTCTTTGACTCGTTCTCCCGTCTCTACCCGTTCGACGATCTCGACAATTTTCTGATAATCCCCCGTGCCGACAATGGCCACGGCTTCCGGCAATTCCGTCAGCAGTTCATCTTGGAAATGTTGGGCCATACAGCCGGAGATAATAATTTTTTTATTAGCTTCCGCCAGTTCCACGAGGGTGCGAACGGATTCTTCTCTAGCTGCTTGAATGAAACTACAGGTATTAACGATAACGTAATCGGCCAACTCCTCGTCATTATCTACGGGATAGCCGGCCTTGGCCAGCAGTCCTAACATATGCTCGGAGTCGATCCGGTTTTTCTCACAGCCTAGGTGTGAGATAGCGATGGTTGGCTTATTGCCCATGCGATCGAGTATCAACCAAATCTTAAACTTCTCTTTTAATGTTAAGACATTGTGAACTACTCTCAACGGATTTGAGAGCTTCCTGCTTCAATGGGATGCGCTTTCTACCTCGAAAGATAGCAAGTCTTACCTTCCCTCTACAGGCAGCAGTCCTAGTTCCTAAGACCCACACTTTTTCTTGCAACACGACCCGCCGAAGCTCGGTTATCGCTTAAGGAATAGTGGTCAAGACCCGTTTATGATAACATAGTTTTTTGGAATTGTCTATATACAAAGTCAGCATTGATGAGGGGAACTGTGGGGCGAATTACTTCGCCCCTTGAAAAGCCCCGTCCCATCGCACTAAGCGCATCGGGACGAATGCTGGCACTAAGTTAAAATAATTTCCCCCCCGTGGAACCGTGGGTAGGCCTTCACCCTGTTAAAATGGGTGAGCGGCGCATGGTTGGGGACGCTAAGAGTAGTAGACGCTGTGAACTTAATTGCAACTTTCAAGACAAAAAACCCGATTATTGGCGTGGTTCATCTCGCCCCCCTGCCCACTTCCCCCCGTTGGGGTGGCAGTCTCAAGACGGTGATCGAGCGGGCTGAACAGGAGGCGACGGCTTTGGCTGCCGGTGGTGTTGATGGTTTGATTATCGAGAATTTTTTTGATGCCCCCTTTACTAAGCAACAGGTGGATCCCGCCGTGGTTAGTGCCATGACTTTAATTGTTGATCGCATTAAAAATCTGGTGGTCCTACCGATTGGTCTTAATGTTCTCCGCAATGATGCCCATAGTGCCTTAGCGATCGCTACCTGTGTCAATGCCCAATTTATTCGGGTTAATGTGCTAACGGGGGTTATGGCCACCGATCAGGGCATTATTGAGGGTCAGGCCCACGAACTCCTGCGTTATCGGCGCGAATTGGGGTCTGAGGTCAAAATTTTAGCGGATGTTTTGGTTAAACACGCCCGCCCCTTGGGAACCCCTAATCTGACTACGGCGGTGCAAGATACGATCGAACGGGGACTGGCAGACGGGGTGATCCTCTCCGGTTGGGCTACCGGTAGCCCCCCCAGTTTTGAGGATTTGGAACTGGCAGTGGCGGCGGCCAAGGGAACACCGGTTTTTATCGGCAGCGGGGCTGATTTGGACAATATCGGGCGGTTGCTGCCGGCTGCCGATGGGGTGATCGTGGCTAGTTCCCTCAAGCGTCATGGCAAAATTACTGAACCGGTGGATCCGATCCGGGTGTCGCAATTTGTGGAAACGGCCCGGCAGATCAACGATCAAAAGGCAAAAATTAATAATTCTCTCCCTTCTTTGCCTCTGTCCACATAACCCCTTGCTAGAATGGCGGATAGTTTCAGGGGATAGCTATCCTAAGTTTTTAGGAATTGAAAACGTCCTAATTAACACAATATGGTTAGGGAATTTTTCCTTTCAACAAAGTACATTTAGATTTCTCTCCTGACTCCTGACTCCTGAATTCTGCTGTAATTTAATCTAAATAATATTATGCGTCGTCGTTCTGTACCTTGGATTCATCGCTACTCCCGGCCTCTAATTGCGAGCATTTCGATCGTGGGAGCGATTCTGACCGGCTATTTAACCATTACCAAACTGATGGGAGGGGCTGCAGCCTGTACCGCCGGGGCTAGTGATGGGGCTGGTTGTACTGGTGTGCTTAATAGTCCCTACGCTACGGTTTTCGGGCTGCCCTTGAGTTTGTTCGGTTTTTTGGCCTATATTGCCATGGCGGTTTTTGCCCTCAGTCCTCTATTTATTAATGGGGAAACTCAGAAAAATCTCCGCAAAAGTTTAGAAAATAATACTTGGTTATTGCTGTTAGCGGGGGCGACGGCGATGGCGGTATTTAGTGGTTATTTAATGTATATTCTAGCCACGGACTTAAAGGAATTGTGTCCCTACTGCATTACTTCGGCTTTGTTCGCTTTAACCTTATTAATTCTCACAATTATCGGTCGCGAATGGGAAGGTTTAGGACAAATTATACTGCCGATGGTTGTGGTGGCGATGATTACTTTGGTGGGAACTTTAGCGGTTTATACGGGAGTAAATTCCCCCACCGTGACAGGAGGAAAAGAAGAAATTACCCGGCCAATGACAGCGGCTACCCCCCCCTACGGTTGGGAAGTAACCACGGTTTCGGGAGAGGCAGAAATTGCCCTGGCTCAACATTTAAAAGCAATTGGTGCGAAAGAATACGGGGCTTTTTGGTGTCCCCACTGTTACGATCAAAAACAGTTATTTGGTAAGGAAGCGGGAGAAATCCTCAAAAAAGAAGGGGTTTATATCGAATGCGATCCCCAAGGGGTTAATGGTAATCCCCAAGCTTGTCGCGATGCCGGAATTAAAGGTTTCCCCACTTGGATTATTAAGGGTCAAGAATATTCGGGAACCCAAAGATTAGAGAAATTAGCGGAGATTTCCGGTTATACCGGCCCGATGAATTTTAAATATACAGTTCTGGGACGCAAGTAGGAAAATATTGAGGGGGTTGAACCCTGTTCAGCCCCGACATTTTATAGTGTTTGTTCTCTAGATAAAGTAGAACTTGAATTTTGATTTTAGCAATAGAGGGAGATTGAAAGTTGCCAGATTTTGATCAACCTATACCCCAAGAAAAACTTGACATTATTGAGAAAACTAGAGCCAATTTATTTGCTTGGCGAGGTCAGTTTTCACCCCAACTGATAGAGACTATTTTAAGTTTCTATTGCCCATCTAATTCGGTCATTCTCGATCCTTTTGTGGGTAGCGGAACTGTTTTACTAGAGGCAAGTTATTTATCCCTAGAAGCTTATGGATTTGAGATTAATCCCGCTGCTTATATCATGAGTCATACCTATGAATTTATCAATGATTCTCAAAAAAAAGAAGTTCTTAAAAACCTGAGAAATATCGTCGATCAAGAATTTCCTTTGAGAATTTTTGAAGTCAGTGATCAAGTAGAAAATTTAGTAGATAAATTGCAAAATACTAGGAATATGCTACCGGATCGGTCAAAGGTTTTATTTGATGCTTTGGTAATCCTTCTTGATGTGTGTAACAATAAAATTACTCAGGAATTTATTCAGAAAAAATTTTTACATCTTAGTAATATAATTACTAAGCTACCTTACTCTCAAAAGCCGATCAGGGTTGGATTATCTGATGCTCGTTCTCTACCACTAAAAAATAATCAGATAGATTTTGTTGTGACTTCTCCACCCTATATAAATGTTTTTAATTACCATCAAAATTATCGTCAATCTGCTGAAATCTTAGGATGGGATTTACTCAAGATAGCCAAGTCAGAAATTGGCTCTAATAGAGCAAATAGGAGTAATCGTTTCTACACTGTAGTACAATACTGTTTAGATATGGGTGACATTTTAAAGGAACTGGCAAGAGTCAGCAAGCAGCAAGCAAGAATTGTTTTAATTGTAGGACAAGAATCTAACGTTCTTGGCGTACCTTTTTATAATGCTGATATTATTGAAAAAATAGGTGTCAAAACCAAGCTATTCCAGAAAGTATTAAGACAAAAAAGAAAATTTAAGAATAAATTTGGTAAAGTTATTATAGAGGATATAATTAATTTTATTAACTTAAATAATCAAGTTAGCCAAGAGGTAATAGAACAAATTTCTAGAGAGGTAGCATTCGAGGTATTGGAAAGCAGTAGGCTGTTTGTATCTTCAGAAAACCAGCTATGTTTAGAATCAGCAATTGCCAAAGTCAATAATATTCAAAAAACACCAATTTTAGATAAGAGATTATATATTTGACCCTGTTAATATTTAATTTTAACGAATTGAAAAGATTTGATGCTTTTTCACAATTTATTGACTATTGCTATAGTTGTAATTAAACAGTAAACAATCCCAACCCAGCAACTAACTATAATGAGCTATTTATACTCTTATCGCCATAACTTGACCCAATTATTAGAAGAAATTAATTTACAGAAACCTTCGCTCAAAATTCCTACCTTTGTTACTCATGACTTGGTAGATACTTATCAAATTTGTCGTCTAATTGATGATTTTATCTATGAAACTATCCTGAATAAGTTAAAGATGACAGTCAGGAAAATCGAAAAAGAACTTTATCAAGTTTAGCTACTTTGATGTATAGTAGAGATGTAGATAAGTTGCTAATTATTGGTTATGACTCAGGTAAATCTACAAAAAGCCGCTAATATTCTCGGTGTAACTACCGCAGAAATACTAACATGGCAAAAGAAAAAATTAATCAAAGGTCAGAAAATCAATCAAGTTGATTGGTTATTTGATCTCGAGCAATTAACCAATCTTAAAAATAACCAATCCCCCAGAGAATTGAGAATTTTACAAACTGTTGAGCCAACTAATTACACGGTTATTGAATTATTTGCTGGCTGTGGTGGTATGGCTTTAGGTTTAGAAAATGCGGGACTAAAAACCCAATTACTGGTGGAAATTAATCAAGATTGTGTTAATACTTTAAGACTCAATCGACCGCAATGGAATGTTATAAATCAAGACATAAAAAAGCTTAAATTTTCCGATTTTAGAGACAAAATAGATGTTATAGCTGGAGGTTTTCCCTGCCAACCTTTTAGTTATGCTGGGTTAGGAAAAGGATTAGAAGATTTGAGAGGAAGCCTATTTTTTGAATTTGCTCGTTGTTTACAGGAAGTGCAACCTAAAATCGCTATAGCCGAAAATGTTCGAGGATTATTAAGCAATAAAAAAGGAGAAACTCTGCAATTAATGCTGCAAGCTTTACAGGAAATCGGTTATTATGCTGCTTATCAAGTTTTATCGGCTCAATTTCTTGATGTTCCCCAAAAAAGAGAAAGATTAATTATTATTGCCACCCGTCAAGACCTAAATATTAAACCCATTTTTCCCCAATATAAAAATTATACTATTTCTCTGAAAAAAGCCTTAGAGAATTGTCCAACTTCTCTAGGAGTAGAATATAAAGAAAGAAAAAAAGAGATTATGTCCTTAGTTCCCCCAGGAGGAAATTGGCGGAATTTGCCGATGGATATTCAAAAAGAATATATGAAAAATAGTCTCAAAAATCACGGCGGACGGACAGGATATGCTAAAAGATTATCTTGGGATGAACCGGCTTTAACTATTACCTGTAGTCCGGCACAAACCCAAACAGAAAGATGTCATCCCCAAGAAACTCGTCCTCTGACTGTGAGAGAATATGCACGAGTGCAGTCCTTCCCCGATGATTGGCAATTTACTGGTAATTTAACCTCTCAATATCGACAGATTGGTAACGCGGTTCCCGTTAATATGGCCTATCATCTTGGTGGCTGTTTAATTAATATGTTGCAAGAGGATTATATCGGGGAAACACAGCCAAAAACTGAACAGTTAAGCATTCCGGGGTTAGAAGTTAATTAATTTTGACTAAAAGTAAATAGTTTTTACCTAATCAGCAACAGCTGCAGAAAAATTAAGTAGCTAGATACAATTAATTACACATATCTAACTACTTCTTCCATGAGTGCATGAGTTCCTATCCTCAGCCAGAAATTGATTTTGTCCGATTTTACTGTGCGGGGGGAATAACTTCTAATGGAATACTTTCAGTTTCTCCATCTTTAGATGGATTGACATCCGGACTTTTTTCTGCATCTGGAGTTTTTTCCACCGCTTTGGTTTCTGGGGTGAGGGGATTTTCGGGGGGTACTTCTGGACTGGGATTATTTTCCGGGATGGGAGTGAATTCCACCGGGGTTTCGCTTTCAGGAGACGGGGAAACTTCGGGGGAAGCTTCGATATTACGGGTGGTTTCCGGGGGAGTTGTTTCTATCCGGGGAGATTCTGGGGTAGTTGCGGGGGTAGTTGCGGGGGTAGTTGCGGGGGTGTCTTCGCTGGTTTTTTCTTCTTCCTGGGGACAAGCTGCCGATTCTAAACCGAGATGACATCGGACTTCCTCCCGTCCCAAAGATACGGCAATTCCCGACACCGACATTAATAAAGCTAGGATGGGTAAGATATTATTCATAAAATTAGACTTGATTCTACTCCTCGACATCACATTATCTATTTTAGATAGGATCGAACTGATATTGAGAACCCTTTGGCCCCTCATTGCCGCGATTAGCGCGTACTAGGGGAACTTGGTTAAAAATATTAAAATCCGTGGTGTTTCCCTGCAAGGTGATTCCTCGATTTAAAGTTTCGACTACAGTAGCACGGTCAGAACTTTTAGCGATCGCTTCTCCTAATACTTTCATGGTATCGTAGGCGGTAGCAGTACGCCAACTGACGCGACCGCGCCAACTTTTCAGCGCATCTTTGGCAAAAGGATCCGTTGCTTGGAAACTCCAAGGTACTGCTAGAACTAATCCGTCGATGCTATCCGCTCCTTGAATGAGTATATCGGGTGTATAAAGTTCATTTCCGCCTAATAAGAGCATTCCAGACGATTCTTGGGCAATAGCCACGGCTTGATCGATGCGATCGCCATCTTTACTGAGGGCCAAAAATACCACCTTAGCGCCGGCTTGTTTTGCCTGATCTATGGCGGTTTTAGCGTTAAAATTGGCTTTGGTGGTGTCTATTTCCTTAACTATCTTGCCTCCCGGTTGCTTTATTGCTTTAGCAAAGGAATCCCTTAATTTTTGACTATAGGGACTATCGGAATTATAAAAAAGAACCACTGACGGAGAATTCTCTTGCTGACTAGCATAATTAGCCAAAGTTTTGGCCACTGCTTCCAGATAACTACCGAAAACTTCCTGAGATTTATCGTCAAGGGGAATAGTTTTCAGGGTTGATTTTCCCGTTTGACTAACACGGGTAGTCAGGGGAGAAAGAATCGCTAATCCTTCTTTTTCGTAACTTTCAATCGCTTTTTGACTAAAAGGATCGATTCCGTGGCCCATAACTGCCAAAACTTGACCGGATTCAATCAGATCATCGGCTATCGCTTTTGATTGTAACCCACCGCCATCATTAGCGATGACTATTTCCAAAGGATTACCCGGATTAGAATTATTAAACTCCTCTTGATACCTGGCCACACCTCGGAGAATTTCCTTGGCGCTGTTGGGGTCGTTAGCGATGGGGACAACAACGGCTATAGTCTTTTGATTACCTTTTTGTCTGGCTTTGGCGTTATTGTAATAGATTTTGCCTTCTGGATCGTTTGCTTGGGGAGTGGCTGCTAGTTGATAAGCTGCGATCGCATTTGCCCAATCTTCCTTTTTAAAGGCCGCTGCGCCTTTTTCTTTGTTAGGAGTGGAATTAAGCAGTATTTTCTCACCTTGGCTAAATAAATCGGGATTTTTAGCCGTATTACTCACAAAAGTTGCCTCGGTTTGCTTGTCTGGGGTTTCTTCTGGTGTAACTTGGGAAGTATCGGGTTTGGGAATCACCATTTGCAATAGACTCCAACCCCCTAAACCTGCGGTTAAAGCGGTAATTATCAAAGCGAAGGGAAGTAACCAGTTAGATTTTTGGCCGACTCTAGTTGTACCCCCCGGGGAGACGACAACCGTGGTTTTAACCGTCGTTGTGACGGGATCCATCGCTTCCCTAGGTAGGCCACAGATAGGACAATCAGGAGTAGTATTTTCGCAGGGTTCATGACCCCCCGCAGTCGCTTGCGGATAAGTTTTACCATCTTTAGGGATACCGTCACATTGCCAAGTAGTCATAATCAGTTATCAGTTATCAGTGGGTAAGTTATCAGTTATCAGTGGGTAAGTTATCAGATTTGAGTTTTAAGTGAGCAGTATGTGTTAAGTGAGCAGTATTAAATAGCAGTTTCTTGCCATCTTTTCACTGTTTACTGATTACTGATTACTGTTTACTGGTCACTGTTTACTGTTTACTGATCACTGTTTACTGGTCACTGTTTGAGGACGTTGTCGTAAGCTTTGGAAATAGAGGCCACCGATAAGCAGTAAAAAGAGGATATAAGCAACAATTTGACTGATATAGAGGTTTTGACGATAACCAAACAGGGATTTGAGGAGGAGTCCGGGGAAAGTGCGATCGCTCAAAATTTGGGAACCGTCCCAAACTTGAAAACCGAGAAGACAGGAGGAGGGGAGAGAAGGACAGAAATGGCGATAAAAGGGGTCAATTTCACTTAAAAGACTGATTCCTGCGTCGATATGTTTCAAAACACCGATGAGTAATCCCGCAACGATTAAGAGGAGGAAAGTCCCCATAATTTGGAAAAAGAGACGGATATTAATTTTTACTCCCCCCGCAAATAGGAGAGTTCCCAACAAGGTTGCGACGCTTAACCCCGCTATCGCACCGAAGGTTTGTATCTGCCAATCTTTTTGGAATTGGGCCAGGATAAAGAGGACAGTTTCAAATCCCTCCCGCAAGACAGCGATAAAAACGAGCAGAAAAATCGCTTTTCCTGCCCCATTTTCCGCTTTTAAACCCGCTTTTACCGCACTTTCTACCTCAGATTTCAAAGATTTGGCCTGTTGAGTCATCCAAATTAACATCCAACTCAACATCAAAACGGCAATCAGTCCAAAAGTGGCGGCCAATAATTCCTTGATCATTGGTACGAATGGACTAGGAGAGGCATCCACTTGCAAAAGGATTCCCCCTAGCAAAACACCGACCAAAACACTAGCCACTACTCCCGCACCAATACCACGATACACCCATGAGTTAAGTTGCGATCGACCGGATTTTTGTAAACAAGCGAGGACAATTCCCACCACTAAAGCGGCCTCGAAACCTTCCCGGAGAGTGATAATAAAAGTGGGTAAAGCGGAACTAAGATTCATAAGCTAGTCGATAAACTCTAGCTTTGATCCTAGCTTAAGCAAAATCCCGCAGCATCTTGCGAATTTCCATATTGTGTAATTCTTCTTGTCCGATCATACCGCGAGCGAATTCTTCTAGGTAAATACTGGCATCTTCGACGGTTTCTAGGAGTGCTTTGTACAAATCAAGGGATTTTTTCTCATGATTGAGGCTCTCACTCAAGATTGCTTTGATATTATGTTCATAGCTTTCCTCGATGGGGGCAATTTTTAAGCTAGGATGACCTTCTAAACCGGTGAGAATTTCCCCAACTTGTTGCGCGTGGGTGAGGGACTCCGTGGCCTGAGTCTGGAAAAATTGGACGATGGGGATGCGATGGGGACCTGTCACCATCAGGGAATAGTGGGTGTAACGGACAACTCCCGCTAGTTCAAATTCCATGATTTCGTTCAGTTGTTCGATGGTTTTGTCTCTGTCTAGTTCTCGCATAAGATTCTCAATAATTTGTCTCTAATTGCAATTGTAGCTAATCCAAACCGGCTAAATGAATCTAAAAACCTTGTTGGCTAATATTTTTAGGCTTTTTTGCCATCAAAAAAGTGCTAGATATTGGAGCAATCCGGGGGAAGTTTTAGGCACTTTTTCCCTGAAAATGCCTAAAATCCCACACACCCCACGACAAACCCTTTCAGCAAACCCTAGGTGCTGAATCGAGGCAACCGAGTCAAAAAGAATTTAGCTGGGGGAATAGCAACTCAAGAGGTCATTAAAGGTTTCATTTTGCCTTAAACCATCGAAAACAAAGTTATTACGCACTAATTCGCCACATATATCCGGTTCTATGTCTAGAGCTTCGCGTAAACAGTTGATCGCTTTTTCTTGTTGACCGAGGGCGGCATAACAGCAGGCGGCATTATACCACGCATAGCGATCATCTCGATCGATTTTTAACGATTCTTCATAACAGGCGATCGCTTCTGGTAAACGCTGTAATGCTTGTAAGATCACACCCTGTTGATACCAGGACCAGTAATCTTGCGGTCGGATATCGAGGGCGGTACGATAATTAAATAAAGCCTCTTGGGGATTGCCCCAATCCCGGAAAGCGTCGCCACGTCGATACCAGGCCCAATAATCCCGGGGTCGCGCCCCCAAGGCCAGATCATAGAAAGTGATAGCGCGTTCGTAGTTTTTGAGCAATCGATAGGCCTCCCCTTGCCGGTAGGCTGCCCAATAGTCCCCCGGACTATGACTTAGGGCCCGTTGAAAACAAGCGGTCGCTTTTTCGTAGTCCTTTAATTCCTGTAGATAAACACAACCTTGATCATACCAAGCCCAATAGTTATCGGCCTTTACCTGTGCGGCGTTAGCGTAACTTTCAGCCGCTTCTTCATACATTCCCAAGTCTTCTAGTATCATACCCTTTTTGTACCATGCCCAATAATCATCTGGATAATATTCTAAGGCTTTTTCGTAGCTGATTAAGGCTCCCAAATAGTCCATTCTTTCTCTTAAAATATTGCCTTGGTCATACCAGTCCCGATAGGTATCTGGACGGCATTCGAGCGCTCGATAGACAGTAAGTAGATAGGTCATAGTCATTAATCTATAGTAATTAGGTTCGTCAGTCTTATCAGTTATCAGTTATCAGTTATCAGTGGGAGTGTTGGGTGAGCAGTGGGTGCTTTTTCCCTGAAAATTAGGTAGTTGACCACCTGAAAATCGATAAAACCCCACACCCTACACCCCACACCCCACACCCTGCCACCACCGAAAAGCTTTTTGCCGCAAACCCTAGTTATACTTTTAGAACAGATTCAGATCTGTTAAAGCGCCGAGACTGCTAGAGGAGACTAACTTGGCGAATTTGCCGAGAATTCCCGTTTTATAGCGTGGGGGACGCGGTTGCCAATGGTGACGACGACGGGTTAATTCTTCCTCCGATACATTTAACTGCAAGAGACGCTGACGAGCATCAATAGTGATTTGATCCCCCTCCTCGACTAGGGCAATTGTACCACCCACCGCCGCTTCTGGAGCGACGTGACCAACTACCATGCCATAGGTTCCCCCGGAAAAACGACCATCGGTAATTAATCCCACGGAATCCCCTAAACCGGCGCCGATAATTGCCGAAGTGGGGGCTAACATTTCCCGCATACCCGGTCCGCCTACTGGTCCCTCGTAACGGACAACCACCACATCCCCGGCTTGAATTTTTCCGGCTAAAATTGCCTCTAAACAGGTTTCTTCCGACTCAAACACCCGCGCGGGCCCGGTGATGACTGGAGTTTTCACGCCGCTAATTTTGGCCACGGCCCCCTCTGTGGCCAGATTTCCTTTTAAAATGGCTAAATGACCCTCTTTATAGACAGGATTGCTAAAAGGACGGATAACATCTTGGCCTGAGGGCGGTTGGTCGGGAATATCGGCTAAAATCTCGGCGATAGTCTGACCGCTAATGGTGAGAGCATCCCCGTGTAGTAAACCATTAACCAGGAGAATTTTCATCACTTGGGGAATACCGCCAGCTTTATGCAGATCTACGGTAACGTAACGCCCGGAGGGTTTAAGATCGCAGATAACTGGTACACGCTGGCGGATGGTTTCAAAATCATCGATCGATAATTCTACCCCGATGGTGCGGGAAATGGCTAAAAGGTGCAGGACAGCGTTAGTGGAACCTCCCACCGCCATAATTACCGAAATGGCGTTTTCAAAGGCTTTACGGGTCAAAATTTGGCTAGGGAGAATCTGTTTTCTAACCGCCTCGACCAAAACCTTGGCCGATTCTTCGGTACTATCGGCTTTTTCCTCATCTTCGGCGGCCATGGTCGAGGAGTAGGGTAAACTCATCCCCATGGCTTCAAAAATGGAAGACATGGTATTAGCAGTAAACATTCCACCACAGGAACCGGCGCCGGGGCAAGCGTTGCGTTCGATCCCGATGAGGTCTTCTTCACTGATTTTACCGGCGCTGTACTGTCCCACGGCTTCAAAGGAACTGACTACGGTTAAATCGCAATCTTTGTAGCGCCCCGGTTTAATCGTGCCACCATAGACGAAAATAGCGGGAATATTCATCCGGGCCATGGCAATCATTGCCCCCGGCATATTTTTGTCACAACCCCCGATAGCGAGGACTCCATCGAGACTTTGACCATTACAGACGGTTTCAATGGAATCGGCGATTACCTCCCTAGAAACGAGAGAATATTTCATCCCTTCTGTTCCCATGGAAATCCCGTCACTAATGGTGATAGTCCCGAAAAGTTGCGGCATTCCCCCCGCTAATCTGGTGGCTGCTTCGGCACGCATTGCTAAATCATTAATTCCCATGTTGCAGGGGGTAATGGTGCTAAATCCGTTAGCGATGCCGATGATGGGTTTGCTAAAGTCCTCATCCCCAAAACCTACCGCTCTTAACATGGCCCGATTGGGACTGCGTTGGGTACCTTGGGTAACAATGCGACTTCTGTAGTTATCTGCCATAACTTTATCTTTCTCCAATGGCGGCTGACAGGTGCGATCGCTACTCAAGTTCTCTAATCGCACCTTTATTTCTATTTTCTGACTTTTGGCCGCTCTGAGCAGGTTTTAGGACAGTCCATCTCTAAAGAAAATATAAAACTGCGGGAGTATTCAGGGGACAGGAGGTAGCAGCGGGAGTGTATCATCGATTTGAAAAAAGCTGGAAATCCTGTTTAAAAGGTATAGAAAATGGCGTTGCTAAATCAATATATGAATACTAATTGTACATCCTATCCACAAGTTAGCTTAGTCCTAGGTTTGGAACACTACCTAAAGGGCTCTTCTAGGTTCTGTGTGATAAGTTTAACTTACATAGGATTGATCAGTCTTTGTGTCCTTTGTATCTTTGTGGTTCGTTCCACCCCCTCGCTAGGAAGAATATATCTTAGAATACATTTTACCCACCAAACCCAAGAGAGCCCCTAAAGGACAATTGATACCAAATCCGACTTATAAAACCCAGTTATGAATTAGGTATCTTGAACCCAACTATGATAGGATGAGTTTTTAATTTTTCTCCTTATTTGTTGGTATTCAAATAGAAGTGATCAAAAGATTTACAACTTAGTAAATTTACGAAGAGGAAATACACACTATAACATCTCTTCTTATCATAATTTAATCCTGTTAATCGGATGTAGTTTTAATCCCTTAAATCTTTACAAACTCTTGAAATTTCAAACATTTAACACCGTACAAATAGGGAAAATTGGCCAAAAAAAACTCTCCCCAAAAAAGGGAGAGGGGGGGTAAATATTTAAAAGCTTACCATTTGAGCAGATTAAACTGTTCCATATCGATGGTGTCGCGGTTACGATAGATAGTCAGGATAATCGCTAAACCCACGGCTGCTTCGGCTGCCGCTACGGTAATCACGAAAATAGTAAAAATTTGGCCTCGGATATTAGCGGGGTCAAGATAGTTGGAAAAACCCATTAAGTTAATGTTAACAGAATTGAGCATCAATTCGATCGACATTAAAACCCGGACAGCATTGCGACTGGTGACTAAACCATAAATTCCGATACAAAATAAAGCCGCCGCTAATAACAAATAATACTCTAACTGAATCTGCATGATACCTCTAACACCGTACAGTGCAAAGTTCATGAGGTAAAAAATTATGATAACCGCCACTTATTTAGATACCTGTATCTTTGATATATTTTTTAAACACAGGAGATAAATTAAATAAGATTTCTGATTCTTCAATTTTAGTTAACAAATATCTTTTTTGTAAAGATTGTAACCCTTTAATCAAGTCATCCGCTGATAAATCTAAACTTAATTTTAATTCATTTCTTGAACAATCTTTTTTTAGGTTGATTAAGGATTGAATAATTTGTTTTTCAATGGGCGATAATCTCTTAATTATTGTAGTCAAACTTTCCTTTATTTTTGCTGTAATAACAATATTTTCCTCTTGTAAAAACTCACCGACACAACCATGATAAACATCTTGAATTAAAACAGCAATATCTTTTAAATAAAATAAATTTCTTTCGTATAACTGAACTACTTTTAACCAGCTTTCTTCATCTTCAGAACCTAAATTATTGAGGATTGCCCGATTATTTAAACCTTGTAATTCAAGTAAATCTAATTTTTCATCTGAATAATACATTTCTGAACATCGCTCTTGACTAATTAAAATTAAACTACTTTGATGTTCAATTTCGTTAGTAATTATTGAAAAGAATTCCTGATACTTTTTATGTTTAGTTTGATATTGCCCTGCTAATTCACCCTCGCTAAATAATTCCTGTACATTGTCAAAAATAATTAAACACTTTTTCCGTTGCAATAACTTTAAAAACAGAGTCAATTTATCGTGATCATTTAAGATAAAATCCGTATTAATTTTAGTGAAAATATCAGTAATAATTGTATCTAAACAATTGAATATTTTTAGATTTTGCCAAATAATTACTTCAAATTTTTCTAAATTTAATTCTACAAAATGTCTAACTAAGGTAGTTTTTCCAATTCCACTCAATCCTGATACGGAAATTAAAGGCCTTTTCTCAATTAATATTCTCTGTGTTAAGATTTCTAATTCTGAAATGCGATCGCAGAAATTACGATTTATCTTTGGAGCTAAACTTAAATCATGATATGATGTTTCTGATGGAGATTTTTCTTTATTTTCAATTGGTTTAGTGGTGTCAGGTTGAGGAGACTTTACACAATAATTAATATTTTTATTTAGTATTGTAAAAAGTTGAGAATTAACTGCTTTTTCGATATTCCAACGAAAATTAGACTTATTAAGCTCTTTTTCTTCTAATCCTAATTGCTTAGATAAAACCTTAAATATTTTATTTCTACTCACATCGCCAATATGTTTCTCATCATAACCATAACTATCTGCAATTTCTTTATAGGTTTTGCCGTTTAATAACTCTTCAATAATGTGTCGCTGAATATCGCTAAGACTTTGCCCATCTTCCTCTATCAATAAATCTTCGATAAAACGCAACAAGTGTAAACTATCCTTCATGGTGTGAAAGTGAATAAATTTTTACCTATATTATAGTTCAGTTATTGTAAAACAAGATCAAGTCATTTCTGGCCTTGTCTTAACATTTCTTTACAAAACATCAGGTGAAATCTGGTGGTGGTTGAAAAAAATCTCTGTTAATATGGTGAAAAGTTGACTAAAACAAGTACAAAGTCAGGATTTTTTGATTTAGATGATTGATTAAAAGGGTTGATATGCCTAAATTTGTTCTCGATAAATACGCTTTAGACTCGCAAAAATCGGAGGCTAAGGCAAAAGTGGTAAGTGAGTTAGGTTCAAATGCTTCAGTTTCAGGTAATGTAATAGAAGTCCCTAGTTATAACGCTACTAAAGTAGCTCAAATTTTGAGCCAAGTAGGTATTAAGTATTCGGGGGGTTAAATAAATGTCTTCACTTGAAGGAGAAAAGCATTAAGAAGAACGAGAGAAATGCTGGGAGCATCCCAATTATGTAATGAGTATAAATGCTCAGAATGGGAAGAAGGCTTTTGTAGTAACGATTCTGGTTTGAATCACACAATTTAGAGAACCGTTAAAAATCTATGAACTCCCGAAAAGGCTTGCTATCTAAGCATTTCGCATTTAAGTACAATTGTTTATTGCAAAGGTGAGATGATCCCGAAATGCTAGGAAAAAGAATAACTATAATTATTATCTTAGCACTTCAAGCCCTCAGTTGGTCAACAAGTGTGGCAGGAGCAGGGATAATATTACCAGAATTAAATTTAGTAGAGTGGCCGATAACGATTCGCGCATCTTTGCTGCTAGGAACAATTATACAAGGTTTACTTTTATTCCTGTTTTTTTTTGGAAGACAAGAAATTCAATCGTCTTTTTACAGGAGAAATTTACTTATTCTTCTAACGGTTGCTAGTATTTACACTAGCTTTTTTATCATTTATAAATCTTTCCCTGATGTAAATCTTCAGGAGAACTCGGAACAAGTAAAATTTTATAATCATGTGAAAAATTCTGTTCGACAATCGCAAACTTATCAAGATAGTCTTCAGAAATTGGAGAGAAAAAAAAAGATAGAGGTATATATGAATAAACAACTTGAGGAAGTAGGTACAGATAGATTCTATTTAGAATCAAAAAAAGAACTTGACGATTTATTAGCTCAAAACCCTCAACTCACGGCTATTGAGGAGATTAAAGCGTTAGTTGATCAAAATACAGGTAATCTCGATAATGTTAATACTCTTTTGTCATCTCTAACTGAGGACATCAGAAAAGAAGTTTATGAAAGCGTAACAACAAAAAAGGTTGATAAAAATTCTTCAACAAATGACGAATCCTTAAATAAGGAAATATTAGAAAAGTTAAAACAAAATAAAGGATATTCTGAATTTGGCTATTTTTTAATTCCTGTCCAAAAGGTTTTTGAAAGAGACATTAAAGCTATTGTTGCACTATGTATCGCAAGTTTTATTGACATTATTTCTTTAATATTCGGCGTTTCACTGGATAGAAAAGCCACAGATGGAAATATAAAAGCGAAATTAAAAAATCTATCCCGCCTGATCAAGGAATTACTGAAAAATTTCTTACCTAATTTGGTTAAAGAAATAGGACATACTTTATATATTTTTATTGCTTCTATTGGTAGTCTTATAAATGGAATTTTTAAAGGATTTATCCTTCTTCGAGTTAGGGCTTTACAAGTGTTTTATTATACTCCTTACACTATTAGAATCAAAGGAGAGCGACATGAATTTTTACATAATATATGGGAATCTATTGAATTTACTTGGGAGGAAAATAATGAATTTAATTTGCTTAACTATACTAAACTAATGACTCTAGCTCAATACAATCAATCCTATAAAGTAGGTTACAGAAAGATAATTGTTACTATGCGTAATTTGAAATGGTTGACAACTATACCAGAAGGAAATTCACCAGAAGATAAAAAATTAACTATTAAAGAATATAAAAAATTAGACGAATGGTATCACAGTGAATATTCTAAACAATTAGGACCCGAAAAAAACAGTATGTTGGACGCAGACGATTATCACCACATAATTAGACTTCCTGAAGACAAAGGAGAGGGTTTTGGAAGGTTTATGGGATGGATTGGAAAACAATTTAAAAAACTAATATTTGCTATTAGACAAATTTTCACGGGTTAATTTTTCATACTTTTAAGGTTTAACTAAAAAAACTTTTACAGAAAATCAAATTAGAATTTTATGACTATAGAAAGAGAGTATCGAAATCAAGGAGAACGTTTAGGTAGTGGATTTGACTCTTTTAAGGAGATATTACTTCCCAACAGTGCTATAGACTTAGACAATATAAATAGAGATGAATTAATAGATAAAAATTTTTTGCCAAAAGATACATTTGTTTTTCAACAAATAGAAGATGAACAGGCATTAGGTAATATGTTGAATACTTCTATTTCAGTATCTGGAATAACACCTATTTTAGTGGGACATTGCCCTTGTTTATTACAAGGAGAAGCAAAAGCACAATACTTTAAGAAATCAAATATCAATCAAAATAGTATTTATCTTTTTTTAGATTATCAATTTACAGGAGGAAGTTATCGTATTAAGAAGCCTAAACTTTCTCAAGAAGCAATCGAATTTTTACATGATAAAAGACACAATCTTCATGAATTTAGAAGAATATACGGCGATGAATTTATTGTTGGTTTTAGAACAGGCTCTGAATACACAGCACTCATAGAGATTGAATACGCTGAGAAAAGTAAACAAGAACTAAACGCCTTTGCAATAATAAGTTTTTTGCAATCAATATTTGCGGGTATAGGAGGAGGAGTTGGATTTAATTGGGAAGGCGAAACTAAGGAATACTTTAAAAATACTAAAACAACAATTTTCTGTTTCAGGAGAGGAGTTTCAGTGGGCAATACAGTTTTTACTATTGAACAACTTATCAAAGATTTTACGGATTTTCAAGATAAGTTAAAACAACAAGGAGGCGGGGTTGAATATATATCACTTTTTGCAGATTACGATCAATTAATTGATACTAGAAACTATAGAATTTTAAGCCCAGAATTAATTGAATTAAAACGAAAGTTAAAAACTCTACGAGCTATTAAGACACAAAAACAAATTAAAATACTTGCCTGTGAAAATCAATTAAGATTCGGGGGTTCTAATTCTTCAGATTTACCTCAACAGATTATAGAATTAGAGGATTCAGTTAGTAAAATACAAGATTTTATCAGAAGATGTGAAATAGAACCTGAATTAATTAGTTCACGAGAATATATAGCGTTTCTCAAAACTGATAGAAAGATTACAGAAAGTGATTGATCATCAATTAATAATATTCATAAGCCTTTAATATTTTAAAAATTTTAGCTGTCTTATCAAGACGATAAACTAATCTATGTTGAATATTAAGGTGTCTTGAATATTTTCCTTTTAAGTCACCTACCAGTTTCTCAAATGGTGGTTGAAAAATATCTTTTTCAAGCTGTTTTAATAACATTAAAACTTTATCTTTTAATATGACTTTAGCCATAATTATCTCTCTCCTTACGAAAATTTTTCAATATCAAGATCAAATCGCTATTACTGGTAATCGTGTGGTGGTGGAATTAGGCAATCGCATCGCTTATCTCAAGGACGGGGTTAAGGGAATTAATCAGAAAACTGGGGCGCAATTGTATAGTCAGATCTTAACTTGGAAAATGTCGGAAAAAATTGTCGAGGCCGAGGGGAATATTATCTATGAACAACAGGAGCCAAAATTTAATCTCACCGGCGATAAAGCGATCGGCACTTTAGAAGATAATAACATTGTTGTTACCAGTAGCTCGCCCGATCGAGTTGTCACCGAGATTTATCCCCGTTAACAGGAAAAATTAACCAAAAAAAACTCTCCCCAAAAAAGGGAGAGGGGGGGTAAATATTTAAAAGCTTACCATTTGAGCAGATTAAACTGTTCCATATCGATGGTGTCGCGGTTACGATAGATAGTCAGGATAATCGCTAAACCCACGGCTGCCTCGGCTGCCGCTACGGTAATCACGAAAATAGTAAAAATTTGGCCTCGGATATTAGCGGGGTCAAGATAGTTGGAAAAACCCATTAAGTTAATGTTAACAGAATTGAGCATCAATTCGATCGACATTAAAACCCGGACAGCATTGCGACTGGTGACTAAACCATAAATTCCGATACAAAATAAAGCCGCCGCTAATAACAAATAATACTCTAACTGAATCTGCATGATACCTCTTTTTTTGGTCTTATTTAGGGGCGGTTAATTCTCTAGGTCGTTCGGGTAATGTTAAAGCTGTGGCCGTAGGTTCTTCAGCTTTTAGGGTGGGGATAAGGTCACGACGAGCTAAAATAATTGCTCCGACCATGGCCATTAATAATAGCACGGAAGCTAATTCAAAGGGTAGCAAGAAATCACTAAAGAAATGCTTACCGATTTCTACTAAAGTGTTAGTCACCACGGCGGGAGAAGTGCTAGAAATTGACCAAGGTGTGATTAAAACCATGGTCGATAACAGGACAAATAAACCCACACAAACTAAAGCAGTAGATGCCTGACGAATCCAACGTTTAGGAATAGCAGAAAAGTCCTCTTGCTTGTTAACAAGCATAATAGCAAAGAGAATTAAAACGTTAATTGCACCCACATAAATTAGAATTTGTGCCGCCGCTACAAAATCAGCATTTAGTAAGAGATATAAACCCGAAATGCTGATAAAAACACCGCCCAATAAAAAGGCGGAATAAACGATATTAGATAATAGTACCACGCCTAAAGCTGTCCCGATTACCAGGGCTGCTAAAATGCCAAAAGATACTATTTGAACGCCCTCGGCTAAATTCACAGTAGTTTCATCTCCTTTTATGTTTGAGAGTTATTAATTATTAGTTATCAGCTTCTGAAGGCTGACGGCTGACGGCTGATAGCTAACTGCTAATTAATCGGTAATTTCTTCCGGACGTTTACCGGCGCGTTGACTACCGGCGGGTAAATCGTGGGGTTCGATAACACCTTTAGGCAGATAACCTAATTCCCTCAGAGGTGTTACCATCGGGTCTTGGGTGACTTTGTAGGGTAAACGGCCTAGGGCGACGTTATCATAGTTTAATTCATGACGATCATAGGTCGCTAGTTCGTATTCTTCGGTCATCGATAGGCAATTAGTCGGACAGTATTCCACACAATTACCGCAGAAAATACAGACCCCAAAATCGATACTGTAGTGTTTGAGTTCTTTCTTTTTAATTTCCTTGTTAAAAGTCCAATCCACTACTGGTAAATTAATCGGACAAACTCGCACACAAACTTCACAGGCGATACATTTATCGAACTCAAAGTGAATTCTACCCCGATAACGTTCCGAGGGAATTAACTTTTCGTAGGGATACTGAACGGTAATCGGACGACGACGCATATGGTCGAAGGTAACGGATAAACCTTCGCCGATGTATTTCGCCGCTTGAATGCTACCTTTGGCGTAATCGCTGACTTGTTTGAGAATGTTAAACATGATGGTCAGAGGTATAGTAGGTTAACAGGGCAAAAACGGGAATTAACCGCCAAAAGCAAAGGGAAAAGCTAGTTTTAGGGCGGCGGTAAGTAGTAGGTTAACTAAAGATACCGGTAAGAGGAATTTCCAGCCTAAATCGAGTAATTGGTCAATGCGAACCCGGGGTACAGTCCAACGCAAGAGAATAGCGATGAAGATGAGAAAATAGGCTTTTAATACCGTCATCGTAATCCCTAGGGAAGCGGTGATAATTTGTAGCCAAGGATTGGTTTCACTAACTCCCAACCAGCCGGCTAAAGCATTGACGGGGATAGGAAATTCCCAACCGCCAAGATAGAGGACGGCGAAAACTAGGGCCGACAGCACGAGGTTAACGTAGGAACCCACATAAAAGAGAGCGAATTTCATCCCCGCGTATTCGGTTTGATAACCGGCGACTAATTCCTCCTCCGCTTCCGGTAAATCGAAAGGCAGACGTTCACACTCAGCTAAAGCGGCAATCCAGAAAATCAGAAAACCCACCGGTTGGCGCCAGATATTCCAGCCTAAAATGCCATAACCGGATTGTTGTTCGACAATATCAATGGTACTGAGACTATTAGACATCATCACAATCGCTAATACCGATAAAGCCAAGGGAATTTCATAACTAATCGATTGCGCCGCGGCCCGCAGGCCTCCCAGCAAGGAATACTTATTATTCGAGGCATAACCCGCCATTAATAAACCAATGGGGGCAATACTGGACAAGGAAATCCATAAAAAGATCCCCACGTTTAGGTCAGTAATCAGCAGATTTTGACCGAAGGGGACGATGAGGTAGGAGACAAACACCGGCATCACCACCAAAATCGGCCCGAAGAGGAATAACCAAGGGTCAGCCTTAGCGGGGACGACATCTTCTTTAAAGACTAATTTCAGACCGTCGGCGACTGGTTGTAAAACGCCTAAGGGTCCTGCGTATTCGGGCCCGATACGCTGTTGGACGGCGGCGGAAATTTTCCTTTCTAACCAGACGCACACTAAAACCCCCACTGTGGCGGCAATAATCATCAGGAACATGGGTAAAGGCATCCAAATCGCTTTAGCCAGTCCTCCACTTAATCCCAAGTCTGTTAGGGATTTAATGAAACTTTCTTGTAAATCTATGCCTTGATTCATATTTGGCGATCGCTGTACTGTCAATAGTTCGGCATGGTCTGAAGATTTTTAAGCAAATCTTATAGCCTAGTATACAGTTAGTCGGTCTGAGGGTTATCAGTAAAGTGACAAAGGCTTCAACTCATTAGCAGCCAAGAGAGTCAAGCAATCTTGATTCCCCGTCCGAGAATAGGTATTAGTCAATAGTTAGACTCTGAATCTATCAATGTTCTCATCTGTTTCTTAGCGCCGACAACCTCAGTTAGTTACCAATTATTCACAGGAAAAAAATACAGCTAAGTTTTACCCACTGTTAAAACCCAGTTATCGAGCGTTTCTCGCCAATCGCGGCTATTTTTTCTGATAAGCCGCCTGTAGATCCCGAATCGAAAACAAAGCTTGAAACTGTATTCCCTGAGATTGGTAAAATTCCGCCCCTCCTTGTTCTCTATCCACCAAAGCAATGATTAAATCTACCTGATAACCCGCATTGCGTAATCTTTCTACCGCTACCATGGCACTTTTCCCCGTTGTCACCACATCTTCGAGGACAACCACCGCGGCACCGGGGTTTAAAGTCGGCCCCTCGATATAAGCCATAGTACCGTGACCTTTTGCCTCTTTACGGACGATTAAAGCTGGAATCGGGCGATTTTCGTAGGCAGATACCACAATAACGGCACTGACAATCGGATCCGCCCCTAGGGTTAATCCTGCCACCGCTTGGGTATCTGGAGGCAGTAGGGACAGCAATAAACGCCCCACGGCTAAAGCTCCCTCAGCATTGAGGGTAACTTGTTTACCGTTGATATAGTAGCTGCTTTTTTGTCCTGAAGACAGGGTGAAATCCCCCTCTCGATAGGCAAGACGGACAAGAGCATCGAGGAGAAATTGACGCAGGGAAGCAGTGTCGAGATTCGCTACCGAGGAATTAGCCATATTTTCAGGATTGGGAGCCTGACTGACTCCAAAATTTCGGTTACAATTAAGCCAAAAGTCATTATATATTGACTCGATCGCTAGTATTGATTTCTTTCTCATCCCATTGAAGCAATTTTTTAATTAACCCTATCCCTGTGAGGAGATTTTTACCCATGCGCGCTAAGTTTTTACTTCCTTCCCTGTTTTGTTTAACCGGTTTAGTCTGGTTGAGTTCGCCTAGTGCGATCGCCCAACGTTCCCCCGCCACCACTCCGGCACCGGTAAAAACCCAACAATTGCAACTTGTCCCCTCTCCCGATACGGCGGTAGGATTTAATAATATCCCTGGTTTGTTTAACCGCGCTGTTAATAACAATACGGGTCGTTTCTACGACTACACCAGCATTTTAGGACAGTTAAACTCTCTTTTTGGTTGGCGTACTTTTATGCAAGGTTCCTATTTCGATAATCTGATTACTCGGGATGCGAAATTGGTCGAAACTTTATACTATGATGTCATGCAACAGCAACAGTCTGGACCTTTAATTCGCACCCAAGATTTACCCAATCCCTTCGATACTTCCCTACAGGAAAATCCCAGTTATTTAAGTCCAGGCGGATTTTAATCCACCTGAGAAGCTAAACTCTCACCCATTTGGCAATATCAAGGGTTTTGTCATAACGATAGCTCATGCCATCATTGGCAACAATTATTTGACCTCGACTGGCTTTATTTTTGATCGTACTTAAGCTATAGTTGGTCAGTTTTTGCATTTCTTGATGGGTAAAATTGTCTTGATTGTTCATTTCAGAGACAATTTCTATCGTTTCATCAACGGTTTTGGCATTGTTAGAATGAGTTGCAATCGCTGCTGATGGATGATAGTCTGCCATGCTCATTAAGCGCCAAGTAGAATCCTCGGAAAGTTCCAAAACCCTTTGATGATAGTTAAACAAACTTTCTCGATGTCCGACACTAATAAAGGTCTTGCCAGTTTGTTGTAACTGTTTATATAAATGATCTTCATTTTTTAAATCTAAAGCACTGGTGGCTTCATCTAAAATCACAAAATCTGGCTGATTAACGAATAGTCGCGCAAAGGCTAGACGCTGTTGTTCTCCTAAAGATAAAATATTTTCCCAATCCACTTCCTCATCAAAATTTTTGATGCGATTAAGAACATCTTGCAGGTTAACTTCTTGTAAGATTTCTTTTAATTGGGATTCACTCATCTCCGTTGTCGTTTGAGGATAAATTAGCTGTTCGCGCAGGTTTCCTAAAATGATATAAGGACGTTGGGGTAAAAATAATAAATCGTCGAGGGGAGGTCGCACCAAATGACCTGTACCTGTATTCCATAACCCAGAAATAGCGCGTAAAAGAGAACTTTTTCCTCGACCACTTGGCCCAACAATTAATAAACCTTCCCCTGGTTCAACGGACAGGGATAAATGTTCGACAATCACTTTAGCGGCATCGGGAGTTTGTAAGGTGACATCATCAAAAGCTAGATTGTTATCTTCAATGACTTTAATGGTATTAACTGGGTTGGTTTGTTCGCTTACACCCTCTAAAGCTTGGTAAAACTCTTCTAAACGTTCAATATAATTAATAAACTCACCGGAGCGTCCAAATTCATCCACTAACACGGATAAGGCTGTGGAAAAGAAATAGCAACAATAGCTGACTTGGTTAACTTGTCCAAACTCAATTCTCCCACTAATATATAATGGGGAAACAATTAAGAAGGGGAAGATTTAAACAATGGATTGATAGCCGCGGTTAAAAAATTCTTGGGTTCTTTCCCAATTAATTCTTTCAATTATAATTTTAATCACCTGATTGAACTTCCTTTGAATAATATTTAACTCTTTTTCTTCCCCTCTAAAAAATGCAATTGATTCGGCATGAGTCCGAACATGAGTAATGGCGTATTTATAGGTTCCTTCGGTTTCTAATTGTTGTTTACTGACTTTATTTAATTGTTGAGTAATATAGGTAGCAAGAATATTTCCAATAATCGTATAAACCAGAAGCACTATAGAAATGGTTCTAGAAATTGACCAAAGGATGACAATAAAAACCAGCATCTCCATGAGTTTTTCGACGCAGGTTGTTAAAAAGTCCATCGTTGTTCTGGTGATGGGTTGAATTTCTTGGGATAAACGTTGATCTGGATTTTCAATATCTCCTTTAAAATTGATTTGATAATAAGCACGATTTTTAAAATATTTTTGCAAGATACTACTATTGATCCATTGATACCAATCTAGCGCAATTAGTTTTTTAAGAAACTTGGACAATCCTCCGAAAAACGTCATACTGCCTAGGGTAATCGCATAAATAATGACAAGATGAGTTAATTTTTCTGCATCCCTAGCTTCTGTGAAGGTAATTAAGTCTCTAAAAACAAAACTATTAAACGCATTAAGACCTACTAATCCCACTAATAATAAAAACAATAAAACGAGCATTCCCCAGGAACGAATAATCTGCGAAAAAGCTCTATCCTGGTGTTCTTTAGGATACCAATAAACTTAAATAAATCTTAAAAATTCTTGAAGAGATTGATTGAAAGTTCGGACATCTTCTTTGAGATTTATACTATCTGAGGTTTTTTCTGAAACATTCATAGGATTCTCCTTGGGCTAAAATGGTGACATTATAACTTTGAATGTCTATCTCTTGAGTTAGACATTAATTCAGCATACCATAAAAATCTGCATTGTTATCAGAAATTATATTATTACTATTTTCTGGATTTTCTACAGATCAGGAATGAATATTAACCGAATTGAATCAGATTCATAATCGTTTGATAATTTTGGCAGGATTACCTGCAACGATTGTAAAAGGTTCTACATCTTTTGTTACAACAGAACCTGCTCCAATAATTGCCCCTTTCCCAATCGTAACCCCTTTAAGAATCGCAACATTAAATCCAATCCAAACATGATCTTCTATCACCACGGGTGCAGATTGTATATCAACATCCTCAGCATCCTTAATCAGATTATTCAAAATGATTACTTCCATAAATTCTTTCTGTCTTAAAACATAATTTAATGAATGAGCATCGGTATCATAAATACTGACATCATCGGAAATTATAACTTCGTTTCCAATTTTGATAGAAGTAGCTGATCTAATTCGAGTTCCTTCACCAATATAACAATTTCTCCCTATTTCTATTTTTCCACCAAAAGGAAATATAGCTAATTCTCCGATAATTACTGTATTCTCTCCAATTTGAATTAGAGTTTTATCCTCCCTATAGTTTATACACTTTCCGATAAATTTGACGGAACTGTGAAATGTAGCATTGTCGGAAAGTTTTTTATGTTTTTCGATCCGTTTTTGTTTTTCTAAAAATTTTGAAATTAATAAATATAATTGATGTTTTAAATTAAACATAAGATTTTACTCGTGAAATTAATGAATGGATGAGATAAGCTGGTGCAATTCAGCTTATCGGGTATGATTAAATCGACATTTATTGTGTTAAAAACCCACTTTTAGTAAAATATGCAAAATAACTGTTGTCTTTGCCAAACGGGAAAATCACCGTATTGAATAGGGAAATTTGGTCAAGGATTAGATTATTTTTGTAAAAAGCTTCATATAAATGAGAAAGTTCTTGTAGTAAATCCAATAAAGGCAAATTTAACTGAATTTTTAGTTTAATAATTTGTCGAGGAGTTTTGTCAACTTCTTGAAAACAAGTTCGCAACAATTCATGACGTTGCATAATAGTTTCCAAAGCTTTTCTAAAGATATTAACGTCCAAATTGCCGTCAATTTGAAAGCGAAACGGCATATTATAGGTATAGCCGTTAGCTTCTAATTGGTACAAAAACCAAAGTCGTTCTTGAGAAAAAGAAAGCGGTACAAGTTGAGACGGATTCCTAGGAGGTATCGTATTTGTTTTTACACCGATTCCTTTTTTTTGTAGTAACAGCTTGAGTAATTTCTGTTTGTCTTGAGAGTTATGGTTCATTTTTGACATGGGTTAAATAGGATTAATTCAGTGATTTTAGGTTGGTTTGATGGATACAAATCAACCTAAAAATTGTTTAATTATTGATGCTAAATAGCGGTATAACCTCCATCTACCATTAAAATTGCTCCAGTTACATAAGAGGAAGCTTCGGACGCTAAAAACACGACAGGGCCAATTAACTCTTCTAAATCTCTGGTTCGTTTCATGGGAATTCTAGTATATAATTCGTCCACTTCATCGGAAGTTGAACGTAAACCTTCTGTTCCTTCCATCATATTATTCATATACCCCAGTGCAAAAGCATTGACTCGAATTTTGTGACTAGCTAATTCGACCGCTAGGGATTTTACTAATTGATTGACACCACCTTTTGCGGCGCTATATGCTCCTGAAGATTTGGGAACAGCAACGAAAGCACAGATAGAAGAATTCATAATAATTGATCCCTTTGTTCCTTGTTTGATCATTTGTTTGGTTGCGAGTTGAGCGCAATTAAAATAACCTTTTAAGTCAACATTAATAACCTGATCCCATTCAAATTCCTCTAATTCATCAGTGTTTTTGAGAATTTCAACCCCTGCATTACAGACCATAATATCGAGTTGACCATAATTAGCAACCGTCTGGTTAATTAAATTCTGACAAGCTTGACTTTGACGAACATCGGTCTGGATTGCGATTGCCTCGCCTCCTGCTTCTTGAATCAGTTGAACCGTTTGTTCAACACCAACTTGATTAATATCACCAATTACTACCTTAGCTCTAGCTTGTGCTAATCCTTGGGCTAATACCCGACCAATTCCTCGGGCAGCACCCGTGATAATTGCAACTTTACCTGTTAAATCAAAGAGATGATTTGTCATTTTTTTCCTTCAGTTTAAATCAATGTCCACTATAGAAAGTTTAATTCATTTAGGTTCAGCTTTGAGATAGTAAAGCTTGAACTTCTTCTGGTGAAAGTCTAGAAATTTCTTGAACCGTTACGGCAATTTCATTTAGTAACCCTTCATTCCCCACTAATTCAATCATGACTTGAGTTAATTGGCTGATAGTTGAGTGATTAAAAAGTTGACGCACAGAAATTTCAATTTCTAAGGTTTGACGGATTTTACTAATCAGTTGAATCGCTTTTAAAGAATGCCCACCTAACAGAAAGAAATCGTCTTCAATCCCAACTCGTTCGACTTCTAAAATTTCTGCCCAAATTACCGCTAAAACTTCTTCAATTGCAGTTCGAGGAGCGACATAATTTTCAGTTAACGATAAGGGGTTTTTATCGGGTATTGGTAAGACTTTTCGATCAACTTTACCGTTAGGACTGAGTTGAAAAGATTCCATTTATCAAAGACTAATGGAGTTGGAGAGGTAAAACCTTGAAGATTTTGTCGCCAAAAGCGTTCGGACTGAGTTTGCTCTTGCTGTTGTACCCAATTAATATAGTCTTGGTAAGGGCGAGGTGTCGGTAAATTGACGGGTCGATGGTTGATGAGTCCAGCGTAAAACTCGAAAACTTCTTTCAACAGAATTGCTGTTGACCAACCATCTAATAAAATATGATGCCCAGTATTAATAAATTCATATTTTTGATCTTCGACTTGAATTAAATGACATCGAATTAAGGGGACTTTATCTAATTCAAAATATTGCTCTCTATCAGAGGTTAATAATTCCTGAAATTTAGTTTCTTGTTCGGCGTAAGAATGCGATCGCCAATCTTGATTAAACCAAGGCAAGGTGACATTTTTTCTAACCACTTGTAAAGGCTGTTTGGTTTTTTTCCAAGCAAAACAAGTCCGTAAAATACTATGTCTATCTACTACTTTTTGCCAAGCTTGTTGGAACGCATTAATATCTAAATTGCCTTGCAAGGTGATTTGAATTTGTGATAAATACGTCTTTGATTCTGGATTATATAAAGAATGAAATAGCATCCCCTGCTGCATGGGAGAAAGGGGATAAATGGATTCAATATCTTTTTTACTAACCCTAGATTGTTGAGGTGTTACCATTATTTTTCCCAATAGATTAAATAAAAATGTGCGTGAGTTTCTTGAATCAAACTTAGAACGAATTACCTTTAAGGCTCTTCTAGGTTCTGTGTGATAAGTTTAACTTACATAGGATCGATCAATCTTTGTGTCCTCTGTGTCTCTGTGGTTCCTTCCACCCCCTCGCTAGTAGGATTAATTTTATCCCAAATTTTGGCAACAATTTCTGTGTTTAAATTATGAACATGATACACCGCTTTTTCTGGAGAAGTTTTTTTAATAGCAAGATAAGGATTAGCAGAACCAACTTTACCCATTTGATCAACTAGGATCACCGAAGGTTGTTGAAGCTCCTGTTTAAATTTGCGTGGCAGCCTGCAAATATTAAAATTATTAATAATACTGGAAAAAATGGGAAAGTTACGATTATCTTTAGTCGGATAATAGGGAACAAATTTGTCTAACATTTGAGATTTAGATTGGCTATTCATGACCCCTGTGGTTGTTGATTTTTAATTGATGGATAAGTTTAAAATGCTGACGAGGATAAACCCCCATCGAGGGGAATAGTAATTCCCGTTATATAACTCGCACATTCTGAAGCTAAAAATACAACGAGATTAGCAAATTCTTCAGTCGTACCAATTCGATTCATGGGAATTGTTTTTAGAATTCTTTCTCGGATTAAATCTGGGGTCGTTCCCTCCTTTTTGGCATAAATTTCTAAATATTCTCGATGTCTAGGGGTGTCAATAACGCCGGGGTTAACACTATTAATTAAAACATTATAGGGGGCGGTTTGTCTAGCTACTGATTTGGTAAAATTCATTAAAGCTGCATTGACAACACCCGATTTAACTAAACGAGGGGATGGCTCTTTTCCCGATGTGCCAATGATATTAACAATTCTTCCCCAATGTTGTTTTTTCATAATCGGTAATACTAAATTGGTTAAGCGAATATAACCGATTAATTTCCCTTGAAAAACGTTGAACCAATCTTCATCGGAAAGGTTTTCAATTAAATTTTCAGCAAAGTTAGCTCCTTCAGAATTATTGACTAAAATGTCAATTTTGCCGTATTGATTTAAAGAGTCCTGTATTAATTGTTCAGAATCTTGAGCTTGATGGACATCAGCCACTAAACTCAGAATTTGTTGGGCAGGATAAGCTTGAGCCAGAGATTGATAAGCTTGTTCTAAGCGTTGGGAATTGCGACCACAAATAATTAAGTGACAGCCTTCTTCTGCTAATTTTTTAGCAATAGTAAACCCAATTCCCGCACTACTTCCCGTAATCAAAGCCACTTTATATTTTAATCCTAAATCCATAAACTTTTTCCTAGCATTTTGAGGTTAAACTTAAAATTTTAAAACGAACTAAATTAAAATTTTAATCAAATTAATATCTTGATTCGATGAATTATATCCCTTTTTTAAAATTTTTGAAGGAGCATAATAAATTTGACCATATTCTAAACACGGTTTTTCATTTTCTATGAAAATTTCTAATTTTCCATTCAAAATAAATCCGATTTCTTCTTGCTCACCTTGATGTGGGGGAATGGAATAACCATAAGGTATTTTCATCATCACGATTTCAAACCAAGAACCCTTAACAGATTGACAGGGTAAATGAGTGATTTTATCTTGGTTGTTGGATAGTGTTAATACAACGTCTTCTGAAGAGAAAGAAGAGGTAATCCGTTTAAGATCAAATCCAATCATCGGTTCTGATAAAGGATTAAAAGCACCATGAGGAATATTGCCATCAGCTATATAAACATCTTGCAAAGGTCTTAAGGGTTTAATCACATCTTTAATATACAGTTTCAGTTCTCCTGAGAATACCATGCCAATTTGACTTTCAGGATGTTGGTGGGATTCAAGTTTAGCATTAGGAGCTATAACGTATAACTGAAAATGGTGTCTTGGCATTGAAAAACCTCTAATTCTACATGAGGATTGAGTTTAATAGTTTTGGGAATTGGGAAAAATTCAGACATGATTTTAGGGGACAAGTTCAAAATGAAATTGAGAGGTTAAATTTCAATTATTTTTATGTGATGAAGACAACTATTTTCATCGGATAGGTAACTTTTTTAGGTATGCACAGGTAAATAAATACTTTGAATCATGGTGTTTTCCTTTTTGTGAAATAAAGACCAACTCATCTCAATTTTACCATATTGTGAAATAAATTCTAAATCATATTCTCGGAGGGCATTTTCATTGGTAATGGCTAAATCTGCCAACCCTTGTTTAACTTGAATAGCGGCCACACTGATAGAATTCACAAATTTGATTTTCATCTTATTTTGATTCAGGTCGCCTGGTAATAAATAGGGAAGTAAAGGAAGAGGAGCGGGATGAGTAACCAGGGTACAATTTTCTAAAACGATTTCTTCATTTTTTCGCTTGGCTAATCCGTAAACGGGTGTGGGATAGGTGAAGATAAAACCTAGTTTAAAACTCGGTTCCATATAGAAATCATTAATTTTTTCATAGGCATGGGGTACTAACGCCAAATCTATCTGATTTTCGAGTAAAGATTCTTTTAAATCTGTAAAGCTATCAAATAAATAACTATTAACCGAAATCTGTTGTAATTTCCATTGAGAAATTAGATAATTTAAGGTTTGTTCACTACTGGTTTCTTTGGAACCAAAAGTGCCAACGCTTAAAGTTTTGACATCAAGCTGGGGATAACACAATTCCATTGAAAACTTTAACATAGTTTTAAGGCTCCTGAATGTTTAAGGGCGGATAAATTAGGATTTCCGGTACAAAATAAAACAATTTCAAGTTCAGCAATTAAAAATTTTACCAACTCATCAACGGCGGCTTCTGATTCAATCGCTGCCACGAGAAACGGACGAGCCAACCCTCCTAAATCGGCTCCTAAAGCGATGGATTTGGCAAGGTCTAAGCCATTTTTTAAGCCCCCAGAAGCAATTAAAGGAATGGTTGAATTCATGGACCGAATGGCGGTAATACATTCAGCCGTAGGTAAACCCCAATCGGCAAAAACTTGTCCGAGATGCCTTTGTCTGTTGTCTTTGGCTCTTTGGCTTTCGACTTTAGCCCAGGACGTGCCTCCGGCCCCCGCCACATCAATCGCAGCGACTCCGGCTTCAATTAATTGTTTGGCCATCACCGCAGAGATGCCATTTCCGACTTCTTTGGCGATGACGGGAACGGGTAATTGAGCGCAAATTTGCTGAATTTTAGCGAGTAAACCTTTAAAATTGGAATCGCCTCCCGATTGCACCCATTCTTGTAAAGGATTGAGATGCAGAATTAAGGCATCAGCTTCTAATAATTCCACCAGTTTTAAACAGTCTTCTAAACCGCAGCCGTAATTTAACTGTACAGCCCCTAAATTCGCTAACAGGAGAATATCTGGCGCCAGAGAACGGACTGCAAAGGTCGGCGCTAATTCCGGTTGTTCGAGTGCAATGCGTTGAGAACCCACCCCCATCGCTAAACCATAACGTTGAGCGACCATTGCCAATCGAGTATTGACTAAATGGGCTAATTCCGTTCCTCCGGTCATGGAAGAGATGAGAATTGGAGCTTTTAAAGATTTCCCCAAAAAGGTTGTCCCCAGTTCAATATCGCTACGGTCAAGTTCAGGAAGACAACAATGGGTAAAACGATATTTTTCTAAACCGCTTGTAAGTTGTTGAAATTCTACATCTTCTTCGATACAAACTCGCAGATGTTCGCTTTTACGATTTTCAATTTCACTGGGAAGATTAGGTGATGGCATAGTTGTTATCAAGCAGGAGGGTTAAACATTAAGTTGAGGTTAAAAATCAAGTTCTGAAAGCAGTTCATCTAATTCTGCCTGATTAAGATCCGCATCGGGAAAATCCGATGGAGTATAGCCTCCTTCTACCGATAAACAATGGTTAATCAGGCTTTCTAAAGAATCTCGATAAGCAGCGGCTAAATTTTTGATCGTTGTTTGATGATGAAAATTTTCACTATATTGCCATTCCATATCAAGTTGCCCATCAACCACAATTCCATGAATCGCAATTAAATGGGAACGTTGTCCCAAAGGACTATGAATGGAACCAGTGGATTCTTGAGATAATTTCCAGCCTATCTCGCCGATTTGATGGCTGGTAAATTGACCTAAATAATTAAAGCTGACTTGAGCTTTTGGATAGTTTTTTAACGGGGATTGAATCGTTAAATCTGAACTCAGATAATATCCAATTCCATAATCAAATCCTCGATTCGGAATTTGTCTTAACTGCTCTTTAATGGACTTGAGACACTCACCCGGATGGTGAAGATTTTCTAAGGTCAAAAAGACGGGGAAAATACTGGTAAACCAACCCACAGTTCGAGATAAATTCACGGATTCAATTACATTCTCTCTTCCATGACCTTCCATGTCAAGCAAAAGCTTATAATTTCCTGTCCAACGGCCAAAAGCTTGGACTAAAGCGGTCAATAGAATATCATTAATTTGGGTGTTATAAGCTTGCGGAACCTCCTGTAAGAGTAAGCGGGTTTGTTCTTCGGTTAAGGTGAAAGAGACCGTTTTGGCATGGGCAACAATGTTAGATTGGGCATCCCCCTGAACATCTACAGGAAGAGGAGAAACGGATGAAAAATCACGGTTTAGCCAATACTTGAATTGAGCGTAAAACTCTGGGGTTTTCGCATAGTTTTGCAGTTCCTCAGCCCAAGTTTTAAAAGAACTGGTTTTAGGAGGAAGTTGCAGAGGCTTTTGGGTTTCTAATTGCTGGTAAATCGTAACGAAATCTTCGAGGATAATCCGCCAAGAAATTCCATCTACTGCTAAATGATGAATTACAATTAACATTTTTCCACTCTCACCCAAGGCGAAGAAAACCACCGCCATTAAGGGGCCTTCCTCTAAATTCAGTAACCGTTGTTGAACCTCAGAAATTTCTGCCATCTTGGTCAATTGTTCATGGTAAGATAGATGGGATAAATCCACCTTTTCAAAAGCGAAATTATTGCAATCATCGCTGTGATTTTGTTGCCATTGTTCCCCTTTTTGCACAAACCGTAACCGCAAGGCATCATGGTGATAGAGTAATTTAGAAATAGTTTGTTTTAATAAATCTGGTTGTAGATTATTGGGAACCTCTAACAAGATAGATTGATTAAAGTGATGACGTTCGGGCCAGTTTTGTTCAAAAAACCATTTTTGAATCGGCGTTAACGGGACTTCACCTGTAACTAATCCCTGGTCAATTTCAGTGATAGCAGTTGTCTCCGCTACGGTGGCTAATTGAGCGATAGTTTGATGACTAAATAATTGTTTAGGAGTAATTTGTAATCCCACTTGATTAGCTTTAGCGACAATTTGAATGGCGATAATTGAATCGCCTCCTAATTCAAAGAAATTCTCATTAATACTAATTTGATTTTGCCCTAAAACTTCCTGCCAAATTTGGGCTAGAATTGTTTCTTTCTCGGTACTAGGAAGAAGATAATTTTCTAATTCATTAACATCAATTTCTGGTCTAGGTAAAACACTGCGATCAATTTTTCCATTCTGATTAAGAGTAAAAGCATCTAAGAAAATCAAGAAAGCAGGAATCATATAATTGGGCAGCTTTTCTTGGAGAAAAATTCGTAATTCTGGCTGAGTGAGTTGTTTATCTTTCGGAACAACATAAGCATACAAACGCTTGATTCCAAGTAGATCTTCTCTGGCGATAACAATTCCATCTTTGACTTGAGGATGCTGAAATAAAACGGCTTCTATTTCGCCTAATTCAATTCTAAAACCTCTGATTTTTACCTGATGATCAATCCGTCCAATAAATTCAATATTCCCATCGGCTAAATAGCGTACTATATCACCTGTTTTATACAGACGTGCTGACGAATCTTGACTAAAAGGATTGGGAATAAATTTTTGTTCAGTTAAGTCAGGACGATTGAGATAACAACGGGCTAAACCATCACCACCAATATGCAATTCGCCTTTAACACCAATAGGAACAGGTTGCAAATAGGGATCAAGAATATAAATTTCTGTATTAGCTAAAGGACGACCAATTGGAATAGTTGTAGCTTCTGAAGGAATATTTTTAATTAAATACCAAGAGGTAAAAGTTGTGCTTTCTGTTGGCCCATAAACATGAAGTAAATTTTGAGCGGTTCCTTTATTAAGGGATTCTTTGACCCATTGAGGATCAACTGCTTCGCCACCAAAAAGTAAATATCTTAAGCTTTGAAAAGCATGGGGAATAGTCTGAACTAACTGATTAAATAACGCTGTCGTTAAGAATAAAATAGTAATTTGATATTTTTGGAGAAAATGAACAAATTTTTCAGGAGAAAGAACTCTATCTTTATCTACTCCTATTAACTGTGCGCCATGTATCAGCGCCCCCCAAATTTCAAAAGTAGCGGCATCAAAAGAAGGATTAGAAACCTGAGCCATTCTATCAGTTGGTTTTAAATATATATAGTTAGTATTACAGACTAAACGAGTCACTCCTCGATGGGGAATAGCAACTCCTTTAGGTTTACCTGTAGAACCTGAAGTATAGATGACGTAGGCTAAATTCTCAGCGTTAACATGACTGAGAGGATTCTGTTTACTTTGTTGTTTAATTGGGTCTTCATCTTGTTCTAAACAAATCAATTGATTGACTGTTGTTGGTAGTTTTTTGATGAGGTGCTGTTGCGTTAATAAAATTTTGATTTCAGCATCATTTATGATAGATTCAAGTCGTTCTTCGGGATAGCTTGTGTCCAGTGGTACATAAGCTCCTCCAGCTTTTAAGATTCCTAAAAATCCAATAATCATTAAGGGTAATCGCTCGACACAAATCCCAATTAATTGATCTGGTTTAACCCCTAATTTTTGTAAATAACGGGCAATCTGATTGGCTTTTTGATTTAACTGTTCATAGGTGAGGGATTGTTCTCCATCGATGACCGCTATAGCATCAGGTGTTTTAACAACCTGTTCTTCAAATAACTGATGAATACAGTAATGATCAGGATAAGACGTTTGAGTTTGATTCCATTCTACTAATAATTGCTGTTTTTCCGATTCAGTCAGTAACGGTAATTCCCCGATGGTTTGCTGAGGATTGGCTACAATCCCCTTTAATAAAGTTTGGAAATGACCCACCATGCGGTTAATTCTTTCAGGAGTAAATAGGTCGCTATCATATTCCCAAAAACCTTCTAAATAAGCTCCTTTTTCGGTTTCGATTTCCTCTAAAACTAAGCTAAGATCAAATTTAATTCTCTGTTGTTCAACGGCTAGATATTGAGCTTTTAAATTGGGTAATTCTAAAGCATTGAGGGGGGCATTTTGCAGCGCAAACATTACCTGAAATAAGGGATTATAACTTAAACTTCGTTCGATTTCTAACCCATCAACCACTTGCTCAAAGGGTACATCTTGATTGGCATAAGCTTCTAAAACAACATTGCGAGCTTGCTGTAATAATCCTGAAAAAGTCGGATTTCCTTCTAGGGAATTCCGCAGCACTAAAGTATTGACAAAAAACCCAATCAAAGGTTCAATTTCTTGTCGGTTTCGGTTGGCGGTGGGTGTCCCGATTAAAATATCATCCTGACCACTATAACGAAAGAGTAAAGTGTTTAAAGCAGCCAGTAAGGTCATAAATAAAGTCACTCCCGACTTTTGGCTCAAAAGTTTCAGTTTTTCTGTGAGTTCTGAGTCAATTTGAAACGAGATACTATGACCTCGAAAATTGGGAGTAGCTGGACGGGGTTTATCGGTTGGAAGTTCTAATAAAGGAGGAGCGCCCGTTAATTGTTTTTTCCAATAATTTAACTGATTTTCTAAGATTTCACCTTGTAACCATTGTCTTTGCCATACCGCAAAATCCGCATACTGTATAGGTAATTCGGGTAAATTTACGGTTGAATTGGATAAAAATGCTTGATAAAATTTAGATAATTCTTTAAATAAAATGCCTTTTGACCAACCATCGATAATAATATGATGGAAGACGTTGACTAAAATATAATTTTCATATCCCAGATCAAACAGAGTACATCGTAATAGGGGAGATTGGGTTAAATCAAAGGGTTTTTGTAGTTCTTCAATAATCTGTTTGTCAATTTGCTCTTGGGGGATATCTTTTAAATTAACAACTAATAATTTAATCTTCAGAGATGGAGCAATTTTTTGAATAGGTTTTCCTTCAACCATTGGAAAGGTTGTCCGTAAGCTCTCATGGCGTTGAATAATAGCATTAATCGTTTGCTCTAAAATATCAATGTTTAAGCGTCCCGTTAAACGGATGGTTAGAGCTTCATTATAAGCTGGATTTTGCCGATCCATCTGATAGAGAAACCACATTCTCTGTTGAGCAAAAGATAGGGGTAAATCTTCAGTTCGGGCAACGCTATTAATTACGGATTCAAGGGGTTTAGATGGTGTTGTTGCACTTCTTAAAAAAGTGAGAATTTCTGGTTTTCTTGTCCCGATTTCTTGCTTAATTTCTGGTGTCATTGCTCCTTGGGGAGCTTGATATTTTAACTTTTCTTCCTCAAGCCAAAGCTTGATGTCTAAACTATTTAAGTAAGATAAAAATTCTGCGACTTTCATTAATAGTATCCTTTTCCTTAATTAATGTTCTGGTATTTTTGGAATGGGGGTGATGTTTGGCTGGGTTCAGTAGCCCTAACTTGAGCTACTGTTAGAAATCCAATCAACTTGATTCGTCTATTTTTATCGGTTTATTGCCTCTAAATATTGTTTTTTAATGCTGTGTAAATTACGAGGTTCGTTCTTAGGAGAAAACAGCCCATCAGTCTCCCATTTACTGGCATCCAAACTAATTGCCCAAGCATTTAACCAGGGGTGTTCGTTAATTTTAGTTAACAGTTCGGGACTGGTATCCTCTAAGGCAATTTGAAAAATGACTTGAGCAAATTCTTCTAATAATTTTAAGCTGGCTCGATAAGCTTCTATGATTTCAGCTTCGGTTTTATTAGATTGTAAATTCCGGGTTCGCAGTTCATTCACAAAGGGGATTGCTAAGTAATCAATAAATTCAAAGCTAACCCGACCCAGGGATTGATTTGCCCAATCTCGGAATAGTTGTTGTATTCGATAGGAAAGAGGGAAAAATTCTGCATTAATCTGTTGAACTTTCATCTTAAGTTCCGGGTCAAGGAAGATGGAATTAAACATCATTAAGCAACCAAATGTCCATCCAGCTAACGTATCCCAGATCATTTTTGTTGCCATCACTATCCCATTTCCCATACAGTTGTAGGAATTTTGGATATTAAAGGTTAACCCATCGTGATAGGTTAAATAAAAGTGATTGGCATCGTCAACTCTTTCGGGAGTTAGTTGACCTTTAAGGTCAAGTTCAATCATTTGGGTGGTTAAAGAATTGCCAAAACCAATACTATCTGAACCAGGGGAATAAAAAGGATCGGGAAATAAACCGGCTTCACCAACACAAGTCCAACGATCAAAGGAAAAGACTTGTTTGGAGGAGTAACTATATTTCGGCATCTTTCTAAAGTCTTCAGGGGATTTACCTTCTAAATGAGCCGCTAAAACGGGTTCATTTTCCCTTAACCACTGCAAGGCTAATTCATAGTTATGATAATTTTTTAACGGGTGAATATCTTGACGAGTCACAATGCCAATACTGGTATAACCTGTGGATAAAGGAATTAACCAAACCCAGTATCCTTCACCGCATAAATGATTTGTAGAATAATAACGGTTGTTATTAGGAACACGCCGATGCCATTTTTCTTCACTGGCTGGCACAAAATTGCTGACATCAAAACGACACTCAACTCGGAACCAAACCGCACTGTAATTATTATGATTAGGTTTCGCTAAACCGAGTTTCTTCTGTATAAATCGACGGCGACCCATCGCATCGACAACCCATCGGGATTTAATACAATGAGTTTTTTGATTCGCTCCACTACCTTGAGTATAAATAATTTTATGCTGTTGCTGTAGCCCTTCAGCAAACTCGATGTCTTGAACTGAACAACTTTCCTTAAGATCAATTCCAGCTTCAATATTAAATTGGCGTAAATCATTTTCTAATTTCCCCCGATCAATTTGATAAGATTTAGGATCATGAAACTCTGATAATCCCAGTTCAGGTCTTTTATGAAATTCAGTTTCTTGAGGTTTGAAAAAATAACGTAATCCCAGTTTAGATAAATGTTGATTGTTAAAATAATCGGTTAACTGCAGCGTATTTGCTAAATAAAAAGCACCAACTTCAACGGTTGATTCCCCCACTTTAAAACCAGCTTCGGGTAAAGGACGAGCCATTTTATCAAGAACAACAACGGAAAGATTAGGTTGTTTAAGTTTTAACTGTCTCGCTAAGGTTAAACCCGCTAATCCACCGCCACAAATTGCCACATCATAGTCTGTTTCCGAACTAAAATTGTCAGCTTGTTCACGCAATAAAACGATGAGTTCTTCTTTATGCTCTTTCAATTGTTCGAGTAAATCGGGAGTCATAACACCTTGAGGAGAACGATAGCGCAGCTTATCCCCTTCCATCCAAATTGTCACACCTAAATGATTCAGATCCGATAAAAATTCAACTGTTTTCATAAATTTAAGTCCCTCAAAGACTAAACACTATAGACCCAACAACAATTATCAATGGCGAGGAGTGAGTGATTATTGTTAAAGTCAGTTGCTATGGGAGCAACCGCTTACATACTCCACAAAAAGACTGTTTTAAACCGAGACTATTTATAGCATATTCTGGATGATAAATTTTAGTGATGGATACAATTTTTTACATTTTTTTCCAAAATGGATCTGAAAAGCTTAAATTTTAGTTAAGCTATTTTCATAATTCTCCTTCTTCATAATTTTCTGAGGCTGTTGTCATAACTTTACCACTTTTGGATACACTTTGACTATTGTTGGCTACATTAAGCACCTCAATCGTTTGAGTTAAACTGGCAACGGTGGGGTATTCTAATAAACTGTGCAAAGACAATTCTACCGAGAAAACATCGCGTAAACGAGAGATGACTTGACTAGCCAGCAAGGAATGTCCTCCTAGTTCAAAGAAATTGTCATGAATTCCAATTTGAGATAAATTTAACACCTTTTGCCAAATGTTAGCAACTTGACGTTCAGCTTCCGTTCTGGGTGCTATCAATTCGTTATTTTCTTTGCCTTGGAGTTCCTTGAGTAATTGCCGCTTATCAATATCTCCATTATCCTTGATAGGGAGGGATTGCCGCAGCACCAGGGGACATTTATAGGACGTTCCCAATCGATCTTTTAGACTAACATGATTAGGTAGATTGACCGATTGAACTGTAGATTTACGGGTGTAATAAGCCGTTAACTTTTGGCATCCTTCAGACCTAGATGTGAAACGATTAATCTTGCTATTACTCCCATCTAAACCGATTATTAATTGTCTTTGGTTGTGATATAAACTGGTTAGAAATGAGTCTAAACCTTGCCGCACTGTCATATCATAATACCCTTGAGATCGGGTTATGTATTGCATCTGATAACCCTGGCTAATCCCAGTTTCTTGCCAAGTTGTCCAACTATAACAATAACTGGGGAACAAATTCTTAGATTTTTGATAGCTGTTCAAAGACTCAAGGAAACTATTAGCCGCCGCATAGGAACCCAAAGCCGCTCCTCCAAAAAAACTAGCCAAGGAAGAAAAACTAATAAAAATTCCCTGAGATTCTTTGAGAAGTTGATGTAAAACCCAAGTTCCTATTACTTTAGAGTGAAGAATTGTCGATAAACCCTCTTGAGTTTCGTCCAGAAGTAAACAATCTTTGTAAATTCCAGCCAGATGAATCACCCCATTAAGTTCTCCTTGCCATTGTTTTTTCACCTGTTCTACAGCCTGTTTAACTTGAGGGAAATTAGCCACATCTACCGCTTGATAAATTACCTGTCCCCCAAGATTTTCTAAAGCTTGGAGATTTTTGATTTTTAAGGATAATTGATCTTCGGTTTTGAGATACTCACTCCAGAGGTGTTTTTCTGGTAAAGGTGTTTTTCCAATTAACAGTAAACGAGCTTGATAATTTTTGAGCAAATACTGAGCAATTTGTCTGCCAATCCCTCCTAGTCCTCCGGTAATCAGATAAATTCCCCCTGATTTAAAGGGTAATTCCTGTTGGGTGTGTTGAAGTAAATTGACTTTTTCCAAACCTGCGATTAAACGTTTACCGTTGCGATAGGCAATTTCTCTTTCCTTGGATAAAACCGATAGTTCTTGCAGCAGATAACTGAGATTAATTTCGGTTTGATCCAGAGGTAAATCAACATGACGAGTATTTAACCAAGGAAGTTCTTGAGCTAGGGTTTTGATCAGTCCTAAAACTGGAGATTTTTCATAGGCAATTTCATCGGTTTCTATGACAAATTGACTATAACTGGAAACAAATAGCAATTGAATTTTTGAGTTAAAATCATGAGTTTTAGCTAAAGCTTGAACTAGAAATAATAAATCATAGGTTCCTTTTTCTAGTGCTTTTTCTAACTGTTCAATTGTTGAAATTTCTCCCTGATAGTCTTGATAAGTCCCCAGATGAATAATATTGCTAAGGATAATTTTTCGCTCGGATAAAGATGCCATTAACTGTTGATAATGATTGGCTGTCCCGGGTCTGAGGGTATAGCAATTTTGACTGATTTGAGAAAATTTTTCCGCTGCTAAAACCGTGATACAGGGTAAGTTTTGCCCTTGAATTTTTTCTGCTAAAGATGCTCCTAAACCCAAGCAATCCAGAAAAATTAAACTACAATACTTGGAAAGTTCGGGTTTTAAGTTAACTGGAGATCGAGGTTTCCAAACTTTCTGGTAAAACCAATCAGGAATGGTTTGATCGTTTTCTAATAAAATATCTATTTCTTTTAAAATAGAATTAAATTCTCCATTTCCAAACCGTTTTGTTAATTGCGATCGCTGAATTTTACCAATGGAAGTTTTAGGAATTTCAGTTTTATTTAAGGGGATTAAATATTCAGGATTAACGCCAAAACTGTTAATTACTTTTCGTCTAATCTTTTTCAGAAGTTCCGCTAGATGCTGGTGATCAAAGGTTTCTGCACTAAAAAATAAAGCTAATTGATCGGTACTATTCCTAGGATCATAAACAGCACAAGCGGCTGTGTAGGACGCTTGTACTTCTTCAATAGTTTCCACTACAGTTTCAATTTCATGGCTATAATAATTCACTCCATTAATAATAATGGTTTCTTTACTTCTTCCAGTGATAACTAAATGACCGTTACTAATAAATGCTAAATCTCCTGTCTTAAACCAGCCATCTTTTAAGAAAGCGTCTTGATTTGCTTCTGGGTTTTTATAATACCCGGGTGAAACTGCATGACCTTTAACTTGTAAATGACCAATGGTTTCTTCTGGTAATAGGGAATTATCAGCATTAACAATTCTAATCGATATTCCTGGGATGGGTAATCCTAAATCCGTAAAGGTTGCACCATTGGGATGTTCAGGATGGACTCGTTTTAAGGAAGAATTCAAGGAGGATTTATCAACCGTATGAAAGAGTAATGGCTGTTGTTCTGTCGGCTGATAATAGGTAATTCCTGACCCCATTTCTGCCATCCCAAAAGCAGGACGCATCGCCGTTTTTTTCAGATTATATTGAAGATGAAGGGTGTTAATAAATTCTCCAACTGCTTGACCAGAAACGGCTTCACCCGCTGCCAAAAAGAATTTGACACAATCTAAATTCCAATTTTGATCCGGTTCTTTTTTTAAAGCTTCATTGATCAAATTATAAGCAAAATTAGGAGCCCAACTATGGGTAATTCGATATTGAGCAATTAAATCTAACCAATTCAAAGGACGACCTAATATATATTCAGTTTGAACATAAACCATTTGGCATCCTAACTCGACACAGCGAATATTCCAGTCTGAAATACTTCCAATATGATCAAAAGGAAGCCAATTAAGAATAATATCGTCGTTTTGATGTTCACAAATGATGTTTGTTCCTCGCGCACGAGAGATGACATTTTTATGGGTTAATGAGATACATTTCGGTATTCCTGTACTGCCTGATGTTAGATTAAAGAACGCAATATCATCCGGTTGACTAATATGAGTCTGATGGGGAGAATAAGTTTTTAATTCTTCAATAAAACTCAATCTTAAGGTTTGATTAGGCAACCATTGTTTTAAATGTTTTATCTCTTGCTGACGGGATTGATTTGTGATAATAGTAGGTTCATCTAACAACTGCCAAACTTGAGAAATTTTATGAATTTCATTATTAAAATCTTTATAGCTGGGTGGCACTGAAATAATAACAGGAATAAATCCTCCTAAAAGACACCCCCAAAATGCGGAAATGATATCATAGTTTTCCGATAGCTGAAGAATTACTTTATCTTGAGCTTGTAAACCCTGCTTTTGTAATCCGGCTTGTATTTGTTGAGCTTCTTCCCATAATTGTTGATAGGATTGAAAAACTTCTGATCCATTAGATTGAATATAAATAATCCCTTTATTTGAATAATTTTCAGCAGCTTTTTGGAGGATTTCTGCCAAGGTTTTAGTTTGAAGTTCAGATTCTTCTAAAAGCTGTCCGTGACTGATTCCAGCTTGAGTGTTAGAAGTGTGAATCACCAGATGAATCGGGGTTTCAGATTTTTGATGATCATTTTTTTTCTCTATTTTTAAGGGCAATAATTCTGATAGATGTAGGGGTAAAATTTTGTTCTTTTTAGAAGTCATGACGACAGCGACTTGATCAATATCTGACAAAGAGCCTAGTTTTTCTTCTGTTTCCTGAACTTGATGATCATCGATAATTTCAATATTCTTTAATGCAGTTTCATCGACATCACCGCTATCGGTTAAGGGTAAACTGGAAATCTGCACATAGATATTAGGTAGAAGATTGTCCGGTAACTGAGACTGTAAATCGGAGGACAATTGTTCAGAATTCCAAGCTCCAGAGGAAACGATATAGGCGACTAATTCCCCCTCCCGTACCATAAAATAGCAATCTTCAATTAAGGGATTTGATAAAAATACTTCTGCTAATTTCTGACAATTTAATTGTGGATTTTTGTGTTCTGTCCTCATACCTAATATCCTCGATTCTGTGTACAGGCTAATTCAAGCCTGAATTGCATCACTGTCTGAGCTATCAGAGCATACCTCATTCGGGCTAGGATAGTCAAGATATTTTCGAGGACGATTGTTAAGTTTTTCGTAATTTAAATTACTTGTTGAGATGAGGGACTTATGCAAGAGGCAAGACTCCCCCCAACTTTCCCACTTCCGGGGGGTGGGGGAGATTCGGCTAATCCAAGAATAAGGGATTTAGATCCGTCTGAGCTTAGCCCATTAGTCGGCTCGTTTAATCCCCTCTCCCAAGAATGATCAGGAGTAGCAAAATAAAAATCTACTCCTAGTTTCTCACTCAACTCTTGATGTCCAATAAATTCTTTGACCTTGTCACAAGGGTCGATTTTTCTTTTGTCAGAGGGAATCTCTTGGAAAAGTTTTTCTGCCACTAGATTGCTTTTACTTTAGCTTAGTTTTGATAGATCATTTGATAAGTAATAGGACAAAATTAACTTCTTGGAACACAATATCTAAAGCTCTGCCTTAAAATAGCATTAGTATTCAGGTAGAACCTAAAGAGAGCGTTCCCAGGTTCTACCTGGGAACGAGATATTACTCGGACTCTATTGGAGGACTTGGGGACGATTTACTTGAATATAGTAGAATGTAGGATTAGAGAGGGAAGTTATGGTTTTTCTAAGATAACTCGACCGACTGCTCTGCAACAGAAAGCGTTATATTTATTAGGGGTTTCCTTAATTTGTAGCCAGTAACGAGCGGCACAAATTCTCTTAATCCCTGTCACAGCACAGGTTATGGCCTTTTGTCAAAGGGGAAGTCTAGATCTTTAACAAATCTAATTTCACCGAAAGATTAATTTAACCTTGATCTGTCGGGACTGATTTCTTAACCTTTTAATAAATTGATTTTTCCTCCAGTCAGGCTAAAATCAGTAGGATTAGCATCCAAGATAATCGGGGTAACTTTGGTTAATCTGGGGCAATGTAGCCTAAAAAAACGCCAAAAATAGTCAAATTTAGACTTGAGTGGCTTCTTACTAACTGTTTAATCTATTATTTAGGTATTAGACTCTATGGCTAAAGCTTCTACCGTAACTTCTGAAATCGATCTTAAAGATTCGCAATATTACTTTAACCGAGAATTAAGCTGGTTAGAATTTAATCGTCGCGTGCTTTATGAAGCACTTGATCCTCGGACTCCCCTACTAGAAAGATTAAAATTTACCGCCATTTTTTGTGCCAATCTCGACGAATTTTTTATGGTACGGGTGGCAGTGCTTAAACAACAGGTAGAGGCAAATGTAGCCGTTTTAAGTGCCGATGGCCGGACTGCCTCGGAACAGCTAACCGAGATCAGTAAACGTCTGCGTCCCCTTGTGCAACAGCAGGATCGTCTTTTTGAACACACCCTAAAAAATCTCTTAGTGGAACAGGGAATTCATCTGATTAACTATGTTGATTTACATCAAGAACAGCGCAATTATCTCCATGATTACTTTGAACAAAATATTTTCCCCGTTTTAACTCCTCTAGCGGTGGATCCTAGTCATCCTTTTCCCTATATTTCTAATCTTAGTCTCAATTTAGCCGTAGTCGTTCGCGATCCCGACACCGATAAAGAATTATTTGCCAGAGTGAAAGTGCCGCAGGTTTTCCCCCGTTTTCTGGCATTATCCAAAGAATTACGCCACCAAGACGGAAAAGCTTCGATTTGGACGGGAGTACCTCTGGAACAGGTGGTAATGCACAATTTAGAGGCACTTTTCCCCGGCATGATCATTCAAGAATGTTATCCTTTTCGGGTGACGCGCAACGCCGATATCTCCGTCGAAGAAGATGAGGCCGATGATTTATTATTAGCGATCGAGGAAGAAGTACGCAAGCGCCGCATCGGTAAATCGGCAGTACGTCTGGAAATTCACAGTTCTACTCCTAGCAATATTAAAGACCGGATCATGCGCGATCTGGGACTTGAGGAGATCGATGTTTACGATGTGGATGGACTGCTGGGACACAAAGATTTATTTTATTTTCTGTCTTTACCCTGTCCCGAACTGAAAGATCCCCCTTGGAATCCTGTCACCCCACCGGTTTTACAGGGATTGCGAGAAATAGTTGACGGTAACGAAGACGGCATTTTAGAACAGGATGGCGAAGATATTTTTACTTTAATTCGCAATAACGATATTCTCGTTCATCACCCTTACCATTCCTTTAGTGCCTCAGTACAACAGTTTATCGCCCAGGCGGCCTATGATGCCCATGTTTTAGCGATTAAAATGACTTTGTATCGTACTTCCGGAGATTCCCCGATTGTCAATTCCCTGATTGCAGCGGCGGAAAATGGCAAACAGGTAGCGGCGTTAGTGGAACTAAAAGCACGCTTTGATGAGGAAAATAACATTAGTTGGGCGAAAAAGCTGGAACAAGCCGGAGTTCACGTTGTTTATGGCTTAGTTGGTCTGAAAACCCACACGAAAGTGGTTCTCGTGGTCAGAAAAGAAGGGGATAAAATCCGTCGTTATTTCCATATTGGCACGGGTAATTATAACCCAAAAACGGCTAAATTATACACTGATTTGGGTTTACTTAGCTGTCGCGAGGATTTGGGGGCAGATATCACCGATTTATTTAACTTTCTGACCGGATACTCCCGTCAGCAATCCTATCGCAAACTTTTAATTGCTCCAGTGAGTTTGCGAAAACGGATGTTAGCAATGATCGATCGCGAGGCCAAAAACTGTAAAAATGGCGGTACGGGGCGCATTGTGGCAAAAATGAACTCTATTGTCGATAAACCGATTATAGAAGCCTTATACGCCGCTTCTCGTGCTGGTGTGCAGATTGACTTAATTATTCGCGGCATCTGTTGTTTACGACCCGGATTGCCAGAAATAAGCGAAAATATCCGAGTAATTAGCATTATCGGCCGCTTTTTGGAACATTCCCGCATTTTTTACTTTTACAATGATGGTCAGGAGGAGGTTTATATTGGTAGCGCCGATTGGATGTCGCGGAACCTGACTCGTCGCGTGGAAGCAGTGACACCCATCGATGAACCAGCGATCGCCAAGGAACTAGAAGAAATTCTCGGCATTATGTTGTCAGATAACCGACAAGCATGGGAATTACAATCCGATGGCAGTTATATTCAGCGTCGTGCTGACAATGAGGGACAGGAAAGCAGTACCCATGTAATTTTAATGGAAAAAGCCCTTAAATCTGCGGGTATTAATCCATAGGAACAGTGATCAGTTATCAGTGATCAGTGATCAGTTATCAACATTTTTCGCGGGTTAGACAAAATGGCTGAAAATCTAGAGTTTTCGTTGAGGTGCGTCGATGCCTTGTCCAGCAAGGCTTTGAGCCTGATGACCGAGGTGACTATTGACAATTATTATTAATAATGTCTATGCTTTTCAATATCCCACGAAAAATCGTTGTACAATCCTTGTACAGCCTAGCTTTGCAAAGCTAGTCTTGCTTCCAATTCGTGAAGCGTATGAATGGAAACTAATAAAACTTGTTCTGCATGCAGAACCAAGTTTTTAATTTCTCTTGCTTCCAATTCGTGAAGCGTATGAATGGAAACCCTAGCGTCTTGACAGTCATGGCAGCCTTTTCCTGCTTGCTTCCAATTCGTGAAGCGTATGAATGGAAACTTATACAGCCCATCGGCTAACGCTTCATCCAGAGTTATCCTACTTCTTGCTTCCAATTCGTGAAGCGTATGAATGGAAACCATTAGGAGATTCCGTTTTTTGAGACGGTTAAATGCCTTGCTTCCAATTCGTGAAGCGTATGAATGGAAACTAGACAAAAGCGCATTCCGATCGTTGGCAGGAAGGGGCCTGTCCATACTTGCTTCCAATTCGTGAAGCGTATGAATGGAAACGCTTTAGCTGCAGCTATTAAAAAATAGATACCCCCCCTTGCTTCCAATTCGTGAAGCGTATGAATGGAAACGTTATATAGTTCATCTGAAATGAATACATCTCGGATGAAATCTTGCTTCCAATTCGTGAAGCGTATGAATGGAAACCTATAGTCGAGTGCTAACAAAATGTGCTGATGATTAGCTTGCTTCCAATTCGTGAAGCGTATGAATGGAAACACTTTGATAACCGGGCCGTTTCGGCCTGCGACGATGGTGCTTGCTTCCAATTCGTGAAGCGTATGAATGGAAACACAACTTGCTACCGATACCCTCAACACCTTTAAGGTGTTGCACTTGCTTCCAATTCGTGAAGCGTATGAATGGAAACAATTACGCTACTAAAGACGCGATGTGCGCTTGATTAGCTGACACCTTGCTTCCAATTCGTGAAGCGTATGAATGGAAACATTCAAAGCGCGTGGCTCAACAAGAACGTTTCCGCTTGCTTCCAATTCGTGAAGCGTATGAATGGAAACGTTTGCCATAACATCACTCCTGCCGCTGATCCAATTCTTGCTTCCAATTCGTGAAGCGTATGAATGGAAACAACTTATCACAGTAACAAAATTATTATCCTCGATCGTCTTGCTTCCAATTCGTGAAGCGTATGAATGGAAACCCGCCGGCACTGTCACTGTCCCCGTTGCCGTTCTCACTTGCTTCCAATTCGTGAAGCGTATGAATGGAAACCAAAGTGACACAGTAGAGAAAGAGTGAATCCAATGACTTGCTTCCAATTCGTGAAGCGTATGAATGGAAACTCAGGAATATCTTTTAAAACATCAAAACAATCACCGTCTTGCTTCCAATTCGTGAAGCGTATGAATGGAAATAATGTGTAGGGTTAATTCATGAATTAACCCTACAATTTTTTTAATTCCAATTAGTTAAGCGTATGAATGGAAACAGAATGCCAGGGATCAATCCCATCTCATCGGTTAAGAAAAATCCGAGATTTCAGCGAGATTATGCGTCAGTGGGGACAACAATTTCAGAGGAACTTTAACCAGACTGAACTCGGCAGAATAATTTATGCGGGAGGAGATGATTTTTTGGGCATCGTTTATAATAGCCAATTTCCTGATCCACAACTCGACTCGATCGATCTCGATCGAGTTCTCCACTGGCTACAAACCCCTCATAAGTAGGGTTTGCTGAATAAATCTAAAAACCTTGTTAGATAAGGCTTTTAGACTTTTTTTCTCTCAAAAAGTGCTGACCATTGGAGTGATCGGGGGTAAATTTAGGTACTTTTTCCCTGAAAATTAGGTAATTGGCCACCTCAAAACTGGTAAAACCCCACACCCCACACCCCACACCCCACACCCTGCCACCACCGAAAAACTTATTCAGCAGACCCTAAGTAGGGTTTGCTGAATAAATGTGAAATGTAGGCAAGGTCAGGGTTTTGTGGCTTTTCTCGTGAAACAGGTGCAAGATTTTGAGAGAATCGTGCTTCAAAACCTTGCGTCTTCATCGGCCCGCGTCCTGTAGGGGCGAAGCATTCGGGCAGTAACCTATCGGTGAAACCGTAGATTTTCTATCCCAATGCTTCGCCCGTACTTTTTCAGCAAACCCTAAGTAGCGATCGCACTTTCAAAAGACCAAATAATCACATTTAAAGGATTTTGCTTTAAATCTTTTCATAAGTAGGTAGGCGTTAAAAGCTGTCAGATGCCCCCCTTATTAAGGGGGGATTAAGGGGGGATCCCCCCGCCTATCGGCACCCCCCTTATCAAGGGGGGCAGGGGGGATCGAACCTAAAATCCATTTTTAATTTAATTATAACCAGCTACTTAGGAAGCAATAAAATCATCTCGTGAGATACCCGCTTGAGTGCAAATAATCTTTAGTGTAGAGCTTTTAATTTGCTTATGATTGGGTAGCGTTAAAAGTGTTGTTGTTCCATCTGGATTTTTTCTAATCATAGAAATATGCTCTTTTTATCTAACAATTGAAAAACCAAATTTTTCAAGAACTTTAATCACTTTGGCTTTAGGGGCATCAGCCGGAAATTTTGCCATTAGACTATTGCTTCTACAACAAAGGCTTCTAATAAAGATGAGTCAGCTTCGAGAACTTATTCCCCAAAGGTTTCAACATGAAAAGCGATCGCCGATTGCACATCATTAAGAGCATCTTCATAGGTATCGCCCTCACCGACTACTACGCCTTGAATTCCCAATGGATAGGCGATATAGCCATCAGAATGTTTTTCCACAATGATTTTAATGGATTTCATAAATTCTTGACACTTTACAGGAATTTCCTGATCCTATCTCATTTCTATAGGACTTTGATAAGAAAACGATCGCCTCTCCTCCTCATCAAAATCTCCAAAAAAGTTGACTCTCCCAAAAGTGATCGCTATTCCTCATCATCAAAAAGCGATCGCATCCTCCAATTGTATCCCCACAAAACGTGATCGCTATTCTTAAACGATGCTATAGTCAGAATAGTGAGTTCTAATTACAAGAATGCAAGTTAAAGACCTAAGTGTTGAAGATTTTAAGTTTTTGATTCAAGAAACTGTTACGGAAACAGTTCAATCTCTACTAAATGATCCTGATATTGATAAACAACTTAAAACCGAAGTCTCTCAATCTCTAGCTGACTCTTTACAGCGAACTCGAAATGGAGAACGGGGAATTTCTGCGGAAGAAGTAGCTCAAAGATTAGGATTAGATTGGTAATGCGTCGCCATATAGAATTTACCGATAAAGCTTTTGAAGGTTTAGAGTCGCTTACGGCAGTTGTTCGGGAGCGTGTCTTTAAAAAAGTTCGTTGGATAAATGAAAATTTTGATGATATTAGACATCAAAGTTTAAGTTCTAATTTAAAGCGGTTTGTTTAAACTTAGAATTGGCGATTACAGGGTGATATATTCTTTTGATGATGACTTTATTACGATTCATCAAGTTGGTCATCGTCGAGATATTTATTCTGATTAGTTTTAGTTTAATTACTTCCATTCCCAAAAATTGCTCCTTCCAAAAGCGATCGCACTCCTCCTCATCAAAATCGCCAAAAAAGTTGCTTCTCCCAAAAGTGATCGCTATTCCTCATCATCAAAAAGCGATGTCGTCCTGACAATGAGGGACAGGAAAGCAGTACCCATGTAATTTTAATGGAAAAAGCCCTTAAATCTGCGGGTATTAGTCCATAGGATCAGTTATCAGTTATTAGTTATCAGTTATCGGTTATCAACATTTTTCGCGGGTTAGACACAATGGCTGAAAATCTAGAGTTTTCGTTGAGGTGCGTCGATGCCTTGTCCAGTAAGGCTTTGAGCCTGATGACTGAGGTGACTATTGAAAATTATTATTAATAATGTCTATGCTTTTCAATATCCCACGAAAAATCGTTGTACAATCCTTGTACAGCCTAGTTTTGCAAAGCTAGTCTTGCTTCCAATTCGTGAAGCGTATGAATGGAAACGCAATATCGACAATAGGCAGCACAGGCCAAAATACTCTTTTAACTTCTTCTTGCTTCCAATTCGTGAAGCGTATGAATGGAAACAACAAGCTAACAGCGATAATGAAGGCAGGGACTTTAGCGCTCTTGCTTCCAATTCGTGAAGCGTATGAATGGAAACTTTTGTAGTATCCGTCACTTCGAGAAGTGCGGCATGGCTTGCTTCCAATTCGTGAAGCGTATGAATGGAAACTCAGCTTCTTCATCGGACATTGCTAGTATCCTGTCGTATCTTGCTTCCAATTCGTGAAGCGTATGAATGGAAACAACAAGCGAAAAAACCCAGCACCCACACTAGGTGGTGTCTTGCTTCCAATTCGTGAAGCGTATGAATGGAAACTTTCGTGCCGACTTGCGGGATGAACCCGTGCCGACATTCTTGCTTCCAATTCGTGAAGCGTATGAATGGAAACCAGCCTCTTTAAACGGATCATTCATTTTTCTCCTTAGGCCACTTGCTTCCAATTCGTGAAGCGTATGAATGGAAACCTTAACGATATACTGTACGTAGATGTAAAAACGCGGCAGTGCTTGCTTCCAATTCGTGAAGCGTATGAATGGAAACTCGCCATCCCTTTGCATGGCATGGGTTTTTTGTTTTTTATCTTGCTTCCAATTCGTGAAGCGTATGAATGGAAACGGCAGAGGTTTTGGCTATCGGAAAAATTGATAAATTTTCTTGCTTCCAATTCGTGAAGCGTATGAATGGAAACCGTAGCATTGCCATAGGGTTGCCAAGTGGGGACGCTTGCTTCCAATTCGTGAAGCGTATGAATGGAAACTGAAACTGGTTATCGTGGGCGTATTGATACAGTTTTCCTTGCTTCCAATTCGTGAAGCGTATGAATGGAAACTCCTCTAAAGCCGCCTTATACTTCGGAAAAGCCTCTACTTGCTTCCAATTCGTGAAGCGTATGAATGGAAAAGATGTGTAGGGTTAACTCATGAATTAACCCTACAATTTTTTTAATTCCAATTAGTTAAGTGCCTGAATAGAAACGATACTTAATTAAGAAAAATCAATGAAAATAAAGATTGTTTAAGAAAAATTATTTAAAATTAACACAATAATTAGAAATTTAGTGATAGATATAAAAGTACAAAAGAGCCAATTAATCTAACAATCCTATTTTTTTAGCCAGAGATAAGTCTTTTCTAGGTCTTTTCAAGGCTGTTGAATATACCTCTTAAACAATCGAGTTTTCTATAGCTACCTAAGCAAAATTAATTACACATATCTAACCACCCCTAGCCCCTTGCCCCTTGCCTCTTGCCTCTTGCCTCTTGCCTATCTTCACTAGGAAATTAATTTTGCACGACTACTTAGCTTTATGTCCAAATATATAGCCATCACCTTCTCCCCCGTCCAAAGCTTTATTGAAAAATCCCGCAAATTGAGGGACCTGTACGGAGCCTCTCAGATTCTCTCGGATCTGACCAGTACAATCGTCACCCACCGGCCCGAGCAGTACCACCTAATTAGCCCCGGACTGCTAAACTCCCAACAGGGAATGCCCAACCGTGTTCTCCTGAAAATCGATAGCGAAATACAGTCCTCCTCCTCCGAGGAAATCATTGCGGAACTGCAACGAGCCTTTTTAAATCGTTGGAAAAATATTCTCGCAACCTGTAGAAAATGGGTCGAAAACGCCCTCGCGCCTTACTATCGCTCCTCAGAATGGAATTGGCAAAAAAGCTGGAAAAAGTGGGAAAAACGCACCTGGGAATTTTTCTGGGGCATGGGGGACGATCTAGAGTCCGCCATGGTCGATCTGGAAAATCGTAAACTCGCCCGCAATTGGCAAGGGGTGAATTGGGTCGGGGAAAGCTCTAGTCTGTCCGGGACTGACGCGATCGCTTGGTACGGGATGGATCGGGAAAACCAAGATATGAAAACGCTTGACTGGAGCGAAGAAGACCGACATATCGCTCTATTCTACCGAAGATTAGCCTTCCTACTCGATGGAGTTAACGATCCTGACGGTCAACCCAAAGATAGACAACCGGAAGGCAAATACATCGATGGAAACGAAAGATTGAATATTCCCGAATTAACCAAACGGTTGATCACTCTCCCACATATCGCCCGCTCTCTAGGAGTTGAACTTCCCGAAGAACTTCGCCAGCGAGGATTTCGAGACCTGATCAGGAGACCGCAAGATAACCCCGCCTCAGTGGGACAAAAAACGGGCTGGTTCATGGGAGATGGCGATAAAGTAGGCGATTACCTGAAAAACCTCGGCTCAGACCAAAAAATCCGAGATTTCAGCAAGATTATGCGTCAGTGGGGACAACAATTTCAGAGGGACTTTAACCAGACCGAACTCGGCAGAATAATTTACGCGGGAGGAGATGATTTTTTGGGCATCGTTTATAATAGCCAATTTCCCGATCCACAACTCGACTCGATCGAGATCGATCGAGTTTTTCACTGGCTACAAACCCTCGATCAACAGTGGAAAACTGGAAAAACTGAAGAAATCAATCAACGGGTGACTCTAAGTCTCGGCTTCGTTTGGGCAGCCCACAGCATTCCCCAGAGAGACGTTTTACAGCACTGTCGGGAAGCAGAACAGCGCTCGAAAAAACTAGGACGCGATCGCCTCACCATCCGCGTTTTATTTAACAACGGGCAATATGTTCAATGGACAACCAGATGGAAATACTTGAACACGCTAAACCACTATCGAGATCGGGACGGTGGGAAAAACTGGGGTCATATCTATAGCGACTTTGCCCGACTAAAAGCCCGTCACGCTTTTGGTCTGGGCTATCTCGATAACCCTAGAAGCCATTCCGATGGCGCAGACTCGAAAATCCTCGATAACCTCTCCACACTCCTACAGTTTTTCGATCTATACTTTAGCGGCTATAAAAAAATTTTAGAAGAAGAAGATGATCAGATCGTCTCCCTCCCAGAGGGCGCGCTATCGAAGGACTACGCTAGGGCGATCATTCGCTGGATAGACGAACTGATCGCGATCGGTTGGCATCTCTCGATCGGGGAAACGATCAAAAAATAATCCTAAATCCGAATCTATTGCCTATTGCCTATCCTAACCAAGAAATTAATTTTGCACGACTACTTAGGGTTTGCTGAATAAATCTAAAAACCTTGTTGAGTAAACCTTTTAGACTTTTTTTCCCTCAAAAAGTGCCAACCATTGGAGTGATCGGGGGTAAAATCCCTGAACTTTTTCCCTGAAAATTAGGTAATTGACCAGATGAAAATCGCTAAAACCCCACACCCTACACCCCACACCCCACACCCCACACCCCACACCCTGCCCCCAGGAAAACCTTTTTCAGCAGACCCTACTTATGTTTTCCCATCTCATCATCATTAAACCCCTCGGCATGATGTACGGCAGTTCCGGCGCGTTCCTCTCCCCAGAAAACCTTGTCGGACGTTCTGGCTCTAAATTTCCCCCCGATGCCGCCACCCTATCCGGACTATTTTTCAGCGCCAATAAAACGACCCATCAGTATAGCCATCGGGAATTAAGAGACAACCTCTTCATCGCTGGCCCCTTCTGGGCCGAAACCGATAGTCTTCGTAACGTCTATATCCCGATTCCCCGCACGAAAATAATCGCCACCAAGAAATCCGACGAATGGCGAATCATAGCTGCACCCGATCGACAAGTCGTCTGGGAGCGAGATTGCGACAAGGACTCAATAGAACCCGAATTTTCCTGGATTTCTAGTGAAGATTGGACAGAATCGGCGCAATACATCGCCGACAACGGATTTGCGGAACTCTCACCGTGGGAATTTACCCCGATCCTACATCCCAAGCTAGAGATCGATCGACGCTGTACCGTCGAGAAGGACGGTCTGTTTTTAGAATACGCCGTGCAGATGAAGGAGGGAACCTGTTTGATCTATCTAGCCACCCATCCCCTCGATCCGGGATGGTATAAATTCGGCGGAGAAAATCATCTAGTCGAGATCGAGAGCGTTGAGATTAAACCGGATTGGGCCATCTATGAATTGCTGAGACAGCCAATCGAACAGGCCTTTGCGACGATTACTCCGGCCATCTGGGGATCGAAACGATTTTCCTCCCGAATTCCCGAACAACCCGATTTCCCCTCAGTTCAACTGCTGCTCACCGACAAACCCATCCCCTACCGTTACGGTTTAGGTGGACGCTTGGGACGGGGTAGGTATTCCGTTCCTTCGGGAAGCGTGTATGTGCTGGAAGAACCGATCGGGCGATCGTGGTGGGACTGGCCGGAAGACTGGTTTCCTAGAGAGGGGTTTCCCCTCAAACATATCGGCTGTGGACTATCTCTACCGCTAACAATAAAAGGATTGAATTGAATGTATCTAAAAGCCTACGGCATCATTGAAACCCTTGCCCCACTACATCTGGGAGCCGCCGCCGGGGAAGAAAGCGGCAACCTTAACCTAATCTTTCGCGATCAGTTTACCCAAACGGGCATAATCCCCAGTAGTTCGCTACGCGGTCGTCTCCGCTCCGATATGTTAGCCCGTTTAACAAGCCAATACAAGAAGCGAGGGCAATCCCCAGAACAGGCCAAAACGAGCGCATTACAAGAAGTGGAACGCTGGTACGGCCGCGGTGCGGAAAAAAACCGACAGGAAAACTACGATTATGAATCGATTATCAAACCAGAACACGCCTCGATCGTCTGGCTGCCGGTTTTCTGCCCCGGACAACCGATCGTTTGGGTTAGTTGTCCGAGTTTACTGCGACGCTACCAACGCATTGCCGACGTCAAGGCAGACATCCCCCCCGCGTACACCGGCTCGCAAACTCTAAAAACCCGTTCCAAAAACAACTCTGACCCCGTACTTTTCTTCAACTTGGGGTTTATCACGGTGAGTTACCCCAATTGGGATCTAACACCCTGGTTTCCCCTCAAAAACCTGCCCGCCGTGGTGGTCGATGACAATGATATGGGTATGATCCACGATATGGCCCTCTATCGTCAGAGTCGCGTGCAGTTAGAAGAAGATCGGAAAGTGGCGGCTAATAAAGCGTTTTTTAATGTCGAGGCAATACCAGAAGGAACAGTCCTCGCTTTTCCCCTTGCCCTTAAACCGATCGATGATAACGTTTGGGACAACTGGAAACCACTGGAACAAGATAAAACGGGGGATATTTATCTAGGGGGACTCGAATCGGTCGGCTTCGGCCACTGCATGATGACCTTGAAAAAACCATCGGGAGGTGCTTCATGACATGGAATCCTTATAACCTCGATCGGGCTGCCCAGGAATTGGTCTTAAAATACCGAGACAGCGACAAGGTGTTAAATGAATCCCACAAAATGAGAACCACCGTCGCCTACGGTTTAGAACGTTTTTGGGGTGAACACCTGAGATTGATCGACAAAAAAGACGCTACTGATCAACAAAAAGGACAATACTGGCGAGATGTCTGGCAGAAATTCGTCGATATCTTAGAAGATGCGGGATTACGGGTTCCCCGTGGCAAGATTAATCCTCAAGATAAACCGGAAGCTCAAACCAAAGCTATCCAAGCGATCGCCAGAGAGTTCTGGAATCAAGAAACTTTTCCCCTAGAAGATCAGAGAATCGCTCTCTACGTCCTCACCCAACTTTGTGATAGCTTGGTCTGGTGGACGCAACGATACAAACAACCTAGCACCAACCCCCAAAATTCCAAGATCGAGGAGGAAGAATAAAATGCCAGACTGGTCAGATGTACCCCTCCTCTATCAAGCACAGATCGAGGGAAGATGTCAATTACAAAGACAAGAAAATAAACAAAAATCGCGAGCCTACGATTGGGTCGATCAGTGGACAAAATTTTATCATTCTGCTGACGATAGCGGTGGTCGATCCGGGCAACCCGATAACAGTAACCAATGGAGACGAAATTTATCTCCCGTCAACAGAAATAACTCCCCCGAACCACCGCAATTTAGCGAAGAAGCCAAGACGCGACCCTATACTATGACTTGGCGACTCGTCACCAATGGAGGTCAAGATGATGGCATTATCCGACCAGCTATCGGTGCGCGGGGCTATCCCTACTACCCCGGATCATCGATGAAAGGGGCTTTCCGTCGTGCCTGTACTACCGAACAAGCCCTAAAGTATTGCGGCAAACCCTCTCAAGGCGATCAGGGTTCTGAACCAGGTATTCTGCGCTTTCTAGGAGGCTATCCTACGGATAATAACTGGACTCGAAACTTAGTCGATATCGCTCATCCCCAGCAGGAAAAACAAGTTATTCAAGACGGAAAAACTAACGCTAATGTACTATTATCTTTTCACGAGGTAACTCTCAACTTCGGGATTTCCAGTACCATTCCCCTCGACGAACAAGAATGGCGAACGATCTGGCAAATTTGGGAGAAAGCGATCGGCAATGGACTCGGTTCCAGAGTTAGCGCCGGATACGGTCGCTTTAAAGATGTACCCTCACCAGAAACCCTCTTACAAGTTCATCTCAAAGGACAGGGAATCACCGCTACATTACTCAACAAAACCTCCGAATTCCGTCCCAATATGTTTAAAGCAGCCCTTCGAGGTCATACCCTACGTTTACTAGGAGGAATGACCGATGAAAAGACCGCTAAACATCTGACCCAAATCCTCTGGGGAGGTATCGACGGAGCCGCTACTCTGGGACAACTCGGCATCAGCTTCATCTACCATGATGATGATTTAAAATTTGGCGAGCATCCCTACACTCCTCCGGGTAAAAGCAAGCAAATTATGCCTCTATACAATCTCAAACGGGGAACTTTACAAATTTCCTGTATGAATCGTCGCACTTCCCCAGAAAAGCGGCAAGAACTCGCGGAATTAGCCAAGGCAATAGTGCAATTCTCTCTCTTACTCGGTGGATTCGGCAAATCATGGCGAAGAGCGGATCACCGTCTCTTTTTCCGTCCCTATTTAGAAAAAGGCAATAAACCGATGATCGGGTGTCATTGGAAATTTATAGACTCTTCAGAATCTCTTTATCTTCCTATCACCGATTTACAACAAGATCTATCACGATTTATCGATCGCCTTCGGACACTATTCCAGAATTACGCCGCTCAACAAGGCTATACGATTCATCCTGATAATCCTGTACACTGTGATTGGCGAGAAGCTTGGTATCCTTACGATAATCAAGGTGGGGTGCAAGTCTGGGGAAGAATTGTCGAGGATCGGATTAAAGCTATCAAATGGTTCCATCAACCTTACGAGGGAACCCACACCCTGCGGAACTTACAAGGAAGCATCGGACGGGACTCGCAAACTGGAAGACTTTGGCATCGAATTTACCCTTATTATCACTTGAATTCTGAAGGTAAACTGCAACGACAGAAACCACCGATCGAACTATTGACTTTCTTTCCCGAAACAACCGAGGATAGCGCTCATTTTATCGCTTTTCTCAACGAGCGATCGGACTTTGTACAAATTTGGTAATATTTGTCATATTTATCGGGTATGCTGAAAAAGTACGGGCGAAGCATTCGGATAGAAAATCTACAGTTTCACCGATAGGTTATTGCCCGAATGCTTCGCCCCTACAGGACGCGGGCCGATAAAGACGCAAGGTTTTGAACGACGATCAAAATCTTGCACCTGTGAGAGCAAAACAGAACCCTAAAACCCTTACCTCGTCCATATTGCCCATTTATTCAGCAAACCCTATTTATCGGGTAAAACCATGACTACTTGGATTATCACAACGGGAAACAGCGATATTCAATTAAATACCAATGCCAATTGGACGAGAGGGCAGAAATTCTTTACCACAGCTAGAGAGAAAGAACCTCTCTGTCATTGCCAGGGAACGGGTCAAGATTTTATCGAGCCAAAAAAAGAAAAAAATACTAACTTTTTTCCCGTTGCCGCTAGAGTTTTGGGATTAGTTTATCAAGATCATGAACATTGTTATTCAGATTTAGTATTCCCTTTGCTTGATGTTTTAATTCAAGCATTTCAAGATCAAGAATTTCCCGATCGAGTTTATATCATCCTAACCGATCAAGAAGAGCTTTTTAAAACATCGGACATCAAAAATTCTCCCTGTCCTTTCTGGCAAGATACCTGTACCTTAAAACCGCTTTTTGAATGGTACTTCCAGACCAAACTTAAGCTAAAACCGGATTTTATCACTTTACAGCCTTCTGATAAGGATAAGGATAAGGATAAGGGGCTAGATCACTGGGATCAAGTGTTAACTCTTGTCACCGAAGAGTTAACAAAAATACAGCAAGACGATGTTTTTTACATCAGTCATCAAGCTAGTACCCCCGCTATTTCCTCGGCTGTTCAATTTTTCAGTATTGGTTACTTCTCTAACGTCAATTTCTTGATACTTAATCGATATTATGAAGAAAATGAGATTAAAACAAGCCCCGAAATTATTCCGAGTTCTAGCTATTGGAAACAATTACAAATACAGAAGGCTAAAAAATTAATCACAGATGGTTTTCCGGGATCGGCATTGGCATTATTAAAAGAGGTAGGATACAATAACTCAGAAAAAATTAAGGAGCTAGAAAGATACATCGATCTTTTTAATATTAAAACCATAGATACTGGCGATGAATTTGATCCGACACAAGGGATCAAGAGAGTTCGTAAAACCTTAGATTTAATCGAATATTTCTTGAAACAAGAAAACTATCTTCAGGGAATCACTCTATTAAATGCCGCGCAGGAGACGTTTTTAAAAGCGGCTATTATTCATCATATTAATCAGATAAACGATCAAGTCAATAACGTTCGCGTGTCTCAATTAGTTAAGTGGGATAAAACTGGATTGTATTGCGTATCTTTTAATGAAATTAATAGATTAATTGGTTTTTCTGAATCGAATATAAATGCCGCTTGTCAATATTTAAAAATGCCCGAACGCTTAAAAGATTTTTATAGCAAATATTTACAAAATACAGAACTTAGCAAATTAGAGCCAAAGGAAATTCGGAAAGCAGATAAAGGATGGGAATTTAATTTACAAAATCTTTTGAATTGGTTATATCAATTAACGTCAACCAAAAAGAAAGACTACTGGGAACTACTAACGTGGTCATGCACTTCTCTTCGTGAGCATGAATTCGATCGCCGTAACCAACTAATGCACAATTTACGGGGAGTAAAAAAAGAAGAAGTGATTCTTTATCTCACCGATCCCAAAAAGTTAATCGATCTAAATCAAAACGATAGCAATCTCCCCAATAAGGTAGATGAGGTTTATAGAAACGAGATTAAAGGTAAATTTATTTCTGCATTGAAAACCCTATGTGAATGGACGGAAAATGATTATATCCCTTTAGAGCATCATCTCGAAAAATTAGCAAACTCCCTATAAAAAATAGGTTCCCCTAGTTTTTAGTTAAACTAGGGGATATTGATTACTTATTTTTCGTCTTTTGGCTTTCTGTTGTTGATGCAGATTTCGATCGATCCCCAGACCAGAACGTTTAGCGCAGGTGCGATCGCATCGTGCGGTGCAACTACCGAGACTACATTACAGACAACTAACGCGGAAACCTTAATGGCGGCGATTTTGGTGATTTTCATTACTACGTCTCCATGCGTAGACAAAAATCAGGTCTTTTCGCAATGGATAATTGTAGTCATTTCTGCCACACCTTTAACTAATATAACACATCAGATCGCAATCTGTCCAAAAGAATTAGACTTTTGGCTTCAAATAAACAAGTCGGTTAGTCCAATCCTGCTTTCCTTGCAGTTCCCACAAGGCTAAAAGCGAACGGATCAAAAGACCGAAATTGCTAGGGGGAATAGACTCATAATCGATAAAAATAACGCCGCTATGACTTTTCCAAGCTTCTCCCCATTCCCACAAAAGCGAGGGAATACTGTTCTGGTCGTAGGTTACTAGAGTTAATCGGGCTTCAGCCGCCGCTTTTAAGACGATTTCATCCGAATAGCCCAAATATCTACCTTTTTGCCAAGTTATTAGGGGAAAAATCGAGATTTCTGGACGTTTATAACTAATTTGTTCGGCAACCGTCGGAGAAATATGTTCATCCAATAAAAAAGATAGCATTTTAGCTATTCCCCGCTCAAATCAGCAGAAACCGTCATTGTTTCCAATTGCGGTAAGAGCCGCTTTATCGTCGTTTCATTCATCGCTTGAGCATCGGAAATCGCAGTTTGGACTTCGGACTGATAGGCTTCGGCATAGAGCAGGGCAGAGCGTACCCATTCCAGGGGTCGATGAAAATGTGCCGCCGTTTTTTCTTCATCTAGTCCGTAGCTTTGAGCGATTTGAATTACTTCCCACAGAGCCAAACTGGAGTTTTTTAGGTAGGGCTGCCGCCCCAAAGGAGAATGGCGAAATTCAATATAGGGGAACTCGCTTTCTCGGAGGGATTCCTCGATTAAAATCGCGCCGGTTTCGCTAGGGGTTTTTCCTAATCGGCGGGCTAACCTTTTCAGTCTTTCTGCTGTGTGGTCGGGCAGTCTGGTGCTAACAACTTGGGACATCAATTTTTTTAACTTTTAATTACACTGTAAACAGTGTAACTCAACTCATTCTGCCAATGCCATTAAAGAATTGACCGTTCACCGAAAAATTAGGACTAATACTAAATCCGTTGAGTACAGGCTAGTTATGAGGAGAGGCAAAAGGCAAAAGGGGGAATAAATAATCAGTTTTTAATAACCAGATTTAGTATAAGGTAGTGGCGCGGAGAAAAACCTTTTCTTTGAGTATTACCATAAGATAAATTTATATTGTTGTGACAATCTATAAGCATCTGAGGGGGTAAGACAATCGCTAAAATCCTTATTCTCTCCTTGACCCCCTCCGATGCCCTTCTACTTCTTTTGTCTATTGCCTATCCTGATATGTAGCCTATAATCAACGGATTTAGTATGACCAACTGGTTGAGAGGTTAAACCATCTCAAAAGCTGAGAGCAAACATCTTGATCTGTATTTTCTCAACCAGTCAAATCAAGCAAAAATCCTAATAATAATTACCGACTTTGCGATGGTGAACAGCCGTTAAACTATCAGGTTTAGAAACGCGACCATCGGTGACTTTATTGTAAACAATCCAGTGGTCAGCACATTCCATGCGACTAGCGACCTCACATTCTAAATAAGCGAGAGCATCGGCTAAAATTGGGGAACCATTATTAGCGGTGCGAGTATTGACTCCTGCAAAACGATCTTCCCCTGGTCCGAAACGTTTTAAAAAGTGTTTCATCAGGGTTTGATAATTGCCTTCTTCCAGAATATTTAAAATGAATTGATCCCCCACTTGCATTAAAGACTCGATCGCCCGATCTTTGGCCACAGCAACGGTAAAACCGGGAGGATCAAAACTTGCTTGCGTCACCCAAGAAGCGACCATTGCACCGCTTCTGTCTCCTTTCTTGGTGGTAATAATATATAAACCACCGCTAATCCGTCCGATGGCTTTATCAAGGTCAGTATCGAGGGATTTTCTTTGTTTAACTTTTACCTCTTGGGTTAATAGTTGTCCCATGTCTGTCCCCGCTTCTTCACAGCGTTGATAGAGACTCTCGTTAGGAGTTTCTGCGCTACGAATGGGATCAAAAGCTTTGGTTAAACCAACTTCACGAAACTTATTAAATAGAGGTAAAATTGATTCATCATCATCCCCTTTAGATTCAAACATTCCGAGGTATTGTTTGGGGTTAACCGAGGCGAGAATTGTGCCTAGATTTCCCGTAATTTCTTGGGCATTAATACCAGAAACGGGGGGAGTACCGATGACGATTCCCACCGCAGAAGAAGCTAATTCTTTTACCTCTTGGGGATCGGCGGATTTCAGGTCTAGAGTTTCTACAGCTAAACCAGTTTTAGTAATACCTTTAGCAATGGATTGACAGAGGCGATCACTATAACCATAATCGGAAATATAGAAAACAGCGACGGTTTTTTCTGCCTTAGTTTGTGCTTGACTCCAATCACGATAACGGGTCAATAATTCAGTAACATTATGTTTTAATACTGGTCCGTGACCATTAGCCACGAGATTAATATTACCTAGAGGTTCCATCCGTTTCATCGCCGCTAGTACGGAACGAGCATTAGGAGCCATTAAACATTCATAATAGAAGCGATAATCTGGTTCAATAGCACTTAATTGCTCATCGTAAAGATCATCGGAACAGTAGTGCATTCCAAAAGCATCACAGGTAAATAAAATTCCCGAACCGTGATCGTAGGTAAAGATAGTATCGGGCCAGTGTAAATTAGGAGCGTTAACAAATTCGAGAATGTGACCATTGCCTAGGTCTAACTGATCGCCATTTTTGACCAGTTGACGTTGAAAGGGATGATGAACTAAATTCTCTAAAAACTGAATTGCTACCTTCGACCCAACGACGGTAATATTGGGAGCGAGTTGTAGCAGATCTTTGACTAAACCACTGTGATCAGGTTCGGTATGACTGATAATTAAATAATCGATTTCTTGGGGGTTAATTAATCCGTTGAGACTATCAAAATATAGTTGACGGAATTTTTCGTGAGAGGTATCCACAAGGGCGATTTTTTCCCCACGAATCAGATAGGAGTTATAAGTCGTACCGTTTTGTAATCCGAATTCAATATCGAAGCGATCGCGATCCCAATCGAGGGAACGAATAGCGGTGATGTCTGCGGTGAGATCGGCCACCTGCACAGTGAGACGTTTTGTTTTGACTGGTGTAGCAACCATCGAACTCCTCCTTATTGTTAAGTTTTTTATACTTTGTCTCTATTGTGCCACGAGGAAATAAGGTATGGAGATTTATTTTCCGATAATTACTGATAACAGCTATCTTAATGGTCAGGGAGGAGTCGATCGTCGATTTGAGCAGAAACGCTCTCTAGGTATCTGTAGGAGGAAATGGGTGTTATACATTCCAGTCAAGGTGAACTACTTCCTATGTCACGGGGGATTGCCTCAAAACCGACTTACACCCAGTTTTTGGTCTTACATCCCCGACCTAGGCAGTATCTCCAGTTCCTATTTGGTATAAAGTTAGGATTGTAAATAAGACGGAAAAAATGCTTTTACAATCGGGAAACTTCCGTTTAAAAGGAAAAAAAGCTCTACTAAATCAAGCAGAGATACCGGTTATAACGGTAATGGATGTAACGGAAACTCCCAGGGAACTCCCCAAAAAGAAACAGAAAATTTTTTTTGGTGGTAAAAGAGGTTATCATACTTTAAAATCTCAATTAGTAGCTGATAAAAATACCGAGGAAATTATCTGTGTCTGTTGTGGGAAAGCTAGAGGTCACGATTTTAGTTTATTTTAAAAAAGTCGAGTTCGGTTTCATCCTTTAACTCCCAGCAGAGAAGACAATGATTATCAGGGAATAGATGCATACCATAGTAATAGTTATACACTGAAAAAGAAACCGAAAAATAGAAAATTAACAGAGTTATAAAAGGAGTATAACAATGCTTTAGCCAAAGAAAGGATTATCATTTAACCTATAAATAGGAAACTCAAAATCTTGAAAATATTATCGCGTAAATATCGGAATTGTCGTCGAAGATATAGTTTAAAAGTTAACTTTTTGACGACTATTTATAACTATGAGTTAGGAATAGTTATAGCAACTTCTTAAAAGTTGCCAAACATTAATCCAGTCAAGGATAATTTATTCTCAATAATAAAAATTGAGATGGTTTCTGCAGCTTAAATAAAGAGGTTTTGATAACCAAATTAAAGCATATATAAAGAGTTTTGAGTTAAAAGTAAAACTTCAGGTTTTCATTCAGAAAAAATGCACTAATTGGCTAATTTTCCCAAAAAATTAGTTAGCCTACCATCATAACATATAATTAATTTGCAAGAGTTCTAATGCACAGCAAAGGAAAGGATTAAGCCTCCATCACTACTACCGAATCACCACCTGAAAATAATCCCTAGCTACCCCCAGTAAACCATCGCTCATAGCTGACTAGCACAGTAAACCGCCCCCATCAGTCCCACTTGGGCATTAAGGACGATATGAACGGGAATATTGCTTAATAGCTCCCTCATCCGACCTTTAGCCCGAAAAGCCTTCATAAAGCGACCCTCCGTCATTAGGGGAAGATTTTTGGCCGCAATCCCTCCCGCGATGTATAATCCTCCGTAGGGAAGCAACTTCAGGGCTAAATTGCCCGCTTCCGCACCGTAGGCCTCGACAAAGATTTTCATGGTTTGATAACAGAGATCATCCGAGTTATCTTGGGCAAAACTGGCAATTTTAGCCGCTAAATCGACGGTTTTTTGCGGTTTATCCATTTCTGCTAACCAAGTGCGGTAAATTTCCGCCATGGCCGGCGACGACTGACTATAGTTACTATCGTGGAGAAATCGATAGATAGAAGTGATTCCGGGACCAGAAACCACTCGCTCCACCGAAATTCGCTCGATATTATAGAGTTCCAAGAGATAATTTAATAGTTGATATTCTAAACTCGATCGAGGGGCAAAATCGGCGTGGGATCCCTCAGTAGCAAAGACCCGATATTTACCCTTCGAGACGGGAATCAAAAAACCCTCTCCTAACCCCGTCCCCGCACCGATAACCGCAATCGGGGCATCCGGTACCGTCGGGGCCGACTGTAGATTGTGCAGCTCCTCTGGGGCTAATCCTAACACCCCATAACCGATCGCCGCAAAATCATTAATCAATTTTACTCGCTCAATCTGCAGCTCACGGCTTAGGCGATCGCCAGTTAGAGACCAACTTAAATTAGTCAATTCGGAACTATTGTTAACCACCGGACCTGCAATACCGAAACAAGCTTTTGCCACTGGGGGAATAGTAGCCTGTCGGGCCAAAAACTGCCAGACGATCGGCACCAGATCGGGGTATTGTTCACTAGGATAAATTTCTTGATCGAGAGTAGTTAGCAGGGGTTGGGGACTATCCGGTGAGTTTTGGCAATCCACTAAACGCAGGATTGTTTTAGTTCCCCCGATATCTCCCCCTAAAAGAATCGTCATGCTGGTTTTTCCCTTAGTTTGTACCCATAATTATAGTTTTTTACCCTTTCTATCAGGCAAATTTAAAGGCCACCAATTCTATACTATAGTGAAAGATGGTAATGCCTAAGCCCTAATTAAGGATTGATTAATCGTCGCTCCGGGGTTTGCATGGGGATTGGCTAGAGGACAGAAACAGGACTGAAAGACATTTTAGGTCTAACTGTAGCCTCAAGGCGATCGATAGGGCGGCAAAACCTATCACTGTCCCCATAACTTTTAAGATAGACCAGAGAGGGAGAAATTAGCTTGGGTGTAGAACTTCGCAGTTACGTTTATCTTGACAATTTACAGCTTCAACACGCTGCTTACATCGGTACAGTCGCCCAAGGATTTTTACCCTTACCCGGGGATGCTTCCCTCTGGATTGAAATTTCCCCTGGCATCGAGATTAATCGCATCACCGATATTGCCCTCAAATCCGCCGTGGTTCGTCCGGGGGTTCTATTCGTAGAACGACTCTACGGACTCTTAGAACTCCATTCTAGCAGTCAGGGAGAGGTCAGGGCGGCCGGTCAGGCAATTTTGCAGTATTTAGGCGTTAGTCAGCGCGATTGTCTGAAACCGCAAATTGTCTCTAGCCAAATTATTCGCAACATTGACGCTTACCAAGCCCAATTAATTAACCGTAGTTCTCGGGGTATGATGTTAATGGCGGGACAGACTTTATACGTTCTAGAAGTGCAACCGGCCGCCTACGCTTCCCTGGCCGCTAATCAGGCCGAAAAAGCTGCTTTAATTAATATCCTACACGTTACTTCCGTGGGCAGTTTTGGCCGCTTATATTTAGGTGGAGAAGAACGAGATATTATGGCTGGTTCCAGGGCGGCAGTTTCAGCTTTAGAAAATATTCAAGGTCGAGCTTTTCCGGGTAGCGACAAAAAAGAATAAGCTAATAAAGGCCGGAGGCAAAAGGCAAGAGGTGTTTAGATATGTATAATTAGGGCTTGCTGAATAAATGTGAAATGTAGGCAACGTAAGAGTTTTATGGCTTTTCTCGCGAAACAGGTGCAAGATTTTGAGAGAATCGTCGTTAAAAACCTTGCGTCTTCATCAGCCCGAGTCCTGTAGGGGCGAAGCATTCGGGCAATAACCTATCGGTGAAATCGTAGATTTTCTATCCGAATGCTTCGCCCGTACTTTTTGCCGCAAGCCCTAATTAATTGTGTCTAGCTACTTACTAAATCCCGTTTAAAAGGTATAGGATAGTGGGGAGTGGGAAGAAGGGAAAGAAAGTTTGAGCATTTGTACTAAATAGCTAAAAAAGGAATTTCGCCCTATTGGGGAGATTCAAAAATTAGTTCGCCATTATTCATTTTTTCAACGACTAAATGGCGATAGAGTGTCACTTGCCGGAGGATTTGGTCGGGATTATTTTTCTTATTAGAAAACATGATTGTTTTAATCGATTCAAATTCTATTCTTGTGATCACACCATCTTGGATCGCTCGTTCAATTGTAACTCGTAAATATTCTAATTCTTGGCTTTCCTCTGGGGTAATTTCTAGACTGTTAGGATGTTCTATTTTCATGATCGATTGTTCTTACCTGCTAACTGATAACTAGATAATCACGGCTATTTTTTCACACTTTCACAATCGGTGGAGAGAGAGTTTCCGTCTGGTTAGAAACGGCCAGATTATTATTATTTTGGCTGTTATTTTGCGGCAATTGTCCCGAGGCTAAATTCTGCCCCTCTCCCGTAATCAAACGAGCGCCACGACCGCGGGTAAAATAATTCCAACCCCATTGCACCATCACCACTAATTTATTATCAAATTCGATCAGATAGTAAATATGAGCCCAAACCCAGACTAACCAAGCGATAAACCCAGAAAACTTGACAAATCCCAAATCAACCACGGCCGCATTTTGGCCGATCACTGCCAGACTACCTCGATCGATATAATGAAAAGGTTTAATACTTTGCCCTTTTAGGCGAGAAATTAATAAATTAGCCAGATATTCGCCCTCCTGCATGGCCACGGGGGCAATTCCGGGTAAAGGTTTATCTCCCTGATGGGCAAAATTAGCCAGATCCCCGATCACAAAAATATTGGCATAACCGGCGATACTTAAATCGGGTTCAACGATTACCCGTCCGACGCGATCGAGATTTACCCCGGTTCTTTCGGCCAAAATTCGCCCCATTCTCGATGCTTTTACCCCCGCTGCCCATAAAATTGTCTCGGCCGCGATTTCTGTGGTTTTTTCTCCCTGACGGACGGTGACACAACCTTCAACAATATTGGTAACGATGCTGTTAGTTTGCACTGTCACCCCTAATTTTATGAGAGAAGCGGCAGCTTTAGCGGATAAATCGGGCGCATAGGGAGGTAATACCCGCTCCATCCCTTCTAAAAGCAAAATTTTCGCTTCTGTGGGGTTAATCTGGTGAAAATCAGACCTAAGCGCACCGTGGGCAATTTCTGCGATCGCTCCTGCTAATTCTACCCCCGTCGGTCCACCACCGACAATAACAAAAGTTAATAAAGCTTGCCGCTTTTCGGCATCGATTTCTTTCTCGGCCTTCTCGAAAGCAAGATAGATGCGACGACGCATTTCTACTGCATCTTCAATGGTTTTTAACCCTGGAGCGTAGGGCTGCCATTGATCATTGCCAAAATAGTGATGACTGACTCCCGTGGCAATAACTAATTGATCGTAGGCGATCGGTGGGTGATCTTCCAAGATCACTTCTCCCTTGACTGGATCTATATCTATGGCATGATCGAGGAGAATATCTGTATTGTCATGACCCCGTAGGATTAAGCGCAAAGGTGAGGAGATATCGGCCGGAGATAGCGCCCCAGTAGCGACTTGATAGAGGAGGGGCTGAAAAAGATGGAAATTTCGCTTATCGATGAGGGTAACATGAACGGGGGCGTTTTTTAGGGCTTTGGCCGTGTATAAACCCGCAAATCCGCCGCCTATGATAACAACTCTTGGCTGTTTTTCAGTCATTGCTTAACAATAATTCATAAATTTCTCCCTAGTGTAGTCCGGATTGTCACAATTTAGCGGTGACAAGCGTTACCGAAAATAGCAGTCTTTACCCTAGAAAAAAATATAGATACTGGCTTTCTTGACCAACCAAGAGGGCAAAACTAAGGAAGTACAGGAAATCTCCCCATAATTTGGCCTATATATGATGCTCGAAAAACTTGAAAAGACCGCTACGCCGTTTTACCTAAGTTTATGACCTGGGTTAACCAGGTGGGAACTTATATTCCGCGTTTCTGTTTCCGAGTACAAGCTCGGTTTACTACCACACGGATTGGTTATTTGCTCCCTTATCACAATCAAGCATAGATCAAAAAACTTGAAAGGCAGTCACCAACGTAGAAGCCCGATTTAGTTTTATCGTAGCATTTTTTTTTCTCAGAGGCAAGAGGGGAAGTGGGAAGTGGGGTGTGGGGTGTGGGGTGTGGGGTGTGGAAAGAATAAATAAAAATAATCTCCTGTCTCCTGTCTCCTGAATACTGACTCCTAACTCCTAACACCCAACACCTGATCTTGTTGGCTCTGTGAAAGTCTGGGACTACAATAGGGAAAAGTGACAATTTTTGCCAGAGTGATCACCGAGGACTAATAAAGAATGACGGCTATCCTAGGGAAACCTGCCACGCTTAACACTCCGATTCTGCACCGTCTTGCCAATGGTTTAACGATTATTGCCGAAAGTCAACCGGTAGAAGCGGTTAATCTCAATGTTTGGCTGCAGGTCGGCTCGGCCTTAGAATCGGATCAGATCAATGGCATGGCTCATTTTCTCGAACACATGGTTTTTAAGGGAACCCCTAACTTAGACAGTGGTGAATTTGAACGGGCGATCGAATCGAGGGGAGCGGTGACTAATGCCGCTACTAGCCAAGAATACACCCATTATTACATTACCACTGCCCCGCAGGACTTCGCCCATCTGGCTCCGCTGCAGCTAGAAGTGGTTTTAGACGCTTTAATCCCTGATGAAGCTTTTGAACGGGAAAGACAGGTTATTTTAGAAGAAATTCGTCGTTCTCAGGATAATCCCCGTCGTCGCACTTTTTATCGCACCATGGAGACTTGTTTTCAAGTTTTACCCTATCGTCGTCCGGTGTTGGGTCCGATGGCAGTGATTGAAAATCTCACTGCTCAACAAATGCGCGATTTTCATCGGACTTGGTATCGTCCCGAATGGATGACGGTGGCGGTGGTGGGTAATTTGCCTGTAGATGATTTAATGGCTATTGTGAGCGATTCTCTAGATACTTTAGGCAGTAAGGGCAATTCTGGCTTGATTTCTCATCCTATCGCTAATCTACAGCCCGAAGCTCCCTTTAAAGAGATTATCCGTCAAGAATACGAGGATGAAAATTTGCAGCAGGCCCGCTTAATCCTATTTTGGAAAGTGCCGGGGTTGAGAGACTTAGAAAAAACCTATCCTCTCGATGTTTTAGCGGCTATTCTCGGTCAGGGCAAGGTATCGCGATTATTTCAGTCTCTGCGTCAAGAAAAGGGCTTAGTTTCCCAAATAACTGCCAGTAATATGTCCCAAGCAGTGCAAGGAGTGTTTTCCGTGTCGGCCCAATTAGCCTCGGAAAATATCGAGCAAGTGGAGAGGGAAGTAATAGCACAGATTGGACGAATTCAACAGGAAGCTGTGACAGTTTCTGAACTGGAACGAGTTAAAACCCAAGTGGCCAATCGGTTTATTTTTAGCAATGAAAGACCGAGCGATCGGGCCAACCTTTACGGTTATTATCATACTCAGATCGGTGATTTACAACCAGCTTTTTGTTATCCCCAACACATTGAAGCCCTCACTTTAGAGGATATTCAAAATGCCTGTCAAGAATATTTAAATCCCCACGCTTACGGTGTGGTAGTGGTGAGACCAATTCAGTAATCAGTGAACAGTAATCAGTAATCAGTGAACAGTAATCAGTAATCAGGGATAAAGATGAAGATAAATAAATAAATAACTAAATAACTTAAAACTTACAACTGATAAACTTACAACTGATAACTAAATAACTAATTAACTTAAAACTTACATCTGATAACTTACATCTGATAACTTACATCTGATAACCTATGTGGACTCAAATTGCTCGACATATTACCCAAACCACGGAAAAACCTTTTGAAATCGAGAAAAGTCGTCCCGTTAGTGGTGGCTGTATCAATCAGGGTTATGCCGTTAGTGGCAATGGTTTAATTTATTTCGTTAAGATTAACCAAGCGAACCAAGAGGCCATGTTTGCAGCCGAAGCTTTAGGATTAAAGCAAATTCACGCTACCAAAACTATCAGGGTTCCAGAGCCAATTTGTTGGGGAATTGCCGATAAATCTAGTTATTTAGTTCTAGAGTGGCTAGAATTTGGCGGTGGCAATAGTCAAAGCTGGGAAAAAATGGGGCAAAATTTAGCTCATTTACATCAAGTTTCCCTATCCGATCGCTTTGGTTGGCATTGTAATAATACCATTGGTTCTACTCCCCAGATTAATACCATTAGTAACAATTGGGCGGATTTTTTCGCTCATCAGCGTATTGGCTATCAATTAAGACTTGCAAAGGAGCGCGGCGGCAATTTTCCCGACGAGGATCAAGTTATTCCCGCTATTAGCGAGATTTTGAGTCAGCATCAACCCCATCCCTCCCTCGTCCACGGTGATTTGTGGTCGGGAAATGCGGCAATTACCGTCGATGGGGAACCAGTAATTTTAGACCCTGCCACCTATTGGGGAGACCGGGAGGTAGATTTAGCCATGACGGAACTTTTTGGCGGTTTTCCGGCGGCTTTTTATCGGGGTTATAACGATGTTTTCCCCCTCGATGCCGGTTATCAAAAGCGCAAAACTCTTTACAATCTCTACCACATTCTCAATCACTTTAATTTATTTGGTGGTGGTTACGCTTCCCAGGCCAATCGGATGTTACAGGAAATTCTTTAAGGGTTTTACTTGTGAATATTTACCGAGGATAAGTTATGTCTATTCGAGAAACTAATGTGATTAAAAATCCAGAGACAAAAGTATGGACTGATGCAGAGTTTATGGCGTTACCTGACGATGGTAATCGTTACGAATTGGTCAAGGGAGAGTTAATTAATCTGGGTAATTCTGGTGCTTTACACGGTTATATTGCCATTATTTTAAGTGCTGCTTTATTCGCTTTAGTAACATCTCGAAAACTAGGGGTATTATTAGACTCCAGCACTGCTTTTACCATGAAAAATGGCAATAAACGTTCTCCTGATATAGCCTTTTTTGCCAAGGAACGTCTGCAAGAATTGGAAGAATTGCCGACGGGTTTTTTAGAAGGTGGGCCAGATTTAGTGGTAGAAATTCTCTCTCCAGGGAATACAGTGGCAGAAATCGAGGACAAAATTGCCGAATATTTTGCCAATGGGACTCGTTTGCTCTGGGTTATCAGTCCAGGTCAACACTATGTTTTAGTTTATCGTTGCGGGTACGAACCGCAGGGATTATTAACATCAGGAGATTTTTTGGAGGGGGAAGATGTGGTTCCGGGGTTCACTTTTCCCGTGGCTGATTTGTTTCAAAAACTATCTTTTTGACTCTTTCTTCTCAACAAATCGGCTAATAAATCGGCACTATCACTAATAGCTAGATGAGAAGCTTGTTGAGCCATGGCGGCCAATTTTTCGGGATTAGACCATAAATCGAGGACTAATTCGCCTAAAAACTGAGCAGTTAACTCATTTTGACGATAAAGATAAGCGGCTTGAGCTTCGGCGAAAACTTTGGCATTGTAGAACTGATGGTCTTCGGCAGCAAAAGGATAGGGAATTAAAATCGAAGGCGTACAAGTGATCGCTAATTCTGTTAAAGTGCCGGCACCGGAGCGACTGATAGCCAGATTAGCTCTTTGCCATAATCCCGCCATATTGTCGTAAAAAGGCCGGGAAAAATAGTTAGAATGGCGCAAACTATCCGCTTCGGGGTCGTTTTCTCCCGTGAGATGCACGATATAAATGCCTTTTTCTAACCATTGGGGAGCGCTTTGCCGGACAATTTGATTAAGAGCCACGGCCCCTTGAGAACCACCGGCAACGACAATTAAAAAAGCATCCTCTGGAATCGGTAAATCTAGGGACTGGGGAATGAGAAACTGCTCTCGTACAGGCGTACTAACCCAAGTGGTGCGAGTGCCGGGTAAATAGCTGGCGGTTCCCTGAAAACCGAGGGCAACCGTATCGCACCAGCGACCGAGAACTTTCGTGACTTTGCCCGGTATGTAGTTAGATTCGTGTAGGATGACAGGAATATTGGCTAAACGAGCCGCTAAAATGGTCGGGCCTGCAATATAACCCCCGGTGGTAAAAACTGCCGCTATCTGACGTTTTTTGATTAAATTACGCACTTGCCAAATGGCCCGCAGTTGACCGAACAGAATCTTGAGAGTTTTTAACCCGAAACGGGTTTGAAATCCCTCAATCGGGATGCTGTGCAGGGGATAGGTTTTTGGAACTAAGGACTGTTCCAGACGGTCTGGAACTCCTAACCATTCAATCTCGTAATCCGGCAAACGCTCGGCCAGGGCCAAAGCGGGAAATAAATGACCACCAGTACCACTAGCGGCAATCAGGAGACGGGTTGGAGTGCGTGCCATAATTCGAGAGAGGGTAAATTCAGCCCTAGAATGAAATAATCTACCATAGTTATCGATCCTTACACAAACTATCACTAATGCGTAACTTGAACACGATTCCCAATAAATTTTTTCGTCAATCCCTCAATTTTTCCCTATCGTTGCTGTTAGGTTTGGGGTTAACTTTGACCCTTGCCACCGGTCTGCGGGCCGAAAAGCCAGAAACTGCTCCGGCTAATTTAAAAACCCTTATCTCCAAAATCGAAACGGCCGCTAATGAGCGGGATCTCAAGCAATTGATGGAGTTTTATAGTCCGAAATTTACTAATTCCGATGGTTTGACCTACGAAAAAACTCAAAAAGCTTTAACTCATTTTTGGGAACGTTATAACAATCTACAATACACCACAACCCTCGAATCTTGGAGTCGTTCCGGGGACAAGTTAACGGCCAATACAATTACTAAAATTACTGGGACGGGAAAGGTGCAGGGACGAGTGGTGGGAATGAATGCCACGATTCGTTCTCGTCAACAATTTCAGGGTAATAAACTGGTTTATCAGGAGATTTTAAGCGAGAGAGTTGAGTTAAATACTGGCAAAAATCCCCCCAGTATTCAAGTGAGAATTCCCGAAAGGGTGAAAGTGGGTGAAGAATTTGATTTTGATGTGATTGTTCGCGAACCTTTAGGGGATGATTTATTGGCTGGAGCGGCGATCGATGAGAAAGTAGATATTGAGCGCTATATTAATACAAATCCCCTAGAATTGGAATTATTACAGTCCGGCGGTTTATTTAAGCGGGTAAAAGCGCCGGCAACACCAGAAAATCGTTGGTTATCGGCGATTTTAATTCAAGGAGATGGGATTGTTGTCGTTACTCAACGGGTTAAGGTAGAAAAATAAATTTTATCTGGCGGCTTTTTTGGCATTCCCCCTCTAGAGTTACCATCTTAGCTGCCCATAAACCACTGAGTACCAGTAACTAAATAATAGGCTCCCGTCGCCATCAGTGCCACGCTACCTAAACGGATAATCGTCTCGGAATGTTGCAATAAATTCCGGCTTTGTTTGGCTAGACCAGTAAATAAACTGGCCAAGAAAATGAGAATCGTATAACCAAGAGCATAACTAACCATGGTCAGGGTGCCGAGGACTTGAGAACCAGTAGCGGCAGCGGCGGCCAAAACAGCAAAGAGGACAGGACTAGCACAGGGAGAGCTAACAAGAGCAAAAGTTAATCCGACTCCGTAGGGGCCTGCTTGGGGGAGATTTAAGTTCATTTGCGGTAAAGGTAGCTTAATTACTCCCAATAACCACAGACCCATGACCGCCATAATCAAACCGACAACAATATTAATATAACCTCGGTACTCCACCATTACCGTCCCGGCAAAGGAAGAAACTAAACCAAAAAGACTTAAAATTGTCACCGCTCCTAGGACAAATAAACCTGCTTTGCTGAAGGCATCCCAACGAGATTCTATTTTCAGGGTGCCGATATAGCTGAGGTTAACGGGCAATAGTGCCAGAATACAGGGAGATATGCTGGCAATTACGCCACCCAAAAAAGCTAGGGGCAGTAAAACTAGAGGATTGTTTGTATCTTGTCGATCTAACCATTGCTGATAGCTATTTTCGATGATCGAGATTGCTCTTTCCAGAGGATGGCCGATAATTGGTCCGATAGTAAGGACTAAAATAAGAGCTAGAAGCCCTAAAACCAGATAAAATAATAATTTTTTCGATATTTTCGCTTTTTTGTCGGGTTTCAAACCCTTGACTGATTCCGATACTCGTCGCATAAAATTCTCCTGAGATGATCCAAAAAATAAAGTTGCCCTGGGAGTCCTTGGCGATCGCTGGTACTCCCCAAGCTGGGCAATCTTCGACTATTTTTTATTAATAGCCGAGTTCAGTACGGAGGAATAGGCGGATTTATCGGCATTATTCCGGTATTGTGCCAAAATACTGCCCGTAGCGGGATCAATAATCGCAATCATGCCAGTTTGGGACTTATTCGCCTCAAAAAAACGACCTAGACCCAATTCTTGGGCTTTGCGGGCCGATTGGGCCGCTTTCGAGCGATCGCTGACATCTAAGACGATAAAATTAGCTTTACCCGCGTAATCTTTTTTAAGTTGGGAAAGAGTGGGTGCAACATTTTTACAGGCAGGACACCAACTAGCATAGATATCGACAACCACTGGTTTTCCTTGCAATTGTCGCGCTAAGGGACCGCCCACATTACCCTGTTTAGCAGCGCAGGGATTTTTCGAGGCACAGGGATCAGTGCCAGCGCAGGGATTTTTCGAGGCACAGGGATTAGCTTGGGCAATACTAAAAGTACCTTTACTGACCACTGAATCAGAATTAGTCAAGGTTTTCGCCGATGTTCCGGCCACCAGGGAAACCGTAACCGCTAAACTACTAAGACAAAGACCGAGCCATAATAACGCTGATGGTTTACGCATGAGTTAAATTTTCCAATTAAGATTAGAGATTTTTTGGTAAGTCAAGGGTATTACCCCGGAAGAATCCAGCTTGCCACCGGAGGAAACCAGTGTAGCTGACAGTTAAGATTAAATTCTAGAAACCTGAGTCTCAGATGAAGACCAGATAGATAATAGATAAAAAATCTGACTTTAACTGGCAATTGCCCTCATCCATCCAGGAGAATCGTCCTTCCATCTTTTCAGCAAAAATTCATCTACCGATCACGAAGGGATCATCTTTTCCCGAAATCTTGCTGATAAAATCAAGAAGAAACCCGTTAATTGCGGCTAAAAGACAACTTTTCGCCCTAATATGCTAATTTAAACCATTATTTCGCAACTATGACAGGAAACGACTGGTTGGTGGATAATCATGGGCAATGCTCGGCCTACGAAATAACCCCCACAAACTCCGAATTATCCCATCCCTACTGGCTCTATCGCTTTTTATCCGATCTCGAAGATACCTTAACCCAGATTAGCGATGATCGCTCACGATTAGAAGCAATTCGGATTCTAGTTCGCCAACTCTTAAACAATTCACCCTGGTTAGATATTCTTAGTCTAGAACCCAATCCCGAAACCGGTTGGGAGGTATTAACCCTCTACGATGAGCCATTTTTTCCCCTGACAGTACAACTGGTCGCTTGGTCTGTGGGTAGCACTTCCCCGATTCATAATCATGGTTGTTGGGGGGTAGTAGCTTTGTTAAAGGGACAGGAAAAAAACAGCTTCTGGCAACGTTCCCCCACCCCCGAATTACCGGATCAGATCAGAAAAGTCGGCGATCGCCTACTCGTCCCGGGTGATATTCTCTGCTTAATGCCAGCTGCTATTCACCATGTAGAAGCGATCGGAGATGAGCCAACCCTGAGCTTTAACCTGTACGGTGAAACTAACTATAGTCAGCGTTTCGAGTTCGATCCAGGACAAGGTACGGCGAAAAATTTTTAAATCTCCCTATTTTTGATCACTAACCATACACCCATGAAGCTACCTCGCCTTGTCGGCATTTTTGGGCAATTTTTGCCCAGTAAACCTGTTTCTACTAGCTCGCTTCAGTTTCGCTTAACCTTAGAACTATTGACCATCTCGATTATCGGACTTGGTAGCGTAGCCATTTGGGCCGGTTGGCAAATGGAGCAGAATTTAGTCGCTGCCCATAAACAAACTCTAGAATATATCGCCAAGCGTTTTCCTGAACAGTTGGAAATGTACGCTCAGATGGGAACCCTGACTACGGGATTAGAAAAAACCATTGATCGAGTCTCCACTGCGGGGTTAGTCATCTGGGTTAAAAACTCCGATGGACAACTGTTGGGACAGTCTCCTGGAGTCGATGGCAATGTCACCGAGATGCGTGCGGCGGCATCCCTAACCAGAGTACCCGATGCACCCCAAATTATTCACTTTGATGGACGCGATATTGTTTTATGTGGCACTCCTCTGACTATCAAGGGTCAACTGTCGGGGAAATTGTATCTATCCCAAGATATCACGGCCGATCACCAGAAATATCAGGCGGGGTTATGGGGCTTATTTTGGCTGAGTATTCTCGTCCTATTGAGCTTAATTGTCTTAATTTCCCAACGGATTCGTCAGGCTATGTTGCCGCTGACCCGCATGAGTCAAATTGCTAGTGCCGTTTCTGCCGATGATTTAAGCGGGGCGAAATTGCAACTCGAACAAGCGCCAGATGAAATTTTAGGACTAGCTACCGCTTTTAATCAGATGTTGTGGCGATTATCGGGAGCTTGGGAACAGCAACGTCAGTTTGTCGGCAATGTTTCCCATGAACTGCGTACCCCTCTAACAGTCGTGATCGGTTATTTACAAAGTCTCCAGCGACGCAGCACTAATTTAAATCCCTACCAACAGCAAGCTCTGGAAACAGCCACGTCAGAAACCGAGAGAATTATCCGGATGTTACAAGATTTGCTCGATCTCGCCCGTGCCGATAGCGGTCATCTCCATTTTCGCTCCCATCCTATTATTCTCAATACTTTGCTGACAGAAGTGGCGGCGATGAGTCAAAAAGTTAGCGATCGCAAGATGACTTTATTATTAACCAATGAAGATGTGGTAATTTGTGGCGACCAAGATCGATTACAGCAAGTTTTAATCAATTTGCTCGATAATGCGATCAAGTATTCTACCCCCGAGCAACCGGTCGATCTGATCTTAGAAAAGCAGGCTAATTCGGCTCTTATCCATGTACGCGATCGGGGAATCGGTATCTCTCTCTCCCATCAAAATCGCATTTTTGAACGGTTTTATCGGGTTGATGAGTCGATGACTCGCTCGCGAGACGGTACGGGTTTGGGTTTAGCGATCGCTAAAAGTCTAATTGAAGGAATGGAGGGTCGCATCACTCTCCGCTCTCAACCCGGTCAAGGCAGTACCTTTACTATCATTCTACCTCTCTGGCAACCGCAGTTATGAACGACCATATTCTTCTCGTGGAAGATGATCCCAAGCTCGCCGAATTTATCGCCACAGAACTTCATTTGGAAGGCTATCAAGTTACTATTGCTTCTAATGGCATGGATGGACTGAAAATCGCTAGGGATTCTTCACCAGATTTGTTAATTTTAGATTGGATGCTGCCGGTTATTTCTGGATTAGATTTATGTTTACGACTGCGAAAAACCGGGATGGAAGCACCGATTATTATTTTAACAGCTAAAGATGAAATCCCCGATCGAGTGACGGGCTTAAATGCCGGAGCCGATGATTATGTTACTAAACCTTTTAGCATGGAAGAACTCTTAGCTCGGGTGAAAGCTCGTTTACGTCGCACCCATGCCCAAGATTTAAATATATTTACTTTTGAAGATTTGACCTTGAATTGTCTTGCTCGGGAAGTGTATCGAGATAGTCAATTGATTGAATTAACGGCTAAAGAGTTTGACTTATTAGAGTTTATCTTACGTCATCCCCGGCAGGTACTCACTCGCGAGCAAATTCTCGAAACCGTTTGGGGTTACGATTTTATGGGCGATTCTAATATTATTGAAGTGTATATTCGTGCCTTACGGGTTAAGTTGGAGTCTGCTAATCCTAAACGTTTGATCCAGACAGTGCGAGGAGTAGGCTACGTTTTAAGAGATTATGCTTAATTGTGATTTATCAGAGGAACCGAGGGAGGAATTATTTAGCCCCGATTTGATCAAAAAGGCTGTAATAAATACTCTGATTAAACCTAGAGATGGGAAACATCGCTCGTCCATACCTTAAATTTTGTTAAATTTACTTGACCAAAAGAAGTTGTTAGGGCAGCATCGACGGCATCTAAGCCGCGAGTCATTAAAATTCGCCCGATTCTGGGGGTGTTATGACGAGCATCGAAAGTGTACCATTGATGGTCTAAATAGACTTCAAACCAAGCACTAAAATCCATCGGTAGAGGTTGGGGAGAAATACCGATATCTCCGAGATAGCCAGAGGCATAACGAGCAGGAATATTTAGGCAACGGCAAAAAGTCAAAGCTAGATGGTTAAAATCGCGACAAACCCCCTTTCTTTCCCGATAGACATCATAGGCGGTTTTTGTCACCCGTGCGTATTCGTAACCAAAACGAATGTGACTATGAACCCAATCACAAACCGCTTGTACCCTTGCCCAACCGGGAGGAGTTTGTCCGAAAAGTTCCCAGGCAATTTCCGAAAGCAAATCCACTTCACAATAACGGCTACTCATTAGGTAGGGAAAAACTTGGGTTGGTAACTCTGTTAAGGGAATTTCTTGGGCATTCCAATTAACAATATCGGGTTTCCATTCATTTTCGATAACCGCTTCATTGTGAACGCGGATCTGTCCGGCGGGTAAAATTAGACGACTGGTTCGATTACCGAAGCTATCTAAAAATTCTTCTATTTTTGTTGCTGGTTGCACCTGCAACTTCTCCGATTGTCTAACTTGATCTAAAATTGAGGGGTGTAGATAAAGTTTTAACAACATGACTAGGGGTAAAGGGGCATCAAAGCCAAATTCATAACCAACATGGATTAACATTATTCCTCCTATCTAGATGAAATTTTGTCAGGATTGGTAGAGATGAAACGCCAATAATCGCCAGACTGAAAAAATTTAGGCCCGACCACTTAGTTAAAAGTTTGGCTCTCCCAGGTTTGGTGGGTAAAATGTATTCTAAGATACATTCTCAAGAGCGAGGGGGTGGAACGAACCACAAAGGACACAAAGATCGATCGATCATATAGTGAGTTAAACTTATCACACAGAACCTAGAAGAGCCAAAGTTTGAGGATAAAGTAATAGCCAAGCAGAAAACCGATAAGCTTTGTACAGAGTTACTTTTATTATAAACCGCCTCAACTAAAAGCTTTGTAACTTTGAAGACAAGCCATCGGCAGGATTAGAGCTATCGAAAAGAGTCTGGGGTGGATGGTTCCTCTAATGGACGGATTTCAATGGGGATGTAGGCTAGTTTAGCAAAAATCTTTTGTTGATAACTGACGGGCCACCATTCGTAAAGAAAAATTTCTAAAGGTCGCCAGAGGGCCACCCAACCACTAATTAATAATCCTTCTTCTAAGAAGTGAATAAATGTATCGGTGCCAAAACGACCAATTAATTCGCTGAGACTCAAACAAACAAAAAGAAAGGAGAGACCAATTAGCAAAGATATGCGTCCCTGTCGCCAAATTGTGCGTAATTTTCTTTGTTCTCCCTGTTGGCGATAGTCAAAATAATTATGTAAAGCTGAGGGTAACAGATTTCGGGCGTTATTCTGTTCTTGACTGGGGAGATAAAAGACTAATTTAAGGGGGGTATTGAGGGGAAATTCATCCACAGAGTTAATAATATAATTTTCGGCGTTATCGTCTAAATCTCTATCTAAAAATGGCGAAGTATCCAAAGAATTAAAGACTTGCTGTAACTGATTAAGTTTAATTTCAATTAAGTAAGCTCCTTCCTCCTGTCGATAATAGGATTGTAATTTATTTACCATTTTAGGCATTATTTATTAATGTTAAGCAAATGGGGTGAACTGACACAACTAAAATCTACTAAGTAGGTAGGCACAATTATTTGTAGGGCGTTGGGTTTCATGCTTCAACCCAACCTACGTTCATCTTATATTTAATTCCACCCACCCACTTAGAAGTTACTTCATCTTGCTCATACAGGCTAAGGATTGAGCTATCTCTGAGAGTATTTTAGCTGTATCAGTCCCAGATCATTAATTTAATTTAGCGACCAAAACCAGCGTACCAAAAATAGGTAACCATGGGGATTACTGTGGCTAAAACCAGTAAAACTATCACCCAAATTGTGGCATTTTTATCGTCAGTTTCTTCTGCGGTAGTAAAGGTACTTTCGATATTAATTGTCGCTACTTCCGGCGGTACGGGATCCGCTTCTCCAGAAAGTACCGCCGTTAGACGACGACTAGCATCGAGTAAAGCTTGATTATATTTTCCCCCATCTTTGAGGGGAACTGCCATAGTTTCCGAGAGGATACTATCAGCAATAGCATCGGTTAATAGGGGTTTTGCTTCCTCCCCAACCCGAATAGCAGTTTTATTGGTTAAAGTATCAAGGACGATGATAGTTTGATTGGCACGATCTTCGGAGTTAGGATACCATTCTCTCAGGATATCATCGGCTAAATTGTCAATTTTTTGACCGTAATCCAAGCGTCGGACTACCACCATTCTTACTTCTTGTCCGGTTTTTTCGGCGAGGTTTTTCAGATCTTTATTTAATTTTCCTTCGTTAGCGGCACTAATGGCCGAAACGGGATCGACCACATAAGTGGGCGCTCCAGAGCTTAAAATGGGGAGGTCATAGACTCCCATGGCAGCAGCCGGTGACAGAGAAACACCCAAGACTACACAGCAGGAGAGAAGGAGAGAAGCTAATAATTTGAGCATATTGATTCGGTAAAATTCCTATAGAACATAATAGGGGAAAAGTTTACTGTTTTTTGATTAGGGAGACGGGAGACGGGGTGATGGGGAAATTCAACTAATACCCTCAAACCCTAAAACCCCAACACCCAAACCCTTTTAACTGATAACTGATAACTGATAACTGATAACTGATAACTGATAACTGATTATGAGTGATTTTGAGGAACTAGAGTCTAAAAAACGGGAAAAAGCTCTAGAAATGCAGGCCTATCGCGATAATTTGCTCTCACGGGTGACAAGATTACTAATTTCTCAAGATATCCACTTGGCGATTGATCATACCCTAGAACTGCTCTGTCAATTTACCCAGAGTGCGCGCTGTTACATTATTCAATATTCCACCTGTCGTCAGCAGTGGAGTATGGTTTATGAATACTGTCACCCCGACTATCCCCAAGTTATCCCGATTAGGGAACAATCACAAAATCTCTCGACGGAAACCTTTCCCTGGTTTTCTGAACAATTATTAAACGGTATTCCAGTTAAACTGAACTCTTTAGACGATTTACCCGCTACTGCTATCCCTGAAAGAGCTATTCTCGCTAATAGTTCTACTCCCTGTCTCTTAATCGTTCCCATGTGGGATAGTTGTGGGGTAACGGTGGGTTATCTGGGATTGGATGCCAGTGCAGAAAAGCAATGGACAAAGGAAGATGTCACCTTTGTGCGGTTGCTGGGAGAATTAATTGCGATCGCACAAAGTAGATATGAAGCGGAAAAAGGATTAAAAGAGGCTAAAGAAGCGGCAGTTAAAGCAAATAAAGCTAAAAGTGAGTTTCTAGCTAACATGAGCCACGAATTACGCACTCCTCTTAATGCTATCTTGGGTTTTACTCGCTTAATATCCCGGGATAGCAGCATCAGCAGTGAATATCGGCAATATTTGGAAATTGTCAATCGTAGCGGGGAACATTTATTAGAGTTAATCAACGATATTCTAGAAATGTCGAAGATAGAAGCGGGAAGAACGGTTTTTAACCCTAGTAATTTCGATTTATACGCTCTTTTAGATAATATTGCCGAAATGCTACGCTCACAAGCGCAAGCAAAAGCTTTAAGCTTAATTTTTGATCGCAGCTCCGATCTGCCTCAATATATATGTACTGATGAAAGTAAATTGCGACAGGTGTTAATCAATCTCTTGGGTAACGGATTGAAGTTTACCGAGTCGGGAGGGGTGACTCTCCGGGGAAAAGTAGGAGAGAAAAGAGGAGATTATCAGCGATTGCTCTGGGAAATTGAAGATACAGGCGCAGGAATCGCCCCAGAGGAGATTTATAAGCTATTTCAACCCTTTAACCAAACGGAAACGGGACGAAAATCCCAACAGGGGACGGGATTGGGTTTACCTATCAGTAAAAAATTTGTTGAGTTGATGGGGGGTGCGATCGGAGTTAGTAGTATTCTGGGTCAAGGAAGTATTTTTAGTTTTGATATTCAGGTGGGTTTGGTGGGGGAAAATGAGATTAAAACCGAAACCAATAGGGCAAAAGTTATCGCTTTAGCCGAAAATCAGCCTAAATATCGCATATTAGTCGTCGATGATCGACCGGAAAGCCGTTTACTGTTGCTGAAACTCCTGACTACCCTAGGATTGTCCGTGCAAGAGGCCGCTAATGGTCAAGAAGCGATCGCAATTTGGCAAGCATGGCAACCTCATCTTATCTGGATGGACATGAGAATGCCAGTGAAAGACGGTTACGAAGCAACTAGGGAAATTAGGCGGTTAGAGGCTGATAATCGCGGAAAAACGGTGATAATTGCCCTAACTGCCAGTGCTTTTGAAGAAGATCGCGCCTTGGTTATTGCCGCCGGTTGTGATGATTTCGTGCGTAAACCTTTCCGAGAGGAAGTTATTTGGCAAAAAATGGGCGAATATTTAGGATTAAAATATATTTATGCCGATAATGAGCCAAATCAGCCCAATTATTCGCCAGTTTTCCTCGATTCCCTGCAATCCCTATTAAAATTAATTAGTCCCGCTTGGATTGGACAATTGCAACAAGCGGCGCGAGAATGTGATGATGAAAAAATTATCGCCCTAACCGCAGAAATTCCCCCCGATTATGCTACCCTTGCCCAAGGTTTACAACAGTTAGCCAGAGAATTTTCCTTTGATGCGATCGAAACCATAATTAAAGATTTAAACATATCTTAAGAGAGTATTTTATCTAGATCTCAAAAACGTGATATTCTAAAGGCATAAATCCCTAAATATGGCAATTTTAAAGGATGAAACTGTTAAAAATGCTCATCGGTACTTTCCTAATACTACCGATTTTTTCCGTTCATGCTCAAGTACCCTCGCTTCCCCTAATCAAGCAAAATTCCCCCAATCTTGGTGATCTACCGAATGATCCCACCCAGCAGAAAAATTGGGTTTGTAACCAAGAAGATCAACGCATTGCCGTGGCTGCTAAAGAAGAGAAAGGTTGGAAAGAATTAATTGAAAAACAAGGTTGGCAATGTCGTGAAGGAAATACCGATATACCCGATCAAACTCTCAGCTTTTCCTGTGAACCAGAACAAGCGATCGGCATCTTGACAGTTTACTGGTTAAATGGTAGTAATGGTCAACAACAATTAAGTCAATGGCGAGATAAATTAGCGGCACAACAGGGGATGGTTTGTACTATTAATAACGTGCAGTTATTCGATACTCAAGAAAATATACCCAATCCATGACAACCATGATTAAATTAGCAGTTTTGCCTCAATCTATCCTCCTGGGTATCAGTTTATTATTAAACAATTCTCTGCCCTTACTTGCCCAATCTACACCCCTGAGCGTGGATAATTTAAGAAATACCGTCTATAACATTCCCAATCGGGGTTCCGTAATTGTCAGCGATGGTATTTTTCAATCCAATGAGGGACAAATTTTAGGAGTGCAAGTCAGTCGAGAAGCCTTGATGGGGGACTATAATAATGATCAAAGGACTGATGGTATTGTCGTATTAAGAGTGATTACCAGAGAGCAACAGCAATTACATTATTTAGCCCTAGTGATTGATAATAACGGTACTGCCACTAACACCGATACTGTCCTGTTAGCCGATCGAGTAGTTGTCGATAATCTGAGTGCTAAAGATGGTATGATCACCGTCAATATGAGAAGATTTCTCCCTCGGGATCCTTCCTGTTGTCCGTCGGGAGTCATTACCCAACAATTTGCGATTAATTCTAGTATTAATCAATTGACTTTACTGAGTACCAACGAAAGTCAACCCACCACCCCAAATGTGCAGGTAATACCCGGTTCTCCCCTGAGAATTAATAATAGTAATCTCCCCTTTCAACCTCCTGCTGGGGCCATCCAAATTCGCTTTTAACCTTGTTTTTAGTGCGTTACGCTGGGTACATCTCCTATTTGTGAATCTACTCAGTTGGGATTCCCTGATAATCTTTTTTTTAAAACTGTGCTTTCTGGGTTTTTTGTCTTATAATTCAGACTCTTGGGGGGTTCTACCCCCGAACCTCCTGTGCATTAGTTTTTCGGTGAAATGCTTAGACGCATTTGTTTATATATTTGTACCAGTCTAAGAGTCACTGATAATTCCTAAAGGCAACTCTCCTGACTCCTGACTCCTGACTCCTGATAAAAAATGGCCTACAAATATCCCATCCAGCGCTGGTATATTGCCGCAACTAATCCCGAAAAAATCGCGGGGTTAGCGCGGGAAATGGGATTATCATCCTTATTAGCAACTATCTTAATTAATCGCGGTATTGATACCCCCGAATTAGCTAAAACTTATATTGATCCTGAAGCGGATACCTTACCCTCTCCCCTGGGGGAATTTCCCGACTTAGAAAAAAGTGTCAATTTATTAGTAAAAGCGATCGCCTCTGGTGATAAAATTGCTATCTGTGGGGACTACGATGCCGATGGCATGACCAGTACATCTTTACTGCTAAGAGCCTTAAGACATCTCGGCGCTAGGGTAAATCATGCCATACCCAGTCGCATGAAAGAGGGATACGGAATTAATCAGCGCATTGTCGAAGAATTTGCCGAATCTGGAGTCGGATTGATTCTCACTGTTGATAATGGCATTTCCGCTCACGAACCGATCGCCCTAGCGATAGAATTAGGATTAAAAGTTATTATCACCGATCATCACGATCTGCCGCCAATTTTACCAAATGCCTCCGCTATTCTCAACCCGAAATTATTAACCCCGAACTCTCCCTATCAGGGATTAGCGGGGGTGGGAGTCGCCTATATTTTAGCGGTGACAACTGCCCAAAAAATGGGTAAATTACAGGGATTAACCGAGTCATTATTATCATTATTTACCCTAGGCACTATAGCAGATTTAGCCCCATTAATCGGGGTAAATCGTCGCTGGTTAAAACGGGGTTTAAGAAAATTACCCAAATCCCAATTAGTCGGGATTCAATCCCTGATGCAAATAGCGGGAATTAGCGAGGAACAAAAGCAATTACAACCGGATGATATTGGCTTTAAATTGGGACCGAGAATTAATGCCATTGGCAGAATTGGTGATCCCCAGATAGTTATTGAATTATTAACCACCGATGACGCGGGAATTGCCTTAGAAAGAGCAATGCAGTGCGAACAAATTAATCGTACCCGTCAAGAATTGTGCGAAAAAATTGAAGAAGAAGCGATTAAATTAGTGGAAGAAACTCCGATTCTTTGGCAACAAGATCGAGTTTTAGTCTTAGTGGAAAAAGATTGGCATCATGGGGTAATTGGTATTGTGGCCTCCCGTTTAGTGGAACGCTACGGAGTGCCGGTTTTTATTGGTACTTACGAGGAAGAAGATACGGATAAAATTCGCGGATCTGCCAGAGGAATTGAAGAATTTCACGTTTTTGAAGCCCTGCAATTTTGCCAAGATTTACTAGGAAAATTTGGCGGTCATAAAATGGCGGGGGGTTTTAGTTTACCCACAGCTAATTTACTAGCATTTAAACAAAGATTAAGTCAATTTTCTCACAAAATTTTACAAATAGAACAATTAAAACCTTTAATTAAAATTGATACTATCATTGATTTTAAACAAATTACCCCGGAACTTTTTCAACAAATTGATAGTTTGCAACCCTGGGGAATTGGCAATGAATTACCCGTTTTTTGGACTCCTAACGTGCGAGTAGTGGAACAGAAAACTATCGGAAAAAATCATTTAAAATTATTGCTGGCTCAAAGCGATAATACCAGAATTAAAGCCCTAGCATGGCGTTGGGGCGAATATTGTCCTTTACCAACTCGTTTAGATATTGCCTATAAACTCAAAGAAAATACTTGGAATGGTAATACAACCATAGAAATTGAATTAGTGGGAGTGCGATTACCCCAAGAAAATGATAATATTAAAAAAGCAATTTTTATGCACGCCGATAAAATCTATCAATGTAGTTTTTGGGGTGATTTAAACGAGATTCGCATCAAAAATGAACAGGGCGAGATTTTAGTCGTGCAGAAAGGGCAGCGCATTGGTTTATTAGGGAAAAATCGGCAACAAGCTAGAGAAGTCAACGTGACTGAACCCCGTTTTTATACTTTAATTAAAGTTGCCATCAAAGCTTTGGCTATCTAGCAAAACCTCCAAAAAAAGCGCCTTGACGATGAACCAAACCATAGTGATCAAAATCGGTACTTCCAGTTTGACCGATAATCAAACCGGCCAATTATCCCTCTCCACGATCGCCGCTTTAGTGGAAGTCCTCACCCGGTTGCGCGCTGCCGGTCATCGGGTGGTATTAGTATCTTCCGGGGCCGTGGGGGTGGGCTGCCGTCGTCTGGGAATACAGGAAAGACCGAAAAAAATCGCCCTCAAACAAGCGATCGCCGCCGTCGGTCAAGGTCGTCTGATGCGGATCTATGATGACCTCTTTACCAGTCTTGGTCAACCGATCGCCCAAATTTTGCTCACCCGTCCCGAATTGATGGAACGCACCTGTTATGTCAACGCCTATAATACCTTTCAGGCTTTGTTTGAATTAGGGGTGATTGCCATTGTCAACGAAAATGATACGGTGGCGATCGATGAGTTAAAATTCGGCGATAATGACACTTTATCAGCCCTTGTGGCCAGTTTAATCGAGGCTGACTGGTTATTTATCCTCACCGATGTGGATCGCCTCTACAGTGCCGATCCGCGGCTATTTCCCGAAGCACAGGCCATTGCCCGAGTTACTCCCGCGCAATTAGCGCAACTATCGATCGATGCTGGTAGTAGTGGCAGTCAGTGGGGGACCGGGGGTATGGCCACTAAATTGGCCGCGGCCCGGATTGCCACCAGTGCCGGGGTAGAAATGGCGATTACTAAGGGAGGGCAGCCCAGCAATATCTTAAAAATTATGGCAGGAGAGGCGATCGGAACCCGTTTTGAGGCCCAAAAACGCAGTGATAACGCCCGCAAACGCTGGATCGCCTACGGACTAATGCCCATGGGTAAAATCTATCTCGATGCTGGGGCGATTCAAGCCATTTGTCAGGGGGGGAAATCTCTCCTTGCGGCCGGGATTACCAAAGTGGAGGGGGAATTTAGCGCCTCGGAATCGGTGCAATTGTGCGATCAAGAAGGCCGGGAAGTGGCCAGGGGAATTGTTAACTATAGTAGTGAGGAGATCGATCGAGTTAAAGGTCAACATTCCGAGCGTATTGCCAGTTTATTAGGTTATATGGCCGCAGAAACCATCATTCATCGGGATAATCTCGTTATTTTGAGTGCCTCGTCCACCACCTCGACTAATAAGGGATAATTCCGCCACCCAGCGCCGGTCTGGCCAATGCCTTAAATGTAAAGAAATGTCTCAAAAAAACAACAAATTGTTAGACAAGCAAGGGAGTTAGACTAGGGATGTCCCCCGAAGTTCAACCCTGTGAGATTATAAATAAAGCGAAACTCAAAAATGTCTTTATTGCTGTTGGGAGAAACTTAATAATGCGAGACGCGGTAACTAGCCTGATTAGAAAATACGATGTCACCGGACGTTATCTCGATCGAGATGCGATCGATAATCTTAAACAATATTTTGCCTCGGGAACTGCCCGTCTAGCTGCCGCCGCCCTCATTAACGCTAATTCGGCGGCGCTCGTGCGTGGGGCGGCGATTCGTCTATTTGAAGAAGTTCCCGAATTGATCCGCGCCGGGGGTAATGCCTACACCACCCGTCGTTATTCTGCCTGTCTGCGGGATATGGATTACTATCTCCGCTATGCCAGTTATGCGCTGGTGGCTGCCGATACTAATGTTCTAGATGAGCGGGTACTGCAAGGACTACGGGAAACCTATAATTCCCTCGGTGTTCCCATCGGTCCGACGGTGCGCGGTATCCAAATCATGAGCGAAATGATTCAAGCCATGGCTCTTGAGGCGAGTATTGCCGACACCTCTTTGATCGCTGAACCCTTTGATCATCTCACTCGTGAATTAAGCGAAGTGTCTATCTAAATTCAGTTATCAGTTATCGCTTATCAGTTTTGTTCGTTCAATCAATGAGTTGATTTTTTGCTTGCTAGAATTGAGTAAAGTCTTCCGTTGCTACGGTCAGATGACCGAGTTTCTTAGTGGATTCTTTTCATGAACAGCGAACAGTTATTGCTATCGAGATGGCGTGATTTGCCGCCAGACAAACAGAGAGAGGTCTTAGATTTTACCGAATTTCTAGCCACACGTCTCTTGTCGTCGCCGGAATCAGAAGCTAGTCCGAACTTGTCCGCATCGCCAGAAAACCCTCAAACTCCCGATCGCCGCTGCCAGTCGATTCCCGCTTTGATCGAGGCAGTCAGACAACGCTATCGGGAATTACCCAATGATGTGGAATGGCTAGACAGTACGGTATTGATTCGCCAAGAGCGAGACGGGCGATGACAAATGCTTTTAGATGCGTTGTCGATGCCGTCGGCGATCGAGCCATTGTTGTAAAATAATCGCCGCCGCTTCCCGATCGATCGCTCCCTTATCCCAAGAGGAAAACTGTTTTTTGGCTTTTAAGAATTCTTCCGCCTCTAGGGACGTGCAACGCTCATCAATGTATTCGAGGGGTAAATCCAAGGCGATCTCTAGTTTTTGGGCGTATTTTTGTACCTGTTTGGCCTGAAATCCTAACTCTCCGGCCATGGTATAGGGTAGTCCCGCCACCAAAATCTTAATATTTCTTTCCTTGACAATTGCCTCAAACTGTGCCAGATCGGCAACAAAGGAAGAACGGATAATCGTAGTCAAACCAGTGGCGATTAAACCTGTACCGTCACATCCTGCCACTCCTACCCGTTTTTTGCCGATATCTAAGCCCAGGGCGGCGACCCTTTCCATTACACTGGATGCCCCTGATCCGGGGGTTCCGAGGGGGGTTTAGCGGGGGGAAGTTCTCCCGGACTGTCGAGGGAGTCTAGGGGGGGATTATTGGGCCATTTTAACCAAGACATCCGACTAGGGATGGGAGTTCGTGGCACCGATTGTAAACCCTGGAGCATTTCTGCTAAGGCGGAATTTTCCGGCTTAGTTTCGCGAATTTTGTGCCATACCGAGCGCGACATCATCAGGGTGTGGGAACTGCGGATCGCTCCCAATTGTTCCAGATATTCCCGTCTTTCGTGCTGATAATCGGCAGATATCAACTCTAGCGAGCGAGGGGGATACTTGCGAGTGATCTGGGCCATCTGGATTAATAACTTAGGATAGAGCCAAGTGTAGGCGGGATGGACAATTAATTTCGCTTGATGGGGTCGCTCATCCCGATTAGATAGAATTAATTCAAAATAACCGATCGCCGCTTTTCGTTGCGGTTCAAAAACGTAACCGCGACTAATTTGCGGACCGCCGCACCAACTCTGACAGCGACCGAACAAACTATCAACTAAACTGATTTTAAAATCCTGGATATGGCGATCAAATACCTGACGCAGTAGCGGCGGCATAGACACACAATCTAACTGATAAAGCAATTGAGCGTCAGCATTGCTCACAGGCAGTAAATTCGGTAAATCTGCCTCTTGTTTGCTCAATTCCTGTAATAATTGCGGCGGTAAAGACCAATAGGTTAATTCTGCCAAAGGCTGAAAACCGTGTTGCCGGAAAAGTGCCAAACTGTCCTTTTGATTGATATTAACCTCTAACACCCAGGTGCGGGCTTCCCAAACCGTTTCTAGACAATAACGCAGTAATTGCGCCCCGATGCCCTTGGGTTCGCTTAAAGACTCCCCTGGATGCACCCGCACCTGTTCCACCCGCCAAGTGCTGCGACTACTATTAAAAGGGTTGACTTGGATTGCCCCGCGAATTTTCCCTTCTTCTCCCCGATTGGCCATGGACTCAGCCACATAGACATGAAAACGGTGTTGGAGAGGATTGGGAAAAAAACTGAGAATTTTAAACAACCCAAACCAAGGCCGCACCTGTTGCACCTGGGTGCGGAAATTTTGGGCGCGACGATCAATATCCTCATCGAAGTCATCCAGGGTTAAAGCTTCAATGTCTTCCAAATCCCGATACTGTACGGGACGGATTGGGCGATCGCTAAAATCGTCCCCTTGGGGAACAGGAGAAGTGGTCATGGCTCTGGGGTAAATATCGTCTATGCACCTATCTTACCGCAGAATCTAGAGGCACTTCCCCACCAATAACAATTTCTGACGGCTCAAGGAGACTGCCACAGAAAGGACACCTCGATGAGCATCTGGGGTTTTTTGGGCCAAATTTCCAATCATGAGAATTCGATGCTACAATAACGGACGGTTAATCAGTCCGAATTTGCAGTAAAAGTCTTTGAGTCAATCTGTAGATACCACTAACACCCTAGACACTCTAGCTCAAGAACTGGCCGCCATTCAGCAGACCGGTTCTAAGCGCGTCGCTTTATTGGGTTCCCGTCACGTTCCCATCACCCACCAGCAATTGATCGAAATGATGGCCTATGCCCTCGTGCTGGCGGGCAATCGGATTATGACCTCCGGGGCGACGGGAACCAATTCCGCCGTCATTAAGGGGGCAATGCGGGCAGATCCTAATCTGTTAACCGTGATCTTACCCCAAAGTCTCGATCGCCAGCCCCTGGAATCCCAAGAACAACTTCAGCAGGTTATCCATCTGGTGGAATGTCCCGAAAATGACCATCTATCCCTAGGGGAAGCCAGCAGCCTCTGTAATCGGGAGATTATCAATCGTTGTCAACAGTTAATCTGTTTTGCTTTCCACGACAGTCAAACCCTTTTGCAAACCTGCGCGGAAGCGGAAGATCAACGCAAGCTGGTTACCCTATTTTATTTTGACTAAATTCAGCGATGAATCTCTCCGTCAGTGCCATTCTTCTCTATTCGATCGTGGCTGCCGCTGTCTCTGTATATCTACCTTTTCTGCTGGTGGCTTACGCTAGAGCTAAGGTGGGTTACAATACCTCCGCTCCCCGGGCCATGTTCGACCAACTCCCAGACTACGCTAAACGAGCAACTTGGGCCCATCAAAATGGTTTTGAAACCTTTATGATCTATAGTGCCGCCGCTCTCATGGCCTACGTTACAGGAGTCTCCTCATCCCTAGCTGCTAACTGTGCGATCGCTTTTGTGATCCTCCGGCTTCTATTTTCCCTTTTTTATATCACTAATATCCCGATCGCTCGTTCCCTGATGTTCGGTCTTGGTTCTCTCTGTACTTATACTCTCTTTGGGTTAAGTTTAATCAAGATTCAGTAGAATTACCCAAACCAGATGCAGGAGAGTGGAAAAACGCTATAGTTCGGGAGCGGTAAAGAATTTGCTTAACCCAAACTATAGTTAATTGTGTTACTGATAAACCGGTAATTTGGGATTATCCACTGATAACAAACCGGTTAAAAGTGAGGCGGGTTTTTGACTATAGGGCCAGGCAAAAGCATGGCGAAAAGCCGCATCTTGACAAGCTTGTAATTGTCGGAAATCGATCACATCTAGGGTGAGTAAATTCTCGTACTCGAAGGGCAGCCGGACATTGTGTAAACCAGCATTATCGGTACAGATAGCAATATCAACCCCCGCTTCAAAACAGCGATCGAAGACTATCTTTAATTGCGATAAACTTTCGAGGGTGCCAGTTTTTAAATAGGTGGTGGGACAGACTTCTAAACATTGATGACGACGGGCAACTTCCGGCAGCAATTCTGGGTATTGTAGGGGAATTTGAATACCGTGACCAATTCTTTGCAGATAGGGCAGTAATTGGGGATAACAACCGTTCTTTGTTTCATAAAGATGGCCGGTGGTATTTAAACCGTTTTCCCTAGCATAACTGTATAAACCAGCAAATTCCTCTAGTCGAGTTTGGTAGTACGAATCACCCCCCGCAATATCGATCGCACAGACGTATTCTCTCATCCCTAGGGCCAGATCAACGATCGCTTTGTTGACTTCGTAGGGAAGTCGCGAGTGCATACAGAGAATTTGACTGGTAATAATCGGATATTCGCTCATTTTCGAGGCTTGACCAACGATCTCGACAATTGATCGCATTTGCTCGATTCGCTCTGTCTGGTTCAAATATTCGTCGGTGCGATAGTAGGGAGTATAGCGCAATTCTAAATAGGCAAGATTCTCGAAGATATAAGCACCGCGAATCAGACGATAGATAAAATAGGGCAAAGTTTGGGCGGTTTGGACACTTTCGACAAGGGTGTGTAATTCTAAATACTCATCTAAACTATTGCGTTCGCGGGTGTAAAATTCCTCAAAAGCGGGATATTCTGGGAATTTATCCGCTAAATCCCGCTCATGTCTGTGAAAGTAGCGCCAGAGAATTCTCGGTACTACCGATCCCCCTAAATGCCGATGCAAATCCGCGTATAAAGCCACAACTCCGCTGCTCCTTAGTCTCTCAAATGTTCCTTAAATATAACGAAGTTTTACAATTGTTTGACAATTGCTCGCAAATAGTATCAGTACCTAGTCGGTGAACAGTGTGGGGTGTGGGGTGTAGGGTGTAGGGTGTAGGGTGTGGGGTGTGGGGTGTGGGGAGTTTTCTCAGTGAACTGATAACTGATCAGTGATCACTGATAACTGATCACTGCTTAATGATTTGATAGCATGGAGGAAAACCTATAGAGGGTAAAGCGGTATGAGTAACTATAAAGATTCTTCTTCCATGCGCTATTTCTTGGCAGGATTAAAACCCTTTGCCCAACCTTTATTTTGGCTGCCCCTAGGAATATTTTCCTTAGCTCTCATTGCTTTCTCGATATATCAACAGAATCCTGAATGGTTGGGTTCGGTATTCGATACCCCAGGAAAGTCCTTGGAGGAACGCGAAATCGAGAGCAACAAGATTACCGATACTCCTCTCCCCACTGCCGTACCACTGCCGGCCATTCCTGCCAATAATAATACCGCTCGCCCGGGGAGACCGGCCTCGACGCAGCCTTTTGATCCTTTAAATACTAATCCCAATGACAACCAGAAACCCTCTTTATTCGCTCCGTTAATGCCGCCAGTCAAGCCAAATCCAGTACCGAATGCTAGTAAAGGTCTGCAACCGATTCAAGTGCAACCGATTAGTGGCAACACTAGCAATTATCCTTTACAGAGAGAAATCGAAAATCGCTCGCGGACTGCTAACTTGAATAATTATTCTAATCTCAACCCTGGGGGCAACCCGAATCAAGTCGCCCCCCAGGGAAATTATTCCCCTTATCAACAAAATGTTCGGCCTCTACCCTCCTGGAATAATGCCAAACCTAACCCGGTCCCTGGCTCTAGCAACCAATCCAACTATTATCAACCCCCCATATATCAGACCCCCGTTTACGGCAATCAACCCAACGTCACTGGTTATCCCAATCAGGGAATGCCGCCCAACAATAATGGCATCCCCAATCAAGTTCCCCCTCAAAGTATTAACCGAGGTTTCTCCATCCAACAACCCATTAATACCCGGTCTTCTGGTTACTAGAGGAACTTAGCTATAAGCTTGCAGGAAGTCTAATAAAATCGGATTAACTATTTCTGGGGCCTCGTCCTGGGGACAGTGGCCTAAGCCAGCTAAGGGGATAAACTTTTTTACTGTCGGGAATCGTGCTAATTCTTGGCCCAAGGGCAAGGGTTCCCAGGGATCCTCGCTACCCCAAAGCAGAATAGCCCGACAGGGGAGAATCGGCAGTAGGTCTTCTGGGAGTGGGCCGCCAGAATAACCAGTAAAAGCGAGGAAAACCTCGATCGCTCCTGGATCTCTGGCGGGTTTTAAGATTATTTCCACTAATTCCTCCGTTACAGCTTCTGATCGCCGATAAGCTTGCAGGAGAATTTTACGCACTGTCTGGGGTTTAGCGATCTGTTGGAAGAAAAAAGCCCCAATTGCTTTATTTTTGAGAATTATTTGGGCAATATCCGCTCCTAAACGACGATACCAGGGTAATTCCCCCCGTTTTCTTTCGTGAAGTAGTCTGAGGGAACAATTAATCGCCGCCACCCCAAGGACAAAATCGGGATGATCGACGGCAGCCTGCATAATGGCGATGCAACCGATGGAATTCCCCGCCAAAAAAGCAGCACCCCCCACCACTTCCCGACAAAAATCGGCAATTTGCGCCCCCCAAGTCTCGAAAGTGTAATCGATCTCGTTTTTCGGTTCGGGTTTGTCGGAACCGCCAAAACCAATTAAATCTAGGGCAAAACAGCGACATTTTTCGCCTAAAACGGGGATATTTTTCCGCCAATGTCCCCAAGATGCCCCAAATCCATGCACAAGCACGATCGCGGGTCCTGTCTCCCCCGCACTTTGATAGGTGATTTTGAATCCCCGCCAATGCCAAATTTTTGGTTGTGTCTCTAATCCTAGAATTTGCTGCATACTTTGTTATGTCTGTAAAGTATTTGTTGCTTTTCTTAATATATACTGTCAGGTTAAGTGGCGGCTTGGCTGGTGGTCTGGGGATGAGGTTTAAAGACTGATCGGGTTCCAATTATTTTTATTAATAAATATTTTACACACTTGATACTGGGTAAGCAAGAGGCTACGGCACTACTAACAGATCATTTCCTCTAAAAAAATGGAGAATCACGTTTTTATCCATGACTACAATGCACAGTAAAGCAAAGGATTAAGCCTCCATCACTACTACCGAATCACCACCCATCAAGAGTAAGACTGATTCTGTATTCTGTGCTACCGTTTGAATTGGGAATTACTGTCTAGAATTTGGTATCGACGACTGGCGACTGGCTCCCCAAAACGAAAACTGGCTCTTCGGGACTTGGTATGGTTCGATATGGGGGCATAAATCGACTAAATCCTTATCTGGCAAGGGATTTAATTGATTAGTTCGCTCTAGATCGCAAACAATTGACAAAAATCGCGGTAATGTCTGTCTCTATAAGGGTTTCATTCCTTATAACCCCCATCCATTGCATAACACAAACCGAAGAGCCCGAAAACTTTATACCTCGCCCTTGAGATGACTGTTATAAGTTATGTTGAGAAATGTGTAGAGTTGGAGCAAATCCTTGACGGGAACCTAAGGTCTTGTGATAACTTGTATAGGAGTTATCGACAAGACCCCATCAGCTAGACAGACCCTTCCAGTTTCTCTATGTTTCATCCTAACCAATCGGAAACCCGCGAAGATATCCGTGAGTATGTGGCTCAACTACAACTTCACATGGCTTTACAAGCTCGTAATCTCGTGCCTAGTCTGACTAATACTAGAGATAGTCGCGAGAAACTGCTGCAGGATACCCAGGCGACTATTGAAAAAATCGTTTCTCGTCATTTCTAGTTGACCGATTTTAGCATAGTCACTTGAGCCACAGGACAGGCAATACAGGTGCCACAATTACCACTGCGATTGTTTGATAACAGTATTGACTAGAGCTTTCAGTTTTTGGTTAGTCATCATTTTTGATCCTTTTTTGCCTGATTCTGGACAGGTTACTTTAACAACAGCAGACAGTTAACAAATAGGATATTTTCCCTTTGTCAAGTTAAGGAAGTTACAGTGAGTTGGATGCTATCTCGATTATTGCCATAGGCGATGATCACATCGTTAGCAAAGCAGTAAAGCCGTCCTGTTTTTGGGGCTATAAACTGTTTATTTGTGCCGATGAGGAAGAAACTATCTTGATCTTTATCAATTGAACCAATCAGTGAAAACCAAGGTGAATTAGGCATTCGTCGTAGTCCTTCACATAGTTTCAGCAAGAAATTAGGACTTTCATAACCATCAGCATTAGAGGTAATTGTCCAGTCTGTCCATTGACCTGTTGCTTGAAAATGATATTCTTGTCCAGCGACAAGATTAATTCCCGTATCGTTCCAGATTAGTTTTGAGTCTATGGTTACAGGGAGATTTGTGTTTTGCATTACCTTTCCTCCTTTTTTATGAAGGGTGTGAGATTTGAAATCACACTAAATAATTAGCTTAATGAAATGGCTCTGGTATTTTGTTGACATCAATCCAAATTTCAAATTGTTTTTTAGGGAGATTAGGATAATTTCCTGATAGATCATGGCTAACAAAACATCCCTCTGGTTTTTCAGGACAATACTTTTGGTTAAGAGTTACTTGTAACTCATTAGCTAACGCTTTTTCTTCCGTATGAAAATACCAAATATCTCCATATTTGCCAGAATTAGATTTATATTATGCAATAAAATCTATCCCTAAAGCGTTCCATTTCTCTGATAATTTTTTTCTGAATTTATCAATATCTTTCTCCTTGCTTTGATTGTTGTATTGAATATAAACTAGCCCTTTTTTTTCATCTTTAGGGTTCTTCGGTTTGTGTTATGCGATGGACGGGATTACAAGGGATGAAAACCTTATATAGAAAGAAATTCGGGGATTTATGTCAATTGTTTTCGATCTAGAACTAACTAATCAATTAAGTCTTTTGCCAGATAAGGATTGAGTCGATTTATGCCACCCGATCGAATCATACCAAGTAACGAAGAGCCAACTTTTCATAATCCCCTAGTAGCCAGATAAATCCCTTATGGGGTCTGACTACTAGGATCGGTAGCAGTTTAAAGGCTAATTCGGAAGACACTTAAATCCGCATGATTAGCGTAATATTGCGCCCGTGCCATGACATCAGAACCGTAGTCATTGCCTGTTGTCCCAATATCCATCCCTTCTTTGGTCTGGACATTACGAATTCCTGAATTATAGGCAACTGCTGCGCCTTTAATGACATAACGATCTTCCCAATTAGGATGTTTTTGTTGGACTTGTTGGAGGCAATTAGCAAAAATGCCTGTAGCTTGTTCAACGTGGGCTAAACTCTTGGGACCATCAGGTATTCCTTCGACCGTATGGGAGCGTTTGTCCACTTGCATAATGCCAAAACCATAACATTGACCTCCGTGGCAATCTCCCCATCCTTGAGCATTTAAAATATTGCCCCCGCGAGATTCTCGACTGGCAACGGCCGCCAATAAAGCTGCCGGAACTCCAAATTTAGCTGCGGCAGTACAGAAACAATCGGCCATGGCTTTTACCCGTTGTAGGTCAGTTTGTGCCATTTTGTGGGAAGATTGCACCCCTGCTGACAGTCCATCCTGAGAAGCCGTCACTGCGGATGCACCTGTTGTGGGAGCTTGCATTAAGGCTTGATCCCAACGGCTGGCTGGTGGTGGATCGAGGTTAATATCAACGTAATGGGCGGCCACATAGCCTTGTTGATTGTTGTAATCAATTTTTAACCAATCTGTGCGCCCAAAGTCATATTCACTGCCAGAAACTTCTTCTAGGACTTTGAAGGTTGTTCCTGTGCTTAAGGTGAATAAAATGTTTGAATTGGTATTGGGTTGGCTTCTGACGTTAAGGGTACTCGATACCCGATGATTCACTCGTCCTTCAGCACTCTCAATTTCCAGGACTTGAGGAGGATTATTCTCGTCGAATTTATCAATGTAGTAAGCGGCGGCATATCCCGTTTGTCCCCCCTGTTGGATTTGATACCATTGGGTTTGATTATTAGGAGGATAGGGAGAACCTGTCACTCCTTGCAGAATGGTACAGGTGGCACCGGGGCTTAATTCAAAGAGAATGGGGGCAGTTGTGGCGGCCTGACTCCGAACATTTAGGACAGTCTGCACATGATTATTAACTCGGCCTTTTGCCAGATTACTGGGTTCTTCAGGTTGCTCGGTGACATCAATATAAACTGCCGCCGCAAATCCTATTTTTCCGTCTTTGTAAATTTTGTACCATTGATTTTGGTCACGGGAATAGGTATCTCCTGTGACTTTTTCTAGGACAATACAAGTTTCCCCAAAGCGTAAGGTAAACTGCACAGGTGCGGATAACTTGGCATCATTTCTGACATTAAGACTCGTAGTAACTTGAGCATTAACTGTGCCGATATCGCCATCAGGTGTGGGTGTTTGTCCGACTAAAGGTGCATGATCTAAAATATCCGTGGGGTCTAATAAGTCAGAGCGCCGTTGATAAGGACGATTTCCAGCTTGTGTTAATGCACCATTTTGAGTTCCTTGATACATTTCTAGGTGTAACATTGAACTGCCGGAATGAAGACGACCAACATAGGCAATCACTTGACCTTTTGATACTCTTGCTCCCACTTGAATGCCACGAGGAAGCATCTGTCCAATTTCACAATAACGGATAACCATTCCGTTATCATGCTTCACTTCTATAGCATTCGTTCCAGAGAAAAAAGCATAGGGACCGACGATAACTTTCCCATCTGCCATTGCTAAAATTTCCGTTCCTTTTGGTGCGATTAAGTCACAACCTGCGTGTTTCCGACCTCCGGGACGACCTGCACCGAATTGCCGTCCGCCATCTTTATAGCTTAAACTGGGTCTTGGACGAAGTGGAAAGATAAAGTAAGACATAATTTCTATCCCTGAAATTACAAGTTTTAACAACAGACAAGGATACTCAACTGATAGGCATTTATTCAGCTGCTGCTCCTAAGAAAATCTCAATGACCCGACCCTGATCAAAGGTAAAAATTAATCCTCCATAAATTGAACCAGCGACAAAAGTTTGATCAGGTATTGACATCTCTTGATCTTTTTCTTTGGCATAGGCAAGGCTAACCTCCTCTATTGAACTGCCAATTGTTATGCCTCGTTTGGTTGGAAGTGTTGAAGGGGAAACTAATTTAATAAAGGCAATATTTTGCTGTCCTTTTTCAGTTTCTGATGCCATGCTGAGGGTAATACCTTGATTAGGATAATACCAATATTGATGATAAAGTGCATCCCCTGCCCAAAATTCTACTTGTCCTTTTTGTGTAGGATTTCCGAGTAATTGAATAACTTGTTGAGCAGAAAGATCAAGTTTTAGTTCCCCTAAGATTTCCTCTCTCATCAAAGCAAAAGGATCGGATTCTAGGTTATCCGTTATCAATAAATTTTGGATGATTTTGACATAGCTTTCTTCGCTTAATTGAGATAGGAGATGGGGGCTATTAATGGGGAGAACAGCCAGACTTAAACTAACTGAAATAATACTTCTCATCAAGTTTTTCATAGCATCCATCCCCATTTGAGGAAACTTTTGTCATCAATGAGTTATGATTCAAACGCAAAATAGTCCTAAAAGTGTTGCTTAGTAAGCATTTCACGTCCATAAGCAAAAATTACCACACAAAGCCGATCTGCTCTGTAAATCCTCCTAATTAGTTCAGATTATGAGTGTTTATGTAAGTAAAGTGTAGGCGACATTTTTGAGGCAGCGAAGTGCTAAACAGAGACTATTTCTTTCTTTCTCAAAGCACCAAGCTCTTGCTCAAGCATCATTTGAATTTCGGGAATAGCGGGTTTATAAGGGGGATTAAGATTCAGGTCTGTCCAGCGATTTTTAACACTTTCATGCAAATTGCTAACATCCCCTTCAAACTGACGAGGTGCTGTTCCCGCTACATTAAATGGCCATTTTGACGTATTATCAAAACGCGCACTACAATTGGGATGAACTTCATGTTGAATATAACTTTTATCTAAGACCAAACCCAAGGTTTCGACTTGTTCCATCATCCACAATAAAGCTCCATCGGATAGTCCAGATTCTTCCTGAGAACCTCCACCAACACAACCATGACCCCCCGGAAACCAAACTTGAACCACTTGTTCTTTTTGTTGTCTGATCTGGGTAGAATGGGGACGCATTAGCGTTACATCAAAGACTTTACGAATTTCATCAATGGCAACTGCATGAAACGCCTTTTCAATTGTAGGATTGATGGTCGAATCATAAAAGCGATAACGTTCGTTGAACTTTTGATCCAAGTGCAGAGAATGAACGATATCAGGGATACCTAAAGAAGCAACTGTATCCCAACAGCATAACGCTTTAATAGGAACTCGTCGTCCATACTGATTACGGAAATCAATGGCATTTTTACCGTTAGGTGCGTTATTTGGGTCTTGTTTGTCTCGGTAAATTTCGTAGGCTTTGGGAATTTGTCGGATAAATTCTCGATACAACAAACCGCAATTATAAATTAACCCAGCTAAACAGCGTACAGTGTAAGCTCCCCGACTAAACCCAAAGAGATAAATTTCATCTTCAGGTTGATAGTTTAAGCACAGAAAACGATAGGCATCCTCAATCTTATGATCCATGCCAATGCCTAAAGCACCTCCAGTAATTTTAATTAAAGTATCAGTCATCTCGGCATTAGATTGTTTTGTCCCAATGCCTTCGTCATAGTAGATGATTTGACGGATGGGGTTGCCCTTACTATCATCAAGTGGCGTGATAGCTTGCACCATTTTGACGACATTGGTAGGATAAGCTTGTCCTAAATCTTGCCAAGTTCCATCACAACAAACAATAAGACGGCTTTTCATAGCGATGAACCTCCTAGGTTTCTTAAAACTCGCCAGTTTATGGAATATTTGAGGATTCTAGTGAATCATGACTCAAAATTATCGAGATTTTCCTTAAGGTAAAATTCCCGCAAGACTCAACCGAGACAAAGAAAGTTCTAACTCTGTTCGGAAATGATATAGATGAGTTAGATAGCCAGCTTGACTAGGTAAAATTAGGTGCGGTACTTATACTTACTACTCTAGATCGTCTATCAGAACTTGCTGCCCTAAAGACTGCAAATTAACATATTTCTTTAGGTTTCTGTATATAAGTTTACAGAATATTGTTCAGCTATTTATTAATAAAAAAAGTTGAGTTTGATTGCAAACCATCCTAACACTTTAGCTCGCCAATCTGAACTTTAGCCGATTCTCGATCGCAATTTTAGCCCACCCTAGCACTTCGCTCTTTTCCTACAAGGATTTTTACCGAGAAAAATGATCTGTCTGCCTGAGAACAGGCTATAGTGATCATCAAACCCTCAGTGAAAAACTTCCCGTGTCTTCAGTATTCCGCCTTCCTCCCTATTTTTCTCCCGCTCTGCAGCGTCGAGTCATCAAAACTCTCGCCGCAAAAAAAACCCGTCAATTCTTGACATGGGCGGCAGCTTGTGCTAGTTTTTTGATCCTCTGGGCGTGGAATTGGCAGTTAGTTTTGGCCACTTTAACCGGGGTGGGGGCGATGATCGGAGTTTACCATCTCCAGGGGCAAAACTGGCCATCGCTGTGGCTGTGGTGGCGTGCTTTTTTCAGCGCCGACAGCGGTAAGTTAACTTTAGCGGTAGTCTGTGGCGGTTTAGGCAGTTTAGCCACCTATCTCGCTGTGGCAATTTGGACCTATGCCGAAAATCGCTGGTTGGCCCTGGCCTCAATTTTGCAAGGATTTGGCACGGTTTTGACTTTAATCCTGCTAGGATGGCATTTTCTCGACCATCGCGGTGAAAATGAGTCAAAAAACTTCGATCGCTGGTTAGAAAAATTAACAGTCAATGATCCCTTAATGCGCTTAATGGCCGTCCGACGTTTAAGTGAAATGGAACTTTCCCCCAGTCGTCGAGAACAATGCCAAGAATACTTCCGCTATCTTCTCTCGCGAGAAACCGACACGCAAGTGCGCTCGGCTTTACTTGATAATTTTTCTGGCAAAGAAGCAATCAAACCGCAACCTTTACAAATACCCCTACAGGTGAAAAAATCCCTCTTGAAATATGATTAAAAAGCTCTCTGCTATTAGCAATCAGCCCTCAACTAAAGCTGACTGCTAGAGACTGAGGAGGATATTTTTTTACACCAAAGTTAACTCGCGCTCCTCGATATTTTGGAACATCAGCGTACTCAGATAACGTTCTCCAAAACTAGGCTGAATCACCACAATTAATTTACCCTCATTTTCCGGTCGTTGGGCCAGTTGAATTGCGGCACAAAGATTGGCACCGGAAGAAATCCCCGAAAGTAAACCCTCTTCTTTTGCCAAACGACGACCAAATTGAAAAGCTTCCTCATCACTGACAGTAATTACCTCATCAATCAGATCTGTGCGTAAAACTTCTGGAATAAAACCCGCACCGATACCCTGAATTTTATGGGGACCGGGATTACCCCCGGAAATCACCGGACTATTGAAAGGTTCCACCGCGACTACTTGAAAACTAGGTTTACGAGATTTAATCACTTCAGCGACTCCCGTAATCGTGCCTCCAGTACCCACACCCGCAACAATAAAATCTACCTGTCCGTCGGTGTCTTGCCAAATTTCCTCAGCAGTGGTGAGACGGTGAATTTCTGGGTTAGAAGGGTTGCGAAATTGTTGCAACATATAAGCCCCGGGGATACTATCGACAATTTGCTGCGCGCGTAAAATTGCCCCTTTCATACCTTGGGAACCGGGGGTAAGTTCTAGGGTAGCACCGTAGGCTTTTAACATCGCCCGGCGTTCTAAACTCATCGTTTCTGGCATAGTTAAAATCAAGCGATAACCCTTAGCTGCCGCAGTCATCGCGAGGGCAATTCCCGTATTGCCAGAGGTGGGTTCCACTAAAACCGTGGTTTCTGGATTGATTAAACCCGCTTTTTCGGCGCTATTAATCATGTGAGTGCCAATGCGGTCTTTGACGGAAGCAGCGGGATTCATCCCTTCTAATTTCATCACAATTCGGCCAAGACAGCCCTCCGCTTGGGGAATCCGATTCAATTGTACTAAAGGTGTGCGGCCAACCAATTCGGTGACATCGTGAGCGATACGCATGATATTTTCTCAGTCTGGGTGATTCGTGTGCTTAGTTATAGCGGTAAGTTCTCAGCTTTAGCGTTTGAGAATTTCCTCACTAGCCAAGGAGGCGCTATATAGCTCACTTATAGCAAAGGCCAGCCCTAGATCGGCAAAATTTCCATTTTCCTTTGTTTCTTTAATCAGTCCGCCTAGCTTGAGAGGATGTCCTATAAAATCTAGATATGATAGGAATGGGATTTTTCTGACAAACTGAAGGTTTTCCCACTGGTGAAAGAGGCTAATCCGTCTTATTTAACCCCTGAAGAACAAGCTTTATCCCTAGAGCAACGTCTGGCTTTTCTCAAGTTACCATTGATTGAGTGCAGGCGTATCCTTGAAGGGCAGGCTGAGTCTATGCTTGACCACTATCAGCAGGATTCTGAATGGCAGCAGTTAATGTCAGGTGATAGCATCAGCTACTAACTTTTAAATTCTGAAAAGTAGGTTACTTTGCTATGGCTAACTCACTAAAATATGCTGAGATACTATCCAAATTTTTGAGAAAAAAGCGATAATTCAACCTCGCTGATTACTGATAACTGATAAGTAGTCGGACATAAATTCTGTTGTCTATCTTGAGAAATGTAAATTGCCGCAATTCTTACTGACTCCTGACTACTATCTCCTGACTCCTATCTCCTGAATGCCGTCTCCTGAATCCTATCTCCTAACCCAATGGTAGATGTTGGATTTTTGCAGGAGTTCTATTTTTCAACAAAGATAAGCAAAAATTATCTACTAACTCCAAAAACTTGAGAATATTTAAATTAACATTCCGCAATATTTATAAATTCTTAAGAATTAATTGAGAAAGATTTTTATTTAACAACGATTTTACAATGGTTACAGCGATTTGATAGAATTTCATAGTGGGTTATTGTGTGCTTTTTTGAACAGCAATGGTTGAAACCCTTGCCACACCTACAAGGTAATCCTAATTAAGACGGGTAAATCAGTCAATTTCACCCACAACGATGATCTTTTTTTTGTGTAGTTTTATTGCAAAAAAAAAGTTTTTTTGACAAAAAGCACAAAGTATGATAAGTACCCAACCTATTTCTGGCTGCCAGTAGTTATTGCAGAGTGGGAGTTGGGAAGCTTTTCCAGTAATCAGTGGACTGAAAACGCAAATCTGACAACTGATGACCCTCTTTTCTTTCCTCTGGCATCAAAATGGTTTCCCAATGCAAGGTGACAGCCATCATAATTTGGTTGGCAATCTTACCGATGTCGTTTTTGACCGCGCTGCCCTGAGCTCAGCGTTCGACAAAAGCTCACGCCGAGGTCCGAACGGTGCGTTCATCCGGCGATGACTGGGTTTTTTAAGCGGTTGCTTACCCTGCCCGCTATTCTTAAGAGCATACATCATATAAAGTCGCCCTAAAAGAGCGAGGCTTTAAACCCAATTTTTCGGTAAGTTTTGACGAAATATTGGGCGAGGGTGTGTAAATCCGATGTGAATCCCTAGTCAGGGAGAATAATGTAAAGATTTATTAAATTGTAGCGTAGGATACTGTGCGGGGGGTAGAGTGTATTTTTGTTTTCAATAGTTAGGGAGAGATTAAGTTAAGATTTGTGACAAGATCGAGACAAACCAGAATTAATAGTTCCAGTGGTTCAGGGAGATGAACTGATTAGCAAGGGGGACGTTAGCAGTTTCGAGATTGGCGATTGCCTTGACAATTGCCTTGAAGCCCATATTTTTTAAGAGGTTAGCGTTACGGTAAACCGCGAATATCCGCGAATGGCTGGGATTGGCTTGGTGCAACTCTTCAAAGTCATCGCAGTTATGAGTTAGCAGAATCCGATTTTCCTGTATGGCATAGTCAAGTACGAGATTATCTGTGCAGCCAGCCAAACCAATTTCATTGATCGTCAGCACGTCATGACCAGCAGCCGTAAGTAACTTAACCAGAAGTTGGGATTGCGAGTCCTCATCAAGCAATAATCTTAGGCTCAATACTAATCCCCTTTGCTTCCAGACGGTGGCGTTCTTCTTCTGCTTCTTGCTTGAGTAGCTGCTGATTCCTCTCGCAATAGTCAATTGCTTCATAGATGGCAGCCAGGGGTAACTCCCAATTAAGGGCTGCTTCTTGAGGAGTCATGTCATTGACAATCATATCTGACCAGACATCAAAAGCTTTCAGCCTCCTGCCTTGAAAACAAAGCTGTTGTCGCCAGGAATGAGGACGTTTCTCTAAATACTGCCATTGAGTTTTCGCTACGTTGGTAGTCATGCTGATGCCTTGATGAAAGCTGGTATCCCTAGTTTATCCGATTAAAACAGGGGAAACCACCTGAGACTCCTTCCCCTGTGAATCGCTAGTTGGGATATAGTAGAACTCTTGCAAATTAATTATATGTTATAATGATGGGCTAACTAATTTTCCCCAAAAAAATAGTTAATCAGTACATTCGTCCTGAATGAAAACTTGAAGTTTAACTGGCTCTTCGGGAATTGTTATGCAAATAATTAACTTAAAATAAAATTCGATGAGAGCAACTACGCTCAAAAGTAGCTGAAATTCATACAGGAAAGGACTTAAGGCACAAATAGGTTAATACCAAAAGATAGACAATCGAGTTAAGATTTGATATAATAGCCAAAAACGAGATTATTTTACTTATGATACTTGACAAATTTTTGAACCTACAAGAAACCTGTATTCAAGGCTATCGACACCTAGAAAATATCGGTATAGTTTTCCAAATCGAATCGAAAAATAAAAAAGCAGCCTGTCCTCGTTGTGGGTTAGAGAGCGATAAACTTCACCAAAATCATCGACATTTAGTCAAAGATTTACCGCTCTCAGGTCAACCAGTGTACCTACAAGTTAATCGTCGTCAATTTAAGTGCGGTAATTGTCAGAAACCCTTTAGCGAAGAGTTAGATTTTGTCGCCAAGAAACGAACCTATACGAAAAGACTAGCCGAGAATATACTCGAACAATTAAAAGAAGGAGATATTTTAAATGTTAGCCGAAGAAATGACGTAACGGAAGAAGAGATTCAAAGAATGATAGAGGACATAGCTGAAGAAATTACAGAGACAGACCTATCGAAATTAAAAAGACTAGGAATTGATGAAATCGCTCTAGTCAAAGGACAAAAAAATTACTGTGCGGTTTTAGTAAATTTAGATACGGGAAAACTAATAGCTATTCTAGAGAAGCGAACACAAGAAGAATTGAGGGAAACGCTTACAGGGTGGGGAAAAGAGGTGTTAGAGCAAATTGAAGAAGTCAGCATAGACCTTTGGTTGCCCTATAAAAATTTGGTGAAAGAATTGATGCCATCGGCCGAGGTAGTCGCCGATAGATTCCATGTAATGAAACAAATTAATCAAGAGTTAGACGAACAAAGAAAAGCAGAAAAAAGAGCCGTAGAAGCGCAGAGAAATAAAAAACAGAAAGCGGAAAAAGAAGCGAAGCTAGAAGTTTTAAAGCGAAGTAAATATAGCTTGTTAAAAAATGAAAAAGATTTAACGGAAACCCAAAAAATCAAACTAGAAGCTATCAAAGAAAATTTCCCAAATTTGAAAAAGATGCACGAGTTAAAGGAAGAATTTAGAAAGATTTATGAAACCTCAGAGAATCCGACAGAAGGACTGCTATCCATCTCGGACTGGTTGGCAAAATCCTCCAGTGTTTTTACCAAGAGTTGTCAAACAATCCGAAACTGGTTTGGAGAAATCATTAGTTATTTCGAGCGAAGGACAACTAATGGGGTGGTCGATGGAATCAACAATAAACTTAAACTAATAAAACGGAGAGGCTATGGCTTTAGAAACTTTCGGAATTTTTGGGTTAGAAGTATGTTGTCTTGGCATCTTGTCTGTTGATTTAGCATAAAGGGTAACGAAGAGCCGTTTAACTTTTAACTCAAAACTCTTTAGAGCTGCTTTAATTTGGTTATCAAAACCTCTTTATTTAAGCGGCACAAACTATCTCAATTATAAAAATTGAGAATAAATTCTCCTTGACTTGATTAATCTTTAGGCAACTTTTAAGAAGCTGCTATACCTATCCCTAACTCACAGTTATAAATAGCCGCCAACAAGTTAACTCTTAAACTATATCTTCGACGACGATTCCGATATTTACAGGATAAGATTTTAAAGATTTTGAGTTTCCTATTTATAGGTTCAATGATAATCCTTTCTTTGGCTAAAGCCTTGTTATACTCTTTTTCTAACTCTGTTAATTTTCTATTTTTCGATTTCTTTTTCGGTGTATAACTATTACTATGGTATGCAGCTATTCCCTGATAACCACTGTCTTCTATGCTGGTAGTTAAAGGATGAAAACGAACTCGACTTTTTTTAAATAAACTAAAATCATGACCTCTACCTTTCCCACAAAAAACACAGATAATTTCCTCTGTATTTTGATCAGCTACTAATTGGGATTTTAAAGTATGATAACCTCTTTTACCCGAAAAAAAATCTTTCTGTTTCTTTTGGGGGCGTTCAATGGGAGTTTCCGTTACATCCATTACCGTTATGACCGGTATCTCTGCTTGATTGAGTAAAGCTTTTTTTCCTTTTAAACGGAAGTTTCCCGATTGTAAAAGCATTTTTTCCGTCTTATTTACAATCCGACATATAGTTGATTCTGATAGTTCCCAGCTTGTACCAATGTGAAAATATGTTCTATATTCTCGCCAATATTCTAACGTTACTAAAACTTGTTCTTCTATAGATAGTTTAGGTTTCGGTCCCCTTTTAGATGGTGAATTAGAGTCGGCTTCAACACTTTTTACTGATTCTACCATCTTTCTATATGTTTGTTTGTACACACCGAAACGGCGTTTGAATTGTTCATCTGATAAGTTTTGATAATCCATAATTTTGCTAATAAACATAGCAAAACTATAGATGATTTCCTGACCTAAGATCACATTTTATTCTTTTTTCCACTTCAATCTAAGAATTGAGAAAAAAGCAAAACCTTATATTATACCATAAAAAAATTATGCAAGAGGTCTAGTGTTTGACGATCGTCCTCAGTACTTTTGGGGTTGGGGTTGGCCATCGCTTAACCCACGCTACAAGACTGCTTATCTTGACTAAAAAAACCCGATTCTAAAGTCCCAAACCGATCTAGTCGGGTCAGGTAAATCGTTCTCTGACTTTTAGTCGATGTTACCTCGATATAAGGTTCTCTCAGTTCGGGATGCCGGTTTTTCAGGTCTTCAAGCGATCGCACTAACTTTAAATAATCATTGTAGGTTTCCTTGATTTTGATCGCAATTTCCGTAAGATTCTGATTGTTAATTTCGGAAAAAAAACCACGAAATTGATTGACAGGACGAGTTATTAAGAGGCTTTCTTGCTATTTCTGATTAGCAACCCCAATTATCTGGTCAAATGCCTCATAATTGCTGCTTTCTAAGGGATGGGGGCGATAAACTTGGGGATAACGGCTTTTATCCCTTCCTGCTAACCAGGTGACGGGTTGATAACCGCCAATTTCCTTACAGGCCTTCAAAATTGTGGTGTCTGGACGTAAAGCACTTTTTGACCCGTCAACCGCAAGGCATTGAGAGCGACATTTTGAGTTGAGGCGGCAACCTGCTTGTCGGTGGCTAAATGCGACAGATACTGGCGGATTTCGGACACTCCCATCTCTCTAGGATGACGTTTGTTGTGTAAAGAGAATAAAGTCTCGAATGTAGTAGAGGTAGGATTTTTCCGTCTTCAAGCTAAGGTGCTTGAGACGCATGACTTCTCGGACTCGTTCTAACAGTCGAGGGAACTGGGCTTTTCTGTCATCGGCAAATGCGGTAAAATCGGTTTGGCAGAGATACTAGACCGCCCCCTGCGGTAATTATGCCCAAATGGGGGTGATTAGACCGCACGGTGCGGTATTAAGTTTTATTTATGGGGTGTTAGACCGATGGAGGTGGGATAGTAGGATAAAGGGGGGTGCTAGACCGCAGTAAGCGGTTGAATTAGTGGTTAGCGACCGACATGATGAGGACATGGACATGGACACTCGGGCACTAACCTCCGCGGTTGAGGAGGCTCTGATGCAATTAGGCAATCGACTCGAGCTCGAGGAAGTCGAGAATCTCGCCCATTTGCATATTTTGCATATGCTGTCAGAAAAAATTAAAGACCTACTGGCTAATCAGGAGGAATTCTCTCGATCTCAGATGATGATCTGTTCTCCATTTGGAATGACTGGGTTCCAATCAATATTGGTTGCTCCGGTTCTGTTGAGCGAGGCTAGACGGCGGGGATCTGCCATCGCAGCCGTTGAGTGGCTGCAGAAAGTGCTTAACACCCAGCGAGCATCGGGCATCTTGGTCATTACCTGCTGGGGAATCACACCCGAGGTGCCAGTAACACTCCCTGGCAACGTCCAACTACTGCCATTTGAATCATTGCCCGCCTCAAGGCAGAAGGACGCGCTATCCAAACCTCACTGCCCAAGTCTGACAATGCCGCCCTTAACATGGAAGTCACCAACGGCTGCAGTGGTTTGCACTACGGCTATCGAACCTTTCCTCAAGGACGCTAACGACGATACTCCGATGCAAAACGCCACTGACTACAGTCCGCTCTTATCTGATGTACTCCTCTGCTTGGGCACGTCCGCGGAAGCTGGCATTATGCCTGGGCCACGTTGGTTCCAATACACCGATCCAGATATTGAGTGTGCTCAAACAGCATCACCCACGATATTCGTTCATCAAGAGATAACTCCTCTGGCTCTTGAAGGTAATGGCAATCTAGACGTTTCTCGCGCATCTGAATTGATAAGTAACTTTTTGAACCTGAATAACAGCCATAAGAATAAGGCACGAATTGCGATGCAGAGACTCGCTCAGGCTCGCATCAGGTGAATGCCCGCTGACAGAGCGTTAGAATTAGCCATTGCTCTTGAGGCCCTGTTGGTCGGAGATCATGGTGAACTCACCTTCAAGATTGGGCTTCGCGCTGCTCTACTCACTTCAACCAATCCTGACGAGAGGAGAAGGGTCAGGGCAATCATTAAGGCAATGTATAATATTCGTAGTTCATTGGTGCACACAGGCTCCTCCAGGGACACATTTACGGTGAGTGGGATTGGAAAAATGTCCACCAGTGATATCGTAGCCGAAGCCATGGGGATAACAACCTCAGTAGTTCAAATACTGGTCAATAATGGTATGAATCCAGACTGGGACTCAATTGAGCTGTCTATTACCACCTAGTTAGTGCGATCGCCATCGCCGTAGTGGACTGTTTCAGCTAAAATAGGGCAATAGATTTCGGCTTAAAGTCTTAGATTATAGAATTTCTAGCATTTTTCTAATACACCAAATTAGCTGAAACAATCCACTACAGTGCTACTGTGAAGAGACAAGCTGATGTCCGAGGTTATAATGGTCAAAGAGTTAAAAAAGAAATTAATCTAATCAATAGCCACAATGAAGGTACAGCCAAATGAGTCAAGTCTTAACCCTAGAATTGAGCGATGAAGTCTATGCCGCCCTGCAACAGCAAGCTAAAATATTAGGTATCGACCTGGTACTCTTGCCATTTCCCCGGCCTCCGTTCGGTGAGGGATTGGGCGTTCCCCAACTGTGCGGCAGCTTCCCGCCAGAATTGTTCAAAGTTCTGCCGCAGTTCTCCGGTGGCAATCATTGATTTTAACGCGATAATTTAGTCAACAATTCCAAGAGTTTTTTACTATTAGGAGTCAAGAGAGTTCGACGATAGGCATCGGCGGCCTTTTTAATCGCTTCCGCTTGGGTGGGATAGGGATGAATAACAGTAGAGAGTTTACTCAATCCGATTTTGGCAACCATAGCGGTGGTAATTTCAGAAATCATCTCACCGGCGTGGGTGGCGACGATAGTGGCTCCTAAAATTTGGTCGGAACCTTGTTTGTGAATAATTTTTAAAAAACCTGCTGTTTCGCCATCAGCGATAGCTCGATCGACTATACTCAAAGGAATTTTAATAGTATTAGTGACCAATCCCCGGGTCTGTGCTTGGGTTTCATCCATGCCCACATGGGCGATTTCTGGGTCGGTATAAGTGACCCAAGGCATAACTAAATTACTGAGCTTATCGCGTCCGAAACCGAAGGGAGAAAAGAGAGTATTTTTAATCACAATACGGGCGGCTGCATCGGCAGCATGGGTAAATTTCCAATCCATACAGATATCACCGGCCGCATAAATTTTCGGGTTAGTAGTTTGCAGATAATCATTAACTTTGACTCCCCGACGAGTATCGTATTCCACGGCCACCGCTTCTAAATTTAATCCTGACAGATTAGGCACCCGGCCAGCAGCGACTAAAATCTCATCAACGGTGATAGTTGCTCCTTGACCGTTGCTAGTATATTCAATGGTTTTACCCTGCTCATTTTTTGTCACCCGTTCAATTTGGCAAGAGAGAATTAATTGCATTCCTTCCCGCAGGAAAGTATTCTCAATAATTTCGGCTGCTTCTGGGTCTTCTTTATTCAAAAGATGGGAATAATTATGAAATAAAATCACCTGTGCGCCTAACCGTTGAAAAGCTTGAGCTAATTCACAACCAATCGGCCCGCCACCGATAACAGCTAATCGGGGAGGTAATTCTGTGAGGGAAAAAATTGTTTCATTGGTATAAAATCCCGCTTCTTTTAGTCTGGGGATATCGGGATGAAAAGCCCCAGCACCAGTGGCAATGACAGCTTTTTTATAAGCGAGGGTTTTTCCTGCCACTTCCACAGCATTTTGTCCTAAAAAACGAGCGCTACCCAAGAAGACATCGATACCTAGTTTTTGGAAACGTTGCACCGAATCATTATGGCTAATATCGGCGCGAATTTGCCGCATTCTGGTCATTACTCTGGCAAAATCTACTCTAGTATCTCCAATATCAATTCCCAATTTTTTGGCTTTCTCAATTTCCCCGATAATTCTAGAGGAACGAATCAAACATTTAGAAGGAATACAACCGAAATTGAGGCAATCTCCCCCCATTAAGTGTTTTTCCACTAAAGCCACTTTTAAACCTATATCTAAACCCGCCGCCCCCGCCGCTACGACTAAACCCGCAGTACCCGCACCAATGACAACTAAATCATAACAATCTTGGGGTTGGGGATTGAGCCAATCGGCAGGATGAACATAATTAACTAATTTTTGATTATGTTCGTCCATGGGGAGAATACTAACTTCACTGGAGCTATTTTGAAACATAGTGAACTACCTCGACTCCCTAGGCGCAGTTACCGCCTTTATTCTGTAGTTTATAGTCAATAAATTTCCCTCTTGACCAAGTTGGTAGAGTAAGTTTCTTGGTTCTATGTTAGTTGTTGTTGTATTAATCCGACAAAACCTGATGAGACTTTCTCTGTCAACTCTTAAGTAGTCGTGCGTTTTATTTTTCAATTGGGGATTTAAGAGCCAATTTTAAAGGCTTCTAGAAATAAACTATAGGTGATACCAATTTTTAGTAAATTGAAAGATTCTCGCAGAATCGGTGCTGGTTTAGCCTGGGAACTTTTTCGATAAACAATCCGGCTAGTCGCCTCCGTAAACAGCAGTAATAAACCGGCAGCGGTGACATCCCATTGAGCAGTTTGGCCAGCAGTAGTGACAATTGCTTGCCCAGAAAAAACTCCAAATAAAACACAAATTATCTGGAGGGAAATCCGCCGCCAAGGATTACCAAAAAAGCTATTAAATCGACTGCTGGTGACATTAGCCAGCGTACTTAAACGGGTGCGTTGCATGGTCATATTTATTTAGAAGTAATACGATTAAGAAGCCACAAAGAGGTAACAATACCAGTAAAGTGCGCGAGAATTGTATTAGTATTAGCCTGCACAATTAACAGGTCAACGGAATTAACAAATTGACTGGGGTTAGAGGCAACATTAAAAGTGCCTTGAGGAACATTGAGGGATTTAATTAAGACGATTCCCGCCAAGGCTTGCGCTCCCAAAATTGTTAAAAACATCCCGATAATATTAGCGATTAAACCCTGACGGATTAATTGAATAGTATCGGATTTTTTCGGGCGACTATCTTGATCACCCCCCAACATTTGACGGGCAATTTTCATGTAACGAGAGGAAAAGAAAATGGCAACTACCAAGAAACAAGCCCCACCAATGGCACATAAAACACCGATTTCAATACCGGAAGTGCGTTGTCTCGTCCCTAATAAACTAGCGGTAGCAATGAGCAATAAAACCCCTGAAATTACGCCTAGGACAATCTGCGTCCAAAAACCGATTCTTCCCTGACGTAAAAGGATATTAGCAGCCCGTTGGACGGCTGGAGGCAAGGAATAAAGATCAGAATCTCTAGGGGTGGATATATTGGTAATTTCTGATTGTTTGTCTCTCATCGGGGTTAAGCTAGGGTTGGGTAAATCTGGTCTTGATCTATTTTCGTCTTTTTTTTTGCCCATGGCTAGAGATTTAATTTTGGCACTGACTGGCTATCTGTTTAGCTTCTACCTGTAAACGCTGGGCCATACGAAACATTTCTTGACCGGTGTGGAGAGAGCGATCGTCGTAGTTAAGGGTAAAGGTTTCTAATTCTTCTAGTCCGTCAGTGAGATGATTGAGACAGTAGTACACAGAGGCGGCCACTTTGGCCATTTTGGCAGGGTTGGGCCGTTGGGAAAAGAGGGTTTTGGCTCGATCGAGATTTTGGCGACAGGTTTCTAGATAGTCTTGAAAAACAGCCATCAACTGATCATCGAAGGGATCGGCGGATAGGTGATTGATCTGACCTTTTAGGGGTCGGATAATTTGACCGATCAGGCGATTAATCGGGCTATAGGTCTGGTTATACCACTGTTTGACCAGGGCTTCGTCTTCCTGGACTGCTTCTTTGTAACGATGGTAATTTGCCTGGGCGGTGGCGGTGCGTTGGGCGCGTTTTTCGGGAGAATTGGCGATTAGTTGGTTATCGTAGTCCTTTCTTAGTCTCGGATCGCTTAGGATCTCGTAGGCGGCGTTAATAGCGACGATTTTATCGTGACTGGCACTATCGTTTTGACTATCGGGATGGAATTGTCTGGCTAAACGCCGATAGGCCCGTTTAATCTCGTCAGGGGTCGATTTATGGCTGATTTCTAAGGTTTGGTAGTGGTTGCCGGTCATGAGCGCAAGCGATCGATCTGTCTTTTATTATTATCGACCATGGTTAACGCGGCAGAGAAGGGGAATTGTCGAGAGTGGGAAAGTGGGGAGGCGGGGTGTGGGGTGTGGGAAGAATACATAAAAATAATCTCCTGTCTCCTGAATACTGACTTCTGACTCCCGACTCCTGACTTCTAACCCCATGTTGGACAAAGATAAGCAAAAATTATCTATTGACTCCGAAAACTTGAGAATATTTAAATTAACATTCCGCAATATTTATAAATTCTTAAGAATTAATTGAGAAATATTTTTATTTAACAACGATTTTACAATGGTTACAGCGATTTGATAGAATTTCACAGTGGGCTATTCTGTGCTTTTTTGGACAGCAATGGTTGAAACCCTTGCCACACCTACAAGGTAATCCTAATTAAGACGGGTAAATTAGTCAATTTCACCCACAACGATGATCTTTTTTTTATGTAGTTTTATTACAAAGAAAAAGTTTTTTTGACAAAAAGCACAAAGTATGAATTAGGAAGTGGGGAAGTGGGAAGTGGGGGAGAAGGGAGAATAAATAAAAATAATCTTCAGAATTCAGAGTTGAGAATTTATAATTCTGATCTGACAAAATTGGCAATAATTAGACAAAAGGATTGATTTCAGGGATATCATCGATCGAGGGTAAGTCTATTTGGCCCGATCGCTCTTGTGTAAGATAATAGGGACAATGAAGCTGACAATCGGGACGATGGGGAAAATCGACTAAATCATTTTGGTATGCTGATAGATAGCGATCGAGATCCTTCAATAAACGGCGTAAATCCCGTCCTGTCCGTTGGTGTAGTTTCTGGTTATAGTTAAAAGTAATTTGTTCGGGGTTGCGGGGTAACTGCACAAACCAATAGGTCATCGATAAACTATCAGGAGGATAAGCAGAAGTTTCTGCCAACACATACAGATAAAGTCTCGTCTGCCAATTTTTGGCTAGTTTGTCGGCATCGATAGGTTTTAAGTAGGTTTTCCAGTCAAAAATTACCGCTCGATCGCTCTCTAGTAAAATTAAATCATAGATAACCGTTAATAAATAATTACCCACAGTTAAACTGCGACAATGTTCCGCTTCTCGATTAGCTTCTCCCGGATTTTGGGCAATTGCCGGGGCGGCCTTTAATAGGGCTGTTAAACAATGTTCTAACTGTTCATTTTCGCGTAATAGGGACATGATCGGTAGCCCTAATTCCCGCTGCTGTAGTAATAGGTGAAACTGACTGCCCCATTCTTGCCTCTCCAATTGCCCGGGGTCAGCCGGTGTGTTAAGTTGCTCTAGATAGACTTTTTGAAATCTCGGTGGACAGGTTTCCAATAGGTTTAAATGGCCCTGGGCAAGACGATAGATATTAGACATGATAACTAGATAGGTATTAAAAACTTTCAGATGCCCCCCTTATTAAGGGGGGATTAAGGGGGGATCGGCACCCCCATTATCAAGGGTAGATCCCCCCGCCTATCGGCACCCCCCTTATCAAGGGTAGATCCCCCCGCCTATCGGCACCCCCCTTATCAAGGGGGGCAGGGGGGATCGAACTTAAAATCCATTTTTAATTTAATTATAACCAGCTACTTAGAGTTATCGTTGATAAAACAGGAGTTAGTCTATGGTTTTTGGCTGACAGATGCTAGGAAGGTTGAATAGCCAGAGTATTTAGTAACATTTGATAGACAATACCAAAAGAAATTGATTAGGACAATCTATGCTTAAGAAAAAGGATCATGACGGCCTTTCCCATAAAGATGAAGTGTAACCTAATTTGGTGTTAACGACCGACGACTGACCCGCCAAAACAAAAACTTCCTATCTCATCATTAAGATAAGCTGCCCGCCTATTTAAATTGCTTGTTAAGATGAGGCACTGTGGCAGTGTTGCAACAGTAAAGGGATTGGGAGAGATTGACCTAATCTAAGGATCGGGGGTTAAAATACGTCTTAGCTTAATGACAGACAATAGCTTTTTAGAGCTATGATCAGGGTTTTATGCCTATAAAAGTCCCTGTTTACTTAATAAAGAAAATTTGACAAACTTATATAATAATGCTTGGTAGTGAAGCTTCTCAATAATTGATCCCCCATGACTTGGTTATATAAAACCCCCGGTATTCCCGATGAACTGTTTGAACGTTTACCCGGGATTCCCCTGAGTAAACGCGAGGTGAGATTATTGATGATTTCCGCTTTGCGGTTAGGTGATGGGGGGGTTTTCTGGGATATAGGAGCAGGAACCGGCACTATTCCCGTTGAAATTGGCTTATTATGCCCCAATAGTCCGATTATTGCCATTGAAAGGGATGAAGAAGTGGCCAGTTTAATCCGCCGTAATTGCGATCGCTTCGGGGTAAAAAATGTCACCGTTTTTGAAGGCAGCGCACCCGATTGTCTGCCCAATATATCCCTCGCACCCGATCGCGTCTGTATCGAGGGCGGCAAACCGATTAAATCGGTCCTGCAAGAAGTGTGGCAATACCTGAAACCCAATGGCCGCATCGTGGCTACGGCCAATAATTTAGAAACCCTCTATCAATTTTCCGAAGGTTTTTCTAATTTACAGGCCCGTAATATCGAGATTGTCCAAGCGGCAGTAAATCGCCTAGAAACTAGGGGTATTCACCAAGTTTTTGCCGCCGTTGATCCCATGTTTATCCTGAGCGGCGATAAACTTTAATTGGGGATAACCTTCCATAAAGTTTTCTTAATCTATATAATTATGACAATGCCGCCTAATTTCTCTGGATTAACCATGCCTTGGCCACGCATTGTCAGCGCTATTTTTGCTATTGCCTTCGCACTGGGAATTATTATCGTTGGGGGTTGGTATTTCACCCTCGGCATCGGTGTTATCGTCTTTTTGGGACAATTAGAGTATTTTCGCTTAGTTCGCGCTAAAGGCATTGAACCGGCCGCTAAAACCACTCTCGTAGTTTCCCAATTATTACTACTGACGGCAACTATGGCAGCCCCCCTCACCGATGCCATGTTTCCCCTGGCCGGAGCGTTAATTTGTTTTTATCTGCTCTTTCAGCCCAAAATGGCGACAATTGCCGACATTTCCACCTCAATTCTCGGTCTGTTTTACGGTGGTTACTTACCCAGTTATTGGATTCGTTTACGGGTCGGTTTTTCTCCCGAAAGTGGTCCCGTGGCTATGGCCAGTAACTTACCCCTGATGGGATATTGGCCGGAATCGTGGATGGAACCGAAATTATTCCCGGCCGCTTTGACGGTGACTTTTCTAGCTTTCGGTTGTATTTGGGCCGCCGATATCGGAGCTTATATCATGGGAAAATGGTTAGGGAAAACCAGTTTATCGCTGATTAGTCCCAAAAAAACCGTGGAAGGTTCCTTTTTTGGCATTTTAGGCAGTATAGCGGTGGCCGATTTGGGTGCTTGGTATTTAGATTGGCCCTATTGGCAGCTGACGGGCTTATTTTTGGGCTTATTAATTGGTATTGTCAGTTTATTGGGCGATTTGACCGAATCGATGATGAAACGCGATGCTGGGGTCAAGGATTCCGGGCAGTTAATCCCCGGTCACGGTGGTATACTCGATCGCACTGATAGTTATGTCTTCACCGCTCCCCTAGTATATTATTTCGTCACTTTACTGCTGCCCTGGTTGCGTTAGTAATTTGCATCTTCTCCAAGTGCTAGATTAAAGATTAAACTCAAATTTGCGATTATGTCAGCAGTCGTCCATCCCCGGGGTAAAGTTTATCTTCTCGGTGCGGGAATCGGTCAGAGTAGTTTTCTCACCCTGCAAGCGCGAGCAATTTTAGCCACGGCCGAGGTTTTGCTGTACGATGCCCTAGTGGATAGTCAAATCTTCTCCCTAGTGCCGAAAACCTGTGTTTTAGTCGATGTTGGCAAACGGGGGGGACAACCCGGGGCCGAGCAGAATCAGATTAATCGGATACTGGTTAATTATTGTCAAGAGGGAAAACGGGTTATTCGGCTTAAAAGTGGTGATCCGGGGGTTTTTGGGCGAGTATATCCTGAAATGTTGGCCCTAAAGCAGGCAGGCTGTGATTTTGAACTGATAACCGGTATTTCCTCCGCTTTAGCCGCTCCTTTATTGGCCGGAATTCCCCTGACCGAAAAGGATATTAGTCGCTGTTTTGCGGTCTTGAGCGCTCACGATCCCGAGTCTCTCGATTGGTCAGCTTTAGCTAAAATTGATACACTTGTGCTATTGATGGCTGGTCAGTCTTTAGGGCAAATTATCGAGAAATTATACCAAAATGGGCGGAATATTCACGACTCGATCGCTATTATCCGTCAGGCGGGACGCAAGGATCAAAAAATTTGGCGCGGCACTTTAGAAAATATTCTCGCTCAAACCGCCGGGGTGTCCCTCTCACCCTCTATTATGGTCATTGGTCAAGTTGTGGATCTGGCGATTATGTCCTCTCCCCCACCCCTAGGCGGTAAAACTATTGTTATTACCCGTGCCGCCGAGCAAACGAGTCAATTTAGCGAAATTTTGCAAAATCAAGGCGCAGAAGTCCTAGAAATGCCCGCTTTAGAGATTCGTCCCCCCGACCGTTGGCAAGGTTTAGACGATGCCATCGCTCAGTTAAAAGAGTTTGATTGGCTGATTTTAACTTCTGCCAATGCTGTTAATTTTTTCTTTGATCGCTTGACATTTTGGGGAAAAGATGCTAGGGCTTTAGCGACTGTAAAAATCGCCGTGGTGGGCAAAAAAACCAGCCAAGTTTTGCACTCACGGGGATTAAAAGCGGATTTTATCCCGGGGGATTTTGTCGCTGATGCTTTGGTAAACGAGTTTCCCGACCCGATTAAGGGGCAAAAATTCCTCTTTCCTCGCGTGGAAACGGGAGGGAGAGAGATATTAGTTAAGGAATTAACGGCCAAAGCCGGTCAGGTGACGGAAGTGGCCGCATATTATTCCGGATGTCCGGCACGCATGGATAGTGGCATCTGGGAAGCCTTTCGAGATGGGAAAGTCGATATAGTCACCTTTGCCAGTTCCAAAACCGTCCAGAATTTTTATCGGTTATTGCTGCAAGAAACGGCAGAATTATCGGTTAATTCCCTCTTAGAAAAAGTTTGTCTGGCTTCTATCGGTCCGCAAACTTCAAAAACCTGTCAAGAGTTATTTGGTCGTGTTGATATCGAGGCGCGAGAATACACCCTAGAAGGGTTGACTAGCGCTTTAATTGAGTGGAGTAAGACCTGACATCCTCGCCGCCGTATTTGCGGCAGCTGGGGTTGGGAGGATCAAAGCCCCCCTTATCAAGGGGGGTTGGGGGGATCAAAGCCCCTTATCAAGAAGGATCAAAGCCCCCCTATCAAGGAGGATCAAAGCCCCCCTTATCAAGAAGGATCAAAGCCCCTTATCAAGAAGGATCAAAGCCCCTTATCAAGAAGGATCAAAGCCCCTTATCAAGAAGGATCAAAGCCCCTTATCAAGAAGGATCAAAGCCCCCCTTATCAAGGGGGGTTGGGGGGATCAAACTTCCAATTACTCCACAAACTCCCTCAAAATTACTCAAAACTTCTTGATTAGTAAAGCGGATTACTGTTAATCCATAACCTGATAAAATTTGGGTTCTTTCTAAGTCATAGGTCTGAGCATCTTCCCTATTATGACTATCACCATCAATTTCAATCACTAATTTTAATTCGGGGCAATAAAAGTCAACAATAAATTGATCAATCGGTCTTTGGCGATGAACTCTATATTGAAAATTGTTTAAGTATTCATACCAAAGTTTTCTTTCAGCTTTGGTCATATTTTTACGGAGTTCTTTGGCTCGTTCTACGAGTTTGGGATTGTAGGGTAGATGATGATGATTGGTTAATTGCATAAGCTTACTTTCTGGTTAGTCATGTTACCGTACTTAGCCCCCCTTGATAAGGGGGGCTTTTTATTGGTTGAATTTGATCCCCCCAACCCCCCTTGATAAGGGGGGCTTTTTACTGGTTGAATTTGATCCCCCCAACCCCCCTTGATAAGGGGGGCTTTTTACTGGTTGAATTTGATCCCCCCAACCCCCCTTGATAAGGGGGGCTTTTTACTGGTTGAATTTGATCCCCCCAACCCCCTTGATAAGGGGGGCTTTTTATTGGTTGAATTTGATCCCCCCAACCCCCCTTGATAAGGGGGGCTTTTTACTGGTTGAATTTGATCCCCCCAACCCCCCTTGATAAGGGGGGCTTTTTACTGGTTTAATTTGATCCCCCCAACCCCCCTTGATAAGGGGGGCTTTTTACTGGTTGAATTTGATCCCCCCAACCCCCCTTGATAAGGGGGGCTTTTTACTGGTTGAGTTTGATCCCCCCAACCCCCCTTGATAAGGGGGGCTTTTTACTGGTTGAGTTTGATCCCCCCAACCCCCCTTGATAAGGGGGGCTTTTTACTGGTTGAATTTGATCCCCCCAACCCCCCTTGATAAGGGGGGCTTTTTACTGGTTGAATTTGATCCCCCCAACCCCCCTTGATAAGGGGGGCTTTTTACTGGTTTAAGATGTATAAGTCTGTGATATATTACAGGTTACAAGTCGCTGCGCGAGAAAAGAGACTCTCTCCCACCCCCTCCCGCTACGTGGCGTTGTTAACCTTCTTTTTGTTAGCTTCGGTAGGTGTGCGTGTTGACTACCCTCTAATAAAAAAGTTAGCTCATCATATCTCAACCATTCTCCGTCCCTGCGCCAACCCACCTCGTCAGCGAATTTTTTATACACATCATAATCGTATTTCCCTAGTACACCACCGCAATCCAGCCAGACTTTTTTCTGCACAGAAAAGCCAAATTTGCCGCCGCTATTATCTACCCAGAGCTTATCAATGGTGCGTAACTCTTCACAGGGAAAGTTGTTAATGCTTTCTTCATCTAGCCAGCCTTCATCTTCCCTCTTAGCAATTAACAACATTAACCGCGCCGTTTCCTCATCGGCTTCGCGCCATTGGCCATTTTTCAGATAGGTTTCCAGTTGTGTAAAGAGAGAAGTCTGTCGTTTTTGTTCTAAAAATTCCAAACCTCGACGTTTTTTAACAGGTAATTCTCGATAACATCGCTCCGCTAATCCCTGAGCTTTAGGATTAGATTGATTATAAAAATAGACAATAAAATCAGTCGGATTAATCAATAAAGTGGCATACATAATGCAAGCCTCGTACCAGAGATTTTGTTCCCAATTTTCCTTGAGTAAATTTTCTTGCTTTAACCGTTTAATCTCCAAAGAAATTAAATAGGACTGAAAAAGATTATGGGCAAACTCATAGTATTCATCCTTTTTCAAAATTAACTCGCTCACATGAATTAACCGCTCTACAAAATCCTTAGCCGAAGTGCTTTCAGGATAACCCAATTCCTGAATAAAATTTTGTATAGAACTCAGTAATTCTGAATATTCAATCGTGGTTGTATTTCCCATTTTCAGGGCTAATTGTTGTAATACCCGTTGACGATGATTTTCCTCATTGTTATCTAAAATCATATCAATGCCCCTAGCTTGAGGGCGAGTGATCAATTGCAGATCAAAAATTCGGCGAAATAAATCCACTCGTTGCTGAGGTAATTTTTGTCCCGAGCCAAAGTTTGCCCGATGTAACTGTACTATCATATTTAGATTTAAGGGATTTCTCGCCAAGGCTAATAGAGTAGAACTTTCCCCGGAATCATCGAGAGCAAATAACTGATTAATTAAATCCTTTGCTTTATTGTCGGCAGCTTCTTGTTTAGCTTTTAAACTTCTGCTAACTCTGGTTTCCTGCTCTTGCCAGAAATACCATTTATACACAAAATCCCGAATATTTTTATCGGTAAATTCATTAATAAACACCTTTTGCCGAGGTTTATGCTCAGAGCTAAACGCTTGATAGCTTTTCGGACGAGAGGTTAAAATAAAATAGTTTTGGCGAAAATCTTGCCACTGTTTGCCAATCCATTGACTGACTTTTTCGGCATATTCGGGTTTAACTTCATCAAAACCATCAAACATCACTAACATTCGCTGACGGGTTAAATGACTTTTAGCCCAGTTCTGAGGTAAATCTAATTCTTGAGAAATATCTTGTTTAAGATGTCGCTCAATTAAGGTTGGTAAATCCAATCCTTCTGTGGTGGTAATCACTTCCTGCCATCTCCGTAAACGTAAAAAGACAGGAATTAAAAAAGGTGCATTTTGTTTCGGTTGTTTTAGAGCGTAGTTATAGGCTAAATGACGCAATAAAGTCGTTTTTCCTCGGCCACCAGGGGCCAGAATTAACAACCGTAAATCTGTCCTCTTTTTAGCCCGTCGCAATAAATCCCAAATATCATCCCCCGTACCTTTAGATTCTTCTTCTGAGCGCAGTTCCAATTGACTCAGATCCAAATTAATAAAAATTTCTTCCAGTTCCGGAGTAGAAAAACCAAAGATTGTATCTTCAATCCCTTCAATATCATCATAACGACAATCTGAATCCCGTAATTTAATTAAATATTTCCCGTCAGGATTAGCTAATTGCCAACGTATTTTTTCCAGTCCTTTGTCTAGCCAAACAAAAAAGCTTAAAGCTGTACCTTTACCATGATTTTTACCTTTGGTTCTTGCTATTTCTAAAAACCCTTGACTCCAGGCTGATCCGTAGGTAAAAAAGCCCGTGACGATAAAAGTGACTGCCCCGACAATAATCGCCTTAACCGTGTCATGTTGACTAAGCCAAGTTAAGCCGCCTGTAATGCTACCCCCGATAATTGGAAGGGAAGGAGCGGAGGTTCGGAGTTGATGGGCAACAAAAGCAGTGATTTTTCCCGTCCAAACTTGAGCCTGTTCCTTTTCCTGGTCAAAATCTGATTCTTTTTTCTGTTCAGATTCGGATTCTTCCGGCTTTGTGGTTTTATCGTCCATAAACCCCCTTTGATCAACCTCTTCTAATTATATTAGAACTCTATTGAAGATAGATTTTGGGTTCGATCCCCTCTGCCCCCCCTTGTGCCGATCCCCCCTTAATCCCGCCTTAATAAGGGGGTGCCGATCCCCCCTGCCCCCCTTGATAAGCTATCCATTAGTCACATCTTTCTTAACATAAAATTTGACAAAAAGAGAAAAGTGTGCAAGATGGCTCAAGGGGGTTCTATGGGGGGACTAATTTGATGAGATAGTTTCCAAGTCTGGCTGATATCATGTAACCTTCGCAGTCCCAACCAAATAGTTTTAACACCTGGTTCACCGTCACCTTTTCTACCTAAAAACCCCCCAAGAGAAGCAATCATTCTGACCGCTTCTCGAAAGGAGGGCGGCTTTTCAGGTGGCGGACTCTTTTTATGAATAGTGGCACACAAAGATTGCCATTCATGTTCTTCCAAAAAACTTTCACAACTCTCCTCTCCGTGTAAGCGTGCTTGATAGGTTAACCAGAGTAATCTCCAAGCTACAATTGAATAGGTAGCTAAGGCCATCTCAATTCTACGACCCGTTTCTAATTGCAGTTTTTCTAATCCACAACCACTTTTTAAAACAAAATGATAGCGTTCTATCAACCAGCGATAACTGTACCAGCGCACACAGGTTATCGCTGATTCAAAGCTACTAATGTCTAGGCTAGTTAAGAGGAGCCAACTGATAGGATTAACTCCAGGACGCGGATTTTCTTCTTCAGCTAAAATTACCTGTAATTTGACCGGTTGACGAGGGTTCGCTTTCGAGTGATGCTTAGGTACTTGTATTTCAAAACTGGCAAATCTAACTGTTAGTTTAGCTAGTCTAGCCTCGTGATTAGGATTGCGTTTTACTTGCACATCTAGGCTACCACAGGCTTTTATTTCTCTGATGGATTGATGTAAATATTTAGGTTCTGGATGCCCTGACCTTTGCTTGTCTTCGAGATAGTTAACTTTTCGGTTATGAGTTCCTCGGATTAATAAATGAGAGTTAGGACTTCTTGATTGGGCAAATAAATCAAATATGTCTGCCTCACAATCTCCGATTGTTACTACTTGAATATCTTCGGGTATTTGTTGTTGTGTTTCTGATACAGACTCTAACCATCTTTGACTTTCTTTTTCTTCGGTTTCTCTTTTTTTCTTTGCTTGGCAATCCCTAAATTCTTTTCTTCTCTTGCCCAGACATATTGATTAATCAGTCCTAAAGGTATTCCTTGCGCTGACACTCCTAAGGTGGTATGAACTTTGAGACCAAAGGATTTTTTATAATCTAGATAACCCATTCCTTTTTTTGCTTTTTGCGTCGTAAAGTCTAAACTTGTTGTGTCTTGCACTGCCAAAACTATTGGATGTTCTTTGATTCTTTCTACTGTACTTTTGGCTTGGGCGGCAATTATATCTGAGGGGTGAAAATAGGGGGAATTCCAAAAGTCGTAGGTGGCACTCGCTGCGGCTAGATTTCCCGAAGCTTGTGGCACACTTGTACTAGGTTGGCTGGCCAAGTTTTCTACGATACTGATTAACCTTTTCTTTCTTCTGGTGTCCCCCAGGTCTGCATATTGTAATTCTTGGGCTGCCCATTTCTCCATTTTTTTGCTTACCTCCACCTTAATTCCTTCTTTCAAAACTATACCTATCAATCGTTTCCCCTTTTTTTAAGTTTCTTCTCTTTTTGTTAAGAAAGATCCGACTAATGGATAGCTTGATAAGGGGGGTGTTTGACAACTTAGTATCAAAATCTCTGTTTATTTTAATAATAATAAACGCTGGGGAGATAAAGTAACAGTCCAAGGCAAAGCTTGCTCCTTAATTTCTAACCATTTATCTTTATATAACTCTGCTTGGATCTGAAAATCTCTGTCATGGTTGGAGGGTTGATTAAGTTTCAGATAGAGAGTCACCCGATGGGGTCCTTCAATGGCATTAGCTAACCAACAGGGAAAAGTATTAATATCGCCTAAATCTCGACCAAAAATAATTTGATGGGCGCGAATTCCCGTATAGGCTAAATAGTCGGGAATTCCGGGGATGGTGTGTAATTTAACATCCCAATCAATGGCTTCTAATTGTTGATTATTAATAATTACAGCACGGGAAAAATTTTTACAGCCAGTAATTTTTGCCAAACTAACGCTATCTGGTCGCTCAAAAATTTTCTGTTTAGAATTATTAGCAATTGCCCGCCCTTTTTCCATAACTAATAAATTCTCACATATTCGATAAGCTTCATCCATATTATGGGTAACAAAAATTGTCACGCCATCGTAATTACTTAAAGTTTTGATCATCTGACGTTCTAATTGAGCGCGTAGATGGGTATCAAGGGCAGAAAAAGGCTCATCTAATAATAAAGCTTCCGGATGACTAGCTAAAGCGCGAGCGATGGCGACCCGTTGCTGTTGTCCCCCCGATAATTGATGGGGATAACGGTTTTCCATGCCAAGTAACTGCACTAATTCCAATTGGTTGACAATCTGCTGTTTAATAACTTTTTTAGATAAGTTTTTCGAGAGACCAAAAGCGATATTTTCTGCTACGGTGAGATGGGGAAAAAGAGCATAATTCTGCACCACAAAACCGATACGACGCTGACGACTGGGGAGATTAATTCCCTTTTCGGAATCAAAGAGAATGCGACCATTTAAGACAATACGGCCCCTTGAGGGCGTTTCTACCCCAGCCAGCGATCGCAAAATCAGGCTTTTTCCCGAACCCGAAGCCCCTAATAGTCCTAATGGCTGATTTTGGCAGTTAAAAGTGACCGAGAGGTTAAAACCGGGTAAATATTTCTCTATATCGAAAAATAAGCCTATTTTATCCCTATAATGCTGATTTTCAGCTGCTAAAAGGGCAAAATCGCGACCCTCCCAGGGTGGCAGCCAGTCCTCCATCTCGTTAGGTTTGCTTTCTCCCGGTCGTCCTAATTGCTGCTTGCGTTGACTTTGCCAGAGATTAACGGCGATAATACCCGATAGGGAGATTAATATGATAATAAACACCCATATCCAAGCCTCAGTCATCGCTCCTGCTTCCACAGCGAAGAAAATCGCCATCGGGATAGTTTGAGTTTGCCCCGGAATATTACCGGCTAACATCAAAGTCGCCCCAAATTCCCCCAAAGCGCGGGCAAAAGCTAGGGTTAATCCTGCTAATACCCCGGGGAAGGAGAGGGGCAAAAGTAGGCGCCAGAATATTTTCCCTTCCGATGCCCCCAGGGTGCGGGCAACCTGTAAAAGATTGGCATCCACCTGTTCAAAAGCGCCGAGGGTGGTTTTGTACATCAGGGGAAAAGCTACCACCGTCGCGGTGATAACGGCGGCATACCAAGTAAAAACGATGCGAAAGTTAAATAGGTCTAATAACTGTCCTAAGGATCCGTTTTTGCCGAATAGGAGCAGTAAAATGAAGCCTAGCACCGTCGGGGGCAAGATTAGGGGTGCGACGAAAACTGCCTCGATTAGGGATTTCCACCGTCCACGATAGCCTAACATCCAATAAGCGGCGGCAATACCGAGAAAAAAGATGATTATCAGGGCAATGGTGGCGGTTTTCAGGGATATCCATAGGGGGGAAAAGTCTGGCATTGTTTATCTGGCTATTCCGAAGCCGAATTTTTCAAAAATGTTTTTAGCGGCTGTCCTGGTGAGATATTGGGCGAAAGTCTTGGCAGCTTGCGGGTTTTTGCTGGCTTTTATCACAGCCATCGGGTAAATAATCGGAGAATGGAGATTATTGGCAGCCGTAGCCACTACTTTTACTTGGTCGGAAATTTTGGCATCGGTGATGTAAACAATGCCAGCATCGGCGTTACCAGTCTCTACGGCGGCGAGAACATTACGGACAGAGTTGGCAAAGACCAGTTTTGGTTTTATTTGCTCTAAAATGCCGAGATTTTTCAGAACTTCTTCACTGTACTGACCGACGGGAACGCTGCGCGGTTCACCCACGGCAATTCTTTTGACATTACTGTTAGTCAGGGAACGAAAATCGCTGATTTTTAGGGCGGAATTCTTGGGAACGATTAAAACTAGGCGATTAGTGAGCAGGTTTCTTCTGGTAGTTGTATCGATTAAACCAGCTTTTGCTAAAGCGTCCATTTGCTTAGTGGCAGCCGAGAGGAAAACATCGACTGGCGCACCCTGTTCGATTTGCCGTTGCAAAGCTCCCGACGCACCGAAGTTATAATTAACTTTAATGTTACTATGGGCTTTTTCAAACCCCAGCTTGATTTCTTCTAGGGCATCTTTGAGACTAGCGGCGGCAGAAACTAGAATTGTCTGGGTTTGCGCGGTGGCGATAGTAGATGAAAAAAGGTTTATTCCTAGAGATAATAAGCAACTAAGGACAATTGATCCGATAAAAGCCAGAAAATATCGTCTTTTCATCAAGATTGATAGCAAGCGATCGATATTTATATTTCTATCACAACCAATCCACCGCCCAAAATCTGTATCTAGGGTTTGCGGCAAAAAGTTTTTCCTAGGGTGTGGGGTGTGGGAAGTCAGGATAAGTAGGATTGGCTGAATATCCAGCAATTCTCATTTTGAAATAAATAGAGCATTAACCCCGATTTTGGAAGGCAAAATATAGTAGAAAGTGACTATTTTTCAGGGACAGGCGATCACAAAAAAAACAACTGGTGGGACAAATTAATTATAAATACTCAAGCAATCAAAGGGATTGGCTGAGAACGAACGGGGTTAATTCAGGAAGATAGTTCTGTTTTTAGAATAGGGAATTCAAGGGAAATAAAAATTTATAATTAAGTAGTCGTGCAAAATAAATTTCCTAGTGAAGAAAGGCAAAAGGCAAAAGGCAAGGGGGGGTTAGATGTGTGTAATTAATTTTGCTTAGGTACTTATTGTCAGCTAAGGTAAAATGGGTGACAGCACGTCAAATTATTCGGCTCTTCGTTACTTGTTATGGTTCGATAGGGGGGCATAAATCGACTAAATCCTTATCTGGCAAGAGACTTAATTGATTAGTTCCCTCTAGATAAAAAACAATTGACAAAAATCGCTAAATGCCTTTCTCTATAAGAGTTTCATTCCTTATAACCCTGTACATTGCATCAGACAAACCGAAGAAACGCAATTTAATGTTCTGATAGCCTTGGGATGATTCAGAGCTAAACCCACAGGTCAAAAATTAAATCATAAAATCCCGCTTGTTTGGCTGGAAAATCGCCCCTTTCTATCCTAGCAATAATTGATGGTAAAGCTGCGATGAAAGCAGGGCTTCTCTCTTTCGGGTGTAGACTCCAAGCTCTAGGGTTGGTGAGGTTAATCCTCAGATAATCCGTCTGTTTGAGCTTCTCAGAAACCATAATTTCCCAAGAATCTAATTTTCCCTTTCCAGTCCAGATATTTAGGGCTGTTTTCATCCCTTCTGGCCAATTTTTTACAAACTGCTGCCGATATTCATTATACCAGATGATAGGCAGGGGTAATAACTCATCAAACCGGTTACATTTGAGCAAATATAGGCGACTTCCAAAATATTTAAATTCATAAAAACCTTGAGGATTTAATTTGCCCGTATCTGATTCAAAAAACTTACCATCAGAGGTGGGCGGTCCTGTCATAGGACGGACAAACATAATCCGAGGATTTGCTTCCATCAGATCAATTCCTTCAGCAATCCATTTGTAGCCTGGCTCTTGGTACATCATCATATCGCTATCAAAATGCAGCAGATAGTCACTCTGACATTCTTCTATCTTAAAAATCGAGCCAAGGATCGGATAGCCTTTATAGTTATGAGTAGGTTTTATGGCACTGCCGAAATGTTTTAGATATAATCGTTCTTGATACCTGGAATCGTAATTAAAATCTACAATCCGGTCAACCACACCCTTGTGCAGCAAAGTTTGCGCACATTGGCGTAAGTCTTCCATCGTACCAATACCAGGACGATCAACTTTTTCCCCACTTAAAGCAGCCGTGTCTATGGCTAACACTTTTTCTTGAAAGGGAAAATTACACATCTTAACTATATGGGGGATAGTAAGCATCATAAATGGTAAGTCAGTCCGCGCTACAAAAAACCAAAGCGAACAAGTAGGAGATGCCATTAATCTTGCCTCTAACCATTTAGATACGGGACGGGGCTTATTATAACATCTTCACAGCTTTTTTACCCCTTTTGGCAGTTTAAACCCCACCCCAGTTCCTAGTCTTATAGAGTTAGTTGACAAGACTGGGATTTGTGAGGTAATTTTTTAGAAGATGCCCAACTGGGACGATTGATCTCTAAGTATTTTATGACTTTCCCCTTTGTCTCAATTATTATTCCTGTTTTTAATGATGTAGAGGGTCTGAAAACTTGCCTAGAAGCTCTTGAGCGACAAATATATCCTACGGACGATTGGGAGATCGTTGTTGTCGATAACGGGCCCGATGATAGCATTAAAGATTGCGTGGCTCGATTTCCTCGAGCCTCTTATCTGGTAGAAACCATCCCCACGCAATTTGCTGCCCGCAACACGGGGATTAGGGAATGCCGGGGTGAAATCATTGCTTTTACTGATGCTGACTGCCTTCCCGATGCCCACTGGCTGAGAGAGGGGGTAGAGGATTTGGTCAATACTCCTAATTGTGGTTTGGTTGCAGGTCATATTGAGGTTTTTCCCGAAATCGAAGGCAAAGCCAACGCGGTTGAGCTTTTTGAGATGATTACAGCTTTACCCCAAGAAGAATTAGTTACGAAGATGAAATTTGGCGCAACTGCTAATATTTTTACTTTTAAACAGATTTTTGAAACCGTAGGATTTTTCAATCTCTCTCTTCCCTCGGGAGGAGATTTAGAATGGGGACGGCGAGTTAGTAGCGCAGGTTATCAAGTAGTTTATGCCCCAAAAGCCCTAGTCAAACATCCTGCTCGCAAAACTTGGCCTTCCTTAAGGTCTAGAACCATAAGGGTCATGGGGGGATTGCATCAGATCAATTTAATCAGTTACCCCCATCGGTCTAATTTAAACCGTTTCCGGGGCTTAATCGGTGATATTTGGCGAGATTGGCCTAACCTGAACGATCTTCTGGCTATCTACAAAGATGCCAGAATTCCCAACCAAAGCGATCGGATCAAGGTGGTCTTGGTTACTTTAGCGGTAAAGTGGACAAGGATTTCTGAGAAAGTTAGGCTGTTTTTAGGGGGAGGATTAAAGACGGACTACAATAGAGATTTACAAGCAGTGGGTATTAAGTCAGAAAATATTTGATCTATAGGGGTTTTCCTTAGCCTGAAGTCAGTTCTTATACCCTCTCTTTAGGAATCGGCAGAGGAGTTGTTTACGTCTTATTTAGGTTTGCCAGAGCTGATAACTTTTGCTTAATTTTAATCAGGATAGTTTTTATTTTACTCTTGAATAGATTAGAATTTTTGGTAGATATTTTAATTTGCGTGATTAAATTTTCTGCTATCTTAATCCTCAACAACTTGGCCGTATCTTCAGAGATTTTATTTTCTAGGTAACTTAGCGCATTGCCTAAGGCATCATCTTGAAAATCTGGACAAAAAATGTTAGTGTTTCCTTGCACTCGACTGACGAAAATGAGCCCCTTAATATAGGCAGTTGCTAGAGTTTCTAAATCTAAATCAGATGGCACAAAGTATTGCAAGATATCTTGGAGAGTCTCCTCACCTTCTGCCGCCGCTAAGGCGACACCATAGTTAAAAAAAACGGCTCGATTACGGAGTTGATTGTAGTAAGAAATATCAATGGGGGGATGGACGTTTTCTAGCTGAATCAGGCGCGGATCTTCCTTGGTTAAGCAATCCAAAACCTGTAATATCCCTTTTAAGACCCTGAGTCCTTGCCGACTATGAGAGCTACAATTCTGACGGTATTGAGCTAAAAAATCAGGTATATGCAGCAATTTCTGACGGGATCTGGCGAAGCGAATCCAGATATCCCAGTCTTCACCCCCCGCAGTACCATCGAAATTGAACCAGCCTACTTTTTGCAGAGACTGGGAGCGGATCATAATGCCCGCAATCCCCCCCCAAGTATTGTGTTCCAGAATATTGGGCCAGCTAGGAACTTCACTTTGATCGAGCTGGCCTAGTATAGTCTGGCCATCTTCCGCCATCATCCAAACGTTAGAGGCCACAGCGGCTGCTTCAGGGTTTTTGCTTAAGCTTTCTACACACTTGCCCATCATTGACGGAGCGAGCAGATCATCGGCATCTAAAGTGATTAGAAATTCGCCCCTGATCAAAGCGCTGCCGTTTTTCCTGGCCGCTACTTGCCCCTGTTGTTCTTGATATAAATACTTAATCCGCTGGGGATATTTCTGGGTATATTCTTGGGCTACCTGATGGGTGTTGTCGGTGGAGCCATCATTGACAATAATTATCTCATAGTTTTGATAAGATTGTCTCAAAACAGATTCCACTGCTTGAGCAAGTAAGTGTCCATGCTGATAACAGGGAATTAATACGGAAACTTTGCCGAGCTCAAAAATGGGATCGTTCTCTAGCATATCTTGCACTCATAGGGGTTTATTCTCGGGTTTGCCTAATAAACCTTTGAGTTTTTTACTTAGCCTACTTTTCCAAGTGCGGAAAATTGTGGTCAGGTGATCGCGGATCACATATTGCCAGCGCCAGGGCCAAGATAAATTCTTCAGCCTGTACTTAAGAAACAGATCGCGATTGGGCATATTTGGCCCGTGACCAAAGCCTGCCCAGTGGGTATATAGTATTCTTTTCCCATTTACCTTGTGAGTATTATCGGCAAACTCTATCTTGAATTTTGCCCACTCGGAGCCTAGATCGGGGATAGCCTCAGTAATGGCTTGGGTTTTCAGCCCCTTAATATCCACACAGTAGTTGACAAAAGGCTGGACAATACAATTATCAGCAAAATGCTGTCTGATTGTGGCTGCTTGTTCAGCCAACTCTTGAATATCATCTAGGCTAAAAGCTCCCCGGGAAGATATAAAAGAGCCTGCGTTGAAACCATTTGCCCTATACTCTCGGATCATTTTATCTCTAAACTCCCCCTCTTTATAGACCTGATCGAATATACCCCTATAGTAGTACATAAATTCTAATTCAGAGTTGATATAGGTTCGGAACAGCTCTTGCAAGCTATCTAAAACAATAATGTCAGAATCTAGAAAGATAAAATGCTCTAGGGGTCCCCAGAAGATGGAAAAAATACGAAATCTGTGATTATGTATATCGTCGATACCCCTTACTTTTGCTCCCACTCCATCTAATAGCTCCAAGTTTATATCGCGATAAAAATTGAAATTGTATTTCTGAGAAATTTTACTTAGTTGGGATATATTATCATTAAAAGGTATAACATATAGAGGGCATTCAGGCTCATAGGCCCTGAGACTTTCTAAGAAAGGAATCATCCATTCCAAAACCTGATCATTAGCTAAACAGTATATACCTACTTTTCCAAGCGTCTTCATGGGTTAAGATTTATCAAGGAGTTTCCGCTATTCTACTCAGGGAAACTTTTCTTGTCAATCTCAGGGAAAAGGAAAATCCTCAACGCTTACGGTCAAGTAAATTGTGGCCAGGGCTACAAGTCCGTCAAGATACAACAATTTCACCGCCAAGGATAAAGTTAGTATTTTGTTCCTTTCCTGTTCCCTCCTTTCAAGCCACGAGGACTCTAAGGACAGGCAATATCTCAACCTAATTCGTTGCTAGGTCTTGCCGGAGCCGGTCTCTAAATCGGTTAACTGTGATATAAATACTTTTAGATGGGAGCAGTAAAAACTTATGAGCAACGGAATCTGTACTTTGGCTAACGATCGGGTTTACGATCAGCTAGTGGCTCTGCTGAATAGCATTGAGGCGAATGGGGGAAAAGACTTACCAGTTTGTGTCTACCCCTACGATAACCAAACCGAGGAAATTGCCAAGTTAATCGCTCAACGCCCCCAAGTTGAACTGTATCGCGAGCGGGAGTCGATGGAGAGGTGGGATAATTTTGCCAAAGCAGCCTGGGATTCCCATCCTACAGCCCGCATCAGGTGGCAGCAAGCGGGAAGCAATGGCTATCATCGTTTTGGTACCCATCGTCGCTACTGTGCCTTTGACAGCCCCTTTGACCGATTTGTCTATATGGACGCGGATACCTTACTTTTGTCTCCCATAGACTATTTCTGGGAAAAGCTAGACGATTATGATTGTGTTATCTACGATTATCAGTATAAAGATCCCTCCCACGTCTATGAAGTTAGTTCGCCAAAGTTACTGAAAATATTCTCCGAAGAACGGATCAAAAAAGAGATTTTCTGTTCAGGAATCTATGCTTCTAAAAAAAACTTATTTGAGGAAGAAAAGAGAAATTGGATTCTGGAACAATTGCGTTCAGGAGAGTCAGAGATTATCTATCCCATGGCAGTGGATCAACCTCTTCTAAACTACATGATGATGAGAACAGGTACTTCTATATACAATTATGCTTTGAATACTCCTCCAGAAAAGAGAGTAGGTAACTGCGTTACCGATCCCAAATTTGTCGAAAAAGATAATTTATTGTATGATAAAGGATATAGGTTAATTTACCTTCATTATATTGGGATTTCAAGCAGTTTCTTTACTAGATGTTGCCAGGGAGAAAATATAGATTTTCCCTATCGCAGTTTATTTTTATATTATCGCTATCTCTACGAACCTGAAAATTATCCTCAATTTAAATCCAGTCCTGTCTGGTACAATCAACCTAAAAGTTTAGGAAAAAGAATGAAGGAAAAATTACAGAGAATAGCCCGTAAAGTTTTTTCTAACTAATAACAAGAGGTTAATTTGTGACAGAAAAAATAGTAGGTATGCTCAGCAGCTATCCCAATTTAAATCAGGGAGATTGGCTATGGAAACAAACTCCTTATCCCATGGGAGTTTGGGGTAATATTTCCATGCAAGCTAACGCTCCTGAGCCAGATTACTTGTTACTTTATCAGTTTGATTTTCCGGAACCAAAGAAAGAGCAAGGCGGCTGGAAAAATTGGCTCAAAAAACCAGCAAAGCCACAGCAGGCACTTCCATCTATTTTGGGGAGAGTTCCCAAGGAACGCATTATCTATCTCTTAAGAGAACCGCCCTTACCAGAAGTGTTATCGACCAATCTGGAAAATTACCGCATCGCCAGCGAGTATTGTGGCTATGTATCAGGTCCGGATGATTACGCGCCTCAACCATACTATATGCCTGCCGACTGGCACATAAGCAACAGCTTTCGGGATCTGGCCGATTTGCCCTGTCCGGAAAAAATTCGCCTCTGCTCTTGGATTACCTCTGGAACTACCCGCACAGCCAATCATCGCCACCGTTTGTCCTTTATGCAGCTAATCAAAGATAACGAACTTCCTTTCGATTTTTATGGGCGAGGTTTGCCGGACTGGACGGGTTCGAGAGGCTCGGTACAAAATAAATGGAATGTCCTAGCTCCCTACTACTACAATCTGGCCATAGAAAACTACGCACAGAGTAGGTGGTATATCAGCGAAAAGCTCTGGGATCCGCTATTAGCTTGGTGTCTACCTATTTATTACGGTGGAGCGGATGCAGAGAAACTATTGCCACCGAAAAGTTTCTTACGCCTGCCCAGTTTGGATCAAAAAGGAGTTGATTATTTGCGAGAGGTCACTTCTAGTTTGGATGCTTGGCACGAAGCGAAAGAAGCGATCGCCGAAGCGAGACAAGTTATCCTGTACGAGCTGAATCTACTTAACTGGCTCTCTAATTTCGTGGTATCCTAAATGCCAATGGTTCTCTTCGGTTTTGTTGGCAAATTGTTCTATATGATGCCTATTAGCCGCAACTATGAATGCTCCTAAATCAGGACGAAAACTGGGACGGTAGGGACAGAAGGTGTTTTCCTGAGTACAGGATAAACAAGAGAGCCAAGCAATTGTTAAAACAAGTATTTCGTATATTGGTGGTTAAAAAATGCTGAAAAAAACTATTGGAGTCTATATGCCCTATTTTATGGGAGGAGGTGCTGAATCTGTGGCTCTCTGGATACTAGAAGCCTTAAAAGAAAAATATGACTTAACTCTTTTCACCTTTTACTATCCAGACTGGGAAAAGCTAAATAAGTTGTATGAAACATCCCTCAGTCCCAAAGAAGTTAAAGTTGTTTCTGTATTACCAAAAAGTTGGCAAGGCATCTCAGAGTTTCTCATCAGTAATAATCCTCATTTTCGGCAGATATCCATTCATTTAAGCCTGCGTTATTTAAAAGAAAGAGCCAAAAATTATTCCTTGGTGATATCAGCTTGTAATGCGGCCGATCTAGGCGTACCAGGAATCCAATATATCAATTGGGTTAAAGTCCTTGAAGGTGGTAAAATACACCAGAATATGCCCTACCTAAATATCTCCAATTTTTCTGTAGATAACCTCAAAAAGAATCTGTCTATTTCTAACTCTTTTGATGTAGCCAAAGCAGTCAAAGAAGTTTACGGGCTTGATAGTACCGTTATCTATCCCCCAGTGGTCATTCCCGTTAAGGATATTGCTCCGGAGCAAAAAGAGAATGCTTTTGTAATTAGCGGTAGGTTAACAGTAGATAAAAGTCCAGATTTCGGCATTAAAGTCTTAAAAGCAGTGCGGGAGAGAGGATTTTCCATCAAACTCCATATAACTGGGGGAGCTGGGGGAGCTTTTAATAAAAAGTATCAACACTATATTGAACAATTGGTAGCAGAAAATTCCGACTGGATTCAACTGTATAAGGATCTTCCCTATGCAGATTATTGTAATATACTGTACAAATGTAGGTATGGTATCCATCCCAAGAAAGACCAGTTTGGTATCTCCGTAGCCGAAATGGTGAGAGCAGATATCATTCCCTTTGTACAGAAAATAGGAGGTCAAACTGAAATCGTCGGTAAGCACAATACAGAATTGCAATTTAACAGTATGGAAGAAGCAGTAGAAAAGATTATTGCAGTAATTAGTAATGAAAAGAAACAGGAAGAGCTTTTAATGTCCCTCTCCCATCAAAAGTCTCTTTTTTCATCAGAGAAATTTCAAAGGGAAATCAGTCAATTTGTAGATAATTATTTCTCTGACAACGTTTCCGAAACCTAGGCAAGAGATTCTAACGCTTGCACATACTATGTGACTACATCATCCCAAGTCCACAGGCGTTTCGTCGGGAGCATCTCACTTGTGCAACAAGTATTAATGCTTATGGCTGTCAAAAACTATAAAACCTTGAACTTTAAACCCCAACTAAGTTGAGACCCGTAGTTTTTCCTCCTCTATTTTAAGATGAGTTTTACTCCATAAGTGATCGGCCAAAACGAGAGGCGCGCTATATTGATCACTATTCTAAAATGGAAGCAGGGGATTTTTGCTTGAATCTATGACTGTAACACTGCTCGCACCACCGGCTGAAATAATTCACCTGTCCGGGATTAGCTGGAAAACCTACGAAACGCTGCTCGCAGAAATGAGCGATCGCCGTCTCCGGCTGACCTACAATCGTGGCAATTTAGAAATCATGGCTCCTTCGACCGGACACGAATTTAGTAAAACCCTCATCGGTCGCTTTGTCAAAACCCTAGCGGAAGAATCAGCAGTCCCGATTTATCCCCTCGGTTCTACCACCTTTAAACGCCCTCAATTAAGCGGTGCAGAACCCGATGAATGTTTTTATATTGATAATATTGAGGCGGTTCGGGGGAAAAGCGACTGGACTTAAATGAAGACCCACCACCGGATTTAGTCATAGAAATTGATGTCACCAGCAGTTCTCAAAATCGCCTTCAGGTTTATGCATATCTAGGCGTGGCAGAGGTTTGGGTTTATAATGGGGAATCTCTGGTTATCCAACAATTACAAAATGGCAGTTATATCACCTCCCCAACCAGTCAATTTTTTATAAATATTCCTATTTCAGAGATTGCTATATTTTTACAACAAGCTGAGACATTGGATTACCTAGAGTTAGTAAAAGCATTTGGGACTTGCGCTTTGATAATGTACCTTTTGGGCGAACGCAGTTCGCCCCTACATTGTGGACAAAATCGGTTACTGTAGGGGCGCAAAGCTTGCGCCCTCCGATCGATCAGGTTTGCTGATCGATCGGAGGGCGAGAGCCTTCGAGAGCCCCCGCAGCTAAGGGACTTGCGCTTTGATAATATGCCATCTGGCTGGTCTGATTCTTCTACAGAGCGATTTTCTGGCTGGGATATTATTCCCACGCAAGTCCCTTTCGGAATTGGGTAAGAAGTCAGCTGAAAAAATAAATCTGAACCGGAGTCTCAAAAATGGAAATTAACAAGTTTCCCCTTTTGGGTCGTCGGTCGTCAATACCAAATCAGGTTACACCTCATCGACCCGAAGGTTAATGCGGATGGAGGGACTCGAACCCACACATCGAAAAGATACTAGAACCTAAATCTAGCGCGTCTACCAATTCCGCCACATCCGCAAATATAGCACTGCACCTAATCATAGCATAAGATACTATAGGAAAGATAAAATTTTTTATTCTTAATAATTTTATGCTCTTAGGTTTTGTCTTTCAGTCTCCCGGCCCCGTCCTCTGGGAGATCGGACCAATTTCGGTGCGCTGGTATGGATTTCTCATCGCTATGGCGGTATTATTGGGTGTCACCCTCTCCCAGTACCTCGCCCAAAAAAGAGCGATCAATCCCGATTTAATCGCTGATTTGGCCATTTGGTTAGTAGTGGGGGCCATACCTGCAGCCCGTCTGTACTATGTTCTCTTTCAGTGGCAAGAATACGCGCAAAATCCTGCCGATATTATCGCCATTTGGAAGGGAGGTATCGCCATTCACGGGGCAATTATCGGGGGTTTGCTGGCGGCCCTAATCTTTGCTCGCATTAATCGGGTTTCTCTTTGGCAATTACTCGATCTGGTGGCACCTTCAGTTATTCTCGGTCAAGCGATCGGACGTTGGGGTAACTTTTTTAATTCGGAAGCTTTTGGCAGTCCGACTAATTTACCTTGGAGGTTGTTTATTCCTCCCGCTAGTCGTCCTTTAAAATATATCACCGTCGATTATTTTCACCCCACCTTTCTCTACGAATCTATCTGGAATCTGGGAGTTTTTGCCCTACTCATCTATCTATTTTTCTGGGGTTTAAAACACCCTAGTAAATTAAAAATTGGCACCCTTACCCTAGTCTATTTTATCGCCTACAGTCTTGGTAGATTCTGGATCGAAGGACTACGCACCGATAGTTTAATGTTTGGGCTTTTGAAAATGGCGCAAATAATTAGTTTAGGAGCGATCGCTGTTGGTCTTTTCGGTTTATTCTGGTTATATAAACTCCAGCGTCCTTTACCGGATGTGGTGGCGACCGTCAGTTATAATCAAAAGTTACCCTAGCTAACCCTGACAATGGATCTAGTAACAATTTTTCAACAGGTTTTAAACGGTTTATCGATCGGTAGTGTCTATGCTATTTTTGCCCTTGGTTACACTTTGATTTTTTCCATTTTAGGGATTATCAATTTTGCCCATGGCGCAATTTTTACCCTCGGTGCCTATTTTACCTACGCTCTAACAGGGGGAGTTTTCGGTTTTAATGGTCTATTAGCTAATGCCAAATTACCCTTTTCCTTACCCTTTTTTTTAGCCCTCTTACTAGGCTGTATCCTTTCAGGTTTCACCTCAGTTCTTCTGGAAAGATTAGCCTTCAAACCCCTCCGGGTACGGGGTTCCGATTCTCTCTTAACTTTGGTTTCTAGCCTAGGGGCAGCCGTGGTAATTGTCAATGTTATTCAATACTTATTCGGAGCAGAAATTTATACTTTTCCCGATGATATTTATGGCAATCTTCCCCCCGCAATTAATTTTGGTACAGCCGATCGCCCCGTGGCAATTCGCACAATTCAGATTATTATTTTTCTGGTTTCAGCAGTTATGGTTGCTTTACTAACTTATTGGGTTAATTTTACCAAAATGGGCAAAGCTTTACAAGCAGTAGCTGAAGATGTCACCACGGCCAGTTTGTTGGGGATCAATCCCGAAAAATTTATCGTGATTACTTTTTTTATTAGTGGTGCCTTGGCAGGTTTAGCAGGAACTTTAGTCGGTTCTAGTGTTAGTATTGCCGGTCCATATTTCGGTATTGCTTTCGGATTAAAAGGTTTAGGAGTGATTGTTTTAGGGGGATTGGGAAGTATCCCCGGAGCAGTAATCGGTGGTTTATTATTGGGTATTGCCGAAGCTTTTGTTCCCGCAGAATATTCCGGTTATCGAGAAGCGATCGCTTTTGCTATTCTCTTTATTATGTTGTTAGTTCGTCCCCAGGGTTTACTAGGCAGAAAGTTAATTCAAAAAGTCTAAGTCGGTTTAATTACCCGAGAGAAAAACTGTTTTTCCTGACAAAGAAGATTGATAGGCAGCGTAGGCCACTTCTAGGGCATAAAGACTGGCTTGGGGAGTAACATAAAGAGGAACCTGATCGAACAGATAATCTAGCACCATGGCGGTATCTTTAGCAAAAAGACCACGACGGGTTTCCACTTCTAAAACTTGGCTACCTTCACTATTAATTAACTGCCCTTTTTCCCCTTCAAAAATTAAGCTGCCCCCCTCACCATGAATAGTGAAAGTTCGCTCATTTTGCCAAAAAACTTCGCCTTTGCCGTAGGTAACTTCGGCAATTAAGCCATTTTTAAATAATAACTGCGCCTCACACAAACAGGCCAGAAAATAATCGGATTCCGGGGCATTCCAATAACGACAATGACAGGATACGGACTCCACTTCCCCAAATAAATTAGTAAAGCGATGGATACGAGAAAGGGCAGCGATCAAAGGAAACCCGAATAAATCCCGATGAAATGTCCAGCGCCGGGGTGCTGGTCTGCCGGGGGCGATTGTGGTATAACGGGCTAGGTGGATATTGCCGAGGCTGTCTAAATACTGCTGTTGGGTTTGATGCAGTCCCCCCAAAAGTTCAATATGTTCGACGTGCAGTAATTTGTTCTCGGTTTCGGCTAGGGTGATTAATTCTGCTGCCGCTGCCGGGTGAAAAGCCAGAGGATACTCGACGATAACGTGCTTACCAGATTTTAAGGCAGTACGGGCGATCGAGGCATGGGCCTGATTAACGTTGGCAATGACAATCAGATCGAGATCAGGATGACTGGCCAGGCTTATTGCCGAATCTAGGGCAGAAATTTGGTATTTTTGCGAGAAATTAACGATCGATTCGGGACTATTACCGCTAAAATACAGAAGCTGGGCGCGATCGTCGGCTTGCAAGCTTTCAGCGCGACGTTGAGCGGCGAACCCTGTGCCAACTATACCAATTTTTAAGGGACGATGAGAAGTCATCAGGGGCATTCTGGCGACATTAATTATCGGGAAGTGGGGTGTGGGGTGCGGGGTGCGGGGAGAATAAATAAAAACAATCTCCTGACTCTTGCCGACTGCCTCTTGCTTTTCCCAGCTTTATCTTAGCAATCAACTCATCTATTATCTCAAAAATAGCGCCCTGAAAGATGTGGGAGGGTGAATTCATATTTTTAATGGGCAACGCCAATTTTTTGCTCCTGTTTAGGCCCTAGACATTCTAAACCGCCATCGGTTGTCGGGGAGCATGACGACTAGGGGAAACCACTACGGGAGTGGGCGACACTGCACAGGTTAATTCTAGAGACTGTTCTAAACTAACCACCCGATTGAGTTCTTGCCATTCAGTGCCAAAAGGAGGCATCGCTAGAGCGCAGGCTTTCCAATGAGCTTCGACGGGAACATCTAGTTGTTGACAAGTGCCACCGCGCCGACCTTGGGTTTGATAGTATCGGCAGTATCGACAGGAAGAAGTAAGAAAGTTTGCGGCTTGCATGGGTTGGCTTTAAAAGGAAGATGATTATAAAGAACTCAAGGGATGACTCTCTTTTCGCTCTGTGTAATATTGTCCTACCCCGTGCCAAGGGTATTTTCCTGACTAGCATAGCTAGGACTGATACGCCATATAGTTTTTAGTGATCCCCAAAAAAAATTTTGTTTTTAGAATCTTTTAATAGTTACTTTGCAAAAAGCAGCACTGTCTCAAAACAGAGGAGTTAAACTCAGTTGTGGCCGAGGTTATCGGCTCTGGTATCGGCGATAACAAAGCGGGGATCAAGCCTTAGCCGAATAGAATTGATGAATACAGGTTCAATTAAGACAGAAAAGATCGGCCAATTGATTCCCGACTCAAAAGCACTCTTTCCACAAGACTATAAAAAAATTGAATCTTTTACCCCGCCCGACTGGGCAAAACAAAAAGCACAACATTGCCAACGCTCAAGCTCTCCGGAGGGACTGGGAGACTGACAACGAGGACAAATCGGCCAAGATCGGGTTCTATGAACTATTTTCTGGCTCCAACTCTCTAAACTGTCCAGTTGCCGGGGATTTTCTGGCGGTTTTTCCGGGGTGACATAACTAGGATGATCTCTCAGGGATTTAGGTGCGATCGCTTCTGGAGGAATTAACTGACTATCTTGCTGCCAACGGGCAGCAGAAAAGCGGATATCGCCCAAGGGAGTCTCTAACTGACTATTAAGCCGTTTTAATAAGCTATAGCGTTGTAAAGACAATTCCTGTGCTAAAGCGGCGCTACTGGTAGCCACCGATAAAACCCCGCGATTGAGGGAAAAAGGCCGAGTTTGCTCCAACAGACGGGGATTAATAATTTTTGGCCATAATTGCAGCACTTGCTCATAGTGGCGATATTCTTCCCAACCCGCCTGTTGAGTAATAACCGCTAAAATTTTGTCAAGAGAATGTAAAGACATCTGGAAAATCTAGAGAGTACCACGTTAGACTAGGACGAAAAAACCCCTAAGTAGCTGGTTATAATTAAATTAAAAATGGATTTTAGGTTCGATCCCCCCTGCCCCCCTTGATAAGGGGGGTGCCGATCCCCCCTTAGTCCCCCCTTGATAAGGGGGGTTTCTGATAATTTTTAACGCCTACCTACTTAACTTTTCAGCATAACCCTATAATACCGTCATGAAATCCGATCGACCCCCATCCTCCCAAGATTTGCCCCTCTCGATCGTCCATCAACCCAGTTCAGCCATTGATCCCGCTCAGGAACCAGAATACCTAGAAGCTACTGTCATTAACGTCTATCCCCCAGCTAAAGATGTCTTTTTTACCCCTTGGGGCATCCGGGCAATGGTGATCTTTTTAATTGCTAATAGTCTCCTCAGTCTCAATCAATGGTTAACCAACACCACCCCGAGGAAAGCTGAGACTTCGCTGCTGGGTCAGCACAAAAATAACTCCCGCCACCTCGATCGATTGATAGTGATCGCTCGTCCAGTAGAGAAAACTCCTCAAACCAGTCCGATCGCTAATATTCCCGCTCCTCCCGTTAAAACTAGCCCGATCGCTAACATTCCCGCTCCACCAGTGGTTCAGAGTCCCCCCACCGCCATCAATCTGACTAATACTCTCTTACCGCCGAATCCGCCACCGTCCCTCATACCCGCCCATCCATTACCCGTCAGTAAGATCCAGCAATCTTTACCCGTCGCCCCCCCGGACCCCAATACCCCGCCCGTATCTTCCCTCGTTTCCCCACCACCGCCACCACCGCCCCAAGTCACCCCCGTCCCCTCTCCGGCGGTCATTAACGAACGAATGTTAGAGGAATTGCGCCAAAGAGAAGAATCACCCGCTAATTTACCCTTTTTTCAACGGGAAAAAGCCCGTCGTCTGGCTAATCAAAACCCACAGGATGCCACGGAGTTAATGAAACAGTTACCGCCAGAATTACAAGCATCCCCTTCTCCCTCTCCCAGTAGTCCGGCACCCCCAGAAACAGCCGATCCCTCCCAGTCCCCCGTTCCTAGTTCTATCATTATTGATAGGAGCGGCACTTCGGTAAACTATTAGGGTTGGTATCGGGAGGACGGTAATGGGTTTGTTTGAGCGCATGGGCCAAGCAATTCGCGCCCAAGTCAATAGTCTGATTCAGGAAAATCAAGATCCGGAAAAACTGCTGGAAAAAGCGATCTTGGCGATGGAAGGGGAATTGATCCAAATGCGACAAGCCCTAGCGGCAGCCGTCGCTACCCAGAAACGCACCGAGCGCCAACGACAACAACAGGAAAAAGCCGCCCAAACTTGGCACGAACGCGCCCAATTAGCCCTACATCACGGTAACGAAGAACTCGCCCGTCAAGCTCTCAGCCAATGGCAAACCTATCAAAGTCAGATCGCCCCCCTACAAACCTCCCTGCAACAACAGACGGCTATTATACAAAAGTTAAAGAAAGAACTCTTGACAATTGAACGCAAATATGCTGAGATGAAAGCACAGAAAAGCCTTTATCTGGCCAGATTGCGATCAGCGAGTGCCAGTCAAAAAGCCCAAGAAATTATGGGCAGTTTGAACAGCAGTCAGATGGGTACTATTTTCGAGAAATTAGAAGCAAAAGTCCTAGAAGCCGAATCCCAAGCCGATTTAATCGGGTATAAAGACCCCTTAGAGCGACAATTCCAAGATTTGGAGGGACAAAAACAAATTGAAGCGGAATTACTCAAGTTAAAACAAGAAAACTTGGATGAGTGATGTGGGGTGTGGGGTGTAGGGTGTGAGGTGTGGGGAGAAAAAAGCTGTCTCCTGACTCTTGACTCCTAACTCCTATCGCCTATCCTAGCTCTCGTGGTTTATATTAGAGAATAAGCCGTTAGGCAAGATAGGAAATTTTAAGAACAGTTAACTGATTTAGTACACACCGAGAGGAACAAGAGCGTCATGGGTTTATTCGATCGCCTTAGCCGAGTTGTCCGAGCTAACCTCAATGATATGGTGAGCAAGGCTGAAGATCCAGAAAAAATGCTGGAGCAAGCTGTCAGTGATATGCAAGAGGATCTAGTACAGGTACGTCAAGCGGTTGCTAGAGCGATCGCTGAACAGCGACAAACGGAACAAAAATACAGCAAAGACCAGTCAGAAGCCAATAAATGGGAACAAAGAGCCAAATTAGCCCTTTCTAAAGGGGATGAAAATCTCGCCAGGGAAGCTCTTAAACGCAAGAAAGATTTCACGGAAACCGCCGCCATTCTCAAAAATCAACTGGATCAGCAAACGGTACAGGTAGATAGTCTGAGAAAAAACTTGATTGCGCTCGAAAGTAAGATTTCTGAGGCAAAAACCAAGAAAAATATGTTAGTAGCTCGCTCCAGAGCCGCAAAAGCTAACGAACAACTCCAAAAAACCCTCGGCAGTATCGATACCAGTAGTTCCATGTCCGCTTTTGAGCGCATGGAAGCAAAAGTTATCGAGTCGGAAGCCCGTGGTCAAGCGATCGCTGAAATCGGTGGTGTCGGCATCGAACAGGAATTCGCTAGACTAGAATCGGGTAGCGATGTGGAGGATGAATTAGCAATGCTGAAAGCACAAATGTCCGGGGGAACATTACCCGGTACAGCTTCTAGTCAACCCACTTTACCCCAAGCAACCACCGTCAGGGATTCGGCAGTGGATGCGGAATTAGAGGAATTGCGATCGAAGTTAAAAGAACTGTAAAACTTTGAGAGCGTCGAGACGTACTATCTACGGTACGTCTCTATTTATTAATTTTGTTGTTGAGATAGGGAATATTAATTGCTAGTCATAATTAACCATCACTATTATGCGGGATGATTTATCTAATTTACGTTCCTCAATTATCGAACCCATATTCCGCACTTCACTTTGAAGTATAAAAAACTACAGGTCTTTTCAAAGAAAAAAAATCAGAATAATCAAAAAAAATACTCAACCAATCAGATGTTGAGGAGAAATCATAAAATGCCAAATATTTTTTCGGCTCGAAGAGTTAAACTAAGTCACAACAATTCGAGGAGTAGTGACTCTCCTATAAGCATATTACTCAATTGTTATCAACTTTGTTGCTTTGTTATTTAGACTAACGATGACAGATAATATTTTTGACAAGATGAAGGCAGAAAATTTAAAATAAAACGGCGTTCTTCAGTTAAATTGACAATTTGCTTGACCCCATTCACAATAAAAATATGAATGCCCTGAAAACATTGAAATATCCATCTCATTGTGGGACGACTCGTTAATTTACTGACTTGATTTTTGACTCCAGCCTTTGCTCTTTTTAAGCTATTTCTTAGTTCTCTTTGTCCGAGGTTATAGACTAACAAGCAGAAAGACATCAAGAATAACATTGTCTCGATTCTTTCCGTTTTTTTAACAAAGAAACTATCCGCAAAAAATAAAGGCTCTTTCAAAAATCTAAATCCTCTTTCACAAGACTGTTGATTTTTATAACTGAACTTCCCCCATACATATATACTATAATAGCCGAAAACCCTTATCCATCAATGGATACGCCCCTTAACTTTTCTTAATGTACCCATGTAATTTGTAACATTTCTTAATGGACAAGAATTCTCTCTATTTGCTAGAATGATAGCCATGTATATAGAAAAAGTTCCTAACCGTAATTCCCCCCCCGCCGTTCTTCTTCGGGAGTCCTACCGAGAAGGAGATCAAGTCAAAAAAAGAACCCTGGCGAATCTCTCAAAATTACCCGATGATATTATCGACAATTTGAAACTGGCTCTCAAAGGGGCAACACTGTCCATGAATGAAGGCATTCCCAATCATTTTGAAGTGATTAGAAGTCTTCCTCATGGTCATGTGATGGCTATTTTAGAGACGATTAAAAAATTAGGTTTAGATAAAATAATCAGTGAAAAATCCTCACGAATCAGAAACTTAGTAGTGGCGATGATTGTGGCAAGAATCATCAATCCTAAATCGAAACTAGCCACAGCGAGAGGGTTTAATAGCGAGACTTGTAGTCAGAGTTTAGGACAATTGTTAGACTTAGAGAAAGCCGATGAAGACGAATTATATAACGCCTTAGATTGGTTATTAGAAAAACAAGAGAAAATTGAGAAGCACCTAGCAATTAAACACTTAGAATCAGGAACATTAGTCTTGTATGATGTCACTTCTACCTACCTAGAAGGAAATGGTTGTGAACTGGGAAAATATGGTTATAACCGAGATAAAAAGAAAGGGAAAACTCAGATAGTTTTTGGTCTGCTCTGTTCAGCCAAGGGTTGTCCGATAGCGGTAGAAGTATTTGAAGGAAACACTTCAGACGGTGCTACTTTAAGCGGACAAATTGAGAAAGTCAGAAAGGGTTGGGGGATTGAGAATGTTGTCTGGGTAAGCGATAGAGGAATTTTAACCAACTCGAAAATCAACGAATTAGTAAAACCCATAGAAGGATTAGACTATATTACTGGTTTAACTAAGCCTCAAATTCGGAAACTGGCTGAGGTAGAAGTGATTCAATTAGGATTATTTGATCAGGTAAACTTGGTGGAATTTGAGAGTGAAGATTATCCCGATGAAAGATTAATTGCTTGTCGGAATCCCTTAATCGCCCAGAAAAATCAACTACAAAGAGAGGCATTATTAGAAGCGGTAGAGAAGGAACTAGATTTGATTGTTCAGGCGACTCAAAGGGAGAAAAGAGCTTTAAAGGGTCAAGATAAGATAGCTTTGAGAGTGGGCAAGGTTCTTAATCAGTTTAAGGTCAATAAATACTATAACTTAGAGATAACAGAAGAAGGCTTTTCTTATCAGCGTAAGCTGGAATTAATCGCTCAAGAAACGGCTTTGGATGGTGTGTATGTGTTAAGAACTTCTCTGGAGTCAACTTTGATGGATGCAGCGACGACGGTTAAAGCTTATAAAAGTTTGTCTCAAGTGGAGGAGGCATTTCGCTGTTATAAGTCAATTGATTTAAAGGTACGTCCTATATATCATTATAAGGGTGATAGAGTCAAAGCTCATATCTTTTTATGTATGTTGGCTTATTATGTGGAATGGCATTTAAAACAGTGCTTGGCTCCTTTGTTATTTGAGGATGAAGAAATTGATGATGGTTCTCTGAATGTGATTAAAGCCAATCGGAGTGAATCCGCTCAGTCTAAAGAGAGAAAAAAACGGAATCAAGAGAACCTCCCTGTGCATAGCTTTCGGACTTTGTTGGAAGACCTGGGGACAATTTGCTTGAATACAGTGGAATGTACGATTAGGGAGGGAAGTTATCGTTTTTCTAAGATAACTCGACCGACCCAACTGCAACAAAAAGCGTTAGATTTATTGGGAGTTTCCCTGATTTGTACCCAGTAACGGGGCGGCGGAAATTCTCTTAATCCCTCCTACAGCATAGGTTATGGCCTTTTGTCAACGGGGAAGTCCAGTTATAAGTTGTCACCATTTCGGCTGAGTCTAATTTGTCTTCTTCATCAACTAAGTTAGTTGCTAAAATAAATCTGCCTGCTTCCTTTCTTCTTCTGACTATCTCTTCAGTTTTTTCTTGCCCTACGCCGCTAATTTTATAAATCGTTTTATGGTCTTTTGATTGACTGGCAATTAGGTCAATTTCTAGGATTTTAACGAGGTTTAATTTTTGATTAATTGCTCTTAATTTATATCGGGCTTGTTGGGGATTTTCAAACTCTTCTTTCTGCAAGCTCTTGAGAATTCTCTCCCCTTTGTCTTTTTCTTTTTTCAGGTTATTTTCTAGTTTTTTTAAGTCACTTATTTGTCTTTTTTCACTGGTTACTATTAGCCAGATTTGTTGGATTCCCCCATAAGTCACTTTTTCTTCTTTCCAGGTATATCCTTCTAAATTTAGCTCTGCCCTTTTTTCTCTTTCCTTGGCCTCTATTTCTTCCATTTCTGAATTTTGGACTAATTCTTTGGCTCTTTTTATCGTCATGGGAACTCTACTTATCCATTTTAGATGTTGAATTAGTTGAAGATTCTCTTGACTATATAAGGCACTGTCACAGACCATAATACTGTCAAATTTTATTTGTTTTTTAAATTCTACTAAGATTTTGCCAAAGACAGCTTTGTCCGCTTCATTTCCATCTCCGACTCTCACAAATAATGGTACGTCTCCATCCTCGGTTGTTATTAAGTCTAAGACGCATTGTTTCAAATCTGGTCGATGGTCACGAGAATATCCTTTGGTAATAATTATTGGTCTTTCTTTGAGCAGCTCTTCTTCTTTCTCTTTTTTTTCTTCACTTTTATATTCTCCATCTAGATGAAATGATGTGGCATCTAGATGAGAATATTTTGTCTCTATTTTAAATTTTTTGATGACCGATAAGACAACTTCTATAAAGATATCATTCAGTCCATGTTTGTATAATTCATCCATGACTCTCCCAATTTTATCATCATTGATATAATCGGTTTTTATTTCTTCTCCCAATAATTCTTCGATTCCTTTATCTTCAAAAAATTGACTAAATAAGTATAAAGGTCTTGAAACAAATCCTAATCCATTGATTAGAATAGCTTTGACCACTGTTCCTGCTGAAATTTTTTCTCGGGGGTCGATTCCTAATTTAGAGTTGATTATTTCAACTATTCCTATTTCGTCAATTAGCCCGGCTACTATTCCTAAGTGATCTAGGTTTTTAATTTTTACCTCTGAGATAGGAGACAATTTTTGTACCTTTAATAGATTTTTGAGCTTTTTGATTGTCTCACTTTTTTGGGACTAATTCTCTGAGTATTTTTACTTATTTTTTCTTGAATGAGTTTATGCTACTTTATACTACATTTTGAAGTGCGGAGTGTCGGATCGAAGTAATTGCCTTACAAAAAAGAGCCGAACAACAGTACAACCAAGCACAAGCTGAAGTTTTAAAATGGGAAGAAAGAGTTAAACTCGCTCTAGATAAAGGTGATGAGTCTCTGGCACGAGAAGCTAATATAAAGAAAAAACATCACATTAATACCGCAAATATTATTAAAAATCAACTGGAAAAACTGAATATCCAAGTTGATAAACTGAAAGAAAAATTGCCAATTTTAGAAAGAAAGATTAACGAAAAAAGTATCGGCAGTATAGATACTATTTACCCTTCAGCTTTTGAGCGCATGGAAGCAAAATTTATGCAGTCAGAAGCCAGTAGTCAAGCTGACGGTGAATTGGTTGACATCGATTCACTAGAAGCGAGTAGCGATGTGGATGATGAATTAGCACTGCTAAAAGCACGAATGTTACTGGGTAAAACTGCCCATCCACCCACCCTCAAGGATTCAGCAGTAGATGCAGAAATAGAGGAATTGCGATCAAAGTTAAAAGAACTGTAAAACTTTGAGATTGTCGAGACGTATTGCAGCCCTTCTCATCAATATGAAGTATAGCCTAATCTGGTATCTAAGACCGAAGACTAGCTAATGTTAACCGTTTTGGCGTTTCCCAGAACGAAAACTTTGTACCTCATCATTAGAAAAAAATCCCAAACAATGCCGCTCAAAACCCTTTAATTCTGAAGATAATCCTAAGATTCAGCCCGAAAAAGAGCCAGAAAGGTGAGGATAGCTAGGATGGAAGTGAAAAGCAATTTTGACTCGAAATTATCCCAAGGGATCGATCGCATTTAACGAAACCCTTACCCCAACAGCATAAGACAAGAGAAGGACTTATTAAGGAGAAACCCAGCCATGAAAATCGGCGTAATCAAAGAAAGTGACCAAGGCGAGGCGCGGGTGGCGCTAGTGCCGGATACCGTCGCCCGTTTAGTCAAGGCGGGATTTGAGGTAATTGTCCAAAATGGGGCGGGAATTAGTGCCAACTTTGCCGATAGTGCCTATAGTGCCGTGGGAGCCGCCCTGAGCGAAAACGGCGAATATATCTATGAAACTGCCGATATTATTCTCAAAGTCGTCCCTCCTAGCGATAGCGAGATCGATCGCCTGAAAAATGGTGGTATCCTCATCGGCTTTCTCGATCCCCTGCGGCAACCCCGGCGCATTGCCAAATTAGCCGATCGCGGAATCACCGCTTTGAGCATGGAATTAATTCCCCGCAGTAGTCGCGCCCAGAGCATGGATGCCCTCTCCTCTCAGGCTAACCTCGCCGGTTACAAAGCGGTACTCCTCGCCGCCGTGCAGCTGCCGAAAATGTTCCCGATGATGACTACCGCCGCCGGTACGATCGCCCCAGCCAAAGTGCTGGTATTGGGGGCAGGAGTTGCCGGATTGCAAGCTTGCGCCACCGCCCGCCGTTTGGGGGCAGTGGTGGAGGCTTTTGATATTCGTCCCCAAGTCAAAGAAGAAGTGCAGAGTGTCGGGGCGAAATTTATTGAAATGCCCCTAGAAGAAGATACCGTCGCCGATAACGGTTACGCCAAAGAGGTTTCTCTTAGCACACAGGAGCGCATTTGTCAAGCCCTAACGGAACCAATTAAGCGGGCTGATGTGGTGATCACCACAGCCCAAGTACCGGGGAAACAGGCCCCGCTGCTAGTCACCAAAGAAATGATCGCCACCATGAAACCGGGGTCGGTAATCGTTGATTTAGCGGCGGAACAGGGCGGAAATTGCGCCTACACCCAACCGGGACGAGAAATCATCGTTAATGGGGTAAAAATCGTCGGAGCCGTTAATCTTCCTGCCACAGTGGCCACCAATGCCAGCCAGATGTACGCCAAAAACCTGCAAATGCTGCTACAGCTTCTAGTCAGCAAAGAGGGCAGTTTAAACCTCGATTTTGCCGATGACATCATTGATAGTGCCTGTGTCACCCACGCTGGCGAAATCCGCAACCAACGCATTAAATCCGCCCTCAGTGAACAGTTATCCGCTTTTTAGCTATCAGGATTCAGGAGGCAAAAGGCAAAAGGCAAAAGGCAAAAGGCAGAAGGCGCAGCTTTGTTCTCCCCACACCCCACACCCCACACCCCACACCCCACACCCCAATCCCCAAACCCTATCCCCTTTTTACTTAACCAATGACTGCCCAACTTTTAACCGCTTTAGTGGTATTTGTCCTCGCTTCCTTTGTCGGTTTCGAGGTGATCAATAAAGTTCCTCCCACTCTCCATACACCCCTGATGTCGGGAGCCAATGCAATTTCAGGTATCGCCGTTGTCGGTGCGCTCCTCATCGCCGGAGGCACGGATTGGCACGAATTAACCGTAATTTTAGGGTTAATTGCCGTTATTTTGGCGATGGTTAACGTGGTCGGTGGTTTTGTCGTTACCGATCGAATGCTGCAAATGTTCAAGAAAAAAGAGGCTAAATCATGAATAATGCCCTGATCACAGGGATCGAGTTATCCTATCTACTCGCCGCCATTTTATTTATCATCGGTCTTAAACAATTATCTTCCCCCGCTACCGCCCGTCAAGGCAATTTTCTGGCTGCCATCGGGATGCTAATCGCCGTTATTGCCACCTTAATCAATCAAGAAATCCTCAGCTATGGTTTAATCGCCGTAGCGTTGGTGATTGGTTCAATTATCGGCTTAGTTTCGGCGCAAAAAGTCCCGATGACAGCTATGCCCCAAATGGTGGCGATTTTTAACGGTTTAGGCGGTGCTGCCAGTGCTTTAATTGCCATGGGCGAATACTGGCGTTTACTGCAAAGTGGTGAAAATATTGCCTTTGACTCGATACTGATCGCTATTTTGGGTATATTGATCGGTGGTGTCACTTTTACCGGTAGTGTCCTCGCTTTTGCCAAATTACAGGAATTAATCAGTGGTGCACCCGTAACTTTTCCTTTCCAGCAACCCTTTAACATTCTCTTACTACTCACCTTTTTAGGGGGTAGTGTCTATCTCTTTTTTAATCCCACCTCGATCGATGTTTTCCTGACTTTGGTGGGACTTTCCCTAATTTTCGGGGCTTTATTCGTGCTTCCCATCGGCGGCGGCGATATGCCCGTGGTTATCTCCCTCTTAAACTCTTTTTCGGGACTTGCCGCCAGCGTAGTCGGTTTTATCCTGATGAATAGTATGTTGATCATCGCCGGTGCTTTGGTGGGTGCGTCGGGGATTATCCTAACTCAGATCATGTGTAAAGCCATGAATCGATCGCTGGCTAGTGTACTATTTGGGGCATTTGGTACAGGTGCTAGTGCCGGAGGCGAAGCGAGCGCCACTTCTAGCCTCGATAAATCGGTTCATGCTATTGATTCAGAAGAAGGGGCTATGATGCTCGGTTATGCGCGTTCTGTGGTGATTGTACCAGGTTACGGCATGGCAGTGGCCCAAGCACAACACGCAGTGCGAGAATTGGCTGAACAGTTGGAAAAAAATGGCGTTGAGGTTAAATATGCTATTCACCCCGTGGCGGGAAGAATGCCAGGACACATGAATGTACTACTGGCCGAAGCTAATGTTCCCTATCCGCAGCTCTACGATATGGATGATATTAATCCTGAGTTTGAGCGCGTCGATGTGGCGTTAATTATTGGGGCGAATGATGTGGTTAATCCCGCTGCCCGTCATGATAAAGCTAGTCCGATTTATGGAATGCCGATTCTGGACGTGGATAAGGCACAGCACACGATCGTGATTAAGCGCAGTATGCGATCGGGTTTTGCCGGGGTAGAAAACGAATTATTCTACAATCCTAAAACTTTTATGCTCTTTGGTAGCGCTCAAGATGTGGTAGCACAATTAGTATCACAAGTCAAGGATTTGTCATAATTCTTGACAAATAGGACGGGGTTTTCACCCCGTCTTTTTTTTATCGGATTTTTCAGAGTTTAAAGATAATCAAGAACTAATTCCCCTTTGCTCACTTTTTCGGTAATTAAAGTTCTGACTAACTCTAATTCTTCCAGGGTCACTTTACCATCAGACCTCATAGCTAGAGCAATTCTTTCCCTTTCCCCTTGAGTGATCACGCCATCAACACTAGCCTGTTCGATAATAGCGCGCAACTTTTCTAGTTCCTGTTGTTCTTCGGCGGTTAATTCTGCTTGATTAGGACGAGATATTTCCATAAAAATTTCTCCTTGAGGGATCAACACAAACTTGGTAATTTTTTCTAAGTAGTGGAACCCATGGCAGTTATCCCCAGTCAGCATCAGGAATTAGGGACGATGCCTAATCAGTTTACGCTTCATATTTGCTCGGAAACCCTCTCAACAAATACGTTTGTATTAAGAAACATTAATAAAGCTGAGAGCCTTGACTATTGCCTCTGGGTTATTCCCTTGCCTCACGGTTAACTTTAATTTTGTTCGACCACTTAGAGTTGGCGAATACATTATAGCAGTTATCTTAATGGTGAGAGAAACGCTGTAGTATAACTTTGTGTCTTTGTGCTTGACGAAAAAAGCTGTCTTGTCCGCTCCAGAAACTAGGTTAATTTAATCTAATTCTACCTGCAAGGCTCGCAATTTCGCCTCTAGCATTTGCCCTCGTTGTTCAGCAGTTTCTGCCCGTTACGGAATGGGAATGTTTTTTAAACTTAGGGTAGCCTTTCTTTACTTTAACTTTATTTTGGCAATTATCGTAAAAACGAGTAATTGCCCGCAAGGTTCTTTCTACAGCAGTCTGGCAAGCATGGGAGTTTAAATCATCAACAAATTTAAACTCTTTTCTTAATGCTGTGTTGTACCGAAATAACTCTGTTTTGCCAACACCAGGATTATCCATCCAATAACGCAGGACTTTATTCCGAACAAATTGGGTTGTCCGTATTGCTTCGTTAATGGCTTCTATCTGATTAGGTTTTGGCTTAACTTTGTATTTTAGTACAAACATTTTGACAATGCTTGACCGAGTATCAACATCTTAATACAAAATTCCTTAAGTTGACAATACATATTTATTTAAAGCTGCCCGACCCTACACTAAAGGAAGGGTTTGTACCCAAATTTTCGATCAAACTAATCCTATTGAAAGATTAAAAAGGGTTTTACCATTATTCAGCAAGCCCTAATTTAGGTTATACTTCTGGCTGAATGGAAATTAATTTTGCACCACTACAAAATGTGAGACGGGGACGATCACGGAGTTACAGAACCGGTTAGGTTAAGATAAAATACCAGTGGTCGCTTTAATATCACCTAAATAGTCGGTTTTTTGTGTCTTTCCCTCGACTATCGGCTGCTACCACTGGTTTGCTGTTGTTTGTTGTTGTAATCTGAGGAAATATAGTTCTTGCGTTCCCAAGCGCCTGAACTGCATTTATCTCTCTAGTAAAAATTGTAACAGACAATACCCATTTTGTGTAAAAAAAAGTAAACGATTTGGTAAAAAATTATTTTTTGCGGTAATCCTCAACCCTCTGAGGACAGCCCCAGATTACTGTTTCCTGTTTGTAAACCACCATACCGGGCTTTGCGCCCTTGGGTTTATAGACGTATTTGGGACGGGTATAGACAACGGGAACCTGTTCACTATGGCGCGCGCGGCTATAATAAGCGGCGTAATCAGCGGCAAATTGCAGATCGGCGGCTTCTGGAACTGTACCGGGGGTTAAACGGAGTAAAACGTGACTACCAGGGATTTCTTGGCTATGAAACCAGATATCGTAATCGCTGGCACTACGAAAAGTTAGCCGATCATTTTGACGGTTATTTCTGCCAATCCATAATTCGACTCCAGAGGGAGTAGTAAAGCGCATGGGTTCGGATTCTTTGTTATTCGCCCGATTACGCTGGTAATTGCTTTCTAGATACTTCTGTTGAATTAATTCTTCTTGTATCTCGTCTAATGCCTCTAAATCTTCGCTGCTGCTATAATTTTCTAGTTGACTTAAACTCGATCGCACCTGTTCAAGATAATTAATTTCACTGACCACTTCCTCTAATAAAGGTTTCACCGCTAACCGGGCCCTTTTTAATTTCTGATGTTGTTTATACAAATATTGGGCATTCTGCACGGGATTTCTTTCGGGATCGAGAGGAATAATGACAGGTTTTCCTGTTTGGAAATCCGCCAAAGTAATGCTAGTCATTCCCTGCTGTATTTGCTGTAAATTTGCCATTAATAAATCCCCTTGCTCTTTATAGCGATCAGCATGAGCAGATTCTGCTAGTCTTGTTTGAAATCCTGCCGCTTTAGTTTGCAGTTTAGTCAGTAAAGAGGTGATTTTTTGGTTTAATTTTTGCTGTAGTTGTCGAAAGTTTTCTTGATTAATTTGGTCGCTATAATAACGGTTTAATAATTCTTGGACATTTTTAGCCGCTGCCAGCATCTCCCCACCGATAACTGTATAACCTTCTCTCGTCCATCCCGGTTGAAAAGTTTTATTTTCAAGGATTTTTAACCATTCTTGCCAGGCCGAAAAGAGCTTTTCCCAATCATTATTATCTAACTGATCCGTGTTTAATTTTGGGTTAATTTTGGCTTTTTGTAACAGCGATCGAGCGATAACGGGACTAACCCCACGATAGGTACTAACTAGCTGTTTTTCGATAGTTTTAGGGATTAAACTAACTTTCGCTTGCCAACTGCTCAAGGATTCTTCTAAACTGGGGTCTGTTGCCAATAAAACGGGGGGTAGTTGATAGGTTTGTCCCGTTTGTACGGTGCGAACACTAGACTGGGTAGCATTAACTTGATGGGCAACGGTGACAATTTGATTGTCAGCTGCAGTTAAAATGACATTGCTATATTTGCCCATAATTTCTATATACAAATGCCACAGCGCCGGATCATCGGGACGTTTGGCAAATTGCAGATCAATGACTCTTTCCCACGGGGCAACAAATGCTAATTTTGTCAGGGCAAAACCATTGAGTTGATGACGCAATTGATCGCTGAAAGTGAAGGTATCAGGGACTTTCGGCGGTGGATCACCAATATGCAGCCGCGCCCCTTGGGGATGCCAAGAAATAATTAACCATCCCTTGCGATCGAAGGTTCGTAAATGGAGGGCGATGGTTTGGCGATCAATTTGATACACTTGTTCTAGTCTGGCTGGCAGCCAAGGGGCGGCAATTTCGGCACAAGTGGCACTGAGGGTGGTAAAGTCTAGGGATTGCATTTTCAGGATTCAGGAAATCTTCTCGATGCCAAAGTTGGCACCGCCAAGCATGAAAATATAATAGCTTCCCACTAAGGCTAAGACAAAAAAGTTGTTTCCTCAATTAAAAACAGATTTGGTGTCAGAATCTATCGGTGGAGGTATCCCAGTCTTAGCCGAAAAGCTGAGGAGTGCCTTTTCTGAGTTTTCTCTAGATGGCTATTAGCAACTGCACAAGCGTCCATCTTCCATGTGAACAATGCGATCAGCAATATCTAAAATCCGATTATCGTGGGTAACGAGTACAATAGTACGGCGCTGTTCTTTGGCTAAACGTTGCATCAAATTTACCACGTCTCGTCCCGTTTTACTATCGAGGGCGGCTGTTGGTTCATCGGCTAAAACTAATGGGGGATTACCGGCCAAAGCTCGCGCGATCGCTACCCTTTGCTTTTGTCCCCCGGATAAGCTATCTGGATAATAGTCGATCCGATGTCCTAAGCCGACTTTTTCTAATATCAAAGCAGCGCGTTCTTCTGTTTCCCGTCCGCCGAGATGTTCCTGAAGCTCGATCGACATTTGTACATTCTGTCTTGCGGTCAGAAAGGGTAACAAATTATGGGCTTGAAAAATATAACCAATTTGACGGCGGGTTTGGACTAATTGTTCTTCACTAGCCCCCCGTAATTCTTTTTCAAAATGCTGTAAGCTTCCTTCTTGAACAGAGCGTAGGCCACCGATTAAGGATAGTAAGGTTGTTTTTCCGGAACCAGAGGGGCCAGTTAAAATAACGATCTCTCCCTCTGTGATTTTTAAGTTGATCTGAAAAAGAACTTGTTTTTTCAGCGTTCCTTGACCGAAATAGTGATTGAGGTTTTGAATATCAATAACGTCCATAGACAGCCTCTTTCCTTGAGATGAGGTATAGATATTTGTTTCTTTTTTCTAAAAAATATCGGCTGGATCGGCATCTTGCAATTTTTTAACAGCAGTGGCTCCTGAAACGAAGGCCATGACTAAGGTTAAGATAAAGACAAAAACCGCTCGATCAAGCGACATATTGACAGGTAATAAGGTGGCATTTTTAGTCAACTCATATTGAATATTAGCGATCAAAAAACCTGGAATATATCCGAGAACAGCAATTAAAAAAGCCTGTTGTAAAACCATTGATAAGAGATAGCTATGACGATAGCCCATCGCTTTTAGGGTGGCGTATTCTGAAAGATGTTCCGAAACATTTGTATAGAGAATTTGATAGACAACGACAATTCCAACAATAATTCCCAGGATAACACCTAAATTAAAAATGAAACCAATCGCCGTACTACTTTGCCAATAATTCTTCTCAAATTGAATCAACTGTTGCTTTGATAAAACTTTAATATCATTAGGTAAATATGCTTGAATATCTTCGATAAATTTATTGATATTAGTTCCTGGTTTTAGACGAATTAAGCCAATATTAATTAATCCATAAGAACGGTTGCTAAAAATTCTTAAAAAATTCAAATGGCTCATGATTAAATTACCATCTGAACCAAAAGAAGTTCCCAGTTTAAATAAGCCAGCGACTTCTATTTTGCGGTTGTTACCCTTATTGCTAACCTCAGTAATAACCGATCCCTTTTTTTCAAAATCAGCAACAATAGGACCAAATTCAGAGCGAGAATCTTGATCAAATAAAACTTGATCGGGAAGTTTTAATAGATCCATATTTTCTGCGAGACCGGGTAAATCAAATGCCAAATGTTTAAGATCAAATCCAATCACGAATATATTACGCCAATAATTACGAGTTTCAGGGTTTTTCCACTGAGCAAAATCTAAATAAATCGGGCTGACAAAATCTACTTCTTCAAAAGCCAAGGTTTGGAGTAATCGCCGTTGAGGAAAACTTTCCATGCCAATCAGTGAAGTGGTACGAGGACTAATTAAAAAACAGTCCCCTTGTAGAGCTTGGTGAAGCCGAACAGCACTATCAAACAAAGCATCCCGAATCCCCAATTGCATAAAGACAATTACAACCGCAAAAATAACCCCCGATAGAGCCACCAGTAACCTGGTTTTTTGGTAGCGTAATTGCAACCAAGCTGTCGGTAACTTCCCGTGGAATATTTTCATCTTTTGCTCCTCCTAAAGATTCTAGATTGCTCGCGGCTGACTTGTTGACAAATACTACTCCTTATTTAAGACTTTGACCTAACATTATCTCAAGGCTAAAAGTCTTTCTAGATAAGAAATTTAACTAAATAGGTATTCATTTCATATATAGAACTATTTAGTTAGCGCACAACCTAAAAGCAGGCTGTGATTGGGTTATAATTTTTCGATAGCTCTTTTAAAGATTAGTTTTGTTCGTATCGATCACCACATTGACTTGTAAATTAGTCAAGTTAGCCACTTTCTTACTAGAAGATGGATCGAGACGAATTTTGACTTCCACCACTCGCGCATCTGCATCAGCAACTGGATCGGTACCCAAGACATCTTTTTTGCCAATTTGTAAGCCAATTTCAGCGACGGTTCCCCTTAGTTCCCCAATCAATCCATCGGTGGTAATTTTTGCCCGTTGTCCTAGTTTAACCCGACTCACATCGGTTTCGTAAACTTCGCTAGTGACATACATTTGACTGGTTTGACCGAGATCGAGGATGCCTTTATCACCAATTAATTCACCAGGCCAAGTATAAATTTTGAGAATTTGCCCCGCTTTGGGAGCTTTGACAAAAGCTAAATCTAAATCAGCTTTTGCTTTTTGGACAGCACTTTTAGCGGCGATTAATTGGGATTGAGCAACTTCAACATCTACGGGACGGACTTCCGCAACCGCATCTAAGGTCGCTTGATTTTCTTTGATTTTCTGATCTAGAGTTGCTACCGTGCGCTGAAGATTAGCTTCAGCTTCATCAATTCTTGCGGTTAGAGTGGTGACAATTCGACTTAAATTAGCGTTGGCTTCTCGCAGACTTTCTTGGCTAGTTTGAGCCATCAGACAGAAGCGATCGCGTTCTTGCTCTGAGACCGCACCTTCTTGGTATAGAGTATGGTAACGCTGACAATCTTTTTGAGCATTGTGAAACTCAGCTTTAATGCGCTCAATAGTGGCATACTGAGCCATTTTTTCCCCTTGTAATTGAGCCGTTAAACTGGCAATAGTAGCTTTTTGGGTGATAATTTGCCCTTCTAATTCGGAGCGAGTCCCTTCAAATCTGGCATTTTGGGCAATAATATCCCCCTGTTTTGCGCCAGCTTTTACCTGAGCTAAAAGGGATTGAGAGATGCGAACTTCGTCCTGTGCTTGTTTTAGTGCTGCTTGCAGTCTATCCCGACTGTCGAGGATAGCCAAAACTTGTCCAGCTTCAACCTGGTCCCCCCGTTTTACCAACAGTTGATTAATGCGAGACCCTTCCATAAAAGCAGGAGCAGAAATCTTGATTGTTTCTCCCGCCGGTTCTACATAGCCTAAAGCCGCCACGGCTTTCAGCTTTCTCGGAGTAGTGGAAGCGACAGCCGGGGATGTTGTTTTTAAAGATTGATAGCGCCAAATTGAATAAGTCGCTACAGCGCCACTTGCCATAGTCCCGGTGGTGAGACAGGTAATAAGTAGCCAATTAGTTGGTTTGACAAAAAGTGGAGATTTCATAAGAAGCTTTACTCTCTTTAATTATCTGGTTTCATTGAGGTCTTTTCTTCTCGGTCGAGTTATTCGTTCCAAGATTTGCACGGTTATACTGCGTGGCATTAAGCGAGGAACGCTGTGAGCAAGCCAGTAATTTTTTAGTCCGGGAATGACATAATTGCGCCCGTCTTCAAGAGCTTTGAGAGCAACTGCTACCACCCGCTGAGGAGAGGTGGCACTCTCATCATCAAAGATCTTAACTAAAGATCGTGTTGCTGTCGGTCCAGGACAGAGTGCTAAAACCCTTAGTCCTCGATGGCGATACTCAGCCCAAAGCGCTTCACTCAAGGAGAGGACGAACGCCTTACTCGCTCCATAAACGGCCATGTAAGGCATGGGCTGAAAGGCTCCACTAGAGGATAAATTGATTACCGCTCCTTCCCCTTTAGCCAGCATTCCTGGGATAAATTTATGGGTTAAATCAACTAAAGCCACTACGTTAACCATCACCTGTGCGTGATCTTGCTCAAGGGGAATTTGCTCGAAGGGCGCATAGTTAAGAAACCCGGCATTATTAACAAGTAAATCTACAGTAAGTGCCTTTTCCTCGACAGCGCTGAAAACGTCCTGAGCAGCATTTTCACGACTGAGATCGACAACAATTACTTCAGTGCGGACACCGTAAACTTGATAAAGATCGGTTGCTATTGTGCGTAGTTTTTCTTCGGTTCGTGCTACTAAAATGAGATTCATGCCACGTTTAGCAAGCTCGCGGGCGAATATCTCGCCAATCCCAGATGATGCTCCCGTGATTAATGCTGTTTTGCCGCGATAATTGAACATAAACTTTTGCCTTTAAATAAAAAGTTGAACGCCGCTGCTTAGACTGCGAAGTTATTACTAACAAAAATGTTATTGTTAGTCAAATCAAGTCCAGATGATAGTTTAGCAATCTGAATTTGAGCGATTCCGCCTACACCATCGACATCAAAGAATAAAGTGGCGTTAGCTCGGTTATAGATAAATCTATCAGCTGATAGCTACTGCAGAATAAAGGGAAACATAGGGTAAAGTTGACCCTGAAGGAGTCGGAGCTAAATCCGGCACTCCATCCCCAGCTAAGGCAGTAATCAGGGGGACAAAAGGAGTAGTACCTGAAGATATATTGTGGAAGACTTCCAGTTGAACTACGTCGGCAATACCATCAACACTGCCTACATTACCCAGTAAAGGATCGCCAATAATGGCATCAACGGGATTTCCTAATAAAATCTGGGTGTTTCCCTGAAGAATTGCGGTAAAATCTGGTAAATTATTTGGACTAAAGCCAAAGTTAGCACTAACGATAACTGTGTTGAAAAAATTATAGATCTGGCTCGAGCAATTAGAAATCCAATTGTTCCCTGAACCACAGTTTAAAGAAGATGCATTGGCGGGAGTGATTGCTCCTGGCAATAGGGAAACTGTTAAGCTTATAATGCTTGGAACAAGGGGCAGTATTTTAATTTTAGAGTTTTTCATTTGTCTTCTCCTTGAGGTTAGTCTGTTGTAAGATTTTCCTGATTGCATCAACAACTAATTCAGGTTGATCAATATGAATATTATGACCACTGCTGTGAGCGATTTGTAAGCTTCCCGAAGTCGAAAGCTGGGAGGTTTCTGCCTGTAATTGCCGCCAGATAGACTCAGACACTTCTACATTTTGCCCGGAAAACATATTCAGTCCGTGAGAAATTACGACTAAGGGTAAGTGAGAGGGAAAGGAAGTTTTACTGACCAATGCAGCATCTTTTTTCATTAATGCGCTTTCGGCTAAGGCAGTATTAAAGCTTTGGGGTAGGAACTTTGCTAAAACAACAGATTGTACAGACGGGGGCAATTTTTGGACAAATTCGGGAGCGACATCACTGCCTTTGAGTTGAAGCAGGAGGCGCAAGATTCCCAGGCGAGAAATGATGGATAAACTGCGAAACATTTGCCGCGTTGCTGCCATATTTTTCCTAAATTCATTCCCCAGACGGCTATAGACATTTGCCGGTACCGCATCCACTAAAACCACTCCCACTACTTCTGAAGGATACTGGCTGGCAAACAGGCGCATATTCAACCCTCCCAAGGAATGACCCACCAGTAAATAAGGCCCGGCTATTCCCCCTTTTGTTAGTAGAGTGTGTAGTTCTTGAACCATAATCAGGCTGGTGCGAGGATGGGGACTGGGTTCACTCCAGCCGTAGCCAGCGCGGTCGTAAACACAGACAGAGGTGAACTTTGCCACTTCCGATTGAACCCAATGCCAGAGGGGAGATATTCCCCCTAGTCCATAATCCATCACCACAGTGGGACTACCTTGACTTTTACAGTGGAGATGCAAGCGATAACCCCCTACATCTATCAATTGACCAGGTGGTGGATACTTACTTAGGTCTTTAATTGTGGCAACTTGCTGGTAAACCAGTCCTAAAAGTACCAGTAGTGCCACCAAAGTAATAAGTATTCCGCCGAGTAGCCAAAATTTCATCTTTTTTCCCTATGATTCATTAGTTAACTGATAAAATTCTCTGCTAAGACCCGATCTGGAGAACTGGTTTACTATCGGTTAAGGTGAGATAAACACAACGTTTTTTGTCTAAGTCAGAGAGCCAACAGTAAATCGGAATTCCAGGACAACTAGCATTTTCAGGCGGAATGTTTGGCTCAACAAGAGTCGGTAAATCAGAAAACTTAAGCAGCGTTCTCGGCTTACCTAAATTAAGTGGAGCAACAGCGGCTGCCATGATAAATATTGAGCCAATTTCACTCAGTCCTCTACCTTCCAAGTCAACTGAGTTCCCCTGCACGAGTGCATTGAATTCTGATTCGGAAAGATTCAAGCCAATGCGGTTAATTCCCCGGCGCAATTCATTAGGCTCTAAGATGAATTGGGATGAGACAAAGGTGGCTAATTCCATGATAATTACCTCAACTAAGAGCAGGAATTTTACGGGTGAACAGCGATCATTAGTCTCAAATTAAGTAAAAATGATGATTTTTTGAATGTCATAGCGAGGGGGGGATTGACAAAAATGCCGTCTCGCCATGACAGATTATAGTTTGGCTTTGCTTAAGTTGACACCAGTGACAGCTATTCGCTCCTACTAAGCAGGAAAAGACTCAATTGTTACTCTTTCACCGACCACGTTTTGAACAACAGAAGGCGATTTCTTCTGCGGTTGATAGTGATAGTTTTTGAATTCCTCACGCATCTTCTCAATTTGGCTGTTATCAGCTATTCCTCGGGTTTTGCGCTTATAAATTACTTCGGCGATTGTGGCTTGAATCGATAGCTTCAACATCCGACCAAAGTAATACCAATGTTTCGGATTTAACCAACCAGCGATGCCAAAAGCTTTCCATTGAAAGAGAGCATACCAAATAGCAATGTAGAAGTAAGCGGCTTTCATGCTGGCAAAAACATTACAGCGCCGAGGCTCGAACTTGGTATTTTCTAAGAAATCGTCGAAGTGTTTTAAGGTTCCATAACCACCCAGCAATTGATCGGCCCGATAGGCATCCATTAAACCAATATTAGCACCCTGTGACACTAATTGATGAAATTCCTGACATAAATCAGCGAAAATTCCATTAACATTGCCATCGGCAATTGTCACGTAGCGGGGGATAAAATTTAAGTCCAGATGCCATTTACCAATATAGGTGGGAACATGGACACCAAACCACCACATATACTCGAAATAAATCCGCCAACTCATAACACTAGCATGACCGAGTTGATAGGCATGATCTCGGTAGAGACAGTTGACAGTACGAGCATAAGCTAGGTTGAAATCATTGTAAGCGGATCGTTTTTGTTCTGCTGCTGCTTCCTCAGCCAATTTAGCACGGATAATTTCTGTAACACTTTCTACCTCAAAAGCGATCATGGTCGTTCCATAGGAATAAAAAGCATCAAAAATATGGGCAGCATCCCCAATAACGTACCAGTTATCAGGAGAAAAAAGAACTTTGCTTTTGTGGGCAATTTTCGGCCAGTAATGAAAATCAACTACTTCCCCACTTTCAATCAATCGAGAGAGAATAGTATGATTGCTCTTGAGAAAATTGGAAAACTTCTCCAGGTTATTTATGCTCTGGGCGGGAATAACATCGTGATGGTGAATAATGCCAATAGATAGTTCCATCGAGTGCTTATCAATCGGAATCATCCACAACCAGTGACCCTGGCCAAAATAGTGATTGGTGGCATAATAATGGCTGGTAGATGCGCCTTCGGGATGATAGCCACTGTGGAAAATCGTGCGGTCGATATTTTTCACCCGCAGCCACGCTGAACCATTATTGAGTCCCAGGAGATTCTCTGGACCAGAAAGCACATTATCAGTTTTGCGTCCAATAATAAAATTCTTGCCTGCGGCATCGATGACGTGCTTGGCTTGAAGGGTAATATTTTCCTCGCCAACTTTGGAATAAACTGTTTTTAGCTCATCCCCTGAAGTAAGAGCGACATCTTTGACCCGTCCCTCGTAAAAATCGGCTCCCATCTGACAATTCATCACCAGTAAATCTTGCTCAAATTTAGCCCGTTGTAGGTGAAAAGACCCCACTGGAGTTTGACGGTTTGCCCAGACATGATAATAATCATCAAGGGTTTCTGTTTTTGCTGGATCTTTTGGCCAGTGGAAATTGAGACCAGATTTGGGGGGGTGGTTTTCGATTAAATAATCATGTAGTCCCAACTCTTTGCAGAGAAATAAAGCGGCAACTTCGATTAAAGACTCACCGATTTTTAAATCTTTGTCTGTACGTTCAACGGGACGGGGATCGATTAGTGCCACCCGAATATTAGGGATGTTGAGCATGAGATGTCGTGCTTGGCACAGTCCAGCAAAGCCTGCTCCCATAATGACAACATCGTATTCTCGGGATTGAGTAATGGTATAATTCATGGTTAACTCCTTGATAGTTGATGAGGTAATTGACACTCACAGATGATTGAGAGAAGAGCGTTGAATTTGATGCAAGTCAAAATCCTTAAGAATTGGTAGCTTCTGCCAGCCAAGGCTGGAGTTTTGGTTGATATTGATAAGTTTTAAACTCTTGACGCATCGCTTCAATTTCGCTGTTGGCGGGCAGTCCTTTGGTTTTAAACTTATAAATTAACTCGCCGATAGTTGCTTGTCCTGATAACCCTAATAGGCGCAAGAAATGGTAAATATGGCGGGGATTGAGACAACCTTGAATACCAAATCCTTTCCATTGAAAGAGTGCATACCAGAGGGCGGCATAAAAACAGGTAGCTTTTAAACCAGCAAAAACATTACACCGCCGCGGTTCAAACTTGGTATTTTCTAGGAAGTCATCAAAGTGTTTGAGAGTGTGATAACCCTTGAAAAGTTGATCGCCCCGGTAACAATCCATCAAGCCAATATTGACATCCTTGTCTGCTAGTTCGGTAAATTGTTCATTTAAATCAGCAAACAGTCCATCAATATTGCTGTTTAGAGTTTTGAGAAAGATGGGAATATAGGTGAGGTCCAAATGCCATTTACCTACATACATAGGAACTTGCACCCCAAACCACCACATATACTCAAAGTAAATGCGCCAACTCATCACACTGGCTTGTCCTAACTGTTTGGCGTGTCCCCGATAGAGACAGTTGACACTACGGGAGTAGGCTAAGTTAAACTCATTGTAAGCAGCCCGTTTTTGTTCCGCCGATTCTTCCCCTGCCAGTTTGGCCCGCACAATCTCCGTTATCCCTTCAATGGCTAAAGCAATCGTGGTGGTTCCGTAGGAATAGAAAGCATCGAAGATGTAAGCAGCGTCGCCAAGTACATACCAATTATCGGGAGAAAATAGGGTTTTGCTTGTGTGAGAAATCCTCGGCCAATAGTGGAAATCTACTGCTTCTCCACTGTCAATAATATTGGCAAGAATTTGGTGGTTATTTCGCAGGAAATCATGGAATTTTTCCCGGCTGTTTACCTGAGTAGAATTAATCACATCATGGTGATGAATCACGCCAATAGATAATTCCATTGTTTGGGTGTCAATCGGAATCATCCACAGCCAATGTCCTTCGCCAAAATAGTGATTAGTCGAGTAATAATGGCTGGTTGAGGCATTAAGAGGATCGTAGCCACTGTGAAAGATGGTACGATCTACATTTTTGACTCGCACCCAGGCAGAGCCCGTGTTTAATCCCATTAAGTTTTCTGGACCAAATAGGAGGTTGTCAGTCTTGCGTCCGATGATGAATTTGCGTCCTGCTGCATCGATAACGTGTTTGGCTTGCAGTTCCATTCTTTCATCGCCTACCTTGATTTTAACTGTTTTAATGGCATCGCCAGGAGTTAAATCAACATCAACAACTTGCCCGTTATAGAAGTTGATTCCCATGGCTTTATCCATTTTTAGCAAGTCTTGTTCAAACTTGGAGCGGTTGATTTGAAAAGAGGGAATGGGAACTTGTCGGTTCGAGCCAGCATGATAGTAGTCGTCGATTGTTTCAGTTTTTGCTGGATTTTTGGGCCAGTGAAAGTTAAGCCCTTGTTTGGGAGCATGATTTTCAATTAGGTAATCATGTAGTCCCAATTCTTTAGCGAGAAAAAGAGCGGCAATTTCAATGGTGGACTCGCCAATTTTTAAGTCCTTATCTGTGCGTTGTTCGGGACGAGGATCCACTAGAGCAACTTTGATATTGGGAATCTTGAGCATCAGGTGTCGCGCTTGACATAGGCCAGCAAAACCAGCACCCATAATGACTACATCATATTCGAGAGATTTTGATTGTGTTCGGGACATTTTAAACTCCTTTGAGAGAGAGATGGGGTTAATCAAGACTTAGAGTATTTCGAGTTTGTTCTATCTAGCAATTTTATAATCGGTTATTAGCCAGACTATAAAAATGGTTATTCCAGCAGCCAAGTAAAAATTACGAGCTGAAGAAATAGAGGCAAAACCAAGCAACCACGGTAGGACTATCAGAATGAACGGCACGATAAATTCAATGGTGCTGTGTAACTTGAAAGAAATTACTTTGATTAATCCCAGGGGGAAATCCGTGCTTATTGTCACCAATAGGTGAACGCCAGCAATTGCATAAGACATCTTCGCTGGTATGCCAGAAAAATTGAAAAGCATGGGGGCGAACAAAAAAGCAATAACTACGAAATAGTCTAGATACCCATGCACACGCGGACTGAAAATTTTCATTGCCATTTCCTTTGTGGTTTTGAATTGTACTAAAATAACAGCAATAATCGACAACTTATTGCTGTTAAGATTATTTTAGGCAACAACAAAGATGTCATTGTTAGTCAAGGTGAGACCAGAGGCTAGACTTGCTATCTGAATTTGCTGAGTCGCACCAATGCCATCAGCATCAAAGTAAAGAGACCCATTAGTATTGTCGTAAATAAAGCGTTCGTTAGCATTAGTAGCTGTTGTACCAATGACAAACTGAGCGACAGCCACCACATTTTCTGGGGAGATTCCACCGCCGAGATCGGCAGCAGAAACGAAGAGGGTATCGTCAGCGACTACAAAGTCGGTAATTTTAGTTCCTCCTGCGGAAGAAAGTCCAAACAAATCAGCACCACTACCACCAGTAAGAACGTCTGTGCCATTACCACCAATCAAAATGTCATCTCCTGTTCCACCGATCAGAATATCATTGTGATTGCCACCAATGAGGATGTCGTTTCCTGCTTCGCCATACATCGCATCGTTGTTATCTCCTCCATTGAGACGATCGTTTCCCTCACCGCCGAATATGACATCGTTGTTCAGTTCGCCGAAGAGAACGTCATCGCCTTTATTCCCAAACAAGCCATCGTCTCCAGCACCTCCATTGAGAATATCGTTGTCTTGACCGCCAAAGAGTGCATCGTTACCATTACCTCCATCCATGGAGTTAATCCCACTCCCACCAAACATGGCATCGTTACCATCTTCGCCAAACATGGCATCCTGACCGGCTCCGCCAAACATGGCATCGTTACCATCACCGCCAAACATGGCATCAAGTCCCTCCTCTCCGAACATTGTGTCCTCACCGGGACCGCCATTGAGAACATCAGTGCCAGCACCGCCAAAGAGAGCATCATTGCCATCGCCGCCGTTAAGAGCATCATCACCCAAACCAGCAACTAAAATATCATTGCCAGCATCCCCATCAATAGCATCATTACCTGTACTGCCTAATAAGAGGTCATTTCCTGGGGTTCCGTTGACGTAATTGATCAAAAATTCTTCCATGATTGGTTTCTCCTTGTACTTGTTGTTTTAGTTTTGGAATGTCTCTGAGTCTTAGTTTCTCTAAACTCTTGAGATAAGACCAGAGATGTTTAGGATTTTAAGAAGAAGTTAAGCTGGGTTAGTGGGACTTAAACGACAACAAAAGGCCAATCAAGGTATAATCATTGACAGATTAACGTTTCACATCGAGACTGCCCCTATGAGAGAGAACACTCCATCGGCTATGCCCCCCTGCTTTGACAACTGGTGTCAACGCTTCGATGGTTGCCTCAAAACCAAAGCCCAAAAAACAGGCTTTAGACATTACCTGGGAGGATTATTAGGGGAAAGCGAGCGAAAAACCTCAATTCAACTCAACTTAACTAAACCGAAAACAGTGTGGGTAGCTACCTTCAGTGCCAAGGTATCCAGCTTAAAAGGAACGCGGGATTTGGCGTTGTCAGATCAGAATATGAAAGATGCAATGCAATCCTTGCGGCGTTGTCAGATCAGAATATGAAAGATGCAATGCAATCCGGCTCTTCGTTACTTGCTAAGGTTTGATCGGGGGGCATAAATCGACTAAATCCTGATCTGACAAGAGACTTAATTGATTAGTTCGTTCTAGATCAACCACAAAGGTTTTCATCGCGTATAATCCCCGTCTATTACATAACACACACCGAAGAACCAGAATTACGTTAAGTTAGTTCAATTAAGAGGGAGAATCCTCTGAGGAAAGTATGGTTCGGCTCTCCATTAACCATTTTTCGATGCGTCGCCCTTGCCACATCCAAAGTCCAGTGAAGCTTAGGAGGGGAAAGACAACAATCCCGACGGCTATCAGCATTCCTGGATGATTGCGCCAGGGGGAATAGATAAAAATCCCTAACAGAAGTGATGCCAAAATGTGGATCAGTCGGAGTTGGCTTCTCAATGATTTATTCGGCTTGTACATGACAAATTTTCCTGGGCAGATAGATAGAGAAAAGTGAGAAAGCAGAATCTAGTCAGTAGGTTGGTCTGAGGATGGGTTTCCCCCCCATCCTAGAGAGCAGGTTTTTCTAGACCATTAACAGAGCGGCTTCCCTGGTGGTCGCCCTTGCGACTAAAGATTGCTTCACCGCCTCGGGCCAGGGTGCGGCTACAGCCGTTCCATCTTTTCGCCGCTCCACCCAAGCCACATCTTGTTGACCGACATGGAGTTTTTCCAAAGTGCCATCAGGCTGTTCCCGGAAGAACTCAAAGTTGAAGGATGCGCCACACTCGGACACTGAACGCACATAGAGAAGGGTGCGAATGCGGTCAAAAGGCATCGCTTCGCGTAGATAGTCCATGCGGGTATAGAGACAGACCATTTCCCCACAGGGATTAGAAATCCGCAAATATTCGGGAGCAACTGAGTAAAGAAACAGGTCGAGAATGCGTCCTTGCCAGATGAAATAATTGCCGTAGTAAACATTACCGACCAAATTCGATTCTTCCAGGGTGGTTTGGAAGACCTCAGACCGCAATAACCGTCCATAGCGGCTTTCTTGTTGTGGAATGTCATCAATGACAGCCCCCGGCTTGAGGGAAGCAAGGCTGGCGGGTAGGGGAGCCAGAGGCAGGGTTTCTGGGTGTTTTAAATCAAGGCTGGCGGGTTTGTCAGCGGCAAAGCGAGCCAAATAGTCTTGGAGATAGGGCGGGAAAGGCATGGGAGCAGGAACTCCATAGCTGACTAACCGCACCCAAGTGGCTTTAACTTCGGCAATCGCCAGACGCTCTAGGGAATTATCGGGCAGTACCTTACAAAACTCGATGTAAGTCTCAAAGGAAGAGCCGACAATATTGCCCACCCAGGCTCGCGCTTGAATCACATCATAGGAGGTGGCTTCTCCCACAACTCGCAGGCTAACGGAATTGGTAACCATGCCCCAATCTCCGGTTAAGAAGTCGGCTAACATTTGCTGGGCAATACTTTCCATCGGCAATTCCCGAATTTTGCCAATCCAGCGAAAATATTGGGCAAAGTAAACATGACGGCTAATGCTACCACTATCTTTGAAACTGACTTGATAGCGTTGCTCATAGACTAATTGTCCTTGCGGGCCATCATGGGTGTAGCGAGAGCTATGGCTGTCAATTTTCCCAGGCGTCGCTGGGATAATCGCCGCTTCCGTTGCTTGAGGAGACTGGAAATTAGCTTCTGTGGGTACAGACACTGGGGTGTGGGAAACCACCATCGCCACCATCCGTTCCGGTGGACGGGTTAACTTAACAGGGACAGTCAGCACTTGAGACTCGCCCTCCGGGGTTGAGGTGGATAACAAGACTCCATCTCCCTGTTTCGCCACTAGACAAAATTGCGGATCACTACCATTTAAAGCTTTGCGAACTGCTTCTGTGGCTGACCAAATCCTCATACCGGCCCGCTCTTGGGTGTCTCCTTGGCGCACTAATTGCTCCATCAGTTGACTGCGGCGATCACTTAAGAGGGCGACCCAGTCCTCGGTGCTGCGAGGGGTAATTGCTTCGATATCACAACCTTGGGGAGTTTCAGCCACAGTGCAGAGACAATAGCGATCGCAGTGAGATAAAGAAACATTTAACCCAGAAACTTGTGTCCCGCTCAGTTGAGGCTTACCAGAGGGGAGAGACTCAAGCTCGAAAACAAGTTTTTGCTCGGGTTTGAGTCCTAGCTTAGTTTTCAGCGCGCGTTCTACAATGGGTTTTTCCTGTTGGCGGCGCTGTTCTAAGGATTTCCCTTGCAGGTTAGGCGCATAACCAAGCGCAACGGTAGGCGGTGGAATCTCTAATCCCTGGCAAGTTGTCTGTAACACTTGTCGCAGGTGTTGGCGATCGCGAATTTCAGGATTAACTAACTCAGCCGCCGTCGGATTTTCTGGGTGTTCTTCGAGAATCCGTAGGCGATATCCACTCAAGCGTTCAATTAGGTTCCCCTGCTCATCGGTAGCAATCACTTCACTAATATACTCCCGATCTTCCCGCGCCAATAGGTTAACGGTGACAAGGCGGCGACCTTGATCGCTGCTGGCCGGTTTAAATCGCTCAATCTTGGCAATTTCCACGGGTAAACAGATATCTTGGGGAATGGTCAACTGTACCGATTGGAGCAAGACATCGCGAAAATAGGGATCGCCGAGGATTAAAGACTGATTCAATCCTTTGCTAAAGCTTTGATTGGATAAATCTTCTCCAGAAAGTTGAGCGTGGGAACGGAAGACACTCTGTTTTTCACTAAGGGTGTAAATTTCACCTAGGCGTTGAAAACGTTCTCCCTGGAAGAGTAAATCCCCGTAGAGATCGGTTTTGGGAGCGATTGGGAGAGGTTGGCCTAATTCGGGTTTTTCCTGAAAAGCAGAAGTCAACTCTCCGAGAATGAGATTGGCAGAAAAATGAGCCAGAGAAAAGCCCGTTTGCTCGGTATAAATACCCACTTTAACTCGACGTTCCCCATTGCTGGTAGCCTCGGCAATTTCTGCTTCAATTTGAATCTCAACCCCAGTCTCTGGATTAACGACTATTGGTCGTCGCAGAGAAATATCTTCCAGGCGAACAATTGGCGGGTTTGAGGTCCCTGTCAGGTAAGCTACAGCTTGGGCCATGGCACATAACCCAAACACGGTGGGGAATAAATAAGAACCGCGCCAAAGGTGATCCTTGACATAGAGATCCTTCTCTAAACTCAGATGAGTCCGCACAGTCAAGGCTACCTGTGGTTCCACATATTGGACATTTTCGATAAAGCGCAGTCCGGTGGGAGCGGGTAAGGGGGTTGGTAACCAGGTATCTAAGCCACCTAAACGAGCGGTAATCACTACCTGTGAGGTGCTTGGTGCGGTTTGGAAAAGCTGGAGAAAGCGGCTTACTCCTTCACGGGGAGAAATCGCCTTGATCCCCATGCGCTCTAGATGCTTGACACTGCCAAGACGCGCTCCCATGCCGATTTCATCCCAAACGCTATAAGCAAGCGCCAGCACCTGGGTTTGGGGGTGTTGCCGTTGGTACTGTTGTAACAGCAACGACAGGGATTCATTGGCAAAGGCATACCAAGCATTACCAGGCATTCCGGTAACGCCGATAATCGAACTAAAAGCGATAAAGAGCTTGGGTGGGTTAGAGGCTAATGCCTGCAATAAGTTGTAAGCTCCCAAAAGTTTGGGTGAGACTTCTGTTTGAGCATCTTGGGGTCTAACTTGTTCGACGCGACGGGGTTGATTGAGTCCGGCTCCGTGAATTACTCCCGTGATGGGTCCTAATTCCTGGGTCACTTGGTCAACTAACTGCTGAACCTCGGTAGGGTCGGCAATATTGCAGCGATAGTAAGCACCGGTGAGTCCTTGGGCTGCTAAGCGCTTGAGAGTTTGGGCAATTTCGCTGTTGCTATCTCCGGCTGCTGGCACTGCTGCTCGCCCCACCAAAGCCATTTTCACTCCCGTTTCTTGTCCTAAAGCGAGAGCGCATTCGGCGGTAATTCCCTTGGCTCCACCTGTCACCAGAATTACGTCTGAGGCCGACCAGGTGAGGGAACGGGGCGTATAATCAATCGGCTGCTGTAACTGAGCTTGGGGGATTAGCCTTACTTGTCTCGCATCATAGCCAACGGTTGTAATCCCCTCATCTCCGGCTAGTTCCTGAATTACTAATTTACCGGCCTGGGTTGGTTCAATTGCTGCCGCTAGGTCGATTACCCGGACTCGTGCTTCTTGGCGCTCTAGATGAACACTGCGGGCAAAGGCCGCGGCTGAAGCGACTGCGGGATGGTATTCTCCCTCGCTGGTGCCAAAACGCCCCCCACCAAATTGAACATAAGCTAAAGTTGCCGAGGGATTGGCGTGGCTAATGGTAGCAACGCTGCTGAGGCGAGTTACCATGGCGGCGAGGGGTAATTCCGATGGCAAGGGGGAAACACCGGGTAAAATCCCTAGATAGTGGGAGAATGAACCGATACTGGCGGGTTCTGCCGCTGCGATTTCGGCGTAGGTCTTTTGTTGGACTTGAGCGCCCAATTGCTCTAATTGCTTGGTAAGAATTTTAGCAATCGATGTGGCAGCATCAGAGACAATTAAGACTTGAGCTTGTGACCAATCAGTGGCAATTGTCGGAGGAGTCAGAGGTTGAGGCACATACTCAATGGCGTAGTTACGGACCCAGTTGCTTTCCGGGGGAGGATTATTTTGGCTCCCTTGCAGCACTGGTGTTTTCTCTGAAGCGGCAGTTTTGACAGAGGGTTGGTTTGATACCTTCTCCAGCGCCGCAATGACATCCGCTAAAGTTCCATTCGCTAAGGCTGAGGGATCTAGTTTTCCCGTTGCTCCCACTTGTTTGACTGCTGTAGCAACTAGCTCGGCTGCTTTAATAGAATCGAGGTTTAAATCATCAAGAAGACGCAAATCGAGGCTGAGGGTATCTTTAGGAAACCCAGTCTTTTCTTCGACTAATTCCAGTAATTTTTGGGTAATATCAAGGGAATCTGAAGGCGGCAAAACCAGAGGCGCAACTTCTATTTGCTCAGGAACTTCCGTTAGCATTTCCACAGAAACAACGGCATCAATAGCCTGTTTTACTTCTTGCAAAGTAGCATTAGCTAAAGCAGAAGGATCAATTTTTCCGCTCACACCAAAGGTTTTGGCGGCTGTCGCTACTAACTCGCCAGCTTTGATGGAATCTAAATTCAAATCATCTAGTAGTTTGGCATCAAGATTAATGCTGGCTACTGGATAGCCAGTTTTTTCGGCAACTAACTCAATTAAACGTTTTTCAACAGTTAAATTGGTTTGGATTACTGTTGTTTCTGGGATTCGCTTGCTATTGCCATTGCTATGACCATTGCTATTAACAGTGCTATGACCATTACTATTAACAGTGCTATGACCATTACTATTAACAGTGCTATGACCATTACTATTAACAGTGCTATGACCATTACTATTAACTGGGCTATTTACCTGAACACTGCTCTGAAAGGGAATCAGATTAGTTGCTGGACTTTTAAGCAAAATATAAGACTGAAGATCTGCTTTGATAACTTGGGACAAAAACTGGCTTCGGTTAGAGAAGTAATGGGAGAGAAGTTTAACAATCTCTTGATTGCCAACTGCTTGTTTGGAGTCAGAAGAATAAGTCATAATGTCCTCTAGGCATTGTGAGTGTTTACAAAGGGTAAGCTTTGGATATCGGCACTGATTAACTCAGAGAGAAAAGAACCACGTTCCAGCAGGTAATTTGCTAAGACTGTTGTTAGTTCATCATCTGCAAAAAGACTTTCTGGTTGGGAAAAATTCGAGGAATGAGCGAGAGCCGTATTTGGTGATGACTGTTGTATTTCTCTCCAAGAGAAGGCAGAACTCGACTCAATTTCTTCAAGAGATACCGGAAAAGATCGTTCGCAGGGATTATCAACAAACAGACGCTCAGCAGCCGGGACAAAAGGACGAACCAGTCGTTGTTCATACAACGCTTGCCAGTTGACTTCACCTCCTTGCACAAAGTAAGCGGCTAAAAAAGTATTCAAATCGCGAGCGATACCCGGTTTTGACTCTAGGGGAAAACAGAGGGGAGAAGGAACTATTGCTCCTACTAAACCAGAAAGCACTTTTCCCGTTCCAACTTCAACTATCAAGTCACATTTATTCTTCAGATTTTCGACCAGAGAAACAAAATTTACCTGAGCAACAATCTGATGAGCAAAGTGTTCTTTTAAGTTGAGTCCTGAATTAACTATCTGGCCGTTGACACTGGTAAATAGAGGCAGAGAAACCTGTTCTAAAATCTCAGGAATGGGAGCTTCTTTTCGCAAATATTCAGCTGCTTTCGCCACCATTTGGGAGTGAAAAGCATTTGCTACCGGAAGTTGGCGGACTTGAATTTCTTGGGCTAATGCCAGGTCACAAACAGCAGCAACACTGGTTTTTTCTCCAGAAATAACCGTCTGTTGAGGACTATTGATATTAGCAACGGTTACATAACCAGAAATCCCTTGTAAGAGCTTTTGCGCGGTGGCATCCGAGCAAGCTAAACTCGCCATTGTCCCGATAGAATCGCCCTTAACTGTCATTGCTTTTCCCCGCATTGCGGCAAAGCAAAGGAGGGTTTTTTCATCATAAGCACCAGCCGCTTCAAAAGCAGTCAATTCGCCCAAACTATGACCCCCTAGTGCCACTGGTTCCAGTCCAAGTCTTTTCAGGTAATGCTTCCACAGTAGTGAAGTCAAGCAGATTGCTTGCGGTGCAACATCGGTGAGAGCGTTAAACCATTGTTCTACTTGTTGTTGGTTAACAGCGCGGTCAAGAGGACGGTAAATTAATGGACTAATCGGTTCAAAACCAGATTCAATCAGCCATAAATCTGCCTGTTGCACTAACTCTCTTGCCCAAGAATATCGCTCCACCAAAGTCCGGGCCATGTTCAGCTTTTGTGAACCTTGTCCTGGAAAGAGAAAAGCTACTCGAGAACGCTGCACTTGATGGGCGAGCCAGATGTCTTTTCGCTGGGATATATATGTTTCTCCCTCGGCTGGGGGTTGAGAGTGAAGAATGTTGATTAAATGCTCCAAGCGCTCCAGTAATTCTCTGGGGTTTTCTGCCACAATGGCGGCGCGAATTGAAGTCTGAGGGGACAATGTTTGAGCATTCTGCGCTGCTAAATCCACCATATCTGCTAAACTCATCCCTTTGGCTTGTTCTGAGAAAATTTGCAGATATTCCAGCAGTTGGGCAAGAGAATTAGCCCCGAAGACAAAGATTTCGCTATCTTGGTTGGAGACTAAAAGCGAACGCTGGTCTAAACTGGGTTTTAACCGGGGGGAGGGTGCATCACCAGAAGAAAGGGTCACATGGGAGTTAATGCCTCCAAAACCCATCGCCGACACTCCCGCCCGTAAAATCTCCGTTTCCGGGTAGATTTCCCCTAGTTGCACTGGATATAAACATTGGGCGCTCTCCTCGAAAACGGGATTCGGTTCTTGACAGTTAACGGTAGGGGGAACGATCCGCTGATTAACCGCCATGACCGCTTTAATGAAACCCCCGATCCCGGCCGCTGCTTTCGTATGACCAACTAGGGATTTAAAAGAAGTCATGCCACAGGAACGAGGGGGGGCAGGTTTCGAGGCGTTCATGGCTAGGGCTACCCCTTCAATTTCAGCCCGATCGCCTACGGGGGTTCCGGTTCCATGTCCTTCAATAAAATGAAGAGACTGGGGACTATAACCGGCTTTTTCGTAAGCTCTTAATAGGGCTTTGGACTGTCCCACCTTAGAGGGTGCGGTAATGCCTCCTTTGCCGTCGGAGGACAACGCCCAGCCGTCCAACAGGGCATAAATGTAGTCGCCATCGGCCTGTGCGTCCGCTAAGCGTTTGAGGACAACAAAACCACATCCTTCTCCTGGAACAAAACCACTGGCTCGGCGATCATACACTTTCATATCCTGAGCCGTCAGTGCGCCGGTTTTGGCGAAACCAATTAATTCAAAGGTATCGAGACTGATATCAATGCCACCGGCTAAGGCCATGTCTAAATCGCCATTACTTAAAGCGTTGGCGGCAGTGACAACGGCGATTAGGGAGGAGGAACAAGCGCCATCGACGGTATAACCACCACCGTCAAAATTAAAAAAGTTACAGATTCGTCCGGCTATGGTGTTGGACAGTCCCCCAGCTAGGGTATCTTCGGTAATGGGTGGGAAAACGGATTTATAGAATTTCTCCATTGTTTCGAGAAGTTCTTCCACAATTGTTCCAGACAGTCCTTTGACTTCGGCAGCAGCCCGCAAGGCTCTTCGTACGTAGGGCCAACGTAACCGCATCACATTCGAGCGAGTATGTTCTCCAGTTAAGGAATTGCCGAGAATGACTCCAGTTTTCTGGGTGGGAACGGTATCTCGACGATACCCAGCATCTTCGATCGCTTTGTTGGCCACTTCTAAGGCTAACCAATGCACGATGTCGGTTCCATCGACCGTTTTTTTGGGAACTCGACGATTAATCCAGTCGAATTGAAAGCCATCAATGAAGGCCCCGCGTGTTCCGTAGGTTTTATCGGGAGTGGCGGGATCGGGATCATAATATTCCGAGAGTGGTAAACGTTGATCGGGAAACTGGCGAAATTGACAACGACGCGCTAAAATGTTCTCCCAAAGTTCGCTTAATTGGTTGGCACCAGGGTAATGGCAACCCATTCCGACAACGGCTATAGGATGAGCGATTTTATCGCTTTGAGTTTTCGGCATTTTTTTCCTTGTTTTGAGGACAATAATTGTGTTTGATAACTATCTGGTTATCCTAGGAGCGACGGAACCCAGCCAGGTCTTTTTTCGGTATTTCCCGAAAGCTTATGATTTATTGTCATTTAGCAATTACAACTATCTTATTGGCACTCAAAATAACCTTGATAAAATCACGGTATATAAGCCAAGGTATTCAATTATTCAAAGTATTTTCCAGAGAAATGTTAAAGGGAAAACTTTAGCATTTACTCTATAGTTGTAACTTGTTCACAAGTATATAGGTAAGTTTCGGCAGTGACAATCGAAGTTTAGGATGTTAAGCAAGAAGATAAGCGGCTCTTCTGGAAGTTTAGGATGTTAAGCAAGAAGATAAGCTGCTCTTCTCGACTTTGTGTGATCATCAGTGCTGATCATTCGTAGGAGTCTTGGCGACGGCAAGGCTTTGAAGAGTCAATTCGGGAGCATCTCATTTATGCATTAGACAAGGAAAATCAAGCTCTGCGGGAAAAGATAGCCGAGCTGGAGAGGAGACTGGGATTAAATACTCAGAATAGTTCTCAGCCTCCTCAACAGACGGACTTAAGAAGGAACAAGGAACAAACAAGTTTTTACTCAAGTTCTCAAGGGGGAAGTTCTGGTTTTTTCCTAATTTGTCAAGACCTCGGTAGTTACGTTACTTTTTACTTTTATAAAAGGGTTTTTTGACTACGGTAGCGGGGTGGGTGCTGCCGCGGATTTCCACTTCGATCGCCTGTCCGATCGAGGCGAAAGGTGTGGGAAGATAGGCTAAAGCGATCGCTGTGTTTAAAGTTGGTGATAAAGTGCCACTGGTGACTTTACCCACCACTTCCCCAGCGAATACTACCGGATAATCGTGACGGGCGATATGTTTGCCGGACATCTGCAATCCCACCAAGCGCCGATTGACACCATTAAGTTTTTGGTCTTCGAGGACATTGCGACCGATAAAATCGCCTTTTTCTGGCAGATGAACCAACCAATTTAAGCCAGCCTCTAGGGGACTCGTGCTATCGTCGATATCCTGTCCATAAAGGGCTAAAGCTGCCTCTAAACGCAGGGTATCCCGGGCCCCCAAACCGCAGGGAGTCACCCCTAAATTTAAGAATTCTGTCCAAAGTTGCTGCCCGATTTCAGGGGGGGCCATAATTTCAAACCCATCTTCTCCCGTGTAACCGGTCCTAGCGATAAAAACTTTTTCCCCGAAAAGCTGGCTTTCCCAGTGATTAAATAGGCCAAAATCGCTTAATTTTTCCCCGATCAAGGGCTGTAAAATTGTCGCTGCCTTTGGTCCTTGCAGGGCAATTAAGACCCTTTCTCGGGATAAATCCTTTAATTTGACCCCCGATCCCTCTAAATTGCCTAAAATCCATTCTCGATCTTTATCGGTGGTTGAGGCATTAACAATTAATACGCCTTGGCTTTCGCTTTGGTAGTAAAAGATAATATCATCGATTATGCCACCGTCTGGGTTAAGTAAAACGCTATACTGTGCCTTTCCTGCCCTTAAACGGGCTAAATTAGAAGGAACTAGGGTTTGGAGAGATTGAACCAGATTATCTCCAGTTAAGATAAATTTGCCCATGTGGGAAATGTCAAACATCCCGACACCGTTGCGGACAGCATTATGTTCGATTTTTAGGCCGCTAAACTGTATCGGCATCTCCCAACCCGCAAAAGGGGTAAATTTGCTGGTTTGTTGGGCAATTAAGTTGTATAAGGGGGTACGAATAGCGGGGGAAGTTGCTTCTTGGTTAGCCACGGTGTTCTCGATCGAATGGTTTTCTGCCTAGAGTAGCATAGCAGTTATCAGTTATCAGTGACCAGTTATCAGTTATCAGTTATCAGTGACCAGTGATCGATCACTATCCACTAAGCTAAGACGCATTTAAACCGCTTATTCTTAGATTAGCCGAACCTCCCCCAATCCCTTTACTGTTGCCTTTTGCCTCTTGCCTTTTGCCTCGTCTCAACAAGCAATTTAAATTACGAACAGCTTAACTACTATCCACTATCCACTATCCACTGATTACTGATTACTGATAACTGAAAAAGTTCCCCACTCCCTTAACCTTTCTCGCACTCTGTCAATGGGAATTGCTAAACCGCAGCCTAATTTAACGGCATTTTCTAGGGGTTTAGGAGTAGAGGGATTGGGACAAAATAAACCCGCTTGGGAAATCACTCCCACCACTTGATTTTTATCGTTTAAAACTGGACTTCCCGACTGTCCAGAAACGACAAACATGGACAAACTTAAGGATTTTTCGTTATTATCATTAACCGTGCCTTTGCTGACAGTCCAATCTTTTTGATTAAAAGGATTACCGATCAAGATTACTGGTTGATTAGGGGCAATTGGTAGGGGTGCTAAAGCTAAAGGTTTTAAATCTGGGGGGGGATTTTTTACCTCTAATACTGCTAAATCGAGCCAGTCGTTAGGGGGGGTAATGTGGAGAATTTTAGCTTTTGAACGCTTGCGGATTTTTCCTTGGGGTGGTTGGCTATAATACTCCACAAAAATGCGGGATTCTGCATCGATTTCTTGACGGGAATTCGTCACCACATGGCGGTTAGTCAAGATCCAAGCTGTGTCTTGATTTCGTTTTAATAACCAACCAGTGCCGATACCATTTTTATTTTTGCCGCGAATGACAATTTTAACAATTGAGCGTTTTAAATTCACCAGAGGATCACTCTTAACACTGGGAATTATCTCTGGCATTTTTAATAATTCGGGATTGTCGTGAATTAATCGCCCCCGTTGGATTTCCTGTAAAATAAATCTAGCTTCTGATAAATTGGGATCAATTTCTACGGCCTGCCGACACCAATTTAGACCCTCATCGATCTGACCGTTGTTGATATAGATATAACAGAGATTTTGGTAAATCTTAGCATTTTTAGGGCTAATTTGCCGCGCCTGTTGAAAAACTGCCATGGCTTCCCCTAGTTTTCCCTGTTCCGCTAAAGCTTTACCTAAATAATTATAAATATCCCCATCTTTAGGAGCGTAAATTAAAGCCTGTCGATATATTTGCTCTGCTTCCTGCCATTTTCCCTGTTTTGCTAGGGTTTCTCCTAATTTTTTGTAGGTTTCACCCTGATTAGGTATCAATTCTAGAGCTTGCTGATAGGCATAACTGGCCTCTGGCCAGAGTTGCTGTTCACTGTAGGCTTTTCCCAGATAAAAATAGGCTTTTCCCTGACTAGGATCGAGAAAAACCGCTGCTTGCAGAGCTTTCGCCGCCTCATCCCAACGTTGTAAACTATAAAGGGCTTTTCCTAGCTGAAATTGCGCTTTAAAAGTTGGTTTAATGATCATTGCTTTTTGGTAAGCATCGATCGCCTCTGACCATTTTTCCTCCCGCGCGAAGATATCCCCCAAAGCCACTAAATAATTACTTTGGGAGGGTTCCATCGGTGGTTTATGATTAACGATAAAGCCACGATCATAGGCTTGTAAGGCTTCAGAATAGCGTTTTTGACTTTGCAAGACCTGAGCGATTTTTATATGGGCTTGGACTGAATTTTCGTCAAAAGATAAAACAGTTCGGTAAGCAGACAGAGCCGATTCCTTCTCCCCCGCGGCCAAAAGTCGATCGCCTTGCCAGAGATAGGCCAAGGCAATAAGATAAAAAATAGCAAAGGGAGCGGCGACGATGAAGGCAATAATTAAAAATATTTGCAGGGGTTTGCTAGAATAGCGGCGACCGATTTTAATGTCTTTTCTTTTCATTTCTTGGTTAGGATAGACAACAGGCTAGAGGTGGTTCGATAATCGACCTAGACCAATTTAGATGCGCGGGCCGCTTATACATATTTTTCCCCTTTCCTGTTGCCCTTTCCGCAGTTCTAGCCCTCCTTCTTTCTGGGGTGTGGATGTAATTTTGTCCAACTACTTACCGATTACTGCTGCAAGCGCTGGGTAGGATTAACATAGCGTCACCGAAGGAATAGAAACGGAAACGCTCTTGGATAGCTGCTTGATACAATGCCAATAGTCTTTCCCGTCCGACTAAGGCACTGACTAACATCATCAAACTGGACTTGGGTAGGTGAAAATTAGTGATCATGCCGTCGATAACTCGCCATTGATAACCCGGATAGACAAATAAATTCGTTTTTCCCTGAAAAGCGGTTACTTTATCGCTCTTAGTTTCTTTAATTGCCCCTTCCAAGGCGCGAGCTACCGTAGTTCCTACGGCGATAACCCGGCCACCTCTAGCCTTTGTTTGGGCAATTTTTTCGGCAGTTTCGGCGGAAATCTCTAAAAATTCCCGGTGCATTAGGTGTTCTGTAATATTTTCCACTTCCACGGGGCGAAAGGTTCCCACTCCCACATGAAGGGTGATATAGGTGGTATCTATACCCTTCTGGGCGAGCTTATGGAATAATTCGGGAGTAAAATGTAATCCGGCCGTGGGAGCGGCTACAGAACCCTGTTTATCAGCGTAAACTGTTTGATAACGGTCTTCTTCCGCCTCCGATTCGGTGACGTAGGGGGGGAAAGGAATATGACCGTACTCCTCCAACATATCCCAAAAACTGCGTCCGGGATGACGTTGAAATTCCAGCAGACGACCACTGGTGTTCAGATCTCGATCGATTACTTTCGCTAACCATAATTTTTCTTTGTTTTCCGTTCGCCCTGTTTTCGGATAAAAAAGGACTTCTGAACCGACTTTAAAGCGTTTTCCTGGTTTCACTAGAGATAACCAACGATAGTTATCTTGTTCTTCCAATAGTAATATTTCTATGGGTGCGCCGGTGGTTTTACGACCAAATAAACGGGCCGGAATCACGCGGGTATCGTTGAGAACCAACAAATCCCCCGGCTCTAACCAAGTAGGTAAATCCCGAAAAATAGCCAAATTATGACTATTAGGAGAATCTACCACCAAAAGACGGGAACTGTCTCGGGGTTCTGCGGGATTTTGGGCAATTAACTCCGGAGGAAGGTGATAATCGTAGCTGGAGAGTGATTGGTCAGGGATCATCGTCGTTATCATCATAAAGATCTTCGCAAAAGTCGGGTAATTCTACCCAGGCGAACTTCACTAAATCGGGGATTTCTCCCCTTGGTATCTGGAACGGTTTATCGTCAGACTAGAGATATAACACTAATCGTGACTGTTAGCCAACATCCCAGCGGCCAATATGGACTATCTCTATTTTCTTGCTAACGCTAGTTTAACGCTACGAGTCACCGAATACCTGCGATCGATGACTCATCTACCCTCCTCCGTCATGACGGTTATTCATCAGATTAACGGTTGGGTGGTCAAGGTAAAGTTTAATCAAATGCTTACTCCTTGCCAACACGGGGATTTTCGCGCCTACATGAATGAGTTAGGGATTCCCTATCAACCGGAAATGCGTCTCCAGATGGTTTTTTGGAGTTTGGAAACGGGACAATCCCCCATTGATGTCATGCGTCGTTACCAAGTGGCGATCGTCTCCCATGGTACCCCGGATCAGCAAGATATAGAGGCTTTTCGGCAACAATTTACTAAGGGTTTAGGATACTGTCCAGAAACTCTGGCCTAGTATTTATTTTCTCTCGGGATGCTCTTCAAGGGCAACTACAGGACTTAAATCGTTGATGTGATCAATTAATTGATACAAGCGTCCGTAACTCTTGCCGTTGAAGTAAAAAACTAGACGAGGTAAATGGTGGCTGGAATCCCGATTCTCTCGTTCTAGAATTTGACTGGGTTCGATTTTCCCTTTAACTAGGATATCGCCGAAGTTTTGGTTAATTTGTTCGATCTGTTCCTCGCTTAGTTCGTGATTAAGACGAATAACAAAGGATTCTCCCACAAAACGGCTGGAGTGATAGACCCGATAGAAGTGGCGAATTGTTTGACAAGCGTGGTTTAGATCGTTGGTAATAGTATAAAAATTCCGATCTTCGGCGGATATCAGTCCTCTTTTTTGCAGATTTTCACTAATTTGTTCTTGCCAAGTTTGCCAGTAATCCCCATCAGGCTCATCAATTAATACTAGGGGTGCAGGTCCGTATTTACCGGTTTGACAGAGGGTAAGCGTCTCAAAGGCTTCATCTTGGGTGCCGAAACCGCCGGGGAATAAAGCTACTGCGTCACTTTCCCGCAGAAAAAATAGTTTTCTGGTAAAGAAATATTTAAAATCGATTAATTTGGCATCATTTATGATATAAGGATTAGCCCCCTGTTCAAAGGGTAGCTGAATATTTAATCCGAAGGAATTTTCCCGTCCGGCGCCTTCATTCCCTGCCTGCATGATGCCACCCCCAGCACCGGTTAACACCATAAAACCGTATTGACTGATACAGCGTGCGAACTCTACTGCCAGACGGTATTCACTGCTATCGGGTTTGATGCGTGCCGAGCCAAAAATGGTCAGTTTACGAATGTGACGGTAGGGGTAAAATACCTGAAATCCCTTTTCTAAATCTTCGATCGCATAGGTTAGAATTTTCCAATCGAGGCGATCGATTTCCTCCTCGGCAATTCTGACTATTGCTTCCAGAGATCTTTGAATCCATTTGCCATCTTTTAAGTGGGGCAAATGTTGCACCAATTTCAGCAAGTCTTCGGTTAATTGAGAATAAGAGTTGTCCATTTATCAGGTATCAGTTTTGCAGCAATCCAGATATGAATGCTAATTGTACAAAGTATCCACAAGTTAACTTGGTTTGGAGTTTGAAGAATTGCTCAGAAGACAATTCATAATTAAAATCAGCAACGCCGAATCATCTAAGGACTAATATGAATTTGACTGAGAATATAACGCAAGCGATCATAATCATCTTTAAGTAAAACACTTAACTGTCTGCCCACATTCACTAACCATTGTCGATCGGCTTGACGCAATTGATACATCTGACGGATAGAAGCGGCTGCCAAAGCTTCCACGGGAGTATTTTTGACCTGTAATAAAATTCTTAAAAAGTCTAATTGTTCACTAAAATAAACCACTTCTAACGACTCACATTGATAAACTGCCTGATGAATTTGTGGAGGGCGGGGAGGAATATATTGATAGATATAACCTCGACCGGAACCATTGCCATTAAATTGTCCGGATAGGGTTTCAAAACCGACAATAGTTGCCCGAAATTCCGTTTTTAACATAGCGAAAATCTGCGGCTGTTGTTCCCGCAATTCAGCCAAAGATAACCCCAAAGCTCTAGCACGATGTACCGAATCGATGGGGGCAGTGGTGGCAAAGGTGACAATCCCAAAAATCTTATTACCCGTTTCTTCATCGTAGGCTTTTACCCAACTACCAAAAGCGGGCATAAAAGGAAAGTTTAACTCCTCTGGTTCCAAACATTGCGCTAAGAACTCGGTCGTCGTCGTCTCGATAACTTCGGCGATATGATCGGGATGGCGGTTATCCGTGGCTAATTGCGGTAAGGGTGGACGCATGGTTATTTTTTGCCTTTAGCCGGGGCAATAATTAGTTCTTCTAATTCCGAGAGATTAAAGGTGACTAACTTATCCCAGTTGCCCCCCTCAAAAAGAACGGCCACTTTCCCATCGCTTAAACGCTGGGCTAAACCTTCAAATTTATAGTAGGTATCATCGGGATTGGTGACTCGAACGGTACTACCTGGCAAAATCATAGGATTGACGACGAAATTATATTATTAGGGGTCGAGAAGGTCGTCACCGACCTCCCCTCCCATTCAGAACCGTGCGTGAGACTTTCACCTCACACGGCTCCTAGTTTGACTGTTCCCTTGTTAAGGATACAGCTTGACTTCCTTTGGTTAACCTTGTATTATCTAGGTTGACTGTTGATGTCAAACCAGATGATTTTAGGCTTCCATCAGATGCCGATTTATCATCGTGACAGTGGCGGTGTAGTAATTGAAGGTTTTTATATTCATCCTTTCCGCCTAAGCTGAGAGGGTGAATGTGGTCAACTTCAATTAAATCCGATGGTGTGAAATACTGCCCACATCGGCTACACTTGCCTTGTTGCTTCTTAAGTAGTTTGGCTACTCTTGTCGGTGTGTCGATTGCTTGTCCTCTTCTGGTCGCCCAGTAAGTCCAATTTCCGTCGTAAGGTGAAGTTTCGGGGCGTACTAGGGTATGTCTGACAATTGGTGTCCAATTATGTTGCCATAAATGAAGACCATCTTTGGTCTTAAATAACCAAGTTTCATGTCTTTCTTTCCCATTGCTAAGTTTAACTGTACCCGGTCTAAAGTAGTTTCTCAGCTTTTCGTAGTTTGATTTACCGCATCTTGATACTGTCCATGCCCTTAACATTAACCAGATTGTATTGTCTAGTTTATTGAAGGTATCTGTGGATACTACTCCTGAGTAGTAGTTAGCCCAACCTCTAATGATTGGGTTTAAGTGACTAATCAGGGCTGATTGAGGTGCTGTTTTGTGTTTTTTGATTACACCTTTAATCGCTTCTGTGTGGGCTTTAACTGCTTTTTGGCTAGGTTTAATATGTGTTAGAAATGTTTTGGGTATTCCTTTATATATTTTCCCTGCTTTGTATTTTCCTGCTGGGTATTGCCTGATATTGAATCCTAGAAAATCAAAACCGGGTTCTTCAGTTTTCCCATTGTACTCAATGGGGTTGAGTGTATGAGACACTCTGGTTTTTTCTGGTTTGAGTTCTAATCCAATTGGTTTTAACCATTCAGAAATGGCAGTTTGGCACTGTTCAATGATTTCGAGTGATGGTGAAATCACCACAAAGTCATCGGTGTATCTTATTAGAACAGCTTGAGTTTTACTACCCTTTTTGGGGAATAGTGTTTCAATTAATCTTGCCATTCCATCCAGTGCGATGTTGGCTAGTAGTGGACTTATTACCCCTCCTTGTGGTGTCCCTGTTTCTGTTTCTTCAAATACGCCATTATCCAATACTCCTGCTTTGAGCCATTGTTTAATGTCTCTTTTCAAGGCAGTGGGACAATGAATTTTTGACAGTAGGAAGTTGTGATTAATTCGGTCAAAACACTTGGCAATATCAGCATCTAATACGAAGTAGCTACTTTTATTGATGCTAAGGTATATCCTCGATATTGCATCATGGGCAGACCTTCCGGGTCGAAAACCGTAGCTGGTTTCTTCCATTTTTGACTCCCATTCTGGTTCGAGTGCCGATTTAATCAACGCTTGTCTAGCTCTGTCTTTGATGGTTGGTATTCCTAGTGGACGTTTTTCATCCCTGCCGGGTTTAGGAATCCATACCCTTCTTAACGGTTTTGCTTTAAGTTTTCCCTTGATTTCTTCGGTTAGATTTAGCCTTTGTTCTGGGGATATTGCTATCACTCCATCGACTCCTGCTGTTTTCTTTCCTTGATTATCTTGGGTTACTTTGCGGACTGCTAATAGACGAGCGTAGTATGATTTCACCAATAGACGTTGCAACCTTCTAACCTTTGCATCCTGTCCCGATTTAGCCGCTTGGTATATCCTCTTTTGGAGCTTGAAAACATATCTTTGGATTTTACCCCAATTGATAGCTTTCCATACATTCGTAGTCTTAGTGGTTTTCGGTTTCCCGAACCCTTTACCTTCTCTCGATTTCGTCATATAGACTCCTACTAGACTCTATCCTTACAATCAAACCGTAACCTGTGAGCATATCCCGACTATTACCGTCAGGCGTTGGCTTTTGGTTACATCTCACACCCTTGAAGGCTTGCGCTTACACTTGTCACTACTGAGTATTTCGACCGATACTCAGAGCCTGAAAGGGCTTATCACGTTCCGTTTATATGGGCATTCCATCTTTAGATTTGTCCTATCCATCGGGGTACTTTTAAAGGTCTGTGTAAGTGAGTTAGTAAATTCCTTACTTTTCCCCTTGTTCTTTTGAACGCAGTGTATCAACCTATTTCACTACTAGCTAATTACGATGGTTCAGGTCGGACATTCGGTTCACACCTAATCATGGATGGTTGGCAGTGGTCTCGATTCTGGTGTTAGGTTACACCTCGGAGCCTTCCGTTCCCCGCTTCAGTCCCAGAATTGTGATTTCTGAATCTGGGGGTGGCTATCGCCGTTACTCTCACCTTTGTAACAATTTGTGAATAATTGTTACAAAGTGTATTGACCTTGAGTCCCTTTGCCTAGTTTGGTATCACGTTGATACTAAACGTCGGGACATATAAACAGTTATAAGGCTGGTCTGGGTTGACCTGTTAGATTCAGTCAGGGGACTGAAGACCTTACTAGGCGGTTATTTTTGGCATTTCAGCCCTATTTCATGCCTAAACGTTTCGCACTACTGTCTCTTAGCTTATCAAAAATTAGTTATCGCTCGTCGAGTGTCGGCTGGCAATAAAATGAAATATGACGGGATTTGGCATCATCCCCAGAGGACAGACTACTGTTCCCCACAAATAGCCTTAACTGTGTTGGGAGTATAGTGATGGCCGCCTTAGCCCAAGGAAGACTGCGGCAAAAACAGGATTTGCTGGCAGAAGCACTCTCCGGTCGGGTGCGTCCCGGTCAGCAATTTATTCTCGCCCAGTTACTAAGTCTGATTGACAGTATTGACGAGACGATTGCCCAGTTTGACCGAGAAATTTGTGAAAAAACGTCTGGTTAAACGTTTAGAGAAGCTTGGTTATCAAGTTACTTTTGAGCCTGTTCCGGTTGTCTCTTAAATTGGTCTAGAATATTTCCCAGTTGTGCTGTCGCCTTTTCCTGACTTCAGCCATCTACTGCCGTGGTTTTGTGACCACATTGTCATTTTCAAGTCAGTCAGGAGACAGGTTTTAGGTGTTGGGGGTTGGGGTTTTGGGGTTTTAGTTCAATTCCCTCACTTCCCCATTCCCCCACCTCCCCATTCCCCCACACCCCTAATTCTTATGAGAGATTCCCTATCGAGCTGTCTAAGAGTACAACAACACTGCCTCAATCAAGTTAAATTAGCCGTGAGAAAGCAGGGCTTTAGCAGTCAGCGCTCCTTAGCCAAAGAAGCTGAATTTAGTCTGGCTACTGTCAGCAACTTCCTGACTGGTAAACCGGTAGAACAAGCCACTTTTGAACAAATTTGTCGTCGATTATGCCTCGACTGGCAAGAAATAGCCGCCCTGAATTTTCAGCTAAAAACACCCCCTCAAGACAAAATTCCGGTTAATTCGGCAGCCAAGAGCGAAAAATTGGAGACATTGCCCCCCTATCCTAATGGGGCTGTTCCCCTTGGTTCCCCATTTTATTTAGAACGTCTTCCCCTCGAAGAACAGATAAGGCAGGAAATCAAGAAACCGGGGGCTTTAGTGCGGATAAAAGCTCCCAAAGAAATGGGCAAAACCTCCCTACTTTTGAGAATGCTCGATTTTGCTAAACAGCAAGGCTACCGCACGGTGAGTTTGAACTTAGAACAGGTGGACCAGACGATTTTGGCTGATTTAAACCAATTTTTGCGCTGGTTGTGTGCCAATGCCGCCCGTCAACTACAGTTAAAACCACAATTAGATGAGTATTGGGATGAGGATTTAGGTAGCAAGATTAGCTGTACGGTTTACATTCAAGACTATCTCCTGGAATCGATTACCGCCCCCATTGTCCTCGCTCTCGATGAACTGAATCAGATTTTTGAACATCCCCAAGTGGCCAAAGATTTTTTACCGCTGCTGCGTTCTTGGTACGAAGAATCCAAAACCCTACCTATCTGGCAAAAACTCCGTCTTATCGTCGTCCATTCCACAGAAATTTATGTTCCCCTGCAGCTCAATCAATCCCCCTTTAACGTGGGATTCCCCGCACAGTTAAGTCATTTTAGTCTGGAGGAGGTATTGCAATTAGCCCAACGTTATCAACTCACCTGGGAAAATCAGGAAAAAGTCCAACAACTAATGGAGTTAGTGGGAGGACATCCAGCTTTGGTACAAACTGCCCTCTACTATCTCAGTCGGGAGGAAATAACCATGACACAAATATTAACCAGTGCCACCTCTGTCACCGGGATTTATGCCCATCACCTGCGGCGCCATTGGGCGGTATTAGAACAACAGCCGGAACTAGCAAAAGCCCTCGACCGGGTGATGAGCGCGGTGGAACCCGTACAATTAGACCCAATTCTCGCTTACAAACTCAGCAGTATGGGACTACTCAAACAATCAGGAGATAAAGTAGTACCAGGCTATGAATTGTATCGACGCTATTTTTTAGAGGTGAAATCCTCTATCAGTTATCAGTAAACAGTAATCAGTTATCAGTGAGGGTGTAGGGTGTGGGGTGTAGGGTGTAGGGTGTGGGGGGAATAAATAAAATAATCTCCTGACGACCGGCTCCTATCTCCTGACTCCTATCTCCTGACGACCGGCTACTAACCCCACCAACAAACTTTTTGCCGCAAACTCTACTTATGAATATGTCAAACAAAGATACTGTCCAAAATACTGTCAACGTTAGCAATTTTAGTCGCTCGCAACTCGGTCAACCGGATGAGAACAATTTATATAAGGCAGTCGCCACAATTACCGAGGGACATTGGCCGGAAAATCTGTCGGGATACGTTTTTATCGTCTGTCCTTTTCATAGAAAAAATGACCGTCATTTGTTCTCTGGCGAAGGTGTAATTATTAAATGGGACTTGCAAGGTAAAAATAATCAAGTTAACGTTTACAGTAAAAAACTAAAAACTTGGGATAGTTTTTGGCGAAAAGTTTTACCGATATTTAATATTAGTCAAGCCACTTTTCCTGCCGTGGTCAGCATTTTGGGTTGTTCAGAAATAGCGAATACTGCTATGGTTAAACTAGAAAAAGTTGCCGAAGAGCAACAACTAGAAGAAACCCGATTAATTCTCACTGCCGATGCGGGACGTTACTGGGAAGTGGATCCGGTTTCCCTGGATACTATCACTCCGATTGGTTATTTTGACCAACATATTGTTTCCGTGCCTTTGTCTATTTTCCCAGTCCTAGAAAATACCGCTCACCCCTTCTACGACAAAAAGACCCAAGAATTTATCACCTGTGAATTAAAGCTAAAACTTATATCGGGAGGTATGTTAAAAGATTTAGATAAATCGGTGTATATTGTTCTTTGGGATCAACAAAAACAACTTAAACCCTGGAAACTACAGGGAACTACCCTCGATGGTAGCCCCCATTCGGTCATCGTCACCGAAGATTATATCATGATTCCCGATATGCCCTTTCAGATGGGAGTAGCCAAACTATTAGGTATCAGAATTAAGCCTGAAGAAACCTATCCGAAAACTCAAATTTATCTGGTTAAACGTCAAGATCTCAAGGAAGAAGAAACCACCGTTCCCTCGCGATTAATTACCTTCAATGGCGACAGTTATCACTTCCTTTGTAGTTACTATAGTACCAACGGTCAAATTCAGATTGTGGCCATCCAAAATGCCACTATTAGTTTAACCGAAGCGATCGAAAAAGACGATATCCAACATTTTACCGGTCAGAGTTATCCCCCCGAATACCACGGCATCCCCTGGATGTTTTCCTTTGACCCCGGAGTGCTGCGCAAAGTGGTTATCGAAGATGCCAGGGTGATGAGCGAACAAGCTTTCATCCATCCGGGTTGGTTCTGTACCAGTCTCTACACCGCCGACCCCCGGGAATCGGAACAGGGATACAGTGCCGTTTATCAAATTTATCTCGGTTATGTGCGCGAATTAATTTGTCGTCGTCAGTATATGGATTGTCGCGACCAAAGCAATCGCATCCTCAGCGATGCCGAACTTCCCTGTCATGACTTGCCCTCGGTATTAGCCAAGGTTCCCTTCGATAAGGATTGGAATCAGTTAACTGAACAGATTAGCCAAGAAAAAAATGCCAGTGATACTCATGTATCACATTTAGGTCGGGGACTACTGGATTTTTATGTTTGTCCCGATGGCTATATTTTAGATAGCATTCAGTTTATTCCCCAAGAACAGGCCTATCTATTGACGACGGTTTTAACCCCGACCAAAGTATTAGAAGCTTGGTTATTTAACCCTGACAATCTCAAGGACGGACCGATTGCTAAACTGAGTTTGCCTGAAGATGTTCACTTTGGTTTGACCTTGCATTCCGAGTATTTCGAGCAAGTGTTGCCTTCTCCCCGTCCTTCCGTCTCACAGGTAAATCGAGTCCTGTCAGCCTTGCGGAGTCTTGTTTTAGTTCCCGTAGAATTTTTCTTGGGGAGACCCGCAGCCGTTTACAATCGCCGAGTAAAAAAATGATTGTTCTCAAAGGATACGACATTCTTGCCCAGGTTTACGAAAGCGTTAACTCGGAAGTCTATCGGGCTATTCGCATCGCCGATAATCAACCGGTTATGCTCAAAATCCTCAAGCAAGAATATCCCACCACCCAAGAACTAACCCACTACAAACAGGAGTATAAAACCATCTGCGGTCTGAACTTCGAGGAGGCGATTAAAGCCTATGGTTTAGAAACCTACCGCAGAACTCCCGTGATTATTTTGGAAGATTTCGGGGGTGTATCCTTAAAAAAATGGCTAGAGGGCAAACCTCTGGCCTTACGGGACTTTTTAAGCCTTGCACTCCGAATAGTGGCTAATTTAGAGAAAATTCACAACGCCAAGGTTATTCACAAAGATATTAATCCTGCCAATATAGTTCTTAACCCCGAAACCGGACAGATTAAAATCATCGATTTTGGCATTGCCAGCGTCCTGCAGCGGGAAAATCCGGGGCTAAAAAATCCCAACGTCCTCGAGGGGACTTTAGCCTATATTTCTCCCGAACAAACCGGACGGATGAATCGCAGTCTCGATTACCGTACAGATTTTTATTCCTTGGGCGTTAGCTTCTATGAACTGCTCACCGGACAATTACCTTTTCGGGCTAACGATGCTTTGGAATTAGTTCACTGTCATCTGGCAAAACAACCTTTGGAGATTAATAGTCTCGTCAGGGAAGAAATTCCCCCGGTGGTGGAGGCAATCATCAGGAAACTGATGGCTAAAACCCCCGAGGAACGATACCAAAGTGCCTATGGTATTCGGGCAGATTTAGAAGAATGTTTAAGACAACTAGAAACAACGGGTAAAATTGAGGATTTTGTCATCGCTGGGCAAGATCTAGCCAATCAGTTCCAAATTCCCCAAAAACTCTACGGTAGGGAGACAGAAATCGCCACTCTCCTCACTGCTTTTCAACGGGTAGCCACGGCGGCTAAAAACTCCTCTCACACCGAACTGATGCTAGTTACGGGTTATTCTGGCATGGGTAAAACCACCCTAGTTAGGGAAATTTATCAGCCAATTACTGAAAAACGCGGCTTTTTTATCTCCGGTAAATTTGACCAATTTCAGCGCGATACTCCCTACGCTGCCGTGGTTAGCGCTTTGACTCATCTTGTCAAGCAACTTTTGGGGGAAAGTCAGCCACAACTGCAACTATGGCGACAAAAACTCTTAAAGTCTTTGGGGGCGAATGCACGGGTTATTATTGATGTGATTCCTGAACTAGAATTAATTATCGGTCCACAACCAGAGGTGTTACAATTAGGAGCGATCGCTACTCAAAATCGCTTTAATTTAGTCTTTAAAAATTTTATTCGGGTCTTTTGTTCCCCAGAACATCCCTTAGTCATCTTTCTCGATGATTTACAATGGGCAGACTTGGCTAGTCTCCAGTTAATAGAATTAATTATGCTCGATGGCGATATGGACTATTTATTTTTAATTGGTTCCTATCGCAGTAACGAAACTAATTCCACCCATCCCCTAAGTGCTACTCTCGATAAATTAGAGCAGGGGGGCATAATTATCAATCAAGTTATTTTAAAACCTCTGGGTCTTGAACAGGTCAATCAGTTAATTGCTGACACCTTAAACCATTCACCAGAATATGTGCAATCCTTGTCCGCTTTAGTCTGGCAAAAAACCCACGGAAATCCCTTTTTTGTCAATGAATTTCTCAAAACTATCTACTGGGAAAATTTGCTATTTTTCCAATCGGGGCAGCAAACAACCACTAAAACCGATAATAATAGGGGCTATTGGCAATGGCATCTCGGGCAAATTCAAAGGATTGACAGTACCGATAATCTGATTCAATTTATGATGGGCAAAATGCAGAAATTACCTCCCGAAACTCAGGAAATTTTAAGTTTAGCGGCCTGTCTTGGGGCAGAGTTTAATTTAAATATTCTAGCATTAATCTCTGAAAAATCACCCCCAGAACTTTTACCAATTTTAACTTATAGTAGTGAAGCTGGTTTAATTATTCCCCTCTCAGAATTATCAGAATTAGATGAACAATTACTGATTCAAGAATATAAATTTGCTCATGATCGCATTCAACAAGGAGCTTACGCTCTCATCGAAGACAGCCAAAAATCTTTAATTCACCTAAAAATTGGTCGCCTACTTTGGGAGCATAGTTCTGTCAACGAATTATCGGAAAAGATTTTTAAAATAGTCGATCATCTCAATCTTGGTTATCAACTAATTAGCGAGGAAAAAGAACGAGAGTCAGTGGCTAACTTGAATTTACTAGCATCCCAAAAAGCTAAAGCCGCTAATGCCCAAACTGGAGCCTTAAAATATATTAAAATCGCTCAAAAACTTCTCAAAAAAGCAAGCTGGAAGAATAACTATCAACTGACTTTAGATATTTATTCTGAAGCCACAGAAATCGCCTATTTAAGTGGGGATTTTGAGCAGATGCAGTGCTGGGCTAATCTCGTGTTAAAACAGGCAAAAACCACCCTAGATAAAGTAAAAGTTTATGAAGTCATCATCGAAGCCTATCACGCCCAAAATCACGAACTAAAAGCGGTACAAATTGGCTTATCTGTCCTCAAAAGCTTAGATTTCGAGATTCCTGAATCCTTACAATCATCAGCTATCCAGGAAGAACTCACTAAAACTCGACAAAAATTAGCGGGTAAAAATATCGAAGATTTAATTAATTTACCGCAGATAAATGAAGAAGAAAAATTAGCAGTAATGAAGATAGCGGCTGCCATATTTTCTCCTGTTTTTATTGCCGCCCCGCATCTCTTACCTGTCCTAGTATCAAAACAGGTTAACTTATCAATTCAGTACGGCAATAGTTATCTAGCGGCTTTTACTTATGTTAATTATGGCTTAATTCTTTGCGGTCTTTTAGAAGATTGGGAAACGGGTTATCAATTTGGAAAATTGGCTTTAAACATTGCCGATAAATTTCATGCCAAAGCCCTGATGCCGAAAATAATTGCCGTCTTTTCTACCACTATTAGTATCTGGAAAGAACCGATTAAAAATTCCCTGTCTTTGTTAAAATCTTCCTATCAAACCGGTTTAGAAATGGGCGATCTCTACTACGGAACAACCTGCGCCTATCTTTACTGTTTTCATTCCGCCTTTATCGGACAGGAATTAACCGAATTAGACCGAGAAATAGCTAACTATGATCTGGCTTTTGTTAAGCTCAAACAAGAAAACACCCGCAACTATCTAAAAATCTACGGACAAACAGTTTTAAATCTGCTGGGGCGCTCGGAAAATCCCAGCCGTTTAGAAGGAAAATACTATCAAGAAACTCTTATGTTACCGTACCATCTAGAGGCTAATGATCTCTATGGTCTCTGTGCTTTATTTGTCAATAAATTATACCTTTGTTATCTATTTGGACAGTACGAACAAGCTATTAAAAATGCTAACCAAGCCCAACAATATCTAGGAGGAGCCACCGCTACTTTATTGATTTCTCTACATAACTTCTATGATTCTCTCGCCCATTTAGCTATTTATAATCATCTGGACAATGACCAAAAAAAGCAAGTATTAGAACGAGTGACGAATAATCAGAAAAAGCAACAGGAATGGGCTAATCAAGCCCCCTCTAACTATCTTCATAAATTTTATTTAGTGGCAGCGGAAAAGGATCGAGTGCAGGAATCCTATCTAGAAGCCATAGAAAACTACGATCTAGCCATCGCTAAAGCCAGGGAAAATGAATACATTAATGAAGAAGCACTGGCTAACGAACTAGCGGCGAAATTCTATCTCGATTGGGGTAAAGTAAAAATTGCCAAAACCTACATCAATGAAGCTGCCTATCTCTATTCTCTTTGGGGAGCAACAGCTAAAGTCAAAGATATAGAAAGCCGCTATTCTCAGTTAATGGTCAATAATTATGGTTCCAATTCCCTGACCGAAACCACGAGAACTACCACCAGAAAAAATTCAGTTAGTCATGCGGGAGAACTGTTAGATTTAGCCACGATTATGAAAGCATCCCAAGCCATTTCTAGTGAGATAGTTTTAGATCAATTACTCGCCACCCTGATGAAAATTCTCATCGAAAATGCTGGGGCGCAGCTGGGCTATCTTATCCTAGAAAGCGGCGGACAACTATCGATCGAAGCCTCCGGTTCAGTGCAGGAAGATAGGGTGACAGTCTTTAAATCTAATGCGATCGAAGAACATCTTCCCGTCTCAATTATTAACTATGTGGCCCGGAGCGGTCAAACCGTTCTTAATAACGATGCTGCCCATCAGGGCAATTTTAGCAACGATCCCTATATTAAAATCCATCAAACCAAATCGCTGCTTTGCACACCCCTACTCGACCAAGGACAACTGCGGGGAATTGTCTATCTAGAAAATAATCTCACCGTCGGGGCTTTTACCCAAGAAAGATTGGAAGTGCTGCAACTGCTCTCTAGCCAAGCTGCCATCGCAATTACTAACGCCAAACTCTACGCCGAAATCAAAGCTAAACAGAGACAACTAGCGCAATTTTTAGAAGCCATGCCAGTGGGGGTATTTGTCCTCGATGCCGACAGTCAACCCTACTACGCCAATCAAACTGCCCAGGAGATTTTAGGAAAAGAGATAGTTAATATCACCACGGCTAATCAGTTGGGGGAAACCTATCAGTTATATCAAGCTGGAACCGATCGATTGTATCCCACAGAATACCATCCGATTGTCCGAGCTTTAAGGGGGGAAAAAAACACGGTGGATGATATAGAAGTTCACCAAGGAGAGAAGATTATCCCCCTAGAAGTGTATGCCACGCCCGTTTTTGACGAAAAAGGAGAAATTATCTATGCGATCACCGCTTTTACCGATATTAGCGAACGAAAACAGGCGGAAGCGGAACGGATTCGCTTTACCCAAGAATTAGCCGAGTATAGCCGCACCCTAGAACAGAAAGTGCAGGAGCGCACCCTGGAACTCAGCCAAACCCTAGAAATTCTCAAGGCCACCCAAGCAGAATTACTGTTTGAAAATGAACTGCTCAGAAGTACCGAAGAATCTAGCACCTTTGACTACCAAGTGGGGGGCAGTTTGCCTATGGATGCACCCACCTACGTGGTCCGCGCCGCCGACCGTTATCTCTATAAAGCCCTCAAACGCGGCGATTTTTGCTATGTTCTCAATCCCCGTCAAATGGGTAAGTCTAGTTTAATGGTACGCATGATCGATCACCTCCAACACGAGGGCATCTGTTGCGCTCCCATTGATTTAACCCGTATCGGCAGCGAAAATGTCACTCCCGACCAATGGTACAAGGGGATAGCCTTCGAGTTAGGACGACGTTTTGGCCTGCTCAAAAGGGTCAATCTCAAAGCTTGGTGGCAAGAACGGGAAGATGTCTCGGCAGTGCAGCGCTTGGGGGAATTTATCGAAGAAGTGTTATTGCTGGAAGTGGGGATAGTAGAAGGTTCTCCCCCGAAACCAATTGCGATTTTTATCGATGAAATTGATAGCGTTTTGGGCTTAAATTTTGCGGTTAATGACTTTTTTGCCCTGATTCGTTCCTGCTATAACCAGCGTGCTTTTAACCCGCTCTATCGGCGTTTGACCTTCGCTTTCTTCGGTGTTGTCACCCCCTCCGATTTAATTACTGACCACCAAATCACTCCTTTTAATATCGGTCATTCCATTCAATTGGAGGGTTTTAAGGAACACGAAGCCCAGCCTTTACTGCGCGGATTGGCCGAGAAATTTAGTAACCCGCAAACTGTCTTAAAAGAAGTCTTTGCCTGGACAAACGGTCAACCTTTTCTGACCCAAAAACTCTGTCAGTTAATTCGCACCGCCACCTCACCGATTCCACCCAATGGTGAGTCCCTCTGGATTGAGGACTTAGTACAGAAGAAGATCATTGGCAATTGGGAGGCTCAGGATGAACCGGAACATCTGCGGACTATTCGCGATCGGCTTCTCAACAGTCATCGCTCCCAGTTGCTCCTGAGACTCTATGAACGGATTTTAAGGGAAAAAGAGGTGATTGCCGAGGATAGCCCCCCAGAAAAAGAGTTACTTTTATCAGGGTTAGTGATCAAAGATCAGGGCCAGCTGCGGGTCCATAATCCCATCTATCAAGCAATCTTTAACCTCCATTGGCTGGCCCGGGCAAAATCAACCTAGTAAGTAGGTAGATGTTAAAAGTTGTCAGATTTCCCCCCTTTATCAAGGGGAGATTAAGGGGGGGATCGGCACTTCCTTTATTAAGGGTGGCAGGGGAGATCGAAGGTAAAATCAGCCAATACTAAATGGCTCTTCGGTTTGTGTTATGCAATGAACGGGGGTTATAAGGGATGGAACCCTTATATAGAAAAGCATTTAGCGATTTTTGTCAATTATTTTCGATCTAGAGCGAACTAATCAATTAAATCCCTTGCCAGATAAGGATTTAGTCGATTTATGCCCCCCTATCGAACCATACCAAGTAACGAAGAGCCTACTAAATCCTGTTTAATAAGTTATAGGATAGTGGGAAGTTAAAGTTAGATTGGGAGTTATCAAACTATTAAAAATAGATTTGCTATTACACCCTAAGCAGTCGCTGATTTAGCAGCACTCGCTCCTATCATTCGAGAGATCAAAACCCTGGAAGTCCCCAAAAACTCCAAAATCTGAATCGCTAGTTAGGGAGAGAAATGTCAAGATTTATTAAATATAGAGAAATTGCCGCATGGGATATAATATATATGGTTGCCTATTAGTCTAAGTCAAATGAACATTAGACCTCTTGCAAAAATCAAAAATCTTCCGTTAGGTGAGGAATCAGGTTTCGGCCGTGAGACTTCGGAGTGAGACTTCGATGGATCAGATAGTGATGCCATTCAGACTTAAATTGACCTTTTAAATACAGCAACTTTTTCTGAAATGTAGTGATTAGGAACAATTTAAGAATACTTTCTCACCTAGCCCGAGCTTTTATTTAACTAATTCCGAGGATAATTACCGTGAAAACAGCGAAATATCCCGAAAAAATTGCCGCTCTCTGGACAACATTCCTCTTGGGAACTCTATTTCACACCCAACTGGGGTTAATGCCACTCTTCCATGGTCAATCGATCGTCGAGAGTCATCAAACCAGCAATCTCGATCCGATTTTCTGGGGAATGTTGCTCTTTTTTTTGCTGCCAATGTTAGCGATTATCGGGGTCAATTTTAGCGAAAGTCGCTCCTTGCGAAAAGTCCATTTCTGGCTGACAATTCTCTATTCTGTCTTGAATTTAGCCCATCTGATCGCCGATCTTTTGGTTAGACCGATCGCCTGGTATCAAATTGCTCTCATGGCAATTTTATTGATCATCGGACTGATTTTAAATCTAGTTTCCTATCAATGGCTGCGGTTAGCGATCGCCCATCCGCACCATCTCTCGGAAAGTCATTAGTAGTGCCAAGATCAAAAGGTGGCCCGTTGACTAACTGATTCAGACAAAAGGATGCCTTTTGAGCTCAAGTTGGGGCTTATTAGGGTAAAAGCCAGCTTAAACCAGAGCTAAAGGGATTTTTTCTGAGAATTTAACTTAAAAAATCTAATTAATCCCTATTATTTCCCAGATCAGCCCGTAAATTGTTCCTGTTTCCGGGCTGACGCTGCCACCTCATCTCACCAAGTGCGGATCTTTTTAGCTATGATAGTTCAGAACCAAGCCAATAAAGGGAACTTTTGGGGCTGGTTATTCATCAGAAAACTCCTAATCGGAGGAGTTAAGCAGACGATATAGTTCAGATTAACGGCAAATATTGGTTAATAGTAATAACGAGGTAATTATTTTGATGAAATCTCTCATTCGTTGGACGGCAACTCTTGGTTTAGTAGGAACGACAATGTTGACTTCGCTGCTGGGCAGCTATTCTAAAGCACTCGCTTTACCGGAAGAACAAATCGTCAAAACCTTGCAGTCTGTACCTGTCTTCGCTATTGCCGATGATCAAGGAGTTCCCTTAATTGCCGTAGAAAAAGAACAGAAATTCACTGGGGTTTTTATCAGTAAGCAGGACGCACAAAACTTTTTTGAACAACTGAAAAAAGAGAATCCTGAAGTGGCCAGCAAAGTTAAAGTTCAGGCTGTTTCCTTGGCACAAGTCTATAAAATGCAAACCAGTCAAACCGATCAAAATCGTTTAATTATCGATTTTGTTCCCAAAGAGTCGGAAGTAGAATCGGCGAAAAAACTGCTCAGTGAAAGAGGTCAACAGTATCAAGGTGGTGTACCTTTATTTGTGCCGAAAGCAGGAAAAGAGAGTAATTTTCTGGTGGTCAATCGCAATAATCAGGATTTTATTCCTTTCTTCTTTGAAAAAGCCGCCGCTTTGCAAATGGTAGAACAATATAAAAAAGCTAATCCCGCCGAAGCAGCCACGGTGAAAATTGATGTTATTCCCTTAGAAAGTGTCATTGCCACCCTACAACAAAGTAACGATGAAGCTTTAACTAAAATTCTCCTCTATCCTAGCCAAGAAACGATTGATTTTATCCGAGCAAATAGTAACCAAAATGCTCCCAACCAACCCCCAGCAAATCAGCCACGCCCTAATAATAATACCAATAATCCCCCCGCCCCCAATCGTTAAGCCTTGTGTCTGCTAGTATTTCCGGTCAAGAATTAAGTCAATGGCGCCAACAGGCGATCGCGGATTTAGCGCAAGCGCAACTATCTCCGAAGGAAGTGGATATATTTCTGCAAGCAGTGACAGATTTAGATACTCTTTCCCTGCGCTTACAATCCTTTCGCGAACGAGAAAAAATCCCCTTGAGTTATTCTTGGTCGGAAATTACTAAACGCTGGCAAAAACGCCTTCAAGCAAGGGTTCCCTTGCAGTATTTGCTCGAATCGGTGGTCTGGCGTGATTTTACCCTGAAAGTCTCCCCAGGGGTCTTAATTCCTCGTCCCGAAACCGAGTTATTAATCGATATCGTTGGAGAAACCGTCAGAGGAGACGACGGGGGAATCTGGGTAGATCTGGGAACCGGTAGCGGTGCGATCGCTATTGGTTTAGCCAGTATCTTGACAAAAGCAGAGATCTATGCTATTGATTACAGTCAAACGGCTTTAGCGATCGCCAAAGAAAATATCATCAAGACGGGTTTTGCCGACAGAATTATCTTAAAACAGGGTTCTTGGTGGACACCCCTAGAGAAGTGGAAAGGACAGATTAGCGGTATGGTGTCCAATCCTCCCTATATTCCCAGTGCAGAAATCCTCGACCTACAAATTGAAGTGCGGGAACATGAACCCCGTTTGGCCCTCGATGGAGGTGAAGACGGATTGACTGCGCTGCGCTATCTAGTGGCCACTGCTCCCGATTATCTGCGATCGGGAGGCCTTTGGCTAGTGGAAATGAGAGCCGGTCAAGGGGAAAAAGTAGCGCAAATGCTGGAAAATCAGGGCAATTATCGACAAATTCAGATTATTAACGACCTAGCAGGTTTCGATCGCTTTGTTTTGGCCGAGCGAATTTAGCGCAATGCAGCCGCTTCGCAGTCCCGCAGCCAGAGACGCACCGCTTGGCCGATGGTCCCTTGACTGGTTTCTAGGGGAGGTAAGGGGACTTGAGCAGGTTCAAGGGAAGCTAATTGACTGTAAACCGTCACTAATCGCCATCCTTCCCCAGTTTTAGTTAAAAATAACCAGTGATAATTCTGGAGGCTGACAGAGCGATTTTTGCTATACTGACGCTCTAAAGTCGTAAAAAAAACCTGTTGAGTGTCATCGGCAATTTGACCGGAATATTGACTAGCAGTTAAAGGTAGGGGTGCAAATTCGGGACGACCAGCAATAATCACAAAAACCGGTGTAGATAATTCTTGATCGATTTGGGAACGGCTAATAACTCGATTAGCATAACCGGGTAAATCTGACAAGAGGCGATCAACTAAAAGATTTAAATCCTCCGGACAGCTAGAAAGAGGAAGACTAACTACTGGCGAGTTAATCCCGAACATAACCAGTAATAACCCTAAATATCGGCTAATTCGTGACAAATTTTTGCCCATGCTACTTTTGGCTCCTCAGCACCAGTGATCGGTCGTCCAATTACTAGATAATCAGCCCCAGCTTTAAGCGCTTGGGCCGGAGTCATCACCCGACTTTGATCCCCTTTGATTGACCAGGAGGGACGAACTCCGGGGCAAACTAAGAGAAAATCCTCTCCACAGACGCGACGCAATTGCGCCACTTCTTGGGGAGAACAAACCGCCCCATCAATTCCCGATTCTTTGCCCAATAATGCCAGATTTAAGGCATATTCCGATAGTTCTAGGGGAATTTTGAGGTCGAGGGCTAATTCCCTGGCGTTAAGGCTGGTTAAAACGGTGATAGCGAGAAGTTTTGGCGGCGATAGCAGGTCAGAAATTGCCTCCTTAGCCGCCGTCATTGCTTGCCGTCCGGCTGTTGCGTGCAGGGTGAGTAAATCCACTTGATAGCGACTGGCGGAACGACAGGCCCCGGCGACCGTATTGGGAATATCATGGAATTTAAGATCGAGAAAGCTCTTTTTTTGTCTTTCTTGCAGAATCCCTAGAATTTCTGCACCGCTACTAACAAATAATTCTAGTCCCACTTTCCAAAAATTGACTTCTGGCAGCAGATCAAGCAGTGCGATCGCTGATTCTAAATCCGGCACATCAAGAGGAACAATAATTCGGTCTGAGTTGGTCATATTGGGGCGATAAATCAGAGAAAAATCCAATCGGCAAAAGTGGCAGCCTGTCCGCAATAAATGCCATCACGATCGATGATATTCCAAACGATCGCTTTTTCAATACGAAATAGTTGACCGTTTTTCGTGATCCTTACCCCGTGATAATCGTTGATATAGCCCTGTTTTTTGACTAAATCCAGCATTTTTTGGCGTTCTTGGGCGATTTCCTCTCCCTCTACCGTCGCTCGCGAAGGAGTTGTTAATAATTCTGGCCAAGTTAAACCCCAGAGATCGAGGGCACCGCGATTACCATAATTGAAGATTGGATTAGTTTGCGTACCGTGGGAAACCAGCACAAAAGGGGCATAAAAGAGCATTTTACTCTGTTCTTTGCCAGTACCGATCCGGGGTAAAAGCGATCGCCCGATTAACCGTTCATAATTATCCAGCAGCAATTCTGTCCAAGCTATAATAGCTAAATCTTGCCAAATTTCCATAAAATTATCTTGAAAAACCGGTTTAATCTTCCCTTTGCCAATATTTATAGGCCGCGTAGGCTAAAGTAATCACTCCCGTCAGAATTGCCGACTCATCCACTAAAAATTCCGGATGGTGAAGGGGGGGATTGAGGAGGTGAGGAGAACCCACTCCCAGACGGAACATTGTCCCCGGGGCCTGTTGCAAATAAAGGGAAAAATCCTCGGCCCCCATGGAGGGTTCCGAGAGAATTAAAACCCGATCCCGTCCCCAAGCTTCTAAACCAGCTTCTTCCACCAAACGAGTTAAAAATTGGTCATTTTGTACCGATGGCACACCCCGACGATAATTTACTTGACATTTAGCGTTATATGTGCTACAGACATTCGTGACCAAACTCTCGATCCATTCTGGGAGATGGGCGTGGGTTTCTGGGTGCAGCGATCGCACTGTTCCTGCCATGCGTACCTGATCGGCGATGACGTTGGGGGCGCGACCACCGCTAATCTGGCCGATGGTGAGGACAATGGGACGCAAAGGGTTTTGAGTCCGACTAATTGCCTGTTGCAAAGTGGTGATTACTTGCGAAGCGATCCAGATAGCATCGATCGCCTCGTGGGGCCGGGCCCCGTGGCCGGATTCCCCTTGAATAAAAATCTCCAGATCGTCGGCAGCCGCAGTTAAGGCCCCGTAACGAACCCCGATCGATCGGGCCGGAATCGAGGGGAAAACGTGCAGCCCGAAAACGGCGCTGACATCCCGCATCACCCCTTCCCGGATCATCCAATTGGCCCCCTGGGCGATTTCCTCTGCTGGTTGAAAGAGAAAGCGTATTTTTCCCTGCAAAGGTTCCGAGAGACGGGAAAGCACCATCGCCGCCCCTAAACCGACGGTAGCATGAACATCGTGACCGCAGGCGTGCATAATCCCCGGTTTACGCGAAGCAAAGTCTAAATCGGTCTTTTCTTGGATCGGTAGGGCATCCATATCGGCCCGGATGGCTAAAATCCTTCGATCACTGCCTTTTCCCGCCAATTCTCCCTTAACTCCCGTTTTTCCCACCGCTTCCTGCACCGATAGACCACAGGAAGACAAAACCCCGGCAATATAGGCGGCAGTTTGATATTCTTGCCCGCTTAACTCTGGATTCGCGTGAATGTGGCGGCGAATCTCCACTAATCGGGGTGCGAGACTCTCGGCTATGTTTTTAATCTCGGAGAGCATGAAACCAGTTTTACAGTATCTTTAGGGTTAATCATAGAGCATTTTTTACCTGAAAATTGGGCTTGGCTGATTTTCAGTCTCAACTGTCTTCTCGGGACTCTTTCAACCTAGGACTAAGCTAATTTGTCAAGAGGATGCAGGAGTTACTATTCATCTGTTGATTCGGTAACGCCTCTTGAGAGAATATTCCAGCTATGATAGAAAACAGTGTCTAGTTAGGAAAAAAACATGGTTCAGTCTTCCGAAAAAATTGAAGTTAAGTACGGGGAAAGAGAAATTGCCGAAGGAACATTAATTACTTTCCCTAATCCACGTCCTGGCAGAAATTATGATATTCAGATCACCCTGCCGGAATATACCTGTAAGTGTCCCTTTTCCGGTTATCCCGATTTTGCCACTATTTATCTTAGCTACGTTCCCGATCAAAAGGTGATGGAATTAAAGGCGATTAAACTTTATATTAATAGTTATCGCGATCGTTATATTTCCCACGAAGAAGCAATTAACCAAATTTTAGATGATTTGGTGGCCGCTTGCGAACCCTTGCAGATGAAAGTTAAGGGGGATTTTCATCCCAGAGGTAACGTTCATACCGTGGTGGAGGTGATGTATAAAAAAGAATAGCATAATTGTCTAGTTTGGGGATGGGGTTGCTCCCATCCCTTGCTGTTCTAGTTTTTGTTGTTCAAGTTTTTTGCTGTCCTTGTTTTCAATACTTATTTTAAAATTGTCCTCTATACTTAGAGCTTGAATCTTATCGTTAAGAGTTGGTTGATTGCCTTTGACTGCTGCTAGGTAAACTGCCCGCGCATTTAAATTGCTTATTGAGATGAGGCAAGAGGCAAGAGGCAAAACGGAGAATAAATCATCAGTTTTTAATAACCAGATTTAGTATAAGTAGGGCTGGCTGAATAAATCTAAAAACCTTGTTGGATAATATTTTTAGGCTTTTTTGCAATCAAAAACTGCCAACCCTTGGCGTGATCTACACTCCACACCCTGCCCCCGGGAAAAACTTTTTCAGCCAACCCTAAGTAGAATTTAAAATCATCCCCAGTGAGGAACTAGCCATGAAATCCTTTGCCCTTCTTACCACCCTTAGCCTAATCAGCCTTTCCACCCTCGCGACTGTTCGCCCCGTCATGGCGCTAGAGAGCCGACAACCAGCCGAAACCCGGATCGCTCAAGGGAACAATCAAGACGCAATCGGCTACTATAACCGGGGAGTTGGCTACATCCAACAAGAAAAATACGATCTCGCCCTCGCTGAATTCACCAAAGCGATCGAACTCGATCCTAACTATACCGAGGCTTACAACAATCGCGGGTTTCTTTACGCCGGACAGGGGAAACCCGACCTCGCCCTGTCCGATTACAATCAGGCGATCAACATCAATCCCCGATACGCCGAGGCTTACCTCAATCGCGGGCTTCTTTACCAACAACAGGGGAAACCTGACCTCGCCCTGTCCGATTACAATCAGGCGATCAACATTAATCCCCGATTGGCCCTGGCTTACAACAATCGCGGGTTTCTTTACGCCGGACAGGGGAAACCAGACCTCGCCCTGTTCGATTACAATCAGGCGATCAACATTAATCCCCGGGACACCCGTGCTTACGTCAATCGGGGGCTTCTTTACGGCGAACAGGGGAAACCCGACCTCGCCCTGTCCGATTTCAATCAGGCGCTCAACATTAATCCCCGAGATGCCGATGGTTATCTGAATCGGGGGGTTCTGTACGCCATACAGGGGAAACCCGACCTCGCCCTGTCCGATTTCAATCAGGCAATCAACATTAATCCCCGAGATGCCCAGGCTTACAACAATCGCGGGCTTCTTGACAAAGAACAGGGGAAACCAGACCTCGCCCTGTCCGATTTCAATCAGGCGCTCAACATTAATCCCCGATTGGCCGAAGCTTACATCAATCGGGGGAATCTTTACCAACAACAGGGGAAACCTGACCTCGCCCTGTCCGATTACAATCAGGCGATCAACATTAATCCCCAATTGGCCCTGGCTTACGCCAATCGGGGGGTTCTTTATTACTCTCGACAAGAAACGGAAAAAGCGATCAGAGATTTCCGACAAGCCGCCGAACTGTTCCGCCAGCAAGGAAACACGGCGTTATATGAAGCGGTTATGGAAATCCTACGGCTATTAGGCGCGGTCTAGTCCTTTTTCTTGGGTTGAGCGAATCAATAGGTTAAAGAAAACCTCTCAATTTTAGGGGAGAGCGAAACCCAACATCCAACACCTCAATCCGTCTGAATAGGCGATCGCTTCTCATGGCTTTTTGTGGGGTTTCCTTGGGTCAATTCAACCTAGGATAATTGTTATCAGTATTTAGTTTTTTCTAGTCTAGTCTGTTAATTGTTCATTAAAAACCTTCGCGATGGATGTTATTTTATGACCCTAAAACAACTCATACAAGACAAACGAGAGGATATCCTAAAAATTGCCACCAAACATGGTGCTTTTAATGTGCGTGTATTTGGTTCCGTTGCTAGAGGTGAGGAAACCGAAAATAGTGATATTGATTTTTTAATTGATTATGATTTAGCTAAAACATCCCCTTGGTTTCCCGGTGGATTATTAGTTGATTTAGAGGATCTCTTAGGGTGTAAAGTGGATGTAGTAACTGAAAAAAGCCTTCATCATCTAATTAAACAGCGAATTTTAAAGGAGGCAATTAAGTTATGAATGAAGATCAAGGGCTCTTCTCGACTTTGTGTGATAATTTTTGCTTATGGAATCGTGAAATGTTGACGGAGAAAGACTTTTACGACTATTTTGCCGAAGAAACTATCAGTATAGGCTTCGTTTCCACACAGAAACCAGAAGAGCCGATCAAGTTTATCTTGGATACATTTTAGACTGTATTGATAAAATTAAGGAGTATTCCCAAGGAGGAAAACTGGAGTTTTTTGCTAATTCAATGATGAGTGATGCTATCATTAGACGCTTACAAACCTTGGCAGAATCAACTCAACGGCTTTCGGAGGAATTAAAGGCAAATATTCCCGATGTTGACTGGCGTAATATTTCTGGTTTTAGGAATATTTTAGTACATGATTATTTAGGAGGAATTGACCTTAATACAGTTTGGGATGTGGTAGAGAATTATTTGGATAATTTAAGAGAACAGATTTTAAGGCATCTAGAATCAGTCAATACTTAATCAAAGTCTAATTTTGTAGGTTGGGTTGACGCAAGGAAACCCAACAAATCCACCAGTTATGCTTTGTTGGGTTTTCCTTTGGTCAATCCAACCGACAAGGGGGATTATGCGCCAGAATAATCAATATTTATTATGCAGTATCGAAGGGCAAAAATTGAGGGAGGAACTTACTTTTTTACTCTTGTCACTCACAAGCGTAAAAAATTCTTGTGCGAACCAGAAAATATCTCCCTCTTGCGAGAAGCATTTCGCTACGTTATGCAACGTCACCCATTCACAATCGATGCCATTTTCATTTTACCCGACCACCTGCACTGCATTTGGACTTTACCCGAAGGTGATGCCAATTTTTCCACTCGTTGGCGTTTAATAAAAAGCTATTTTAGTCGTAACTGCGATTCACAATATTACGGAAACATGACTACTTCGAGAGAGAATAAAAAAGAACAAACTATCTGGCAAAGACGGTTCTGGGAACACTTAATAAAAAACGAGCAAGATTTCATTTTTCATGTAGATTACATTCATTATAATCCCGTAAAACATCGATTAGTTAATGCTCCTTCAGCTTGGGAATATTCCAGTTTTCACCGTTATGTTCAACAAGAAATCGGCTCTTCTCGACTTTGTGTGATAATTTTTGCTTATGGAATCGTGAAATGCTTATCGGGTAACACTTTTAGGACTATTTTGTCGAAGAAACTATCAGTATAGACCTCGTTTCCACACAGAAACCAGAAGAGCCAGAAATCTATCAGATTGACTGGGGCGCAAATGAAGAAATCATCTTTCCGGCGCCGATTGGCTATGAATAGAGCGATCGCCTCGTTTTCTAGGTTGGATCGTCGGAACGAAACCCAACACCCAACACCTAAATCCGTCTGAATCTTTTTGTTGGGTTTCCTTGGGTCTATTGTTGGGTTTCCTGACGTCAACCTAATACCATTTCTCTAAATGAAAACTACACATCGAATTTAAATCCCCCTTTAAGTTCCCCTTTTTAAGGGGGATTTAGGGGGATTAAACTTCTGTAGTCAGACTTTGGAGAATTGGTATAACTCATTGGACTTGCTCCAGGACTATCGCTATATTTGATCGGTGCAGCGGGATGGCAAGGAAGCAGCGATCGCCGATAAATTGCTAGGGAGCGGAGTCCTTAATCATGCACCCCCTGTGCGACAATATATCGAGTTTGCCCTTGGCTAAAACCATTAATTGATGACCTTGCCCATACAAGTTTTACCCCAAGACGTAATCGATTTAATTGCCGCAGGAGAGGTAATCGACTCTTTAGGCGCTGTGGTGCGGGAATTAGTCGAAAATGCCATTGATGCGGGGGCAGATAGGATTACCATCGATATATCTCCCCAAAATTGGCGAATACAAGTATCGGATAACGGTAGGGGAATGTCTAGAGAAGATTTGCAACTGTGTAGCTATGCCCACAGTACCAGCAAAATCCGCCAACGGGAGGATCTTTGGCAGATTACCAGTCTCGGATTCCGTGGTGAAGCTTTGCACAGTATCGCACAGGTGGCGCGTCTGCGGGTTGCCAGTCGCCATGACGGTGATTTAGGTTGTTATTGTCTTTACAATCACCAGGGTGAGCCGGATAATTTAGAAACGATTCCTATAGCTATCGGCACTATCGTCACGGTAGAAAATCTCTTTGGTAACTTTCCTGTGCGTCGTCAAGCTTTACCGTCAATTAACAAACAATTAAAGGATATACAGACTTTAATTCATAATTTTGCTCTCTGTCATCCCCAAATTACTTGGCAGGTTTTCCAAGATCATCAAGATTGGTTACGCATTAGTCCGGGTAAGGATGCCAGTCAAATATTACCGCAATTAGTTAAATCTCTGCATTTTAACGATTTAGCAGCCCTAAAACTTGACTTAACGACTCCTGACGCAGAATCTGCCCAAATTGAATTAGTCATTGGTTTGCCCGATCGCATTTCTCGCCATCAACCGAATTGGGTTAAAATTGCTGTTAATGGGCGAATGGTGCGCTCATCCGAGTTAGAACAGGCAATATTTCAAGCTTTCGCTCGTACAGTCCCTAAAGATCGCTATCCCGTTTGTTTTCTCCATCTACATCTTAACCCTCGTTCGATCGATTGGAATCGTCACCCAGCTAAAGCGGAAATATACCTGCATAACCTCGTTTTTTGGCAAGAACAGATAATTTCAGCCATAGACAAGGCTTTAGGACTAAATCCCGAACATATACCCGAAAAAGCGCAAAATCAGCGCGTCAGTCAAATTCTCAAGGCTGCCGAAGAAAAAAGCACCTATATAATAGGGGAGAAATCCAGGAAAAATCGGCTGGAATTAAAGGCATTAGCTCAAATTCACCAAACTTATATAGTTGCCGAACATCCTAACGGATTATGGTTAGTGGAACAACATATTGCCCATGAGCGGGTTTTGTACGAACGTTTAGAGGATAACTGGGAAATCGTGCCGTTAGATACTCCGATCATCTTAAATCAGTTAACTACTCGACAAATCGAACAATTACAACGTTTAGGATTAGAAGTTGCTAGTTTTGGCGATCGCTCTTGGGCAATTCGTAGTATTCCTGTTCTACTAAAAGAACGGGAGGATCGGGCTGATGCTTTACTAGAATTAAGTTTAGGGGGCGATTTACAAACCGCTCAGGTTGCTACCGCTTGCCGTAGTGCGATCCGCAACGGTACAGCTTTAAGTTTAGAAGAAATGCAGAATTTACTCGATGATTGGCAAAATACTCGTAATCCCCGCACTTGTCCCCACGGAAGACCGATTTACTTATCCTTAGAAGAAACTTCGCTCGCTCGCTTCTTCCGGCGTCATTGGGTAATCGGCAAAAGTCACGGCATTTAATCAGTTATCAGGATTCAGGAGTCGGGATTCAGGAGATTATTTTTATTTATTCTCCTCTCCCCTCTCTGGGCTCTTCTAGGTTCTGTGTGATAAGTTTAACTTATACCAATTCTCCAAAGTCTGACTACAGAAATTTAATCCCCCTAAATCCCCCTTAAAAAGGGTGACTTAAATTCGATGTGTAGTTTTCATTTAGAGAAATGGTATTACATATCAGGAAAGGCACTGCTGCAAGGGGAATGACTCTCAAATTATTACAGATGTATCAGCAGCTGCGTGTAAGCATCCCACCGAAAAACTAATGCGCTTCGGGGTTTGGGGGGTTCCACCCCCCAAAAGCTTGGATTGAGTGATATACTTTAGACGTTCATAATCTGAGATTTATTAAACTTCTGAAATCGTAGAGTCAGCAAGGAATCCAGTTCTTTTTTATGTTTCAGATGGGCATCATTCAGACATTCATAAATGGCTGAAGAAAAGTCAGAAAAGTTTTCATAATATTTACCATGTAAACATTTCTTTTTGACAAATTTCCACAGCCTTTCAATTAAATTTAGATTAGGCGAATAAGACGGCAGATAGAGTAGCTCTATTGACAAAGAAAGAGCCAATTCTTCAACAATTTTACATTTCTGATAGCGGGCATTATCTAAGACTAGAGTGATGGGAATCATTAGTCCTAAAGCAGCTATTTTTTCAAGAAGTTCACAGACTTGAGTTGCCGTAATATAAGTGTCATTAGTAACTAGAATAACTTCATGAGTTATTGCATTTAATGCTCCTAAAACATTGAAGCGTTTACGCCCGCTCGGTGACTTAACAAAAAGTCTCTCAAAACACCAAACAAAACCGAGAAATGCTCCCATGACGAAGTGAGCGGCATCAACAAAAAAAACAGCCCTTTTTCCTTCTTTAGCCTCATTTAGTCTGGGTTCTAGCTTTTTTTCTTTGTAGTCTTCTTGTTCATCTGGGTCAGCTTTAGAAGGAAGAGAACCTATTTTTAAACATTTCATTCCCAAGGATTTTAAGAATTTCCTCACTTGGGTAGGACTTCGTTTTATCCCTGTCAATTCTTCTATTCTATATACAGCTTCATTTATTGTGGCTGGTGGATTTTTCTCGAAATATTTTTTGAGTGTTTCTCTTTGAGACTCTAATTCACTTTTAGGGCGATAGAAGTTGATTTCTTTTAATTTTTCTATTCCGCCCTCTTGATAATCTCGAAGATAGGTTAATAAGGTATTTGGCGAGATTCCTGCTAACTGACAAATTTTTTTGTGCGGTATCTTTTGGCTTTTTAACCAGAGAACTTCCATCTTCAGTTGAACCCGGGGATGAGGATGATGAAATCTTTCATAATACAGTGAGTTCTTTTCTTCTTCCGTGAATTCTAGGTTAATCATGTTTTTAATGAGTGCTTTGCTTCTAATTATGACTCTTGAACTATATTATTGTCTTTGAGTAAAAAATGCAAGTTATAACCGTGCAAAGTATAGAATCGCAAGCAATACTAAATCCGTTGAGTATGGGCTACATATCAGGAGAGGCACTCCTGCAAAACGGAGAATAAATAATCAGTTTTTATAGCGTTTCCTAAGCTAGTGAGGTACACCTGTTTTTCTTCCCCTTAGCCTTTTGCCTCTTGCATGAGTGCCTAAAACCCATAACTTTTGTACCTCAGCAGACTGAAAAACGCTATAATAACTGGATTTAGTCTGATTACCCTAACGGCAAAAATGCTGTTGATAGGCAATAATCCCTGATCGAGATAAGATTAATTCTGGTGATGATAGGGAAGACAGTGGTGAATAAACTAAGCATTCTGGTTTTACACGGACCGAATTTAAACCTATTGGGGAAAAGAGAGCCGAATCTCTACGGTAACATCAATTTAGAAGCGATTAACCAGTTTTTAAGCGAAGAAGCTACCCGTTTAGGGGTGAATTTAACCGCGCACCAGTCCAATCAGGAAGGGCAATTAGTGGACTGGATTCAGCAAGCATGGGGTCAGCATAACGGTATTTTGATTAATGCAGCAGCTTATACTCATACCAGTATCGCCATCCGCGACGCACTCTTAGGCACAAAAATCGCCTGTGTGGAAGTACACTTAAGCAATATTTACAAACGCGAGTCTTTTCGTCATCATTCCTACATTGCCGATATAGCTATCGGACAGATTAGCGGTTTTGGGGCCGAAAGTTATCGCTTAGGATTATGGGCATTAGTCGATTATTTGCAAAAGAATGGGAAAATTTAAGACAAATGCTGGAACTTCGGGCTTTTAAACCCAAATTTTCGATAAACTAGCGTAGAGGCCGTCTTTAGTTAATAAATCTTCATGGGTTCCCGATTCGACTAATTCCCCGCGTTTCAGGACAAGAATTCGATCGACATTGCGAATAGTGGAGAGACGATGGGCGATAATAATAGCAGTACGATCGACTACAATCTGTTCTAAAGCTTCTTGAATTAATACTTCTGTCCCCACGTCTAAACTAGCAGTAGCTTCATCTAAAACTAAAATTTCAGGGTTACGAATAGCGACTCTCGCAAAAGCGAGTAATTGTTTTTGTCCTCCCGACAAATTTGCGCCCCGTTCGCGTAAAAGAGTATGATAACCATCCGGTAACTCCTCGATAAAGTGATCGATATTAGTTAATTTAGCCGCTGCTTTCACCTGCTCAAAATCATAATTTTCTCCTAAAGTAATATTGCGAGTCACATCTCCAGCAAAGAGAAAAGTTTCTTGGAGAATCACACCGATATAACGTCTTAATTCCGCTTGGGGAAGATAACGGATATCGATACCATCCACTAGAATTCTGCCCTTACTTGGTTCGTAAAGACGACAGAGAAGACGAATAATCGAACTTTTTCCCGCACCAGTGGGACCGACTAAAGCGACTTTTTCCCCCGGATTAATGGTAAAATTGAGACCTTTGATAATATATTCATCTGGTTTATAACCAAACCAAACATTTTCAAAAATAATCTCGCCAGTTTTAAGTTTTGCTGGGAAAGAAATCTCTTTATAATTGTTAGAATCAGTAATTTCAATGGGAATACTCATTAATTCCCCAATGCGTTCAATAGCAGTAAAACCCGATTGAAACATGGTAAATTTTTCGGCAAACTGACGCAGGGGATTAAAGAGACGTTGGGAGAATAAAATAAAAGCCGATAAAACCCCAAAATCAATGGTTTTTTGGAGAATAAAAATACCCCCTAACCATAATACTCCTGCCACGGCAATTAATCCGATCCATTCCAACGTAGCTGAGACGGCCGAATCATAAAAAATTGTTTTATCTAGGGAGCGACGATACTGAGTATTGGTAGCGCGAAACATTTCAGCGTTAAAGCGTTCGCGGCGAAATAATTGAACAATATTAACTCCGACTACATTTTCCTGTAATTGGGCATTAAGTTTTGATAATTGCTCGCGTACCTGATAGTTAGCCCTACGGTATTGTTTTTGAAAAAAGATAATTAAAGCAGTGACAGGAAATAACATCAACACCAACAATAGAGCTAATTGCCATTGCAGGGTAAACATGGTGAGGATAATAACTAAAATATTGACCAGATCACTGACAACTCCGATCGCCCCACTAGCAAAAACTTCTCCTAATGCTTCCACATCGCTGGTTAAACGAGTGACTAAACGTCCCACGGGAGAGCGATCAAAAAAACTAGAGGAAAGGGAAGTAACATGACTAAATAAATCTTCCCGGACATTAGCAGTAATTGACTGACCGACTTTCTGCACTAGATAACCTTGTGTTGTCCCTAAAATCAGTCGTAAAATAATCGAAACCGACAGGATAATAATTAGGGTATTAATGGCTGCTGTTAAGGGCATTTGAGACAAAAACCCCCAGGTTTGTTCCTTTTGCAAAAGGGAAACCGCTTGACCGATAATTAAGGGTTGGATCGCCCCCGTCAGAGATAGGGGAAAAAGAAGTATTAATGACCAAAATAGCAGGGCTTTTTGCTTTTTTGCGTAGGGAAGTAATCTTAATAATAAGCTCCAGTCATTTTCTTTGACCGGAGATGACACAGGGGAGGATGATAGACTCATGAAGTGATTTCCCATGAAATTCTGGGCAGCAGGGGAGAAATTACGCCCCTATTGTTAACTTTTCTAACAGGCGATCGATTTGGAAATGTTCCCCCATTAATTCGCGAATACAAGCGACTTTTACCTGTTCCTGTAAGCGAATTTTCCCGAAGGCCTGATCGACGATTTCCACGGTACTGAGAGTATCTAAATTTACCGAGAGAATCGGTACTTCTAAATCCTCGGCCCGTCCCAAAATTAGGGGATCTGGAGAGATAGAACCAGTTAAGATCAAACAGGTGGTAGAAGTTTCTAGGGCAGCTAACTGGAGGTCTGTGCGATCGCCGCCCGTGATCACGGCCATATTTTCCCCCTTGCGAAAATATTCTAAAGCGGCGTTGACATTCATCGCCCCGATCGCTAAACTTTCTACCATCCAATCTAAACGATCGGGACGACATAATACTTTGGCCCCCAAAAGATGGACAATTTCCCGAACACTAATACTACGCAATAATTTACTAGCAGGTAACAGTCCTAAAACTTCCACTCCTTGGCGGGACAAATAGGGTTTCAGGAGAGATTGTACTTCCTCCCAATCATCTTCCGGGATATCACTAATCACTACCCCCAGCAGCTGATTATTTAATTCCTCTCTTGCTTTCAGCAGACTCTCGGCAATTAGGGGAGAACTATAGCGGGCCACCAATAGGATTGGAGTCTGGAGAATTTTGGCCATCTCCCCCATCGATAACTGAAAAATACTGCCTTCCCAGAGAGTCCCCGGCCCTTCGAGGAGGATAATATCACTGTTAACTCGATCGAGATAACCAGCAAGAATATTGCCGTAGTCCTGTTGATCTACACCTTGTAAACGTTTAGCAACGGAATCCGCATCAGTGTAGATCAGGGGTAAACGCAGCTGCTCCGGGGATAATTCTAATAATTGCCGAATAAATTCTACATCCTCATCGACCAATTGCCCATCGACGTATCCCGGACAATTGCCCACTGGTTTGCCGTAACTTATCTCTAGTCCTTTTTGTCGCAAGAGATGCGCTAACCCGACGACAGTTCCCGATTTACCACTGAGGGGTTCCAGGGAAGAGATAAGTATAGATTTGGCTGATTTGGCCACGATTTGCTCCTTTTAACCCGTAAAATCCCGACTTTTATCATTCAAATTGCAGCAGTTTCCGATAAAATCCCTGCGAAAAGTCGGCCGAACCTAGCTGCTTAAAGGTTTTAATTGCACCGATGAGATACTCGATCAACTCGGCGTTAAGAATCGTCATTTCATAGCTTAGGTCGGCCTGTCCTTCAAATTGTAAACGACAACGGGTCAATTCCGAGGGCAATTTTGATACATACCAAGAGGCCACAAAGGGAATCCCTTCGCTATTTTCTATGTGACGACGACCTTCTAAAGATCCTCCTTGATACAAAGCGATCGCATAGGGCAAGATACTATGTTTGTCCTTGGCATAGTAGGGCATATATACTAACACATCAGCCTTATTAGCGGGTTCTAATTGTTCGATCGTCGGCATAATTAGTCAATTCTTTGGTTCACAGCCAAGTTACCAGTAAAAATGATATTTTCCCTATATTTTAACCGAACGCCCCCATAATCTCCCGATCAAGAAAATAGGCAGATTTTACGGCTAGATCAGCTTTCTCTACTGAGGTGATCATCGGCTATAACTGGCATACTAACCCGAAAAACCGTGCCGGGGTAAGGGGAACTTGTTGGATCGGGATTAGGACTGATAAATTCAATCGTCCCCCCCATGCTGGTAATTAATTCTTTGGCGATCGCTAAACCCAATCCCGTACCAGGTATATCTCCCCCTGCTTGCACTCCCCGGTAGTGACGTTGAAAAATTCTTTCTTGATCACTCCTCGCTATACCATAACCCGTGTCTTTAAAAACAATTTCTACACTATTCTTAACATTTTTTACCTCGACGGTGACTTTTCCGCCAGCAGGAGTATATTTGAGAGCATTATCAATTAAATTGCTGAATACTTCCCGCAAACCGGGGATATTGGCCCGAATAAGTGGTATGTCTTCCCCGTGAATCGTTTCTAGACTGAGATTTCTCTCTTTGGCTACAGCCTGGGCCGAAAGGAGCAGCGGATCGAGAATATCATGGAGATCGATCGGAGTTAGTTGGCTGCTGCCAGCAGGTAAGAGAAAGGTGGTGGGGGAAGATTGCGCTTGCAGGAGAGGAATATCGACGGTGGGGTAATTTTCGCTTTCTTGCTGAATTTGTGCCTCAAATTCGGCAATTAAGTCCCGAACTCGATCGCTTTCCCTCAATATACCGGTAATGGCAGGATCGTTACCTTCTTCGGCTAAAAGCCTTTTGAGTAGAAGTTTACCAAAGGTTTTTAAAGCGGTAAGGGGATTGCGGATTTGATGGAGAAAAGTATCGAGGCGCTGACGTTGCCATTGTCGATAATAACGTTCTTCTCCCAATTGGCGATCGAGTACACAGGCTAAAGCGAGGGTTTGGGTGATTTTTGCCATCTGGGTTAATTCCCAACTTTGCCAAGGTCGTTTTTCTCTGGTTGTCACCAATAATCCGATCATGCCCTCTTCATACATTAAGGGTAAAAACAAGCGATGACCGCTGACGGTCTCCTGATTACTCCAGAGGTGGGATAAATCTTCTAACTTAACCGCAGTTAACAAGTCAGCCGCCGGTTGCCCCGGTTGTAAGGAAAGCCGCTTTTTTTGGGGAGAAGGGGGATTAAAAGGCGGATAAACAACGACTGGAATTAAATTACTCGATAAAGGTTCAGTTAAATAAACCGCACTTCTGTCCGTTTCCATTTGCTCTCGCAAAAGTTCCATCTGTGTCTGACACAGGGCAATAAAATCATCACTCAGGGGAGTCCGGGAGGGGGAGGAGAAGGGCATACTAAGAAAGTAAAAAGTAAAAAATCAGAAAACCTTGATAAAGCTAGGGTTACGAGTTTTATTTCCCAGTTGACAGGGGAGAGAATGACTCTCTCCTTGGGTCGGGTGCAGCCAGTAAAAAGCAATTAGGATAAGGGTTTGGTCACTGTTTTCGGGGTGGATCACGGTATATATTAAAAAAAGTTTAAAAATAATAAGTTTTGTATCGGGATTTGGGGCTGTGTTTTTGTCAGAAAAACTTAAACATAGTCCCAGTCTAGCTTCCGGTCAAACTTGTCCGTAATTGGCTTTCTAAGGGACACTTGATTTCTCGATCTAGAAGGGATATAATCGCTACGGCTTTTGTAACTATCATTACAACGATTAGCCAAAACAGGAGGTAATTGGGTTGGCCAGAAAACGGAAACGTAAGAGTCGCCGTCGTCAAGAAGGACGTAAGATACTTGAACTTGTACCCCAGTATAGTATTGAAAGTGGCGAAGATAAACCCGTAACTGCGGCGCGTAAGTATATTCAAGCTATAGGCATTAGCCCACCAGCTTTATTGGTTGTTAAGCGTAACGAGCATACAACCGATCGCTATTTCTGGGCTGAAAAAGGACTGTTTGGAGCGCAATATGTGGAGGAAAACCACTTCCTTTTCCCAAGCTTGCGCGATCTGCAGCCCCAGCCTCAGCCCGTCAAAGCACCGGTAGCAGTTGCCAAATAACTCAAAGGACTATTAATCGTATCATGGAAAGTGAACTCGTTTACGGAAAAGTAAACGAGTTTTTTTTGAGGATAAGAGGAGCGGGGACCTTTAAGTGATCAGTAATCAGTAAACTGAAAACTCACATCTGATTACCGAAAAGGCGGACAGCTAAGGAGGGAATGGGGTTATGAGAATCTTTTAGGGGTTATTTAGGCTAATTTTGGCTTTAAATCGCTTTAATCAATTAAATTTTCTCATTTAAACCCGATAGGATTGCTGAGGTAATAAATTATTTTCGATCAGGATCGTAAAGTTCAACCTTTAAGGTATGATTGGGAACATTAATTATTTTTTTATGTATTGCACTAGAACGTAGAGGGCAAGCAGCAGTGATTAGAGTAGCGATCAATGGTTTCGGACGGATTGGACGTAATTTCCTAAGATGTTGGTTAGGACGGACTAATAGTGGCTTAGAAGTAGTGGGGATCAATGATACATCAGATCCCCGGAGTAACGCTCACCTGCTCAAGTATGACTCGATGTTAGGCAAACTTAACGCTAATATCGATGCCGATGATAATTCTTTAATTGTTAACGGTAAAACCATTAAATGTTATTCCGATCGCAATCCCCTCAATCTGCCCTGGGCAGAATGGGGTGTAGATTTAGTGATCGAAGCTACCGGTGTTTTCGTTGATGAAGAGGGCGCTTCTAAGCATATTGTCGCAGGAGCTAAAAAAGTCCTCATTACCGCACCGGGTAAAGGTTCGGGAGTGGGAACCTATGTAGTTGGTGTCAACGCTCACGAATACGAACACGATAAATACAATGTCATCAGCAATGCCAGTTGTACGACTAACTGTCTTGCTCCTGTCGTCAAAGTGATTCACGAAAACTTCGGTATCATCAAAGGGACGATGACCACCACCCACAGTTACACTGGTGATCAACGGATTCTGGATGCTAGTCACCGGGATCTGCGTCGCGCTCGCGCCGCCGCCGTTAACATCGTTCCCACCTCCACCGGTGCCGCTAAAGCTGTAGCCTTAGTTATCCCGGACATGAAAGGGAAACTTAACGGTATCGCTCTGCGTGTACCCACTCCTAACGTTTCTGTGGTGGATTTAGTGGCGCAAGTGGAAAAAAGCACGATCGCGGAACAGGTAAACGAAGTCCTCAAAGAAGCTTCGGAAAATTCTTTAAAAGGAATTCTCGAATATAATGATTTACCCCTCGTTTCCTCTGATTATCGCGGTGTTGATGCCTCCTCGATCATTGATGCTAGTCTCACCATGGTGATGGGTGGCGATATGGTGAAAGTTATCGCTTGGTACGATAACGAATGGGGTTACTCCCAACGGGTGGTTGATCTCGCTGAAGTCGTTGCCAGCAAGTGGAAAGGCTAAATCAGTGATCAGTCAACTGTAATCGGTGAACAGTGGGCGTTAATTAGGAGTCAGGAGTGGTTAGTGATAACTGACTAACTGATAACTGTTAACTGATAAGTGATAAATTCTCACCGAAAAAGCGCCGATAGATTCCCTCTGTCACCAATTGAGCGGTGATTAGGTTAGCTAGGGCAATCATAAACAGGATCAGTATCTGGTAGGAAGCGGCGTTTAAAGGTTCACTTCCTGCCAATACCTGTCCGGTGAACATTCCGGGTAAACTGACTAAACCCACCACCATCATCTGATTGAGGGTGGGTATTAAACTAGCTCGAATCGCTGCTTTTTGGTAAGATGCGATCGCTTGTTGAGGGGTTGCCCCTAAACAAAGATGGGTTTCGATTTCCAAACGGTGACTTTTAATGGCACTGCTTAATCTTTCCCCGGCTAAAGAGGCACTATTCATGGCATTGCCTAACACCATCCCCGTCAAGGGAATCAAGTATTGGGGTGAGTACCATTGTTCTGGTTGAATAATTAAAGCGATTGCATAACCTAAAGTTAGACAGCTACTAATCAATAAAGAGCCAAAAACTAGGGGTAATAAGCCTTTATCTCGGCTATCAATGCGATTTTTAGCAACAATAGTCGCGATAGTCATCATTACTGCCAAAATCCCCAGCACGGCTAGAGGATTATCCAGGGAAAAAATAAAGGCGATAACGTAGCCTACCACTAATAATTGCAGGATCGATCGACCAGTCGCCAATAATAATTGGCCCTCTAGAGCTAAATTTGACCAACGGGAGAGGATTAAACAAATACCCATCATCCCCAAAGCCCAACCCAAATCCACCAGATTTAGTTCTACTAATCCATCCATAAAAATAAAAGAAACAAATTACAACAATACTTAATCTATAAATAGCAAGTTTATAATTATTTTTGACTAATTATTCCTTCTTTTCCCCAACAAATCCCGATTAGTCTCTAATTTTGAGTGAAAGCGCGTGAGTACAATTCCCCCCGTCGATTTATCCCGTCAATACCAAGTCATCAGCGAAGAAGCTAACCATGCCGTGTTAGAAATCCTCCGTTCTGGGCGCTATATTGGCGGTGAAGCTGTGAGCGAATTAGAACGACAATTTGCCCTCTATCATGGTGTTAGCGATTGTGTCGCCTGTAATTCGGGAACCGATGCCCTTTATCTGGCACTGCGCTCCCTCGGTATTCAAGCGGGGGATGAAGTAATTACTTCCACTTTTTCGTTTATTGCCACCGCCGAAGCGATTAATTTAGTCGGGGCAGTGCCGGTTTTTGTCGATATCGATATTAATACTTTTAACCTCGATGTGGCACTGTTGGAAAAAGCGCTTACTCCCCAGACTAAAGCGATTATCCCAGTACACCTTTTTGGGCAATCTGTCAATATGTCTGAGGTAGTAAATTTCGCTCGTTCCCATAATTTATTTGTAATCGAGGATTGCGCGCAGGCAACGGGAGCAGAATGGCATGGGCAGAAAGTGGGGAGTATCGGCGATATTGGCTGTTTTAGCTTCTTTCCCACCAAAAATTTAGGCGGTTGTGGCGATGGTGGCGCAATTACCACCAATAACCCCGAGTTAGCGGCACAAATTCGCATGGTTAAAGAACATGGGAGCAAGGTGCGTTATTTTCATGAGGTAATCGGTGTCAATAGCCGCTTAGATGCCATTCAAGCGGTTATTTTGCAAATTAAGCTAAAATATCTCGATTTTTGGAATAATCAACGGATCGAGATTGCCCAACGTTATCGGGAATTACTGCAACCTTTGCCTAATATCACTTTACCTACCGCTTTAGCCGGAGGTAAGCACGTTTGGAATCAGTACACAATCCTAACGGAAAATCGTGACCAAATTCGGGCAGCTTTGCAGGAAAAAGATGTCCTATCCATGGTTTATTATCCGATTCCCCTACATTTACAGCCGGTTTATCAGTATTTAGGCTATAAAAAAGGTGATTTACCCATGGCTGAATTGGCCAGTGAAAAAGTGTTATCTTTGCCTATGTTCCCCGATTTAAGCTGCGAGGAACAACAACAGGTAGCCTACGCGCTGAAAGATTGTTTGCATAGTTCCTAAGTTATCAGTGGGAATTATGAATTATGAATTATGAATTAAGTAGGTAGGTGTTAAAAATTGTCAGATTCCTCCCCTTGATAAGGCTATCCATTAGTCACATCTTTCTTAACATAAAATTTGACAAAAAGAGAAAAGTGTGCAAGATGGCTCAAGGGGGTTCTATGGGGGGACTAATTTGATGAGATAGTTTCCAAGTCTGGCTGATATCATGTAACCTTCGCAGTCCCAACCAAATAGTTTTAACACTTGGTTCACCGTCACCTTTTCTACCTAAAAACCCCCCAAGAGAAGCAATCATTCTGACCGCTTCTCGAAAGGAGGGCGGCTTTTCAGGTGGCGGACTCTTTTTATGAATAGTGGCACACAAAGATTGCCATTCATGTTCTTCCAAAAAACTTTCACAACTCTCCTCTCCGTGTAAGCGTGCTTGATAGGTTAACCAAAGTAGTGCGAAACGTTTAGGCATGAAATAGAGCTGAAATGCCCGAAATAACCGCCTAGTAAGGTCTTCAGTCCCCTGACTGAATCTAAGAGGTCAACCCAGACCAGCCTTATAACTGTTTATATGTCCCGACGTTTAGTATCAATGCGATACCAAACTAGGCAAAGGGACTCAAGGTCAATACACTTTGTAACAATTATTCACAAATTGTTACAAAGGTGAGAGTAACGGCGATAGCCACCCCCAGATTCAGAAATCACAATTCTGGGACTGAAGCGGGGAACGGAAGGCTCCGAGGTGTAACCTAACACCAGAATCGAGACCACTGCCAACCATCCATGATTAGGTGTGAACCGAATGTCCGACCTGAACCATCGTAATTATACTTTAGACGTTCATAATCTGAGATTTATTAAACTTCTGAAATCGTAGAGTCAGCAAGGAATCCAGTTCTTTTTTATGTTTCAGATGGGCATCATTCAGACATTCATAAATGGCTGAAGAAAAGTCAGAAAAGTTTTCATAATATTTACCATGTAAACATTTCTTTTTGACAAATTTCCACAGCCTTTCAATTAAATTTAGATTAGGCGAATAAGACGGCAGATAGAGTAGCTCTATTGACAAAGAAAGAGCCAATTCTTCAACAATTTTACATTTCTGATAGCGGGCATTATCTAAGACTAGAGTGATGGGAATCATTAGTCCTAAAGCAGCTATTTTTTCAAGAAGTTCACAGACTTGAGTTGCCGTAATATAAGTGTCATTAGTAACTAGAATAACTTCATGAGTTATTGCATTTAATGCTCCTAAAACATTGAAGCGTTTACGCCCGCTCGGTGACTTAACAAAAAGTCTCTCAAAACACCAAACAAAACCGAGAAATGCTCCCATGACGAAGTGAGCGGCATCAACAAAAAAAACAGCCCTTTTTCCTTCTTTAGCCTCATTTAGTCTGGGTTCTAGCTTTTTTTCTTTGTAGTCTTCTTGTTCATCTGGGTCAGCTTTAGAAGGAAGAGAACCTATTTTTAAACATTTCATTCCCAAGGATTTTAAGAATTTCCTCACTTGGGTAGGACTTCGTTTTATCCCTGTCAATTCTTCTATTCTATATACAGCTTCATTTATTGTGGCTGGTGGATTTTTCTCGAAATATTTTTTGAGTGTTTCTCTTTGAGACTCTAATTCACTTTTAGGGCGATAGAAGTTGATTTCTTTTAATTTTTCTATTCCGCCCTCTTGATAATCTCGAAGATAGGTTAATAAGGTATTTGGCGAGATTCCTGCTAACTGACAAATTTTTTTGTGCGGTATCTTTTGGCTTTTTAACCAGAGAACTTCCATCTTCAGTTGAACCCGGGGATGAGGATGATGAAATCTTTCATAATACAGTGAGTTCTTTTCTTCTTCCGTGAATTCTAGGTTAATCATGTTTTTAATGAGTGCTTTGCTTCTAATTATGACTCTTGAACTATATTATTGTCTTTGAGTAAAAAATGCAAGTTATAACCGTGCAAAGTATAGCTAGTAGTGAAATAGGTTGATACACTGCGTTCAAAAGAACAAGGGGAAAAGTAAGGAATTTACTAACTCACTTACACAGACCTTTAAAAGTACCCCGATGGATAGGACAAATCTAAAGATGGAATGCCCATATAAACGGAACGTGATAAGCCCTTTCAGGCTCTGAGTATCGGTCGAAATACTCAGTAGTGACAAGTGTAAGCGCAAGCCTTCAAGGGTGTGAGATGTAACCAAAAGCCAACGCCTGACGGTAATAGTCGGGATATGCTCACAGGTTACGGTTTGATTGTAAGGATAGAGTCTAGTAGGAGTCTATATGACGAAACCCTTGAGAAGGTAAAGGGTTCGGGAAACCGAAAACCACTAAGACTACGAATGTATGGAAAACTATCAACTGGGGTAAAATCCAAAGATATGTTTTCAAGCTCCAAAAGAGGATATACCAAGCGGCTAAATCGGGACAGGATGCAAAGGTTAGAAGGTTGCAACGTCTATTGGTGAAATCATACTATGCTCGTCTATTAGCAGTTCGCAAAGTAACCCAAGATAATCAAGGAAAGAAAACAGCAGGAGTCGATGGAGTGATAGCAATATCCCCAGAGCAAAGGCTAAATCTAACCGAAGAAATCAAGGGAAAACTTAAAGCAAAACCGTTAAGAAGGGTATGGATTCCTAAACCCGGCAGGGATGAAAAACGTCCACTAGGAATACCAACCATCAAAGACAGAGCTAGACAAGCGTTGATTAAATCGGCACTCGAACCAGAATGGGAGTCAAAAATGGAAGAAACCAGCTACGGTTTTCGACCCGGAAGGTCTGCCCATGATGCAATATCGAGGATATACCTTAGCATCAATAAAAGTAGCTACTTCGTATTAGATGCTGATATTGCCAAGTGTTTTGACCGAATTAATCACAACTTCCTACTGTCAAAAATTCATTGTCCCACTGCCTTGAAAAGAGACATTAAACAATGGCTCAAAGCAGGAGTATTGGATAATGGCGTATTTGAAGAAACAGAAACAGGGACACCACAAGGAGGGGTAATAAGTCCACTACTAGCCAACATCGCACTGGATGGAATGGCAAGATTAATTGGCTCTTCGTTACTTGGTATGGTTCGATAGGGGGGCATAAATCGACTAAATCCTTATCTGGCAAGGGATTTAATTGATTAGTTCACTCTAGATAGAAAATAATTGACAAAAATCGCTAAATGCCTTTCTATATAGGGGTTCCATCCCTTATAACCCCCGTCCATTGCATAACACAAACCGAAGAGCCGATTAATTGAAACACTATTCCCCAAAAAGGGTAGTAAAACTCAAGCTGTTCTAATAAGATACGCCGATGACTTTGTGGTGATTTCACCATCACTCGAAATCATTGAACAGTGCCAAACTGCCATTTCTGAATGGTTAAAACCAATTGGATTAGAACTCAAACCAGAAAAAACCAGAGTGTCTCATACACTCAACCCCATTGAGTACAATGGGAAAACTGAAGAACCCGGTTTTGATTTTCTAGGATTCAATATCAGACAATATCCAACAGGAAAGTACAAATCTGGGAAAACAGGAGGGAGAGGAAGCCAATTAATTGGTCACAAAACCCACATCAAACCCAACCAAAAAGCAGTTAAAGCCCACACAGAAGCGATTAAAGGTGTAATCAAAAAACACAAAACAGCACCTCAATCAGCCCTGATTAGTCACTTAAACCCAATCATTAGAGGTTGGGCTAACTACTACTCAGGAGTAGTATCCACAGATACCTTCAATAAACTAGACAATACAATCTGGTTAATGTTAAGGGCATGGACAGTATCAAGATGCGGTAAATCAAACCACGAAAAGCTGAGAAACTACTTTAGACCGGGTACAGTTAAACTCAGCAATGGGAAAGAAAGGCAAGAATCTTGGTTATTTAAGACCAAAGATGGTCTTCATTTATGGCAACATAATTGGACACCAATTGTCAGACATACCCTAGTACGCCCCGAAACTTCACCTTACGACGGAAATTGGACTTACTGGGCGACCAGACGAGGACAAGCAATCGACACACCGACAAGAGTAGCCAAACTACTTAAGAAGCAACAAGGCAAGTGTAGCCGATGTGGGCAGTATTTCACACCATCGGATTTAATTGAAGTTGACCACATTCACCCTCTCAGCTTAGGCGGAAAGGATGAATATAAAAACCTTCAATTACTACACCGCCACTGTCACGATGATAAATCGGCATCTGATGGAAGCCTAAAATCATCTGGTTTGACATCAACAGTCAACCTAGATAATACAAGGTTAACCAAAGGAAGTCAAGCTGTATCCTTAACAAGGGAACAGTCAAACTAGGAGCCGTGTGAGGTGAAAGTCTCACGCACGGTTCTGAATGGGAGGGGAGGTCGGTGACGACCTTCTCGACCCCTAATATCTCCAAGCTACAATTGAATAGGTAGCTAAGGCCATCTCAATTCTACGACCCGTTTCTAATTGCAGTTTTTCTAATCCACAACCACTTTTTAAAACAAAATGATAGCGTTCTATTAACCAGCGATAACTATACCAGCGCACACAGGTTATCGCTGATTCAAAGCTACTAATGTCTAGGCTAGTTAAGAGGAGCCAACTGATAGGATTAACTCCAGGACGCGGATTTTCTTCTTCAGCTAAAATTACCTGTAATTTGACCGGTTGACGAGGGTTCGCTTTCGAGTGATGCTTAGGTACTTGTATTTCAAAACTGGCAAATCTAACTGTTAGTTTAGCTAGTCTAGCCTCGTGATTAGGATTGCGTTTTACTTGCACATCTAGGCTACCACAGGCTTTTATTTCTCTGATGGATTGATGTAAATATTTAGGCTCTGGATGCCCTGACTTTTGCTTGTCTTCGAGATAGTTAACTTTTCGGTTATGAGTTCCTCGGATTAATAAATGAGAGTTAGGACTTCTTGATTGGGCAAATAAATCAAATATGTCTGCCTCACAATCTCCGATTGTTACTACTTGAATTTCTTCGGGTATTTGTTGTTGTGTTTCTGACAAAGAATCTAACCATCTTTGACTTTCTTTTTCTTCGGTTTCTCTTTTTTTTCTTTGCTTGGCAATCCCTAAATTCTTTTCTTCTCTTGCCCAGACATATTGATTAATCAGTCCTAAAGGTATTCCTTGCGCTGACACTCCTAAGGTGGTATGAACTTTGAGACCAAAGGATTTTTTATAATCTAGATAACCCATTCCTTTTTTGGCTTTTTGCGTCGTAAAGTCTAAACTTGTTGTGTCTTGCACTGCCAAAACTATTGGATGTTCTTTGATTCTTTCTACTGTACTTTTGGCTTGGGCGGCAATTATATCTGAGGGGTGAAAATAGGGGGAATTCCAAAAGTCGTAGGTGGCACTCGCTGCGGCTAGATTTCCCGAAGCTTGTGGCACACTTGTACTAGGTTGGCTGGCCAAGTTTTCTACGATACTGATTAACCTTTTCTTTCTTCTGGTGTCCCCTAGGTCTGCATACTGTAATTCTTGGGCTGCCCATTTCTCCATTTTTTTGCTCACCTCCACCTTAATTCCTTCTTTCAAAACTATACCTATCAATCGTTTCCCCTTTTTTTAAGTTTCTTCTCTTTTTGTTAAGAAAGATGGTTCTTCGTTACTTGGTATGGTTCGATAGGGGGGCATAAATCGACTAAATCCTTATCTGGCAAGAGATTTAATTGATTAGTTCGCTCCAGATCGCAAACAATTGACAAAAATTGCGGTAATGTCTGTTTCTATAAGGGTTTCATCCCTTATAACCCCCGTCCATTGCATAACACAAACCGAAGAACCAGAAAGATCTGACTAATGGATAGCTTATTAAGGGGGGTGTCTGACAACTTTTAACACCTACCTACTTCCTAAATTTGGTTATTAAAAACTGATTATTTATTCTTCCTTTTGCATGAGTGCCTATCCTGATATGTAGCCTATACTCAACGGATTTAGTATTAGGTATAGACATCGACCTAATATTATCTCAGGCAATTAGACCCACTTTCTGCACTTCTTAACATTCAATTGATAATTTTTACTAATCTATTGCTGACAAACCTTTGCCAATCAGGATTATAGCTACAATGATGGATTTTTTATTAAGGTGAAGAATTGTAAATTTTTTTCTCAGAAAAAATCAATTATTGAAAATGTTCTTAATAGTAGTTTATACAATGAAGGTTTTTTGTCAAAACATCTTGGGGAATGTAAAAATATATAAAAGTATATGAAGATGTGCGGAATGTCGGCCCTGTCTGTGGAGATTTTAGATAGATAGTTTGATATTCAACAAGGGGAAAATGGCATGAACACAAATCACAACCAGAGTTATGGCCGGTTGAAATGGAAAGCGGTGTCGGCGCGGGAGGCCCAGCACCTGAACGAGCAGGGAGTTTCATCGTCAATCCCCCAGGGGCCGAAATTCCTTAAAGAGCTACCCCCCGATAGCGCAGTGTACGAGCCGAAGCAGCCGATCACAAAGAAACTTAAAAAGCTCATCGACGATTACGCCTATGGGGGAGCCTTCCAGAGCGCGATCTTGAAGATAAGACAACAGCGCATCCCCGAACTCGATCGGATACACAACCTCTACCAATTTTACTATTACATCGATGCCCTGGTAACGTGGATCCCCGGGTTGCGGGTCTGGGAATGGCAGGGCGACATTTACCACGAACGCACAGATTATCTGCACCTGACGCAGTTCTATTACTACTTCAACCAACCCGAACTCGTCTCCCTGCAAAGCCCGATCGCTCCCTTTACCGGCGAGGCTCTCACACCGCTATCCCTCTGGCTTCGGGAATTTGCGGTCGAATGGGGCGAATTTCTCGACACACCCGAATCGGCCAACCATCTCGTAACCTATAAGTTCGGGCCGGAATATACCTACCAGGACTACAATGGGGGCGAAAACGGGATCGAGAACTACAAGACATTCAACGAGTGGTTTTCCAGAACTTTCAAGGATATCGATCGACAGCGCCCAGTCGCCCAGCCAGACGATCCTCGGATTATCGTCTTCCCAGCCGAGTCCACTTTTGTCGGCCAATGGACTATCACCACTCGGGTGGGCGAGCCGATGCCCGCAGAGTCCTCAATCGTGGTCAAGCACGTCGAATGGCCTATCCCGGAACTGTTAAAGGGTTCCAAGTATGCCCAGGATTTCGAGGGCGGCATTTTCGTCCACAGCTTTCTCAATGTCTTTGACTATCACCGGCAGCACGCCCCGGCAGCGGGCAGGATAATTGAGGCCAAATTTATCCCAGGACAGGTTTACCTGGATGTCCAACTTGACCTACTCGATGCTGAGGGACGTGCCGATGAAAACTCATCCTTGGCCAACGTGGCCATGCCGCACCGTTATCTGGATGCACAGGATGCCACAGACTATCAGTTTGTGCAGTGCCGTGGGCTTTTTGTCCTGGAAACCGCTATCGGCAAGATCGCCGTGCTGCCCATTGGAATGGCACAAGTATCCTCCGTTGTCTTCGTCAAACCAGGGACGCAGGAACTTATCCGTCTTACCCAACAGGAAAAGAAGGGGCGATCTTATGATGAGCAGGTGGCACTGATCAACGAGAAGGTACGCCAGGAGGTGGTGGGAAAAACGGTGTCGAAGGGCGAGATGATCTCGACTTTCCTCTTCGGCGGCTCCGACATCGTGATGGTATTCGAGCGTCAGTCCAACGTCAACATCACGGCTACGGTAAATGTTCACTATCCGGTGCGGAGTCAGTACGCCTATTCAAATATCGCCAAACTGCTGTCGTTTTGAATGATGGGTTGAAGCAAAGGTTCTTCCAGTGCCTGGTTCACATCCAGGCGCAGAATTCCGAAAATTGATCAGGTAACAAGCCTACCCTTTCCAGGGGATGAAAATTAAGATAAAACCTTTGTGATTTCAAGCTACCTACAAGAGTGGCGATCACACTAAATCACTAAATCAGCAAGGTGCGTTCCCCCTCGTCGATTAGTTGCATAGTCGGAGTTGCAGTGGGGAACGCACCCTACGAAATCTTTGCTGTTAAATATGGGAGAAATGGTGAAGGCAATCATCGAGAATAGTTCGGCAGCTGCCGGTATTTCCGAATTGATGGTTCAAAAGGAATTAGAATTAGGCACATTGCGATCGATTCGAGTCATCGATACTTCCGGTTTATCCCCTCGCTATCTCGAATTTATGCGCCCTTTTTTAAAAATAAAACACCGTCAGCGCTTTCAACCCCGCATCTGTCAAGTTTTCGAGCAGATGTTGTAATCTGATAGAAGTCACCGAAAATTAACTGGAGAGAAAATAAAGCTATGTAGGGGAAATTATTTTTGGCAAAAGAGATGGGGAACGAGGTAATATAAATCTCTCCTTTTAACTCTCAAAAATTGTCATCTATAATATTTTTAGCCGACAAGTTCTTGGGCTTTCTGAGAAAGAACCTCATCCATCCAAGCATTGATACTTTTACCTTTTTTAGTTGCTGCTAAATAGATTTTACGATGAATTTCGGGGGTTGTTTGATAAGGTAGCTTTCCTGAAAAAGGTTGATCGGGTTCTTCTCCTAATTCTTGGCAAAATTCTAGATAGTCATCAACAGATTCATGAAAACACTGTACAGCTTCTTCAATAGTTTTGCCGTGAAAAGTAATCACATCTTTAATGTCAATGACGATTCCAGAGATCAGATTATCGTCAAAGTCAATTTCAAATTTACCTGTATATCCTTTATAAGTTGTGGTGTACATAGTTTTTGTTTCTCTCAATAAATAATCAATAATTGAGGCAATTAAATGATATTAGCATTTTCTAAAAAGAGGCGTATATCCTTGTCTGAATTGCATTCAGAACTCGCTGTTGCTTTTTTTTCATTGAGTAAGGTTCAGTAACTTTTTTTCGTATTATATCAGTATTTTTAGAAAAAGGAAGACTCTCTACGGTATTATTTAATCTATCAATAGGATTGGTTTGAACCCTTTACTTGTAATGCTGATTCTTTTTTCACTCTCTCCCTTCAATAATTTTAATTTCTTCCTCGCTTAATCCATAGAGTTTATAAACAATTATATCGATCAATTCATCGGTGGCGCTTAATTGTTGTTTTAGGGGCAAAAGTTTATCGAGACTGGTTTGATATTCTTTTTCTAGGGTTTCCTGTATTTGACGATCGAGCAAGTTAACGGTAATTTTCTTTTTGTTCTTTTTCAGTATCTCCCACAGTTGATCGCAGCTAAGATGAGGTTCGCTTTTTTGGTAGCCACCGAGATAGTTTTGGATTTTTGATTTGTTGGTTAAATTATCGATCGCACTGCCGATTATTCTCTCTAAATATCTCAAAAAGCTTTTGATTTCTTTTTGTTTTTCCCGATTTATCTCGATCATCTGTTCTGCTAAGTAGGCCAGAATATCATGGACTATATCGGTTTCCTCTCTCCTAATATGTTCCTCGATTTCTTTTAATATCTCTTGCTTTTCTTGATAACTTTTGATAAGTTTCTCTAAACTCTGTTGACGGCGATCGCTATTGGTGTTAAAAGATATTTTTCGGATGGGTATTGAGGCAAAATCATCTAATAAAATTTGAGGAAATGTATCTTCTTCTTGAATTGCAAACTTTTTTCTAAAAACAAATCCCGTTAATTTACTATTTAAAATAGCCAATAGTGATTTCAAGTTATAATTAACACTATCTTTCAACTTTACTACATATAATAGAGTATTACTATAAGCTTCTTCTTGATAAAAACATCCTAACAGTCTAGAGTCAACAACTTTTCTAAATAACAATCTATCCTGACAGAATAGTTCTTTATTTCTTGGTTCTGCTAACCATTTACCCCACTTGATCCAATTATTATGATACCAATCAATCGAATACCTTTGAATTGATTGACCTTCAAAAAATGGGGCATAGCTTTCATCTACTTTATTGTTATTTGTAAAGGGTTTAATCTCCATTACTTCTGTCGTTTGAGGAGGATGACCTTTCCCTTTTTGGTATGCTTTAAGACCATAATTTATGGCAGTTATTTGTTTTAGATCATTACTACAATCATTTATTTTATCTAAAATCACCAATTCTGATGACGAAAGGTAAGGATTGATAATATGTTCATGAAAACTCAACCAGTAATCTTGATTTCTCAAAAGTTGTTTAGTGTTACTATTTGATATTTCATTAATAACGTCTTTTTTTAGAAAAGTTGTGACTAACGTTTCGTGAGATTGAGAGTTAGGGGTTTTTTGTATAACATAAATTGTTGTATCAACTGTGGCACTCTTAAAAACAGTTCTCGGCAGTGCAACAATATTTTTTATAATTCCATTTTTTAAGAAATGAATTCTTAAATTTTCCGTAAAATCAAGATACATCCAGTTGTCGGGAACTATTAGGGAAACTACACCTCCTAATTCTATTAAAAAATTAAAAGTTTTCTCCATAAAAGCAACGTAACTCTCAACTCGATAACTAATGCAGTGGTAGGATTCTTTGAAATAAGTTATCTCATTGTTATTAAAAGGTGAACCATAAGGAGGATTACCGATTACTGCATCAAAACCGGGGTTATCCTTCCAAGAAGCGGAATCAAGATCGATAAAAACTTCAGGAAATTCCAGATCCCAATGAAAAAAACGCTTACTTTTATATAAACTAGCTGCTTGGTCTAAAATTCCTTGATCTGATCGGGGTATCTTATCCCAATTAATTGCCGATATATTACCACCGTAGCGCTGCAGAAACTCGATAGCAGTTTTAACCCCAAAAAAGCGAGAAAGGAAAACATCTAATAAACGCTTGTAGGGTTTAGCTTGACTATCAAAATCACGGAATAACTGTTCACTTGCTTCCACTTCAGCAAAAGTCGCATCGCTGAGGGTACTAATTCCCCGCATAATTTCTGCGGCCCGAAGTAACCCAACAAAAGGGCCAGTTAAAAGAGTTAATTGACCACTTTCCTCCTCAATCATAGCGGCTTCTGCGTCCTTGGCGGTAGTTCCGATCAGAGAGTTCCCACAACGCAAATGATGATCCAAAAAACTCAAAGGTGCGCCCACTGTGAAAGAATGTAACCAGAGACTAACTTTGGCCAATTCTACAGCCATCGGATTGATATCCACCCCATAAATACAGCGCTTCATCACCACTCTCTGTAATAATTGCGTTGGTTCAAGGGTGGGAGAATCGAGAATAATTCCCTGTTGTCGGAGATTGTCGATAATGTTTTGTCGGGTGGTTTCCAACATGGTTAAAACGGGATTATCTTCGGGATAAAGATTGAGAATTTGGATTAACTCATCGGTGAGATAGTCCACTGCTTCTACTAAAAAATGTCCGCTTCCCATGGCGGGGTCACAGAGTTTAAGATCAAGTAAGGTGGTGATCGCTTTTTTTTCTAAGCGTTGTAGCTCTTTTTCTAATCCCTGCTGACTGAGATTTCCTAAACGTCTATCGCTGCTTTCTTGTCTTCGGGTGGCGATTTCTGTCATCACATCCCCGAACTGTCGCGCTCTTTGCTCTAAAATTGGTTTGAGGGTATGACTGACAATATATTTAACAATGTAATCGGGAGTGTAATAGGAACCGGTGGCTTTTCTTTCTCCCCGATCATTTTCCAGATGCACCGATTCCCCCTCAATCACGATGCGATATTCCAGTAATCCTTCGTAAATTGATCCTAACTGTCGCACACCTAAAAAACTATAGTCGATCGGCTGTCCCTCAAAACGTGCTAACTTGTCTAGGATGGGCGCTAAAACCGCATCGGATAACTTATATTGACCGAGAAAACAATTCACCCGGCCTTCTTCCATGTCAAATAAACCCCCGTTGTAACGAGGTACAGCTAAATTAGCATCCCCTCGATCGACAATGCGGAATAAACTGAGGAGAGCATCGTATATTCCCGTCGAGGTGCCACTAAAGGCCTGCTGACGATCGATTTTAACGGCAATTTCTCGCGTCTTTTGCAATAAGCTGTAATCGCGATAGTCTCCCCTCACCGGCAGCAAGTCCCGCGCTTCTGCGTAGAGAAGAAATAATAATTTATACAGCAGGGATAAACTCGCTTCATACAATAAATCTGGCTGTATGTCTGTATTTAATGATACAAAACCTTGAGAAATATCGGGAAAAATGCGATCGAAGACTAACTCTTTTAACTCGTTACCCACTCTGGTGGCATAGGTGGTACTTCCCTCCCGGACCCGTTCAAGGAAATTCTGACCGTGAATATCCTTAATAAAAGCCTCTTGACGGAAAAATAACCAGAAATACCGAAATTTTTGCCGGTCTCCCCCTTCTAATAGTTCCATCAAGTCCACTGGATAAAATTCCGTGGCTGTGGAGGACGCTTGACGATAATATAAGCGCCATTCTCGACCATTAGTGAGAATACCCCAATCTACTCCCGTCCCCGTGAGATAATTGGTGATCTGAAAGGAAGGATTACTATTTTTCCAGATATCTCGCTGATCATTCTTAGAAACGTCACTAAGAGAACGTTGCCAGTATTTGGCCTCAGCGATCGCTAAAACTTGACTATAAAAGGCTCTTTCATTATTCTGGAGAGCATAGGCCTGATAACGGTCATTTTCTGTGGCAAATAGGGCATAATCTGGCCTTTCTGACCTTCCTTTTCCCCTACTGCTTACCTGCGGTATATAACTAAAACCGAGAATTTCTAGAATCGGTTGTATTAATTCTGCTTCCGTTTGCGCTTCGTTAAGAGTCGGCAAAATCGCCTTTTTTTGTTGATAAAGACTCTCTAAGCGGCAAAATACCACGGATACATCCTCTTGCCATTCCCCAGAATCCGGCAGCCGATGCTCAAGATAGTGTTGAGAAAAAAGTGGTTTATTGCCCGTTTGTCCTGACATGGCCGATTATCCTAACATTGAGGGTATCTAGCCTAAAAATGAAGGGTTCGCAGGCAGGCACGGATTCCCATTATACAAAAAGTATATGTCAAGTCTCCGATTTTGTCAAGAGTTTTGGCCAAAAAAAAATTGCCTCTGGGAGGCGGGGGTGAAAGGTATCACCCCAGAGAAATAATTAAACGCCAAAAGACTTACCACAGCCACAGGTTTGACTGGCGTTGGGATTAGTGAATTGGAAACCGCCGCCGATCATCGCGTTGCTGTAATCTAACATGAGACCGTAGAGATAGAGCAGACTTTTTTTATCAGAGACAATTTTAAAGCCATCGTAATCGAAAACCTCATCTTGGGGGCCAATATTGCTAGGATGCTCAAAATCCATCATATAGGACATTCCCGAACAACCCCCCTGACGCACACCCACGCGCAGACATAAATCCTTGCCCTGTTGCTCTTTGAGCGTGGTAAGGTGTTTGAGGGCAGCCTCACTGAGTAAAATTCCTTTTCCTTGAATCTGAGTAGCTTGTGTCATCTTTAGCAGGAACTCCTAAACGCAGTTGAAGGGGACATATAAAACTTTACCTTCTCCTATCCATCTTAACGATAGTTGAGGACTGTTGACTGGATTACTGTGTACTTTTCCCAGCCTCGCAGGAGTTATAGGGCAAAAAAAGCAAAAAACTGGGATTATTAATTAAATAGCGTTGCCAGAGACGACTAGATTCTTGAAACAAACCCTAGAGCCATTCTCAGCCGATTTTCATCACCCAACGGACAGGACAGCGCTGCCTTGGGGATGCCGAAAAAGCAGCCGGAAAAGAGCCAAAGAAATTCACTTTTCTAAGCGGAGATTAGTGCCGCTGCTATTGGTGCGATAAACCCAAGTTTTGTGCTTATAAGTCAGAATAATTCGCCATCCTTGCACCAGTGCTTGAGTACAGAATTCTCCCGGTTTAGCTAATCCTAAACAACCATCGGGCCAGGTTTGTGGTTGTGCTGCTTGAATTTGCAAGCGATTAACGGATATCTTAGTTTTCCGACTCAAATCTTGACGGGTAGCGGCGATGACCGAATTAGGTGGCTCAGGAGATGCTAAACTGGGTGGCACTAAGAGGAGAGAAAGCAGAGTCATTAGCATTAAAGTGCCAGTTGCTCCCTGAATAATTCTCGTTTTACCGATTGGTACTTGCTGGCTTTGGCTAAAATTTTTTCTAGATATCATATTTAGTGCTGCCTCTTTCCAGGGGGTGATAGTCTGAGCAAATTTTCCTGTTTATCATCAGTGTCAGATCCCCCCGCCTATCGGCACCCCCCTTATCAAGGGGGGCAGGGGGGATCGAACCTAAAATCCATTTTTAATTTAATTATAACCAGCTACTTATGTTCCCGCTCTGGTTTTCGAGCAGCGGCAGCAGTCAATGTCGGTTTTCGTTGTCATCTCCTGAAAACTTCCGTCTTTTTAAGGGGCGATGGCGATTAGAATAGATGAGGATGAACTATCTTAGATGGATGGACTTATGTTATCTTTTTTCCTCCGTTGGTTGATTACCGCCGTCTCTTTATTGATTACAGCGCAAATAGTACCAGGTATAGAAATTAAAAATTTTACCGTGGCTTTGATAGCTGCTGTCGTCTTGGGTTTAATTAATGCTATTGTTAGACCCCTGTTGATTCTTTTTACCCTGCCTTTAACTATTTTGACCCTAGGGTTATTTATTTTTGTGGTCAATGCCATTTCCTTTTCTTTAGCCTCCTATTTTATCCCTGGTTTTCAGGTAGAATCATTCTTTGCTGCTTTATTCGGTTCGATCGTGGTTTCGATCGTTTCAGGAGTTTTAAATAGCATTTTCAGTGACTAAAGTGGGCAAAATTCGCTTGTTTAAAACAGCTTGGCTTACTCTGATTGATTAATTTCTGATCTAGAGACGTTGCTATAATCAACGTCTCTCTATTTTTTTGGGTATGAGTAAATCTCTACTGATTTGCTTTGGCTTTTGTCGTTAAAAATCAGGAAAATTTAATCCCAAGATTTCTATCTCAAGCAGCCAGAGCAAGTTCAATTACTGTTAAAATAACTGGAATTGTTGAGCTAAGTTTAAATAATCTCAAGTCAGTTTTTCTCGATTCTCCTAAACCTTACACCCTGATCACTAAAAATCGATGAACCAATTAAACTTAGAAGTTGCGGGAAAAAAAGAACGTTTAGATGCTTGGATGGGGTCACAATTGCCCGATTTATCGAGATCTAGGCTGCAAAAACTGATAGAACAGGGATATATACAGTTAAATGGTCAAATTTGCACCAATAAAAATACTAAAGTTGGTCAAGGCGATCGCTTAAAGATTACCATTCCCGACAGTCAACCCCTCGAATTAAGCGCCGAGGCGATCGAGCTTGATATTCTTTACGAAGACGAATATCTGATTATTATCAATAAACCTGCCGATTTAGTGGTTCATCCGGCCCCCGGTCACGAATCGGGAACCTTGGTCAACGCTTTACTGCATCACTGCCCAAATTTAGCTGGAATTGGTGGAATTCAACGCCCCGGCATAGTCCACCGCTTAGATAAGGATACCACGGGTGCGATCGTTATTGCCAAAACCGACCAGGCCCATCAACACCTACAGGCACAATTAAAAACCAAAACTGCACGCCGGGAATATATGGCCCTTGTCCACGGTGTCCCTAAAAGCGAAACAGGTACAATCGATCTGCCGATCGGTCGTCACCGTAGCGATCGCCAAAAGATGGCTATTATTGCCGTGGAAAAAGGAGGTAGAAATGCCGTCACCCACTGGCAAGTCAAGGAAAGACTAGGCAACTACACCTTAATGGAATTTCGCCTAGAAACTGGCAGAACTCATCAAATTCGCGTTCATAGCAGCCACATCGGTCATCCGATTCTTGGGGATCCCCTCTATAGTTCCGGTCGTTCCATCGGAATTAATCTACCCGGACAATTACTCCACGCCTATCGTTTAATTTTAATACATCCGGTCACGGGAGAGAGCCTAGAAGCGATCGCTCCCTTACCCGCTATTTTCCCGAAAGTTTTAGCTATTTTACGCCAGAGAAACCCCTAGCGCACAAATTGCGGCATAATCTCCGCTGCTGTCCATAATCCGTAGATACCGCGACGATGCAGGGAAACCCCTGCTTTCAGATAACCGAAAGCGGGCCCACAGACATTGGCCGCCATACTGGTTTCATCACCTAAAGTGAAGGTATGGGTGGAAATTTTGCCTTCAAAAGTCCGCCCCGTGACTTTAACATTGGTACTTAAAGGCTTTTTCGGGTTGCGCGTATCCACCACACCCCCGACGGAAACGCGATCGCGTCCACAAATTCCAGCCAATTCCAGCATAATATCGTCCGCGTGTTCCATATTTTCGAGGCTAAGAATGCCATTGGTTTTATTTAACAGCATTTCCACTTCCGCATCACTCATCTGGTGGGCTGTTTCTGGGTTGTAACCGGGTAAATGGGCGATATCTTCGCGAATAGTGGCACGATAAGCCTCCCAGTTGGCAATTCCCACGCCAAAGGTAATTTTAACGCTATGAATCTCTGCATAACTCTGGGCAGCTAGGGCAGCGGCCGCAGTTAACAGTCCGGGGGTAGCACCGCAGCCGGTCATGTAGGTGATGCCGGCGGCTTCTAGGTCTGCTTGTAGTGCTAAGATTTGTGCCATGGCGCTGGTACGTTTGAGAGCATCGACTAAAACCCCGCGCCAACCTAAGCGAATGAAAGTTTTAGCGATATCGGCCATGAAATTGTTAGGTAAATTCGGTAAGGCGAGAAAATAGCCCTCTACGTCGGCAGTTTTGATTAATTCCTCGATACTGTTCTGGCTGAGACTGCCGTAATTTTCCAGATAACCAATCGAACCCCGGTCATGATAAATTTTGTTACAGGTATTGACATCTAGACCGTCTTTGTGGTATGCAAAACCGGCTTTATCGGCGGCGGCAGTCCAGAGCATTTCCTGTTTGGGGGCGAGAATTCTAGCGGCAGCCTGTCCCAAACCACCAAAACCTAAAACACCGATCCGAAGGCGATCGCTGGCTATTTGTTTATTCATATTTGTTCTGATTCCTATAGACAAAATTCTATGATCTCGGCGGTCGTGGTTCGCCGTTGCATCTCCTTTATTTTCAATTTATCGCTTCAGGTCGTCTTTTTTGTGTAGTTTTGTTAAATTATGCCCTCCGGGGATAGGTTCGCCGTTGACGATAAAGAAAAGTTACGCGAAACTTACAAAAAATGAAAGTGGTTAGGTGACGTAATATAAAGTTTTGCTAAAATTTTAACCAGATTGCTACGATTAGCAAACTATCGTAAATTAAAACGATAGGGAGCTTTGCAAACCCCAGATTACGCCGAGAAGACCTATGAGCATGGAAAGCCTAGAGTTTATTATCTATCCCGATGGTCGCGTCATGGAAAAGGTGACAGGCATAGTCGGTTCATCTTGTCAAGAGGTGACGGCGGCGATCGAGGCACAACTCGGGCAGCTGATGTCTCAAGAGAAAACCTCGGATTATTACCATCAAACCGTCAGCCAGTCAGAGAAAGTCAGCAACGCAGCCACTTTTAGCGACTGGTAATTTTTCATTTTTCCCAATCCCTTTATTTAAGCCACTGAAAAGCCATGTCACACTTTAGCAATATCAAAACCAAAATCCGCGATCTATCCTACCTAAAAGCCGCCCTGAGCGATATGGGGATGGAATGGAAAGAGGGTTCCCACCCCGTCAAAGGTTATCAAGGTCAAACTTTAAGCGCAGAGGTGGTAATCGAGCAGGATAACAATTACGATATCGGTTTTCGCTGGAATGGCAACGAGTACGAGTTAGTTGCCGATTTACAATACTGGCAACAACCTCTAACCGTAGAGGGATTTTTAAGAAAAGTAAATCAAGGTTATGCCTACCACACCATCCTGGCAGAAACTGCTAAACAGGGTTTTCAGGTGGCAGCACAGGAAAAAAATACTGATGGTTCTATTCGTCTAGTGGTACAACGTTGGAGTGCCTAATGGCTGATTTTTCTCCCGAACGCTCTGGTTTTGAACCAGAGTTAGGGGGATTCCTAAGAGATTCCCCTGATCGCACCGGTTTTGAACCCGAATTGGGCGGTTTACTGCGCCAGAAAGCGGTTTACGTCGATGAGGTCACTTGTATTGGTTGTAAACACTGCGCCCACGTTGCCCCCAATACCTTTTTTATTGAAGGCGAATACGGTCGCTCTCGTGTCTATAATCAGGACGGTGACGAAGAAGAAATTATTCAAGAAGCGATCGAGACTTGTCCGGTTAACTGTATTCACTGGGTTAATTATAATAATTTGCAATCCCTTGAGGAAGAACGCAAACATCAAGTGATTAAACAGTTAGGTTTTCCTCAGATTAACAAGAAATTTAGCCCCGCAGATTTAGATATCTAGGGTGGATAGGTACAGCCTCATCCACCCATTATTTCCTAGAAGTCATGGCAGCGGTTCTCGATCGAATCTGCTACAGTTCTCAGGGGAAATAATCCTATCTCGGATTTTAACGACAATGAACACCCAACTGATTGATTCTCTCGCGCGAATTATTCTCTCTCTCTCCGAGGAAGAAAGAGAGTTACTGAATCGGAAAATTGAGAGCGAACAACGGGAAAATTTGCAGATTAACGCTCAAATTTTGGATTTAGAAACCCGTGTCAAGCAATACGAAAATCAATATCGCATGAGTTCGGAAGAATTCTCTCCTAGATTTCGTTCTGGTGAGCTAGGGGACGCTATGGATTATTTCGAGTGGAATGTTTATTATGAAATGCTATTGGCAGCTAGAAAAGAGATAAGTTTACGATCAAATTAGATGGAGATAGCCGATTATATTCGCAAGGTTAAACGGAAATTATCTGAGAGTTCGATTGTGAACTCTTTCACGATTGTCGATGAAAGAATTTTATTCGATCGAGGCTATTTCCGAGCGAGAATCCTTTTAACGAACGGAGATTTTTTAGAAATTGCGGAGGCTTTTACCTCGATCGATCAACGCATCGTTACGATAAGCTATCGCTATCAATGGATGGACGCAAGCAAACAGAAGTTAAGAAAACGCTGGGATAACGTGGAACATTTTCCCGATTTACCGAATTTTCCCGATCATGTCCATGTAGGAGATGAGTTAAACGTTCAACCTGGCGAATCTAGAAATATTTTACAAATTATCACCGTAATCGAGCGCGAGATCGAGATTTTGTCAACATAACGCGTCCTAGAGCGAAACCAACTCCTATAACTCGCCAAATCCTGAGCAAGTTGCGAGAATTATCCGATTGGAGGATAAATACCTGACTATTTCCCGAAATATTGATCGATTGAGAATCAAGAGAGTTGTTTTTTCTTGTATTTGAATTGATAAAAATAAATTTATTTGATGTTGTCTGTGGAGATTTTTGGGGTAAGTAGCTGGTTATAATCTAATTGAAACCACTTAATTGGGTAGTATTTTGTTAAGTAAAGAGCCGCTATGTACGTTTTAATTGGTGGGGCGGGAATGGTGGGGCTAGGTTTAGCCCAACAACTTTTAGACTTGGGACACACCGTCGCCATCGTTGATGTGGATCCTTTAGCTTGTCGGTTTGCCCGGGAAAAAATTGGTGTCATGGCCTTTGAGGGGAGTGCTGTCAGTACGAAAGTTCTGCTAGAGGCGGGGATTCGACAAGCTAACGCGGTTGTTGCCGCATTGAGGGACGATGCGATGAATCTAGCCCTAGTTACCTTGTCCAGAAGTTATGGCATTTCCCATATTGTGGTGAGAATGTGCGATCGCGAATTTCTCGAAGCCTATCGTCTTGCTGGAGCTAGTCACATCATTAGCACGATTGATTTAGCCGTTGTCACTATGGCTAATGCGATCGAATACCCCGAAGTAGAATCGATGATGCACTTTGAACAGGGACAAGTGGAGGTGCTAAAGCTGCCCGTCCCCAAGTATTGTTATGTAGCTGGGCGTACCGTTGCCCAAATCGCTCAAGATGCCAACTTTCCGACCGGTTCGCTGATTATTGGCTATCAGTGTCACCCTTCTGCCAGTTTAGAGATTCCCAACGGCAATACCGTCCTAGAAGCAGACTCAACTATTCTGGTGGTTACTCGTCCGGAATTCGTCAAACCGATGATCGATTACCTCGGCATTCAAACTAATCATCGTCCAACGATAGAAGTTTCTCATCCAAACCTTTAACGTAGGATTGTACCAAGTCTTCCGGTACAATGCGTTTGCGAAGTGCATCGCTCAAGGCTGCTTTCTCAGCGAGGAACAATCGTCGTCGAATGGCATCTAACTGACTGTTGTTAGGCTCCATTTGCCCCGATCGAGACTGATTATAAGCATCCCGCAGCAGCCGTTCCGATACCGCCACTTTTGCCTGATAAGATGCCCACAGTTCTTCGTACACTGCTTTCGGTAAAACGCCAGATTTCAGTAAATTGGCTAACTCATCTTGTGCCGCTTTCGACGCGATCAACTGCAGCTGCAACTGGCCAATCTCCTGGGTTACTGCCGAAACCTGACTAATATTGAGCTTTTTAATTAACCAGGGTAAGGCTAATCCTTGGATAACCAGAGAAAATAACACAGAGCCAAAGACTAGCTCGATGATCAATTCCCTCCCTGTTAGAGTCAAAGGAATAGCAACCGCTAGGGCCATGGAGAGGGAACCCTTGATGTTGCCCAAAATCAGAATATGTTGCCAGCGCAAGGGGATCGGTCGATCAATCCAGCGAAGTACCCATAGTAAAGAATACACTGACAGAATACGCCCCAATTGATAAGCCAAAATGACCAGCACAATCGATGGCAAGGTTTGCCATAGGGTCAAGGGGTTGATTTCAATGCCAATGAGCAGAAAAATAAAGGTATTGACGATAAAACCGGCGTATTCCCAAAAACTGATCAGGGTAATGCGATCGGATGCAGAGGCGCTGCGAGGCAGCCCCAAGTTACCAAAGACAAGTCCGGCAATAACTACCGCTACCGCTCCCGATACACCCAAAAACTGCCCGAGTTGAAAAGCTCCCAAGGCAAGCGCAACCGTAAGCAAAAGGCTACTAAGCGGATCCCGTAAGCGCACATAGATAGGCAGACACAGGTAGCCTAGGACAGCGCCCACTAATCCCCCACCCAGAGCAACGATCAACACTTCCTTGATGACTTGTGTAGTGCTGATGGTTCCAGTCGCGTAAATCACCAAGAGCAAATTAAAGGTGACGAGTGCGGCTGCATCATTAAATAGTGTTTCCCCTTCCACAATAGTCGAGAGCCTAGAGGGAACCCGAATTTCTCTAAAGACGGCAATGATTGAGACAGTATCGGTGTTTGCTAGAATCACTCCCACCAATAAGGCGGGAATCCAATCTAGCCCCAGGCCAAATTTTACCAAAACTGCAATAACCGCCGCAGAAAAAACCGAACCAGGTCCTGCGAGCAGTGCGATCGGTTTAAAGGTGCTGCGAAGACGGCTGATATCCGTATTAATCGCCGCTTCAAAAATCAGAATCGGCAGAAAAAGGTTAAGCACTAAAAACGGATCTAAGCCAATACGACGAGATAACAGATCGGTAATCGGTAATCCTGCTAACACTAAACCTGCCACATAGGAAATGCGTAATCGCTGGGTTACTAGGGCCACAGCAGTGGCAATCAGTAGCAGCAGGATCAAGACAAGAACCAGTTCAGGAATGTCTCCCACCGTTTGGCTGTTCACAGCAGAATTGCTATCGAAGGATTTTTGTTGTGCTGCCCAGGCTACTAATAATTCTCCCCTCATAAGACGATATTCTCGGTAAGACCGACAATTAAGAACTTGACTATTTTTACAATATAAAGGGGCTCTTCGGGAATTGTTATGCAAATAATTAACTTAAAATAAAATTCGATGAGAGCAACTACGCTCAAAAGTAGCTGAAATTCATACAGGAAAAGACTTAAGGCACAAATAGGTTAATACCAAAAGATAGACAATCGAGTTAAGATTTAATATAATAGCCAAAAACGAGATTATTTTACTTATAATACTTGACAAATTTTTGAACCTACAAGGAACCTGTATTCAAGGCTATCGACACCTAGAAAATATCGGTATAGTTTAACCAGTCGAATCGAAAAATAAAAAAGCAGCCTGTCCTCGTTGTGGGTTAGAGAGCGATAAACTCCACCAAAATCATCGACATTTAGTCAAAGATTTACCGCTCTCAGGTCAACCAGTGTACCTACAAGTTAATCGTCGTCAATTTAAGTGCGGTAATTGTCAGAAATCCTTTAGCGAAGAGTTAGATTTTGTCGCCAAGAAACGAACCTATACGAAAAGACTAGCCGAGAATATACTCGAACAATTAAAAGAAGGAGATATTTTAAATCTTAGCCGAAGAAATGACGTAACGGAAGAAGAGATTCAAAGAATGATAGAGGACATCGCCGAAGAAATTACAGAGCCAGACCTATCGGAATTAAAAAGACTAGGAATTGACGAAATCGCTCTAGTCAAAGGACAAAAAAATTACTGTGCAGTTTTAGTAAATTTAGATACGGTAAAACTAATAGCTATTCTAGAGAAGCGAACACAAGAAGAATTGAGGGAAACGCTTACGGGGTGGGGAAAAGAGGTGTTAGAGCAAATTGAAGAAGTCAGCATAGACCTTTGGTTGCCCTATAAAAATTTGGTGAAAGAATTGATGCCATCGGCCGAGGTAGTCGCCGATAGATTTCATGTAATGAAACAAATTAATCAAGAGTTAGACGAACAGAGAAGAGCGGAAAAAAGAGCCGTAGAAGCGCAGAAAAATAAAAAACAGAAAACGGAAAAAGAAGCAAAGCTAGAAGTTTTAAAGCGAAGTAAATATAGTCTGTTAAAAAATGAAGAAGATTTAACGGAAACTCAAAAAATCAAACTAGAAGCTATCAAAGAAAAATTCCCAAATTTGAAAAAGATGCACGAGTTAAAGGAAGAATTTAGAAAGATTTATGAAACCTCAGAGAATCCGACAGAAGGACTGCTATCTATCTCGGACTGGTTGGCAAAATCCTCCAGTGTTTTTACCAAGAGTTGTCAAACAATCCGAAACTGGTTTGGAGAAATCATTAGTTATTTCGAGCGAAGGACAACTAATGGGGTGGTCGAGGGAATCAACAATAAACTTAAACTAATAAAACGGAGAGGCTATGGCTTTAGAAACTTTCGAAATTTTTGGGTTAGAAGTATGTTGTCTTGGCATCTTGTCTGTTGATTTAGCATAAAGGATAACGAAGAGCCTATAAAGGAGGTTATGGCAGTTACAGCCTTTCTCAGAAAGATGAGGTTAGTTATTGTTGCTAAAATACTTGATGAGTAAGGATTAATCTGTACTTCATCTTTAGGAGAAAGAATGAGAAATTTTCTACTTACCCGGTGATTGCTGTGGGGAGGGAAAAGTTAGAGGCAATCGGGGCAAAATGATAAGTATTTTATATACAAACACCTTCAATACTTAAAAATATTTCAATTTACAATTAGTAATATTTATTTTTACTCAAGAATTTATTGAGAATAATTTCTATTTATTTACGAGGTGGCAATACTTCCAGCGATTCTGGTATAATTTCGCATTATGCTATGGTGGAGTTTTCTGTGCTTTTTTGAAGTTCTCAAGTTCTAGCTTGCCTTGAAACCATTGCTAAATCTAGACTTTTCCTTTTAGCCAAACCAAACACTTCCGCTAATTCTCCCTTTTTTCCCTAACAACGTTGATCTAATTTTTGTGTAGTTTTGTTGCAAAGTCAAAATTTTTTTGACAAAATGCCTAAATTGTGGTAGGGACGAAATGACGGGATTTAGCATCATTTCTAGTTCCAGTGTTTCCTAAAATCAGAGACTTCGTACCTCACCCTTAAGATAACTGCTAAGTAGGGTTTGCTGGAAAAGGCCTAGGATGGGGTCAGGCAGAAGACAGGAGTTTAAGGCTTTGTTGCTCCCCTTTTTTTTACCAGTTTGCGTACCACAAAAAGGATAATGCAAGGTTTTTGAAGGTCTCAATCTATTTTCGCAGCATGAACATCGGCTCTTAAAAGGTCAAAAGTCTTATTTTAAAAGGGTTCTACCATTATCTAGCAAGCCCTAATTACTATAGCGTTTCCTAAGCTAGTGAGGTACACCTATTTTCTTCCCTTTTGCCTTTTGCCTAAAACCCATAACTTTTGTACCTCAGCAGACTGAAAAACGCTATATCATAATATTTCTTCTCAAAAAAAGAGGAGAAAAAAGCAAGTTCTGCCTTTCTCTCCTCCAGTCTAGCGATTAATTACATTGGAACAGTAGCCAGTAATCTTGAACTACTATTCACCGCTTTAGTAAGCACCGTTATTTTTGGGAAAAACCACAACACCGATAGTTCTGAAGATTACCCAGATATCGGTTAACCAGTTACGCGAATTAACGTAATACACATCCATCTGCACCCGCATGGGATAGGGGATGTCATTACGTCCAGAAACTTGCCATAAACCAGTTAAACCGGGGCGAATAGTTAAGACCTTGTCGATGCGATTGCCATATTTCTGCAATTCTTCGGGAACTAAAGGCCGCGGACCGACGACGCTCATATCTCCTCGCAGGACGTTCCAGAATTGGGGAAACTCGTCCAAACTGGTTAAGCGGAGAAACTTGCCAATCCAAGTTATGCGGGGATCGTCCTTGAGCTTGAAATTATCCTCGAATTCCGCCCGCAGTTGGGGGGAGTCTTCCATCAGTCTCTCTAACACCTTATCCGCGTCCATTACCATAGTACGGAACTTGATACAGTTGAAATGCTGGAAGTTTTGACCGACGCGCTTCTGCATATAGAAGACCGGACCGGGGGAACTAATCGCGATCAATAAGGCTAAGATCAAATAAAGCGGCGAAAAGAAAATTAGAACCGATAGGGAGAAAACGATATCGAATAATCGTTTTGAGGTATCGCCGTCTAAAGCTATTAACCAAGATTTTTGATGCCGTCTACCAGAGACCGAAGGTTTGAACCCTCGCTTCATCAAAGCTTGTAGAGCCTTGACGGAGATAAGTTGGCTATTAGCAGTCATCTTACTCCTTCACATCACACACACCACACAGTACCCATGATAAAGCCACAAGACTGAAAAAACAAGTCTTCGGGTCAATAACTGGCACGGGCCATTCTAGAGCCTTTGTACTAAAAAATCTCTAATTAGGGTTTACTGAAAAAGTTTCTTGGTGGAGTCAGCAGTCGGCAGTCAGTAGTCAGGAGATTATTTTTATTTATTCTCCCTTATCCCCACTCCCTGCTCCCCTATGCCTTTCAAACAGGATTTAGTATTGTAGGACGCTTTTGAATCAGCAAAAATTAATTATGCAAGAGGTTTAATAAAAAAAAGAGCATCGGCAAATGATACCCTTTGTGGCTGAATATCTAAGTAGTTACAGATTTGATCCTAAGGATTAAGTATGCTGTTGTCCGCGCTCGTCTGCTGAGTCCATTCGGAACTCGGCGTGAGCTTTTGTCGAACGCTGAGCTCCTGGCCGAAGCCCGAATTTTGGCTCCCGAAAACGAAAACTTTAGACTTCATCATTTAAGATAAATCCCCTACTTAGGCGATGGGTTGTTTCATACTACTTAGTTCTCGAATGCCTAACCAACCGATCAAACTATAGCAAATCGATAGCAACATACTTTGATTACCAATTCTTAACCACTGTTTCAAAGCCTCCAAGTTAGCTTGGCTTTCTGCCTGTTTTCGCCGCTCTTGCAGCTGAGTTTGTAGCTGATTTTTGATCTCATCTAATCGCTGTTTAAATTCCCTCGGGCTTTTGGATAAATCGCGTAAATTAGTTAATTGCTCTCTTTGTTGGCGAAGGGTTTGTAACTGTTCTGTGCTGATCGGTTGTCCTTGGACACGACCAGTTTCAATCACTTGAGTTCTCTGAGAGATCTGCTGGTCTAATAGTTGGGGATTTTGCGATAGAGTATTTAACTGGGCTAAGAAAGCTTGAATTTGTCCCTCCCCTTGGTCAACACCCTGTTCAATTTGAGTCAAAGCGTCGTTTTTAATCTGGTTGATATTATTGATATGAACAGGAATCATCAACAGAAAAACTAAGCCTAACAGTGTGGAAAGAATAAAGATCGGCCAACGCAATTCAAAGTGGTATTTCCTAGTAGTGAAATTTTTATTGTTATCGTCAATCCAGTAAGCGATTAAAACGAGAACGATACCCAGAAGAGGAACAATTCCTCGATCGACAAAGGTGGTGACGAACCCTACCTGCCATTGGGATTGACTGAATTGATAGGGCAGCGGCAGGATAAACGCATCCAAAAGGAAGGAAAGAATGAAAACCAATCCCGTTAATTTCAGGGACAAAGAAGTAAAACTGTTCATCGCTGTTTCTGTAATGGTATGTCAATGAATAGATTCATTAGTCTGTTTAAAAGTTCTCGCTGGGGGTTCCCAGACGGATTTTGCCGAGAGGCAATCTGACAAACTGCAATTTCTAATTAACTTTTGCTCAACCTCCCGCTAAACCCTACGCTAAATCGTTCTGCTTGTCAACCTCTTTCGAGAATCGACTCTAGAAATATTACCTCAATATGGCATCGGTAAACCTATCCCTGTCAAAGAATAAAATTTTCCCAAGCTCTCAGACTGGGTTTTCCCCAGATCTCTTCCCTAAGACAGAGACTGTCAAAGAATAAAATTTTCCCAAGCTCTCAGATGAGTCCTCAATGGTTAGCCTATAGTAAAGACAGCCCCCCTGAGTTGATAACAAAACCCATGCAGAAATTGGTGGAAGTTTTAGCTGATAAACAAGCTCTGATCGCAAAATCTCTGGCGCTGGTTCTGGAAAAAATCACAACCAGCCTCGACCAACAGGACTATTTTACCATCGCTCTGTCCGGCGGTAGTACCCCGAAACCTCTCTACGAGGCTTTATCCTCTCAACCCCTCGACTGGTCAAAAATTCACGTTTTCTGGGGAGATGAGCGCTACGTTAGTCCCGATCATCCTGACAGTAATCAACGCATGGCCCGGTTAGCATGGCTCGATCGCATACCGATCCCAGCCGCTAATATTCATCCCATGCCCACGGATGAACCCGATCCCCAGCTGGCCGCCCAAAAATACGATGATCATCTCCGCCAATGGTTTGGGGTCAATTCTCCCGATTTTCCCGTTTTTGACCTGATTTTATTGGGAATGGGCGATGATGGTCACACCGCCTCTCTCTTTCCCCACACGGCAGCTTTAACGGTGAGCGATCGCTGTATCACCGTCGGCGAGAAAGACGGCAATCCCCGCTTGACTTTTACCGTTCCCCTGATCAATCAGGCCCGTTGTGTGATCTTTATCGCTGCCGGCGAAAGTAAACGCCCCGCTCTACATCAGATTTTCTCTGCCTATGGTGACTCTTTCTCCTATCCTTCCCGTCTCATCCACCCCCCGGCCGGGGAATTATATTGGTTGCTCGATGCGGCCGCTGGTTCCTCTTTTGTCTAGAGAATAGGGGAATAGGGGAATAGGGAAATGGGGTAATTCAACTAAAACCCCAACACCCCAACACCCCAACACCCCAACACCCCAACACCCCAACCCCTAATCTGCTTTTTTACTTTTTACTTTTTCCTTTTTACTTTTTCCTTAAAAATGATCGTTTGTCCTAATTGCGAACATATTAACCCCGATGAGGCCACTCAATGCGAGGCCTGTTACACTCCCTTGCCGCGGATGTCTTCCTGTCCTAGTTGTGGGGCAACCATCCAAACTGATGCCACCTTTTGCGGTCAGTGTGGGTACAATTTACAGCCTAATTCCGTTCCCATGGTGGCAGCCCAACCCGAATCGGAACCTGAACCCGTCCCACCGGTCCCTACAGCCACCGGCGCCTCGATCGCACCTCCTCCTGTTGCCCCCCCACCGGTTCCGGCCGCCACCCGCTTGCAGACGGAAATGGCCAGTCTCCAGCACCTACAAACCGATAGCAAAATTGAATTACCCCTACATCTATCGGTAATTCATATCGGCAAACCTAACGATCGCATTCCCCCCGATATCGATGTTTCCGGTTTTCCCGATTCTGACATCGTCTCCCGGGTTCATGGCGATATCCGCGTCGAAGGGGGCATCTATTACCTTGAAGACACGGGCAGCGCTAACGGAACCTACGTTAATCACAATCCCCTACCCCCCGGCAATCGTCATCGTCTCCGGGCTGGCGATCGCATTTCCCTCGGTAAAGGGGACAAAATGACTTTTATTTTCCAAATGTCTTAAAAAAGGTTAGGGGTTAGGGATTTAGGGTGATGGGGAAATTTCAGCTAAATTTCCCATTTCCCCACTTCCCACTTCCCCACTTCCCCATTTCCCCACTGAAAATTATGCGTACAAATTGGCGAATTGGCTCTTTATTGGGCATTCCTCTCTATATTGATTCCTCGTGGTTTTTGATTCTGGCTTTTGTCACCTTGATCAATGCCACCGATGCAGAAATTCAGTCTCTGGCCGCCCATAGTGCTGTTTTAGCGTGGTTACTTGGTTTAATCATCGCTTTATTGCTGTTTATCTCGGTTTTACTCCACGAATTAGGTCATAGTTTCATGGCTCGCTCCCAAGGCATCCAGGTCAATTCCATTACCCTGTTTCTCTTTGGGGGTATGGCCTCGATCGAGCGAGAATCTCGGACTCCTCCCGAGGCCCTGCAAGTAGCGATCGCTGGACCCCTCGTCAGTTTTCTCCTGTTTTGTCTCCTCTCCCTAGCCAGTCACTTACCCTATTTAAACGCCAATTTAACCTATATATGCGGGCATTTAGCGATAATTAACCTGTTTTTGGCTCTATTTAATCTTATCCCCGGTTTACCCCTCGATGGGGGTCAAATTTTCAAAGCAATGGTCTGGCAAGCAACTGGCGATCGCTGGAAAGGTTTACATTGGGCTGCGATCAGTGGTCAATTCATCGGTTGGTTAGGGATTATTTTAGGGATTTTCTTGGTTCTCTTGACGGCAGATGTGGGGGGTGCCTGGTTAGGATTAATGGGCTGGTTTATCCTCAGAAATGCCCGCGCCTACGATAATTTAACTAATTTACAGGAAAGTCTCCTCAATTTGCAAGCGGGAGAGGTGATGAGCAGAAATTTGCGGGTTTTAAACGCCCATCAAACCCTAGAGGAATTCGCCCAAGAATACGTTTTAGACCGAGCGGCTGCCAATACTGCTTATTTTGCCGCTTCCGAGGGACGTTATCGGGGATTAATTCGGGTGGCAGATTTACAGGCGATCGAGCGCAGTTTCTGGTCAGAAAAACAACTGCTTGATATTGCCCATCCCCTCACGGAAATTGCCACTGTTGAGGAAAAAACCCCCTTAGTGACGGTGGTGCAGAAATTGGAAACCATCCAGGACCCAATGCTCACGGTGTTAACACCGGCCTCCGCCGTAGCGGGAGTAATCGATCGCGGCGATATCCTCAAGGCAATTGCGATAAAATACCAACTTCCCCTAGAGGAAACGGATATTAAACGCGCTCGCGAGGGAGTTTACCCCAGTTATTTGCCCTTAAATGTCATTGCTGCCGCTCTTGACAAGAGTGAACGGCCAAAAATCGGCGAACCGTCCTTAATGTCCTGACGTAGAGAGGATGGAAGATAATAATCTTGAATCTGGCTAATGCGAAAATTTCCTCGCTGGTTAACCTGCCACAATTTCCCCGTTTCCACATCTAAACAACTTAACCAGCCTTGGCCGTAGGCCCAAGTATCAATACAAATGGCATGGCCGAGATTAATCGGTTTCCCGCTTTTTTGGCTGGTATGGCCGCAAATCATGGTTTTTCCCGAACTATGGGCGGCGGGATATTGAAATTTCTCCCAAAAGAGCTTGTATTCTGGTTGTCTGGCTAGGGGTAGATGGGGATCGAGACTAGCGTGAACAAATAAATGATTTGCAGTTTCGTAGCTATTTATACAGACTTTTCCTAAAAAATCCCAGTGAGATTCAGGAATTTTAATCAGGTGGCCTTCACTATAGGATTTTAGAGTAGCTTTACCGCCTTTTTCTAACCAGAGACGCTGTTTGAGGGGGTTATGACGGGCTTGCAGCATAATAATCTCGTGATTACCTTTGAGGGGAATCAAATTTCCCTGTTTATGTAGGGAAATCAGGCGATCGATCACCCCTTTCGAGTCTTTGCCCTTATTAACGTAATCACCGAGGGTGATTAAAGTATCTTGCGGTTTGGGATTGACGATCTCTAGCAAGTGATCTAGAGCTTTCGAGCAACCATGAATATCGCCGATCGCTAAGGTTCGCATGAGGATTTGGTAGGGGATTAGGGCATAGGTAAAGGTAAAAGTATTAAAGAAATCTGTTCACGACAAACAGCGATTATCGGTGATCTTGCTTAGGGTAACAAAAAGGCTTAGAGTAAAATGTACCATAAATTATCAAATCTACTAAATTAATTAAGCTGTGCCGAAAGTTGTTATTGCAGGTAACTGGAAAATGCACAAAACCCAGAGAGAAGCTTTGGAGTTTTTGCAAGATTTTAAATCCCATCTAGATGAAACCCCCGACGACCGAGAAGTGGTTCTTTGCGCGCCTTTCACAGCTTTAGCTGTCCTCTCTAAAACCCTCCACGGCGGTCGTATTCGCTTGGGGGCGCAAAATGTCCACTGGGAAAAATCGGGGGCTTATACGGGCGAAATCTCGGCGGATATGTTAACCGAAATTGGGGTTCACTATGTGGTTATCGGTCACAGTGAACGCCGGCAATATTTCGGCGAAACCGATGAAACCGTCAATTTAAGGGTCATATCTGCCCAAAAACAAGGTTTAACCCCAATTATCTGCGTGGGAGAAAGTAAAGCCCAAAGAGATGCCGGAGAAACGGAAAAGGTAATTATCAAGCAAATTCAAGCAGGTTTAGTCAATGTTGACCAAAAAAACCTCGTTATCGCCTACGAACCCATCTGGGCGATTGGCACGGGGGAAACCTGCGAAAGTGAGGAAGCCAATCGGGTTATCGGTTTGATTCGGCAACAATTAGACAATCCCGAAGTCATCATTCAGTACGGGGGTTCGGTAAAACCGGATAACATCGATGAAATTATGGCTCAATCGCAGATAAACGGGGCTTTAGTCGGTGGGGCAAGTCTAGACCCCGCCGTATTCGCTAGGATTGTTAATTATCGTTAATTGATTTCTGCTGCCATGACGCTATTTTCCAAAACCCCGATGCCTTCTATTTCCACCCGAACCTTATCCCCCACCTGCATCGGTCCGATTCCTTCGGGAGTTCCCGTTAAAATTACATCCCCCGGCAGCAGGGTCATCACTTGGGAGATATAAGCCACCAAAACATCGGGGGGAAAGACCATATCACTGAGATAACTGCTTTGTTTGGGTTCGCTGCCATCATTGACAAAAGTGGTTAATTGCGCCCCGATACTCAATTCCCGGACAATCCAGGGGCCGAGGGGACAAAAACTGTCAAATCCTTTCGCCCGCGTCCATTGGCTATCTTTTTTCTGTAAATCCCTAGCGGTGACATCGTTAGCAATGGTATAACCCCAGATTTTGCTTCTGGCTTGGGCTGTGGTGCAGTTTTTGGCGGTTTCTCCCATAATTAATGCCAATTCTCCCTCATAATCCACTCTTTCCGATTGGGGCGGATAAAAAATCGTTTCACCATCGGCGATAATTGTCGTCGGTGGCTTGAGAAATAAAAGCGGTTCTTCCGGTACAGGTGTTCCCATCTCGGCGGCGTGGGCGCGGTAATTTTTGCCCACGGCAATAATTTTCGACGGGAAACAGGGGGCTAATAGTTGGTAGCTATCAGGTTCTAATTCTATTTTGGTTAGTTGCCCTCCTTGCCAGGGAGGGGCATCAAAGACAGCAACGCTACGGTTTAGCTGTAACAGTCCGTAGAAGATTTGTCCTTGACGATGTTTCACTCGTACATAGCGTTGCGCCATATTTTTCTGGGAATGACTAGCGATCGACTCTCGGATAGTAGTATGATCATATATCCTTGCTTCTTTATTAAAAGCTAGAGAGTTATGAAAATCAATTAACTCCTGGCCTTGACAAAGAAGCCTTCTAGTCCATAAGGATTCTGAGATGAGCAATAACTACGAAACTCTTTACATTCTCCGTCCCGATTTAGGGGAAGAAGTCGTTCAGCAACAAGTGGAACGTTATCGGACTCTGATTACCGAACACAGCGCCACAGACATTGAGGTTAAGGTGTGGGGTAAAAAACGTCTGGCCTATCCCATCAAAAAACTCAATGATGGTGTCTATGTGCAGATGAATTATCAGGCCAGCGGCAAACAAGTCGCCCCCATGGAACGGGCCATGCGTTTAAGTGATGAGGTTATTCGTTATTTAACCCTAAAACTCGATCGCGTGATGCCCCCCCCTGCGGATTTATCTCCCTTAACGGAAATTCCCCCCTCTCCTATCACCGAAGCGGTGGTGGAAGAGGACGGCATCTCCGCTGAAGATTAATTATAGTCACAACTGTGTCGGATCAATGCCCAATTCGCGTAATCGGGCAAAAGCGCGATCTCGTTCTTGTTGTGCTTGGTCGCGTTCTTGTTGTGCTTGGTTGCGCTCCTCAAAGAGGGTTTCAGGGTCTTTAAATCGTTCCCCATTGGGATAAAAGACCTCTAAACCCTCTTCAAACATCTCAAACCGAATTCCTAGGATTGGGGAAGTCCAAGGAAAATTCAAGGCCGTCACCGGGAAAAAATCCTCTTGCTGATTGGCCCGCACCAATCCCCAGAAATCGTGGGAGTCTGGGTCATAGAAAAACATTTCTAATACCCCATGCTCCCGATAGAAAGACTGCTTTTTGAGCATTTCCCTGGCACTATTGCTCGGAGAGAGGATTTCAAACACTACCTGGGGGGCAATATTGTCTTCTTCCCATTGTTTATAGCTGCCGCGCTCACCCGGTGGACGGCCGAAAACTACCATGGCATCGGGAGCTTGACGGGGAGCGGGTGGTACAGTTACCTGCTGGGGATACCAGAGCAAATCTCCGGCGACAAAGACGGTTTGCTCTTTAAATAAATACCTGAGATTGGCAACCAAGCGAACAATCCAGCGATATTGAACTGTGTTGTCGGCCATAGGTTTACCGTCGGAGTCAGGATAGAAAAGTTGGGGTTCGATGGGTGCTTGAACCATGCTTTATCTCTTGCGATCGCATTTTTGCCTAGCTTTATTGTATCACCGCAAATCCTCGGTTTGAAACCCTGTCCTTTTATACTAAATCCGTTGAGTAACGCACAGAAAACGGGTTTCTCCGAGAAACCCGTTTTCTGCTCAGGCAAAAGGCTTCGGCCGTGAGCTCAGCCGAACGGCAAAAAGGGGAATAAATAATCAGTCTTTAATAAGTACCTAGGCAAAATTAATTACATACTCGCCTCCAAAATTGTCCAGCACTTTTTTAACGTAAGCGAGGAGGCTCTTTCGGTCTTTATAGGCGCTAAATTCAATCCATTCATATTTTAAAAATCTCCATAATATTTCAATTAAATTTAAATGAGGTGAATAAGTGGGCAACCAAAATATTTTCAAATTTTTCTTTTCCCATTCCTCAAGTTTCTCCATAAATGCCTCGCTGGTATGAATGGAAGCTTGGTCAATTATTATGACAGTTTTTTTCTGTATATTTTGGCAATATTTATCCAGAAAATTAATAACTATCTCGCTAGTAACCGTTCCGACCTGTGTCTCATAAAATAATTGATTATCTCGTTTCATTATTCCTAAAATATTTAGTCTTTTACCTTCAATTGGTGGTAACTTTATCGTGGTTTTTTCTTCTTGCCAAGCGTAAGGAATACAAGGCTTTGAATCCCATCCCATTTCATCCAAATATCCTATCTCAATCTCTCCTCTTTTTTCCTGTTTTTTTAGTTCTTCTAAAATAGGTAGTTTGACCTCAAGCTCCCACTCATCAGGGGTTTTGGCGACCCCTCTTCTCACCCTTTTCCACCTCATGTTGATTTTTTTTATGAGTCTTTTTATCGTGTCTTTGCTTACGGTTAATTTCCATTCTTCTACAATTTTTATCTGGATTTTTTTTAAGCTTTTCGGTTCTTCTTTTACCCAGTCAATAACTTGTTGACCTTGTGCTTCTGTCAATTTAGGTTTTCTCCCTCTTCCTCGACGATTATAAAAACCAATTAGTTTTCTATCTTCCCAGGCCGTCAACCAATTATAGATGGTCTTTCTCGTAACTCCAAATATTCCGCTCAATTCTTCTATCGTGGTTCCCTGAAAACTTAAGAGTATACATTTCGCTCGCTCTCTTACTTGATGATGTTTACTAGCTCGATAAATTCTCTCTAGCATTTTCTGGCTCTCGGGGTTTAGGTCTCTAATCAATCTCATTGTATTTTCCTGCTGCTTCGTTTTTTTATGTATTATACTTCTTAATTTTTTATTTGGGTAATTAATTTTGCATGACTACTTAACCAGATTTAGTATTAGGACGACTTTGCCTTAGACCTCTGGCAAAAGTTGTATAAGTAGGGCGTGTTACGCTGTCGCTAACGTACCTTTATTTTTATAAGTAACTTAGAGTATTTTTAAGATTTATTAAAGTCAATGGTAAGATTAAGTAAAATCAATGGTTAATAGATATACCTCTAGGGGAATATCTATTACGGTTGAGGCAGAACCACATTTTTTAAGAGGAGAAAGAGAAAAATCTGCCCAACAGTATGCTGTTTTTGTGGTTAAAACTGCGTCCATTAACTCAAAAGTTGCATCTTTGGCAAGTCCAATCAAGTTATAGGTCTCTGTTCTAAATTTTTGAAGTTCCAGAATGTTATTATGGCTCTTCCGAACTTGTCATGTAAAATTAAAGAAAAAACAGACAATTATTGCTGACCAATAAAATAATAATTCATCTTTAAAAGCTGACTATGCTTGCAATACAGCAATTTATTGTTTAAAATATAGACAGCCAAGATCAGCAATTTTAGACACAAGCTATACTTATGCCATCAAATCCACAATTAAAGTTAATGACCGAGCTACTTCACCTAGAAGGAGTTGTCGTTACCAATTATCAAATTATTACCGATATAGGAATTGTTTTACATTTAGAAAATATGTCAAGAGAAAGCCAGTGCATTCATTGTGGAAGTAAAACGGAAAAAGTTCATCAAAACAATGAATTAACGATCCGAGATTTACCCTTTGGAGAACAGGCATTATATCTGAGAATCAATCGTCGTCAGATGAGATGCGAGAAATGTGGGAAAAAATTCACAGAAGAACTAAATTATTTGCCGAAGAAAAGAACCTACACAGACAGATTTAGAAAAAAAATAGTGGCCGAAGTCCTGAATAGTGATCTCAAAAATACGGCAGAAAGAAATGGAGTAAGCGAACAAGAAATAGAGACGATGCTCAAAGACTTAGGAGAAGAGCTAATAACCGCAAAACCTCAAGGGCTAAAAAAACTAGGAATAGATGAAATAGCCATGATAAAGGGAAAAGGAAATTACTATGCTGTGTTAGTAAATATAGACACAGGAAAAATTATAGGCTTAGGGGAAAAAAGAACAGAAGAAGCATTAAAAGAATATCTAAAACACTGGGGAGAAGAGGTTTTGAGCCAAATAGAGGAAGTAAGTATAGACTTGTGGATAGGGTATAAAAATGTGGCAGAAAAACTAATGCCTCAAGCTCAAATAGTAGGGGATAGATTCCATGTAATGAAACAAGTAAATAACGAGCTAGATGAAGCAAGAAAGGAGGTAAAAAGAGAGGCAGCTAAGATAAAAAATAAGAAAAATAAAGAAAATATCTTAGCAGGAATAGCCAAGAGCAAATATGCCTTATTAAAGAATGAAGGAGACTTAGTAGAGAAAGAAAGGAAAAAATTGGAAGAAGTATATAAAGTGTCTCCAAAACTTGGGGAAATGCACAAATTAAAAGAGGAATTTAGAGAAGTATTTGAGAAAAATACGGAGGGGAATGAGGGATTATTTGCCTTGAGTGATTGGCTCACAAAGGCGATGACTTACTTTCCTAAAAGCTGCCAGACAATTCGGCGGTGGATTGACGAAATAACTGCCTATTTTGATAACCGAACAACCCAGGGAACAGTTGAAGGAATTAATAATAAACTGAAGGTGATTAAAAGGAGAGGCTATGGATTTAGAAACTTTAAAAACTTTAGTCTTAGATGTTTATTAAATTGGCATTTTGCTAGTTGATTTTACATGGTAAGTTCGGAAGAACCGTTATTATTCATCTAAGGGAGTTTCTTTAATGCTTGTATTTTTTATTTTCTCCCTTTTTGTTATTCTTGCTTTATTAATATAAGGAAAGGGGCTCTCTTGGATTTGGTGGGTAAAATGTATTCTAAGATACAGTCCTGCTGGCGAGGGAGTAGAAGGAACCACTCCAGACACAGAGGACACAAAGATCGATCCTATGTAAGTTAAACTTATCACACAGAACCTAGAAGAGCCGGAAAGGTTACTATTGAGTAAATACTTGAGTTTGGCTATAAAAATTGCAAAATATGAAATGTAAAAATCCTTGACGACGGTGGAAAATTTTGCCATATTTTTCGCTAATAAAGATTCATATCCTGGGTTTGCTGGAGAAGGAAGCACTGTCTATTCCCTGTTCCTGAAAATGCCCAGACTTGTCTGTTCTCATTGGCGACGTGCCAAAAAAGGAAAGAGCAGCGAGTGTCAAAATCGCTACAATATATAGATAAAATCCTAATTGCGAGGAAAGCCTATCGATACCATCTTCGGCAATACCCAGGGACTAAAAGCTAGTCAGATGAAACAGCTACAAAGGCTGTACCATGAACGCTTGCCTATTGATACCCTCACCACCCCAGAATTCGCCCAAAGACTGGCGGCCATCAGTACCGATATCCATCAACCCCTCTGCACCTATATCAACCGTCGCGGCCAGGTAATTCGAGTGGGAGTGGGAACCCCCCGACAAACGCAATTTTCTCTCTTGGAACTACCCCGCTATGGTTCCGAACGTCTTTGCGGAATTCGTTGCATCGCCACGGAACTCAAGCAAGAACCGCCAAAAGAATCTAGTCTAACCGCCATGGCTTTGCAAAGATTAGACGCACTGGTGATCTTAACCCTAACTGGCACAGGCATGATCCGTCGCGGTGGTGGGGCGACCGGTTATGTGGAGCAAGTCTATCTGGCGCATCTCATACCACAAAGTCAAACAAATGTCAATAGTAATATATACTGGTCTGTCTCCCCGCCCTTAAATCTAGAGGATTTAAGCAAACAGGACTTTTTAGAGTTAGTGGAAGGACTAGAGGCGGAGTTTCAGCGAGAATTTACCGCTATAACCGTTGATACAGCCGAAGATCAGGTGCTATTGGTTGGTTTAATGACCGACGATATGAGCGATCGCCAGTTTGAGGACGGTTTAAGCGAATTAGAGCGTTTAGTTGATACCGCCGGGGGTAAAGTTTTGCAAGTCACCCGACAAAAACGGGATCATCCCCATCCTCAAACAGTGATCGGTTCGGGAAAAGTGGCAGAAATCGCCCTACAGGTGCAAACTTCGGGAGCTAACTTAGTTGTATTCAATCGCGACCTTTCTCCCGCCCAAATTCGCAATCTAGAGAACCAAATCGGGGTGAGAGTGGTCGATCGCACCGAGGTTATCCTGGACATTTTCGCCCAACGGGCCCAATCGCAAGCGGGTAAACTACAGGTAGAATTAGCCCAATTAGAATACACTTTACCGCGTCTCACCGGGCGCGGATTAGCCATGTCGAGATTAGGGGGAGGAATTGGCACTCGCGGACCGGGGGAGACAAAATTAGAAACAGAACGCCGAACTATTCAACGTCGTTTATCCCGTCTCCAGGATGAGGTGGATCAACTGCAAGCTCATCGTTCCCGTTTACGCAAACAACGGCAAAAACAAGATGTAGCCAGTGTGGCGATCATCGGTTACACCAATGCGGGAAAATCTACTTTAATTAATGCTCTCACCGCTGCCGAAGTTTATACCGCCGATCAACTGTTTGCTACCCTCGATCCCACCACCCGACGCTTAACTATTACCGATCCCCTCACCCAGGTCTCTCACACCCTGTTACTAACCGATACGGTGGGTTTTATCCACGAATTACCCCCCTCGCTGGTGGATGCTTTTCGGGCAACTTTAGAGGAAGTAACGGAAGCAGAGGCATTACTCCATCTGGTGGATCTCTCCCATCCAGCTTGGGAAAGTCAGATTGCCTCGGTGTTAAAAATCCTCTCGGAGATGCCGATTCAAACCGGTCCGATGTTAATGGTGTTTAATAAGTTGGATCAGGTAAAAAGCGACGATTTGGAAATAGCTAAGGAAAAATATCCCCAAGCTGTTTTTATCTCGGCTATTCGTCGCCTCGGATTGGAAACTTTAAAACAAAAGTTAATCGATTTAATCGCTTAATTAGGGTGATCAGCAAACCTGAGCGCTCGGAGGGCGCAGGTTCCTTGCGCCCCTACAGTAACGGATTTTGTCCACAATCTAGGGGCGAACTGCGTTCGCCCAAAAGGTACATTATCAAAGCGCAAGTCCCTTATGCCCGAATGCTTCGCCCCTACAGGACGCGGGCCGATGAATAAGAGCTTTGCGATCGCCAATAAAAATACCAGGTTTTTGAAGAGGGCGAATGCAATTCGCCCCTACAATCATATTATCGCGCCAATGGTAGGGGCGCACCGTGGTCTCGCGCTTAGAAATTAATTGAATGGAAACACATAAATAGTTGATTTATGTTCAGGATTTAGGGGGCAAAACTCAGTTTTCATCTCAAAGTTGCTGGCGAAATAACAGGAAACCCTTATTTTCTCGTTGGGGACTGTCCTTGAAAATTGAACATAAAATACTAGAATTATGTTCAAAAATCATCCTTCCAGGGGGTTGTCATCTGCTGGGAGAGCGATTAATCTAGGAACAGATGAGTGAGGTAAACCCAATCTCAAGCCAACTACTTTTTTCTTAATTAGGAGTATAATTCCAATGTCCCAACTTCAAATTACTGATTTGGTTCTTGTCAATTCAGAATACGATCAAGTTCAAGATATTACAGAATACGATTACCGAAATATCATGGGCGGAATAACAATCACAATAACGGAGTACGACAAGAACGGTAAGATTACGAAGGTAACTAAAGTTGAAATTTAAGTAAAAAGTGATTGCTTTTCTAGGAAAAGCAATCACCAATTCCAGATATTTTTAGGTAACTGTTCAGGGAGAGATTAATAACTCTTGCTCCAATGCTCTGCCTCAGAACGCCATATCTAAGGCTCTGCTTTATTTCCTTATTTATGTTCAAAAATAATCCTTCAAGAGGGTTGCCATCTGCTTTAAAAAGCATTATATAAAAATAGGTGAGTAAGGTAAACTCAATCTCAAGTTAACTACTTTTTCTTTGATTAAGAGGACAATTTCAATGGCTAGAATTTCGATTAACAATCTACACGCTGATGACCTTAACTCTTCACTTATTTCCTTTAGACCTCTTGCATAATTTTTTTATGGTATAATGTAAGGTTTTGCTTTTTTCTCAATTCTTAGATTGAAGTGGAAAAAAGAATAAAATGTGATCTTAGGTCAGGAAATCATCTATAATTTTGCTATGTTTATTAGCAAAATTATGGATTATCAAAACTTATCAGATGAACAATTCAAACGCCGTTTCGGTGTGTACAAACAAACATATAGAAAGATGGTAGAATCAGTAAAAAGTGTTGAAGCCGACTCTAATTCACCATCTAAAAGGGGACCGAAACCTAAACTATCTATAGAAGAACAAGTTTTAGTAACGTTAGAATATTGGCGAGAATATAGAACATATTTTCACATTGGTACAAGCTGGGAACTATCAGAATCAACTATATGTCGGATTGTAAATAAGACGGAAAAAATGCTTTTACAATCGGGAAACTTCCGTTTAAAAGGAAAAAAAGCTTTACTCAATCAAGCAGAGATACCGGTCATAACGGTAATGGATGTAACGGAAACTCCCATTGAACGCCCCCAAAAGAAACAGAAAGATTTTTTTTCGGGTAAAAGAGGTTATCATACTTTAAAATCCCAATTAGTAGCTGATCAAAATACAGAGGAAATTATCTGTGTCTTCTGTGGGAAAGGTAGAGGTCATGATTTTAGTTTATTTAAAAAAAGTCGAGTTCGTTTTCATCCTTTAACTACCAGCATAGAAGACAGTGGTTATCAGGGAATAGCTGCATACCATAGTAATAGTTATACACCGAAAAAGAAATCGAAAAATAGAAAATTAACAGAGTTAGAAAAAGAGTATAACAAGGCTTTAGCCAAAGAAAGGATTATCATTGAACCTATAAATAGGAAACTCAAAATCTTTAAAATCTTATCCTGTAAATATCGGAATCGTCGTCGAAGATATAGTTTAAGAGTTAACTTGTTGGCGGCTATTTATAACTGTGAGTTAGGGATAGGTATAGCAGCTTCTTAAAAGTTGCCTAAAGATTAATCAAGTCAAGGAGAATTTATTCTCAATTTTTATAATTGAGATAGTTTGTGCCGCTTAAATAAAGAGGTTTTGATAACCAAATTAAAGCAGCTCTAAAGAGTTTTGAGTTAAAAGTTAAACTTCAAGTTTTCATTCAGGACGAATGTACTGATTAACTAATTTTTTGGGGAAAATTAGTTAACCCATTATTATAACATATAATTAATTTGCAAGAGTTCTTTTGAAGACAAGGAAACTAACTTAGTTAAAGCCGCAGTTGAACCTTCGCTTAAACCGAACTTCTAGCTTGCGGTTCAGCTTATTGGTCATGCCATCTAACACAAATCGGTCCACTAATAGCGTGTTAGATTTGGACTGACGAAAAACGTAAATATGTTCCAGTGCGGCAATGACTTGTACTGGCGCAACTACGGTTATATTTTCGGTTTTGTAAAGGGATTTGAGGAGATATTGACTGGTATTTTGTTGGTGAGTCAGTTCGGCTTTTTCTTTCTCAACTACCGACTGGTCATCAGCTTCATCGGGAAATTCTAGTGTTTGCCAGTTTTCCCAGCCGGTTCTTTCATCGGCGGGGGTGTTGAGGTAGCTATCTTCAAACCCATCTTGCTTGACTGTGTAGGAAATTTTCCCCTCGGCATCGGTGGCGAACACCACTATCTTGCTCTCGTGGGTAATCGTACTAATATGTTGTAGTTTGTCTTTGAGTAGGTGCATAAGTGTCTTTTTAGTTAGTTGGTTTACAGATCCGACAAAACAAAAACGATGACCGCACTATCCCCGGCCATCTCGCCTAATCGGCCTTTGGGTTCCGGGATAACTACGGATTATTCAGAAAAGTTTCCTTGACTTTTACCTTTAATCCGCCAGCCGTCCTTAATCATAATTACCGATTATCCGCCCCGCCCCGATTTTTTAACAAATTCTTAGTTTTAACCGTTCAGGGCGGAGATATAATGATCTAGGAGACTGCTGGCTCTCCTCGACTTTGTGTGATAATCAGTGCTTATCATTCGTAGGAGTCTTGCTAGACAAGGCTTTAAAGACTATATTGCCAGAAAATTATGGTTCTTCGTTACTTGGTATGGTTCGATTGGGTGGCATAAATCGAGTAAATCCTTATCTGGCAATAGATTTAATCGAAAACAATTGACAAAAATCGCCAAATGTTTTTCTCTATAAGAGTTTCATTTCTTATAATCCTGTACGTTGCATAATACAAACCGAAGAACCAAAATTATCGGCTGCATCTCCTATTTGTGACTTTCCCTCACATATATGTGGGCAGCAGCAGTTAAGTAGCTGGTTATAATTAAATTAAAAATGGATTTTAGGTTCGATCCCCCCTGCCCCCCTTGATCTATCCATTAGTCACATCTTTCTTAACATAAAATTTGACAAAAAGAGAAAAGTGTGCAAGATGGCTCAAGGGGGTTCTATGGGGGGACTAATTTGATGAGATAGTTTCCAAGTCTGGCTGATATCATGTAACCTTCGCAGTCCCAACCAAATAGTTTTAACACCTGGTTCACCGTCACCTTTTCTACCTAAAAACCCCCCAAGAGAAGCAATCATTCTGACCGCTTCTCGAAAGGAGGGCGGCTTTTCAGGTGGCGGACTCTTTTTATGAATAGTGGCACACAAAGATTGCCATTCATGTTCTTCCAAAAAACTTTCACAACTCTCCTCTCCGTGTAAGCGTGCTTGATAGGTTAACCAAAGTAATCTCCAAGCTACAATTGAATAGGTAGCTAAGGCCATCTCAATTCTACGACCCGTTTCTAATTGCAGTTTTTCTAATCCACAACCACTTTTTAAAACAAAATGATAGCGTTCTATTAACCAGCGATAACTATACCAGCGCACACAGGTTATCGCTGATTCAAAGCTACTAATGTCTAGGCTAGTTAAGAGGAGCCAACTGATAGGATTAACTCCAGGACGCGGATTTTCTTCTTCAGCTAAAATTACCTGTAATTTGACCGGTTGACGAGGGTTCGCTTTCGAGTGATGCTTAGGTACTTGTATTTCAAAACTGGCAAATCTAACTGTTAGTTTAGCTAGTCTAGCCTCGTGATTAGGATTGCGTTTTACTTGCACATCTAGGCTACCACAGGCTTTTATTTCTCTGATGGATTGATGTAAATATTTAGGCTCTGGATGCCCTGACTTTTGCTTGTCTTCGAGATAGTTAACTTTTCGGTTATGAGTTCCTCGGATTAATAAATGAGAGTTAGGACTTCTTGATTGGGCAAATAAATCAAATATGTCTGCCTCACAATCTCCGATTGTTACTACTTGAATTTCTTCGGGTATTTGTTGTTGTGTTTCTGACAAAGAATCTAACCATCTTTGACTTTCTTTTTCTTCGGTTTCTCTTTTTTTGCGTTGCTTGGCAATCCCTAAATTCTTTTCTTCTCTTGCCCAGACATATTGATTAATCAGTCCTAAAGGTATTCCTTGCGGTGACACTCCTAAGGTGGTATGAACTTTGAGACCAAAGGATTTTTTATAATCTAGATAACCCATTCCTTTTTTGGCTTTTTGCGTCGTAAAGTCTAAACTTGTTGTGTCTTGCACTGCCAAAACTATTGGATGTTCTTTGATTCTTTCTACTGTACTTTTGGCTTGGGCGGCAATTATATCTGAGGGGTGAAAATAGGGGGAATTCCAAAAGTCGTAGGTGGCACTCGCTGCGGCTAGATTTCCCGAAGCTTGTGGCACACTTGTACTAGGTTGACTGGCCAAGTTTTCTACGATACTGATTAACCTTTTCTTTCTTCTGGTGTCCCCTAGGTCTGCATACTGTAATTCTTGGGCTGCCCATTTCTCCATTTTTTTGCTTACCTCCACCTTAATTCCTTCTTTCAAAACTATACCTATCAATCGTTTCCCCTTTTTTTAAGTTTCTTCTCTTTTTGTTAAGAAAGATCTGACTAATGGATAGCTTATTAAGGGGGGACTAAGGGGGGATCAGAGGCAAAATCTATCTTTAATTTAATTATAACTACTTACTTATAATCTCTCTTTTTTAACAAAAAATAATTTCCCCTACATAGCTTTATTTTTGCTCAGGTTAATTTTTGGTGATTGCTATCAGATTACAACATCTGCTCGAAAACTTGACAGATGCGGGGTTGAAAGCGCTGACGGTGTTTTATTTTTAAAAAAGGGCGCGTAAATTCGAGATAGCGAGGGGATAAACCGGAAGTATCGATGACTCGAATTGATCGCAATGTGCCTAATTGTAATTCCTTTTGAACCATCAATTCGGAAATGCCGGCAGCTGCCGAACTATTCTCGATAATCGCTTTCACCATTTCTCCAGTATTTAACAGCAAAGTCACCTTTAATGTGCGTAAATCGATACTCCAATTCCGTAGCGCTTCCTCGAATCTTTGTTGAGTTCCCGATCCCGATTCTCGCATTACCCAAGGGGTTTCCACTAATTCCGGCAATTCGATCGCTTCTCTTTTATACCAGGGATGAGAACGTCCGACAATAATTAATAGGCGATCGCTGCTGACGATCTCCTGTTCTAAACAATTTGTTAAATCACTCTTGACTTCTCCCTCGATTAATGCTAGGTCAAAACGTCCGTTAGCCGTACCCAGACAGATTTCTTCCGTATTAGCTAGGGTGCAGTTGATCTTAATTGCCGGATAGCGCTCCTGAAAATCGCTAATTTTTGCCGGCAGCCAATAGTTACCAATAGTCAAACTCGATCCTAATTGTAGTTCTCCCCGTTGCAAGTCGTTAAATTCCGCCAATCCCCTTTCTGTCAAAGTTACCTGGGTAAGAATGCGTTGCGCTTCTAATTGCAGTAAACGTCCTGTTTCCGTGATCTCGATATGACGACCGACGCGATGGAATAATTTCACCCCGTATTCACTTTCTAGGGAGGCAATGGCGGCACTGACGGCCGGTTGGGTGATATATAAAGCTTCTGCTGCTTTGGTGAAGTGGAGATGTTCGGCAGTCGCTAGAAAGATTTCCAGTTGATCTAGGGTCATTCTGGCCATGGCAAGGAGTTTTTCCGTCTCTATTGGTCTTTCCATCATTTTAATTTATTAAATCAACAAGAAAGAATATTTGATTTTATTAATAGCTCTTTCTAGAGTGGAAGTAGGGCGATCGAGACCAGAAGAGCCGATTAAGAAAAAAATCCTATGACTACCATGATTACTGCCATATCCACAGCAATAGCGGCCTTTATTGCCACCAATCTCGATGACATCCTGATTTTGACGATTCTTTTTACCCAGGTCAATAAACTTTTTCGCCGTCGTCATATCGTTATCGGTCAGTATTTAGGCTTTATCCTGCTGATTTTGGCGAGTTTAACCGGCTTTTTCGGGAGTTTCTTAATTCCGGCTCAGTGGATTCGTTTTCTCGGTCTGTTACCCGTGATTTTCGGGATTCGGAGTCTCTGGCAGCGAGAGGAAACCGAGACGGATAATCCTCTGGAGGTGACTGTAGAATCAGCACCTTCTTCTCCTTTGGCGGCCTGGTTTTCCCCTCAAACCGGCGCTGTGGCGGCAATTACCATCGCCAATGGTAGTGATAATATCGGCATTTATCTGCCGCTGTTCGCTAGTAATACCTGGCCAAATTTAGTCACTATCGTCAGCGTTTTTCTCATCTTGGTGGGTGTTTGGTGTTTTACTGCTCATCAGTTGACTAAATTACCGGCGATCGCTAATTTAATTACCAGTCACGGCAGCCACTTTGTCCCCTGTGTGTTGATCGGTTTGGGTGTATTTATAATCAAGGAAAGTCTTCCCCTCGCTTTCTTGGCCCTATCCTTAAGCTATGGATGGGCGCTTTTCCAGCAGCAAGCAGAATCTATTTAATTTTTGATTCAATACAAATACATTTAAAAAGAGATTTTAGATTTTTTCCATACCATCTATAACTCAAGTGCCATAGAATAACATCATCTTCTCAAGTGCTCCCCTTGAAACGGACCCCCAGTCATCTCGATCATGTTATTTTTTCTCAAATCACCAGTGACGGAAAGCAAGACCAGCATTAAACCGAAAAAAGTCAATCCCAATCGAGTCCGCGATCATCTGGCCAATGAACGCACCTATCTGTCTTGGATGCGAACGGCGATCGCATTAATGGGTTTTGGTATGGTTATCCTGCGTTTACGGGCCTTTCATCCTCCTCTGGTTCCCCGGCCCGGTTATGGCTGGAAATTAGGCTTAATGTTTGCTTTAGTGGGTTTATTGACCGTATTTTTGACCACAGCACATTATTTTACAGTCAGACGAGATATAGATGAAGATACCTACGAACCAGCCGATCGATGGGTGGTACTATTTAGTTTAGCGATCGTCATTCTCGGTGCGGGAATTATCTATTTTGTCGCCACCAGTCCCGATCTGTTGATCGGTAGTATGATGACTTTCGAGTAAACTCTGGGGATTAGGTGGGTTGGAGTAAGCGCCAACTGACCGTGACTAGAACCGTATAAAGCAGTATTTTTAGGGCATTTTTGGGCAAATATTCCGATAATCTTGCTCCCACTACCACCCCCGGTATCCCACCTAACCAGATGGGAAGTACCAGATTCCAATCTACCGTTCCTAATCCCAGATGACCGATGGAAGTACAGGTTAAGAGGATGGACGCTTGCGATAGATCTGTACCGACTAATTTGCGAGAATCAAGCTGAAAAAAGGTCATCAAGACCAATGCAAACAAGGAACCACTGGAAATACTGGTTAAACCGACCAAATAGCCTAAAACTGCCCCTAATATCGTTGTTTTTATCTGACCGGAGCGAGTGGTTAAATCTAATTTTGGCCAGGACCAAGGGGACAAATCGGGAAAAAACAAGGAGATTAGTAGTTCTAGGGCCGCTAGGACAGTCACGATCATCAAGACAAGACCGATGATATGGGGCAACCATTGATCGAGATTGAGGGAGCTATTCTGCTGAAAATAGCGAAAACCGACTAATCCTAACAGAGAACCGGGTACACTGCCAATTACCAGCCATTTTACCACCTCTAACTCGATCGTTTGCTGTTGCCAGTGACGAACGGTGCCGACCACTTTCATCAACCCGGCCGCCACCACATCGGAACCCACTGCGGTGGTAGCGGGAACCTGAAATACAAAGATCAATAGGGGTGTAATCAAGGATGAACCACCAATTCCCGTTAATCCCACGATAATTCCGATAAAAAAGCTAAATATTGCCAATAAAGAATAGTCCATTTTTGCCTCAGTCGTCTCTCTTCTCTAGTGCGTTTCTGGTCGTTAATGGACAAAATTAGTTAATTAAGCCTTTAAAAAAGTAAAAAAGAGTAATAGTAAGCTTTTATCGCTGTTTAATCTTTTTAGTCTCCGTTTATAACCAGTAATCTCCCGAATCGAAACTTAATTTTCTTGCTATCTTGTAAAATGTAATTGTATTTTAATACGACTGCGATTAAATCATGGTTAAAATACGGTCAAACCCTATACATTTTTTGCCAGAGGATTAGCCACCGTGAGTATCATCATCGAGCAAGTATCGAAAAAATTCGGCACCTTTACCGCTTTAGACAACATCAATCTAGAGATCAAATCGAATCGTCTGGTGGCACTGCTGGGGCCGTCTGGTTCAGGAAAAACTACTCTCCTGAGAGCGATCGCAGGATTAGAACCCCCCGACACAGGCAAAATTATCATCAACGGCAAAGACACAACCCATTTAAACGTCAGAAAAAGGAATATTGGCTTTGTTTTTCAGCATTATGCGCTTTTTAAACACCTGACGGTGCGTCAGAATATCGCTTTCGGTTTAAATATTCGCAAAGCTACCCCGAACTACATTCAAAAACGAGTGGACAATCTCTTGAGTTTAATTCAATTGCAGGGATTAGGCGATCGCTATCCGGCCCAACTATCCGGGGGTCAACGTCAACGGGTTGCCCTGGCCCGGGCCTTAGCGGTGGAACCGGAAGTATTATTATTAGATGAGCCTTTTGGGGCCCTGGATGCCAAAGTTAGAAAAGAGCTACGGATTTGGTTGCGACAGTTACACGAGGAAGTCCATGTCACCAGTGTTTTCGTCACCCACGACCAAGAGGAAGCCATGGAAGTGGCCGACGAGATCGTAATTTTCAATGAGGGTAAAATCGAACAGGTGGGAACTCCCGATCGAGTGTACGATCATCCTGCCTCTGCTTTTGTGATGAGTTTTATCGGCCGGGTGAATGTTGTACCACCAACCTCGGCTGCACTGTTCGAGCAGCTTGGGGGGGGTACTAACGGAGTCAAGATTTTTATTCGTCCCCACGACCTGGAAATTCTCTCTTCTCCCAATGGGTCTAGCATTGAGGCAAAAGTCGAGCGCATTATCCATCTGGGTTGGGCCATCGATGTGGAATTAATTCTACCGGATCGCTCTCTCCTGATTGCCCATCTGAATCGAGAACAACTGGCTCAACTGCATCTCAAAGTCGGGGAGCAAGTTTATGTTCGTCCTCGGGATGCTCGCGTTTTTGCCTAAAAGTCAGCCTTATTGTTAGCACCTGACTCGAATAAAATCGTCAACATTAAAGGTCCTAATAGGTGTAGGGTCATGAATGCACACGGCTGCTGGTAGCTTCGCATCATGTCCCTACACACCCTTAGGAGTCTTATAGACCTCTTGCAAAAGTCTTAAGTCGATCCTTGTACAGCAACATTTTTGAAGATTATCAACTACTAATAAATAATTAACTGAAAGTCCCTCCCATTATTGTTTCTATCGTTTGTTTTCGGATTTATGCAAGAGGTCTTATGCAAATAATACTAAATCCGTTGAGTATAGGCTACTTATAAGCATAGGCACTCATGCAAGAGGCAAGAGGCAAAAGGGGGAATAGATAATCAGTCTTTAGTAACTGGATTTAGTATCAGCTTTTAATATAGCGTTTTTCAGTCTGCTGAGGTACAAAAGTTATGGGTTTTAGGCAAAAGGCAAGAGACAAAAGGCAAAAGGGAAGAAAAACAAGTGTACCTCACTAGCTTAGGAAACGCTATAACTAGATTTAGTATAAGGCCTTTTTGAGTTGTAAATTAAAAGCTACCAACTCCAGTCCACAAAAGGGTTCTATCCAGCGATCAAAGTTTTGCTGATCTGCTAAACTTTTGGTCGATGATACCAGTTTAGTTTTGATACCTTGACATTTAATCGGGGGAACAATGACGGTTGTTTTCATTAACAACTAATAGATAATTAAATGAATACACTGGGGGAAACATTGAAAATCTCTCCTAAAATTTTACCTTGAGCTTTACTAATCGATCGCTTGCCATTAACAATTTCTGAAACCACACCCTTAGAACCAATTTTACCAACTAAATCAGCTTGTTTCCTGTTGTTAGCTGACATTAAGTGTAATAATACTTCCTGGGGTGAAGCTGGTTCGGGTTGAGGTTGTTTGGCATCAAAATCCTTAATAATTGTCGCCATTAATTTAACCATCGCGGTTTCTTCTGGTAGTCGCTCCTGTTTACTAATTAGATTAAGGAGAAGATGACGCACTTGCTCATATTCTTCTTCATTTTCAATAATCTTGGGTTGAAATTTAGTCAACAGTTGATTATAAATATTGTCATCAAGTGCTAGAGTCATTTTTCTTTCGGTTAGACTGAACTTTTTGGGTGTGTTACTACTTAACTTAAACCAGCGATTTTAACCAACCGTACCAAGCATCTAAACCTTCTCCTGTGGTAGCGGAAACTTGAAAAACTTTCAGATTGGGATTAACCTGATAGGCGTAATCTAAACAGCGATCGAGGTTAAAATTAACATAGGGCAGTAGGTCTATTTTTGTCAAGATCATGACTTGAGAAGCGTGGAACATATAGGGATATTTAATCGGTTTATCTTCCCCTTCGGTGACGGAAAGAATGACGACTTTGGCATTTTCTCCTAAATCAAATAAAGCAGGACAAACTAGATTACCGACATTTTCGATCATGACTAAAGAATTCATCGGTGGATCGAGTTCGATTAATCCTCTCTCTACCATTGATGCTTCTAAATGACAACCTGTTCCGGTGTTAATTTGGATAACCTGACAACCGGTTTCACTAATTTTTTGAGCATCATTAGCTGTAGCTTGATCTCCCTCAATCACACTGATAGGAATAGCGGTTTTTAAATCGGCAATTGTGCGAGTTAACAGGGTAGTTTTTCCCGAACCGGGGGAAGAAACCAGATTAAGAGCAACAGTTTTTCTACCCTTCAACCAACCGCGATTTTGTGCCGCTAATAGATTATTTTTTGCCAGCAGATTTTGCTCAACTTGGAGAATATTACCATGAATTTGAGCGTGAATTTCCGCAGGATGATGGGGATGCTCATGATCGTGAGCGTGAGCGTGAGCATGATCGTGAGCGTGAGCATGATCGTGAGCATGATGGCTATGACTAATAACAGTACCATCGGCTAAAATATGTTCATGGGTTCCCGTTTGCGGATTAGTTACCGTTACTTCCGAGTTATCAGAGCAACCACAGGTTATACACATAAGGATTCTGTCTCCAACGATTTAAGATTTAATTCTTGACCCTGTAAAATGATTATATTGCGACTACCACATCGATCGCAGATTCGGTAGGGATATTCTAGTTCTAGCTCATTTCCGCAATCTTGGCACTGTCCTAAACCGGAAATTTCCAGAATCTCTAACATTGCCCCCTCTATATTAGTACCTTGACAACAGGTATCAAAACAGAAAGCGATCGATTCTGGCATAATTGCCGTTAGTTTACCAATCTCTAACACCACGCGCTTAACTTTCATTCCTCGGGAATGTTCTAAGGCAAGTTCGATAATATTTTGGGTGATTCCTAGTTCGTGCATTTTCAGTTATCAGTTATCAGTTATCAGTTATCAGGGAACAGGGAACAGGGAACAGGGAACAGGGAAATTTCAACTAAAACCCCAAAACCCCAAAACCCCAAAACTCCAACTATCTGTTTTTTTAGTTTTCACTTTTTCCTTTAAAACTGTCTCCTGTCTAATTAACATATTCTCGGTAATTGTTCACCGACTAACATATCGAGAATCCTTTTAGTGCCGAAAGCGGTTTTTAAGTAAACTAAATTGGGGGGAGAAGCGACGACTTCCCCGATACAAGCGGCATTTTTACCGTCAGGATGGGAACGCATCACTGCTAAAACGCGATTTTCTGCCTCCGGAGGCACGACAAGGACTAATTTGCCCTCGTTTGCCAGATAAAGCGGTTCTAAGCCCAATAATTCGCACATTCCTCGCACTTCTTCCCGGATGGGGATCGCCGTTTCCTGCACCTCTATTCCCACCCCTGAACTTTGGGCAAATTCGTTTAAAACCGTGGCTAATCCGCCTCTAGTGGCATCCCGCATCGCTTTAACTTGTGGGCAAACGGCCAGAATTGCAGAAATTAAAGAATTCAGGGCTTGACAATCGCTTTCGATTGTGCATTGTAGGTCTAATTCGCCCCTGGCAATCAGAATGGCGGCGCCGTGATCCCCCAGAAAACCGTTAAGCAAAATGCGATCGCCAACTTGTAAATTATTCGCCCCAGAATTGATTCCGGCTGGAATTACTCCCACTCCAGAGGTATTAATAAATATTTGATCCCCTTGTCCCTTGGGAACGACTTTTGTATCCCCGGTGACGATTTTTACCGCTGCTTTTTCGGCGGCTATTTTCATGTTGGTAACGATGGTTTTTAGGGTGTCGATAGATAAACCTTCTTCGAGGATAAAACTACAACTGAGATAGAGAGGAATTGCCCCACCGACAGCCAAATCATTAACGGTTCCATTGACTGCTAAACTGCCAATATCACCCCCCGGAAAGAATAGGGGAGAAACCACATAGGAATCGGTGGTAAATGCCAAGCGATCGCCTATTTTAGCCAAATCTTTAATTTCAAATCGGGCTTGATCTTCAAGGGTTGCCAGTAGGTTATTATCAAAATTATTAACAAATATCTCATTAATTAAATCCCGCATTGCTCTGCCACCGCTGCCATGGGAGAGAGTGATATTTGTGTCGGTAATTTTTGTTTTTTTTAATTTTAAAGAAGCTGAAGGAGTGCTAGTCATAGGTGAGGTAGGAAGTTTTCATTTTGGCGAGTCGCTGGTCGATAGCAAATTAGGTTACACTTTATCTTGATCGGAAACGGTGTCATAGCTTACTGCTAGATTAGCTTAATGGGTTTCTGGTATTTCTCGCACTTTTTCTACAGTTAAGTCCAAGGCTTGAGCAATTTGTTCTACCGTTAAACCTAAAGCCAATAAACGCGGCACAGATTCTAGTTTACCTTCCAGTTTACCTTCCAGTTTACCTTCCAGTTTACCTTCTTCTCGAACGTCTTGAAAATAACGGGTTTGTTTCAGTTCATCTAAACTAAACATAGCTTCTATCTCCCGGCGACTTAGACGTGGTAATTTATAAATAAGGATCGTTTCTATTAATTGTAGGAGGTTTTGCGGTTGGGTAAATTCAGTTCGCACTCGTGTAATAAGTTGTTTGGCTGTTGCCACTGCTTGATTTTCTTTAGCAATAATTAATTTTATGGTGGCAATACCCAGGGAATCTTGATTAATATCATCTAGTTCATCTAAATAGATTCGCGTCACTCTCCCAGATGTCAATAAGTCTTGATAACGTACAATCTTATCTGATTCTACCCGACGATGGGGATAAATGACCACCCCGCGCCAATCATTGTTAAAAGCAGTTTTACTGAGATATAGGAAGATTTCAGCAAAGAAACGGCCATAAAAATTCTGATCATCTTGAAATTGCACCTCGCAGAAATAAATAGGAATGCTAGGATTGGTAATATTGGGCAAAAATACGCCATCAATACGAAAAGCTAGTTGCTTGATTTCGACGGAATCAAAGCGGTAATTCTCTGCTTCTCTGGGAGAAAGGTTGATTAATTCAAAGAAAATTGACGGATAAGATTGAAAAAGATCATAAAAAATACTGTCGGTTTTCATGCCCGGACTTGTGGTGTAAACTATGCAAAAATGTAGAGATAGAGAGTTTTCCTACTAATTAGCCTGATTATAGCAGTTATCTTTGCCAAAACCAATGCTAAAAGCCGATCCGGGAAAAGCTAAGTAGGTAGGTGTTAAAAGTTGTCAGATACCCCCCTTATCAAGGGGGCAGGGGGGATCCCCCCACCTATCGGCACCCCCCTTATCAAGGGGGGCAGGGGGGATCAGAGGCAAAATCTATCTTCAATTTAATTATAACTACTTACTTAATCGCTAAAATAACTGACAATCGATCAAGTCTGAGCATCTCCCCCTGGTCAGGGTGCTATAGCTGACAATGAGTCGCTATAATAGAATTCGCCGATCGCTAACTTCTCCCTCGGTAAAATTTCTATGACTGGAAGACTGAACAAGCTACAACAAGATTTAAAGAACATAGAAACGGAAGTGGCAAATTTAGCCGAAAGAATGCGGGAAAAATACCGAATTTATCTTGATTTACTCGGTGAATCTCTCTATAAACAGGCGATCGGAGCAGTGTATTATATCTGTACCCGTTACTATGGGGGGGAATTTCTGGCTCTCTCCCACAGCAATCGTCAGAAACTACAAGAGGAGATCAAAGCTCTAGGACAAGAGGCTAAAGCCAGTTTACAGCAATTGGGCGAGCAGAGCTTCGATCGAGGGACATTTTCAGGGGGAGGATTCTCTAAAAGTCCAGCAGAGACGAAAAATACCCCAGATTTCTTAAAACTTTTTCTAAACAAACCGGAAAATCTAGCCGCAACTGGAGAGATTAATAACCCCGATATTTTACTCCATTGTTGTCGAGTGCTGGAAAAAAACTGTATCGAGATTCTCAATCATCTCTCTAAACAAATTAATCAGCAACTACAAAAAGCTTATATTCTTCCCCCTTATCTACCCAGTCAAATTATCGATATGGCAATTCAAGCGGGAGAAGAGGGACAATCCCTAGGTGGAGGAAATAATATGTTAAACATTCTAGTGGAAGCTAAAACCCCTGAACCAGAGGAAGAAAAAGATGAAGATGAAGATGATGGGGATGGGGATGATCATGATTTTTCAAGTGGCAAAGTCACTAAAGTAACGGCGATTCATCTACGAATGGCTGAACTTGAATTTGCCGATGCGCGCTTAAGTGTCGAAAGAAATCAAATTCGCTCCCTTTGGGAACAATTAAATCGTCTAGGTAAACAATATTATCACCTTCGCAAAGAATATACTATTGCTCAAGCGGAAGCGGCGTGGCGCAGTAGTTGGTATGATTAATCAGTTATAATTAAACAGAGGTAAGCTATTAAGAATTTAAATTGCTTGTTGAGATGAGGCAAGAGGCAAGAGGCAATAGTAAAGGGATTTGGGGAGATTTAGCCAATCTAAGGATAGGCGGTTAAAATGTGTCTTAGCTTATTAGGGAAACATAATACTGGGAAATTTGGAATCAAGAGGCAATTATGAAAGGGGAAATACCCGACTGGGTGAGATTACAAAAAGCCTTATCTGTAGAAGCGGAAAAAGGTTATCCCGATCTTCAGGGAAATCAGTACCGTTTTAGCGAGTTTTTGTGTCTTAGTTTCGGGGATAATCCTCCCGTGGGAATTGCCACCAGTGAGAGAAATCGCTGGCGAGAATTAGCCCAAAAATTTGCCCAATATTCCCAATTTAATCCCAGACAAAGACAACAATTAGTCGCCGAAACTCGCAATTTTTTGCAACAATTACGGCAAACTTTAGAAGCAACCCCGACCCCAAAAGAACCAGCTGCGGCGAAAATTATTAATACCACTCCCATCACGGCAAAGGCTAATTCTCCACGGCAAGTCACCCTGGAACAACCCTTGAAATATCTAGCGGAAGTGGGAGAGAGAAAAGCCAGTCTTTTAGAAAGATTAAACCTCCACAAAGTTGAAGATTTATTATATTATTATCCCCGGGATCATGTGGATTACAGTCGTCAAGTTAATATCGCTAATTTAACCGAGGGAGAAACGGTAACTTTAGTGGGGAATGTCAAGCGCTGTAATTGTTTTAATAGCCCCAAAAATACCAAGTTAGCTATCTTTGAATTGCTCTTACAGGATCGTACTGGACAGATAAAATTAAACCGTTTTTATGCGGGAACTCGCTATAATAATCGTGCTTGGCAAGAAGGACAAAAAAAACTCTATCCCGTCGGTTCTGTGGTGGCGGTTAGTGGTTTAGTCAAAGCGGGAAAATATGGGTTAACTTTAGAAAATCCTGAATTTGAATTATTAGACAGTTCTGGGGCAAGTATTGAGTCCTTAAAAATCGGGCGTATCCTGCCGGTTTATCCCCTCACCGATGGAGTACCCGCCGACCTAATTAGGAAGGCTGTAGTCGCCGCTTTTGGGGCAGTAGAGGCGATAAAAGACCCCCTACCTTTCGGTCTAAGAAAACAATACGGATTAATCGATTTAAAAACAGCAATTACTAACATTCATTTTCCCAATAATTCCGAGATTCTCAGTCAAGCGCGACGGCGATTAGTCTTTGATGAATTCTTCTTTTTACAATTAGGTTTTCTGCGGCGGCGGCAACAGTATCGTCAGACACAGAAAAGTGCTATTTTTAGTGCTAGGGGTCAATTAATTGATCAATTTAATCAGATAATTCCCTTTCAATTAACCAATGCTCAAAAACGAGTTATTGAGGAAATTTTAGAGGATTTAGATTCTAGCACCCCGATGAATCGTCTTGTGCAGGGGGATGTGGGTTCTGGCAAAACAATTGTCGGAGTTTATGCCATTTTAGCAGCCCTACAATCCGGTTATCAAGCAGCATTAATGGCTCCCACGGAAGTTTTAGCAGAACAACATTATCGTAAGTTAGTTAGCTGGTTTAATCTCTTACATTTACCCGTAGAATTATTAACTGGTTCCACAAAAACCGCTAAACGGCGAGAAATTCACGCCCAATTAGAGACAGGAGAGTTACCACTTTTAGTGGGAACTCATGCCCTAATTCAAGATGCAGTTAATTTCCGCAAATTAGGTTTAGTTGTTATTGATGAACAGCATCGCTTTGGGGTACAACAAAGGGCAAGATTATTAAGCAAAGGAGAGTCTCCCCACGTTTTAACCATGACAGCAACACCGATTCCCCGTACTTTAGCTTTAACCCTACATGGGGATTTAGATGTGAGTCAAATTGACGAATTACCCCCCGGCAGACAACCGATTCAAACCACCGCTTTAAATGGGAATCAAAGAAGGGCTGCCTATGATTTAATTCGCCGTGAAATTGCCCAAGGCAGACAAGCTTATGTGATTTTTCCCTTGATTGAAGAATCGGAAAAATTAGATGTGAGGGCTGCGGTGGAAGAATATCAAAGTTTATCAGAAAAGATTTTTCCCAATTTTAATATCGGTTTACTCCATGGTCGCATGAGTTCCGCCGAAAAAGAGGAAATCTTAACAGCTTTTCGCGATAATATTCTACAAATTATTGTCTCAACTACGGTTATTGAAGTGGGGGTGGATGTTCCCAATGCCACGGTGATGTTAATTGAAAATGCCGAACGTTTTGGCCTTTCACAATTGCATCAATTACGGGGGCGCGTCGGCAGAGGTTCCCATCAATCCTATTGTTTACTTTTAAGTGGCAGTAATAGTGCTAATTCCCGTCAAAGATTGACGGTTTTGGAACAATCCCAAGACGGCTTTTTTATCTCGGAAATGGATATGCGATTTCGCGGTCCAGGAGAAGTTTTAGGACAACGACAATCGGGTTTACCAGATTTTGCCCTCGCTAGTTTAGTCGAGGATCAAGAGGTGTTAGTTTTGGCAAGAGATGCCGCCGAAAAAATTATGTTAGATGATCCCCATTTAATCACTTTGCCCAATTTGAAACAAGCTTTAGAAGCTAAATATCAACGGATGTTAGGAGCGGATATTTTAACTTGATTTAGATGTTCAGTGATCAGTAAACAGTAATACTAAATCCAGTTATTAAAAACTGATTATTTATTCTCCGTTTTGCAGGAGTGCCTCTCTTGATATGTAGCCCATACTCAACGGATGGCCGTATTACTTTCGATTTTATCACTCAATCCAAGCCTTTGGGGGGTAGAACCCCCCAAACCCCCCGTTGGGGGCGTGGCGCCGCCCCCAAACCCCCCGCGCATTAGTTTTTCGGTGGGATGCTTACACGCAGCCGCTGACTCATCTGTAATAATTTAGGAGTCACTGATAATTGCTGATTGTCGGTATTTCTACAAATGTGAGATGCACCCAATCAGTAAACAGTGATCAGTAATCAGTAAACAGTAATCAATAATCAGCGAAAAGACAGCAGCAAACTGGCATTTGATGAGGCTCACCTAATACATACTGCTCATTCAAAACTTAAAACTCAAATCTTATAACTGATAACTGATAACTGATAACTGATAACTGATTCAATTAACCAAATTTAATCATTTCTCGTCCTACCATCACCGGTAATTCCCCTTTTAAAATCGGAATTAATGTCTCGCGAATTCTGTCCGCATCGGGGGGGCATCCCGGCATAAAAATATCGATGGGAATGACTTGATGGACTGGCAGCACTTGATCTAATAATTCGGGAACGATACCGGGTTCTTCTGGTAGTTGAGGGGTGTTATCTCCTAACTCTAAATAAGCCCTTTTTAGCACGGGATCGGCAGTTCCTAACATATTCCGCATAGCGGGAACGTTAGCAGTCACGGCGCAATCACCAAAAGAAACGACGGTTTTGGTATTTTGACGGACTAGATGAATTAGTTCTAAATTATCCTGATTAGCGATCGCTCCTTCCACTAAACAGACATCGACATTTTCTGGATAGGTTTTCAGATCGCAGCCGACGGGACTATATACCACGTCAACTTTTTCGGCTAATTCTAACAGCCATTCGTCCAAATCGAGGAAGGACATATGGCATCCCGAACAACCGGCTAACCAGACAGTAGCGAAGCGAATTTTAGACATAATTTTAATTCCTTGTTTGTTAGGTTTTGGCAATAGTGATTACTAGCTAATAGAAAAGCGGCTGTTTACCGAGGGGCGGGTTTTTGCCTGTCTCGACAAGTTCCTGATTATCTGCAATTAAAGAAAAAAGATCGATCCCCTTCCATTCTTGCAAAAATTCACAGATTAGCTGTGGTGTCCAATTTTCACCTCTAAAAAACTTAAAATTTTTCGTGTGGACATTGAGAAAAAAATGCAAGATATTACATTGATCCTGCGCCCCGAAAATAGTCCCCTTGACTGTCCAATTATCCACACTACTGGCGTAATCCTCGATCGCCCGATCTGCCGCCGCCACAAGCTCTCGGTATTGATCACAGAATTGGCGAAGCATCTGGGGAAATCGCCCAACTTCGGCGAAAAGTTCGATCGCAGACCAAGCTAAATTGGTTGGTTGAGATTGATAATCCAGCAGGGATAGACAGCGATCCAAGGCTTGCAGAAAGATCTGTTCGAGATTTGTATCATTCATAACATTATTGATTCCCTTGACGCAGTAGGACAGACCAACCATATTGAGCTTGAGCGATTTCGTGAGCAGAAGGCTGATTCATACCCTGATTAATCACTAAATCCGATTCTAAGATTTCGTGTTGTAAAAAGACACGATCGATCGCCGTTCCCTGTCCTCGCGCCATCCTCAACCACGCCTTTGCCATATCAATACTAGGCCAAAATTCATACTGACTGACACCGCTACCGAAAGCGTAGTCCTTTGCTCGTTGAGTTTCCCGAGCAGAAATACCGCAGTAATCGGAAATCAAGGGAATATCTTCATTCATCCCCATAATCTCGTCATACAGAGCCATTTCCGCCCGCAGATACTTGGCATAAATACCTAGATGTCCCCAACGAGGGTTTTGAGAATCTACCATTTTTCGCTAACGCGTCCATTGGTGTTGAGTCCTAGCATTAACTAAAAATTCCAACTTCGATCGATCTTCCTCTTTTTCAGAAACGGCGGAACCCTTGCGGAATATCGCCCCGGTTGGACAAGCGGCAACACATTTGCCGCAGGAAGTACAGGCGGAAACGCTGCCCCAAGGCTGATCCATTCCCGCAATAATTTTATCTTTTTCGCCGCGATAAGCCAGATCCCAAACGTGCGCCCCTTCAATTTCATCACAGACTCGTACACAACGGGTACAGAGAACACAACGATTATGATCGATACCAAAAAGATGATGGGAAATATCTACTTCTCGCTTGGGAAAACGGTAGGGAAAACGACTATGATCCATACCCACTTCGATGGCTAAATCTTGCAATTCACAGTTACCATTAGCCACACAAACTGCACAAACGTGATTACCTTCAGCGAATAATAATTCCACTGTCATGCGGCGATATTCTTTTAGTTTTGGGGTATCGGTATGAACCACCATTCCTTCCGCCACTTCCGTTACACAGGCAGGTAATAATTTATTAATACCTTCAATTTCTACCAAACATAAGCGACAGGCAGCCACTTCGGAAACCCCATCGAGATGACAGAGGGCGGGAATTTTTATTCCTACCTGACTAGCGGCTGCGAGAACTCGCGAACCTGCTTCGATCGCTACATCTTTGCCATCAATGCTTAAAGTGATTACGGACATAAAAATTATTCTCCTTGAGGATAATATCCCTCTCCTTCCCATAGGCCACAATTTGTGGCCGAGGGTGGGATTTTTACAGAAAGTTTTAACCTAGACAAGCGGCTAAGTCTTTTGCGGGGGTGGTAATCGGCTGCAGATGATAGGTATCGGAGAGGAATTTGAGGACGTTAGGGGAGATAAATGCCGGTAAAGTTGGTCCCAGACGGATATTTTGAATACCTAGATGCAGCAGGGTGAGCAGTACAGCGATCGCTTTTTGTTCGTACCAAGAGATAATTAGGGAGAGGGGAATCTCGTTGACGCTAACGTTAAAAGCGTTGGCTAATCCTAGGGCGATTTTGATGGCACTATAGGCATCGTTACATTGTCCCACGTCCATCAGCCGGGGTAATCCTTCGATGCTACCTAATTGTTTGTCGAAAAAGCGGAATTTTCCACAGGCAAGGGTTAAAACGATGCAATCTTCGGGGACTTGTTCCACGAATTCGGTGTAGTAATTGCGATCGGGTTTTGCCCCATCGCAGCCCCCAACTAGGAAGAAGTGACGGATTTTACCCTGTTTAAGGGCATTAACCAGCGTATCAGCGACACTGAGAACGGTATTGTGGGCAAATCCCACCATTACCTGCCGAGGTTCGCTTATTTCAGTAAATCCGGGCAATGATTGCGCTTTAGCAATCACGGGACTAAAATCGATCGCACCGTCCACTGTTTCTAAGCGGTTAATATGGGCATAACCCACAGGTCCGAGGGTAAAGAGTTTACTTTCATAGTTTTCGTGGGGGGGCATGAGACAATTAGTAGTTAAAACTATTGCCCCCGGAAACTTAGCAAATTCTTTAGTTTGATTTTGCCAGGCGGTGCCATAATGACCGTAGAGATGGGGATATTTTTCTTTGAGTTTTGGATAACCGTGGGCGGGTAATAATTCTCCGTGGGTGTAGACTGTTATCCCAGTATTGGCAGTTTGTGCCAGTAAAGCCGCTAATTGTTTAATATCATGGCCGGAGACTAAAATGGCTTTACCTAGACGCGGATTTAAGGGAACATTTGTCGGTATGGGATGACCGTAGGTTTCGGTATGACCTTGATCTAATAATTCCATGGCCCGCAGGTTTGCTGCCCCAACTTTTAGACAGATTGCCACCCAATCATTCAGGTTTAAATCACTGCGGTCAATCGCCGCTAAAGTCTCTTGGATAACCTGATAAACTGAGTCATCCTCTTGACCTAATTCCTGAGCGTGGAAAGTATAGGAAGCAAGACCTTTAACTCCGTAGATAGCGGTTAACTTTAGGGAAAAAATATCGAGGTCTTGTACTTTTTCAATTAGTTCTAAGGATACTTCTTGACCTTGGCTGACTAGGCTCTCATTAAAATTAGGCTGATAGTTAGCAAGTGCAGACCAGTCCAGCGATCCCAATTGTGCTTTTAAATTTTCCCGAATCTCTAAACAACGCTGAATATAATCGGTAAAACGTCTTTGATCGAAGTTCACATTGGTCATGGTGGCGAAAAGCGACTCGCAGGTAAAAATATCGGCTTCGCGAGTAGATATCGCCGCTTCTTTGGCTTTTAAAACCACCGATGCTAATCCCCGCAGACAATAAACTAATAAGTCTTGAACAGCGTTGACTTCGGGACTTTTTCCACAGGCTCCCCACTGATGACAACCATTACCACTAGCGGTTTGTTCGCATTGTTCACAAAACATAAGTTTTCTCTCTTTTTTCAGTGGATTGACAGATTGTTGCGATTTTTTTCTACTAAATTTAATTCTGCTTTTTTGAAAGTTAGTTATCGGCCCTCACCCGGCAGGAATTGTGGATTTTACGACTGGAAAGCTTGTCTTGACAGCCTCTACTCTCTGAACTATGTTTTTATTCTCTCACTTTTTTTGCCAGTTGGGTTCTGATTTTAGATTTCCTCAAGAATTACCGATTAAACAATTATTTAGTTGTCTTATTAAATTAAGTATTTTTTGTGATTTTTATGATATAATGAGCGAAATTTTCGATTTTTAGGTGGGTGGTTGCCAGTGTCATAGCAATCGGTCTCCTGATTAGGATAGAAAGTTGGAACTTAAGAGTTATTATCGCCTAACTGTGATGATAGGATTGCTTTCGACATAGATAGTTATCTCTTTTGTTATTTACTTAACTTAGCAATGATTGAAACCGCTCATCTCCCCGAATCTGCTCGAAATCTTTATCTGTTTTTGCCAGATCCTGATATTTGACATCAAGACTGATGAACGATTTATTTTATTAGTGGTATTCCGATATCTTTGCAGATTTTATTAGCGAGAATATCCCTAATTTCCGTATGTCTTGGAATCGCAGATCTTTTATTTAATTGGGGGTTAAACCACCAAGAATGGCTAGGACTTGCTGAAAAAGTAGGGGCGAAGCATTCGGATAGAAAATCTACGGTTTCACCGATAGGTTATTGTCCGAATGCTTCGCCCCTACAGGACGCGGGCCGATGAAGACGCAAGGTTTTGAACGACGATTCTCTCAAAATCTTGCACCTGTGAGAGCAAAACAGAACCCTAAAACTCTTACCTCGTCTATATTTCACATTTATTCAGCAAGCCCTATCTACCAATCTATCTGAACAGGATATTTTGCTAATATTGAATCATGGCTAATCAGTCTAGCATTTTCAAGATTAGCTTGAGCAACTAACAAGCGGTCAAATGGATCTTTATGGATGTTAGGTAAAGTATTTAAAGCTAAAACATGGCTGACTGTAATTGATAAAAGGCCAATTTGGTTAGTTTCCTGCTGAGTATTAATCATTTCTGCTAAAGGTATCTTGAGTGATAGTTTACCTAGTTGTAGTTTGATTTGCATTTCCCAAATACTTGTAATACTAAGTAATAGCGTATTACTAGGATCTCTACACAGTTCTAAAGCTCTTTGAGAGAGTTTTTCTGGTTCGCTATCCCACCAAATAAATGTATGGGTATCTAAAAGAAATTTCATGATTCACCTGTCCAAAATTCTTCAGGAAGTGGCTCATCAAAATCTTCGCTAGTCCTAATTTTTCCAGCGTGTAGTCCTGGTTGTCGTAACTTAGGAGAAGGAGTTTCAGACGTTGTTTTTTCAGTATCTCCCCAAGGAATTAGACGAGCTACAGGCTTGTTTCCTTCGGTTATAATAATTTCAGTATCTACCTTTATTAAGGCAAGTAGTTCTTGTAAAGTTAACTGTACTTGATTGAGATCAATAGTTTTGTTTGACATGAATAATTTTCTCTCTTTATTTACTTCACAAAATAAAACAGGATTCAGTGATAACTGCCTCACAAGTTAATAAAGGTTTGGCAACTTTTTCCCATTGCTGAATTGCCCAATTGTGATAATTATCACTCCGGTCGAGAACGGCGACTAAGACCCCCGTATCTAGAATTACTCTTTTAAGCATATTAGACTAGATGCTTCTTTTTAAATTCCCTCTTTTTTAGGGATAAATCTCCTTTACCACTGTCTAAACACCCCACTAAGTCTCCGGCTGATTCTAAAGCAGAAATTTCTCTTTCTCCCTCATGAATTGCTGTCTTATCTGCTTTAAGTTGCAAAAATTCAATAAACTCTATTACTTGTTGTTGTTGTGGGTTGAGGGTTTGCAGTTTTTCTAAAATGGTTTGTTGGTGGGTGTTTGCCAGTGTCATAGCAATTGTTCTCCTGATTAGGATCGAAAGTTGTGACTTAAGAGTTATTATACCCTAACTCTGATGATAGGATTGCTTTCAACATAGATAGTTATCTCTTTTGTTATTTATTTAACTTAGCAATGATTGAAACCGCTCATCTCCCCGAATCTGCTCAAAATCCTTATCTGTTTTCGCCATATCCTGATATTCGACATCAAGATTGATGGCGCTTTGTAAGTTTTCGATAGCTAATTCCACATTATTTTGTAAGCCATAACAGCAAGCTTTATTGTAGTAAGCATCAGCATCATTTGAATTAATTTTAATAGCTTGATCGAAGGCTGCGATCGCTTGTTCAAATCTGCGTAAATTCCTTAACGCAATCCCTCGGTTGTTCCAAGCTTTATGGTAATCGGGTTTAAATTCTAAAGCTCGATCGAAGGCTGCGATCGCTTGTTCAAATCTGCGTAAATTCCTTAACGCAATCCCTCGGTTGTTCCAAGCTTGATGGTAATCGGGTTTAATTTCTAAAGCTCGATCGTAGGATGCGATCGCTTGTTCAAATCTGCGTAAATTATCTAAGGCAATCCCTCGGTTGTTCCAAGCATAAGGGTCATCGGGTTTAATTTCTAAAGCTTGATCGTAGGATGCGATCGCTTCTGCAAATCTGCCTAAATTACCTAACGCATTCCCTCGGTTGTTCCAAGCTTCATGGTAATCGGGTTTAATTTCTAAAGCTCGATCATAGGATGCGATCGCTTGTTCAAATCTGCCTAAATCATCTAACGCATTCCCTCGGTTGTACCAAGCATCATGGTAATCGGGTTTAATTTCTAAAGCTCGATCATAGGATGCGATCGCTTGTTCTAATCTGCCTAAATCATCTAACGCATTCCCTCGGTTGTTCCAAGCTTCATGGAAATCGGGTTTAAATTCTAAAGCTCGATCCCAGGATGCGATCGCTTGTTCGTATTCTTTTCCCATTTGATGAATTAAGCCTTTTTCATGCCACAATTCAGATGCTTGAACAGGATCGAGAGATGGGGAATCGCTTAAATAGGCTTTAATTTCGGCTAACTTTTCCTGTCGTTGTTGGGGAGTGAATTGTTGATAGGTATCGAGATCGCCGTCTAAATAAACCAGTCTTTCAATTTCTCTTTCCAATATGTCCTTATCCGTCGGAAATTCATAAACTCCCGAATACCAATCAAAAAAATCCGACGCACGACGAATAAAATACCGCAAGGCAAATTCCGGCAATAGGAATACTAAAGTAAAGGGAAATTGCCGCTCAAATCGCTCACGGGATAGGTTTAAATAGCCTAAAATCTTAGGAACTCCGGCCCAGGTTCCCCCATAAACCGGACTTTGACTCGACAAGAAATAGCCTTCACTTTCCGCTTCTTCGTAGCGCAGTAGTGCATTTTCTAAACCGCGCACAAAAAGAATGTTTAGATTTGTATAATTTGGTAGATCGACAATTTTCTCATACAAATTATCGGTTTCTGAATCAAGCTGCAGGACTTGAATATTTTTATTAGGTAAATCTTGACTGACTCTCCGAATAATCTCATCAGCTTGCACGGGAGAACAGCGAACAAAGAGTAAATTAAAGCCATTTTTTCGTCTCAGCGATCGCAGTAATGATTGATAGGATTCTGCTGCTGTTAGGGGTTGCTCTTCTCGCAATCCTTCAAAATCCGACTCCTGAAAGTTAGTTAAGGGTTTTACTTTTGGGTTTGTCATTATTATATATAGCTGTATTCAGATTTATGAGGTACACTAATTTTCTCACCTGTTCCCTGTTTCCCGCTCCCCATTCATCATTCATAATTCATCATTCATAATTCATCATTAAACTCCTTAATTTTGGTAATTAAAGGATGCACATCATACCAACTTTTCAACTCTGCATCTGCATCAAAATAAGCATATTGTAAAATACAACGATTGAATAATAATTTACGATGAGCTTCATCATTTTGAATTTCGTTGGTACGATATACCTTAGCCAGAATTTTCCACTGCTCATGTTCTACTGTTCTCTGATAGACATCTCTAGCTTGGGTTATTGCTCTTTGAGCAGCTTTTGCGGTAATAGGTAAAGCATCCACATGATCTAAAGCGGTTTGCATTAATAAAATTAGGTTTCGTACATGACCTCCAGTCATTAAACATAATCGCTCCAGAACTTCTTGACTTTCAAAAATATCTGTTTCTAGCTTTTTCGTCGGTAAAAATTGCTGCGTTCTTTTCTCAATGATAGCCTTAATTTTTGCCATACCATCAGGATTAATAGTACGATCAAGATTACGAAGCATAATCATCGGTAAAACCATCGGGTCATTATCATAAATATCGCGTAGATCATTGGCCCGATTAGAATAGGCCATTGAAATAGGTATAGTATAAATCAAATGACAATTTAACCCCTTTAATTGATTAGCTCGATCTAAAAAAATCTCATCATGATTAGTTTTATGATCTCGCCGATATATCGGTACAATGCGATCTAAGTTATCAACAATTACCACTAATTTTGTTGAATCATCTAAGACAGTTTTGCTATTATCAATAAACTCATTTAGTGCTGTTAACAGCGTAACAGTATGAGGATTGATTTTATTTCTTATTTCTTGTCTTTGACTGGGAATTGCCCGAATCGCCGCAGACATTTTACCAAAATATTTAATCAATTCTCCCGTTTCTAATTTGACATCTTCCACTTTAATCTCTGTTAAAGCTAAATCAATTAAATCCTGCCAACGGGATTTTATCCAGTTTTTTAATGGGGTTGAATTAGCCTGTTTTAGTTGTTCTAATAAATGGCGCGTACAGGCAATGAGAATATCTGTATATTGAGCATCTTCTGGATCGATATCGTCTTCATCTGCCGCAAAATAAACAACAAAACAATTTTTTTGCTCTAGATATTTTTTCAGCCGCAATAATTCCGTGGATTTCCCCCCTCCTCGATGTCCTGTGTAGAGTTGATGGGTGTAGTCTGTTGGCAGCGAACGAATAATTTTTCTGCCTAAATCTTGACAAACATCAGCATCCGCTCTCACTGCGTTTAGATCCACATAAAAGGGACTATCGGCAGGTAAAGGAACTGGTTTAAAGGCATTAGCAAGCCTAGCGATCAATTGTTCAGACATAGGCGACTATAGCTTAATTGATGTCATTATTATAACAATACTTATTGACAAGATGTTATACCGAATCCGCTTTTAATATTACGACTAACTCTCGATCGAACTTCAAAAACCCAGTTATGGATTTTTTCCCCACTTTCCTAGAATTGATTTATGAATCAACCCTACCTTTAATCCCCCCCTTGATAAGGGGAGTGCCGATCCCCCCTTAATCCCCCCTTGATAAGGGGAGTGCCGATCCCCCCTTAATCCCCCCTTGATAAGGGGGGTGCCGATCCCCCCTTAATCCCCCCTTGATAAGGGGAGTGCCGATCCCCCCTTAATCCCCCCTTGATAAGGGGGATGCCGATCCCCCCTTAATCCCCCCTTGATAAGGGGGGCATCTGATAGTTTTTAACACCTACCTAGTTAGAATAATCGACTAAACCTAATAAATCCCGATTAATCGGACAAAATAGGGAAATTTGCCCATTCATGGGCCAGAGGAGAGAAAAATTGTCAGACCATCGGGAAAAAGTGACAGGGGAAAAATTTTTCTAGACTGGAGTAGCCAAAAAATCCCAGTCCGGTTAAAATTGATTATCGATCGATTGTGTGAGGAGTCCGACCCCCATGACCAATAAACACACAGCAAGGCTGCTGGGTAGTTACCTGCAGCGCCTGCCTGCTCATAGCTGGCTCATCCTAGTTTTTTGGGCTTTGATTATCGCTCCAGTCCAAGCTGCTGTCGAATTACGCATTGCCATCAGTAAAGGTGTTAGCGCCGTCTCCGTGGGTAGTTCCACCGATGCTGTGGTGAAAGATGGGGCCGGGAGAGTCCTAGGAGAATTAACCGCCATGAATGCCCTCAATGCTAATCCCAGAGGAAAAGCGGTGGGTTTGGCCGATTGGCAGGCCAGTCAATTGATCATCGAACCGGAGAATGATGGTTACGTCTGGATTAATGATCGCTGGTATCGAGGACGCACAAGGATCATTCGGCAAGGTTCTGGGGTGACAGCCCTAAATTTAGTCGATTTAGAGGAATATCTCTATAGTGTCGTCGGTGCGGAGGCGATTCCCTCCTGGCCGCAAGAGGCCCTAAAAGCCCAATCTGTGGCGGCGCGTACCTATGCTCTCTACCAAATGAATACTTCTGGTAATCGCATCTACGATCTCGATACTACCACCCGCACCCAAGTTTATAAGGGTCTAGAAAGCGAGTTTACTAGCACCCACGAGGCGGTTAATGCCACCGCCGGACAAATTATGAGTTTCAACGGCAAACCGATTTTAGCGGTGTTTCACTCCTCCTCCGGGGGTCATACGGAAAATGTCGAAGATGTTTGGAATTCCCCCTTACCCTACCTGCGCGGTGTCGTCGATTACGACCAAGTCGCCCCGGTATTCCAGTGGTCAAAAAACTTTAGCGCCGGGGAATTAGGCCGTTTAATTGGTGGTGTTGGTCGTGTGCGATCGCTATCTCCCGAAAGAACCACTCCCCACGGACGAGTGATTAGAATGCGTATAGTGGGCGATCAAGGCTCTAAATTAATCTCTGATACCCAATTACGGCGATTCCTCGAGCTGCGTAGTACCCTATTCACGATTTCAGCTAATAACGGTACTTTTGCCATTAATGGTCGCGGTTTCGGTCATGGGATCGGTTTAAGTCAATGGGGCGCTTTTTCCCTCGCTGACCAAGGGGTGACTTATGACCGCATTCTCAGCCATTATTATCAAAATGCTCGTTTAACTGAAATGCCCAATTAAAAAGGCTGTCAGCCGTTTCCAGTAAACTGATCACTGATAACTGATAACTGATTGTGAGATAATGTCTAATCTCACTTGTAATTTTTGACTTGCATGACCATCGTTACCGAAGCCTTAACCGAGTTGGAACCAGTCATAAAAACTACCTTTACCGTTGAGGAAATTCGCCAACTACTCCCCCATCGTTATCCCTTTGCCCTGGTCGATCGGATTATTGACTATGTACCAGGTAAAAAGGCTGTTGGCCTAAAAAATGTCACGATCAACGAGCCTTTTTTTCCCGGTCATATTCCCAGTCGTCCCTTGATGCCGGGGGTGTTAATTGTGGAATCCATGGCCCAAGTCGGGGGAGTGATTTTGACCCAATTACCCGGGATGAAAGGGAAATTTTTTGCCTTCGCTGGCATTGATAAAACCCGTTTTCGTCGTCCTGTGGTGCCGGGAGATCAATTAATTATGACGGTGGAATTATTATCCTTCAAGATGAATAAAATTGCTAAAATGCAGGGGGAAGCAAGAGTCGATGGGCAATTGGCCGCCCAGGGTGAAATGATGTTTTCTGTCTTTGATTGACCTATGAATTTTGATCGAGATCGTCTCCGACAAGAACTAAATTTATTTGCTATTCTAGGGGCTTTTATTACCAATATTTTCGCTAATATTTTTCCTCTTAAGGGCGAAAATATCGGGGCTATCTCGAATACAGTTTTTCAAGATGTCTTAATTGTTCCCGCTAATTATGCTTTTGCGATCTGGGGATTAATTTATCTGGGTTTAATTAGTCTGGGAATTTACCAAGCTTTGGCTTTTAATAAAACTGAACCACGTTTGCGTCGGTTAGGCTACGAATTAGCCATCGCTAGTGCTTGTCAGATTCTCTGGGTAATTCTCTTTCAATTGCGTTTTTTTACCCTGTCTTTACTGGCAATGCTAGGCATTTTAATTCCTCTCATCCGGCTTTATCTTCGCTTAGAAATTAATCGCTTGATTGTGAATCGTAAACAGGGTTTATTAGTTAATGCTCCTATTAGTATTTATTTCGCTTGGATTAGCGTAGCCACGATTGTCAATGTCGCTTCGGTGCTAGATTGGATCGACTGGCAGCGATGGGGTCTAACTGACCAGATCTGGACGGTAATAATTCTGCTTATCGGGGCGATAATCGCGATTTTAGTCGGTTTAAAAAGAAAAGATCGGGCTTTTATCGGGGTGTTTATCTGGGCTTTTTTGGCGATCGCTGTTAAACAGATTTCTCTGCCTCTAATTGCGATAACAGCGATTATATTAGCGATTATCCTAACTTTTTTGGTTTTTCGTGGCAATTTTCGCCCTCTGAGTCGTTAAAATGCGGGATCACAGCGAATTTCGACGATAAAGCCATCGGGATCGTAGAAGTAAACCCCTCTCCCAGTCGGCCGGGTTACGGGTCCACTAGCAATAGTAATTCCCTGACTTTGTAGCACTTCTAGGGCAAAATCGAAGCATTCCGGGGCAATATCGAAGGCTAAATGGTTGGCACGGGTAAAAGCGATTTCGGGATTGTCGTCGGGAGGGTTTAAATCTGGTTCCCAAAATAGGTCAATTACTGTACCATCGGGGGTGATAAAATTGGCCACTTTTCCCTGGGCAACTAATTCTTTTAAGGTACTGGGAATTTTTTCCCCCACTAATTCCTCTAATCCTAATATTTCCCCATAAAAATGACGAGAGGCATCCATATCTTTGACGTTGAAAGCGATATGATGAACTTTTCGCAGTTGACCGATTTTGAGTTTTTTCGCAGTTACGAAAGGGCTAATAGTCATTTTAGTTATCATTTATCAGTAAAGGATTGGGGGATTTTTCAGTGAACAGTAATCAGTAATCAGTGAAAAGACAGCACTATTAATGTCATTTAATACTCCTCATTTAATACCGTTAACTGATAACTGATAACTGATTGGCGACTTAAGAGTTAATTTTTTGCAATAATTGTCGAATGGATTCGGCATCTTGAGCGTTGGGTAGGAGAGCGAGATAGAAGCCTAAATCCTGTTGCGCTTGGCTGAGTTGTCCAATTTGATAGTAAACTAAACCTCGATCGCGCAGCTCTAGGGGATGATTAGGAATGAGCAAAAGTAGTAGATCTATTGTCCGAATTGTCTGAGACCATTGTTGACGATTCAGGTAAATATATTTTAAATTAGTCAACAAACGTAATAAAATTTGCTGATTGGTAGCAATATTGAGAAAATGTTCTTCTAATTTAACTGGCTGTTGATAAATTTGACTTAATCTTTCTTGACAGTCCTGTTTAAATAGGATTTCACCACCGTGAAAGGGATCGACAAAGATTTCTACTTCCTCGAAATCGGGACGGATAATAAAATGCCCTGGCATACCAATTCCTACCATGGGAAAATCGATCTGTTTGGCAATCTCTAAATAGATAATCGAGAGAGTGAGTGGGATACCAGTGCGGCGATCAATTACGTCATTTAAGTAGCTATTGCGGGGGTCATAGTATTCTTGGGTATTACCGGTAAATTGTAAATCTTCAAACAAATATTGATTGATAACCTTGACTATTTTTAAAGGATATAATCTATCGGGTAGGCGTTTTTTTACCTCGTCAGCCATTAAGTTTATCCTATTTAAATAGTGATCAATCTTGAGACGGGGATATTCAAAATTGGCTATTTGTAGAGCTGCCCGAGCTAGATTTATCTCATGATCAGGATGTTGAATTGTTTCGATGAAGGCCTGGTATAAGAGTTCAAGGGTCATTAGAAAAGGGTATTAATCAGATTATCAACTATTTTAACCGATCCTTCTGGTTTTATCGCTTCTCTTTTCTGATCACTATTAAAGATTCAGCGCTTTAGATGAGCTTTCCCCGGAGGAGTAACGAGAAATCTTGTCAAGGTCTAGATTAACCACCGCTTTTTCTAAAGGGATCGTGCGACAATTTTTAGATTGATCCTGCACTTGATAAACTAATTGATTTGTCCAATCTAAAGCAGTTAACCAACCACTTTGGGGATGATAAACCCCAGTTTCAATGTCTAGCCAACCGCTGCCGCGAGCTAGTTGTCCCGGTTTGACATCAGGAAAGGTAAAGGTTAAAGTATGACCTGTGATAATTAGTTTATCCTTGAAATAGGGTTGGGTCATGGTATGAAATTCGTTTCTAATCCAACAAAACTCCTCGTTTGTTTGCTGTTCAAGGGGATATTCTGGGTGTACTCCCGCATGAACTAACCAAATATCTCCTAGGTCTAAATAAGCGGGTAGGGATTGGAACCAATTGATATGCTCGGCGGGTATATTGTTATTATAACTTAGTAGTGTCGCCGCCCCGCCACTCTCGATCCAACCGTTTAACCATCTTTCAGAAACTTCTTTTCCTGCTAAAGCTTTTAAGAGCATATATTCATGATTTCCTAGGAGACACTGGTAGTTATTTTTGATGACAAAATCCACCACTTCTAAGCTCTGCTCTCCTCGATCAATTAAATCCCCCAGAAAATAAACCTCATCCTCACTATCAGGAGCAACTCGGTTTAATAGTCGCAAAAGTGCCTGAAAATTGCCATGCACATCTCCGATAATAATACGACGCGGTTCTTGAGTTTGTTTCCCTATGTTTCTAAAAAACATACACCCCTCCCTAATCCCTGAGATTGCTACTCTTTTATTGCTAAAAAAGTAGTTTTTATATAGTCTTAATTTTATTATAGGACAAGCCTTTCCCTTTGACAGTCACTCCCTCCTAAGAACCGCCAGAGAAAGGCTGTAATTATTTTGTAAAGTATTTTTACAATCTCTGGACAGAGAGCGGTCGGGTTATGGTACTATTTTTTTATGATCAGTTTTTATATAATTGGACATCAGCACTCATAGCTAAACGCAAAGATTCCCATTGTATAAAAAAGTATCTCAAAAAAATGCTCCCTTGTCAAGCATCATCAAAAAAAAAGTTTTTTTTTGAGATTATAATAAAAAAAAATTAGTTTTCTGCTGCTATGATAACCCTAATTAACGCTAGAATTCCCGCCCATCAGGATCGACAACAAATAGAGATAAATGCTGCGGGAAAGATCAAGAGAATCACGGAGATGGGGGGAAGGAAAAAAGGGGAAAAGATTATCGATATGGAAGGGGATTGGCTATCCTTAGGAGGAGTAGATTTACAGATCAACGGAGGATTAGGATTAGCATTTCCTGACTTAGAAATAACAGATCTAGAAAAATTAGATAATATTAGCGATTATCTGGGGAATCAAGGAATTGATGGTTATCTTCCCACCCTAGTCACCACGTCCGTGGAGAAATTTCAAAAATCCCTCTCAGTAATTGCCAAATATATCGAAAAACAGCAACAGGAAAATCGAGCGAGCGCCCAGGTTTTAGGAGTACATTTAGAGGGACCATTTTTAAACTATGAAAAAAGGGGAGCGCATCCGTCCCAATATCTTTTAAACCCAAGTATAGAAACAGTAGATAAAATCTTTGGGGACTACTTATCGATTGTAAAAATTATCACTCTAGCACCAGAATTAGATAGTAGCGGTACTGTGATTAAATACCTAAGCGATCGAGGAATTACCGTCAGTTTAGGACATTCGCAAGCGAGTCAAGAAATAGCCAAAAAAGCCTTTTTCCAAGGGGCAAAAATGGTTACTCATGCCTTTAATGCCATGCCTCCTTTACATCATCGTCAACCAGGTTTATTAGGGGAAGCAATTATCAATCGCGAGGTGTATTGTGGGTTAATTGCCGATGGTCAACACATCCATCCAACCATGATAGAATTATTACTAAAAGCCAGTAATTATCATCGAGGAATTTTCTTAGTTAGTGATGCTTTAGCACCGATCGGTTTAGGGGATGGTGTCTATCCTTGGGACGAGAGAGAAATTGAAGTCAAACAGGGAACAGCAAGACTTTTTGACGGTACTTTAGCGGGAACAACCTTACCCTTATTACAAGGAGTAGCCAATTTAGTTAACTGGGGAATATGTGATTTAGAAACGGCAATTCTTCTAGCGACAGAATCCCCCAGAAAAGCGATCAGATTAGCTGGTTTATCAGTGGGACAACCTGCCAACTTTTTGCGCTGGCAATCGGCATCAAATTGGGAAAGATTGGATTTCCGTCAGCATTTTGGACTCTAACTGTTGAATGAGGGTATCAAGATCGACTTCGAGGCGATCAAAACATTCAGGAGGGGAAAGATCGGGTTGAAAATAAATCAATTTTACCTGACCATCACCGATAGCGACTATAGCCACTTCTTCGCTGGGATTATAGCGATAAATAATCCCAAGCATCTCTTGAATTTTACAATTAACCTTGCGATTTAATTTCTCTAGGGACTCCCTAGAACAACAGACAAAATGAGGCTGAGGTTTAAGATCGATGCCTAGGGTTTCTTGAGCATCTTCTCCCCATTCCGAGAGTAAACCCCACATTAAACCGGCTAATTCCTGTTGATTTTCTTGCACAAATTGATCTAATTGATAGCGCCATTGATTAGCGGGATCATCGGGTATTGCTTGTTCAAATCTCATCATTAGCCTCTTTTCAGTTATCAGTTATCAGTTATCAGTTATCAGTCATCAGTTATCAGTTATCCGTTATCAGTCCTTAATAAGGGGGGTGCCGATCCCCCCTGCCCCCCTTGATAAGGGGGGTGCCGATAGGCGGGGGGATCCCCCTTAATAAGGGGGGAAAGCTGAGAATTTTTAACACCTACCTACTTATAGACAACTTTTCCTCTAGATAGGGATTGAATAGGGATAGAACTATTCACCTTTTCAGTTAACGACGGTACTCATCGCCGCAATCACCGATTAACTGCAATAAATCCCGGGATTTTTCCAAGACATGATCAATTTTTTGATAGTCTTGGGGAGATAATTGAAAATCGAAAATACGGGCATTTTCTGCGATATGTTCAGCAACACCCAAACGCACCCCGATAATTGCTCCAGCTACGGCTTTTTGTTCAAGAACGTAACGCACTGCCACATTAGGAATGGTGACATGATAGGAATCAGCGATCGCTTTAAGAACAGTTAATAATTCTTGGAATAATTGCCAGTTTCCCCAAGCATCGATCATGTTTTTATATTTCCGTAAACTAGCGGTATTGAGACTCATGGCATTGGGTTCAGGATGACCGAGATATTTAGCTCCTAATAAGCCTCCTGCTAGAGTACCATAGGCCAGGAGATAGATGTTATGTTCTTGGCAAAACTGCGCCATTTTGACGAGGGGACGGCGATCAATCAGGGAAAACTGGACTTGATTGGAGACTATTGTAATCCCGGCGCTGAGAATAATTTTTAAATGTTCCGTGTCGAAATTAGTCAAGGCTAGGTGTTTAATTTTGCCTTCCTGTTGTAATTCCCCTAAAAAATATAAGGCATCTAGATAATTTTTATCGCGATAATCCCACCAGTGAAACTGCAATAAATCGAGACTATCCACATCCATGCGACGCAGGGAAATAGCGATATTTTTTGCGACTATTTCCTTAGTCATTTTACCCGGACGGGGAACCCATTTAGTGAAAGCTTGCAGATTATTTAAAGCATCAATACCCCTTTGAGCGACTAATTGACGACGAAATTCACCGATAAAATCTTCAGCCGGACCGTAATGATCGGCCAGATCCCAAGTGGTGAAACCGGCATCTAGATAGGAGAACATACTAGGGATCGCTTTTTGGGGTGCGATCGAACCATGGGTGCCTGAAACTTGCCACATTCCGTTCAAAATACGACAAATTTCCAGATCGGGGGTAAACTGTAAGCGACGAGATTCGGACATGGGGACTTTTCAGTGATCAGTAAACAGTAAACAGTAATCAGTGAAAAGACAGCAGAAAACTGCCATTGAATACTGCTCACTTAATATTCTATTCTCCTACTGACCACTAATCACCGATTACTGATTCAAGACAGATCGATCGTCCCTGTCTGGAAAAACGCAGTCAAGGGGAAGACTTTCGGAAAAATCTCCCCCTGTTTAGGTTTTTGCTGCTCAATTTTTGCCCGGTTAATATTCCACTTCCAATCGCGCTGCGGTGACAGCATCAAAAGCGAAAGCGAGAACTATAGGCATAGGACAAGCGAGGATGACACAGAGAATTAAAGCTGTCACAGTCAATCCAATCGCCATTCCTAACCAAAGTTTTTCGGCAGGGGATAGACCTTTTTGACGCTTAATATTTTGTAACACTTTGGTGGGAATTGGTTCTGGCATGACGGCATTGGGAGGGAATGCCCAATAATTACTGTAGCGTTCGAGAAATAGCTCTGTCCAGCCGTTTTCTTGACACCATTCTTGAATCCATGGTTCGTGAAAGTGTTTCATTGCTTCCCTGTTGACTTTTTCTGGTGATTACTTTAAACATCTCTTGATGCGAACTTCATCCTAGCAAAGCTATCTTAAGGGTCGATCGGATTCAATAAAACTTAATATATGAGTAGTCGGTGGGTAAAATGTATTCTAAGATACAGTGCCAGCGAACGACCAGAACGAACCACAAAGACACAAAGGACACAAAGATCGATCGCTCCTATATAAGTTAAACCGATCACACAAAAGGAAATAATTGTTAAAAAATTTCGGTTCTTGATTCGGTACAGATTGCCTGTAATTTTTGGTCCCAAGTATCGAGGGGAAGGGTATCGAGATAGGCAAAGTCAAAGACAATCCCGATCGAGGGGATAGCTTGCCATTCGGGGGAATGTAGGAGACGATCAAAATAACCTCCCCCGTAACCTAAGCGATAACCTTGGCGATCGCAAGCGACGGCGGGAATTAACAGTAAGTCCACTTCGGTCGGTAAAATGAGAGGAGCGATCGCTGTTGGTTCATAGATGCCATAACGATTTAATTCTAGGGGATCGTCGGCAGTCCAACAGTGCCAAGTCAGGCTATCTCCGTCACAACGGGGAAAACCCCAGCGATGGTGTTGACAAAATAAGGAACTTAAATCCGGCTCTTGACGATAACTGAAGTAAGCGAGAATGGTTTTAGCGTGTTGAAAGAGGGGTAAAGATTGTAAATTTTTGCAAAGTTGCTGACTATTTTCTTGCCAAATATGCTTAGGAAGCGATCGTCTTTGGGCAATTAGTTGTTTGCGTAATTGGGCTTTTTTGGTAGCAGAATCCATAAAATAAAGATAAATAGGAGAGTAAGTAGCTGGTTATAATTAAATTGAAGATGTATCCCCCCTTAATCCCCCCTTAATAAGCTGTCCTTTAGTCACATCTTTCTTAACATTTCAAACCTTTGTAGCACAAGGCTTTCAAGACTCGGTTAACAATTTGTAATATTCCTTGTTGACACCCTTACTGACAAAGAAAAAACTGAAATCAAGTCAGGATAAGGGTTGGAGTGCTTACTGCAAAAATTGTTAAGAAAGATCCCTATAAGGGATAGCTTAATAAGGGGGGTGTCGATCCCCCCTTAATCCCCCCTTAATAAGCTATCCTTTAGTCACATCTTTCTTAACATTTCAAACCTTTGTAGCACAAGGCTTTCAAGACTCGGTTAACAATTTGTAATATTCCTTGTTGACACCCTTACTGACAAAGAAAAAACTGAAATCAAGTCAGGATAAGGGTTGGAGTGCTTACTGCAAAAATTGTTAAGAAAGATCCCTATAAGGGATAGCCTTAATAAGGGGGGCATCGGACAGTTTTTAACACCTAACTACTTAGTAAGAACGATGCTAAATCTATTTAACTCGCTTTTTGGGCGTTATAACGAGAATATCAAGGCCAATGTGGAAATTTACACGTGGGCAACTTGTCCCTACTGTATTCGTGCTAAATGGTTGCTGGGTTGGAAAGGGGTAAAATACACCGAATACAAGATTGATGGGGATGAAAGCGCTCGTCAAGCCATGGCCGAACGGTCCAACGGTAAACGCAGTGTACCACAGATTTTTATCAATAATGAACATATCGGTGGTTGTGATGATTTGTATGCTTTGGATGGTCAGAAAAAATTAGATAATTTATTGGCTAAATGTGGGACTATCTAAAGTCTATTGACGAAAAAGCCTATGAGAAACATCGGCAATGGATGCAGTTAGCTTTAAATTTAGCGGCAACTGCGGGGGACAGGGGTGATGTACCTGTGGGAGCGGTTATCGTGGATAAACAGAGCAATTTAATCGCTCAAGGGGCTAATTGCAAGGAAAAACACCATGATCCCACCGCTCACGCTGAAATTCTGGCGATTCGTGCCGCTAGTCAAGTGTTAGGCAATTGGCACTTAAATGATTGTACCCTCTACGTCACCCTCGAACCCTGTCCCATGTGTGCTGGAGCAATCATTCAGGCTAGATTAGGATTATTAGTGTACGGTGCTGACGATCCCAAAACAGGAGTTATCCGCACTGTGGCTAATTTTATGGATAGTCCTTTTTCTAACCATCGTTTACTGGTAATCGCGGGAATTTTAGCCAAGGAATCCGGGGAATTATTACAAACATGGTTTGAGAAAAAAAGAAATGTTTAAAGGAGTCAGGGAGATAGGAGTCAGGAGTCAGGAGTCAGGAGTCAATCCTACTGTTAAAAGCGGATTGGGTAAGCTGTTGTGCATCTGAATTTGATATTCGTTTTACCTTGTCTCAACTAGAACTTGAATGCGGACTAGCTGATCACCGATCGTAATATGAGAACAGGAAATCGTTAATCTTCCCTCTGTGCTGATGATTGCCGCTTGTCCCTCGTAGGTGATAGTTATCGCATTACTGATCTGGAGTTACTCTGATTTTACCAATAAGGTAGTTGATATGTACGAGAAACAGGATCTACCTGCATTTGACAAAAGATTGCTACTTCTCCCTCCCAATTCATGTATCGAGAGCCAGGCGTTTCTAGAATTAACTCCGTATCTTTAGGATTGCGATAGAATTGGATATTAGGAGTTTCCTTGTCAAATTCATTTTGATAAAACAAAGATGGCAAATTACTTATTTTCTCTGCAATTGACTCTAGATCATATTGACAACTTGTATGTCGAATCGAACCTGGATACGGCAAGTCTATTGTCTCGACGTGATGTACGGTTTTTACGATAGCTTTCTTTAAATGACGACCGATTCGATATAAATTGGCAAAATGATAACGCAAATCACGGTTTAAAGAAATAGCCGATTTTCCATTCGGATGAATTTCGATATCGGGTCCGATATTGCCATTGGGATGAACTCCTTCCAAGAAATATCCTACGATACGAGCATCTCTGGGAAAAATTTGAATTTTTTTCCTGATCGGCTTTGTGACTATTCTGCGATCCCGTGAGTAAATTACGATAGAACGTAATTGACCGCCATTATGCTTGATTTTATTAACAATAGGGGACAATAAGTTTTTATAATCTTTAATATTATTTTCAAAGTCTTTTTTTGCAGGATTTTTAGCCTTATCTAGCCACTTATCATTATATTTGACTTGATTGGAACTATCATAAGGATGGAGAACCTTAAGAATACGGTAGCAATCATCAATATGAGCCATTAAAGCCTCTAGTAATTCTTTTTGTAAGATAGGCAGTTTCGCTAATGAATAATCGAGACGACCTTCAGCATCAAATAAAGCATGATTTATTCGCTCTATTTCATCTAAAATTGGCCAATTCAAGTCTGAATTGCATCACTGTCTGATCTACCTTTATAGAATACCTCATTCGGGGTACGATAGTCAAGACATTTTCGAGGACGATTGTTAATCAAGTTTACGGCTCTTTCCACCTCCTCTGGCTTAACGATTTTAAAATTCGTTCCCTTAGGGAAAAATTGTCTTAACAGTCCATTGGTATGCTCGTTTAATCCCCTCTCCCACGAATGATAAGGAGTAGCAAAATAAAAATCTGCTCCTAGTTTCTGACTCAACTCTTGATGTCCACAAAATTCTTTAACCTTGTCACAAGTAAAGGTTTTTCTTTTGTCAGGGTGAATCTCTTGAAAAAGTTTTTCTGTGACTCTATTGATTTCCGATGCGGTTTTGTTTTTGGCTAATCCTGCTACTAAAAATTTCGAGGCTTTATCTACATGAGTAACGAGAACTCCTAGATGATTGCCTCCAATCATTGTGTCACTTTCCCAATGACCGATTTCAGTTTTCTGGTCAGCAATTACTGGTCGCTCGCTGATATCTACACGCCCTGGAATCCCTCCACGCTTACTTTTTGCTCCGCCTCGACTCTTTCTTTGACAAAGCCCCCGGCGTAAATATTTCTGGTACTCTCCACATCCGTGATAGTTCTGATAGATCATTTGATAGATGGTTTCGTGACTGAGAGATTCTTGACTGGCTCTTTTCAGACGACCTGCTATTTGTTCGGGACTATGATAATCTTTCAATCCTTCTTTGACCAACTCTAAGGCTGACTCGCTGACATTTTTAAAGGGTTGTTTGGCATTTTTTCGCCTTGTCTCGCTTTCAGCTTGTGCTGTGTCAGGTAGATAGCAGCCAAGAGAACTTTGATTCCTTTTTAATTCCCGTGATATTGTGCTTTGATGACATCCGAGCCAGACGGCCATTTGCCGTTGAGATAAATTTCCCTCCTGACTAAGTTGGTAGAGCAAGTTTCTTTGTTCTATGTTAAGATGTTGGTGGCTCATTTTGGGTCTGATTTGTTTTTGTTAATGATCAGACAGTACCTGATGAGCCTTTCTTTGTCAACTCTTGAGGTTGATGCGTTTCATTTTTGAATTGGCGAAGACTGATCGGGTTCCAATTATTTTTATTAATAAATATTTTACACAATTCATACCAGGTAAGCAACAGAGCTACGCCACTACTACCGAATCATTACCGCCTTTTTCAATCTGTCCCTGAAAAGGTCTTAATTTTAGGGAAATACAGTTAAAGGAATCCATTCGTAGGTGTTGACAATGCCTTGAAAATAATCATTAATAGTTTCTCTGGAATAGGGAACAACACCATCTTCACCAAACCAACGTTCATAAATTGTCACCGCTTGTTGTTGGTCGCTAACGATCCCTTCCATGAATTTTAATAAGGTGTAATTCACTGTATCGCGCCATTTAGAATCATTTTCGGGTAAAGTACAGGCATAGGATTCGTAGGCGTAGGGATAGGAGGGAACTATGGCTAAATTATTAGGATTTTTAGCACTTTTCCTTAAACCTTCTAGGGTAATGCCATCACTGGCAAAACCATCAATTTCTCCCGCTTCTAGTTTTTGTAAACCCTCGCCACGATTTTTAACTTTGACCAAAATAGCGGCGGGTTGTTGGGTTTTAATTACCGATTCATTAGTAGTATTGGCAATCACTCCAATGCGTCTGCCTGCCAGGCTACCGATGTCATCGAGATTACTACCTTTGCGGGTGAGCAATTGAGTACCACCGGCAAAGTAACTAACGGAAAAATCCACTTCATTTTCTCTTTTCCAAGTAAAAGTAGTGGAGCCACATTCGATATCGATAACCCCTGTTTTCAACTTTTCAAAACGATTTTGGGGATTAATCTCAACAATTTTTAACTTAATTGGTTTTCCTAACTTCCGTTCGGTTTCCTTGCGAATTAACTCTAACATATCAAGGCTGTAACCCACCCACTTGCCCTGGGAGTTGACAAAACCAAAGGGAATAGCATCTTTACGAGCGCCGGCAATAATTACCCCAGTTTTTTGAATGCGATCGAAGATTGCTCCCGCAAGGCTAGAATGGTTACTGGTGACGGTTAAAGCTACTGTCATCGTCATGACGGCAAGTGTACGCTTCATTTTTTTCCCTAATCTGAAAGTGGCTCAAGTCTGGGACTGTTTTAGGAGACTGAGAGTTTCCCAGAGGAAGATTTTTTAGCGGCGATTGCTGGGGACAAAAAAAGAGGAGAGATGTTACTCTCTCCCCCTTTTAGTTTTTTCGACAACATTTTAAATTGTTTTTTCAGTTGTCGCTGTCGGGCCGAACCGCCCTTGCCTTTGTCGTTACGTCCCTGACGGCGGGGGGACTCCCATCGCTTAAGTCGCATAGTTTTTAATTCCAATTTAGTCAGTTATATTTTTTATTGTAACAGGTTTAACGTCAGTTTGGATTAAGGAATGCTGAACTCTAGTTAACCAACCTTGTCCACCTAATTAGTATTTTCCCATGCTTAGTCAGCAACTTTGGCACAGCCATCAAGATCTAGTACAAGCTTGTCTAGAACACCCTTTTGTGCGAGGTATCGCCACAGGAGAGCTTAAACGGGATTGTTTCGCTTTTTATGTCGGTCAGGATGCTTTTTTTCTGGAATCTTTCGCCCGTGCTTACAGTATCGCCGCCGCTAAAGCTCCCGATTGGCAGGGATTTACTAGCTTTCATCGGTTAGCGGCGGGGGTATTAAAGGAGTTAGAATTACATGAAAATTATGCTTTACAGTGGGGAGTTGACCTGAGAAAGGTTCAGCCCGCTAATGCCACCCGTCGCTATACGGATTTTCTTCTCGCTACCGCTTGGATGGGTGACATCGGTGCGATTGCTGTGGCGATGAGTCCCTGTATGCGTCTTTATGCTTATCTGGGTCAACAATTAGCCTTAGAACCAATTTCTGAGAATCCCTATCAAGCTTGGATTGATAGTTATAGTGGGGATGAATTTGAAGCTTTAGCAAGCCAGTTAGAGGAATTGGCGGATAAATACACCCTGATGACCGAAAATATCTCTTTATCCTATCGTTATGCCCTTAGTTGTGAACTGGATTTCTTTAGTGCCGCCTGCAGCTGGGGCAAATCTTAAAATTTTTCCGTCACAATGTTAAGAAATATAAATGACGCTAAGATTAAGGTAAGCAAAATCGTCATTATAAAAATAATGTTCCCTTCGCAACCCGCCGAAAACGAACTCCTGAAAACCATCTTGGAACCTCTACTAGAGGATTTCACCTATTGGTTTTCCCGTTCCCGTCTTCTCCTCGAATCCGAGAGATTATCCTTTCTCAGCCTCGAGGAACAAAACGATTTATTAGCAAGAGTCAAAAACGCCCAACAGGAGGTAGCCACGGCTCATTTACTCTTTAAAACCACAGGTGGTCAGGTGGGTATCGAGGCCAAGATGTTGTTGCCTTGGCACCAGCTGGTGGCAGAGTGTTGGGGGGTCAGCAGTCGTCGTCGTCGATTACAGGGTTGGGGAGAATATCAATCTCCTCAAACTGACGCTTAACCTGAAACTTTTTTGGTAAGCTAGAGAATTGAGCGAATTTTTAGCATAAAGTTTTGGCAATTAGGAATATTCACACATAATTCATGGGAGACTCGGCCAATGTTACATCTGCTCTATATCCTCGCCTTCACAGTTATCGCTTTTTTGACCATTAATAATTTAATTCGGAGTCTGATTACTGTCAGCATGGATTCCCAGAAACGTCCTGCTAAATCGGCTAATTCCTATAATCCCTACGGTTATCCCATGACTTCCCATCCAGAACTTTTGGACGAGGCCGGACAACCGATTAATGAACCTCTGTTAGTGATTCGTTCTCTCACTGTCGAAGATGCTCGTCAACAGTTAGATGCTATTTATAATTCTTCTCCCAGTGCTACCAAAGAGCAAGATGAAGAAATCTAATTGGGGTTGGCTGAATAAATCTAAAAATCTTGTTGGGTAAGACTTTGAGACCTTTTTGAAATCCAAAAGTGCTAGGCAAGAGAGTGATCAGGGGGAAAATTCAGGTGCTTTTTCCCCGAAAATTAGGTAATTGACCTCCTCAAAATCGGTAAAACCCTGCACCCCACACCCCACACCCTGCCCCCACCAGCAAACTTTTTCAGCAGACCCTAATTGGTTCTAGAATGGCAGTCCTTGAAAACAGATATATTTATCTACACGGTTTTGCTTCTGGCCCCCAATCAACAAAAGCGCAATTTTTGAGACATTGTTGGCAAAAGAGGGGTTTAGCAATGGAAATTCCCGATCTTAACGGTGATGACTTTTCTAGCTTAACTCTCACTCGTCAGATTGTTCAAGTCGGCCAATTGATTGAACAATCTCAGTTTCCCGTTACACTGATTGGTTCCAGTTTTGGCGGTTTAACGGCAGCTTGGCTGGCAGAAACTTATTTTCAGGTGCAAAGGCTCGTTTTATTAGCTCCCGCTTTTAATTTCGGGCCGATTTGGTTAGGACAATTGGGAGCAGAAACCCTAGCCAATTGGCAAAAATCTGGGAGTTTATCGGTTTATCACTACGGTTATCGCCGTTATCTGCCAATTGATTACAAGTTGATCGAGGATTTAGCCAATTATCCCCTAGAAAAGTTGATCAGGCAGCTGCCTACCCTGATTATTCCTGGTCGTGCCGATGAGGTGATTCCCCTAGAAAATAGTCGCCATTATTGCATGAATCGCCCTTGGCTGAAATTAAGCGCATTAGATAGTTAAAGATGCCCGCACTACTACATCTTATACCTAATTTAAATGCAGGACAGCTGACGACGGCTTTGTGCTAAAATGTTTTCAGGAGACTTGAAACGGACCTGGAGGAAGGCGTAAGACTACCGCTAAGGTAGCGGCATCCAGTGAAGCGTCAACAGACCTGAAGATCGTTCAATTAAGTTTGTTTGATCTGCCCGGAATCACCGTCCGATCAAGGCGGTGAGGATGCCAACGCAACCGTTCAATCCACATCACTATTACCACAGAAAAAAAATCAAATGCAACCCAGCGACAAAAGTGTTTTAACCCCTGAAGAACGGCTTCAAATTTCATTTTTACTCAAAGTAAGTGTTTTAACCCCTGAAGAACGGCTTAAACTTTCATCTTTACTCAAAGCAATGGAAAGCAAAGAACAGGCTCTCCGCAACCTTGACCCGATGGTGTTGGATCTTTCGATTCGCGAGCCTGCTGTAGGTTCCCCCATAGGCCATGTTCTTGAAAACAAACTCGCCCTTTTAAGCCTGGCGAGAAAATTCGGCTTTAAGGAGATTTTACTGGCAACTTTCAATGTGTCGATGCCAGAGATTGAGCAAGTTGACGATGCCTTCTGCAAATTACTCAACGAAAGGAAAGAAGACCTGACAGGTACTTTTGGATTCGCCTCGCCCGGGAAGTTTTCCGCTGACCAAAAGGTGTTTAATGCAGACATCAGCATGGAGAAGCTGAAAAAATATAAAATCCCTAACGCTATCTTTGATCTTGACATCACTAAGGCCTACGTCCGCGTAGAAGACCGCGACAATTACCTACGGGAACTTGCCGCCACCATTAAATGGACTCATGAAAATATACGCGGTGATAACGGAGGCGCTCCCCGCGTGTATATCAACTACCAGGATGGTGTAGATGCGTTTTTCGAGGATTGGGAATGGGTGGCAAGGGTTACGAAGTTTCTAGCGACTCAACCCATCGCCGCCATTCTCTACGAGGATGGAAAAGGAACGGCGCTACCTTTCCAGATCGCCACATTGACCGCCATGATCAAAGGACTTATGCCGCCCAATATCAAATTGCTAGTGCATATGCATGCGGGAAATGGTATGGAAAATGCGTCAATCATGGAAGCTTTGTTAAACGGAGCCGATGGCATTTGGGCTGGTTTCACACGCGAGGCAGCAACCAATGGTCATGCGCCAAGTTCCGAGCTGTTGGCGAATCTGCGCCGACTCGGCAACCAAATAGTGGAGAAAAAGTATGCTTTCAAGCAAATGGTTCCCATCGCCCACGAAATGACCAAAATCAACACTGGAGAACAGACCCAACCCGATGTTCCGATTATCGGCAGGAATGCCTACCGGACAATCCATACGTTTTTCATGCAAGACAAGAATCAAAAAATGGATTTGGCCCCAGAAGCCATAGGTGCCAAACCAGGCTGGCGCATCACAATGAGCAGCGACAATGCAGTATTGCGCAATCGTTTGAACGAAGTGCGGCCCGGCACGGAACTTGACGACGCGACTGCAAATCGTATGCGCGCCCTGTTGCGTAGCGATCTGATGGCAGGCAAGCGCATCGCCTATGACGAGCCGAACAACCTGATCGACCTATACGTTCGCGCTACAACCAAGCCTTAAAACTTAACGCGAGTCGAATTGGTCTGTGAATATCGAAAAATTTCCCTATCTGGATTCGGTCAGGGATTTCTGAAAATTCCAGAAGAGCATTAATATTATGGAAATGTCTAATAATAATGGTTCTTCGGTTTGTCTTATGCAATGTCTGTCTCTATAAGGAATGAAACCCTTATAGAGACAGACATTGCCGCAATTTTTGTCAATTGTTGGCGATCTGGACGAACTAATCAATTAAATCTCTTGCCAGATAAGGATTTAGTCGATTTATGCCCCCATATCGAACCATGCCAAGTCCCGAAGAGCCAGAATAATCCCCCTTTTATCTGAAAAAGAGGGATTTATAGCGGTTCTCGCATCTGGGCGGCACACTTAAACCTTTGCTGATTAAGCTGTTCAGGATCGGGAATGTACCTCTTGTGAATCAGAAACGCTATATTTAGTCCAAATTGGTTAGATTGTGAGGAAAGTTTTCACCCTTCTCAGTCTCAAGACAAGAGATTTTCTGCTGATGTCTTCCCACTACCAAAGTCCGCGGATAGGAGATACACTAGGCTCGGGAGCAGGTTGGGGAGCAACTTCAGTAAAGGTTCTGGTTTCCGGGGGTAAAGCGGGAAGTCCCCAAGCGGGTTGTTTTTCGTTGATTTCTCTTAAAAGTTGCGAGCGAGTGCTACTGACGGCGATTTCTGATTTTAGTTTCAAGCGGGAAACCCAATAGGGATGAGCTTTACCCACATAAACTAATTTGCCATCTACCACTTGCAAAATCACGTCATCACCACCCATGGCATCCCCAACAATACGAGTGGTGGTTCCGTCAGCAAAGTCGCCGTTGAAAATTTCTTTGCCATCCACTGTTACAAGTCTGATCAATTGGATGGACATAATGCCACCCACGGTTCCCCGGACGCGACCGAGTATATAGTCACCGGGGTTGAGTTGCGGCTCACCTCTGTAGGTGTCATGGCCGCGCAGTTGACTGATCAGGATTTCGTTATTTTGCGGTTCTGCTTGTACGGGTACAGCACCAACGGTAGTTAGGGCAACTAAACCGGCAAAACCAGCGACAAGGGAAATTTTGTTAAACACAATTACCTCAAGCAAAAAGTTAGTAAATTGTCTATAGACGTTTTAGATTATAACCTAGTTCCCAATTTTGTCTATATTGCGAAATATTAGTTTAATAATTTCTCGATCGAGCGGTTGGAGGTTTCAGTTATCAGTTATCAGATTGCAGTTTTAAGTAGACAGTGTTGGGTGAAAACTTCGGTGTCTTCTGGACATCAGGTGAAAAATGTTCACTATGTCACATAATGGGCGCAAGCAGTTCGATAAACTCACTGACCACCTTGCGCCCCTACAGCCGGCACGATGTTAATGGTAGGGACATAAGGCTTATGCCGTTTTTTCGATAAGATAAGCTTATCACTTTAACTCCAATATAACCAAACTTGGGAGCTTTCTTTTCACTGATTACTGATTACTGTTTACTGCTCACTGAAAAACCCCCACCCCCCCACTTCCCCTGAAAACTGGATTAAGCTAGGCTCTAAGACCGCTCGACATTGCTGAATAATTCAGGATCGAGGGTGGGTAGTTCGATATCTTTTTCTGCTGGGGAAGAGGCCAACTGGAAGCGGTTTAAGGTTTGTTGAACGCGATCAAAAATGGTGATTTTTTGCTCGCTATTGTTCTGGGGTTCGGGAATAGGTTCCACTTCTAGCGGAGGCTGAATCCCAGGGGCCGGTTCGTTAATCTCCTTTGTCTCTGGTATGGTGGTTAGGGGAGATTCGATCGCTTCAGGGGTTTCCTCTAGCTTTTCGACTGTTTCTGTCTCTACTGGTTTTTCTTCCACGATTGGGCTTTCTGGCTCAATAACAGGGTTTTCCTCAACTATGGGGCTTTCTGGCTCAATAACAGGGTTTTCCTCAACTATGGGGCTTTCTGGCTCAATAACAGGGGTTTCCTCAACTACAGGGTTTTCTTCCTCAACTATAGAGGTTTCTGGTTCGATAACAGGGGTTTCTTCCTCTGGACTGGGAATAGTTTGATAGTTGGGATCAACGATGCTACGGGCAATTGTAGGGGATAAATCGCCGCGGACTAATTGACTGAGGCCGTCTTGGTAAGAGGGATCAAAGCTAATCACGCGCACGCTGGTATTAAACTCGTTTTCGACTTTATTTCCCTGACCATCGATGAATTCTAGTTGTACCCAGTTATTGCCCTTGGCAAAACCCTTGAGATAAATCGGTTCCCAAGTATCAAGCAGAAAACTGTCACCGTTGACAGTGACACGAATGCGCCAATCTTGAAGATTATTATCCCCGTTGGCAGTATTGGACAGACGTAGAGGAGCATTACTCAGATAAAAATCGAGCAGGATCGGTTCCGCACCGTAGATTCCTTGCGGACTACTGTAGGTTAACAGGGGTAAGTTATGATCAGGGGCATTTTTGCCTGTTTTTGTCAGAATATGAAAGGTTGTTTCAGCAAATGCCCCATCATTTTTAAAACTTTCCTGCCAAGGACGCAGGGCCAAGACGCGCAGGGTATGAGTACCTGGGGCAAGATTTTCTAGGATAATCGGTTGCTTGAGGTCGTAAATAGCTGCTGCTGGTTCATTATCGACAATTAGACTCAAGTGGGGTCCTAATTTCAGGGTATCGTCTTGGAAAATTGGCAGATCTGACACTTGTAGTTTAACTATCACCTGGGTGTCATCGAAAACCTGTTCGGCCAGAGGGCTGAGAATCGTTACTTGGGGGGCGTAACGCTCTAAACTGGGGCGCAGTTCCTGAATTAGGGCCGGGGGAGCAACCTCAGAAATGCGGCCTTGGACGACGGGAAGATTAGAGGTTTCGGAAGTGGGGAGATTGGTGGCTGTCAAGCGATCGCCACAGGCGTTTAACAGAGTGGTCAGTAAACCGATCACAAGACATATATGAAGGGTTTTGACTGGGATTAATTTATGTAGTAGGGATAGCACGTTCCTCCTAGAGCCAAGGCCAAAATCTATACAAACCATTGATTTTTGCTAGAGTCATTGAATGCTCTGGTGTCAGCAAAAGCGCGAGAAGATGAGGTCATGGCCTCAATTTTACAGAATTGTTTGATTGTTTTTTGAGAATCTATCTATTGAATTTTCTATATGGTCTGGTGAGGGAGAAAAAGGTGAAATCGGCTTCTGGGGCGACAATTAATAAACTTTTGTAAAGAAAAATTACCGGTCTGACCCTGACTAAGACCGTCCATAGCAGAAAATGTCTCTCCTATCAAGGATTGAGAGAATTTTAATTATTGTTAAGCACAACGAACAGAGGAGAGAACAAAGACTTATCATCTACTATTGATGCTTTCGACTGAAATCTCACCCAAGAGGAAAGTCAAGCGACATTAACAAAAGGTGGGTCAGATTTCAACTTGCCTTTTTTAGGTTAAAAAATCTATCCTCAAATAAAACGCTAAGTCTATTGTCGAGAGAGGAGAATCCTCATGGCACTCCCCCCCAAAGAGGCGGTAGCTAAAGTGATTGTAGATAAAGACCCAGTACCTACTTCCTTTGAGAAGTGGGGTCAACCGGGGCATTTTGATCGCACTTTAGCCAAAGGACCCAAAACCACTACCTGGATTTGGAACCTACACGCCAACGTCCACGATTTTGATAGTCAAACCAGCGATCTAGAAGATATTTCTCGGAAAATCTTCAGCGCCCACTTCGGACATCTCGCCGTTGTCTTCGTTTGGCTAAGTGGAATGTACTTCCACGGCGCGAAATTTTCTAACTATGAAGCTTGGTTAACCAACCCGCTCGCCATCAAACCCAGCGCCCAAGTGGTCTGGCCGATCGTCGGTCAAGGCATCCTCAACGGCGATGTGGGCGGCGGTTTCCACGGGATTCAGATCACCTCTGGTCTGTTCTACCTCTGGCGGGCTTCTGGGTTCACCAACAGCTATCAGCTATACTGCACCGCTATCGGTGGTTTAGTGATGGCGGGCCTGATGCTGTTTGCTGGTTGGTTCCATTACCACAAAAGCGCACCGAAACTGGAATGGTTCCAAAACGTGGAATCGATGATGAACCACCACTTGGCGGGTTTACTCGGCTTAGGTTCCCTAGGTTGGGCCGGTCATCAGATTCACGTTTCTTTACCGGTGAACAAACTCCTCGATGCGGGAGTAGCTCCCCAAGATATCCCCTTGCCCCACGAGTTCATCCTCGAACCGAGCAAGATGGCGGAGTTATATCCCAGTTTCGCCCAGGGTTTGACCCCCTTCTTTACCCTTAACTGGGGTGCTTACTCGGATTTCCTCACCTTCAAAGGTGGCTTGAACCCCGTGACCGGTGGTCTCTGGCTTTCCGATACCGCTCACCATCACTTGGCGATCGCTGTATTATTTATCATTGCTGGTCATATGTACCGTACCAACTGGGGTATCGGTCACAGCATGAAGGAAATCCTTGAAAACCACAAAGGTCCCTTCACCGGTCAAGGTCACAAAGGACTGTACGAAATCCTGACCACCTCTTGGCACGCCCAGTTAGCGATTAACCTTGCTCTCTTAGGTTCGCTAACCATCATCGTGGCCCACCATATGTACGCCATGCCGCCCTATCCCTATCAGGCGACGGACTACGCCACCCAACTATCCTTGTTCACTCACCACACTTGGATCGGTGGCTTCTTAATCGTCGGTGCGGGAGCGCACGGAGCGATCTTCATGGTGCGCGACTACGATCCAGCCAAAAACGTGGATAACCTGCTCGATCGGGTGATCCGTCATCGCGACGCAATTATCTCCCACCTGAACTGGGTATGTATTTTCCTCGGCTTCCATAGCTTCGGTTTATACATTCACAACGACACCATGCGGGCTTTTGGTCGTCCCCAAGATATGTTCTCGGATACGGGAATTCAACTACAACCCATCTTTGCCCAATGGGTACAAAGTCTCCACACCCTAGCCCCCGGCAACACCGCTCCTAACGCTCTCACTACCGCTAGTTATGCTTTCGGTGGCGACGTGGTAGCAGTGGGTGGCAAAGTGGCCATGATGCCGATCACTCTCGGTACTGCCGATTTCCTCGTGCATCACATCCACGCCTTCACCATCCATGTCACCGTGTTGATTCTCCTCAAAGGGGTTCTCTACGCTCGCGGTTCCCGTCTGATTCCCGATAAAGCGAATCTCGGTTTCCGTTTCCCCTGCGATGGTCCCGGTCGCGGCGGTACCTGCCAAGTTTCCGGTTGGGATCACGTCTTCCTCGGCCTGTTCTGGATGTACAACTCCATCTCGGTCGTAATCTTCCACTTTAGCTGGAAAATGCAGTCCGATGTCTGGGGAACCGTCGCCCCCGATGGCACTGTCACCCACGTTACCCTCGGTAACTTCGCCCAAAGTGCCATCACCATCAACGGTTGGTTACGCGATTTCCTCTGGGCGCAAGCGGCGCAAGTCATTAATTCCTATGGCTCTGCTCTGTCTGCCTACGGAATCATGTTCTTAGCCGGTCACTTCGTCTTCGCGTTTAGCTTGATGTTCCTGTTCAGTGGTCGCGGCTACTGGCAAGAATTAATCGAGTCGATCGTCTGGGCGCACAACAAGTTAAGAGTTGCCCCCGCTATCCAACCTCGCGCCCTGAGCATCATTCAAGGTCGTGCCGTTGGTGTGGCTCACTACCTCTTAGGCGGTATTGTCACCACTTGGGCATTCTTCTTGGCCAGAAGTCTCTCGATTGGCTAAACTTGCCTATAAGGACTTGCCAGTCCCCCGGGGATTGGCAAGACTAGGCAGAACCAGCGTCGATTGACCGATACCTCTGTAAGCGTTTCCTATTACAGTAGGTGAATTGAAAAAAGGAAATAACCAGCACTCGTGTAAGAGCCTCAGTTATTTAGAGAGGAGAATTTCCTAAACAGCTATGGCAACTAAATTCCCTAAATTTAGCCAAGATCTAGCCCAAGATCCGACTACCCGTCGGATTTGGTACGGGATCGCCACAGCCCACGATTTTGAAAGTCATGATGGCATGACGGAAGAGAATCTCTACCAAAAGATTTTCGCGTCGCACTTCGGCCACATTGCAATCATTTTCCTGTGGACTTCCGGTACCATATTCCACGTCGCTTGGCAAGGTAACTTCGAGCAGTGGATCAAAGATCCCTTAAACATCCGTCCCATCGCCCACGCGATTTGGGATCCCCAGTTCGGTAAAGGCGCTGTAGATGCCTTCACCCAAGCTGGCGCTTCTAACCCTGTTAACATCGCCTATTCCGGGGTTTACCACTGGTTCTACACCATCGGTATGACCTCCAACCAAGACCTATACCAAGGTGCGGTGTTCCTGCTGATTCTCTCGGCGATTTTCCTCTTTGCTGGCTGGTTACACTTACAACCTAAGTTCCGTCCTAGCCTCGCTTGGTTCAAAAACGCTGAATCTCGCCTGAACCACCACCTCGCCGCTCTGTTCGGTGTTAGCTCTCTGGCTTGGACCGGACACCTCGTTCACGTTGCTATCCCCGAATCCCGCGGTCAGCACGTTGGTTGGGACAACTTCCTCTCCACTCCCCCCCACCCGGCGGGTTTACTACCCTTCTTCACCGGTGACTGGAGTGTGTATGCGGAAAACCCTGATACTGCTAACCACATTTTCGGTACTGCCCAAGGCGCGGGAACTGCGATCCTCACCTTCTTAGGTGGTTTCCATCCCCAAACCGAGTCCCTCTGGTTAACCGATATGGCTCACCACCACTTGGCGATCGCTGTGATCTTCATTGTGGCTGGTCATATGTACCGCACCAACTGGGGCATTGGTCACAGCATCAAGGACATCCTCAATGCACACAGACCCCCCAGTGGTAAGTTAGGAGCCGGTCACAAAAATCTTTATGACACGGTTAACAACTCTCTCCACTTCCAACTCGGTTTGGCTCTCGCTTCTTTAGGCGTGATCACCTCTCTGGTGGCGCAGCATATGTACGCGCTACCCCCTTATGCCTTTATCGCTAAGGACTACACCACCCAAGCGGCTCTTTATACGCACCACCAATACATCGCTGGTTTCCTAGCGGTGGGTGCTTTCGCTCACGGTGCTATCTTCTTCGTGCGTGACTATGATCCCGAAGCGAACAAAGATAACGTGCTGGCGCGGATGCTGGAGCATAAAGAAGCGATCATCTCTCACCTAAGCTGGGTTTCCCTTTTCTTAGGTTTCCACACCCTCGGCCTCTACGTTCATAACGATGTGGTCGTCGCTTTCGGTACTCCCGAAAAACAAATCCTGATCGAACCTGTGTTCGCTCAATTCGTGCAAGCAGCTTCGGGTAAAACCCTGTACGGCATGAACGTACTGTTGTCTAACCCCGATAGTATCGCTTACACCGCCTATCCCAACTACGGTGATGTTTGGTTACCCGGTTGGCTAGACGCGATCAATAGCGGCACTAACTCCTTATTCTTAACCATCGGTCCTGGCGACTTCCTCGTTCACCATGCGATCGCTCTTGGTTTACACACCACCGTTCTAATCCTGGTTAAAGGTGCTTTAGACGCTCGTGGTTCCAAATTAATGCCCGATAAAAAAGACTTCGGGTATTCCTTCCCTTGCGACGGTCCCGGCCGTGGCGGTACTTGCGACATCTCTGCTTGGGATTCCTTCTACCTAGCCATGTTCTGGATGTTGAACACCTTGGGTTGGTTAACCTTCTACTGGCACTGGAAACACCTCGGTGTCTGGTCGGGTAACGTGGCTCAGTTTAACGAAAACTCCACCTACCTGATGGGCTGGTTCCGCGATTACCTCTGGGCTAACTCGGCTCAGTTAATCAACGGTTACAACCCCTACGGTGTTAATAACCTTTCTGTCTGGGCCTGGATGTTCCTCTTTGGACACCTCGTTTGGGCAACCGGTTTCATGTTCCTGATCTCTTGGCGTGGTTACTGGCAAGAATTGATCGAAACTATCGTTTGGGCCCACGAACGCACTCCTCTGGCGAACCTCGTTCGTTGGAAAGACAAACCCGTGGCTCTCTCGATCGTTCAGGCTCGTTTGGTTGGTTTAGCTCACTTCACCGTTGGCTATATCTTCACCTACGCCGCCTTCTTGATCGCTTCCACTGCTGGCAAGTTCGGCTAAACCTTGAATTAGGTGACTAAAAAACCCCCCGCCCATTGGTGGGGGGTTTTGTTTATGATTGATCATAAAAGCGCGGCTCAATCTCAAAAATCTATGCAGTGGGAAGAATTAAAACAGCTTTATGATCAGGACTTTGTTTTGTGGATTGAGCGAACCACCGAACAAATTCGACGCGGGGAGATGAAAAATTTAGATTGGGAACATCTTTTAACGGAGATAGAAGATTTGGGGCGAGAACAAAGAAACCAAGTGGAAAGCTATCTAATTCAAACCGTTAAACATTTATTGATTTATCAGTATTGGCTGACGGAAAAAGGTAATTGTGGCTGGGGATGGGCCGATGAAATCGATAATTTCCGTCTAGAACTAGAAATTTTATTCCAGTCAAAAACCCTCTACAATTATGGGGATTCTAGGCTAGATATAATTTATGATAAAGCCAAGCGATCGGTGATCAAAAAAACTGGTTTATCTGTTGATACGTTTCCGCAAGTTTGTCCTTATACCTTTGCAGAAATTATAGATTTTGATTTTTTACCAGTTTAGAATAGGAGAATTAAAGGCAAGAAAGAAAATTATCGTTATAATGAAGTTGTGGCTTATTCTTGAATCAGCTTATTCTGTCAGCGATAGAGTATTATGGGTCAAAAATCTTACGCAGTTTTCCAAGCAGTGGAAAATAAAGCTAACCTTCTAGCGGGTTATTGGGGTGACTTCAAAACGGAGATTATTCAGCATTTGCCTGAATCCTATCATGGTGAAATCCACGAACTTTCTAGTAATCTAGAGAAAGCTTTAGAAGTTTTAATCAATGAATTGCGCCATCCTACCCTGATTTTAGCGACGACTGGCACGACGAGCAGTGGGAAGAGTACCCTAGTTAATTTCCTCTGTGGTGCTGATATTGTGCCGATGGCACAGCGAGAAATGAGTGCAGGAACAGTTACCATTGAGTATAGCGAAGAAAAGACTTTAATTATTGAAAAAACACCGGGGGCGTTGTGGGAATGCGGGAAATGGGAAAAGATTAGCGACGAAGATATTTATAGTCGCTTAAAACAGTTAATGAAGGCTTATATTAAAGCCAGAAAAAAACAACCTGATTTAGCTTATCCTCGATCTATTATTTATTATCCTTTTAGACTGGTTAAAGATGAAAGTTTCTTAGAATTGCCTAAAGGGGTTAGAGTTAAATTATTAGATTTACCCGGGTTATCTTATGTAGGAGATGAGGGAAATATTGGGATTATCAAACAATGTCGTGAAGCTTTATGTTTAGTAACATATAACAGCGCAGAAACAGATCCTTATAAAGTTGATAATCTGTTATCAGAAGTTGTTGATCAAGTTAAAGATTTAGGCGGCTCTCCTGCACGAATGCTATTTATTTTAAATCGTATTGATATATTCAGATCAGATGATGATTGGCAAGAAAGTGAAAGTGAGTTTGTTGAAGAAACGACTGAAAACATTAAGGAAAAACTGATCGAGAATTTAAGAGAATATACAAAAGATATTGAAAATTTGAGAATTGTAAAACTGAGTACATGGCCAGCTTTATTGGCTTTACAAATTCAGGATAATAAGAAATTGCTTCAGGATCTGTTAGAGGAATTACCTAAAAGAGAGGAAAATTGGTCAGAGTATGATCAAACTAGACTTGAGAAAGTATTAAAACCCTATGAGCAAGCCATAGATAACTTTCAAGTTTTAATTAAGGAAATCATGAAGCGAGGAAACTTAAGTCTTGATGCTAAACAATGGACTATCTCTCAACAAGAACAAATTGCCAAAGAGTTATTCAAACAATCCTATGCAGAAGAATTTGAAAAGAAACTAAGCAAGCACATAGCAGAACATTTTCCTAAATTAGTTATTCCCCAAGCTATAGAAAAATTTAATGTAGCGGCGGGAAATAGTATTGCACAATGGGCAGTACAAACTACTACGGCAATTCTTAACAGTTCGGAAGAAAATTATCAGCAAGAATCTGAATTGTTATCACAAACAAAAGAAAATCTTGATTCTTTTCTCCAAGCTAGTGATGCCAAATTAAGACAGCCCCTAGCCGTTTTTGAAAAATTAGATATTGATACCAAAACAGCCGATAATTTAGTAGCTAGTTTAAGAGAGGCTATCAATGAACTTCAATTTACTCCCCCTTATGACCAAATTCAAGAGAAATTAGTTCCCTTAGTTGAGTGGAGAGAGGCACTAAAGACTGTTATTAGAAACGTCTTAGAAGCAGTAGTTAAATCTTTAGATAATGGCAGAGTTGATTTGGACAATATCAACTTTAAAAATGCCAATGTTAATCAGGTTAATATGCTAAAAAACAACTTGGATATCCTGATTCAATTGGGCTATACAGGTTCAGATGCAAGAAATGTTTTATTAATCACAGCAAAAAGGGATAAAGAGAAATTAAGTCTTCAAATAATTAAAAAAGAGTTAAATAATTTATCAATTAATCTAACTATCATATTATCGCAAATATTAAAGAGAGTGTCTGCTCAGGAGATTAACAGAATAGAGGAATCTGTAGCTGAATTGTTTAGATTTCATATTAAACATATAGAAAAGGGTGCTGAAGAAAAAGCACCAAATTTTGTTATAAAATTTCCACAATCTGAACTTAATACATTTACTAGAAAACTGGAATTTGACTTTAATTTGGAGTCTGATATTGAAATCAGTTCTGGTACTTACAGAAGTTTTAAACACTGGCTATGGATGAAAAAAAAGGAAAGCATGATTGCAGAAATTCCAAGCACTGAAACTCTTTTACAGAATTGGATTCATCAATTCCAGCAACAGGGCGAACCTGAAATGTTATGTTCAATGTTTGAATGGCTATTAGAACAGATTGATAATTTAAAAAAAAATGTAGATCATAAAACCCATGACATTTTTAATAGCTATTTAGCCAGCCTAGAAAAAGCTCAACAGGAAATAACTACTAACTACGAGGAAACACAAATTATATGGAAACCTATCCAAGAAAGAGCTAAATTTTTAGAACAAAGCCTTGCGGAATTAGAAAATTTTGAAAAAGAGGAGGTGAATTAGTGAATAATAAATATTTTTCGAGTATTTGTAAAGATGTTTTTGCAATTGTGTATCCAAAAATAAAATCTAAAAAAGGAGGTGTACTCTATCATGTTTTAAGTATTATTCTTGAAAGAGAAGAATCTCAGAGAGATGATCTATGTCGTTATTTTGGAATTAATCAATCCTCTTGTTTAGATGAAGATAAAAGGTTGTCTGGTGAATTTCTTAATGATGTAACAAAGCTCGTTTATGTAGAAAGGCTTAAATTCGGGGACTTTAATTCAACAAATCTTGCAACTGGCATAAGTGATATCTTAGATAACGTTGATCTAACAAAATCAAATCAATCAAAGGAAGAACGCCAAATGGAATTAATTATTACAGTAGCTTGTTTAATGGTAGGGGCATTTACTTGTTTTAAATATCTACAAAGGACTCGTTCTAAAAATGAAATTAGTCCGACAGCTTCTTTATGTCTAGCTGTTCCTGCATCAGAAGTTTATAATTTACATGAAGGGTATGATCTTAATAGAGATGATGTTGTAAGATTAATTGATTGTGCTACAGAATTTTTATGTGTGCCAGAGTATAAAAAAATATCTGTAGAGACTATACCGGAGGAAGGACGCTCTCCTGAAAGTCGATTAAAATTCTACGTTAGAATTAATCTCAAAAATGGAGGTAATATCATTGGTAAAGAAACTCAGTATGGAATGAAGCGAGAACTTCCACTTAATGTAACAGGAAAAGTTATACAGATAGGGTTTCTCAAAAATGTCTCTATTCTCAGAGAATTCAACCGTATTTAAGGAGTTAATTTAATGGATTGGAAATCGGCCTCATCCTACTATGAAACCCGTCTCAGTGATGTCTTAAATATCCAACATTTTGCCGTTGACTTAGCCAAACTTCCCCAAGCTGAAGTTCCCTCTAAATTAACAGAAATCCTCCTGCAAGAGGCAATACCTGCTAACCGTCAACTCGAAAGACTGAGAAAAAGAGAATTTCGTATTGCTGTGGTTGGCTTAGAAAAGGCGGGAAAAAGTACCTTTATTAACGCATGGTTAGAATGTGATTTACTTCCTGCCAAAGGAGGAAGATGTACCTTTACCACCACGCAAATTTATTCCGTTAAAAGCGAATCTGAACAAAGATTAGAAGTGCAAACCCGCAGCGAAGAACAATTTATTCATCTTCTCAAAGAATTAGAAACCGTTGGCGCAAAAGAAGACTTAAACACCATTAGAGAAAACGAAATCACCCTAAAACAAGTCAGACGAGAAGGTAATTTAGTTATTCCTTTTACTCGACTAGAAGACATCCGAGAACAACTAAAAAAATACGTTGCTGATGAAAAATACGCCCATGCGGTCCTAGAAGCACGACTTTATACTAATAAACTCGCTCAAGCAGAAGGAATCGTCTTTTATGATGTTCCTGGTTCAGATTCTGGGTTAGCCAAGCACGTTGATGAAGCACAACAAATGTTATCAGACTGTGATGCAGTCATCGTGATTCAGCGTTTTCGCAGTATTAGAGAAGCCGAATTAGAAATTATTAAATTTACCGAACAAGGTGATAAGAATGTCACCATTGCTGATAAGTTATTTGTCTTTTTAAGTCATATTGACTCTCTTGGTAGCCCAGAAGCCCTTAAAACTCATATTACAGAAGCCTCTCAGGATTGGTCAAAACGCGCTAATTTACCGGTTAATCGCATTGTTTCTGGTTCAGCAGGAGCTTATTTAATCTTAAATAATCTGGCGGAAGAACATACTCAATTAGAAATCGGAAAAGCCAGCAATATTCAAGATAAATTAAAAACTTTGACTGGAATTATAGATGATGAAATGTTAAGAACTCAAGCGACAGGAATCCCTGAAATTAAACAAAAAATCTTTAATTATATTAATACTGAGCGAGTAGCAATTCTCAAGAAACGCTGTGAAGCTTCCATTGATAAAATTGTCAGCACCTCAGAAGATATTCACCATTTTGTCAGTCAAAGATTTCCCGAAAATCCTGAAGAAGCACAACGCTTTGAAGAGGAAAGAAGAAGAATTGATTTTTCAGAATGGTGGCATAGAAAATGGGAACAGATAAAAGCTGATTTACAAAACTTTTATGAAACATCTGCCATTAACAAACCCTTAGAAAAAGTTAATAACGAATCTTCTAGTAGTATCGAAAAGTTTAAAGAACGCTATGGGCAACTGTTAGCCAGTGAAATGGCAAAATTAAGACAAGAAACTTTAAGAAAAAAAGAAATTATTTTTGATGCAAATTCTTTTCCAGACTTCGACAAGGCAAAAGCTAATTATGCTTGGCGGGATGACTTGTATGGGGATGTTAGAAAATTTTTGGATGCCCTTGCTCGACAATTAGCGGCAGAATTAAAAGATGAAGCTTTAAAATTAGTCGATTATATGTCCTCTTTATTATGGGGAAGTTCTCAAGTAAAAGAACGATTAATTGGTTATTCAGAACAGGAGTTTTTAACTCGCTTAGAAAATAGCTTATCAGTGTTATTTTTAAGATTTGCTCGTCCCGTTGCTGAAGCATTAATTCGCGGTCCTGTTAACAGTGATACCCGCAGCCAAATTGTCAAATCCTTAGGAGCTGATGTGGAACTGATTGATAACTATTATCAAGGAGATGAACCTGCTTTTAGAGTCTTAAAAAAATACGTTAAGTATGGTTCTGATTTACTCTTTGATCCTAATCTTCGTCAACAGGTGTTAGGTGTAACAGAAATTGCCAAAAACGTTATCGGAATGACGGTAGATACAGTTGGGGTTAATTGGATCGATTTGGCTGACCAATTAACCCCACCCAGAGACGTTGTTACCTTTGAAGTAACTAATGATATTAACGCTTTTGAAGAATATCTACGCCATGGTATTTTTGAAGCTGCAGGATTTGAGTCCTACTGTATTCAAGAATTAAGAGGATTAGTGGATATTTTTCGAGAAAAAGAAGGAACATGGGCAGGTGTCGCCCAAAACGAATGGTATAAGGAGAATCCTCAGCTTGTAGCAGAATTACCCGCTAATTTGAAATCTCAAGAATTTAATTTAGAAGTTAGTGAACGACTGAGACAATTAGCAATTGCCTTGAAAAGAAATAGTTCCTCTTAATAACGTCAGTTCGGGTTAGGGGAATTTTCTCAGGACTCGGACGGGAGAAGGAAAGTTTTAACCCGGGACAGGATCAAGCTTTCAGCTAATCCAGGATTCGGGTTAAATAGACTCTAATAGATTGTATCCCGTTGACGGGCGGGGCGATCGAGGGATTTAATCGCCGTTTCTAACTCCTCGACGGTCAAACAGGTACCGCCCAGGGCCCCGGCCATAGTGGTAATATGTTCTTCCATGAGAGTACCACCGAGATCGTTGCAACCCCAGTTTAAGGCTTCTGTCGCCCCCTGTAAGCCCAATTTTACCCAACTGGGTTGATGATTTTTAATGCTATTGCCCAGATAAATCCGCGCCACTGCTGTTAATTTTAATGTATCGGCTAAAATTGGTTGATCCCGTCCGACTCGATTTCTCAGGGGTTTGGGGGCCGATTGTCCCACAAAAGGCAATAAAATAAATTCGGTGATTTTAGCCGGATAATTATTTGCTAGGGCGATTTCTTGCTGTTTTCTAATTTTTTCAAGGTGCTGCACCTGTTGACTAGGGGTTTCAATATGACCGCAGAGCATGGTACTGGTGGTATGTAACCCCAAGCGATGGGCAATACCGACTATTTCTAACCAAGTGGCGGCATCGATTTTTTCTGGACAAATTACCCGTCTTACCTCATCGACTAACACCTCGGCAGCCGTCCCCGGTAGAGAATTCACTCCTGCTTCTTGCAGGGAAGCGATAACTTTTTCGTAACTTAAACCGTCTTCTCTAGCGATAAATTGGACTTCTTGGGGCGAAAAAGCGTGTAAATGCAGGTTGGGAAAGGCTTGTTTCAGGTTTTTAACAATTTCTAGGTAATAGTCTAAGGAATTGCCCTTAATCTTGGCTTTTGGGTTTAATCCTCCCTGCATACAAATTTCCGTCGCCCCACGATGGACAGCATCCGCCGCTTTAGCGATAATTTCCTCTAAATTAAGCCAGAAGGCCCCTTCTTCATTTTCATCGCGTCTGAATGCACAAAAACTGCAATGCTGCTCACAAATGTTACTAAAATTAATGTTGCGATTGATCACGTAGGTGACGGTATCTCCCACCTGTTGACGACGCAAAAAGTCGGCCGTTTCCCGAATCTGGGCAATTAAACGGTTATCGGTAGTTTCTAGCAAGATAATCGCTTCTTTTGCCGATAAATTTGCCCCTGACCGCGCTTTTGCCAAAATATCGGTTACGGGTGCGGTGATGGAGGAGTTAGTCACGGGAAATAAATATTGAGGGTTGCCGATCCTAATTGTAGAACGAGGTCAGAAGGAACAGTAAAGAAAGAGAGCCGATTTAATCCTTTTTCTGTTCCCTATTCCCTTGTCTGCACGCGGTAATTTCCGGTTGAGAGCCTTTATTGCAGGGTGGTTTGTTTTTCCTGTTCTTTTTGTTGACGTTTTTTCTTTTCCGCTTCTAGAGCATCTTCGATAACCTTGAGCAGCTGATCCATTTTATCGAGATTACCGCGATAAACATCGAGGTCTTTTTGCAGTTTTTCGCTGGAGAGATGCAGAATTTCTGAGAATTTTTGCAAAATTGGTTCGCGTTTTTCTTTTTCCTTGATTATGTCTGGTTGTGCTTCGGCTAAAATAGTATAAAGACCGATGGCAAACAGGCGACTATACTTAAACTTGGGCGCATTAATCACCGAAACTAAACTATCAGACAACTGATTGTTACCACCTAGGGCAGGGTTTTGCAGTTGGGAAAGCAAGGAATCAATATTAGTTTCTTTGGCAATAGCGATCATATTTTCGGCATCATGACGATAGACTTCGGGATTACCGTTAACCGCTTGGCACAAAGCATTAAAAATATTCGGTTTATCTTCCCCCGGACGATAGCCTTCCATGAACTTCTCGAAAGAAGTAACCACACCAAGGGCATAAATTGGATCATAATGGAAATCTACATTAACAGAGAGCAGGTGCATCTCGACTAATAATTCCTCAACCACGCGCCGATACACCGAATTGATGGGGCGGGTGTGGCGAGTATAAAAATCACGCTTACTATCGGAAACAGTACGAATTTTGTCCACAGAACCAAACTTCATAAAAATTTAACACTGCTCTCATTTTCCCCCTTCTCGTTCCCCCTGACAAGGCCGGTGATCACCAAAGAGCCACCAGCAGTCAGTCCCCAGAGAGCAAAAGAACGAGTAAGATATAAAGATAAGGACATGGAAAAATCGAGATAATTAGCCGATACTGCCTCTACCAATCGCTTTTTTACTTTTCACTTTTCACTTGACTATATGGCCAATCAAGACGACAAAATCAAAATTATCACTGATAACCGGCAAGCACGCCATCTCTACGAGATTTTAGAGACTTTTGAAGCGGGGGTGCAGTTGCTGGGGACCGAGGTTAAATCTGTGCGCGCTGGTAAGGTAAACCTGCGGGATGGTTACGTTTTAGTCCGCAATGGTGAAGCGGTGTTAATTAATGTTCATATTTCCCCCTACGAACAGAGTAGCGAATATTTTAATCACGACCCGCGCCGGACGAGAAAATTGTTGATGCACAAAAAGGAAATCAGCAAACTCATCGGTCAAGTGGAACAGAAAGGCTTAACTCTTGTGCCTTTGAAGATGTATTTTAAAGGTAGTTGGGTAAAAATCAGCATTGGCCTCGGTAGAGGCAAGAAATTACACGATAAACGCGAAGATTTAAAACGTCGTCAGGATCAACGGGATATGGCACGAGCGATGAAGCGTTAACCAAGACACTTATCGGACTGGCAAAGGTCTAGGTAAGAAACGAGCGAGTTTTGTTAGAGTTGAACTGTATTCGGCTCCTTGCAGCCATCACCATCCCCCTCACCTTGGATTGAAATTTATGTTAAAACTCTTGACAAAAGTAATTAAATATGCTAGGACACCCGCTTTGATCGCTCTATCCTTAGGGGTGGGTGCGGGAATTATTTTACCAAAAACAACTTTAGCCAATGGCAACCCCGGCCTAACAATTTTTAGTGGAGTCGATCGCAAGGATATATTAGATTATTTTTTGCAATTTGGCGGTCGTCCCAAGCAAATGGATCGTTATAAACTCTATATTCCCGCGAAAAAACTCTCCCAAGGAGCTTCAGCTTTTTTTATTTCCTATCCCGATTATTTTAACGGCCAGTTTGACACCAATAAAATCGAGGTACGCATCAACGGCAAATCTTTACCTTTAAAGGAAGTGGTTTGGGATAAGGATAGTCGCGTTATTCAAATTGTCCCCGAACAAGCGATCGATCCCACCAGCAAAGTTGAAATCGTCATGTCTAATGTCAGAAATCCCGAATTAGGCACTTATTACTTTACCTGTGATGTGACTGCCTCTGGCAATATTCCCGTCCGTCTCTACGTCGGTACTTGGATTGTCAGTATTGAACCTTAAAGTATTTATTGGGGATGGGGAAATGGGGGAATGGGGAATTTAACTAAAAACCCCAACACCCCAAAACCCTAGCAAAAATAAATTCAGAACGATTTTGCGCCGTTTCAGCGATCACTAAAATTGTTAAGAATTGTACAACCCTCTTGTTATAAGGCTTTTTATGTCATGAAACCTTAAAATGAGAATTGCTGCCAAAACCCTCTCAGTCCCAGAAAAAGTCAACCAAAGTCAACTATTTGCTTCCGAGTTGCCAAAATCTGAGGAATTTTCACCTATAGACTCGTTGACTGGGGAATTTTCCCCGGAGTTTAAGTTTTTGCGACTGCCTTTGTGAGAATTTTTGCCCCCTTCCCGTCCAATAGCTGCCATGTGGGACCGATCTCGGCTAACCGCTTCACCACCTTTTCGTCCCGCTTCGCGAGCTTCTTCGGAGGTAAATTCGTGGGCTGTCCCTTTTTGATGAGCAGCTTTACCACCTTTACTAGCGATTTCCCTTTGTTTAGCTTGATCCATAGAGGCAAAACCGCGTTTACTCTTACCTGTCATAATATCCCTCCTGTGTGAATGCTGATTTTAAAAGTTCTTAAAGACTTATGCGAGATTTTTAAAAGATCAAAATCATGGTCTTGTGGGTGAGCAAAACATTGAGATTGCCCCGCTTTTTTCCTCTAAGAACTATGGATCCCTACCTACGATTATAACTCATTAGCTTGACTTCTAGGGAACCAATTACAGCAATCAAAGAGCAGATTTTATGTTAAAAAATATTAAGAGAATCGAGCATTTATCAGTCTAAAGATATAGAAGTTATCTTAATAGTGAGGTACAAAGTTTTCGTTTAGGGGAGTCAGTCCTCAGTTATCAGTTTTTTTCCCCCTGCTCCCATCTCCCATCTCCCCACTTCCCAATTCATAATTTCGAGGTTTTTTGGGGATTTAATCGGAAAAAATTAGGGTAAGACTTGGGTTTTTTCGATCAACCATTTATCTCCTTGCCGTACCAAATCATAGCGCACCTTCAAGGACTCATTATAGGAACGATTGACAATTTCCTTGCCATTATGGAAATACATGGCCTTTTCGTTGACTATCGCTTCCACCGTGGCTAAATTAGGATTTTTCGCATTATTAGTGACCGATCGCACATCCACTTGATGATCGTAGCGCCAATAGTTATTTCCCTGTAAAGCCGCCGCCCGTTTTTGCCAAATTTCCAAAGCTGAACCCGTTAAAACCTCTTTCAATGGCTCTTTTTGGTGTTCACTGCCAAAAGCCGCCGATTTTGCTGCTAACCAAGCTTGAATCGTCTCCTTGGCCTTTTCCTTGTCTAAGGGATTCCCTTCCATCACCTCCGCGTTAGCCGAAGGAATTTCTAGTATGGGAGTATTTAAAGAAATCGGTAACTGTTCCCCTTGCAAGGCTGCCAAAGGAGATTGACTATCGACAATTGCCTTTACCCCCAAGGACAAAACCACGAGCGTTCCCACTAATCCTACTCCCAATATCGCCACTCGATCGAGTCGTAGTTTTCTGCGGACTGGTCGTCTCCGTTTCGGTGCGACTAGGGCAGTTTTTACCGTTTCTACGGCTGCTGGCCCGGAGTTGCCCGCTGCTGGGTGGCGCGAGCGACTAGGACGACGACGGGGGGGATTAAGTGCTGGTTGACGATCGGCTGCTGTCACCACCACACTGCCCTGAGTATAGGGGGTGAAAGTTTCCTGCTGAGGGGTGGCTCTCAGGGCAGGTACAGCAGTGCCTGTCCGCTCACCGTTAGCTCTAGCTAAAGACGGTTTTTGGGGACGAGAATGGGAAGAATAAGCAGATTCCCTCATCGGTGTCGCTCCTGGCACTGGGTTTAAATGGGTGGGGGGGGTGTGGGTTTTGAGAACATTTACTTCCGATTCTAAAGGTTCCCCAACCTTTTCTTGAACTGACACGGGAACTTTTTCGTCAGGAAAACCTGACAATTCTTCCAAATAATTTTGTACCTCTTCCTCGGCAAAATACTCTTTGAGTGAGGCTTTCCGCTCGACTAAATCCCTAAAATGGCAGAAAACTTCTGTTTGTAACCAACGCTCACCGTAACGACATAACCCAGGTAGAAGATCGGGAGATTGCCCAGATTGTTCCTTAATATAATTTAATATTTCTTGCTCTTGACTTTTTTCTAAAATTGTGCTTGCTTGTTCGGTTTGACCGAGCAGCAGGGCGCAGATCGATCGCTCGATGGAAACATCCTGATGTTTTTGTAATTGCTGCAGGCGATCGCTGGCTGCCACAATAGCGGCGGGTTGTTTTTGGGCGAAACCGCGGGCAATCAAGGCATAAACCAGCAGATAATTACCCACCGCCGAGGGGCGTTCTGCCTCTTTTGCCCAGATTTTCTCCTGTTCGGCCTGAGTCAAATAAACCCGTAACTGTTGAATAAAGCGTAAAAAATTATCCACCCCCAACCCAGAGCGATCGTCGCCCTGGCCATCGATGCCACCGCGAGCGGCCAACATATCCTCCAAGAGATTTAAGCCCCGCTGACGGGCAAGACCGGGGTTTTTTTCTTGGGATAACAATTCCAGAACCTGGTAGGGACGCAAGCGATCGCAATCATGACGAATCTCGCCAGCCACTTGCGGGAACATTTGTTCTTGTTCCAAGCAGATCAAGGCCTTGGCTGCGGTGCTGGCCGCCTGTTCATAATTTTTATCCTGCCAATATTCCCGACTTAATTCCCCGTAGGCCAAAGCCAAGGTTAAGATCATATCTGGGCGAGTAGTTGGCTCCAAATCTAGATAAGTTTCAGCCAAACGAATCACTAACTCGTATTCTCCCAACTCTTGCAGGATGAGCAAAGCTCCCACCAGATCGGCGGGGGCAATGGTAATCTGGGGAGTGGGATATTCTGAGGAAGCGGCGGCCACCTCCCCACCCTGAGAATCGAGGTTTTCGGCGCTGCTATCTGGGTTGAGAAGCAGGGGATTGGGAGCGAAAAATTGGGCATCGTAATCACGACGGCGATCTGGATCACTTAACACTTGGTAAGCTTCATCTAACAAGTGCTGACGGGCAACGATCGCTGTTTGACTGTATTCTTGACGTGGCAATTGCCGTCCCCGATCGGCGTGGGCCAAATCAATCTGCTCGGCATTCACCTGAAAAGGGATTCCCAATATCCTGTAGTAGTCAAGAGGAATTCGCACGGTTAGCTGTACCTCAACTCTGGAGAGTCCTTAGTGAATTAAATGATGTAAGTGAGAGCGGAGCGAGTAAAATAACAAGATACCATCTTATCCTAGCCAATCTCTGACTGACTAAGATTAGATTTGAGAGAGAAAATACCAAGAACCCCTTGGTTTAAGACCAAAAAATTCACTGCCAGAATTCTCGAAAAATCTACCGCTTCCTCTCCCCTTGCCTTTTTGTTGTCTAAATGATACTACAGACCCTATGATTTCCGAACGTACTTTACCAACCTTTAATCCTGCTTCCATCATTATCACCAAAGCTGAAGGTCTTCGCCTATACGAGGATATGGTTTTGGGGCGGATGTTTGAAGATAAATGCGCCGAAATGTATTATCGGGGCAAAATGTTCGGTTTTGTCCATCTCTACAACGGTCAGGAAGCCATATCTAGCGGTATTGTTAAAGCCTTGCGTCAGGGAGAAGATTACGTTTCTAGTACCTATCGCGATCACGTCCACGCCCTCAGTGCCGGAGTTCCCGCTCAAGAGGTGATGGCGGAGTTATTTGGCAAAGCTACCGGTTGTAGTAAAGGACGGGGCGGCTCCATGCATATGTTTTCCGCCGAACATAAGCTTTTAGGGGGTTACGCTTTTGTGGCCGAGGGGATTCCCGTCGCTACCGGGGCGGCTTTTCAGAGTAAATACCGTCGGGAAGCCATGGGTGATGCCAGTGCCGATCAGGTAACGGTCTGTTTCTTTGGGGATGGGGCGAGTAATAATGGCCAGTTTTTTGAGTGTCTGAATATGGCCGCCCTCTGGAAGTTGCCGATTATCTATGTGGTGGAAAATAATAAGTGGGCGATCGGAATGGCCCACGATCGAGCCACTTCTCAACCAGAAATCTATAAAAAAGCCAGTGTTTTTAGTATGGTCGGTGTGGAAGTGGACGGTATGGATGTGGTCGCCGTTCATGCCGCCGCCAGAGAAGCCGTGGCCCGCGCCCGCGCCGGTGAGGGGCCGACTTTGATTGAGGCCTTAACCTATCGTTTCCGGGGTCACTCTCTAGCAGATCCCGACGAGTTACGCAGTGCTGACGAGAAACAATTCTGGGGCGAAAGAGATCCGATCACTCGCTTTGCCGCCTACCTCTACGAGCGAGATCTGGCCACGAGAGAAGAATTAAAAGAAATCGAGGAGAAAATTCAAGCTGAAATCGAGGCAGCGGTTAAATTTGCCGAATCTAGCCCCGAACCCGATCCTAGTGAACTAACTCGCTTTATTTTCGCCGAAGACGAGTAATTTCAGTGATCAGTTACCAGTTATTCAGAGTTGAGTTTTCAGTTCACTGATCACTGATTAGTGATCACTGATTACTTAAGGTATTCTATGAGGGGGAGCAGCAAAATCACGCCTTGAATCTGGTTGCTGTTGAAAAAATCCGTAAAAAATAGTTGCGCTCTTGTATAATTCGCTAAAATCCAGAGAAATAGCTTTTGCCATGGCGACTACAGAAGCATTGAACCCCAGTCAGTTCGCATTCTTAACCAACCTCACCGCTGATCGTTCAAGTTTACCCAACCCACAAGAAGAAATGGACAAAGTTATCATTCTCGTTAATGCCGAAGCTCAAGCCAGTGGTCAGATGTCTCGGCTATCGCCCGTTACCGAAAAAATGGTGATTGCCTTAAAAAATGCGGTTCCTAAATCCCTGGCGGTGGAGGTGACGGGGACGGCTTCCTTGTGGTCAAAAATGGAGTCGGGTAAAACCGGCCAAAATAATTTAATCTGGTGTCCCTTAACAATTCAATTGCCCAATTGGGTGAATTTTCCGGGTAAAAAAGTTTATCAAGCTTGTCGGGATATCGAAGAAAGACGCGCTTGGGTTGCCCATACCCTGCACTATAAAACCAGTCAGGGAGATTCTTCTTTTGGGGATCTTTGGTTGCCGATCACGGTGACATCTAAGGGTTTAGAATACGGTGAGGTAATCGGGGAGGGTATGATCCCTAACGCCTACAGTCAACCGATTAGTCTAGAAAGAGAGAGTCTTAAGTCTTTATATCGGCTGGCAGCGCAATTACTGGATAATTTACAGGCTCCTGCTTCTGTTTATTTGCTACAGTTTCGTTTGGCTCATCGGGAAGTGGTTTTTGATCGTCTCTGGCCTTTTCCTGCCGCACCTGCGATCGCTTCCCTACGCGGTCAACAGACGGATCTCTATGCAGCCTACTGGAATTGTTTACGTCGGCAAGCAATGGTCGATCATTCCTTGGCTATTTAATCCAATAGCAAAGAAAAACTGTCCAACTTTGGCCACAATAGCGATCAATCCCTCAACTATCTAAAATTAAATCCCTGTCGGCGTTAGCGATCGCAAATTCACTATAAAAACTTCTGGAGGGGATGTAAGACCAAAAGCTGGGCGTAAGTTCGTCTTAAGGCAGTCCCCCGTGAAATAGGAAGCTCTCAACGACCTTGAGAGTAGTTCAAAGGCACTGTCTAGCAGTAATCTATTAAGTTGACAAAAGGGATACTTTAGCAGAATATTTAGCGTAGCAGCCGCCATAAAAACACGGCTTTTGTCCGTTCAACCTCTCGAAAATGCCGAAATATTCGCTAATTATCCCGATTTATAACGAGGAAGAAACCATTCCAGAACTCTATCGCCGTGTCAGTGATGTCATGGATAGTTTAGATGATTCTGTGGAACTGATTCTGATCAATGATGGCAGTCGGGACTGTTCCTTAAATTTAATGCGGGAACTACAGGAAAGAGATGCTAGGGTCTGTTACATTAGCTTTGCTCGTAACTTTGGCCATCAGGCAGCAGTAACGGCAGGACTTAATTTTGCTAGGGGTCAAGTTATTGTTGTCCTCGATGCCGACTTGCAAGATCCACCGGAATTGATTCCCAAAATGATTGAGTCTTGGCAAGCAGGTTATCATGTGGTTTACGCCCAGAGAACAAAACGGAAAAAAGAAAGTTGGTTTAAACGCCTAACTGCCTACGTTTTCTATAGATTGCTGCGACAATTAGCCGACGTGGATATCCCTGCGGACACGGGGGATTTTTGTCTGATGGATCGTCAGGTGGTGGACGTATTAAATTCTATGCCAGAACGGAATCGTTATATTCGCGGTTTGCGCGCTTGGATTGGTTTCCGACAAACTGCTGTTAAATTTGAGCGGGATCCCCGGTTTGCTGGCGAAGTCAAGTACACTTTTAAAAAATCCCTAGCTTTAGCGGTTAATAGCTTGGTGTCTTTTTCTAAGATTCCCCTGCGTATTTCCACTTATTTAGGCTTATTTTCTGCTTTAATTGCCCTGTTGATGGCTTTACTGGTTCTCTACTGGCGCTTACAGCAACCCGACTCTCCTGTTACTGGTTTAGCTACTATCTTGATCGCTGTGTTTTTCTTGGGTTCGGTACAATTGATCAGTATTGGCATATTAGGGGAATACGTCGGGCGAATTTACGAAGAAGTTAAGGGCCGACCAGCCTACACGATCGCTGAGATCGCTGGGTTGGAAATTAATTAAACCTTCCCAACAACTATCAATTAATTCTTGTCGATTAAAGATTTTGTTAACTTCTTAAATAAGCAATAAGCTGTTGACTATCTAAATTACTGGTTAAGACCGTCTATGATCGAGGAGAGAGGGTTTGATCATTTGTCCTAAAATTTCTAATAGGCAGTGCAGCTTACCCCATTCGTACAAAAAAATTAGCAGAGCAGCTAATAGAAATTAAACTCCAATAGCAGAGAAAAACTGTCTAACTTTGCCCACAACAGCGATCGATCCCTAAACTATCTAAAATTAAATCACTAACGGCGTTAGCGATGGCAAATTCACTATAAAAACTTTCGCGGAAATCAAAAGCTTGCATCTCGGTAACGATCGCAATCACCAAGTTACCGAGATCGTTTTCCCCTTCCAAACGCTGACGCAGAAAAATTTGACTAGCACGTTCAGCGATAGTATCGTTAATAGCTTCGGGAATAAATTCCGCATCTAACCAACGATGCAAAGCGGTGCGCAGCCAAGTTTGTTCCTGTTGGGGATTTTCGATCGGTGGTAAAGTAATAGGCGGAATTGGTGCGGGATGATCGGGCATAATTAGAGAATGATCAGGCTACGAGACTGAATTCTTGGGGGGAGTTGTGGATACCGCCTCTATTATACAAGGATACGCACGCGGTTACTTTCTCATGGCCGATGAGGGGGGGCGATTGGATTGGTATTCTAGTAAAAATCGCGCTCTTATTCCTCTAGATCGGCGTTTTAGCTATCCCAAGTCCCTAAAACGAGTTTTGAATCAAAATCGCTTTACCGTGGCTATTAACCGCGATTTTGCTGGGGTTTGTGCCGGTTGTGCCGATCGCTCGCTGACTTGGATTTCCCCGGAGTTAATCCAAATCTATCAGCAATTACACCAAGCCGGTTGGGCCTACAGTTTCGAGACTTGGCAAGGGGATCAATTAGCGGGGGGGATTTTAGGTTTAGCAATTCGCGGGGTTTTTATCGGAGAATCGATGTTTTATAAAATTCCCGATGGTTCTAAGGTAGCCATGGTCAAGTTAGTTGAACACCTCAGAGAACGGGATTTCTGTCTATTTGATGCCCAAATGCAAAATCCCCATCTGGCTAGATTTGGGTCCTATACTATCCCCGAAAAAGAATATCATCTCCTATTGAAAAGCGCTCTGTTGAAGCATTGCCATTTTGTTTAAGTATTGTTTCCGATTGTAAGTAGCTAGACACAATCTAAGTACAGGACAAGGTGGCGCATCTTAACAATTTTTGACAAAATCAACTTTGTCTGAGTTGCTTACCCAGTCGGCGATTTAGGCATATTTGAGGAGAATTGGCCATCTCAATTGTTAAGCAAAAATCGACCAAATGTTAAGATTTCGCAACTATTTTGATTGACTTGTATCACCTGAAATGCCCATGAGGATCACAAAATTGGCCAATTGTCAATAGCTTTTGAGATGCTCTCATCCTGATTGGCGCGAGTTATGCTATACTATAAGCTTAGGCTTTTCGTTACTTGGCATGATTCGATCAGGGGGCATAAATCGAAGCAATGTCTTTCTGTGTAAGGGTTTTATCCTTTATAACCCCCCTCCATTGCATAACACAAACCGAAGAGCCTAAACTGCTAAAAGCTGAACTTTTTCTGGATCGGCTAGAAGAAATCACAGACCAAGCTTCTGACGGTATTCAGAAAGCCAAGCTTTAAACCGTTCGCAGTACCCAAATCAAACTATCTCTTTCATTTAATCAACTCAAACTACTGGAGAGGCTCATGGTTGAAACTACAACAAAACTCAAAAGGTTTACGATTTTACATTCCAATGATATGCACGGCGACTTTTTAGCGGAGGCTAAAACTGGACAAGGTGGTTTGATCGGCGGGTTATCATTGCTTTCTGGTTATATCAATCAAGTGCGTCAAACGGAAAAAAATACACTTTATGTTATTTCAGGTGATATGCTTCAAGGTTCGATGATTGATACCGAATTTAAAGGCTTATCAACCATGGAAATTATGAATTACCTAGCACCTAATGTAGTGACTTTAGGAAACCACGAATTAGACTATGGCTTTCCTCATTTGCTCTTCTTAGAAAAAATGGCAAACTTTCCTATTGTTAATGCCAACTTGTACATTAAAAAGTACGGTAAAAGGTTGATGAACCCCTATATCATCCTCAATGTAGATGGATTTGATGTTATGTTCATTGGTATTGTCACCGAAGAGGTTCTTAGTGCCTTAAAGCTGGACAAAAGCATTGGTACATTTGTTGGACTAGAAGATGCGGCGGCTGAAGTTGGTAAGATCTGTAATACCTACAAAAATGAAGATATTGATTTGACAATACTCCTAACTCACATTGGTTTTGAAGAGGATCAAAAGTTAGCGGCTATGTTAGACCCTGAGTGGGGGGTGGACATGATCATTGGTGGACATTCTCATACACTTTTAGAACAGCCTGCCCAAGTAAACAACATTTTAATCACCCAGGCCGCCGTTGGGACTGATCAGATCGGACGTTTCGATATTACAGTAGACGACGATACGAACAGCATTGTCGAATGGAAATGGGAGCTTATTCCTATTAATGATCAGGTAGCTAGTCCTGACGTAGATTTGCAAAATTTTATCAATACCTACAAAGAACAAGTAGATCGCAAGTACAATCGTATTGTTAGCCGTTTAAATCGTCAATTGACTCATCCCGTGCGCGAACAAGAAACTGAGTTAGGTAATTTAATCGGGCGTTGCATAATAGAGATATGAATGGAGGAAATCAAAATGCAATGCCCTGAATGTAAATCTACCCATATCCGTAAAAATGGCATCAATAAACAAGGTAAACAAAATCATATTTGTGTAACCTGTGGCCGTCAATTTATTGATAACTATGAAAAACAGAAAGGCTATGACGAAAAAACGAAGCGAGAATGCCTAACTGCCTATGTTAATGGGATGGGATTTAGAGGAATAGAAAGGCTAAAGGGAGTTCATCATACGACCGTAATTAATTGGGTAAAATCTGTGGGAGAATTATTGCCAGTCGCCTATGACCCAGAAACAATTCCTGAAGTAGGGGAACTGGATGAATTGGAAACCTTTGTTGGCTCAAAAAAAACAAAATCTGGGTGTGGACAGCCGTTGACCACTTTAAAAAAGGAATTTTAGGTTGGGTAATCGGAGATCATAGTAGCGAAACGTTTCGCCCATTATGGGAATTAGTTAAGTCTTGGGGATGCTATTTTTATGTGAGTGATGGATGGTCAGTTTATCCATGTTTTATAGCAGAGGGCGACCATATAATTAGTAAGACTTATATGACCAGAGTAGAGGGTGAGAACACACGTTTAAGACATTATCTAGCCCGATTGCATCGCAAAACACTCTGCTATTCTAAGTCTACAGAAATGTTAGGATACTCTATTCGTTTATTAATTCATTATCTGAAGTTTCAAGAAGTGCCTATTCCTTACTGATTCATAGCTTAATTCAGCAACGCCTTTAATCGCTGATATCTTCTTAGAAATAGATACGATTGATGTCGTGCTTGTCGGTAGTGGTTCCATACGAGGTAAAGAATTAGGGCCTGTGGTCACTCTTGAAGATCTTAAGAAGGTTTATCCCTATGATGGTTCTCTTTATAAAATTAAAGTTACCGGAGCGCAACTGACAAAGGTATTTACCCATTTTCTGCGCCCAGAAAACAGAAAGCCTGGGGAAAGTCAATGTTATCAAATCAGCAAAGGTGTTCGAGTAGTTTATAACAATACTAAGAAAGCAATTGAATCTTTCAGTATTAATGAACAACCTGTAGAGGCTGATCGTTTATATGTAATCTGCGTGCAAGATTATCATTATCAAAATTCACTGAAGAGTTTGAATCTCACGCCTGAAGAAATAGCTAACGCTAAAGTTGTTACTACTTCAAGCCAAGGTGTTCTTGAAGAATATTTAAGTACTCATCAACTTCTTGACGGTCAAGTGGAAGGACGCTGGACTTTTGTTAACTAGAGTTTATGACTCTAGCAAATTCGTGAAGCGTCTGAATGGAAACGATGTGTAGGGTTAATTCATGAATTAACCCTACAATTTTTTTACTTCTAATTAGTTAAGCGTCTGGTACTAAATTCGGTTATTAAAGACTGATTATCTATTCCCATTTTGCTGTTCGGCTATCCTGATATGTAGCCTATACTCAACGGATTTAGTATTAAACATCCGAAGTAACCGTGAGCGGCGATGCTGTATGCTTTTTTATGTTAATGGATTCTTTAAATCCTTTTATAATCCCTATTATTCGAGTTCTTGAGGTTCAATAACCAACTTAATTCCCTGAATAATTAATTTGATTTTTTTCCTTGTGGTTCTCCTAAATCAATCCAATAAATATCACCTTGAAAAATCGTCATATTTACTCAGATAATTGGCGTTGATGATGGCGTATTCCCTCTAACATCAAAGTTTCTGATTCGTCCAATCCATCACTATAAGCTTCATTCCAACTATCTATTAATCGTTGTTTAGTTGTTTTTTGATCATTCAATCCTAATTGTTGATGTAACTGTTCTAATAACCATTTTTTATCTTCAAGAGAACAGTCTCGTAACTTTTGTTCCAGTTCAATAATTTGAGGGGATATCATAAAATTAACTCCATTTAACATTGAGCTATATCATAATTCTAACAACAAAAAAGCACCCCCTCGCGGGAGTGCCTTTTCGTTCAGACTAGGAATTAACCATTGATAGCAGGAGCAGTCAGAGCTACAGGAGCCTGTTCACCACTAGCCAAGTCTAAGGGGAAGTTGTGAGCATTACGCTCGTGCATTACTTCCATACCGATACCAGCGCGGTTTAACACATCGGCCCAGGTACCGATTACACGACCTTGAGAATCGAGAATCGACTGGTTGAAGTTGAAACCGTTGAGGTTGAACGCCATGGTGCTAACACCCATTGCCGTAAACCAGATACCGATTACCGGCCATGCACCCAAGAAGAAGTGCAGGGAGCGGCTATTGTTGAAAGAAGCGTATTGGAAGATTAAACGTCCGAAGTAACCGTGAGCGGCAACGATATTGTAGGTTTCTTCCTCTTGACCGAATTTGTAACCGTAGTTCTGAGATTCGATTTCAGTGGTTTCACGCACTAAGGAAGAAGTTACTAGAGAACCGTGCATCGCGGAGAACAGAGAACCGCCGAACACACCGGCAACACCTAACATATGGAAGGGGTGCATCAGAATGTTATGTTCTGCTTGGAACACGAACATAAAGTTGAAGGTTCCAGAGATTCCTAAAGGCATACCATCAGAGAAAGAACCTTGTCCGATGGGATAGATTAAGAATACAGCAGTAGCGGCGGATACAGGTGCCGAGTAAGCAACACAAATCCAAGGACGCATTCCTAAACGGAAAGACAGTTCCCACTGACGACCGAGGTAGCAGAAGACACCTAGTAAGAAGTGGAAAATGACTAACTGGTAGGGACCACCGTTGTATAACCACTCATCTAAGGAAGCAGCTTCCCAGATGGGGTAAAAGTGGAGTCCAATCGCGTTGGAAGAGGGAACAACCGCACCAGAGATGATGTTGTTTCCGTAGAGTAGAGAACCAGCTACAGGCTCGCGGATACCGTCGATATCTACAGGAGGAGCGGCGATAAAGGCGATGATGAAGCAGGTGGTGGCGGTGAGCAGGGTGGGGATCATGATCACACCGAACCAGCCGACATAAAGACGGTTGTTGGTGCTGGTAATCCACTGGCAGAACTGCTCCCACAGGGAAGCACTCTCGCGCTGTTGTAAGGTGGTGGTCATTGGTTTATGATTCCTATTAAGTTATCGAGGTACGATTGATTGATGATGTCTCTATCTTAAGGAGTTTGTAACGGTTTGTAAAGGGGTTTGACAATATTGTTACTTATACCATTGATAAGCTGAGGTTATGTTAGGTTAGTTGGTCGCACTACCGACAATGAACTATGAAGCACCTTTTGTTTTAAGCCGGATGCGATCGCTTGTCCCGTTCGATCTTACCAGCGATCGCATCTAGTCTTGCTTTGATTCTGGTCATCCACTGGTTAAACTCGGCCGATTGCCGATTGATCGCTTCCTTGCGTTGTCTTATCTCATCGGTTGTTTTTTCGGGGGCCTCTAACCGGATATTTAATTCTGTAATCATCATTGCCTCAAGTATCCATGGATTCTTTACGGCAGGGAACTTGACATATTAATCAATGGGAATCACCCTCTTTACGGAAATTTTGCTGTTGACATCCTCACCACCTTAAAATGGACGGCAATACCACCCCAAAACCATGAAGCGCCTTTTCCTTTTAGCCGTAGGGTGCGCTCCCTAAGATGGCTCATACTACTCCACCGATAGATTTTTGGGAACGCACCCTGCACATTCATTGAAGCTGTGAGTTTAAGTGCGGTCGCTGATCTTATAGCGTTTCCTGTTCGCAAGAGGTACATTATCGATGTTGAAAAGCTTAATTAGCAAAGGTTTAAATGTGCCACACAGGTGTGAGAACTGCTATAATAAGCTACATTAACAACAATACTTAAAAAAAAGGCTTAAAGATGATCAGTAACAAGGGTAAAAAAACAAGTCGCTCCTGGTGTTTTTGCCCGACGATAGGCTCTCTTGGGTTTGGTGGGTAAAATGTATTCTAAGATACATTCCTGCGGGCGAGCGAGTGAAACGAACCACAAAGACACAAAGGACACAAAGATCGATCGCTCTTATATAATTTAAACTTATCACACAAGGTCGAGAAGAGCCGACGATATTGCAGATTATAATTAATGAAACAGGTTTTGTTGCTATGGGGATTCGTTTTGTCCAACCATTACCGATGAAGATGATTGGCAACCTTGCCAAGAATTAGTGGTACAATTACCAAATAAACAGTAATTTTTTCCATAAGTATCTAAGCACAATTAATTACACATCTAAGCCACTACTCCGTCAGACTTCTGCTGTGAGTAAACAGTGAACTGAAAACTCAAATCCGATCCCTAATAGCTTTATCCCGTCTCCCGTCTCCTGTCTCCCATTTCCCATCTCCTGTCTCCTGTCTCGACTAGGAAATTAGTTTTGCACGACTACTTAACCCTAATCCCTCACCCCCAATAGGATTATGATGCACGGTTTTATTCCCCCTCATCGTTATTTTCCCTATCTTACTTGGACTGATATAGATTCAATGCTAGATAAGGAAAATGTGGTAATTATTCAACCCATCGGTGCGATCGAACAACACGGACCCCATCTCCCTATTGCCGTCGATGCTGCCATTAGTTTAGGGGTTTTAGGCAAAGCTTTCGAGAAATTAAATACAAATGTTCCCGCCTTTGCTTTACCCTGTCTCTACTACGGAAAATCTAACGAACATTGGTCTTTCCCCGGCACGATTACCCTCTCGGCAGCCACCTTATTAACCCTCATTCAAGAGATAGCTGAAAGTCTCTATCGTTCGGGGTTTCGCAAGTTAGTATTAATGAACTCTCACGGCGGACAACCGCAAGTTATGGAAATTGCCGCTAGAGATATTCACCAACAATATCCCGATTTTTTAGTATTTCCTTTTTTCACTTGGCGAGTTCCCCACAATGCGGCTGAATTATTCTCGGAATATGAATTAGAATACGGTATTCATGCAGGAGATGTGGAAACTAGCATTATGTTATCATTACTGCCAGAACAGGTCAAAATTGAGCGGGCTGTCCGAGAATATCCCCAAGGTTTGCCAGAAAATAGTTTATTAACTATGGAAGGAAAATTACCCTTTGCTTGGTTAACTAAGGAATTAACTAAAAGTGGAGTGATGGGAGATGCTACTAATGCAAGTAAAGAAAAAGGCGATCGATTATTAGAATCTGTTGCTAATGGTTGGGTACAGGCGATCGCTGATGTTTATCAATTCCGTCAACCGAAGTTATAGCAAATTGAACATTCCGACACCAACAATTAATTTTTCTCAAGCAATATCCCGAACCTGTTGATAGCAGTTATCTTAATGATCGGGTACAAAATTTTCGTTTTCGGGAGTCGGTCTTCCATACCAGATTAGATTACACTTCATCTTTATGAGAAACACTGTAACACACAAAAATTAGCCGTTTCAGTCCCCTAAGGCTGCTGACTGAGAAACAATTGCGTTAGAATTAAAGAAATATTACAAGTGGTTGACAAAAATGAGCAGACATGAAAGGGAAACATCTCCTTACAGCTAGACAGCCCTAATTCTCAGGGGCGTTTCCCTGCTTTAGCCGAGTTTTTATTGGCGGTTGAATTTGCGCTTGAGCAAGGAACCGACACCAATAGCGACACCAACACCAAGAAGGGCAGAAAGATTGGAAGGTTCGGAGTTTGCGGTGGTCTTACTAGGTTGGAAAGTCCTCTCTATTCAAATTCCGAAAATTCTCATCATAATCTGCTTGTTCCCAATTGCGTGCTGTTTTTAGCTGTGCAATCTCAAGACCATTACAATTCTTAAAATTAGCCTTTTGTAACTCTGCTCCTTCTAAAATGGCATTAGTTAAGATTGCCCCTCCTAATTGAGATTGAGATAATCCAGCGCGATTCAAGTCTGCATTTGTTAGATCGGCATCTTTGAGATCTGCGCCTGATAAATCGGCTCCAAATAAGTGGGAGTTATTCAATTTAGCTCCCTTGAGGTGAGCGCCTCTAAGCTCACTTTTTTCTAGGTTAGCCCCTTGAAGATCAACGTGGTCCAAGTAAGCATTGTTGAATTTAGTCTTGATAAGATGAGAACCTCGCAAATCTAGCGTTCTGCTTGTAACACCATACTTTGGTTGGCGATACTCTAGTATGGTATCCATCGCTTTCTGAATTGCATAACTATATTCATTAGAAGGAGGAGCAGCAGTAGGGAGAGATTTTTCTCTAATAAATGCTGCCAAACCTTCTACTACGGTTGCGCGGTCTGTAGGAGAATCTTGGGCAACTTGCTCTAGTAAGTAAATCGCCCCCAGGCAAACTAGCGGTTTAGTTTCAGCCAAGTTTTTAAATGCTTCTCCTAGTCTTTCACTTATTTGCTTCTGGTCGGCAGTTTGAATGTTACGCCAGCTAAAGTAGGCCGTGACAATAAAGAAAAAAGCTCCTAGAATCTGAATTATGGTTAGCAGAAATGAATTTAAAACATTGACTTGTTCTTTTCTCAGTGCCAATACATCTTTATATTCAATTGCCTTGTTAATGTTCTGCTCGGGTAAGGTGTTTATCTCTTGAGAAATTTTACTAATATCTTCCAGTATTATCTTTTTCTCTTGTTGATTGAGAGATGAATTATTAATTTTTTCCTCTAACTTTTGAGTCTTGTTGGTTAGTAATGACTTTGAACCAGTCTTATTTAAGTTGCTAACAGAAGTATCTAGTGAGAAATATTCGTCTTTTATTTGCAGGAATATGTATGAGGCAGCAACTAATGAGATAGGTAAAATGATGAGAGCCAATAATAAAAAAATTAAAGGCTCTAGTCTGATTCTTAAAGGCGGGAGTCTGAACTGCAAAATCATAAGCTTCAAAGTTATAAGCTAATAGTGTCACTGCTGTCTACTAGGCTTAAAAATTTATTGGCTTCTGTGACGAATAGATAAGCACCTGCCTTAATGCTATTGACAGAAAATTCTGGTTGATTGTTGTAATATTTAATTCCATCTTCCATGATTAGGGTTGCACCAATTAAAATTCCCTCTATCGTCCTCAAATATGAAGGAAGCAGTGCATGGCTAATAGTTGCTTTTTGCTGGCAAGATTGAAATTTCTGTAAGCTTTTTTGAAAAGCAGTTACTGGAGACATTGAAAAGGTTGAAGGGACTTGAGCAGCGAGGTCATCGATTCTTTTTTCATTCAGCTTTAATTGGCTCTGTAGCCAATTTCTTTCATTAGGACCTATGTGAACTTGACCTTGAAAACTAATCAGTTTTTGGTCGATAGAAGAGAGCATTGGATCTTGCGGAAGGTTTTTATGATTTTGAAAATCAATATATTGTTTAAGATGCCGCAAGCATTTATCCAAAATCTCAAATTTTATCTTGTTAATATCTTGTTCATTTACCTTTGCCAGATTACGATCTGCTCTTTGCATTAAATTGCGCAGATAGTGAAATTGCTCAGTAACATACTTTAAATTTTCTTGGCGATGTTGACAAATTTGTTTTGGCCCTTGCCCTTTGTTTTTCTTATTGTTAGCCATGATTCCTCCCTGAGAGCGGCGATTACAATTACTGGCAGTGCCTAAGTATAATCCTAATTTGGTGTTTTAGTCAAGCTTAACCGCTGCACCGCCCACCGCTTCACCTTGTCAAGATGACACTTTAGGTATCTAACAGACAGAAATTAGCTGTTTCAGTCCACTAGGGCTGCTGACTTAGAAAAAATTGCGTTAGAATTAAAGAAATATTACAAGTGATTGACAAAAATGAGTAAGCCTGATATGGAAACCATTGCCCTGCAGTTAGAAAGCAGCAACTCTAAAGATCGTCTGCTGGCCTTGGCATCCCTGCGAGAAGTGGCCCCGGAGGAGGCTGTACCCTTGATCAAAAAAGTCCTTTATGATGAAATGCTGCCGGTGCGATCGATGGCTGTCTTTGCTTTGGGAGTCAAACAAACCGAGGAATGCTTTCCTATCCTCGTGGATTTGTTAGCCAATGATGCCGATTATGGCATTCGCGCCGATGCTGCGGGGGCCTTAGGTTATTTAGAAGATATTCGCGCTTTTGAACCCCTACAACGAGCTTTTTACGAAGATACGCAATGGTTAGTCCGCTTCAGTGCTGCCGTCGCTTTGGGCAATTTACGCGATATTCGGGCTAAACAGGTGTTATTATCGGCTCTCGATAGTAACGAAGCGGTTATTCAACAGGCCGCTATTGCCGCTCTTGGGGAAATCAAAGCAGTGGAAACCGTCGAGAAGCTTTTAACCTTTGTTAACTCCGATGACTGGTTAATCCGGCAGCGATTAGCGGAAGCTTTAGGCCAGCTTCCGGCGGAAAAAACGATCGCAGCCTTAAAATTTTTGGTCAAGGACGAACATCCACAAGTGCGGGAAGCAGCCCGTTTATCTTTGCAAAAATTGGCCAACGTCTAGGGATAGGATAGAATAAATAATCTATTCTTCCAGAGCGATCGATCTTTGCCTACAGCCATTCATGGACATTCAAGAATTTATTAATCTCTGTGCGGGTAAATGGTTTTCTCAGCGCACCAGTTATCAATTAGCTGCCCAAAAAGTTGCCAATAATAAAGCAGAAATCACCATCGATTTGCTGGCTGCCGATGCTGCCGATGTGGTGCAATTATGTTTAGAAAATAACTGTCAGTCCCAGACCAGTCTAGGGGGATGGAAAGCGACTTGGGATAATTCCGTGGACTATGGACAACCGAAAAAAATCGGTTCTAGCTATTTAGTTTGGCTACCCTCAGAAAATTCTTGGCAAGGAAAATTAATCACAGCGGTCGGTAAATCGGCAGCGCTGGGAGAATATCATCTCAGAAGCGATCAAGCTTTAACTTTAACCATCGAGGACAATCACCATCGTATCGAGGAAAGAATCTGGTTTGCTAGTCCTAATCTGAGATTGCGTACCAGTATTATTCAGTCGGCCAATGGCGATCGCCAAACGGTTTTCTATTCGGAAATTCGCAAAATGGTTGCTTCTTAAGTAGCTGCCATCCCCAATCTCTGAGGTGGGGAAGACAGGATTAATCTTCCACCACTCCAGTCAAATCCTCCTAACGTCGGCCGCGTCTGCTGCTGCCGAAACCACTGCGACTAGGGGTACGACGGGAACCAGAGGAACCGAAACTAGGAGAACGTTTGACATTATCAGATTTACCCGAATTCTTCAGGGTACTGGAACCATAACCGGAACCACTGGGTTTTGTGGTGGTGGTGCTGCTGCGATTGGGACTAGAGGGAGTATTGCTAGGATAACGACGTAAATTGCCGGTAGAACGGAGAGTTTGCCGGTTTTTGACCGCCGGAGGTGGACTATTATGTTTAGTCCGGTATTGATCCACTGCCTGATTATAGGTGGAACCGTAACCACCAAAACCGGTCATCACACCCCCCGGAGTATAGAGGGGAGGAACGTAGTATTGAGGACGAAAGAGCAAACTACCCAAAGCTTGACCAGCAACAGCACCGAAAAAAGGACTCCAAAAACTCGATTCTTGTCGAATCACCACGGTTTCCTGTTGTCCGGTTTGGGGATTGTTCCGCACTTCCGTGACATTATGGACATACTCAATTTTAAAATCTTCGGTCATGTACAGGGTAGCCTGATCACCGTTGATTTCTACTGCGGTTTTTTCCCCTTTAGCAATGTCCTCCTCGGTTAATCTAGCCATTTGCAGGTTAGTGGTGCGAAAGAGGGGTGAAGTCCCCCCGGGGGTGTTTAACAGCATTAAGGTATAAGTGCCATCTCCGTCATCGTAGGTAGCTTGTTGCACCTCGTAGCGACCGCTACTAACCTGATTGGATTCTCGTCTTACACTACTGTTATTAGCTGACGGTGACTGAGTTTGATTTGACGAGGAACCACAGGCCACCGTTGTCCAACAAAGGGTAAGAATTAAAAAAATTGTCGTTACTTGGCGCAGCATAAGGGCAAAATTAAGACTATAAAGGCAGCAATTCGGGGAAATTGAGTAATAGTTGCTCATTGGTCAATTCATCTCCCAATTGAGCAGGAGAAAAATGTACCTGAATCGCACGCAGCCGACCTTGGTAGTGAAGGTTAATTATTGATTTTAAACCATCTTCCAGGGCCTCTCGATCGGCTAGGCTAGTTTCTAAAGCAGCACTCTCACCCTCGAAGGCTATTGTGATCATAACAACTAAGTTATCGGTGACGGGTAAAGTTAAGGGTTCGTTTTCCCCCAACTGTGAAGACACCGATTCACTTAGGTATCTGGCCGCAGAATCGGTAAACAGTTCGTTAACGTAGTCTCCCGCTTCCCCCTCATGCCAAAAAACATCGCCCTCATTAGCCACAGAAAACCAATAGAGGTTCATCTGCAGCAGATTTTGACAAATTTCTACTAAACCCTCTCCCATGACCTCTAAATCGCCTTCGGAATCGATCGCCTCCCGGCCGGCACGATTAAGAATACCGATCAGCGGTGCGATTTCTTGGCCGTAGAGATGCAAAAATAAGCGACAGACCACATAGCGAGTTCTACCCGCAAATTTCTTGAAGCGATCGCCTAAAGAACCCATAATAGACCTCTGGTAAAAATCAAAAATTGTCGTTAAGGTTAGGAGTCAGGAGATAGGAGTCAGGAGACTTTTTTTTTATTTATTCTTCCCACTTCCCACTTCCCACTTCCCACTTTCAAGTCAGTAGTCTTGAAGCCATCAGCTAGATCAAGATGATAATCAAGTAAACAGCCAAAAAAGCCACCAGCTTTTATTTATCTTGCCATTTTCTAGGGTTCTATGCCTTGATGTCCTGTTAACAGTCTATAATGACTTAGAATCCTATTGGTGTGAGCAAATGGCTGTCCAACTACAACAAGCTTTAGTGGTTGCTTCCTATATCTTGAAACAGCGTCTAGCAGGAAAAAAGCGTTTTCCCTTAGTTTTAATGCTAGAACCCCTATTTCGCTGTAATTTAGCCTGTACTGGCTGCGGGAAGATTCAACATCCCCCGGAAATCCTCCGCAATCATCTTACCCCGGCAGAATGTTTCGCAGCGGTGGAAGAATGCGGGGTTCCCGTGGTTTCCATCCCCGGGGGTGAGCCGCTTTTACATCCACAAATCGATGAAATTGTCAAGGGGTTAGTGGACAGAAAAAAATTCGTCTATCTGTGTACCAATGCCCTGTTATTGGAGAAAAGCCTAGATAAATTTACTCCTTCACCCTATCTTACCTTTAGTGTCCATCTGGATGGTCTCAAAGAACATCACGATCGCTGTGTGGATCGAGAGGGAGTATTCGATAAGGCAGTAAAAGGGATTAAAGCGGCGAAAGCGAGAGGTTTTCGGGTTACTACTAATACCACGGTTTTTGAAGGCACAGAACCGCGAGAAATGCAGGAATTTTTCGATTTTCTCGCTACTTTGGGTATCGATGGCATGATGATTTCCCCCGGCTACAGTTATGAGTGGGCCCCGGATCAAGATAGTTTCTTAAAACGGGAGCAAACCAGAGCTTTATTCCGAGAAATTCTCTCACCCTGGAAATCAGGTCAGAAAAAGTGGAATTTTAACCATAATCCTCTCTTTCTTGATTTTCTCATCGGTGAACAGGACTATGAATGCACCCCTTGGGGTAGTCCTAGCTATAGTCTTTTAGGATGGCAAAAACCCTGTTATCTGCTCAACGAAGGTCATTACAAAAGCTTTCGGGAACTTTTAGCAGAAACCAATTGGGATAACTACGGTCGGGCCAGTGGCAATCCTCAATGTGCCGATTGTATGGTACATTGCGGCTATGAACCGACCGCGGCCATGGCAGCTTTTAAACCGGCTAATATGAGACGTGCCATGCAGAGTTTAATCGGAGTCTAATCCTAAACTGATTCTAACCAGACGGCGGGGACTTGACTAGGGCGATCGGGTAATTGCATCCATCCCATTTCGCACAGACGAATTACCGAACTTAATTTTTCTACCAAAGCGGGATCGAAACGAATCCCGCTATAATTTTGACAGCGCTCTAGGGCCTCTCCCAAATCTAGAGCTAGTCGGTCGCCTCGCGGTTGAGTTAATTCCTGAAAATAGGCTGATAATCCTAAAATTCGCGACTCTAGGCTGATTTCTTCCCCTTTTAAACCGTTGGGAACCCCGCTACCATCCCAGTATTCAAACTCATGGTAAATAATCTGTTGAATTGGGGCTAATTCGGGCATAGTGGCGAGTAATTGTGCGCCTAACACCGATCGATCCCGCCAAAATAACGCATTTGCTCCCTCTAACTGACTGGCACGCTGTCTAAAAACTTCGATCGGAGCCTCCGCTAGACCGATGCGGTATAATAAACCAGCTAATCGTAAGCGTCGTAATCTCAGGGTGGGTAAATCGAGCAATTGTCCCAACATTTCCGCTAAAGCGGCCACCTGTAGGGAAGCAAGGGGATTATCAATATCTCTTTCATCGACTTTTTGAGCCATTCTTAGAAAAGCTTGCAGTTTATTAGCGGCTAAATTTTTATTTAAACGGGATGCTTGTCCTTCTAAGTCGCTTAATTCTCGCGCTTGTCTGCTGACGGTGACTAACTGCTGTTGACTGGTTTGCAGATAGGTGACAATGCGAGAGACTACTCCGGTTAAATCCGTGGGAATGGGATTAATATTTTGACTAATTTCCTGCTGTTGTCTGCTTAAATCGGCCGCTAGACTGGGATTATAGGGATGCAGACGCTCAATTAAGATCCTAGCGGCTTTTTCAACTAAATCGCGATCGAATGTCCATAAACCGTAGAATTTTCGCTCCGTGTCTATTTGGGGTTGACTATCGGACCGGTATTCTTCCGGGGATAACTCATGACAGAGTACCATGGAGGCGTAATCGGGGGAAAGAATGATTAAATTCCACTCATTAACCAAACTATCGCTATTATCTAAGTTGACTAGGGAAACATTCTCTAAACTGCCGGTTTTATGCTCAGAAAAACCACTATCGGCCACGGCGGCGATCGCAATGTGACGAGAAGAGCGAGCAATATCTAAATAGCGCTCAGCTTCCTGTAAATACCATTTACCCTGTTGAAAGGTGACTAAGACCAGTGGTTTATTTGTACTATCAGGGCTGCTAGTTTGCAAGATATGATCTTCAAGAGCATGACAGAGGGCCACAAGGGTATTCTTAAAATAGACCCCGTAACTGCTGGGTAATCGTCCCGATGAAGCTCTTTTTAACTGTTGTAAACTGGATCCTACGGTCATAAGTGGCAAGATTAGGGGGAGTGGGGTGTGGGGAGTGGGGAGTGGGGAGAATAAATAAAAATAATCTCCTGATTTCTGACTCCTGATTACTGATGACTGATGACTGACTCCTCATAGCTTTTTACTTAATTTTATCTCAAATGTCAGGGACTCTTAACAGGTAAATTGGAGGCTTAACAGTTTACTTGGGCCCCTAGGGTATCTAAAGCCAAAATTTTGGCACTGGAGTTAATCCCCACTTCCTCCCAAGCATTGGTCATCTCTGTGGCTGTTTTTTGGGCATTTTCAGGGTTAGTTAAAGCTAATAGGCTCGGACCTGCGCCACTAATTACCATCCCGTAAGCACCCGCGTTAAGGGCGGCTTTTTTCACCTTTTCGTAACCCGGGATCAAAGATTGGCGATAGGGTTGATGCAGTTTATCCTCTAGGGCAATTCTCAGCCAATCGCCGTTACCCGTCTCTAATCCCCGCAATAATAAACCCAAGCGGGAAATATTGAAAATAGCCTCCTGACGGCTAATTTTTTCGGGTAAAACCGCCCTAGCTTTTTCCGTAGCCAGTTCAAAATCGGGAATCCCTAGGACGGGAATGAGATTTTTTTGCCAAAATACTTGACAAATAGCCCAATTTGTGCTATCACCTGCCGATAGCTGACAGTTGCCCCGCAAAGCTGGCACCACATTATCTGGATGGCCCTCCAATGCGATCGCTAATGCTTCGATTTCCCCCATAGATAAAGGATTGCCCGCGCATTGATTGGCGGCCAATAACCCACCGACAATAGCAGTGGCAGAACTACCTAAACCTCTAGCCAGAGGAACCCCTAAACCGATCTCGATGGCGATAGGGGGCGGATTCTGTCCTATTTTTTGATAAACTTGCAAAAAAGAAGTGTAGATTAAATTATCAGCCCCTTGGCTAACTTTAGCTGATTCATTTCCCTTGACACTAATGCTGACAGGGTTAGCTGTCGTTGCCGGCAGCAGGGTAAAAGTAAACTGATTATATAGGGTTAAGGCCGCTCCGAGACAATCGAAGCCGGGCCCAATATTAGCAGTGGTAGCGGGAACTGTTACCGTAAAAGTTGTCATGGTTAAGCTTTTGCCTGAAGATAGCGGCGATTTACCTCCTCCCAGTTAACCACATTCCACCACTGTTTTAAATACTCAGCCCGTTGATTACGATATTTTAAGTAATAGGCGTGTTCCCAAACATCATTGCCCATAATTGGCTGTAATCCCATCATTAGGGGGCTATCTTGGTTAGCAGTGCTGGTAATTTCTAGTTGTCCTGACTTATTTAACACCAACCATGTCCAACCACTACCAAAAAGTTTAGTACCTGCTTGGTTGAAAGCGTTTTTAAATTCCTCGAAACTGCCAAATTTAGCGATTATTGCCGCTCCTATTTCTCCTGTTGGTTCGCCACCGCCATCGGGGGACATAATCTGCCAAAACATCGTATGATTAAGATCGCCGCCGCCATTATTGCGGATAGTGATGCGAAGATCGGCGGGTAAAGAGTCAAGATTTTTAATTAATTCTACTACTGTTTTTTTCTGCAATTCTGGATATTTTGCCACTGCCGTGTTGAGATTATTAACGTAGGCTGCATGGTGTTTATCGTGATGAAATTGCATCGTTTCCTTATCGATATAAGGTTCTAGGGCATCATAGCTATAGGGTAGGGCGATAAGACCATAGGGACCAGTAGCAGCAAAAGCGGGACGGTTAAAACCGGCAAGAGTGGCTGTGCCAAGGGTAGCACCTAAAAGATAAAGAAATTGACGGCGATCGAGAGACATATTCTCAGAGCAGATGTTCCAATGATCAATTATCCTATCGATCGGTACTTCGGGAGACAAAAATTTTTATCGACAGACTCCCAGAAGTAATCAGAATCTAGTGGCAGTTCTCCCTAATTACCATAAACGATAAAAATTTTTCAACAAATGTGGCGGAATTTTTAGATAATAACCAATAATTATTAATTGATTAACTAAGGTAGTTTTGCCAACTCCTAATTTTTGCCAACGTCTTGCCGAGGTAATCACCGCAGTAGAAACTATGGCTATTTTACCCCTTTTTTTCAATCTTTGTATTAATTCAAAATCTTCCATAATTGGCAACTCAGGAAACCCCCCTAAATCGGTCAATATTGAGGCTTTTAAAAATATTCCTTGATCTCCGTAGGGAAGAGAAAACCAGTGAGAACGCCAATTAACTAATTTTTCCACTAAACGCAGGGTTTTTTCCTCTCCATCAATTTTTAATTCAAAAGCCCCCGCTACTATCCCAGATTGGGATAAAGTATTGATAATTTGTTCTTGAAATTCCTGGGGAAGTAAAGTATCTCCATGCAGAAATAACAAAATATTTCCTTTCGCTATTTTGGCTCCTAAATTCATCTGAAATGCACGACCTTTACTCGGTGAAATAATTACTTTTGCTCCCAATTTTTCAGCTATTTCTCTGGTTTTATCTATACTTCCCCCATCGACAACAATAATTTCTACTCCTTCACCTATCTGTTTTAACGTTGCTGCAATTCTTAACTCCTCATTAAGAGTCGGAATGATAATACTAAGATAATTCATGAGGTTTTGTACTAACTAAAGTCAGAGGATTTAGGGGCAACCATCGGGTAAATTTTCCTACAGATACCGAGGAATTGATTGGGATTGGTAATAAGTAAGTAGTTATAATTAAATAGAAGATAGATTTTGCCTCTGATCCCCCCTGCCCCCCTTAATAAGGGGGGTGCCGATAGGCGGGGGGATCCCCCCTTAATCCCCCCTTGATAAGGGGGGTGTCTGACAACTTTTAACACCTACCTACTTAACTGTTTTTCCGATATAAAAGTTAAACATTGCTGCCAGTTCTCCAGAGGGGCTAAAGCTGCAGTTAAAAGTTGATACCAAACTAGGTTACACTTCATCTTTATGGGAAACGAAACTCTGTTCTAAGATAGGTGGGACAATGCCGAATATTAAAGGAGACGATGGTGCGCTCAAAACCATTTTCAGCAATAGTAAAATTATCGCAGTGGTGGGGCATTCTGAGAAATCGAGTCGCGCCAGCTATCAGGTAGCCAAATTTCTGCAAGCGGTGGGTTATCGAGTCTATCCTGTCAATCCGATGGTCAAGCAAATTGATGGTCAAAGGTGCTATCCTTCTCTAGAGGCTATCCCTGAACCCGTGGATATTGTTAACGTTTTTCGTCATCCTGATTATCTACCTGAAATTGTCGAGTCAGCTATTGCTATTCAGGCTGCTACCCTTTGGACACAATTGAAAATTTATCACCCAGTTGCGGAAAAAAGGGCGATCGAGGCGGGTTTAAATGTGATTATGGATGCTTGTATCCAGATAGAATATCAGCGTTTAGGGATTTCCCAAAAATAAACTATAGCGGTTCTCGTACCTGTACGGCACATTTAAACCTTTGCTGATTAAGCTTTTGAACATCAATAATGTACCTCGTGCGAATAGAACACGCTATATACTTTTTGAAAAATGGTATTATCGGGGCTTGGTTGTCAGTCGTTTGAGCGCTGTTGCATCAAGCTTTTTTTGTTTGTGGTCTCTCCTTGGAAAAATTTGCTATGATGTAGAGACTTGTTTAGTATTTGGTAAAAATAACCATAAATCTCACCGTGTTCACAACTGTTCAACCCGCAAATCGATCGAGCTTACCTGATGACCTATTTACGGCAATTAAAGAGCTTAAAAGGGAATTAAACGCCGTTATTCTGGCTCACTACTATCAAAATTCTGACATACAGGATATAGCTGATTATATTGGTGATTCTCTAGGTTTATCCCAGCAGGCTGCCCAAACGCCAGCAGATGTAATCGTATTTGCGGGGGTTCACTTCATGGGAGAGACAGCTAAAATCTTAAATCCGGATAAGTTGGTATTGCTGCCGGATTTAGATGCGGGATGTTCTTTAGCTGATAGTTGTCATCCTGAAGATTTTGCTCGTTTTAAAGCCCAATATCCCGATCATATCGTGATTTCCTATATCAATTGCAGTGCAGAAATTAAGGCCATGAGTGATATTATCTGCACCAGTTCCAACGCAGTCAAAATAGTGAATCAAATCCCTGTCCATCAACCGATTATCTTCGCTCCTGATCGCAATTTAGGCCGTTATGTCAGTCAGCAAACTGGCAGAGATTTATTTCTCTGGCAGGGTAGTTGTATTGTCCATGAAACTTTTTCCGAACGCAAGATAATAGAATTAAAAGTTGCCCATCCAGAAGCAAAAATTATCGCCCATCCTGAGTGTGAATCATCGGTTTTACGCCATGCCGATTATATTGGTTCCACGACGGCACTATTAAATTATTCCCTGAAAAGTTCCGAAAAAACCTTTATTGTCGTCACAGAACCGGGGATTATTCACCAGATGCAAAAATCCGCGCCAGAGAAAGCATTTATACCCGCACCAGCTTTAAATAACTGTGCTTGTAATGAGTGTCCCTATATGAGACTGAACACTCTCGAAAAATTGTATCTCTGTATGCGAGATAAAACTCCAGAAATTACTATTTTTGAAGATTTAAGAGTTAAGGCACTGTTGCCGATTCAAAGAATGTTAGAAATGTCTTAATCAGTTATCAGTTATCAGTGCGCCAATTCAAAAACGAAAAGCATCAACCCCAAGAGTTAGCTCTTCTGGTGTTTGTCTGGAAGGAAAAAGAATAGGGATAATTTGGGTTAACCACAGAAACCAAAAACCTACCTAAAGCCTTTTAAAGTTACTCATTTCTGTAGCTAGATAACTAAAATAAGTAACTTTGGCCACCGATAGATTTTAAGAACGTTATCAGGTATAATCAAGATATGAAGCTAGTTGAACGTCATATTATCAGTCAAAACCATCCCTTATGGTCAGAAATCGACCATTATGCCTTCTTGTCAAAAAATTTGTTCAATCTAGCTAACTACCATTATCGCCAATATTTCTTTGAAAACTCCCAAAAACTGAGTTTTAATCAACTCTATCATCTGGTATCTAAAACCTCTTAGCTTCACCATGAGTGATTATTGTTGACTGATCACTGAAAAATCTCTCCAACCTCCCACTTAAAAAGGGGAAGAGCATAGCTCTTCCCCTTTTTTTAAGGATTTATTCAAGATGATTGTAGATGCACAGCAGTCGAGGCCGAAATTACATTAAGCCTAACTGAGCAAGGATGCCTTTGTGGGTTAAGTATTCCGTAGCTACGCCAATAACGAAACCGAGCATGGCTAAACGACCATTCCAGTTTTCAGCGAAAGCGGTGAAACCGAGTTTGTTTTCTTGCTTATCCATGGTGAATTGCCTTCCTATAAGAAAATTGCGTTTAAGTCAAGTGCTTGATATTTAATGTAACATAACTTTCCAGACTATGCAACATTTCTTTACATAAATTTTATTGATGTTGGCCATAAACTTTTATGGGGGTAGGGTCAAGGGTGGGCAATGGCGGCCGAAAATCAAGCCTGATCCTAGTTCTCAGACTAAATAACGGTTTTCCCATCCCTGACCGAAAAAGATTACAATCAAGCGAAAGGTCAAGAATCGATCGCCGTCGAGCGAGGAGTGAATATGCGTGCCTTACTGATTTATCCCGTTTTTCCGCCGACTTTCTGGTCTTATAACAAAATTCTGGAATTAGTCGATCGCAAAGTCTTACTTCCTCCCCTGGGTATGGTGACGGTGGCGGCGATTTTACCCCAGGAATGGGAATTTAAACTGGTTGATCGCAATATTCGGGCAGTGACAGAAGCAGAATGGGACTGGGCCGAAATAGTCATTCTTTCGGGTATGATCGTCCAACGTCAAGATTTAATCGAGCAAATTCACGAAGCCAAGCAACGGGGTAAACTGGTGGCCGTGGGGGGTCCCTATCCCACTTCTATCCCCCACGAAGTGGCCGAGGCCGATTTTCTGATTCTCGATGAGGGAGAAATCACCATCCCGATGTTTGTGGAAGCATTGGCAAAAGGAGAAACTAAAGGTGTTTTCCGCACCACAGAAAAACCCGATGTGACAATTACCCCGATCCCCCGCTACGATCTGCTCGATTTTGAAGCTTATGATTCCATGTCGGTGCAGTTTTCGCGGGGATGTCCCTTCCAGTGCGAATTTTGCGATATTATCGTTCTCTACGGTCGTAAACCCCGCACCAAAACCCCCGCACAATTATTAAAAGAATTAGATTATCTCTACGAGTTAGGTTGGCGCCGGGGCGTGTTCATGGTGGATGATAATTTTATTGGCAACAAGCGCAACGTTAAATTACTTCTCAAAGAATTAAAAGTTTGGCAAGAAGAACACCAGTACCCTTTCCGGTTTAACACGGAAGCGTCGGTGGATTTAGCCGCCGATCCCGAATTAATGGAAATGATGGTTGATTGTTACTTTGACGCGGTCTTTTTAGGGATTGAAACCCCCGACGAAGAAAGTTTACAATTAACCAAAAAATTCCAAAATACCCGTAGTTCGTTAACCGAGACGGTAGAAAAGATTATTAAAGCCGGATTGCGCCCCATGGCGGGATTTATCATCGGTTTTGATGGCGAGAAAAAAGGAGCGGCCGATCGCATTATTAATTTTGTCGAAGAAGCGGCCATTCCCACGGCTCTATTTGGAATGTTACAAGCTTTACCGAATACCGCCCTATGGACTCGCTTGGAAAAAGAAGGACGACTACGATTAACGGGGAAACAGGACATTAACCAAAGTACCCTAATGAATTTCGTTCCCACCCGGCCGATCGAAGATATTGCCACAGAATATATTGAAGCCTTCTGGAAATTGTACGATCCAGAGGTATTTCTTGATCGCACCTATCGCTGTTTCCTGAAATTAGGCGCACCTAAAGCTAAACCTGCCTTTAAACTGCCTCGTCGGGCCGATCTCTATGCCCTAGCGGTAATTATCTGGCGACAGGGCTTTAAACGTTCCACTCGCTGGAAATTCTGGCAGAATTTATTCGGTATTTTGCGCCATAATCCCGCCAACGCCGAACACTATATCACTGTCTGCGCCCACAACGAGCATTTCCTGGAATACCGTCAGATTGTTCGGGATGAAATTACGGCACAATTAGCCGAATTTCAACGCCAAGAGGCATTAACATCGGAAAAAACCGCCATAGCGGCCTAATTATTCCGAGGATGGGTAAATAACCCATCCTGAACATTTTCTGTCCTGATGGTGGGCGATCGATAAATCAATAATATTCCTAGTTTTCCGGTTAAAAATTCCCTCAATCTCTGCCAAAGCAATTCAGTATAATTTCTTAATTTTCTAGATATAATTACATTTTTTCCCTAAAATGTTAGCTGGAATACTGAATAAATCGAGAAAACCTGGATAAAGACAGTATTTTTAGCTCCTTAACCCTATCAATCAAGCTAAAATCAATGATTACTCGTCAAGAACTTAAGAAACTACAATCCCTAACTCAAATACCCGCCCTTTCCATTCTCTTACCTACCCATCGCACCTCACCGGATAACAAACAAGACCCTATTCTCGTTAAAAATTTGGTCGATGAAGCAAAGCGCCGATTATCAGCAGAATTCTCTAAACGTGAAATCGAACCTTTGTTCGATCGCCTCGATAGTCTAGTAGCTGAAATAGATTATCCTTATACTCTAGATGGGTTAGCTCTCTATATTGGTCCGGATATTGCCAAGCTTTATAACCTGCCTTTTTCTGTCCAGGCAAGGGTTGTCATCGATAAAACCTTTGCTACACGGGATTTAGTTTATGGATTACATCGAGAACAACCCTATTGGCTGTTACTATTAAGTCAGGGTTCTACTCGTTTAATCTCAGCTACAGGAGAAACTCTCGAAGAAATTCGCGATCAGAATTTTCCCTTAGAAATGACTGGACCGGGGGCCACCGCACCACTGCCCTTTGATGCCGATACCAGTTATCTAGATGATAGAATCCGGCGATTTTTCCAGCAGGTAGATAATGCTCTGGGTGAATACATTGACATTGATGATTCTTCCCCTTTGATTGTGGGTGGAGTGGTTCGTCAAATTTCCTTCTTTCAAGAAGTTTCACAGTACACATCAGCAATTGTTGGCACTTTAACCGGCAATTTTGACAAAACCTCACTGCCAGAATTAATTCCACAAGTATTGCCGATTATGCATTCAGTGCGTCAGACTCAAAAAACTGAAGCCCTGCAAGCTTTGGACGCGGCAGTCAGCGCTCAAAAAGTTATCTCTACCCTGGGAGAAGTGTGGCGTTTAGCGCAGGAAGGTCGAGGAAAATTGTTATTAGTGGAGAAAAATTACCATGTACCCGCAGTTTTAAGCGAAAATGGTGACTTGATACTGGTGGAAAACGTCGGTGGTACGGAGGTAATCGATGACGCAGTGGATGAAATTATCGAAGTGGTATTGGCCAAGGGAGGACGTGTAGCTTTAGTCGAGGAGGATTCCTTGAACGATTACCAAAAAATTGCCTTGATTTTACGTTATTAGACCTAACACTCCGTTTCACAGGCCCCAATACTAACCCATTGACTAGAACCATCAGACCAGTATTCTTTTTTCCAGATGGGGGCATTATGCTTGAGAGTATCAATAGCATAACGACAGGCTGCGAAAGCTTCCCCTCGATGGGGACAACCCACCGCTACTAAGACGCTAATTTCACCGATTTTGAGCTTACCAGTGCGATGGTGAATGACAACTCGATTGGTATCGGGCCAGGTTTGTCGAATTTGCCGAGCAATTTGCCGGAAAACCTCCATCGCCATGGGTTCGTAGGCCTGATAATCAAGATAAATAACCGGTTTACCGTCGGTTTGCTCTCGTACAGTGCCACTCATTAGTACAATAGCACCATTCGCCCCATCATCGGCTAATTGATATACTTCCTGCAAAGACAAGGGAGCAAAACTGATGCGAAAATTATCTAGCGTCATGGATGCTTTTTTCAGTAAATAGTAAATAGTAAATAAGTAGCTGGTTATAATTAAATTAAAAATGGATTTTAGGTTCGATCCCCCCTGCCCCCCTTGATAAGGGGGGTGCCGATAGGCGGGGGGATCCCCCCTTAATCCCCCCTTGATAAGGGGGGCATCTGATAATTTTTAACGCCTACCTACTTAGTAATCAGTGAAGTGACAAGACAGCACTGTTAATGCCATTTAATACTCCTCACTTGATACTGCTCACTGAAAACTCAAATCTGATAACTGCTCACTGATAACTGATAACTGATAACTGATTCCAGGCTGACAGCTATATTAATCCAGGGTGCGGCGAATTTCGATACAGCACCATTCTTGACGTTTCCACAGGGCAGCCACTGTCCAGCCTTGGGGTTCTAAAATATCTGTAACTGCTTGTGCTTGGGTGACAAGAATGCCGCTTAAAATTCCCCAAGTGGTGGGTTTTGCCAGACGGGTGATTTCGGGCATTAAAGCGATAATTGTCTCGGCTAAAATATTACAAACGATGCCATCAACACCATCGGGAATTAATTCTAATAACTCCTCGACACTACCCTGATTAACAGCTAAATTTTCGGGGTTAATCCCGTTGAGATGGCGATTACTGTACGTCGCATTCACCGCCAGGGGATCTATATCGACAGCATAAACTTTTTTAGCCCCCAATAAAATCGCCCCGATCGCCAGTATGCCAGAACCACAACCGATATCGGCGATAATTTTAGGCTCTGGATGGCTACTTAAACGCATTTCTAGGGATTCTAAACATAATTGCGTGGTGGGGTGCGTTCCCGTGCCGAAAGCGGAACCGGGGTCAATTTTAATCACCAATCTCTGGTTATTTTCCGGAGGATTTAACCAAGCAGGACAGATCAAAAAGCGATCGCCGATCTCGCTAATTTGCCAATGTTGTTTCCAACTGCTGGCCCAGTCTTCCTCGTCCATTAACTGCCAATAGCTGACAGGTTCAGAAAAACCTAAAATCAAAGCATCCTGCTTTAACCAGAGGCTTAGTGCCTCTAAATCGGGCAATTGCGCTTTAATTTCTGGTATATAGGCCTTAACCTCTAAAGAGGATTGTTTTTTAGCAGTGGCCGTTCCCGAACAGCCAAAATCTTCCAGTCTCCAGAAAACCGTTTCTTCGAGACTAGGTTCGCACAAAACCGTAATTTCCCACCAACTATTAGACATATATCAGTTATCAGCTTCTGAAGGCAAGAGGCAACAGGCAAGAGGCAAAAGACAGAATCTGACAATTCTCCTACCTAAAAAGAAGGTTAGAAACTAAGCACATCAAAGCTTTTAGCTTAACCAATTAGGTCTGAGATTCGGCCCTTGTTATCAGTTATCAGATTTGGGTTTTCAGTCAACAGTATTAAGTGGCAAGTGCAGAGCTTTCCTTTCACTGATTACTGTTGACTGTTTACTGATAACTGATTTAATCTAGAGTTTCACTGTGTAAGCATCGCGGATACCGGGGACTTTAGTAATTTCCGAGAGAAGACCTTCTGGTAGAGGATCATCGAGACTCAGGGCCATAACTGCATCACCGCGAATAATTTTGCGTCCTACCTGCATACTGGCGATATTGACATTAAAACTGCCTAAAAGTGCGCCAATTTTGCCGATAATACCGGGCATATCCTGGTGAAGGGTAAATAACATATGATTACTCGGTGGCACGTTAATGGGGAACTCATCGAGGTCAGTAATGCGGATTTCTCCCGTACTTAACAGCGCTCCGGTGACGGAATGGGTCCCCATGGAACCATTAGCTTCCAAATGAATCGATCCCGAATAGTCCCGGGTGGAAGCATCCCGGGTTTCGATTACCCGGATACCGCGTTCCTTAGCTTCGATCGCCGCATTAACATAGTTTACCCGTTCCCGGAGGGCTTGGGAAAGTAAGCCCTTAATTGCCGCTACCACCAGAGGTTGACTGTCTTTAGTGGCCAATTCTCCCTGTAAACGGACATTTAACGAGTCACAGCGACCTCCTGCCAACTGACTGACGAGATTACCCATAGTTTCCGCTAATTGCAGGTAAGGGCGCAGTTTTTCCATAACATCGGGAGTTAGTCCGGGGATATTAACGGCCGAACGCGCTGGCAAACCGAGGAGGACATCGCGAATTTGTTCGGCCACATCAACAGCTACACCCACCTGTGCTTCCGTAGTCGATGCACCTAGGTGGGGAGTGAGGATGACGTTAGATAATTCTCTTAATCTAGATTCGCCTAAAGGTTCCTGTTCAAATACATCCAAGGCTGCCCCGGCGATTCTACCGGATTCGAGGGCTTCAATTAAAGCCAACTCATCGATAATGCCGCCTCTGGAACAGTTAATGATGCGGACTGTGGGTTTCATCTTAGCGATGGTTTCCCGACCGATGAGATGCTGGGTTTCGGCAGTTTTCGGGACGTGGAGAGTGATAAAATCGGACTCGGCAAAGAGTAATTCTAGATCCACCAAGGTGCAACCGAGTTGATCGGCGCGTTCTTTGGAAATAAAGGGATCGTAGGCGAGAATTTTCATGCCTAGGGATCTAGCAACGGTGGCGACATGGGAGCCAATTTTACCTAAACCGACGACTCCTAGGTTCTTTTTATAAACTTCTGTGCCGATAAAGCGATTTCTTTCCCATTTATTCGCTTTTACCGACTGATTGGCATTGGGAATATGACGGGAAAGGGATAACATCATGGCCAAGGCGTGTTCGGCAGCGGCGATCGTGTTACCTTCGGGAGAGTTAACGACAATAATACCCTGACGAGTGGCCGCAGGAACATCGATATTATCGACTCCTACCCCTGCGCGGCCGATAATTTGCAGTTTGCTGCCCGCTTCGACGATTTCTTTGGTGACGCGGGTACTGGAACGGAGCATCAGTGCGTCGTATTCGGGGATAATTTGAATGATTTCCTCGGCGGATAGTCCTGTTTTCACGTCCACTTGGGCAACCTGTGACAGAATTTCTACTCCTACCGGATCGATCGAATCGGATACCAGAACTTTGGCCATAATCTTTATAACGTGCTTTTTTCAGTCTACGGGCAAATGCTAGACCAATACTGGTATCTAGCCGCAATAGCCCATTTTAGAAGCAAAGGGTGCAGTCTATGGCAAAATTAGCGAAAAGATTTTAGGTTGTTATTCTTAATTGTCGTCCATGGGGTTGATGTCAGGCTCTTGCCGTTGTCACTGAGATATGCCTAATTTAATCACGGTGGCGATCAAGTTTTTCGCTCCTTTTTCTAAGGCTTTTTCTAGGGCTGTCATTGCTTCTATTTGAAAATTTCTAAGTAGCTGGTTATGATTAAATTAAAAATGGATTTTAAGTTCGATCCCCCCTGCCCCCCTTGATAAGGGGGGTTTCTGATAATTTTTAACGCCTACCTACTTATGATATTCACACAGTAGAGAAAAAGCCAAAAACCTCCGTTATACTTAACGGAGGCTGGTTAATTAATTAACAATTTTCAGCTACAATTTCGCCCCACATTCAGGACAGAATTTATTATTCCAACTGTTAACCGCGCCACAACTGGGACAATTGTGCATTTCACAACCCCCGGTGACAATTTTCGGTAAACCAATCATACGCGCATTACTTTGGCCGGGGGCAACCATGGGATAACAATTTTCGTCTTTAGTCACGATCGCATTGACCAAAACTGGACCATCATGGGCCAACATTTCGGCAATTTTTGCGGCTAATTCATCTCGATGGCGAATAGTAATCCCTTTAATGCCGTAAGCTTGGGCTAACAGTTCCACATTTGGCATTCCCGCTTCCATATTGGAATTAGAATAACGTTCCCCATAGAAAGCTTCTTGCCATTGACGTACCATACCCTGCCAACCATTATTAATAATAATCGTCTTGGCATGAATATTAAATTGGGTTAGGGTGGCCAATTCCTGTAGATTCATTTGGAAACTGGAATCACCACTAATACAGATGACCTCCTCATCGGGAATAGCCACCTTTACCCCCATCGCAGCGGGTAAACCGAAACCCATCGTCCCCAATCCCGCGCTAGAAATCCAACGTCGGGGTCCATTTTTGAGGAATTGGGCTGCCCACATCTGATGCTGGCCCACATCGGTGGTATAGTAGGCGTGGGGTGCCTGACGGCCCACCTCAACGATTACTTCTTGGGGAGAAAGTCTGCCTTCCGGTAGGGGTACTTGCAGGGGATAATCTTGGCGCCAGCGCTCGATCTGGGCTAACCAAGCTTGGGTGCGATCGGAATTAGTGGGATAATCAAATTCTCTGGCTTTTTGGAGTATTTGTTCTAAAACTACCCGCACATCCCCGACAATCGGCACGTCAGGGGCGCGATTTTTGCCCACTTCCGCCGGGTCGATGTCCACATGAATTACCTTAGCTTTCGAGGCGAATTCGTCCAATTTCCCCGTTACTCGGTCATCAAAACGAGCGCCGACGGCAATTAATAAATCACACCCGGTCACGGCAAAATTAGCGTAGGCAGTGCCGTGCATTCCTAACATTCCCACCGAGAGGGGATGATGTTCATCAAAAGCACCGATACCCATTAACGTGGTGGTGACGGGTAACTGAAAACGTTCGGCAAACTCGGCAATTTGGGCGTGGGCATTAGCTGCGATCGCACCTCCGCCAACGTAAAGTAAGGGTTTTTCGGCGGTTTCCAAGAGGTGCAAAGCGGCCTCGATTTGACGGCGATTACCCTTAACCGTGGGACGATAACCGGTTAGTTTCACATCTCCCGGTTCGACGGGGATATAATCGCATAGTTCTAAACCGACATCTTTGGGAATATCGACTAAAACCGGTCCCGGTCGTCCTGTACTGGCGATGTGGAAGGCTTCAGCGACGATTCTCGCTACTTCCCGGGCATTTCTAGCCACATAGGAATGTTTAACAATCGGTAGAGTAATACCATAAATATCGGTTTCTTGGAAAGCATCGGAACCGATGGCCGCCCGGCTGACCTGACCGGTGATAATTACCATCGGGATGGAGTCCATGTGTGCGTTAGCGATGCCTGTCACCAAATTGGTCGCCCCGGGGCCGGAAGTACCGAAACAGACCCCGACTTTGCCGGTGGCCCTAGCGTAGGCATCGGCGGCATGGGCGGCCGCTTGTTCGTGGCGCACTAAAATATGTTGTAATTCTCCCCGCTCTTCAAAGCGGTAGAGTTCGTCATAGATGGGCAGGATCGCACCTCCGGGATAACCGAAGATGTGCTTAACGCCATGACGTTTGAGACTGTCCATCAAGGCATAAGCACCAGAACAACGCTGGGGAACCGTTGTTAAAGAGTTATTGGGCTTGGGAAGTGATGAAACCACAGGGCAAACCGTCCAATTTCTAACTAGAGGGATAATTGCAATTCTGTTGCCTAGGATGCAACTTGAAAAATAGCAAAATTGATAACCTTATACTTTTAGTGTATTCCATCTCACCTTTTTGGCTGCAGTTTTTTTTCTTTTTGCATCTTACCCATGCAATATCTGGGAAGTGGGGTGTGGGGTGTGGGGTGTGGGGTGATGGGTAAGAGGGGAGATAAGATAATAAATATTGGTGATTTCACCTGATCTTGACTGAGCCTGGGAGTTTTATGAATAGTCTTTTGATTGCGGCTACGGATACCGATGCGGGTAAAACCGTTGTCACCACTGCTTTAGTGGCTTATTGGCAAAAATACTATCCATCCAAGGCCTTGGGGCTGATGAAATTAATGCAAACGGGTCAAGGCGATCGAGAATGGTATGAGGGCTTATTTCAGGGTCAATTAGAAATGATCACACCGCTGCAATATCAAGCACCCTTAGCGCCTCCTGTGGCTGCTGATTTGGAAGGTCGAGATATTCCTTTAGGGACAGTGTGGCAAGCTCTGCTGAACCTACAAAAAAGCCAAGATTTGGTTTTAATTGAGGGTTTGGGGGGTTTAGGTTGTCCTGTCACCCACGAGCTAACTTTGGCGGATTTAGCGGCTCAATGGCGGTTAAAAACCCTTTTGGTGGTGCCGGTGAAATTGGGGGCGATTTCCCAAACGGTGGCTAATATTGCCCTAGCAGAGCAAAAAAAGGTCAATTTGGGCGGAATTATCCTTAATTGTCTCGAACCGCGCACGGAGACGGAAATAGAGCAGTTAACACCGATCGATTTAATTCAATCCTTGACTAATTGTCCGGTTTTAGGTGTTTTTCCCTTTATCGAAGATCGTCGGGATTTGGATAAATTGGCCTCAGTGGTAGCTAGTTGGCCAGAAATTATCTAGAGCAGGAAACCATACCAGATTTTGGAATTTTTGTCAAGAGATATTTGTTAAATATATATTATTTCTGATAAAAATATATATTTATTTGGAAAAGTTTAAGTTCTTTGGCAAAAATACAAAGTCTTATGAAAATTCTTGAAAAATTATGGCAAAACTTGGCAAATACGAGCAGAATTTCGGGACAATGGGAGCTAGAGGGATGGATTCGTCAATTAGTTAGCCGCACATTAGACCTCTTGTGAAAACTAAAAATTGTTGTTAGGGTTAGGAGTCAGTAGCCAGTAGTCAAGAGAATTAAGAATGAATAATAATTAACTAAATAGTCTATTTACAGATTTTAGGCAGTTTAGTTCTTATTTTTGCCGTTTTTGAACCCTCAAAAATTAATTATGCAAGAGGTTTAATAAAACGCATCCGTTCATCGCTGTTTGAGTTGCCTTTTTTCTTCTTGAGCATCACCAGAGAATGGGTATGACTACCAAATGACCAATTGGTGCGGTCAATACTCAATAGCCAGGGTTGAGGGATAGGGAGCCACTGGACTACAATGGGAGCTATTTCAATGGAGCGAGTAAAGAGAGTCTTGCTCCGTGCCATCCCTTTAGGAGGTTTGAGAGCTTGTTTCAAGGCGTTATACTGGGGAGCATCTCATTTATGCAAGTGAGTAATTATACTTGTCCCTAAAACTGGTTTCTGGCAAGGCTTTTAAAATAGCTTGACATAAAACCTGATTTAGGGGTTACAAAGGTGAGATGCTCCCTTATACTGGTTCACGGGGGTTTCGAGATTAGTGCTATTTCTCATAAAACCCTACTCCCGCCTACTTTTCAAGTTTTTCGTCCTGTACTTAGATGACTATTAACTATGGTGATCTGCAAGAACCCTTTAATAAATTCTCAACCCTAGTTGAATTACTCCGTTATCGGGCAAGCAGTCAACCGGAACGCCTCGCCTATATTTTTCTGCGAGACGGAGAAATCGAAGAAGCTCGTTTAACCTATGGGGAACTGGATCAAAAGGCTAGGGCGATCGCCGCTTATCTACAATCCTTAGAAGCCGAGGGCGAAAGGGGTTTACTGCTCTATCCCCCAGGACTAGATTTTATTTCAGCTTTTTTTGGTTGTTTATATGCGGGAGTCGTTGCCATTCCCGCCTATCCACCCCGACGGAATCAAAACCTTTTGCGTTTACAGGCGATTATTGCCGATTCTCAAGCCCGATTTACCTTCACCAATGCCGCTCTATTTCCCAGTTTAAAAAACCAATGGGCTAAAGACCCTGAATTAGGAGCAATGGAATGGATTGTTACCGATGAAATTGACCATCACCTCAGGGAGGATTGGCTAGAACCAACCCTCGAAAAAAACAGTCTCGCTTTTCTACAATACACCTCTGGTTCAACGGGAACTCCAAAGGGAGTAATGGTCAGTCACCATAATTTGTTGATTAATTCAGCCGATTTAGATCGTGGTTGGGGCCATGATCAAGATAGCGTAATGGTCACTTGGCTACCGACCTTCCATGATATGGGTCTGATTTATGGGGTTATTCAGCCTTTGTACAAAGGATTTCTTTGTTACATGATGTCCCCTGCCAGCTTTATGGAACGACCGTTACGTTGGTTACAGGCCCTTTCTGATAAAAAAGCAACCCATAGTGCGGCCCCCAACTTTGCCTACGATCTCTGTGTGCGGAAAATTCCCCCTGAAAAACGGGCCACGTTAGATCTAAGCCATTGGTGCATGGCCTTAAATGGGGCCGAACCCGTCAGAGCGGAGGTACTTAAAAAGTTTGCGGAGGCTTTTCAAGTTTCTGGTTTCAAAGCCACAGCCCTTTGTCCTGGCTACGGTTTAGCAGAAGCCACCCTGAAAGTTACGGCGGTTAGTTATGACAGTCCCCCTTACTTTTATCCCGTTCAGGCTAATGCTTTAGAAAAAAATAAGATTGTGGGAGCCACTGAAACGGATACCAATGTGCAGACCCTCGTGGGCTGCGGCTGGACAACGATTGATACTCAAATCGTCATTGTCAATCCTGAAACCCTGAAACCTTGCTCCCCTGAAATTGTCGGCGAAATTTGGGTATCAGGTTCAACAATTGCCCAAGGCTATTGGGGAAAACCTCAAGAGACTCAGGAAACCTTTCAAGCTTATTTGGCAGATACAGGAGCCGGGCCTTTTCTGCGAACAGGAGACTTGGGCTTTATCAAAGACGGTGAATTATTTGTCACAGGTCGGCTCAAGGAAATTATTCTGATTCGAGGACGCAATAATTATCCCCAGGATATTGAATTAACCGTCCAAAATAGTCATCCCGCTCTGCGTCCCAGTTGTGGGGCTGCTTTTACCGTTGAAAATAAGGGCGAAGAAAAGCTCGTGGTCGTTCAGGAAGTGGAGCGCACCTGGCTCCGTAAGGTAGATATAGATGAGGTAAAAAGAGCCATTCGTAAAGCTGTTGTCCAGGAATATGATTTACAGGTTTATGCGATCGCGCTGATCAGGACTGGTAGTTTACCAAAAACCTCTAGCGGTAAAATTCAGCGTCGTGGCTGTCGGGCCAAATTTTTAGAGGGAAGCCTGGAAATTTTGGACTAAGAAAATTTCTTGATCGGCACTTAATGTGTTAAATTCGTATATCGATTGAAACTTCGAGCAATTCTTTCTCTCCCCTTAAGTCCACGTCCCTAGACTTGGAAATTCCTTAAAAATTAGCTACATTTCTAAAGAAAGCAAACTGAGTCTAATGTCCACAGAAATTCCAAACAACAAAAAACAACCGACCCTAACGGCAATTCAAAACTGGTTAGTGGCTTATATGACAGAGATGATGGAAGTGGACGAAGATGAGATTGATCTAAGCGTTCCCTTTGATGAATATGGTCTCGATTCTTCTATGGCAGTTGCTTTGATCGCCGATCTAGAGGATTGGTTAGGACGAGATTTAGATCGCACCCTGATCTACGATTATCCAACTCTAGAAAAGTTGGCTAAACAGGTTAGTGAACCCTGACATTTTTATAAAGTTTGTGCTTAAAAATTTTGAGGAAGTTCTAAAATGACAAATTATGGCAAATCTATGTCTCATTACTATGATCTAGTGGTAGGACATAAAGGTTATAACAAAGATTACGCCACTGAAGTAGAATTCATTCACAATTTAGTTGAGACTTACACAACTGAAGCCAAATCTATCCTAGACTTGGGCTGTGGTACGGGTTATCATGCCGCTCTTTTAGCACAGAAAGGGTATTCTGTACATGGTGTTGATCTCAGTGCTGAAATGTTAGAGCAGGCTAAAACTCGCATTGAAGATGAAACAATAGCTTCTAATCTGAGTTTTTCTCAAGGAAATATTTGTGAAATCCGTTTAAATCGTCAGTTTAATGTTGTTCTTGCTCTATTTCATGTGGTTAACTATCAAACGACCAATCAAAATTTACTGGCAACGTTTGCAACGGTTAAAAACCATTTAAAAGCTGGGGGGATTTTTATTTGTGATGTGTCCTATGGGCCTTACGGACTGGGGGAATTTAAGAGTCGGCCTACAGCATCAATATTGCGTTTAGAGGATAATTCCAATGGTAACGAAGTAACCTATATTAGTGAACTAAATTTTTTAACCCATGAAAATATAGTGGAAGTTACTCACAATTTATGGGTAACAAATCAAGAAAATCAACTTCTAGAGAATTCACGGGAAACACATCCTCAGCGCTATCTTTTCAAGCCTGAAGTTGAATTGTTGGCTGATGCTTGTGAACTAACTGTTCTTGATGCGATGCCCTGGCTTGAACAACGTCCTTTGACAAACATTCCTTGTCCTTCAGTTTGTTTTGTTATTGGGCATAAAACAACCCATTCAGCTTAAATTCTGCTAAAAAAAATCCAACTTACCTTATTCTCTGAAACCACACAAGCCATGAATACAATTCAAGATGCCAAGACCGAAAATTACTCAATCTTAAATCAGTCAATTCCAAGACCTCTCAAACTGAGTAATATCCTATTATGATAAGATTTTGCGTTCTCCTTTGTTTGGAATGTCAGCAGAGGAGTCTCTATATTGGCTAGAAAGATGTTTATGTCAAGAGCATCAGGGCTTCGATGTACAAGTTAAGTATCATCAAAAAATGCTGAAGAATATGTTACGTTTGACCGATAGTTTGGATTATCTATGGCCAGTTAACCGTGAAATGCGGCTCATGAAAGCTGGGGGGTCAATTGAACGGGCGATCACCAATAACATTAAAGCTTTTCTTCAATTTAAAGAAACTGTAACCGTATTAAATTAGAAAAACCGCAGTGAGGAATTTGAATGGAACCCATCGCAATTATTGGTCTTGCTTGCCGCTTTCCAGGGGCTGACAATCCAGAAGCTTTCTGGCAACTCATGCGAAATGGGGTGGATGCGATCGCCGATATTCCTCCTGAACGTTGGGATATTGAGCGTTTCTACGATCCCACACCTGCCACTGCCAAGAAGATGTATAGTCGCCAGGGCGGTTTTCTAAAAAATGTCGATCAATTTGACCCTCAATTTTTCCGAATTTCTCCCCTAGAAGCCACCTATCTAGACCCTCAACAAAGACTGCTACTGGAAGTCACCTGGGAAGCCTTAGAAAATGCTGCCATTGTGCCTGAAACCTTAGCTGGTAGCCAATCAGGGGTTTTTATTGGCATCAGTGATGTGGATTATCATCGTTTGGCTTATCAAAGTCCTACTAACTTAACGGCCTATGTGGGTACAGGCAACAGCACCAGTATTGCGGCTAACCGTTTGTCCTATATCTTTGATTTGCGTGGCCCCAGTTTGGCCGTAGATACCGCTTGCTCTTCTTCCCTCGTCGCCGTTCACTTGGCCTGTCAGAGTTTGCAAAATCAAGAATCGAACCTCTGCTTAGTGGGGGGAGTTAATCTCATTTTGTCGCCAGAGACAACCGTTGTTTTTTCCCAAGCGAGAATGATCGCCCCCGACAGTCGTTGTAAAACCTTTGACGCAAGGGCCGATGGTTATGTGCGCTCGGAAGGCTGTGGAGTAGTCGTACTTAAACGTCTTAGGGATGCCATTCAGGACGGCGATCGCATTTTAGCAGTGATTGAAGGTTCGGCGGTGAATCAGGATGGTTTAAGTAATGGACTCACGGCCCCTAATGGCCCTGCTCAACAGGCGGTGATTCGTCAGGCCCTGGCAAATGCCCAGGTAAAACCGGCCCAGATTAGCTATGTCGAAGCCCATGGCACGGGGACAGAATTGGGGGATCCGATCGAAGTTAAATCTCTGAAAGCGGTTTTGGGTGAAAAGCGATCGCTCGATCAAACCTGTTGGCTCGGTTCTGTGAAAACCAACATTGGTCATTTAGAAGCGGCGGCGGGAATGGCGGGTCTGATTAAAGTCGTTCTCTGCCTACAACACCAAGAAATTCCCCCTAATCTCCACTTTCAAACCCTTAATCCCTATATTTCCCTAGCTGACACAGCTTTTGCGATTCCCACTCAGGCTCAACCCTGGCGGACCAAACCCCCTAAGCCTGGTGAAAACGGTGTCGAACGACGTTTAGCCGGTATCAGTTCCTTTGGGTTTGGGGGGACAAATTCCCATGTGATTCTCAGCGAAGCCCCTGTCACCGTTAAAAACAATCAACAAAATGGGCAGAAGTTGATGGAACGTCCCTGGCATTTGCTGACTTTATCTGCCAAGAATGAAGAAGCCTTAAAAGCCTTAGTCCATTGTTATCAAAAGTATTTAGTTGATCATCCTGAAATTTCTCTCACTGATGTTTGTTTTACGGCCAATAGTCGGCGATCGCACTTTAATCATCGTTTAGGAGTAGTGGCTAGAGATCGCTTAGAAATGTTGCAGAAGTTAGAGAACTTTAGTAACCAAGAAAGGATGAGAGAACCGAAGAATATTAACAAAAAGAAAAAACCTAAAATTGTTTTTCTATTTGCCGGTCAAGGTTCTCAATATGTAGGTATGGGTCGTCAACTGTACGAAACCCAACCCATCTTTCGCCAAACCTTGGATCGCTGTGCTGAAATCCTGCGACCCCATTTAGATCAACCCCTCTTAGAAATTCTTTATCCTGCTGACCCAGAAGCCGAAACAGCGAGTTTTTACCTAGAGCAGACTGCCTATACCCAACCCACTTTATTCGCATTCGAGTATGCCCTAGCACAGTTATGGCGTTCCTGGGGAATAGAACCGGCGGCAGTAATTGGTCACAGTGTCGGTGAATATGTGGCGGCTACTGTTGCCGGAGCCTTAAGCTTAGAAGACGGATTAACGCTAATTGCCAAACGGGCAAAACTGATGCAGTCTCTCCCCAAGAATGGGACAATGATCGCCGTTTTTGCCGCAGAAGAGCGGGTTAAAGCTACTATTGAGCCTTATAGGACTGATGTAGCGATCGCTGCTGTTAATGGACCAGAAAATTTTGTTATTTCAGGAAAAGCGCCGATTATTGCTGAGATTATCATTCATTTAACGGCAGCAGGAATAGAAGTTCGTCCTCTCAAAGTTTCCCATGCTTTTCACTCGCACCTGTTGGAGCCAATTTTAGATTCCTTAGAACAGGAAGCTGCTGCTATTTCCTACCAACCCCTGCAAATTCCCTTAGTTGCTAATTTAACGGGGGAAGTTCTACCAGAAGGAGCAACGATTGAGGCTCGTTACTGGCGAAATCATGCACGCAACCCTGTACAATTTTATGGGAGTATCCAAACGCTGATCGAGCAGAAATTCAGTCTTTTTTTAGAAGTTAGCCCTAAACCGACTTTATCTCGATTGGGTCAACAATGTTGTCCAGAAAGATCGACCACTTGGCTATTTTCCCTCGCCCCTCCTCAAGAAGAAGAACAAAGCCTACTAAATAGTTTGGCGATTCTCTATGATTCCCAAGGAGCCGAAATAAACTGGGAAGGTTTTAATCAAAATTATCCCCACCATTTACTGGCTCTACCGACCTATCCTTTTCAACGTCAACGCTATTGGCTTGAAACCGTTAAACCGACTTCTGAAGAAACAACCATGACGACCAATGCCACTAATGTCCAAGCTATCTCCAGCAATCAAAAACAACAGGAGATTCTAATCACATTGCAAACCCTAGTGGGAAATTTACTGCAATTGTCCCCTGCTGATGTCAATGTTCATACACCTTTCCTGGAGATGGGGGCAGATTCCATTGTCATGGTTGAGGCGGTCAGACGGATTGAAAATACCTATAACGTTAAAATTGCTATGCGTCAGTTATTTGAGGAGTTATCAAATTTAGATGCTTTAGCTATTTATTTGGCTCAAAATCTGGCTAATGATTTCCAGAATACTCAAGTTAATACCGAGGTGTTTTCTGCGCCCATTGCCTGCTCAAATAACCGATCGCCCAATGTCGTGCTGAGTTCTAATAGCAACGGCTTTCAACGTCAAACAGCTTCTCCAAAGGTTTCGGCGATCGCCGCCCTTGCAGGAATGGGAGGAGCAGGGGGAATGGGAGGAGTTGAAGTGCCTCAAGTTTCTGTGCCACAAACCAGTGCGGTAACAGCCTCAGGTTCAACCGTTTCTAGTTCTGCCCTGGAAAACATTATGGGTCAACAGTTACAACTGATGGCCAAACAGTTAGAAGTCTTGCAAACGGCCAATTTTGCCCCGACGACTCCCCGAACCACAGAAAATTCCCCATCTTCCGTCAGTCAAAATAGGTCAAACGGACTTACACAACAGTTAATTCCCCCCCAGCAATCAGCGGCGAACCTAGAGCCAATAGCCAGTCGCACCCGTCAAACCAGCAATCAAGCTTCTGCTCCTAAACCGACAGTAACAGCCACTCCCTGGGGGCCGAAAAAACCACCCACAGGTGGATTAACTCCCCAACAACAGCAACATCTAGAGGCATTAATTGCTCGCTTTACGGAACGTACCAAAACCTCTAAGCAAATTGTGCAACGTGATCGCCCGCGTTTAGCAGATAGTCGAGCCTCGGTCGGATTCCGTATGTCCATTAAAGAGATGCTCTATCCCATTGTGGCCCAACGTTCTCAAGGATCAAGAATTTGGGATGTGGACGGTAATGAATATATTGATATGACGATGGGGCAAGGGGTAACGCTGTTTGGGCATCAACCAGACTTCATTATGTCGGCCCTACAAAGCCAACTCACTGAAGGCATTCATCTCAATCCGCGATCGCCAATTGTGGGAGAAGTGGCCGCCTTAATTTGTGAACTAACAGGAGCCGAACGAGCTTGTTTTTGCAACTCTGGAACCGAAGCCGTAATGGCCGCTATTCGTATCGCCAGGGCAACAACAGGTCGGAGTAAAATTGCCATCTTTGAAGGCTCCTATCATGGCCATGCGGACGGAACCCTTTTTAGGAACCAAATTATTGATAACCAACTCCACTCTTTTCCCCTAGCTCTAGGCGTTCCCCCCAGCCTTAGTTCCGATGTGGTGGTATTGGACTATGGCAGTGCGGAAGCTCTGAACTATTTACAAACCCAGGGACAGGATTTAGCGGCGGTCTTAGTAGAACCGATTCAAAGTGGTAATCCTTTACTACAACCCAAGCAATTTCTCCAAAGTCTGCGGCAAATTACCAGTCAAATGGGCATTGCCCTGATTTTTGATGAAATGATTACGGGTTTTCGATCGCACCCAGGGGGAGCGCAAGCTTTATTTGGAGTACGGGCGGATATTGCCACCTATGGCAAAGTAGTTGCGGGAGGAATGCCCATTGGAGTTATTGCAGGTAAGGCCCATTATCTGGACAGCATTGACGGGGGAATGTGGCGTTATGGCGATAAATCCTATCCTGGGGTGGACAGAACCTTTTTTGGGGGAACCTTTAATCAGCATCCGTTAGCAATGGTAGCGGCTAGGGCTGTCCTGACCCATTTAAAGGAGCAGGGGCCAGGTCTGCAACAACAATTAACTGAACGCACTGCGGCCTTAGCCGATACACTGAATCATTATTTTCAAGCCGAAGAAGTTCCCATTAAAATCGAACAGTTTAGTTCTTTCTTCCGGTTTGCCCTCTCTGGCAATTTGGATTTACTTTTCTATCACATGGTAGAAAAAGGTATTTATGTCTGGGAATGGCGTAAACATTTTCTTTCAACCGCCCATACGGAAGCCGATCTTGCCCAATTTGTCCAAGCGGTTAAAGATAGCGTCACAGAATTGCGTCAGGGAGGTTTTATCCCCGCAAAAAAGCCTTCCTGGTCAATGCAAAGGCCTCAAACTGATCCCCCCCTAACCTCCCTTGATAAGGGGATTGATCCCCCCCTAACCCCCCTTGATAAGGGGATTGATCCCCCCCTAACCCCCCTTGATAAGGGGGGAGATGTTGATGTCACCCTTGATAAGGGAGGAAATTCTCGTTCTGTTAGGGACAGTAAGTTAGGGAAAGGGAGCGGGTCTCAAGACCAAAAAACGATACAGTTTAGCCTCTACTACTTTGGTAGCTATGAAGCGGAATTTAACCCGAATAAATATAACTTACTGTTTGAAGGAGCTAAATTTGGCGATCGCGCTGGTTTTACGGCCCTTTGGATTCCTGAACGTCATTTCCACGCTTTTGGTGGTTTTTCTCCCAATCCTTCGGTTTTGGCGGCGGCTTTAGCACGGGAAACCAAACAGATTCAACTGCGATCAGGCAGTGTGGTTTTACCGCTACATAATTCCATCCGAGTCGCCGAAGAATGGGCAGTGGTGGACAATCTTTCCCAGGGCCGTGTCGGTATTGCTTTTGCATCGGGTTGGCATCCCCAGGATTTTGTCTTGGCTCCCCAGTCCTTTGGCCAACATCGGGAATTGATGTTCCAAGAAATTGAAACCGTCCAGAAACTTTGGCGAGGGGAAGCGATCACCGTGCCAGACGGAAAGGGTCAAAGGGTAGAGGTAAAAACCTATCCCCAACCGATGCAGTCCCAGTTACCCAGCTGGATTACTATTGTCAATAATCCCGATACCTATATCAGAGCAGGGGCGATCGGCGCTAATATCCTTACCAATCTGATGGGGCAAAGCGTGGAAGATTTAGCTCGTAATATTGCTCTATATCGTCAATCTTTAGCAGAGCATGGTTATAATCCCGCGTCGGGAACGGTGACAGTTCTCCTGCATACTTTTGTTGGCAAGGATTTAGAACAAGTTCGAGAACAAGCTCGCCAACCCTTTGGGCAATACCTCACCTCCTCTGTCGGACTCTTGCAGAACATGGTCAAGAGCCAGGGCATGAAAGTGGATTTTGAACAATTAAGAGACGAAGATCGGGACTTTCTCCTCGCTTCTGCCTATAAACGCTATACAGAAACCAGTGCTTTAATTGGCACACCCGAAACCTGTCGTCAAATTATTGATCATTTGCAGTCCATCGGTGTGGATGAAGTGGCTTGTTTTATTGATTTTGGGGTAGATGAACAAACAGTTTTGGCCAATTTACCCTATCTCCAGTCCCTAAAAGACTTATATCAACCTCATCTCCCCCCTTATCAAGGGGGGTTAGGGGGGGATCAATCCCCTTATCAAGGGGAGTTAGGGGGGGATCAATCCCCTTATCAAGGGGGGTTAGGGGGGGATAAATCCCCTTATCAAGGGGGGTTAGGGGGGGATCAATCCCCTTATCAAGGGGGGTTAGGGGGTGATCAAGTCCCTCTCACCGAAGCCCAACGACAACTGTGGATTTTGGCTCAATTAGGAGACAACGGCTCGACTGCCTATAACCAATCAGTGACATTGCAATTAAGTGGCCCCTTAAATCTCGTTGCGATGACCCAAGCTATTCAACGAATCAGCGATCGCCATGAAGCGTTACGAACCAAAATTAATGCCCAGGGAGATAGTCAAGAAATCCTGCCCCAGGTCGAAATTAACTGCCCTATCTTAGACTTCAGTCTTGACCAAGCTTCGGCCCAACAGCAAGCAGAACAATGGTTAAAGGAAGAAAGTGAAAAACCCTTTGATTTGAGCCAGGGTTCTCTCGTGCGTTGGTATATACTCAAATTAGAACCAGAATTACATTTGTTAGTATTAACGGCCCATCACATTATCAGTGACGGTTGGTCAATGGGAGTAATCCTTCGGGAATTAGGAGAGTTATATTCAGCCAAATGTCAGGGGGTTACAGCTAATCTTAAAACCCCAAAACAGTTTCGAGAATTGATTGAATGGCAAAGCCAGCCAAGCCAAGGGGAAGAACTGAAAAAACAGCAGGCCTATTGGTTAACAACGCTTGTCAATCCGACCGTTTTGAATTTACCCACTGACAAACCTCGTCCAGCTTTACCCAGTTACCAAGCCAATCGTCAAAGTCTAACTTTAGATAGCCAATTTACAGAAAAACTAAAGCAATTTAGTCGTAAACAGGGCTGTACTTTTCTAATGACACTGTTATCAGTTTATAACATTCTCATTCATCGTTTGACGGGACAGGATGATATTCTGGTGGGTCTGCCAGCGTCTGGACGTGGCCTTTTAGATAGTGAAGGAATGGTGGGTTATTGCACTCATTTTTTACCAATTTGCAGTCAGTTAGCGGGTAATCCCACTTTTGCTGATTATCTCAAACAAATGCGGGGGGTTCTGTTGTCGGCCTATGAACATCAGGACTATCCCTTTGCTCTTTTGCTCAATCAGTTAGATTTACCGCGTAATACCAGTCGCTCTCCTTTAATTGATGTCAGTTTCAATTTAGAACCAGCCATTAATTTACCCAAAATGAAAGGATTAGAGATTAGTTTACTGCCTCAAAAGGTTAGTTTTAGGGATCGAGATTTGCATTTGAATGTGACAGAAATGGGCGGAGAAGCTCTAATTGACTGTGACTATAATACAGATTTATTTAAAGATGAAACGATTCAGCGTTGGTTGGGTCATTTCCAAACCTTACTTGAGGCAGTTATTAATGATTCGCAACAAAATCTGCGGGAATTACCCTTATTAAGTTCTGCTGAACGACAACAGTTATTAGTGGATTGGAATAATACCAAGACCGACTATCCGCAAGATCAGTGCATTCATCAATTGTTTGAAGCGCAAGTTGAACGGACTCCCGATGCGATCGCGGTGGTATTTGAAACTCAACAATTAACTTACAGTGAATTAAATTGTCGAGCCAATCAGTTAGCACATTATTTACAAAAATTAGGAGTAAAACCAGATGAATTAGTAGGGATTTGTCTAGAACGTTCTTTAGACATGATTGTAGGATTATTGGCTATTCTTAAAGTCGGCGGAGCTTATGTTCCTATTGACCCAGATTATCCTCAAGAACGCATTAGCTTTATGCTCCAAGATACCCAGGTTAAAATACTGTTAACCTGCGAATCTTTACAGACTTCTCTGCCAAATCATCAGTCCATTGTTGTCTGTTTAGATAAAGATTGGCAACCAATTAATCAAGCAAGTCAGGAGAATCTGAACAGCACAGTTTCTGCGGATAATTTAGCCTACATTATTTATACTTCTGGTTCTACAGGTAAACCTAAAGGCGTTGAGATTACTCATCGTAGCGTTAATCGTCTTTTGTTTGGTGTAAACTATGTACATCTAGATGCAACGCAAAGATTTTTACAAATGGCTCCCATTGCTTTTGACGCTTCTACCTTTGAGATTTGGGGTGCTTTATTACATGGTGCGAGATGTGTGATTTTTACGGAAAATATTCCTACCTCTACAAGTTTACAAAATGCAATAGACAAAAATGGCATTACTGTTTTATGGCTAACGGCTGCTTTGTTCAATAAGATTATTGACGATAATTCCCAAGCTTTATCAGGAATTAAACAGCTACTAATTGGTGGAGAAGCACTTTCAGTTGCTCATGTTCATAAAGCACTGGCTGCTTTGCCATTGACACAAATTACTAATGGATATGGACCAACGGAAAGTACAACTTTTACCTGTTGCTATCCTATTCCTAAACAACTAGAGGCAGCAATAAAGTCAATCCCCATTGGTCGTCCAATCTCCAACACACAGGTTTACATTCTAGATAGCTATCTCCAACCTGTACCGATTGGTGTAGTCGGAGAATTACATATTGGTGGATTTGGGGTGGCAAGGGGCTATTTAAATCGTCCTGAATTAACCCAAGAAAAATTTATTGCTAATCCTTTTAGTAATGACCCAGATGCTCGGCTCTATAAAACCGGAGATTTAGCTCGTTATTTACCCGATGGTGATATTGAATATCTGGGACGCATTGATAATCAAGTCAAAATTCGCGGTTTTCGGATTGAGTTGGGAGAAATTGAGGCTGTTTTGCTTTCCCATCCCCAGGTACGAGAAGCGGTGGTTTTGGTGAATGAAAGCGATCGCTCTGAAAATCGGGCTTTGGTCGCTTATATTGTCCCTAATGATCCTGCTTGTACGACTCAATCATTACGAGAGTTTGTTAAACGGCAGCTTCCCGACTATATGATTCCAGCTTATTGGCTTGTGCTAGAAAAATTACCGTTAACCAGCAATGGCAAAATTGATCGTCGGGCTTTACCGTTACCTAATCCAGAGTTAAATCGTTCGATAGACTATGTGGCTCCCAAAAATCCTACCCAGGAGGCGATCGCCGCTATTTTTGGTCAAGTTTTAAAACTGGAAAAAGTGGGAATTTATGATAACTTTTTTGAGATCGGCGGTAATTCTTTGCAAGCCACTCAAGTTATTTCAAGGTTACGAGAAAGTTTTGCCCTAGAGTTGCCCCTGCGTCGCCTATTTGAACAACCGACTGTGGCGGATTTGGCTTTAGCCGTAACGGACATTCATGCCACTTTACAAAAACTACAAACCCCTATTGATAACTTATCAGGCGATCGCCAGGAGATCGAAATATGAAATCCATTGAAACCTTTTTGTCAGATTTAGCCAATCAAGATATTAAACTCTGGATGGACGGCGATCGCCTGCGTTGTAATGCTCCCCAGGGCCTATTGACCCCAGAGATTCAAACAGAACTGAAAAACCGTAAAGCAGAAATCATTCAATTTCTTGAGCAACTGGGTTCAGAGGAGCAGGTTAGCTCTAGAACCATTCTTCCGACTGCCCGTGATACCCAATTACCCCTCTCCTTTGCCCAGGCGCGACTTTGGTTTCTGTATCAATTAGAAGGAGCCACGGGAACCTATAACATGACAGGGGCCTTAAGTTTAAGCGGGTCTCTCCAGGTAGAAGCCCTCAAACAAGCCCTGAGAACTATCATTCAACGCCATGAGCCATTGCGTACCAGTTTTCAATCGGTTGACGGGGTTCCAGTGCAGGTGATTAATCCCTATCCTGTTTGGGAATTAGCGATGGTTGATTTGACAGGAAAGGAGACAGAAGCAGAAAAATTGGCCTATCGGGAATCCCAAACCCCCTTTGATTTAACCCAGAGTCCTTTACTGAGGGTAACGCTCCTCAAATTGCAGCCAGAAAAGCATATTTTATTAATTAATATGCACCATATTATTTCTGATGGCTGGTCAATCGGTGTTTTTGTTCGTGAATTGTCCCATCTCTATGGGGCTTTTGTTGCGGGTAAAGAACCAACTTTACCGACTTTACCAATTCAATATGCGGATTTTGCTGTTTGGCAGCGAGAGTGGTTACAGGGTAAGGTTTTAGCGGCTCAATTGGAATATTGGAAGCGACAATTGGCAGATGCTCCTCCTCTGCTGGAACTGCCCACTGATCGCCCTCGTCCCGCAATCCAAACCTTTCAAGGCAAGACAGAAAGATTTGAGCTAGATAGGAAACTGACCCAAGAATTAAAGGCATTAAGTCAACAGTCGGGTTGTACTTTATTTATGACTTTGTTGGCCGCTTTTGGGGTGGTTTTATCCCGTTATAGTGGCCAGACTGATATCGTCATTGGTTCGGCGATCGCCAACCGTAATCGCCAAGACATTGAGGGGTTAATTGGCTTTTTTGTTAACACTTTGGCGTTGAGGTTAGATTTATCAGAAAAACCCAGCTTTGCCGCTTTTTTAAAACAAGTACAGGAAGTCACTCAGGATGCCTATGAGCATCAAGACTTGCCCTTTGAAATGTTAGTGGAAGAATTACAACTAGAGCGCAAATTAGACCGTAATCCCCTTGTTCAGGTGATGTTTGCCCTTCAAAATGCGGCCAATGAAACCTGGAATTTACCTGGGTTGGCTATTGAAGAAGTGTCTTGGGAGCTTGATTCTGCCCGTTTTGACTTAGAGATTCATTTATCAGAAGTTAACGACGGCATAGCTGGATTCTGTTGCTACAACATTGACTTATTTGATGGCTCAACGATCGCCCGTCTATTGGAACATTTTCAGAATCTTCTCAGGGCGATTATTGTTAATCCTCAAGAGTCGGTAAGCCTATTACCTTTATTGTCAGAACAGGAACAAAAGCAACTTTTAGTTGATTGGAATCAAACCAAAACTGATTATCCCCAAGAGCAGTGCATTCATCAATTATTTGAATCACAAGTTGAACGGACTCCTGATGCGATCGCCGTAGTCTTTGAAGAGCAATCATTAACTTACGGTGAACTAAATTGTCTAGCCAATCAGTTAGCCCATTATTTACAAAAATCAGGAGTAAAACCAGATGAATTAGTAGGGATTTGTCTAGAACGTTCTTTAGACATGATTGTAGGATTATTGGCTATTCTTAAAGTCGGCGGAGCTTATGTTCCTATTGACCCAGATTATCCCCAAGAACGCATTAGCTTTATGCTCCAAGATACCCAGGTTAAAGTAATATTAACCTGTAAATCTTTACAGACTTCTCTGCCAAATCATCAGTCTATTGTTGTCTGCTTAGATAAAGATTGGCAACAAATTAATCAAGCAAGTCAGGAGAATCTGAACAGCACAGTTTCTGCGGATAATTTAGCCTACATTACTTATACTTCTGGTTCTACAGGCACTCCCAAGGGTGTTGCCGTTACTCATCGTAGCGTTAATCGTCTTTTGTTTGGTGTAAATTATGTACATCTAGATGCAACGCAAAGATTTTTACAAATGGCTCCCATTGCTTTTGACGCTTCTACCTTTGAGATTTGGGGGGCGTTATTGCATGGTGGGAGATGTGTGATTTTTACGGAAAATATTCCTACCTCTACAAGTTTACAAAATGCAATAGACAAAAATGGCATTACTGTTTTATGGCTAACGGCTGCTTTGTTCAATAAGATTATTGACGATAATTCCCAAGCTTTATCAGGAATTAAACAGCTACTAATTGGTGGAGAAGCACTTTCAGTTGCTCATGTTCATAAAGCACTGGCTGCTTTGCCATTGACACAAATTACTAATGGATATGGGCCAACAGAAAGTACAACTTTTACCTGTTGCTATCCTATTCCTAAACAACTAGAGGCAACAATAAAGTCAATCCCCATTGGTCGTCCAATCTCCAACACACAGGTTTACATTCTAGATAGCTATCTCCAACCTGTACCGATTGGTGTAGTCGGAGAATTACATATTGGTGGAGCAGGGTTAGCACGAGGTTATCTCAATCGCCCTGAGTTAACGGCTGAAAAATTTATTGCCAATCCCTTTGATCCCCCCCTAACCCCCCTTGATAAGGGGGGAGAAGAACCCTCAAAACTCTATAAAACGGGAGACTTAGCCCGTTATTTACCCGATGGCAATGTAGAATTTTTGGGACGTATTGACAATCAGGTAAAAATTCGGGGTTTTCGCATCGAAACTGGGGAAATCGAAGCCGTTTTAAGTCAATATTTCCTATTAGCGGGAAATGTCGTCGTTGCCAGGGAAGATAATACTGGGGATAAACGTCTCGTTGCTTACCTGGTTCCTGCCTTGCAAAAGGTCGCCCTACCAGAGCAATTAGCCCAATGGCAAAGTGAATACATTAGTGATTGGCAGAGTCTTCACGAAAGAACCTATAGTCAAGGGCAAGACAGCCTAGCTGATCTCACTTTTAATATCACGGGTTGGAATAGCAGTTATACTCGTCAACCCCTTCCTGCTTCAGAAATGCGAGAGTGGGTCGAAAACACTGTCAGTCGCATCCTAGCCTTGCAACCAGAACGCAGTTTAGAAATTGGTTGTGGTACAGGTTTGTTGCTCTCCAGGGTAGCAAAGCATTGTCTTGAATATTGGGCAACGGATTATTCCCAGGGGGCGATAAATTATGTTGAACAGGTTTGCAATGCCGTTGAAGGTTTAGAACAGGTTAAGTTAGTCTGTCAAACGGCGGATAATTTTGAGGGCATTCCCCCGCGTCAATTTGATACCGTCGTCTTAAATTCGATTATTCAGTATTTTCCCAGTGTGGATTATCTGTTACAGGTGCTTGAAGGGGCGATCAACGTCATTGGCGAGCGAGGTCAGATTTTTGTCGGGGATGTGCGGAGTTTACCGCTATTAGAGCCATATCATGGGGCTGTGCAATTAGCCCAAGCTTCTGATTCCAAAACCGTTGAACAATGGCAACAACAGGTGCGTCAAAGTGTAGCAGGTGAAGAAGAACTGGTCATTGATCCCACATTTTTCCTGGCTTTAAAACAACATTTTCCTCAAATTAGCTGGGTAGAAATTCAACCGAAACGGGGTGTAGCTCACAATGAGTTAACTCAATTTCGCTATGATGTCACTCTCCATTTAGAGCCTATCAATAATCAATCATTATTGAGCAGTAATCCAACGGTAATTACCTGGTTAAATTGGCAACTTGATCAACTTTCTTTAGCTCAAATTCAAGAGCAATTGTTGACAGAAAAACCTGAATTATTGGGAATTCGTGGTATTCCGAATCAGCGAGTTGAACAGGCTCTCAAAATTTGGGAATGGGTGGAAAATGCCCCTGATGTTGAAACGGTTGAACAACTTAAAAAACTGCTCAAAGAACAAGTAGATACTGGTATTAATCCTGAACAGGTTTGGCAGTTAGCTGAGTCTTTAGGTTACACCGCTCACCTTAGTTGGTGGGAAAGTAGTCAAGACGGTTCCTTTGATGTCATTTTTCAGCGTAATTCAGGGTCAGAAGGCGTTTCTAACTTGGCTTTCTGGGATGAAAAAGCCCTTAAAACAAAACCCTGGACTGATTACACCAATAATCCTCTGCGTGGTAAGTTAGTCCAAAAGTTAATTCCTAAAGTACGAGAATTTCTGCAAGAAAAGCTACCCAGTTATATGGTTCCCCAGGCCTTTGTGTTGCTGGATTCCCTTCCTTTGACTCCCAATGGCAAGGTGGATCGTAAAGCATTGCCTTCTCCTGATGCGACGACTCGTAATTTGGCTAACAGTTTTGTCTTACCCCGCAATCCGATTGAAGCTCAACTTACTCAAATTTGGAGTGAAGTTTTGGGACTGGAACGTATTGGTGTTAAGGATAACTTTTTTGAATTGGGGGGGCATTCCCTGTTAGCCACTCAAGTTATCTCTCGCTGCCAACAAGCCTTTGAAATTTCTTTACTCCTACGTTATCTGTTTGAATCACCAACTATTGCTCAGTTAAGTGCAGTGATTTTAAGGGAACTACAAACTGGCTCAGGGCTAAAGCTGCCAGGGATTGTACCAGTTAACCGTGATGGGGACATCCCCCTATCCTGGGCGCAGGAACGTCTGTGGTTTGTCAATCAATTGGAAGGAGAAAGTGGGGCATATACCATTGATTTTACTATGCGTTTACTAGGCAATCTCAACGTTAAAGCCCTAGAGCAAGCTTTTCAGGCAATTGTGCAACGCCATGAACCTTTACGAACTCAGTTTAAGCTCAAGGATAATAAGCCGATCCAGGTAATCGCGCCTAATGTAACTTTCACCTTACCAGTTGTCAATTTGCAAAACCTGAGTCATCCTGAGTCACAGGTAAAACACCTGTTAGTAGAATCAGCATCCGAACCCTTTGATCTCGAATCAGGTTCGGTATTACGAGTCAAATTATGGCAATTGAAGACAGACGAATATGTACTATTATTGGCTATTCACCATATTGCGGCGGATGGTTGGTCAATAGGTGTTTTAATTGACGAATTATCGGTCTATTATCGAAGTTTCTCCACAGGAACAAAAGCAGATTTACTCGCTCTACCGATACAGTATGCTGACTTTGCGATGTGGCAGCGTCAATGGTTAACAAATGAGGTTTTAGAACATCAATTAAGCTACTGGACACAACAGTTAACGGACGCACCTCTACTGCACCAACTTCCCACAGACCGCCCCCGCCCAGCCGTACAGAGTTTTCGGGGTGGGACGGAGCTACTGCGACTAGATAATCAACTAACACAACAATTGAAAAAACTCAGTCAAGAGTCTGGTAGCACTCTTTTTATGACATTACTAGCGGGTTTTACTGTGTTACTATCTCGTTATAGTCAACAAACAGATGTGGTAATTGGTTCACCCATTGCCAATCGTAACCGCACGGAAATTGAGGGTTTAATCGGCTTTTTTGTGAATAATTTGGTATTGAGGCTCGATCTGTCCCAGGAACCCTCTTTTGAGGATTTTCTGTTCCAGGTACGAGAAGTTACCCAAAACGCCTACGACCATCAAGATTTACCCTTCGAGATGTTAGTCGAAAAATTACAAATTGAGCGGCATTTAGATCGTAATCCTTTAATACAGATAGTTTTTGCCCTTCAGAATGCTCCTAGTTCTCCCTGGGACTTGCCTGGGATAAAAATTGAGGATATACCAGCGGGACGGGATTCGGTACGGCTTGATCTAGAAATTCACCTGTGGGATACACCCGAAGGACTGGGGGGTTTTTGCTCTTATAACAGGGATTTATTTGATGGCTCAACGATCGCCCGTCTATTGGAACATTTTCAGAATATTCTCTGGGCGATTATTGCCAACCCTCAAGAATCGGTAAGCTCGTTACCTTTATTGTCAGAACAGGAACAAAAGCAACTTTTAGTTGATTGGAATCAAACCCAAGCCGATTATCCCCAAGATCAGTGCATTCATCAGTTATTTGAAGCGCAAGTTGAACGAACTCCCGATGCGATCGCCGTAGTCTTTGAGGAGCAATCATTAACCTACAGTGAATTAAATTGTCGCGCTAATCAGTTAGCCCATTATTTACAAACTTTAGGAGTCCGGCCAGAGGTCTTAGTCGGTATTTCCCTAGAACGTTCTTTGGAAATGATTATTGGCTTATTAGCCATTCTCAAGGCCGGTGGTGCTTATCTCCCTCTTGATCCTGACTATCCTACCGAGCGTCTTCAGTTCATGTTAGAAGACAGTCAAGTTCTTTTTTTGATTACCCACAGTTCTTTATTAGCAAAATTGCCTCCCTCTCAAGCGACTCTTATTTGTTTAGATCACATCCAAAAGCAGATTTCTCAATATTCTCCCGATAATCTTCAAAGTGAGTTAACTCCTTCCAATTTAGCTAACGTTATTTACACCTCTGGCTCTACGGGTAAACCTAAAGGGGTGATGGTTGAACATCGGGGCTTAGTTAACTTAGCGAGTTCTCAAATTCAATCTTTTGCAGTCAACCATAACAGTCGTGTGCTGCAATTTGCTTCTTTTAGTTTTGATGCTTGTATTTCAGAAATTTTGATGACCTTTGGTTCTGGAGCGACGCTTTATCTTGCTCAAAAAGATGCTTTGTTGCCAGGTCAGCCATTAATTGAACGGTTAGTAAAGAATGGAATTACTCATGTGACTTTGCCGCCTTCAGCTTTAGTGGTTTTACCCAAGGAATCATTACCCAACTTACAAACCTTAATTGTGGCGGGTGAAGCTTGTCCTCTTGATTTGGTGAAACAATGGTCAGTCGGTAGAAACTTTTTTAATGCCTATGGGCCAACGGAAGCAAGTGTTTGTGCCACGATTGGACAATGTTATCAAGATGATTTAAAGGTCACGATTGGTAAGGCGATCGCTAATGTACAGATTTATATTTTGGATGCCTTTTTACAACCAGTACCCATCGGAGTACCAGGGGAATTATACATTGGTGGAGTCGGAGTTGCGAGGGGTTATCTAAATCGTCCTGAATTAACGGCGGAAAGATTTATTTTTAATCCTTTTGATCCCCCCCTAACCCCCCTTGATAAGGGGGGAGAAGAACCCTCAAAACTCTATAAAACGGGAGACTTAGCCCGTTATTTACCCGATGGCAATGTAGAATTTTTGGGACGTATTGACAATCAGGTAAAAATTCGGGGCTTTCGCATTGAAACGGGGGAAATAGAGGCTGTTTTAAGTCAATATTTCCTCTTAGCGGAAAATGTCGTCGTTGCCAGGGAAGATAATGCTGGGAATAAACGTCTCGTTGCTTACCTGGTTCCTGCCCTGCAAAATGAGGCCCTACCAGAGCAATTAGCCCAATGGCAAAGTGAATATATTAGTGATTGGCAAAGTCTCTATGAAAGAACCTATAGTCAAGGGCAAGACAGCCTAGCTGATCTCACTTTTAATATCACGGGTTGGAATAGCAGTTATACCCGCCAACCCCTTCCTGCTTCAGAAATGCGAGAGTGGGTCGAAAACACTGTCAGTCGCATCCTAGCCTTGCAACCAGAACGCAGTTTAGAAATTGGTTGTGGTACAGGTTTGTTGCTCTCCAGGGTAGCAAAGCATTGTCTTGAATATTGGGCAACGGATTATTCCCAGGGGGCGATAAATTATGTTGAACAGGTTTGCAATGCCGTTGAAGGTTTAGAACAGGTTAAGTTAGTCTGTCAAACGGCGGATAATTTTGAGGGCATTCCCCCGCGTCAATTTGATACCGTCGTCTTAAATTCGATTATTCAGTATTTTCCCAGTGTGGATTATCTGTTACAGGTGCTTGAAGGGGCGATCAACGTCATTGGCGAGCGAGGTCAGATTTTTGTCGGGGATGTGCGGAGTTTACCGCTATTAGAGCCATATCATGGGGCTGTGCAATTAGCCCAAGCTTCTGATTCCAAAACCGTTGAACAATGGCAACAACAGGTGCGTCAAAGTGTAGCAGGTGAAGAAGAACTGGTCATTGATCCCACATTTTTCCTGGCTTTAAAACAACATTTTCCTCAAATTAGCTGGGTAGAAATTCAACCGAAACGGGGTGTAGCTCACAATGAGTTAACCCAATTTCGCTATGATGTCACTCTCCATTTAGAGCCTATCAATAATCAACCATTATTGAGCGGCAATCCAACGGTAATTACTTGGTTAAATTGGCAACTTGACCAATTGTCTTTAACACAAATTAAAGATAAATTATTGACAGACAAACCTGAATTTTGGGGAATTCGTGGTATTCCTAATCAGCGAGTTGAACAGGCTCTCAAAATTTGGGAATGGGTGGAAAATGCCCCTGATGTTGAAACGGTTGAACAACTTAAAAAACTGCTCAAAGAACAAGTAGATACTGGTATTAATCCTGAACAGGTTTGGCAGTTAGCTGAGTCTTTAGGTTACACCGCTCACCTTAGTTGGTGGGAAAGTAGTCAAGAGGGTTCCTTTGATGTCATTTTTCAGCGTGATTCAGGGTCAGAAGCCGTTTCAAAGCTTGCTTTTTGGGATGAAAAAGCCCTTAAAACAAAACCCTGGACTGATTACACCAATAATCCTCTGCGTGGTAAGTTAGTCCAAAAGTTAATTCCTAAAGTACGAGAATTTCTGCAAGAAAAGCTACCCAGTTATATGGTTCCCCAGGCGTTTGTGTTGCTGGATTCCCTTCCTTTGACTCCCAATGGCAAGGTGGATCGTAAAGCATTGCCTTCTCCTGATGCGGCGACTCGTAATTTAGCTAACAGTTTTGTCTTACCCCGCAATCCGATTGAAGCCCAACTTACTCAAATTTGGAGTGAAGTTTTGGGACTGGAACGCATCGGTGTAAAGGACAACTTTTTTGAATTGGGAGGACATTCTCTCTTGGCTACCCAGGTTTTATCAAGAATTAATTCAGCCTTTGGACTTGATCTTTCCGTACAAATTATGTTTGAATCCCCCACAATCGCGGGCATTGCAAGCTATATTCAGGCCGTGGAATGGGCTGCCCAGGATAGCTCAGAGAGAAAGTTAAATCATGAAAATACTGAGGTAGTGGAGTTCTAAGTTATGACAAAAACAATTGTTGAATTTGTTTGCTACTTACAAAGCTTAGGCATTACCCTAGAAGCCGATGAAAACCGCCTCCGCGCTCAGGCTCCTGAAGGTGTTTTAACTGCTACCCTCCGTCAAGAAATTGGCGATCGCAAACCCGAATTACTACAATTTTTACAACAGGCTAAACAGTCTAAAAGTACCGATTATTTGCCCATTCAACCTGTTGCTAGAGACGGCCATTTACCTCTCTCTTTTGCTCAACAGCGTTTATGGTTTTTACATTATCTTTCTCCTGATAGTCGTTCCTACAATACCCTGGAAATATTGCAAATTGAGGGGAATCTCAATCTGACTGTGCTAGAGCAGAGTTTGGGGGAATTAATTAACCGCCATGAAATTTTTAGAACAACATTCCCTACTGTTTCAGGGGAACCTATTCAGGCGATCGCGATGCCTAGTTCTTTTCGCTTAAAAGTTGACAATTATCAAGATTTATCCCCAAATGAACAATCAACCAAAATTCAACAAGTAGCAGAATTGGAAGCAGGACAAGCTTTTGATTTAACGGTGGGGCCACTGATTCAGTTTAAGCTATTGCAATTGAGTCCCCAGAAGTCGGTGCTGCTGTTGAAAATGCACCATATTATCTATGACGGTTGGTCTTTTGGGATTCTGATTCGGGAATTATCGGCTCTATACGAAGCATTTTTAAAGAACTTAGCCAATCCTCTCCCTGCGTTGTCTATTCAGTATGCAGATTTTGCGGTTTGGCAACGTCAATATCTCTCAGGTGAGGTCTTAGATAAACAACTCAATTATTGGCAAGAACAGTTAGCAACAGTCTCTCCTGTTCTTACTTTACCAACGGATAGACCCCGTCCGGCGATACAAACTTTTCAGGGAGGAGTTGAGCGTTTTCAACTGGATCAAAATGTCACTCAAACTCTTAAAAAGTTAGGTCAAGATCAGGTTGCAACCCTCTTTATGACGTTGTTGGCCGCTTTCGGCGTTTTGCTATCTCGTTATAGTGGTCAATCAGATCTGCTGGTAGGTTCTCCGATCGCCAACCGTAATCAAGCAGCGATCGAACCTTTAATTGGCTTTTTTGCTAACACTTTGGCTTTAAGAGTTAACTTATCGGAAAATCCCAGTTTTTTAGAATTATTAAAACAAGTCAAACAGACAACTTTAGAGGGTTATGCTCACCAAGACCTCCCCTTCGAGATGTTGGTAGAAAAACTACAACCTGATCGTGATTTGAGCAGAAATCCTTTAGTACAAGTTATGTTTGCGCTACAAAATATCTCTCAAGATACTTGGAATCTTTCGGGTTTAAGTATTGAAAGTTTATCTTTATCAGTGGAAGAAACCGTCAGATTTGATCTAGAAGTAAACTGCTGGCAAAATTTAGAAGGTTTAGTAATAGATTGGACTTACAGCAGAGATTTATTTGACACTGCAACAATTGCAAGAATGGGAGAACATTTTCAAAACCTACTTCAGGCAATCATACTCAATCCACAAGCTAAAGTTAAAGAAATTCCTTTATTAGAACCCAAGGAACGTGAGCAATTATTAATATCTTGGAATAATACCAAGACTGATTATCCTCAAGAGCAGTGCATTCATCAATTATTTGAAGCGCAAGTTGAACGGACTCCCAAGGCGATCGCTATCGTCTTTGAAACCCAACAATTAACTTACCGTGAATTAAATCATCAAGCTAATCAGTTAGCCCATTATTTACGAACTTTAGGCGTGGGAGCAGAAGTTTTAGTCGGTATTTGCCTAGAACGTTCTTTAGAAATGATTATCGGCTTATTAGCCATTCTCAAGGCTGGCGGTGCTTATCTCCCTCTTGATCCTGACTATCCCCCTGAACGTCTTCTATTTATGTTAGAAGATAGTCAAGCTTCTTTTTTGATTACCCACAGTTCTTTATTAGAAAAATTGCCTGCTTCTCAAGCAACTCTTATTTGTTTAGATCACATCCAAGAGCAGATTTCTCAATATTCTCAAGATAATCTTCAAAGTGAGTTAACTCCTTCCAATTTGGCTAACGTTATTTACACCTCTGGCTCTACGGGTAAGCCTAAAGGGGTGATGGTTGAACATCGGGGCTTAGTTAACTTAGCGAGTTCTCAAATTCAATCTTTTGCAGTCAAAAATAACAGTCGTGTACTGCAATTTGCTTCCTTTAGTTTTGATGCTTGTATTTCAGAAATTTTGATGACCTTTGGTTCTGGAGCGACTCTTTATCTTGCTCAAAAAAATGATTTATTGCCAGGTCAGCCATTAATGGAAAGGTTAGAAAAGAATAAAATTACCCATGTTACTTTACCCCCTTCAGCTTTAGCTGTTTTACCAAAAAAACCGTTACCCAACTTACAAACTTTAATTGTGGCGGGTGAGGCTTGTCCTCTGGATTTAGTCAAACAATGGTCAGTCGGTAGAAACTTTTTCAATGCCTATGGGCCAACGGAAGCAAGTGTTTGTGCCACGATTGGACAATGTTATCAAGATGATTTAAAAGTGACGATTGGTAAGGCGATCGCTAATGTACAGATTTATATTTTGGATGCCTTTTTACAACCAGTACCCATCGGAGTACCAGGGGAATTATACATTGGTGGAGTCGGAGTTGCGAGGGGTTATCTAAATCGTCCTGAATTAACGGCGGAAAGATTTATTTTTAATCCGTTTGATCCCCCCCTAACCCCCCTTGATAAGGGGGGAGATAAATTTGGAGAAAACCTGGATAATGATAAAGAAATATCATCAAAGTTGTATAAAACGGGAGATTTAGCTCGTTATTTACCCGATGGCAATATTGAATATTTAGGACGCATTGACAATCAGGTAAAAATTCGCGGTTTTCGCATTGAGTTAGGAGAAATTGAAGCGGTTCTGAGTCAATGTCCCGATGTGCAAAATACGGCGGTGATTGTCCGTGAAGATACTCCTGGCGATAAACGTTTAGTTGCCTATGTGGTTCTTACTTCTGACTCCCAGATAACTACTAGCGAACTGCGTCAATTCTTGGCTAATCAATTACCCGCCTATCTCGTTCCCAATACCTTTGTTATTTTAGATGATTTGCCCCTAACCCCCAATGGTAAATGCGATCGCCGTTCCTTACCTATACCCGATGATCAGACCAGAAAAAATATTCCTAAAATTGGCCCGCGTAATTTAGTGGAATTACAATTAGCTCAAATCTGGTCAGAGATTTTAGGCATTAATGATATTGGTATTCAGGAAAACTTCTTTGAATTAGGCGGTCATTCTTTGTTAGCAGTCAGTCTGATCAATCGTATTGAACAAAAGTTAGACAAACGTTTACCATTAACCAGTCTTTTTCAAAATGGAACCATAGCAAGTCTAGCCAAATTACTAGCGCAAGAAACAACTCAGCCAGCCTCTTCACCGTTGATTGCTATCCAGTCTCAAGGTGATAAAACTCCATTTTTTGCTGTTCATCCCATTGGTGGTAATGTGCTATGTTATGCCGATTTAGCTCGTAATTTAGGAACGAAACAGCCGTTTTATGGATTACAATCATTAGGGCTAAGTGAATTAGAAAAAACTGTAGCCTCTATTGAAGAAATGGCAATGATTTATATTGAAGCAATACAAACTGTTCAAGCCTCTGGCCCCTACTATTTAGGAGGTTGGTCAATGGGAGGAGTGATAGCTTTTGAAATCGCCCAACAATTATTGACTCAAGGTCAAGAAGTTGCTTTACTGGCTCTAATAGATAGTTATTCTCCCAGTTTACTTAATTCAGTTAATAGGGAGAAAAATTATGCTAATTCCCTGACAGAAGAATTTAATGAAGATCTCAATATTGCCTATTCTTTCATCAGAGATTTAGCAAGTATCTTTAATCAAGAAATCTCTTTCTCTGGGAGTGAACTTGCTCATTTTACATCAGACGAATTACTAGACAAGTTTATTACTTGGAGTCAAGAGACGAATCTTTTGCCGTCAGATTTTGGGAAGCAGCAGGTTAAAAACTGGTTTAAAGTTTTCCAGATTAATCACCAAGCTTTGAGCAGCTATTCTCCCAAGACGTATCTGGGTAGAAGTGTTTTCTTAGGAGCGGAAGACAGTTCTATTAAAAATCCTGGTTGGCATCAAGTAATCAATGACTTGCAATCTCAATGGATTAGCGGCGATCACTATGGTTTAATTAAAAATCCAGTCCTCGCTGAAAAACTCAATAGCTACCTAGCCTAAAACTTTCAAAAAGACCTGATTATTGTTTAAAATGAATGATCGTTCACCGGTCAGAGGACAAGTATGACAACCCAAACAGCTTCTAGTGCCAATGCCCTTGCTTCCTTTAACCAATTTTTAAGGGATGTAAAGGCGATCGCCCAACCCTATTGGTATCCCACTGTATCAAATAAAAGAAGCTTTTCTGAGGTTATTCGTTCCTGGGGAATGCTATCACTGCTTATCTTTTTGATTGTGGGATTAGTCGCCGTCACGGCTTTTAACAGTTTTGTTAATCGTCGTTTAATTGATGTCATTATTCAAGAAAAAGATGCGTCTCAATTTGCCAGTACATTAACTGTCTATGCGATCGGATTAATCTGTGTAACGCTGCTGGCAGGGTTCACTAAAGATATTCGCAAAAAAATTGCCCTAGATTGGTATCAATGGTTAAACACCCAGATTGTAGAGAAATATTTTAGTAATCGTGCCTATTATAAAATTAACTTTCAATCTGACATTGATAACCCCGATCAACGTCTAGCCCAGGAAATTGAACCGATCGCCACAAACGCCATTAGTTTCTCGGCCACTTTTTTGGAAAAAAGTTTGGAAATGCTAACTTTTTTAGCGGTAGTTTGGTCAATTTCTCGACAGATTGCTATTCCGCTACTGTTTTACACGATTATCGGTAATTTTATTGCCGCCTATCTAAATCAAGAATTAAGCAAGATCAATCAGGCACAACTGCAATCAAAAGCAGATTATAACTATGCCTTAACCCATGTTCGGACTCATGCGGAATCTATTGCTTTTTTTCGGGGAGAAAAAGAGGAACAAAATATTATTCAGCGACGTTTTCAGGAAGTTATCAATGATACGAAAAATAAAATTAACTGGGAAAAAGGGAATGAAATTTTTAGTCGGGGCTATCGTTCCGTCATTCAGTTTTTTCCCTTTTTAGTCCTTGGCCCTTTATATATTAAAGGAGAAATTGATTATGGACAAGTTGAGCAAGCTTCATTAGCTAGTTTTATGTTTGCATCGGCCCTGGGAGAATTAATTACAGAATTTGGTACTTCAGGACGTTTTTCTAGTTATGTAGAACGTTTAAATGAATTTTCTAATGCCTTAGAAACTGTGACTAAACAAGCCGATAATGCCAGCACAATTACAACCATAGAAGAAAATCATTTTGCCTTTGAACACGTCACCCTAGAAACCCCTGACTATGAAAAGGTGATTGTTGAGGATTTATCTCTTACTGTTCAAAAAGGTGAAGGATTATTGATTGTCGGGCCCAGTGGTCGAGGTAAAAGTTCTTTATTAAGGGCGATCGCCGGTTTATGGAATGCTGGCACTGGGCGTTTAGTGCGTCCTCCCCTAGAAGAAATTCTCTTTTTGCCCCAACGTCCCTACATTATTTTGGGAACCTTACGCGAACAATTGCTGTATCCTCTAACCAATAGTGAGATGAGCAATACCGAACTTCAAGCAGTATTACAACAAGTCAATTTGCAAAATGTGCTAAATCGGGTGGATGACTTTGACTCCGAAAAACCCTGGGAAAACATTCTCTCCCTCGGTGAACAACAACGCCTAGCCTTTGCTCGATTGTTAGTGAATTCTCCGAGTTTTACCATTTTAGATGAGGCGACCAGTGCCTTAGATTTAACAAATGAGGGCATTTTATACGAGCAATTACAAACTCGCAAGACAACCTTTATTAGTGTGGGTCATCGAGAAAGTTTGTTTAATTACCATCAATGGGTTTTAGAACTTTCTGCTGACTCTAGTTGGGAACTCTTAAGTGTTCAAGATTATCGCCTTAAAAAAGCGCGAGAAATGTTTACTAATGCTCCGAGTAACAATTCCATAACACCCGATATTACTATCGATAATGGATCAGAACCAGAAATAGTCTATTCTCTTGAAGGATTTTCCCATCAGGAAATGAAACTATTAACAGACCTATCACTCTCTAGCATTCGGAGTAAAGCCAGTCGAGGGAAGGTGATTACAGCCAAGGATGGTTTTACCTACCTTTATGACAAAAATCCTCAGATATTAAAGTGGCTCAGAACTTAACTTTAAATGACTCTAACAAAGGGGCGATCGCGCCTCTTTGAACTGAACTTAGTTTTTCTTGTGTTAAGTAGCTGATTATAAATAGGGTTGGCTGAATAAATGTGAAATGTAGGCAAGGTAAGGTTTTTGTGGCTTTTCTCGCTCCCACAGGTGCAAGATTTTGAGAGAATTGTGCTTCCAAACCTTGCGTCTTCATCGGCCCGCGTCCTGTAGGGGCGAAGCATTCGGGCAATAACCTATCGGTGAAACCGTAGATTTTCTATCCGAATGCTTCGCCCGTACTTTTTCAGCAAACCCTAATTAGGGTTTGGTTAATTTTTTAGTATTTTTGCTTGGGGGAAGTCCAGATATTCTTGTTCTGTTAGGGCAAATTCTGGATCAATGATTTTTACTTCATTATAGGTGAGTTGATAGAGTTTGTAAACTAAGTGATCGATCGCCTTTTCTAATTCGCTCGTATCAGCATGGCGATCGCCTTTTTTAGCAGTGAGAACTTTGTCAACAATGTCAATAATTATATTTTTTTGATGTAAATCTGTAGCTATAATAGGTAGCTTTCTAATATTAATTGGTTTAACTTCGGCAAAAGTTCTATTTTCTTCTTGAGTTAACTGTTTATAAATATAATCAATTAACTTTGAATTTAAAATGCCAACAAGAAATTTGTAATCAAAATCTATTTTATATTCTTCTTTAATCTTCAATATGATTACATTATTCATAGCGTAGTATGAATCAGTATCAATAGTCGCAATTACACGATCCGCAGTCTGTCTAATAATAATTTTATCTTCTTCAAAAAGTTCTTTGTATCGCGCCCAATGCAAACACCACCAAGGTAAAATTCCTTTTTTTGTTTCCCGTTTACTTTCCAATTTATCCTTGTATTTTTCCAAATATGACAAGCAATTTGGATAGTCATTGATATTGACTGATTTTGTAGTATATATGACTTTAAAATCACTTTCATATGTGACGTATTTATTGAAATTGCTTCCTACTAATACATTTCTTAATATAGATGGTTCTATTCCAAGCTCATTTGCTTCAGAAGAATGAATTCTGAATATTTTATCACCAGTAGGTTGAATACCGTTTGCAACCTCAAGAGCAATTTCATCAATTAATTTTATACTGCTAGAATTTCTATCGTTAATAGAGGCTAACAATCTATTAACTCCAAAAACTGAAGATGGAGTGTCTAATACATCAATTTTTGAGTATTTAGAAAATTCAGTTTGTTGAAATAGAATATTAGATTTTTTAAATGATCTTAAATCTGCATATTCAATAAAATAATTAGGATTGACTTCTTTCTTAAATAAAAGAATTGTAGTAGGAACCTCTGCATCATCAAAAACATTATCGCCTAAGTTTATTACTAAATCAATTGAAGATAAAGCAAGAAGGTTTCTTCGCGATTTTTCATACTCATTCTGAAACAAAAAATTATTTGGTATAATTAAACAGTTACATGAATTTTCTTTTGCGATTAGCAAAGTTTTTCCGATAAAGTAATTAAAAGTATCTGTCCATCTAGTGTGACAATCTGAATATTCAAGTTTCATAAACTCTTTTTCGATATCGCATAAGATAGCCCCATAAGGAGGATTCCCAATCACCACATCAAACCCAACAAAATCCCCGTCATCATTCAACACTTCAGGAAACTCAAACCGCCATTCTAAAGCATTATTATACAGCCTACCGCTTTCAATATCTGCAATTTCAGCAGTTAGCTTGTCAATCTCATTATTTAACTTAGTTACTTTTTTCTCCCGCGCTTTTTGCTCCGTCTTAGTCTCCTCAAACAATAAACCCTGATTTTCCAGATTATAAAGTTCCCCTTGTAATTGACGTAACTTCACCTTCTTAGGATCACCAATTAATAAATTGGAACTAAAACCAGCCTTAATCTTAGCAATCAGCGTTTCCATCTGCCGCTTTTGTTCCTTATTTTCCGCATTGCGATAAGTCTGTACCGCATTGCGATATTCCTCAATACTAAACTTCTGCTTCTGTAAAACCTGTTTAACATCCACATCCAAAGCAAAGCGACTAATCAAAGAATTACCACACTTGATATTAATATCAATATTTGGCAAAGTTTCTAAATTGCCATCCTCTCGATAATAAGCATTTTTTAAAAGCTCAATCCATAACCGCAACTGACAAATTGTCACGGAATTAGGATTAATATCCACCCCAAATAAACACCCTTCAATAATCGTCTGTTTCTCATGAAATAAGGCTTGCTGTACCCGTTGCTTTTCTTTATTATTCGGATGATAAGCAAATAAAGTCCCCTCATCATCATAAACCAATAACTTATCGTTTCGCACCTCTACCCGATAATCTTTTAGCGACTTACCCGAAGTATCTAATAAAACCCGTAACTCACTCTTAATCGCGATTATCTCATTCAAAGCTGAAACCAAAAAATGTCCCGAACCCACCGCCGGATCACAAATCTTCAGGCTATTAATAATAACATTTGCCTCTCTTTTGTCCTCAATTCGTTCATATAAATCATCTAAAGTTTGACAATTCCAGCCTTTTACTTCATTAAACTTCTGCACGATCGCTCTTCGTATCGTTTCCCGACACATATACATAGTAATAAAACTCGGTGTATAAAAAGAACCGTCCTTATAACCATTAATCTTTTCAAAAATTAACCCCAACACCGAAGCATTAATTAACTTTTCGCTATCTTCTTGAGGATTTTCTAACTCATCTCGATCGAATTTATAAGCATCCAAAAACTCAAACAAATAAGCCAACGCATTTAACTCACCTACTCGCTTATTACCCTGATTATCTTTTAGCACCGTCGCTGTAAAAATGGGTAAAGTTCGCTCCCGCAAATTGCCAATAAAAATCGTTTGCTGTTCCGTCTCCGTTGGTTCAAATAGCGAACTATTTAAATAAGGTACATGAGCAAAAGTCGTTTTAACCTTAGCCTCGCGCTTATTTGTCTCCCTAGCTAACACATCAAAAAACAAACTATCGAGATCATCATAACTGGGAACTTTCGCCAAATTGAGAAAAGCAAAATCTCGATCGCCTTGATGATATTTAATTAACTGCGCTTCCAATAGTTTGAGAAACAAAACCCGATTAATCCAATTAATTGATAACCGCAACGCCACATTATAAAGCCGTTCCTCATCCGTAGTTCCAAACTCTTCAGGATTTTTTAATTGTGCAATTTTATCTAAACTATCCAACCGACTAATCGCATTTTCAATTAGGGAACCATCACAGCGATCGCCTTCTTTCATTTGTCCGATTAACTTCTTCCCTTTATCCTTAATTTCCGTCAAACCGATAATATACAAAAGCTCATTATAAAAAGGCTTATTTAAAGTATTGCTATCATTAACAAAAGGTAACTTAAGTAAATGTTCTGGCGAAAGAATCTTGTAAATATCAAGCAAATCTAAATTTTCCAGTTCTCGCAGATCAAAATGAGTAAATTTAATTTGCTCAATAACTTTAGTGATTGCTGGCTCGGCAATTTGTTGATAGAAAAAATCCGTTTTTGTACTACTCAGTCTCCCTTCTTCAAAATCGCAAAACTGGTTAACTAGAGCCTTATTAGCAAAAAACAACTCCTCAAAAATCTTCGCATCGAAAATAAACCACTCATAAATATTTGTCACGATCAAGTGTTTAATCTCAAGATTTTTATCCGTCACCCTTTCGCGGAGAAAATATAAAACTAACTGCTGAAAAGCCTTAGTGTTGAGATGATCCAGTCTTGGCATTTCTGCATTTATTGTCCGAGTAGGTTTCTTCGTCTCAAAAATGACCCCCACTGGACTTTTAACATCCTGGTTATTATGAATCACCAGATCAATGCGCTCTTTTGTATTGATAAAATAGCGATCAGTATAATAGGTATTTTTTAAAAAATCTATCAGCAAATTTTTATTAAACTCTTCCGACTTTTTGCTGTCACATTGCTCCAACAAGCGCGTCAAATTAGCTTGAAAAACCTGAATTGTTTCAGTATCAGGCTTAATTTTCAAGTACACCCGATTTAAGGCTTGTTTGAGTTCTCGCTTATTGATGATCATAAAAGTTTACCTCTAGGGAAACTACCGACTAATCTTATTATAGCATTGCCAAATGATCGGTTAAAATAAAAGAACAAAAGTTGCAATCGAGGTCAATCTGTCGAAGCCAAGAATTTCTAACAGCAATGGGGAAAAAATCCCCCGTTAAGCTACGCTGTGACGGGGGGAGTATGTCACTGTTGTAATGCTTTTAAGAAGCGTCCCATCGTGGCAAATAAACCCGACTTTTTGGCTTTGTTAGCAGGATTAGAACTATCATCGGGATTATTGCTAGAAGCTTTCAGAATCAGATTTTCTAAAGCTTCGCCCATGGGTTTAGTGGATTGTTCGGAAATTAACTCGTAACCGTCTTCTTTTTCTAGCCAAACTTGCCACAAGGAAGGATAGGAACGATAAACGATCGCTGATTCCAAGGGACGAAAATAATAACAACTTTCTAGGATACTTAAAAATCTTTCTCGCAATTGTCGGGCTGCGTAACCGATACCCACTACCGATACATCTTCTAATTGAGGAATTAGAAGAACTACGGGACGATCTTCGGCCAGGTTACAGAGTTTTTCTACGGAATTAATCTCCACCGAGGAGGGACAAACAACTAAAAAAGCTTCATCTTCGGGCTTAATTTTGTTTTCGATGGGAATAAAACGACTACCTAAATCTCCCAGTTGAAAAACTGTTTCTCCCCAATCCCGTCGAGCTAACATGGCGGCTCCAGTATCGGGAAAAATTACCCTTAAACCAGAACCATAACCGTCAAAAATAGAGGTAAAATCAAGGGCTAAAGCTTGCGCTTGTAGAGCAATTTCTGGAATAACTAATTCCACTTGTATGCGTCTAGCTCCCGATTCTAGAGCCAGTTGGGTGGCGGCTTTCGCTTGCAGGATTGTTTCTTCTAGGGAATTGGGTAGGGTCATTTCAGTTATCAGTTATCAGTTATCAGTTATCAGTTATCAGTGACTACCTCTGGTCGTCGGTGGCTTAAAATCAGAAAGATTTTAATTTTTATAAAAGGTAGGGTTGATTCATGAATGAACCCTACGTCCTGTAGGGGCGAAGCATTCGGGCAATAACCTATCGGTGAAACCGTAGATTTTCTATCCGAATGCTTCGCCCGTACTTTTTGCCGCAAACCCTACTTAAGTTTAGATGAAGTATGACGATATCTGGCATCATCCCCAGCATTAAGATAAATCCTATAAAATACCTTTAGTTTTTAAGAAGAAAGTCGGTAATCGGGGAAAAGGTGAGGAGAGAAAGCTTACGAAAGCTGATAGGAGCCGTGACGTTGGGCATAATAACCGAGAATTGCCGTGACCAGAGGGCGATCGCTTTCCTGAAAAGTCTCGGTATAGTTAATTTCTAGACTACTGATCTGACTTTGGTGATAATCGAATTGTTGGAACTGCTGGGGGGTGAGATGGGTTTCCACACCTTGAACCTGTTGTAAATGGCTGGCTAATTCTCGATAGATAGCCAAGGGCATTCGCGGATAAATAATAGTTTGTTTTTGTTGAATAGCAATCGATCGCACGGGTTTTATTCTCCTGATTCGGGAATATTATAACTGATCGAGGCCTGCGGTGCGGTGGCGGGTTCGGGGACACCATCCCCTAGGCGACGGGTAATAGTTTGACCGTATTGTTCTAAGACAATAGAGGGGTTATCGGGATTAGTATTGATCGCTTTAACTAAAATTAAACCATTAGAGAGGGTAGAACCGGGGATAACTCGACGTTCCGTGGCTTCTCCGGGGGCTTTCACGATCGCCATAGGGGTGGTAGGCAACCGGAGAATGCCCGATACTTGCACTTCTTCCGCTTCCGTCGGTTGCGGTGGTGGTGGCGGCCCTTTCACTATCGGTGGTCTGGGGGTGGGAGGATTGCCCATTGGTGCGGGTGCGGTACCCACCGGAGTCCCAGCCGGGGGTTCTTCCGCCACTGTGATTGTAATATTTGGTTGTACGGGAAAGGGGGCAAAGGGATCCCTGCGACCGCGATTAATTTCTGCCCGTTTTTGGTCGGGATCGGTGGCGGGAATCAATCCAGGTATCCTGAGGGTGGCTGGTTCGGTAGCCGGTTGCCTAGGATTGCTAAAGGCGGGTGGTTGGGCAGCCGGGGGACTGGGAGAGGGGGTGGGGGTTTCTTGGGTAATCGGTGGGGATTGATTAGCTTGGTCAGAAGCTGGACATCCCACCAACAATAAAGCGACACTCCCCACCGATAGGATTAGCGGCAATTTTTTCATGGGGAAACAAAGACAAAATGGCCCGGTCGGACAGCCTTAGATAATAACATAACATTCGTTTCCCAGAAATCTAGGCTGATTACACGGGGAAAGTCAGGAACTTTGCCCCGTTAGTCCAGTTTTAATACTGACTACCGGATTTGCGATGACCGATGGCGGTGACACCGTTACCATCCAAAACTTGACCCCGCTCGACCGTGGCATAGACTAACCAGCGATCGCCGCAGAGTTGTCGCTCTTTGACCGTACACTCTAGATAGGCGAGACTTTCGCTTAAAATCAGACAGCCATTTTCCCCGACTTGGGTTTCTAATTCCGTAAAGACATCGCTGCCGGATTTGATGCAATTGGAAAAATGGCGGCGTAAATTGCGCCCTTCCTTGAGAATATTCAAGGTAAAGGCGGTTCTGGAGTTAATTAGGCGATCGGCGGCTTGTTCGTCAGCAACGGCGATAATTAGCCCCGGGGGGTTAAAACTGGCTTGAGATACCCAAGAGGTCAAGAAACCAGCATGATCCTCGCCCTGACGAGTGGTGAGAACAGAAAGGGAACCGACGATCCGACCAACGGCCTGGGCAGTGCGATCGATTTGTGTTTCGGTCATTCCCTGTTGGGGAACCCGCAATTTTTTGGTTTTTTTCAAGGTCTGGGCGAAGGTTTCTCCGGCTGAATAACCTGCTTGTAAACTGCTTTCTGTGGGGCTAAAACGCACGCGCAAAGACTCAAAACCGAGGCGATAATTGGCATCTTTGAGTTTAGTTTCAATTAAATCTACAGCTTCCCCACTCCAACCGTAGGAACCAAAAACCCCAGCTAATTTAGTTTTTGCTGCCGTGGAAAGAACGATTCCTAAAGCGGTTTGAATTTGGGTAGGAGCGTGACCAGCTAAGGTGGGAGAACCGATAATAAATCCGTCACAATTTTCGATCGCTTGACTAATTTCGGTGGGGGTGGCAAACTCACAATTTATTGATTCTACGGCCAGATCATTTTCTAATAATCCTCGTTCGATCGAGCGGGCGAGGGTGGCAGTATTTCCGTAGGCAGAAGCATATAATAAAGCCACTTGTAGGGGTCGAGTTTTTTGTTCTTGACACCAATAGCGATAATCGTGGGCAAGACGACTAAGACTATAACGAATTATCGGACCGTGGGCAGGTGCATAATATTGGGCGGGAAATTCTTTAATTTTGTCGAGGGCTGTTTCTACTGTTTTAGATTGCACGGCATGGAGACAATCAAAATAATAACGACGATCTGCGTCTAATTCTTTCCAATTTTTATCCCAAATATCGTCACTGCACAGATGCACACTAAAGAATTTATCGCTGTATAAAATTTGGGTTTTTTGGTCAAAAGTGCAGATTCCATCAGGCCAGCGGGGGGTAGGGACATTAATAAAACTGAGTTGATGACCCTGCCCTAAATCAAGGATTTCATCGGTTCGTATGCCCAAAATTTGGGCATCAGGCAGGGCATTTTTCAGGGTATTGACGGCAGCTTTAGAACAGAGGATGGTGATTTGATGGGTTTCGGCTAATAATGCCCTTAAAGTGACGATACGGTTGGGATTAACGTGACTTAGAATTAGATAATCAAGACGATGTAAGGGGACATATTGACGAATTTCTTCTAAATAAATTTCGGTGAAGGATTCTCCAGGAGGATCGATTAAGGCGGTTTTATCGCCCCAGATAAGATAGGAATTAGCGGTGGTTCCCCGTTGACGAGCATATTCTATTTCAAATTTTAATCTGTCCCAAGTACGCGAGCGAAAAACCCAAGTTTGATCGGCAATTTCGGCGGTTTGAACATCGCGGGGGCGATTATTGATAGCAGTATTAGCAATTAAGGTAGTAGTGGTCATAGTTGTTAATTTGGGTGTGGGGTGTTGGGTGTGGGGTGTTGGGTGTGGGGTGTGGGGTGTTGGGGGAGTAGGGTTTTAGGGGAAATTACTCTATCTCCCCATTACCCTATTACCCCATTTTCCTATCCCCTTCTCACTGATAACTGATAACTGATAACTGATAACTGATAACTGATAACTGACTAAATTTTGTTGTTTATTTCAGTTAAGTCTTTAACTAAATGTTGACGATAACGCTCAGAAACTTTTTGTTCGGGATCGATACCTTCAAAGGTGGGAGGAAGCCAAACTCTTAACACCATTAATGTGCCGAGAACTATTAGAAAAGCACAGGCGGCTAATACTTGTGTCCAATTAGTTTCTAGGACTCCTCTGACAATTAATTCTCGCAAAACCGAGACGATCGAAACTTCCACAGCAACACCGATAGAAACTCGTTTTTCTTGCAAATAAATAATTAACAATCGGAACAATTCTACTAGAATTAAGAGGAATAAAATATCGGCGGTAATAATCCGAAATTGAATCGGTGGCAGCAGAGACATAAACATTTCTCTGACTTCTAACACCATGAAGCTAAATAAACCAATACAGAGAGAAATGACAATTAAATCTTGAATCATTTCTAAGACTTGTACTACTCTCACCATCATTGGGGAAGGTTTTTTAATTGGTTCGTACATTTTATTGCTCCTAAAATTGATAAAATTTGGTGTTAGGAAAGTGGGGAAGTAGGGTGATGGGAAGAATAAATAAAAATAATCTCCTGCCTCCTGCCTCCTGATAACTGATAACTGATAACTGATAACTGTTAATAATGGTTGCCAACTTTGCGATGATGGACAGCAGTTAAGGTATCTAAACGAGCAACTCGTCCGCTATTAACGGTACAATAAACTACCCAATGATCGCCGCAATCTAAACGACTGGTGACTTGACATTCTATGTAAGCTAAGGCATCGGCTAAAATTGGTGATCCATTGTTAGCAGTGTAGGTTTTAATGCCTTCAAAACGATTGGCACCGGGAGAGAAACGCTTGAGGAAATGTTTCATTAATTTCTGGTAATTATCCTCAGCTAAAACATTTAAAACAAAGGTATCGCTAGGCTGTAAAAAGGATACCATTGCTCGATCTTTAGCCACTGCAATCGCCACACCTAAAGGATTTAAACTTGCTTGTGTCACCCAAGAGGCAATCATGGCACTAGATAAATCGGCTTTTTGGGAAGTAATTAGGTATAATCCGGTGCTAATACGTCCTAGAGCCTTTTCTAAGTCGTTATTAATCGATTTAATTTGTTTAATTGTTTTTTCTCGGCTTAACCATTGGCCGAGGTCGGTTCCTGCTTCATCGGCAATTAAATCGAGGGATTGATTGGTATTGTCTTTAACTAAAAGAGGAGGAAAAGCTTCGATCGCCCCGATTTCCTGTAATTTATTTCTTAAGGGGAAAATTGGTTCATCTTCCCCACCTCCTGACTCAAATAATCCCACCGCTTGTTTGCCATTAATTGAAGCAATAATCGTGCTTAAAATCGTCTGGTTAATCGGGGAAGATTGGGGAGGCATTCCGATGATAACTCCCTTAGATTGATTGATCAATTCTCTGACTTCGTGGGGATCAGCATTATTCATATCGACTAATTCTGTCACCACATCAGTTTTAGTCAAACCCTGACTAATCATAGTAGCTAAATGTTCGCTTTGTCCGTAATCTTGGGTAAAGAATACAGTCACTAAAGTATCAGCAGAAGTTTGTTCTTGACTCCAAGTTTGATAGCGTCCCACCCAATCAGAAATATGGTGTTTTAATAGGGGTCCGTGACCGGTGGCAATGAGATTAATCTCAAATTTCTCGATCCTTTTAATTGCCCCTAAAACCGAACGAGCATTCGGTCGCATCAGACAGTCATAATAGGTTTGAAAATCGCCTTCTAGCAGGTCTTTTTCTCGATCATAGGTTTGATCGTCACAAAAGTGCATTCCGAAGGCATCACAGGTAAAAAGGGTGGCAGTTTTAGCATCAAAAGTGAAGATAGTATCAGGCCAATGAAGATTAGGGGCCGCAACAAATTCTAAGACATGGCCATTACCTAAATCTAAAGTATCACCACTTTTAACTATTAACTGTTTAAAGGGTCTGTGTACCATGTTTTCGAGGAATTGCATGGCAACTTTTGCCCCCACCACGGTAACTTCTGGGACTAATTCTAAAACTTCTTTGACTAAACCACTGTGGTCGGGTTCGGTGTGACTGATAATTAAATAATCAAGATGATTGATGTGGATTAGTTTAGTTAATTCCTCCAGATAAAGGCGATCGAATTTGCGGTGAGATGTATCAATGAGAGCGGTTTTTTCCCCTTGAATAACAAAAGAGTTATAAGTGGTACCGTTTTCTAAACCAAATTCGATATCAAAGCGATCGCGGTCCCAATCCAAACAGCGCAGGGTAAAAGTATTTTCGGCGATTTCTTGGATTTGTGTGGTTAAACGGCTGGTTTTAGCCGGTTTTGGGGTGATTAAAGCAACCATAATTTCTATCTCCCACAGGATTTGATGCGGAACTGCATTTGCTTAATTCCTATGGTGACTTGCTTTCAGGGATTTGTAAAATACCAATTACTCAAGTCAATGATTAGTTAGATTTATATAACCTTTTCTCTATGGTTGCGGATATTAATTTGAGTGCTGGCCCTACCGAATCAAGACCTGAATACTGATTGTGCATCCTATCCACCGGTTAGCTTAGTCCTCGGTTTTACCTACTGCACTTTTGCCTATTTGTCAAGCTTTTTACATAATTCTTAATATTTCCCTCGTTTTTGCTTTCTCGCTCTCCCGGGGTGTTTTGTTTTCGATGTCAGTCTATGGGTGAACCTGTAACCGCTCAACTAAACTTACTCAAACTTACTTAAAAGCCTGAAAGCTTAGTCATTCGTAGTTCGACAGGCTCACTAACAAGTGGGTCAAGCACTACAGGATTAAACGGCAAACCCTTTATTCCCTGGTCAATGACATCAGGAATTACTTTTCTAATGATGTTAAATGACCCATTGACATCGGCATTTAACAACTGATTTGTTCCCATTTTATAAAGTCCCCTAGTTAACCTTTTTCCCTTAAATAATGGTTTTTCTTCACCATATTTAGGTAACTCATCCCTATCTAAAGCACTGGATTGTGAGGTATAGGATTCTTCAGTTATTATGACTTTTATTCCTTTTAATTGAGCTTTGTAGGTTAACATTTCTATTAATCTATAATGGGGAATATTAACAAATTGTTGATTATTCCTTTTTCCTAGATTAAGAGATTGTTTTATCCGCTCATTATGCCCAATTATTAATGTCCCTATTTGATGAATAATACACCAATCTATTACTCTTTTACTGGCTGTGTGTAGATAATTTTCTACTCGACAGTTTCGTTTATGGGTTAGGAGTATCAATCTCTTAGATGAGTGTTGATTATTTTGGGTTTTCAGTTGAGATTGTAAGTGGGAACGTTGTTTGTTGTAGAAGGTGTTAATTGCTTTTAACGGTCTGCCATTTACCAAAAGAGGTGCTACACCTGTTTGATTTGTAGTTACAGCCATTAAGTTATTAACTCCTAAATCTATCCCAGCTATCTCTTGTTTATCTGTGGTTTCCGACCGTCTTTCATAGACTATTTCAATGACATAACAGCTACTTTTGGGGACAATTCTCACCTCAATTATTTCTCTTCGGGAAGTGGTAATTTTTAAGTCGCTCATAGACAAGTGACAAATTCCTTCTTTTAGAGGTTTTTTATAAATTGATTCCTGAGAATATATTAGCAGGTTTCTTCCTTTGGTTTTGTCCTTATACTTAATAATTTTAGGTTTTCCTAAAAATTTTTCAGGGTGTTTTTTCCAAGCTCTAAAAGCGGCAAAATAACTAATCCAAGCCTGATCTAATCTTCTGATTATCTGCTTGCTCACTTTCGTGGGTAAAGCTAAATAATCTGAGGTTTTAGATACCAGATGATAGAGTTGATTAAAACTCAGTTTTTGGGAGTTTTCAAAGAAATATTGGCGATAATGGTAGTTAGCTAGATTGAACAAATTTTTTGACAAAAAGGCATAATGGTCGATTTCTGACCAGAAGGGATGGTTTTGACTGATAATATGACGTTCAACTAGCTTCATATCTTGATTATACCTGATAACGTTCTTAAAATCTATCGGTGGCCAAAGTTACTTATTTTAGTTACCTAGCTACAGAAATGAGTAGCTTTAAAAAGCTTTAGGTAGGTTTTTGGTTTCTGTGGTTAGCCCTTAACACAAGTCCAGAAAAAGGGTTTCTTCAAGAAACCCTTTTTCTCTGTGTGGCCAGGTTAATTTATCAGTGTGAAATCAGCCGCTATCAGGGTAGGAACAGTCAACAAATTGGCAAATTCAAAGCCACTTCCTAAACCAGCAGCACTACCATTTTGATTGTAGTAGATACTGCCACTGCTGTTACTGTAAACGATAAAAGCACTGCTAGTGGCGACTAAATCATCGTCAGCGACGCTGGCAAATTCAGCCGGTTGACTGAAGCCATTGCCAATGATACTTTGTAAGGCAGTAAAGATGGCTTTACTTAATACTATTTTATCACTGCCGGGGGTGAAATCGCTGATGGCATCGATGCCTAAATTACTACTATTGAAGATAAAATTATCGCTACCATTACCACCAGTAAGTAAATCATCACCAAAACCACCAATTAAGCTATCGTTTCCGTCTTGACCGGTTAATTGATCGTTGCCACCACGACCAGTTAGAGTATTATTAAGGCTATTCCCGGTTAGTCGGTCATTACCGCTATCGCTAATAATATTTTCGATGGTGTTATTTGCCGAAAAAGTCAATTTTAGATTATTGGTAACGGCGGTTTGGACAGCAGTAGTCCCCAAGTTAACTCTTACTGCGGTATTTGTCCCAGTAAAGTCGAGGGTATCGATACCGCCGGTGGTAGTTTCTTGGATGGTATCGCTTGCTAATTGGGTTGAAGCATTGAAACAGTAAATATCGTTACCATTAGCACCAGCGAGGATATTGTTACCGCTATTTCCGGTAATTTTATTGTTAGCAGCGTTACCCGTACCATTAATATTATTACTGCCAATTAGTCTGAGGTTTTCCACATTATTGGGTAAGGTTCGAGTAATGCTGCTTTGTAGGGTGTCAGTAATAATTACCTGTCCAATTGCTTCGTCGGGATTGATGGTAGCATTAACCGCATTTGACAGGGTTACTGTAAAAGCTTCATCAGGTTCATTGAGGTTATCATTGAGGATGGGAATGCTAATAGTAGCGGTGGCAGTATTAGGTGCAATGGTGATAGTTCCAGTTTTGCTAGTGTAATCTACATTGGCGGTAGCGTTAATGGGTGCAGTGGTATAGTTGACGCTAATTGGTTGTGTACTTGGATTATTTACAGTGACGGTGAGGATTGCATTACTATTTTGACCTTCCACCACGGTGATGTCATTGATGGAGAGTTGCGAGGTGACAGTGCTATCGTCATCATTAATCGTACCTTGTCCTTGATTATCGGTTATCGTAACATTACGACCATTGGCTTGTAAGTTACTCAGATTGACGAAGAAAGTCTCGTTATTTTCAACTTTAGTATCGCCATTGACAGCAACAGTAATCGTCTTAGAAGTCTCCCCAACATTGAAGGTTAAGGGAGTAGTAGCAATCGCTGTATAATCATTATCTGCTGTGGTAGCGGTTCCATTGGCTGTAGAGTAATTGAGGGTGACAGATGTATCAACTGGATTGGAAAGGGTGACGGTAAAGACTGCATTGGTAGTCCCGCTATTTCCTTCGCTAACAGTTACGTCATTGATTGAAATAGAGGCACTGTCATCATTATTAATTGTCCCCGTAACTGGAGTAGTCGTACCTATCGTATAATCAGTCCCCGCAGTGAGGGTTAAAGCGACGGTTTCATCCGCTTCAACAGTAGTATCAGCAGTCGGGTCAACTGTTACAGTCGCAGTGGATGAACCAGCAGCAAAGGTGACACTGGTGGGAATAGAAGCGTAATCGGTTCCATTGGTTGCTGTCCCACTAACTGTATAGTTAACAGTTAAAGAATTAGTGGTTACTCCGGTGCGGGTGAAGGTATAGACTAAGTTAGTTGTCCCATCTTCGGTAACACTACTAGGAGCAACCGCAAGGGTGATGGTGGGAAGAGTAGGACTAGAAACATAGCTAAAATAACTAGCAGTTAGACTTAATGCTGTTTGATTACTGATATAAGCAATCAGTTCATCTGCTTCGCTGCCTGGTTTGTTGATGTAGAGCTTAGTAGTGGAACTAGAAACTGTTAAGAGATAGTCACTACTTGAACCCCGTAGCTGAATTGTGTCATCAGTGGTGCTAAAGTCGGTAATTTGCGCGTAGTCGCTAGTACCTTCAGTAGCTGTCAAACCGTCATCATAGAAGGTCTTTGTCGTATCTGCAAGGATAAAGCGATCGTTTCCTGAACCTCCTACTAAATAATCATATTCTCCTGTACCGCCATCTGTTCCTTGTAGGGTGTCATTCCCATTACCACCATAAAGCTGATCATTATCAGCACCCCCATTGAGGACATCATTACCATTCTCTCCATAAATGTAGTCACTACCAGCATTACCTGAAATGGTATCGTTACCCCCTCTACCATAGAGTTGCTCAACAGCTGTACCGCCAAAAATGACATCATTATAATCAGTTCCCTTAAACCCGTTAAAACTCTCAATCGAAGTAAAGGTATCAGTTTCCGTACCGACAGTAATCGTTCCACTCCCAGCGGTGTCGTAGGTCATGGTTAAACCACTACTACCATAGCTGTAGTCAGCATGATAGCGATCACTACCAGCACCACCATTTATCGTGTCATTATCGCCTTCATCGCCGGTAAAGTAATCATCTCCTGAATCACCATTGAGGAGATCATTACCATTACCACCATAAATGTTATCATTACCTACACCCCCATTCAGGACATCATTCCCATTCTCTCCATAAATGTAGTCAGTACCAGCATTACCTGAAATAGTATCGTTACCACCTCCACCTTTGAGTCCATCATAATATTCACTTTCTGTCCCGCCAAAAATGACATCATTATACTCAGTTCCCTTAAACCCGTAAAAACTCTCAATCGAAGTAAAGGTATCAGTTTCCGTACCGACAGTAATCGTCCCACTCCCGGTAGCGGTATTGTAGGTCATGGTTAAACCGCTACTAGCATAGCTGTAGTCAGCCTCATAGCGATCAATCCCACTACCACCATTTATCGTGTCATTACCGTCCTCACCGTCCTCATTGGTAAAGTAATCATTTCCTGCATCACCATTGAGGCTATCATTCCCACTACCACCATAAAGTTGATCATTATCAGCACCCCCATTGAGGACATCATCACCATCTTCTCCATAAATGTAGTCACTACCAGCATTACCTGAAATAGTATCGTTACCACTTCCACCTTTGAGTCCACCATCATAATATTCACTTGCTGTACCGCCAAAAATGACATCATTATACTCAGTTCCCTTAAACCCTTCAAAACTCTCAATCGAAGTAAAGGTATCAGTTTCCGTACCGACAGTAATCGTCCCACTCCCGGTAGTGGTATTGTAGGTCATGGTTAAACCGCTACTAGCACTACTGTAGTCAACCTTATAGCGATCAGTCCCACTACCACCATTTATCGTGTCATTACCTGCATCATTCGTAAAGTAATCACTTCCATCCCCACCGTCAAGAGAGTCATTACCATTACCTCCATAAATATTATCGTTTCCCCCCAAACCACTTAAAGTATCATTGCCATCTAACCCAAAAATATTATCACTTGTAGATGTTCCCGTAATATTATCATTCCCATTAGTCCCCGTAAAATCCGCCTGTTCTACTTGAATAATTTCCCCATTGACTATAATTGTTGTCTGGTCATTCTCTCCTCGTAAAGCGTCTAAGGTTGCCGCATCCAGACTATTACCTTGCACCAACTCCGCAAAAATTGCTCCCTCATCTCCCGCGCTATCTGTCTGATTAATTTGAGCATCCACATAATGCCCAATTTCTTCTAAAATTACATTAACTATCGATGCTGACGAGGCCGTATTTAAAAAAGATGCTGATAGATAAATCTTATTGGTACTGCTGGCATAAGCACCATTCGCCGTCCCCAAAACTTCATCACTGAGTACCTCAATTGGGGGAATTTGACTAAAATTTCGGCTTTGCCACTGTTGTCGTAATTGCGTCGCTTTAACCACATCATAACTTGTGCCAAAAGCGATAGCCAAATTCGCCCAAAAGCCATCAGATTGAGCGAAATTGAACAAAACATCGTCAACAGCAGGAAGAATCGACAAAAGGGTAGAAGTCATGACATTAACAGCAAAAGTTTATTGATAACAGTTTTAGCCTAACAATCCCCAATCTTTCAAGGGGGATATAACAAAAATTAACATTTATTACAAGAAAACGGGTTTCTCGAAGGAACCCGTTTTCTAGATATTAGGATAAGATTATTGGATTCTTGCCAAAGACTGCTTAAATTCTGCGAGAGAATTAGCGGTAGCTGCTAATTTAACAATCTCTTGTAATGTAGATAGTACCGAAACTTTATTCAGGTATTGTTCCACATCTAAAGGAACTTCACCTAAGCGAGCTTGCAAAACTGTTTTGACAAAATCACGAGCATTTTCTAACGCGCCAATTTCCTTACCAATTTCCTTGCCTATTTCCTTACCAATTTCCTTGCCTATTTCCTTACCACGTTCCATTCCTCGTAACTCCATATTACTTACTAAAGGCATGGTTTTTTCCTCCTCAAATTGTTTGATTTTACTTTCTAAACTTGACTGCAATTCAGGGGATAAAGTCATCATATTGTCGATGATTTCAAACAGTTTAATTATCTGTTCCCTCTCGAACTCCTTTTCATACAATCCCCTGATTAACCTCCACTTCCACTGTTCCCGTTCTGGCAGCTTCCCAGTAGTCGCTTTTGTTTTCAGGTGTGCCATGACTATTATAGCAAAGGGATTGCTACTTGCTTCCAATTAGTCACTGATAACTGATAACTGGTAACTGATAACTGAATAGAGTTTGTCAGCGAAACGTTTTTTTGTCTTTGCTGAAGCGGTAATCCGTTTGAGTTCTTTTTCTAGGGATTCGGGAATTTTTGTCCAATCAATCAATTGGTGAACTTCGGGAAAAAAGAAGCTTAAAAACGCTTCAAAATACTCGCTTAATGCTTCTTTCCAGGGTTCATCATAATTAGCGGTTGTTAGGTTCATTGGAGAAGAAAATTACTGAGACTATTGTTCTAAAAGTTGATGCAACTCATCAAAAGAATTAACGGTTAATGCCGATTTCAGTAACTCGTCTAAAATCGATAATACAACAATTTTATCCACAGCTTGCTCAATGTCTATTGGAATGTCACCCAATCGCGTTTTCAGCACCGTTTTAATATAGTTACGAGCATTTTCTAACGCTCCAATTTCCTTACCAATTTCCTTGCCTATTTCCTTACCACGTTCCATTCCTCGTAACTCCATATTACTCATTAAAGGCATGGTTCTTTCCTCCTCAAATTGTTTAATTTTATTCTCTAAACTTGACTGCAATTCAGGGGATAAAGTCATCATATTGTCGATGATTTCAAACAGTTTAATTATCTGTTCCCTCTCGAACTCCTTTTCATATAATCCCCTGATTAACCTCCACTTCCACTGTTCCCGTTGTGGCAGCTTCCCAGTAGTCGCTTTTGTTTTCAGGTGTGCCATGACTATTATAGCAAAGGGATTGCTACTTGCTTCTAGTTCTGACCATCTTTCCTCATAGTCCAGTAATTTAACCGTTGGGAATTTCAAACTCACTTCACAGCCGGCGATAGTATAATTATAGGAATCTGGTCGCCAATTTACTCGTTCATCTCCTAATATAGCGAGACTGATAACCGGTTTCTGATACAAATCAAAGGCCCGATAGTTATAAATATACATCCTCTGAGGGAAATTTTCTTCGTATTGGCTTTGAATTTCAATATGAATCAAAATCCAGACTTCTTCACCCCTGAGTAACCAGACTTTATAGAGTTTGTCAGCGAAACGTTTTTTTGTCTTTGCTGAAGCGGTAATCCGTTTGAGTTCTTTTTCTAGGGATTCGGGAGTTTTTGTCCAATCAATTAATTGGTGAACTTCGGGAAAAAAGAAGCTTAAAAACGCTTCAAAATACTCGCTTAATGCTTCTTTCCAGGGTTCATCATAATTAGCGGTTGTTTGGTTCATTATGACAATTTTAGTGGGTTGTTGTCAGAAGGCGATCGCTAACGTCAAAACTAGGCAGTTAAAGTATTTAACCAATTGATTAAATCTTCAACCGTAGAGAAGTCGAATAAAGCTTCTCCTAATACTTCGACATCATCAATACTTAACTCCATAATTTGAGTTTCTAATAAAGGATTAATCTCCCCTAACTTTCGTTTAAGTTGACGAAGAATCAATGTCTTTTCCCGTTCGATACCGCGTTCAATACCGCGTTCAATACCGCGTTCAATACCGCGTTCAATACCTTGTTCGATACCTTGTTCGATACCTTGACGCATCCAACTGGTGGTAATTTGCATAACTCCCTCCTGTACGGGTTGACTAAATGTGCTAATCTCTTCTTGGAATTGTATCTCTTCCACTGGATTTAGATTGAGATAAGTATCAATAAATCCAGAAATTAATTGCATTCTTGCCGCATCTAATCTTAAAGTAATTAACAAGCGCAGACATTCCGCTTTTACCTTAGCTCGCTCTTTCTCGGCAATGTTCATCCTAGCCATCAAAGCTGAAGCAACCGGATTCGGTTGATTGAGAAAATCTCGCCAATTTAATCGATTTAACTGCACTACTTGATAGTTAAATTCTAATACCTTAAAATCGGGAAAATCGACTACATATTGACTAATCGCTTCTCTTTTTGGCTTTGAATAAGAAAAAATTACAATCGGATAAATCGGTAAGACAAATTTCTCATGAAAGCGAGCAAAATAAGTAAACATTCGCCGATTAAACCAGTTGCGGGAACTTTCCTGCGCCTCGACATGAATCAGAAAAAAAGATTCTTTTCCTCGAAACTTAACTTGTGCGACTAAATCGCTTTCATACCTTTCTCCTTCCGTGACATCGGTAAATACTTCTTTGTCTAAAAAAGTAATCGAGTCTCTATCTAAATAATCCATTACTTGAGGAAAAAATAACTCGATAAATTCGAGAAAAAAGGTGGAGATTAACTCCTTAAATAAGCGATCATGGTCAATATTATTAGTCATGTAATGTCATCTTAACTAATCTGAGCGATGAATGACTACTCTTATCTATTGTATTCTGAAAAGTCGCCTTTGGCAACATATTGTTATGACCTCATCCCTTTAACCTACGAGGAGAGGGGGATGCTTCCCGCAAAAAAACCATTGCTTCAGGGTGTTATAGTGTTGAGACAAGTGCAGCTTTTTACCCCATCTCCTAATCCCTGACTGATAACTGATAACTGGTCACTGATAACTGAATATCCCCCAATAACTAAAGGAAAGATAAAGTTATCGATCGCCCTCCGGAGCCAGTGTCAGAATAAAAGCAGGGAGATGACCAAGGAAAACCGACAACTCTCCATCTTTTTCCCGTCATCGCCCCTAAAATTTATTTGGTTAAGATTTATGCAAACTGCCAATCCTCCTCAAACGGAGAAAAAAGAGCATCCCAGTGGCGATAAACGCTTCAAAGTCCTCGACATCACCATGAAGCGAGCAGGATATAATCAATCAGCCCTGATTGAAGTCCTGCACAAAGCCCAAGAGGCCTTCGGATTCCTAGAAGAAGATGTTCTCCTCTACGTTGCCCGGGCGCTAAAACTGCCCCTCAGTCGCGTCTATGGGGTAGCAACCTTCTATCATCTCTTTTCCCTGAAACCGGCGGGAAAACACACCTGTATCGTCTGTATGGGGACTGCTTGTTATGTCAAAGGCAGCGGCAAAATCCTCGAAGACATCGAAAACAGCTTTGATGTCAAAGTGGGAGAAACCACCGCCGATGGAGAAATTTCCCTAGTGTCGGCCCGTTGTATCGGGGCCTGTGGGATTGCACCGGCCGTGGTCTTCGATGGAGTCGTGGCCCCGAAACAAGATTCGGAAACTGTCTTGGCGAAACTACAGAGTTTCTCCCAGTAATTTTTCACTTTAGTGGATTGAGAAGAATATGGACTTACAAGAATTATTGGCAGTGGCCGCAAAAGAAAAAGCTAGACAAAAAAGCATCCGGGTGCATTGTTGCACTTCCACCGGTTGCCAGGCTGCTAACTCCCTCCAAATCGAAAAAAACCTCGCCACTGCCGTCAAAGAGGCACACCTAGAGGATACAGTCGAAGTGGTGGGGGTCGGTTGTATGGGTTTTTGTGGTCGCGGTCCGTTGGTGGAAGTGGATCCCCAGGATCTCCTATACGAAGAAGTCACCCCGGAAACTGCGGCCAGCATTATTGCGGCCTTAAACGGCGGCAAAACCGAGGTGCAATTAGGGGACTCAAAACATCCCTTTTTCTCCCATCAGGTCAAAATTGTCCGGGAAAATAGCGGTAAAATCGATCCCGATCGCATTGAGGAATATATCGCCGTCGGGGGTTATCAATCTCTCTACAAGGCCCTCTACGAGATGACTCCGGCCCAGGTGGTGGAGGAAATCACCCAAAGCGGTTTGCGCGGCCGGGGCGGTGCGGGTTATCCCACCGGTTTAAAATGGGCGACGGTAGCTAAACAACCGGGTAAACAAAAATACGTTATCTGTAATGCCGATGAGGGGGATCCCGGGGCGTTTATGGACCGTAGTGTTTTGGAAAGTGACCCCCATTTAGTCCTGGAGGGAATGGCGATCGCTGCCTATGCCGTGGGGGCCGATCATGGTTATATCTATGTTAGAGCCGAATATCCCCTAGCGATCGATCGTCTGCAAAAAGCGATTAATCAGGCCAAAAAATTCGGTTTAATGGGTTCCCAAGTATTCGAGTCCACTTTCGATTTTAAGGTGGATATCCGCATCGGAGCGGGAGCTTTTGTCTGTGGAGAGGAAACCGCTCTCATCCATTCTATCGAAGGCGGCCGCGGCACTCCCCGCACCCGTCCCCCCTATCCGGCCCAATCGGGTCTCGATGGTTGTCCCACCCTGATTAATAACGTGGAGTCCTACGCTAATATCTCCGCTATTATCCGCGAGGGAGCCGCTTGGTATGCCAATATCGGTACTGCCAGCAGTAAAGGCACAAAAATCTTCGCTTTAACGGGAAAAATCCGCAATAATGGGCTGATTGAAGTGCCGATGGGTATTAGTCTCCGGGAAATTGTCGAGGAGATGGGGGGGGGTGTTCCCGATGGTCAGGTGAAAGCGGTACAAACCGGCGGCCCCTCTGGGGGTTGTATTCCCGCTAATTTACTCGATACTCCCGTGGATTACGAATCCTTAGCCAAACTCGGTTCGATGATGGGATCCGGGGGTATGGTGGTCATGGACGATACCACCAGCATGGTGGAAGTGGCGAAATTCTATATGGAATTCTGTCGCGAGGAGTCCTGTGGTAAATGTATCCCCTGTCGCACGGGAACAGTACAAATGTTTGAATTATTGGCCAAAATTATCGCTCGAAAGGCCGATATTCACGACCTCGAAAACCTAGAACATCTCTGTCAGATGGTCAAAGAAACCAGTCTTTGTGGTCTTGGTCAAAGCGCTCCCAATCCGATTTTAAGTACCCTAAAGTATTTTAAGGAGGAATATCTGGCTCTGTTACAGGAAATCAAGCACCCCGTCTCTGTTTGAGAATAACTCGATCGAGGCCCAACAGTGTTCGGCCTCAATCAATTTCTTTGGTTATGGGAAGTCTGGTGGGCTGCCGGGTTATCTTGGAGAGAGTTAGCAGTAGTCTCAGGAGACAATAGATTATGACTTGGCGCGGCTCAACCGATACAAAAGATCGCATTTTTGCAGCTTTAGTATATCTTTTACCCTTATATTCGGCTTTTGCCCTCGGTGACTCTATCTTTCAGCAAATTCCTTTTTTAGGAGCGGCCTTAGTAATAGTTTTAACTCCCTTAGCTTTTCTCTATAGTTCTCTGGGAAGCTTTGGCAGTTTAATTATCTTTTTCGTCCTCTTTTTCGCCGTGGTACGCAATCCCCGCATCAGTCATTTTATCCGGTTTAACACCATGCAGGCGATTTTAATCGATATTTTGGTGTCTTTATTGCGATTGGTCTTAGATTTCGTCGCTAGGGGTGGGGCGAATTTAGTGGTAGAAACTCTTTTTAACGTCGTCTTTTTGGGAGCATTTGCCGCCTGTGTTTACAGCATTATACAGTCGGTTATCGGCAAATACGCCGATATTCCCACAATTTCTGAGGCAGCCTATTCCCAAGTGGGAGGTTAGGTCAGCTTGAGTTTGTCCCCTTTTTCGGCTACAGTCTCTCCAGAATCAATGCGTTCGCTGCCAGGCCACATCTATGAGTCCATTTAAACAGACGCTACGGGAACTCAACGCTCAGAAGGGGAAAATAGCCGCTTCTGTGGGCAGAAAAACGCCTAAACGGGTTAATCGTTGGTTTAAATGGCTTTCTCCCGGTCTTTTTGTCAAACGCTGGCTTTTAATCAGTTTAGCCGGCGTTTTTCTCACCTCCTTCGGTTTGGCTATTTGGGTAAAATTAACCCCAGTTAATCGCTTTTTAGAGTTTGTTTCCCAAGCATTAGAAACGACCGCACGTTTAGTCCCCAATTCTGTTTCCGGGCCGCTGGCGGTTTTGCTGGGTGTCTTTTTGTTATTCTGGGGTCAGAGTCGCACCGTCGAAACGATTACAGAAGCACTACAACCAGACGCATCGGAGGAATTAGTCGATCGCCTACGGGCCCATCGTCGTCTCCATCGCGGCCCAAAAATTGTGGCGATCGGTGGCGGTACGGGTTTATCGACGCTTTTACGCGGTTTAAAACAGTATAGTTCCAATATCACCGCTATTGTCACCGTAGCTGATGATGGCGGTTCTTCGGGCCGATTACGTCGGGAAATGGGCATTTTACCCCCGGGGGATATTCGCAATTGTATCGCCGCTTTAGCCGATGAGGAAAAGTTATTAACGGAATTGTTTCAATATCGCTTTCATACCGGGGATGGTTTATCGGGCCACAGTTTTGGTAATTTATTTATCAGCGCTATGACCGAGATTACCGGCGATCTGGAACAGGCGATCGATGCTAGTGCCAAAGTTTTGGCCATTCGCGGTAAAGTGCTACCTGCTACCCTTACCGATGTTAGTCTTTGGGCTAAGTTAGCCGATGGGCGCATTATTGAGGGAGAATCAAAGATAACCGAAGCTATGGGGCAAATTCGTCAGATTGGCTGTCATCCTGCCGATCCAGTCGCTTTACCGGCTGCTTTAGCGGCAATTAAGGAAGCAGATTATATTATCATCGGGCCGGGTAGTCTTTATACCAGTATTATCCCTAATTTGTTGGTTCCCGCAATTCGTCAGGCCCTGGCACAGGTGACAGTCCCCCGCGTCTATGTTTGTAATATTATGACCCAGCCGGGGGAAACGGATAATTATTCGGTGGCAGATCATTTGCGAGCGATCGAAGGAGTCTGCGAAGAACGCGTCTTTGACGCGGTTTTGGCCCAAAGAACTGCACCATCGCCCCAATCTCTACAATTATACGCCCAAGAGCATAGTCATCCTGTCTTTTTAGATCGCGAGGAGGTGGGAAAAATGGGTTATCGCATTGTTTTAGCGAATGTAATGGCAGAAGATGAAGTTACTGCCAAAGTTCGTCACGATCCCCAACGTTTAGCCCGAGTTTTATGGCGCTGGTATGCTAAAAAGTGAATAGCGAGTTGACTAAATGTTTTTATCTAGCTTTGTCAAGTTATAAAATCATATTTTTTGCTTTAATTTGCCGACATTAGCCAAATTTGCTGATTAAAGCCCTAGGAAAAAATTAGCCTAAAAACCATTTCGCCTTATTCTGTGTTATACTCAGATTTTGAAGAGAGATGATTATGCACTACTCTACTAAATCTAATCAAGAGACAGGTGCGACAGTCTATTCCCCAAGCGATGGAAGTGAATTAATTCCTGCTGAGGTTAAACTAGATATAAACGGGCAAAACTATCAATCACTTAATATACCTCTCCCAGAGGGCTATACAGTAGATGATGAAGGAATCATCAATAACTATGGTAGCGAACCCAAGATTTATCTATCAAAATCCCCATCTTTAGAACAGCAAAAATGGTATATTTTGCAAGGAGTAGGGGCGGTTTTGTTGGTTGCTTTGGTGTTATTAATCACCTTTTCCGTTAGCTAGATAAAAACCGTAGGATTGACATTTAAGTTGAGCGAGACAGGAAAACTTTAATTTACACCATAGAGTCTGCATCCCAAGTATCGGGAGCATATATTGGAACCGACTCTATCTATCTGTCCAAATAGTAAATCTGACAGCTGAACTTTTTTACTTTGTTAAACTTGACAATTTTTTTCAGTTTTTTGTGGGTTGCTTCGTGATCAACAATAGAACCACCAATAGAGATAACTTCTCAAAGGAAATTCAACAGGTATGAAATTTAATCCTTCTCTTAGTCAAGAACCTCGCTATCAGGCAATTCCTGTTATGCAGATAACTTCCAAAGAAACCCTTCTCTATTGGTTAGAACGGACAGGAAGATTAAAATTACGTCAATCTGATGCTCATCCCGATTCGCAAATTTTAGAAGAATTAGACGATATTATCGATCCAGATAATTATGCTATAGAAGAAGAAGAAGAAGAAGAATAAATAGTCTTAAGTAGGTGGGTGGAATTAAATATAAGATGAACGTAGGTTGGGTTGAAGCATGAAAACCAACGCCCGCTCATGTTACGCTACCGCTAAACCATCCTACAAATAATTGTGCCTCCCTACTTACTGGGAGTTAGGAGTGAAATTTCAATTATCTAATATTCAGGAGATTAAGAAAGTGGGATCAACGAAAAAAACGGCTTTAATTTACTGTGAAAATCAGTTTGGACGTGTGGATGGAAAAACGGCAGCTGGCTTGATCCGACAATCAGAAATATATACAATTGTTGGTGTGCTGGATAGTTCCTTAGCGGGAAAAGATGCGGGAGAAGCATTAGGAGACAAAAAAAATCATATTCCCATTTTTGCCAATTTACAAACAGCCTTAGAAAAACTTAGAGATGTTCCCAATTGTTATATCTACGGCAAAGCACCCTTAGAAGCGTTTATTCCCCCCCTAGAAAGGCTGCTAATTTTAGAAGCAATGGCAGCAGGAATGGATATTATTAATGGTTTGCATCAATTCTTCTCCGAGGATTTAGAATTTAGGGAGCAAGCTAGTCAGTATGGTGTACAAATTACAGACATTCGTAAACCACCAGAATTAGCTGATCTTCATGTATTTACCGGGCAAATTTCCCAAGTAAATATCCCCGTTATTGCCTTTTTAGGAACCGATTGTGCTTGCGGAAAAATGACCACTGCGGTGGCAGTTAATCAAACTCTCCAAGGCTTGGGTATTAAGTCTGTCTTAGTCGCTACTGGACAAACTAGCTTGATGCAGGGAGCAAGATATGGGGTTTCGATCGATGCTTTGGTTTCTCAATTTGTCATCGGTGAAATTGAAAATGCTGTGGTTCAAGCTTTTGAGCAAGAAAAACCCGATATTATTTTAGTGGAAGGACAAAGTTCTCTGAGTCATCCTGCTTTTATGAGTTCCCTGGGAATTTTGAAAGGAAGTAGGCCCGATGGGATTATTTTACAACATCCACCAGCCCGAAAATTTCGCTGTGATTTTCCTCATTTAGCCATGCCAAAATTACAGGAAGAAATTTCACTAATTGAGGCAATTTCTCCCACTAAAGTTATCGCTATTGCGATTAATCACGAAAATCTCACCGCAGCAGCCACTGAGCGTATTATTGCCAAATATGAGCGAGATTTTCAGTTACCGACTACTGATGTTTTGTTACACGGATGTGAGAAATTAGTCCAAGCTTTATGCGATCGCTTTCCGAAATTAAACCGGAAAATCAAAGGGGAAATTTTAGCTGCAATTCCGGCAATTGGGAGCAAATAGGCTGATGAAAGACCTTTTGCCCAGAATCGAGATTTCTCTCCCGAAAATACGCCATAATGCTCGTTTACTCTGCCAATTATACGGCAGCAAGGGACTTTCTGTGATGGGAGTTTCCAAAGCGATTTTGGGTGATCCCTCGATCGCCTTGGCGATGATTCAAGGTGGAGTCAACTTTATCGCTGACTCTCGAATCGAAAATATTCTCAAAATGAAACAAGCAGGAATAGTGACAACTTTTGTTCTGTTGCGTACTGCCTTGAGTCAAGCAGAATCAGTGGTTAACATTGCAGATATCAGCTTAAATACCGAATTAGCAACAATTCAGGAACTTTCCTATTATGCTCAAGAAAAGCAAAAAATACACCGCATTATTATCATGACGGAGTTAGGGGATTTACGCGAAGGTGTACTGCCGAAAGATCTCGTCAAGTTCATCAAAAAAACCCTCGCTTTTCCCTTTATCAAAATTGTTGGACTGGGTTGTAATTTGGCTTGTTATGGAGGGATTAAACCTGATAGCCATAATATGAGCAAATTATCTGTGTTAACAGATACAATTGAGCAGGAATTTTTAATAAAATTACCGATTATTTCAGGAGGCAATTCTGCTAACTATCAATGGTATCAAAAAAGTAGCGAAGTTGGTCGGATTAATAATCTGCGTTTAGGAGAATCAATTTTATTAGGTTGTGAAACAGTTAATCGACAAGTGATACCTGGCTTATATACCGATGCTTTTCGGTTAATTGCTGAAGTAATCGAATCCAAAGATAAACCATCTCTACCCTCTGGAGAAATTGGTCGAGATGCTTTTGGTAATGTTCCCAGCTTTATCGACCAAGGCATTCACCGTCGAGTTATTATTGCATTAGGAAGACAGGATATTCTTATCTCTGGATTACAAACAAGTCAGGAGATAAAAATATTAGGTTCTAGTAGCGATCATCTAGTTCTTGATAGTCATAACAAGAGGTTAAAAGTAGGAAGCGAAGTCAGTTTTAATCTTGATTACGGAGGACTTTTAACAGCCATGACTTCTCCTTTTATTACTAAAAGTTATGCTCTCAATGCAGTAGCACAATTGTCTTGATCGATGAATAAATATCCACAGATATATTTAGGGTCTGCTGGCTTATCCACCTTGACATCAGGGCCGTAGAGATTTGTACTCAATTACTATCCTATCGCTAAATTCTGGGAAGAAATCAAAATCCCCCTAAATCCTTAACAAATTCCTAATCATCTCGTTTGGCACCATGATAAGCCGCCCCGAGGTATAATTCCCCTACTTTCGGGTTATTGAGTAAATCTTGACCCGATCCCTGAAAACGATCTTGACCACTTTCTAAAACATAACCTCGATCGGACATCATTAGGGCTTTTTTGGCATTCTGTTCCACTAAAATAATTGCAGTTCCCGTCTGATTAATCGCTTTTATCTGTTCAAAAACACTGGTTACTAAGATAGGAGATAAAGCTGCCGAAGGTTCATCGAGAATTAATAAATCCGGTTGCAACATCAGCGCTCTTCCCATGGCTAACATCTGTCTTTCTCCTCCGGATAAAGTGCCAGCTTTCTGACGACGGCGCTCGTCCAAACGCGGAAACATGGCATAAATGCGCTCTTTTAGGGGTTTAATCGCTTTTTTACTGGTAAAAGCCCCCATTTCTAGATTTTCCTCGATGCTCAGGGATGGAAAAACATTAGCAATTTGGGGAACATAACCCATACCGAGGGGAACGATTTGATTAGATTTCCAACCAGTGATATTTTTTCCCTTAAAAGTGATAGTTCCAGCACTGGGTTTTAATAAACCAAAAATTGCCTTAGCGAGGGTGGATTTTCCCGCACCATTGGGACCGATAACCGTGACTAATTCCCCCGGTGCAATGCGAAAGTTAACCCCTTGCAATATGTATAAATCCTGCACATAACCAGCATAAACTTGTTCAACTTCTAAAAGATAATCCATGGTAAGGTAAAAAGGAGATAGGAGAGAGTAATATGAATTATGAATGGGGAAGTGGGAAGCATTTTCAGTAAACAGTAAACTGAAAACTTACATCTGATAACTGATAACTGATAACTGATAAATTAGGGAGTTTTTTGTAAATCGGGACGTTCTTCTGGCAGAATTGCACCTTCGACGGGACATACTTGTAAACAGATACCACAGTCGATACAAGTGGCAAAATCAATCCAATACCAATCGGTTCCTTTAACATTTTTACCAGGTCCCGGATGGATACAAGCAACAGGACAAGCGGAAACGCAATCGGCAACCCCTTCACAAATTCCAGTGACGATCGAATGTGGCACAGTGTTTTCTCCTCTAATTCTTAACATTACTTTACCACTTTTAGGCGCTGCCGTGCCGGGATTGGAATCATTGTTAGGAAACTTTCTCTTAATTCCCTAAAATATTGGGAGTTTTTTCTTGATCTTAGCAAGAAGTAAAATAGAAGTTTTCGCTAGGGTTTTTACTATTCCCTTACGGGAGGACAAGTAGTTAATTTCTTCCTGTAATTTATGATTATTTGTTTGAAGATTATTATGGTTATTTTCTAATTCTCTTAGTGATATTTCCATCTCTTGCATAGTATCATAATCTTGCTGTTGTTTCAGATACATTGTCTGTTGTGCTTCCTGTAATTTTCTTAACTCTAACCAGACTTGATTCTGACTTGATTCGTTCCGTTCACTGAGCGCATACCAGAGAAAATTACTGATTTCTTCCGCCAGTTTTTGATTAACTTCAAAAAACTCGATAATATCAATTTTTTCGGGGGTAATTTTCGGATATAACCTTCTTAAATTTTGGGCGATATCAGAGGAAAAAGCGATGATTCTAGAAGCGGATAAAATGGCATAGTGTTTTTCTAAATCTACTGGTAAATTGCCGTTTTCTTCTGGGAAATCAGAAGCAAGCAAAAGTAGAGAAGGAGTGGTTAAGGGACTGGTATAAAAAGTGGAAATAAATAAATTAGCCTGTAGGCGATCGCAAATAGTTTGGATTTTTCTGGCATCCTTTCCCGTACAATTATAATCGTAGGATTCTGCGGGCCAATATTTAAATTTTTCCCATCGTGGTGCGGTGTTATTTCTATCTAAAATAACAATGTGTTGACTAAATTCTAATTGACTCCAATGCTCTAGAATTGAAGACCAAACCCTGGCTAATTTTCCTTGATCAATTTGAAAAATTACGCCATCAATAACAATAATTGGAGTTTTATTCTGGGAGATAGCTTGAATTGTTTGTAATTTTTCTCGCTCATCCTTATTTAAAATTATGCCTAAATCTTCCATCTTAACTAGATTGGGGTTAATTTCTAGCTCCTTAATTTCTGGGTGAGGAATTTCGTAGATTTTACACACTTGATAATGTTCCTCTAATGCTTGACCATTACTGCCATGTTCTAAACCTTGGAGATTTAAATAATATAACCCTAAAATCTCGGGAATCAAAGCCATTTTTTCCCCTTGACTGCCGATTCTTAACCAAAATTCGTAATCACCAGCACAGTGAAAACTTTCCTGAAAATAACCATACTTATCGTGCAGCATTTTTCGCCACATTGGTTGAGAACCCACACAACAACCTTGACGCATCTGTTGATAGGAGTAATTTGGCCAATTCCAATGTTTTAAAGCTGGGGTGGTGGCAAAAGTATCATTTTTGAGGGTGGTAATTAATTGATCGGCATAAACTAAACTAATCTCTCTATTGTTATCTAGATAATTAGCCATAATTTCCAGAGCATTAAAACAGCGACGATCATCAGTGTTCCCATTGGTGATATAGGAACCCCTAGCTAGTTTAATAGCGCGATTCCAAGCGCAGTAGAGGGTTTCTCGTTCTTGAGTTCTCTGGTAAATAATATTAGGATAATTTTCTTGAAACTCTTGGATAATCTCCGCTTCATTCTCTGGAGAAGCACTATCGATAATAATAATTTCTACTTCTCCCTTTTCATAAAGATTTTGAGTAACTAAATCCTCTAGACAACCCTGGATAAACTCTGCTGATTTATAGGTAGAAACAATTACAGAAACTTTGATCCTCTGCACTGGTATAGAGTTATTCCAACTAGGATTCATTGGCTTATCTGATCGCAATTCAAGACAGAAAATTTTTTGATAATTTTGAAAAAGAAGATTTTAAGACTCTATATTCGATCGGGAGAATTGTCAAGGTGTTATCGACTTTTACTGAAGATACCAGTTTATTTACCTTTTGCTTGTTACTTGACATAATAAAAAACTATAATGGGAAGGCTGTGGAAAATGAGCAACAATGACCGTATCTTCCTCCCTAGACTGGTTAACCCGTGGAACCAGTGATTTATTCCCCCATCAACCCGACTCCCCAGATCCTAGAGAAAATTTAACCCAACTACTGCAAACTACCGATCGCCCTTTAAGAATTAAACTAGGTATTGACCCCACCGGCAGCGATATTCACCTAGGTCATAGTATTCCTTTTCGGAAACTGCGTGCTTTCCAGGATGCCGGTCATGTAGCAGTGGTGATTATTGGTGATTTTACCGCTAGAATCGGCGATCCGACGGGAAAATCGGAAGTTAGAAAACAATTGACGAGCGAAGAAGTGAGAGCTAATGCCGAGAATTATCTGGCACAATTACGCCCAATCTTAGATTTTAACACCCCTAATCGCCTAGAAATTCGCTATAACTCGGAATGGTTGGGGAAATTAGACCTCTCGCAAATTCTCGAACTTCTCTCCACCATGACTGTGGGGCAAATGTTGGCAAAAGAAGGCTTTTCCGAACGCTACGACAAGGAAAACCCGATTTTTCTCCATGAATTTCTCTATCCCTTAATGCAGGGTTATGATTCCGTAGCTGTTGAGGCCGATGTCGAATTGGGAGGAACCGATCAAAAATTTAATATTGCCGTCGGTCGCGATTTACAGAAATATTTCGGCAAAAAACCGCAATTCGGGTTACTTTTACCGATTTTAATCGGAACCGATGGCAGTCAAAAAATGTCCAAATCCCTGAATAATTATGTGGGATTGCGGGAATCGGCCCTGTCCATGTACTCGAAACTGGAAAAAACCCCCGACGCTTTGTTAAAAGATTATTACGAACTATTGACAAATTTGCCTTTAGATGCTATCCCAAGCAATCCGCGGGAGGCACAAAAACAACTGGCGATCGAGGTAGTTGCCCAGTTTCACGGGACAGAGGAGGCATTAAAGGCACAAAAAACGGCGCAGGAGATAGTTCTACAGGGAAATACGGCAGCTGCGGCCTCTGTCCCCGAATTTTCCCTAGCAGCGGTCACTTTTCCCCTAAAACTATTCTATCTTCTCTCGGCCACCGGCTTATGTAAAAGTAGCGGCGAAGGGAGAAGACAGATTCAGGGGGGTGCAGTCAGAATCGATAGCGAGAAAATCACCGATGTGGACAAAAGTTTTGAGACAGCCGAAGCTTTAGCCGGAAAAGTCCTACAGGTGGGCAAAAATAAATTTATTCGCTTTGTAGCTTAAATAAGCGAAAAAGTCCCTATTCGGCGGCTTTTTCCACGATTTCTAACTCAAAATCTCGAAAATGGGCTTTAAACTTTTTACTGAACTCGACGAGGACAGGTAGATTGGCGCTAACCGGTCTGCCACGCCATTCGGTGACAAAAGCTTTCACCCCTCCCTCTAATCCTTTCACGTCAAAAGGATCCGATTTGTGTTCAGGATGATGATAAACTACCACGGACTCAATTACACGAACTCGATCGCCAACTTTCATAAACTCTCTAGCAAAGACAAAGGCCTATTGTATCTTTGAAAACAATCTTATCATTGTACGCGATATCAGTGATCAGTAAACAGTGATCAATTATCAGGGAAATGGGGAGAAAAAAGCTGCCTGCTGCCTGCTCAAGCAAACAAGGTCATTAAACCTAAATAAAGCTTTGCGGGATCGAGGGTGACAACATATACAATGATTGGGGTTTATCGTCAAGCAACCCTAAGCCTATGCCACGCCGTGATGACTTAAAGAAAATCCTAATCTTGGGCGCTGGCCCGATTGTCATCGGACAAGCCTGTGAATTCGACTATTCGGGAACTCAAGCCTGTAAAGCTCTGCGAGAAGAAGGTTATGAGGTAATTTTAGTCAATTCTAACCCCGCCTCGATCATGACCGATCCAGAAATGGCCGATCGCACCTACATTGAACCAATTCTGCCGGAAATTGTCGAGAAAATTATCGCTAAAGAACGTCCTGATGCGATTCTACCGACTATGGGTGGTCAAACTGCCCTCAATACTGCGGTAGCTTTGGCCAAAAGCGGCGTTTTAGAAAAATATAACGTGGAACTGATCGGGGCAAAACTTCCCGCTATTGAAAAAGCCGAAGATAGGGAACTATTCAAAAAAGCGATGGAGAAAATCGGTGTTCCCGTTTGTCCTTCGGGGATTGCCAACAATTTAGAGGAGGCAAAAGCGATCGGTTATCAGATCGGTTCCTATCCTCTCATTATCCGGCCGGCCTTCACTTTAGGGGGAACGGGGGGCGGTATTGCCTATAACCAAGAAGAATTTGAACCGATGGCCCAGTATGGTCTAGATTGTTCGCCTACATCGCAAATTCTCGTCGAAAAATCCCTAATTGGCTGGAAAGAATACGAATTAGAGGTTATGCGCGATCTAGCCGATAACGTGGTGATCATCTGTTCGATCGAAAACTTTGACCCGATGGGGGTTCATACCGGCGACTCGATTACGGTTGCGCCCGCCCAAACCCTAACCGATAAAGAATACCAACGCCTCCGGGACTATTCTAAGGCAATTATTCGGGAAATTGGCGTAGAAACCGGCGGATCGAACATCCAATTCTCCGTTAATCCCACTAACGGCGACGTAATCGTGATCGAGATGAATCCCCGGGTATCCCGTTCTTCGGCCCTGGCATCAAAAGCCACGGGATTCCCGATCGCTAAATTTGCCGCTAAACTAGCAGTAGGCTACACTTTAGACGAAATTCCCAACGATATCACCAAAAAAACCCCGGCTTCCTTTGAACCGACTATCGATTACGTCGTCACCAAAATTCCTCGCTTTGCCTTCGAGAAATTCCCCGGCTCCCAACCGATTCTAACCACCCAGATGAAATCCGTCGGGGAAGCTATGGCTATCGGTCGAACTTTCCAAGAATCCTTTCAAAAAGCCCTGCGCTCCCTAGAAACGGGACGTTTTGGCTTTGGTTGCGATAAAGTCGAAACTCTCCCCCCCCTCTCGGAAGTGCGGGCCAGTTTGCGGACACCTAACCCCGAACGGGTTTATAGTATCTATCATGCTTTTAAATTGGGCATGAATGGGGAGGAAATCCACGAACTAACCGGGATTGATCCCTGGTTCCTCGATAAATTGGCTGATTTGATGGAAACCGAGAAGTTTCTCAAACGAACTCCCCTGAAAAGTCTCAGCCAAGAGAACCTATTCGCTATTAAACAACAGGGTTTTAGCGATCGCCAAATCGCCTTCGCCACCAACAGCAGCGAGGACGAAGTAAGAAGTTATCGCAAGGGTTTGGGTATTGTTCCCGTCTATAAAATGGTGGATACCTGCGCGGCGGAATTTGAGGCCCTGACACCCTACTATTATTCCACCTACGAACAGGTAGAATCGGAAGTTTTACCCTCCGATAAACGCAAAGTGATGATCCTCGGTGGTGGTCCCAATCGCATCGGTCAGGGGATAGAATTTGACTACTGTTGTTGTCATGCCGCTTTTTCCCTCAGTCAAGCCGGTTTTGAGACGATTATGGTCAACTCTAACCCGGAAACTGTCTCCACCGATTACGATACCAGCGATCGCCTTTACTTTGAACCCCTGACTAAAGAAGATGTCTTAAATATCATCGAAGCGGAACAACCAGAGGGTTTAATTATTCAATTCGGTGGGCAAACTCCCTTAAAACTGGCGGTTCCCCTGCAAAAATATTTAGAATCGCCTAATTGTCCCGTAAATACCAAAATTTGGGGAACTTCACCCGATTCGATCGATGCCGCCGAAGATCGGGAACGTTTTGAACAAATCCTCCGACAATTAGATATCCGACAACCCCTCAACGGTATTGCCCGCAATTTCCAAGAATCCCAAGCAGTGGCTCAACGCATCGGTTATCCTGTAGTAGTACGTCCGTCCTACGTTTTAGGCGGTCGGGCAATGGAAATCGTCTATTCCGATAGCGAATTGGAACGCTATATGAAGTATGCGGTACAGATAGAACCGGATCACCCGATTTTAATCGATAAATTCCTCGAAAATGCCATCGAAGTGGATGTGGATGCCCTCTCAGATGCCACGGGAACAGTCGTTATCGGGGGATTAATGGAACATATCGAACAAGCGGGCGTACATTCGGGCGATTCTGCCTGTTCTATCCCCCATACGTCCCTGAGCGCCTCGGTTTTAACCACAATTCGACAATGGACGGTGGAACTAGCGAAAGCGTTAAAAGTAATCGGTTTGATGAATATCCAGTATGCGGTACAGGGAGAGACAGTTTATATCTTAGAAGCGAATCCCCGCGCTAGTCGTACTGTTCCCTACGTTTCCAAAGCAACGGGAGTTCCTTTAGCAAAAGTTGCCTCCCTCGTCATGTCGGGCAAAACCCTGACGGAATTGGGTATCATCAGCGAAGCAATTCCCCGTCATATTGCCGTGAAAGAAGCGGTTTTACCCTTCCAGAAGTTCCCCGGTGCTGATACTCTCCTGGGACCAGAAATGCGTTCTACAGGCGAAGTAATGGGGATTGACAGCGATTTTGGCAAAGCTTTCGCTAAAGCAGAAATGGCCGCCGGCGTGATCTTAGCCACCAGTGGGACCGTTTTTGTCTCGATGAATGATCGCGATAAAACCCCCATGGTCCCCGTAGTTAAGGATCTGCAATCCCTCGGTTTTCGCGTCGTCGCCACTTCCGGAACTCGTAAAGTTTTGTTAGAAAACGGTTGCGAAAATATCGATTTAGTGCTAAAGATTCACGAAGGCCGTCCCGACGTTGTCGATTGGATCAAAAATGACTGGATTCAGTTTATTGTCAATACTCCCAGTGGTGAAGAATCCCAAAACGATGGCCGAAAAATTCGCCGTACTGCCCTCGATTATAAGTTACCAATTATCACCACTATCGCCGGGGCAAAAGCGACGGTAGCGGCCTTAAAATCCCTGCAATCTCAACCTTTAGAGGTGAAAGCTTTACAGGATTATCTCGCCTAATTTCAGTTATCAGTAATCAGTTATCAGTTATCAGTTATCAGTGAGCAGTTATCAGTGAGCAGTTATCAGTTCACTCTTTACTGTTTACTGTTTACTGATCACAGCAAAAAATCTCCCATCACCCCACACCCCACACCCCACTTCCTAATTCCCATGACCGATACTCTAAACGATTATAAAAACCTAATTAGTGAACTGATTAACCGTTATAAAAACCGCGTCGATTTCCTGACAATTCGTCTGGAAGAAGCGCGGGGGACGAATATTCTACTACGTTCCGAACGAGTGGAAACCCTGAGCGAAGGTATTGCTATCGGTGGTCAGGTACGCGCTTGTTATAAAGGAGGTTGGGGATTTGCCAGCTTTAATCAATTATCCAGTTTACAGGAACGATTAGAAGATGCGATCGCTGCTGCCCGTTTAATTGGGGAAGAAGAAACCCTGATTGCTCCGGTAGAACCTGTAATTATCTCCTGTGAATTGCCTTTAACGGGAACGGATCCCCGTTTAGTGCCATTAGCCGATAAAAAAGCCCTCTGCGATCGCTATAATAACCTATTGCGTCAGCACCATGCCAGTATTGCCACCACTTCCGTCCGTTACAGCGATAGTAGTCAACATATTCTTTTAGGCACTTCTGACGGGACTTTAATCGAACAAAAATGGTCAGACTTAGAAATGCGTTTTTCGGCCACCGCTAGGGATGGGGACAGCGTACAAACGGGCCGGGAAACCACAGGATCCCGAAAAGCTTTCGAGGATCTGGTCAATTTAGAAGAACAGGTGCAAGGGTCGGCTAAACGGGCCGTACAAGCCCTAGTTTTGCCCCCTGTCAAGGGCGATACCTACACCATCGTCATCGATCCCATTTTAACCGGTCTGTTCGTCCATGAGGCTTTTGGACACCTTTCCGAGGCAGATATGTTATACGAAAATCCTGACCTTTTGGAGGTGATGAGTATGGGCAAACGTTTTGGACCAGATAACCTGCAAATCTTTGACGGAGCAGGTCCGGAAGGTCATCGGGGCAGTTATTTTTATGACGATGAGGGAACCCCTGCGACGACGACTCAGTTAATTAAAGATGGGGTTTTGGTGGGAAGACTGCATTCGCGGGAAACGGCGGGCAAATTAGGCGAAAAACCGACCGGTAACGCCCGTTGTCTCAATTATCATTATCCGCCCATTGTCCGCATGACCAACACTTGGATTGAACGGGGAACCACTCCCGTTCCAGAGTTATTTTCGGGGATAAAAACGGGAGTTTATGCCCAAAATTGGCAGGGAGGCATGACTAACGGCGAAATGTTCACTTTTAGCGCCGGGGAAGCTTGGATGATTCGCGATGGAGAAATTGCTGAACCGGTTAAAGATGTGACTCTCTCCGGTAATGTCTTTAAAACCCTAGCCAATATTGAGGCAATTGCTGATGATTTCCACTGGGATGAGTCGGGAGGCTGCGGAAAAGGGGGTCAAAGTGGTTTACCCGTCGGCTGCGGTGGCCCCAGTCTCCGTATCCGCGATGTGGTGGTGGGGGGAGAAGCAGATATTTAGTGAACAGTGATCAGTAAACAGTAATCAGCTTCTGAGGGCAAGAGGCTCCAAGAAAGAATCTGGCAATTCTCCTACCTAAAAAGAAGGTTAGAAACTAAGTACATTAAAACCTTTAGCTTAACAAATTAGGGGGGGGCATCTCAATTTTTGGGCGCACGCGGTGCGCCCCTACCATTGGCGCAATAATATTATTGTAGGGGCGAATTGCATTCGCCCTGAGAGCCGAAATCTATCTCATTTTCTCGTCACTGTCTTCAATTTCTTGCTCATCTTGATTGATTTCTTCCTTAAATCCCCGTAAAGTTTTCCCCAAAGCTGCCCCAAATTCGGGTATTTTTTTCGGTCCAAATATCAGGAGAACAACGACAGCAATAATTACTATTTCTGGCCAACCTAATCCAAACATAATCTTTAAAGTAAAAAGTAAAAAAAGAGAAAGGAGTCAGAATTCAGGAGTCGGAAACTTAACGGTGATAACTGATAACTGATAACTGACTCTATGCTGCTACTTCTGCTCGTTTATAAGCTTCGTCGAGGACTTCTGAGAGAGTTGGATGGGTGTGGATGCGGAAAGCGAGTTCATGGACAGATTTACGTTCAGCGATCGCATTGGCCGCTTCTTGAATTAAATCCGATGCGTGGATACCGATAATATGAACACCGAGTAATTCCCCCGTATCCTGACGATAAACGACTTTAGCGATGCCTTCCGTTTCTCCTTCCGCTAAAGCTTTGGAATTTCCCTTAAAATAGGTCTTGACAGAAGCAACCTTATACCCTTCTTGCTGTGCCAAAACTTCTGCTTGCGGTTCCGTTAAACCCACATAACTAATTTCGGGGTGGGTAAAAGCGGCGGCGGGAATACTGCGATAATCGATGGTTTTTGGGCGATTACAGATATTTTCAATGGCTATTACCCCTTGACCCGAAGCAGCGTGAGCTAACATCATTTTACCCGTAGCATCGCCCACAGCCCAGAGATGGGGAATCGGTTCACCGTCCTGAATTACCTGCATTTTGTCATTAACCGCAATAAAACCGCGTTTATCCAGTTCTACCCCGACAAATTCCAGTCCGAGATTCTTTGTCGCTGGGATTCTCCCTGTAGCGACTAAACAAGCATCTACTTCTAAAATTTCGATCGCTTCTTTGCTTTTTGCGTCCACCAGTTCAATGGCCACAGGATTCCCCGGTTTAATACTTTTTGCCAAAACTCCCACATAAGTCTCGATGTCTCTAGGTTTAATCAGAACTCTTTCCGCGATTTTCGAGATTTCTGGGTCAAATCCAGGCATGAGACTATCTAAAGCTTCGATCATCGTCACTTCACAACCCAAAGCGGTGTATATATCCGAAAATTCTAGACCGATATAACCACTACCGATAATTGCAATCCACTTGGGTAAAGTTTCTAATCTAACGGCCTCATCGCTGGTAAAAACCGTTTTATGATCGATCTCGATCCCCGGTGGGACAAAGGGAACCGACCCCGGACAGAGCATAATATCCTTAGCGGTGTAGATTTTTTCGCCACTATCACCGATGACGCTAACTTTTTGCGGGCCGGCGATTTTTCCCCAACCGTGGATAGTATCAACCTTGAGACGTTTAAGACTATTAGTGAGATCGCCTCTAATTTTACTGACAAGGTTGTTAGCATGATCGGCAATGGTCGGACGGTCAAAATTAACGCCACCGATGGCAATACCTAGACTTTTCAGATGGTCCCTATCGGCCAATTCGCGCACTCGTCCCGAGGCTGCCAGTAAAGCTTTAGAGGGAATACAACCTCGATTAACACAGGTTCCTCCCATATCTTTGGCTTCGATAATAGCCGTTTTTAGCCCACATTTGACCGCGTGTAGGGCTGCTCCGTGGCCACCAACTCCAGCACCGATAATAATTAAATCGTAGTCGAATTCACTCATAGTCTCTCTGACTCTCAAAGTTAGCATTATCTCATTTTACGATCCACTGCGATCAAGCTGTGCTATCCCGGTCAAAAACTGGAGCCAGTTTTTAGCTATTAGGTTCTCGTGCATTGAAACTGGGTATTGGCAATTTTAGGACAAAACGTCGGGTGCATCCGGCTCTTCTCGATTTTGTGTGATAATTTTTGCTTATAGAATAGAATCGTGAAATGTCTACTGGGAAAGACTTTTAGGACTATTTTGCTGAAGAAACTATCAGTGCAGACCCCGTTTCCACATAGAAACCAGAAGAGTCCCGATGAGAATCTCCCTTAATCCTCAACTGCTTCTTAAGACATTTTTAATGATTGTCAAGGTGAAGAAAGCCAAAAGTTAATCTAAAATTGGGTTCAAAGGGATGACACTCAGGGAGCTAGAACGAACCAATCAATTAATTCTCTTGCTGGATAAGGATTTAGTCGATTTGTGTAACCCGATCAAATGATAGCAAGTAACAGGAAACTCTAAATCATGCAAAATAATAACATGGAGCAACCCCCATTATCTTCAGATTCTGAAGATAAGAAGGAAAAATATTTTCTATCTTTGAAAATGCTATCTTATCTGTTTGGTTCTCTGGGAACTTTCTCTTTAGGACTACTTCTTTTCTATTATTATTGGCCTCCTCTAGTTGTTTCCTTACCTTTTGGTGCGGCTGTCACATCATTTCTTTTTGGAGTTATGGAAACAGATACTGTACAAAATAAGCTCGATGGTGTTTTTACTTCACCCAGAGTAAAAATAGTAGCTCAGTTAACTGGAGCAGTTGCTGTTTTTACTCTATTCTCAGGATTCGCTTACTTTGCCTTATATAAAGAGTTACAGCGAAGAGACACTGAGCTGAGTATTGACAAAGGGACAAATGATCCTACTTACATTTATTTAGTTCCTAAAAGCTCAGTAAATGAAAATGGAGGTAATACTAGGATATTCGCGGGCAAAATTAATCTTAGTAACGAGTTTGAAATCATTAAAGGAAATGACAAAAATGATGAAGGCAATGTACTTCACCCTATTCTTGTTAAAATTAGAAATGAATGTGCCTATCAAAATGGCTTATGTTCTATTTCCGACAGTATATTTCCAGTGCATATTAACAACACAAAAAATCTCAAATTAACGAATCTTAATACTGTGAACGAGGTAAATATTTGTCCAGGCCATGATTATTTAGAGAAACGAACTCTTCTGATTTCATCTGACTTAAACTTAATAAAATCATTCAAAAAAGATCAAAGTAAAAAGTTTCCAGATAATAGCTATAGGGTTCGCATTAATGAACGATCCAGTCCGGCAATTTGTCCAGACAGTAACTTGACACCCCCTAGTCCTATATTGTTATTTGGCAATAGAGGAATGAACAAAATTCCTATTAGTCGGTTTAGTACATACTACGCTATAGACACAGGAGAAGAAAATTAAAAAAACTTGCTTGAGTCCAAAAATATTCCAGTTTTTAATTCTGCTTTTTTTCCTTTTTGAGGTATGTTAATGAAAAGAGTGTTTCGTTCGTTTTTAACGGTGTCATATTTGGCTTTTCACATTACAGCTGTTTCTTCTCAGTCTTTACCTAAATGGGGGTTAGTATATGGTTCAGATGCTGAGTTTGAGGATGCTCGACGTGAAATTCTCAGGTTTAATGACTCTGATCAGTCAAAAATACCTCCATCCTTTAGACCGTACAAGTCAAAAGCAGCTTTATTTCTTCGTCGAGGAAGTTTTAGAAGTGTTTTGCTATTTTATACGGAACAAGATGCACAAAAAGCCCTACCTACAATAGAAAACACTCTTACAGAGATAGATAAGAGGTCTATGAACGCTCCACCCACATGGCGGAGAGGTTCTTTTGTTGTAAATCTAAATGCCTGGTGTCCAAAATGGAACTCTCAATCCACAAAAAAAGACGGGATAATTCAATATTCTTGTAAATAAAGTATCAAATTGAAAATTTTATCTAAATCGTCAAAACGATTGCCGGCTCTGAATTACAGGCTAATTTGTTTGCCCAGCAGATGCACAATTAGCCCTAAAAATCTGATAGCTCTAATACCAAATTATTGAGATAAACTCTCATTAAGCCAGCGATCGCTGACTAGGGTGTGACACTTAATAATTCTTAGTAATCGCTAAAAGTCTTACTATACAAGAGCTAGAGCAACTGTTGATTTCAACGACTAGGGTGCGGAATGTGGGCTAGAAGAATAGTCATCTTAGGCAGTTCCGACGGTTTTAACTTGAAATAGTCAATACCTCGAGTTAACAACTCAATCAATACTTGGTCATCAGATAGGTTGGCGGGAATACAATGAGCGAAAAACGGAAACCCAAGACTATCCGTCGCTAGATGACGTTTAATCTCTTCTGGTCTAATTCCCCGCCGCTCGCGGCGTATAATAGAAAAATGAGTGAATACATCCATAAGAGCCATAATGTAAGTGTTTTACTATGTCATTTAGTGTTCCCAGCCAAATATCCTAAAGCCGTTTTCGACGAACAGGTAGATAGCTTGTTGAAAGAAGTCTGTCTAGAGATGGAAAAACGATAGGAGATCAAGTTTGTAGAAATTGGAGTGGATAAAGATCCTGTGCATTTTCTGGTGCAATCAGTACCGACCTATGGTGTGACAAGGATAGTGACAATGATTAAAAGTATAAAGGCGAGAGAAATTTTCAAAAAGTGTCCTCAAGTGAAAAAGCAGTTGTGGGGAGGAGAGTTTTGGAGTGATGGATATTACGCAAGTACGGTAGGAAAGCATGGGGATGAAGGTATGATAGCGAGATATGTAAAAGAACAAGATAAAAAATACCTGCAGCTACACCAAAATCTGCAATTGAGTCTATTTTGATTCTGATACCCCGTCCGCTTGCGGCGGGGTAGTTCATTTTTGCCGTTTTTGCATCCTCAAAAATTAGTTAGGTAAGAGGTTACTGAAGCAAGATATGAATACTAATTCTGCATCGTATCCATAGGTTAGTCTAGTCCTAAGTTGGAAAAATTAAACCTGCTGCCAATACTTTGCCAGATGAAAGACCCATCTTTCTCCTACCATAATTTAGGCTCGAAACCAGAATCATTAATAATTTCTACCGTGTCTCCCGATGGTTTAATCACAAATAAACCCTGTTTATAGGCATAACGATCTACTCCTTCGTCTATTTCTATTCCTGCCACTGCACCATAAGCCTGATAGTTCTTATAATGGGGAAATGCTTGTTTAAATCGACTTAATTTTTCTAAAAAATCGTTGACATCATCTTTCGATAAACGAGACTTACATTCTACTAAAACTACCTCGGTTTCATCGACGGCTAAAATGTCAATCTCCATGGCTATTCCTTGCCGTTTTACCCTGGCACGACTGTAGGTTTCTTTAACATCGATACCTTTGCTACGAAATAGGCCAATAACAGCAGGTTCGACTAATTCCTCGACAAATCTTCCCCAGCGAGTGGTTAAACTATCCACAGCACGACTGGTATTAGTCACTGTTTTCTCTAGCTCGGCCAAACGGCGATCTGCTTCGGCCTTAGCTTCAGCGGCCCGGCGATCGTATTCAGCGGCCCGGCGATCGGCTTCGGCCTTGGCTTCAGCAGCCCGGCGATCGTATTCAGCGGCCCGGCGATCGGCTTCGGCAGCCCGGCGATCGGCTTCGGCAGCCCGGCGATCGGCTTCGTCCTTGGCTTCGGCAGCCCGGCGATCGTATTCTTGGCGTGATTGTTCAAACTTTTCGTTAGTTTTCTCAAAAAGTTTATAGATATCTTCGATGGTAATCGGTTGAGACATGGTTATTTGTTTTAATCTTTCTTATTTTACTATAATTGTACTAGCAAAGTACAAGTCATTTTAGGGACGGGTGTTAATTGATCAAGTCAATAGTTATACTAAATCCGTTGAGTAACGCACAGAAAACGGGTTTCTCCGAGAAACCCGTTTTCTACTCATGCAAAAGGCAAAACGGAGAATAAATAATCAGTTTTTAATAACTGGATTTAGTATGAGGACGATATAGCGGGGACGGGAACCACAGTTTCTTCGTTGATCATGGTTTCTAACTGTTGAGCCTGGGATTTGGCTCAATAAATTGATCATTGTAAATAATTGTTACAAATACTTGACTTAAGATATTTCTATGGTGACAGAAACACAGATCAAAGAAAAAGCGCTAGAGTTAGGTTTCCATGGGGTCGGTATTGCTTCTGTGGATAGTCAAGACTTGGCGGTATCCCATCTAAAAAGCTGGTTAGAGCGGGGTTATCACGCTGATATGGATTGGATGACTAACCCGAAACGACAGGATATCAAAACTCTTTGGCCGGAAGTGCGATCGCTAATTTGTCTCGCCCTTAACTACTACACCCCCCAGCAACACAGTCAGGAACAAAACCATGGCAAAATTTCCCGTTATGCTTGGGGACGGGATTATCACAAAGTATTAAGTAAAAAATTAAAAGCCCTCAGTCAATGGTTAGAAAGTCAGGGGGAGCAAATTCAAACCCGTTACTATGTGGACACTGGACCAGTACAGGATAAGGTTTGGGCGCAAAGAGCAGGGATCGGCTGGATTGCCAAGAATGGTAACTTAATTACCCGTAATTACGGCAGTTGGGTCTTTTTAGGGGAAATATTAACTAATTTACCTTTAGAACCCGATCGACCCCATAGCGCCCATTGTGGCACCTGTAGCCGTTGTTTAAGTGCTTGTCCCACCCAAGCAATAGTTAGTCCCTCTGTGGTGGATGCTAATCGCTGTATTGCATACCATACCATCGAAAATCGTGCTGTAACTTTGCCTACAGAAATTGCCAAGAATTTACAGGGTTGGGTCGCTGGCTGCGATATCTGTCAAGATGTCTGTCCTTGGAATCAACGTTTTGCCCAAGTTACCGACGTGGAGGATTTTCAACCTCGTCCGGAAAACCTCTCGCCAAAGTTGGAGGAATTAGCTAATCTAACTATAGAGGAGTGGGATCGTCGTTTTATCTCGTCAGCCCTACGTCGAATTAAACCCCAGCAGTGGCGACGTAATGCCCAAGCTAATTTAGCCCATTCCCCTCACCCCCCACAAGATGACAATTAAAGTAGTAGTGTTCGATTTTGATGGTACTATCGCCGATACCCACGATACTTTCGTGGAGATTGTCAATCGTTTGGCTAAAAATTTTGGTTATCAACCCGTCAATGAGGAAGATTTGGCCAGACTAAAAAACCTTAGTTCCCAAGAAATTATTAAACAATCCCAAGTTTCTCCCGTTAAAATCCCTTTTTTACTCTATCGAGTTAAACGGGAATTAAATAAACAAATTGACTGCCTGAAACCCTTTCATGGCTGGCATCCCTGCCTTGCTACTCTTAAAGAAAGAGGCTATAGATTAGGAATAATCACTTCTAATACCAAAGAAAATGTCACCATATTTTTAGGTAATAATCAACTCTTAAATTTATTTGATTTTATCTGTTCGGGAACGCCTTTATTCGGCAAACACAAAATTATCGATCGCCTGATCCGACAAAATAAATTCTGTCCCGATGAAATGATTTATGTCGGCGATGAAACCAGAGATATTACTGCTGCCCAAAAAAGTCGAGTGCAAGTGGTGGCCGTCGCTTGGGGCTTTAATTCCCCTCAAATTCTCACCCAATTTAACCCCGATCATCTCATTCACCATCCCCTAGAATTATTGGATATTTTAGATAGGGCTGGCTGAAAAAGTTTTTCCTGGGGGGTAGGGCATTTGTACTAAAATACCCAATACTCAGTTTAAATATAGACTTCGATCGATGGGGGCGGAGAGACTCGAACTCTCACGAGCTTATAAGGCTCAACGGATTTTAAGTCCGTAGCGTCTACCATTCCGCCACGCCCCCGTTATTTAACCGACAATTTTTTATCATATCACAAATAATTTAATTGGCAAGAGTATTTTCAGTAAATTATTTTAGTCCGCCAATTCGATCGCCGCAAAGGGGGAAAGACAGGGTAAAATAATCAGCAGGTGAATTGCAGTTCACCGACAGCCATTGATAAAAATCAATCCTTATGCAATCAATTCTGACGCAAGAAACCATTATCATCGCCCTGATCTACCTATCTCTCAGTGTCTTGTATTTGCTCGTCATTCCCGCCGTTATCTACTACTACCTCAATACGCGCTGGTATGTGGCATCTTCTTGGGAAAGAGGGTTTATGTACTTTCTGATGAGCTTTTTCTTTCCCGGGATGCTGTTGTTAAGTCCTTTCCTTAACTTCCGTCCCCAACGTCGTACCCTCAAAGCTTAAGTTATCAACCCAAAAAAACCCATGAGACGCATTGATGTCATCGGGATCGGTATAGGGATGTTTGCTGTGGGCGGCATCCTCTACATTATCCTGCAAAAAACCGGTTTAGATAGTGCTTCGGCGGGAATTTGGAGTCAAGCGGTGTTGGTGGGTGGTGTCATCGGTTGGATTTTTACCTATCTGTTTCGAGTCGCCACCGATAATATGACCTACGGCCAACAGCGCAAGGATTACGAAGATGCCGTCTTTAAAAAACGTCTGGAAGCGATGACTCCCGAAGAAATCGCCCAAATGCAGCGGGAGATTGAAGAAGAAAAAACTAAATAAAGCAGTTAAAACTGATTTATCTGGCATCTGGGCTTGATAATAGCCCAATTTATCTGATTTAGTCCTTAAAGTCTTTAAATAATCGGTGGGAAATAATTCCACTGCTGTGTAGTTCTGTGAAATTAAAACAATCCTATGATGAGGCGTTTGTCAAGAGAACTAATGTTAAGATTGTTTGAGAAGGTCATGAAAGAAGCAATAGAAAAAGTCGTTTTAGCAATTAGGGGATAAAATTTCCGTCAAGAATAAAAATATTTGTTCCCTATCAAGTTGCGTCGATCTATGATACGGATAATCTATTTTTGTAGAAGCGTTATTTATGAATCAAAATCAGAGCGAGAACTGGGGCGGAAACAGAGAGCTAGATTACGATCGATTCTACAATGCTTGTGACCCTCTCAAACCCGGTGGTGATTCGGTAGTAGTGATGGCGGCTTAATCCTTTGCTTTGCTGTGCATTGTAGTCATGGATAAAATACCAAAGGGTTCCCCAACGTGATTCTCCATTTTTTTAGAGAAAGATAGACTCTCTCTCACCAGGCGAGAACGCCAATTCAAAAATGAAACGCATCAACCTCAAGAGTTGACAAAGAAAGGCTCATCAGGTACTGTCTGATCATTAACAAAAACAAATCAGACCCAAAATGAGCCACCAACATCTTAACATAGAACAAAGAAACTTGCTCTACCAACTTAGTCAGGAGGGAAATTTATCTCAACGGCAAATGGCCGTCTGGCTCGGATGTCATCAAAGCACAATATCACGGGAATTAAAAAGGAATCAAAGTTCTCTTGGCTGCTATCTACCTGACACAGCACAAGCTGAAAGCGAGACAAGGCGAAAAAATGCCAAACAACCCTTTAAAAATGTCAGCGAGTCAGCCTTAGAGTTGGTCAAAGAAGGATTGAAAGATTATCATAGTCCCGAACAAATAGCAGGTCGTCTGAAAAGAGCCAGTCAAGAATCTCTCAGTCACGAAACCATCTATCAAATGATCTATCAGAACTATCACGGATGTGGAGAGTACCAGAAATATTTACGCCGGGGGCTTTGTCAAAGAAAGAGTCGAGGCGGAGCAAAAAGTAAGCGTGGAGGGATTCCAGGGCGTGTAGATATCAGCGAGCGACCAGTAATTGCTGACCAGAAAACTGAAATCGGTCATTGGGAAAGTGACACAATGATTGGAGGCAATCATGGCTCTTCGTTACCCTTTATGCTAAATCAACAGACAAGATGCCAAGACAACATACTTCTAACCCAAAAATTCCGAAAGTTTCTAAAGCCATAGCCTCTCCGTTTTATTAGTTTAAGTTTATTGTTGATTCCCTCGACCACCCCATTAGTTGTCCTTCGCTCGAAATAACTAATGATTTCTCCAAACCAGTTTCGGATTGTTTGACAACTCTTGGTAAAAACACTGGAGGATTTTGCCAACCAGTCCGAGATGGATAGCAGTCCTTCTGTCGGATTCTCTGAGGTTTCATAAATCTTTCTAAATTCTTCCTTTAACTCGTGCATCTTTTTCAAATTTGGGAAATTTTCTTTGATAGCTTCTAGTTTGATTTTTTGGGTTTCCGTTAAATCTTTTTCATTTTTTAACAAGCTATATTTACTTCGCTTTAAAACTTCTAGCTTCGCTTCTTTTTCCGCTTTCTGTTTTTTATTTCTCTGCGCTTCTACGGCTCTTTTTTCTGCTTTTCTTTGTTCGTCTAACTCTTGATTAATTTGTTTCATTACATGGAATCTATCGGCGACTACCTCGGCCGATGGCATCAATTCTTTCACCAAATTTTTATAGGGCAACCAAAGGTCTATGCTGACTTCTTCAATTTGCTCTAACACCTCTTTTCCCCACCCTGTAAGCGTTTCCCTCAATTCTTCTTGTGTTCGCTTCTCTAGAATAGCTATTAGTTTTCCCGTATCTAAATTTACTAAAACCGCACAGTAATTTTTTTGTCCTTTGACTAGAGCGATTTCATCAATTCCTAGTCTTTTTAATTTCGATAGGTCTGTCTCTGTAATTTCTTCAGCTATGTCCTCTATCATTCTTTGAATCTCTTCTTCCGTTACGTCATTTCTTCGGCTAACATTTAAAATATCTCCTTCTTTTAATTGTTCGAGTATATTCTCGGCTAGTCTTTTCGTATAGGTTTGTTTCTTGGCGACAAAATCTAACTCTTCGCTAAAGGGTTTCTGACAATTACCGCACTTAAATTGACGACGATTAACTTGTAGGTACACTGGTTGACCTGAGAGCGGTAAATCTTTGACTAAATGTCGATGATTTTGGTGAAGTTTATCGCTCTCTAACCCACAACGAGGACAGGCTGCTTTTTTATTTTTCGATTCGATTTGGAAAACTATACCGATATTTTCTAGGTGTCGATAGCCTTGAATACAGGTTCCTTGTAGGTTCAAAAATTTGTCAAGTATCATAAGTAAAATAATCTCGTTTTTGGCTATTATATCAAATCTTAACTCGATTGTCTATCTTTTGGTATTAACCTATTTGTGCCTTAAGTCCTTTCCTGTATGAATTTCAGCTACTTTTGAGCGTAGTTGCTCTCATCGAATTTTATTTTAAGTTAATTATTTGCATAACAATTCCCGAAGAGCCGCAATCATCTAGGAGTTCTCGTTACTCATGTAGATAAAGCCTCGAAATTTTTAGTAGCAGGATTAGCCAAAAACAAAACCGCATCGGAAATCAATAGAGTCACAGAAAAACTTTTTCAAGAGATTCACCCTGACAAAAGAAAAACCTTTACTTGTGACAACGGCAAAGAATTTTGTGGACATCAAGAGTTGAGTCAGAAACTAGGAGCAGATTTTTATTTTGCTACTCCTTATCATTCGTGGGAGAGGGGATTAAACGAGCATACCAATGGACTGTTAAGACAATTTTTCCCCAAGGGAACGAATTTTAAAATCGTTAAGCCAGAGGAGGTGGAAAGAGCCGTAAACTTGATTAACAATCGTCCTCGAAAATGTCTTGACTATCGTACCCCGAATGAGGTATTCTATAAAGGTAGATCAGACAGTGATGCAATTCAGACTTGAATTGGCCGAAATCCTTTGTCGAAAGGTATTATTTAATCTTTCAATAGGATTAGTTTGACCAGTTTCTTTCCCGACTGGTCGATGACGTTTACTGGGAATTACTGTCTTATATGACTCCCAAAAGTCTGTGTAAGCAACTGCACATTGTCGGTAAACGCCTGGTAAACTGGCCCCAAAGTTTTTTGGCTGATTGACGACTCCTATCTCCGCGCATAGCAGCCAATAATTTCCCTTGTATTTCTATCAATTAACCGCCAAATATAAACCTTTATCGTCTTAGAAAAAACAAAAGACCACATCTCATCACATTCTATAACCAATTTACCTTTTGGTTTGTCCGAAACCTTTATTTGACCGGGGACAGCCGCCAGTTTATTGTTGACATAATTTTGTAACCATGACCAACTTACCCCTGTTACTCTAGCAATTCCTCGCAAGGAAATTCGTTCGAGCAAGAGTTTATCAATTAATTGTTTGGTTTCGTCAGAGACGGTTTTATTAGTGGGATTGATCACAAACTGACGACCACATTCTTTACATTGACGTTTGGGTTTTCCATTATGAATAGAACCATTCTTAATCATATAATGAGAACCACAATTAGGACAGGGGAATAGAGGTGAACTAGGGGGAGGATTTTGTTCGGTGCTAGACTGATATTTCAGTAAGCCAGACAGAAGCCAGAAAAAGATATTTATCAGAAAAGTCATGATCAAGCTAGAGGTTTAAAGACTGATCGGGTTCCAAGTATTTTTATTCATAAATATTTTACACAATTCATACCAGGTAAGCAAGAGAGCTACGCCACTACTACCGAATCATTACCCTAATATTTTAGACTAAATCCAGTTATTAAAAACTCTGATTATCTATCCCCACTTTTGCCTTTTGCCTATTGCCTATCCTGATATGTTACCTATCCTCAACGGATTTAGTATTAGACGGTGTGGCGATGGAAGACTTGTGGCTCTTCTAGGTTCTGTGTGATCAGTTTAACTTACAATATGATCGATCGATCTTTGTGTCCTTTGTGTCTTTGTGGTTCGTTCCACCCCCTCGCTCTTGAGAAATGTATCTTAGAATACATTTTACCCACCAAACCTAGGAGAGCCGACTTGTTGGAGGAGTTGCTGCAAATTAAAACCAGTAAGGAACAATTAACTTTTTCTGTTTATAAATTAGTTAAAACCCTAAATCGTCCTGAAGTTTATGCGGGAGTAGCCACGGTTATTATTGAGCAAATCAGTAAATTATATAGTGATATTGCTGCCGCCTATGACACCCAATTATCACCATTAGAACCAGCAGTTAATCCTAGGTTTACCGCCGTTAATAATGCTGTCAACAACGAGGAAGATAATTCCTTAAGACGGGTGGTTAATAGCCTAGAAAATCATCTAGAGGCGGAGAGAATGCAAAAATTAATGTTTGCCGCCTATAAAAAATGTTGAGAAAATGATCGTATCGAGCTAATCTTAGTCAAGCTAATTTTCAAGCGGCAAGAATGAATTATGCTGACTTAAGAAAGGCTAATCTTTCAGGAGTTAATCTTAGGGAAGCGGATTTAATCGATGCTTTCTTTGCTAGAGCAAATCTCACCAGTGCTGATTTAAGTAATGCCAATCTAACTGGTGCCGAGTTAATGAGTGCTAATCTGATGGGAGTTAACTTCTGCGGTGCAATTATGCCGGATGGCCGGATTAATAATTGAAATTACTAGACAATTTTTTTAGCAGTTATTCTGGTATAATTTAGGGGTAGAATTGAGGGTAGTATTATGGTTGATCCAGCAATTATTACAGAAGATATGGGCAAAATCTACACCAGCATTACAGTTATCAATCGCGCCGATCAAATTTTAGCAGCAGCGGCTGTAATCTCTCCCGATCAAATTCGCTCTCTTACCCTAGAAAATGTCTTGGTGGATACGGGAGCAACCACTCTTTGTCTGGTGCCAGAAGTAATCTCCCGCTTGGGTTTACAGCTTTTAAAAGAAGTAGATGTGGCTACGGCTAAAGGCATAGGAAAAGCGAGAATTTTTCGCGATGCTACCTTGATTATTGCGGGACGGGAAGGGACTTTTGAATGTTTGGAATTACCCGGAGGTCAAAACAATTTATTAGGAGTAATTCCTTTAGAAGCTTTGGGATTAGAACCAGATCTTCTTAGCCAAAAATTGCGAGTTTTACCCACGGAATCCCACGAGACTTATTTAACAATTTTATCGAACCAAATAGCTCTATAAAATCACTTTTTGTCTGACTGTCCCGGCTCTTTCAGCTATAGCGATAACCTCGATTTCTTGACCAGAAACTCCCTTAATCACCCATTCCACCGTACAGCGATAATCTAAACCGTGAGCGAGGCTACTATATACTTTATTTGATCGCCCTTCTAAGTGACCGATTTCCTGCTCTAATTTTCCCACTATTAAACTCACCTCATCGGCCAAATTTAACTTGACTTGAATGGGACGAACGATCTTTCTTTCCAGTGCCTTTTTACTGGTATAAGTGGGTAAAAATCCCTGATTTTCTAACTGTAAAACCATATGATAAATACCATTTCCCTCCGACTTAAGATCAAGACGAGAGATAGCTAAAAGAGGTGACATTAAAGCATGGGCAATAGTAAACTGACATTGTTTTTCACATAAATCTGGTAAATACTTTTCTGGGGCATTTTGCCAGACATTTTTAAAGTCCCAACCGCCAATTTCCACCTCTCCCAATTGGGGATGATCAAAACTTTGCCAATTAATAAAACCCTTTCCCGCCAAATTCTCATCATTCCAATGCTGTAATTTCAATTCATCTTCAAAAGGATGCCAGCGAAACCATTGAATATAATCATCTTTTTTCACTCCTGCTTGGGTGGGTGCATCCCATAACTCCACCGTAAAACCATACCAACCAAAGTGATCGTAACCGTAATCATCCATGGCACCGTTAGTCACTTCTTTGGGATGATAACGAAAATCGTGATAGACAGAAACGCATTCATAACCAGTCATTGCTTTTCCCTTATCGGCAATATATTTATACATTTCTAAGTCTTCCACGGGGAAATATTCATCGGGATGGGTGCTATAGGGACGCAACATGACTGCTGAATAGGTATGATAGGTAACGAAGCCATTAATATTGGTGTTATTTGCCCAAAATTCGGCTTCCGCACGGGTTTCTGGCTCCGAAAAGGGAAAATCTCCGGCCCCCTTTTGTTCCCCTTCAGGAACCCAATAAACGGGATAATTGCGGTTAAAATCCAGTCCCTCTAGGGTGGGGGCAGTGGTAAAATTATAGCCATCGTAATCGCGGATTAAACCTTCGGTGAGCAAAGTGTAAAAAGTTCCCTCAAATTCCTCCGGTTCGCGACGCACCATAATGCGAGGATCTTGTTCGGAAATTTTCCAAGCGCCACAGGTGTCTTTTTGGCGCATTTGTAGGATTAAACCATCGCCGTTAATATCTTCAGGATATAGCCCCGGTTTCTCATCCGTGTGGGGATAGGGGCGAATACTCGATCGTAACATATAGGGAGTGGTGAGATATTTTTCCGCTCCATCCACGGCTAATCGCGGCAAAATATAGACAGTGTAATGGTCAAGAAGTCTGGTAATTTGGGAATTATGACCGTATTGGCGCAAAAGATGAGCGATAGTGTAGAGAGCGACGGCAGAGCCTGTTACTTCCCCCGCGTGGGTGTTAGCATCAATCCAATAGGCAGGTTTTTCTAAATAGGGGCCTGTGGCTTGATTTGTTAGGGTAGTTAACCAGATATCTCGATTTTCGTAGCTTTTACCGATCGAGGTGAGGCTAATTAAATTAGGATAGGATGAAGCTAGGTTTTTCAGGAAAGAAACTAATTCGGTGTAGGGGTAATAGTGGCTAAAATCAAACATAATCTTCTGCAACTAAAAAAAGGAGTCTTGGGTTAATTTGACAAAATATAGGATGATAACAGTAAAAACTATGGATAGTCAAGATATTGCTCGCTATATTGAAGAAACTAACGGTATTTCCAAGCCTTGGCTGTTGGTGCAATTGCGTCTCAAAAAACTGCAAGAACGTCGCGCCAGTCTTTCCCAACAGGAATATATCCAAGAATTGGATGATATTCAGCAAGACTTAATGAAATTGGGCGAATGGTGGCGAGGAATCGAGTCAGAAGTCTTTAAACCCTAAGCGGTGGCGATAATCTGTAATACTCGCGGTAAATCCTCAAATTCGCCGATGATGCGTTTCACCGGTTGCGGCCAAACCCGGACTAAAGTGGGAATAGCAGAGACATGATTAGATTCCGCTTGTTCTGGATGCTTAGAGATATCGATCACTTTCAGGGTATAGGGATGGTGTAATTCTCGTTCTAGAAGCTGATGGATCGATTCTAGGGTGTGTTTAGTATTGGCATTATTACCGGAGACAAATAACCGCAAAACATAACCCTTGGGACTAGGATTGGTATAGTCAGAGTCAGCACTAATCCCCGAAGTCGTTGGGGGGCGCTCCTGATAACGGAGAATCAGATCGTGGGATTGCCAAAGTTGGGGAAACTGCTGACGATAGGTTTCTAAGATAGTGGGATTAGAGGATTGTTCCTGCCAGGGTACAGTAAACCAAGCTCGATCGTCCGTGGCGAAAATAGCATTTAATAAAGGCTGATAGCGACGGACAAGGGGATAGACTTCGGCTCTAGTATGAATACGGTGACTGTAGGGATCTCGCCAGCGATCGATGGTAGCAGTAAAACTAGGAACTAAAAAATGGGGGGGTTCTGGCAACCCTAAAGCGGACTGGAGAGCAGCGCAGAGATTCAGATGCCAATGAGTTTGTTTATCAGGATCGATACAGTAAATTAGATCGCCCCCGGGGGTAAACAGGGCGATGCCTTTAAAAATATCGGGCAACACAATCGTGGAAGTGATCACTTGAGGGGTTCCCCTAGAGAATAAGTAGGAGCTTCTATTTTTCTAGCCTACTAAACTCTTGATCCCTCAAGGATTTCCTTCAGGGTTTTTCTAGATTCTACCCCGCAGCATCATGGCCATTTCATTGGGAACCGGGGACATTTCCAGGGCGACCTCATCGCTAATCCGTCCCTCTTGATAGAGGTTAAACAGAGATTGATTAGTGGTAATCATGCCGTGGTATTCGCCGTCTCTCATTAATTCGATAATTTCGTCATTTTTGCCGCTGCAAATGTAATCTTTGACGGTTTCTGTGTTGACGAGAATATCGTGAAAAGCCGTCCGTTTACCGTCGGTGGTACGACATAAACCCTGGGAAATAATACAAACTAGGGATTCTGCGATCGCCACCCGCGTCGATTCCCGTTCCTCGGCGCTATAAAGAGTTAAAATCCGGTCAAGGGTTTTTACAGCGCTGTTGGTGTGCAGGGTTCCCAGGACTAAGTGACCGGTTTGGGCAGCTTTCAGGGCAGTATTAACGGTGGCTTTGTCCCGCATCTCCCCCACCAGAATAATATCTGGGTCTTCCCGCAAACAGGCTTTTAGGGCATTATCGAACTCATGGGTGTGTATTCCCACTTCCCGTTGTTTGATCAAACTGCGACGACTTTTATGGACAAATTCGAGCGGGTCTTCGATGGTGATAATATGTTTGGCGTGTTCTTTATTGATGTAATCGATCATGGCTGCTAGGGTGGTGGATTTCCCTGAACCCGTCGGACCGGTGATTAAAATCAATCCCTTCTGCACATCGCACACATCCCGAAACACTATCGGTAGGCCCAATTGTTCCATCGTGGGGATTTTCATGGGAATCAGACGCAAAACCATCCCCGGACCGCGCAGACTTTCAAAGATATTAATCCGCGCTCTAGCGAATTGGTACTGAGTCGCACCGTCAAATTCTAGGTCTTTTTTAAAGCGAAGGATTTCTTCTTCACCGAGGATTTCGCGTAACCAACTATAAAAAGTGTTGATGTCAATTTCAGGATAGTCGAGAATAATCATTTCGCCACGATCCCGCATCCGGGGTTGTTCTCCAACCCCGAGGTGAACGTCCGAATAACCCCGCTCAAAGGCAATCCGAACCAAATACTCTAAGGTGGGTTGATTGGAAGCGCGACTTTGGGGAGAACGTGGTGGCGATATTTGACTATTTTGTGGCATATTAGGCACTTTTTTGGACTGCATCGCCACCTTTTGGCTCATTTCTTGATTTATCTCTGGTTTGGTTCCCTTGATTAACTCCGAGGGAGGTATCGGGATGGAGGGAACCGGCAGCGGCTGCAGTGATCGCGAGGAAGAATTGGGATTTTGACTCATGGTAAATAGGGGTTTTTCCTTTACTATTCCCCGATTGTACTAACATCTCATCCTCAATTTCTCAATTCCCCACAGATGTTATACCATTTCTCTAAATGAAAACTACACATCGAATTTAAATCCCCCTTTAAGTTCCCCTTTTTAAGGGGGATTTAGGGGGATTAAACTTCTGTAGTCAGACTTTGGAGAATTGGTATTAGATTGAGGAGTCGGGAGTCAGTAGTCTCCGAGTCAGGGGAATTAAGAGTGAACGGTAATTAATCTATCTCCCTCAGAGGCTATAGTAACTATAATCACCCTTTCAGACCCCAAAATTGTTACAATGGAGGTTTAGGGCTGATAATTTTGACTACTCATTTCTGTTTGATCGTCAGTCTTAGGAGAGGTAAATACGATGAATAGTCTGCAAACTTCAGTCGAACGGGAAAATTTAGGACAATTTTTGTTAGAAAATCTGCAAGATATTACAGATAAACTCGATCAAATTGTCACCGATTCTGATCGGATAATACTGGATAATTTACTACAAGAAACTAAGATTTTAGTTGAGCAAGTTAAAGATAACTCTAAAACTTATCAAGCAAGAGCCGATATATTTTATCAAATTAATCAACTATGGTTTCAGGTATGGGAACAATATAAGAATGAGGTTTCGGCAATAAATTTGATTGAGATTATCAATGAATTTACCGATAGAGTAACTGCCTATGCTAAATTATTTATCAGCCTTGCTCAGATCAATGAGGGAAAGACGGGTGAAGAAAAAGCCGATTTAATCAGAGTGGTGGAAGGTTCACTCCTTCTCTCGGAAACGATAGATGTGTTTATTGATATGTTTGCCGATTCAGAACTAGAGCAAATTTACCAGGGAGCTAAAAATGCTCTATCGGTTTCTAATCGTACTATAACCGAATATTTCCAAGATACTGACAAATCTTTAGTCACCCAACTGAGAGCCTATTATAGTTTAATAATTTTCAGAATTAAAGAGCGATTTAATCCTAGTAATGTATCCTCAGAAAATACCTCTCATTCCCTAACAGATGATTTAAGCGATCTTGATCCTTGGACAAGAGACTTAGTGGGGGTTGTCGATTTAGGATCAGAAGACCCAAAAGAATCGTATATTGATTATTTAGTGGAGAAGTATCGGTGAAACGAGTCCTATTCGATAGTGATGTATTGCTAGATGTTTTGTGTAAGCGTGAACCACATTTTCAAGCATCTGTACAAGCATTAAATACAGTTAAGACAGGTAAAACTCAAGGATATATTTCTGGTCATGCCGTCACTAATATTTATTATATTTTGTCTAAACAAAACGGAAGGGAAAGCTCAAGAAAATTGGTGATAAGTCTTCTAGAGAATTTGCAAGTTGCTAGGGTGACAGATGCAATAATTAGGCAAGCATTGACAAGTCAGATGAAAGATTTTGAAGATGCCGTTACCAGTGCCGTTGCTGAATCAGAAAAGCTAGAAATAATCATAACGCGAAACCTAAGAGATTTTGCCGCTTCCCCTGTTCCCGCAATGGTACCAGCCGATTTTTTATCGATTCTTTAACTAATGCTTCGGTAAACGTAAACCATCCGATCGCATAGGGATTAAAATCTGAGTTAAACTGCGTAATTGTTCGGCCGTTCCCATACAAATTAATAAATCCCCGGCCATTAATTCCGTATCGCCAGTGGGTCCCCCGATTAGCGTACCATCAGCGCGACGTATTGCCAAAACTAACGCCCCCGATCGAGATCTTAAATGTGCTTGACTAAGACTTAAACCCACACAGGGACAAGTCCTCGGATCGATTAAAAATTCCTCCATATAAAACGATCGATCGGTTCCAGTTAAAATACCATCGACAAAATCCATCACCTGCGGTCGTAGGGCTGCGGCTGCTAATCTTCTGCCGCCGGTAATATAGGGAGATACTACCGCATCGGCCCCGGCCCGTTGTAATTTTTGTACTGCTTCCTCGGTACTGGCCCTAGCAATAGCACGAATTTTCGGATTAAGAGTTTTAGCAGACAAAACTGTATATAAATTCTCCGCATCGGAAGTTAAAGCGGCCACAATACAAATAGCGCGTTCAATTCCTGCCATTTGTAAAGATTTATCTAAGGTGGCATCTCCTTGAACAACAATATAATTTAATTCTTTGGCCCGATTTACCTGTAGGGGGTCTGTATCAATAACTACAAAAGGAATATTTTCTGCGTAAAATTCGATCGCTACCTGTCTGCCTGTGCGACCCAAACCACAGATGATATAATGTTCCGATAGTCGATCGATCAAGCGTTTCTCCTGTCTCTGTTTGAGTCCCTCTTGAAAATAGCCTTGAATTAAAGCTTCGGTCAAGCGATTAACAATATAACCGATGCTGACTACTCCCATGATAATCAAAACCATCGTGAATAGTCGTCCCCGTTCACCTAGGGGATTAATTTCGCCAAAACCGACGGTAGCGAGGGTACTAATCGTCATATAGGCCGAATCTAGCAAACTCCAACCCTCGATCAGATGATACCAAAACGTACCCAGCAAAAACACCACGACCAGGGCAAAAATTCCCCCGATTAATTCCTGACGCAGACGACGATATTTATCTTCACTGATAGACAAGCAAAATTCACCCCTAACACTGTCTAGTAACTTACAATGAAATCAGTTTTTAATCTAAATAACCCGTCCTTCTCAGACGGATTTGATTATAATTTCCCCTATGTCTAATCGCGCAGGAGTTCCCCAGTGAGTCCAAAAACCCTTTTAGAACCAACCCTAGTTGATCCCACTCCCAATTTAAACCCGAATCAACCCTTCGATCCAGATAGTTTTAACAGCTATGTGATGAATACTTATGGTCGTTTTCCCATTGCGATCGCAAAAGGGTTAGGCTGTCTCCTCTGGGATACTTCCGGGAAACAATACCTTGATTTTGTCGCGGGAATTGCCACCTGTACCCTCGGTCACGCGCACCCTGCTTTAATTGAAGTGGTTAGTCAGCAAATCCAAAAACTCCATCATGTCTCGAATTTATACTATATTCCCGAACAAGGAGAACTAGCTAAATGGATTGTCGATCATTCCTGCGCTGATAAAGTCTTTTTCTGTAATTCTGGTGCGGAAGCGAACGAAGCGGCGATTAAATTAGTACGAAAATATGCCCATACGGTGCTAGATTTCCTCGAACAGCCGGTTATTCTAACCGCTCACGCTAGTTTTCACGGCCGCACTTTAGCTACCATCACCGCAACCGGTCAACCGAAGTACCAAAAAGACTTTGAACCCCTGATGCCGGGGTTTGCCTATATTCCCTATAATGATATCGAAGCGGTGGAAAATGCGATCGCTGATCTCGATGAGGGTAATCGTCGGGTGGCTGCGATTATGTTGGAACCGCTGCAGGGTGAAGGGGGAGTTCGTCCGGGGGATATCGAATATTTCCAACGTTTACGGCAAATTTGCGACGAAAATAACATTTTGCTTGTCTTTGATGAGGTACAGGTGGGAGTCGGAAGAACCGGTAAACTCTGGGGTTATGAGAATTTAGGAGTGGAACCGGATATTTTCACTTCTGCTAAGGGTTTAGCGGGTGGTATTCCCATCGGTGCGATGATGTGCAGAAAATTCTGTGATGTGTTTGAACCGGGTAGTCATGCGAGTACCTTTGGAGGTAATCCTTTCGCTTGTGCCTCAGCTTTAACAGTATTACAAACCATTGAACGGGATCATCTTCTCGAAAATGTCCAGCAGCGAGGGGAACAGTTACGCAGCCGTTTACGCGTGATTGCTTCTCAATATCCCCATCTATTTGTCGATGTGCGCGGTTGGGGTTTAATTAATGGTCTGGAAATTAATTCAGAAAGTGAGTTGGTTTCATCTACTATTGTTAATGCAGCCTTGGCAGAGGGTTTATTAATTGCTCCCGCAGGTCCGAAAGTTCTCCGTTTTGTACCTCCTTTAATTGTCTCGGAAACAGAAGTAGATGAGGCGATGGATAAGCTGGAAGCAGCCATCGCTAAAGTGGTTTAATTTCAGTTATCAGTTATCAGTTATCAGTTATCAGATGTAAGTTTTAAGTTGACAGTTTCCAGTTATGAGTCAATTCTTTTTGAGCTTTATCCCCCCTAACTGTCACCTTTTCACTGGACTAGGGGAGGATAAATCTACTGTTGTTCGGGGCAAATAAAATGATCACTTCTGAACCTATTTATTCTCTCCCTAAAACCCCTCCTTTAGAAAATGGTGATCAACTAAGTCGCCAGGAATTTGAGCGCCGTTATCAGAACCTTTCTGAAATAAAAAAAGCCGAATTAATTGAAGGAATAGTTTATATGTCTTCTCCTGTACGAGTGCAGAGTCATGGAGAACCTCATTCTGATATTTTAACTTGGTTAGGGGTCTATAAAGCCGCCACAATTGGGGTAATGTCTGCGGATAATACTACAGTGCGTCTGGACGCAGATAATGAGGTACAACCGGATGCTTTACTAAGAATTAAAATTGCTGGACAATCAACTATTAGTGACGATGATTATATCGAAGGTGCGCCGGAATTAATCGTAGAAATCGCCGCTTCTACTGCTTCCTATGATCTCCACAATAAATGGCGAGTTTATCGTCGTAATCAAGTGCAAGAATATCTTGTTTGGCGAGTTTATGAACGTCAATTAGATTGGTTCCGATTAAATGCTGGAGAATATATTAAACTTGAACCCGATAGTCGAGGGATAATTTACTCGCAGGTTTTCCCCGGTCTTTGGTTAGATGTTAATGCTTTATTAGCGGGTAACTTGGGACAGGTTTTGACTGTTTTACAGCAAGGTTTAGCCAGTCAAGAACATCAAGATTTTCTGAAAATATTATCTCAAAAAACTGATAACTGATTTATGTGGCATCCTGACGCTTATCAAGCTTTAATTGCCGAAGATTATCCTCAAGTTGCGGCAATCTACGAGGAACTAATCGATAACAATCCCGAAAATATTTCTGACTATTGGTACTTGGGAGTTGCCTATCTTTTGCAAAATTTAGAAGCAGAAGCGCAGGTAATGTGGCAAAATGTTTTAAGAGGAGGTAATCCAGAAAAAGTCAAGCAATAGCAAGCAGAATTAGAAGCAGTTTTAGATACAGAAGCGCGACGACAACAAAGAAAAGGTGATCTGGCAGCTGTAGAATATTTTCGCTATCATCTACAGGAAATTGTTCCCAAGTCAATTAATAATTTATTAGCTTTATTCGACTTAGCTTTAGATTTAGAAATATTCGATCCAGAAGAACTACTTAATTATCCTATTCAAGACAATCTCAGATCTAATCCCGATCGAGAATTGCTTTTAAATGTAGTTCTCAAAAGTCTTTTATATCCCCATGAATTAACTTTAGATTTAGCTCAAGCAAGTTTACCCTACCTGGAGGAATTAGCCGATAGTTTTATCCCGCAAGCTTTTCAGATAGCAGCACGAGTCACCAACGAGCAACAAAGTCCCACTTTTGGAGTGGAAATTATTAAACTTTGTCTGCAATTAAGACCAAATGATCTGAGTCTTTTGGAACAATTGGTTAACCTCTATATTTTAGCAGAAGACTTTGATAATTCTTTGATAACTGCCTATCAATTCCGAGAAATTTGTCTAACCCCAACCCTAAAGTTATACAGTAATTATCTGATTTTGTTAATACTTTTGCGCTGGGGAGTTTGGCAAGAAATTGCTCATATTTATCAAGAATATCATGATTTATTACAGGAATTAACCCGTCAGAAAAATATCACTTTAGAACCGATTATTAAAACTAGCTTTCTCAATATTTGTAGTCCCCTACCCTACCTAGGCGATCAAGCTTTAGCCAATCGACAATTAACTAATCGCGTCGTTGAGGAATGTTAGTGAAGATTCCCAATGTTTAGTTTAAAATATAGGGGCAAAAGTTGCAACTGGGTCAAGCCAATGATAGTGGGATCACCCCAGTACAGCAAAGAAGAATTTGCTCGACGTGGCAATGAGATTTATTAGACTTAGGTGCGCTCTCAAGTCGAGGAGGGCAATTATGGCAAAATACCAGTATATCCTTTTTCCTTTTTCCCTTGAAACTTACTCTCGAATTATATGAGCTAACGACTAAGGGTGATAATTTTCTGAAAATCCCTTTGAATAATAGCAAAATTTTTATCAGTTAAAAGCGGGACATGAACGAATAAAGCCCTTGGATGATATTTTAAGACTTGAAAATATAATTCTTCGCAGACAAACTGACCGGCATTATCGCTGATATAACTATAGTTAAGGTTTTTAATTAAATCTGGCAAGGGAATTGGTGTCAATAACTTTTTTGTACTACTCTTAGCCTGAGATTCTAAACTTAAACGATAACGACTTTCCGCCATGCCACAACAAATAACTAAATCGGTTTTTTTGTCTTGAATAGCTTTGATAACTCGTTCACTGGCTCGATGAGTATTAACGGGAAGTTGACGCAAAAATAAAAGATTTTTTGGACAATTATCTTGAATAGATACTAACAAATCATCGGAGGAATTACTCTGGTGATGGCATAACCAAGGTGCAAAAGAAGTTAAGAGAATTGTCAAGTTATCTCCTTAGGGTTACAACAAAAAAGCGATCGAAGGGACAAAAATTGCTACACTAACTGACATGACCTCAATTAAAGACGAGATTGATATTCTATGCAACGCCGTAAATTTTTGCTTATTAGTGGCAGTTTAGGCGGTTTTAGCTTGGCAGCTTGCGCTCATCAGATTTTACAGCCTGTTACTTCCAAAAATCCCCCTGAGTCGGCTGTTAAACAAGCACAAAAGGCGAAAAAAGTCAAGATAATCGTGATTAGTGACCTTAATAGTCAATACGGTTCCACTACTTACGATCCCGAAATCGATCGAGCTATCCCTTTAATTATCAATCATAAACCCGATCTGGTTCTCTGTGGTGGCGACATGGTGGCAGGACAAAAAAGCAGCTTGACAGAGGCAGCAATTAACGCTATGTGGTCGGCCTTTGATCACCATATCGCCGCGCCCCTGCGAGCTGCTAAAATACCCTTTGGTTTTACCATCGGTAATCATGACGCTTCTGGAGCTTTATCCGCAGGAAAATTTATCTATGCTAAGGAGAGAAAACTAGCCCAAGATTATTGGCAAAACCCCCAACATAATACAAGTTTAAATTTTATCGATAAAACTGGCTTTCCTTTTTATTATACTTTCACTCAAAATGGTATATTCTATCTAGTTTGGGATGCCTCCACTCATTTAATCTCTCGGAAACAACTAAATTGGGCGGCAAAAAACTTGAGTAGTAGCGACGCTAAAAATGCTAAAATGCGGCTAGTAATCGGTCATTTACCCCTCTACGGTATTGCCGTGGGCAGAAATCGACCGGGGGATTATTTAGCCGATGCCGAGCAATTAAGAGCGTTTTTAGAGGCTCATCAGGTGCATACTTATATTAGTGGCCATGCTCACGCTTACTATCCGGGTAAACGGGGGCAGTTACAATTATTACACGCAGGAGCTTTAGGCAGTGGACCGCGACGGTTATTGAAGAGTGAACAAGCACCCAGAAAAACCCTAACAATTGTCGATATTAATCCCCATCAACAGGAGACAGTTTACACTACCTACGACATGAAAACCCAAGAAGCGATCGATATTACCAGTTTACCTCCTCTGATTATGGCTCCCAATGGGCAAGTTTTACGTCGAGATATTCCATCGGTTAACTAGAAAGGAATTCCCATAATGGCCACTGTCATCAGCACCGTTAATATGAAAGGAGGAGTAGGAAAAACTACCCTTACCGTCAATCTTGCCACCTGTTTAGCTAAATTTCAGCAAAAACGAGTCCTTGTCCTCGATTTAGATGCTCAAATCAGTGCGACTCTTAGTTTAATGTCCCCCCATGAATTTGCTCAACTGCGTCGCAAAAAACGCACTTTAAGCTATTTATTAGAAGCAATTATCAAACCCAATCCCTACAATAAATTAACTATTGATGATATTATTGTACCCTCAGTCTGTGAAATTCAAGGCTTAGATCTACTGCCGGGAGACATCGAGCTTTATGATGAATATGTCGTCTCAGAAACCCTGCACCATCAAGCAATTTTACAGGAAGACTTAGGCTTTGATCATGCTTGGAACAACCTAGAAAGAATCCTAATTCAAAAAATCATTGACCCCATTCAAGACCGTTATGATTATATTATCATGGATTGCGCTCCGGGCTATAATCTTTTAACTCGTAGTGGTCTATGTAGCAGTCATTTTTATTTACTACCCGCCCGTCCCGAACCTTTATCAATTGTTGGCATTCAGCTATTAGAAAGAAGAATAGTTAAACTGAAAGCTAGTCATCAAGAAACTGACCCTATTAACCCCGGTTTACTCGGTATAGTTTTTATTCTTTCCGGTGGTGGTTTACTCAGTCGCTACTATAATCAAGTCATGCGCCGGGTACAACAGGATTTTCAAGCCCATCAAATTTTTGCTAATGCGATTCCTATGGATGTTAATGTAGCTAAAGCTGTGGATATGTTCGTGCCTGCGGTGGCAGCCATGCCCTCTTCTAGTGGTTCTAAAGCTTTTATGAAACTCACAGAAGAATTCTTGATCAAAACCAAAAAATAGGAGATAATTACTATGGTCATCGAGTGGTTAGAATTTCAAGTTAAACCCGAAGCTAGGGAAAAATTTATCCAAAAAGATCAAGAAATTTGGACAAAGTTTTTAGCAAAACAACCTGGTTTTTTAGGTAAGGAAATTTGGATTAATCCCGCCATTGAGGAACAATTAATTATCGTTGTCCATTGGCAAACGAAAGAACAGTGGAAAGCTGTACCCCAAAATTTACTTGATGACACCGAAGCGAAATTTTACTTGGCCATGGGAAAGGATAATTATCAATTAACCAAAGTCAAGGAATTTCAAGTCAGAAAATTCCGAGAAAATTGTCAGAACCATTTAGAATCTATGCAGCCTGGATAAAAAATCAATTCATCTTTTTGTCCCCTGTCAACCTAGCCAAACTTGTCCCCAGTGACTAAAGTGTGCTATAAGCAGTCAGACTCTTTATATGGTCTTTATTCTTTCCGATTAGGTAAATTACTGATGACTGAAGCTAAACGCGCCCTAATTACCGGCATCACCGGTCAAGATGGTTCCTATCTAAGCGAATTATTATTAGAAAAAGGCTATGAAGTCCACGGTATCATCCGTCGTACTTCAACTTTTAACACCGATCGCATTGATCATATCTACACTGACCCCCACCAGCCCGATACTAAATTATTTCTTCATTATGGCGACCTCACCGATGGGACAACCCTGCGGCGTATCCTCGAACAAGTGCAACCGGTAGAAGTGTATAATTTAGGGGCCCAATCCCATGTGCGAGTTAGTTTTGATGCTCCAGAATACACCGTTGATGCTGTGGGGGTGGGAGTTTTAAGATTACTAGAAGCAATTCGGGATTACCAAAAAAGAACCGGCATCGAAGTGCGTTTCTATCAAGCAGGTTCCTCGGAAATGTTCGGGAAAGTCATGGAAGTTCCCCAAAAAGAAACCACGCCATTTTATCCTCGCAGTCCCTACGCTTGCGCCAAAGTTTACGGTCACTGGCAAACAATCAACTATCGGGAATCCTACGACTTATTTGCCTGTAACGGCATTTTATTTAACCATGAATCCCCCCGTCGGGGAGAAACTTTTGTCACGCGCAAAATTACCCGCGCCTTGGCCCGAATTATTGCCGGACAACAGAAAAAACTCTATCTAGGAAATCTCGATTCTAAAAGGGATTGGGGTTATGCTAAGGATTATGTGCGGGCGATGTGGTTAATGTTACAACAGCAAGAACCGGATGATTATGTAGTGGCGACCAATGAAACCTATTCTATCCGGGAGTTTCTCGATATTTCTTTCCAATACGTTAATTTAAATTGGCAGGATTATGTGGAGTTTGATCAACGTTATTTGCGTCCAGCGGAAGTGGATTTATTGATAGGAGATTCTACAAAAGCCAGAGAGAAATTAGGTTGGCAGCCGTCGGTGACGTTCGAGGGACTGGTAAAATTAATGGTAGATGCGGATTTAGCGGCTTTGGGGATTAATCTTAATAACGGTGGTGATAGCGGACAGTTATTAAAAGATTTGGCTTATCTTCGCAATCGTTCGATGACAACTGTGGATTAAAGAGGTAAAAATATGCTGAATTTAAGCGAACAAAGAATCGTTGTCACCGGGGGGGCTGGATTTTTAGGTCGGCAAGTAGTTAATCAATTAATTGCAGCGGGGGCAAATCCCGAAAAAATTACCATTCCTCGGTCTAAAGATTGTGATTTAAGAGTTTGGGAAAACTGTCAACGTTTAGCTAACGAAGAAGATTTAATTATCCATTTGGCTGCCCATGTGGGAGGTATCGGTCTTAATCGGGAAAAACCCGCCGAATTATTCTATGATAATTTGATGATGGGAACCCAATTAATTCACGCTGCCTATCTAGCAGGAGTGCAAAAATTTGTCTGTGTGGGGACAATTTGTGCCTATCCAAAATTTACTCCAGTACCTTTCCGTGAAGACGATTTATGGTCAGGATATCCCGAAGAAACCAATGCGCCTTATGGTATCGCTAAAAAGGCTTTATTGGTACAATTAGAGTCCTATCGTTTGCAGTATGGTTTCAACGGAATTTATCTTTTACCGGTGAATTTATACGGGCCGGAGGATAATTTTGATCCGGGTAGTTCCCATGTAATTCCTGCTTTAATTCGCAAGGTTTATGAGGCACAACAACGGGGGGATAAACAACTTCCTGTCTGGGGAGATGGTAGTCCAACCCGGGAGTTTCTCTACTCCACCGATGCAGCGCGAGGCATTGTCATGGCCAGTCAATTCTATAATGAATCAGACCCGGTTAATCTTGGTACAAATTATGAGATTTCTATCAAAGATTTAGTCGAATTAATCTGTGATTTAATGGGTTTTGATGGCGAAATTGTTTGGGAAATAGATAAACCGAATGGTCAACCGCGACGCTGTTTAGATACAACCCGCGCTCAGGAAAAATTCGGTTTTGTTGCTCAAATGGAATTTAAAGAAGGTTTGCAAAAAACCATTGAATGGTATCGGCAAAACGCCGCCTAGTCTCGATAGCTGGTGTGTTAGATTAATAACTAACACACCAGATTTTTTTAAGCTTACTGACCGGTAAAATCAGAACGAAGGGTTAATTTTAAATCTTCCTTGGGGTTAATTGACAATAATTCCACCGATTCTCCTCGTAATAACCAACCGGCTAATACTTCTAATCCTCCTCCTCGTATAATCTCGCTAACCGGTTGGTCAGAAGTAAAGGAAGCGAGGACAGAAGCGGCGGATTTTCCTAATACTGCACCCTGAATAATTTTATCGGGGTTAACTCCTTTAATTAGTCTTTCTAGACGGGTGAAAACTGCCGAAATAGCATCAATAGATTTTTCTTGGGGTTGACGGGTTTTTAAAAAGATTTTTTGGGATAGAAAACGGGAACCTTGACCGTCAGGTTTAATTTCTCCGATAATCTGACTACCATCGGGAATAATTGTCTGTCCTTGGGAGTTTTTAATATTATCGGTTACGGTCAGAGATAAAGAAAAAGTTTCCTGTTTGGTTAAAAGAATTTTTTCCCCTTGCTCGTATTTTACAGGGATATCTGTGCCAGCAGGAATTAATCGATCATTCCCCAAAGGAATCGGTTTAATCTGGTTAATCGGGGCGAATTGACGTGCGATCGCAGGAGTCAAGGAAAGGGAGACCACAACGAAAGAAGCACTTAAAAGCATTGTTAATAGGGTCAGAGGATGATGACGACCCTGCTTTTGAAAATTTAGCATCTTACCCTTGAGTTTCCTAGTGGGAGCGAGTTAAAGATAGAGACGAAAGCGGAAAAAAGTTTGTTTCCAAGCAAGAAAATGAGGTAAAAAGGGGAATCTTAGCAAAAAATAGCCGATATTTTCTACTAATTGCTAGTTATTAGTTTATTTGGTCTATTGGAACGCCAAAACTCTTGATTTGTCCGCAGTTCTTAGTTTGGCACGGTTAATGGAGAACAAGAACTATTTATGATAGGATTATAGGTTCAATCCTATCAAAAAAAATCACCCGATCGAATTAGAATCTGTGAAAAAATGTAACAATTGTGACAAAAAACTGAAGAAACCTCTGATCGGGTTGCCACCGATCCCAAACTCAGGACAAGGGGTCATCTAAACCTGGCCCCACAGAAACGGCACACCTTCGCTTTCGGTTGAATTAACTCAGCACAATGAGGACAAGGAACCCTATCCCTGTCCTGTGATCGAACAGAAACAGTTCTCTCGCTATTCCAAGTCACGATCAACCCAAAAAGAGCCACTAGCACCCCAACTGCTGGATTAAAGGCCATCATTACAAACCCAAAAATCAGCATACTCAAACCAATAAATTTATCCATAAGCTCCTCTTGTAGATAACCTTGCTCATAAACCCGAACCACCCCCAATGCCTATGAGCCAAATCACACATCGGCCACCCTACCTCAGAAAGATGAGAAATAAGCCAACTAAAGATAGAAATAGAGAGAGTGAAAGATTGCTAGACTCACAGAGGTGGATAGCTAAAAAAGTCTCGCCTCTAACCCCATAATGACACAATTAACTTTAAGTTTTGCGATCAAGTAAGCCAAAAATATTCTCCCCCATCACCCGCGAACCGGATGCTGTTGCTAAAATAATCTTCATAGGGGAGAGCGCGGGAAGTTTCCAAATATCATCCTTTTTGTCCTGTACTTAGGAGTAGATTATGTTTACTAAACTTAATAATTTGTGGAATCAGTTTTTCAGGAGATCAAGAAGGATTAATGATAAACCATTAAATAAAGTAAGTTTATTGGTAATAATAATTGTTGATATTTTCATCTTAGTTAATGTTTTTACAGGATTAGATGATATTAGTAGGTGGCATTTAAGCCCCCAACAAGTATATCCTTGTTACAGCGCATGGCAAAGTTACAAGAAAAATAATAGTCCAGATAGAGATTATGATTTAATTACAACTTTTTTAGTTGATTATAAAAATAATTATCAAGATGAAGAAATAGGACATTTAGGTAAAGTTTCTCCAATTTGTTTGCAATATGCTGATATTAAAAATAAGTTAAATAATAAAGAAAATAAAACTTTATTAAGTAAAATACAAACAAAACAAGATAATATTAATATACTAGAAAATAATAATAGAATTATTAGAAGTCAATATGATTCTACCCTATTAGAGAAAATTGCTGGACAGTCTGCCAACAATTCGATAAACTGGGTAAAAGCGGAAGAGGCAAAACAGAAACTAGAGGAAAATAATAAAAAAATATCAAAAATCAAAGAAGAAATTGTTAAGCTAAAAAATGAACTACTACAAAAACCATCGAGTCAAAATTTACTTGCTTTCATGAGAAATGAAAGTAAATTTAATGATGTGGAAGCTGGTTATAAAAATGCGTCTTTTTGGTATCCTAGCATTCAATTAGGTTTTCAGGTTTTATTTTTAGCACCATTAATAATTATTGCGTTATTAGTGAATCAGTATGCCCAAAGTCGCGGCTATGGTTTAATAGCGTTAATTAGTTGGCATTTATTAGTTATTTTCTTCATTCCTTTAATTTTCAAAGCTTTTGAATTTTTGCAAATTGGTATTATTGCACAATTCATTTTTGATATTATCGGTGCTATCTTTGGAGGTTTAGTATTTTTAGTTCAATATGTTTATATTCTGTTAATCCCTTTGTTCGGTTTTGCTGTTATTAAATTTTTGCAAAAGTTTGTTTTTAATACCAAGTCTCAAGCAGCAAAACGAGTACAAAAATCACAATGTATTAACTGCGCTAAAACGATTAAAAATCAAGATGCTCATTGTCCCCATTGCGGTTATTATCAATATGTAGAATGTCATCATTGCCATGAGTTAACTTATAAAAATTTACCTTATTGTTATCATTGTGGTACTGCACAAACTTATGATAGTTAATAGTCCCCAAGCTACCGAAACGAGCAAAGAGAGAACCGCCACTTTATCAACTAATCAATTATGGATTTACTCGAATACCAAGCCAAGGAAATATTTGCTCAAGTCGGCATCCCCATTTTACCTTCCCAACCAATCCACGAACCGGGGGGACTAAAAAGATTAAACATTCCCTATCCGGTCGTGCTAAAGTCCCAGGTACGAGCGGGAGGACGGGGAAAAGCAGGAGGAGTAAAATTTGTCGCTAATACCATTGATGCGATCGCTGCTGCCCATGCTATCTTTCATTTACCGATCGCCGGAGAATATCCAGAGGTAATCTTAGCAGAAGCCAGGTATAATCCGCAACAGGAGATATTTTTAGCCATTTTACTCGATTATCATCTGCAAAGACCGGTTTTACTCGGTGCGAGTCAAGGGGGGATGGATGTGGACAGTTTACTGGCAACCATGCAAAAAGTGGTCATTGAAGAGAGATTTTCCCCCTATCTCTGTCGGCAATTAGCCGTATCTATGGGTTTAAGAGGGTCTTTGATCGAGTCTATCAGTCAAATTCTCGAAAAAATGTATAGTCTCTTTGTCAGCAAAGATCTCGATATCATCGAGATTAATCCCTTGGGTATCAACGAAACTGGGGAAGTGATGGCCCTAGATGGCAAAATAAGTGTTAATGATGCCGCTTTAGCTAGACATCTCGATCTTCTGGCCCTGACCCCACCCCAATTACAATCCCCTTGGTCGATAATTGATCAAACTGGCCAAATAGCCGTGATCAGTAATGGCCAGGGTTTGATGTCCACTGTCTGGGATGCCTTGGCAGGCAAAGGGGCAAAACTAGCAGCCTGGCTTATACTGGAGGAAAGACTAGAATTAGAGCAATTAAACGAGCAAATAGAGGCCGGTCTGCAACAATTCCAACTATTGGCCGATTTAAAAGTGGTTATCGTTGATATTGTCAGTTATCCCGACTTTGGCCAAAAAGCGATCGAGACTATTAGCCATTACTACCGCAGTTATAGCCCATTATCACCCAGCCGGGGCAGTGGTGAACGAATGATCCGGGCCACCCGACAGGAAAGACAAACCTTGGAACCCCGATCTTTTCTCAATCCCACCCTACCACAAATAATTTTTCGCGTCCTAGCTGACAGCAAAGCGATCGATCTCAGTCAGAGTTTAGCTGATGTTAACTTTCATTGGTTAGAGTCTTTAGAAGAGGTAGTCACTGCAGCCATTAAATTAGCCTAGAATCAGTGATCAGTGATCAGTTATCAGATGTGAGTTTTCAGTTCACAAGGGACGAATCTAAAACCTTTGACTCTTGCCTTCAGAAGCGGATTACTGTTCACTGATTACTGTTTACTGATCACTGATTATTGTTTACTGATTACTGAAACAACTCCCAACACTTAATATATGAAATGGACAGATAAAGATCAGATAATTATGCAAGGGATCGATCGACCCCTAGGCAAATATTATGCGGCACGATTGAAAGCTCAGGGAACCTGTTTAGTAGCCGGGGTGGCTAGTGGCCACGGTGGTGAGATAATCGCAGAGATACCAGTGTTTGATCTAGTGGCTGAGGCCGTTGCTGAAGCCGGAGAAATCAAGACCAGTTTAATTTTAGTCCCCCCCAATCAAGTCCTAGATGCGGCCTTAGAAGCGATCGCAGCAGCCATCCCCCAATTAATTATCGTCACCCCCGGAGTTCCCCCCTTAGATCTGGTGGAATTATTAAAGATAGCTAGTACCACCGGAACATTAATTCTCGGCCCCGGCAGCCAGGGTGTGATTATTCCCAATTATCTTTGGTTGGGTATTTGTGAACCGAATTTTTATCAATCGGGGACAATCGGTCTGATCACCCGCGGCGATCGCATAGGAGATGAAGTGGCGAAAACTTTAACAGCAGCCGGGTATGGTGAATCTATGGCGGTAAATTTGGGGACTGACGGCATTATTGGCTCCAATTTGTCCCAATGGTTGCAGGTTTTTGAGGAAGATGACAATACCGAGGCAATTCTCCTCGTCAGTCAGGTGGGGGGAAAGGCCGAAATCGAGGCAGCCAAATATATTGCCTCGGCAATTGAAAAACCAGTGATTGCCTATCTTGTCGGGTTAAATGCAGCGATTGAAACCAATTTCGGCGATACAGAAACAATTATTTCTAACCAACTTTCCTACTCTGTTGCCGCTAAGAATACCAGAAAAGATAGCTTACGTCATTTTCAAGAAGCTGGGGTGACAGTGGTAGAAAAATTAGCCGATTTACCTGCCTCTTTAGCTAAAGTCTTGTCCTGAATTTGACCCCATTGCTCCAATAATATTTATAATCAGACAATATTCTGTCAAAATAAGCACCTAACAGGATGTTTCACCCCATCCAGGGGATTTTCGATGACAATTCCTGAGAGCTACTATATCATGGTAGATCACCTGTGATTCCTCAGACCGGCCAAGATAAAGACGGCAACAGGCAAAAATTAGGAAAAATCAGCGACAATCGAAACGGCAAGATCAAAAAAAATTCTATTCTAGATTGACCCTTTCAGCAGACCAACTATCCCACCCTTCTAGACAACGACCCTAAGGATAACTTCTATGGCGCAACAAAATAACCTAAAAACCGACAATATACACCAAATCGATCCCTATTGGGGTCTCCCATGGCTCGTAGAGGAACGGGACGCTTGCGGAGTCGGTTTTATTGCCGATGTGCGCGGTTCCGGCAGCCATCAACTGATTGAACAGGCACTTTTAGCCTTAGGTTGTTTGGAACACCGGGGAGGCTGCAGCGCCGATCAGGATTCCGGTGACGGTTCTGGTATGATGACCGCTATCCCCAGAGATGTCCTCGCTCCTTGGTTCGCCGAAAATGGCTTAAATATGCCAGAATCTGAGCGACTAGGAGTGGGGATGGTCTTTCTTCCCCAAGCGGACCAAGAACGCGCCGACGCTAAGGCACACATCGAAGAAATTGTCAATAAATATAATATTAAGATTTTAGGTTGGCGTGCTGTTCCCGTCCGTCCCCAAGTCCTCGGAAGACAAGCAAGGGAAAATCAACCCTACGTCGAGCAAATTCTGGTGACTTCCCCCGATTTAGCTGGTTCTCAATTCGATCGCCTACTCTATATTGCCCGTTCTGAAGTGGGTAAGCAACTGGCCGATGATTTCTATTTCTGCTCCTTTTCCTGTCGCACCCTTGTCTATAAAGGCATGGTACGGGGCGAAATCCTGCGAGAATTTTATCTAGACCTGCAAAATACCGCCTATAGCAGTCAATTTGCCATTTATCACCGACGTTTTAGCACCAATACCCAACCCAAATGGCCCCTCGCTCAACCGATGCGCTTATTGGGTCATAACGGCGAAATTAACACCCTTTTGGGCAATATTAACTGGATGTCGGCCCGGGAACCCGCTTTAGAAACCCAAGGTTGGACCCACGAAGAATTACAATCCCTGACCCCCATTGTTAACCCCGCTAACAGCGACTCCTATAACCTCGATAGCGCCCTAGAATTATTGGTGAGAACCGGTCGCAGTCCCCTAGAAGCGGCTATGATCCTAGTGCCGGAGGCCTACAATAATCAGCCGGATTTACAGAATTATCCCGAAATTATCGACTTCTACGAATACTATAGCGGTTTACAGGAACCCTGGGACGGTCCGGCTTTACTGGTCTTCAGTGACGGGGGAATCGTCGGCGCTTGTTTGGACCGCAACGGTTTGCGACCGGCCCGTTATAGCATTACTAACAACGGTTATATCGTCGTTTCCTCGGAAGCGGGAACTATTCCCCTCGATGAAACCACCATTATCGAAAAAGGTCGTCTCGGCCCCGGTCAAATGATCGCAGTGGACCTAGAAAAAGGCGAAATTAAGCGTAATTGGCCGATTAAACAGGAAATTGCCCGAGCTAATCCCTACGGTGCATGGGTGAAATCCCAACGCACCTTTATTGACAAAGAAACAGCGATAGACATTCCCGCTCCTAGTCATCTCCTTCCCCTGCAAACCGCTTTCGGTTATACTGCCGAAGATGTGGATCTGATTATCGTCCCCATGGCAGAGCAGGGAAAAGAACCGACTTTCTGTATGGGTGATGACACTCCCCTAGCGGTCCTCTCCAGTAAACCCCATCTTCTCTACGATTACTTTAAACAACGTTTTGCCCAAGTTACTAACCCCCCCATCGATCCCTTACGGGAAAGTTTAGTCATGTCCTTGACTATGTATCTAGGACGACGGGGCAATATTCTTAAATTAGGGGTTGATGACGCACATTTACTGAAATTAGACTCTCCTCTGCTCAATAATGCGGAATTAGTCAAAGTTAAAACCTCTAGCTACAAAACAGCCGAACTTTCTACCCTTTATGATCTGACCACCGGCCCCCGGGGATTAGAAACCGCGATCGCTAATTTGTGCGCTGAGGCCGCCAAGAAAGTAGCATCGGGAGCAGAAATTTTAATTCTCAGTGACAGGACTGCTTCTATTGACGAAAAAACTAGCTATATTCCCCCTTTATTAGCTGTTGGTGCCGTCCATCATCACCTGATTCGCTCACACTTGCGTTTAAAAGCTTCGATTGTGATCGATACGGCCCAGTGTTGGAGTACCCATCACTTCGCTTGTCTAATTGGTTATGGCGCTTCCGCAGTCTGTCCCTATCTTGCGTTAGAAACGATCGCCCAGTGGTGGATCGAGCCAAAAACTCAGAAATTGATGGAAAATGGCAAATTAGAAGCTATTAGCCTCGAAAAAGCCCTAATTAATTACCGCAAATCCGTAGAAGCAGGATTACTGAAAATCCTCTCGAAAATGGGTATTTCTCTCCTATCTTCCTACCATGGGGCGCAAATTTTCGAGGCGATCGGATTATCGGCAGATTTAGTTAAACTAGCTTTTAACGGTACTACCAGTCGCGTCGGGGGTTTAAGCATTGCGGAAGTGGCCCAAGAAGCGATCGCATTCCACAGTAAAGCTTTCCCCAATCTTACCGCTAAAAAACTAGAAAACTACGGTTTTGTCAACTACCGTCCAGGGGGAGAATACCACATGAATTCCCCGGAAATGGCGAAAGCACTCCATAAAGCCGTGGCTGCTCACTCCCAAGGTGAAGGATATGACCATTACGAAACCTATCGTCAAATCTTGCAGCAAAGACCCGTTACTGCATTGCGCGATCTATTAGAATTTAACAGCGATCGAGCCTCAATTGCCATCGAAGCAGTAGAATCGATCGAAAGTATCCTGCAACGCTTCTGCACAGGGGGAATGTCCCTCGGTGCCTTGGGCCGGGAAGCACACGAAACCCTAGCGATCGCCATGAATCGTATCGGAGGTAAGTCCAATTCTGGAGAAGGGGGAGAAGATCCGATCCGTTACACCAGCTTAAACGATGTGGATGCAGAAGGACATTCCGTGACCATGCCCCATCTAAACGGCTTAAAAAACGGTGATACAGCCAATTCTGCCATTAAACAGATAGCTTCGGGTCGTTTTGGAGTCACTCCCGAATACTTAATGAGTGGAAAACAGCTAGAGATTAAAATGGCCCAGGGAGCAAAACCGGGAGAAGGAGGTCAATTACCCGGGAAAAAAGTCAGTTCCTATATTGCCATGTTACGGCGATCGAAACCGGGAGTAACTTTGATTTCTCCCCCTCCTCACCACGATATCTACTCGATCGAAGATTTAGCACAATTAATCTACGATTTACACCAAATTAACCCCCGGGCCAAAGTTTCCGTCAAATTAGTGGCCGAGATCGGTATCGGCACAATTGCGGCCGGAGTTGCCAAAGCTAACGCTGATATTATCCAGATTTCCGGCCACGATGGTGGTACAGGTGCATCACCCCTAAGTTCGATCAAACACGCGGGTAGTCCCTGGGAATTGGGAGTGACGGAAGTGCATCGGATGTTAATGGAAAATCAACTGCGTCATCGGGTGATTTTGCGCGCAGATGGAGGACTGAAAACCGGTTGGGATATCCTCATGGCTGCTCTGATGGGTGCGGAGGAATTCGGTTTTGGTTCCATTTCCATGATTGCCGAGGGGTGCATCATGGCCCGCGTCTGTCACACGAATAATTGCCCTGTGGGAGTCGCTACCCAGCAGGAACGTCTCCGCACTCGTTTTCCAGGAATTCCCGCTCATGTGGTCAATTTCTTTACTTTGGTGGCCGAGGAAACGCGGCAATTATTGGCGAAATTAGGCTATCACAGTTTAAATGAGGTGATTGGCCGGGCAGATCTGTTAAAAGTGCGCTCCGATGCTCGTTTAACTAAGACAGAATCCCTCAATCTCGATTGTTTGTTGAATTTACCCGATGGCCGTAGCGATCGCTCTTGGTTGCAGCACGAGGAAGTACATAGTAACGGTGCTGTCCTCGATGACGATATTCTAGCCGATAGCGAGATTAAACAGGCGATCGAGCAACAGGGAACCGTCAGCAAAACCTACAGGATTGTCAATACCGATCGCTCCGTCGGGGCGAGAATTGCGGGGGTAATTGCCCAAAAATACGGGAATGACGGCTTTGAAGGCGAAATTAAGCTCAATTTCCAGGGTGCGGCCGGTCAAAGTTTCGGAGCATTTAATTTACCCGGTGTCAATCTCCATTTAGAGGGAGAAGCTAACGATTATGTGGGTAAAGGCATCTACGGCGGCGAAATTGTCATCTTACCGCCCCAAAACGCCAATTATCAGCCCGAAGATAACGCTATTATCGGTAATACCTGTCTCTACGGGGCCACCGGTGGGGTATTATACGCTAATGGTCGCGCTGGTGAACGCTTTGCTGTCCGCAATTCCACTGCGAAAGCGGTTATCGAAGGGGCCGGGGATCACCTCTGTGAATATATGACCGGTGGGGTAATTGTCGTGCTTGGTTCCGTCGGTCGCAACGTCGGCGCTGGGATGACGGGAGGATTAGCTTATATTCTTGATCCGTCCCTACCGGAGAAACTTAACCCCGAAATTGTCAAGATTCAACGGGTTGGCACGGTTGCCGGTGCGGAACAGTTAAAATCTTTAATTGAGGCCCATATAGAACGCACTAATAGCCCCAAAGGTAAGTTAATTTTAGCTAATTGGGATAGCTATCTCGGTCAATTCTGGCAAGTGGTCCCTCCCTCGGAAGCGGATAGTCCCGAAGCGCAAATTAGCGCGGAGAAAACCTTAACTTCGGTGTAATTTCTTTGGGGTGCGTTACTCTTGGTTAACGCACCCATTGATTAATTTCTTTGATGTCATAATTTGGCAATGACAAACGAAAAACTCAGATTTATCGATCTTTTTGCTGGTATTGGAGGGTTTAGATTAGCTTTTGAGAGCGTTGGTTATGACTGTGTATATTCTTGTGAAATAGACGAAAACTGTCGAAAAGTATATTTCAATAATTTTCAAGAAATTCCCGATCAAGATATTAGAAAAATTGCTATTCATGACCTGCCTGATTTTGAAGTGTTGACAGCAGGATTTCCCTGTCAACCCTTTAGCATTTCTGGAAAACGAGCTGGATTTAGAGATACAAGGGGAACTCTATTTTTTCACATCTGCGAAATAGTAGAATTAAAAAAGCCGAAAATAATTCTTCTGGAAAATGTTAAACACCTAATTCACCTCGACAAAGGCAAAAACTTAGATATTATTTTGCATTCTTTGGAAGAACTGGGTTAAGTAGTCATGCAAAATAAATTTCCTAGTGAAGACAGGCAAGAGGCAATAGGCAAGAGGCAAAAGCTTTATCGAAATGTGTAATTAATTTTGCTTAGGTACTTATTTAGTTGATTATAAGCTCTTAAATGCCAAGGATTTTGGTGTGCCGCAAAATCGAGAAAGAATTATTATTATTGCTACCCAAAATAAAAAATTTAATTTCAACTCATTAAAATATACTTCACCAATACCTAAGTTACGCGATTTTCTGTCTCCTCAAGGCAATTTTGAATACTTAGATAAAAAAGAATATACTCTCATTGATAATCCTACCTTACAACCATCAGGATTAATTTTTGTCGGTTATCGCAATAAAACTATCTGGAAAAAAGGTATCAGGCCAAATACAGAACATTTATCCCGGGTTCATCATCAACCTAACCGAATTTATTCGATCGATGGAGTACATCCTACTATACCATCTCAGGAAACATCTGGACGTTTTTTTATTTATATACCCGAACAAGATCAGGTGCGTAAATTAACTATCCAAGAATGCTATCGACTGATGAAGTTCCCCGATAGCTTTCAAATTCATCCTAACTTAGCTGAGTCTTATAAACAGGTGGGTAATTCGGTTTGTATTCCCATGATTCAAGAGTTGGCTATTGCCATTAAGAGACATATTTTTGAAAACAATTCTAGAGTATCCTTAAAGGAGTTTTCTTTTTCTCGTCAGAATATTCAATTGGAAATTATCGGATTAGATTTTATGAACCATAAAGAAAAGTTATTAGACATTTATGACCAATCCTTAAATTTAGATGATCGGCAACCACTGCCCCCTCAACTCTATCAAAACTATATCCAACAAATTGCTACTAATTGCTCAAAACAAAAGGGAGTTTATACGGTTTTAATAACTTTATTAGTTCATAAAATTCTCTATCCTAATCAAGATATTAGATACCATCAAACTAATTTACCTGGAGGATTTTCAGGAAGAACTATTGATACTCAGTATATTACTCCCACCTTGAAACAATTGGGATTACCAGCTATGGCAGAAAGTGGCTGGCTAACTCGTTCTTTAGAACAACCCTTTCCCTATACTTTAGATTATCAAGGTAAAATTAGTAATCAAAAAACCAAAGATGCTTTTCTGGGTTTAATTAATTTTATTGAAACTAATCCTCAACAAGCTGAAGTTATTTTAAGGCTTTTACTTCATCAAGTTAATCAGATTATCCAGACCCAAAAGATTAAAAAATTTTGAAGATAGATAATCCTGAACCTTTTGATATCAACACTTTGAGCAGTTGCCTAGAAAATCATTTTAGTTTCAATTATCAAACTCGCGGAGCTTCCAAATTACCTGTTTTAGCACTATATGCAATTTATCAAAGGTTAATTATAGAAGTAGAAAGATACAAATCCTGCACATTAAAACCCCTAGGCAGTCACACAGCTTATGATCTAACTTCTGGTAGTGCAGGAGATATTGAGATTTTTGATAAAAATAAACAATTAGTAGAAGTTATTGAAATTAAGCATGGTAAGTACATTGATTTACAAATTCTCCGAATTGCCAAAGATAAAATTATCAAATTTAATCCGAGAAGATATTATATCCTATCATCGTTTGATGTTAAACCCCCAGAAGTGGAGTTAATCATGTCTGAGATTCAAACTATCAAAAACAATCATGGTTGTCAAATAATTACCAATGGTATTATACCGACAATTAAATATTATCTGAGACTGATATCATCTCCAGAAGAATTTGTCAATAGCTATTCCCATCTGATTGAAATAGATTCGGAATTACAAACTATTCATAAATTAAAATGGAACGAAATTTTATCTAATCTTATTTCTCCAATTGAACAAATCTAAACTAGCGAGCTATACTATGGCCAAAATATACCATCGCTGGTGATAGCCTTTCTTAATGAGTAGGTCTAATCAGCAGCGAAATTTCCAAAATTCTTACTAGCAGTTGTCGGCGCTGCTCCAGTGTAATGTGCCTCTCGAACTTTGAGAGAAGAAGTTTTGTGACCAACTCGCCTATGGTTGCGGGACTTTGCAGAATAATAAAGTTATTAATCGCGTATTCTACAGCCAAAGCTGGTGTTGTCGTACTGCTTAAGGCGAAGCTTATAAAGACGTTCGTATCGATAACTATGGGTTCACGATTCATCTACTAAAAGCTCTTCCAACTTCTCATCAGTCAATCCCTGACTCTTGGCATAAGCACGAATTTCATTCACCACTTCCATCAAGGTTTGGGTGGTTTCGTCCTGTTCGTTCCCCGTCATCTCATGATTCTCGATGGTGAAATCGACACACGCATGAGCGGACAAGCCTAACTGCTCGATCGCTGTGGGGATTTCGCTAATTTTAACGTTTCGGATCGTTGCTTTCATATTTTTAAAGTAGCACAAATACAAATTGAATTATTATTCTTCAGCTTGTAGGTTGGGTTGAGCGATTTAATACTTAGGAGAGGAGAAAGGAGAAAAGGAGAAAGGAGAAAACTGCTCAATTCAATGGTTTGAGCGAAACCCAACATTCTTGACGATATTGGTGTGGTTGGGTTTCGCTTAAGCGTCGCTAACGTTTGACAGACAAGAGTTATTATTGCTCAACCCAATCTACGGCTTGCCAGAACATGGCAAACTTGACAATCAAGACAGTCGCTACAGGCGAGGCTAGTGTGCGATGTTTTCAGTATAAGAGTCTCCGATGGATACTCCTCTCATCAAGCTTTCATTGTAAGCTATGTCCTTCCTAATCCTCTCCTTGATTTCATGGGAAAGAGAGAAGATGTTTGCCACGACATCAATACCATGAAGAAAACCCTGTCCACCCAGTCTATCCTTGAACTTTCCTTTTAGCTTTTCATAAAAAAATTTACCTGCTTCTTCATCTAGAAAAAATTTTTTTCCTGTGCGGCTATCGGTATAATCTCTTGGGAAATTTAACCAACTGTAGTATAATTTATATTCTAAATTATCTATTGCCGTCCATCCCTCCTTTCCGGATACCCTTTCTAATATCTCGTCAACTTGCCGTGAAATATATTGTTCTATTTCTGGATAGAATTTATCATACATTTCGTTAATATCTCTACGGCGACGCTCAGCTTCTTGACGGCGACGCTCAGCTTCTTGTTTTTCTCTTTGTTCTTGTTTGTCGAGTTTCTCTAGTTTCGGTTTGACTATAAAATTTAAGTCGGGAAAGGTATGTGCGATTTCGGTTAGCTCGTCCCGAGACATTGAGACATTCGCTAATTCTGTATAGACAATTTTTTTAAACTCCGGCAAAGCATTAATGACCTCAGTTAAACCATTTTGATGTATTAATAGTAATCCATGTCGTTCCACAAACTCCTCGACCGCAAACCGAAAATCTGGGTACTTATCTAGGAGCATCCTAACATCGGCAACAGATAAACCTCCGTCAAGCATCTGTAACCATTGCTGGCGAACAGAATTCCGTTGAACAGGATCAGTAATGTGGTCAAAACAGTCATCGTAGTATGACATATTTTTTTCTCCGAATCACTCATAATCTCATTTTAACCGTTCAGGGGGCGGTTATCAAGCCGCCATTAGTTTTGTAATGGGGATTTATGCCCCGCTCCAAAAACTTTTCGCCTTAAGGCGAGGTTTTAGACCCGATTTTTTCGATAAAAGCAGACCACGGGGGAATTTTTCGCATCACCAAAGCTCTGCAAGAATTATCACTTTAAGCGGTGACATTTTCTGTTTCTACTGGTTGAATTTCTGGCATTTCTACTTTAATTAAACTCACTTTAGCACGATAAAGTAGTTTTTCCCCATGACGATAGCCCCGATAACGCACTAGAACAGGTGTACCTGTTTCCGCTTGACCATCGATCAATTGATGGATTTGCGGATCATAACTAACATGATCACCGACACTGTCAATTGGTTGCACTCCCCAGCGATCCAGTAACTGCATAATCGGTTTAACTAGGGAGAGGATTTTGACGGCTGCTAGGTCGGGATTTTTGCGGGCAACGGCCTCGGCCGTGGGCCATTGAACTAACCAAGATTCGATCGCTTCGATGCTTTGACGTTGAAATTCTGCGGCTAATTCTTCTTTTTGCTGGTCTAATTTTTGCTGTAAATTTTGATACTCTTGTTCGAGAATTTTTAATTCCCCTGAATGATCCTCTGGCCCCATCGTCGGAATTTGAAAATGAGCGAGGAGATCGCTAACTGGCAGCTGCAGCCCATTAGCTAATTTAACCAAAGATTCAGAGGATAATTTAGCGATTAAACCATGGCAAACTCTCTGCAATTGCCAAGAAGATAGATCCGATAACTGACTCAATTCTTCCAGATTTTTACAGCCAATTTCTGCCATTAACTGCTCTAATTTTTGCCGATGATATTTATATAAGGACTCATTCATGGGACTTCTCAGCTTAAGCGATGTGTTTAGCTAAAACGGATTTAGGAGCGCGACGAACTCGACAGAGAATTGTTTCTTTACCGAGACGCTGATGAGCTGCAAAGCGATGGCAACCAGAAAACCCGTAGTAGTTACCATCCACCTCCAAAACATCGATCGGTTCTCGTAATCCCTCCTCAGCGATCGATTGCATCAACTGATTAACTTTTTCGGGATCGGTTTGTCGCGGTAAAGGACGACGAATTTGGGACAGAGGAATATTTTTAATTTCCATAGTGTCTTCACTATAGCACATTTAGGCTAAACTGAAGATAAGTTAACTCGGTTGCTGATGCAGTGGTCTGGCTCCCTACTGGCAGTTTTCTGGCCACAGACAAGATTCTATCACCCAATCCTCTCCTTTTCTGACTATGACTATTCCTCCTATCAATGAAAAAATTATCCGGCAAAATAGCACCAATGCTTCCTATCAGCGCGGTCAATATTATTACGATAGCGGTGCAGTTATTTCTCTTTGGCAACGGGGGCAAAATCTACAAGCTTTAGTGAGTGGTAGTGAGGTTAAACCCTATCGAGTTGCCATAGATTTTAACCAAGAAAATCTTGAGAATGTCTCCTGTTCCTGTCCCTACGATTATGAGGGTTGGTGTAAGCATATTGTGGCGGTTTTATTAACCTGTTCTCGTCAACCAGAATTAATTATTAAAAAAGCCTCTCTAGAGGAGTTATTGACACCGATCGATGAAAGTAAATTAAGAAAATTGCTTAATCATTTAGTGGCTAAACACCCAGAAGTTATCGAGACAATTGATAAGTTTTTAGTGCCAGCTACCCCACTTAATAAAGCGGTAGGGAAGATAACTGTTAATGTCAAAGCTTATCGTAATACTGTCCGTAATGAACTGCGGCAATCCCTACGAGCGATCGAGGAAGATTACTACGAAGAAGATCCAATTTCTAATGAAATTTATGCCCTAGTGGATGAGGCCAAAGATTATTATCAAAAGGGAGAACCAGATAATGCGATCGCTATTTTAGAAGCAATTATTAGCGCCTGTATCGAGGAATGGGATGATTTAGAAGATTACGGTGCTGTTAATGATGATTTAAGTGCTAGAATCGATCGAGTTCTAACGGCAGCAATTTTAAGCAAAGAATTTAATCCCCAAGAAAAGCAAGATTTAAGGGAAAAAATCGAGCAATGGCAGCATGAATGGAGTGCCGATTTTGAGATGAGTTTAGCAGCCTTACAACAGGGATGGGACGATCCAGTTTTAGAGAAGATTTTACGGGGAGAATCGGCTAATTTTTCAGAAATGTGGTCAGGAAATATCCCCTATTATGCCCAAGCATTAACTTCTATTCGCTTAGAAATTTTCGAGCAACAGGAAAAAGATCAGGAGTATTTGAATCTAGCTTTAGCTTCAGGACAAGTGGTAGAATACCTAACTAAGTTAGTCTATCTTGATCGCATTGAGGAAGCGATGGCAGCGGCAAAAAACATGATAACTAAAAACGATGAAGCCTTCTTTTTTGCCAAAGCTTTACGCGATGAATCCGCACCAGAATCCGCTCTCATAATTGCCAGGGGTGGTCTAAATTTCCCTGGAAATTATTATTATCAATTAGCTCTCTGGACAAGTGAACTAGCGCAATCTTTAGGGGATATAGATACAGCTTTAGCTGCTAGAATTAAGGCATTTCAAGACCAACCTTCCTTTTCCCATTACCAAAAAATTGAGTCTTTAGCGGGGGAAGATTGGCCCGATTTAAAACTAGACTTGTTAGATTACTTGCGCGAGTTTAGCGGTGGACGTTCCACAGAGGCTAAAATCGATATATTTCTCCACGAAAATTTAGTTAGAGATGCAATTAAAGTCGTTTCTGATAATTCCTATGTGCAGTCTCACCTAATTTGGCGGATAATGGATGCGGCTGCTACCGTCGATCCTGACTGGGTGATCGATCACGCTCGTCCTCCTGCGGAAAAGATACTGGACGAAAAAAAGGCAGATCGCTACGAAGAAGCGATTAAATGGCTGAAAAAAGCTCGTAATGCCTTTTATATGTCGGGAAGACGGGAAGAATGGCAAACTTATCGGGAAAGTTTAATTAAGGAACACGGACGCAAATCAAAATTTATGGGGTTATTCAAATATCAGGATTTACAATAATTTAAGCTTGTAGCCGTCAGTTATCGGCTAAAAGGAGGCTTTTTTTAGCTTGTAAAGCGGGAATTTGTCCTCAGCTTAAGTCTAGTGATGTTTCGACGCAAATTCTTTTATGCTACAAATTGAAGTGCGGAATGTAGGTTGTAGTAAGTAGTCATGCAAAATAAATTTCCTAGTGAAGACAGGCAAGAGGCAAGAGGCAAAAGCTTGATCGAAATGTGTAATTAATTTTGCTTAGGTACTTATCTTCTCGACTATAGCAGTTTTCATCAGAATGAGGTATGGGCAAGGAGCTTAAACCCTTTGTTGGCAAAACTTGTCGATACCTCAGTAACGTGAAAAGCGCTATCCTTTATCGGGAAATTTCAAATCTGCCTTGGCTATTACAAAAATTCATATTTATGTCTTGTGAACCTGCTACAGCTAAACGCAATGTTAGTTACTGGTCAGTTGTTTCTGGTACTATCGTCACCTCCATCATATTGTCCTTCTGCCCCTTCACGTTAATCTTCCTCACCGTCCTAGAATAAGACGATTGCACCTCACCCAACCCTTTGATACTAAATCCGTTGAGTATAGGATACATATCAGGACAGGCAAAAGGCAGCTGATAACTGCTCACTGATAACTGCTCACTGAAAAGGCTAACGGTTATAAAACGGGGACGGGTAAATAAACCTTTTCTACCGTAGGAGAAAAACCTAGCCATTGACGAGATAAACGAGCAAAAGTGTCAGGATCACCGCTAACTGCGAAGTTAGTAGGTAGGGATGTTTCGGGGTTTTTGAGACCTAATAATTCTAGTTCTTTTTCCGCCGCTCGGACAACGGCAGCGGCGGGATCTACCAAGCGCACGGAACTAGGTAAAAGACGACGTAAAACTGGGGAAAGATGACGATAATGGGTACAACCATAGACCAGAGTATCAATATTTTCCGCCAGTAAAGGCTGAAGATATTCCCTAGCCACTTGTGTGGTATAGGGGTCAAAAATGCGGTTAGCCTCGATCAAAGGGACAAACTCAGGACAAGGAATTTGCCAAACTTGGGCAGTAGGATCGATTTCTTGAATTGCTTGTTTATAGGCATTACTTTTAGCCGTAGCCGGGGTAGAAATCACCCCTATGCGCTTTCCTTGTTTAACGGCAGTTTTGGCACCGGGTAAAATTACCCCCAAAATTGGTAAATCTTTAAATTCGGCCCGTACTTCTTCTAAAGCCAAGGCGGAACTGGTATTACAGGCCATAATCACCATTTTCACCCGGTGCTCGCCCATCCAAGTGAGAATTTCCCGGACAAATTCGATAATTTCCCCTTTAGAACGGGTTCCGTAGGGAAGTCTAGCGGTATCGGCGAAATAGAGAATCGATTCTTGGGGCAGCTGTTTATACAACTCCCTTAAAACTGTCAGTCCACCCACACCACTATCAAACACACCAATCGGACTAAATTGTGATTCTCTCATAGATATCGAGGAAAACGCTGATCTAAAGTAGCTTTATTTGATGATATTAAAACACGGATTTTTTGATTGGTAAACTAATGCTCCAATGATTTAATCATTAACGGAGATTTCGTTGAATATATTCAATAATCCCTCCTGCGATCGCCGCCGCCATTTGTCGTTGAAAGTTGGCATTGGCTAATTTAGCAGCATCCTCAGCGCCAGTAACGAAACCCACTTCCACGAGGGTAGAGGGCATTTTCGAGGTTCTCAGCACATAGAAACGGGCCCGACGCACCCCTCGATCGCGCATATCGACACTGCGGACAATATTGCGATGGATGGTGTCCGACAAACGGCGATCGCCGAAGTAGTACACCTCTAGGCCGTTGACATCCGGTCGTGCTTTCCCCATAGAGTTAGCGTGGATACTGACAAATAGATCGGCATCGATCTGGTTAGCCAGATCCGTGCGACCTTGCAGGGTGACAAAAAAGTCGCTATCCCTAGTTAGACGCACATCGATGCCCTGTTGTTGCAGAATGCGGGTAACTTCTAGGGAAATGGGCAGAATTACGTTTTTTTCCTGAAGGCCACCAATTCCGATCGCCCCCGGATCCTTACCACCGTGGCCCGGATCGATCACCACTAAAAAGCGGCCATTGCGTTGTCGAGGATTATTAGGAGTGGGGTTAGAGGGGCGCGGCGGTGGGTTAAATTGCCCCGTATCTGGGGGTAAAGGGACAGGTATAGTGGTGGAGTCAGGAACCTGAGAAACGGGGCCAGAATTGCGGGAGGAAAGCAATTCTAGGACTAGGGTTTGACCTTCCGACTGATTGAGGCGACCGAATTGAAATCCTGCCGCGGTCTGTACCAAAATCAGCACCTTATTGACACTTTCCTGACGTACCCGTAATTGATAGATGGGACTAGAGCGACCAAAGCGCGGACCGCGAAAAGACTCGGCTAACTTAGCATTTTCGATGCGTAGTTCATAGACCCCATCCCGGTTAACACTGCCGTTAGCTTTCAGGGGTGAATCCCCACGAATTAACAGGCGATCGTTATTACCCGCCAGATCGATCGAGGAGATCGTCGCCAAACGATTGCTAGAAGGGGGATTATTGGCAGTTTTCGGGGGGGGATTATTGGGACGAGGATTGGGATTGGTCGCTCTAGTGGGGGGAGGTGAGGAGATATTATCCACGGCACCCAGACCGCCCCTAGGCAGTAAAACCAAGCCACCAAAACGACTATAGAGAGCTTGCCAATCGGGACTATCTCTATTAACACTTAGGGAAATCTTGGCCCGTTGATTGGCAGTCTGACTGAATTGAATATCGCCGACCCCATAGCGATTGACGGGGATAGTTTGACCGGTGAGACTGCTGGGTAAAGTGGCCCCGGGTAATTCAAATTCGATTTTTTTGCCGTCCCGGCTGCGTTGACTGCGAATCGATCGCTCATCACCATTCTGCTCTAAACGGACAAAAAGACCATTGCGAGTGACTTGAAAATCATCGTTGTTGTCCGTCTGGCTAACTGGAGGTGGGGGAGTGGGACGGGTGGAACCGCGATCGGGGGGAGGTGTGGGGTCAGGGGTAACGGGTGGTTGCGTTTCCTCCCTAATCGGTTGGGGATCTGGCAATTCCACTGTCCATTGGGTGGGCGAAATTCCGCGAATTTTTACCTGTTGAGGATCGACAGTGTAGCCGGGGGCTAATTCAATCACTAAACGGGTAGTTTCCGCATCAAATTGACCGATACGGACACTTCTGACGATATTGCCAATGGGCCGGTTAATATTGGGTTGCCCTAACTTGATCCCGGGCAGATCGATCACGATCCTGGTGGGGTTAGTGATCATTTGCGCTCGCGGTTGCACTCGATTGTCGGTAGTGAACACCAGACGATTCTCATTGGTGTCGAATCGCCAAAAGACGAGCTTGCCAGCCCAAGCAGGGGCCGCCACCAGCAACCAAGTTAATGCGCTTAGGAATAACCAATGAAATCTCACGATCGATGCTCCCGTTGCTCAGTTATCAATTACCTTTTTTCGGTAAAAATGGACTATTTTGTTGATTTTTTGCCATCCATAGCTCCGTTAATGCTCTGAGAATAACTATCAATAAAAACAAGCTTATGGGACGTTGGCATGGTCTGCTATGTTTCTGATCAGTTATCAGTCATCAGTCATCAGTTATCAGCTTCTGAAGGTAAGAGGCAAGAGGCTCCAAAAAAGAATCTGGCAATTCTCCTACCTAAAAATAAGGTTAGAAACTAAGTACATCAAAGCTTTTAGCTTAACAAATTAGGATTTGGATTCGGCCCTTGTTATCAATGAAAAGACGGCACTGTTAGTGCCACTTAATACTGCTCACTTAACACTACCACTGGTAACTGCTCACTGCTCACTGATCACTGATTGAGGGCTGGCGGTAGGTTCTTTAAATACTAACCTTAACAGGGGCGGAGCGATAAAGGTAGTCAAGATCACCATCATAATAATCGCCGCGTCGGCAGCGGGGGACAAAGCACCACTAGCAGCCCCGACTCCAGCAAAGACTAAACCCACTTCACCCCGGGGAATCATGCCAACTCCGATCGCCAAGCGATTGAGTTTTTCCTTACTGAAAACGGCCAACCCCGTCACCACTTTACCCAAAATCGCGACGACAATTAGGAAAGCCGCTAAGACTAATCCTTCTCGATTGCTGGGAATAGTGGGATTAAGCACACTTAAATCGGTTTTTGCCCCCACACAGACGAAAAATATCGGTACAAATAAATCGGCGATCGGGAACACTTGCTCTGCCAATTCCGATCGCTTTTCCGTTTCCCCTAGGACTAGGCCGGCAGCAAAGGAACCGAGAATCGCTTCTAGTTGGATAACTTGGGCAATATAGGCAAGAATAAAGGCGAAAATCAGGGAAACTAAGAGCAATTGTCCCCTAGTTTTCATTCTATTAACTAATTGAACGTAAAAAGGGCTTAAAAAACGACCGATCAGGATCGCCCCGATCACAAAAGTGCTAGAACTAATAACTAGATAAATTACCTTGCTAATCTGCACTTCTCCAGTCTTCACCAAAGAAGCAACGACAGCGAGGACGATAATACCGAGAATATCATCGAGAACCGCTGCCCCGATGATAATTTGACCTTCTTTCGCCGATAACTGCCCTATTTCTGCTAAAACCTTGGCGGTAATGCCGATACTGGTAGCGGTTAGAGCTGCCCCGGCAAAAATAGCGGGAATGGTGGCCAGATGGAAAATGTAGATTAAACCCAAAGTACCCACCAAAAAGGGAACCGCAACCCCCACCACTGCCACAGCAGCTGCCTGGGGACCGACGCGAATTAATTCCTGCAAGTCTGACTCTAAACCAATCTCGAACAGCAGGATAATTACCCCCAATTCCGAGAGGACGGAAATCACCTCACTGGCAGCACTAAAAACGGCGGGAGATTGCTCCGGGGTGAGGGATGAGGTGGATTCTAGGAAATGAATGAGGAGAGAATCCTCGAATCCCGCTCCTCCTTCTGGAAAAACCAGTAATTTTAGGGCAGAAACTCCGATAATCACGCCACCGACTAATTCTCCTAACACGGGAGGCAAGTTGAATCGGACGCATATTTCTCCCCCCAGTTTACAGGCGAAATAAATAACGGTCAAACTCAGCAGCACGCAGGCTAAAACTAAGGCACTATCGGCAGTTTCGGCCGTAGCTGCCGAGGCTAACAGGGTAAGATTAGGACTCCAAGCGGAAGAAAGGAAAGGCTGTAGTATCATCGCTCGCTCAAAATTACTCCCAATACTCTAACAAGCTGGCGGCCTATTCAGTGATTCCCTATTAAACTTTGCCCCTTGTCCAACTTCTACGAGGGTTCAGCCGTGGCCGGGTGAGGATCAGATAAATTGTCAGACTTGCTATTATCGGTGAATAGGAGGCAAAATATACTTTAGACGTTCATAATCTGAGATTTATTAAACTTCTGAAATCGTAGAGTCAGCAAGGAATCCAGTTCTTTTTTATGTTTCAGATGGGCATCATTCAGACATTCATAAATGGCTGAAGAAAAGTCAGAAAAGTTTTCATAATATTTACCATGTAAACATTTCTTTTTGACAAATTTCCACAGCCTTTCAATTAAATTTAGATTAGGCGAATAAGACGGCAGATAGAGTAGCTCTATTGACAAAGAAAGAGCCAATTCTTCAACAATTTTACATTTCTGATAGCGGGCATTATCTAAGACTAGAGTGATGGGAATCATTAGTCCTAAAGCAGCTATTTTTTCAAGAAGTTCACAGACTTGAGTTGCCGTAATATAAGTGTCATTAGTAACTAGAATAACTTCATGAGTTATTGCATTTAATGCTCCTAAAACATTGAAGCGTTTACGCCCGCTCGGTGACTTAACAAAAAGTCTCTCAAAACACCAAACAAAACCGAGAAATGCTCCCATGACGAAGTGAGCGGCATCAACAAAAAAAACAGCCCTTTTTCCTTCTTTAGCCTCATTTAGTCTGGGTTCTAGCTTTTTTTCTTTGTAGTCTTCTTGTTCATCTGGGTCAGCTTTAGAAGGAAGAGAACCTATTTTTAAACATTTCATTCCCAAGGATTTTAAGAATTTCCTCACTTGGGTAGGACTTCGTTTTATCCCTGTCAATTCTTCTATTCTATATACAGCTTCATTTATTGTGGCTGGTGGATTTTTCTCGAAATATTTTTTGAGTGTTTCTCTTTGAGACTCTAATTCACTTTTAGGGCGATAGAAGTTGATTTCTTTTAATTTTTCTATTCCGCCCTCTTGATAATCTCGAAGATAGGTTAATAAGGTATTTGGCGAGATTCCTGCTAACTGACAAATTTTTTTGTGCGGTATCTTTTGGCTTTTTAACCAGAGAACTTCCATCTTCAGTTGAACCCGGGGATGAGGATGATGAAATCTTTCATAATACAGTGAGTTCTTTTCTTCTTCCGTGAATTCTAGGTTAATCATGTTTTTAATGAGTGCTTTGCTTCTAATTATGACTCTTGAACTATATTATTGTCTTTGAGTAAAAAATGCAAGTTATAACCGTGCAAAGTATAGCTAATAGTTGACTCCATATTCCGATTTTTGACGACTACCGCCGCAATCATCGCTTTACCACCGTCTGACCCTTCTTCCGCTGGTTGGAAAATAATTTTTGCAGACCCCTTGACAAGATGCTTATTTTGTGTAATGAGTCAGGAGCCGGTCGTTTCAGGCTTTGTTGCCCTCTTTTTTTGTACCAGTTTATGTACTAAAAGAAGGATAATGCAAGGTTTTTGAGGATCCTAATACTATTCTAGACCTCTTGCATAATTTTTTTATGGTATAATATAAGGTTTTGCTTTTTTCTCAATTCTTAGATTGAAGTGGAAAAAAGAATAAAATGTGATCTTAGGTCAGGAAATCATCTATAGTTTTGCTATGTTTATTAGCAAAATTATGGATTATCAAAACTTATCAGATGAACAATTCAAACGCCGTTTCGGTGTGTACAAACAAACATATAGAAAGATGGTAGAATCAGTAAAAAGTGTTGAAGCCGACTCTAATTCACCATCTAAAAGGGGACCGAAACCTAAACTATCTATAGAAGAACAAGTTTTAGTAACGTTAGAATATTGGCGAGAATATAGAACATATTTTCACATTGGTACAAGCTGGGAACTATCAGAATCAACTATATGTCGGATTGTAAATAAGACGGAAAAAATGCTTTTACAATCGGGAAACTTCCGTTTAAAAGGAAAAAAAGCTTTACTCAATCAAGCAGAGATACCGGTCATAACGGTAATGGATGTAACGGAAACTCCCATTGAACGCCCCCAAAAGAAACAGAAAGATTTTTTTTCGGGTAAAAGAGGTTATCATACTTTAAAATCCCAATTAGTAGCTGATCAAAATACAGAGGAAATTATCTGTGTTTTTTGTGGGAAAGGTAGAGGTCATGATTTTAGTTTATTTAAAAAAAGTCGAGTTCGTTTTCATCCTTTAACTACCAGCATAGAAGACAGTGGTTATCAGGGAATAGCTGCATACCATAGTAATAGTTATACACCGAAAAAGAAATCGAAAAATAGAAAATTAACAGAGTTAGAAAAAGAGTATAACAAGGCTTTAGCCAAAGAAAGGATTATCATTGAACATATAAATAGGAAACTCAAAATCTTTAAAATCTTATCCTGTAAATATCGGAATCGTCGTCGAAGATATAGTTTAAGAGTTAACTTGTTGGCGGCTATTTATAACTGTGAGTTAGGGATAGGTATAGCAGCTTCTTAAAAGTTGCCTAAAGATTAATCAAGTCAAGGAGAATTTATTCTCAATTTTTATAATTGAGATAGTTTGTGCCGCTTAAATAAAGAGGTTTTGATAACCAAATTAAAGCAGCTCTAAAGAGTTTTGAGTTAAAAGTTAAACGGCTCTTCGTTACCCTTTATGCTAAATCAACAGACAAGATGCCAAGACAACATACTTCTAACCCAAAAATTCCGAAAGTTTCTAAAGCCATAGCCTCTCCGTTTTATTAGTTTAAGTTTATTGTTGATTCCCTCGACCACCCCATTAGTTGTCCTTCGCTCGAAATAACTAATGATTTCTCCAAACCAGTTTCGGATTGTTTGACAACTCTTGGTAAAAACACTGGAGGATTTTGCCAACCAGTCCGAGATGGATAGCAGTCCTTCTGTCGGATTCTCTGAGGTTTCATAAATCTTTCTAAATTCTTCCTTTAACTCGTGCATCTTTTTCAAATTTGGGAAATTTTCTTTGATAGCTTCTAGTTTGATTTTTTGGGTTTCCGTTAAATCTTTTTCATTTTTTAACAAGCTATATTTACTTCGCTTTAAAACTTCTAGCTTCGCTTCTTTTTCCGCTTTCTGTTTTTTATTTCTCTGCGCTTCTACGGCTCTTTTTTCTGCTTTTCTTTGTTCGTCTAACTCTTGATTAATTTGTTTCATTACATGGAATCTATCGGCGACTACCTCGGCCGATGGCATCAATTCTTTCACCAAATTTTTATAGGGCAACCAAAGGTCTATGCTGACTTCTTCAATTTGCTCTAACACCTCTTTTCCCCACCCTGTAAGCGTTTCCCTCAATTCTTCTTGTGTTCGCTTCTCTAGAATAGCTATTAGTTTTCCCGTATCTAAATTTACTAAAACCGCACAGTAATTTTTTTGTCCTTTGACTAGAGCGATTTCATCAATTCCTAGTCTTTTTAATTTCGATAGGTCTGTCTCTGTAATTTCTTCAGCTATGTCCTCTATCATTCTTTGAATCTCTTCTTCCGTTACGTCATTTCTTCGGCTAACATTTAAAATATCTCCTTCTTTTAATTGTTCGAGTATATTCTCGGCTAGTCTTTTCGTATAGGTTCGTTTCTTGGCGACAAAATCTAACTCTTCGCTAAAGGGTTTCTGACAATTACCGCACTTAAATTGACGACGATTAACTTGTAGGTACACTGGTTGACCTGAGAGCGGTAAATCTTTGACTAAATGTCGATGATTTTGGTGAAGTTTATCGCTCTCTAACCCACAACGAGGACAGGCTGCTTTTTTATTTTTCGATTCGATTTGGAAAACTATACCGATATTTTCTAGGTGTCGATAGCCTTGAATACAGGTTTCTTGTAGGTTCAAAAATTTGTCAAGTATCATAAGTAAAATAATCTCGTTTTTGGCTATTATATCAAATCTTAACTCGATTGTCTATCTTTTGGTATTAACCTATTTGTGCCTTAAGTCCTTTCCTGTATGAATTTCAGCTACTTTTGAGCGTAGTTGCTCTCATCGAATTTTATTTTAAGTTAATTATTTGCATAACAATTCCCGAAGAGCCAGTTAAACTTCAAGTTTTCATTCAGGACGAATGTACTGATTAACTATTTTTTTGGGGAAAATTAGTTAACCCATCATTATAACATATAATTAATTTGCAAGAGTTCTATTCTTGCACTAACATCGGATTTTAACAGGTCAAAAGCCTTATTTTAAAAGGGTTTTACCATTATTCAGCAAGCCCTAAATAAGTAGGTAGGCGTTAAAAATTGTCAGATACCCCCCTTATGGCTCTCTTATTCTTTGTGTGATAAGTTTAGATTATCTAGAAGCGATCAATCTTTGTGTCCTTTGTGTCTTTGTGGTTCGTTCCAGTTGATTGCCAGCAGGAATGTATCCTATAATACATTTTACCCACCAAACCCAAGAGAGCCCCCTTATCAAGGGGGGATTAAGGGGGGATCAGCGCCCCCCTTATCAAGGGGGGATTAAGAGGGGATCAGCGCCCCCCTTATCAAGGGGGGATTAAGGGGGGATCGAACCTAAAATCCATTTTTAATTTAATTATAACCAGCTACTTACATCTTAGTTTATTTACTAAACACCTAGTTTTTGCAATGTTAGTAAACGTTCTTTACTAAACTGCTCGTACACTGTTTTCAGATGAGCAATATTTTCCTCCTCTGTTTCCAAAGTTTTCCCATCTTTAACCACTTTTTTGCCTTGACTTGCCAAAATTTGCCAGACAAATTGTACTGCATCTTGGTTAGAGGATTTAGCCAAGAGGAATAATTGTTCTAAACGATTGACCACTACTCCAGTCCCAATCAAAGGAGAAGCTAAAAAGCTTAATTCCTCACTATAGACTGCTTTCGCTTTCACTGCATTATTAAAAGCATCAGTAGATGGTTTCCGTTGTTGGCAAGTTTGCTCATTCACAGCAGGATGAATATAGCCAATACCAGTTAAAATCACGAGAGCTTGGTAAAGACCATTTAAGTTAATATTTGAGGTTTTGGGATGATTTTGCAGTTGCTGTAAAGTTTGGGGAGATTCTGCCAAAACTTCACAAATTGGCTGATAAATTGCCTCCTGTAACTTAACTTCTCCCACGGGAAACTGCTGCTCGAACTTGATAATTGCGGGATTAACAATCAGAGCAAACCGGGTTTCTTGTAGTTGTTTAAGCTGTTCTTGGTTGGTTAAACTTAAGGAGCCTCGACTAAAAATATCACGACGGAATTGACTATTAACAAAGAAATCTCGCACCACTTCTCGATAGATTGGGTCGCTGATTTTGGCTAATTTCTCTTGGGCTGCTGGTGAGAGATTGACCATATCAATATGGTCATTAATATGGGCGGAACCCACATATTTAAGTTTAGCATCCTCTAATTCTTTCGCCACTTCATCGAAGTAAAAAGAATTCCATTCCTGATTGAAATACTCGTGAGCTAAATAATAACGATTTTGTTCCTTTAGGCGCTCGTAACGATTTTTTAAAATTGGATTTTGGGCAAAATAACTAGCATTAGCCTCTAATAATTCTCCTGTAAAATTAAGTGCCTGTTCAATGCGGGTTAAAATTGGTTCGGAACTGTGTTGACCATGACGTAACATTAAAGCTTGCATCGGCATCGCTGCTGACCAACCCGGCAGGGCATTATAGGAGATATAAACTAATCCCCCCACCTTGAGATTGCGGCGCATAAAATCAACTATTGCTTGGCGGTTTTTGGCACTAATCCAGCTATAAATTCCGTGCAGACTGATGAAGTCAAATTGAGGTAAATCTCTCTCTAAAAATTCCTCAAAACTATCATCAAAGAAAAGAATATTCTTCATTCCCGCCTTGGCCGCTAAATCTCTAGCTGTGGCGATATGGCTAGGATTGAAATCATTGGCATAAAATTGGGCGTGGGGATAGGTTGCCGCTAGAATATTCGTGGTAAAACCCTGACCACAGGCCAATTCACAATAGGTAAATTCTTGGCTGGAATCGGGGGGGTGAATGGATTTAATCAGAGTGGCTAAACCTAATTTTAGGGGACTTAACTCGCCGTAAAAGCCGCTAGTGTAGTTAACTTCCGATACATATCCTTCTGTCCAACTCATAGATTTTCCTCAAATATAATGACAATTCCTAAAATTAAGACTTGATTATACAGGAAAAGAGCCATGTCCCCTAGATTGGCTCTTTTGGATTTGGTGGGTAAAATGTATTCTGAGATACAGTCCTGCTGGCGAGGGAGTGGAGGGAACCACAAAGACACAAAGGGCACAAAGATTGACCGATCATATAGTAAGTTAAACTTATCACACAGAACCTAGAAGAGCCCTAGATTTTTGTTGGTGACAGCAAGGAGAAAAAATTATACAACGTCTATTAATACTAGAGTATTAACCGTTTAGCCAAATGATTCGGCAACTGCCAATAAACCCTAGAAGCGAGATTTCTCGTGAAAACTGACAGTCTCTTTTACCAAATATTCCTGCGTTTTCCGGACAGTTTCTTTGACTTAATCGGACAAACGCAACCGGGAGCAGCAAACTATCAATTCACCTCCCAAGAGGTGAAACAACTCTCTTTCCGTCTCGATGGCTTATTTATACCACTCAGAGAAGATATTCAGCAACCCCTCTACCTAGTGGAAGTGCAGTTCCAAGCGGACGACACCCTCTACTATCGACTTTTTGCGGAATTGTTCCTATTTTTAAAACAATATCAACCACCTCACCCCTGGCAAATTGTCGTCATTTATCCCCATCGTCGGGTGGAACGGGAACAATCCCTGCATTTTGGCGAAATCCTCAATTTATCGAGCGTCAGACGCATTTATCTCGATGAATTGCCCCAGGTGTCCCATCCCTCCTTAGGAATCGGTGTGATTAAATTAGTAGTAGAGTCGGAAACGGCAGCGGTGAGGACTGCTCAAACCCTAATCGAGCGGACTAGAGAAGAAATCACCGACCAGTCCAGTCAACGGCAGTTAATTGACCTAATCGAAAGTATCATCATTTACAAATTACCCCAGAAAAGTCGCGAGGAAATTGAAGCTATGTTTGGACTAAGTGATTTAAAACAAACGAGAGTCTATCAAGAGGCACTGGCCGAAGGAGAAGAACGGGGTCTAGAACGGGGTCTAGAACGGGGTTTAGAACGGGGTCTAGAACGGGGTCTGCAAGAGGGGGAACGTCTGGTGGTGGAAAACCTGCTCCGAGTCCGTTTTGGTGAGTTAGACCCACCACTGCAAGCTATTATCAGCCGGATTTTACAACTGTCTCCGGAAGAATTTACTCCTTTACTCCTACAGTATTCCAAGCAGGAACTCTTAAAGCGATTTCCCCCAGAAAAGTCGCAGGGAAATTGAAGCTATCACCCCCCTTATCAAGGGGGGAAGGGGGGATCGACACCCCCCTTATCAAGGGTAGGGTTAATTCATGAATTAACCCTACTACTTCCCCCAGAAAAGTCGCGAGGAAATTGAAGCTATGTTTGAACTAAGTGATTTAAAACAAACGAGAGTCTATCAAGAGGCACTGGCCGAAGGAGAAAAACAAGGTCTAGAACGTGGTCTGCAAGAAGGTCTAGAACGGGGTCTAGAACGGGGTCTAGAACGGGGTCTAGAACAAGGTCTGCAAGAGGGGGAACGTCTGGTGGTGGAAAACCTGCTCCGAGTCCGTTTTGGTGAGTTAGACCCAGAAATTCAAGCTATTATCAGCCGGATTTTACAATTGTCCCCGGAAGAATTTACCCCTTTACTCCTACAGTATTCCAAGCAGGAACTCTTAAAGCGATTTCCCCCGGAAAAGTCGCGAGGAAATTGAAGCTATTACCCCCCTTATCAAGGCTGTCCTTTAGTCACATCTTTCTTAACATTTCAAACCTTTGTAGCACAAGGCTTTCAAGACTCGGTTAACAATTTGTAATATTCCTTGTTGACACCCTTACTGACAAAGAAAAAACTGAAATCAAGTCAGGATAAGGGTTGGAGTGCTTACTGCAAAAATTGTTAAGAAAGATCCCTATAAGGGATAGTTATCAAGGGGGGAAGGGAGGGTTTCCTTGGAGAATAAACGAAAAAAGACCACCCTTTTTCTGGGTGGCCTTTCTCTAAACTCTTAACTTAAAACCAATCGGGGTCTAAGCAAAGTTAATCGAGGTCAGCGTCAAGCTACCAGTGAGTTCGATAAACAAATCACCAGCATCGACTACGTTTACGTTAGAGTTATTTGTTCCCAGAACGTAGGTGTTGCCACCAAACTTGAAGGAAGCCAGTGCGTTTTTACCGATCTCTACAGAGGCCTGTTGTGCTGCATCTAGAATATCAACAGGGAGAATAATAAAGGGAGTCACATCGCCCAAGAACTGGGTAGAAGTAAAGCCAACTGCCGTCAGGTCGAGGACATCACCCGCCTCCTGAAAATTGTTGATGGTATCGAAGGCAACGGCACTATCAAAGTTCGAGTCAGCAATACTCTTATACACGAAGGTATCATTGCCAGCGCCACCATCTAAAATGTCGGCAGAACCACCACCAGTCAGGGTGTCATTCTTGGCACCACCTATGATATTGTCTTTTAAAGCTCCACCGATGATATTCAAGGTACCATTGGTTTCGAGGCCGCCATTGTATGTAAGTTTTGAAACCGTGAAAGAGGAGGCATCAACGGTGGCAGACTTGCCACTGGCAACGAAGGAGTCATTGGGTGTAACAAGCGTATTCACAAAAGACACTTGCTTGAGAACAACCGTCTCTACATTCGTTACCTTATCCAGAGCAAAAATACCACCGGCTCCTAGAGTTGCAGTGATGGTATCTTTACCGTCACCGCCGTTGATAGCAACACCAACCAACTGGTCGGTAACTGCCGTCAAGGTGAAAGAGTCATCGGACTTACCACCGACAATCTGTTTGACACTCTTACCGTCAATGATTAAACCGATGTTAGCTAGATCGAGGGTCAGCTTACCGGTTAAAGCACTGGCATCTAATTGAGCGGGGGAGGAGCCAATAGCCATTCGAACGGCACCCTCAATGGTGAGGTTTTTGTCGCCACTGATGACGAAATTAGTATTACCAGCGCTATCAGAAATAGTGGGGTTAGTAGTAGTGTCACTAGCTTTGAGGACACTATCGGCCTTGACCACTAGGTTGATATCACTGGCGTTGTTAAGGTCAACAATTGTCGTCCCCGCTACCGTACCATTTAGGTTAATAGTGGTTTTGTTGTTAGCATTGGCCTGGCTTAAGGTCAAGGTTCCGCTGTAGTCTTTCGCTAGATTCAGGGTGTGCTTTTCAGAGGTGTTAACCTGGAGATTACCTGTAACAACTTCTAAATTCTTGACATCGCTGATGTTGGCAATCTGGATAGCCGCACCGGGGGAACCCGTGAGCTTGATGTCCTCGATCTTACTGATAAAGGGGATGGTTACTATACCCAAGAAATTGGTAACGGGCACGATGGTCGCCGATAAGACATCATTATCGGAGGTACTGGAGTCTTGGATAACACTGCCATCCAAGAAAACTGTACCGTTGATCTTATCGTTAGAGTTGGAGAGAAACTTATCGGCAGGGGAAACATGGGTGGAAGCTTCGTTCGTTAAAACGGCTCCTGTTTCTAACAAGGTAAAGGTAATTCCCGTACCGCCACCACCAGCGACATATTCAGCAATTTGTGCGTTAGCCGCCGTTACGGTAGCGGCATTGGCAGTGACCGTATTCACAATGGCCCAGCCAGCACTATACTGGGCTGAGGTAAAGGTGGACGAGCCAGCAGCCGCCATGGCAATCGCGAAGTTTTCCGATACCTCAGCGCGGTTCGTCAAAGCCTGTTGCCGTGAGGCGGGGGAATACTGATTTAAAACGACCGGAAAATCAAAAACCGCCTGGGGGGAGGACACAAGATAGGTATCAGCCCAGTAGGTTAATTCTGCCGCCGGAATGTCAGCCGCTGCAATCCCGTAGAGATTTTCGAAAGCTTGGGTGACATACTGACGACGAGCGGCCGCATTCTGAGACAGCACCGTAGGGGATGCTAACATCGGATAGGCTGCCTTGGCTGCACTAGAGGTAGAAAATGCCTGCACCGCCTGATTCCAAGAAACTGACTGACCTTCGGGACTCGCCCAATAGGTAAGGTCAGAAGCTGACGGGGGCAGCTTGGTGTACATCAAGGACAGAGCAATGATTGAAGATTGGGGAATAGCCATAATTTTGTTACCTAAAACTCCTCACACTAGGAAACGAGGTCAAAAATCAAAGAAGCTGAAAACGTCTCTGAAGTATCACAACTAATCATAGGAGAGGCATTATCATTTTGTCAAGCAGAGCTATAGCAATGGGAGGTAGAGTTAAATCCACTTTTTTTCGTGTTACCGAAGATACCGGTGCTAGAAATGCTTGCTAACTCATTAAAAAACCATTACTAGCATAGCGCACGGAATTGCAGATTTGAGAGATAGGCGGTCAAATTTAACATTATGTGACGATTTGCCTTAACCCTATTCGATTTGTTTGCACGAAAAAGACTAATAGTGCCAAGCGGGACAGAGCTCTGAGGCCACATTAAGAAAGAGACAGTCCACCGTCGCCAACCCCCCTCCCTCGTCCCGGTACTCATCCCCTAGGTCCCAAAGATGAAAACCGAAGCCTAGTAGCCAATTGGCCAATTCCGTTAACAGAGGTGTCTGGGGTCCATAGCCTCGGTATAACCAACACTCTAACAATAAGACTGAAACCTGGGGGAGGATCTGGACTGCTCCCTTGAGAATAGACCACTCGTATCCCTGGGTATCTATCTTGATGATTTGGGGGATTGGTAACTCTCCCCGCTCCACTAAACCATCTAGGGTGAGAACCGGCACCGTCACGGTTGATAGTGCTAAACCTGACCCCTCCATCGGGAGAGCGGTGCTGGCCACCAGATTAGGAAAAACATTAAGGGTTACAGTTCCCTCCCGTTCTCCTAATGCCACCCCATAGAGGTGAAAATTGTCATGAAGCTTTAAACTTTCGGTCATAAACTGCTGATAAGCCGGCGCGTGGTTCACTAACGGCTCAAATAGATAAAACTGAGACTGGGGAAACACCTCAACAATATCCCTAGACCAGGAACCATCCGAGGCCCCTACATCATAAATAACCTGGGGGGATAGCCCTTTAGCTTGCAAACGCTGGAAAATTTCTAGGTCTAACTGAGCAAACTTTTCCCTCGTTTTATAGGTATCGGCAACGGACTTGTAGGCAGAATTCGTCATGGGTGGCTCTGGTAGTATCAGTTAGGGATTAGTTCTAAACGAGTGTTGTTGACAACAACACAGTCTAGGGCGCTAAGGGTAGCATCGGGGTCACTTAAATCTAAAGCACTACTGGCCACCATATGGGGGAAGATATTCATGGTGACTTCGCCACTTTTTTCGCCTAAAGCAAGGTATAAACGGAGATTTTTTGGGATAATCGCTCGATAGGTGGTATCATAGTTGATTAGAGGCTCAAATAGATGAAATTCCGCCGTGGGAAGCACTTCATGGCTGTCCTTTGACTAAGAGCCATTAGAAGCACCAATATCAAAGTTGACTTGCGGTTGGTAGCCCAAGTTTTTCAGTCTTTGAAATACGTCTAGAGCTAATTGGGCCAATTTGGCTGTGGTTTTATAAGTTTCCCCCACGGATTTATAATTGGTAGCTTCCATAATTATCCTTGAGTATAATTAAGCATAGTGCCAGTCGGGAGTTATTACAGATTTTGTGTTAACAAAAACACAGTCTAGAGTGGCTAAAACACCCTGTTCGTTACGGTAGGGTTCGACCACATCCCAAAGTCGAAAATTAAAGGGTAGTAGCCAATCAGCAATTTCCGTTAACAGAGGTGTATCTGGTCCGTAGCCCCGATACAGCCAACATTCTAAGACTAAAATATCAACACTGGCGAGGGTTTTTTGCGCTCCCTTCAGGATCGATAGCTCACTGCCTTGGGTGTCAATTTTGATTACCTGGGGTATGGGCAAATTTAAGGAAGTTATCGCTTCATCTAGGGTAAACATTGGCACGGGAACTGGTATAGTTTTGATTCCCGTGCTGGTCATATCTAGGGCAGTGCTACTGACGACGCTATCGGCAAAGACATTGATAGTTGTATCACCACTTTTTTCACTAAGGGCAATTTTATGCAAATGAAAAGAAGGATACATTACCAAAGTTTTTTCGATAAATTCTCGATATTCAGAGCAGTAATCAATTAGAGGTTCAAATAAGTAAAATTCGGCTAGTGGAAGGACTTTTTTAATATAACAAGACCACCCACTATTAGAAGCGCCAATATCAAAGATAACTTGGGGATGGTAACCGAGATTGGACAATCGTTGAAAAACCTGACGAATCTCTTTGAGGACTCGCTCGTCACTCAACTTTTCTAATACTTCTTGATAATTTTGGTTAATTTGGACTGGGTTATCATTCATACCAGCTAATGGAGAAATTTTTATGAGTTTTTTCAGTTTTATTTAATGGCTACATAAGTATGAGATACAGATAGAACTTCATCTTTACTATAGCCTTTACTGTTTAATTCTGCCAGAATAGCATCGGTGAGATATTGTTCTCCATCTTGCCAAATATCATTGCGAATAACATAGGAAACATCAAGGGAAAGAGCCGTTTCTATATACCGATTTGAAGGTAGAAAATTAAAGTAGTCAGAGAACATAAAATCTGCTAGATTCTTAGCATAAATGTCCTGGTTTTCTGATTCTAAAGAAGTTAATAACAATCCTTCTTGCTCTAGTATAGCTACCAGAGGTTTTAAATTTTCTAATTGTTTATGTTTTTGCAGATAGAGAAATATGTCATCTTTTGATAGTCTTAAATGAATCCAAGGATAATCGGCAAATAAACCGTATTGATGATGACCTTCGTAGGAATTCCACAGAGGCGCAGCCACACAGTAAATTAATCCTCCTGGTTTTGTCACTCGCCATATTTCCGAAAAAGCCGCTTCAATATTGGGAATATGTTCCATAGTAGCGGCGGAAAAAACTAGATCGTAGTAGTTATCGGGTCTTGTCGTCGATTCGACTGATTCTTGAAAGTAGGAAACTTTTTCATGAGTTAAGCCTTGGCCGATATCTTCGCAAACATCAAGACCGTGAACGACGGCCGCTTCTAGAAAAAAGCGGCAATCCCTGCCATTGTTACAACCCACCACTAAAACTTTTTTGTCCCTTAGCTTGTGGCTGGGTATATATCTTAGGCAATCGTTAGCAAAATAGTTGAGATAATCCATAAACTTTTTCAATATGGGGAGTTTTTTTGCTATAGCCCCGATAGAGCCAGCATTCGAGAAAGAGAACATCGACTTTAGCTAGGGTTTTGACGGCTCCTCTAAGTATAGACAACTCCGAGCCTTAGGTATCAATTTTGATCACTTGGGGATGGGGTAAACCAAGTCGGGCAATTGCGTCATCAATTGTTAACATTTGCACCGAGATGGGAGTGGTGGGCTGACTCTCATCACCAGTCTGCAAGAGACTACTGCTCACCACGTCCGTGGAAACATTCATCGTCACCTCGCCGGAGGTTTCACCGAGGGCGTATTTATACAGATGAAAGGAGGGATAGACTCGCAGGATTTTTGAGATTAATTCCCGATAGTCGCTGCTGTAGTCGATGAGGGGTTCAAAGAGATAAAATTCAGCTTCCTGCAGCACCTGTTTGATATAAGTAGTCATGCAAAATAAATTTCCTAGTGAAGACAGGCAAGAGGCAATAGGCAAGAGGCAAAAGCTTTATCGAAATGTGTAATTAATTTTGCTTAGGTACTTAGTAGGACCAGCCACTATTAGAAGCACCCACATCAAAGATCACCCTCGGGGGATAACCTAGGTTTTGTAACCGTTTAAATACCTGTCGATCCAATTGGAGGACTTGAGGATCTAAGTCATCAAGCATTTTTTGGTAATCAGACCTTAATTGCAGTTTTTCAGAGTTCATATCCTTTGAATTTCTCCAGGTTTATCTTTTTCGGTACAATTTCATCCCATAAGTGCCCGTATCTAACTGTTCTCCTGTATCGTACCACTGGGGGAGTGAGTCGCCAACAATTTCTGCTAATCCGGGATTCCAAGATGCTCTAGCACTGGCCCTAGGATCAATGACAATTAATGAAAGATTATCCCTATCCTCTGGTGTCATCTGCCCATTATAAAGGGGGAAATAAACTCGTTTAGCCCGAGACTTGAGGGCGTAGAATGTTTGAAAATCAGCATAGATGTGATCCTGAGGATTAATTTTGTTATCGAGAAAGTTTTGTACTTTAGTATAGTCATTGTTCTCCCATTTTTGTAAGGTAATTTGCGCTAGGGAAGGTAGTCCTAGTAAGTTGGCATACAATAATAAAACTAAAAAAGCTATACTAATAATTGTCGTCTGAATTTTGCCCTTATTTTTTTCTAAAATATTATTAAAACTCCAGCAGATACAAATGATTAAGGGAAACATCGACATCCAACTATAATAAAGTGGATATTTCCCCAGAAAACACATAGTAGTTGGTATGGTAATAACGGTGATCAAAGCAAAAAAGGAAGGAGAACGCCACCGGAAAGATTTGGTCAATAGTTCATAAAATATCAAGATGATCAGCAGTAGTGACAGTGGTGGAAAAGACGGATGCAAGCAGCCACCACACAGATAATCTTTCTGGTCAAAAAGTTTGCTCACTCTGGAAAATATTATATCAATGACACTTCTGTTAAGGTTGGCATTGGCAACACTATGACCCAAAGTCAGACTAACAAAATCATCCCAAACACCATTGGTTGAGTAAAGTGCATAAAGAAATAATATTCCTAAAATAAATCCCCCACTTAGAGCGACAAATTCCCGCCAAAATCTCTGAAAGTTGAAAAGGAGTAGGATAACGCCAAAAATTGTCGCAAAGACCACTGCTGACAATCCAGAAAGGGGAAAGAAAAATCCAATAATTGTCATAGTAAACCATCGAATTTTAGCATCTTTTATTAAAAAAGCCCCCAAAACCAGTGCTGATAAGAAAATGCAGGAAGTGTCGTACCTTCCCGATGTATAAATAAAGGTAATTCCTGCTGGCAAAAGACAACTAACCACTAGGATAATTCTTAGCCAAGAAAACTTAATTAAAGGCAATTTCTTGATGAATAACCAGATTACAGTGATGCTAAGAAGCATTAACACATAATTAAAAAGCCTAACTTTTTCAATACTAAATCCCAAAACTTTTATCCATAAAGCCAGCAAAACCGTATAAAGAAAAGAAGTGCTAACATGGAATTCCTGAGCATTTTGATGATACCAAGCAGCCGAGGTAAAACTGTCGTATAAAGCTAGATTAGCTGCTGGTTCTGCCAATACTACTTCATCTATCCACACGGGTTGTAATCTAGGTCCAAAGAATATGCCTACTAGCAAAAAAGCGATTCCCAAACCGATGAGAATCAAAATTTCACTGGTTAAGGAAATATTTTTTTTCATAATCATTACTCACCTAGTTAGTTAGTTTGTGAAAAAAATGATTGATGCCTAAGTTTCTAGGCTGAAAAATAAGTAGCTGGCATAACGGAAGCAGACCAAAGTAAGGCTTGATGGAAGACATGATAATCTTGGAAAAAGAAAACATTGCCCCAAGAATTATCGAGGGAATAGGCAGAATTACAGTAATAACTAACGTCGGAACTGCCCCAAATACGATAGATAACTAGATGCCAGTGATAATCTCTTGCTTTCATAGCATTGACTAAATCTGGTAATTGATTCATCGCTCCCGAACGTCCAAAGGGGAAATTTTGATCCCAAAATTCCGCGACTACCACGGGATAACGATAGTTACCCATACCTTTGATTACTTCTAAATCAAAGCCTTCTGTGTCAATTTTAACTAAACCAATATCTTTAGGTAATTCCTCACCATCGTGGAGACTAGCTAGGGTTTTAACAGTAACGGGAATAGTATCGGTAAATACTAAACCTTCCGAGAGAGAATGCTTAGTTAAGCTGTTATAAAAGCTGGCATCTTGATAGGTGTTGTCTGGGGTTTCATCGGTGGCTATATGGAGTTCTTGGGTTTGATTTTCGGAACCGAGAGCAAAGGGAAAAAGCCGAAAGTTAGGATGATCACCGAGGCGATTTTTGAGCTTATCGATTACAGCAGGAAAAGGTTCAAAGGCATAAACTTGATAACCAACTTGTAGGAGACGACTAGAAACATCGCCCCGATTAGCACCAATATCTACTGCAAGACGATGGGGAAGATAGGAATATAAATAAGTCATTAATTCGATGTCTAAATCTTGAAAATATTTTTGATCGATAATGACTTTGTATTTTTGAGAGTGAATATCTTCAAAGATTTGGCGGTTATCTTCGCTAATTTGCTGGAGATTTTCTTGTATTTTTTGTATGGTTCCAAAAACAGCATCGCTTTGCTGTTGGTAAGCTTCATAAATTCTCTGGAAAGAATCGATAATTGTATCACTATGTTTTTGGGAGTCTAATCGCACATCGCTGGCTATTTTTTGGAAAGTGTCCAGAGTTAATTCGTGCTGTTTTTGAGATTGGCTGGCTATTTTTTGGAAAGTGTCGAGAGTTGATTCGTGCTGTTTTTGAGATTGGCTGTGATTTGTCTGGAGTTTTTCCGTCAAGACTTGAATATTTTTAATTATATCTACGGAAAATTTGAGCAAGAAGGCTTGATTTTCCAGTGATAAATCAGCCTTTCGCTTGGCTTCTGCATTTTCTTGTCGGATTTGCTCCGTGGAGTTATTAAGTTGCTCAACCTTAAAATCTAAGGGATCAAGCTGATTAAGTTTCTCCAGTTTCTCCAGTTTCTCCAGTTTTTGGAGTTGGTCAAATTGGACACGACTGAGTGAATCAAGTTTTTCTAGAAATAAATCTTTGACTGCTTTAACTCGCTGAACTATTTTATTTTTGGCTAATAATTGTTTGATCATTTTGGCTAGTAATTGGGTAAATTGTCTTAAGCTTGACTGGGAGAATTTTCAATTTTACGGCTAGTTTCAGGAACTAACAAATCTTGACGAATAAAGACCACTTCTTTTTGGAGAAGTGTGCCATCAATGGGGGATCTCCATTCGCCGGTTTCGTCATAATAACGGAAACCAAGCTGATCCAAAAGATTAAGCATTTCATTGAAAACGAGAGCGTCCTGATCATAGCGAATAAAGGAGAGTTCAGCAACGACTAAATCTACCTGAGCGATAAATTCTTTCGCTCCTTCTAAGACGATATGCTCGGCACATTGCACGTCTAATTTTAATATTCCTCTGCCAGAAATTTGCTCATCTGTCGCCACCTGATCGAGGGTTTTTACTGCCACTGTAATCGTTTCATAGTTTCTAAAATCAGCGGGAGTGAGCAAGGAACTACCGTACAAATCGGGGGAAACTTGAAAACTTAACTGACCAGCTTGATTAGAAATGGCAATTTCTAGTAATTCCGCTTTAGGAATATTACAGATATAGTAATTTCTGGCCGATTGCTCGTATTTTGAGATTAGCGGATCAATGAGTATAAAGCGAGCTTCTGGGAATAATTGACTAGCGGTATGAGACCAAATACCGTGGGAAGCTCCCACATCAACCACAAAATCGGGCTGATATTTTTGCCCTCGTAAACGTCGCATGACTTGATATACTTGAGCATAATCTTTATAAATAATTGCGGGAACGGGTGGTTCAATAAAGTGAACCAAATCGATCGGCGATCGAGGTAAAATCGCTTCAAATCTGTCATCGGCTGCTTGTTCTTTTTCTAGGGACTGCCACACCCATTGATCAATACCTTGATCGGAGAATTTTGCCGCTACCTTAACGGCATTTTCTCGCATTCTTTGCTGATTTTCTGGTTTAAGAACGTAGTCCACGGCTGCTGCCAAACTTTCAGGTGTATAATCACAAACCACACCAATTTGAAAGCGATTAATAAAGTTAGCCGCCGAGGTTTTATTACTGCCTAAAAGAATTACTGGGGTGTTAGCGGTGGCGAGGTTAAAAATAATCCGGCCGGGTAAACTAAGGCGAGATAATTCTGTCCGATCATCTCTTTCGTCCATGGTCCCCGTTGGAACAATAACAAAGGGATATGCTTGTAGTTGTTGTCCTAGTTTTTCTTCGGGATAAAGTCCTCGGCTATAAAGTCCCCATTTTTCTAATTCTGCGGCAGATTCTTTGAGCCAATAATAGTTAGAATTGCCATACCAATCTAGTTTAATTCCTGCTCCTTGAATACTCTCTAAAAGAGATTGGAACCATTGGGGACTCCAAATGCTCCCTAATAAAGCTCCCCATTTTTCTTGACAGCGTTGGGGAGAAACTTCGGCAACTTCACTATTAATGAGACGGTGAGGAACGATCGCCGGTAGGAGCCAAAATTTGTAGCCGTACTTATTTTCGTAAGCGTCGCGGAGTTCGGGATGGGTGGCAAAACGAACGGAACATTTGCCTAAAAACTCTTTCATCAAATCATCGGGAATCTCCTGAACGCAGATATTCTGATCGTCCATGATGTAGGTGGCAAGGGGAACGTTAAATAATTCCTTAATAGCGATCGATGTCAGAATATCGCTGGCGTAATAAGGGACACAAAAAACTTTTTGGACTTGATGGTGTCCGAGAGTTTGTAGAATTGATTGAAATATCGCTGGTCGCGACATTTTCTTGTGGTCAAGATGGAAGCTCAAGACCCCGAATTGTTGTTCACCACCATAGTGATTATCGGAACGGATGGAAATAATCTCGCTATCATCGGGAAAGATTCTTCTGACCAAGGCTCCTGTCCCGTGACTTTGATTGACTTCACTAGCGGTAACGATCACACCGCACTTAAGGCTATTTTTCTCGAATTGTTCAAAGCGATTATCGATGGGTTTTCCCTGTTCTAACGATCTCCAGAGCCAATCATCAAAATGATCGGCTTTTAAGCTTTTGGCTAATTTTTGACTGGAATAACGGAGCCGCAGTTGATTGCTTTCTATTCGTAGTTTCTCTATTTCTGCTAATAAGCTTTGAGCTTTATAATCACAGACAGTTCCTAGGTCGAATTCTTTGACGAACTGAGCGGCGGCACTATCTTCACGACCAACAATAATGATCGGAGTATTAGCAACGGCGGTAATAAAGGGAATGCGGGATGGCAAACTCAAACAGGCGAATTCGGGACGCTCTTGCTCGTTTTCAGAACTGGCGGTGGGAACGATTGCAAAAGGGGCTTGACGTAAGTAGTAGATGAGAGCATCTTGGCTGCAGTAACCTTTAAAGAAGATACCATCTTGTTCTAACTCTGCTTCTTGGAATTGCAACCATTGACGGTTAGGATTGCCATACCAATCTAATTTGATCTGGGATTCTCGACATAATTGCCTGAGATTTTCTAGCCAAGTCTGAGACCAGATATTACCGATCAAAATCCCTCTTGCCATAGAATCGGGTGCGGTAATTTCTGGTGGCATTAAATAACTTTCCACTAGAGGCGGTACAAACCAAATTTTCCTTTCGTATTTTTTGCTATAGGCTTGACAAAGGGGCTTAGAAATGCCTAAAATTAAATCGCTGCTATCGAGTAATTTCTGAACTGCTTCATCGTCAACGCCATCAACATAGACATTCTGATCATCCATCAGGTAGGTACAAACGGGGACTTGAAAGAGAGATTTAATCGCTGTGGCTACATAAAAATCTTCGACAAAGTAGGGAATTACTAAGACTCTTTTCGGTTTTAAATAAACAAATAAATTTTGAATTTTTACTAAAATTTCCCCGTAGGAACAACCGCGCACATCTAGGCAAAAATTCTGGACACCAAAATCTTGATCTCCTCCGTAGAGATTGGTGGTTCGTAGGGAGACTATCCCACTGGTATCAGGGAAAATTCTCTTTAAAAGAACCCCGACACCGTGATTCTCATTGATTTCGTTTGAAGATACTATAATATCATAACTTTCTTGGAATTTGTCGGCAAAACTATTTAAGTCTTGTAACGACAAACTAAGTTCTTTTTGTAGTTCCTGATAAGAAGTGAGCATAATGATTAATTTTAATAGGCTTTAGCTATAGACATTTCATTGACTCTGACAGGTTTTCTCTGAAAAACAAGGTATAAACTCGTTTCGCCTACGGCCTCGTCATTAAGATAACTGCCGTATTTTTTCTTGGTTATCCCTCAAGAAATTTTATATTTTTCGATATACCCTGTCAAGTTCATTCTCATCCATCCCACAAAACCGAGATTGATCCTTGCAGGTCTTAATGTTTTAAGATTGTTCATCTCCTTTTTACTGACTTCGGCAACTGCTCTCACAATGACCTTTTGATATCACTTTTTGTTTCCCCATCGGGAATTATCATCTTACCTTGGCAGACCAGAACTGATGCACCACCCAGAGAAACTTCCGTGATTGACCGGTTGTTTTTCTGAAACTTTAATTGTAAACTGCTGGGTCTGCCCATTTCCACTCCTGAGATTATCTTCCATTGATTCATCCCTTCCCTAGAAGATTCTAATCCCCTTAGTTTGAGAATTCCGAGACTAATTTGGGGCAGTATAGCACTAGGATAATCTTATGGAACCCTTCTGTCATTTTTTGCCAGAAAAGGGAGAGATGAGCCAATAAAAGCCCATCTCTTGGTAATTTATCGCTCTACCTTACTGACAGCCAAGAAGACTTTACTTGTTACCATTACCCTGCATAGCTAAAACCGCATCGCGTAGTTTATCTGGCAATTCTTGCAGGTGATCCTCATCCCACTGGAAGAAACCAACCCCCATAGTCAAAGAACGCAATTCAACGATGAAATCGTGCATTTCCGCTTGGGGGAGATAGGCCGTCACCTGATCCCAACCTTTCCACTCCGCAGAAGCTTCAAAACCCTGAATTTGACCGCGTTTGCCACTGATTAACTGTAAAACCTTGGCGGTGTATTCTGAGGGAGCGAGAACCGTCACCGATAGAATTGGTTCTAATAAGACCGGATGACATTTAGGCAGTCCTTCCGTCATCGCTAGACGGGCCGCTTGTTTAAAAGCTTGTTCGGAACTATCGACACTGTGATAGGAACCATCGGTGAGAGTAACATCGATATCCACCACGGGGAAACCCAAAGGACCATGACCAAGATATTCCCGCACTCCCGTTTCCACCCCGGGGATATACTGTTTGGGGACAACACCACCGACAATGCTTTCATGGAAGTGGAAACCTTCCCCCCGGGGTAAGGGTTTAATATCGAGATACACATCACCAAAAGCACCGTGGCCGCCGGTTTGGTGTTTATAGCGTCCGTGGGATTTGGTGCTGGTTTTGATCGTTTCCTTGTAGGGAACTTGGGGTAAATGGGTGGTCATCGGTAGATTATACTTGCGTGCTAGGCGATCGAGGGCCACTTGCAGATGAATTTCTCCCTGTCCCCAAAGAATCACTTCTTTAGTATCACCGTGTTGTTCCCAGTAGAGGGAAGGATCTTCTTCGATCAGTTTCGTCAAAGCTGAACTTAATTTAACTTCATCCTTGCGATTTGCGGCGGCAATAGCGAGAGCAAAGACGGGTTTAAGCTGTAATCCTCTGGGAAGATCGGGTTTTTGACTGCCGCTGCTCACCACGTCTCCGGTGCCGATTCCTTCCAAACGACCGAGAGCGATAATTTCCCCCGCTTGGGCCTGCTGTAGGGGTTGTTGTTGTTGTCCCATGAGACGATAGATACCACCAATCCGCACACCGTTCAAGGCCATGCCATCGTTAAGGGTTCCCTGCCAGATTCGCGCTAGGGACAGGCGACCGCCCTGGGGAGTAAAATAGGTTTTGAGGATTTGTACCACTGCATCTCCATCCGCACTGGGATCGAGACCGCGACGGTTGGCAGTAATTGTCGGGGCCGGTGTTTCTTCCACTAAAGCGGTAAGGAGATGACGCACACCATAGTCCCGTTCCGCCATACCGAAGAACACGGGTACTATCTGATCGGCTCCCAGTTCTTGTTTTAAGTCTTGGAGAATTTCTTCCCGGGAGGGGTTAATATCTTCGAGGAGTTCTTCTAAAAGATGATCGTCAAATTCGGCGATCGTTTCTAGCATTTCTTGTCGAGCAATCTGTTCTTCTTCCTTGAGGTGGTCGGGTAAAGCTACAGGGTCGGCGGGACTGTTAGCATGGTAATGATAAGCCTGTTCGTTGATTAAATCGATGAATCCGATAATTTCGTTGTTCTGACGGATAGGATATTGCTGGGGAACGAGGGGACGACTAGAAACGGATTTGAGAGCTTGTAGGACTTCGTTAAAGTGACTATTACAGCGATCCATCTTGTTGATGAAGATTAGATGGGGAATTTCCCAATCATCGAGGAATTTTAGCAAGGGAGCCAGGGTGAGAACTCGATCGACCACCGGTTCACAAACGATAATAGCAGCACCGGCCCCGACGAGGGTATTATAGGTTTCACTGGCAAATTCGATCGAACCGGGACAATCGAGAAAGGTAAAATTTAGGTCTTGGTATTGACTATGGGCAACGGAAACTTCTACACTCATCTGTCGATCCCGCGCTTGCGTGGAACTATCACCAACGGTGTTGCGATCGCTAATTTTACCTTTTCTGGTGATCGCTCCTGTGACGAAAAGTAAACTTTCCAGTAAGGAGGTTTTTCCACTGGAGTAGGGGCCGACAAGGGCCACATTACGCGTGTTTGCTCCGATACTTTGATTCATACAGATACCCCCAAGAATGATTTAGTGATTAGTTGCGGCGATTGGGCGATATTTACACTCGATCGCCCTTGGGAAATATACTGTCATAGCACTGAAAATTACTCTCAGGACGTATTTAGAAGTGAAAGGCCTGTCTTGCCATAATTTTGCCCAGTGCTACAGGTGTATTCTTTCCTACTCTTCACCCTAACTCAGTCTCAAGCATTACATCCCATTCTCGCAATCTCTTGTAAAATCTTGCCTACTTTTAGTTAAGGAACTTGAATAAATGTTAACTAAGCTGTTAACTATCGAGAGTCTTTCTCATCAACCGGATTCACAAAAACGAGGGGCAGCCTGATATAGTGAGAGGTCGGGATGATGTTTATCAAGCAATTTTTATGTTAAAAGCTGGAATCGTGGGACTGCCAAATGTGGGAAAATCGACCCTATTTAACGCTCTGGTGGCTAATGCCAAGGCCGAGGCCGCTAATTTCCCTTTTTGTACCATTGAACCGAATGTGGGTGTGGTATCCGTCCCCGATGAACGTCTGGAGGTTTTGGCTAAAATCTCTAATTCTGAGAAAATCGTGCCGACGCGGATTGAATTTGTCGATATCGCCGGATTAGTCAAGGGTGCGAGTCGGGGGGAAGGATTGGGTAATCAATTTTTGGCTAATATCCGGGAAGTGGACGCGATCGTTCATGTGGTGCGCTGTTTTGATAATGATGATATTATTCATGTTTCCGGTTCTGTGGATCCGGCCCGGGATATCGAGGTGATTAATCTAGAGTTAGCTCTAGCGGATTTGGGACAGGTGGAGAAGCGGGTGGAACGTTTACGCAAACAGGCGAAAAATAGCAAGGAAGCCGCCGAAGAATTGGCTATCCTTGAAAAAATCCTAATTTGTCTTAATGACGGTATTTCGGCGCGAAAAGTGGATTTAAGCAAAGAGGAAGAAGAATTAATTAAAAATCTCGGTTTATTGAGTCGGAAACCGATTATTTATGCCGCTAATGTGAGCGAAGATGATCTGGCCACGGGTAATGATTGGGTAGAAAGTGTCCGTCAAATTGCCCAAGAGGAACAGGCCAAAGTTGTGATCGTTTCTGCTCAAGTAGAATCGGAATTAGTGGAATTGTCGGAGGAAGAAAGAAAAGATTTTCTCGGTTCTTTAGGAGTAGAAGAAGGGGGATTAAAATCTTTAATTAAAGCTACCTACGAGTTATTAGGACTGCGTACCTATCTCACCACTGGTCCCCAAGAAACCCGCGCATGGACGATTATTTCTGGTATGAAAGCACCCCAAGCAGCCGGAGTTATTCACTCGGATTTTGAACGGGGTTTTATTCGTGCAGAAACCGTGTCTTATCAGGATTTAGTTAATAGTGGCACGATGAGCGCAGCCAAAGAAAAAGGTTTAGTCAGAAGTGAAGGCAAGGAATACATTGTTCAAGAGGGTGATGTTTTACTATTCCGTTTTAATGTATAGCTAAAAATAAATCAGGTGAGTGTCACCCACCTGATCAAAAGGCTAAACAATTTTACTAAAATAACAGGAGAGCATGACTGAATAAATTCAGTCTTCCTCAATGTTTTGATATAATCCCTCAAGATTTCTGCCCTAAACAATCTCTCAGCTTTTTTCAATCACTTTGGTTAACATTAAACTGAATTTTTTATCTCTTGACATCCTCTAATTTATATTCTATAATCAGGTATAGGGGCAAGTTCTTGTTTAATCAAGATGGCGATTATCTCTGTCCACTAAAAGACTGGTTTGCTAGGAATACAGTCAAGGCTAAAAATAGTCTATCTATTCAACTCTGGGAAGGTTTTTCTCAACAATACAAGACGAAAATATGACCATTTTTGAACGATTGACTAATTTTGTTCACCGAGTATTTAAGACTAATTTAGAAATTTTTCTTGAAGCATTAAAGCACAGCCCTAATGCACAGGGATATGTCAGTGGTTCAATCACGGAGTTGTTGCTAAAAAAGAAACTTGAAGAAGAATATGGATTTGAAGTTAAACGAATTCGTGAAAAATGGGAAGGTAGGAAGCACCCAAATCACCATGGAGATTTTTATTTTCGCAAACCAGAATCTAATCTTTGGTATGTTGTGGAATCTAAAGGCGTAAAGTCAAATTCTGAAAAGTGGCATAAATTGTACAACTTCGAGAAATTAAAAATTTTTCTCATTGCACATTCTGGAAAAATTGATTGGATTGACCAGAATGGCAACATCGAAGAACAAGTTATCGAATGGATACATCGAGAATTGCCAAAGTTTCAAGATGAATTTTCAACAACCATTTATGAATATGAAGAAATTCAAAACTACAACCCACAACGAGAAACGGCAAAATCACGCGCAGTAAAGCCATTGAAGCATCTTTCAAGAGAAGAAGTAAATGCGTTATTTGACAGCCGCCTCAATTATGTTATGTCAAAAATTCGGGTCTTGGAAACTCACTTTGTTTCTGGCAAATCTGCTTCAAGCAACAGAACTCAAGCAACGCCTCGAAAAGATGAATTTAACGTTATTTCGATTGACATTTTTCTTCGGTATTCAGAGCATAAATTTCTTTTTGCCAACCCCCAACACCTAGAATCATCTGGTGAGGATGAAAATCACTTACAGCAAAATTACATCATGGGGTTTGTGTTTACTGATGAATCTGGCAACGCAAGATTAAGTATCACTGATGACTGGTATGAAAATCTAAATGATGTTTACCAAACATTGAAGGAGAAAGATAGTGTCAAAGAAGACGAAATGCAGGTTGATAATAGATATTTAATTACAGAAGAAGCAAATGGAGAGTTGTAACAAATGGACAGAAGACAGCAGCAAACTGGAAAAATGAAAGAGCAAGGATTGTTATTTTCTGAAGACAGCCTGTTACCTGAAAAACTCCCGCAAATTCAGGAATTACGACCTTCTAACAATCTTTCAGCAGTTTTTGAAGAGTGCCATAATTATATTTATGCCAACGAAGGAATGCTCAAAGACAAGATTTTTCACGAGATGGTTAAACTAATCATCATCAAACTTCATGATGAAAAATCTGCCAAGCAATCTGTAAACTTTGGCGTTACAGCAAGTGAATATAAAGCCATCGGAGCAAATAAGTCCGATGAATTTATGGCGCGTCTTAGTCAATTATTTACCTCCATCAAGAATCATTATCGGGGATTTTTCACCGATGACACATTCAAGTTAAAACCTTTGACTCTTGCTTATATTGTAGGCAAGTTACAGTACATTAATTTAACTCAAACATCTGGCGATATAAAAGGTGAAGCCTTCCAGACTTTTGTAAATAGACACCAGCGTGGAGATAGGGGAGAATTTTTTACCCCTCACCCAATTGTACGCCTTGCGGTTGAAATGATAGACCCCAAACCAAACGAAAAAATTATAGATCCTGCTTGCGGAAGTGGTGGTTTTTTAATTCAAGCAATAAACCATGTTCGACAAAATAATCCAGAGTTCGATATAGCAAGTTTTGTGCAAGAAAGTATTACAGGAATTGAATTTAATCCCGATGTCGCCCTTTCGGGAATGATTCGTTTAGTTTTTGAAGGTGGCACAGGTTCAGAAATTATCTGCACTAATGCGCTTATCGAAGATGAAAAATTAAATAATTCCTTTGATGTTATCTTGACCAATCCTCCTTTCGGAAATAAAGGCAAAGTAGAAGACCAGAAAATTCTTAAATCATATCTTCTTGCCCGAAAATGGCATAAATCAGCGTCCAATGGTTGGGAAGTTTCCCCAACCGTTTTAGCGGGTCAGTCGCCCGATATTTTATTTATTGAGAAATCTATAAAATTATTGCGGGCAGGTGGACGCATGGCGATTATTCTGCCCGATGGTCTATTACAAAATATCTCTAATGGACCGATTCGGCATTGGTTGCGCTCCCAAACAAAAATATTAGGTGTTGTTTCCATCCCGCCGGAAGCCTTTGTACCCTACGGCACTGGAATCAAGACATCACTTTTAGTAGTTCAAAAATTACCAGCAGACAATGATTCTTGTTTTATGGCACAAATCAAAAAAATAGGCTATGACGTTAAAGGACAAACAATATATAAGCGCAACGAGTCGGGAGTTATAGCCCGAAAAAAATCAGGTTTGCCAATAGTTGACGATGATATAGATGATATTTCTCAATCTTTTAGGTCATTTATTAATGGCGAATTTGCACAAAACAGCGATTGTATTTATACAGTTAAGAATACCCTGCTCAATTCGAGACTGGATGCCGAACATTATTTACCCAATGACCAAAAATTATTAGAACATCTAAAATCTATTGGGGCGAAACCTTTAGGTGAAATTGCCGATATTTTGAGAGATGCGGCTGATTTTCGTTTAGCTAGGGACAGTAAAATTAGATATATCGCTATTTCCGATGTTGATTATCGTACAATGCAAGTTGTTTCCCAACAAATAATCAAGGCACACGAGGCCCCATCTCGCGCAACTTATAGATTGTACAAAGGCGATATTATTACAGCAATTTCAGGAGCAAGCACGGGAACACCACGCCAAGCAACAGCCCTAATCACGGAAGATGAAGACGGAGCAATTTGCTCAAATGGATTTTCAGTATTAAGAAATATTCAGGGAGTCGAGCCTTTGTTTTTATTAGTATATATGCGAACAGACTTTTTTTTGCGTCAGATTAAAAGGTACATGACAGGTCATGCTATTCCTACTATTTTAGTAGATGATTTGTCAAAAGTTTTAGTGCCTATTCCACCCAAATCCGAACAGCAGAGAATAGCAAAAAGTATGACCGAAATTCAAGCAATTAGAAAAGAAGCGTTAAAAGCAAGTGAGAATGTTGTTAACCAAATGAGTCTTCTACTTGGCCAATTTGAGTAAGGCAAAAAGCAGGTTAAGCTTAGAACAAGTCTTAAGGTGGTTGATTTATCCCAACCTTAAGACAGGACTAGAATAGCTAGGATAAATCAACAGAGATTCTCAATTTGCTCGGGAAATGTGCGTCACCAGGGCCGCCGATTGTAGGATGGGGGTAGTGGTAACGGAATCCGTCGCTAGGGTAAAGAGAGGATTGGAGAGGATACCGGCCAGGGAAGTCGCCACTAGGGAGAGGACAATACCCACCTGTAGGGGACGCATCCCGGTAAGGGTCCAATTGATAACGGGGTAATTTTTCACCGCATCGGACATCTCTTGGGGTTCCTTGACCACCATCATTTTGACCACACGGATATAGTAGTAAATCGAGGCCACACTGGTGACTAAACCAACGAGGACGAGGGCATAAAGTCCCGCTTGCCAACCGGCCCAGAATAGATAAATCTTACCAAAGAAGCCCGCTAGAGGCGGAATTCCTCCTAAAGACAGCAGACAAATGCTTAAACAGAGGGTTAGGAGCGGATCTTTCTGGTAGAGTCCCGAATACTCAGCGATCTGATCGGTTCCAGTTCTGAGAGCAAAGAGAATCACACAGGCAAAAGCCCCTAGGTTCATGAACAGGTAAATTAACAGATAGAAAATCATGCTAGAGTAACCCGCGTCAGTACCGGCGGTTAAACCAATCATGACAAAACCCGCCTGACCGATCGAGGAATAGGCTAACATCCGTTTCATGCTAGTTTGGGCCAAGGCGACCACGTTGCCGAGGATCATACTCAAAATTGCTAGAGCGATAAAGATAAACCGCCATTGTTCGCTCACTAGACCGAAAACCGTCACTAATAGGCGAATTGCTAGGGCAAAACCGGCCGCTTTGGAACCTACCGAGAGGAAAGCCACCACGGGAGTGGGTGAACCTTCGTACACATCAGGAGTCCACTGGTGAAAGGGAACCGCCGAAATTTTGAAGGCGATACCGGCAATTACAAACACTAATGCGATCGCTAAGGCCAGGGACTGACCACCGTTAACAGAGGTTAATTTTTGGGCAATGGCACTTAAACTGGTTTCACCTCCGGATAAACCGTAGAGAAGGGAAACACCATAGAGGAAAATCGCCGAGCTAGAAGCTCCAATTAACAGGTATTTTAAAGCGGCCTCGTTCGATCGAGGATCCCGCTTCATGTAACCGGTCATTAGATAGGAGGAAATACTGAGCATTTCTAGGGAGATGAAGATCATCACCAATTCACTAGCGCCAGATAGGAACATTCCCCCGAGGGTTGCGGTGAGCATAATGGCCAAGAATTCCGCTAGGGAGGTTCCCGCTTGTTCCACATAACGGATAGACATCAGCACTGTGGAGGCGGTAGAAAGAGCAATAATCCCCCTAAAGACGATACTGAGATTATCCCCCTCAAAAGCCCCTAAAAAAGCCACCGGTTTCGGATTGTCCCAGGCAAAATAGAGAGCAGCCACAGCAGCGAGCAGACCAGCGATCGCAACGTAGGGCAGCCAACTTCTGGCACTCCGTCCCACAATTAAATCGCCGATTAAAATCACCATCAGGGTAATAATCAGGATTCCTTCGGGCCAGATAACGCCGGCGTTTAGCTGACTGGCAACAAGACTAGAAAAATCCATATTGATTGAGGTTAAAGGAATTTGAAGTTAAAAAAGGCTTAATACAAGCTTAGGGCATTTGATCAGCGATTCAGTGATTAGTTATCAGTGATCACTGATCCGGTGTCAGTTTTCAGTTCACTGATCGCCGCTATCGGGTTAAAATTTCTAAAAAACCAGATAAATTTGAGATAATCTTAGCTTTTATGGGCATTATAGTTGTCTCTTGTCTTTTTTATCCTCCTGTCTCAGAGTCTCCTCTGCAAAGGGAAAATCTTTGATTTTTGCAGCAGAGCTAATTTCTGATGGTGACAACTTGTCACCGAAATGTATCCAAGTTAACAGGGAAAAAGTGAAAACTCAGGAAATCATGACATAGACTGGCATCGTTAGTTGTAATTGAAGGATTCTGGTAAAATCAAGCTAGGGAAACACCCGAAAAATCAATTGTTTTTGAGCCATCCGCTTGATTTTATTGTGGAAAAACTTTCTAGTTCGCTCAATCCTTTTCCTTTAGCGATCGCTTGAATGAGTAACGAAACCTATCTCAATCATCCTACTTTCGGTCTATTATACAGAGTGTGTCTATTAGAAGAACATCGGGAATTATTCACCACTCTTTATGCCCAACGTCTTTTTTTTCTGGTGACGGTGGGACCCAAAAAAGTCTCGTTCGATCCGATTAGTCGTTCCGATGCTCGTCTTTTAGTGGAAAACCGGCTGCGGAATTTGCGCCGGGGCAGTAATGTGCAAGAATTTAACAGTCTCAACCAAACTTATCAACAAACCTTTTCAGTCTAGTTCATGACGATCGCTAGTCGTATCGAGTCCATCCGTCTTACCCTACCCCCCTGCACGCGTCTGATTGCCGTCAGTAAACAGGTATCAAGCGATTATATCCGTCAAGCTTACCGAGCAGGGGTGAGAGATTTTGCCGAAAGTAAGCTACAGGAAGCAATCTCGAAGCAGCAAGAACTAAAAGACCTCCCAGATATTTCTTGGCACTTTATTGGGCATCTACAGGCAAATAAAGCGCGCAAAGTCCTAGAATCTTTTGATTTAATCCATTCCCTCGATAGTTTAAAATTAGCCCAAAGACTCGATCGCCTGGCCTCAGAATTAGAGATTAATCCCCAAGTTTTGCTACAGGTGAAAGTTGTCCCCGATCCCGATAAGTTCGGTTGGGACAAGGCCGAACTCATAGCAGATCTTCCCGCTTTAGTCAACTGTCAACAGCTAAAAATTCAGGGTTTGATGACAATTCTGCCCCAGGGATTATCGGCTGGGGAAAAGTTAGCCGCCTTTGAAAAAACCAGCGATTTAGCCCAAATCATCGAGAATAGCTCTAGTTTATGCCTGCCTCATCTATCCATGGGGATGTCTAACGATTATCCTCTGGCCGTCAAGGCCGGAGCCACTTTGATCCGGGTGGGAACTGGCATTTTTGGCGAGCGCATTTACTGAACCATCTGCGTAAATTCACAGAAAAAAACCCCAGAAATTTTAATCATTGGTGATAATATATCTTAAAATTACAGCGTCTAGTCTAGAAACTGGTGGTTAGAAATGAGGAATTGACTTTTTCCCAATCCCTGAAAACTATCCCCTGATAACTAATAACTGAAAAGAGGGAACTAACTGCTGCTTCCAGACGACTAAAATGACGAACCCTTAACAAAATAGTTCCCCTGTACCAAGCGAGAGCAAAGATTGTTAAAGGCCACCAAATAACCCCGACTCTAGACAAGACCACCAAAAAAAATCTTTTGAAGGACATTAGACTGTGAACAACATTTTTACCAAGCTCAAAGATTTTGTCGGTATCTCCGAACAACCGGAAGATGAAGATGAAACCGACTACGAAGAAATGAACTGGGAAAAGTCTTCCCCCCAAGATAGGGATCAAAACGAAGAAGAAGAACCCCTTAATCGTCGTCAACGCGAACCTTTAAATCTCAATACAGCCACATCTATGGGACTCAACAGAAGCAACGTGATCGGTATGCCAGGTATTAACAACAATAATGCAGAAGTGGTCGTGATCGAGCCCCATTCCTTCGAGGAAATGCCCCAAGTTATCCAAACCCTGAGAGAACGCAAATCGGTGGTTTTAAACCTCAACGTCATGGACCCGGAAGAAGCACAAAGAGCCGTGGATTTTGTCGCCGGTGGCACTTATGCAATTGATGGTCATCAAGAACGCATCGGTGAGAGTATTTTCCTGTTTACCCCCAGCTGCGTTAAAGTTAGCACCCTTTCTGGAACTATTCACGATATCGCTGATAACCCGAAAATGGCTCGTCCCGTTTCCTCCGCACCTGCTTGGGCAGCCGAAAGCAGTCGATTAGCTCAATGAATCTTTCCATAGTCCTCTCGTCAGGTTTGTCGAAGCTAGAAATCGATCAATTTATCGAGAGGATGCGTTTTTTCTTGGTAGGATAGCTAAATCTCTCTTTTTTACTTTTTACTTTAAAAAATACTGTGTCTATTCGTTTAGGAATTATTGGCGGTGGAGTGATGGCCGAGGCCATTCTCAGCCGTTTATTAAAAAAAAATGTTTATAGTCCGGAAACGGTGTTAGTCAGTGAACCCCAGTCCCAACGGCGCAACTTTTGGGTTAATACCTATGGAGTGCAAGTCAGTGAGGATAACCGGGAAGCTGCTAGGGCAACTGAGGTGTTAATCTTAGCGGTAAAACCGCAAACTTTAGAGCAAGTAGTGAATAGTTTGCTAGGAATACCCGAAAAACCCCTAATTATCTCGATTTTAGCGGGAGTTACCCTCAATCGCTTAGAAATGGGCTTTCCCGATCGCCCCGTAATCCGGACGATGCCCAATACCCCGGCTACGGTGGGACAAGGGGTTACAGCGATCGCATCCGGTCGTCATGCGGAACCGGAACATCTGGCCGTAGCTAGAGATATTTTTGCTGCGGTCGGTTCGGTGGTGGAAGTTCCCGAAGCTTTGATGGACGCGGTAACGGGATTATCGGGATCGGGCCCGGCATTTGTGGCCCTAATGGTGGAAGCTTTAAGCGATGGTGGTGTGGCGGCCGGATTACCGCGAGCGATCGCCTCTCAATTGGCCATAGAAACAGTTTTAGGGACGGCAACCCTATTAAAAGAATCGGCCATACATCCGGGGGAATTAAAGGATCGCGTCACTAGCCCTGGGGGAACCACGATTGCTGGGGTGAGACAATTAGAAAAAGGCTCTTTTCGCTCAACTATTATCGAGGCAGTAGTGGCGGCCTATCATAGATCTAAAGATTTAGGGCGTAGTTCCGAAAAGTAATCTTTTTATCTTTTTTAACCCATAATTAGGTAGGCGTTAAAAATTATCAGACACCCCCCTTATCAAGGCTGTCCTTTAGTCACATCTTTCTTAACATTTCAAACCTTTGTAGCACAAGGCTTTCAAGACTCGGTTAACAATTTGTAATATTCCTTGTTGACACCCTTACTGACAAAGAAAAAACTGAAATCAAGTCAGGATAAGGGTTGGAGTGCTTACTGCAAAAATTGTTAAGAAAGATCCCTATAAGGGATAGCTTATCAAGGGGGGACTAAGGGGGGATCGGCACCCCCCCTATCCATTAGTCGGATCTTTCTTAACAAAAAGAGAAGAAACTTAAAAAAAGGGGAAACGATTGATAGGTATAGTTTTGAAAGAAGGAATTAAGGTGGAGGTAAGCAAAAAAATGGAGAAATGGGCAGCCCAAGAATTACAATATGCAGACCTGGGGGACACCAGAAGAAAGAAAAGGTTAATCAGTATCGTAGAAAACTTGGCCAGCCAACCTAGTACAAGTGTGCCACAAGCTTCGGGAAATCTAGCCGCAGCGAGTGCCACCTACGACTTTTGGAATTCCCCCTATTTTCACCCCTCAGATATAATTGCCGCCCAAGCCAAAAGTACAGTAGAAAGAATCAAAGAACATCCAATAGTTTTGGCAGTGCAAGACACAACAAGTTTAGACTTTACGACGCAAAAAGCCAAAAAAGGAATGGGTTATCTAGATTATAAAAAATCCTTTGGTCTCAAAGTTCATACCACCTTAGGAGTGTCAGCGCAAGGAATACCTTTAGGACTGATTAATCAATATGTCTGGGCAAGAGAAGAAAAGAATTTAGGGATTGCCAAGCAAAGAAAAAAAAGAGAAACCGAAGAAAAAGAAAGTCAAAGATGGTTAGATTCTTTGTCAGAAACACAACAACAAATACCCGAAGAAATTCAAGTAGTAACAATCGGAGATTGTGAGGCAGACATATTTGATTTATTTGCCCAATCAAGAAGTCCTAACTCTCATTTATTAATTCGAGGAACTCATAACCGAAAAGTTAACTATCTCGAAGACAAGCAAAGGTTAGGGCATCCAGAGACTAAATATTTACATCAATCCATCAGAGAAATAAAAGCCTGTGGTAGCCTAGATGTGCAAGTAAAACGCAATCCTAATCACGAGGCTAGACTAGCTAAACTAACAGTTAGATTTGCCAGTTTTGAAATACAAGTACCTAAGCATCACTCGAAAGCGAACCCTCGTCAACCGGTCAAATTACAGGTAATTTTAGCTGAAGAAGAAAATCCGCGTCCTGGAGTTAATCCTATCAGTTGGCTCCTCTTAACTAGCCTAGACATTAGTAGCTTTGAATCAGCGATAACCTGTGTGCGCTGGTATAGTTATCGCTGGTTAATAGAACGCTATCATTTTGTTTTAAAAAGTGGTTGTGGATTAGAAAAACTGCAATTAGAAACGGGTCGTAGAATTGAGATGGCCTTAGCTACCTATTCAATTGTAGCTTGGAGATTACTTTGGTTAACCTATCAAGCACGCTTACACGGAGAGGAGAGTTGTGAAAGTTTTTTGGAAGAACATGAATGGCAATCTTTGTGTGCCACTATTCATAAAAAGAGTCCGCCACCTGAAAAGCCGCCCTCCTTTCGAGAAGCGGTCAGAATGATTGCTTCTCTTGGGGGGTTTTTAGGTAGAAAAGGTGACGGTGAACCAGGTGTTAAAACTATTTGGTTGGGACTGCGAAGGTTACATGATATCAGCCAGACTTGGAAACTATCTCATCAAATTAGTCCCCCCATAGAACCCCCTTGAGCCATCTTGCACACTTTTCTCTTTTTGTCAAATTTTATGTTAAGAAAGATGTGACTAATGGATAGGGATTAAGGGGGGCAGGGGGGATCGAACCTAAAATCCATTTTTAATTTAATTATAACCATCTACTTAACTGATGTCTCGATCTGTGATAAGATACGCAGCAATTCTTGTCCAGAAAAGTTATGAATAGGAAATCTGATCGTTTTGATTTAATGGCATTAATTGCCATTGCTGTTTTTTTCCTAGGGATCGTTTTCTGGAAAGTCCCGCTTGATTATCCCTATATAGTTAATTTTGATGAAGCGGTGGCTCTGGTACTTGCCTACGTCACCAAACAAGGTTATCGTCTCTACGAACAAGTTTGGCACGATCATTTATCGGGTTTATCTCTTTTACTAAATGGTTGGTTAAGCGTGACAGGATTTACTATCCATGCGGCGCGCATTATGGTGCTTTCTTTGTCCACAATTATGTTAGGAATTTTTTATCTAATTCTGAGAGTTAATTGCGGAATATTAGCCTCTTGTTTATCAGTATTCATTCTCTCAACCTGTCCAGTGTATATTAACCTGTCAACGACAATGTTGCGGGAATTACCCTCACTTTTTTTTACAATCTTAAGTATTTTTATGATCTTTAAAGCCGTTCAATCCATGGGTAAGCTTAAGTATGGACTCTATTTAGTCAGTGCCATTGCTTTTGTTTTTTCCCTGCAAATTAAACTTTCGGTGATTACTATTATCCCAACTGTAGCTTTAATTATTTTTCTCAATCAACAGAATAGTTTTATTAAAAGAATCATTGATATTATTATTTGGTCAGTCGCTGTTATTTTAGTCTTTGTCTTGGGTTCCCTGACTATTTTTCCTTTTTCCTACGAAAATGTTATTAAATCTCATGTCAGTGTTGCCGCTAGTTTCGCTCAAGACAATCTCACCTTATGGACTCTCTTACAAAGCGCCCTACAGTACGAACCAATTTATCTAATCGTCACAGCGATAGCTATTATAGCGATGGTTTTTACTCGCAACATAATACCACTTTTACCGCCCTTGGTCTGGTTAGGTTCTAATCTGTTCAGATTTGCTACAGTCGCCCCAATTTGGCCTCATTATTATATCCATTTAATTATTCCCGCCGTTTGGATAATTGCCTTGTTTGTCGAACAGTTAAAAATTACTGATAGCCTCGGAGAATTTAGGCAAAATCGAAAAATAACCCAGAAATTAGTTCTCAAAATGCTAATTTTTCTACCCCTATCTGGTCAATTTCTCTTTAATACCTTAAGAATAATCACCAATCGTGATCCTGGAATTAATGCCTACGTTCAATATAATAAAAAGTATAAACCTCTTTTAGCAGAAGCTGTGTTTGAAAAATTTAAAAACTCCGATAAACTTCTGTTAACCGATAATCCTCACTACATATATAAATATTTCTTGAAAACACCCCCAGAAACGGCTGTCATCACCAGAAAGAGATTTCTCAATCAGAATCTCGATGGGGATTTTATCCTAGAAGTTATTGAAAAAAGACAGCCAGATTTGGTTTTCCTCTATCGATTTGAAAAGGAATTTCTCCAATCACCAAAACTCAAGGATTATCTAGAGAAAAACTATATCCAGTTCCCCGACCAGCAAGAAAAAGGAACTCTCTTTATCAGTCCAAAAACTTGGCAAGAATATCAAAGTAAGGCTAATTAGAAATTGTGGACGGGGATTATTAACGTTTTTTCTTTTTTACCGGTTTTTGAGCCACTTTTCGAGAACTTTTGTAGGCAGATCCGATCCAATCACTACAACTATGACTCATCGCTCCTAATTCTAAACCTAGGAAAATAGCGATCGCTACCCGGGGATACTGTTGCCATAATGCGATCGCTTGCTGCGGCCACAGTCGCCAATCCCAGTCTATACCCCAGAAACTTTGCAGGATCGGAATGATCACGATCGCCGCTAGTAAAAGAAAACTACCAAGATAAAATAACCGAAAAATTGTGCCGATCAGTAAACCGTGGGATAACCAACCGCGATGACGGATCATAGAACGATAGGGTAGCCACAACCAGCGCAGATAACCCCAACGTTTGTATTGTACCGAGTGGATGTCCAGATCTGGCCCAAACAGGAATCCGCTAAACAAATAACTGGCCAACAGTAATAGGGTTAAATTACCACTGCCACTGACCAAAAAACTCGCCCCCGCAATCGGTGGCAACAGAATTAGGGTAATGCGATCGTGAGTTCGACCAGAGGGCATCGGAAAAAAATTAACTCGCTCAAAAAAATAATATACTTTTTTGAAAATATATGTTATACTGAGAAAATACGAAATTGATTCGGGCGTTTAGCTCAGTGGTAGAGCGCCTGCCTTACAAGCAGGATGCCGTAAGTTCGACCCTTACAACGCCCATTTTATTAGATTCTTGCCTCGTCAAGCTCTCACTCCCGATCGCAGGTTGAGATTAAAACTATTGAGGGTAATTGCTGCTGGAACGGGAAATAGGGACTATTTGCTAGTAAGCTAGTCAGTAGGTACTAGGATTAATTCATCGCGGCACACCGGTTATATGGCCAATTGGAAATGTATTAAAAATTGTGGAGCTTGTTGTCAACTAAATCCCGATGAGCGTCCTGACTTAGAAGAATATCTTACTCCCGCACAATTAAGTCAATATCTCAGCATGGTGGGGGAAGATGGTTGGTGCATAAACTTTGATCACCAAACCCGTCTCTGTACCATTTATGACCAGAGACCAGAATTTTGTCGTGTTCAACCCGATATTTTTGCCAAAATGTATCAAATTGAACCGGGAGAATTCGATCAATTTGCGATCGATTGCTGTCATCAACACATTGAGGATCTTTATGGGGAAGATAGCCTAGAAATGAATAGCTATCGTCAGCAAGTAGGCTAAGATTTACCCCTATCCCAGAAATAACTCAGACGGAGAAGAAAATAAGTGGTCTGGTTAGGCTCTTCTAGGTTCTGTGTGATCAGCTTAACTTACCATAGAAGCGATCGATCTTTGTGTCCTTTGTGTCTGTGTGGTTCGTTCCACCCCCTCGCTAGGAGGAATGTATCTTAGAATACATTTTACCCACCAAATCCAAGAGAGTCCTGGTTATTGTCCCGATCCTCTCCATCGCTAAACCAGTGACCCACTTTCCGCACTTCTTAACATTCAATTAATGATTTTACTCAAATATTGCTTACAACCCTTTGCCAGTAAGGATTATAGCTACAATCATCGATTTTTATCAATGTAAAGAATTGTAAACTTCTTTCCCAGAAACAACCAATTATTGAAAATGTTCTCAATAGTAGTTTCTACAATGAAGGTTTTTCGTTAAAACATCTTGGGGAATGTAAAAATATATACAAGTATATGAAGATGTGCGGAATGTCGGCAAAAATTACGGAATCGATTGTTTCCCTGTTGAGGAGAAGTCTATAGGAAACTCAAAACCTCTAGGGGTGCAGAGTTTGAGTTCAGGACAGGGAAAAACTATCATGAAAAAACCAGAAAAACAGCGCCGCAGACGCGGGGTTATCCTCACCTCCACGGGACTAGAAAAAATACTTACTGCTAAACAAGAAGCGGAATATCGGGATAACCGTGGTCATCGTTTCACCCTAGAAGTCCTCAGCGAGAAAACTCTTTTAGGGGTAGATACTCTGATGAAGGTATTTGCTTGTGAATCGGGAGTGGATAAACAAACCCTAAAACATTGTTTTCAGGCTTTTAATTTAACTCTAGAAAATAGCGATTATTATCGTCCTAACTTACCAGAAACTGATACTATTAATCCTCAACTATTGCCTGAGTTACCAGAGGGACAAGTCCCCCTCAATTCCCCCTTTTATATTAACAGAAACAATCTGGAACAGACTTGTTATCAAGAGATCTTGCGCGGAGGCAGTCTGATCCGGATTAATGCGGCCAGAAAAATGGGAAAAACTTCCCTGATAACCAGAATTATTAATTATGCACAACAACAGCAATACCATACGCTTTATTTCAGTTTTCGGTTAGCAGAAAGATCAATTTTTCAAGACTTAAATCACTGGCTGCACTGGCTTTGTGTTAGTATTAGTCGCCAGTTAGATTTAGATAATCATCTCCCAGAGGATTGGGATGAATTCTTAGGGGGTAAAATTAACTGTAAAATCTATCTAGAAAAGCATATTCTCTCCCATCTCGATCGACCTTTAGTGATTGCCTTTGATGATCTTGAATATCTTTTCCCCTATCCACAGCTAAGGGAAGAATTTTTTAGTATTCTGCACCTCTGGCACGAGGAAGGCAAAAACAAACCCCTCTGGCAAAAATTACGTTTAATTGTTGCCTATTCCCCTGCACAGGAGCTTGATAAAACCTCAGATACCTATCAATCTCCTTTTAGTCTTGGTTTACCGATCGAATTGCCTAATTTTACCAGCGCACAAGTAAGAGAATTAAGTCAAAGACAGGGATTAGATCAGAATTTTGACTCCGAAAAATTACGGATATTTCTAGGGGGTAATCCCTATTTAATTCGTCTTGCTTGCTATCATATTGTTCGGGGTGATTGTACCCTAGAAACCATTCTAGCTACTTCTATCGGCGAGGAAAATAATATTTTTGCAGACCATCTTAAACGTTTACTGTGGCATCTGCAATACTTAAAGGGCAATTTAGCGGCTATCTTTGCTAAGGTGGTGATGGCGGAAAAAGACATAGAAATTGACTTAATTGCCGCTTTTCACCTAGAAAGTCTCGGACTGGTTCACCGACAAGGTAAGTTTTGCCGAGTCAGTTGTCCTCTCTACCGTCAATATTTTGGCGAATATTTCCGGCAACGTTCTGTTTTTTTGCCGCAAAAAACTTCTCTCTTCGCCAAAAAAATTACGCTTGCTCACTTTGATACTTCCGAAAAAAGTCGCTATGCCATCTAGTTTATCGAATGTCATTATGAGGGAGTGATACTAAATACTGTTTAAAAAGTATAGGAGAGTGGCAAGGGGGTTTTTAAAGTTCGAGTGGAATAGGCTTGTAGTTCCTCTGTTTTACGAATAAAACTTTTCGTACTCATCATGATCGCCAATCCAAAACCAGGTCACTGTATCCCCTGACAGTACCCCCAAAGCTCGATGACTCTTCGTTACACGCACTGACCAAATATCTTCGTCGCTGTCAATACACTTAAAATGTAACGATGGATGAAACGGATTCTCTACCCATAACCGATATGCTTTCTTGGCTCCGGCTTTGACTGCTGGTTTCAAGTCGCGATACTTCTGCCAAAATGAGGGCAATGTCGCGGAATTCATAGCTGCTCATAATCCATCGGTGCGGACAATCCTGCCGCAATATCTTCTTTGGCTTTCCGTGCTGCTGCGACTAGATTATTCTTCGTCTGTTTAAACGACTGATCCCATCGTTTTTCTTCTTCAATTTCTGCAATATAAGCTCGAACATACTCTACTAACTGCTCTTGAAGCTCATCAGGCAGAGACTCAACCATCTTGATGATCGTGGTAATAGCAGGAGAGGGCATGGTATCTATCAGCGTAGTAGGTTTTCTCTATTCTACAACGTCCACCGCAAACCCAAAATGATATGATCTTTGTTTCCTCTGTGTCTGGAGTGGTTTTTATTAATGAGCCTTGCTCAAAACCAAACAATTCATAATTCAAGAGCGAGGTATTTATGGGTAAAGAAGAAGAAATACTTAAACAATGGCGAGAACTGACACCGGAAAAGCAACAAAAAGTTTTACAATTTGTTCAAACACTGAAATCTAAGTCAGAAACAACAGCACCAATTAATTAGGAGTCTAACCCATGAGCGGCCTCACCATCGAAACCGATTTAGGAAAAATCCTAGACCAGATTAATCAGAATCTTAAAGAGACCAATCAGAAGCTAGACGCGCTCCAGAAAGATGTCACAGACATGAAGATTGTTCAAGTCAGATTTAAGGCCGAAGTCAAGGGAGACCTCAAGGCATTACAGGGAGAATTCAACACCTTACAAGGTGATTTAAAAGAGATTAAAGGCTCCCAGAAAGCCAAAATTTGGGCATTAATCACCATCTTGGCAACAGCAGTTATCGGAACTATTATCCGCTTTGTCATCACTGTTCCCCCTGTTAGCAACCCCTAACTCCCACTGCCGCGGAACAGGCTTCTGGTTCCTGTTTGATATTCAGGTAGAATTAATCATATAATTGGTGCGTTACGGCGGATTATTAATTTTGGTTTTTTGACGGGATTTGTAACCGCCTAATCCACCCTACACTTTACTAATTCTTAAGATTCCCATAGTTCACCTACTTCAAAAATTTAGGAGGCTTGAAAAAATGTCAAAAAGATGGTCGCGCCGTAAAGTTTTAAGACAGTTGGGGTTAGTTACAGCCGGGAGTGTCGCTAGTGTTGTTTCTTCATGTCAGTCTATACTTTAGACGTTCATAATCTGAGATTTATTAAACTTCTGAAATCGTAGAGTCAGCAAGGAATCCAGTTCTTTTTTATGTTTCAGATGGGCATCATTCAGACATTCATAAATGGCTGAAGAAAAGTCAGAAAAGTTTTCATAATATTTACCATGTAAACATTTCTTTTTGACAAATTTCCACAGCCTTTCAATTAAATTTAGATTAGGCGAATAAGACGGCAGATAGAGTAGCTCTATTGACAAAGAAAGAGCCAATTCTTCAACAATTTTACATTTCTGATAGCGGGCATTATCTAAGACTAGAGTGATGGGAATCATTAGTCCTAAAGCAGCTATTTTTTCAAGAAGTTCACAGACTTGAGTTGCCGTAATATAAGTGTCATTAGTAACTAGAATAACTTCATGAGTTATTGCATTTAATGCTCCTAAAACATTGAAGCGTTTACGCCCGCTCGGTGACTTAACAAAAAGTCTCTCAAAACACCAAACAAAACCGAGAAATGCTCCCATGACGAAGTGAGCGGCATCAACAAAAAAAACAGCCCTTTTTCCTTCTTTAGCCTCATTTAGTCTGGGTTCTAGCTTTTTTTCTTTGTAGTCTTCTTGTTCATCTGGGTCAGCTTTAGAAGGAAGAGAACCTATTTTTAAACATTTCATTCCCAAGGATTTTAAGAATTTCCTCACTTGGGTAGGACTTCGTTTTATCCCTGTCAATTCTTCTATTCTATATACAGCTTCATTTATTGTGGCTGGTGGATTTTTCTCGAAATATTTTTTGAGTGTTTCTCTTTGAGACTCTAATTCACTTTTAGGGCGATAGAAGTTGATTTCTTTTAATTTTTCTATTCCGCCCTCTTGATAATCTCGAAGATAGGTTAATAAGGTATTTGGCGAGATTCCTGCTAACTGACAAATTTTTTTGTGCGGTATCTTTTGGCTTTTTAACCAGAGAACTTCCATCTTCAGTTGAACCCGGGGATGAGGATGATGAAATCTTTCATAATACAGTGAGTTCTTTTCTTCTTCCGTGAATTCTAGGTTAATCATGTTTTTAATGAGTGCTTTGCTTCTAATTATGACTCTTGAACTATATTATTGTCTTTGAGTAAAAAATGCAAGTTATAACCGTGCAAAGTATATTACTCAATTTCGTCCTCAACCGATTACAGAGAAACTACCCAATGGAGTAACACTGGAGATGGTGGGCTTACCAGCAGGTCAATTTCTCATGGGATCTCCTGACAGCGATCCCGATGCTGAAAGTTGGGAAAAGCCTCAACACCAAGTTAAATTAAACAGTTTTGCTATTGGCAAATATCCTGTGACTCAGGCACAATATGAAGCAGTAATGGGAAAAAATCCCTCTTGGTTTCAAAACAATCCCCAAAATCCGGTAGAAAAGGTTAGTTGGTACGATGCTCAAGCCTTTTGTCAGAAATTGAGTCAAATAACAGGGAAAACCTATCGCCTACCGACAGAAGCGGAATGGGAATATGCTTGTCGTGCGGGGACAACTACTCGCTATTATTTCGGTGATGATGCTAATCAGTTAGGAGATTACGCTTGGTATGTAGGAAATTCTCGGCAGACAACTCATCCTGTTGGCCAGAAAAAGCCCAATGCTTGGGGACTGTATGACATGAGTGGCAATGTTTGGGAGTGGTGCGAAGACAATGGGCATGATAGCTATGAGAATGCGCCAAAAGATGGCAGTGCTTGGCTGACAAATGATAATGATTATCGAATACTGCGGGGCGGTTCTGGGTACACCATTCCAGATCGCTGCCGTTCCGCTTACCGCTTCAAGGAGGCCCGCCGCGACGACTTCTTCAACTACTACGGTTTTCGGGTGGTGTGCGGTGCTGGGAGGACTCTGTAACCCTTATTTTCTTTTTACCCTTTTTACCCTTTTTTACTTTTTTCAATTTTTCTCTTTTTCCCGCCTAGCGGCGGGTCGATTTTTTTGGAAAAAATTGAGGTAGTAATCTGTAGGTTAAGTTAAGGTTCGTAGTTGCGCTGAATTCGCCAACTTCTGGGGAAAATCGGGCTAGAGCCTCGACAACGAACCTAGTTTTATTACATAGTGAATCTGTGAATGATAATGCTCTCATCGATCAACTCAAACAAGCAGCGATCACCGATCTCGTAAGGTGCGTTAATATTAATGTAACGCACCAGCCAACTTGACATGGTGGGTTACTGTAACCTGTAATATATATAGCGGTATTCAAAGTCATGAAGTACGCCGATTTTCTGGCTTGTTACCTGTTACCTCGCTCCCCATTCATAATTCATAATTCAAAGGACTAACCGCAATGTCATCGATCATTACCGAAGAAAAAACCAAAGAAATCCTAACCGAAATCCTCATTGAAATGATGCAAAACAAACGGGAACTATTTTATGAAATTGTTATCGAAGCCTTAGAAGATATTGGTTTAGCTAATGCTATTATGGAAGGATTAAATGGTGAATTTGTTCCAGAAGAAGAAGTTTTTGCTATTCTCAATGGAGAAGCTGAATGAAAATTCAATTTGTAGCTAAATTTTCCAAAGACTTAAGAAAAATTAAAGATCAAAAACTATTATCTGAGATCAAAACTGTTGTCAATGAATGCAAATTAGCTCAAACACTGGATGATATAAAAAACCTCAAAAAGCTTAAAGGTTATCAGGGTTTTTATCGTATCAAAATAGGAGATTATCGCATTGGTGTTGCAATTATTAACGATGAACTGATCTTTAGTCGATTCTTACACAGAAGAGAAGTTTATAGATTTTTTCCCTAATCCAATCCATAAAATCGTCCATTCTTTGGATAAGCCTGACTCTTTTGATAGCTTGTAGGGTGCGTGTTTGCGAGTACTTAAAGGAAATTTGTTAATAATTAAATTATGATTGCGCCGTAACGCACCATCTTAAGAAAATTGCTGCGTTACGCTATCACTAACGCACCCGACAAGAGCCGCCACTATGCCCTCTGTGTCTGGAGTGGTTTTTATTATGATTATTTAACTGCTACCGAATATCCCCCCGTAGCAATCTCTCCCTAGTAACAGGTTTCTAGTTCCTGTTTGATATTCAGGTAGAATGAATGATATAATTGGTGCGTGGGGCGTGGCTCTTTCGTTTAAAAGCTTGTTACCTGTAGAATATAACGATCTCAGGTTTTTTGTCAAGTCTAATTTTAGGGATTTTGCTCCCGTAAACATCAGCTTTTGGGGAACTCGATACTTAACGATGTTGATGTCTATTATCGCGGAATTTCTAAGTTTAATTTAGGGGATAAACAAGGGGCGATCGCATAATTCTTTTCAACGAGGTTATGAGCTATCCAGCAATTCGATACCCATCACCATCACCTGATTACATTTATTGATTTTTCATCGCATACTATTTCAAAAGAAACGTGCCAAAGACAAAAATCATCTTTTATCAAGAAGCAGAAGGCATCTCACCCGTTGTTGAGTGGCTTCAGAAATTACTCAAAACTGATAAAAAAGGATTTGCCAAATGTATAACCAAAATCGAACAACTTGCCGCACAAGGTCATGAACTGCGCCGCCCTGCTGCCGATTATCTCAGAAATGATATCTGGGAGCTTAGAGCCAAACAGGGAACCATACAATATCGAATCCTCTATTTTTATCATGGTCAAAATATAGCAATTATTGGTCATGCTCTTATCAAAAAAACTTCCGCCGTTCCCTCACAAGACATCGAGAGAATTATCCAAAGAAAAGCACAATTTAAACAAAATCCAGAACTTCATACTTATCAAGGAGAAATAAACAATGCCTAAAACCACAGATGCCGTAAAAATCATTCACCAAATGATTGCAGACGATCCCACAATCAAAGAACAAATTGCCCTAGAATCCCTCAACTCAGAAATCGCACAATTGATTTATGACGCTCGTATGAATGCTGGATTAACTCAACAACAACTAGCCGACCTAATCCATGTTGAGCAATCCGTTATTGAAGATCTAGAAGACGCTGACTATCAAGACAATCCCCTAATAATGCTACAAAAAATTGCCACTGCCCTTAATCAACGAGTCAAAATGAGCCTTGTTAGTAGCTTGTAGGGTGCGTGTTTGCGCGTATTTAAAGGAGATTTGTTAATAATTAAACTATTACCGCGCCGTAACGCACCATCTTAAGAAAATTGGTGTGTTACGCTATCACTAACGCACCCGACAAGAGCCGCCACTGTGTCTGGAGTGGTTTTTATTATGATTATTTAACTGCTACCGAATATCCCCCCCGCAGTAATCTCTCCCTAGTAACAGGTTTCTAGTTCCTGTTTGATATTCAGGTAGAATGAATGATATAATTGGTGCGTGGGGCGTGGCTCTCTCGTTTAAAAGCTTGTTACCTGTAGAATATAACGATCTCAGGTCTTTTATCAAGTCTAATTTTAGGGGTTTTGCTCACGGAAACATCAGCTTTTGGGGAACTCGATACTTGACACTATTTAATTTATCATTTGTTAGAAACCTCACATATATAAAAGCTTTAATATGCCAAAAATACAACTTATTTTTTACCAAGATGAAAGAGGTAATATACCAATTATAGAATGGCTTGATAGTCTTCCTGGCAAAGCTCAAAACAAATGCTTTATCAAATTACAAAGACTGGCAGAACTAGGATATGAATTACGCAGACCAGAAGCAGACTTTTTGCGGGACAAAATTTATGAATTGAGAGTTAATTTTAAAGGAATAAATTATAGAATTCTTTATTTCTTTTATAAAAACAAAGCTGTGGTCATTTCTCATGGTATAATTAAAGAAAAAGAAGTTCTACCACTGGAAATCGAGCAAGCAATTAAAAACAAAGCTAAATTTGAAAAAAATCCCGAATTACACACCTATTTTCAGGAGTTGATATGAATACACACCAAACGACAGCCGATGGCTTACAAATTCTTTACCAACGTTATTATGCTAATAATCCAGAACGTCAATTAGAATTAGAAAAGGCTCGTATTGATGACGAAGTAGCCAGAAAAATATTTAAGATTAAGGAAACACATCATCTTTCAACAAAAGCTTTAGCAGAATTAATTAATACTGATGAATCTATTATTGAAGCCTTAGAAAATGCTGACTATGAAGGAAACTCTTTTTTGTTGCTAAATCTCATCGCTACAGCCCTAAAAATAAAGGTTAAATTTGAATTAGTTTCAGCCTAATTGTTTCAGTAATAAGATTTGACATTTCCCCGACCCGCTCCACCTCCTCAAGGAGGGGAAATCAAGGATATAATAGTATTAAGCTGTAGCGCATTTAAACTGGGTATTAGGATGTTATAAAGCAAACTGCGAAACTCACTCTCTCCCTGCTCCCCCGCAACCTCAAATACCAATTTAAATGATGAACAGCTTATCTCCCTAAATCATCGCAGCCAATTTTCTACGGTTAATCTCTGAACTCTCAGCATATCTGAGTCATCAGAAATGAGGATGAGATTATGGCTAATAGCTGTTGCTGCAATGAGAATATCAGCCATTTGTATGGGGGTTCCTTTGCGCCTTAAATCAGCACAAATTGCTGCGGCTTCATGGACAATTTCCATTGTATCTAATAACAATACTCTTAAATCAGTGCGGCACAAATCCTGAAATCTTGCTAACTTATTCGTTGCTTTAACTGCTAATAATCCAGCCTCAGTTTCTAAATAGGTAATACAGCTTATAAAAACATCATTTCCTTGTAGTCTTACTTCACTTAATTTCTCAACAACTACTTGGTTGTCTTTGAGAATAGCTGTGACGATGTTAGTATCGAGTAGATAACCCACGACTATTTAATATTTTTGTCTAAAACTTGCGATCACTGCGTCAAACTCTGCCATTTGTTCCGCAGTTAAATCCTTCAGCATTCCCGCCATTGCTTGTACTCCCAAAACTTCCCTAATTTTCTGAGTTAGATTTTCATCGGACATCATTTCTAATTCTGAAGAAGAAAAATTTTGGCTTAGTAACTTCATTAAATACGCAACCATTTCGTCTCTATTTAAATCTTCTAATAAGCTCTCATTCTTGATAAAATAATCAATAATTGAGGCGACGCGATGAACGAGCCTAGCCTGAATTTTATCCTCGACCAGATCTGATTGAATAGAGAGTTGAGACATCTTTTCCTCCTTGAGACTGGTGTAGTGAGTTTTTTTAGTTATTATAACAATTTTCTCTCGCACTGCTAAATCGGCACTCGCACCGATACTGTCACTACTAGGGAGTGATACCATCGTTAATCTTCATCTCTCAACCAATAACCCCCGCAGCAATCTTTGTCAATCTGGTAATCACCATTTAATTGATCCCCGTAATATGTTGTAAAATCGTATCTAATTTTTGGTTAATCTCATCACGAAACTCTTCAAAATTCGATTGAAGCCGATCAACTTTATCTTCAAGATGATCAATTTCCTCATAGATCCGATCAAAACTCCGGTTTAGCTCTCTTCCTGTCACTTGGGTATCTTCCAGACGCTCCAGGCGCCGATTAAGACTCCTCAATTGACGCTCCACTTCATAATTTTTATCGTTCGGTTCCTGAGCTTGTGGCATAGGGAAAATCGTTGAATGAGAATGTCTTAACTCAATTATATGTTAACTTATTGACTAAATAAAGGATTCTACTTCTCTTAAATCAGCTTCTAGGGTGTGTTAGGCGCGTATTTAAAGGAAATTTGTTAATAATTAAATTATGATCGCGCCGTGACGCACCATCTTAATTTGTAGGGTGCGTTAATGTTCTCGGTTCTTCTCTTTTTCTCACCTAACGGCTGGTCGATTTTTTTGAGAAAATTGAGTTAATAATCTCTAGGTTGAGTTAAGGTTTGTAGTTACGCTTTAGCGCCAACTTCTGGGGAAAATCGGGCTAGAGCATCGACATTGCTTGTATTCCCAAGACTTGCCTGACTTGCCTTTACTGTTCTTTGTGGCGAGAAAAAGCCAGATCAGCAGTCTCGATCACCTTTAATAGCTGTTCGACGCGGTTTTCCGTTGGGGGGGCCAAACAGGGAAAAACGGCTAAACCGGGGATTTGATTGGCTACCTCGGTGACAGCCACATCAAGGGTGACTAGGGGTAAATTAGCGAGGGTTTCCGACTCGCTCAAGGTTTGCAGATAAGAGTATAAATCTTCTGCGATCGAACTATCAATTAAGATAGCGTCCACCTCCCAGACAGTAGCTAAAAGTTCCGCCTGTTCGCAACTATCGGCCTCGATAAAACGATAATTCTCCCGAACTAATTGATTATTCCAAATCCAGCTAAAGGAAGATAAATCGGAGAAATTGGGGGCATAATGACCGTGTAAACGCAGCAGAGTCGGAGCAGTGCGCCGTTTGCGGCTAGGAACGGGGGAAACGGTCAGATTTAAGCAAGCTTGCAGCGCAGCCGAGGTGATCGGCGGAACCAGAAAACTATCGGCCCCTTGCTGTTGACTGCGGTTGCGCTCGGAATCGGCGGCGGTGACAATAACTTTTATATCTTTGGTTTGGGGATGGGATTTCAGCAGCGTTAACACATCCCAACCGGACAAGAGGGGTAGATTGGGATTGAGAAAAACACAACGGGGTTTTAACTGCCGGGCTTTTTCGATCGCCTCAGTGCCGCTACGGGCGATAATGGCTTTTAATCCCAATTCACTCAAGCGATCGACAAACTGTTCGATCACTTGGGGATTAGCTTCCACCACCAACACCAGACGCTGGGGAGTAGCGGACTCCTGCTCGGCACCTTGGGGATGAACCGGCAGTAGTAAAGTAAATTCACTACCTTCCCGGGCCCTGGAGACAAAGGATAGATCGCCACCGTGACAGCGTGCTAATTTTTGGCTGAGGACTAAACCTAAACCTGCGCCCTCAAATTGACGGGTGAAAGGACTTTCTAGCTGTTGGAATTTCTGAAAAATCAGATGCTGGGATTCTTCCGGAATACCGATCCCCGTTTCCCAGACGGTAAAAGCCAGCCAATTTTCCCAACGATTGACTTTAATGCCCAAATTACCGCCATCAACGGTAAATTTTACCGCATTATCTAACAAATGCACTAACATCTGTTGTAAACGGGTTTCATCGGCCAGGACATAATCTAACCCCGATTCGATGTCAAGACGATAGCTGCTGGGGAGATCAAGACGTTGGGGATACTTATCGACGATGATATCGTACACCCGTTGACAGAGGCGATTGATTTTGACTCTAGATAAAGTTAATTGTAGTTGTCCTGTCTCTAGGCGGGTTAAATCGAGGAGATCATTGACCAGAGCCATCAACTGGCGACCGCTGCGATAGATTAAATCGGCATATTTGGACTGTCGGGGGTTAAGTTCACCGATTTTTTGTTCCCGGAGCAGACTGGAGAGACCGATAACGGCGGTGAGGGGCGATTTAAACTCATGGCTAACACAGGCGAGAAATTCATCCTTAAGACGATTTAAATGGACTAGATCGGCATTTTTAACCGCTAATTCCTGACAATATTGCTGTTGTTCGGTGATATCGGTGGCTAACAGTAACCACAGTTCTGAAGCTTTCTCGATCAAAGGATAATTATCCGTTAAATTTAACGGCACGGACAACAGGCGCCAAGTCTTGGTTAAACCCGATGTCACTGTTTCTAGACGCTGGGGAAACAGGGGGGGAGTGGGGGATGGGAGGGTTAGGGGGTCATTAACCAAAGCAAAGGGAGATTTATCAATATTAGCGGGGAAAGCTGCCCCGATTTGTTGACACCAAGCCTGATTTTGGTATAAAATCCCTGCTTCTGGACTGTAGAGCAGCACCGGCAGCGGTAATTGTTCCAGAAATTCCAGAGGATGATCGCTGCGGGGGGGGGTAATGCGATCGCTGATGCGGAGCCGCGGGGGGGGATCATCGAGAATCGAACGCCCGAGACAAAATTGGAGAAGTTTGCCCGTGTCTAAGCGTCCTAACAGTTTCCCCTGAGCATCGACTAAAATAGGGGCTTTTGCGATCGCTTCTCCCGTCAGGGTGGCCAGAAATTCACTCACGGCCATGCGCGAGTTAAGAGGGATAATTGGACGCAGCCAACCGCTCAGATCCAGACAGTTGGGGGAGGGGTTTCTGGTTTCGGGGTACTGCTGTTGATAGAGGAGGTAAGCGATCAGGGCTTGACTCTCAATCAGTCCTAGGGGACAATACCTCTCATCCACCACCACGATCGCTTCTGGATTGCCGATGTTAATTAAATCTAAAAGACTAGCCCTGTCAATAATTAATTCACAGGCAGTGACGGATTGATTAAAGTGATGGAGACTGAGGGTAACGCTAGGCATGGGGATAATTGGAGGGGCGGTGGCGGTAACTTTAGGGCATAATTAACAAACTGATGGCCAAACTATTAGTCGTCCTAGAACTTGAATTTATCTTGATTATGACGCTCGCTCATCTAGAGAACCGCTCCATTGATTACAATTAACTACGATACCCACTGCCAAAAAGCAAAGTTAACCTTTAACTTCCCTTAGCTGATGGCGGGGGGTTGTCTTCTCAACAGAGAAAGCCTAACCTATTGTTTGTCAATTTCTATCTACCTTGCGGGTGAGAAAACGTTGCCTCCGAGACTGACTATTTATGCTTTTGTCCCAACGGACTCACCCTTAACGGGGGTGAGTTCACCTCTGGGGCTGGTTAATTCTTTGACGGCTTTATTGGCTAATGAACGGTATAATCTAACCCTGGGGTCATCTTCTAGCGAACTATTGGCTAATATCGAGGCAGAGAAGGAAAAAATCGATTGTTTGCTGGTGGTCTTTCATCCTTCCCTACAGCCGACTTTTAATCAACTCTACGAAGGGGGGATTTTACTGCCAGTAGTGATCATTGTCGCTGACAAGAACATCGCTCCTGAGATGAATGACTCTCCCACCTGTCTCTATCATAGTGCCGAATTACAAATCACCGTCAAGGAATTAGACAGCATCACCTCGGTCATCGACCAAGCGATCGCTCGATTTCTCCATTTAGCTCCTAATTGCTCTTTTTCCGAGCGTACTACGATTGTTAACCAACCGAATCCCGTGGAAAATAATCACAGTTTTCTCCTCCTACAACAGCGCCGTTTAGCAGAAAAATTAAAAGAAAGACTCGGCTATTTAGGTGTTTACTACAAACGCAACCCGCAGCTATTCTATCGCAATCTTGCCCCGGAGGAAAAAAAAGAATTACTGCGGGAATTAAGAAGAGATTATCGGGAGATTATTTTAAATTACTTCCAACAGGATTATCCGATTAATCAAGCGATCGATGAGTTGGTTAATAATGTCTTTTTTACCGATCTCTCAGTGTCGCAAATTCTGGAAATTCACATGGAGTTAATGGACGAATTTTCCCAACAGTTAAAATTAGAAGGCAGAAGTGAGGAAATTCTCCTAGATTATCGTCTCGCTCTCATTGATATCCTTGCTCACTTGGGGGAAATGTATCGTCGTTCCATACCTCGCGAGGATATCCCTTATGATTTATTATTGGGAATAGACTAAAATCTCCCCAATAAATAACAATAAACTCCTATCCCCAGCCCCTTTGATCTTAACCTATGAGCGTCTTTAAAAAAACCTATGTTTTAAAACTGTACGTCGCCGGGAACACCCCCAACTCCGTGCGTGCCTTAAAAACCCTGAAAAATATCCTAGAAGAGGAATTTCAGGGAGTGTATGCGCTCAAGGTGATTGACGTGCTGAAAAACCCGCAACTAGCGGAGGAAGACAAGATTCTCGCTACTCCTACCCTTGCGAAAGTCCTCCCTCCCCCGGTGCGGAAAATTATCGGTGATTTGTCCGATCGAGAGAAGGTTCTGATCGGTTTAGACTTACTATACGAGGAAATTCGTGAACGAGAAAATGATAGCTAGGTCTTTGTCCATAGTTGATTAGACGGGTTATATTGATTGAAGAAGAAATGATCGGGGCTTAATATAGTACCTCTATGGGAAAGTCAAGAGTCAATGGAAATCGAGATAGTGTAAAGTGTTTAGTCAGGCTTGATATGTTTCTGTGGAAAAATTAGATAAAAATCCTACTCTTTAAATACTCGCTGGATAAATAATGACTCAATCTAACTCTAATAGCCAATCGAATCCACCGATTAAACCGAAAGGTGTTCGCAAAATTAGAACCCTAATTGAAGGTTTTGATGAGATCACTCACGGTGGTTTACCCATGGGGAGAACTACCTTAGTTAGTGGCACTTCTGGCACGGGAAAAACCCTGCTTGCTGTGCAATTTCTCTACCATGGGATCAAGTATTTTGACTATCCGGGCCTGTTTGTTACTTTTGAAGAATCTCCCACCGATATTATCCAAAATGCCTATAGTTTTGGTTGGGATTTAGAAGAATTAATTGACCAGGGTAAATTATTTATTCTCGATGCTTCCCCGGATCCGGAAGGTCAAGAGGTGGTGGGTAGTTTTGATCTTTCGGCCTTAATCGAGCGCATTCAATACGCAATTACCAAATATAAAGCCAAACTGGTATCAATTGACTCTGTAACTGCCGTTTTTCAGCAGTACGAAGCGGCATCAGTGGTGCGGCGAGAAATTTTTCGGCTCGTGGCCCGGTTAAAATTATTAGAAGTGACTTCAATTATGACCACGGAACGTATCGAAGAATACGGAGCGGTGGCCCGTTTTGGTGTAGAGGAATTTGTCTCTGATAATGTGGTAATTATGCGGAACGTGCTAGAGGGAGAAAGGCGACGCAGAACCGCAGAAATCCTCAAATTACGGGGAACAACCCACATGAAGGGGGAATATCCCTTTACTATCACCAATGATGGCATTAATATCTTCCCCCTCGGTGCGATGCGTTTAACTCAGCGCTCTTCTAATGTCCGCATTTCTTCGGGAGTAAAAACCCTTGATGATATGTGTGGAGGCGGTTTTTTCAAGGATTCGATTATTTTGGCCACAGGAGCAACAGGTACGGGTAAAACTCTCTTAGTCAGTAAATTTCTGGAAGAAGGCTGTAGGCGCGGTGAGCGGGCGATTTTGTTCGCTTATGAAGAATCTCGCGCTCAATTGTCCCGAAATGCTTCTTCTTGGGGGATCGATTTTGAGGAGATGGAACGCAAGGGATTATTAAAATTGTTGTGTTCTTACCCGGAATCGGCGGGATTGGAAGACCATTTACAGATGATTAAGTCGGAAATCTCGGAATTTAAACCCTCCCGCATTGCCATCGATTCTCTATCGGCGCTCGCTCGCGGGGTGACAAATAATGCTTTTCGGCAATTTGTGATCGGGGTGACGGGATACGCCAAACAGGAGGAAATTACGGGATTTTTCACCAATACCACCGACCAATTTATGGGAGCGCACTCGATCACTGAATCCCATATTTCTACGATTACCGACACGATTTTAATGTTGCAGTATGTGGAAATTCGTGGCGAAATGTCGCGAGCGATTAACGTCTTTAAGATGCGCGGTTCTTGGCACGATAAAGGCATTCGTGAATATACTATCAGTCAGGATGGGGCGGATATCAAGGATTCTTTCCGCAATTACGAGCGGATTATTAGTGGTTCTCCGACTAAAATTAGCGTCGATGAAAAGACTGAATTATCGCGGATTGTTCGCAATGTACGCGAAAAATTACAGGATGAATAATCGGGAGTTGACTGATGGAGATTATTTTGAAGAGCGATCGGGTAAAGTCGGTCTTAGGGAAAATAACCACCAGATCAATAAACCTAATATAATCCAGAGAATATCTTTAACCCGGCGAATTACAGAAATCGCTAAACCTAATTCTAGACTGCCGGTTAAGGAAGCACTCAGCAGCACTAAAGAACCTTCTAAAGTACCGATATTAGCGGGAATAAAAAAGGTTCCAGCGCGTACCAATTGGGCAACAGAATCAAATAACCAAGCATCGGCAAAACTGATCGGATGTTGGAGAAACTGCATTAAAACATAGATTTCTAAAACTCCGAGGGGCCAATTGAGAAAACCGACGATCAAGCCATTTCTAAATAGGGGCAGATTCCGGTAAAATTCTCCTAAACGATCATCGACACTGCGAAGATTTTCTAAAGGTTTGGCTAGGCGATCGCCTAAAAAAGAATGACCTAATCGATTAACTATTCGGGAGGATAAACGGAATCGCTGAATCAAGAAAAATATCAGAATACAACTGGAGAATATAGCGAGACTTAATCCAGTAAAAGTTTTAAAAGAATTAGAAAATTTTGGGGAAGCTAGGAGCAGAAAAAAACCGATAATTGCAAAGAAGACAAGGGAAACAGTATTTAACGTTTTTGTCAGAATAATCGAGGCACTGGTTTCTTTATAGCTAATCTGATAGTGAGTTTTTAACATCACTGCTTTAAAACCTTCTCCTCCCAACGAAGCGAAGGGAGTCACGCGATTAAAGGCTGCCCCTACCATGTAAATTAATAATAGGCGAATTGTCCATCTAGGTTGGATAGGAATACTTTTAAAAGTTAGTTGCCAAGTAAAAACATCGGTGAGAAATTCTAGGAAGTAAAAAATAATCACTAATGTCATTCCCCACCAACCGACTAGGGTGATTTGTTGCCAAACTTCTTGCAGATTTGTTTGGCGCAAAATTACCCCTAGTAAAACAAAACCTAAACCCAGAAAGATAAATTTAAGATATTTCATATTAAATTATGAGTTATGAGTTATGACTGATAACTGATAACTGATAACTGAAAAAGCTGATAACTAAAAATAATTCCAACGTTGAATAAATGGCAGCCAATGGGATTCGACTAACTCGATCGCTTTTGCATCTGGGGGATAATTATTTTTTTTATATCCTTGCAGACTGGCGATATATTTCTCAAAGCGAGGCATAGCTATTTTTAAGTCGGGAAGTTGCAGTTGATCGTAAATTTTCTCGATTTGTGCTAGGGGGTCTTTTTCTAAATCTTCAAAACGAATTTCTACAAAACTATCGGCGGGTAAATCGGCACTATCTCGCAGGAGAGAATTGATCATTGGGGGATAACTTTTCAGAATCGCTTGCTCGATGACATCAATAGATAAATTATCGTAGGGTTGCAGTGCTAGTTCCGGTAGGATGCGGGTGAAAAAGTGGCGGGTTGAGGGAAAAACTAGATAGGGATTGCGGTAGATATGAATAAATTTAGCATCGGGCCAGATAGCTCGCAATCTGGCGATGTGTGCCGTATAAACGGGGTTTTTGAGTAGTAATTGTTTGCCTTTTTGATGGATGGAAACTTTTTTTAATAGATGAGTATGCCAACGCTGCCAAGTGGCGATTTCTTTCTCGCTGCAGCCTTGAAAAAAAACCCCTCGATCGAAATGATACTGAAAACGTTGGGGAAAGTATAAACCATGGTAGTAGGAAAGGGGGATCATACTGGCCAGGGCGATCGAGTCTTCTTGGGGGGAATCGGGAGTAACAGCGACGTTATCCACATGGCGATCGCTAGGTAGGGCCAATTCTAGCAGCGGTTGAAATAAGCGGACGATACCGAGGATATCCCAGGGTAATCCCACCGCTAGGGGTGAAATATAGCCAAAATGCTCCGATTGACCGAGTAAATTGTGCAGATGGGTCGTGCCGCTGCGCCAATAGCCGACAATAAAAATGGGTGCTTTTACCTGCACGCGGCGCTCATAAAACCCTGTCATTAAAATTCGTTCTAGGGTAGAAAAAGGCAGTCGCGCTAGGGTAACTGCCAGCGCCAGGGTTGCTGGGGCCAAATTGGGGCGATCGATGCCGCCATTAGTCAAAAATAAACGTAATAGGGTACTAAGATTACTACCGCAGAGGGGATGAAACAAACTGGACATATTAACTATTTTTTGGCGGTTTTTTGGCGGATAGCTTGACTGGCCAAGGTTTTGCCGAATTCCCAAGCGGCCCCTGGGAAGCGATGTGCATCAGCGACCACATCTTTAACGGCGGTGACAAGCCAACGGCAATCCTCATCGGAGAGGGTGAGGGGGGGGATAAACTTGATGATATTCATGCCGTGGCCGGAAACCTGGGAGAGGATTTGATGACGGGTAAAGAGGGGAACGACGATTAACTGGGAAAATAGCCCTTTATTGGCGGTTTCTAGCATTTTCCAGGCGGCTTTTAGTGACCAACTGCTCGGCTCGGCAAATTCCAAGGCGATCATCATACCCAATCCCCGCACTTCCTGCAAACATTCGTACTGATCTACGAGGGGCTGCAGTTCTGCGATAATTTGTTGACCGATCAAAGCCGATCGCTCGACTAATTTTTCCTCCTCAATCACCTGTAAAGTGGCAATACCGGCGGCCATGGCCAGATTATTTTTACCAAAAGTGCTACCGTGAACCACAGAACGATCCATGCGATCGAATACTTTATCAAAGATCCAGCGACGACAGAGAACCGCTCCCACTGGCACAAAACCACCCGAAAGAGCCTTGGCAACACATAAAATGTCCGGTTCTACCCCCCAATGTTCCACTGCCCAAATTTTGCCGGTCCGGCCCAAACCGGTCTGCACTTCATCGGCCACAAAAAGAGTGCCATAACGACGACAAAGGGCCGCCGCCGCCGGGAGATAGTTCGGTTCGGGAATTCTCACCCCGTGACCTTGGATCGGTTCGGTAATAAAAGCCGCTACGTCTTGGTTAATTAGAGCTTTTTCGAGTGCGGTCAGATCGCCGAAGGGTATTTCCTTAAAATCGGCGACAAATGGTCCAAATCCCTGGCGATAATGGGGATCGCCGGTGGCGGAAAGGGAACCCATGGTTAACCCGTGGTAGCCTCCCTGACAGTAAACAATTTGGCTGCGTCCGGTGGCGTAGCGGCTGAATTTAATGGCGGCCTCGACAGTTTCTGTGCCGGAATTAGCAAAGAAAACTCGTTCCAATCCGGGAGGGGCGATCGCTGCTAACCGTTCCGCCAGCAATCCCGCTAGGATAGAAGCATCCAATTGGACTAAATTGGGCAATGCTGCCGTCAATACTTCTTGTAAAGTTTGCACGATCTTGGGGTGATTGCGTCCGAGAGCGAAAACACCAAAACCACTCAGTAAGTCCAGATACTTTTCCCCCTGATTGTCGAATAGGTACGGACCTTCAGCTTTAACGTAGTGGCGATCGTAGCCGATCGTTTTTAGTACCCTAACCATCTGGGGGTTTAGGTATTGTTCGTGGAGGGCAAAGTTCTCTTCTAGTCTTTTTTCTATCAGTTCTAAAATGCTCATAAATTCCAGATTTGATGACTGAAAAAATATTTTTCAAACACCTCAAAACCGATTATGTTGACAGCACATTATCATATTTTTTGGTTATTTAATATTATAAATTATTGAATGTATTTTGTCAAGTATTTAAGAACTTATCTAGGACAATTAAACTAATTCACTCTTGTTGGCTAAAGGTTAAAGCGACTTTTAGATAATTTATTAGTCAGTTTTTATATGGTTGGGGCGCAAGCGATGCGCCCAAAATGTAATATCAGTAAACTGTTTACTGTTCACTGATAACTGATTACTGATAACTGATTACTGATAGCTATAAAAAAACCGACCAACAAGAGAGAATTCCTGTCAGTCAGTCGGTGATGATAGGCTGAATTTTAGTCAGCTTTATTTCTTAGCGGGGGCAGCCTTAACGAGTTCCAATTCACTTTCAGCGAAGTTATTGGTATTCAGTCCACCAGCGCTACCACTAAAACCGTGGTAGTTAACAGTGTTAAAACGGACGATAACGGGATAGAGGATACCACTTTTGTCAACACTGGCTACGGTTCCTACATCGTTGTACCAGTAAGACTCTTTCCGTTTGACTCTAACTTCGGCTCCGCGTTCGATTCCAGGCATAGCTGTTGTTTTTTTTTAAGGGTTTAGTTAACAGGTTACAATCAGAGCGAGTTTGCCGAAAGGGTTTTTACTTTAAGTTTTATTGCAAATCTTGCCACTCCACTGCCACGAAATGCCCCGAACGTCCCCATAGGTCTGCCTTTGGTGCAATGTTAACGATTGTTAAGTTAAAGGGAATAGCCGTAGTCAGGTATTTTTGGGCCGACATTCCCACATCTGGCCCGATTTGAAAAGCGGTGGCAGTGGCTAAACCTAAGCCTAATAACTGAGAAATCGGACCTCTGGGGAAGATAAGATGAGTTCCTAAGACTAAGCCGGCGGTTAAGGCTAAAGTTACCGATAAATTGGTGCCACAACGCGGATGTAATGCCAATTGCCCCTCGCCATTTTTGAGACGACGGAGCGCCTGTTTGGCCGCAATTTGCAGTTCATTTGTATTAATCTGTCCGTAGAGATAAAAACCCCTATCGGTGGACAGTCCCCCCAGGGCCTCGTTATCTGCGGGGGAATGGTCAAAAGGCGATTGACGACGGGCAGCCATTTCGCTTAATACCCAGACGGTGGCGTGTTCCAAAGCGTGAACCTGTCGCAGGGTGAGAAATTCTTTGACACCGGGGATAAAGCCGATTTGTGCCAGTAAATCGCTGTCTTGCTGGGGCGAGGGGTTAAACCAGTCAAAAGAGGGGTTAGAAGGGCTACTAGAGGTCATAAAGTTGCGCTAGGGCGAGTTTTTTCGAGGAATATGAGGGTGCTATCGGGTTGCAAGGCGGTATCCCAGTCGGTGTCTTTAATGGGAATTGACCAGGGTGGTTTCGACAAAAAAGGGAAAATCTGACCACCGGGGAACTGCTGCTAGTTCTTGCTTTGGGTAAGAAGCGAAAGGATTTCAGTTATCTCGATTGCTAGTCTTGGTCATAAAAACTGTAGTCAATTAGCTGTCTAAATAGGCGTTAATGATAGCGAGAGCCACTAAGGGAGCGGTAATTGTTCTCAAAATGCGTTTTCCCAGTGATACAGGTAGAAAATCAGCGGCGATTGCTTGTTCTATTTCTGCCTCCGTCCATCCCCCTTCCGGTCCGATGGCCATGGTTATCTCGGTTGATGTTTGCAATTGAGAAAGTAGCGGGGCCACTGTTCTACGCGTAACACCAATATAACAAGTTGTCTGTGGGTTAGCTCCCCGCTTAAGGATGGCTAAAAATGGCTGTGGTTCTTCGATTATGGGAATAATCTGTCTTTCTGATTGTTCTACAGCTTCCAGGGCAATTTTTCGCCAACGGTCAATTTTTTGAGGACTAGGATTGACTAAACCGCGTTCTGTCAGCAGCGGGATAATCCGATAAACTCCTAATTCGGTGGCAGCGCGAACGATATCATCAAAGCCATTTTTGGGAATTGCTACCATTAAATTCACTTGTACTGGTAGTTCGCTAGTTTCGTTTATCGCTTCTAAAAGATGGGCAGAATTATCAATTATTTCCGCTAACCACGCTTGTCCTTGTCCATTTAGGGCAATAAAACGGTCATGGGATTTTAAACGAACAACTTTTTTAAGATAATGACTTTGTTCGGGTGTTAAGGCAATTAACCCGTTTTCTAGGGTATTAAAATCGAGAAGAAGACGATAATACAAGGCGGTTTAGTATATATTGCTATTGTGTTCAGAATCACTGTCAGCTATCTATTTTAGCTTTTATGGTGTTTTTGTGTAGGGTAGATTAGCCTAAAACCTTGATCATTAACAAACACGGGAATTGATTAATGAATTTACTAGGCATCGTTTTATACTCTTTTACTGGGGTGCTTTTGTTGGGGTTAGCTGTAGCTATCTGGTGGTTGGTCGATACCCTATCTTTATCCCCCACTAAACCGAAAAGAGCTACTTCTAAAAATAATCGTCAAAATTTGCCAATCAGTCAGCAGCAACTTTTCTACTTAGAAAGAGAACTTTTAACCCTCGTGAATGGAGATAAAGCTTTAGCGACTAGATTACTTTTAAGTATTAGATTGAGAAATCCCCAACGTAGTAAAAGCTGGTGTTATGAAAAAGTTATTTATGATCTAAAACGAGATCGAGGAGGAATTTAAATTGCCACTACAACAATTAGACTTATTAGAAGAATACCGTAGTGATCGCCATAATCTCATTGCCGATTTTTATCTACCTTGTTTAGATTGGTACCCGATTGGTGCGTCAGGGAAAAAGAATCGCTCGCTCTAGTTCCTTAGACAGCGATCGAGTTGTGTTATTATCACAGTTGTCTTCGGGAAATACTGACGCATTAGTGACAGTAAAATGTATTGATGAGAGAGTTGATATAACACAAGTCAGTCCAGGAATTATCCTCGCTGCTGATGCTTCTCCTCGTCAATTTATTCAACGTCGCAGCAAAATTATCCCGGCAGCTGGTGGCCAAGAAAAAAGCAACTTGAATCGATGTCTTAACCCTTGGAGCGATAGTGAGGTAAAATTAATTACATCGGAGATCAAAAGAGTTATTGATTTTGCCCGGGCAGCCAGCAATCAAGCTACAGTTATTAACAGATTAGTCCAAGAATTAAGTTACTATGGTCTTACCTACTCAGATCTGTTATAAAATTTCTCCTCATCAAGGTATCTATTGGCCAATAGGAATTAAGACTTGACAATACCCACTCCCCAACCCACAAAAAATTCATGGACATAACTGCTAAAATTGAAGAACTGGCACAAAAATATGAGATACCTCCCCAACTGCTAAAGGAAGCCATGGCTTTAGAAGTAGGAAAAATTACTCTAAAAAATCGGCGGCTATCACCTAAAATTGTCGAACTTATCGAAAAATATACCGACTCCTCACAATAAATAAACTCTATGACTTTGAGACTGAAACAAATTCGCTTAACTAATTGGAAATGTTACCCTAGTCAAAATATTACTTTTAACCTGCATCCCGACAGAAAAATTCAGATTATTTTTGGTAATAATGGCCACGGTAAAACTTCTCTGATGACAGCGATTTTATGGTGTCTCTATGGGGTAGATATTGTATCTAAAGAGACTCTGAAAACCTATTTTTATAGAGGTAAGGATGATTCTTCACCGGCAAGAGAAATGCGGGTAGAATTAAATTTTACTAGAAACGAGAAAAATTACTTTATCAGTCGCACAGCGAAATTAAACGTTAATGGTAGCACTTCTTCTCTCAGCTTAGAGGAAGCATTATTTTATGAAGATGGAACCATAAGAAGTAACTCTAGGGAATATATCGAAGCATTGCTTCCTAAATCTATTCGAGATTTTTTCTGTTTTGATGGCTTAAAAATTGAACAATATACCCAGATAACTCAAACTAAAGAAGCAAAAGAAGCAATTGAAAAAGTTTTAGGTATCCCGGAATTAAGAAACCTGCGCGATGATACAGAAAAAGCCTTACAAGACTTAGAAACCCGTTTAAATAAAGCCAAGGGAACCAGTCAAACTTTTAAAGATAAGCTGCAACAATTGCGAGAATTAGAAGAAGAAATTGATCTGCAACAAGGTCAGCGTAAAAATGCTAAAGATGAGGAAAAAAATGCTAAAATTATCCATCATGATGCTCAAGACAAGGCCGCTCAGATTGAAAGTTTACGAGAAAAACTAGAGGAAATTCATAACTTAGAGAAAAAGCGTATCGGGTTACAAACTCAGTTAAATAACCTACAAAAGTCTATTGATTCTTGGTTAAAAAAAGCTTCGATACCTTTGCTGATTAACTTTGTGCAGGAAATGGCCGATGATTTGCAAGTTACTAGCTTAAAAAGCAACTATAAAACTAATTCTACAGCAATTTTTAAAGCAATACTTGACGACGAAAGCTGTCTATGTGGTCGTTGTTTAGATAAAAGTTCTCGTGATTTTATACTTCAACAAATTGCCGAACTAGAGTCCTTAGAAGTGGACAACACCACCAGAATAGAAAAAGATCAAATTAGAATTGATTTACAGGGAATTATCCGAGATAATGCCAAATTTAGCAATTATAGTCAATTGCTTTTGCAAAGAGATCTTTTAGAAGAAGAAATCGAAGAAATTAATCAAGATATGAGACAGCTAAAACAGGAAACCACGGGAATAAATCAAGACTCGGTTAGGGATATTTGGCGAAAAGTTGACGAATCGGAACAAAAAGTTAAGGAGATTGAAGAAAAGATCGAACGCTTGCAAAAGGACATTGAAATCAAAGAAAAGCAATTAGAAAATTTACGCAAAGAAGTGGAAATTTTAGCTAGTGAAAATCAAACCACACTGATGTTATCTAATCAGGTTAAAATGGCCAGAGGTTTAAAAAATGCCACTAACGAATTAATCGAATGGCATATCGATAATTCTCAAAAAATGATTAATCAAGTAACCAGCGATCGCTATTTACAAGTAACCAACAAACCAGAGGAATATAAAGGAGTAGAAATCACTCCCGAATATACTTTAGGAATCCGTACCATCACGGGAAAATTATTAAATCCCGATGTCTTAAGTGCGGGAGAAAAGGAAGCTTTAGCTTTTGCTTTTATCACTGGTTTAAATCAAATAACCGATAATTGTGTTCCCCTAATTATGGATACACCTTTTGGCCATTTAGACAAAGAACATCAAAAAAATATTATTAACTCTCTCCCTAATTTAAACTCCCAAGTGATTATTCTAGCTACCGATCGCGATCTTCCCGATCCACTTTTAAATCTGCTGCTCCCCTACACTACTGATATTTTTAAAATACACCGTTTAGCTGCCGATAAAGATGCTTCCGTGATTGAAGTGATGGAGAGTTACTAATGCAGAGAATCGATTCCAGTTTGAAGATTTATGCCTCGGAAACTTCCAGAAATTATCTACAGGTACTAAAAGATAATAAAACCTTTGAGCGCATGGTAGATGCTTATTTATTCGCCGCTGCTTTTGCCATTAAACAAGACTTCAGTATCTACGGAACCACTTTGAGCAATCGACAAGATTTAATTAATATTAGCCAAATCGAGCCAGAAGTTATTTTAGCTTTAACTGCCGGAATTTATATTATCTGTAAAAAGAATTCCTATCCTCAACCCAGCGATGGCAAAGAAATTTTAGATAAGATCTGTCAATACGCAGAAGTGGGATTAAGGGAATTAAAAGAACGCTGGCAAGGCAAAGTCAGCAATCAAATCCAAGCTGACATTGAGAGAATTATCAATAATCTCTAAAATTCTCCCTATCTAACTATCTTTTTTAGGGATAACGACAAATTAGATTCTTTCCACACTGCCAAAAAAGACGGGTTCCACGCGAATAGCAACGATACTAGCTGGACGTAAAACCATATATTCCCCTTGAATATTTCTGATCGGAACATTGATAAAATCCCTGGAATCGGCTTTCGGAACTAATTCGTTACTGTACCACTTTTGAAATTCTTGGATAGTCAAAAAACGGACTTCCTCGCGATGTCCACTGCTCAAGAACAAATGTACAGCGTACTCGTCAGCTTTTCTACTCATTTTTTTAACTAATCAGATTGAATTTTTGTAATAAAGTTGCCATTAAAGGCGGAAAAGTGAGACGCAATTCGCTCAGATCCGAGAAGATTAATTTTTGGTAGCTTGGCAGGTCAAAAGCTAGTTTACCCTTTAATTCCGCCCGATTTTGATAGGTTAGCAGAATTTGTCCGCCCTGTTTACAAGCGATCGCATAACCTAATTCTACACCCACTAGGGGACTGGGCAGTAATTCCGTTTCCTTTTGGCTAATCGCCGTAGCATCGGCAATAAATAATAAACTTTTGCGAATTTTGCGTAATTGACTATCACTCAACCGGGTGACATTGCCCTCAGTTCGAGGCGTTTCTTCCATAGTTAAGGGCAAACGGGAGCGTTTATTGAGATTTTCGACGGTTTCGGTCAAAACTGTTTTTAAAGCGGTGCTAGAGTCCTTAAATTGGCTTTGGGAGCTAAAATAAATGACGGGATCCAACCAAGCGCTGAGGTCCTGTTTAGTAAAGTAAATTTCTTGGGAAATCAGGTCAATATTCGAGATGACGTAACCGCCACTACCTTCGAGGTAAAATTCCACCCTTTCCCCTTCTAAATAGCGTTGGAACCAGACAGAACCCTGTATTGTCAGACTATCATCGAGAAAATCGGCTCTTAAACCCGATTTTAAGAGACTATTGCGACTTAAGCGCAAGTCGTGGGGACGTTTGACAACCTCGCGGATAGGTTCGTATTTGTCCAGATACCAAGCTTTCAGAGCGATGATGGCCATAGGTGTGGCGATTAAAGACACTCTCCTATTTTAGCAGTAAGCACCGATATCCTCTCCACATTCATCGGCCAGGTAAGAAAGAGCGCGAAATCTTAACATCATCAGGTTTTCGTAGAGGGGATTTAGCTTGCAAAGGGGGGGAATCTCTAGAATTGTCCAGCTAAATAGGTTAATTTTCCGCGCAAAGGGACATTGAGCCGGAATTAGACGACAAATCCTGTGAGCTAGTTCAGGTGTATTGATTTCTAGGCGATCAATTCGTTGCCGCAGGGGTTGCCATAAATCCCATTTTGGTTGCGGTGACGGATTTTTCCGATTGCCTTTCGACCAAGGGGCGATCCAATTAGAGACAATTATTTTATTTGTGGTATAATCTGATACATCAGCATCGGCCATAGCTTTATCTTCAATTGATTGACTCATAAGGTTCTATCTGAGATTACGACAGGGCAAATGCTCTTTCCCGAAAATCCTCTAGGACGTTCGGACATTTGACCGCTTTAACGATAACATCTCTGGGATAAAATTACTCGTTAAGACTACACAGGAACGCTGGGGCTGCGGAGAGGAAATCTGAACTTTTGTACTAATTCCCGATCTCCGAGTTATCACCTGAAAGCTAATAGGCAACAGACGACAATAAGATAACGTCATGAGTCAGTTTAACTAGATTAATCTCTAAGCTTCCCCCAAAGATATTGGCTCTGATTAGAGCTATATCTAGGTTAGCAAAAAGTCGGGTTTTTTCACGTCAGCATAGTACACTTTTTCTGGGTATAAAATAGCACCCAGTTTTGTCAAGGATACGCAATGCAAGGGGTGTAGGGTGTAGGGTGTAGGGTGTAGGGTGTAGGGTGTAGGGTGTGGGGTGTGGGGTGTGGGAATTATGAATTATCAATTATGAATTATCAATTATCAATTATGAATTATCAATTATGAATTGGGTCGTTTTTTGCTGTCAACTGATAACTGATAACTGATAACTGATTTACATTCTTTCCAAAACGGGAATTCCCAGGAGAGATAAGCCTAATTTTAGGGTTCTTGCCGTTAAATCACACAAAACTAAACGAGAGGTTTTAATCGGTTCTGCTGCTTTCAGAACGGGACAATTTTCGTAGAAACGATTATACTTTTTACTGAGTTCATAAAGATAATCACATAAACGATTGGGTAATAAATCCTCTTCCACGGCACTAATTACTTCCGGCAGTTGCAGTAATTGTTTAGCCAGAATTAATTCGCTTTCATCCTTGAGAATTAGCGGTGAATTGGCACTTAAATCCTGAAAATTAATACCACCTTCGCGACTGATACTCTGGACCCTAGCGTAAGCGTACAGCATATAAGGGGCGGTGTTGCCTTGCAGATTGAGCATTTTGTCGTAACTGAAAACGTAGTTACTATTGCGATTTTGGCTGAGATCGGCGTATTTAACGGCACTTAAACCGACAGTTTCGGCAGTCTTAGCGATAAAATCGCCAGTTTCTTCTCTTTCCTCGCTTGCCAGTCTTTTTTCTAAGTCAGCTAGGGAATAGGCGATCGCTTGATCGAGTAATTCTTGTAATTTTACCGTCTCCCCGGAACGAGTTTTTAATTTTTTACCATCTTCCCCTAAAACTAATCCAAAAGCGACGTGAACCACTGCCACATTATCGGGTAAAAATCCCGCTTTTTTAGCCACCTGAAATACTTGGGCAAAATGGTTAGCTTGTCCAGCATCGGTAACATAAATTATTCTTTCGGCCTTATCTTCACGCACTCGATAACAAATTGCCGCTAAATCGGTGGTAGCGTAATTATAACCGCCGTCGGATTTCTTGACAATTAGGGGCAGAGGATCCCCCTCTTTGTTGGTAAAACCATCGAGAAAGACGCATAAAGCGCCGTTGTCTTCTGTTAGCAATCCCTGTTGATCTAATTCTCTGATTACTGTCTCAAGGTAGGGATTATAAAAAGATTCCCCCCTTTCGGTTAGTTTTATATCGAGAATATCATAGATTTTCTGAAATTCCCGTCGTGATTGTTGACAAAGTAACTGCCATGCTTGACGACTTTGAGGATCACCTGACTGTAATTTTACTACGGCTTGACGGGCAGTTTCTTTAAAGTTTTCGTCTTCATCAAAACGAATTTTAGCCTTTTTATAAAAGCTAACTAAATCCCCTAAATCAAGAGCATCTGCTTGGGTTAAAGCACTAGGATAAGCTTCTTGTAGATAGGTGATTAACATCCCGAATTGAGTACCCCAATCCCCGACGTGATTAAGACGAATTACTTGATGATGACGAAATTCCAAAATCCGAGCAATACAATCACCAATTATAGTCGATCGCAAGTGACCGACGTGCATTTCTTTAGCAATATTGGGACTGGAAAAATCGACAATAATTTTTTGACTGGGGTTAGCAGTGGCAACTCCTAAACGGTTGTCAGTAATTAGGTCTTTTAATTGGGTTTCTAGATAACTGGGTTTAAGGGTAAGATTGATAAAACCAGGTCCGGCAATTTCGGGGGGTTGACAGAGATCATCTATCTCTAGATTTTTTAGTAAAGTTGTCGCCACTTCCCGCGGTTTTTGTTTTAATTCTTTGGCTAAAGAGAGGGAAATATTACATTGATAATCGCCAAAACGGGGGTTACTAGCGGCGACAATTAGAGGATCGGTAGCGGCAAAGTTTTCCCCAAAGGATTTAACTAGGGATTGGGAAAAACGCTCTTTTATTTGTTGGATAATGGCAGTCATAGAGAGAATTTAGCAGTTAGGGATTAGACAAAAATTGAGAAGGAATCAATTAGCTTCCTAGCAGTGACCAGATTATGGGTCGAATTAGCTACTGAAGATGCCGATTGATGGTATTCTTTCAAGACCTTTTTGCTCATCTTTTGTGGTGTATTCATTATAGTTTCGAGCCAACGAGATTAACAATCCAGATAACTTGGGTGATTGACCATCTTACCTGATCATAATCTGAAGGCGAATCCAATGCAGCTGGCTGCTGGGAAACATTTGCTTTAATATAGTAAGTAAGCTTTACCAATAGTACAACCATGTTAGCCAGTTATATTGATCAAGCGATGGCATTAGCTCGATACGAAATCATTGAAGAAGATGGCACTTATTGGGGTGAAATTCCACCCCTTCAGGGAGTTTGGGCAAATCACGCCAATCTAGAAGATTGCCAGCAAGAATTGCGCGAAGCTTTAAGCGATTGGATTGCTTTGCGTCTGTGTTTAGGTTTGCCGATTCCAGTGTTAGCAGGAATAGATCTTAATCTCCTTCCTCAACCCATGTCTTCAATTTAAGATATGTCTAAATTAACCGCCGTATCATGGCTTAATCTAGTTCAAAGACTACGAGAACTTGGGTTTGACGGTCCCTACGCTGGGGGTAAACACCCTCAAATGCGTCGGGATAATTTAACGATAATTATCCCCAATCCCCATCAAGGAGAAATAGGGGTAGGACTGTTAAAACGCATTCTCAATCAAGCGGGTATTACCAGAGAAGAATGGCTGGGAAAATAGCAGGGAAAACACCGCATTTAACCTACTGCTTAACCAATAAAACCACGGCATAAACTGCGATACCTTCTTCTCGTCCTACCGGTCCCAATTGTTCGTTAGTAGTGGCTTTAATTCCCAGCTGTTCCGGATTAATCTTGAGAGTTTCTGCTAACTTGGCTCGCATCGCGCTGAGGTGGGGTTTCATTTTCGGTTTTTCGGCAACAATTACCGAATCAATATTATTAATCTGCCAACCTTTATCGATAATTAATTGATTAACTTGTTCTAATAATTTTAAACTATTCGCCCCTTGCCATTGTGGGTCTGTGGGGGGAAAATAATGACCGATATCGCCTAAACTAAGCGCACCCAGCATGGCATCCATAATAGCATGGGTTAAGACATCGGCATCACTGTGACCCAATAAACCGACAGTATGGGCAATTTCTACTCCTCCTAAAATTAAAGGTCTTCCTGTTACTAATCGGTGGATATCGTAGCCGTTACCAATACGAATATTCATAGAGCAGTCCTCATTGTCGGTGTTTCTGCAAATGTGAGATGCACCCAAATTGCGGTAGAATTTTCTTGGGGATAATCTCCTAAATTCTGACTATCCACTGCCGATTGCCGCAAAGGATAGCCATTTATTCTATCAGAATGAGAAGATATTAAATATGATAACACTTGTGACTATATTTTTCACTGCCTTGCTGGCAGTTACGGATTTTACTTACCAAGTTTTGATTCATTTTCCCATACAAATCCTCAATTCTTTGGGGTCGTTGCTGTCCTATGGAGTAATCGGACTGATAATTTTAGTCCTAGTGTGGATTGTAGGTGACTGATTTCTCGGTAGAAAAAAATGAGAGAATCAGCCTTAGCCAATTCTCCCCAATTTAAACCAACCTTTAATTTTTACTGTTCACTCACTAGCCACTGCTTGGGGTTGTCCTTGCGGTTGGAATTGGAACAGGGAATAAACCACGTTACGACGGATATCAATCATCATTTCTAAAAACATCTCGTAGCCTTCCTGTTTATACTCAATTAGGGGGTCTTTTTGACCGTAACCGCGTAAACCAATCGACTCGCGTAAAGCTTCCATAGCTTGCAGGTGTTCGCGCCATAACATATCGATTTGTTGCAGGATAAAATAACGTTCGGCATCGCGCATGAAACCGGCGCGAATATTATCCACTTGACGTTCTTTAATTTCGTAGGCTTTGCGAACTTCTTCGTGTAGGAACATCTTGATATCATTAACACTCATCTCCTCGATATCTTTAGCGGTAATATCTGCCAACAGATAGACAAATTCCTGAGATTTACTAATCAGTTTTTCTAAATCCCATTCTTCTGCCGGCAGTTCGGGATTAATATAAGCCATGACGATTTCATCCATGGTTTTTTCGGCGTATTGCAGCACCTGTTCTTTTAGGTCCATCCCCTCCAAAACCCGACGACGTTCGGCATAAATAGCGCGCCGTTGATTATTCATCACCTCGTCGTATTCAAACACCTGTTTCCGGGCATCATAATAGAAGGTTTCCACTTTTCTTTGCGCTCCTTCCAGGGAACGAGTTAACATTCCCGACTCAATGGGCATATCTTCTTCCACCCGGAAGGCATCCATTAAACCGGCCACGCGGTCGCCCCCAAAAATCCGCAATAAATTGTCTTCTAGGCTTAAAAAGAAGCGTGTGGAACCGGGGTCGCCCTGTCTGCCCGCCCGGCCTCGCAATTGGTTGTCAATGCGGCGGGATTCGTGGCGTTCCGTCCCGATAACGTGCAGTCCGCCCCTTTCTACTACCTCATCGTGTTCTTTGCCTGTGTAATCTTCATAACTTTTGCGAATTAATTTATAGACTTCCCGTAACTTTTGAATAACCGGGTCATCCGTGGGGGCTTTTTCGGCTGCGATAGCGATTTTTTCTTCTACTTCTAATTCGGGTAAACTTTGAGTTCCGTGGGTATCAACGGCAAATTTAACCGCTTCTTTCAGGGCATTTTCTACCTCTTTCGGTAACTCGGTGGGAAAAATTTCCGCCGAGGCGCGCCAGTTTTTTTTCTTCTTACCCGGGGCGAATCCTTGGGGGCGATTGCGTTCTCCTAAACTGGGTAAACTAAAGGCCAAATTGTCATCCTCGGGCATAACTAATTTCGGCATTAAATACTCGCGAATTTTCAATCGGGCCATATAATCGGAGTTACCACCGAGGATGATATCGGTTCCCCGTCCCGCCATATTCGTAGCAATAGTTACGGCCCCGGCCCGGCCTGCTTGGGCGACGATTTCCGATTCCCTTTCCACGTTTTCCGGACGAGCATTAAGTAAGTTATGGGGAATCTTTCTTCCCTGTAATAACAGCGAAAGCACTTCTGATTTTTCCACACTGGTAGTACCGACTAAAACCGGGCGACCCTGTTCGTGCATTTGTTGACATTCTTCGGCGACGGCGTTCCATTTTGCCTGTTCATTTTTATAGACCACATCGGCTAAATCTTGCCGACGAGAAACGCGGTTAGTGGGAACAATTGTTACTTGCAGGTTATAGACTTTTTCTAGTTCCGTTTCTTCGGTTTTGGCCGTCCCAGTCATGCCAGATAATTTCGGATAGAGTAGGAAAAAGTTTTGATAGGTAATCGTGGCTAAGGTTTGGGTTTCCTGTTGAATTTCCACCCCTTCCTTAGCTTCCACTGCCTGATGTAAACCATCGCCCCAACGTCGCCCCGGTAATACCCGTCCCGTGAACTCATCAACGATAACAATTTCACCACTGCGGACGATATAGTTAACGTCTTTTTTCTGGAGTTCTTTGGCACGAATAGCGTTAGAAATATAGTGCGCCCAGGGATTTTCTTGGTCGTATAAATCAGTAACTCCTAATAGTTCTTCCGCTCTTTTAAAGCCTTCATCGGTCATTAAAACGTTACGGTCTTTTTCGTTAACTTCGTAGTCTCCCGGTCCGTCTTCTACTTTTTGGCGCACTAATTGCTTGGCGATTTCGGCGGCGAGAATATATTTTTCTGTGGGTCGATCGATCGGTCCTGATATAATTAATGGAGTTCTGGCCTCATCAATAAGAATGGAGTCCACTTCGTCGATAACGCAGTAGTTAAAGGGTCTTTGGACAACTTCCCCCATCACTGTAGCCATGTTATCGCGCAGATAATCAAAGCCGAGTTCGCTGTTAGTGGTGTAGGTGATGTCACAGGCATAATTTTTCTTTCTTTCTTCCGGACTCATGCCGGCTTGAATTAGTCCCACACTTAACCCTAAAAAGCGGTGTACCTGCCCCATCCATTCCGCGTCACGACGGGCGAGATAATCGTTAACGGTGACGACGTGAACCCCTTTTCCGGTCAATCCATTCAAATAAGCGGGGAGAGTGGCAACCAGGGTTTTTCCTTCCCCGGTTTTCATCTCGGCGATTTGTCCTTTGTGCAGTACCATTCCCCCCAATAACTGCACGTCAAAGTGACGCATCCCTAAGACTCGGATTCCCGCTTCCCGGACAATGGCGAAAGCTTCGGGGAGGATTTCCTCGAGAATCTCCTCTCTTTCGTCATAATTTCTCGCTTTGTCTAATCTTTCCTTAAATTCGCCAGTTTTGCCCCTTAATTCCTCATCGGACAGGTTTTTAATGTCTTCTTCCAGCAGGTTGATTTCGGTGACGAGGGGCTGAAATTTTTTAATTTTGCGGGCGTTGGGATCTCCGAGTAGGGCTTTTAACATAGCAGTTTTTATTCTCTCGCTTCGATTGGCTCTTGGTCTGTGGTGTTAACAATTGTATCACTCTCGTTGGGAGTAGAGAGTCATTTATCGCTGAAAAGGGACTCTTGCCAGTGGGCAAAAATTAAGTTAATCTTCTCTCACCGGTGGCTTAACTAAAGGGGAAACCACCATATTTATTGATAATTATATCTATAGTTTCCATAATTGCGATCGATTCGCCTAAAATGGAGATAATTTGTTGATAATGTTCTAGGTCATCGTAGCTAAGGTGGCGACCTTTGCGGTCTTTTAGCCACTTCTGACACACTTGATAACCGCCGATATAAAAGTTCCAAATTTGGGGCGGAATCCCCGCAAAATACTGGTCAGAATTAATCGAAATTTGTTGTTTATTTTCGTCATATTTCACCTGCTCGACTAGATTAGAACCCGCCACGGGATAGCTACTAATTTCTTTTCCCGTTGCTTTCATTAGGTGTAACTGCACTAATCTGTCACCTTTTTTGACTAATTCCCAGAATAATTCTTGATTACTGGTGAGAGGAACACGAGGAAAGTCTATTTTTAAAAATTCGGCGTAACGTTGGCGATATTGGGGAGAGTGAAAGACGGTATAGATATAGTTAAAAATGTCTTCCGGTCCAAAGGTTTTCTTTTCGTCTCCTTTGCCATCATTGATAAATTCTAATTCAAGTTTTGCCGAAAGTTTGTTAATAAATTCTGGCGCTAGATTAGGACGGCGACCATTTGGCGAGTTGGTTGCTTCTGTTTCAAATAGGGTTGGGGTATTGGTTGGGTAAAGATAAAGGGGGAAAACATTAGTTCCCCTATCATGAGAACAGGTTTTCATTTCTATTAATAACTCTGTACACATTACATGGTTAAAATTCAGGCTGGTAACTTGACGAGTTGTAACTAAACCTAAATTGTCAAAGTTTACAAAATGATGCATAACTTCTTGTCTTGGACGTTCCACTGCATTTTGATGGTGATAATATTCTCTTATATCAAATGGACGATACAAGCATTTAATAAAATATTGCTCCCACTGAGCATTATTAGATAAAGACTTCCTACTTGGATTGATTTTCCAATCTCTTGTATCTTTTATATTATATATTTCCGCAATTTCTTTGTCGGCGATTTGAGTATTTCTAAAATCTTCTATTCTTTTATAAAGAGATTCAAAATCAAAATCGAAAACAAAATGATCTCTGTGAGTTTTTAAACCTGTTGAATTAACGGACATAATATCAACTACTTTCCAGCCTTTTTCGTACTCTGACAACAAATCTACGTTTCTATCTTTAAATAGATAAAAACTTGCTTCAGGTTTAATAATTTCCCATTCAGTTGAACTAATATCATTTTCATCTAACCAATGATACTTACCCCCAACTAACTCCTTATGCTCTTTAACCTCTCTAACACCCCACAAATCAGCATGATAAACCTTGGCTAAATCTTGCTGACTATCTTGATACTTAATAAAAAACGCAATCGCTACACCTTGCTGAATATCAAACACATTTTGATCGGGTGAACCATCGGGACAAACTTCTTTTTTCTTGCTATTCCCATGCAAATCTAAAACATAAATCTCATCAAAAGTCTGCATCAAATTTTGACGCATTCCCCGAAAAGTGGGATTATCCAAATAACCATGATTTGTAATTAACGCCACAACTCCATAACCAGTTTCCGCTACCCGATACTGAGCAAAGCGAATAAACTTCACATAATCATCTAATAAACCTTTAGGGTTTCTCTCTCCCAATGGTTTTCCATCTAATTGATAATAATCCTTAACTAAATTCACAATCCAAGGGTCAGTATTCATCGACTGATAGGAATAGGGTGGATTGCCTAAAATAACCATGACTGGCATTTCTTGCTTAACATCTTTTGCCGCAGCTGCTTCATCGCGAATGCGATTTAAAAAACCATCAGCAGCGGGAATTTGAAAAGCTTCCTGTAGGGTGTTGGTGAGATAGATTCCTAAGCGTTCATCGGCACTAAAATCATAGCCTAATTCCTGAAGTTGTAAACCTAATTTCATGTGTGCTACGGTGTAGGGAGCCATCAGTAATTCAAACCCAAAGAGACGGGGTAATAAATGTTTACTGACATAACTAGACCACATCCCTTTCTGTTGACGAAAACTATCATAGATATGGTCGATAACAGAGTGTAAAAAAGTGCCAGTTCCCACAGCAGGATCGAGAATCAAAACTTGGTGAACTTCCTGAGTTTCTTGGCTATTATTAGGATTTTTAATCGTAATTTTTTTAGCATCGGCCAAACCTTTAGGAATCTGAAACTTATTTTTTAGAATATAGTCCACACTGCGAACCATGTAAGAAACCACGGGTTCAGGGGTATAATAAACCCCCCTAGACTCACGCATTTTGCTATCGTATTCTGCTAAAAAAGTCTCATAAAAGTGAACCACAGGATCCTGCTTGCGCGTGCGTTTTCCAAAGCTGCTAAGAATACCATCCATGTCGGTTTGTTGTAAAATAGTGGCTAGAGTATCCACGGCCCAAGTAATCCGCTCATCTAATTCTGTACCAGCAATTTGATGAAAAATTCCCCGCAAAAAAGGGTTAGTTTTCGGTAGTCGAAATGCTGCCGTTTCCCGGGAAAAAGAACTTATTTGATCCGTATTACAGCGTGCTGCGAATAAACCATAACAGATTGTTTGTGCATACATATCCGCAAACTGCGCTTCATTGAGATCACTAATTAAAACTCGTTGAAAAGATTGCAATTGTTGCCGCAACATTCCCCCGCAATCTTGATCTTTTAAAGCTTGGCCGATTGCGTCTCTAATTAACTGCGCTAAAGCGGCCATTTTTTTCGCTAATTCTCGCGGTGTTGTTATCTGAATAACTTTTGAGAGGAAAAACTGACAGAACAATTGTTCTACTTGTAAAATACCCTGGGAATCAGGTTTAATTTGCTTTTTTTGATTAAGACTTGCCACGGCAGCTGATAGACGCAATTCTCCCGATACATACCAACGAAATTCTAAATGATCGGTGATAATTAAATTACCCAAAGCCTGTAAATAACGTTTTATTTGGGGAGTATTTTCAACCTTTTTGAGAGAAGTTCCGATATCTTTTGCTTCCAGATGGCCAATTTCTACTATACCCTGATTAATCACAAAATCTGGAGCGCCACAAGCAATCCTTTTGGGTTCATTGAGAGCTTGTAGGTTATTATTTAGGGATTCAATTAATTTTTTTAAAGCAGGACGATAACTGTGTTCTGTGGCCTTACCCTGTTGATAAATGCCTGTGATTTCCTCTAGATATTTTGGCAGTGAGTTACTCATTATCAGTGTTGCATACAAACGTTCTTCTCTAGATAAAATATAACCTCATTTGCCCCCAATGTCCACTGAGATGCCCTCATCCTGCTTTATCCCTATCCTCAAGGATACCAAAATTAGCTAGAATGAAATAATAGGCGATAATCTCATCTCAACAACTTCACCAAAATATTAACGATGGTCAAAGCATCATCTCCCTTATCTCTAGAGCATCTCTATCATGTTCCCACCTACACTATAGCCGATACTGCGCGCTATCTCCATATTCCTTTGCCCACTCTGAGAACGTGGGTACGAGGACGCACCTACCCCACAAAAAAAGGACAAAAAGAGTTTTTACCCCTCATTCAACGACCTAATCTGAATATTCCGCAACTTTCCTTTACTAACTTAGTGGAAGCGCACGTTTTAAGAGTTATTCGCAAAATTCATAACATCCCTCTCGATAAAGTTAGACTGGCCCTAGACTATATTAGTGAACAATTTAACACCGATCATCCTCTAGTTCAAAAACAATTTAGTACCGATGGAATTGACCTTTTTATTGAACAATTTGAACATTTAATTAATGCCTCCCGTTCGGGACAATTGACGATGAAACAATTCTTAAATAATCTCTTAACTCGTATTGAATGGGATGAACAAGATATCGCCACACGGCTTTTTCCCACTATCGACATAAATGGGGAAGACTTCAGCAATAAAGTCCTAAAGATAGATCCTAATATTTCCTTCGGAAACCCCGTGATCACAGGAACAGGAATTCCCACTAAAGTTGTCACAGAACTTTATGATGCGGGGGACTCTATAGAAGATATTGCCAATGATTATAATTGTCAACCTTGGCAAATTGAAAAAGCGATTTTATTCGAGTCCAATTGGCAAGCGGCATGACCTATCAATACACCTATTTTATCGACCGCGCTTTAGGAAAGTCTATCGGTGAAGCTTTGCAAGAAATAGGGGTTAAAATTGAATTTCATCATGCCCATTTTGCGCCAGATGCACCGGATACGGAGTGGCTACCTATTGTTAGTCAAAGAGGATGGATAGTATTAACTAAAGATGTAAACATTGGTAGAAATATTTTAGAAGTTCAACAGATAGCCCGTTATCAGGCTCAAGTATTTGTTCTAGTTTCTGGCAACTTACCTCGTCAAACCATGATTAATATTTTTGTCGAAACAATCGATAAAATCGAAAAAATAGTTCAAGGTAATCAAGCCCCTTTTATCGCCAAAATATACCAAGATTTTCAAGTAAAATTGTGGAAAAATAAAAATGAATTAACCAGAATACTAGAAACTATGTAAAACTTATTAAAATATTTTTTATTCAGTAAAAAATTACAGCTAAATTTGTTGACAATATTCTCACCATTACCTTTGAGGCAATTGTCGAAATTGTCTGAGCAGTGAACCGGTTTAATCAACTTCTTAATCCCCCCACTTGCTGTTAAATTTATCTCCGTTCACTTCACCCAGGGGAAGGGGGGGACTTCTGGCGAGATTTGAGTTAAACTAGAAAGGTTGACTATTGACAAACATCGATCGCACAGGAGTAAATTATGTCTAGAGTCTGTACTATGACGGGGAAAAAGGCCAATAACGCCTATGCGGTGTCCCACTCCCACCGTCGCACCAAAAAATTACAAGAAGCTAACCTACAATGGAAAAGAGTTTGGTGGTCGGAAGGCAACCGTTGGGTAAAACTACGCATCTCCACCAAAGCTATCAAAACCATTGAAAAGAAAGGATTAGCCGTCTTCGCTAGAGAAGTAGGCTTAAACTTGAATTTGTACTAAGCGAGTAGTTCGGAAGTGGAAACGAATCGGCTGTATGGTTGACTCCTCTGCTTTTGATTATTAAGTATTGCAACAGGGCGTGATGTGGGGTGAAAACTACCTTTAAGATTAAAAACTTAAAACGACCTGTTCAGGAGAATTTCAATGTACTCAACCCTATTAATGGCCGCCACCGCCGTGCAAGGTTCCAGCGAATGGAGTCCCAAAGTGGCGATTGTCATGATTATCTGCAATATTCTCGCTATTGCTTTCGGTAAAGCGACTATTAAACAACAAAATGTCGGTCCTGCTTTACCTTCCCCCGCTTTATTCGGTGGTATGGGATTAGGCGCTTTACTGGGTACTACCAGTTTTGGTCATGTCCTCGGCGCCGGTGTCATCCTCGGTCTCTCCCGTCTGGGGGTTATCTAAATATTTTTTGATTTTCTCAATCGGTGGCCAAAAGTCACCGATTTCTTTTGTGAAAAATTAACAATTATCCAATCAATATGACTGGGTGCATCTTATCTTTGTGACTTTCTCTCACATATAGGTTAGCAGCAGAAGTTATTAAAAGAGGGCGAATGCCATTCGCGCCTACAATAATATTATCGTGCCAATGGTAGGGGCGCATCGCGTGCGTCCAAATGTAATATAGATATTTCGACAAAATTGAGATGAACCCATTATGACCTTACCTCAAAAAAACTCTTTTTGGTACGATGAGCGATTTCAGAAGATTTTTTTACAGGTAATTATCCTGCTAATTGTCTGCCTAATTTTCTGGTTTTTGGGTCGCAATTTAGTGATTAATTTCCAACGCTTACGCTTAAGTTTTGGCTTTGGCTTTCTCTTTGATACTGACCGACCAGCCTCTTTTGCTATTGGTGACTCTCCTATTGCCTACAGTCCCACCGATACCTATTTTCGCGCTCTTTTGGTGGGATTAGTTAATTCCCTCCGCATTATGATTACTGGCATATTTTTGGCGATTAGTCTGGGAATAGTCATCGGGTTAGGTCGCTTGTCGGATAATTGGTTAATTCGTCAGTTAGCAACAATTTATGTGGAAACTATTCGCAATACTCCCCTATTATTACAATTATTTTTCTGGTATTTTGCTGTATTTTTGAAACTGCCGAAAATTGAGGAATCTTTAGAGTTTTTTGGCAGGGTATTTTTAAATAACTCAGGAGTCTATTTACCTTTTCCCGCTAATAGTTTCAGGACATGGTTAGCCTTAGCTATCATTATTTTAGGAATAATTATCTCAGTATTTTTATACCTAAAAAATAAACTTAGTTTATGCCTAACTAGCCTACTAATCCTAGTTATAATTCCCCTAATTTGGGGTTTACAATGGCAAAGTCCCCAAGTTAATCCTCTTAATCAAAATATTGACTTCGGTTTACATCTTTCTTCCGAGTTTGCTACTCTCCTAATCGGTTTAACTGTTTATACAGCTGCCTTTATTGCGGAAACGGTACGGGGAGGGATTCAATCGGTTAATCGGGGACAATGGGAAGCAGCTAAAGCCTTGGGATTAAAACCTTTATTAGTAATGAGATTAGTGATTTTTCCCCAAGCTTTGCCGGTGATTATTCCTCCTTTAACTAATGAATGTTTAAATCTGGTTAAAAACTCTAGTTTAGCGATCGCTATCGGTTATAATGATATTTATGCTATCTCTAGTACCATCGCTAATCAGACAGGAAAAGCTGTAGAGATGTTAATAGTAGTTATGGCCACCTATTTATTCTTTAATCTGGTGATTTCCTTGACTATGAATCAATTAAACAAACGGGTAAAAATTCAAGAAAGGTAGCCTAATGCACCAGAATTTAGCGATAAATTAATTAATGAGCATTAGCAGAATATAAAGCGGTGATAATTGCTGTCACCGCAGGACTAAGACTAGATAAAACCACCACAGAAGCGGTGGCAATGATGATAGTAGTAGCCATTCTCACCATACCATCTGTACCTTTTTGATAGGCATCAAATTTATATTCTAAGCGGTCAACTTTTTGACCAAGTTCTTCTCGCAATTGAATCAACGCTTCTCTGATGTCATCATTACTGGGATTTTCGGGAATTTGCATGACCTTGATTAGCAATCAACTAACAACCGCATACATTATAGCAGTTCTTAGCCATAAATTACAATTTTTTATCAGGAGGAGGAGTCAATCGCCAGCGCACTAAAAAACTATCAATACTTTCTAAACATTCCAAGTCATCTTTAGGTAAATAAGAATCTTTTAACAAGAAAGAAAAAGCCTGGCGAAACTCTTGCCTATCAGCTTGAATTGGACTAGCAAAATGACAAGGAATAACCTGTTTAATCGGCCATTGGGCAATTCTATCAACCCATTGACTAACCTCGTCAGTATTGCGATTAAGAATCAAAGTTTGCAAAATTGGCGCGACTATTAACCTACCCTCGCGACGCAAATTTAAAAAAGTCTTTTGCCAATCATCCCCCCATTGAAAAGGGAATAAACCAAAATAGGCTTTTTTACTCTTTTCCTTAGCAGTAAAAGCATCTAGAAAGACCTTAATCCAATTGGGAACAGCTAAAACAGGAGGTTGAAAATAAAGAGCAAAAAGACAAATTCTTTGCCAACCCCGACGGCGATTTTCTGGGGTATCCTCCACCAGATCCTTAGCCGTATTTTTAGCGTGAAACAGCAGCGGATAGGGGTCTAATTCTAAAATAGCGGGAGGATTTTCTGGGATAGAAATAATGCCATCGGTTAGCAGCAGAGTTTGAGAGTAGTGATGAAAAAAAGCCACTTCCGAGAAGTACCCCACATTCAGATCAATTGCGGGTAAAATTTCATAACTAAAATCTTTTCCTAAAGGAGTAGTTGTCGAGTCAGCAGGTAAAATTTCCGTTCGTTTTGCCGGTAAACCCAACCAACTCAAAGGTAAATTAAGAGGAAAACTCCATTGATTAGGAGCAACATAAACTATAGCCTTAGGAAAATAACGGGCAAAAGGACCAACAAAAACCTTATGTTCAATCCCAGAAATCGTAGGCAAAATAATATATTTAACTTCCCCGTGTTCACTTTCCAACTCACGCATTAAGCGAATACATTCCGGAGTCTGGGCCACAGGTGCATAAACAAATAAACCCCCGGATGCTAACCTAATTACCGTCATGCGAATCGGCACAACCACATAGAAAATACCCTGCAATTGCTCAAATGTCCAGAGCGTATCTTTCACCACTTCTTGGCGAATTGTCCGTCTTTGACCGTAGGGATAAAGTGGTACAATTGGCCAAAAAGGCCATGATAAATCTTGCGGAGTTATTGCGGCTTTTGTCATCGTCTGATTCTATTGCTGAAAATCTCTATTTTAGTTATCATAAACCTTTCTAATCCCCATGACTGATAAACTGCCCATTGATTCTTTGGTCAATACTTGGAATAGTCTCACGGGGGAAGTGATGAAAAGACTCCCCATCGACCAGTTGACTAATACTGTCCTCCAGTGGTTTAGTGTTAGTGACACTCAAGTGGCGGAAATTTTAGAAAAAGTCCGTCAAGAATTGCCCACCACCGAGGCGCTGTTAATCGGCAAACCGCAAACGGGAAAAAGTTCGATTATTCGGGGAATAACGGGAGTTTCGGCGGAAATCGTCGGGCAAGGTTTCCGTCCCCACACCCAAAACACCCAGCGCTACACCTACCCCGCGGAAGACTTACCCCTGTTGATTTTTACCGATACGGTGGGGTTAGGGGATGCCTATCAACACACAGACAGGGTAATCGCGGAATTATTAGCAGATTTAGCCGAAAATACGGGACGCGCCCAGGTTTTTATCGTGACGGTAAAAATTGATGATTTTGCCACCGATAGCCTTCTGGAAATTACCAAACAACTGCGGCAAAAATATCCTAAAATCCCCTGTTTACTGGCTGTAACCTGCCTTCATCAGCTTTATCCTCCTAATATCGCCGATCATCCCCCTTATCCTCCCGATTTCGAGGATATCAATCGCGCCTATCAAGAAATTAAAGAAATTTTTAAGGATTTATATGACAATTCTGTGCTAATAGATTTTACCCTAGAGGAAGACGGTTACAACCCTGTTTTTTACGGTTTAGAGGCATTTAGAGACAATTTAGCTGATTTATTGCCAAAAGCTGAGGCTAACACCATCCACCAACTTTTAGATCGGGAAACCAGCGATAAATTAGGCCATCTCTATCGGGACGTGGCCCGACGCTATATGTTAGCCTTTTCCGTGATAGCGGGAACCTTGGCGGCGATTCCCTTACCCTTAGCGACTATGCCCGTGTTAACCGCCCTACAAGTGTCAATGGTGGGGGTTTTAGGCAAATTATACGGTCAAGTCTTAACCCCATCCCAAGCCGGCGGAGTCGTCAGTGCGATCGCTGGCGGCTTTTTGGCCCAGGCCATCGGTCGGGAATTAGTGAAATTTATCCCCGGTTTTGGCAGTGTCATCGCCGCTTCTTGGTCTGCTGCCTATACCTGGGCCCTAGGAGAGGGCGCTTGTGTCTATTTTGGCGATTTAATGGGGGGTAAAAAACCCGATCCTAAGAGGATTCAAAGGGTGATGAAAGAGGCTTTTTCTGCTGCCCAAGAAAGATTTAAAAATGTCGCTACGGGAGGAGATAAAATCTAGTTATTAGCCCCTTAATTGTTGGAGATAAAGCAGCCTAAGACAAGTAGCATATCTTCAAGTTAGCGAGATTTTAGTAATATTTGTCAGCTTTAGCCCCACTGGAAATTTACTTGTGCTTCTGAACCAGATCTATGGTTCAATACAGTTGAATATATTACGTTCAAGTAATAGACAAAATATATCAAAAATGTGCCATCAGTTTCAGTGAGTAGCAGTATAATGGCTTTATGCAGTTTGACTGGGATAAAAATAAGGCAGAACGCAATCTATCAAAGCACGAAGTCTCAATTGAGGAAGCAAAAACTATTTTTGATGATTCTCTCTATGTTGAATTCTACGATACAGATCATTTAGAAGGAGTTGATATTATGTTAGTTAAAGGAATTAAAAAAGGCAAAATTATTGAGTTATTAGAGGAAGTTGATTTTCCCGATAATGAAGAGATATTAGTAGAAATTAGAGAGGTTAATGATTTTTGGTCAGCCTTGCAAGATTTTAGGCAAAGGGTAGATTTGGCAAGTCTTGATGATGATACTTTTGATAATTTACGGGACAAGTCAACGGGGAGAGATGTTCATTTATGACTCTCAAGTATTTACTAGATACTAATGTTTTGTCAGATCATGGCTCTTATACCAGTTATCTTAGCCGTTGTTGTAGTACCTTGAACCCTATACTTTACCCACAGTTAAAAACGAAAGGAAAAAGGCAGTAAATCCGAGAGATTAAAACAATAATTTTGCTGGGTTCCACAGACAATAATCTCTGCTTGCGGTGCTAATTCGGCTATCCATTGACGACAGGCTCCGCAGGGAGTTAACTGACTAATATCATTCTTCCCATCGATACAGGCTATAGCGATCGCCCGTACTTCTCGATCGCCCGCTGCGATTATTTGCGCTAAAGTTGCCCTTTCCGCGCACAAACTCAAGCCATAACTAGCGTTCTCCACATTAGTACCAGCATAAATCTTTTTATTTGTCAAGACCGCCGCCCCCACCCGAAAACGGGAATAGGGAGAATAGGAAAGTTTCGCCACTTCCCGAGCAGTGTCACAGAGTTGTTGTCTTTCTTGTTCAGATAGGGTCATCGGCTGCCGATAGCAGGGAGTGGGGAATTGGGGAATTGTGGAAGTGGGGTGTGGGGTGTAGGGTTTAGGGTGTAGGGTGTGGGGAGTTTTCTCAGTGAACTGATAACTGATAACTGATAACTGACTCCTAACCCAATGGTAGATGTTGGATTGTTGCGAGAGTTCTATTTTCCGACAAAGATAAGCAAAAATTATTTATTGACTGCAAAAACTTGAGAATATTTAAATTAACATTCCGCAATATTTATAAATTCTTAAGAATTAATTGAGAAAGATTTTTATTTAACAACGATGTTATCAAGGTTACAGCGATTTGATAGAATTTCATAATGGGTTTTTCTGTGCTTTTTTGGGCAGCAGTGGTTGAAACCCTTGCCATACCTAGAAGGTGATCCTAATCAAGACGGGTAAATCAGTCAATTTCACCCACAACGATGATCTTTTTTTTATGTAGTTTTATTGCAAAAAAAAAGTTTTTTTGACAAAAAGCACAAAGTATGATATTAACCCAACGTATTTCTGGCTGCGAGTAATTATTGTAGAGAGGGGAGAGGGGAGAATAAATAAAAATAATCCCCTGACTCGGAGAATACTGACGACCGACTCCTAACCCCATCAACAAACTTTTTCAGCCAACCCTAACTTATCACTTAACATTTCCCTGACGATTTTAGCGGTAGCAGGGGCCAATAAAACCCCGTTGCGGTAGTGTCCCGTGGCCAGAATAACGTTATCGTATCCGGGCAAATATTCGATGATGGGAGCGGATTTTTTCTCCGGTCGCGGTCGCTTACCGGACCAAGTACGCACGATCGCACCCGCAGCCAAAGAGGGACAAAAAGTGATCGCCTGTTGATACACTTGCTCTAATAGGGCAGTATCGGCGATAATTTCGCCCTTTTCGTCCATAAATTCCACCGTTGCTCCAATCCAGTATTCTGCTCCGGCCAAAGGCAGAATATGCAGGTCATTTCCCGTTAAAATCGGCTTAAAATCGGAACTTTCTAAGGTTTGCGTCAATTTTATCTGTAAAGCTTGCCCTAAAACCGGTCGGATCTCCACTGGATGGGTAAGAGTTTCAGTTAAAGCAGTGGAACCGATTCCCGCAGAAAGAATCAAAAAGTCGCTTTCCTCTATACCATTAAAACTATAAACGTGGGTGCATTGCCTCAAATTAGAGCCATGAAGCTCTGTCTTCCCAAAATTTTCAACTTTTACCCCAAATTGACATTTAACCCCCCTTCTTGCCGCAGCAGTGACGAGAGCCTCCGTGAGCAGGACTGGGTTAATTTGATGATCACTGGGAGAATAGATAGCACCCTGGAGATGATCGCTGGCCACTTGGGGACATTTTTGGTTTAAAGTCTCTTTATCCCAGATTTCTAGACAATATCCCTGTTCTTGGCGTATTTGGGCTAACTTGCGCCAATTTTCTTCGTCTTCGGCACTCGATCGCAGTAGGACAATACCATCACGGTTACAGGGAATAGTCAGTCCGGTGAGGGATTCTAGCTCAGGAAGGAGGGTTTCGTAACGTTTTAAACTTTCTTGCCGCAGTTTCCAGGCTCTACCTTTAGTTTTATGGCTGATAATCCCCATTAAAATCCCTAAAGCTGCCCCGGTTGCTCCTTGTCCCGGTTTTTTTTCATCGATGAGGGTAATTTCTAATCCTTCGATGGCGCTTAATTCGTAGGCAATGGTAGCCCCCACTATCCCCGCACCGATGATGACAATTTTAGTCATAAACTCCAGAGGCTATTTTTCTAGTGGGAATAGGACTAAAAAAGGGTTGAACAGGTTTCAACCCCGATAATTAATTACAGAACCCGGAAAATAAAAGGATAACGGAAAACCTTATAAGCATCTTTCCAGACTTGCAGGATAGCAAGAATGGGAAGAACAATATTCACCACAGCAAGAATCGGTAAGAGCAAATAACCGATTAAAACCCAAACCAGAATCCCAGCAATTAGGTAGTATAACCACATATTCAGGTGAAAGTTTAAAGCTTCTTTGGCGTTTTCCTTCACCGTTCCATCATCAGAATTGACATCCTCACCGCCGTAAACGGACGGCGATTCCCAAACCTCACGATTTGAGTTTCTGCTTCTTTCCCGAAGGATTTTTCGCACCTGCCTTAACAGATTTACTCTGTTCTGGTCTTATGGTCGCTCTACAGACTGACACCGCAAGCCCTGCGGCCAAAATATTTTTACTGGCGTTAATATCTCGGTCATGGTGTGTCCCACAGTCTGGACAATCCCATTCTCGAACATTTAACGGCATTTTCTCAGCAATATACCCGCAATTACTACACCTTTTAGAGCTAGGAAACCATCTATCTATTTCGATGTAATTTCTGCCATACCAACGGCATTTATAGGCTAATTGTCGAGTGATTTCTCCCCAACTAACGTCAGATATTGCCTGAGATAACTTGGGGTTTTTGACCATATTCTTGACGGCTAAATTCTCAACCACAATCGTTTGGTTTTCCCGAACTAATTGAGTGGTTAGCTTATGTAAATGGTCTTTTCTGCTATCGGTGATTTGAGCGTGAATCTTGGCTACTTTGATTCTCGCTTTTTCCCGATTTTTTGACCCTTTCTGTTTTCTAGAAAGGCTTTTTTGGGCCTTTCGCAGTCTCCGATAATGTTTCTTAAAATGCTTGGGATTAGATACTTTATCGCCATCGCTGGTAATCACGAGGCTACTAATTCCTAAGTCAATTCCAATGGCTTTATCTGTTACTGGTAATGGCTTAATTGTTGGGTCATCAAATCTTATTGAGATATGCCAACGTCCACAAGGATGTAATCTGACTGTTACTGTACTTGGTTCACAGCTTTCTGGGATTTGTCTTGACCATCGAATAGGTAAAGGTTCTGTGCATTTAGCTAAATAGATTTGTCTGTCTTTAAATTTAAAGGCTGACTTGGTAAATTCGGCACTTCCTCCCTGATGTTTTTTCTTAAAGTTAGGATACTTAGTACGACCAGCAAAGAAATTAGTAAAAGCTGTTTGTAGGTGTCTTAACCCTTGTTGTAAGGGTACACAGCTAACTTCGTTTAAAAACTCTAATTCTTCTTGTTTTTTCCAATCGGTTAGCATTGAAGAAGTTTGAGCGTAGCCTACTCTTTCTTGCTTTTCGTACCATGCTTGTGTTCTGAGATGGAGAGCCTTATTGTAAACTAATCTTACACATCCCAAAGTGCGCCGCAATAGCGACTCTTGTTCGGGTGTTGGGTAAAATCGGTAAGAATAGGCTTTTTCCATGTCTCACATTTTAGCATATATCGTGTAAATGCGCTAATATTTAACGGTAAAGCCGTCGTAAAACGGCGGGGTTTCAGACCCAAATTTTCGATGACAAGCCACGGATAGGAGTCTTTTTTTGGTTAAATCTTCACTCTTGACCATCGGGTTTATCCCCCTAAAATTGGCGGAGAAAGCGGATATCGCTATTATAACAACGGCGAATATCGTCTATCTCATGTAATACCATAGCAAATCTTTCCACGCCAAAACCAGCAGCAAAACCCGTATAGATTTGGGGGTCATAACCGACTGCTTTTAAGACATTGGGATCCACCATACCACAGCCCATCACCTCCAACCATTTGCCTTTCCACTGCACATCTACCTCGGCCGAGGGTTCAGTAAAAGGGAAGTAGGAAGCGCGGAATTTAACTGGTAAATCGGCCCCAAACATTTGCTTAAGAAATTCTTTAATTGTTCCTTTCAAATCCGTAAAAGTTAATCCCCGGTCCACCGCTAATAATTCCACTTGATGGAAAACCGCGGAATGGGTTGCATCCACGGTATCGCGACGATAAACCCGGCCCGGGGCCACAATCCGAATCGGGGGTTCGTGACTTTCCATGTAGCGAATCTGCACCGGGGAGGTATGGGTCCGCAATAAACGACCATCCCTCAAGAAAAAAGTATCCTGCATATCCCGGGCCGGATGGTCAGCAGGGATATTTAAAGCCTCAAAATTATAATAATCGCTTTCTACCTGCGGCCCAGTGGCGATGCTGTAACCCAGACCGACGAAAATATCGATCATGCGATCAACTGTGCTATTTAAGGGGTGAATTCGCCCTAAAGGACGGCTAAGAGCAGGTAGGGTGACATCGAGGGTTTCCGCCGCTAATTTCGCCTTAATTTGGGCATTCTGGAGACTTTCTCGCTGGGATTCCAGCAGCGATTGTACTAATTCTTTTACCTCATTAGCGATCGCACCGAGGCGCGGTCTCTCTTCGGGGCTTAATTTGCCCATTTCGCGTAAAATCTGCGATAATTCTCCTTTCTTACCGAGATAATTCACCCTTAGCTGTTCTAAGTCTTCTAGGGTTGTTGTTTGTTCGATGGAATTTTCCGCTTTCCCTGCCAGGGTTTTTAGGGCAGTTTCGATCGGATGGGGGGATAAACTCATAATTAGGGCATTTTATAGGGCAGCATTCTAGTCTAGTTTATCTGCTCCGGTGGCGGGAGCGGCAGCATCGATCAAAGCTAATAGCTATGTGCTAGGATGGAAGTTGAGAATAAAAGTCGGCACTGCGGCTCGTTGTCAGTATTAATGGTCAAAGCGTTTCTGTTTAGTATTGGTTCAGCTAGTTCCCGAAATCTTCGTTCTCTACAAATCTGTTGTTTTTATCTGTGCAAGGATAGGTTTTATGTCAATTTATGTTGGTAATCTCCCCTTCGAGGTTGACCAAGACGACGTAGTTGAGGTTTTTAAAGAATACGGTAAAATTAAGCGCGTTCACCTCCCCATGGATCGGGAAACGGGAAAAAAACGCGGGTTCGCTTTCGTGGAAATGGAAACCCCAGAGGAAGAAACGAAGGCTATTGCCGCTCTTGACGGCGCTCAATGGATGGGGCGAGAATTAAAAGTCAATCAAGCTCGTGAAAGAGAACCCAAATCTTCCTTCGGTGGTGGCAATCGCAATCGAGATCGTCGCTACTAATCCCCAATCGTAACCATTCTAGGCTATGATTACCTAACTTCTTTTCATTGTCAACAGGGGAAGCGATCGCTCGTTTCCCCGCTTGTCTATCTAATATCCCAAGGAGATTCTTGTGGCTAAACGTCGTAATTTGAAAAAAGAAAAAGCTGAACGCAACCGTGCCTACGCTCGTCAATTCCGGGCTGCTTCTAATCGTACCACCACCAGAGGAGGTAGAGGCGGTTATTCCAGCGATCAAAGACAATCTTCGGAAAATGAAGGGGCAGCCGATACCTAATCTGCTGACTTAGTTAGGGTCTGCGGCAAAAAGTTTTTCGTGGGGACAGGGTGTAGGGTGTGGGGTGTGGGGTGTAGGGTTTTACCGATTCTCATCTGGTCAATTACCTAATTTTCAGAGAAAAAGTCCCAGAATTTTCCCCCTATCTCTCCCACAACTGGTACTTTTTGATTGACAAAAAGTCTAAAAGTCTTACCCAATAAGGTTTTTAGATTTATTCAGCAAGCCCGAGTTAATCTAGCAATAAAAGCCATAGCTTCGCTTTTATTGCTGACCATTCCATCTAAAGTCGCCCCCAATACCGCCGCAAGTAACGATTTAAACTGGGGACCCGGTTGATAACCCAAAGCTTTTAGGTCATTGCCGTCGATAGGAGCCTCAATCTGCGACCATTTAGTTAAATATTGCCAGATTAAACCCCGAATCCTAGTCTCACTCCTCACCGCCACCAATAACAAACTAGGAACCTGATAACCATTGAAAAAGCTGACAATTTGACTAACGGGTCGATCATAAGCAAAATTATTGCTAATCTCCCTTTCCATAACTTCTAGTTTTTGTAAACGCTCCACAGTATCTTTAGGCAATTGTAAATTATTAGCGATCGCTATTCTTTCCCCCACAGCCAGAGAAGCGATTAATAATTCCAACCGCATTAACCAAGCATTCACCGGCAATTCCAGACTTAAACAATCTAACCAACGACTGAGACAGCGCAATTGTCGCCATAAAGCCCGATTTAAACTTAAATCCCCGTGTAAACAGTGCAAAGCCCCCAAATCGGCCAACTTTTCTAAGGCACTTTCCCAGTAATCCGCCTCTAAAATATAATTCAACTCCGCTTTTAAACGGGACTGTAAAGCGGGTGCATTCTGATTTTGTTGCCGTGAGCGATCATAAACTCCACTTTCGATCGCATACCTAATATAGTTTTCTGTCAAGGGTTCAATAACAAATCCTAACCGAGTGGCAAAACGCACCGCTCGATAGATGCGCGTCGGATCCTCGATAAAACTATTAGCGTGTAAAACCCGGATATTTTGGGCGCGTAAATCCAACATACCGCCAAAAAAGTCGAGTAATTCCCCCTCTTTCGGCGAAGTTAGGCGAATTGCCAGAGCATTAATTGTAAAATCCCTTCTATACAAATCCTGTCGAATCGAACTAGCCTCCACTTGGGGATTACTGGCAGGATAGGGATAGAATTCCGTGCGTGCCGTGGCGATATCCACCCATAACGAGCCAAAACGCTCATCTTTGTGCCATAACAAAGCCGCCGTCTGAAATTCCCCGTGAATCGATAACCGGGCCCTCGGATAAATTTCCTGTAAACAATTAGCCAATTCTACCCCCGCACCCACACCGGCGGCGCGATGGCAGCCATCCACCACTAAATCGATATCCTGTAACAATAAAGTATCCCTTTCTGTGGCTAACAATAAATCCCGCACCGCACCCCCAACCAGATAGAGATGCCAACCGCGTTTTTGAGCGGCAGCGGCGGCAGCTTGCAGGAATGACCATAAAATCGACTCTAAACGCTCTTTAATCGCTGGTAAAAGACAGGAAACCAAAGCAAACCCTTCAAAACGCACCCGCTCATTTTGATGAATCTGTCTTAATACATCTGTACGAGTGACGATACCGACTAACTGCCCGTTTTCTAGTACAGGTAAACGCCCTAAATCATACGTTACCATCAGCGACTCGATTTCCTGAAGAGAAGTGTCGGGGGTAATAGTTTTCGGATTACAAGTCATGTATCCCTTCACAGGAGAGCGAGAAAAGCCGTGATGGAGAGCTAAATCGAGGTCACGACGAGAAATCACCCCAACTAAGCGATCCTGCTCATCTACCACCGATAACCCCGAATGGCCGTAACGGAAAAGGATGCGCTCGGCTTGAGATATGGAAGTATCGGGACGAATTGTCCGCACCGGAGAAGACATTAAATCCCTAGCAGTGGGAGAAGGAGGAATTTGAGCAATTAAGTCCCCCAGCAGTTGGTTTAACTGTTGAACTGGCTGAACATCGCGAAAACTTACCGAAGCGGCCTGAGCATGACCACCGCCGTTATAGGGGGAAAAAAGCTGACATAGATTCACTCCATCGATTCTAGATCGACCAATCACAGTTAAACGCTGTCGGGACTTATCTTCCTCGTCTTTACTATAACTATGGCCGAAAAGTAGTGCATCACTATCGGATAATTCCAGTAGGCGCTCGGCCACACTAGACAAACCCGGGATAAAATCGGCAGTATGGAGAAGAACGTGGGCGATTTTACGGTCATGGATCGTTTTAATCTCTAGATTTTCCCAAGCAAGGCTAAATAACTCCTGTAAGCGCGGGGAAAAACTCGGTTGACAGTATTGGGCGATCGTTTTAATGTTAGCAGCACAGGTCATTAACCAAGCCAAAGCATAGGCATCCCTGGGGGTACTACTGGCAAAAGTCAGGGAACCCGTGTCAACGTGAATACCGAGTGCCATTACCGTCGCTGCCATCGAGTTTGGTTTAATCTGGGCTTTTTGTAAAGCTTCGACAATTAAAGTCGTGGTGGCTCCCACCGCTTCTAAATGGACGCTAGAGGCATGAATATCACTTTCACTATCCAAATGATGATCATACAATTCGATCGCCTGTAAATGCCCTAAATCGAGCCACTGGGAGGCTTTTCCCAGACGCTCTCGCCACTGATTATCAACGATAATTAAAGAGCGAATCTGGGACGGATTGACACTACGCATTTCAATTAAAGCGAATTCATCCCGATGCAGGGCTAAAAATTCCCTTACTGTTGGGTGCGCTCCCCCCGTTAACACAATGCGACTACCCGCTTTCAGCAACGATAAACCCACCGCTGCCCCCAAAGCGTCAAAATCCGCCGTTTGATGACATAAAATTAAATCCATATTTTTTAGTAAGGAGAAGTTATCGGGATTTTTTCTGTATCTATTGTTACTAAATGCTCGGCAATAACCGGGTCAAGAACTATAAGTTAGCAAATCATGACTGAGAGAAACCGATGTTGTTCAAAATTTTAGTAATTCTCCACACCCTAGGGGCGACCGTCTGGGCCGGTGGGCATTTATTGTTGGCAGTCACCGTTCTACCCCAGGCCCTCAAAAACCGAGAACCAGACCGAATTCGTCAATTTGAGCAATATTTTGAAAGTTTTGGGTTATCTGCGCTATTGTTGCAGGTAATAACAGGCCTGGGACTGACTTGGATTTATTTGCCCGGATTTCGTGATTTTTGGTCATTTGATAGTTTTTTATCGGTTTATATAGGAATTAAGTTAGCTTTACTGTTATTAACTCTCATCTTGGCCCTTCATTCCCGCTTTTTTCTCATTCCTAAACTGAGCGAGGAAAACTTAAATGTCCTCGCCCTGCACATAGTCGCCGTCACCACTCTAGCAGTATTGTTCGTCATTTTTGGCGCTGGCATCCGTTTGGGGGGCTTAACCATTAGCTTTTAGCAGTTCAGCAGTCTGGACATCTTTCTAGGGCAGCTTTGGCGAAAACGCAAAAATAGGGTAATCTGAGCAGGGTATCACAGAGAGTCAATTCCCCCACCTAACCCTTGCCATGCTGCTTTTGACAAGGATAGACACTGGAAAAAAGTTTTCAGCCCCGCTGGGGCTGGGTAGTCACTGGCAGTAAAATTAAAATGCTCGTGGATTCAGTCTGACAGGGATATCTCCTGGGAAACCCTGATTCAGGGAGGACTTAGAGAAAGGATCGTCCAGTTAAGTTGAGTGGAAGCGAGGCTCTTCCATACAAGTATCAAATCTGGGAGAATTATCTAGATAAAGATCAACTGCTTTAGGAGAACCCAATCATGTCTATTGTTTTTCAATTTTTTCTCATTGCCTTAGTTTTATTTTCCTTGCTGATGGTGATTGGTGTCCCCGTTGCCTATGCTTCCCCCCAAAACTGGGATCAATCGAAACCCCTTCTCTATGTGGGTTCGGCAATTTGGGCGATTTTAGTCGTTGCCGTCGCTATTTTAAACTTTTTAGTGATTTAGTCTTGATCAGGGGGACGGGGGACAGGAGTCAGGAGCCAGTCGTCAGGAGTCAGTCGTCAGGAGTCAGTATTCTCCCCACACCCCACACCCCACACCCCACTTCTCCCCAACCCCTAACCCCTTTTACCTATGACTGTTTTTGAGGGAAATTTTACCGAGGATATATCGTCCTTGCACTTTGCGATCGTGATTGGTCGTTTTAATGATCTGGTCACTGATAAACTGTTATCAGGCTGTCAAGACTGTCTCAAGCGTCACGGGGTTGATGTCAATCCCGATGGCACCCAAGTCGATTATATCTGGGTACCGGGTAGCTTTGAAGTGCCAATGGTAGCCCGTCAAGTCGCTCTTTCCCACCGTTACGATGCCGTTATTTGTCTAGGGGCAATTATTCGCGGACAAACGCCCCATTTTGACTACGTTGCTGCCGAGGCTGCTAAAGGCATCGCTGCGGCCGCTTTTCAGACAGGTGTTCCCGTTGTCTTCGGTATTCTCACCACTGATACTCTACAACAGGCCCTCGAACGGGCCGGGATTAAAAGTAATTTGGGCTGGAATTATGGCCTATCTGCCCTAGAAATGGCTAGTCTCATGCGTCAATTGCGCCCCCGGGATGAAGATAAACCCCTAGAATTATTGGAAAATAATCCCCCACAGGCACTGATGGAAGGCTAAGAAAATTCCCCCAGCATTTAGGGTTTTAGTTGTCCCCACTCCCCGCTGTCGAGAGAATCAAGACTCTGGAATTAGATTTAGAACCAGAGGGGCCGATTACGGCAGCTTTTGAGGCTATGGAACGCCCTATCACTGAAAAATTCGCCGCCATTGACAAGTGCTTTGATCGCTTGCAACATCAGTTCAACCGACTACAGGCTAAGATAGAAGTGGTTCTCGAAGCTATTACCGGTTTGGGGGATTGGCCAGAAGATGAATTATTGTAAAAAAATGCTCCAAACCACTTGACAAATGCTCTGAGATTTGGGATGCTTAGGGAAGTGTAAAAAAACGGCTTGCGGGCATAGCTCAGTGGTAGAGCGTCACCTTGCCAAGGTGAATGTCGCGCGTTCGAATCGCGTTGCCCGCTTGAAAAAATCTTGAAATAGCTCTTAAGATTAGTAGGAATAATTTAGGGATATCCCTTAAGATGGGAATTATCCGTGAGCAATAGGGTTGAGGATTTTGGGCAACCATTGAATCCCTGAGCTATTGACCACGAGCGACTAAAAACAACCGTTTATAAACAAAAATTTAGCTTGTGCGACCGCATAAATATACCAAAATCGACCTACACCAAGACTATCCTTGTCCCTGTCGTCGGAAAGGGACATTATGCCCGATTTTATTGACCGATGCCTTTGGCTGCGATCGCTGTCAACAGATATTTGTGGTACAGGAAAACGGCCAAATTATCGAACAATTAGCCCCCCACTATCCCTATAAACGCAGTTGGCGCTGGACGGGATTTCGTTGGGTGAGTACGAATCGGCGCCTTGCACAAGAGGTATTACCCCTGATGGTGGGGATAATTCTGTTATTATCGGTCGTCTGGCTACCCTTAATTTTAAAATCACCGCCAGGGGTAAGCGTGATTTTTGGGGCAATTCTAGTTATGCTATTAGTTATTTTGCCCGCGTTAATCTTTTGGTTAGCCTATCGACGCTAGACAAGAATCTATGATCGAAAGTTCCTCCATCCCCCCCCTGACGATCTTTAAGCAAGCATACAATGCTTTTCTGGCTCTAGGTCAATTTAATGGCAATGAAAGAAATCGCGGAGTAATTGCGATCGCTAATGCCATTAAAACTGGCTTTGATCGTATTTTAGAAGCCAATACCCTCGATTTAGAAGTCAGTCGAGAGATGGCTGTCTCAGAACAAATGATTCGCTGGCTACGGTTAACTCCCGAACGTTTAGAGACGACGGTGGAGGTATTACAACAACTAGCGGAAGCATCGGATCCGCTGCAACAGGTAATTAACGCAGCCTATCAACTCAATCCTTCCCAAACCTATTGCCAAAGGATGCCTTTAGGAGTGATTGCCTTCGTCTATGAAGGTTTTCCGGAATTAGCGATGGTAGCGGCGGGATTTTCCCTAAAAAGTGGCAATAGTTTGATTATTCGCGGTTCCAATGCCTCTAGTCATTCCGATGAGGTGATTACGGAAATTATCCAAGAAGCATTGGAAGATGTGGGTTTACCCGTGGATTGTGTGAGTGGTTTACCCTGTGATTCTAGTCCCTCCCTAGAGGAGTTGCTGACCCAGGAAAATTATGTTAATTTGATTATTCCCTACGGTCGCCCTAGTTTAATCGGTCGCGTGAGTCAATTGGCTACCGTTCCCGTTTTGCGTGCGGCCATGGGAAACTGTTATTTGTACTGGTCTCCTAGTGGCGACTTGGAGTTAGCTCGTCAGGTAATTATCGATAGTCATGGCAGCATACCAGATCCGGTTAACGCGATCGAAAAAGTTTTAATTAGTCCCCATCACAATTCTTCAACTTTAAGTCGTTTGTTTAAAAGTTTGCAGGAAAAAGGCTTTAAATTGCGGGGAGATACCCGATTAGCGGCGGATTTTCCCGAACATTTAACTATTACTACCGATAATGATTGGCAAAGACCCTATTTAGAAAAAACGGTGGCCTTTAGGTTAGTGGATACCCTCACTGATGCGATCGCTTGGATTAATAAGTATAGTAGCGGTCATGCGGATTGTATTGTCACCGAATCCTATCGAGAAAGTCGTCAATTCGCCATGGAGTCCGATAGTGCTTTAGTTTATATCAATTCTTCACCCCGATTTGATCGCAATCCCAAACAGGGAGAATCGGTATTTTTGGGCATTTCCAACCAAAAAGGCCAGCGCCGGGGGTTAATCAACCTAGAAACCTTTACCACCCTTAAACAGGTAGTGCAAGGCTAGTTTTTTTCAGTGTTGCCAAAGGCACGGCGTAGCCGTCCAGTGAACAGTAAACAGTAATCAGTGAACTGAAAACTCACATCTGATAACTGATAACTGGTAACTGAAAACTGAAAACTGGTAACTGGTAACTGAAAACTGGTAACTGGTAACTGATAACTGATAACTGATAACTGATAACTGATAACTGAGGGATCGAACTTGCCTCGACCGTACTTTTTTAACAGCAACCGCCCCCATTATAGTGCCAAGTGGACTCGGTGATGAGGATATCTTGGGGAGACAAACGAGCTAAGTTGCTCGCAGTTTTATCACAGACGGCCACTGGTAATCCTTTGGCTAAAATATGCCCAGCACCATCATCAAAAATTGCCTCCGTACCAGTATAAATAGCAGTTTTGCCGGTAAAAATACAGGCCCCATCTTCGGGAATAGCTACTTTAAAAGCAACGGAATCCAAACTTTCTAAGAGGAGCGGCTTGGCTAAATTATAACTCTGACAGTCCAGTAAACGATAGGGACGACGGGCCCGAATTTCTACCTGACCAAAACCAGCAGCAATCAACTGTTGAATATAATCATCGTAGGTCAAGGCCCCCGATAGACACATAGCCCTTAAACGCTGATCTTCTTGCAAATGTTCAGGAATTGGACGAGGGGCGATCGGATCACTCATCAGTAAACGTCCTCCCGGTTTTAAGACGCGAAAAGCCTCGCGTAAAGCTAACTGTAAATCGGCTGGTTTAAAGATATTAAAAAGACAATTCTGCGCCACTACATCGACGGAGGCATCCTCCACCGGCAATTCAAAAGCGGAACCATCTTTAATTTCCACAAAATCGAGACTAAACCAGGGATTTTCTGGCAGTGCTTCGCCGAGATTTCTTTGGGCTGCCCAACGCATTTCCGGCACTGGATCCACCGCAATGACTCCCCCCGGACGACGGGAAAAATAGGCGAATTGCAGTGCTTCTAAACCACCACCCACACCCACATACAAAACCCTGGGAGAATTGCCCAATTCATTAACCTGCACCGTCGTGCCACAACCATAGTTCATCTCCTGCATAATGGCGGGGATTTTTAACCCCGGCAGTTGCAAAGGACTGCTTTGAACACAACATAGCCCCACTTCGGGAGCTTGGGCTACTTCGCTGTAAAATTTGGCAGTAGCTTCCAGATAAGTCATTTTCATCCTTTAAACTCCTTTTCTCTGATCAATTCAAGGACTTACTTCGCATCCTCGCCCAACGCTATCTTAGCAGGGTAGATCGGCACCCCCCTGATCAAGAGCGGATTTCAGGAGGGATCGAACCTAAAATCCCTTTTTAATTTAATTATAACCAGCTACTTAGCTGCATATCGAGGGATTTCTTCATCCCCAAACCGATCGAGAAGTTACCGGGTTAATCTAGGATTAGCTCCTGTTGACGGCTGTAGAGAGGACAGAAATATGATACTGACAATAATCGATCGCCTTACGGAAACCAACCCGCAAATTATGCGAGAATGGCAAGGAAGATTAACCCCGAAAAATATCTCGATCGCCTCGATTATCTCCCTTGTTGGTCAATTATTAGTTTACTTGTACTATCAAAATCTCTTGCCAGTAGGAGCGGGATTTAGTCGTTACTGTACCGCTAATCCCCCCAATAACAACGACTATTATCCCTATAGTGGGCTTAAATACTGTATCCAAGACTTAAATGGTCAATGGATGATTATCTCCCGGTTATGGTGGTTAGATATCTTCACTTTTCTGAGTATTACCGGCATTTTCGCTCTTTTAGTGGTGGGAACCTATCAATTAATTGCCGATCTTTCTGGGGAAGAGCGCCGAGGTACACTTAATTTTATCCGTCTGAGTCCCCAACCCGCCAAAACGATTTTTATCGGCAAAATTTTCGGGGTTCCCATTCTCCTCTATCTCGTCTGTCTTCTCGCTTTACCCTTTCACTTGGGGGCGGGTTTATTAGCAGGTATTCCCTTGTCGTTAATTTTAGCCTTCTACGCGGTTCTGATCGCTAGTTGTGCCTTTTTCTATCATGCTGCCCTTAGTTTCGCTTTAGCCACGCCATGGTTAGGAGGATTTCAACCCTGGTTAGGCAGTGCTACAGTCTTAATCTTTGTGTTTTATAGCAGTATTTTTACTTTATCGGGCTATGGCGGTTCCCGTACCCCCTTTGATTGGTTAATTCTCTTTAATCCTAGTTTTTTCCTTCCCTATCTAGTTAAATCTACCTTTCTCCCCCCCGATGCGGTACGCTATCTAGGAATCTCACAAATCTTCGATCTGCGTTGGTACGGTCAATCTCTCTGGCAATCGGTTATAATGGGTATTGGCTTAATTTTGCTCAATTTCGCCCTCTGTACCTACGGTTTAACCAGAATTATCCAGCGTCGCTTCCATAATCCCCTCGTTACTCTTATTAGTAAACCCCAAAGTTACTGGATGATGGGCTGTTTTAGCGCCATTAGCCTAGGTTTTGTCTTCCAAACTCTGGAACCGAGCTATCTTTTCGATAATTTTGTCATTCTTAGCGTTTTTGTGGCAATTTTTGGCTTGTTAATCCTTTTTGCCCTCACTCCCCCCCGTCAAACTCTCCAAGATTGGGCGCGCTATCGTCATCTGCAAGGAAAAACGGGCATTAGTCTGGGGAAAGCTCTAATCTTTGGCGAAAAAAGCCCTTCTACCCTAGCCATGGCTGTTAACGTCGCCATTGCCATTTTATTCATCCTTCCCGCTATTTTTATCGCCCCTCTCCATCAATATAAACTAGCCACTGCAGCCGGGTTTCTCTTGGCAATGAACATGATTTTAGTCTATGCCGCTATCGCCCAATTATTGATGTTAGGCAGCACAAATAAACGCGCTTTGCTGGCAGCCACTAGCATCGGCATTTTGATTATTTTCCCCTTCCTCTGTTTCGCTGTCCTGCGAGTTGATCCCAGTCAATCTCCGCTTTTATGGTTTTTTACTTTTCTTCCCATTGCCGCTACTCAATACGCTACACTTCCCTCTTTCGCTTTGGCAATCTTCGGTCAGTGGTTGGGTTTAACCCTCCTCGGATGGCAAATTAATCGGCAATTAAATCGCCTTGGTGCCTCGGCAACTAAAGCGTTAATGCCAAGCTGAAAAATACCGACTCACATCGGTTAAATTTTTTTCCAAAAAAGCTTGACAAAACCCCACGACTTGACAGATAATTTCTTATAGAATGGGAATCCGTGCCTACCTGCGAACCCCTTATTTTCAGGTCAAATAAAGCCCCAAAAAATTAAGCATTGTTAGATCAGAATAGGAAAGATGCAGTGCAATCCTTAGCTATCACAGTAATTTTAGTTCCGGTGCTGATTCGGAGCATCTTTCAATTTGACAACGCCTATTGTAGGGCTAATTCTGGAATTAGCCCTACACCTAGTAATTTCAGTGGTCAGTAAACAGTGAACAGTAATCGGTCAACTGATAACTGATAACTGATAACTGATTTAACCCACCACCGATAAACTATCAACAATTAGCGAGGGGGTATAACAGGAACCATTCCATTGATTATCGGACCCCAAAGCGATTAAATTCTGCAAAGCGGTATAAACATTTCCCGTCACCATTGTATCTTTAACTCGTCCGGTGATTTTGCCCTTTTCTATGCGATAACCCAGATCGATATTGACAGAAAAATCGCCCGAAATATCGGCCCCATGACCTAAAATTTGGTCAATAACTAGACCTTCATCTATTTGCGAGATTAAATCCTCTAAAGTTCCCTCTCCCGGTGCCACGATTAGATTAACTAAATCTGGCATAGGATAAACCCCTAACCCGGGACGAAAACCGTTTCCCGTCGGAGTAGTTTTTAATAGTCTGGCTGTGGTACGATCGCTATAGAATTCTTTAACTCTACCTCGTTCAATTAAAGATAAAAATTTGGTGGGAGTTCCCTCATCATCAAAGGGACAACTATAGGGTTCTCGCTCCGGTTGTTGAGATAAAGTCAACTGTTCTGACATAACCAATTGACCGATTTTATCACTCCAGGGCGAGGATTTTTCTAAGATCTGTTTACCATTTAAAGCCATCGCCACCGTACCCCATAACAGGGTAACTGCATTAGCAGTCAATAAAATTGGTAATTTACCTGTGGGACTATCCACATTATTGGCGGCCCATTGTAGTCGCTGCAATAACTGTTTAATTACGGTTTCGGGATGAGGTGTACTGCGAGTATATTCCCCATCATAAACCGCGAGAAAATCCTCCCCCCGCACCCATTCAATCCCCAGATAATAACTCAAAGCTGTATCGGTATATTGACAATATAAACCCTGGGAATTAACTAAACGGGTGATTTCCCGTTCACATTCCCATTCACCACTACAAATAACCTCAGGATAAACTTGGCGAATTTGGCCAATCATTTGATTACCCATCTCGATTAAAGATTCTACCGCCACATCCTGGCCAATCGGGTCATAAATTGCCTGTCGTGGTGCCGAAAATTCGATTTCTTCGGGGGCATTGAGATAGGATAAATTTAACGCTGTTTCTACTAAAATTTCCGGTTCCACATCACCATAACCCACCGCTAACCCCGGACAACCCTCGCGCCATAATCTTAAGGCAGTTCCCACAGATTCGGAACTTTCTAGCTGTTTGAGACGATTAGCCTCAAAAAAAACGGGATGGGAAAGGGAGGAAGATTGATAAACTTCGGCTGCCACTGCTCCCGATTTGAGAGCCAGTTCGATGAGTTGTTGCGGATCGATCGTCATGGTGATAGTTTTTGAGATAATGGCTATCTGATTAGCGAAAATTTGGGTTTAAAACCCCTTCGTTTCACGACAGTTTTTCTTGATCTCTAATATAGCACTTAAGAACTGCCAATGGCACACCTCCCACAGAAGAAACAAAATAACTAGGAGACCAAAGAGCATCTTTCCCATCTGATTTAGGATAAGCAGCTTGTTTATATCTGCGACTAGAAACCGCTCTTTCTACCTGCTCTGGTTTAAGGATTTTCAAATTCGTTCTTTTGGCAAAAAATTGTCTCAATAGTCCATTGGTATGCTCGTTTAATCCCCTCTCCCACGAATGATAAGAAGTAGTAAAATAAAAATCTGCTCCTAGTTTCTGATACCATTTCTCTAAATGAAAACTACACATCGAATTTAAATCCCCCTTTAAGTTCCCTTTTTTAAGGGGGATTTAGGGGGATTAAACTTCTGTAGTCAGACTTTGGAGAATTGGTATGACTCAACTCTTGATGTCCACAAAATTCTTTAACCTCGTCACAAGTAAAGGTTTTTCTTTGGTCAGGGTGAATCTCTTGGGAAAGTTTTTCTGTGACAAGGTTTGATTTCCGATGCGGTTTTGTTTTTGGCTAATCCTGCTACTAAAAATTTCGAGGCTTTGTCCATATATGTAACGATAATTCCTCGATAATTTCCTCCAATCATTGTGTCACTTTCCCAATAACCGATTTCGGTTTTATGGTCAGCAATTGCTGGTCGCTCGCTGATATCTACACGACTAGGATCAATATATTTTGAGTAAATACCCAGAAAACATCAAGAAGGGAGTCAGGTTTAAACCTTGTCCGTCAACTATCCATTCCCCTATTCTGGCGCTCCCCGCTTCAACGTGGGGGACAAAATGAGGTAAGGTAAAAAAGCTGTGCCTATAACCGAGACTATGAGCGTTGAATGGCAATCCGTCAAAACCTACGAGGATATTCTTTACCATAAATGGGGGGGAATCGCCAAAATTACCATCAATCGCCCCCATAAGCGTAATGCCTTCCGTCCGAAGACAGTTTTTGAGCTTTACGACGCTTTCTGTGATGCTCGCGAGGATGCGCGCATTGGGGTGGTATTGCTCACGGGTGCAGGTCCCCACAGCGATGGCAAATATGCTTTTTGTTCCGGCGGCGATCAGACGGTGCGCGGTCAGGCGGGTTATATTGGCGATGATGGCGTACCCCGGCTCAATGTGCTGGATTTACAGAAATTAATTCGCTCCATCCCCAAGGTAGTTATCGCGCTGGTGGCAGGTTATGCGGTCGGGGGCGGTCATGTTTTACACTTGGTTTGTGATTTAACCTTAGCAGCGGATAACGCCATTTTTGGCCAGACCGGTCCGAAAGTGGGCAGTTTTGACGGCGGTTTTGGCTCTAGTTATCTGGCCCGGGTAGTCGGTCAGAAAAAAGCTCGCGAGATTTGGTTTCTCTGTCGGCAGTATAACGCCCAACAAGCGTTAGCAATGGGTTTGGTTAACCATGTCGTCCCGGTAGAGGAATTAGAGCAGGAAGGGGTTAAATGGTCCTTAGAAATTCTCGAAAAAAGTCCCTTGGCGATTCGCTGCCTAAAATCGGCTTTTAATGCTGATTGTGATGGTCAAGCGGGTTTACAGGAGTTAGCGGGTAATGCCACTTTACTCTACTATATGACCGCCGAAGGGGCTGAAGGTAAACAGGCTTTCCTCGAAAAACGTCCCCCCGATTTTAGTCAATATCCTTGGCTACCCTAATCAGTGAGCAGTAAACAGTAAACAGTAATCAGTGAAAAGAAAGCAGAAAACTGCCCTATAATACTGCTCACTTAATACTCCCTACTCCTACTGATAACTGATCACTGATAAGCTATGCTAGTTTAGAGAGAGTAGTTAGGTTCGGTAGCAGCATTGGTTTCAAACAGAAGTGGTTTTTCCCTGATGGCCTTGACTGGGTTGTGTCCGATCTCCTTCTCGAAATGGCTGTGATATTGGGAGACAATCCATGACGATTTACGTTGGTAATCTGGTTTATGACGTCACGACAGATGACTTGAAAGAGGTATTCGCTGAATACGGCACGGTTAGTCGCGTTTACTTGCCCGTAGATCGGGAAACGGGTAAAATGCGCGGTTTTGGTTTTGTGGAAATGTCCTCCGATGAGGAAGAAGCAAAAGCGATCGAAACTCTTGACGGGGCCGAATGGATGGGACGACAGATGAAAGTCAACAAAGCTCGTCCCAAAGAAGATAATTTTGGCGGTGGTGGCGGTGGTGAGCGCAAAAACTTCGGGCGCCGGGAACGTTAAACAGATTCTTGGAAAATTCCAGAAGCGGTTATTTCTGATAACCGCTTTCTTATCGATAATTAATAAATCTGCGTTTGTTTTCTAACATCCTAATACCCATTTTAAATGGGTAACAGCTATGAATGATCAATCCATTGCTCTGACCTCGTCCTCGCTCGAGGATGAACCGCTCCACCGCACATCGGAGCTGCCGATCTGGCTCGATAATTTCGCTAATCTGGCACAGGCCTACGAGGGAAAGCTCAACGAGTCCGATCCCGTAATAGAGCCTAACGATCTTCGTCTGCATCTATTAACCACATTGCTCGGCACGCCTCCTTCAGAGGCCTATTATCTCGTGCAGGGTTTAGCCCGGTGTCGGGAGGTAGAGGGCGATGTGTGCGAGTTTGGTGTGGCGCAGGGAGAAACCTCCGCACTGATCGCCAATGAAATCGCCGGAACAGACAAGACCTTACATCTATTCGATTCCTTTCAAGGTTTGCCCGCCCCCTCGGAAAAAGATCACTTGCTCCACGATATTTTCGATTTGGGGAATATGGAAGCCTATAGGGGAAAAATGCGATGCCGTGAGGGAATGGTTCTAGAGCGATTACGGAAGATTTCTTTTCCCGAACATCGCTATGTAATTCACAAAGGATTTTTTGATCGAATCCTCGAGCGAGGGGAAAATTTACCAGCGAGGGTTTCTTTCGCCTATGTGGATTTCGATCTGTACGAACCAATCAAACAGGTACTAGAGTTTCTCCACCCGATCACCCCCCCCGGAGCGATTATCATCGTCGATGACTACGGTTTCTTTTCTTCGGGCCCAAAGACGGCTGTAGATGAATTTATTCAAGATAAAAATGATCGGGAAAAGGTCTATGAGTACATGATTCCAGATACTCGATACGGACATTTCATCGTTTTGACGAAAAAAGGCTAACAGACGCAAAGATATCCGTTCGTCTGTACCCGTAAATTGCCTGTGAATATCCGATGTGTCGGGGGTAAATACAGAACCAAACCCTATTTAGGGTTTGCGGCAAAAAGTTTTTCGTGGGGGTAGGGTGTGGGGTGTGGGGTGTAGGGTTTTACCGATTTTGAGGGGGTCAATTACCTAATTTTCAGGGAAAAAGTCCCTGAATTTTCCCCCCGATCACTCCCATATTTGGTACTTTTGGATTGACAAAAAGTCTAAAAGTCTTACCCAACAAGGTTTTTAGATTTATTCAGCCAACCCTATTTAGGGTTGGCTGAATATCAGTTTAAGCCTTGCTATAAAATGGTTTTGGGACTTTTTTGGCTAAAAAAGTCCCAGAAACGAACGTTGAGAAATGGGAATGGGGACTCAAAACCCTTGCACTTTCGCTCTTCGATTGGGAAGGGTTCCACTTGCAGACGTGCGAGGTCATTCTGTTATTCTGACTTCCCCTCCCGACGACCGGCTACTGACGACCGACTCCTGACCCCAGCCTAGTACTTTTTCAGCAAACCCTAGGTAGTTGGGGAATCTGCCACAACCAATCGATATTCCGACGCAACAAACGCACCAGCTCCCCGTCATGGCCTTAAACCGCCGTTTTCCGTGACTCAAGGATGGGGTGAATAATTGTCCAGGCTAGGACGATAATTAAAGCCAAGATACCAAAACGAGCCATAGAACTGACTAACTGGTGCAAGGGGAACAAACGGCCTAAAAAGAAAGACAATGTCACCATAATCGTCGCCCACACCGTCGCCCCACCGAGATTACAGAGGAAAAAGCGACCGTAGGGCATTCGGGCAATTCCCGCCATGGGACCGGCAAAGATTCTTAACAAAGCCACGAAGCGACCGAAAAAGACCGCCCGGGGTGCATTTTTACTAAATTGATCCTTGGCTAATTCTAGTTTTTGAGGCGGAATCCGAAAGAATTTGCCAACTTTTAACAAAAACGGCCAACCTCCAGCGCGACCGAGCCAATAGCCAAAATTATCGCCCAAAACTGCTCCTGTAATTGCGCTGACTAAAACTAACCAATAGTTTAAATCACCGCTACCGGCAAGGAAGCCGCCGACAATGGTGATGGTTTCTCCCGGGATGGGAATCCCCGTATTTTCCAGGGTGATGCCGATAAATACTGCCCAGTATCCGTATTGGTGGGCGATTTCTTCAATATTTTCTAGGGATAATAGCTCTAGGGACATGGAGCGCTTTCTTAACAAAGGTTTACGAATATTCTAAGATATTTTTACAGTATTTAACCGTGGCTGAACATGACTTTTCCCAGTATTGATTTATTAGCAATTCGTCAGGGTGAGATAAAAGATTTAGCGGGCATGAACTTGGCAGGGGCTGATTTAGCGGGTGCAGACCTAGCAGGGGCGAATTTACGCGCAAATTTACGCGGTGCTGACCTCACAGGGGCAAATTTAAGGGGAGCAGATTTTCGTAATGCCGATTTACGCGGGGCAATTCTCCTCGATGCGATCGTGACTGGGGCAAGTTTGGCCGGCGCTTTTTTAGCCGGGGCGGTTTTTAATCATCTAGATTTGTCCGGGGCGGATTTTCGCGGTGTCGATGGCCGGGGAGTGAGTTTTGTCGGGGCGATTTTAACCCAAGCGGATTTTACTAGCGCTAATCTGTCCGGGGCAGATCTGTCGGCTACCGATTTAGAGGAAGCAATTTTTTTCGGGGCGATTTTACGCGGAACAAATTTTACTGATGCCAATCTTCTTTGTGCTAGTTTAGCCTCGGCAGTAACCACGGGGGCAATTTTCGATCGAGCTTGTTTGGAAGGGACAGGATTAACCTAAATGGCTGATAGATAAAAGAAGATGAGTTTCTAATCGGTTGCTATCTACCTCCATAGCTCCAGCTATTCTGAACCATTTAACCCCTTTTCTACCCTAAGTCTTCCTCTTGGCCAAATTGGTCAAGTTTTTGCCATTCTCCACCAGAAAATTTAGTTTAATTGTCTGGGTAATCAGTGCAGTTATTGAAGAATTTTACCCAACCAATTAAGCAATCAACCCAGTTCCTTAAGAGAACCTAGTAGAAAAGATTATCCTCAAAAATGATAGGATTGATCGATACCTAGCTGCCGTTAATCGCCCTCGATGAGATCTTTACGCCAACTTTACCGCTATTTAAGTTTATTTTGCCTCTGTCTTCTTCTGACCGTGGGCTGTCAGTCCACTAATTCCAATTTACCCCAGGGGAATAGCGATCGCCTGATAATTGGGACAACCCTAAAACCACGCTCGATCGATCCTGCCGATAGTTATGAGTTAGCGGGACTTTTTATTATTTATAATCTCGGTGAAACTCTCTACACCTACGCCGAAGGAACCACTAATTTAAAGCCTCTCCTAGCCACGGAATTGCCGCAAATTAGCCCCGATGGTTTGACTTATACTATCCCAGTACGTCGAGGAGTTATCTTTCATGATGGCACGGTTTTTAACGCAGAGGCGATGAAGTTTTCTCTAGAAAGATTTATCAAAAATGGTGGGGAACCTTCCTTTCTTCTCCGGGATACAATTGATAAAATCACCGCTACCAAAGAGGACGAAATTACTATTAAATTAACCAGACCTTTTGCCGCTTTTCCCGCTCTTTTAGCTTATCCCGGAGCCTGTGCGGTTTCACCCAAATTTTATCAAATTGGCGAAGGTAAATTTAAACCCGAAGAATTTATCGGCACAGGACATTATCGATTAAAAGCAGTTACCAGCGATTCTTTTAGTTTAGAAGCCTTCGATCGCTATTGGGGAGAACCGGCCAAAAATAAGGGAGTTAATGTGCAAATTTATCTCTCGAATCCTGCCAATTTATTTAACGGTTTTCAAACAGGTGCGGTGGATATTGCCTATCAATCTTTACTGCCTCCTCAAGTGAGAAAATTACGCACAGAAGCAGTCCAAGGAAAATGGCAAGCGATCGAATCTTCTGGGGCAGCAATTAACTTTATGAGCGTCAATCTCAAAAGTGAACCCACCGATAATATTTTAGTGCGACAAGCAATTGCTTCTCTAGTCGATCGAGATTTACTTAATGATCGCATTTTACAAGGTCAAGGCATCCCTCTTTTTAGTCTCATTCCTACTACTTTTTCCGAGTCACAACCGGTGTTTAAAGAGCGCTATGGCAACCATAATATAGAACAAGCCAAACAATTACTAAAAACTGCTGGTTATAGTCCAGAAAAACCAGCAATTGTAGAAGTTTGGCACTCCTCGGGATCGATCACTTCCAGCAGCGTGGCGGCAGTGATGAAAGCTCTAGCAAAACGGGATTTAGATAATATGATTCAATTTGAACCCAATAGTATCCTAGGAGCAGCCTTTTTCCGTAATATTAGCCGGGGACTTTATACCACTGCTCTATCCAATTGGTATCCCGATTTTTTGGATGCAGATAACTATATTTATCCCTTTTTGGATTGTGCTAAAGGTTCCCCAGAAACTGGCTGCGAAGAGGGAGGATCACAAAGTCAAGGCTCATTTTTTTATAGTCAAGAAATGAATCAATTAATCGCCCAATCCCGTCAGGAAAGTAACCCAGCCAAAAGAAAGCAGATTTTTGGTAAAATTCAAGAAATTCTCGCCGATGAAGTTCCCTATATTCCCCTTTGGCAAACCAAAGAATATGCTTTTGCTCGCCATGGCATCACGGGAGTTATCATCAATCCCAGTCAAACTTTTCCCTTCTGGACAATCGCCAAAAAATCCCGATAATTAATCATGAGTCAGCCGTCAGCTTTTGGTCCCTGCCTCGCCATGCTGGTAGGGGGTTTTATCTGTTAAAATTTCTTATCGTCGTGAGGCGAAAACAAACTGTTCTGGCCTTGCCTCCTGTCTTACAATAGTTAAATATAGGTTGTGTAGATAAATCGCCATGAAACACACATTATCCGTATTAGTTGAAGATGAAGCGGGAGTTTTAACCCGTATTGCTGGATTATTCGCCCGTCGCGGCTTTAATATTGAAAGTCTAGCCGTCGGTCCTGCTGAACAAATGGGAGTTTCTCGCATTACGATGGTAGTGCCAGGGGACGAGGACAGCATCGAACAGTTAACCAAACAACTTTACAAATTAATTAACGTCCTCAAGGTGCAGGATATCACCCAAACCCCTTGCGTGGAAAGGGAATTAATGCTGATTAAAGTTAATGCTACCGCCGAGCGCCGAGCAGAAGTGATCGAATTAGCGCAGGTATTCCGAGCGCGAATTGTGGATATTTCTGAGGAAACCCTGACCATCGAAGTGGTGGGGGATCCGGGTAAAATGGTGGCGATTATGCAAATGCTGAATAAATTTGGCGTTCGCGAGGTGGCGCGTACCGGTAAAATTGCTCTGATTCGCGAGTCGGGAGTCAATACGGAATACCTGAAAGCTTTAGAGGCTAAAATGTCAATTTAGGGATATTGGGGATGAATTGGGGTGTTAGGGTGTTAGGGTTTTAGTTGAAATTCCCCACTTCCCCGCTTCCCCTATTGCCTTCAGAAGCTGATAAAAACTATGTCTAACCAGTCGCCGAAAACCCAAATTAGTCAACTTGTCACCGTTGCCGTGCAGAAATTGCAAGGAAAGGTAAATTTTCAGGCGGTAAATCTCAAAAAAGGGGCGAGAGTTCCCGAATTACGCCTTAAAAACGAGAATGGCAGCGGGGAAAGCAAATATCCCCTCATTGGCGATCGCTATTTGTTAGGCCGTAGTTCCAGTTCCTGTGATATTACTATCCGTAATAATGTGGTGAGTCAGATTCACTGTTCCCTGCAGCGGGACCCGAAAAATCCCCATCATTTCCTGCTCACAGACGAAAACTCCACCAACGGGGTTTATATGGGTAAACGTCGTCTGAAAAGCGTTTCCCTGCGTCATGGTGATACCTTTACCCTGGCCCCCCCAGACTTAGCCAATTGTGTCACCATCTCCTATTACTGTCCCCCTCCCCTGTGGGCGCGACTTTTGCGCTATGGTTTCTACGGTGCGGGGGGTATTTTCAGTTTATTGGTTCTAGGGATTATCTGGGAAAGTCGCAGAGTTAATGTTTATCCACTCCCTTCCGGGGTGAGCGGTCCGGTGGTGGTTTACCCTAGGGATGGTCAAACTCCCCTCAATCCCATTCGACAGGAAACTCACCAAGAATTAGATAATCTGGGCGATTTTTCTCCCTATTTGCCCAAGGCGCTTGTCGCTTCCGAAGATAGTCGTTTTTACTGGCATTTTGGCGTTGATCCTTTGGGGATTGTCCGGGCTGTTATGATTAATCGGGAACGTCAAGGCATTCATCAGGGGGCCAGCACCCTGACTCAACAGTTAGCGCGTAGTTTATTCCCCGAAGTCGGTCGCCAAAATACTGCGGGTCGCAAAATCCGGGAGGCTGTGGTCGCTTTACAATTAGAGGCGGTGTATAGTAAGGATACAATTCTCAAAACCTATCTCAATCGAGTTTATCTCGGTCTGGCCGGTTACGGTTTTGAAGATGCGGCCCGCTTTTATTTCGATAAATCCGCTAGGGATTTAGATATCTCCGAGGCTGCCACCCTTGTGGCTATGTTACCCGCTCCGAATCGATTTAATCCCATTCAAGATTACGACACTTCCGTACAATTACGCAATCGTGTCATCGATCGCATGGCCCAATTAGGCATGATTTCCCCAGAAGAGGCGGCCAGCGCTCGCAGATCCCGCATTGAAATCAGTCCCCAAGCCAAAAAATCCCTATCTAGTACGATTGCACCATATTTTTATAGTTACGTTTTCGAGGAATTACAGGATCTTTTAGGGGAAGAAGTAGCGAAAGAGGGCAATTTTATCGTTGAAACCAGTTTAGACCGCCGGCTGCAAGCGATCGCAGAAAAAAGCTTAAAAACTCATATTTTAAACCAAGGCCCTCGCTATCGATACTCCCAAGGTGCTTTAGTTACCCTAAACAGTCAAACTGGGGAAATTCTCGCTTTAGTCGGGGGAGTTGATTATCAAAAAAGCCAATTTAACCGCGCTATCCAAGCTAAACGTCAACCCGGTTCCACTTTTAAGGTATTTGCTTATACTGCCGCCCTAGAAAAGGGAATATCGCCCTATAAAACCTATACCTGCGCTGGACTCTCTTGGCAAGGACAGGCCTATTCTCCCTGTGAACGCAGTAGCGGGGCCATCAATATGTTTCAAAGTTTAGCGCGATCGGAAAATAGTGTCGCCCTTCGCATTGCTCGTGAGGCAGGATTAAGCAATGTGGTCAATGTAGCGGAACGTTTGGGGGTAAAATCATCTTTAAATGCTGTACCGGGGCTAATTTTAGGACAAAGCGAGGTAAATGTCCTAGAAATGACCGGCGCTTATGGGGTTTTTGACCATGGTGGACGCTGGAATCGTCCCCACGCTATTAAACGCATTCTCGACGCTTCCGACTGTGAAAATGTGGAGGATTTGAGTACCTGTCGGGTTATTTATGACTATGGCGAGGATAGCGAGAGAAATCAGCAGGTAATCTCCCCTAAAACCGCCGAAACGATGAATAGCCTATTGCGGGGGGTGATAACTAATGGTACAGGAGGCGCTGCCAGTGTTGGTATGGGAGAAGCGGGTAAAACGGGAACTACGAATAATTATGTGGACCTCTGGTTTATCGGTTATCTTCCCCGTCGCCACTGGGTGACAGGCATTTGGTTAGGGAATGATAATAATTCTCCCACTTCCGGCAGTAGTCAACAGGCAGCCCGGTTATGGGGCGATTATCACCGTCAGTTAATCACTACACAAAATTAATCCCAATAAGTAGTCGTGCAAAATTAATTTCCTAGTGAAGATAGGCAAGAGGTGGTTAGATATGTGTAATTAATTTTGCTTAGGTACTTAGGGTTTGCTGAATAAATTTGAAATGTAGGCAAAGTAAAGGTTTTGGGGCTTTTCTCGCTCCCACAGGTGCAAGATTTTGAGAGAATCGTCGTTCAAAACCTTGCGTCTTCATCGGCCCGCGTCCTGTAGGGGCGAAGCATTCGGACAATAACCTATCGGTGAAAAGGTAGATTTTCTATCCGAATGCTTCGCCCGTACTTATTCAGCAAACCCTACTTAGGACTAGCTACCGTTGCCGTTGCCTGTTCCAGAGTTCCCTCAAACCAGAGACTTCCTACATAATAAGGGTGTCCTAGTCCTAGCTAACACACCCGCAAATATTATTTCTGGTGGCTTGATTTTACCCCAAAAATCCACAACTGCCCAACCCACCGCAGGGGAGGGACAGGCATAGATTAGGCAATAACCTCAATCCTGGCTGCAGTTAGGATCGGCGAAAGATTAAGGGTTGCGATTGTAACCAGACCACCAGAATTAGCCAGGTCTGAGTCAAACGATAAAACACCAGCACTGTAGATAAATTTGGCAGTGCCACCTTCAACTGTCGCGAATAGGCTAGGAGTCAAAGTACCGCCAACGGTAGTCAGTCCACCACCGAAACCAGCGGAAGAAACTTGGATAAAATCCTGAGAGATGTTAAAATCCGCGATCAAGTCACCGCCTTCGTTGGGATTGTTGTAAACAAAACGGTCATTACCATTAGCACCATTTAGGGTGTCGCTTCCTAAGCCACCGATTAGGGTATCCGCTCCCCCGATACCGGTTATTCTATCGTTACCATCGCCACCGATTAGGGAATCGAAACCATTACCACCATCTAGGGTATCGTTACCATTACCACCAATTAGGGTATCGGCACCCTCGCCACCATTTAGGAAATCGTTACCATCGCCACCATTTAGGAAATCGTTACCATCGCCACCGTTGCTCGTGTCATTGCCAGCAAGACCAAGGATGACATTGGCGGCGGTGCTACCAGTCAGGTTATCGGCAAAACCAGAGCCGGTTAGGTTTTCAAAGTTACTAATGGTGTCGCCCGCAGCATCCCCACCGGATACGGCACCGGTGGCGAGGTTGACGCTAACAGCCGCTACAGAACTGGCATAGGTGAGGGTGTCAGTGTCAGCCCCACCGTTGAGGCTGTCAGCACCAGCGCCACCCTCGATCGTGTCATTGCCAGCCCCACCATCGATCGTGTCATCGCCAGCAAGACCAAGGATGACATTGGCGGCGGTGCTACCAGTCAGGTTATCGGCAAAACCAGAGCCGGTTAGGTTTTCAAAGTTACTAATGGTGTCGCCCGCAGCATCCCCACCGGATACGGCACCGGTGGCGAGGTTGACGCTAACAGCCGCTCCAGAACTGGCATAGGTGAGGGTGTCATTGTCAGCCCCACCGTCGAGGCCGTCAGCACCGGCCCCACCCTCGATCGTGTCATTGCCAGCAAGACCAAGGATGACATTGGCGGCGGTGCTACCAGTCAGGTTATCGGCAAAACCAGAGCCGGTTAGGTTTTCAAAGTTACTAATGGTGTCGCCCGCAGCATCCCCACCGGATACGGCACCGGTGGCGAGGTTGACGCTAACAGCCGCTCCAGAACTGGCATAGGTGAGGGTGTCATTGTCAGCCCCACCGTCGAGGCCGTCAGCACCAGCCCCACCATCGATCGTGTCACTGCCGGCGCCACCGTTGATGGTATTGGCATTGCCGTCGCCAGTCAGGGTATCGGCAAAAGCGGAGCCGGTTAGGTTTTCAAAGTTACTAATGGTGTCGCCCGCAGCATCCCCACCGGATACGGCACTGGTGGCGAGGTTGACGCTAACAGCCGCTCCAGAACTGGCATAGGAAAGGGTGTCAGCACCAGCCCCACCGTCGAGGCTGTCAGCACCAGCCCCACCAAGAATGCTGTCATCGTCAGTGCCACCATCAATGGTGTCGTTGCCATCCTGACCGTCGATGAAGTCATTGCCAGCCTCACCAGAGATGGAGTCATCGCCAGTCGCCGTATCTTCCTCAAACCCAAACGCACCAAAGAGGGTGTCATTGCCACCCCCACCAGCGAGGATGTCATTGCCAAGGCCACCATAGATGATATTTGCCCCACCGTCGCCAGTCAGGGTATCGTTATAATTGGTGCCATCCAAGTTTTCAAAGCCAGCAATGGTGTCGCCTGCAGCAAACCCCGATACGGCACCGGTGGCGAGGTTGACACTAACACTAACACCATTAAAAGAGTTGCTATAGCTGAGAAGGTCAATACCAGCCCCACCGTTGAGGTTTTCAGCGGCAGCTCTTCCGTAGATCTCGTCATTGCCATCCCCACCATTGAGGGTGCTATTGCTGGTATCCCCACCACCGAGGATGTCATCGCCAGCCCCACCATCGATGACGTTATTGCCAAACCCATCGATGATGTAGTCATTGCCATCCCCACCAAAGAGGGTATCATTGCCATCACCGTCAGTGATCGTGTCATCACCATCCCCACCATCGACCGAGTCATTGCCAAACCCAGGAAGGATACGGTCATTGCCAGCCCCGCCAAGGATGGTGTCATTGTTTAATGCACCAAATGTCTGCGTAGTGCCACCGTTGAGGAGGTCATCACCATCCCCACCCTCGATGAAGTCATTGCCATCGAAACCCAAGAGGGTGTCATTGTCAGCCCCACCATTGAGGCTGTCTTTGCCAGCCCCACCATTGAGGCTGTCTTTGCCATCCCCACCGGTAATAGAGTCATTGCCAGCGCCACCGGTAATGGTGTCATTGCCCCCCTCACCGTTGAGGATGATGCTGGTAACGCCGGAGGCTGTGGTCAGCCCGGCTGCGCTGATCGTGTCATTGCCATCGCCGGCGTTGACGGTCAGCGTGGTATCAGAAAAGTTGCCATTGGGAGTGACTGAGCCGGATGTGGCGGTGATGTTGTAGCCAGGGACTAATGGGGTGCGGTTCTTAATGACGATGTTGTCATTGCCAGTGCCGCCAGCATGAGTTGCCATGTTTTTTTTTCTCTAAAGATACAGGTGAAGGTGATCGAGGCCATGCACGGGCCTCAGTCTTGAATATTAAATCAACCCATCAGCAAGGTAGGCTTACCCTCCGGCTGGGGCCAGACTAGAGTGACCAGTGGCGACTACTGAAGTTAAGTGATGTGATCAGTCGAGTTACCTACCCCCCACCTGTCGCCGTCCCCCCAAAAGGGGGACTATAGGGACTGGACTCAAGCGGTTTGCTTAGAAGGTGAAAAGTAGATGGATTTTACATCCCTAGTACATTGATACCGCTTCGCCGGTCGGGTTTACACCGTTGCAGATGCCGTATCGATAAAAGTAGAAACCAAGGACGCAAGATAGCCACCTTGTTAGGGCGTTCTAAGAAAACTCTAACCTAGGTAAGGCGATCTGCCTTGGCATCAAGAAATCAAAACTCATACATCAAATATTCACAATTGACGGTATTTTACCAATCCCCAAAATTGGGGAAGCGATAAGAATTTCATGAAATCTTTAGCACATTAGGATTGATTGTAAGCTATCGGGATAGGGAAATGTTTGCCATACCCCTCATCTTTTATAAAAACTACACAATTGCTATAAAAACTACACAATTGCTATAAAAACTACATAATTGCCCGGATTCAGCTGGTTGGAAGTACTCAGCCCCGCCTCCCCCTTTTACTGTCCCCCTCCCCTGTGGGCGCGACTTTTGCGCTATGGTTTCTATGGTGCGGGGGGTATTTTCAGTTTATTGGTTCTAGGGATTATCTGGGAAAGTCGCAGAGTTAATGTTTATCCACTCCCTTCCGGGGTGAGCGGTCCGGTGGTGGTTTACCCTAGGGATGGTCAAACTCCCCTCAATCCCAGGCGACAGGAAACTCACCAAGAATTAGATAATCTGGGCGATTTTTCTCCCTATTTGCCCAAGGCGCTTGTCGCTTCCGAAGATAAGAACTCTTGCAAATTAATTATATGTTATAATGATGGGTTAACTAATTTTCCCCAAAAAATTAGTTAATCAGTACATTCGTCCTGAATGAAAACTTGAAGTTTAACTTTTAACTCAAAACTCTTTAGAGCTGCTTTAATTTGGTTATCAAAACCTCTTTATTTAAGCGGCACAAACTATCTCAATTATAAAAATTGAGAATAAATTCTCCTTGACTTGATTAATCTTTAGGCAACTTTTAAGAAGCTGCTATACCTATCCCTAACTCACAGTTATAAATAGCCGCCAACAAGTTAACTCTTAAACTATATCTTCGACGACGATTCCGATATTTACAGGATAAGATTTTAAAGATTTTGAGTTTCCTATTTATATGTTCAATGATAATCCTTTCTTTGGCTAAAGCCTTGTTATACTCTTTTTCTAACTCTGTTAATTTTCTATTTTTCGATTTCTTTTTCGGTGTATAACTATTACTATGGTATGCAGCTATTCCCTGATAACCACTGTCTTCTATGCTGGTAGTTAAAGGATGAAAACGAACTCGACTTTTTTTAAATAAACTAAAATCATGACCTCTACCTTTCCCACAAAAGACACAGATAATTTCCTCGGTATTTTGATCAGCTACTAATTGGGATTTTAAAGTATGATAACCTCTTTTACCCGAAAAAAAATCTTTCTGTTTCTTTTGGGGGCGTTCAATGGGAGTTTCCGTCACATCCATTACCGTTACGACCGGTATCTCTGCTTGATTGAGTAAAGCTTTTTTTCCTTTTAAACGGAAGTTTCCCGATTGTAAAAGCATTTTTTCCGTCTTATTTACAATCCGACATATAGTTGATTCTGATAGTTCCCAGCTTGTACCAATGTGAAAATATGTTCTATATTCTCGCCAATATTCTAACGTTACTAAAACTTGTTCTTCTATAGATAGTTTAGGTTTCGGTCCCCTTTTAGATGGTGAATTAGAGTCGGCTTCAACACTTTTTACTGATTCTACCATCTTTCTATATGTTTGTTTGTACACACCGAAACGGCGTTTGAATTGTTCATCTGATAAGTTTTGATAATCCATAATTTTGCTAATAAACATAGCAAAATTATAGATGATTTCCTGACCTAAGATCACATTTTATTCTTTTTTCCACTTCAATCTAAGAATTGAGAAAAAAGCAAAACCTTATATTATACCATAAAAAAATTATGCAAGAGGTCTATAGTCGTTTTTACTGGCATTTTGGTGTCGATCCTTTGGGGATTGTCCGGGCTGTTATGATTAATCGGGAACGTCAAGGCATTCATCAGGGGGCCAGCACCCTGACTCAACAGTTAGCGCGTAGTTTATTCCCCGAAGTCGGTCGCCAAAATACTGCGGGTCGCAAAATCCGGGAGGCTGTGGTCGCCCTACAATTAGAGGCGGTGTATAGTAAGGATACAATTCTCAAAACCTATCTCAATCGAGTTTATCTCGGTCTGGCCGGTTACGGTTTTGAAGATGCGGCCCGCTTTTATTTCGATAAATCCGCTAGGGATTTAGATATCTCCGAGGCTGCCACCCTTGTGGCTATGTTACCAGCCCCGAATCGATTTAATCCCATTCAAGATTACGACACTTCTGTACAATTACGCAATCGTGTCATCGATCGCATGGCCCAATTAGGCATGATTTCCCCAGAAGAGGCCGCCAGCGCTCGCAGATCCCGCATTGAAATCAGTCCCCAAGCCAAAAAATCCCTATCTAGTACGATTGCACCATATTTTTATAGTTACGTTTTCGAGGAATTACAGGATCTTTTAGGGGAAGAAGTAGCGAAAGAGGGCAATTTTATCGTTGAAACCAGTTTAGACCGCCGGCTGCAAGCGATCGCAGAAAAAAGCTTAAAAAATAATGTCCTAAAGCAAGGACCTCGCTATCGATACTCCCAAGGGGCTTTAGTTACCCTAAACAGTCAAACCGGGGAAATTCTCGCTTTAGTCGGGGGAGTTGATTATCAAAAAAGCCAATTTAACCGCGCTATCCAAGCTAAACGTCAACCCGGTTCCACTTTTAAGGTATTTGCTTATACTGCCGCCCTAGAAAAGGGAATATCGCCCTATAAAACCTATACCTGCGCTGGACTCTCTTGGCAAGGACAGGCCTATTCTCCCTGTGAACGCAGTAGCGGGGCCATCAATATGTTTCAAAGTTTAGCGCGATCGGAAAATAGTGTCGCCCTTCGCATTGCTCGTGAGGCAGGATTAAGCAATGTGGTCAATGTGGCGGAACGTTTGGGGGTAAAATCATCTTTAAATGCTGTACCGGGGCTAATTTTAGGACAAAGCGAGGTAAATGTCCTAGAAATGACCGGCGCTTATGGGGTTTTTGACCATGGTGGACGCTGGAATCGTCCCCACGCTATTAAACGCATTCTCGACGCTTCCGACTGTGAAAATGTGGAGGATTTGAGTACCTGTCGGGTTATTTATGACTATGGCGAGGATAGCGAGAGAAATCAGCAGGTAATCTCCCCTAAAACCGCCGAAACGATGAATAGCCTATTGCGGGGGGTGATAACCAATGGTACAGGAGGCGCTGCCAGTATTGGCATGGGAGAAGCGGGTAAAACGGGAACCACTAATAATTATGTGGACCTCTGGTTTATCGGTTATCTTCCCCGTCGCCACTGGGTGACAGGCATTTGGTTAGGGAATGATAATAATTCTCCCACTTCCGGCAGTAGTCAACAGGCAGCCCGGTTATGGGGCGATTATCACCGTCAGTTAATCACTACACAAAATTAATCCCATTGACTCTCAAGCTCAGAGGCATTTTAACCGTCTATCCTTAAGATTGGTGGCAGGAACCACAAAGACACAAAGGACACAAAGATTAAACTTATCACACAAAGAGTAAGAGAGCTGCCGAATCTCTCCCCAATCTCTTTACTGTTGCCTCTTGCCTTATCTCAACCAGCAATTTAAATGGTTCACAGTAATAAGGGTGTCCTAGTCCTAGCTAACACACCCGCAGAGATTATTTCTGGTGGCTTGGTTTTACCCCAAAAATCAACAATTGTCCGACTCACCGCAGGGGAGGGACAGGGATAGATTAGACAATGACAATCTCAGTATTGGTGATAGATGGCGCACCAGTGAGGATTGCGATTCCGAGCAGACCACCAGCGGCAGCAAGGTTTGTGTCATACTGTAAAAGACCAGTACCACCATTGTAGATAAATCTGGCAACGCCATTTTCAGCTGCTGCTAATTGGTCAGCAGCCAAAGTACCGGTAGGCAGTCCACCGAAAGCAGTGCCAGTAAATTGCAGACGATCATTTTGAGCGATGGTAAAATCGGTGATGCTGTCAGTACCCTGATTGGAAGCAGTGTAAGCAAAATGGTCAGCAGCAGCACCACCAGTTAGGGTGTCGTTCCCGTCGCCACCGATTAGGGTATCGTTGCCGCCGACACCAAGTAGGGTATCGTTGCCGCCGCCACCAAGTAGGGTATCGTTGCCGCCGCTACCATCTAGGCTATCCTCGCCGCCGCCACCATCTAGGCTATCGAATCCCGAGTTACCCAATAGGGTATCGTTCCCGTCGCCGCCGATTAGGGTATCATCTTCACTGCCACCATCTAGGGTATCGTTCCCGTCGCCGCCGATTAGGCTATCGGGTTCGCTGCCACCATCTAGGCTATCGTGGCCAAGGCCCCCATTTAGGGTATCAGCTTCGTTTAAACCACGTAGGGTATCGTTTCCGTCGAGACCGGATAGAATATCCGCTCCATTGGCACCGGTTAGGTTATCGTCGTACGCAGTACCTGTAATGCTATGGGATTCGTCGAGGTTGAATGTTCGGATTCGATTTGATGTCGTACGCGACGCTTTCGTGTTAATAATGCCGCCGCTTAGTTGATAAGTGCCGGCAGCCCCACCTCTAACAAAGATAAGGCTATTTGCTGGCAGGTCAAAGGTCTGAGGTGTAAAGCCTCCACCGTACCTGGAAAGGGTTGCGCTATCAGCAATGCCTGCGTTGGTTATTCTCCAAGCTGTAGTACCGTCGAGTAAAACGCCTTCGGAAGTGAGATTATCGCTTGGAAGGGTTGTTGCTGATAATATAGCAAAGGCGACAGTAGGATTGTCCGTCAGGAAAGTGCGAACTGACGTAGCAACATCGAAAACAACACCAGTGTTGGCACCAGGGAAGATTATAGTGGCCATGGTTTTTCCTTTGTAATGATATGTTTGAATGTGAAGAGTCTGATAGTCTTCCTCCCGATTATTATATACCGAGAAAAAAAATACAACCCTGTTTTCTAGGCTTGTTTCTGGAATTATTGCTAATGGTTAAGTTTTTATCAATTCTAGGTTAATTTTTGGCTGGGTATGATATAAATCACCCCAGAAATTAAAGTTAATGTTACTGATAGCCAAAAAGCCCCCTGAGCAATTAAATTATATTCAGAAGGCAAGGGAGCGATTAAGAGAGCGATAGCAATAATTTGGCTGACTGTTTTGCTTTTTCCCCACCAATTAGCCCCTTTTATGTCGCTATTTCCCGTTAAATTGGGATTAATGCGCCAACCAGCGATCGCTAATTCGCGAGCAAGAATCAAAAATACTCCCCAAGCGGCAATTACATCCATTTCAATGAGAGCTAAAAGAGGAGCGAGAACCAGCAATTTATCGACCAAAGGATCGAGAAATTTCCCTAATTCGGTGATTTGATCCAATTTTCGCGCTAGATAACCATCGAGCCAATCGGTACTGGCAGCAATCAGAAAGATAATTAAACTTAACCAGCGATCGATTTCTGTGCCTTGATGCAACCAGTATAAAATTAATGGCAGTCCCAAGAGTCGCGATAGGGTAATCGAGTTGGGTAGGTTCATTTTTCAGTTATCAGTTATCAGTAAACAGTGATCAGTAATCAAGCTCTCTTAGGTTTGGTGGGCAAAATGTATTCTAAGATACAGTCCTGCTGGCGAGCGAGTGGAAGGAACCACAAAGACACAAAGGACACAAAGATCGATCATATAGTAAGTTAAACTTATCACACAGAACCTAGAAGAGCCAAAACTGATAACTGAAAACTGAAAACTGATTTTAGCTGGCTAATTTGAGATCGAAATTACTTTGTTTATTGCCTAATTGCCTGAGCCAACGATAATTATAAGTTAAAGCACCCCAGCAGGTGGGATAAACGGCATAATTAACGCCAAATTCTTGGCAAACTTCCGCTAAAATTGGGGCAATTTTGGGGTAGTGAATATGACAAATTTGTGGGAAAAGATGATGAACGACTTGATAATTTAATCCCCCTAAATACCAATTTAAAAAGATATTTTTAGGGGCAAAATCTACGGTAGTTCGCACTTGAAAAATTGCCCATTCGTCTTCGATTTGATTAGCTGTCGAGGGTTGAATAAATTCGGCGGGTTCCAAAACGTGAGCTAACATAAATACATGACAGGCAAGCACTCCATAGGTCATAAAAACAATGAGAAAACCGATCGCTATTTCTAGGGGACTATAACCAACTAAGAGAGGAATGCCAATAAACCAAAAGAGATAAACAACTTTTCCGCTCAATAAAACAAATAGATCGATCGCTTTAGGATTGGGAATTTTAATCTCGCCAAAACGATGACGAAAGAGGATAGAGCGCACATCGGAGAATGACCAATAGATAGGAATTATGCCGTAGAGAATCGGGATAAATAAATGTTGATATCGATGATACCATTTATGCTCGGCATGGGGAGTCATTCGCACCACACCATCGCCGTGAATTTCCAGATCGTACCCTAAAACATTGGTGTAGGTATGATGGAGATAGTTATGACGAAAACGCCAGAGATAACTGGAAGCGCCGATGATATAATCGTAGGTCATGCCAAGGAGGGAATTAACCCATTTTTTACTAGAATAGCCGCCATGGTTGGCATCATGACCAATGCTAAAACCAATCCCTGCTAATCCTGCTCCTAAAACCAGACAACCGATGATTTTTAGCCACCAGATATCCGGACCAAAAAGCACAAATAACCAAGCGGCAATTACCCAAGTTAAAATCGTGATTGTCTTCAGGTACATGGCCAAATTATCTCTGGTGGGGATGCCGTTTTCGGTAAAATAAGCATCAACCCGTTTATTCAATTCCTTTCTAAAACCCTGATTTTCGGTAAAGGTTACTCGCATTCCTATTTTTGTCCTAGAAGTTGGTATGACGGCAATTTGTGGCAGCTCAGAGTGAATTTATGAGTCTTTGACTGGTTTGCTAAGGCTGTCTCACTACAACTGACAGTTTCTCATCAGTCTCTCATCTATTGTCAGAGAAAGAGGTGCGCTTGGCAAGGGAATCGCTCAATTTCTTTGCTACGCTTGCAAAAAATCCTCGGTTTTTACCTAATCAGATAGCAGATACCTGTAGCCGGTGATAGGGATGAGCATTAGGTACTTTTGTACTAGGGACTTGCGCTTTGATAATGTACCTTTTGGGCGAACGCAGTTCGCCCCTACATTGTGGACAAAATCCGTTACTGTAGGGGCGCAATGCTTGCGCCCTCCGATCGCTCAGGTTTGCTGATCACCTTAAGTAGGGGGAGAGCCTTCGAGGTGTTAGGGACTTGCGCTTTGATAATGTGCCATCTGGCTGGTCTGGTTCTTCTACAGAGCGATTTCTGGCTGGGATATTATTCCTACGCAAGTCCCTAAGTAGTCGTGCAAAATTAATTTCCTAGTGAAGATAGGCAAGAGGCAAGAGCGGGGTTAGATATGTGTAATTAATTTTGCTTGGGTACTTATTTTGGCTCTTCTAGGTTCTGTGTGATAAGTTTAACTTACATAGGGCTTGCTGAATAAATCTAAAAACCTTGTTGGATCAGACTTTTAGACTTTTTTGACCTCAAAAAGTGCCAGCCGTTGCGGGGATCGGGGGGAAAATTCAGGTACTTTTTCCCTGAAAATTAGGTAACTGGCTACCTCAAAATAGGTAAAACCCCACACCCCACACCCTGCCACCAGGAAAAGCTTTTTGCCGCAAACCCTACATAGGATGGATCAATTTACTTCATCGAAAATATTGCCAGATAATTTAACCAACACCAATTAATGAACCCTGGAATATAACATCGTCGCTATTCTTGGATATATCAGCTAATTGACTAATATTTTCTAACTCAATTGCGGGAGCAGTTCGTTTAATTAAACCAGTTAAAACCTTACCTGGACCCACTTCGATCGCTTTCTTCACACCCACATCTGGCAATCTTAACATAATTTCTCGCCAGCGAACCGAGCTAGTCATCTGCCGGATCAGATATTTTTTTAATTCTTCCCCGTCCTGGGTAGGATTGCTGGGATCGACATTAGAAATCACAGGAACTTTTGCAGACCGAAAATTAACTAATTCTAAAATTTGCTGAAATTGAATAGCGGCATTTTCCATCAAGGGAGAGTGAAAAGCACCGGATACTTTTAACTGGATAACCCGCTTAACTTTCACTTGACCTAATACTAAATCCACCGCTTCAGGAGTCCCAGAAATCACCACTTGTTCAGCACTATTATCATTAGCAATAACTACATTTTCCGTCTGATTAACCACTGTTTCTAGACTGGTGCGATCAAATTTCATTAAGGCGGCCATTTTACCACCTTCGGCCGCATCCATCAAACGGGAACGGTTTTGAACTAGATTTAATCCTGTTTCAAAATTAAACACCCTGGCCGCATATAAAGCGGAATATTCACCAAGACTATGACCGGCAACTAGATCGGGAAAATGACCTTTTTCTTGCAACAAATCCGCTAAAATACTCTCCACCACAAATAAACAGGGTTGAGTATAAAGAGTACGAGATAGGGTTTCTTCATCCCCTTGACATTTTTCTAAAACCGACCAACCAAGGATTTTTGCTGCTCTTTCTAATCTCTCTTGGCCAAGTGCGCTTTCCGCTAAATCTCCAATCATTCCTAACGCTTGCGATCCTTGTCCCGGGAATATCCACGCTGTTTTCATAAGTTCTTAAAATAGATAGATAGTTGTGTTTTGGTCAGTTATCAGTTATCAGTTATCAGTTATCAGTTATCAGATGTGAGTTTTTAGTTTACTGGTTACTGGTTACTGGTTACTGAATTAATCTCCCCAACGGAAGATAATCCCACCCCAAGTTAAACCGGCACCAAAGCCGGAAGAAGCAATAATATCACCTTTTTTGACCTTACCACTCCTGACAGCTTCATCGAGGGCTAGAGGAATCGATGCCGCGGAAGTGTTGCCATACTCGCTGAGATTGCTGATCACTTTTTCGGGAGACAGTTTCAGGCGATCGCTCACCGCGTCCATAATTCTTTGGTTAGCTTGGTGCAGAACTAACCAATCGATGTCACTGGTGGTTAAATTAGCCCGATAGAGGGCTTTTTCGATGACCTCTGGCACTTTCGCCACGGCAAAACGATAGACTTCCCGTCCGTTCATCGTTAGAGGCTTATAGGTCCCTTTTTGAACCCTTACCCCCTCCTTAAGGGGCAATTCTTCCCCCTGATAGGCGAGATTAAGAGAACCATTCTGGCTGCCGTCGCTATGGAGTTCAAAACCGAGAATGTTATCTTTTGTATCATTTGCTTGACAAAGAACCGCCCCTGCCCCATCACCAAAAAGGACACAGGTAGCGCGATCGTTCCAATCCACCCAACGGGAGAGAACATCGGCCCCGATAACCAAGACATTGCGGTAAGTACCAGTACGGATAAACTGGGTGGCGGTGACTAATGCCACCAGAAAACCCGAACAGGCGGCGGTGAGATCAAAAGCGATCGCCCGATTGGCCCCGATCCGACTTTGAACCTGGGCCGCACTACCGAACAGATCATCGGGGGTAGAAGTAGCCAAAAGAATCAAATCGATGTCCCTAGGCGACACCTGAGCCATTTCTAGAGCCTTAATAGCCGCTTGGGACGCTAATTGGCTCAAAGACACCGATTGATCCGCTAAATGGCGTTTACCGATGCCAGTACGACTTTTAATCCACTCATCGGAAGTCTCGACAATTTGGCTGAGTTCTTCATTACTGAGAAATTGCCTTGGTGTGGCCGATCCACAACCAGTAATGACGACTGCTGCCCCGAATCCGTTCAAAATATTCCCCCTTTTTCAGTTATCAGTGATCAGTTATCAGTTATCAGTGGGAAGTGGGAAGTGGGAAGAATAAATAAAAATAGTCTCCCGTCTCCCGTCTCGGAGTCTCCTGACCGCTTCAAGATGGCTGACGGCTTAATCTTCACCGTTCACCGACAACTTTTTTAATTGATGATGTCAGTTATCAGTGATCAGTGACCAGTTATCAGTTATCAGCTCACAGCTTAATCTTCACCGTTCACCGACAACTTTTTTAATTGATGATGGTGGTCATTGTAGGCTTGAATGCGCTCAGAAACGCGATTATCGACGGCATTTTTCGCCTGTCGGATGGCGTTAAAAATCGAAGGCGCTTGGGAACTGCCGTGACTGATCACGCAGACCCCATCGACTCCAAATAACAGCGCACCACCGTGTTCCGCGTGATCCATGCGTTGTTTAATCTGTTTAAGATTGGGTTTAATTAAAGCCGTCCCGACTTTACCCTGTATCCCCCTAGGTAATTCCTCTTTGAGAATTTGTAGGATAACTCCTCCCACCGCTTCGGCAAATTTTAACAGGACATTACCGACAAAACCATCGCAGACGATCACATCAAATTGTCCCGATAGCACATCCCGGCCCTCAGCATTGCCGATAAAGGGAATTTGCTGGTTATTTTCCAATAATTCGTAGGTTTTTAGGGCGAGATCGTTACCTTTGCTGGCTTCTTCGCCGATATTGAGTAAACCGACTTTCGGATCTTCAACCCCCATAACGTATTTACTGTAAATTGTCCCCATTAGGGCAAACTGCTCTAAATATTTGGGTTTACAGTCCACATTCGCCCCGACATCAAGGATAATCACCGATTTACCCGCCAACATCGTCGGCAGCACCGCACCGATCGCCGGGCGATCGATTCCTTTTAAACGACCTAAACGCAGTAACGCTGCCGCCATGGCTGCCCCGGAGTGACCGGCGGCCACCACCGCATCGGCGCGATTTTGTTTGACTAAATCCATGGCCACATTAATCGAGGCCGCCGGTTTACGACGGATAGCGGTGATCGGCTCTTCGTCCATAGCCACCACTTCCTCCGCGTGGACGATCGTGAGATTCTTGGGACGGGGATGATGCTGGAAATAAGCCTCAATCCGTTCAGAATCGCCGACTAATAATACTTCTACATCTAATTCTTCGGAAGCTCGCATCGATCCCGCGATAATCTCGTTGGGAGCGTAGTCACCTCCCATCGCATCTACCGCGATTCTTGCCCGATTTAATGCCGTTTCTGCCATTGAGTCAGTGGGATAGAAATCTTTAATAAGTTGAGCGGCAGCTCTTGAGAAAAGCTGGCCGATCGAGGATTAGTGTTTTCTGATCGAGCAATTGTTAAAAATTACCAATCATTTCTATACAATAAGGCATCATTGCGATTAAGGAAAAGATGTTCTCAGTTTTTAATTTGGCAGTTTTCGGCTTTCTCTTGGGTTGGCTGGGGGGGCAATCCCAACCGATCGCCAATATTCCCCTAATTTCTTGGCAAAATCAGCCTATTTTTGACCTTCCCACCGCTCCCGATCCCCGGGTGGCGGCGATCGTGGCCGATTATTTGCAAGACTTGACTAAAAAAGGTTTAAACTCTCGTCAACAACGGGTCTTAATTGAGACGGAATGGGCTGATTTAGCCGATCATCAGGGTAATCTACCCGCTTCGGGGGCTTCGTTGACTAAAATCGCCACTACTCTCGCGGCCGTGGAAACTTGGTCTCTCGATCATCGTTTTGCTACTCGTTTTTACAGCACGGGAGAGGTAAAAAACGGGGTGTTAGAGGGAGATTTAATTATTGAAGGGGAAGGGGATCCGCTTTTTGTCTGGGAAGAAGCGATCGCAGTGGGCAATGGCCTCGATCAATTAGGCATCCGTCAGGTCAAAGGCGATCTGATCATTACGGGTCAATTCGCCATGAATTTTCAAACCGATCCCCTCAAAGCGGGAGAATTGCTAAAAATTGGGCTTGATCAATCGAAATGGTCAAAAGAAACCCAAAAAGCTTTTCAGAGTCTTCCTGGCGGCACACAAGCCCCACAGGTGAAGATTTTGGGCATGGTTCGAGCCAGTCAAATTCGCCCCGAAAATGCCCGATTATTATTGCGTCATCAGTCCTTAACTTTAACGGAACTGTTGCGTCAAATGAATATTTATAGTAATAACGTCATGTCAGAAATGTTAGCGGAACTGCTCGGTGGCCCCGCGGCAGTGGACGCAATTAATACTAAAATTACCGGGGTAGGAGCGGAAGAAATTCAATTAATTAATGGTTCGGGATTGGGGGTAGAAAATCGCTTGTCTCCCCGGGCAGTTATTGAGATTCTGAAAGCATTGGATCGCAAGTTAGCCAATCAACCGATCAAAGTAGCTGATTTATTTCCGGTGGGGGGACGCGATACCAAAGGAACTATGCAGTGGCGGGCCATTCCTAAAGGAGTGATGATTAAAACTGGAACTTTAGCCCAAGTTAGCGCCTTAGCTGGAGAAATTCCCACCCAAGAAAGGGGTAAAGTTTGGTTTGTAATTATGAATGCCGGTAGTAGCAATATCGAGGGATTCAGAAATCAGCAGGATCGGGTGTTACAAGCTTTAGATCAACACTGGCAAATTCTCCCAGAAGCGACTCAAGGATCGATTTCTGCAAGGGCCTTTCTAGGTGATCCCAGTCGAATAAGTCAAGGTTTCTAGAATTGATTGGCTAAGAGGTTATGGTGATGAGCGAATCTGATCGAAGGGAGGGCGTACACTATGGGTTCTCACCAATCATACTGGCTGCAATGTAGGGGCGCAAAGCTTGCGCCCAAGCCGAATTTTTAAGGATAAAAACACATTTGCGGTAAACCAAGGGATTCTTCCCAACCCATCATGAGATTGAGACATTGTACCGCTTGTCCCGATTGTCCCTTAACTAAATTATCGATCGCTGACATCACTATCACTCGATCGGTTCTCGGATCCACTTCAATACCGAGATAACATAAATTAGTACCACAGGCCCACTTAGTTTGTGGATAGACTCCCCCTGGTAGGATTTTGACAAAGGGAGAAGTGCGATAAAAAGCATTGTAGATAGTGATTAAATCATCCCGCACCAGATTGGGATCCCGCAATGTTGCATAGACTGTGGACAGGATACCCCGAACCATGGGCATTAAATGGGGAGTAAACTGAACGCGCACCTCATGACCAGCTAAATCGCTGCAAATCTGCTCAATTTCGGGAGTATGACGGTGTTTTCCCGCTACATTATAAGCCCCGATCGAATTATCTGCTTCTGCCAATAACATATTAATCTTAGCTTGTCTTCCCCCTCCCGAAGTTCCCGATTTGGCATCAATAATCGTGGTTTCCGGGAGAATTAAACCCTGTTTTAACAGGGGAGAAATCGCCATTAAACTAGCAGTAGGATAACATCCGGGGCAACCGATCAAAGAGGCATTTTTAATCTCTTCCCGATAAAGTTCCGGCAAACCGTACACAGCCGTAGATGCGATCGCTTGATCCTGACGTTCCTTGCCATACCATTTACTATAGGTTTCTAGGCTAGTAAAACGATAATCTGCCGACAGATCCAAAACTTTACACCCTTTAGCGAGCAAAGGAGGGGCTAAATCACAGGCTAAACCATTGGGTAAACCCAAGAAAACCACTTGACAACGGGAGGCAATTATCTCTAAATCGATCGCCTCCACATTAAGATTAATGCTATGACCGAGATGGGGATATAAATCACTGTAGGGTTTTCCGGCGCTACTATCGCCCCCCAGATAGGCTAATTCTACGAAGGGATGTTCTTTGAGCAAACGTACCAACTGTACGCCACCATATCCGGAAGCGCCGACAATACCCACTGAAACCTTCTGTTCTTGCGTCATTTCCCTTGTTCCTAAAAATTCTGATCGTTAATATAACGCTTTAGTATGGCTGAATTTTAGCCTAACCGGCAGGATTTAAATCAAAAAACTTCCTTTAAAAACCTAGTATCTCGGCCGGGTTGTCCATAAACCGTCAATTTCTTTTGATCAATAGGCAGTTATCTTAATGATGAGGTACAAGGTTTTCCTTTTATGATGCCAAATTAAGTTAAACTTCATCCTTAGGAGAAAGGCTGTAATTCAATCCCCCATATTTAAAATTTTGAGCGCACCGTAAATTCATAATCTCCTCCCGGTTCTAATTGATAATCGTAGCGTTCTAAAAACCGATTCAAGGGTTCAAAAATCAAAGCCCTACCTAGGGAAGGTTGTACTAATAACTTGCCTTGAAGAAAATGCCACTGAAAACGCCATTGATATTGTTCCGTCCGCACTTCTCCCTCTAATTTCCCCGTTTGCCAAGATTGCTTAATTATCCGCACATAAGCCGTGCTTTCTGGTCGATTGCCGCCACTCACCTGAACCCTACCTATAGATTAAATATCAAACATTAAGATAGCGAATTAATCCTTGTTTGTCATTACTTCAGCCAATTTTCTCGACGCTATTCCGGGGAAGTGACTTCATTAACCTTAGAAACCAAGACATTTAATTGAAAAGGTCGCCCCATTTCCTTAGTAATAAATTCTTCCAACAATTCTACCTGTCTGGGGGTAATACTTTCCGCAGTTCTTACGACTAATCTCACCCGGGGAGGCTGCTTGAGCCAATTAATCGAAGATTCCAATAATTCTGCCCGTTGAAAAGTAATCGTTCGTTGTAATAAAGCTTTTTTGATCAGCCTTTCTAAGCGAGCTTGATTAGCCAGAGTTGCAAAACTTATTCCTAAGGGAATTAGCAAAACCGCTGTCAGGATAGAAGTCAAAATTAGAGCGTTACGCGCCCGATGAAAACTAGAATAACCTGCCAGCAAAAAGACCAACAAACAGGCGAGAGCAATGCCTAATAAATTGGTAATATATAACAGAGTCGCCCCCAAACTTAGGATCCAATTGCCTTGGGATAATCCTAAACCAATCGTGCAAACTGGTGGCATTAAAGCCACGGCGATTGCTGTTCCCGCTAAAGTACCTGAAATTTTCGGTTCTATTTTGGCATAACCACTGATTGCCCCTGCCGTAATTGCCACTCCTAAATCTAAAAGATTCGGTTGAGAACGGGCTTGAATTTCACTACCAAATTCAGAAATTCCGATTAATAATCCTAGCAACCAAGCTATCGCTAAAGCGATAATCGTACCAACTAAAATCGCCAGGGCTGACTTACGAATTAATCGCCAACTACCAATTAAACCACCAAAAGCCAGACTACGAATCGGCAACATCAAAGGGGCAATAATCATCGCTCCAATAATCACGGCTGCACTATTGGCAACTAAGCCAAAGGTAGCGATCGCACAAGAACTAACAATCAAAGCTAGATAGGGAAAATCGAGGGACGCTTCTAACCATAAATCGCGCCACATGGCCCGCGATTGTTGCCAGGTCAAGGGTTTTCTTGAGAACCACGAGTGGGGCCGTTCTTTTCTCGTCATTGTGCTGAGGAAGATGGACTTTTATTTTACCGAAATAACACGGGAGCATGAAAGCCATTGTCTTTTTAAGCAATGGATGAAATGCGACTTTTCTAGAGAAAGATAGACTCTCTCTCACTAGCCGAGAAATCCTTTGTCGATAGGGAAGATATAGGAAAAGAACAATTAGCGATCTTTGAAAAGAGGGCGAACGAGGGGACTCGAACCCCCGAGTGGTGGAACCACAATCCACTGCCTTAACCACTTGGCTACGCTCGCCGTACACTTTTCCAAGTATAACACAAGACGAATGGTTGACAAGAGGTTTTTTATCCTAATTCAGGCTATGGTTAGGGTAAGTGAGTGATGATTTGAGAGCTTATGAAATTGGCGCGGTTAGGGGGAATGGTGTTAGGAGTGGTTTTAGGGGTAATTGCGGGTATATTGCTGACAACTAACCCTAATCGTCAAGATTACGAACAATACGCTTCCCAGAGGTTAACTAGCTATCTTAAGGATAATGTCTGCGCTCGGGCGCAAGCTTCCCCCGAAGTGCAAGCTCTCTTACGCGGTTACTGTAAAATGTTGGTGGATACGGGTCATCCTTTTTTACAAGAAGCGATCGCCACTAACACCACTAGAAAGAATTTTCTCATTTTCAGCGTTTATCAAACAGAATTATCGTTCCCTCCCCCTTTACCTAGTTATCAATTCAGCAGCGTCGGTTTTTTGAATAAATTATACATCTACGAAGCTTTAGAACTGTAGTCAGATAATTGAAATTTTCTGAGAGTAAATCCTGATGGTAGTGATTTTATTGTAGCTCAGTGATTGGGATTTCCTCCATTTACGGAAAAAAGCAGACTTTGCCATTCCAAAAGTACAGGAGTCGGGATAGTGAGAGCGCGGGGATTGTCTAGGGGTAGGGAAAGCTCGATCGCTTCGGTAACGGGTAGCTGCGTTAAGATATCCTGCATCTTGTATTGACCAACGTTAGCTGCGGGTGATTCTTGGGCAAAAGCATCCTCAGCCGCTAAAATTTGACCTTTAGCAGTGGTTATCGTTAATCTTTCCGGGTGAAGAAACTCAATCCCCTCTGGAAATCCCACCAAGCGCAAACTAATTTCTACCGTTTCCCCATCTTTAACTCGTTTGAATAACACCACCTGCCAAGGACTACCGACATCATCGCGCAAACTATGACGGGATTGATACAACAGCTGCCCCGGTCCTTCTAGCTGTTGTCGAGTTAGAGCTAGTGCGGACAAGGAAAAATCGATTTTAAGGCTGATAAATAGCAAAAAACTGACGAGAACACAAAATAATAACAGGAATCGTTTCATAACTTTATTGACATTAGCTAAAAAATATGATACGAGCTTCGGCACTTGAGCCAAATTAACATAATTAGGGTTTGCTGAAAAAGTTTGTTGGTGGGAGCAGGGTGTAGGGTGTAGGGTGTAGGGTGTAGGGTTTTACCGATTTTCAGGTAGTCAATTACCTAATTTTCAGGGGAAAAGTCCTGGAATTTTCCCCCTGAGTACTCCCGGTCTCGGCACTTTTGGATTTCAAAAAGGTCTAAAAGTCTTATCCCACAAGGTTTTTAGATTTATTCAGCCAACCCGAAATAAATCCTCGCCCTGCCATTGCCTTGATTCTCCCTGATAATTATGGGACTTTTTGCCCGTTACCAAAACCTCCGTCAGTGGTTTAAATCCCAACACTTCGGACGTAGCGCCACCGATAGTCGTTATGCTTTACTGGTCGCCTGTTTAATCGGAATTCTCTCCGCCCTTGCCGCTATTATCCTGAAATTGGGCATCGGTTGGTTAGGTGGTTGGCGGGTGCATCTAGTAGCCAATTCCTCTCCTTTCCTAGTTTTGCCCCTCGGCGGTTTTCTGCTTGGTTATAGCGCCGGCTGGATTGTGGAACACTTCTCCCCCGCAGCCGCCGGGGGGGGTATTCCCCAAGTAAAAGCAGCCCTAGCTAAATACCCTTTGCCCCTGTCTTGGCGCGTCGCCGTCGTAAAAATGATCGGGGCGATCCTGATCCTTGGCGGTGGTTTAACCCTTGGTCGTCGGGCCCCCACGGTACACATCGGGGCAGCCCTGGCGGCCCAATTAAGCGTCTGGCTGCCCACCAGTCCCGATCACCGTCGTCAGATGATCGCAGCCGGGGCAGCCGCCGGGTTAGCGGCCGGTTTTACTACTCCCATCGCCGGGGTCCTGTTTGTGATCGAGGAATTAATGCGCGATGTTTCCAGTATGACCCTAGAAACGGCGATCGTGGCTTCCTTTACCGGGGCCGTGGTTTCGATGATGCTGCAGAATACCCCCTCGATCATCACTGAATATGCCAATATTAGCTTCTCTGCCCAAGAAATACCCATTTATTGCCTTTTGGGGGTTTTAGCGGGCTTATTGGGGGCTTTATTCAATCAAGGCATCCTTTTTTGTAGCCAGATGCAGCGGCGTTGGCGGTTATCTTTAGCTTGGCGCATCGGTCTGGTCAGTTGCTTATCGGGAACGGTAGTGGCTTTTTTACCCGACTTTTTTCGAGATAATACCGGTTTACGCGAATTTTTGCTGGCAGGGGAATTAAGTTGGCAGAATACCGCCCTCGCTTTTGTGGTCTATTTTTTCCTGACGATGATTTCCTATAGTTCCGGCGCACCGGGAGGACTGCTCGCCCCTGCTTTGGTGTTGGGCTCCTGTTTGGGGTTTCTGGTGGGGGGAATCGAGACGAAAATTATGGGTTTCGGCAGCGAACCTAGTTATGCTTTAGCCGGTATGGGGGCCTTTTTTACGGGAGTAGTCAGGGTTCCGGTAACGGCGATCGTGATTGTCTTTGAACTGCATCACAATTTTAATGTTGTGCTGCCCCTGATGTTGACCTGTGCCGTTTCTTATATCACTGCCGAAAGCATTCTACCCGGTTCTCTCTATCAGCATTTACTTTCCGCTAGTGGTATTATTCTCAACGAGGAAACCCCTGCTAATGATGTGTTGGCCCATCTGTCGGCTATAGATGTGATGCAATCGCAGGTGGAAATTCTGCCGGCGGATTTACCCCTAGGGGAAGTGGTGAAAATTATGTCCCGTTCCCATCATCGCGGTTTTCCCGTGGTGGAACAGGGGCGACTATTGGGGATTTTTACCCAAAGTGATCTGGATAAATGGCGATCAAAAAACAGTCAAACTGTCCTGCGGGAGATCATGACTCCCAATCCGATTACTGTAGCTCCCCAAGCAGCTTTAAGCGATGTTTTATTTCTGTTAAATCGCTATCAGCTTTCCCGTTTACCCGTTACCGATGGTCAAAAACTGGTGGGGATCATCACCCGCACCGATATTATCCGGGTGGAAGCCGATCAATTGGGGGGGGTTTGTCAACTGCCTCAACCCACTACCCCTTCCTATGTGGTTTATCAAACTCGTTCTCCGGCTGTGGGAATAGGCCGGATTTTGTTACCTATTGCCAATCCCGACACCGCTACCGCTTTGTTTAAAATTGCCGCTGCTGTCGCCCGTGAACGCAATTATGAGATAGATTGTCTCTATGTGATTACTGTACCTCGTCTTAGTTCTCCGGCGGAAGTCCGGGTAGATACGCGGGAAGGACGCAAATTACTTCATCGTCTGGAAAGATTAGCGCGACAGCAGAATATCTCTGTTCATACACAAATTTCGGTGGCTCAGGATATCGCCGACGGGATTTTAGCCACGATTCGCGAACGACACAGCAATTTATTAATTATGGGTTGGACGGGGGAAAGATCCACCACTGGGGCGATTTTTGGGTTTTTAGTCGATACTTTGATCGCCCAAGCTCCCTGTGAAACCATTTTGGTAAAATTGGGTACAAAGGATTGTTTTCCCAATGATCCTAACCGGGAAAGGATTTGGCTGATTCCCACCGCCGGCGGTCCCAATGCCGAACGCGCCTTAGCATTATTGCCTAGTTTGCTGTCCTTGTCCGAGTCTTCGGATTATCCCAAACTTTGGTTATGTAAAATCTATTCTCCGACGGAGTTACTGCCAGATCTGTCTATTTTGGAAGTTTTACAAGCATCTTTACAGAAAGCGATCGCACAGCCGATTGTGCCTTTACCGATTCCTTCGGCCTCTCCAGCTGAGGCAATAATTAATCTGGTGGAATCGGAAGACTGTTCTTTGGTGCTTTTGGGTGCATCTAGGGAAAGTTTGCTCAATCAGTTATTAAATGGCAATATCCCCTCGACGATTGCCCGTGCGGTTAATTGCACTGTGATTCTCGTGCGAGGGGAATTATCAGATTAGGTTATTAGCTAGGCGGAAGCTAAAGTTAAACCGAAGGGTACGGTATTGTCAATTTTCGCCCCTTGACTTTCCCCTAGGGAATGGGGGTAGAATATTTCCCCCTCTAGTTGACCGTCGGAGTCATCGTCATCCCCATCGCTGATATAAAGGCGTTCACAGGGGATATTATCGGAAAGGATGGCACTGGCCATCATCCCGGTATGAATCTCTAAGAAAGCATCCGCTAGGGTCTCAAATACTAAACGCTGCCCGGGGAAAACCACCCTTTCAAAATACCAGTTAGCAATATTGGTGATGCGAACAATTTGAATATGATTGGTCGCATTGACATAGCAACAAAGAATACTATTTTTCTTGCCGTTGGGGAGGGGATCGAGAATCTGTGCCATAGCAATTGAGGTGATCTTAAAGTGGATTTGTCATCGCTCCTTCACCCTAACATCCTTTGATCCCCGATAGTTGTAAAGATGATTACATTACTCGGATAAAAATCTACCGATAGCTTTTTCTGGTGATAGAAGGCGGTTTTTATTAAAAAATCATTAAATTTAACTAATGCCTAGTTTTGGCTATTTGTCAAGGGGGTAACTGCGCTTTTTTGCTGTTTTTCTCAATTTTTTGCCCAGCTATTTAGGGTCAATCCTAATTTTCAGGGAAAAAGTACCTGAATTTTCCCCCTGCTCACTCCCAGCTCTGGTATTTTTTGATTGACAAAAAGTCTAAAATTCTTACCCAACAAGGTTTTTAGATTTATTTAGCCGGCCTTAAGTATGCGCTCTCTGATTCTATCTTTTCGTCCCTGTTCGGTAACAATATCAACTACATTGTCAAGTTCACTACCGTTTAGCGGACTAAGCTGCACTGAATTTAAACTGCGTATTGAAAATTTAGTACAAATGCTCTAACTGCCTCTCCCTGCTCATAGACAGTCTTAACGAGTAATTTAGATAGTCAACAGCTTACCACCTAAACTCGGTAGCTGGAAAAAGGTTAATTGTCTCAGTTGCTGATTTTAGCCTCTAGATTAATCATCGAGAATTGAGCAAGCGATCGCATTTATGATCTGATTTTAATTTATTGAGGGTCAGTAAGAATAGCGATAATTGACATTTCTTAATATCTTATCTCCGACCACTGATAATTAACATTAAGATAGAAAAAAACTTTCTAAAATCTGCTTAGATAAAGATAAATATTGACATTTGCCGTTAAATTAGTCAGCTTATCGCGCCAAATTTGCTAACCATGCCTTCCAGCAATCAAACCCCAGAAAACCAATCGCGTGAACTGATTGACGAAAAATTGCGTCAAGCGGGATGGTCTGTCCAAGATAAAAAAGAAATCCACTTCAATACCAGTTTAGGGGTGGCTATCAGGGAATATCGAACCGATACTGGATTCGCTGATTATGTCCTGTTTGTGGATAGAGAACCCGTCGGTATTATTGAGGCCAAACGAGAGGAAAAAGGCTTCTGTTTAACGGTGGCGGAGGAACAATCAAACAAATACGCTAATAGTAGGCTGAAATATATCAATAACCGGCCCCTTAACTTTATTTACGAAAGCACAGGCAAGCTGACGCGCTTTACCAATCGCCGCGACCCGAAACCTCGTTCCCGTCTTGTTTTTTCCTTTCACCGACCGGAAACCCTGCAAGAATGGCAAGATAAACCCAAAAGCTTGCGGGATAAACTGCAAGATATTCCCCCCCTTGACCCGAATGGACTGAGAGAATGTCAAATTAAAGCTATTACCAACTTAGAAGCCTCCTTTAAGCGAAATTTTCCCCGGGCCTTGCTGCAGATGGCCACGGGAAGCGGCAAAACCTTCACCGCTATTACCGCTATTTATCGCCTCCTAAAGTTTGCCGATGCCAAACGGGTGTTATTTCTAGTCGATACCAAAAACTTAGGAGAACAAGCTGAAGGGGAGTTTATGAATTTTGTTCCTAATGATGATAACCGAAAATTTACCGAACTTTACAACGTTCAGCGATTATCCTCCAGTTATCTGGCCAAAGATGCTCAGGTCTGCATCTCAACCATTCAAAGACTGTATTCTATCCTTAAAGGCGAAAGTCTCGATGAGGCTGCCGAACAAACCAACCCAAATGAATTAGTACAAGGGAAACAACCCGTCTCCGTGGTCTATAATCCGAAAGTTCCTCTTGAATTCTTCGATTTTATCGTCATCGATGAGTGTCATCGCTCGATTTACAACGTTTGGCAACAGGTTTTATTATATTTCGACGCTTTTCTGATTGGTTTAACCGCCACTCCCGACGTGCGGACATTTGCCTTTTTCCATGAAAATGTGGTTAGTGAATACAGCTACAAACAAGCGGTAATGGACGGCGTAAACGTAGATTATCAAGTCTATATTATTGAAACGGAGATAACCAAGAATGGCGGGCGTATTCTCAGGGAATACATCGAAAAAAGGGAAAAATTAACCCGTGAAAAACGCTGGGTACAACCGGACGAGGATATTGTCTATACCGGCAAGCAACTTGACCGAGATGTGGTCAATCCCAGCCAAATACGCCAAATTATCCGCACCTTTCGCGATAAACTGCCAGAATTATTTCCCCATCGCCAAGAAGTCCCGAAAACCCTGATTTTTGCCAAGGATGACAGCCATGCTGACGATATTATTCAGATAGTCCGGGAAGAATTTAGCGAAGGGAACGATTTTTGCAAAAAAGTTACCTATAAATCGCCAGAAGACCCGAAATCTGTGCTTTCTCAGTTCAGAAATTATTTTAATCCCCGTATCACCGTCACAGTCGATATGATTGCCACGGGAACCGATGTTAAACCCCTTGAGTGTTTAATTTTTATGCGGGATGTCAAATCTCGAAACTACTACGAACAGATGAAAGGACGAGGTACACGCACCCTTGACCATGATGGTCTCAAAAAAGTCTCTCAATCGGCCCTTTCTGCCAAAACTCACTTTATTATCATCGATGCTGTCGGTGTGGAACAATCAGCCAAAACCGATAGCCGGCCTCTGGAAAGAAAATCCAGTGTCCCCTTAAAAGACCTGATGATGGGCATTATGATGGGAACAGACGATAGCGATGCCTATATCTCCCTAGCCTGTCGTTTTGCGCGATTAGAACGACAAATCACGCCAAAAGAAGCTGAAAAGATAAAAGAAATCACCGGAGGGGCAACTTTGGGAGATATGGCCAAAGCCCTGCTTAATGCCACAGACCCCGATAATATTGAGGATAGGGCCAAAGAAACCTATCAAACCACAAATCCGACCCCAGAACAGTTAAAAGCGGCGGAAAAAGCCCTTACTCGTGCAGCTGCTGGCTATTTGACTGGGGAATTGAGTCATTACCTTGAGAATGTGCGGAAAGTACACGAACAGTACATAGATACTCAGAATCTGGATAGGGTGACATTCTCAGGATGGAGTGAAGCGCAACGGATAGACAATCAAGCCCTAATAAATGACTTTACAGCCTTTATTGAGGCAAATAAGGACGAAATCACCGCCCTGCGTATCCTCTATAACCTGCCCTATCAACAGCGTCCCGTCACCTATAAAATGGTCAAGGAAGTCTTAGATATTCTCAAAAAAGACCGCCCCAACCTAGCGCCGGTGAGGGTATGGGCAGCCTATCAACAGATAGAAGCGGTGCCAAGCAATCCCACCAGTGAGTTAACGGCGTTAATTGCCCTAATCCGGCGTGTTATTGGCTTAGATGAGGTTTTAACCCCCCATGAAAAACGCATCGATAAAGCTTTTCAAACTTGGGTTTTTCAAAAACAGGCGGGCGCATCAGTAAAATTCAATCAAGAACAGATGCAATGGCTACGGGCCATCAAGGAACATATTATCAGTTCTTTTGCCTTAGAGCGAGAGGATTTGGACTATACCCCTTTTGATAGTATGGGGGGAATCGGTAAACTCCATCAGCTTTTTGGCGATGAGATGGAGGCTATTATCGAGGAATTAAACACCGCTTTAGTGGCATAAAATACGAAATCAAAAGGACTCCTAAATCATGAAACATAAAATCATTCTCTATCAATCCGAAGAAGGCTGCATCGTCTGTTGTCCGGGGTTGCCCGGTTGTTGGTCCCAGGGAGAGACAGAGAAAGAAGGGTTAAGCAACATTCAAGACGCAATTACTGAATATTTGTCAGTTATTGAGGAATTATTTCCTACAAATTAAGGAGTAAATATGACCTTACAAGATGTGATGGAATTAGCCAAGCAATTATCGCCGATGGATAAAAAATGCCTCGTTGAACAGCTTTCCTCTGAACTGAAACCCGAAGAAGTTAAACCGAAAACTTTAGAGGAAATCAAAGCAATTTTAATCCTTTATAAGCCCTTTTTAATAGAGAGGTTTAAAATCCTTGAATTAGGACTTTTTGGTTCCTATGTCAGGGGAGAACAAACTAAAGATAGTGATGTGGATATTTTAGTAGAGTTTTCCCAAGTCCCCACCTTATTTGATTTAGTAGAAGTTGAGTATTTAATTAGTGATAAACTTGGTCTTCCTGTGGATTTAATTGATAAAAAATCCTTAAAAGCTGCCCTTCGTGAACAGATTCTCAATGAGACAGTTTATCTATGAAAAGGATTGTCAAAAATTATCTAGAGGATATTTTAAAATATGCTAAAATAATCCAAGAACAAACCATAAATTTATCTTTTGAGGAATTTGAACAAAATGAGGAGAGAGTTTTATCAGTGATGATGGCTTTGGCAATTATTGGGGAAGCGAGTAAAAATATTCCTGATGAGTTTCCCTGTCTCTATCCACAAATAGAATGGCGGAAAATGGCAGGAATGCGAGATAAAATTATTCATGACTATTCAGAGGTTAGATTAATCACGCTTTGGCAAACATCCCAAGACAATATCCCTGATTTAATTGCAAAAATGACAACTATTATTAATCATCAAGAGGAGTGATTTTTATTAATTATGACTGATTCAAACTCAAATTATTCAGATTTACCCCAAGGATGGAAGTGGGTAACATTAAATGATATCGCCAATATTAAATATGGGAAGAATTTAGCAATTAAAAGTTTATTAGAGAATGGAAAACATCCAGTATTTGGAGCTAATGGAATTATCGGCTATTATAATGTTTATCACTATGAAACTGAACAGGTATTAATATCCTGTAGAGGTGCTTACAGTGGAACAATTAATTATTCACCTCCTAAGTGCTTTATTACTAATAACTCTCTAGTTTTGGACATAATTAATAGAGATACTTATAAAAAGTATCTCTATTATAGCCTTCAGTCCATTGATAAAACAAAGCTTGTTACTGGAACTGCACAGCCTCAAGTAACCGTTCAAAATGCTTCTCATTTACTTGTTCCCCTCCCTCCCCTACCTGAACAACATCGAATTGTCGAGAAAATTGAAGAATTATTCTCGGAATTAGATAACGGGGTTGCATCCCTGAAAAAAGCGCTAGAACAACTAAAAACCTACCGTCAAGCGGTGTTAAAATGGGCATTTGAGGGCAAATTAACCGAAAAATGGCGCAACACACATCAAGACAGTCTAGAGGATGGTGATACCCTATTAGAACAGATTAAAGCTGAAAGAAAACGCCATTATCAGCAACAATTAGAAGACTGGAAACAAGCGCTTAAAGAATGGGAAAATAACGGCAAGGAAACCAAAAAACCCACCAAACCCCAACAGCCAAAAGATTTACCTCCCCTCACCAAAGAAGAATTAAGCAATTTACCCAGTTTACCTAATGGTTGGATGTGGGTGAAATTGGGTTACATGACGATAGGAACGGAATATGGAACATCATCAAAATCACAAAAAGAAGGAAAAATTCCTGTTCTTAGAATGGGTAACATCCAAAACGGAATTATAGATTGGTCTGACCTTGTTTTTACAAGTAATGAAGACGAAATTAGACAGTACCTTCTTCAGGAGAATGATGTTCTATTTAACCGAACAAATAGTCCTGAATTAGTAGGAAAGACAGCTATATACTCAGGAAAAGTACCTGCTATTTTTGCTGGATATTTAATTAGAATTAATCAAATTAACTCTATTGTAAATGCTAAATACTTGACTTATTTTCTTAACAGCACAATAGCCAAGAATCATGGTAATAAAGTAAAAACCGATGGGGTAAATCAATCCAATATTAATGGTGAAAAATTATGTAACTATCCTTTTCCTTATATTTCCCTCCAAGAACAAACGCAAATTGTGCAAGAAATCGAGTCAAGATTATCAGTATGTGACCAATTAGAAGCCACCCTCACCGAGAACTTAGACAAAGCAGAGGCATTGCGCCAAAGCATCTTAAAACGGGCCTTTGAGGGGAAACTCGTACTATGATTAGGAATGATTAAATGAGGACTATGATTGAGGGATTGATGGGGTGATAAAGTGGTCAAAAAATCTGATACTTGTAGTAAAATCTAATCATAGCCAATCAAAAAATCACATAAATCACAGTACGGGTGGTTAGAAAAATTATGCGACCCGTAGTAAAATCTAATCATAGCCAATCAAAAAATCGTATCAAGTCAATAGCATGAGTTACGTTTCTTCTCAATATCCAGACAGCGAATTAACAGGTAAAATAATCGGTTGTGCCATGGAAGTACACCGCATACTAGGAAACGGCTTTCAGGAAAAAATCTATCAGCGCGCCTTAGCCATAGAAATGACATATCAAGGAATTTCCTTTAGTCAAGAACACGAAATGAATATCATTTATAAAGGAACACATATCGGCACAAGACGAGTTGATTTTTTCGTAGAAGGAAGGATAATGTTAGAAATCAAAGCCGTCATTAAACTTGAAGATGTTCACCTCGCACAAGCCATTAATTATATAGAAATTTATAGACTTCCCATCGGTTTACTAATTAACTTTGGCTCAAGAAGCTTAGAATTTAAACGAGTCATGAAACCAAAACCAAAACTATGATTAGGAATGATTAAATGAGGACTATGATTGAGGGATTGATGGGATGCTCAATTCAAAAACTTTTGATATTCGTAGTAAAATCTAATCATAGCCAATCAAAAAATCACATAAATCACAGTACGGATTGATGGGGTGATAAAGTGGTCAAAAAATCTGATACTTGTAGCAAAATCTAATCATAGCCAATCAAAAAATCACACAAAATATAGTACAGAAATGGCACAAGCAATTCGTCAAACCACCTTCGTTCAATCCGATGGAACAATAAAAATCGACACCCCCCAACTTCCCCAAGGGGCAAAAGTCGAAGTTATTGTCATCCTCGAAGACAATCCTCAAACCCTGTCAGCCGAAGCTTTAGCTATAGAAAGACTGCCCCAATTAGATAATCCCAGTCAATTAATTACTCTTATCCAAGCAGACCAAGAAATTGACGAAGATGAGCTAAAACAGTGGGTTGCCAATGAGCAAAGCTAAAAATCCTTATATTGTTCAAAGCGTCAAAGAATTACAAAATGACATCTCGCAATTACCGCCAAAACTGCAACAAAAATGGCAAAACTATCAAAAAATACTCGCCTTAGACCCCTATCAAACGTTAGGATTTCCTAGTCATAACTTAACAGGAAAACTCAAAGGATGTCGTGCCTTAGAAATCGATTGGAATGGAACCCCCTACCGTCTTGTTTATCGCATCCATGACAAACCTTCTCCTAAACGAGTGGTTATTCTAAGCTTTGCTGAACATGACCCTGCTTATGAAAAAGCCAAAAAACGCCAATAAAACCCTAATAAACAAACCAATGTCATGAATACCGCCTCAATTGTCTCAAAAGTTTGGAGTTTTTGTAACACCCTGCGGGATGATGGGGTCAGTTATGGGGACTACCTTGAACAACTCACCTACCTCCTATTCCTGAAAATGGCTGATGAATACGCCAAACCGCCCTATAATCCCAAAATCGGCATCCCCTTTGAATACGACTGGCAAAGTCTGCGGAGCAAACGAGGGGCCGACCTCGAAGCTCATTACCTCGGCATATTACGCGAATTAGGGCAAAAAAAAGGCTTATTAGGGCAAATCTTCACCAAAGCTCAAAATAAAATCCAAGACCCTGCCAAACTGCTCAAAATCATCACCATGATAGATGAAGAAAACTGGGTGATGATGGAAACGGATGTCAAAGGCGACATATACGAAGGACTTCTAGAAAAAAACGCCGAAGACACCAAAAGCGGTGCCGGCCAATACTTCACCCCCCGGCCCTTGATTTGGGCCATGGTAGAATGCTTGCGTCCCCAACCCATGGCAACTATTGCTGACCCTGCCTGTGGAACCGGCGGCTTTTTTCTGGCAGCCTATAACTTTTTGGTCAAAAATCATCCCTTAGACCGAGAACAGAAAGAATTTCTCAAAAAAAGCACCTTTCACGGTAATGAAATCGTCGCCAATACAAGACGCCTGGCATTGATGAATATGTTTCTGCATAATATCGGCGATATTAACGATGAGCAATGCTTTATCGCCTCCACCGATGCTCTGATTGCTCCTTCTCCCCTTAGCGTCGATTATGTCCTTGCTAATCCCCCTTTCGGCAAAAAAAGCAGCCTAACTTTCACTAATGAAGACGGGGAACAGGACCAGGAAGACTTAACCTATAATCGTCAGGATTTTTGGGCAACCACTTCTAATAAACAACTCAACTTCGTCCAGCATATTCGTTCCATGCTCAAAAGCACAGGACAAGCTGCCGTGGTTGTCCCCGATAACGTCCTTTTCGAGGGTGGCGCCGGGGAAACCGTCCGCAAACAACTATTATCAACCACCGACCTGCATACTATCCTCAGATTACCCACCGGCGTATTTTATAAACAGGGAGTGAAAGCCAACGTCATCTTTTTTGATAATAAACCCGCCGCTAAAGACCCTTGGACAAAAGCTATCTGGTTTTATGACTTTCGCACCAATATTCACTTTACCCTCAAGAAAAACCCCTTAAAACCCGACGATTTACAGGACTTCATCACCTGTTATCATCCCCAAAATCGTCATCAACGCAGCGAAACCTATTCAGAACAGAATCCCGAAGGACGTTGGCGAAAATTCACCTATAATGAGATTATCGCCAGGGATAAAACCAGCCTCGATATATTTTGGCTGAAAGATAAAAGTTTAACCGACCTTGACAACCTGCCTGACCCCGATGTGTTGGCTTTGGAGATTATGGAAAACCTCGAAGCTGGATTAGAAAGCTTTCGGACAATTGTGGACAGTTTAGAAGTCACCGAGACTTAATGCTTCCAACTTCCATGGGGGAAGGTGAGAAATTCTCGATTAATACACTTGTTCGCACCATTAATTCTACCAAAAACCCCAGAAGGGAACCGTCTATCTGGCCACAAGCGATCGAGATTTTCCGGTATTGTAAAGTTTCAATCCAATTTTGATGGTTTTGCCATTGCTATTTTAGTCCCCCAGACGGGAATCGCCCTACATAATCTTGCTAGTGGTTTTACCCTCGAATTGGGTCATCCTAACCCCATTACCCCCGCTAAACGCCCTTTTCATCTGATTATCCCCAGTTTTCTCCGTTGGGATGATGGCAATTTTGATGGGTGCGCCGATGCAACCCCAAGGCCCCCGATAAATGGCGGTAAACATGGTTAACCATCATTTCAATCCTCAAACCGCCCTTGATGCCCCTAGATGGCGATTTTTACGGGGAAACAGCGTACTTTTAGAAAGGGGTGCAGCCCCCGAATTACTGCCCGGATTAACCCCCAGAGGCCATCAGGTAGCGATCGCAGATTCCTCCCATTTTGGCAAGGGTCAAATTATCCGGCAAATTGCGAACCTCGGTCCGATGGGTTAGCTTTGGGATATTGAGATAACGAAGGCGGTCGGCAGGGTGAGATTCAACATCAAACTAGGATATCTCTACACTCTAGAAAATCAATATCTTCAGAGCCACCGAATCAAAGAGAATTAAATCAGTCAATTTTGATGATATTTTGAATGATTAATCTAAACCCAGTTTCTTGGCGAAATTTTTCCATCCTCTCTGTTTGTGAAGTCTGAAAGGTAGGCTTTTTGTTATTGGCAATGTAGGCTTTTCTAGATGAATAATCCTCTATACCATGATTTTCAATAAATACCCGAATTGTGTTTCTTAGTTGCTCTTCTCCGTCTCCTACCCACCCCGAATTTTTCCCCTTTCGTTCTTTTAATTCTACAAAAATCAAACAATTGGCATAGGTCAGCATTCCATCACAGCGTTTATCCATACCACTACCATCGACTTTTCTAATTTCAATACATTTATCAATAGCGGTAAATGTCACTTCAATTTCTTGAGAGTTTTCCACAATAGCAATCCAATCCCTGGGATTTTCTGTATCTAAATAAGCGGGAGTTTCTGGGGGAGGTGGCTGATCACAAATTCCAAATTTATGCCGAGGGGTTTGACTCTGACATTTTTTATCAAAGAAATTTATCTTCATAACTGTTCTTCGATTTCCAGTAAATCATCAAAAAGCTGATTTGTCTCTCCCAGGGAAAGATTGAGATAATTTTCATCAGAAGGTAAACCATTATATGTAGCAAGTTCTCGGATTTTTCCTTGCTCTGTTAATTCATATACAATAGCATCTTCTGCCGCTATACAAGAGGCTTTCGGGACAATTTGGTTGAGCTTTTCTTGGAGATAATCGGCGTTAGAAATCGCTGATGATAGGATTTTTTTGATAACTTTATCCGCTTTGATAGCTAGGGTTAGATCGTTGATAATATAAGGACTATGAGTAGTTAAAATTAGTTTATTTCCCTGGGTTAAATTGGCAAATTCAAATAATTTATATAAAATCTTTTTCTGCGATTGAGGAAATAGATTCTGCTCGATTTCTTCCACAATATTTACAAAACACTCGTTGCGGTATTTAGAAGATAACACTTCTAGTGCTGCCCTTTTTAGGTCATCGGAAAGATTATCATTAGAGATAATTTTCTCGATTTCCATTTTTAATCTTTTTTGCTCCTCTCCACTGAGTTCATTGCCGGAAGTTTCTTGAGTTCGATTAATCGATAAAGCAATATTTCGAGAAACGAGAAATAAAGGAACAAAAGACTGAAAACCACTGGAAGCTTCTGATAGATTTAGTTGATAATCACTACCCACAATCTTGGCCAGTCTATTGAGTTTATCAAATTCCAATTTGACCTCACCTACTGGCAAAGTCAAACTGCCAGATAATTCCTGTTGTGAGCGATCCAATTCTTCCCAGAAAGTATATAATGATTCTGGCAGTCCTTTGAGTTTTTCTGGCCATCTTACTGCACTCAAAAAGTTTCGCTCTGCTGGTACATAAATAATTTTTGGTACTCGATACTTTGAATTATCAGTACGCTCGATCGATAATTTAGCATTTTCAAAACTAATTCGATAAACATCTCCATTGTATTCAATTTGGGTTTCGGGTAAAAAGTAATTGGTTAAATTTTGGTATTGACAAAAAGATTTAACAAAACGATTATATTTAGTCACATATTTTTCCTCTAAATTTCCACGATATAGAGCTTTTTCCAACCAGCTTAATGTTGATATTAATTTAGCAATGCTACTTTTTCCAGTTCCTTGATTACCGATAAAAATCGTTACTTTCCGAACGTCGATAAAACCATCATTTTCTACTAAACCCGCCTTAATTGGACCGAAGTTTTTAACTTTAATTTGGCTCATTGTTATCCCCTTGATTGACGATGATAAATTTTGGCCAGTAATTTGTCCTGAAAAAAAGCTCGTGTTAAACACGAGCTAAATTAACTAACTTCAAGGACTAACTAACCACCGACCTTAACTACTGGTTTAAAACTGGGAACAACCAGTTCACTATCCTGTTTAGTCAGCTTATTGTATAAGCGTTCCGTATTGGGGAAATTAGCAGCCGGTAGAGTTGGGAAACGACGATAGGGAACCGTATCTTCACCAAATAATTGTAGGTATTCCATGCTATTAACCATGGCACCAATAAAGGCCTTTAATCCCTTAGTTGCCAGAATTTGGTTATATTTCTGGATTTCCTTTTGATTCAAGGGAGCGCGACCTAAGAAGTGCTTGGTTCCCAATTCAATTACTTTCGTATTCGGATAGGGAGCATAGAATTCTTTCAGGTAAAGATCCGAACCACCTAAACCCTCAATAAACTCTTTCACCGTGATCTCAGCATTGCTTAATTTACTCTCTAAAGCGGTAAATTCGGCATTGATGATATAGGGTTCGAGATCCCGTTCAAAAATCTGACGATAGGCAGCGCGAACAGTATTTTGTACGGCAACTTTATCCAGATTAGTTAACAGTTTAAAGATCTTAGTTTGTTCCCGTTGAACCGTGACACCTTGACCGACACGAGATTGAATATCCGGTTCAGTGCGAATCGAACTCGACGGTGTACCCAATTCAATAAAGCGCGGGGTTTCCTCTTTATCAACTCTTTGGCCGATATCTTCGCGGAGATTGCCCAAACGCACCATCCGTAACTGCATCCCTTGGGGAGTTAGATAGCGCTCGTAGGGAACCGTATCTTCGCCAAAAGCTTCCGTATATTCAGGACTGTCGATAATGGCATCGATTAAAGCATAGAAGCCTTTTTTCGAGCAAAGATCGAAGTATTGATTCATTTCCTGACGACCGTAGGTGGGACGACCGAGCAGACGACGGTGAATATATTCGATCGCTTTCACCACATAGAGAGGAGTCCAGTAGATTTTCCGGAAAGCCTCCGATTTAGCTAGGGTTTTGATAAACTCGCGCAGAGTAATATCGCCATTTTCTAACTTAATCTCGGCCACGGATAAACGCTGACCTTCGTAGGGCATTCGACCGAAAACCTGACGATAAGCCGCTAAAATGACTCTTTGGGTGGAACTTTCGCCAAATTTAACGCTTACCCCATTGCTAGAACCGGGTAACTCGTTATTGAGACGGAAAACTTTCGGTCCCAAAGTACCGGGGAATTCACCTCGGGCGCCGGGGTTGCTATTTTGGTTATTAGTCGCCGGTCCGCGGTGGATGAGGATACGTTTGGTATCCTTACTGAAGGGAGCGGGACTAGAACTAGGTTCGCGGGTTTCTTTCGGGAAAATTGCCCCAAATTGGATTTCTAGGGGGTCATTTCCGGAACCGTAAACGTGCTGATCCGGTAAGGGGCGATCGTATTTAGCAAAGGTGGTGATAAATTGGGGAACTTTGCGGAAAGGTGCGCTGTAGTTAAACAGGTCGATCTGCATCCCCCAGTTACGACATTCCTGTGCTTCTGCACCCAAACCCCGGAGATAGGGAACGGTTTCTTCGCCGAAATAGTCGGAATACTCCTGAGAATCGACTAAAGCATCGATTAACGCCCCTAAACCGCCGCTAGAGACGATCGAGAAGTATTTCTGCACTTCTTCCCGGGAGGAAGGACCGCGACCGAGGAAATGACGGAAAGCCAATTCTAGAGCGCGACTATTGATAAAAGGTTCAAAGAACTGTTTACGATAGAGAGGCGATTTACCGAGACGACGGACGAATTCTTTCATCGAGATGTCGCCGTTTTTCACCTTCGATTCTAGGTCAGAAATGGACTGACTATAGGCGCGGGTGATGTCCCGTTCAAAAATTTGTCTGTAGGCTGCCTTAATAATCGAAGATTTTTCCGACTCCGATAAACCGGTTTTCATGACAAACTTTTGCCGTTTTTCGGCGCCATTGTAGTAGCTTTGGGGAAGACTTAAACCCTGTTGGTCACTACTGGGACGCTGACGCAGTTTATTAGAGGGGGTGGGGGCCTTTAATTCCCCCAGTAGGATATTGAAATAGTCACTGATTAAAGTGGCCGCATCCTTGTCTCTTTGGAAATACTCGATCGAAGCGGCCCGCATTTCCTGTAGGGCCACGATGGTGGCATCAATAGAACAGGCATTTTCGAGAACTTCCCTTAAACCGCGGGTATTAACGATCAGGATACTGGTATCACCGGCCACGATCGCGTATGTAATATAACGCAGGAACCAGGATAAATCCCGGAGGGACTTCTGCATATTGCTCGGACCGTAACGAGAGACGTTAATCGGTCGGAATCCGGGGGGAATCGGGCCGCTAGAGGCGAAAATCCCTTTTAAACCACCAAGGAAACCACCACCGCCACCAGACCCGCTTTCAGCGTAGGTAACGGTTCCTAATTTCATCCCTTCCTGGACGTTGATCATTTTACCCGCACCCACCAGGGCCAATTCTTCCACGGGGGGTTTTTCTAGGTAGGCCATGGGGGAACCACCGGTAAAAATCCGGTTAGCTGCCCGCGAGACGATCAAATCGGAGTTCCGGGTGAGCGTTTGGGCAATATCTAAACGCTTGCTCCCCGATTGGAAGTAGGCGATCAGTTCGTTGAGTTCGGGTTTATCGAGAAAGCGGTCTTGTTGTTCTGCTTGGGTAATGGCAGATACCGGGACGGTTTGATAGAGTTGGGGACGCGCTAAGGAGCTGCCACCGCTTGCCTTAAGACTCATTGGATTTTAACTATCTCCCTTGACGATGTGCTGAGTTCTCCAATCGTGGAGGCGATCGGTCTTAAAACCAGATGTTTAAACATTTAATCAGCATCTAGATTAAAACTTTTTGCGCTTCCTGAGATAGTTTATTAAGAATTATATAGATTTTTTTCGCTCAAGTTGCCGATTGGTCTATTCTGACACCCCACTGGTATGGGAGGCTAACCAGTCTAAATAGGTCTGAGAACCCGCCACAATCGGTAAAGCGATGATTTCTGGGACGGCATAGCTATGAAGTTCCTGTATCTTCGCCGATAACTGCTCAAACTGCTTTAAATCGGTTTTAATCACTAATTGCCATTCGCGCTCGTTTTCAATCTGTCCCTGCCAACGATAAATGGAACGCATCGGGTAAATACTGACACAAGCGGCCAGGCGCTCGTTAAGTAAGGCGATCGCTAGGTGTTCCGCTTCCGTTTCGCTGGCCGTTGTCACCAGCACCACTCCAAAACCGGTTAATTTTTCAGTCATAAGTAGTCGTGCAAAATAAATTTCCTAGTGAAGATAGGCACTCATGCAAAAGGCAACAGGCAACAGGCAATAGGAGGAATAGATAATCAGTCTTTAATAACCAGATTTTAGTAGGATAACCGATAACTGATAACTGATAACTGATAACTGATAACTGATAACTGATAACTGATAACTGAATTTAGGCGATCGCTTTTTCTAAAGCGGCCAGATCGGGAATACAGAGAGATTCCTGCTCTCGTTGAATCAGGCCTTTTTTCTCCAATTTAGTCAAGGATCGGGTCACGGTTTCCCGGGCCAGTCCACTAATACCACTCAATTCCCGGTGAGGTAAATTAGGAATTATCGCACCCTGACCGCTTTTTTCTCCTTGACCTTCGGCTAAAAAGAGTAAAGTATCGGCGACTCTGGAGAGACTATCGGCCTCGCGCAAACGTAAACGCTGGTTAACTTGACGCAAACGCTTGGCCATTAACTGAGAAAGACGAATTCCCGCTAAAGGCTCCGATTTGAGCAGATTAACAAAATCTTGGGCGGGAATACTGCTAATTGTGGCCGTGGTTAAGGTGATAGCATCGGTGGAGCGGGTAGATTCTTCTAAAGCGGCCATTTCTCCGACTATTTCCCCTTTACCGAGGATATTTAAGGTGACTTCTTTGCCATCCATATTGTAAGTACGAATTTTCACCCAACCATCCAGAATAAAGTAAACTGACCCCCCCCAATCATTTTCTAATAAAATCGCCCGATTAGGGGGATGAGTGCGGGTGACAACATGAGAAGTAACTTTATCGATGGTTTCAGGGGGTAAACCGACCAATAAGGTGGCTGTATCCAATAATTTTTGAATCTCTGCCGATTTTTCGGCAGGATAGCGTTTTTCTTCCATAGTTTAATATTTAAATTTTGTTCGTTTCAAGTGAGTGATTCTACAATAGACAGTTGTGGGTATTTTTATTTATCTAGTGACCGATAAACAGGATTTTTCCTCTCTACTGACCGAGATCGATCGGATTCTTGCCAAGGTGATTTCATCTCTAGTTAACCCGCAAGAAGTTACTTCCGAGACAATTATCGCCACTCGTCAACATTTAGAATCGGCCAAAGCGCTTCTTTTTCCTTTATTATCCCCCGATCGAACCCCTGAAGTTGTCCGTTGGTCCCTGGGAATGGAGGTACAACCACCAGGGGTGAAAATCGTCTTTTTTCGGGAAAGCCAAGGATTGATCGATTTTTATCCTCTTTCTTGGAGTCTGGCAACGGGAACAAGCGATCTCTTACCCTGCTCTCAGGTGGAAGAATATCTAATTAGCTGGCTATCTAATCGGGATTTTAGCACCGATTCTTGGCTCTGGGAAGCCCTAGAGCGATTAGAAGCTATTATTATTACCGATGACGGGGAAACCCCCACGGATGACCTAAAAAAAGCCCTTCTCACAGCGCAACTAATACCCCCCGATCGCCTCTCTAGTCTGGAAACAGCGATCGCTACTGCTCTGGCCTATATTCCCACTAGCGACCAACCCCAACCCCAAACCCTACTGGTGATCGAAGGTAAACGAGAGACTACCACTTTAGCGCTGCTGGAAGTACCACGGCAAACTTGCTCTTTATCCCGTCAAGCGATCGCTCTAAGCCATTTTAACTACGGGGAAAACACCTATGAACAGGCCATACTCTCTCAGTTAATTTATCCTCTCTGGCGTTCTTTTTTACCCCTTTCGCTCTCCGATCTCACCGATACTAATCCCTTTAAAAAATCTTTACTGGCAGCCGCTAGATTAACTAAATTAATCCTGCAAGAAGAAAGCGAATTTACCTCCTCTCTAGCTGGTCATACTTGGACGGTCAGTCGCCTGGATTTAAATAAGAAGGTCATTATGCCATATCTAGATAATTTAAGACAAAAAGTTAATGATTTGTTAGAAAAACAGCAAAAAAGTCTTAAAGATATCGATCAAATAATTTTTAGCGGTAATTTTTTCTTAACCATTTGGCCCTATTTTCTAACAGAAATTCAGCAAGAATTTGCTGGCTGCCATCTAGAGGCACCCAGTCAGGAAAACTTCTCACCAGCAATCTTGGGTTTAGGTCGTCTCTGTTTATTTTCGGCTCTTAGAGGTGAGAAGGTCAATAATGCTTAAAAAATCGACCTCAGCCTTATTTAAAAGTCAGAATTTAGGGGTGAATAGAATTTTTAGGGTAATTGGGTCGAATACTCAACAAAGGCGCTGGTAATTCGGTAGCAGTGATGGTGGTTTAATGCTTTGCCAGTTGGACATTATAAGCTAAGACGCATTTTAACCGCCTATCCTTAGATTAGCAACAATCTCCCCCAATCCCTTTACTATTGCCCCTTGTCTCATCTCAACAAGCAGTTTAAATACACGGACAGCTTATTATTCATAGCAGATAACCAATCATGGCTCTTCTAGGTTCTGTGTGAGCATGGTATATAATAGTAAAACAGAACAGGAGGTGGGTTATGTGGATAAATTTTGATCAACTCCTCGATTTACCAAATGTAACAGTGGTCAATTATCAAAAAATTGCTCAGACAATTTTCCTAAAGCTTGCTCTTTTAAATGAAACAATTGAATGTCCGATGAAATACAATTGCAATTTGCTTTATCCAATGGTCGCGTGATTTTTACTCAAGATACTGATTTTTTAAGAATCAATCAACTAGCACGTTGCTTCAAGTCAGAAAAATTCCCCTCTATCCGTCCCAACCTAATCGAGACTATTGGTCACTGGCTAAATAACGCGATCGCCGAACCATAAAAAAATGCCTGCCAAAGATATTTTCCATGATTGTGTAAAACACGCCCTAATCAAAGATGGCTGGATAGTTACCGATGATCCCTTAAGTCTTAAAATTGGCAAAAAAGACTTGTTTATTGATCTAGCAGAGGAACTGTTAACACAAATTGATCCCCCCTAGTCCCCAAAAGAAGAATCTCCCCATGAGTAACCCTATTATCATTGAAACTGACTTAAAAGATATTCTCGCTAAACTTGACAATCGGTTAGAGCGAATCGAAACAAAACTAGAAGTATTACCGAAAATAGAGGCCGAAGTTTCCCAACTCAAAGAAGATGTCAAAGACTTGAAAGAAAGGGCAACGGCTCAAATATGGGCTTTGATAGTCACTGTTATCGGTGCAACTGTTGCAGCAATTATCAAATTCGGTTTTCTGACTAAAACTTAAATCATCCCTAAAAACTAAGTTGGAACTAGACAAGTTCCAACCAGTAACAAAAAATTGACCTTGAAGATTAACGACGGATTGGTGCCATCGCACCGTCGGCAGCAGCACGAAAAGGTTCCACTGCCTCGCTATAATCGATCGGTAAAATAGCCACCACGTTATCATGAGGACGGGGAATAATTACCCAGGTTTCTAAAGCTGCCCCCTCGGTTTTATTGACGGCTTCAATGCCGGCAGCCATAGCGGTTTTTACCTCCTGTACATCCCCACGAATATTGAGGGTAAAACGGGCGCTTCCTGCCCTTAAATAACCAACAATCGTGATCCGTCCTGCTTTTACCATCGCATCGGCGGCCGCTAGAATACCGGGGAAACCTTTGGTCTCGATCGATCCCACCGCGGGTTGGGCTGTCATAAATTAACTCCTAATAACAAAAATCAGATAAGTTTAATTGATAGAATCCAATCTATTTTCCAGTCTTTAACTATAGTCTAGTTTGGGGCTAATCGCTAGGGAAATTAACTGCGAAAACGGTCCGACTTAGGCGTATGCTGCACTGGTAAAACCGCCAGTACATTTTCTGGAGGATTCGGTACGATGTAATGACTGACCACATTACCACCAAAAGCGGTCATCGCCGCCGCTAATCCTGCCTCTACTGCCGGTTTAACCTCGGAAATCGGACCGCGAATCGCCACCAAAAATTCGCCCCTTTCCGCTAGATCAAAATAAACTAGGGTGACTCGTCCCCCTTTAACCATGGCATCCGCCGCCGCTAAAACGGGGGGAAAACCCAACGTTTGAATGACTCCGACCGCCTCGGGCATTTTTCCTGATCTCCTGCGAAAGCAACTTTACATTATACCCCGAACCTGTATTTATATTTTCTTCTGGAAATCCGCGACCGATCGAGCCTGTTTTTTCTCCAAATACTGTTGATGGGACTGATCGGCCAGATAATAATCTCCTGCGGGTTCGATCAAAGTAACGATATCCTGCTGAAACTTTCCCGATAGTTGTAGTTGACGCTTGGAAGCAGTGGCGATTAACTTTTGTTCCGGGGTGTGATAAAAAATAATCGATCGATATTGTTCTCCTCTGTCCGGTCCTTGGCGATTTAACTGAGTCGGATCATGAATTGACCAAAAAACGGCTAATAACGCCTCGTAGCTTATCTCTTGGGGATTATAGGCAATTTGTGCCACTTCCGCATGACCGGTAATTCGCGATAAGACATCGAGATAACTAGGATTGGGAAAATTTCCCCCCATATAACCCACAGAAGTGGCTAAAACACCAGGTAAACGCCGAAATGCGTCCTCGGTTTTCCAAAAACAGCCGGCCCCAAAGGTGGCTTTTTCGCCGCTATTCATTTCTCCTCACATCCTTGGCAAATTCTACCACTGCTTTTGTAATTGTCTCGCTTAAATTAGCATAAACTTTGGCAAAAGGGGGAGCTTTTTCGGTTAATCCTAGGATATCCGCCGTTACTAACACCTGACCATCACAATCTTCCCCCGCACCGATACCAATCGTCGGGATAGTCAATTTATCGGTAATAGTAGCGGCTAAATTGGCGGGAATATGTTCCAAAACCAGGGCAAATACTCCCGCTTTCTCCAAGGCTAAAGCTTCCTCGATTAATCTTTGTGCCTCCGATGGAGTTTTTCCCTGCTGACGGTATCCTAACCGATGGACCGACTGGGGAGTTAATCCGATATGACCCATAACAGGGATGCCTATCTCGGTTAAACGGCTAATAGTCTCGATCATAGCGGGATAACCTCCCTCTAATTTTACCCCTTGCACTCCCGCTTCCTTTAACATCCTTCCCGCCGAGTGAATTGCCTGACTGACACTTTCCTGATAGCTGAGAAAAGGCAAATCACAGACAACTAAAGCTTGTTTTACCCCGCGAGACACGGCCGCCGCGTGGTGAATCATCGCCTCTAGGGTGATCGGTAAAGTGGTAGGATAGCCCAAAGCGGTCATAGCTAAGGAATCACCTACCAAGATAATATCAATTCCTGCCCGATCGAGCAGTCGCGCGATCGGATAATCCCAAGCTGTGAGGGTGACAATCGCGCGTTTTTGCTGTTTCCACTCGATTAATTTGCTGGTGGTGACTGCCATTATTTATTCACTGCGGACAGCTTCGAGAATACGGGAAAAATAGAAACGAGTGCTAGTCATACTCGTCCGTTCAATTTTAAAGCCATTTTCGTTTAAAGCGGCGATAATAGTTTTTTCCTTGTGTTGATAAGCGCGAGTGGTTTTACTCGGACCGGGGAAAAATTGACCAATTTTCTTGAGAATGGTTAATAAACAGGTTTTAGGGGCAAAACTGAGGATTAAACGGGATTGAGCTAGGGATCCCAAGTGTTTAATCATGCCTAAGGCTTCTTCTGTGGGATAGTGAATGAGAACATCAAGACAGATGACTGTGTGATATTGGCCGGTTAATGCTTCTAAATCTTGAACGGCAAAGGTGAGTTTACTGGTATCTGCTAACTCTTTGGCCGCTCTTTCCTTGGCTTCTGTCACCATTTTCTCAGAAATATCACTGGCGAAAATAGTTGCGCCCGCTTGAGCAAGGGGAATACTAAGACTACCGACTCCACAACCGGCATCACAGATCGAGAGATTAGGCAAATTGTCATCACTTTCTAACCAACCGATAACGGTATCGATCGTCTGTTGATGACCGATGCGAATATCTTTTTGTACTTTGTTAACTTCGCCATCCCCATAAATCCGGCGCCAGCGATCGAATCCCGTGGCGTTAAAATAGTCCTTGACTATGGCTTTATCGTCTAATGTGTTGGTCATAAGGAAATCTAAACGAGCGGAGATGGTTATTAGTTTATCCTACCGTGAAAGCTCTCAACGGTTGCTGCTGATAGCTGACTCCTGACTGCTCAGGAGAGGACCGGGAGCGATGGCAACTCTGTGGAAAAGCTTAATTTGTTTTTCGCTTCACCGTTAGTTAACCTAAAGTGAATATCATGTAATCGTCCCAAGATCGATTAGTAAGGGTTCCATGTCAATTATTACCCATAGAACTAAGATCGTAGCCACGATCGGCCCTGCCAGTAATTCGCCAGAAGTCCTCAAGGAAATGATCGGTGCGGGGATGAATGTAGCGCGGCTAAACTTTTCCCACGGTAGCTACGAAGATCATGCGAGAGTTGTTAGCCTTTTACGGCAAATTTCTCAAGAATTAGACAATCCTATCACTCTCCTGCAAGATTTACAAGGGCCGAAAATTCGCGTCGGTAATCTCCCCAATGGTTCGATTACCATCAACGACGGCGACTATCTCACCCTTGTACCCATGGATGAGTATCGGGGAGAACCGAACACCGTTTCGATCGATTATCCCTATCTGGCCGAGGAAGCACAGCTAGGTGAGCAAATTCTCCTTGATGATGGCTTATTAGAGCTAAAAATCGTTGAAATTAACGGAAAAGATCTAAAATGTCAAGTATTGGAGGGAGGAATTCTCAAGAGTCGCAAGGGAGTTAATCTACCCCGTCTCAATTTGCGCTTACCTTCCATGACCGAAAAAGACAAACAAGACCTAGAATTTGGTCTTGCTCAGGGGGTTGATTGGGTTTCCCTTAGTTTTGTTCGTAAAGGAGAAGATATCAAGGCGATTAAGGCATTTTTAGCCGAGAGAAATCATGGGGATGTGCCAGTGATGGCTAAAATTGAAAAACCGCAAGCGATCGAAAATTTGGAGTCAATTATCGAGGAATGTGACGGAATTATGGTGGCCCGGGGCGATTTGGGGGTAGAATTAAGTCCCGAAAAAGTCCCCATGTTGCAAAAACGCATTATCAAACTCTGCAACATGAAAACTATTCCCGTCATCACTGCCACCCAGATGTTAGAAAGCATGATTCACAGTCCCCGACCGACTCGGGCCGAGGCTAGTGATGTGGCTAATGCGATTATCGATGGAACCGATGCGGTGATGTTATCGGGGGAATCAGCAGTGGGAGATTTTCCCGTCAAAGCTGTGGCTATGTTGGCCAAAATCGCCCATGATGTGGAAGCGGATGTGAAGTTTGATAATGCTCCCCCCAATCAGTCCGATGAAACTCACGCTCTCAGTGAGGCTTTAGTGGCGATCGATCAAACCCTTGATCTCCGTTATATTGTCACTTTTACCACCTCTGGCTACACTTCGCTACTGGCTTCTAAGGAACGTCCCTCGGTTCCTGTCATTGCCATGACTCCCAACAAACGAGTCTATCACCGTCTCAATCTAGTCTGGGGTGTGATCCCGATTCTTCTTGATCATCAGGTGTCCGTCTTTGAGGATGTGTTAAAGCAAACGGAATCAATTCTGCTTCAGAAAAATCTAGCCCAATCCGGCGATAAAATCCTGATTATGGCGGGAATTCCCATGCAGAAAACTAAAGGCACTAATTTCCTCAAAATTCACAGGATTCCCTAAGTTCTAGGATTCGGGAGTCAGGAGTCAGGACACAGGAGACAGGAGATTATTTCTATTTATTCTCCCCACTTCCCCAAACCCCACACCCCACACCCCACTTCCCCACTTCCCCAAACCCCACTTCCCAAGAAAACCCATGTCAAAACTTGTATTAATTCGTCACGGCCAAAGTCTTTGGAATGCGGCCAATAAATTCACTGCATGGGTCGATGTTCCCTTAAGTGAACGCGGTAGGGCTGAAGCCTTGACATCCTCGCCGCCCTAAAAGTGCGGCGATTCCTAAACCTCACGATTTAAGTTTCTGCTTCCACCACCGTCGCATACCACAGTTAAAAAACCATGTACTGTCTTACACAGAGTCCACAGACTTTCGCCCCATTTCAGAAGCCCGATTCCGTGTGTCCCACGGTACGTTGACCGCCTATAGCTTCTTGTACTTGTTGCGCGCGACTTTTTACCCGGCCAAGCTTTTCTGGTCGGAACCCCCTAAGCCGAGTTTTCAAGGTGCTGCGCCGTCCACTTGGTTTTCGAGACTGGCCTTTTAATTCTAACGTAAAGCCAACCTAGAACGGCGGGGTTTCAGACCCAAAATTTCCGATGATCGCTGCCTGTAAACTGAAAGAGGCCAATATCACGATCTAGGGTTTGCTGAAAAAGTCCCCAGGGGGAATTTAGGAGCCACACAGTTGGCAAAATGGTAGTTTCGTGGCTTAGTTTCTCAATTTCATCTGGCGAGCGCTTTGCGTTCGTCTCCGGAAAGTGCAAGGTTTTAAAGTCCCTCGGATCGATTTCTCAACGTTTGTCTCTGGGACTTTTTTGACTAAAAAAGTCCCAAAACCGTTTTCTAGTAAGGCTTCTAGTAATTTTCAGCCAACCCTACTTAATTAAGCAGTTACTACCGGGGAAGCTAACCGTTTAAAGGTCAATCTTTCATCGGCCACATCGACAAAAATCGTGTCTCCCCCTTTAAATTCGCCGCGCAGAATTGCCTTAGCGATCGGAGTTTCCACATATCTTTGTACTGCCCGTTTTAGGGGTCGCGCACCGTACACTGGATCGTAACCAATTTCTGCTAGATAATCGAGGGCAATATCGGCAAGTTTCAGGGCTAATTTTTGTTCCATCAAGCGATCGCTGAGATTGGCTGTCTGTAGTTTGACAATCGATCGCAGTTGCGCTTTTTGTAAACTATGGAAAATGATCGTTTCATCGATACGATTGAGAAATTCGGGACGGAAACTATTCCGCATTGCTTCCATCACTCGTGCCTGCATTTCCTCGTAACGAGACTCATCACCAGCCACGTCTAAAATGTATTGAGAACCGATATTACTGGTCATAATAATGATGGTATTTTTGAAATCAACCAGATGACCTTGAGAGTCGGTTAAGCGCCCATCGTCAAGGATTTGTAACATAACGTTAAAAACGTCGGGATGGGCTTTTTCAATCTCATCAAAGAGGATGACAGAGTAGGGACGACGCCGGATTGCCTCGGTTAATTGGCCTCCTTCATCGTAGCCGACGTATCCCGGAGGCGCACCCATGAGACGGGAAACGCTGTGTTTTTCCATGTATTCCGACATATCGATGCGAACTAGAGCCTCTTCCGTGTCAAAGAGATTGCGTGCTAGAGCTTTCGCTAATTCTGTCTTACCAACACCCGTCGGACCGAGAAAAATAAAGCTGGCCGTGGGACGGTTGGGATCTGATAAACCAGCGCGGGAACGTTGAATCGCTTCGGCTACGGCTGTGACCGCTTCCTCTTGACCGATGACACTTTCGTGTAATTCGTCTTCCAGATTGAGGAGTTTTTCTTTTTCCGATTCGATTAATTTATTGAGAGGAATTCCCGTCCATTTCGAGATAATTTCGGCGATATCCGATTCGAGAACTTCTTCCCTTAATAAACTTTTACCAGTGGTTTGTTTGTCGGCCAATTGGGTTTCTAGGGCGGACATTTGCCGCTGCAGATCGGTTAATTTTCCGAACTTTAATTCGGCGGCACGATTATAGTCATAATCTCGTTCGGCCTGTTGAATTTCTAGATTAACTTGTTCGATCGCTTCTTTAACTCCACGAACTCTATCGATAATCTCTTTTTCTCCTTGCCATTGGGCATTTAATCCCGATTGTTCTTCCTTGAGGTTAGCCAGTTCTTTTTCTAACTTTTCTAACCGTTCTCGCGAAGCTGGATCGTACTCCCGTTGTAGGGAAAGTCTTTCCATTTCTAACTGGAGAATTTTGCGATCAATTTCATCGAGTTCTTCCGGTTTAGAAGTGATTTCCATTTTCAATTTGGCCGCTGCTTCATCAACTAAATCAATGGCCTTATCGGGCAAAAAGCGATCGCTAATATAACGATTAGAAAGCAGTGCCGCTGCCACTAAAGCATTATCAGCAATTTTTACGCCATGATGCACCTCATAACGTTCTTTAAGACCGCGAAGAATCGAAATAGTATCGACCACATTTGGTTCATCTACTAAAACCTCTTGGAAGCGTCTTTCTAACGCCGCATCTTTTTCGATATATTTGCGGTATTCATCGAGGGTAGTAGCCCCAATACAACGCAATTCACCCCGGGCTAACATTGGTTTTAATAAATTGCCCGCATCCATTGCCCCTTGAGTGGCTCCCGCACCGACAACGGTATGAATTTCGTCAATAAACATGATGATATTGCCTTGGGAATCGGTGACTTCCTTGAGGACAGCTTTTAATCTTTCCTCAAACTCTCCGCGATATTTTGCTCCCGCAATTAAGCCGCCTAAATCGAGAGAAATGAGAGTCCGATCTAAAAGAGATTCTGGCACATCGCGGTTAATAATCCGCTGGGCTAATCCTTCGACAATGGCGGTTTTTCCTACTCCCGGTTCCCCGATTAAAACCGGGTTATTTTTAGTCCGACGCGAGAGGATCTGAATGGTGCGACGGATTTCGTCATCTCGTCCAATTACTGGGTCTAATTTACCTTCCCGTGCCAATTGGGTTAGATCCCGTCCGTATTTTTCTAGGGCTTCGTATTTGCCTTCTGGATTCTGATCGGTCACTTTTTGACTACCTCTGACTTGTTGAATAATTTCTTTGAGTTTGTTTTCGGTAAGTCCGAATTCTTGAAAAATATTTTTCCCGAAGCGATCATCTTTAGCGTAACCTAAAATTAAATGCTCGATCGAGATAAAGTCATCTCCAAATTCTCGGCGATAATTTTCCGCTCGATCGAGTAAACTATCTAAACTACGACCTAAATAAATCGAGTCGCCGGGGTTAGAGATTTTCGGTTGACGACGGATAAAGTCATCGGTTCGATCCCGCAAACGGGCTAGACTAATATTAGCTTTACTAAAGACACTGCCCGCTAATCCCTCCTGTTCAAGAAGGGCTTTCATTAGATGTTCGCTTTCGATTTGTTGCTGGCTGTTCTGTTTGGCAATGTCCGGCGTTTTGACGATTGCCTCCCAAGCTTTTTCTGTAAATTGTTGTGGATTGGTTGGCTGCATTTTCTATAAGAGATTACTTTTATACTCTAGAGATTATTCTAGATTGACCAGTTCGTCGGCTCCTAGGGGCTTACCGTACCTAGTTAAGGGGGATTTCCCCTCAATGGTGCGATTTAAGAGGCTAAAGTTTCAAGTTTATAAGCTGTCAGGGATTTAAACTGCGTCTTGGAAATTTTAGTACAAATGTTCAAACTCTCAACCAAGCTAAAATCTTAATTATTGAAGATGTCCACTGATTACTAGAGTTCTTGCATAATTAATTTTGCTTAGGTACTTACTAAATCCGGTTATTAAAGACTGATTATTTATTCCTCCTCTTGCCTATCCTGATATGTAGCCTATACTCAACGGATTTAGTATTACCTAGCACAGTTGAGACAATCACAGTTACAGTAGCGGCTGCAATTAAGCTAAATGCTAACTGAACTACCCATTGTGTAGCTTTTTGATAGTTATCGAATTTTTAGTTAAATTGCTCAAGTTACTTTTTTAATTCTCGTAACTCAGTGAGTATCTGTTGTTGGTTGTCTTGAGTATCCTCAGTTGTCAATGTCATGGGAAATTCAAGGGTTTGTACTGTTTGCTATTTCAGATCATAATCTATCTTGATTGATAACCCACGATGATTAAAGTTAGCGGTGCGTTACACTACGTTAAAGCACCCTACAAAATCGGCGATCGCAATTTTTCGATAATAATCGCATAACGCACGATTTCTATTCCTCAATTATTTGATTTAATTTTTCCTTGAAAATCGTTTCTATTTCTTTATAGGACATCGTTTGAGGTGCGGGATAGTTAAACCCGTCTTTTTTTCGGCTTAATAATACTTCTAGTGCTTCACTAAAAATAGCTTCTTCGTTTCGATGTTCCGAAAGATACTGACGGAGTTCTGCGTTAGTCATTTCCGAAGGTGATTTTTTCATAATTCAAAGTTCCAATTTCCCTGTTCATCGATTAAAATGATTAGAAAGTAATTGACAGATAAAGATAGCGGTATTTTTCTATCAAGGAAAAGTTTTGTAAATTTCTCTACGATGTGCGACTCGTTGACAGATGATGGTTTGATTGGGTTTATCAATAGTCAGGCCAATCCTATAATCTGCAACTCTAATTTTATATTTATCTTTATGTCCTTTCATTTTATCGAGATAGTCTAATTCAAAAGGATTGTCAGTTTCTAACTGGTAAAATACGATCAACTCAATACGAGATTGTATGTGCTTTGGCAAGGAGGTTAATTCTTTTAAAAATCTCTTGTTGTATTCAACCTTCCACATTTTTCTTTTTAAGCGATTCTAAATATTGTAAGGCTTTTTCTTTGTCTAGGATTTGATCATTTTCAACTTCTTCGATGAGTTTTCCTAGTCCGTAATCCTCTAGGATTTCTTCGATTTTTTCAAATTCAGCAATGGGAATCTGAACGGCAATCGGCTTTTGATCTTTGTCTAATACATAGCTTTTGTTAATTTCTAGCATTTGGTTCTCTCAATAGTATCATTTTCGCTATTTTTTGTCATGTTTTGGGCGGTATTTAACCGAACTAATTTTCTACCACTTTTCGCTTGTCTCTCCCTCCAATCGGCGCAAATCGCTTTTATATCGTAGTTGAAAGACTTGGCGTGTTCTTCTCTAATCTTATGAATTTCTTCGAGTATTTCATCTTCGCACATGGCTCATTCTCCCATTAACTCGTAAGGTGTACAGATTAGCGGTAATTTGTAGCCGAAATCCGCGCATATATTGAGAAGTTTTTTCTGAATTTGAGCATTAGTAATATGTTTACAGTTCCATGTTAACAGATAAAAGTCGCGGACAGGATGCAGGTGATCGGTTACGCTTCGATATACTGGCAATAGGTGGCTGGTTGGGGAATTGGCAGCCCTTCCTCTTGTAATCCATCTAGATGAAATTGAATTGCTTCTTTCATATTTTCTGCGATTTCCTCTAGGGTTTTACCTGTAGTAACACAACCGGGTAAATCAGGAACATAAGCGGAATAGTTATTTTCAGCTTTTTCGATAATAATCGCGTAACGCATTAGTTATTGTCTCCTTCTTCTAGATATTTATTCAATTGAGCTTGTTTGAAAATACTCCGTAAAGTCTTAATCGCTAAATCATCGGATGGCTTACCCGGAACAGTAACTAAACCTGATTTCAGAGAATGTTTGAATTGTCGGTGGCTTCCCCTTGTTCTCGATAAATACCATCCATCTTGTTCTAGTAATCTAATTACATCTCTAACTTTCATGTTATATCTGATTCTTAAAAATTGGCTGTTACCTTTATATGTTACATTTTACAAGTCTCGACGCGAGAGAAGAAATCCCAAACCCGCCGCAGTACAAACCCACGCATAACACACCCGGGAGGTGTCCTAGGGGTGCTTTTAGGTCAAAAGTAACATCTTTGTAGTATATCCAGATATTATTCACTCGCCAGCCTACTCTATCTCCGAAAGCGTTCCAAACTCTTTCATTATACTCCCGCGTCCCACCGAGTTCGCGGTAGATTTTCGCCTGCACGGAAAAACCAAAGCGACCGCCACTATATTTAACCCATAATTGGTCAATGGTTCGCAAATCCTCGCAGGGAAAATTATCGATATCCTCTCCCTGTAGCCATCCCTCTTTTGTTCTATTGGCAGCCTGTAGCATCACTGTTGCGGTTTCTTCGTCCGCTTGCTTCCATTGCTGCCGTTTTAATAAATCTTCTAAGTCTCGATAATCGATTCCTTTGGCGCTTTTTAGTTCGATTTCTGGCGGTGCTGCGGGTTTCGGGGTTTCTGTTATCGTTTTCGCCGACTCACCATTTATCGGTTCCGTTTTAGGGGAAGGTGGTACGGGTTGTTGTGCTAATTTTCGATTAATTCTGTCGTAATCTTGCCAGTATTTAGGTCTGGTTGTATCCAAAGCCAGAACTCGTCTCATCAACTGTCGCGCTTCCTCTAGCTTTCCCTCCACTTCCAACTCTAAAGCTTCCACTCGCAATAACTCTATATCGGGAGTCTTTGCCTGTTTCGGTAACAGAATCAGATGATTTTTATAATGCGGTTCGACAATAGAATGGAGGGTTTGCGGGGGTTTGTTGTGTTGTCGGTTGATTTCTGGAATCCTTTCGCGGAGACGATTACAGAGTCTTTCTACCGTAGCGCAGTTATTTTCCCCTTGGATTCGTAAAGCCTCTAGAAGTGAATAGGTAAAGGAACCCTGTTGTAGTTCGGGAATTTCGTAGGATTCCTCCGTCGGACTACAGGAAGCGATGGTTATCACTCCCTGTTGCTTTTGCCAGCCTACGGATTTATTGCTAAAATCGTTCTCGTTGCGACAGGCATCGAGAAAGAGAATGATATTATCTGCACCACATCTCCGTAAACGTTGGGTAACGTAATTGAGGGGAATGGTCGTCTGTTCGATTAAGGTCGGGTGTCCCTCGCTGGGAACGAGGTAATCCTGTCCCTGATGGCGTAATCCGTGACCACTGAAGAAAAACCAGAAATTATCGCCGGTTTCTAAGCGTTGCGACTCGAAAAAGTCTTGCAGGAAAGCCATTAGGTTTGTGTACGTCGGTTTCGTCTCCTGTTGGGAACCATTCGGCGCGGTTATTGGGTCAGACTCATCGGTAAACAGGAAAACTTCGTCAAAATTAATTTCGTCACGACAATAACGCGCCATCTCTACCGCGTCCTGCTTGGCACATTTGAGCGGTTTCAAGCGTTTGTATTGATTTATCCCGATAAATAATCCCCAGTTCGTCATTAGTCTGCGGTCGGTGTGTTTTTCTCGTCTCGCTTGAATTTTAAGGTTAATCCGCCTTTGGTGCCGGTCTTAATCCCCGTCCCTAATAATTTTACTTCACCTTCCCCGGTAATCTCTACGCAAAGCTCTACTTCATCGAGTTTAAAGCCGGTTTGTTGGTTGACCTGTTTCTGTGCTTGATTGAAGACTTTGCCGATAAGCTGGAGAAAATGGGATAGTTCTGTCTCTAGCTTCTCTATGCTCACTTTTACGCCACGAGTCGCAGCTTCGGTGATAATTTTCTTCGTGTCCCAGGGATTGTCATAGGTGTCGTTTCCTTTGGCATCTTTATCGGGGGTGACGGGGGTATCTTCTGCGGTGATAATCCAAATAGTTTCTTCTGGCATAGCGCTCTCGTTTTTCGGCAATGGTTCTCCTTTATTATTCTAGTTACCCATTGCTAACTCACCTATAGAGATAGGGGTTAATAGTCCCAAAAAAGGCCGACGAGTGTAAAGTGCGTTAGAAGGCAACCAATTCTTTTAAAAAACCAACATTAACAATCCGCACCCCACCCAGCAACTTTATTGTTAAATTTATGTTTCTGTCTTGGCTTATTTTGTTAGCAAGAACAGCCGAGAAACCTATTTTCCGCTACAATCGGAACAGCGCTGTACTGCTTGCTCAATCAATGCTGACCCTCAAAACGAGTAAACTAACCCTTGCGGATGTTCAACGTCATCTCCATTTCCAAGAAAAGCTTGAGGATGTTTCATTTACAGAGCTTTTAACATTGGAAACCGTCAGCGACGCAGAAAAATTAGAACTTGTTCAAATCCGCAACGATTTTCGACCCTATTTGATGGAAGATAAAGCATCAGAAGGACAAGTTAAAGTTTTAACCCTATTTCCCCTATTGTGGTTAGCGGGTTTTTATCGTTATCCGATTAAGATTAGGGTTGAAGAAGGGATTGATAATATTATCCTTGTGGATGAAGATAAAACTATTAGCGGATGGTTTGATATTGTCACGGTGAATAATTCGATAGCAACTGTCAATGATATCCCTTTTTGGATTTTAGTCATTGAAGCTAAAGAGAGTGGAATCGAAGTGCGTCAGGGATTACCTCAATTATTGACTTATGCCTACAATAGCTTAGAAAGACAACCCTCAGTTTGGGGATTAGCGACTAATGGCTTACAATATATGTTCGTCTATCTCAGACAAGAAACTAACCCCACTTATCAGATAATGCCAGAACTTAATTTAATGTATCCTGAATCAGCAATTAATCTGCTCCAAATTCTCAAGGCAATGGGTCAGCTAATTTTAGAGATATAAATTAGGACTCAAACAAGCTATAATCTCCTAGTATTTTACTGTCTATATAGGGAATTAAAAGCGTCTTGAATAATTACCACTATCTAAAACTCCTAAGTCAAAAATAAACTTAATTAAGGTGTCGATTGAACGAGAATGAATTAGTTGATGCTTGCTCAATATCTAACCAAGACTCGATTACAGAATTAACCACAGCAGCTACGCAGGAAATCGCTACACTATTACCGGTTAATTTTCGCATAGTTTGATAACTGCCGACAATTTGATAATCATCGGGAAAACCTTGTAAACGGAGCATTTCTCTTGCTGTTAAGCGTCTTTTCCCATCCACTAACAAATAATTATAGGATGCTCCTGCTCGCAAGGCACAGGAATAGGGATAAGCGCTGACATTTCCTCCTTTATTTTCGTGCCAGATAGTCGGTTCACTATAAGGTTTTTTTCCCTCTCTTTTCAGCAGGCGACTTTTTTGAATTTTTTCGGAAGCATAATAAAAATCCGAAACATTTTCCTCTAAGATTTCTGTTAAACTTGTTCTAGATAAAGCTGGTTTTGGCCAGATAAAACCCCTAGTTTCTCGGAAACCAACGATAAAAATCCGTTCCCGTTTTTGCGGTAAACCAAAATTAAGCGCATTCAAAACCCGATAATCGGTATAGTAATCTAAATCTTGTAAAGTATCGAGAATAACTTGCAAGGTTTTTCCCTGTTGATGTCCCTGCAATTGCTTGACATTTTCCAGAATAAATGCTGCGGGTTGTTTGGCTTTTAAAATGCGAGCAATCTCAAAAAATAGCGTGCCTCTGGTATCTTCAAATCCCTTTAAATTACCACAAATACTAAAGGGTTGACAGGGAAATCCCGCCATTAAAATATCATGATTGGGAATATCTAGGGCAGCGATTTCGGTAATATCTCCCCGGGGTTGGTCGCCAAAATTAGCCTGATAAATTGCCTGAGCATCTTTATCTATATCACAGGAAAAAACACAATCAGATTCTAAGTTTTTTTGGCGACAAACTTGTTCAATCGCCACTCGAAACCCTCCCAAACCACAAAAGAGGTCAATAAAACGAATTTTTTTACTATCTTTCAGGAGATTCATCGATAGTTGAGATTGTAGCGATAGGGATATTATCTTTGATTTTAACTTATTCAAATTTCACCAAAGAGCGGACGGTAAATATTTCATTGGCGCTTGAGAGTAACAAACTGAAAACAGTCGTCATCCCTGGAGACATACACAAAAAAATGATGGTGGGTTAAGCTTCTTGAACCTCAGTTTTCTAGGAAATCACAGCGAAGAATAACAGAATTATATAATTTGAAATTCATCCTGTTTAAGATTTTGAATTGATTCAATCTTGGAAACTTCTACAGCGATAACTGTATAGGCTTTTCCCTGATTATTTAACACTTCTAAAACATAGCCATCCTCTTGGCCTTCGGGTCGAGGACAATAATCCACGATAATCGCGTGAGTGCCACGAGACAAATTAGATTCTGGCAAATCTTCGGTTAATTGAACTTCGGAAAACATATCAAATTTCATAGTCTAACTCTTTTAATCTGGTAATAAAGTCACAAATCTTGTTTCTTTCGTAAGTGAGTCGATAATCCAATAGGTAGAGACTCGTAAGTTTATCCCGTTCACCCCTTGTAAAAGTCCTTTAATTTCATAAATATCACCGAACTTTGTTTGTTTATTTAAGGTGGCCTCGTTGAGAAGAATACGTCTTAAATCTTGTTCCAATACCTGCCAGTTGTCTAAATTATATCCTGCTTGTGCCAGAAAGCCTGATTTATCATCTTTGGGTTGTAAAACTAGCAAATACCGGGTTAATTTAGCTGGTGGGATTGTCGCATTGGGATTTAAATAAGGCATTTATATTGTAATTTAGCCAATTTCTTTATAGACTTCTATAAAATAGATTTTACAGTATATGCGGGCAGTATTGCCAGGCTTTTTCTTTGTCTAGGATTTGATCATTTTCAACTTCTTCGATGAGTTTTCCTAGTCCGTAATCCTCTAGGATTTCTTCGATTTTTTCAAATTCAGCAATGGGAATCTGAACAGCAATCGGCTAGGGATTCTAGATTTGATAACTGCGGTGGATGATTAGCATTCCATGCCAGAGCTTGATCTAATTTTTCTCGAAAAGGCGATCAATTTATCCAGTCTTCATTTACAGGAGAGCGATCGATTAAATTTTGATAAAACTCATTCCACAGTTGACCCCATTCTTTTATATCGATAACAACTGCTGTTTTTTCTCCTGTTTCATCGACAATATACTGAATACCTTTCATGATTTAAATTGTTGTGAGATGGATATTAATCGATAACTATATTTTAATCGATTCACGAGAAGATATGGATTTTGCCAGTTCTTGTCTAGCATCTTCCGATAGAGAACAACCAAAATCTAGAATCTCGATTAAAACTAACTGATCGTCCTCGGAATAATGTAATATTGTTTTCCCTTCCTCCTCTGCGTAAGCAATTGGATTATTGTTTAACTCAATTAATAAAGCATCCACATCTGGGCTATAGTGTATCTTGTTCATATCGGGATATCCTACCAGGGTAAAGGGTGATGATTAAGAAAAAAGCACTGAATTCTCGATAAACTACTCGAATCACTAAATTATCATTGAACTTTTTTTGTGCGATTCGCTTGTTGTCTTCAGAGATTTCTATTTTGTCAGGAAATTGTACAGTTTCGAGGATAAATTCAGGAGTGATAAAAATTCCACGAGCGGATAGCAAATTCAATTTGATTCTAGAATGCTCACTAAATCGAACTTCTTTCATTTATCCAACCAATATTATATCGGCAACCTGTGACAGGCATCGAAACCCTATCAATTTTTTCGATAATAATCGCATAACGCACGATTTCTATTACTCAATTATTTGATTTAATTTTTCCTTGAAAATCGTTTCTACTTCTTTGTCTGACATCGTTTGAGGTGCGGGTTCATCGAATTGGAAGTTTACGAACACGCACAGAGTCATCGCTGATAGTAATTGCCGCACCTTCTGTCAGTTCCGTTTCCACAGTCAGTAAAACATCTAGAAGCCTTTGAGCAACTACATCAGGTCTGGCAGAAGATAACCGTAATGTAATCAAGCTAGGCAGTCCATAATTATTGAGGGCTACCAGCAGGGAAAAGTCTAAGTCTTGTGTTAAAATAACTTGACCTTCCACTCTGGCAAGTTCCAAAATCTCCGCGTCGGCAGCAGTGGCAGGTAAAAAGTCTGTAGTGCGTACTATGTCGTAGCCCTGTAACCTTAAAGCCGCAACTGTCAAAGGGGAGATATGAACATCAGCCAGTAAACGCAGACTACTCATGCCGAAGTGAAGCTAACGATATAATCGGATACAGCCCAAGCTGCATAATTAAGAGCCTGACGAATATCTTCCTCCTCTAACTCTGGATAAGCCTCTAAGACTTCCTGAATAGATAACTGACTAGCCAACAGTTTCAGAACAAATCCCACAGTGATACGCATTCCTCGAATCGTTGGCTGTCCAAGACATATTTGTGGATTAACGGTAATACGGTCTAGCTCTTTAATCACTGTGGAACTCCTGAGATAAACTCCTCTTATATTGTTACATACAGCAATGAATTGTTATCGCTTTAACTCTTGTGTCGGCAATGAATTGGCAATTAATCAGAATTAATCTCAGGTGCGTTACGCCATCGGGCGCACCCTACAAAATCGGCGATCGCAGTGTATTTTAGGATTTAGGGCAGATTTCAAAAACAAGTTGTGAACGATAGAAGCAGACATCAAATTCTAGAAAAAAATTCATCCGACCCAGTAGTAAAGGTGTATCATCAGACAAGCTCCAAGCAAAAACCAGCCGAACTGGGTTGAAATTACCAATCTGTGCCGAAACCAGTAAACCTCGCGCCTCGATCGAAGCCAAATTACCAGCTAAGATGACAGAGGTTGTCTGCTCTTCCCAAATCGCACCAAGTTGAACTCCAGCGCTGTACGGTAAGACATTAACACTTGCACCCGTGTCTAACAGTGCTGAAAACTCTACCGATCTATCTTGGTATGTCAGAGATATAGGTAGTTGAGGCAAGGCATCGGGGACACCAAACCCATCGAATCCTTCGGTAAAGTTAAATCGTTGGGCGTTACGCATTGTGCGTTGCTTGTTCCGAATCTAGGAGTTGAGCAAGTTTCTGCGCCGCTGCGTGTGAATTAAGCGGCGACGAGAGTAAATATGTTGCTCCTGGCTGTAGGCTTGGCTCCTCGTCTTTACTTAGTTCTGCGATCAGAAATTGCATCACCTTCAACTTGTCTGCACGAGGCAGACTTCTCAAAGTAGGGAATAGCTCTGCTATAGTCATCTGGCTTAGAGGATTGCATTACCTTTCCATTTTCTCATAAAGCTATCTATTCACCGTGGAAATTTATCATAACTGAGCCATTTTCGATCCAGTATTGTTTCGTTCCACCCCACCTACAAGATCTGAATTTGAGCGTTGGCAATATGTTTACAGTTCCATGTTAACAGATAAAAGTTGCGGACAGGATGCAGGTGATCGGTTACGCTTCGATATACTGGCAATAGGTGGCTGGTTGGGGAATTGGCAGCCCTTCCTCTTGTAATCCATCTAGATGAAATTGAATTGCTTCTTTCATATTTTCTGCGATTTCCTCTAGGGTTTTACCTGTAGTAACACAACCGGGTAAATCGGGAACATAAGCGGAATAGTTATTTTCAGCTTTTTCGATAATAATCGCGTAACGCATTAGTTATTGTCTCCTTCTTCTAGATATTTATTCAATTGAGCTTGTTTGAAAATACTCCGTAAAGTCTTAATCGCTAAATCATCGGACAGCTTACCCGGAACAGTAACTAAACCTGATTTCAGAAAATGTTTGAATTGTCGGTGGCTTCCCCTTGTTCTCGATAAATACCATCCATCTTGTTCTAGTAATCTAATTACATCTCTAACTTTCATGTTATATCTGATTCTTAAAAATTGGCTGTAACCTTTATATGTTACATTTTAAAAGTCTCGACGCGAGAGAAGAAATACTCCTTCCCCCCCCAGCACCCAGCAAAACACCCCTCCAGCAAAAACACCCGCAGGGAGGTGTCCTAGGGGTGCTTTTAGGTCAAAAGTAACATCCTCCAGTGATATCCAGCTATCATTCACTCGCCAGCCTACTCTATCTCCGAAAGCGTCCCAAACTCTTTCATTATACTCCCGCGTCCCACCGAGTTCGCGGTAGATTTTCGCCTGCACGGAAAAACCAAAGCGACCGCCACTATATTTAACCCATAATTGGTCAATGGTTCGCAAATCCTCGCAGGGAAAATTATCGATATCTTCTACCCGTAGCCATCCCTCTTTTGTTCGGTTAGCTACCTGTAGCATCACTCTTGCAGTTTCCTCGTCCGCTTCTTTCCATTGCTGCCGTTTCAGTAAATCTTCTAATTTCCGATAATCGATTCCTTTGGCACTTTTAAGCTGAATAGATGGGGGAGTTTGGGGAACGGAAATAACGGGATTAACGGGTTTTTGAATAGTTGTCTGGGGTATAGAAACCGATGTTTTTATCTGCAAAGCTTGCAACACTTCCGAAGCGGATTGATAGCGTTTTTTCGTGCCAAACTCGATTAATTTATCCAGAATATTCCCTGAATCATTACTAACAGGATTATTAACCAACCACTGTCGCCATACCCATTGGTGTTCCCCCCCATCGAATAAATCAAAGGGAGATATTCCAGTTAATAAATAAATGCAAGTTACACCCAAACTATACAAATCACTGGCATTAACTGCCTTACCATTTCCCTGTTCTGGTGCGATGTATTCCGCAGAACCGATAATTGTTCCCGTCATGGAACGATTTAAAGGACTGACAAATTTTGCTGCGCCAAAGTCCACTAAAATCAATTTATTATCGCTTTTTCTGCGAATAATATTTTCGGGTTTAATGTCGCGATGAATTACTTGTTTACTATGAATAAATTCTAGAATCGGTAAAATCTCTGACAAAAGATGTTTAATTTTGGCTTCGTTAAATACTCCTTCCTCTTTTAATTCTTGTTCGAGATTTTGTCCTTCGATATATTCCTGAACGAGATATTGTCGCCCGTCATTAGCGGTAAAATAGGCGTAAAGTTCGGGGATTTGTGGGTATCTTCCCAAACTATCTAAACGAATCGCTTCTTCTTTAAATAATTCTGCTGCTTTTTGTAAAGTTCCTGTTCCCTGTGCTGACGGGAAAAATTGTTTAATCACACAATAGGGTTTTGAAGGTTTATCCTCATCTATCGCTTGAAATGTTTTACCAAAACCCCCTTGACCGATTAATTTTAGCGCTCGATAACGTTCTCTGAGCAGTAATTGAGAACCGCACTTATGACAGAATTTATCCGTGGGGGTGTTTTTGTGCGAACAATCGGGATTGAGACAGAGACTCATAGCCGTTTGACAAGTATGGGAAGATTAACACTTATTATAGAAAAAGAGGTGACAGGTAGCAATTATTGTAGGTTGGGTTGACGCAAGGAAACCCAACAAAGAGTAACCTTTGGGGTGGTTGGGTTTCGCTTTTTCAGTCGAATTAAGCCATTTTCGACCCAGTATTGTTTCGCTCAACCCAACCTACGAGGCTCTATCTTATGACAGAATTTATCCGTGGGGGTGTTTTTGTGCGAACAATCGGGATTGAGACAGAGACTCATAGCCGTTTGACAAGTATGGGAAGATTAACACTTATTATAGAGTAACCTTTGGGGTGGTTGGGTTTCGCTTTTTCAGTCGAATTAAGCCATTTTCGACCCAGTATTGTTTCGCTCAACCCAACCTACGAGGCTCTATCTTATGACAGAATTTATCCGTGGGGGTGTTTTTGTGCGAACAATCGGGATTGAGACAGAGACTCATAGCCGTTTGACAAGTATGGAAAGATTAACACTTATTATAGAAAAAGAGGTGACAGGTAGCAATTATTGTAGGTTGGGTTGACGCAAGGAAACCCAACAAAGAGTAACCTTTGGGGTGGTTGGGTTTCGCTTTTTCAGTCGAATTAAGCCATTTTCGACCCAGTATTGTTTCGCTCAACCCAACCTACGAGGCTCTATCTTATGACAGAATTTATCCGTGGGGGTGTTTTGGTGCGAACAATCGGGATTGAGACAGAGACTCATGGCTGTTTGACAAGTATGGGAAGATAAGCCCTATTATACAAAAAGAAAGCAAGCTAGGGCGACTCTAGTGGGCAAATTTTCTCTGATAATTGGTTGAAAATATCGATAAAAATAGGTGAGTTAGCAAAGCGTAACCCACCCGATATCTATTTGCGGTTTTAAACCGTTTCTACCAAGGGACGGGTTAACTTATCCAACTGTTGGGTTAACAGACTCAGGAATAAACCCACATCGGTGACGATACCCACGGATTCTACAGAACCTCGATCGCTTAATTTTGTCACCACGGCCGGGTTAATATCAACACAGACCATTTTCACCCCCGCCGGTGTCATATTGCCCACACCGATGGAATGGAGCATACTAGAGAGCATGAGAATCATGTCTGCACCTTGAATTAAGCGCGAATATTCTTCCTGTGCTTTAATTAAATCCATCTCCGTATCCGGAAGCGGACCATCATCGCGAATTGAACCAGCTAGACTGAAGGGGACATTATTCTTGACGCATTCATACATTACACCTTTTGTCAATACCCCGGCCGATACAGCTTTGGCGATGCTGCCGTGGCGACGGATGAGGTTGATAATCTTGAGGTGGTGACGATGGCCACCGCGCACGGGGATGCCTTTCTGCATATCTACCCCTAAAGAAGTACCCATGATCGCCTGTTCCATGTCGTGAACTGCGATCGCATTTCCCCCCAGTAAAGCGTGAACGTAACCATCGCGGATTAAACGGGAGAGATGTTGCGCTCCTCCAGTGTGAATGACCACGGGACCTGCCGTTACTACCACTTTACCGCCCTGGTCGCGAATTTTACGCATTTCCCAGGCAATCTGCTCCACGGTTAACTCGACTCGGCGCTCGCTGGAAACCCCCGCACCCATAAAGGTAAATTCCTGGGTGCTGTTGCGTTGTTCCCTGGATTCCGCCTGTCGGATAGTACGGATGCCCTCAACTCCCACCATAACGCGATCGCCAGCTTTTAAATCCCGCAGCAGAGTACATTTCGCCGTTTTGCCTTCCGGACTTTCAGTGACGACGATGGCTGCATCCATGCGTTGATTTTCCACCCGCACCCATTCACAGTTAACCCGCACTTCCGTGGGATAGATGGTGCTGACATAAAAATCATCGGGAGCGACCCCATCTTGAGCGACAATGGCGGTATTGACATCACAGATTTCTTGGGGACGAGCGGCCGCACCGAGGTCGATCAATTGTACCATGATCTCCTCCATTACCTCGTGAGAGGGTGCAGAAACGCGCACTTCGGCCGAGGAGGTACTTTGGCGCTCAATCCCTAAGGTGAAGTTTAAAACCTTGAAGCTGCCCCCATTTCCCACCACAACATCGAGAGCTTTATTCATAATTCCCGCGTCGAGCAGATGACCTTCTAGCTGGAGAATGCGACTTTCAATGGTGACATTAGCGTGATGGTCTGGAATTAAGGGTTCGGTGGTACGCAGGGTTAAACATTTGGCGGCTCCTCCTGCTTTTAAGAACTCCGTCAGGGGAGTTTGTACCACTTCAAAGCTTTTTGACGCTAACTTATGTTGTAAATCGTCACTAATTTTATTCATGACGATTACTTGACCAATATTTACTGCATTACAAGCAAAGTTAACCGCATCGGCTTCTTCAACGATAATGCGTTTTTCTTCGGGAATTTTTAACTCAATTAACCGATTAGAATAGGCATCAAAAGCATCGGGATAGTAGAGTAGATAACCGCCACTAAGGGGACAAAAACAGGTATCAAGGTGATAGAAACGTTCATCGATTAAACGTAGGGATAAAACCTCGATATCGAGCCATTTAGCGATTAAAGGGTGGGAATCTAACTCAGTTCTGAAGCCATATCCTGCCCATAACCAACGTCCTTCCCGATCTAATAATGCGTCTCCTGCACCTTCAAAGGGTAAATCTTTGGGCAGTTCGTGAACTGTAAAACCGTTATCTTCAAACCACTGTTTAAAATAGGGTTCTTCTCCCTGTCTTTCTTTGTGTAAAAAGCGACTGAGAACGACTATTTTTTCCAGAACTAAACCTGCATTAGCGGTAAAAACCATGTCGGGCCAGCCTTTTTCTGGTGGGACTAAATCCACGAGCGCCCGATCTTTGAGAACATGATAAAGCTGCTGCCATTGTTGCCTAGCTTTTTCCTGGGAAGATTTGTGAATGTTGCCCTCCATCCAAGGATTAATCACATAATCCACATCGTAATGATCGGGAGAACACATCAAAAAGCGAATAGTTTCAGTCATATTTTTTGACAATGAATATTCAGTATAAGTAGTCTGGAGATAAGTTTAGACCAACCTTCCATTATACTCCACTTTGCCCCGAAATGTCACTAGGCCTAAGATTAGGACAATTCCCGTTCTACAAGCTAAAAACAGCCCGGTTTTAGCCGATAACTGACGGCTAGAAGCTTAAATTATTGTAAATCCTGATGTTTAAATAACCCCATAAATTTCGATTTGCGTCCATGTTCCTTAATTAAACTTTCCCGATAAGTTTGCCATTCTTCCCGTCTTCCCGACATATAATCAGCCATTTAATTGCTTCTTCCTAGGGATCAGCCCTTTTTTCGTCGAGTATCTTTTCCGCAGCAGGACGTACATGATCGATCAACCAGTTAGGATCGACGGTAGCAGCCGCATCCATTATCCGCCAAATTAGGTGAGACTGCACATAGGAATTATCAGAAACGACTTTAATTGCATCTCTAACTAGGGTTTGCGGCAAAAAGTTTTTCGTGGGGGTAGGGTGTGGGGTGTGGGGTGTGGGGTATAGGGTTTTACCGATTTTGAGGGGGTCAATTACCTAATTTTCAGGGAAAAAGTCCCTGAATTTTCCCCCCGATCACTCCCATATTTGGTACTTTTTGATTGACAAAAAGTCTAAAAGTCTTACCCAGCAAGGTTTTTAGATTTATTCAGCAAGTCCTAACTAAATTTTCGTGGAGAAATATATCGATCTTAGCCTCTGTGGAACGTCCACCGCTAAACCGGTTGGGTTGACCCAAGGAAACCCAACAAAAAGTCATGAGAGCAGGGGAATAGCGATCGCCATTCGGGAGAAGAATAATGTCTGGGGGAAGTTCAGTTATTAACCGAATTAAGCTGTTTTTGCAGTGCCACAATGCGATCGCTTGTAGCCGGATGGGTGCTGAGAATTGTCGGGGTAGAACCCCCCTGTTGTGTTAATTTTTGCATAAAGGAGATCATCGCCGTGGGTTCATAACCAGCCCTGGCCAAATTTGTTAAACCCAGTCGGTCCGCTTCTAATTCATCCTTGCGACTATTGGGCAGATTATAGGCGAGATTAACCGCCAATTGTACCCAAGTTTTTGTCTCTAATCCCGCCGCACTGAGAAGTCCTTGGGCGAGGGCAGTATTGCGTAATTGGGTGATAGAATGACGACCAACGATATGGCCGATTTCATGGGCAATCACGCTGGCTAATTCGGCCTCATTATCAGTAGTTTTAATCAATCCCGTGTGTAAATAGACAAATCCGCCCATAGTTGCGAAGGCGTTAATGCTATTGTCGCGCACCACTTGAAAAGTGTAGGGAAGGTCAGGGCGATCGCTAGTTGCCGCTAATTGCTGCCCGATTTCTTGGACATATTGGTTAATTCTGGCATCTTTGGACAGTTTCACCTTACCTGATTCTAATAAACCTTGATTAATCTGCCTACCGATGGCGACTTCCTGCTGAGGAGAAATAGTGGAGAGTTGAATAACTTGCACACCCCGAAAAAGTAAATCCATCCACGAGAGCGCGGAACTGTTTTGGGGATTGATAATCCCGATACTCAGGCTGAGCAGCAGAGAAATTATTGTTAATAGCCAAAAACGGGAGAAAATAAGGCGCATAGACGATTCGATCCCATAAAAACCTCATTCTTATTCTAGACATTGTCTATCACCCTTTGTCTGTTACTGTCCCCGATTGGTTTGATAGACGTAAAAGTTAAATAAATCGAATAAACTGCCAACAAAAGCAAAAGTAACAGCGATGGTTAACATTCCTTGTAGGGGATAACCGTCACCGAAAATGGTTAAAAATTGCAGAATTTGGCTAAAAACAGTCTGAGAAACCCAAGTAAAGCCGGGGACGTGACTGGTGGCGAATAAAGCAGTTAAAATCGAACCCACCAGGAGGACGGGAGCAACAAAACTTAATAGGGTGGAAAATAGCAGAGAACGGAGCAAAGTAAGCATGGGTGCTGATCTCCAGAGAATTGGGGGGCGATCGAACGGGAATAAGAATTTATACTCGCTCCCCTCTAGGATATACGTTCATCTCAGCTAGGGGCGGTTTTTTAAAAAATCTTAAAATATCATTAAGATTCTTGGTTAAGAAAAATATAGCAGAGGAATTCCCCACAGGAGCGTACACCGGTATGGATGCAGCGACTGCCTCCTTTCCGCTTGCTCAAATCCCGTGCTATAACGTTGACCATTAACTGCCCGAAGCGGATAAAACCAGAGGATGATAGAAAAGTTAGAATTACCCTTTCATCTATGACCCTAGATATTATCCCCGAAGGGGAAGAACGCAAAGTAGAAGCTGTCAGTAGTGCCGCTATTGATGGGGCGCCGATCGCCTATATTGTCGTCTTAGCGGCCATTGTCACTACCCTTTCTTTTATTCCCTTCTCCATTGTCCTCGCTTCCGGCGGTAGTATGCCCCTCAGTCAAGCGGTTTTTCCCCTTTTGGGTTGGTTACTCGGCCCGATCGCTGGGGCGATCGCTAGTGGCATTGGGTCCTTAATTGGGGCTTTTCTTGCCCCCTACACGGCAGGAATTCCCGCTATTTCGGTCTTTGGGGCAATTATAGCCAGTTTTGTGGCGGGAACGATGGTTTTAGGCAAAAAACGCCGTTATTGGTGGTTAGGATTGACGTTAATTTTTCTGATTCCCCTGTTTATCTACGCTAACCGGGCGATCGGACTGAACGGCATTTCGCCACAAGTCTTTATTGCTGGCGCTTTCGTCGATTGGTCGGCTTTGGTATTATTTATCCTACCGACCCGGACTCTTTTTCCCCATTGGATCAAAGGTAGCAATTTAGCCCTAGTAGCGGCGGGAATTTTTGGGGGTACCTGGACCGCCAGCGGCCTCTCCCATTTAGGAGCCGTCGCCATTACCTACTCGATTTTTAACTGGCCAGAAGAAGTCTGGATCGCTTTAATTGGGATCGTTCCCATAGAAAATCTGATTCGTTCCCTCGTCGGTATGGTGATCGGTTGTGGTGTCATTGCCGGTTTACGGGCGATCGGTCTGGTTAAATCAAGAGAGGCGATCTACTAAAATGGAAGTTTTCCCTTTGGGGAGTAGGGTGTCGGGGCGGACACAACGGTAAGAATTCTGGGGTCGCGTCCAACCCGACACCGAAAAAAAAGAGAACTAGCGTTTTAGCCAACTCATCATCGCCCGCAGATCTTGGCCGACTTCTTCGATCGAATGTTCTGCTTCTTGACGACGCATAGCGGTGAAACCCGGTTTACCAGCTTGATTTTCGAGGACAAACTCTCTGGCAAATTGTCCCGATTGAATTTCCAGGAGGATTTTCCGCATTTCGGCCTTAGTTGCTTCCGTCACCACCCGCGGACCGCGAGTGTAGTCACCGTACTCGGCTGTATTGGAAATACTATCGCGCATTTTGGCTAAACCGCCCTCGACGATCAGATCGACGATCAGTTTTACCTCGTGTAAACACTCAAAATAGGCTAATTCGGGCTGATAACCGGCTTCTACGAGGGTTTCAAAGCCAGCTTTAATTAAAGCACTTAAACCGCCGCATAATACTGCTTGTTCGCCAAAAAGGTCGGTTTCTGTCTCCTCGCGGAAAGTGGTTTCCAAAACCCCGGCCCGAGTGCCACCAATACCTTTAGCGTAGGCCATTGCCCGATCGCGTGCTTGGCCGGTAGCATCTTGATAGACGGCGAATAAACAGGGGACTCCTTGACCTTGTTCGTAGGTGCGACGGACGAGATGGCCCGGTCCTTTGGGGGCAACCATAACCACATCGACATTATCCGGGGGAACCACTTGACCGAAATGAATATTAAAGCCGTGGGCAAAAGATAACACCTTGCCTGCGCTTAAATTCGGGGCAATTTCGTGGAGATAAATCGTTTTCTGCACTTCATCTGGTAAGAGGATCATGATCCAGTCGGCAATTTTAGCGGCTTCGGCCACATCATAAACCGGAATACCGGCTTCTTTGGCTTTGATGGCCGATTTACTGCCGGGATATAGACCAACAATCACATTAACGCCACTATCCTTGAGATTTAATGCGTGGGCATGACCCTGGGAACCATAACCAATAATAGCGATCGTTTTCCCCGCTAATAAGTCTAAATTGGCATCCTCATCATAGTACATTCGTGCCATCGAACTCGCTCCTTAAATTTTTTTGTCACTGTGCAAACTCCTAATTATACGCGAAAATCACGCCCGTCAGAAGCATTTGATCGCCTATTTCTAGGAGTCAAGAAAAAATAGTGTCGAGAAAATTCAAATTTTCTCGAGATATTTGGGTACTCTAACTAGGGAAAGCTGACTTGATCTAGTGGAGCAGAAGGGGGGGATAATGGCCAATTTTTAGCTTGGACTTGGTTCTTTCACCAAAATTGATTACAATATCATCATCAATAGCTGCTTCCTCTGCTCCTATCCAGTTAGGATTAACCTCGGTCTGAACACAGATAATCAGGTTAATATTAGTGCAGAAATAGCTTCTCTCCCCCTCGATTTTCACCTGTTCTGGGTAAATTACCCAGTTAGGATCGTTTATAGACTGATTTACTGCCTTGATCGATACTAAATAAAATCAGGTGAAAAGATCAAGATTATTGGCTTTGTTGATCACCAATTCCCTTAGACCTGCCCCAGAAAATCTATGGTAAGTTTTTTTAAGAAGCTATTGACAAAAAAAACTCAAGGTATTGGGTTAGAGATTACCCCAGAGCGCCTTAACGTGGTTCAGATCGCCAAACAGAAACAAAATTATAAATTAGTTAAATGTTGTTCGTCGGATATCCCAGAAGGCATCTTTGAGGAGGGAAAAATCGTCGATTCCGTCGCTTTAGCGGAATTAATCCAAGAAGTCCTCAAGGAAAATAAAATTAACAGCAAACGAGTCGCTACTGCTGTCCCCATGCGCGAGTCAATTATCCGGATTATCCCTATTCCCTCGGAATTGGACGAGGAGGAATTGCGCGATCTGGTCTTAAATCATGAAGCTAATTTATACCTTCCCTATCCGCGGGAGGAAGTGGATATCGACTACCAAAAACTGGGCTACTTTCAGGATGAAGACGGCATCGAAAAGGTGCAGGTTTTGCTGGTAGCTACTCGTCGGGAGATCACCGATGCCTATCTGGAGACCCTGCAACGGGCAGGATTACAGGTAGATGTGCTAGAAATTAATAGTTTTTCCCTAATTCGGACGATTCGCGATCAGTTGCGACAGTTTAGTTCCAATGAAGCTACCGTTATTGTCGATATAGAATTTGATAACACGGAAATTGCCATCGTGGTGGACGGCGTTCCCCAATTTTCCCGCACTGTCCCCATCGGCACTTTCCAGCTACAAAACGCCATTTCCAGGGCGATGAATTTGCCCACCCCCCGCAGTCCTGAGATTCTTTTGGGGATGACAATCCCGATCACTGCCTTTGATAGTCTTGACACCAATACCGGTGCTTCCAGAACCTTTACTACCGCCGGGATTGCGGCACTGATGCGGGTTTTAGGGGAATTAACCGATGAATTGCGGCGATCGATTAATTTCTATCTTAACCAAAGTGATGAACTGGAAATGGAAATTGTCCAGTTACTTTTAGCCGGTCCCGGGGGCGGTTTAGCGCAACTAGACGAATATTTTACTCAACGTCTCAACGTCCCCACCACGGTAATCGATCCCATCACATCACTGAACTTAGATACAACTCAAGAGATTCCTAATGCCGAAAGACCTGGTTTAGGAACAGTCCTCGGTTTAGGATTGCGGGAGGTTGACAATTAGCTAACGTTTTGTTAACATACACTTACATACGCTACTAATTAGGGTTGGCTGAATAATAGTAAAACCCTTTTAAAATAAGACTTTTGACCTGTTAAAATCCAATGTTCATGCTGCGAAAATCGGATTGGGACATTCAAAAACCTGGCCTTATTCTTTTTTTAGTAGATAAACTGGTACAAAGAAGCAGGGCAACAAAGTCTGAAACTCCCGACTCCCGACTCCTGACGACCGGCTACTCACTCCTAACCCCACCAACAAACTTTTTCAGCAAACCCTAAATAAAGAGGTTTTGACAACCAAATTAAAGCATATCTAAAGAGTTTTGGGTTAAAAGTTAAACTTCAGGTTTTCATTCATAACAAATGAACTAACTAATTTTTTGGGGAAAATTAGTTAACCCATGACCATAACATATAATTAATTGGCAAGAGTTCTTTTGATGAAAGGCTATGGGTATCAGCATCCTGAGAATCTGGGCAATCGCAGCTAACAGTTTTCGCGAGGTTATTCGCGCTCGCATTCTTTACTTTATCGGGTTTTTTGCCTTGTTGATGGCCTTCGCTTGGCGTTTATTACCAGAAATTGCGGTGGGAACCCATCAGAAAATCTTTCTTGACTTGGGATTAGCCGCTATCGGACTATTAGGGGTAATTGTCGCGGTTTTTGTGGGTACAGGGCTAATTAATCAGGAAATTGACAAGAGAACTATTTTAGTTTTGATTCCTAAACCCCTGAGTCGGGCCGAATTTATCCTTGGTAAACACTTGGGTTTGTCCGGGGTTTTAGCGGTGATGTTGGGGGTAATGTTGGTGATTTACCTGCTGATGTTGCTGGGGATGAAAGTATCTTTTCAAGCTTTACCCCTGATTGTCTCGGTTTTCTATCTCGGTTTGGAATTAATTCTGATCGCAGCCGTGGCGATCGCTTTTGGGGTATTTACCAGTTCGATTTTAGCCACGCTAATGACTTTTGGGGTCTATCTAATGGGTCACATCAGCAAAGACCTGATCCAATTGGGTATAATCAGCAAAAATCCCAATATTCTCGCTATCACCAAAAATATTTATCTAATTCTCCCAGATTTGGAAAGATTAAATTTTAGAAATGAGGCCGTTTATGGTTTGCTCCCTAGTGCTGATGTCTTAATCGCTAATGCCCTCTACAGTCTCGTTTATACTGGTCTATTATTGGGTATCTCCATCCTCATCTTTTCACGACGACAATTTTAAATGGGGTTGCCGAATGTCATCGCCATCGATTAGTTTATAGAGATGATTAGCCATGAAATTAAAGGCCCAACTGCATATTTTAAGTCGAGAAGCGGTCAATTACGGACTGGCAACCGTGGTCATGGACGAAGCGGTTAATCCCGTCCTTGCAGCTTTTGCTAGACAGTTAAAACATTTACAATACTATGTAGTTCAGAATAGCCAAGGTGATTGGTTACTAACCACCTTAGCTCATCGGCAGCAGCCAGAACAGGAAAAAAGGGTGATCTATGCTTTTGCTACGGAAAAAATGGCCATATCTGCCCAAAATACTGCTAATTCACCCCTATCAACGCTCCTGATTCCTGTAACCCATCTTTTATTCCAATTATTTGCCGTAGAAAAAGTAGATAGTATTATTTTTCTGGAAAATGCACACACCGCTCAAACAGGAAAAGAAATCTCCCGGATCCAATTAAAGGCTAATATTGAAAAACAACTACAAAAACTGGGGACAATTCCTGCCAATCTTGCTTAATTAGTTATCCTTAATCAAGGCGAATTAGATGTCATACTAAATCCGTTGAGTATAGGCTACATATCAGGAGAGGCAATAGGCACTCTTGCAATAGGCAAAAGGAGAAATAGATAATCAGTCTGTAATAACGAGATTTAGCATTACCACCAGAGACTTTTTAAGCTGGCAACTTGAGTCTAGCCTAATCAGGGAGATTATTTAGAGCCGATCGTATAAACAAGCACCTGAGCCAAACGGCTAGGAGCATATCGGTTACTATAGAGAGTGTCTATTTTCTCAAAACCGACCTATGCTGCGAGAAGATCTTAAGAAAGAATTAGATAAACTAAACGATGATCAACTGAAAAAGATTGCTGATTTCATAGCCGACCTTGAGTTTCAGTCTGGACAAGTCCCATCGTCTGTTCCGCTTTGGCAAAGAGCAACACCATCCCAGAGAGCTAGGGAATTGCGTGAATGGGTGTTACAACTTCCCAAAGATAGTCCGAGTCTAGGAGATGAAGCCTTTAGTCGCGATAGTATTTACGAATGATGACGAGATATTTACTTGACACTAATATTGTTATGCGATTGTGCAATTGTTCCGACCTACAGCATAAGCTGGCAACCAATGCAGTTTCTCGTCTGCTCATGCAATCAGATGAATGTTTCCTTGCGACACAAGTAATAATTGAGTTTTGGGTTGTTGCCACCAGACCAACTGAAGTCAATGGTTTGGGTTGGTCTGTAGAACAAACCAGAAGCATGATAGATCAACTTCTCGCTCGTTTTCCAGTCTTGGCAGAATCTCGGCAGATTTTTACAAATTGGCTGAACTTAGTCACAACTAACAGAGTGATGGGTAAACGCACTCATGATGTTCGTCTCGTTGCGGCTATGCTTGCCAATGAAATGACACATCTGTTGACCTTTAATCCCAGTGATTTTGCGGGTATATCAAGTATTACCCTAACTCATCCACAAGATTTGAACCCGTTTGATACTAATGAGCCATAGTGTTGGCGAGCGCCGCATAACTCAATCGTTATCAATAGGGAAAAGTTAATTATCTGCAATGGCCTTTTTTACTCTTACTCAGATTACCATGACCGAGCCAACCCGATTAAACTATCACGATACCTATTCTTGTCCCGTCTGTCGCCATGGTAAAATTGCCACTTTACCCCTAATGGAAGCCTATGCTTGTAACTTTTGTCAACACATTTTTACTGCTAATTTAGAAAGACAGCTTTTAAAAATGGCCGATAGTCAATTACCCTTAACTTGGTATTGGAATGGTAAGTATTGGCAGGGTTTACCGAGAGAAGGAATCGAGATGGCAGGTTTTTACTTAATTATCGGTTTAGGATTTGTGATTTTTCCCACAGCAATTGTGGCTACGGGAGCCTATCTTTTTCCTCCGGTCGAGGGGAGTCCTTTGTCATGGGTGCCTCTATTTTGGTCGATTTTAACCTTTATTTGCCATGCTATTTGTTTACTCTGGTTAATTATCGAATATTATCAGTTTCCCGTTAATATGTATCTGCGGGCCATAGCTCGTCGTTGGCAAAATTCTTTTGTTACTAGATTATTATCCTAGGGTTATTTAACTGCTCCAAAGTCTGACTACAAAAATTTGCTTCCTCTAAATTTTCCTTTTTAAGAGGGACTTAGATTCAATCTGTAATTTGCCTAGAGAGAATTGGTATAAAAGAGTGATTAAAGACGGCAAAAACTTAATCAGAAAGGCTAAATTTTACTCGACATTGACTAACCTTAAAAAGGTTGAAAATAATTGACAGATTTTTTATTGTTAGGAGCGATTAAATAATCGTACAGATATACTTTATCGAAAGAATCTATAGTTGAATTAGTCAGGGGTTTAAAGGAAAATTTCTTAGCTCCTGCAACAATTGGGGTAGTTGTGCGGACAAGTTTCCCATCTTTTTCCTGTAACAAAATAATTTCCGAAGTTTTAACTTGGCGAGCGGGTTCCCAGGGATAATAAAAGAACAATAATCCATTGTCGTTATTTAAAGCTATTTCTCCATTGGCAGCGATTTTTAGCTGCCAATCAGGATTGAGTTTATATAGTTTAGGAACGTTTTTCCATTGCCAAGGAAATTGATAAAGTTGACCGACTACACTGGGCATAGACCAAGCAAAAGGATACAACTGACTTCCCCAAGGTAGACTAGGAGCATCGACTAAAATAACTTGTCCATCGTTCAGATCGGGGGCTAATTGTATAACATCAGCCCAAAAAGCTTGCTGATATTTCCAACTTAGTTTATTTTGCTGTTGCACGATAATTCCAAATCCAATCAACAAAGAAAAATAAGTCGCTAAGAGGAGAGCCGCAAGATTTTTTTGCCGATAACTATTGGCTAAATAAACAATCAAATAGCCAAGAATTCCCCCAAGAATAGAAGCTCCAACCACGGCAGCCGCATGAACACGGGAATCACGTCCACTAATGAGGGTAGCAGGAACGGTAAAAGTTAAGGGATAGGCCAAGAATAAGAGACTTATCCCCAAAAGGCTCAACTGTTTAATTATCGGCCAATTTTCCCCACTATTCAGTCCCGAAAAACGAGAATTTTGTAAGAATAGCCATAGCAACATAAGTAATGAAAGAGGCACAAAAATTAACAATTCTCCCCTGAGATTGTGCAAAGTTTGCCAAGGACGATAGACAAATGTTCCTAAACAGACAAATGGTCCGGTAATTATTTGACGAATCGGAGTAGAAATAGCGGTTGCTATATCTAAGTCTCCAACCCGGCCATCACCAGTCAACTTTCTGAGAATTAAAACCACTAGGAAAATCGTACCTAAGATGAATAGATGTTTAATTAATTCTTTAAATATCTCCGACTGAGGCTTTTTGGTTAGAAAAGGTGCGGTGATGAACAGCAAAAAACAGGTCTCATAACTAAGAAAAGAAGCAGTAATCAATAGGTAAGACCAAAATTTTTTATCGTTTAGATAACTTAAAAAAGCTAGTAAAAGAAAGGTTAAGGCGGGCAAAATGTGAATATGAGTGAGAAAAGCCCTAGTGTTATCGGCAGGAAATAAAGTAAATGCAAGGGTACCCGTCAGGACAAAAATAGGTTGATTCCAGAGACGTTGGAGAAATAGATAAAAGAGGATATTATTGGTTAATGCCAATAGATAGGCACTTATATAAATAAGCGGCAATCCTCCCAATTTTCCAGCAAAGTATGCAGAGAAGAAGAGGATGTTAAAGCCGACAACTCTACCTTGAAAAAATGCTAAATTCATGTTCTTAACAGAGTCAACAAATCTGGAAAAGTCCATGGTGAGTATGTTACCGATGAAAGCGTAATCATCTTCGTATAGACCCAAGTGATTAAAATACCAAAAGTGGGCGATCCAAGTAATCAATGCAATGGTTAAAAATGTAGTAATTTTCAATGATTTATTATTCAATAACGTCATTGATTTTCCTATAGCTTGTGTAGTCATAAATAAATATTTTATGTGAAATTTACAGCTTCAACAGGCTGAGCAATTGAATTACCTAGTGGTTCTTCGGTTTCTGTTATGCAATGTACGGGGGTTATAAGGGACGGAACCCTTATAGAGAAAAACGTTTGGCGATTTTTGTCAATTGTTTTTGATCTAGAGCGAACTAATCAATTAAATCTCTTGCCAGATAAGGATTTAGTTTATTTATGCCACCCTATCGAACCATAAAAAGTAACGAAGAGCCTACCTAGTTAAGCTTGCTTTCTCTTGTTGGAAGAATTATGGATTCTTTCTGATAATATATCAGTGTTTAAACTCTGTCAAGGCGAGATTGTACTAAATCCTGTTTAAAAGGTATAAGGTACAGGGGAGAAGGGAGCAGGGGAGAGGGGAGATAGGAGACAGGAGATAGGAGTCAGTAGTTAACTGTTCAGTGAAAACTCAAATTTGATAACTGATAACTGATAACCGATAACTGATTACTGTTCCCTAAATTGTCCCTAAAGGACAAAATTGACCCGATAATTCTAGTTTATTGTTTTGCAGCAGATATAAACCGTACTCAATTCCTTCTACTACTGCTTGATAGGAAGCTTCTAAAATATTACTAGACACTCCCACAGTAGTCCATCTTTGTTGACCGTTACTGGACTCGATTAAAACCCTAGTTTTCGCTGCCGTCCCCGAACCACTATCGAGAATTCTCACTTTATAATCGGTCAGGTGAAAGTTAGCAATTTCGGGATAGAATTTGACTAAAGCCTTTCTTAAAGCCCGATCTAAAGCAGCCACTGGACCGTTACCTTCGGCCACTTCTAATAAATCTTCCTCTTTTACCTGTACTTTAATTGTCGCAATCGCATTACCACTATCCCGGAGCATATCACAATAAACTTGGAATCCTTTTAATTCAAAAAGGTGACTTCTCTGTCCCAAAGCTTCCCGCATTAATAACTCAAAACTAGCTTCGGCTGCCTCAAATTGATAACCCTGACTTTCTAAGATTTTTAAACGTTCCAATATTTGCCGACAGGTGGGATCATCTTTATTTAAATCGATGCCAAAACTGCGCGCTTTCGCTAAGACATTACTTAATCCCGATTGGTCAGAAATGACGATGCGGCGCTGATTCCCGATCGCTTCTGGATTAATATGTTCGTAGGTGAGGGGATTTTTCGCCACCGCAGAAACGTGAATACCGCCTTTATGGGCAAAAGCGGAACGTCCGACGAAGGGAGCATGATCATCCGGGGCTAAATTGACCATTTCGCTGATTTTTCGGCTAGTTCCCGTCAATCGGCCTAATTGATTTTCTTCTAGGCAAGAAAAGCCCATTTTTAACTGAAGATTGGGAATTAAAGTACATAAATTGGCATTGCCGCAGCGTTCCCCATAACCGTTAATTGTGCCTTGAATCATGCGTGCGCCCTCGTTAACTGCCGCTAAAGAGTTAGCTACGGCGGTTCCTGCATCATTATGAGCATGAATGCCTAATTGAGGCGCATTTTCCTCATCAGGATCGATACCCAATTGCTCCCGCACTTTCTCCACAATAGGGGCGATTTCTTGGGGTAAAGTGCCACCGTTGGTATCACAGAAAACTAACCATTCGGCCCCGGCATCCCTGGCGGTTTTGAGGGTTAAAAGGGCGTATTCGGGGTTATTTTTGTAACCATCAAACCAATGTTCGGCATCATAAATGACTCGTCTTCCCTGACAGCGTAGATACTCGATCGTATCTCCTATCATGGCTAAATTCTCCTCCAAACTGGTTTTTAAGCCCTCTGTGACGTGCAGATCCCAAGATTTGCCGAAAATTGTCACCCAACGGGTTCTAGCTGCGAGAATGGCGGTTAACATCGGATCTTCTCGGGCTTCGACATGGGGGCGACGAGTGGAACAAAAAGCGACTAATTCCGCTTGTTTTAGGGGTTTTTCGTGCATTTTCCAGAAAAATTGACCGTCTCTAGGGTTTGCGCCCGGCCAACCGCCTTCGATAAAAGGAATACCCATCCGATCTAATTCCCTAGCGATTTTAATTTTGTCTTCTAGGGAGAGGGAAATACCTTCTCGCTGGGCCCCATCCCGGAGAGTAGTGTCATAGACCCAAATGCGCTTACCATTGTTCATAGAAATAGTCAATAGGTGTTAATATTAATTAATAACTGTAGCGACTTAAAATCACGCCCCTAATGCCTAGAATAACAGTTTACGGTCAAACAATCACCTGCGATCGAGGTGAAAATCTCCGTCGTATATTATTAAAACATGACATTTCTTTGTATAATGGCGGTTCCAAGTTAATCAATTGTCGCGGCATCGGCAGCTGTGGAACCTGTGCGGTGGCAATTGTGGGCGAAGTTTCTGCTATCAATTGGCAGGAAAAAGCTCGTTTTTCTTTACCTCCCCATAACCCCAATAATAACCGTCGTCTTGCTTGTCAAGTCAAAGTTTTTGGTGATATTGAAGTGACTAAATACGATGGTTTTTGGGGACAAGGAGACTCAGTGATCAGTGATCAGTTATCAGTGATCAGTGAGCAGTATTAAGTGTTAAAGTGTTAAAGTATTAAGTGGCAAGTTCGGAGCCTTCTTTTCACTGATTAATGATTACTGTTTACTGTTTACTGTTCACTGTTTACTGTTCACTGTTTACTGTTTACTGATTAAGGTTATCAAATGAACGAGACAATAACTTTTCGGATATCACCAATAATTCGGGTAACTTTATTAAGTTTATATGTGGCGTTAACCATCCCTTTACCCTTTTTAGCAAAAGTCACTAATTCCCCCGTTAATCCCAATTTTCTTTGGTTAGGAATCAGCTTAGGATTAATCGCTTTATACGGAGCTTTAAGTGAAAGAGTGATTTTATCAGAAACAGGGATACAAGTTACCTATCCCCAATGGTTTCCTGCTTTTCTTCGCTCTGGTTGGTGGTTAAATTGGACAGATATAAAAGAACTTAAATGTCGCAGTACAGGACAGGGTGGTTTAGTTTATTATTTCCTTGATCGCTCCGCAGAAAAAGCCTATTTATTGCCGATGCGAGTGGTGGGATTTAATCGCATGGTCAAAATAATCGAGGAAAAAACTAACTTGGATATGACCGATATTCGCCCCCTTTCTCAGCCTTGGATGTATGGAATTCTTTTTATTCTCACCCTATTTTTATTATTAGTCGATGGGTGGACTATTGCTACGGCGAGAACTATTATTCCCTAATAAATTCGGCTCAAAACGTAATCCACTAGCTCGATTAGCACCTCTTTTGAGGGAGAAGAAGCTAAACAGTCAAGGTGTTTTAAGGCACTTTGACCGTATTGACTGGCTAACTCTTTTGAGCGAGGAATCCCTTGGCTAGAGTGAATAAAATCAAGAGCTTTTTCGATGTCTCCTTCCTGACTAAATTCCCGTTCGATTAACACTTCTATATAGGGATTTTCCTCCATAGCAAAGAGAGCGGGAGCAGTGATATTACCACTGATCAAATCGGAGCCAGAGGGTTTTCCTAATACTTCCGTGGGGGAGGTAAAATCGAGAATATCATCGACGATTTGAAAAGCTAATCCTAAATTGCGACCATAATTATATAAATGATGATTAACTTCAGCCGATTGCTCGCTTAATACCCCAGCGGCTTTGGCACTATTGGCAATTAAAGAAGCTGTTTTGTAGTAACTTTTTTCTAGATAAGCTTCCAGGGAGATACTGGTATCAAAGCGATTAATTCCCTGTTGAATTTCCCCTTCAGCAAAATCGCGAATCACTTCTGAGAGCAATTTTACCACTTCTAAATTATCTAAATTAGCTAGATACCAAGAGGATTGAGCGAAGAGAAAATCCCCCGCTAAAACCGCCACGCGATTGTCAAATAAACTGTTAACGGTGGGAACACTGCGCCGCAATTCTGCCTCATCTACCACATCATCATGGACAAGACTGGCAGTGTGAATCATCTCCGTGATTTCCGCTAATCGACGATGACGGGGAGTGATATCCCGGTCTAACATGGTAGCGCGAGATACCAGCAACACGATCGCCGGTCGAACGCGTTTACCACCGGCCTCGAACAAATGTTCTGCTGCCGCCGCTAAAATGGGATGACGAGCGCCGACGAGATTTTTTAAGTTATCGGTCAAAAGACGGAGATCATCGTCAACGGGTGCGAATAAAGAAGTTGTTGGGATCATTGGTTAGCCAATTGGCGAGATAGTTACGAAAGTTTACATATCCTTACATTTATTTTAAGCTAACCGTCCAGACTAGGGAAGGGGAAGCATCAGTGATCAGTGATCAGTAAACAGTGAGGGGTTGGAGGTTGGGGTTTTGGGGTATTAGTTGAAATTTCCCCATCTCCCCCCACACCCCACACCCCACACCCCACACCCCACACCCTACACCCCACACCCCACTTCCCTCATCCCTAATTTTTTTCCTGACAAAACCCTTGTCATTGTCAAGACTCTAGGGTAACTTGTATATAAAAATTAATAAAGCGAGAAGTATTAGAACGATGTTGAGACTAATTAGCGACTTTGACGGCCCGATAATGGACGTATCGGAGCGATATTACCAAGTTTATCAATACTGTTTACAGAAAACCGCCTATAAAGGTCAAATTATCGGGGAATTATCGAAAGCGGAGTTCTGGCAGTTAAAACGGGATCAGGTTTCTGAGAAGCGTATCGGGGAAATGTCAGGATTAGATGAAGATCAAGCGCGTAAATTTGCCCATCTTCGTCGTCAAACTGTTCATACTTTACCCTATCTTGTCCACGATCGCCCGGTGGTTGGTTCTTTGGAAACTCTCCAGAAAATCCAAGAGTTAAAGATCGATTTAGTCGTGATGACGATGCGGCGGGTATCTGAGCTAGATCATGCCTTTAATCGCCACGATATCGGTCGTTTTTTCGCCGCTAATCGTCGTTATTGTCTAAATAACAATTACACCAAAACCAACGACGTGCGCGACAAAACCCTGCTTATGGCTAAGGCCGCTAAAGAACTGCCGGCGGCTGCCGATACTTGGATGGTGGGGGATACGGAAGCGGATATTGCCGCCGCTAAGAGCCAAAATATCAAGGTTATTGGCGTATTATCGGGGATTCGCAGCCGTTCCCGTTTAGAGAGCTACGAGCCTGATTATATCGTCAATAACCTTGGGGAAGCAGTGGACGTGATCTTAGGATCCCTACGAGCGTTCGGTTAACGGAAAAAACTACTAATCACCCAAAAGATCAGAAAAGTGATGAGCGCATAAATTTGGCGATCACCGAAAATATTCAAATCAGCCTTGGCCGCTAAACTGGCTAATCCTGCTCCCAGAGCGACTCCTAGCACTAAACCAGCGAGAGTGAATAGTAAGGCGCGGCCAAAACGTTTTTCTTTGCGGTTGAAAAAATAGATATTAACGAAAACGCCAAAAGCTAAGAGCAGCGGTAAAAGGGAGCCACTGGGATCGGGAACTAACAGCGTTATTGCTCCTAAACAAGCGTAAATCACTGCTGGTACACCGATATCCTGTGCAGAAGGTGTATCGATTGAGCTTCGCCACCAGTTAGGAGATTTACTGCTAGTAACTGGTTTACTTTCCACCGGAATCGTCAGACGTTCGGGAAAACGAATGCGATCGGGTACTTTAATCCTACCTTCCTGTCGCATCCGCAGTCGATCCATGAGGACAGAATCGTAGGCCGCCTCGATCGATTCGACAATTTTGCTATCATTCTGATACTGTTGCACCAGTCTTTGTTTGGCCTCTTGAATTTCTTCAAAAGAGGATTCTTCAGTAACCCCAAGTTGTTCGTAGGGATTCTGTTCACTCATGAACATACCTCCTTAATTATGCTCCCGATAGTCATGATCTTAACCCGATGTTCTGTAGTTTAACTTGAGATGCAAGCTTATTTAAATTAATTAAGTTTAGCGAAAATCTGGCTAGAATCGATCGCTTCGTAGGGATAACCACTGGCATCTAAAAGGCTTTTTTCGGCGATTTCTCCTTCCTTAACGATAATTAAGCGGTTTTTACCCCCGTAGGCCTTAATTGTGACAATTTCTAAAGCAAATAATCCTGGGGAGAAACGGGGATTTAAGGCCCCATCGTACTCGAATTTGCTCTGCATTAACTGCAAAGCATAGACGCTACTGCTATCAAAGGGTGCTGCCTCCCGCAGGGTTTTGGCCCGCAGCACTGGGATTAAATCGCCAAAAGGAATAGAAATCGTTTGCCAAGTGCGATCAAGTGTATCAAAAGAATAACAGTAACCGATGCCGTCCCAACGTCCTTCACAACGCAGAATTAATTTATAGCGTTTTCCGTCCCCTTGTACCTGTAATTCTATTCCCTCGTAGTTAGATAAATTTAGGGGAGGATTCAGGTTTCTGGTACGAACTGAGGCAAAACCGCCGTTATTTTCAGTTCTAACGATACCAGAAAAGAGAGCGCGTCCTCTGGTTAGGGTTATCTGACTCTCGCTCACTCCTCCCATTACCACATCATCCACCGCACCCCAGATTTCTTTTATATCACTGCTGGGATTGCTAAAGTCAAAGAGGGTTTTTTCGGCGGTTATACCGGCATTTTTCAGTAAATCAAGTAAATTAGCTAAACTATGGCGGTTATTCTCCCCTTGACAGTAGATAATCTCATCAATCCCCATGAACAATTGCGGGGTTTCCAGAGTGAATAAATCGACATTTTCAGCAAATAATTGACGTGCAGACTCGATATTATCGACTAAAGCGCGAATTTGATAGTTTTGCTGCTGTAGTTGAGCGATTACCTTTCTACCGATCGCGTTTTCACCACCAATGACTAAAATAGTCTTCATGCCTTGCTCATTTGTTAGCTGAATTTTTTTATCTTCCCCGAAACCGAGCAGTTTTTGCAGACAACTCCAGAGGGGAATACTATCAAAATAGTCCAGAGTTTGCCAAAATCTCTGAAAATCCCAGTTTTTTGACTCAGCCATAAATTTTATCTCCTTACTGCCATTAATTTTTATTTTATCGAGTTAGTTTGGCTGTTTGAGATCAAAAGCTCTCCTGTAAAAATCAAAAATCTTCCGTTAGGTGAGGAAACTCCGAGACAGGAGGAGAAAAAAGACAAGAGACAACTATCCTACCCATAAAACCGAAGATGATGTCAAATTTATCTGTGCTTTTAGATATTTTGACCCGATAGCGGCTCGAGAACTTACTTTTGCGGGAGGTCTATTAATTTTGACTCTCTTATTCTTCGTCTGATCAGTTTAACTTAATATAGGAGCGATCGATCTTTGTGTCCTTTGTGGTTCGTTCTATTCGCTCGTACCCAGCAAACCCAAGAGGACCTATTTTTGCTTTGTTCGATTCCATACTATCTAAGTTTCTAAGCTGATTCAAACTACTAATTTGCCATAACCAGTCTAGAGAGCCAACGGAAGGATGCTGCAAAAGTTGTGGAGTTAATTAACAATCATTCCCGAAAATGTCTTGACTATCGAACCCCCTTTGAGGTATTTTATCAAATATGATCGAATAGTGATGCAATTCAGATTTGAGTTTACTACAAATTTTTTTAATCATCATGCCACAACAATCCTTAATCCCTAAAACCCCGACAGAGCAAGCCATCCCCACTCCTGCGGCACAAAATAGTTTAAATGTCAAGCTTTTAAAAAAAATATTTCTATTTTCTCCCCTGTTATTTTGGGGATTATTTGGTTTAGCAGTTAGCTCGGTGAGAGCAGTGGAAAACCTACAATGTCCTGTCATTTCTAAGGAAGAAGTTGATACTAATGCTCTCAAAAGAGAAATTGCTAATTATTCGGCCACTCTGCGAGTCTATCCTAGCGATCCGGGTACGATTAGACTTTATCTTCAACGGGGAATAGCGCGAGAAAAAATCAACGATCAAAACGGTGCGATCGATGATTTCAGTCAATACATTTGGTATAGTAATTATAATGCTCCTGGATTCAAAGATCGACAGTTACTAGCTCAAGCCTATTATCAAAGAGGTAAGTTAAAGTTAGCCATGGCTAAGGAGCAGCGTCAGCTAAAATTATTAGAAGCTGCCCGCTCAGATTTTCAGCAAGCCTTTAAATATAATCCCAATAAAAGTGAAGTTTACTTTAACCTAGCAATTATTGCCTCTTTGCTCAATCATCAATCCTTAGCTTTAGATTATTACCAGCGTTTCATCGGTTATGAAACTGAGAATTATCGCGGCTATTATCATCGAGGACAGCTATACTCTTACTGGGGAAATTATGCAGAGGCTATCAAAGATTATGATCTGGCCATTTCATACAAACCCGATCTAATTGAAGGCTATTATAATCGGGCTATAGCTTTAGAAAAGATAGGGGGAAAACGAGAGGCTTTTAAGGATTATAAAATCGTTTTAAAATGCTCACCTAACTTATTTTTAGCCAAGAATGCTCCTAGCAGTTATCAAAACCGCGCCAGAGTACAAATTGAAATGGCTGACGAGGAAGTCGAATTAGCCAATTTATCGAATAATTCCCCCGAAGGATATCAAACAGCGATCGAGTATTATAATGGAGCCATCAAAGACTTAGCACTTGTCATCCGTATTAATCCCAACTACGATAAAATTCCCCATGCTAGAGCATTTCTTAAACGGGGTTATGCTCACCTAAGACTCAACAATAATCAAGGGGCAATTCAAGATTATAACCAAGCAATTTATCTGCAACCCCAAGACGCAAAAGCCTATGTATATCGTGGGTTAATGCGAGCCAATAAATATCAAGAATACGCAGGAGCTTTAGAGGATTTTACTGCGGCAGTGGCACGAAATCGTCATGATGCAGCCGCTCACTATCATCGGGGGTTAGTGCTGTATAAATTGGGGCGTTATCAGGAGGCTGTAGATAATTATAATATTGCCTTAGCCCAAGATGATCGGATTAATACACCTAGTTTTACTTCTCGCTCTGTCTGTAGCGAAAATATCCAAGAATCTGCCGACAAAAATTATTTTTATAACTCCAGAGAAACCGATTTTCGTCCTAATTATAACATCTCTTGTCATGCTCAAGCCCGGGGAGATGCTTATTTTGCTCTGAAAAATTTTGCCGCGGCCGAAAGAGATTATACTACTTATATAGTTGCCCATCCTAACGATCCAGAAGGTTATCATAAACGGGCCAATGCGCGTTTTGAAAAAGGGGATAAACAGGGAGCGATCGAGGATTATAATGTATTTCTACAAAAAGTCCGCGATGCGAGAATTTTCTATAGTCGTGGTAATAGTAGCGCTGACGTGGGAGATGATCAAGGAGCGATTACAGATTATCTGCAATCTTTGAGCATTAGTCCTATCGATGTGACAGTGTATAGTAATCGGGGAAATGCACGCACGGATACCGCTACTATTCCCGATAATGTACAAGTAACACCGAGAATATCGGAGAATCCGATCGCCTATAATAATCGTGGTATTATTCGACGACAAACTGGTGATAAAGAGGGTGCTTTAGAGGATTTAGATAGGGCAATCAGCTTGAATTCCAATAACCCAATCCCCTATAATAACCGGGGAGTTATTCGCTTTGATTTGGGAAATAATACTGGTGCTTTGGAGGATTTAAATATGGCTATTGCTCTCCAGTCTAACTATGCTGAAGCTTACTATAATCGAGGTTTAGTTAAGGAAAAAATGGGCGATAGGAAGGAAGCAATCGCTGATTATCAATTAGCAATTACTTATCAGCCAAATTATGGCGAAGCTTATTATAATTTGGCGCTTGCCACCTACGATGATAAAAATCCTAGTAGTCGAGTAGGGAGCCTTAACTATTTGCAAAAAGCCGCTAATGCTTTGATAAAAACTGGTAATTTAGAACTGTATGAACGTGCGGTAGAATGGATGTTAAAAATGCAGTAATTTCTCTAAAAAATAGGCCCAGTTTTGACAAAGGCTTCAAGATTTGGCTATTTCAAGCCTTCAAAGAGCGGGGGAGTCTCTTATTGCCGATGAATTAGCCGCTAGGTAGTGATCCGATAGTAGCGGTAAGCTATCTTGCTTATCTAGCCTGAGTTGTGTAGAATATTGACTAATAAAAATAATTACCTGACAAAGGATTTCTCGACTGGTGAGAGGGAGTCTATCTTTCTCTAAAAAAATGGATAATCACCTTGGGGAACCCTTTGGTATTTTATCCATGACTACAATGCACAGCAAAGCAAAGGATTAAGCCACCATCACTACTACCGAATCACCACCCCCTACAGGAATTAATAACACAGGTCTTAAACCGCTTCTAGTCGCCTTTAGGTTTAAATTTGCCTGAAGACGTTTTTAGCTAGGTTAGAGGCGAATATAGCCTCGCTCTCGTGCCTAGTTTAAAGGGGATGGAACCCGATAGTGTTTTTGTAGGGGAACGGGTGATGGGGGTAGAGGTGGACAGTGCGATCGCTAATTTGGCTGAGTTGGCCCGCAGTCGCGGCTATAATGTGGTTACAAGGATGACAGCTTGGACAAAGTTAACCACGGCGGTCCCGGGAGGAAAAGCGCAACTAGAGACAATCGTGACGGGAGTGCATACTAGGGTCGATAATTATGAAATTATCGCTAGTTCTGTGGAAGCGATGGGTTTAGCTTTATCTGCACAGAAAAACCCCATCTTAAGTAGTGGTAAGTTTCGACAGGCAATTACTGCTTTACCCGCAGAAAATGATGGTTATTTTTACGTCGATTGGCGACAATTGCAACCGGTAATCGAGGCAAAATTCCCGATCGTGCGGGTGTTAGAATTGTCGATTAAGCCTTTATTTAATAATCTGCGTTCTCTTACTATTAGCAGCCAAGGTAGTGAAAATTCTGTGCGTCGGGGAACGATTTTCTTTAATCTGGGAGTGAAATCGTAAGTTGAGGAGGGGTTAGGTGATCATCACGTCTGCAAATCATCGCTTAATCGGATTATCCGCTATAACCCACATCCCTTGATCATGTTTTATTTTGTGTATTCTCGCTCTTAACCTCTTGAGTTTTTTCACTGTTATTAGTTTCATCAGGTTATTTTAACCAAGAATTAGCGATAGACTGAATAATTTTTCGTTTTTCTTCTAAGGCAATCTCTGGTTCCAGTTGTTCCGTCGCTGATAGTAAAATATTTAACTTACCAGTGTTGTAAAGCTCTTTATGATAATGATCCAAACGCTCATTAGCAGCTTTACCTTGATTAAAAGTTAACACTGTCACGGCTTCTAGAACTATACCACTAAAAATAGCCGCACTTCCACTACTTAGAAAGCCCGGATTATTTTTCGACAAATCGTAGATACCAAAACCAATCAAAGAAAATCCAGCAATTGAAGCTAGTATTGATCCTAAAAACCATGCTCCCGCTTGCCATCTTACACGTTTGTGATCCTCATCTATCTCTTTCGATAGGTCTTTTTCACTTTTATATTTTAATTCTTCAAATTTCATAGGGTCAGCATAGGCTAAAGCGATCTGATTAGCATACAGTGTATATGTGTAAGTCTCTTTCTCGCTTTGATCTCGATCAAGAGATTTAGAGAATAGTATCCACATAACTCCTATTTTATTACTAGAACCAGCGGAAAATGGTAGGCATAGTCCATGGGATATAGATAACTTGTTGAAAAGTTTTTGTTGCTCGGTTAGGATTTTATCTGAATCTAACCATTCTCCAGATTGCTTATTGTACACATCCAAAGATGTTATTTTAGTATCTTCGATGAAACTGCGTAAATCTTCATCTGGAGTAGGTACAACCTCATCTATATCTATGGAAAAAGATGCTTGGCCAATCATATTTTTCTTATATGGAATTACAATAACCGATTCAGCTTTTAAAGCTTCACGAGTCTCAGAAACTGCTTTATATAGCATATTTTTAGGAGACTCTCGGACTATTTTATCGAGAGATGTGTGAAGACTTTCGAGAATTTTGTTGTGATTACTTAAAAGATTCACAAAGTTTTTCTTTTGAAAAGCAATGGCCACCTGTCGAGCAAAATGTTCAATAACCTCCTGATGTAATTCCTTGAAAGCATAAGGTTGAGAATGTTCGAGACAAATCACACCAATTATCCTTTCGTCCTTGTCTTTTATGGGTACGGCTAAAAGCGAATGAGAGGTATCTTTTAAGGCGTATTTTTTCAAAATATCACGATCATTCTGTTTTTTACCTTGAACTTCACGATCATCATAGGTAAAAATATTAGATTTCCTGTATTCAATTTCTTTCGAGATGCCTTCTGATTTATTTGAGTCAAAATATCCCGTGAAAGAATACATAGGCCAATTGGCTTTGAGTTGCCACTCTCCTTTAGTATTACGGATTACCACATAGCTAAATAATTCAGATAGTATTGATACATAATTATTCCATTGTTGTTCAGTTTCCTGTTGTTTCTCAAGATTAGAACAACTTGGATAGCCTAAAAATCTAAGATCATCTTTTACCAGTGAGTAGGAATATTCAGCTACATCTTTTAACAATTTATCTGTATTATCTGTTGTAGCTATGTTTTGAATAGCTTCAGCAAAATCTTCGAGAGCCTTAGATCTGAAGGTATTTTCCAATAAAATGTTCTGGTCGTTGATAATGCTGGCCGCTTGACTAGCGAATAGCTCCACGGCAAATTTTTCAACTTTAGAAAATGGTTCTTCCGAATATTTATTCAAGTATAATACTCCCACAAGGCATTCTTTTTGTTTTTCATCAGCGATTTTCAGGGGAACAACTAGCTTATATTTGACATCCGGATGTTCTGGAGCGGGAGTAACACTTATCTTATCTGGTTGCTCTGAAGATACTAGAACTAACTTATCATTCTCTCTAGAAAATTCTAGAGTTTTGTTTAGCTTTATCGCTTGAAAAGTAGTACCAGTATTTTCTCCTTCTAAGCGAGGGGGTGATTCTTTTCCAGGTGGATAAGTATAATGTTCTCCCGTAGCTCGATATTGATTATTACCTAAATGTTGAAGCAGATGAATACTAGCCGAACCTGCACTTGTAACTTGTAACGCATAATCACAAATTTGGCGAAGTAATGCTGTTTTGTCTGGATTGACCACCAATTTAGCCATTTCTGAACTAATCTCGTTCGAGAATTCTAAAGTTTGTGTGCGCTCAATAACTGTAGCGGCACTGAGAGCAATACTTTCGATCAAGTCTCGATCGTAAACAGTAAAATAATCTGGTTTTTTCTTATAGCAACAAATCACCCCAATTATACGATTAGGTTTATTTTTGTTATTGATTGGTATCACTGGAACCGCTAATAAAGAAAGTTTATCACCGGGGTGTTTGAGGGTTGGAACAAAATTTTTATCTTCAAAAGCGTGAGGAACAATTCTACTTTTACCATCCTCTAACACAGCACCGACAATCCCGACACCTTTTTTAAATGGATGTGTACTTTTTTCTGTTTTTTTTGGAAAAATACCTTTAGCAGAAGCATATTCTTTAAGAAATATTTCCTTTTTGTCAGAGTCATAAGCTACCGAAAAATAATTGCAGTTATTGCAATCGAGCTTATCTTTCAATTTTTGCAGTATTTGTGTAATCAGAACTTCGCTTTTTAAGTCATCTCCCATTTCATTAATAATTTCTTCAAAGACTTCTTGATTTCTTTTTTTGAAAAATTCTACGATCGCTTGGGCAAAAATTCTACCAAAATCTTTAAGAAATTCTCTAAGTCTGTAGTCTGACGGTTCATAAGGTTTTCCCTGTATTTGATCGAGAGTAATAATAGCTATTGTCCTATTTTGATACTTGGCCGCTAATCCAATCCAAGAAATAATATCCTCTGTTGCAGCCTCTTTCGTCCAACCCAATTCACCTAGTTCTTCTTTGGTTTTGCTTTGAATCTTATCTATGATTAATACTGTGTTTCTATCAACATTTTTGATTAGCCTGTCTTTTTCGATACTTTTCTGAAGGTTTCGATCGGCACGATAACTGGCTCCACTTTGTTGATCGTAACCCGGTTGAGGATCATACCTAAATAAATATCGATTACCTTCTTCAGTTCGGTTATCAACTAATGAGATACTAGCCCTATCATACCCGACTGGATCCCTTTTTAAATATTCAAAAGCCCTATTGACCAAAGAATCTAAGTTATCAGTTCTCCATATATCCTGCTTAAATTTTTCCAGAGATTTTTTATATTTTATTTCCGATACAACTGCCTGTAGATATGCTTTAAAATTCGTATAATTTATTGGACAAATGAAAGGATATATGTTCCTCATCATCGCTTTTTCCATATTATCTTTTATCTGGTCTTCTTCAATTCCAAAAATGACAAAAAATCCCAAAATCTGGTTCTGTTTCTCTATCTTTTCGCTAAAGTAAATCCAGTCATTACAATGTTCGCTATCAACCCATAAAATCAAAAGATCGATATCACTCAGATTAGTAGAAGATAGTTTTTCCTTAGCCTGATCTTTTTCGTATATTTCGAGTTCGATTGATTTATCATTGTTTAATAATTTTTTTATCGTTCCCAACATTTCTTGACGATATTTGCTAAAGTTATCATCATCGTTAGAGAGATTAAGAAATAATATTTTAGTATCCATATAAATCTATCCTCAATTTGTATAGAGAGACAAAAAAACGAAAACACTCACTCCCCCTTTGCCCTTCTTCTAGTCAGTACCTCACCTCGCTACCAAGAAGATGATGAAAGTATCTGAGATTTTTTGCGCCACCAATTTTGAGTCAATCCAGATATATAATCCAACAATTAACTCAAGCAAGTCATCCACAAGGAGTTTTAAAACTATCCGCGTTTAGACCTACAACCATTCTAGGCTCGGCTACTAAGTATAAATACTAAACTGAAACAATTTGTTACATAGGATTTGCTGAAAAATTTTGTTGATGGGGTTAGGAGTCGGTCGTCAGCAGGGCAACTCAGAATAACAGAATAACCTCTTACACTGTGAAGCAGAACTCTTCGCAATTGTTTCTGTCACTTTTTGGGCAAAAAAAGCCCAAAACCATTTTCTAGCAGAACTTACATCGATATTCAGCCAACTCTTGGTAAGAGATTTCCGACAAGCCGCCGAACTGTTCCGCCAGCAAGGAAACGCTGCGGCCTATGAAAAGGTTATGGAAGTCCTGCGGCAATTAGGCGCGGTCTAGTCCTTTTTCTTGGGTTGAGCGAATCAATAGGTTAAAGAAAACCTCTCAATTTTAGGGGGAAAACGAAACCCAACAGCCAACACCTCAATCCGTCTGAATGAGCGATCGCTTCTCATGGCTTTTTGTGGGGTTTCCTTGGGTCAATCCAACCGACGGTAATTGCTATGATTACTATAGGATTTGAAAAGGGTGCGCGTTCGGCCTTAATTGGGGTCTTAGGACAGGATGACCAAGCACCAATTTTATCTAGTCCCGTGGGAGCATTATCTTTTATCGGCGAAAATAGCCTTTTAGTCGCCGCTAGTCGCGATTTAAATCGTTTTTGGACTCATACCAAATTTCAAAAACTATGGCATACTTATAGAAAAGATGATTAAGTGGATAAATTGGCGATGCTGGTCGTACCCAAAATTGATATTGTTGAGTCAGTAGAAGATTTAAAAGAATTAATGAAACAACAAAAAAGTAGTTTAGCCTACGCTAAAGTACAGTCCTTATATTTTTTGAAGATGGGGGAGGTAGAGACGGTTCGCCATTTAGCGGTATTAATGGGACGAGGGGAAAGAACAATCCATCGCTGGTTAAGTAAGTTTCTACAAAAAAAGGAGGAATCGAGCGATTATTATCTGAAGGAAACCCACCAGGAAGACCGAAAAAGATTTTGGTAGAAGAAGTCGCTCTTTTACAAAACGAATTAAAAGACCCAGTGGGTTTTACCAGCTATAAAGAGATTTATTTTTGGCTCTCGGTCATTCGAGAAATTTCCGTCAGCTATACAACAGTTTATCGTCTCGTTAGACAGGAATTAGGAAGCTCAATTAAAAGTACCTAGACCAGGAAATCCGAGACAATTGCCTGGCGAAGTAGATGAGTTGAAAGCGAACTTATCTAAACGACTAAAAGCTTTACTAGACAGGGAAAGCGAGAAAGTAAAGCGTTACGAGAAAGTAAGTTTTTGGTGCGAGGATGACAGTAGATTTGGTTGTCACACTATTGCTCGGAATAAAATAACTCTTTTCGGAGTTAAGCCGATTGGTAATTTTCAATATAACTTCCAATGCTTTTGGCTGTACGGGGCTGTAGAGCCTCGACAGGGCAGAAGCTTCTTCTATGAATTCTCCCCTCTAGATGGGGATTATTTCGGAGAACATCTATTACAACTATCGCAAGCTTTTCCCAATGAATTACATATTTTACAAGTAGATAACGCTCCTGCACATATGGCGGGACACTTAGAAATTCCCGACAATATTATCTTGTTTTATCAACCTTCTTGTTGTCCTGAAGTTAACCCCGCAACAGAGAGTTTGGCTGTACCTGAAAAATTTTCTGGCATGGGAAACTTTTGAATCTCTTGATGCTTTAAGAGATAAACTCGATGCTCTTTTAAATCGTTTATCCAATGACACTATCGGGTATTTAACGGGATGGTCTTGGATTTTAGAAGCTCTATGTCTGTCAGGAATTTAGAAATTTGGTCTAAGTAGTGATGTAGAAGCGACTTTTAAGGGAGATACCAGTCTAATCCTCGAATTCTCAAGCTTTTACTTTAATAGTGGCGAAAAACTCTTCTTTTTGATAGACTAATCTTACCGTTTTCTACCCCCGAGGAAATTCCCCTTCCGGCAGCAGAATGCGACCTTGACAAATTAACAGTGATCCGGTATATGTGGGAAAATTGTCTTAAAATATTATCTACGCTGCTACTATCACTAAACTAGAAAATTAAAGAGCGCATTGGCTTAATCCTTCTCAAAAGTTAAAATTCTATGGCTGAAAGCTTGAACCATAAATCCGAAAAACCTTCCCCCCCTCCCGTACCCCAAGAAAATCCTTGGCTAGAAGCAGTTAAAACCATTGTCACGGCTGGAATTTTGGCCTTTGGCATCCGCACTTTTGTGGCTGAGGCCCGTTATATTCCCTCTTCTTCCATGGAACCCACTCTCCAGATTAACGATCGCCTAATTATCGAGAAAGTTAGCTATCATTTTCAGAAGCCAGAACGGGGTGATATAGTGGTTTTTAGTCCGACAGCCGCTCTCAAAGCTCAAAATTTTCAGGATGCTTTTATTAAACGGGTGATTGGACTGCCGGGGGATAAGGTGCAAGTCAAAAACGGTTTAGTTTACGTCAACGGTAAAGTTTTAGCGGAAAAGTATATCGCCGAAGAACCTAATTATACTTACGGACCGGTGACAGTTCCCCCCGATCAATATCTGGTTTTGGGCGATAATCGCAATAATAGTTATGATTCCCACGCTTGGGGCTTCGTTCCCCGGGAAAACTTAATCGGTCGCGCCGTGGTGCGTTTTTGGCCCTTCAATCGTCTGGGAGGACTTGACAACCCCGACGCTGCCATAAATCAGAATTAATGTCAACAAAATAAATATAAAAATTCCCCCTAGTTTTAGGGGGATTCGAGCATCTATTTGAACATATTACTCACGGAATTGTCCTCATGGATGCGCCATATTGCCTCACCCAGAATCGGGGCAACCGGCAAGACTTTCAGTTGCGGGAAAAAATGGTCTTGTGGGACGGGAATCGTGTTAGTAACGATCACCTCCTCGACTATGCCACTGGATAAACGCTCGATCGCAGGACCGGAAAAAACCGGATGGGTGGCACAAGCATAAACCTGCCGCGCCCCTTTGGCTTTCAGTAACTGCGCCCCTTGAGCGATCGTACCAGCCGTATCGATCATATCATCGACTAAAACCGCCGTTTTATCCTTAACATCGCCGATCAAGTTCATCACTTCCGCCACATTATGGGTTTGCCGGCGTTTATCAATAATTGCTAGGGGCGCATCACTGAGTTTTTTGGCAAAAGCCCGCGCCCTGGCCACCCCACCCACATCGGGAGAAACCACCACGATATCGGGTAATTTTTTACTGAGAAGATAGTCCACCACCACTGGGGAACCGTAAACGTGATCGAAGGGAATATCGAAATAACCTTGAATTTGGGACGAATGCAAATCCATGGCCAACACGCGACTTGCCCCCGCTTCCGTGATCAGATTAGCCACCAGTTTAGCGGCGATCGATTCCCGGCCGGCGGTTTTGCGATCGGCGCGAGCATAACCATAATAGGGAATTACGGCGGTAATTTGTCGGGCAGAAGCACGACGACAGGCATCAATCATGATCAACAATTCCATCAAATGATCGTTGACGGGATTGCAACAGGGTTGAATTAAATAGACATCACAGCCGCGGATCGATTCCTGAATCTGGATGTACAATTCACCATCGGCGAAACGTTTACGAATCATCGGCCCCACATCCATACCCAGATAACGGGCCACCTCTTGGGCGAGAGATACATTAGCGGATCCCGAAAAGAGACGCAGACGATTGCTGTCCGACGCGGCGGGAAACATCGGATGTCGCATCAAAGTAGCAGAATAGCTCACAGCAGATTCTTTACCCTCAAACTCAAGGCACTTTTTTCTATCATCTCAGTTTTGTTGAAAATCTGAGTGGATTTCTTTGTTAGATCTCAATCATAACCAATTACCGATCATTTTCGAGCCGTTGCAGCCCCTTTTAGCAGCAACGGCCATGGCAAAATTGCCGCCGGATTTTGTCAAAACCGATTAACGTTTGGCTAACTTTTTCACCGGTAATTTACGCAGACGGATCGATTTCGGGGTAATTTCCACCAACTCATCTGGTCCAATGTATTCGAGGGCGCGTTCGAGACTCATATCCACGGGGGATTGTAACTGAACCAATTCATCCCCGGTGGCGGAACGATGGTTAGTTAACTGTTTAGTTTTACAGATATTGATCTCCACGTCTTGAGGCCGGTTACTTTCGCCGATAATCATGTTTTTATACACTTTTGTCCCCGGAGTAATAAAGAATACCCCCCGGTCTTCGGCGTTTTTGAGGGAGTAGAAAGTGGCCACTCCTTCCTCAAAGGCAGTAATCACACCATTGTAACGGGTGGCTAATTCCCCGGAGAAAGGACGATATTCGAGAAAACTATGGTTCATAATCCCCTCACCGCGACTCAGACGGATAAATTCCCCCCGGAAACCGATTAAACCCCGGGCCGGAATCACGAATTCCAATTGAGTACGGCCATTGCTGCCCGTCTGCATATCCTGCATTTCCCCTTTCCGTTGGCCGAGACGTTCGATACTGGAACCCACCGCTTCTTCGGGTACATCTAAAACGAGGTATTCGTAGGGTTCGCAGGGTTGACCGTTAATTTCGCGATAGATAACCTGCGGCTGCGATACTTGGAATTCGTAGCCTTCCCGACGCATGGTTTCGATGAGAATGCCTAAATGTAGTTCTCCCCGGCCCGAAACCAGGAATTTCTCGGCAGAATCACTTTCTTCCACCCGTAGGGCGACGTTAGTTTCTAATTCTCGCATGAGACGATCGCGAATTTGCCGCGAGGTGACAAAAGTGCCTTCCTGACCGGCAAAGGGAGAATCGTTCACCGAGAAGGTCATTTGTAGGGTCGGTTCATCGACTTTAATTAGGGGTAAAGCTTGCGGGTCATCGGCTAAAGTTACGGTTTCCCCGATGTTAGCGTCGGCAAAACCAGCCACAGCGACGATATTACCGGCGCTGGACTCGTTTAATTCCACCCGTTTGAGGCCTTCAAAACCAAGAAGTTTTGTTATTTTACCCTTGACAATTGCGCCCGTATCCTTTACTAAAGCGGCCTGTTGACCAGCTTTAATTACGCCGTTATGGATGCGGCCGATAACGATGCGTCCTAAGTATTCCGAATAATCGAGGGTGGTTACTTGCAACTGTAGAGGTTTGTTAATGTCCCCGGCTGGTGGTGGAACGTGGTGTAAAATCGCCTCAAACAGGGGCTGCATATCTTTGTCTTCGTCTTCGAGGCTTTCTTTGGCGAATCCTTGCATCCCGGAAGCGAACAGAGTAGTAAAATCACATTGGTCGTCATCAGCACCCAGTTCCACAAACAGATCGAAAACTTTGTCCACGGCTAGGTTAGGATCCACGTTAGGGCGATCGATTTTATTAACCACGACAATCGGTCTTAATCCCTTTTCTAGGGCTTTTTTCAGCACAAAACGGGTTTGGGGCATCGGCCCCTCGTTAGCATCGACAATCAGGATACAACCGTCCACCATACCTAAAACCCGTTCCACTTCGCCACCAAAGTCGGCGTGACCGGGAGTATCGACGATGTTAATCAGGGTGTCTTGGTAACGAACGGCGGTGTTTTTGGCCAGAATGGTGATACCGCGCTCTCTTTCCAGGTCATTGGAATCCATGACGCAGGTGGGTACATCTTCCCCTTCTCGAAAGATTCCCGACTGTTTGAGGAGTGCATCGACGAGGGTGGTTTTCCCGTGGTCAACGTGAGCAATGATAGCAACGTTACGGATAGGCAGAGACATAAAATATTGAAGTAGTCTTAGGTTTATTTTTACGAGTAAACATTTCTTAATAATTCTAGCTTAGACTGACCAGCACCGTTAGCAAATCTTTATTTTTCCTTGGTTTCCCATCAGCAAGCTCTACTGATTACTGTTGACAGACTCCCCAAACCCTAGGCAAGCAACCCACCCTCGTAGGAGTCGAGACGATAGAAAAGACAACTGGAGGCAGGGGGTAGGGGTAAATTGAAGCTAGAGTGAAAATCCTCTTGAACTTTGTGGGTTAAGCGGGGGGAAACTTGGCGAACAATTTGTGTCAACAGTTTATCACCGGTTTTTTGGAGAATGGAACGGGGAATTTTATGAATAAACTTGGGAAACTTAACCATAACATCCATACGCAGTTCCCAGGTGACTTGGGTGATAACCGCCGGAATATCCCGTCCCTGTTGCCGAAAAATTGCCTCAATTTCCTGACTAGGAGAAGATAGCGGCATTTCCTCTAGTTTCATAATTGCCTGATAATCCACTAGATAGCCCAAAAACGGTTGATCGGGAATGGGGACACTGCGAGTATGATAGACTCCATTGACGGGCAGATCGAGAACCACAGCGATTTTCGGCTCCAGTTCATAGCCAAAAGCTCCATATTTACCGATGGTGATGATATAACCATTGTCACCGAAGGGCAGAGTTTTCATCGGTTCGGCACAACGACAAAACCAACCTTCGTGAGCGCCCAGATAATCGGCAACCGTGTCCTGATTGCTATACATATCCATAGAGCCGGCAAAACGGGTTTGAAAACCGAGAAATTGATTGTCTTCTTTGACTTCTACAGATTCGCGAGCTAGGGAGTTAATGGGGGGACACTGCATGACTTATAAACCTGGCAAATGATAGTGTTAGAAAAATTTGGGGATTAACCGCCAAAGGATCGGGGAAATTTGTAGAATTGAGATTAGTGTAACGTATTGTTAAAAACTATTTGGTTAAGAAGCGATGAAAGCATTTGTAGCAGGAGCCACAGGGGAAACGGGACGGCGAATCGTTGCCCAATTAGTCGAACGTCAGATTCCCGTGCGTGCTTTGGTGAGAAACCGCGAGAAAGCGGCGGAAATTTTGCCAGCAGGGGTGGAAATCGTCGTCGGAGATGTCCAACAGGCCGATAAGTTAGAGGCACTAATCGCTGATTGTAGCGTTTTGTTATGCGCCACGGGAGCCAGACCGAGCTTTAATCCCACGGAACCTTTGTTAGTGGACTACTTGGGAACTAAAAATCTCATCGATGCGGCCAAAAAGAAAGGAATCGAACATTTTGTTCTCGTTACTTCCCTCTGTGTGTCGAACTTTTTCCATCCCCTCAATCTCTTTTGGTTAATTTTATTCTGGAAAAAACAAGCGGAGGACTATTTAATCAATAGTGGACTAACCTACACGATTGTGCGCCCCGGAGGCCTTAAAAACGATGATAATCTTAATGCCATTAAAATGTCATCCGCCGATACCCTTTCTGAGGGCAGTATTCCCCGCACGAAAGTGGCCTCGGTTTGCGTAGAATCCCTATTTTATCCCGCCGCTAACAATAAAATTATCGAAATTGTTGCTCCCTCAGATGCTCCCAATCTCGATTGGACTCAATTGTTTCAAAGTGTCGGCTAAACAGTTATCAGTCATCAGTGATCAGTAATCAGTGATCAGTAATCAGTAAACAGCAAACAGTAATCAGTGAACTGATAACCCAAATGTGAAAACTAAAAACTCATATCTGATAACTGATAACTGGTAACTGATAATCCGTTAACCTCTTAACCAGTCAAATAATTGACCGAGGGTGATTTGAAAATTCGTCGCAAAAGCGGGGACGGGTAAAAGAGCATTTTCTGATTCAAAAATAGCGATAGTTCGATCACTAAAATAAACAAAGATAATTTCTTCTTCAGGGTCGATTAACCAACCCATTTGAGTGCCGTGATCCAGACAATAAAGAATATTTTTAACAACTTTAGTCTGATTTTGATCTGGAGAGAGAATTTCAATTAGCCAGTCAGGAGCGATCGCAAAAGTATTTAATACTTTTCCCTCGCTATCGCGAGGAATATTTTCCCAGAGAAAAACTGAAACATCAGGAACTAGAGAACGACTGCCAAAAGTACAACGCAATTCAGGATAGGCACGGGCAATTCGTTGGGGTTTTAGACTAGCGTTAATAGCTGGAACTAAATCACCTTGAATAGTGCTATGTTTACCCTGGGGCATCGGTTTAGGAATAATTTGACCGTCAATAAATTCCTTGCGGGGTTTAGTTTCTGGTAATTGCAGAAATTCCCTTATTGTCAGGGAATTATTAACAGTGACAACCATAAAATTTTTTTATTGATCGCTATGATCGTTAATTTTATCGCAATTTCTCCAAACAGAGAAGATCAAAAACGGGGCGTTGTCAAATTGAAAGATGATCCGAATCAGATGGGAACTCAAATTACTTTGATAGCAAGGATTGCATTGAATCTTTCATATTCTGATCTGACAACGCCACTTTACAAATCTTGCCAAGAAATATTAGGAATAAACTGACCGATTATCTCCGGATCATCAGTCCATTCAATTTCTGTAATTTCTCTTCTGGGAGTTACCGCAGTAAGTTTAGATTCAATTGATAAAAGCAGGTCTGCGTTTAGCCATGACTCACTGTAATGGGAAAAATCGCTAACATTAACTAAGCCAAATTTTAACAGAGTACATTTTGAGATTAGTGCAGATGAATTGATCAAAAAAGTAGTGGAAGTTTCTAATAATCGGGAAAAACTCAATAAACTTAATAAATATCGATGTAAGGGGTTGCTAAGATCAAATTGATCTTCGGTAAATTCAGTGTTGTTTACACTAATTTCTTGATTTAGAAAGTAAATGAACCCGTTTTGAGGTGTTTTAAAAGCAAGAATATTGTCTAATTCTTCAATGGGTTGTAAAGATTGAAAAATTTGATTAGCTGATTCGGTTGCTTGATAATAATTACCCGCTTGAAGATGTTTAAGTTGATCATAGAAATATTGAGGTAAAATAATATCTTTACCGAAATCTAGGATTAACGCTGGATTGTGAATACATAAATCAGGTTCAATTCCGTAAATTTCCTTCATTTTTGGGTTCCTTTTTTAAGTCAAATTAAATTAATTATTATCAGGTAAAGTATATAATCGAGTGTGTTCACTACTTCCACATTGATTACACCTATTTCCACTTTCTTGCCAACTATCTTGACGATGAGCTAGAGTACAGTTACTACAGAAATAAACCTGTTGCCTAGGTCGAAATTCTTCTTGAGTTAAGAGATCTTTTGTCCCAATGACTGATTTTAATAATTCTTGAATGGTGTAATTATAGTCAGTATCTAAAAAGGCAGTATTGTTATTCGTAGAATGATCATTAGATGAATCTTCTAAAAAATCGTTTGATTCCCATACTTCAACTAATTCAAACTCAGGTAAAGTAAATTCTTGTGGGTTAGAATTAGATAATTCGGGAGGAATATCCCGCCATACTATTGAAGATTGATCAGGTGTGGGAGTAGGTCGATTAGATGATGATGTGGAAATATCTCGCCATCTAATTGAGGAGGGGTGGGAAGGTAGTCTCGAACCGTTGGCTTTATTAAAACAATAAATAATAATTCCAGCAATAAAAATACATCCAACAGCAACTAACCAAAACATAGAGATAACCTATTAATTATCCACGATCTTCCCATTTAATTTGTCTTAAATCAATGGGACTAGGCACAGTATAAGCTTTAGTGCTGTTTCCATGACCACAAGAACTGCATTGACAATTATTATATTGCCAACTATCTTCATGGTAAGCTAATCGGTGGACTGAACATAGATAAACTTTTTCTCCAGGCCGAAAGGGTTCTTGACTAATCATATCTCTAATTTCTCCCTGACTTATATCAATCAGAATATTATTAAGATCATCAGGTATAGGAACAACATTTTTGTTAGCCAAAGAAGATGAAGTTGATGGTGACGACTGAGAATTGCTACTGTTCCTACTAGAGCTATTATTGCTAATAGCACCTATTACGATTAATATAGCAAGGATTATCCACCCAATCGGAAACCATGCAATTAAAGCTAGAAGATATATGATACCAAGCCAACCAGAACATCCAGAATTACTGTTATTGTTACTCATAATAACCCCTTCCTGATTCTTTATAATCCCTCCCTGATTCTTTGTAGATGAGAAGTGTTTTTAGTTAGATATTCAATACGATTTGGTATGTAAATAACGCTATCTACACTTTCTCCACTTTTTCCTAAATCTTCTTGATTGGGATTTGAATTGTAGCTATACATAAAGAAAATAAAGCCTTTATCAGCATTCTCGCCGACTGATATAGGAATACTTCTATCTTGGATATTCTTTCCTTGAAAGTAAATATCAAAATGAGGATCAAAAATAGATCGAGCATCGACGTTATCCATTTTCCGAGATAAATCAATTTCTTGATATTTTAAATTAACCGATTGAATTGACTGTTTTTGTGAGGGTTTAGCGACAAGCAGTTTAACTCTTCCACCACTACCAAGCTTATCCCCACTTTTAAGAACAGAAGACTTAAGATATTCTGGGTGGCTATCGCTTAACTCCCTTAGGTTTTGAAAATCTTTTGATGACATTTCTTCTATGTAAAATTCAAACGGAGAGTTATGTTGTTGACTGTTAAAGATATTCCCTAAACCTAGTAAATTAGCAAGTAGGAGTAGGACAATAACAACAATTCCCAAGAACATCAGAAATTGAATTATATCTATTTTTTTTCTAGGTATTCTTCGATTTTTTGATGATCTATCTTGCCAAGTTATGGCTAAATTTTCAGAGGATATATTAACATTATCATTTCTTTTTCTTTCGGGATAGTCACTTCTCCGATAATAATTATCTGAGTCAGGTCTATCTAATGCTCTTGCTTCACGTTCTTTTCGTAAATTAGCACCAACATTTCCATAAATTTTAGGTTTAATTTGTTGAGCCGTTCTTCCCAGAAAAAATTTCATGTCTTCACGACAGGGATCATAAACAATAGATAAGCACCAAGGATGATAAAAAAATGCCTGTTGCGTGTTCATATCTGTCCCAGACATAAAAGCACTCAGATTAGGATGAGAGTGATACCAACCCACAATATTATCGTCTGGATGTTGTGCCTTAGCATAGTCCATAATTCCTGTCCAAGAATTAGGGGTAAAATCTAAATGTGCGCCTGTGCCAACAGTAGCAGGGGCAGCTACGGCTGCGGTAATATCAACATAGATTCCTAACTCAGTATCTTCATAGGCATTTCCGAAAAGAATTCCCCCTTGTTCAACTCTTAGGTTAGATTTTAAATGAGCTTTTAGATTGCTTAGAGCATCGGCATTAATATATACTCTATGTACGCTTCCTTCAGGTTGACGATTAATACCTTTTTGTCCCATAAAATCACTGAGATTTTTAGGAATTGGTTTATAAACATCATCGCTTTCTTGCCAGACGATATTTATTTCTTCTCGGTTAGACATGATAATTTACCTATGGAATAGTGAGCAAAAAAGTTTTTACGGACATTGAGGGCAATCATCTAAGAAAATTGCCCATTCTTTTACTATCTAAACATCAGTCCAACTGATATCAGTCCAACCAATATTAACTTTGAAGGTTTGGGTATCAACGGGGAACCTTGACATATTATTACTAGCCCAAGTTTTTGCTGTACTATTAGCAGGACTGTCTAAATTTAGGACATCTTTAGAGTATTGAATAATTTTGCCAATTCTCAAAATTAACTCGGTTACGGTTTCTCCCGGTGTCCAATAATTTCCTAGACAGACATTTTGGTTAGAAAAAACATTAGGATGAAAAATGGGCGTTAAAAACTGTGCATCGGGTTTTTCTCTAGGATAATTAGTTCCTAGTATGATTTTTACCTGATGAGTATTGCGATAAACAGGATTATTACCATTAACTTGTTCTATCCCCTTACATCGGTATTCGATGATATATTCATAGGGGGGATTTCCTGTTTGAGAAATCAGTTTTAAACTACCGCCAGAATTCGCAATTAATTCTGAGACTTGTCGTAAATCATTGGTTAGCCTTGTTTCTCTAACACCCATAATTAACCCGCCTCTAAGATAGGATAAACTTCTAAAAGATCGCCATTTTGAACCCCTGCTGAAGCTAAACTGGTTGCTCCTTCTAATTGTTGACCTGTACTCTGTAAACGCACTGCATAATCAACATTAGCAGGTAAATTCCATTTGGATTGAGTAGTAGAAACAATTTGATCTACTGTCAAAGTGGCAGGTAAAGTTACAGCAGCTTTACGGGTTCCATCTGCCATACGAACGGTAACAGATAAATCGCTCATAGTTCCTCCTATGTTGGGCAAAATTGAATTGATATTCGACCTTGGGATGTCTCGCAATGTAGAATCTCGTTATGAGGAAGACATAATTGTTCAAGGTTAATAGGGTTTTGGGTAGTTGCTAAAGAGAATTTATCTAATATCTGAATCTGTCTTTCTTGTTGACAGTTAGGACAGACAATATCTCTTTCAGCAAACTGAGAACGAGGAATGTTGATCGGTTCTTGATCACCACAATTTAAGCATTGCATCCTATCAATGACTTCATTTCGTAGCCAAAGCACCGAATCAGAAAATCCAGACACATCTAACTGTTTAAGAATTTCCTCAACCGTTAAACTTGGTGAATAAGTTAACTTAATACTCGGTTCAAGGGTTAAATCATGGGCTAAACAATACTCTTGACGAGGAATTTTGACCTTAAAGGCATTCCAAGGATTTAAGTTCAGAAAAAGCTTTTCTCCTGCTTCTAATACCCCCTCTTTTTGGTGTAAATAAAGTAAAGCCTGTTGAACTTCCATTGCCGCAATAATGGAAGTAATTGTCGCAGTTGTGGGTATTGATTTCTCTGGGAGATCCCGTTTTAAACCTTGACAAGAATATCGCTGGTTTCGGCGTTTCCACATCCGATCTGTAATGGTACATTCATAACAAGCAGCATCGGTGTTAGGATCGAAGAAACTGATTTCTCCATTAACCACACCAATTCCCCCATTAATCCACGGAATCCCCGCACGATAGGCCATGTTATTAATTGCCCAACGAGCATTAATACTGTCTAAACAACCAATAATAATGTCATGTTCCCGCACATTCCCGACACCAAGATCAAACTCTAAATCTCCCTGAATTGCTCTCACTGATATGTCGGGATTAATCTCTAGTATCATGCGACGGGCAACTTCGACTTTAGGCTGATTTACGTCTGACTCTCTAAATAAAACAGAACGAGTCAAATTAGTAATTGATACAGTATCAAAATCAATGACAGTGATGTGACCAACGCCAATTAAAGCCAGATTTTTCAGTACCTCATTCCCTAAAGCACCCGCCCCAACAACTAATACGTTTGCACGGGTAAGTTTATCTTGATTCCACCAATCGATTAGGCCATGTCGGGAATATCGTTCATCTGGCGGTAGAGATACATCAGTCCATTCCATATACTCTAAGAACACTGAGAAATATAGGCTGTTTACTGATTTTATTCAGTGCCTATACCGATATACTACTCCATGATTTCAGAAAAACATCAGGGTAAATGCTAACAAATATCAGATTTTTTACTAAGATGCTATCAGGAGTTTATCAGGATGTAACAACAATGCACAATGAGCCATTTACTCAAGCAGCGCAACAGTGGGACTTACAAACCCTCTACGCTGATCTCACCTTCGCCAAAGGAAAACCCCTAACCCCTGTGGAAAAAACTCATCTGCGTGGCCTACTGTGTGGCTGTAGTCCCTCAGAAATCGCTGAAAAACTCCATAAAAACCCTAACGGGGTAGAGACGGATCTTTGTGCTACGGTGTATCGTTATGTTAAGAATTTACTGGATAAGAATAACGGACGTATTGATAATTGGCGTAATATTACCCAATGGTTAGAAGAAGCAGGTTATAAACATCCTTCTGCTGAAATTCCCATTAATAATGTATTACCTGAACAAAGCGTTGTTAATATTACTAATATTAATTATGAAAATAAACAAATTGTTATTCATTTCAATCTTGCCATCCCTACCTCAAATAATATGCGTAGTTATCAAAATGAATCAGAAAAAAGTCAAGACGCTGAGAAAATGGATACTTGATTAAGCGTTTGAATGATGATCCTGTTCATAATCAGGGGAAAACTTCCGGGGAAGAAATTAGGAAACACCACCCAGACGGGCGTATTCTAAAATTGACTGGCTAAGAGCATCGCGATCATCGCGGGTGAGATAATAATTCTGGCCGCCGATATCATTAAGAAACCGCAGTAGGGCAAGACAAGCGGACTCTAGATCCGCCCGGTGTCGGGCAGCCGCTAAAGCTTGTTCAGAGGTGGCATAAACTAGGCGATTGCTAATTCCTTCCCTGCCATCCACTCGCCAACATTGAAAAGAATAACCCTGCATTTCTGCGCTCAATTCAATCTGCCAACCGTGATAGTCAAATCGCGTGTAAATCATTTCAAGCAGCCCCTTTTAGGAGAGGAAAGTCACAGGTTTGACCGCTCTGATTGTCTAGAAGCCCTGCACCTGTCTAACTTTCTAATTTAACGGGTGATTATGGAAACCCGCTGCAAACTTCGTGCAGATTTCGTGCAGAAATGATTTTGTCCACTGTCTAAAGGCAGATATTACTTCAAACGATAACCAAGACCGTGAACGGTTTCAATAAAGTCTTCCGGTGCGCCCAGGGATTTTAGCTTCTGACGAAGACCGCGAATATGGGAAGTAACGGTTTCCTCGGCCGGAGAATCGTCCAAAGACCAAACTCGCTCAATAATACCCGATCGACTTAAGACCCGGCGCCCATGGGTAACAAGTAATTCTAAGAGAGCGAATTCCTTGGGGGTGAGGGAAAGAAGTTGACCGTTATAACTGGCCTCGTGGGTACTGGGATTTAACTGCAAACCCCCCCAAGATAATAAAACACTGCTGGTACTGCTACCACGTCGAATCAAGGCCCGAATCCGCGCCATTAATTCGCCCAAATCGAAGGGTTTAGTGACATAATCATCGGCCCCTGCGTCTAATCCGTCGATTTTATCGATTACCGTATCCCTTGCGGTTAATAATAGGACGGGAACGGTGGCATTAGCAAAGACGGGATGATGGGATTCCGCTCGTCGCAGACGTTGACAGAGCAAAGTTCCGCTTAATTTTGGCAGGGTGACATCGAGAACTAAAAGGTCATATTTGCCTAATTCTAGCCAATTCCAGCCTTCTTCTCCGTCTCTAGCCACATCGACAACGTATTGTCGCTCGCTCAAAGCCTCTCGCAAAATCTCGGCTAGTTGCATATCATCTTCTACTACTAAAATTCGCATGGTCTAGAGTTGACACTCCCGCCGTTAAGCTGACGCTGTGACGGGGGATTCTTGATTCACAGAAACCCGCTTTTCGGTACAAGTACCAACGAGTCTTACAGTTTCTCCCCAAGCTTGAAATTCCGACTGTCCATCGGTATTTGTTGACAGTATTCTCATACCTTCTTCCCTTAAATTCTTGGCGGCGTTTTCATCTCTATCGTGCTGCGTCTTACATTCTGGACAAATCCATTCACGAATACTGAGAGTCAACAAATCATTTTTAAATCCACAGCAAGAACAGAGCTTTGTACTCGGATAAAACCTGTCAACTTCTACAAGTTTTCCTCCCTCTCTTTCTAGCTTGTAATCCAAGAAATTAAGCAACATACCAAAACCAGCGTCATGTATTGATTTAGCTAATTTAGTCCTTGCTAACCCTTTAATATTCAGATTCTCGGCTACAACGATTTGGTTTTCATCGCATAACTTTCTGGAGAGTTTATGAAGAAAATCCTGTCTAGTATTTGCTATCTTTTCGTGAACCTTGGCTACCTCCTTAATGGCTTTTTGGCGATTATTAGACCCCTTGGCTTTACGAGACAATGCTTGTTGTCTCCGCTTTAAACGTTTAGCATATTTTCTGGTAGGTTTGATTGGGTCAATCTTGTAGGTTGTTTCACCATCAAAAACCGTAACTAAAGAAGATAAACCTAGGTCTATCCCTGATATTTTTAGTTTTTCAATGGTTGTTGAGTCATCCATCTCAAACAAGATGGCAGCAAAATATTTATCTGTACTGGTTTTAGAAACAGTTACGGATTTAATCTTACCATTTATTACTTGAGAAATCTTAGCTTTTACAACCCCTAATTTAGGTAGCTTAATTCCCTTATTTCTAATTGAACAACTTTCAGGATAACGGATTGATTGTTTTTTGTGCTTACTTTTAAATTTAGGGAATTTTGTTCTTTTTGAGAAGAAGTTCTTAAAAGCAGATTCTAAGTTTTTCAATGATTGCTGCAAGGTAGCGGCAGTAGCCTCAGCTAACCATTCAAAATCCAGTTGTTTCTTGAGTTGGGTAAGGTCTTTTGCCATGTCACAGTAGGTCATTCCTTTACCAGTCTCTAGGTACTGATTGTTAGTTTTATTTAAGTAGTAATTCCAAACAAAACGGACGCAACCAAAGTTTTTAGCTAAGGCTAGTTCCTGTTTTTTGTTTGGGTATATTCTCACTTTTAAAACATTTAACATCAGCCTGACCCCATCTGTGCTATCTTTTCAGTATAACACTTACCGCTTAAATATGTCAAGCTCATACATACCTTGAGAATCAAGCCTTTCCTTATTAGGAAACGCTGTCGCGTTAGTTTAGATTCTGGGGGCAATTCATCTCCCGTTAATTTCTGGTATATTTTTAATTAAGGAGAAATTTAACGGGAGTCCTCTTGCTCCATTTAGATAGAGTAAGCTGGAAATAGCGTCGGTTAACTCCTGATGAATTGGCTCAAACAAGGAAAATGGATTGCGGGAGGTTTCGGGCTAACTGTTTTACTGATGGGAACTATTAGCCTAGTTTCCTATCGCAATACCCTCGCTCTGCGTCAGCGCGCTGCTGAGGTGGAAGTTACCTACGAGATCATCGATAATCTCGCTAATCTTTACGCTAACATGGCGGTGGCCGAATCGGGAAGACGGGGTTATATCAAAACTGGCAGCCCCAGTGAATTAGGCCGTCATCGTCGGGCGATCGCTTTGATGCAATCTAACTGGCAACTCTTGGCTAAACAATTAGAAAACGGCACGGATTTCGAGCGGGAAATGGTGACTCAGATCGGGGATTTAATGTATCGGCGAATTGCTCTATTTAATCAATCGATCGCTACCTATAAATTCGATCGATCCGATGATATTTCTCAAGATGCAATCACGGTTAAAAGTGTCGAAGTCCGGGATAAGTTTCAAAATCTTCTTACCTATTTACAAGCTAGTCAGAAAAGGAATTTAAGAAGTAGCATCGCTAGTTCTAGGGATAGTATTAGCGAAAATTCTCTGTTGGGTTTACTGGGAACTTTTACTAGCTTTGGGATTATTTGCGGAGTTTATTTTTTAGTTTTTTGGCAAGAGAAACGGCGACAAAAAAGTGATGAAATTCACCGGTTATTACTACAGGAAAAAGAACTTTCCGATCTAAAAATTCAGCTTTTTTCTATGATATCCCATGAGTTCCGAACTCCTTTAACCGTGATTCTTTCCGCCTCGCAGTTATTAGAAAATGGCTTAAAAGATGCAGATCAGTCGAGCAGAAAAAACCTATATAGAATCCAGTCTTCTGTCAAACTAATGAATCAATTTTTAACAGATATTTTGATTTTAACAAGGGCAGAATCTGGTAATCTCAGTTGTCGGCTAGAGCCGCTCGATATTGAAGCTTTTTGTTTAAATTTAGTCGAGGATTTTCAATTTATCAATAAAAATAATACCCCGATTAAATTTGTCAGTCAGGGATTGATGATCCGTCCCTATCTAGATGAGAAACTGCTCTACTCGATTTTAAGTAATTTACTCTTAAATGCGATTAAATATTCCCCCACAGGAGCAGGGATTAGTTTGATTTTGTGGAAAGATAGCGATCGCATTGTTTTTCAAGTCCGGGATCACGGGATCGGCATTGCCGAGGAAGATAGAGGCAAGATCTATGAACCCTTTTATCGGGGTCAGAATGTGGAAAATATTATCGGCACGGGATTGGGGTTAGCAGTGGTTAAAAAATGCGTCGAACTCCACCGTGGCGAAATCGCCCTAGATAGCCAAGTGGATAAGGGAACAAGCTTTACCGTCAAACTGCCCATTTCACCCTAGTTCCAGCTTGAGCGGCCCAAAGATTACAAAATTTAACTTTCTTTCTTCCGAAATGGGACGAAAGCAACGGAGAATTTTTATCGCAGCTGGAATTAGTCCAGAATCAACTCACTCCGGGTTGATGGCATCGAAATTTTAGGCAAAAATAGGGCTTTTACCGCCCAAAAAGCCTATATTTTCGCTATTTCCCCCCCAGTTGACCCCTGATTTTTGCAGCAGGTTGACTCTCCTGGGGAACTGGTCACGGTTTCCTGATAGGATAAGGTGACTTGGGATTAACTTATGGTGTTGAAAATATGTCTCTAAAACCTTACATTTCTCGCTTATTAGCTTTGGTTCTCGTCCTGGTCATCGGATTGATGGGTTGTTCTAGTAGTTCAGGGTTAACGGGCAATTATGGACAGGATACCCTGACGGTGATTGAAACTTTAACCACAGCCCTTGATGTGGTCAAAGATGACCCGAATAAAGCGGCAGTTGAGTCGCAAGCAAAGGAACAAATCAACGATTACATCTCCCTCTACCGACGAGATAAAAAATCCGGGGGTTTGCGTTCTTTCACTACAATGCAAACAGCCTTAAACTCTCTGGCAGGTTATTATACCGCCTACGGTTCCCGTCCCATCCCCGACAAACTCAAACAACGTTTAAAACAAGAATTTAAACAGGTGCAATTCTCTCTCCAGAAAGGAATTTAAATACAGTTATCAGTTATCAGTTATCAGTTACCAGTTATCAAACTCGACCGAATATTATAAGCTGTACTGAATTTAAACTGCGTATTAGAAATTTTAGTACAAATGCTCGAACTTCCTCTCCCTGCTTCCAACTCCGGCACTCCAGTGCAGTCTTAACGAGTAATTTAGATAGTCAACAGATTGGTGGGATTGTTAAGTGACAGGTATTAGGTGCGAGTAACAGTGCTGTCTTTTCCCTGATGACTGATGACTGATTACTGTTGACTGAAATGACTCCTGTAAAAATCAGACCAAATCCGGTTAGACTAGAAATACAAAGCGTATTATAAAAAACTACAAAATTGATTCAAGACGAAACCCTAGAATTATTGGAATGGCCGCGGCTATGTCAACACCTAGCTACTTTTGCAGCGACTAAACTAGGTGCGATCGCGATTCGTCAATTGCCCTTACCAGAAAGCAAAGAGGAAAGTTTAAACCTACTCTGCCAAACCAAAGAAGTTTATAGCTTAGAACAAAAATTAGATAGTCGTCTTTCCTTTGATGGGATTAGCGACATCGGTGATGCCCTAGAAAGGGCGCATCTGGGGGGTTTATTATCGGGACAGGAACTTTTAAATATTGCCACGACTTTAGCCGGAGTGCGACGTTTACGGCGTTTAATTGACGAACAGGAAGATATACCGGTTTTAAAAGAGTTAGTAGCGGAAATTCGCACCTATCCAGAGATAGAACAGGAAATACACCGTTGTATCGATGAAGATGGCCGGATATCCGATCGCGCTAGTCCCCAATTACGCGAAATTCGGGGACAAATGAAGGTGATTAGAGAGCGAATTTACCGCAAATTACAGGATATCATGCAAAAACAGGGCGGTGCTATCCAAGAAGCAGTCATTACCCAAAGAAGCGAGCGCTGGGTGATTCCCGTCAAAGCATCGCAAAAAGAGCAAATACCGGGGATAATTCACGATACTTCCAGCACAGGGGCGACTTTTTACATTGAACCTCACTCTATCGTTGACCAAGGCAATCAACTACGGCAATATCGTCGTCTGGAACAAATCGAAGAAGAAAAAATCCTGCGACAGTTAAGTAATCTGATCGCCGAAGCTTTTGAAGACTTAGAATATTTACTAGCGATCGCTACTAGGCTCGATCTGGCCACCGCCAGGGCCCGTTACAGTTTATGGTTAGAGGGTAATCCCCCCCACTTTATCGATGGTTCGGAAACGATTACTTTACGGAATTTGCGTCATCCTTTGCTCTGGTGGCAAAAACACCATGAACAGGGGGGGGAGGTCATACCAATAAATGTGCAGATTAGCCCAGAAATTCGCGTTGTTGCCATCACCGGACCAAATACCGGCGGAAAAACCGTTACTTTAAAAACCCTCGGATTAGCGGCTTTAATGGCGAAAGCGGGCTTGTTTATTCCAGCGCGGGAACCGGTAGAGATACCCTGGTTCGATCAGGTTTTAGCCGATATCGGCGATGAACAGTCTTTGCAACAGAGTTTATCAACTTTTTCGGGTCACATTCGCCGGATTGTCCGCATTTTAGCGGCTTTAAATTCTCGTTCCTTGGTTTTACTCGATGAGGTGGGAGCCGGTACGGATCCGGCCGAGGGAAGTCCTTTAGCGATCGCTATTTTACAATACCTCGCCGATCATAGTTTACTGACGGTGGCTACCACTCACTACGGGGAATTAAAAGCGTTAAAGTATCGAGATTCTCGCTTTGAAAATGCCTCGGTAGAGTTTGATGATCGCACCCTTTCCCCCACTTATCGACTATTATGGGGCATTCCGGGCCGTTCTAATGCTTTAACTATTGCCCAGCGTTTGGGATTAAGTGCCGAAATTGTGGCCGAAGCGAGAAATCATCTGGGGGGGTTATCGGAGGAGATAAATCAAGTAATTGCTGGTTTGGAAGCGCAAAGACGGGAACAGGAGTCAAAAGCTAAGGAAGCTAGTCAATTACTCCAACAAACGGAGAAATTTTATACAGAAGTTTCTACACGGGCTAATTCTCTACAGGAGAGAGAGCGAGAATTAAAGCGTTATCAGGAGCAGGAGATACAAAAGGCTTTATTATCGGCAAAAGCAGAGATTAATGACGTTATTCGCCGATTGCAAGCAGGAACAAAAACCGGTAGAGATGCCCAAAAAGCCACAGAGGAATTAACTGCGATCGCAGAAAGGTTATTACCAAAAACGGAAAAAACTAAGGTTAATTATCGTCCGCAAGTGGGGGAAAGAGTCCGCTTGCCCAATTTGGGACAAACTGCCGAAGTTTTAGCAATTTCACCGGAATCAGACGAGATTTCCCTGCGTTTCGGTATGATGAAGATGACCCTACCCTTAGATCAGATTGAGTCTTTGGATGGTCAAAAAGTGGAAACTGCGCCAAAACCTGCCAAAAATTTGCCACAAACTCCCACAAAACCCCAGGAGACTCCTTTAATTCGTACTGCTAATAATACCGTCGATATTCGCGGTTCTAGGGTGGCAGAGTCAGAAACGGATATCGAACAGGCGATCATCAGGGCTACCCCATCGGGTATATTATGGATTATTCACGGTAAAGGTACGGGGAAATTGCGTCAAGGTGTTCACGATTTCCTATCCCGTCATCCCCAGGTAAAACGCTTTCAATTAGCACCCCAAAATGAGGGGGGTTCGGGGGTAACTATCGCTTATTTAACTTAGGGTTTTCAGATGTGATACTAAATCCCTTGAGTATAGGCTACATATCAGGGCAGGCACTCATGCAAGGGGCAAGAGGGGGAATAAATAATCAGTCTTTAATAAATCGTGAATTCTTGACCGCAACTATCAAGACTGGCGGTTTTTATTGCCCTAATTGCCAGGTTATCTCTTCACCCGCTCGTAACGGCACCAGTCCAGATTCGGGAAAGGGCAATTCATCGGGAATGCGCCAAGGGGTTTTGTTTAATGTGATTTGTTCCGTATTCCGGGGGAGTTGATAAAAATCTGGCCCGTGAAAGCTGGCGAACCCTTCCAGTTGCTCAAGCGCATCGACGCTCTCAAATGCTTCTGCGTACAACTCTAGGGCGTGCAGAGCCGAATAACAACCCGCGCAGCCACAGGAACTTTCTTTGCTGTAGCGAGAATGGGGCGCACTATCGGTCCCTAGAAAAAACTTGGGATTGCCCGATGTTGCCGCTTGCAAAAGTGCCAAACGATGATCCTCTCGTTTCAAAATCGGCAGGCAATAAAAATGGGGACGAATGCCACCGGTAAAGAGAATGTTTCGGCTAAACAATAAATGTTGGGGCGTAATTGTGGCGGCGACGTTGTTGTTAGCAGATAGAACAAACTTGACCGCATCGGCAGTGGTAATGTGTTCAAAGACGACCCGCAGTTTCGGAAATCTGGTTATCAGTGGGATTAATTGCTTCTCAATGAACACTTTCTCGCGATCGAACACATCAATATCACCATCGGTAACTTCTCCGTGCAGTAGTAGCGGCAGATCCAGCTGCTCCATCGCTGCCAAAACGCGATCGCACCTACGAAGGTCCGTCACCCCCAAGTCGGAATTAGTTGTGGCACCGGCCGGGTAGTATTTCACCGCTTTGACAAACTGGGAGGCTTTTGCCGCCATAATTTCTTCGGGACTGGTATTATCGGTGAGATAGAGGGTCATCAATGGCTCGAACTGTTGACCCTCTGGAACTGCTGCCAGAATGCGATCGCGGTAGGCGGCGGCATCGGCCACGGAGCGCACTGGGGGCTTTAAATTCGGCATGATAATGGCACGGGCAAACTGACGCACCGTATGGGGTAGAACCGCTTTCAGTGCCGCACCGTCGCGGAGATGAAGGTGCCAGTCGTCGGGTCGAGTGATTGTGAGTCTTCGCATTGTTCCATCATACAACGGTTAGGAATCCCAGCGCCACAACTAAACACAAGAGAGAAGTCAATCTTCGGTCAGGGAATCAATTCCCTATTTCAGCAGTCAAGTCGGTTTTAACTAATAAGCTGCCGCGCATCTAAATTGGTCTATATCTATAAGAGAAGGCTGGATCTGCGCTATTTATTTCTCTTTTTTTCATAAATTCAATTGGCGTACAAGTGAATTACTTAAGACTAGATATGATTACCAAAAATCTAATCTCTCTTTTAGTTTTTACCTCAGATGTAGCCGATGAAAACATTCAAATAATGACAGGAGTGAGTCAAACTTTACAGTCTAATCCCAATGGTAATAGTCCTAAAAAACTTCTTGTTAATAATCATTTAACTATCTTTCTTTATGGTTAATTAGTGCCAGAAATAACCAAGATAGAGCAATTTCTTGAATTGCTAATAATTCCACATTAATCAATCCTATCCAAGATTGACTAACGCATCCCCTTGAATATTTTCTTGATCGAGCGGCTTTTCAGTCCCCAAAATCCTTACAATAGGAGATGAAGATAACCTGAAAAGTTGGAGAATATGAATTATCTCATTGCCGTGTTAGCTGATCGCATACAAGCAGAAGAAGCTTCCGTTGCCCTGGAAAAGGCGGGAATTCCCCAATCTCAAGTGACCATTCTCGGTCGCGGCTATAAAAGTGCTGATGAGTTCGGTTTGATCGATCCCTTCCAACAGGCCAAAAAACGGGCTACTCTCATGGCTTTTTGGTTAATTCCCTTCGGTTTTGCCGGCGGCTACCTTTTTAACCTGATTACGGGATTGCATACCTTTGATTGGGCCGGAGAACCGGGCAATCATATCGTCGGCGGCATTGCTGGGGCGATGGGGGGGGCGATGGGCAGTATTTTTGTCGGTGGTGGCGTGGGTTTATCGTCCGGCAGTGGCGATGCACTTCCTTATCGCAATCGTCTCGGTGCGGGAAAATATATTATTATCGTGCAGGGTTCGGAAAACCTGAAAAATCAAGCGACTCTTATCCTGCGTCAATTTAACCCCGAAAATCTGCAAGGATACGCCCTAGAACGGTGAACGGTTATCGGGAATAAGTTATCGGTCATTTGATTTTTTCCTAAGAATTTTTGATTAATTACCAGAAAACAATGTTACCAAGAGAAGAATTACTAAAGGGTGTTGAAAACCGCGAGGAGATAGCGAAAGTTATTGATAAAGCCGAACAAGCGATTAAGACTTGGGAAGTGACGACTACAGACTTTCTTTCTCCTGCGGTTTTAGCGGAAGTGGAACGAGTTTTTCAGCGTTTAACTGATGTGTCAATGCAAAAATGGGGCGGTTATCCCCAAGCAGAAAGACAGCGCCTCGGTATTGCTAGAGTTGATCTACCTTTGACAGTAACAGATATTCCCCTATCTGCCCTTGATATTGCCGGTAATTTTCTTTTTGATACCGCTAACCACCGGGATTTTTTAGGGGCGATGTTGGGGACGGGTATCGTTCGGGAAAAAGTCGGCGATATAATCGTTTTAGGTGAGCGAGGAGCGCAGGCGATTGTAGTGCCTGAATTGGCAGATTTTTTATCTGCTAATTTACTACAAGTGCGTTCGGTTCCAGTGAAAACTAGCCTGATTCCTTTGACGGAATTAAAAGTTAGACCACCGCAAAAAAAAGAAATTAATACCGTGGAAGCTTCCTTACGTTTGGATGCGATCGCATCGGCGGGTTTTGGCATTTCTCGCAGTAAAATGGCCGAGGCAATTAGCGCTGGGGATGTGCGAGTTAACTGGAAAGATATCAGTCAATCTAGTTATAACGTTAAAACCGGTGATTTGATTTCTTTTCGGGGAAAAGGTCGTTTAGAAGTGGGTGAGGTTACTGTGACCAAAAAAGAGCGCTATCGGGTTCATTTAACCAGATTTATTTAGTTTTTTCTGTCTCTAGAATTTGTTATTAGACAGATTAATTGTCATGGCTGAGAATTTCGCCTTAATCGTGCAACTGTGTCAAGTTAGTCCCATCGGTAAACTATTACCGGGGGCGCTTTATGTTCATCGAGAAGCATTACATCAACTGGATCCTATCCTCCAGAATTACGAACAACAAGCAAGAATTAATCAGCATTTATCTGAGGCAACAATAATTAAATTTAGCACCGATAAACCGAAAATATCCTATCTTTTTTATCCCGATTTTGATCGGGAACCTCACCCAGTTTTAACTAAAAGTTTAGTGGTAGATCTGGGGACATTAATCTTAAGTGAATGGAATTATCAAAATGCTGATAATCCGCCTATTTTACACCGAAAAGAAACTTTTGTTACTAGGGACTATCCTTTTTATGAACAATTCGAGCATCTCACAAAAATCGAGAGTGCTTTAGGACTTTTAAACAGTTCTTATCCCATCGGTACTAAACAGGAATGGCAACGACTTTTAAGAAAGCATCACCTTGATTTTGCAGGAGATTATTTAGTTTGTAATCTAGAGGGACAAAAGGAAAAATCGATAATAATTGATCGCCACAAGGCTGCTCTTGTTCGCAAAACCCTTTCTCGTCCAGCAAGATTAGCATTAGCGGCGGGATTATTCCTTCCTGAAACCACTTTTTTTGATTACGGTTGTGGTTATGGAGGTGATATAGAACGCATAGCTGAACAGGGTTATCAAAGTGAAGGTTGGGATCCTTATTATCGTCCCGATAGTCCTTTAATTGAATCTGATATTGTTAATTTAGGCTATGTAATTAATGTTATTGAATCCGCCGAAGAACGGCAGGAAGCTTTATTAAAAGCTTGGCAATTAACCCGTCAAGTTTTAATTGTTTCAGCACAGATTCTAATTGATGATAGTGAACGGGGTTTAATGGCCTATGAAGATGGAATTATAACCCGTCGCAATACTTTTCAAAAATACTATCAACAGGAAGAACTAAAACAGTATATTGATAGCACTTTGGGGGTTGATTCTATTCCAATAACTTTGGGAATTTATCTGGTTTTTCGAGAGGAGGAAAAAGCCGAAACTTTTCGTTTATCCAGATGTCGTTCCCGCGCTACCACACCTAAAATTAAAACCCATCTCAAACGCTTTGAAGATTACGAAGATTTATTAACTCCACTGATGGAATTTTATACCCAGCAGGGACGTTTACCCGTCGCAGGAGAATTATTACAAGAGGAAGAAATTAAGGCAGAATTTGGCACTTTTAGACGCGCTTTTCAAGTGATTTTACAAGTAACAGAAGGGGAAGAATGGGAGATAATTGCCGACAAAAGACGCGCCGATCTTTTACTTTATTTAGCTTTAAGTCAATTTAGCCACTGTCCGAAAGTACGGGAATTATCCCCCGCTACCCGTGCCGATTTTAAAGCTTTATTTGGCAGTTATCGCAATGCTTGCGCTTTAGCAGAAGAAGTGTTAATAAGTGCGGGAAATCTGCCAGCGATCGCTCGTACTTGTGAAAATAGTTCTTTAGGCAAACTTTCCCGTTATTCCCTAACTATTCATATTAGCGTTCTGGAAAAATTACCGATGTTATTACGCTTATATGAAGGTTGTGCCAGTCAAACTATCGGACGGTTAGAAAATGCTAATGTTATTCGTTTATCCTTTCGTCAACCCAAAATTTCCTATCTCTATTATCCCGATTTTGATACAGAAATCCATCCGATTTTAGCCACTAGCATGGATGTATATTTAGGTTCCGCTGATTTTAGTTTTCGCGATTATCGGGATAGTCCTAATCCGCCAATTTTACACGAAAAAGAGCTTTTAGTAACGGCTGATTATCCCAACTATGATAAATTGGTTCGCTTAACTCAATTAGAAAAGGATTGGGGATTGTTAGAAGATCGAAAAGCGATCGAACGTTTACAGGGTTGGCAAAAATGTTTAGAGGAGCATTGTGCTACAATCAAAGGCCATCAAATTCTGTGGCGAAAAGATGCCGATCCCTATAAAGTTAGGATTTTACGCGCTAAAATTAACGCCAGAAGAAATCAAAATAAGTCTTCCTGAGTAATTAAGTAAAATAGATGAGGTAATTAATTTTATGATGACTACGATTCGGTTGCAAGGATTAGAAGGTTTCGAGTTAAAAGCTAATGATCCTGAACAAAGGATGTTTATTTCTGGGGTTAATTGGCAACAGTACGAAACCCTCTTAAAACATTTAGAAGATAGTTCCAGTTATCGCATTACTTACCTAGATGGAATGGTAGAAATTATGGCTCCTAGTCGTCGTCACGAAGTTAGCAAAAAAAATATCGGTAGATTGGTAGAAGTTTATTTAGAATATGCTGAAATTGATTTCTGGGGATTAGGTTCCACCACTTTGCGAAAACAGGAAAAAGAAGCGGGAAAAGAACCAGATGAATGTTTTTGTTTATTTACAGAAAAAGAGTTTCCTGATTTGGCGATTGAAATCATCTTAACCAGTGGCAGCCTGAAAGTTTTAGAAGTTTATCAAAGATTAGGAACTCAAGAGGTTTGGTTTTGGCAAGATAATCAGTTAAAAATTTATTCTTTGCAAGAGAATGGCGAATATATTTTAATCCCTAAAAGTGCTTTATTACCGGATTTAAATTTAGAATTATTAGCCGAATACGTCAACCATCCTAATCCCCGTCTTGCTGTCAAAGAATTTCGCTTGTGTTTAACAGAAAATTCCCAGTTATCATAACTATTATCTTTCCATGAATTCTCAAGTAAAATTTAACCTATCTATCCTAGGGATATTTGTATTTTCCCTAGGAATAAGATTCTGGAATCTCAGTCAGTTTAATACTCTTGTTTTCGATGAAGTTTACTATGCTAAATACGGCAATGAATATCTAATCGGTAAAGAATTTTTCCAGTCGCACCCACCGTTAAGTCAATATTTAATTGCTATTAGTATCTGGATTGGTTCCCATTTTCCTGCCGATCCTGAAACCATTAATAATTTAACGGGTTCCCTGCGCTCAACTTTTAGTTATCGCTGGTTAAATGCTTTGACTGGTTCTTTTATTCCCCTCATTATCGGCGCAATTGCTTATCAATTAACCCAGAGAAAAACTGTATTTTTAATCACAACTTTTCTCGCCAGTTTAGACGGATTATTTCTGGTGGAATCCCGCTACGCTCTCAATAATATTTACTTAATTTTATTCGGTTTGTCTGGACAATTATTTTTTTTATTAGCACTCCAGAAAAATCAGAAACTTAATTGGCTATTATTATCAGGAGTTTCTTTCGGTTTAGCGGCAAATATTAAATGGAATGGCTTAGGATTTTTACTGGGAATATTTATTTTTATCGGTATTGCTTGGTTAATAAAATTATTTAATCAAGAGCAGTCAAAAGATCATCTTTGGACAAAGGCAACTAACCTGAGATTAGAGGACATTTTTATCGCCTTAATTGTCTTTCCTCTTATTACCTATAGTTTGCTGTGGATACCTCATCTTCTCGTCAACCATCAATATAATTTTTGGCAAGTACATCAAGAAATTTGGTCATTTCATCAGAGAATCAAGGGTAATCAATCTGATGTTCATCCCTATTGTTCTCCTTGGTATAGTTGGTTAGTAATGGGGCGACCTGTGGCTTATTATTTTAAGAGAGTAGGTGATAAAATTTATGATGTTCACGCGATGGGAAATCCGTTGTTATGGTGGTTTTCTACGATAGCGATTCTAGTGGTTTTTAGTCGATTATTTAACCGAAAAGAGCGAGTAATTTCTGCCTATCTTATCTGTAACTATATTGCTAATCTGCTGCCCTGGTTAAAAATTAGTCGCTGTACCTTTCTCTATCATTATATGGCTGCCTATAGTTTCACTTGGATTGCTCTAGCTTGGCTCTTAGCCGATGGTTTAGAAAGTTCCAGTCCTATTTATAAAAATGGCTCGCGCTCGCTGATAATTTTGATAACTTTTGCTTTTATTCATTGGCTACCAATTTATTTAGGCATTCCCCTGTCAGTGCGGGATTATTATCTGAGAATGATTTTTCCCAATTGGATTTAGGATGAAATTAGCACCAAAAACTGATACAATAAAATCATGATAAAAAGCGATCGCATGAGTTATGGGTAAACAAAGAATCTTATCTGGTGTGCAACCAACTGGCAATTTACATTTAGGCAATTATCTAGGTGCGATCCGCAATTGGGTGGAGGGACAACAAGACTACGATAATTTCTTTTGTGTGGTCGATTTACACGCGATCACCGTTCCCCATAATCCCGCCACTCTTGCGGAGGATACTTTAGCAATTGCCGCTTTATATTTAGCCTGCGGAATTGATTTAGAATACGCGACTATCTTTGTCCAATCCCACGTTAAAGCTCATACAGAATTAACTTGGTTATTGAATTGTATCACCCCTTTAAATTGGTTAACCGATATGATTCAATTTAAAGAAAAAGCAATTAAACAGGGGGAAAATGTTGGCACGGGGTTACTCGATTATCCCGTACTAATGGCTGCCGATATTCTACTCTACGATGCCGATAAAGTACCTGTGGGAGAAGATCAAAAACAACATTTAGAATTAACCCGCGATATAGCTGTTAGAATTAATCATCTTTTTGGGCAACCGAAACAACCAATTTTAAAACTTCCTGATCCGATGATCCGCAAGGAAGGAGCGCGGGTGATGAGTTTAACCGATGGCCGGAATAAAATGTCTAAATCCGATCCTTCCGAGATGAGTCGGATTAATATTCTCGATAGTCCCGATGTCATTGCCAAGAAAATTAAACGCTGTAAAACCGATCTAGTTAAGGGTTTAACTTTCGATGATCCAGAACGTCCCGAATGCTATAATTTATTAACTCTCTATAGCATTTTATCGGGAAAAAGTCAAGAGGTGGTCGCAGCAGAATGTGCAGATTTAGGTTGGGGACAATTTAAACCGATGTTAACAGAAGTCACCATAGAATCTCTGCAACCTATTCAGGAAAAATACACCGAAATTAGAGAGGATAAAGATTATTTAGCTACAGTTTTACGGCAAGGTCGTCTCAAAGCAGAAGCGGTAGCCAATCAAACTCTCGATCGAGTCAAAAATGCCATGGGTTATTTACCACCATTTTAGGGATAATTTTCGGGTGCATCTGATAATTATCCAATCTACTCAGTTGAGATTTTTCAAGGAAAACTCGCTGCTTTATCAGTCAATCTTTAACTCTTGGTGGGGTTTTATCCCCCCCATCCAGGGTAAGGGAAGGAGAATGATTACAAAAGTTATTAAATTAAGCACAACTCCAGTGATATTTTGGTAAAATAAGGGCATAATTAAAACTATCAAAATACTTACCTGTCCTTTGAGATTATGGTTGTAGAGTCCCAGCGGAAACAAAAAAAACTATCGTCTAGGGAAGATGAGTCTCGTCCAATTGCCAGCAAGGAACAAAACTCTTATCTAGCAGAGGGAATTGTTGATCATCAATCAACTCAGATTGCTCCTTCCTCCTTACTACAGCCATTTTCTCCAGAGTTAGAAAAAGATAGAGCCAACAAATTTAATTTTCTTAAAGAAATTCTGGTTAGTCATCTTGGTCAACCTTTTTACTCGGACAACGGCTTTATTCTTTATCAAGGAGATGCCACAAACTTTTTGTCTAAACTATCTCATAGTGACATAAAAATTGACCTCACTGTTACATCACCACCTTATAATATTGGCAAAGAATATGAACGAGTTCTTTCAATCAATGACTATGTTGATTGGTGTGCTAATTGGCTGCGGCAAATTTATCAGATTACTCAAGATAACGGCGCTTTGTGGCTAAATGTTGGTTATTTAGAAGTACCAGAAAAGGGATTATGTGTTCCGATTCCCTATCTTCTTTGGGATAAGTCTCCCTTTTATCTTTTACAAGAAATTGTCTGGAAATATGGGGCAGGTGTTTCTACAAAAAATCGTCTTAGTCCTCGCAATGAAAAATGGCTTTTTTATCTCAAAAATTGCCAAGAATATACTTTTAACTTAGACAATATTCGTGACCCTAACGTTAAGTATCCCAATCAAAAGAAAAATGGTAAATATCGTTGTAATCCCCTCGGTAAAAATCCTTCTGATGTGTGGGAAGTTTCTAAAGTCACTACAGGAGAAAAGCGCAGTTCTAAGGAAAGAACCGGACATCCCGCACAATTTCCTTTAGCAATTGTCGAGAGAATTATACAAGCTTCATCTAATCCGGTAGAAATAATTCTTGATCCCTTTGCCGGTTCTTGTTCTACAGGAATAGCGGCCTTGGGATTAGGAAGAATTTTTGTGGGTTTTGAAATTCGACCAGACTATTGCGAGATAGCTGCAGAGAGATTTAAAAGATTTAAAAAAGAAAGAAGCAATACTTATATCCAAGGCTCATTATTCTAGATTTTTCGATACAATTGGAGCAATTTATAGTTTTCTACGTCAGAGGAAAGACGCGATTGTTGACCTGTAGCTGCCTTTTGCCCAATCCAATCCCCAGAATCAATCCAACCGAAACGAATTAGTTTAATCTGAGGATTAGTAGTATTAGAAAACTTCTCAAAGTTAACTGCTAAATAGTATCCAGACTTACCTTTTTTGCTGTTATTAGAATTTTGAGCATAGCTTCTATTGCCATATATATGTCTAGGATCAGAGGAGGTTTTGACTTCAATTGAAAAAAAGTCATCAGGTATATAGACAATATCTTTATCAGATATACTGATATCTCCTCTCCAGAAATCGGGATATTTTGCTTTTAGTTCTAAAGGAATTAATTGATGAATAGAAAACCCATAATTTGAGGTTTAGGGAAGATATCCCTACCAATTCTAAAACCTTTTGTACCTAACTGAGAATTAAAAATTGATTGCCAAGATGTTAAAACAACATCAACAATTGCATCGGTAGATAGGGGATGTCTTTCCACAAGTCGTTGGGTGATAGATAACCAATTACTAGGAGAGAAATCTGCATAGGGAGAATTCATCTATAGTTTTTTTCCGGCGTTATTGGATACAGTAACTAATATTAACGCAACCACCTCCCCCTATCCCAACACCTAATACTAAATTCTGTTTAAAAGGTATAGGAGAGTGGGGAACGCTGGATCAGGGAGCAGGGAAAAACAATCCATAACTTGGGAGTTAATCATAGTATTAAAAACGGATTTAGTATGATTAGCCTTTTTAAACTTGTTTTCGCAGTTTCAATCCTTGAAAATGCGATCGCCAATAAAAGTAGCAGAGTCCGGCAGTTACCCCAAGACTAAGAATTGTTATCCCCGTGGGAATTTCCAACATACCCGACTCGGTTGCTGATATGTTGTAGGATTGTAATAAGAGGATTTTTTTCCTGAAAAATTGTCATATTTGAGGTTTTGATTATGCCTTATACAAATGAAGAAGGTGGACGCTTAAATAATTTCGCCGCCGAACCGAAAGTTTATCAAGCGGATCCCCCCACTAAATCGCAACAACGTAATTATCTTTTCTGGGGTGTTGCTGCGATCACACTTGTCGGTGGACTGTTAGCCGTCGCTTTTTACGCATCTCAAGCTGGCTAAAATTTAGTCCCTCGTAGTTGCGATTTAGCCCCTTTCACTCCTCTTTACCGCTAATATCACAACTACTCCCTATTTTAAGGCTTTTGACCCTGAATTAATGCCACTGCTGACTGAGACTTAGCCGCAGTCCCCTGTTTACCCTGAGATAAGGCTAGACGGGCCGCCTCCTCTAAATCAGCGATCGCTTTTTCCCTGTTTCCCAATTTATAATAGGTCAAACCCCGATTGTGGTACGCTTCGGCAAAATTAGCATTAATTTTCAGACTCTCATTATAGTCCCTTAAAGCCATTTCCTGCTGTCCGGCTCGGTTATAGGACAGGGCGCGATTATAGAAAATGCGATCCTGTCCTCTAGTTCCCTGTAAACTCAAAGCTTTTGTGTAATCCTCGATCGCTTCTAGGTGTCTTCCCAAGTCATCCTTAGCATTACCGCGATAAATAAAGAAATCAGCAAAATTTCCGTTTAAAGCGATCGCTTTTGTGCAATCTTCCACCGCTGCCTCGTATTTTTTCGTCAGATAATGCACATAACAACGATTACCGAGAGCATTAACATAATTGGGGTTGATTGTCAAGGCCTGGGTGTAATCTGCGATCGCTCGCTCGTACTGGCCGAGAACTAATTCCGCATAGCCGCGATTATAATAAGCATCGGCATCCTTCGGTTCTAATTGTAGAGCTTGAGTAAAATCTGCGATCGCCCCTGAGTAATCCCCTGCGGTTAAACGATCCACCCCCCGATTATAAAATTCTACAGCCTTCACGGGGTTAGCGGTAGTTTGAGAGACTAGGGGAGAGATAGTCAGTAAAAAAGTCGCTATAGCCATAATAATTGTCAATTTTTTCTTAATTTTCATAATCCCTTCACCTAAACAATTCAAGGTAAAATTAAACAGCCCTACTCACAGGTCAAAATATCATGATTAAATCTCTTTTGGCGACTTTCCTCCTAATTACCACCCTCCTCTTCACCGGTTGTGCAACTCCCATCGCTGGACTGCAAGGATACACCAGTGGCAGCCAAGGCTATCAATTTTTATATCCTAAGGGTTGGACGCAGGTGGATGTGAAAAAAGTTGCAGGAGTAGATGTGGTTTTTCATGACCTGATCGAAACGAGCGAAAATTTAAGCGTTATTATCAATCCCGTCCCCGACAATAAAACCTTAACAGATTTAGGGACACCCTCGGAAGTTGGCTATCGTCTCCTGAAAAATAACAGTCTTAACCCCAATCTCGATAAGGAAGTAGAATTAATTCGCTCAGAATCTCATCAAATTGACGGCCAAGATTATTATATCCTCGAATATCAAGTTAAATTAGCCAACGGCCAAGAACGTCATAATCTGGCCAGCGTCACGGTTAATAATCATAAACTCTATTCTTTTAATCTTTCCACTTCCCAAAAACGTTGGACGCAAATTCAAGAACTCTTTGAAACTATCGTTGATTCTTTCTCGGTTAGTTAAATGTCAGAGGATAGGAAATTTTCAGTAAAATGTAGGGTGCGTTAGACGGCAAAAATTCCTGTTTTGACTTAAAGGTAACAATCCGTCGTAACGCACCACCTATCATCAACTAGGTAGCCGGTTATAATTAAAGATAACATATAAAGAACCAGAAGCCTGTCCCACTATCTAACAATTAATTGAGATTACTTACTGAATCAGTAAATAGTAATCAGTAAGAAAGTGGTAACTGATAACTGATAACTGATAACTGAATATGAGTAACTCGGAAGAAAATAGACTAGATAGACTCGAATCTCTTGCTGAAAATACCCTAACAGAACTACGGGAGATTAAATCAGGACTACAGGAGATTAGATTAGGATTACAGGAGATTAAATTAGGACTACAGGAAACCAATCAGGGATTAAAAGAAACTAGAGTGATCGCTAATTCTAACGCCAAATCGATCGAAGCGTTAACTAATAGTCTTGCTGAGTCTAAAAAAGAATGGGAAAAAGACAGACGGGGACTTTATCAACTGCTAGGACAATTAACTCGATCAATGTCGGATTTTTATGAGGTTCAGTCAGATTTTTACAATCGATTTGACAATGAAGGAAGACAATCCCGCATGGTTGAGATTTTAGATCGTTATTTTCCCCCCGAAAATCCTGCCAATTCTTAGCATAAATAGCTAAAAAACTGATAACTGATGGTGGGTTACGGCCAATAGATCAATTAATAATTAATTCTAATAATTTGTCATTGCCTAACCCACCCTACCTAACTATCTCCTATCTCTTTTGACTGAAAAAACTATGTCTATTCCCTTGATTCTTGCTTCCGCTTCTCCTGCGCGTAAAAAACTATTACAAATGGTAGGAATCGATCCGATTGTGCGAGTGAGTAACTTTGATGAATCGACAATTAATGCCGATGATACTCTCCATCTTGTCCAAACTTTAGCCCAATGTAAAGCGCAAACGATCGCCCCCCAATTTGATACAGGATTAATTCTTGGTTGTGATTCCGTCTTAGAAGTAGCGGGGGAAGTCTATGGCAAACCCAAGGATAAATCAGAAGCGATCAATCGTTGGCAAAAAATGCGCGGTCTGGTGGGTACACTCTATACAGGTCATGCTTTAATCGATCGAGTTAATAATCAAACTTTGACTCGTTGTGGGATCACTAAAGTTCACTTTGCCAATATCAGCGATGAAACAATTATTGCCTACGTTGACACCGAAGAACCCCTCAAATGTGCCGGCTGTTTTGCCTTAGAAGGAAAGGGGGGTCTATTCGTGGAAAGATTAGAGGGATGTCACAGTAATGTTATCGGTTTAAGCTTGCCCCTGTTTAGGCAGATGTTAACGGATTTTGGCTACCAAATCACTGACTTTTGGTGATCTTTTTGCCGATAATTTCCCCAAATTTATTGGCAAAAGGGCTTGACAAATTCTCAGATTTGTGTTAACTTTTTATTATAGTGGGAATCCGTGTCGCCCTGCGAACCCCTCTTTTTTCTATCCGATAGCCCCAAAATTTTTAACCCTTTCCTTTTCACTTTTTCCCGAAAAAACTATGTCTTGCTTGCGCGTGGGAATTGCCGGTCCGGTGGGTTCAGGAAAAACAGCCCTGCTCGATGCCCTGTGTAAAAATTTGCGGGATCAATATCCGATCGCCGTAGTCACCAATGACATTTATACTCAAGAAGATGCCCAATTTTTAGTGCGATCGCAAGCTTTAGCTCCGGAAAGAATTTTAGGAGTAGAAACGGGAGGATGTCCCCATACAGCTATTCGCGAGGATGCCTCAATTAACTTAGTTGCCATTGAACAGTTAGAGAGAAAATTTGCTAACTTAAAGCTAATTTTTCTGGAAAGTGGTGGTGACAATTTAGCGGCAACCTTTAGCCCGGAATTAGTAGATTTAACCATCTATGTGATTGACGTGGCAGCCGGGGATAAAATCCCTCGCAAGGGTGGACCGGGTATCACCAAATCGGATTTATTGGTAATTAATAAAATAGATTTAGCCCCGATGGTGGGGGCAGATTTAGGGGTGATGGATAGAGATGCCAAAAAGATGCGCGGGGATAAACCCTTTATCTTCACCAACTTAAAAACACGGGAAGGATTAGAGCGAGTGATTGCCTTTATCGAAAAGAATTTATACTAAGCTATTACTAGGAATAAAAAAGAGAGCGCCAGAAAAACTTAGGTAAAGCTAACATTCTTTTCCAGCGCCAAGGTTCCTGATAAAGTCGATACAACCACTCTAAATTATTGTCACAGAAAAAGCGAGGGGCGCGGATTTTTGTCCCGGACCAGATATCAAAACTGCCCCCCACACCTACCCAGATAGCTTGGGGACAGAGATGGCGATGTTCCCTAATCCAATATTCTTGTCGGGGTACTCCTAAACCAACTAAAATTAACCGCGGTTGTTGATCTTTTAATACCTCGATCCAATCGGACATTTCCTGGGAGGATAGATAACCGTGGTTAGTCAGAATACGGATATTAGGTATCTTTTTTTGCCAATTACTTGCCGCTTGTTCAGTAATCCCCGGTTTACCACCAAAAAAAGCAATAGGAAAACTTTCTCCCTGCATTCCTAACTCAGTAATTAAGGATTCTGATAATTCAATACCGGGGCAGCGGGTTTGTTTTTTTCCCCTTAATTTTAAGTAAATAACAATCCCGGCGCCGTCGGGAATAACTAAATCTGCTTCTCGAATAACTTGGGCAACTTTAGCATCATTTTCCCCTAACATTGCCATTTCTGCATTAAGAGTGACAACGTGGGAACCAAAACCTTGATAGAGGCGATCAATTAACCAACGACTGTAGTTATCGAGAAGATGAACTGGTAAACCGAGAACAGAATATTTAGGGGGAGTTTCTAACATATAATTCATCTTGATTTAGTTGTCATTTTATCGAGAAATTGGCACAAAATCTACCCCAAAACTAGAACGAGAACCGGGTTTAACTACCACTAATTGCACCGATTGATTGCGATCGCCAGACGGTAAAAATCGCACTGGATTAGTCGCCCCAGGCACAGAAAAATTACTGCTTCTTAACGCCTGTTGAACTCCCTCGCGGCTAGATTCTGCCTTAATGCCAGCGATTAAAGCCTGGGTAGCGTCATAGGCGGTAGCAGTGCGCCAATTTACGTCTCCTTGCCACAATTGGCGGGAATTATTCACAAAAGGACTGTTCGGATTAGCCCCTAAATGCCAAGAGATAGCGACAACCATGCCCAAGGCATTTTTTCCGCCTACATCCAGAGTTTTGGGGCTATAAACGTCATCACCCGCCACAATCGGTAATTTTTGGCCATTGATTTGAACCACCTGCAAAGCCTTATCTAGGGTACCACTATCCCCAAGAAGGGCGATGAGATTTGCTCCCTCCTGTTGAGCTTGTTGGAGGCTTTTAGAAGGGGTAAAAGTGAGGGAAGATAGATCAAATTCACTCACCACTTGACCTCCTCCTAATCCTAAAGCGGTGGTAAATTCAGATTTTAGGGATTGACTATAACCACTTTGGGAGTTAAAAAATACCACTGCCTTGACGTTAGGAATTTTTTGCAAACTAGATTCGGCTAATGCTCGTGCTGCCACAAAATCACTGGGAACAGAACGAAAGATATAGTCACCAAAATTGGAGAGTTTAACTGAGGTACTGATGGGGGAAATCATTACTAATCCCGCTTTTTGATAGATAGCAGCCGCCGCTAAAGAGGTGTCACTGCTAGTGTGTCCTACTACTCCTAAAATGCTGTTATCAGCCGCTAATTTTTGGGCAATTTGAGCGGCAATTTCGGGATTATCAGCATCATCAGCAATGAGAACTTTTAAAGGAATGCCATTAATTCCTCCGCTTTGATTGATTTGATTTTGAGATTGGGCAACTCCTCGTAAAACTTCTAGGGCGGTGTTGACATTGCTACCAATTGGCACGGAAACGGCGATAGTATAGGACTTAGCTTCACCAATACGGGCGTTATTTAAGTAGATGAGAGCTTCGGGATCATTTTGATTAGCTCGCAGGGATTTTTCTAGGAGGTAAACTGCTTGCTGAAAGTCTCCTTTTCCGAGTGCCTGTATAGCAGCTTGTTTGTCAGAAGCAGCCCCTTCAACTATTAATAAGTTTTCACCTTGACTAAATCTTGCCTGTGGCAATACCGATTTTTGCTCTGGTGATATTTTCTCGATTTCAGAAAGATTGGTTGGGTTATTTGATCCTTGAAAACGATTGTATAACCACCAACTACCAGCCCCAAAAAATATTAGGGTAATCAGCAGGGATAAAAGCAGGGTAACTGTATCATTTTTCTGGCTCATGGGCTGATAACTAAGATTAAATTAATGGTTTAATCGAGATTGATAGTTAATAAAAGCACCAATTCAATTCTGAATTGCACCAATATCCGATCTACCTTGATAGAATACCTCATTTGGGGTCTGATAGTCAAGACATTGTTTAAATGTGTCTTAGCTTATTAGCAATATTTTACCTTTTTGTTTGGGAATCTTCTAAATGTTTTATTAAAACATTTGAGGATAAAGTACCGTGTAAATGACTCCAGGGTAAAACCTGTTCTAAACGCCATTGTTGATGAACATAATAATCTAGCGGGGGAATTTGTCCTTTTAGTTCCTTAAAAGCGCGTTTATAACTGCCTAAAGAATCACCGTAGCCACGAGTTAATTCTAACAGGGAAGTTAAGCGGCGATCGCCTCTAGATAATAGGGCTTGAATCACTGACCAATTATAACTCTCTGGTCGAAATTCTATGCCCTGTTTACCCAATTGTTTTTCTAGATATTTTAATCTTTTTTCGGCCATTTTATTAACTCCAAACCACTGAAAAGGAGTATGGGATTTAGGCACAAAGGTGCTGCAACCGAAAGAAATTCGCAGTCCAGAGGCGGCTTTTTTTAAGGCTATTAACATTTCCACAGTCGCCGCAATATCTTCGATTTCTTCTCCCGGTATTCCCACCATACCATAGAGTTTTATCCCTTTTAAACCGCCCGCTTTAGCATTAATGGCAGCTTGGATAATTTCATCATTGGCTAACTTTTTGTTGATAATTTCCCGCAAGCGATCAGACCCACTTTCTACGGCAATAGTAATTGATTTGCTGTCTCTTAGGGATAAAATTCTGGCTAATTTTTCCGTGACAGTATTAGTTCTAACTGAAGCGATCGAGAGTCTAACTCCCTCAAATTTTGGTTGAAAAAGATAATCAAGTAAGGTTTCAAATTCAGGATGTTGGCTGACGGAAGCACCTAATAAACCCAAGCGATCGGTCACTTTTAAACCTTTTTCAATGGCGGGAATTAAAGATTCTAAACTAGCGGTACGAAAGGGTAAAGTTAGATAACTAGCTAAACAAAAACGGCACATTTCTGGACAACTTCGCACCACCTCTACCATATAAATATTCTCCCATGCCGCTTGTTTTGTTACCACCGTAGAAGCTGAAAGGGTATTACTGCGATAGGTTTGTTTACTAACAAAGGTAGGAACATTATTATCTATGGGTAGAATTGCCGTAATTTCACCTTCTGGACTGTCATAATTAACGGTATATAAACTAGGAACATAAACCCCCGGAACCTGGGCTAAATGACGGAGTTTTGTCGGTCGATCGGCGTTTCTAACCTCTTGATAGGCATTAATAAAATCAGCAATTAAATTTTCACCATCTCCCAATAAAATTACATCAAAATAAGCGGCAAAAGGTTCGGGATTAGCGGTTAAAACTGGTCCACCCCCAAAAATTATCGCCTGCTGATCTTGCCGTTGATGACTGTGACAAGGAATTTCTAAAGATTCTAACAGCGAGAGGATATTAACATAGTCTAATTCCCAGGAAAAGGAAAAGCCGACTAATTCGGGATAACGGGGTAAAGATTCTTGAAAATCCGTAAATAAACGACTAACTTGTATATCCGATCGCAGGGCTAAAGTTGCCCAAACAATTTGATAACCTAAACTGGTTATACCCACAGAATACTGATTAGGAAAGGCAAAAATAGTTCTAAGGGCATCACTGTGGGGTATTGCGGGAGTAAAGAGGAGTTTTTCGTCTTGTAAGATGGTCATTTCAGTTATCAGTTATCAGTTATCAGTGACTACCAGTAGTCTTCAGTAGCTTTTAATTTTCATTCTCTTGAAAGGGGAGGCTTATTACCTCTTGTTTTTGGTCATATATAAGTTTCATTTAATCTGGAGGTGAAGGAGGGGAAAATATCTCAATATACAGTTCTAGGATCATATCTCAGGTTATGATGCTGGGGAGTCGGTGGTCAAGAACAAATTCAAGTTATACTTCCTCCCTAGGGATAGCTATTGTATTTACAGGAGATTTTTTCTTATATCCTAGCAATTTTCACAGCTTAACTAGGTGTCGATTGATCTCCTTAACCCCAACCAGAACGAAATCTATGAATAATCCGGAAGAATACGTTATAATCATGGCGAAAATCCTAGATTTAACCATTCCCGATCGCTATTTAAATTCTGTGGTTGAAAACTGGCAACGCTTGCAAGAAATCGCCAGTTTAGTGACAGAATTTCCCTTAGAGGATGACGGGGAAAGCGCCCTCAGCTTTGAACCATGACTATTTCTGCGATCAATTTAGCTCGATCGATCCAAAATCGTCAAACTAGAGCCTTAGAAGTTATTAGCCAGACTCTCGCGGAGATAGAGGCAAAAAATCCCCATTTAAATTGCTTTACCGACATTTTACAGCCTAGAGCGCTCGCTCAAGCCCAAAAAATCGATCTAGCGATCGCCAATGGGGAACCCGTCGGTGTCTTAGCAGGAGTCCCCTTCGCCGTCAAAAATCTCTTTGATATCAAGGGTATTGTCACCCTTGCTGGTTCCAAAATCAATCGAGATCACCCTGCCGCCGGACAAGATGCGATCGCTATTCAAACCCTAGAAGCAGCCGGGCAGTTTTGGTGGGGGCGACCAATATGGATGAGTACGCCTACGGTTTTGTCACCGAAAATGCCCATTATCGAGCCACTCCCAACCCCCGCGATCCTAGTCGCGTCTCGGGGGGATCCTCCGGCGGTTCCGCTGCTGCCGTTGCCGCTAATTTAGTGCCTCTCGCCCTCGGTTCCGATACTAATGGTTCCGTGAGGGTTCCCGCCGCTTGCTGTGGCGTGGTGGGGCTAAAACCCACCTTTGGGCGCGTATCCCGTCAGGGCCTATTTTTGTTCGTTAGTAGTTTAGACCATCCGGGATTTTTTAGCGGCAATGTGGCGGATATGGCGGCTATTTGGAGTCTTTTTGCCAAAAATAACCTTAAAGCTCCTTTAAATGGCTTAGAGGGCGTAAAAATAGCCCTTGCCGACGATTATTTTCAGCAGGGAGCCGAACCGGAAGTATTCGAGGCGGTGACAGCGATCGCCGAACGTTTAGGAGTTACCAAAAAAATCACCATTCCCGAAACCGCCCGCGCCAGGGCAGCCGCCTATATAATTACCGCTTCCGAGGGCGCAAATTGGCATTTACCGCGTTTACAGACCAGATTAGAGGATTTTGACCCCGCAACCCGGGATCGCTTCTTGGCAGGGGCATTAATTCCCTCTAGCTGGTATTTACAGGCTCAACGTTTTCGCCGTTGGTATCGCGATCGTCTGCGAGAGATTTTCGCCGAAGTCGATATTATTCTCACCCCGACGATTCCCTGTATTGCGCCGCCGTTAGGAGTAGAAAAAATGATTATTGACGGGCAAGAGCTATTAATTAGACCCAATTTAGGCAGATTCACCCAACCTTTTTCTTTTATCGGTTTACCTGCCCTTTCTTTGCCGATTAAACGTCCATCCCAGCTACCTTTAGGTTTACAAATCATCGCCGCACCCGATCGCGAAGACTTAATCCTAAGGGTAGCCAGGGTTTTAGAGGAAATGCTCATATATATCCCGCATAAGTGAGATATTAAGGGCGCACTTAATCCTAAAATCCCTAATTTAAGGACATATAGGCAAAAAGGTCATTTTTCTAGTCTAAGTAAACAATCTATTCGTTTTTTCTTCTCTGAATGCTGACTACTGGCTCGGAGACTACTTTTCAATGGTTGATAGGGTCTTATTTTTTTGAATTTAACTCGATTTCTCGACTCATTAGAACAATTCGAGCCTATAATATAATTAGGTTCGAGTCAAGAATCAATCTTTTTATTGCCATCTATCTGCAAGGAAATCTATGAAAATTGTCATCCCGATCCTATTTTATAGCAAAGGAGGAGTAGAAAGAGTCATTATCTCTTTGATACCTAGCTTATTAGAATACGTCGAACAGATTATTATCGTCCTCCCTCGTAAGGAAATTGAATATTTTAGATCTTTAATGCCCGATTCCGATAAACTTATCTACGAAAATTTTGATTTTTATCCCCATAGTTTTGAAACAAAATTAATCTATGTTTATGGTCTTCTAGCGAATTTTTATAAAACCCTAAGACTAACTTCTATTCATCATATTTTCTCTCGTAGAATTGGACTTTTACGCATCGAAGCAAGAATTAATCAGATTATCAAGCGTTACCAAGCTGATCACTGTTTGTATGGAATGACTAATCGGATTTCTCCTCCTAATGTCAAGGTTACTTTAAGTGGCATTATTTATGATGTTTTTTGGCAATTTGCTCCCTTAACTTACTCAGAATCTTATCAAGAACCCTACAATGAAGCGTTAAAAGAATGGTTAGATCGGGCTGATCTACTGTTCACAATTTCCCAAAAAACTAAAGAAGATGTTTTAAAAATTTTTCCTAATGTTACCTATGCTAGTAAATTAAAAGCTGTACTTTTAGCAGGATTTGTCGAGCAGTCTAATCCCAAGAGCGATTTAGTCAAAAGTGAGCTAGTTACTTTTTATTTTCCCTCCTCTTTTGGTATCTACAAAGATCATACAACTTTGCTTAAAGCATCCATTACACTAGCAAAAAAAGGTTTAAAATTTCAAATAGTTTTTATTGGTAAAGAAACCGATAATCTAGTTAATGGAAATCTGCAATTGTCTCAACAGTCCCAAACTCAAGAATACCAAGATTATCTCAAAGAATGTACCCGACTTTATCGGGAAAATAAAGAAATTTTCGAGAGTCACATCAAGGGATTAGGTTATCAAGACTATGAAACCTTACAGTTTTATTATCAAATCTGTTCCTGTGTGGTATTTCCCTCAAAATACGAAGGTTTTGGATTAGCAATAGCGGAAGCAATTTTACAAGGTATTCCCGTTATTGCTTCCGATTTAGAAGTGTTTCAAGAACAGGTAGAATTATATAATTGTCCCGAAAGAGTGCAATTCTATCCTAGGGAAGATGCGGACAGTTTAGCCAATTGTTTAGAACAATTTATCCTCAATCCAATTCCCCGATTGTTACCCGAAGATATCCCCAATAAAATTAATTTCTGGACGTGGGAAGATGTGGCTAAAAAATATGTAGAACTACTGAAAGAAAATGCAGGTTACTGATCTCTATATCTACCCGATTAAATCCTGTCGAGGTATTCAATTATCCCAAGCTGAAGTGACTCCTAAAGGTTTACTCTGGGATCGAGAAATGATGTTAGTGGATGGTAAGGGTAAATTTATCACCCAAAGGGAATATCCGCAATTAGCCACCGTTTCTGTCACCATAACAGAGGATAACTTTTCTCTGAAAACATCTCAAGATTCCCTGACTTTTCAGCCTAATTTCACAGGAGAAAAAAGAGCAGTTCAAATCTGGGAATCCCAAACCATAGCCATGGATCAAGGAGATGAAATCGCCGAATGGTTCCAGAAAATTCTCGACATTCCCTGTCGTTTAGTGCGACAATCTCCCGATTATCCACGTCCCGCGAATCCTCGCTATGCAGGGAACGATCATACTCCCGTCAGTTTTGCCGATGGTTATCCAATTTTATTGACTAATACTGCTTCTTTAGAGGACTTAAATCGGCGTTTAGTTGCACCGGTGCCGATGAATCGTTTTCGGCCTAATATTGTTATTAGTAGCGATCGAGCTTTTAGCGAAAGTAGTTGGCAAAAGATCACAATTGGAGAGATAAATTATGCCCTAGTTAAACCCTGTAGTCGCTGTATTATCACCACCACCGATCAAGAAACAGGTAGAAGAAATCCCCAGCAAGAACCTTTAAAAACCTTAAGCACTTTTCGCCGTTTCCCCGGGGGCATTATGTTCGGAGAAAATGTCATCCCCGAAAAGACAGGTACAATTAAAGTCGGCGATCCTATTACCGTAATCTAGAGATATAGAGATATAGGGGGATAGGGGAATGGGGGAATTTCAACTAAAACCCCAACACCATCCAACACCCAACCCCCACAAGGTTAAGATAAATAACCATAAGAACAATACTTGACTAGAGACACTGAAACCATGCCCCTTGATACCGCATCGATTTTAGAAGTATTACGTCCCGTTCAAGATCCAGAACTGCAAAAAAGCCTAGTGGAATTGAACATGATCCGCAATGTGGCGATCGATGGCGGAAAAGTTAGCTTTACCCTAGTTTTGACCACTCCTGCCTGTCCTTTACGCGAATTTATCGTGGAAGACTGCCAAAAAGCTGTTAAACAGCTGCCCGGGGTGGAAAGTGTCGCCGTGGAGGTAACTGCCGAAACCCCGCAACAAAAAGCTTTACCCGATCGCCAAGGCGTGGAGGGGGTTAAAAATATTATCGCCGTTTCCAGTGGTAAGGGCGGTGTGGGAAAAAGTACCGTGGCTGTCAATATCGCCGTCGCCTTGGCTCATTTAGGGGCAAAAGTGGGGCTATTAGACGCGGACATCTACGGCCCCAACGCCCCGACAATGTTGGGCTTAAATGACGCACAAGTGACCGTACAGGGCGCAAATGGCGAGATATTGGAACCCGCTTTTAACCATGGCATCAAAATGGTTTCCATGGGCTTTTTGATCAACCCCGATCAACCGGTAATCTGGCGCGGTCCGATGTTAAACGGCATTATCCGTCAGTTTCTCTATCAAGTCAACTGGGGCGATTTAGACTATTTAATCGTCGATATGCCTCCCGGTACCGGGGATGCACAATTAACTTTAATTCAATCGGTCCCCCTAGCCGGTGCGGTGATTGTCACCACTCCCCAGACGGTTTCTTTAATTGATGCGCGTCGGGGTTTAAAAATGTTCCAACAGCTAGGGGCGCGGGTTTTGGGTATCGTGGAAAATATGAGTTATTTTATCCCTCCCGATCAGCCCGATCGCTCCTATGATCTATTTGGGTCCGGTGGTGGGGAAAAAACCTCGCAAGAATTGGGCATTCCTTTACTGGGATGTGTACCTCTGGAGATAGCCCTACGGGAGGGCGGTGATACTGGTGTACCAGTAGTTTTAGGGCAACCAGAATCGGCCTCAGCTAAAGCCCTGATAGCGATCGCTCGTCAGGTGGCGGCGAAAGTATCCCTAGCAGCCTATAGTTAGGGTTTGCGGCAAAAAGTTTTCCCTAGGGGCAGGGTGTGGGGTGTAGGGTGTAGGGTTTTACCCATTTTCAGGGAAAAAGTCCAGGGATTTTCCCCCCGATCACTCCAAGGGCCGGTACTTTTGGATTTCAAAAAGGTCTAAAAGTATTATCGAACAATGTTTTTAGATTTATTGAGCAAACCCTAGTTAGTTAGTAAATTTGGGGAGAGAAATGGTGAGAAGACAGTCCCTTGTTAGTAGGAAACTAAGGGGTTTTAGTGAGCAGTTTAGCTTCATTTTCCGGGATATAGCCCAAATGGATCGGCTTTTGTTCGTTTTGGTGACGGGTTTAACCGTTTTCGGTGGTTTAATGATTCGTAGTGCCGAAAGACATACCACTGCTCTCGATTGGTGGCAACACTGGTTATTCGGATGCGTGGGAGTGGCGATCGCTTTATTTCTGGCCCGTTGTCGTTACGAAAGTCTGCTCAAATGGCACTGGTTAACCTATCTTCTCACCAATCTCTCCCTAATCGCGGTAATTATCCTAGGGGTGACGGCGAATGGGGCGCAAAGTTGGATTAATATCGGCAGTTTTAACGTGCAACCGTCGGAATTTGCCAAGGTAGGTTTAATTATCACCCTAGCAGCCCTCCTACATCATCGTCCCGCCGATAATCTTTTTGCGATCGCTCGTGTCTTTGCCGTCACTGCCATCCCCTGGGTGTTAATTATGGCGCAGCCGGACCTGGGGACAGGATTAGTCTTTGGGGCAATTACCCTAGGCATGATTTACTGGGCTAATGCGAAACTGCCTTGGATGATTATCCTGTTATCTCCCATCGCATCGGTTTTTCTGTTTAATTTACTTTTTCCTGCTTGGATTGTTTTAGCAATTATCATCGCTGTGCTTGCTTGGTTTACCCTTCCCTACCGTTTTTTATCTACTTTCATCGTGGTGGCAACTAATCTGGCAGTGGGTAAATTAGGCGAGGTTTTTTGGGGTTTATTAAAAGAATATCAAAAAGATCGTTTAACCCTATTTCTTCACCCAGAAAAGAATCCTTTGGGGGGAGGTTATCAATTAATTCAATCCCGCATTGCCATCGGATCAGGAGAATTATTGGGACGGGGATTACACCAAGGCACCCAAACCCAATTAAATTTTATTCCCGAACAACACACCGATTTTATCTTCTCGGTAGTCGGGGAAGAACTCGGTTTTGTTGGCAGTATTCTAGTTTTAATAGCTTTCTGGTTAGTTTGTTGGCGTTTGTTAGTCATTGCTAATACTGCTAAAGAAAACTTTGGTTCTTTAATAGCGATCGGTGTTCTCTCGATGATCGCTTTTCAGGCAATTCTTAATATTAGCATGACCGTGGGATTAGCCCCGATTACAGGGATTCCTCTACCTTGGTTAAGTTATGGACGTTCATCTTTATTAACCAATTTTATCGCCTTGGGTTTAGTGGAATCCGTGGCTAATTATCGCCCCCGTAAGCGTTTGTACTAAGTAGTTGTACAGATATCAGTTATCAGTTATCAGTTATCAGTTATCAGTTATCAGATTTGAGTTTTAAGTGTGGAGTATTAAATCCCACTTTCCGCACTTCTTAACATTGAATTAATAATTTTTACCAATATATTGCTTACAATCCTTGTCCAGTAAGGATTATAGCTACAATGATGGATTTTGATCAAGGTGAAGAATTGTAAATTTTTTTCTCAGAAAAAATCAATTATTGAAAATGTTCTCAATAGTAGTTTCTACAATCAAGGTTTTTCGTTAAAACATCTTGGGGAATGTAAAAATATATAAAAGTATATGAAGATGTGCGGAATGTCGGCTGTTAAGGCACTATGCTGAATCATATTGTTTTTTAACACACAGAGTTGTCATGCCCAATTTTTCGCACACTTGCAGCAGTATTAACTACGACCCTAACAGCACAATCCTGAGTGCTGAGTGCCAAGCTCGCGATGGAGAATGGATGCCCACCGAACTGAGGCTTAGTGACCATATCGGTAATATAGATGGGGAATTGCAGTTCGGGGATCAAAACTTCCAAGAAACCTGCCAAGATTGTCACCTTGAGTTCGGGGATGGAGACCAATCCGTATGGTTGGTATGCACTTGTCAAACAATGGATGGGGAATGGAAACCTACGCAAATACTGTTAGACAGTCAGATCGATAATAACGACAGCCAACTGGAAATCGGATAGGGTAGAAGAGGACGCAAGAAATCCACGATTCCGCTATCTGTTGGGTAGAAAACCTACACTTACCCGCAAGAAAAGTGTAGGTAGTTCAGCAAATATTGGAGAACGCCATGAAAGTGACCTATGATCCGGTCGTTGATGCTCTCAAAATCACCTTAAGTAATGTGCCAATTGCAGAAAGCGACGAGCAGAGTCCGGGGGTGATTCTCGACTATGACCAGTGGGGGAACGTGGTGGGGTTAGAAATCCTCAATGCTCAAGAGCGGATGGACAATCCCCGGTCTTGCGAATATTCGATTCTGACCACTAAACCGGAATTAGTCGCCACTTAAAAGAGACAAAAAGAAATTTAAATACAGGAATTTCCCACTGACATGAAAGAATCGCCTAAAGTTGTTTTTGTGTCGTGAACTATCAATTGTCTCTCCACTTTTAAAGTCACCTACTCTCTCGGCAAAAACTACGTTAGTCTAACACGATTGGGCTTAGGAGAGCAGGGAGCAAAGGATTTAGTATGATTTAGCGGAAATTTTTCTTAAATTTTTCTTAGATGCTTGACATTGGCCGGATTAGTGCTTATGATGTTTTCCATCACCCAAACAAAGGCAAATTATTTGCACAATCCCAATTCTGAAAGCCATGCACAGCAAAGCTTTCAGGGGTTATTGCAGGTGGTTAGTTTTGTCTGAGTTATCAAACCTATTCACTCGAAATTACCAGAGGAATAACAATGGCATATCCTAACGATCAACAAGGTAAAGCACTTCCTTTCTTTGCTCGTTTCTTGTCCGTAAGCAAAGAGGAATCTTCCATCAAGTCTCCTGAGGAAGGACGTGAAACACTCAAATACCCTTCTGACTGGGAAGAGTATTAAACTCAGATCACTTGAGTAATTACAGCACTTTTCTTGATTACACCGTACAGACAAAAAGCTAAAAGCTCCACTAAGCAAGGCTCGCAGCCAAAAAACTATACGTTGAGATCCTGAGAAGTGCTGTCAACTAAATTTAGTAATTACTCAAGAAAAAACCAATACTGCAATAAGTCAAGCAAAAGCAAGACTTTTTGCAGCATTTTCTTGAGATTAGGATCAATAAAGACCGACCCAAAAGCCTTAAGATGGGTTAAAATGTAAGGACTTGCAATTGACATGAAAGAATCGCCTAAAGTTGTTTTATTGTTGACCCATAGCGGCGATTTTTTCACGATTGACCGCGTGGCTGAGGCGATAGAAAAAAAAGGAGCCACACCTTTTCGCTTAGATACCGATAAATTTCCCTTAGAGGTTCAATTAGCAGCCCAATTTAATGGGAAAAAAAGTTTTTATCAATTAACCTATAACCATCAATCTATTGATAGTCAACAGGTGCAATCTGTTTGGACAAGACGTATTTGGCAGCCTGAACTAACAGGGGATTTAGATCCTCAGTTTCGGGAGGTTTGTGTGCGAGAATCCCAGACGACTTTGGCTGGTTTTTGGGATAGTTTAAGGTCAGCGCGTTGGTTAGATAATTTAGCGCAAATTGAGAGGGCTAAAAATAAGTTATTACAACTTCGTTTGGCCTCAGAAGTTGGCTTGATTATTCCCCCCACTTTAGTTACCAATAATCCTGATGCTGCCCGGAAGTTTTTTTCCCAGGTTCAGGGAAGAATGGTGAGTAAATTGTTAACTGCGATCGCCCGCAGTATGGAATCGCCGGAATTTTTTCTTTATACCAGTAGGGTGAAAGCAGAAGACCTTGAGGAAGCGGAATCTTTACGTTATTGTCCTATGGTTTTTCAAGCGGAAATTCCCAAACAATTAGAATTGAGAGTTGTCGTGGTTAATGGACAGACATTTGTGGGTGCTTTAGATTCTTCTCAGTATAATAATTCTGCCGTAGATTGGCGAAGACCGGGTATTGATCCTGGTGCTTGGCAACATCATACTTTACCCGATTCACTATTGCAGCAACTTCAGATTTTTATGGCTAATTTAGGGTTGAATTTTGGGGCGTTTGATTTTATCTTAACTCCTGGGGGAGAATACGTTTTTTTAGAAGTTAATCCCTGTGGTGAGTGGGGAATGTTAGAACGGGATTTAGATTTACCTATTTCTAATGCGATCGCTGATTTTTTAGTATGCTAAAAATCAAACCAAAACCTAATCAGGATTTTGAGGATTTTAGGATTATCAAGATTCTCAATCCAAAATCTAATCAGGATTCTCAATCCCAAATCATCAAGGAAATCTATGACCGTTTTAATTGTTACTTTTAGCCACGATAATGAAAGTATTCCTCTGGTAATCAAAGCCATAGAAACGATGGGGAAAAAAGCCTTCCGTTTTGATACCGATCGCTTCCCTACAGAGGTGAAAGTTGATCTTTACTCAGGCGGTCAAAAAGGCGGAATTATTACCGATGGAGACCAAAAATTAGAGCTAAAAGAAGTTTCTGCTGTCTGGTATCGACGCATGAGATACGGACTAAAATTACCCGATGGGATGGATAGTCAATTTCGCGAAGCTTCTCTTAAGGAATGTCGGTTAAGTATTCGAGGAATGATTGCTAGTTTATCTGGCTTTCATCTTGATCCAATTGCTAAGGTAGATCATGCCAATCATAAACAATTGCAGTTACAAGTAGCGCGACAATTAGGTTTATTAATTCCGGGGACTTTAACTTCTAATAATCCTGAAGCTGTCAAGCAATTTGCTCAGGAGTTTGAAGCAACGGGAATTGTGACTAAAATGCTTTCTCAATTTGCTATTTATGGAGACAAGCAAGAGGAAATGGTTGTTTTTACCAGTCCTGTTACTAAGGAAGACCTAGATAATTTGGAAGGTTTGCAATTTTGTCCAATGACTTTTCAGGAAAACATTCCTAAAGCTTTGGAATTACGCATCACTATCGTCGGTGAACAAATATTTACGGCGGCGATTAATTCCCAACAATTAGACGGTGCTATCTACGATTGGCGAAAAGAGGGAAGAGCGCTCCATCAACAATGGCAACCCTACGATTTACCGAAAACTATTGAAAAACAACTACTAGAATTAGTGAAATATTTCGGTCTCAATTATGGTGCAATTGATATGATTGTCACACCAGATGAACGTTATATCTTTTTAGAAATTAATCCCGTTGGCGAGTTTTTCTGGCTAGAACTTTATCCTCCTTATTTTCCCATCTCCCAGGCGATCGCTGAAATCCTAGTTAACTCATAAACCAACAAATACAGAGCCAGAGTATTTTATCGCATCGACGAGGCTCTGACTCCAGATTTCCCCCCCGACTACTGACTTGAAAATAGAGGCTGAAATAACGCAACATACTAAATCCGTTGAGTATAGGCTAAATATCAGGAGAGATACTCCTACAAGGGGAGTGACTCTTAAATTATTACAGATGCGTCAGCGGCTGCGTGTAAGCATCCCACCGAAAAACTAATGCGCGGGGGGTTTGGGGGCGGCGCCACGCCCCCAACGGGGGGTTTGGGGGGTAGAACCCCCCAAAAGCTTGGATTGAGTGATCAAGTGGGAAGTAATACGGCCATCCGTTAACCCCACCAACAAACTTTTTCAGCAAACCCTACTTAATTTCCAGACCAAGACTTTCTCTCGTGCTTCTATCAGATCCATGCCTATTTTTTCTAAAACTCGCTTTGAAGCTATATTATCGGGAGCGCAGCCAGCGGTCACTGTTTGCATACCAGGTTGAGAAAGTGTCCAGTCCATCATTGCTTTTGTCGCCTCAGATGCGTAGCCTTGTCGTCGATATAACGGCGCTACTTGATAGCCAATTTCTACAGCATCTGTGGGTAAACCTGTGACATCAGGAATAATTTTGATCATCACATGACCAATAAGGGTATTTTCTGTTTGATGAATAATTAAACTCCCCCACCCCCACTCATTTTGTAAGGGGAATTGCAGCAAAATATTCGCAATATCAGGGAAAGCTTGAATCAATTCTTGTTCGGCCCAGTCAGCTGCAACTTTTATCCCCAAAATTGTTGCTAATTCATCGATACCTATAATTGCGGCCTTGAGAAGTTCAAGCTTTAAGGGGACTAAATATAATCGTTCCGTCACCAGTTTTTCCAGTGCTTTCATTTGATAAAATTCCTATACCAGTTATCAGTTAGTAGCTTGTTAATCAACTTACCCAGCAAAAACCTGATTCTCTAGTTCTCCTGAGAGGGGGAAGTCTGAATACTCTGTCTCAATTTCAATCTGTTTGTCACCCCATTAGCTATATTCTCACCCATTTTAAGGTTTTTGGGTCTTTATCGTAACGATAATTAAAACCATCTTTGGCAGTAATAATTTTACCTAAACTGGCACGACTCCGGACGTTACTTAAAGAATAATCAGTTAGGGACTGCATTTGTTGATGGGACAAACCTTCGGCTATTTCAGAAACTCCGGCAATTTCCGCATCATGCTCAGTTTTAACCTCAGACAAAGTCTCTATTTTTACCGCCGAAAAATTTTCTGATTTTTTTGACATCATCACTAGGTTATTCACTTTTTTGCGCTGATAATCTTCTACAGTTGACAGCTGCCAATGGGAATTTTCTGTTAACTCTAAGACCCATCGATGATAATTAAATAAACTTTCCCTATGACCAACACTAATAAAAGTGGTTTCACTTTCCTGTAATTGCTGATATAAGCTGGCTTCATTGGCCAAATCTAAAGCGCTGGTTGCTTCATCTAAGATAGTAAAGGTAGGTTTAGTGATTAATAGTCGAGCAAAAGCTAATCTTTGTTGTTCTCCGAGGGATAAAATCTGTTCCCAATTGACTTGTTTATCCAAGGTATTTTTGTCAGTTAATAAATGTTGCAGGTTGACTTTTTTTAAGATGTTTTCTAATTCTTCATCGCTCACCTGCTCATTGGTATGGGGATAAAGTAATTGCTGGCGTAAAGTGCCAAGGATAATATAAGGACGTTGGGGTAAAAATAACATTTTAGCTAAAGGAGGACGCACTAAACGGCCGCTACCTGCTTTCCATAAACCGGCGATTGCTCGTAACAAGGAACTTTTTCCTCGACCACTGGGGCCAATAATCAGTAAGCTTTCTCCCAAAGGGACAGAAACCGATAAATTCTCCACAATTACCTTTTCATAATCGGGAGTTTGTAGGGTAAAATTTTCAAAAGCTATACGCTCATCTTCCAGGGTGGTAATACGACTTAAGTTTTTCGGCTCTTCACTGGCAACTTTTAAGGCATCTGTCAAGGTAGCTAACCGTTCAATATAACTTGAAACTTTACCCGATGTTCCCCATTCAGTAATTAATTGTCCCAAGGCATTAGAAAAAAGGAAACAGCATAAACTCGCTTGACTAATTTCCCCATAATCGATTTCGTTTTTAATAAACATCGGGGTCAAAATAAACATTGAAAATACACTAATCGCTGACTGATAACCTCGATTAAAAAGATTATTAAACCGTTCCCAATTGATCAGTTTTTCCGAGCTTTTAATAACCCGTTGAAAACGGTCTTCAATGATTTTTTCTTCCTGCTCTTCTCCCTGAAAAAAAGCAATTGATTCGGCGTGGTTACGCACATGGGTTAAAGCATAATTATAATCAGCTTTATTATTAAGCTCCGATTGATTAATTTTGTTTAATTCTTGAGTTAGATAAATTGCTATGAAATTTCCTGCGATTGTATAAATTATTAGATAAACCGCAATTTGCCGAGAAATTGTCCAAAGAATAATCGCAAAAGTAATCATTTGCAACCCTTTTTCCACGAAGGTGATTAACAACCTTAGGGTCATGGTCGTAATTGGTTCAATTTCTTGAGATAATCTTTGATCGGGATTTTTTAAAGCTGAGGTAAAATCAATGTTATAATAAGCGCGATCATTGAGATATTTTTTAACGGTTTGTTTGGTTAACCACTTATACCAATCCAATGCCACTTGACGACGAATAAATTGAGAAAAAGCAAATAACCCCGTTGTTCCTATAATCAACAAACTGGATAACCAAAGCGTATTGAGATATTTAGAAAGATCTCTATCTTCAATAATAATATCGAGTACATAACGATTCCAGTAGCTACTAAAAGCTTCTACCCCGACTGTTGCCAAGATACTTAAAAGGATCAAAGCTGACATTCCCCAAGAAATGATCACATCTCCAAAGGCACGTCCATTTAACTCCGTTGGATACCAATAGGGTTGAGCCACAATTTTTAGGCTTTCCCAAAATTGACCAAATAGTGAAAAGGGATTATTGGCGGACTGGTCGGACACAACAGGGTTTTCCGTTGCTTGTTTAGTAGTATATTGAGGCATCTAGATCCAATTGGCAGTTCTTTTACTGTTCTCTTGACAACTCGCTATCATATTGTAGCGGCAGAATTACCTCTTGTTGTCTTTTGTTGACATTTTTATCTAGAAGATGAAAGCCAGCTATGGTCAGAAAGCTCTGACATAACTAAGAACTACTTGACCCACTTTTGTTACTGTGGCAGTCTAGATGCTGTTTACTGGTCACTGAAAAACCCCATCTCTCAATCTCCGTGATCCTCAAAATGATTAGCTAGTAGGAATTTTTGACTGGTATTCAACTCTTGCCAAAGCTGGTTAATTTTCTCGTAAGCTTCCGTGGAGGTAAGCTTTCCCCCACTGTGTAAACCAGCGATAAAAGAGACTCTCAGGGCGAATTCCTGCAAATTAGCGTTAAAAACTAAATTTTGTGGCGTGAATAAACCCCTGTAGCTGGTTTTAGGGTAGAGAAAGTTATCTTTAGAATTGAATTTTTCCATTGTTACCGACCCCCCAGTATAGAATATCTACATTATTATATATTTAAACTTTTGTTAACTTAGGCTTAACCTAAGAATTTAAACCTGTCCCTGGATTCTTAAGAGAGTAGCTGCTGAACTTGATTAGCTGCCGCTATCCCAGAAGTTAAGGCCGTTTCTAGGGAAGAATTTCTCGATAAATCTCCCCCTTGACACCAATCACCACAGGCAACTAGAGGTAAAGGACTATTAACACTTAAACAGGGTACAGCTAAACCCTGACGGACTAAAGCATAACGCCAACGGTGCAGCTGAGACCAATCGGGGAGAGGCAAAGAAGCACGAGCGAGTAAATCTAGCTTAACTGCTTCTAAATCCTCGCTATCGAGATATTTAACCGCAAAATCGGCACTACTATGCACAACAAAGACATAATCAGGGGATGATTGCCGTTTACTGCTATCAAGTCCTAACCAAGCGATATCGGTGGAGGGAGCAACTGCGGGTAAAGAATCGCCATAACCCGCCATTACCGTTAAACAGGGATCGTAAACGATTGATCGCAATTCTGGCATAGTAGTTATATGAGAGTTTTCTAACAATAACGCCGCTTGCGGGGCGGGAATAGCCAGGACAATCGCCGAAAACTCCCCCCGAATTTGACCGTTATTGTTTAAAACCCATTTTTCTTGACGATTTTCCAGACGAGTAACCAGAAAATCTCGTTCAATTTCTAAACCTTTAGCTAAAAATTTCGCCACGCTATTCATGCCAGAAGGAGCAACATAGCTAGAATCAAACCAAGAAGTAACTATATTCTCTCTCAGGAGATTATCAATTAAAGCCGCCGTTTTTTCCCCCTGAATAGTCAAAAAAGGCAAGCCATGATCCACAGCCATCTCTTGATTAGCTCGATTAACCCGTCGCGTGGCTAAACGACCACCAATGCCTCTAGACTTATCAAATAGCTTAACAGTATAACCTCGATCGCACAACTGACGAGCGCAGGTTAACCCGGCTAAACCCGCACCAATGATCCCAACCTTAATCGAAAAATTTGTCACTAGCCTTCCTAACCCCGTCAACCCTTGAGTTAATATTAGTATTAATCAGCACTAGCGAAACTGATTTGATTATTGGGGCTGAGGAGGAGAAACCACATTGGACGAACTACGCACAGCTTTGGAGTTAGCCACCGAGGAGGAACTACAGCAAATCACTAACATCCTCTTTTGCCGTCGTTTTAACCCTCTCGATTATCTACGAGCGCCGGACGCAATCGCCGTTCAAAGTCAAGATTGGGATAGTTGGTTAGATAGCGTCGAGGATCGTTTTCGTTATTTGGCTGCCGACGGTGTGACAGTATTAAAAGGTCAAACCGAAAAAGTTAGTTATCGTCAAATTCTCGTCCGTGTCTGTCATTTCCTCAAGGTTCCCTACTCCCAAAAAATGCCGACAACGGAAATTGAAGCGGAAATCTATCTTCACCTCGTTAACAAAGCTTGGAAACGTCTCCCCCCATCGGAACAAAAATCCCTCTCGATTCAAATTCAAAAAGCACTCGCGGATTCCCACACTCCCCAACCCTTACCCGTTCACCTACAACACAATCCCCTCGATATAGTCCTCAAAGGCGGCAGCGTCATCGCCGTTAATTCTATCCTGAAACCGATTCTGCTCAAACATATCGCTGGGCAGTTCGCTCTCCATTTTGCCCGCTATCAAGGGGCAAAAACTGCCCTAGTCCAGGGTGGGGCAATTGTTAATCAAATCGCCCTACAAACGGCTAAACAGGGCATGACTAGGGCCGCCGCCCGCTACGGAGCCGTCAGAACCGTGTTAAGTTTGGTAGGACCGGCTCTATGGGGTTGGTTTATTGCTGATCTCGGTTGGAAGGCGATCGCCACCGATTACGGCCGGATTATCCCGACTATTTTTGCCCTTGCCCAAATTCGTCTGACTCGTGACGATTGTTGGCAACCTGCCTAGCTTGACATCCTCGCCGCCCTAAAAGTGCGGCGATTCCTAAACCTCACGATTTAAGTTTCTGCTTCCACCACCGTCGCATACCACAGTTAAAAAACCATGTACTGTCTTACACAGAGTCCACAGACTTTCGCCCCATTTCAGAAGCCCGATTCCGTGTGTCCCACGGTACGTTGACCGCCTATAGCTTCTTGTACTTGTTGCGCGCGACTTTTTACCCGGCCAAGCTTTTCTGGTCGGAACCCCCTAAGCCGAGTTTTCAAGGTGCTGCGCCGTCCACTTGGTTTTCGAGACTGGCCTTTTAATTCTAACGTAAAGCTAACCTAGAACGGCGGGGTTTCAGACCCAAAATTTCCGATGAAAAAGATTTTTTGTCAAGGGTGGGAGTGGAATTTAATACTTTTTTCAGTTTTTATTGCCATGATGCTGCCGGAGTTAGCGGGTATCGGCATTATTATCGTGTTAATTAGGGTTTTTACTGGCAATTTTCGGGCAATTATCCAGTCACGTCTCAATCAAGGTCTCGGTATCGTCACTCTTTGGTTAATGATTAGTGCCAGTCTTTCCCCAACTCCGGGGGATGCTTGGATTGGTTTAGGAAATTTTCTGCCTTTTTTCTTCTTTTTTAGCAATATTCGGCAATTAATTAAAAAACCCTCTCAATTGCGTCAACTAGCTTGGGTGATGGTTATTCCGTCGGTTTGGGTAGTGGTGATGGGATGGGGACAAATTTTTCTCGGTTGGCAAAAACCGGAAGCATTAAAAGGGATTTTTACCTGGCCCTACGGAGCGGGGGGCGAACCTTTGGGGCGGATGTCTTCGGTTTTTATGTATGCTAATCTTCTGGGGGCTTATTTACTCATAACTGTGATTTTAGCGATCGGTTTATTAATTCTAACTTGGCGGCAGTGGCACAGACAAAGAAATAACCTTTTAAATCTCAAAGTCGGGTTTTTAACTTTAACCATATTTATCGACAGTGTAGGGCTATTTTTAAGCAATTCTCGCAATGCTTGGGCCTTAGCCTTTTTAGGTTGCCTAATTTTTGCCCTTTATCTGGGTTGGAATGCCTTAGTCGCTGGTTTTGTCCTCTTGGGAGGGATGATTTCCCTTGCTTCTTGGGGACCAAATCCTTTCAGGGATAGTCTGCGTTTTTGGGTTCCTAGGGCGATTTGGGCGCGATTATCCGATGAAATGTTCCCCAATCGCCCTCTAGCTACTCTCAGATCAACTCAATGGCGTTTTACTCTAGAAATGACCCAAGAAAGACCCCTATTCGGTTGGGGATTACGCAGTTTTACACCTCTCTACGAAAAAAGTCAGGGATTATGGTTAGGTCATCCCCATAATTTATATTTGATGTTAATGGCAGAAACGGGAATTATCGGCTTAATTTTGTTGTCTGTTTGGGTGGGTTGGATTTATGCCCAAGGGGTGCGTTTATTTATCTTTCTACGGCAACAAAAAGCCGGGGGGGAGTTAATTATCTTTACCTATCTGGTGGCCTTTGGTGCTTGCGTTTTATTTAATCTCGTCGATGTCACCCTCTCCGATGTCAAGATTAATACTATTGTTTGGCTTCTCTTGGCTGCCATTGCTGGTGTCAGTCAAAGGTTAAATTATGAATTATGAAGTGAGAAGTGGGGTGTAGGGTGTGGGGTGTAGGGTGTGGGGTGTGGGGTGTGGGAAGTGGGGAAGTGGGGAAGTGGGGAAGTGGGGAAGTGGGGAAGTGGGGAATTGGGGAATTGGGGAATTGGGGAGAGGGGAGAATAAATAAAATAATCTCCTGAATAAGGGTGCATCCCACACTTGCAGAAATACCAACAATCAGCAATTATCAGTGACTCTTAAATTAGTACAAAAATATTAACAATCGCGTGTAAGCATCTCACAGTTAACCTAATGCGCGGGGGGTTTGGGGGGTAGAACCCCCCAAAAGCTTGGATTGAGTGATAAAACCGAAAGTAATGCCCAATTTTAGGAGAAAGTTTCCCCTTAAAAATCCCAAATTAGTAGATTTACCAAAATGAGATGCACCCCCTGAATACTGATAACTGAATACTGGCTCCCCAAAACGAAAACTTCGCACCTCACCATTAAGATAACTGCTATAAATAGACTTTTAATAACCAAAGAAAGAAAGGAATAGTCAGAAAACTAGCAAGGGTAGTGACCACAACTGTGCGGGCCATTAAAGCTGCTGAACCACCGAATTCTGTGACTAAAATGACGGTATTAACGGCGGTGGGCATGGCACTCTGTAGGATAAGAATTTTTAGATCCATACCAGTTAATCCTAAACTATTGCCGATCGCAAATGCCAAAAGAGGCGCGACTAAAAGACGCAAACCGGCCCCTAATAATTCTAATTTACCGATCGCTAATTTTTGCTGAGATAATTGAATACCTAGGATAATTAAAGCCAAAGGAATTGCCGCTTGTCCTAGATAGCTAATACTTTTATCTAATTGCAGGGGAAGATGAAAAGAGAAAGTTTGAAAGCTAATGCCGATAAAAATTGACCAGATTAAGGGCAAGCGAAAAACTAGGCGAAATCCTGAAAGAAAGCTTTTTCCTCGCAAATAAGCGGGACTAATACCAAATAACAGAATACTAGAACCAATCATATAGATTATCGCTCTTTCCAGTCCGGCCGCACCCAGGGCAAAACTAGCCACCGGTAAACCCATATTACCGTTATTGGGCATCACAGCGGCAGCCATGAGGCTTTTGCGGGTATCGGCATCGAGACTGAGACAATAGGCCATAATTTCGACGACAATCGCCATTACCAGTGAGATAAGAGCAAAGCCTAGGAGAATTAAACCGATATTGCTGCCGGATAAAGTGGTGCGATAGAGTCCATCAATCACCAAAGCGGGAGCAAGAATATACACCGTGATTTGGGAAAGGGAATGCACTTCCACAGTGAGAACTTTTCCTGCTATCACACCGATGAGGATGATAAAACCCACTGGAATAATAGCGGAGAGAATAGCAAGCATTAATCAAGTAAAAAGTAAATAGTACATAGAAAAAAACTTATCTGATTTTTTAACAGATTTCTGTTATATCTTCATATAAAGATTTGATCGCACAGTGAAAATCGATACTAGCTAGATAAATATCTGCTCCTTTGCTGTAGGGATAAAGAACCCAGAATCCTTCGTCATTGCGACGAAAACAATCCACACTGATGCGTTCTTGACTGATAAGAACGTATTCTTCTAAAGTTTCAAGGGAACGATAGTCGGCAAATTTATCGCCCCGGTCAAAAGCAGCAGTAGTGGGGGATAATACTTCTACAATCAAGCGCGGATAACGGATAAAATCTTCCGAGAAAGACTGATTATCTCGCGAGTCGCAAGTAACTACAAGATCGGGATAAAAATAACTATTAGCTATTTCTAGACGAACTTTCATAGCTGTGGCATAGACAAGACAACCACTACCCCGCAGCCGGTTTTTTAAAAGTGTGGCTAAGTTGATAATAATCATACCATGCGCTTTACTTGCACCAGCCATGGCGTAGGTTTGACCGCGAATGTATTCGTGTTTATCCTTGGCTATTCTCTCCGTTGCTAAATAATCTTCTGGGGAAAGATAGTTATGGTCAAAGTTAGCAATCATTTGGTTAAATCACCTTTATTGTCTCTAAAATCAATTCTAACTCTCGATCGAGGAGCGGTACATTTTTAAAATTTGACCAGAAGTCTGATTTAAAGTTAGTATTTCTCTTTCATTTTACCGAACCTTATCAAAGATATCACTAATCAAGTATCTTGTGTGGGCAATAAAGGTATTAACAAGTTCAATAGTTCAGGAATATTGCGTCGAATAACCTGCCAGACGATATCAAGATCGATCCGATCATATTGATGGGCGATAATATCTCGCATACCGGCGATGTCGTCCCAAGGAATTTCTGGATGTTGTTTACGAAATCCAGGGGATAGGCGCTTGGTAGCTTCTCCCATAATAGTAATTTGATAGAGAATTGCGGATTGGGTGCGTAAATCCGATTCTAGTAGTTCCCGATCCAGTTGCTCGGCAAATTGTTGAGCTAATTGACCTGCTCGGACAATATCTAGTAAAAAAGCCTTATCCCGCCACATAAATCACTTGCGCTGTCCCTAAAATCTCTCGTTGACGAATCCAATTATGACTCTGCTCGATCGATTTTTTCGTTAGCAAATCAACTTTCCGTCCCAATAAATTCTCTAATTCCCGTTTCATCCTCGAAAACTCCAGAAGTCCCCAAGAAACACTATCTTGGAAACTGACCAGTATATCAATATCGCTATCTGGACGAAAATCTTCCCGCAAAACCGATCCGAATAAACACATTTCAGATATCTGCCATTTCTGACAAAATTCGCTGATTATTTGCTGGGGTAGTTCTATTTTCAATTTTTTCACCTCCCTGTCACCAGTAATCAGTGATCGGTTTTCAGATTTAAGGAGAATTATCGCTAACGACACGAAAACCAATATCATAGAGTCCAGCAGTAGCCATAAATTTGACTCGGTAGGCCGAGCGACATTTGTTAGGGCCATCATTCCAGGAACCGCCGCGTAAAACTCGTCTGTCCCTATCTTCTATTGTGGCTGCTTCGTAGTTATCGCGCCAGTAATCTGCACACCATTCCCTGACATTTCCGTGCAAATCGTAGAGTCCGAAAGGGTTAGCGACGGCAAACATTCCCACTGGTGTGGTTTCCCTGCGATCGCAGCCTAGGGAACCTTCTCCATAACGACCAGAACTGCACACTTTGCCGCCATAATCCCAGTCCACCCCGGAATAGTTGGCTAAATCCGTGGAAATTGTCGGGCCGAAGTGGAAGGGGGTGGATGTACCTCCCCGACAAGCGTATTCCCATTCTTTTTCTGCGGGTAAACGATAATTCAGTCCCGTGAGACGGGATAGGCGATCGCAAAATTCCACCGCTTCCCACCAGTTAATTTGTTCTACAGGGCGATCATAACCTTCAAAATGGGCCGGATAGGGATTAAGTTCAATATTTACCGGTTCTAATTTTGCCACCTCGCGCCATTGTCGTTGGGTGATTGGGTAGCGACTTAGACAAAAAGCCTGAATATTAACCGGAGATTGGGGACTTTGACTCAATTTCCAGCCTAACTCGCTTTTGGGCGCACCGATGAGGTATTGACCGCTAGGGATAGAAATCATTTCTAAAAAGGTTTTTTTGCTTAAAAAATATTTATAACCTCGATTAGTGACTTTTTCCCGTTTAATTTTCTCACCTTTGCCATTAACAGTGACCACTTCATCGATAAAATCTAACCATTCTCCCATTCTGCACCCCTCTATCAGTTATCGGTCGATCGGGTTAAGCTGCGAGCCTAGAAAAATCTCGAAACCTACCAGTTATAAGAATAACAAGACTTCGATCGATTACCCGAATTAACTCTTGCTGTTTTTTTCCTTACTAGAAAATTAGAAAAATGGTATAACTAGGCACGGAATTGCCCCAAGTTGCCTCTAATTCATCGATCACAAAAGATACGTCCAATAGATCATTTACAAAACTAAAGTTTTGTGTAGTCGATCTTGACAGTAGAGCCTCCTAGCGATATATACTAAAAGAGGTTGGATTCCGTAACAATCCATACCAAAAAAAAACGAGGGCATTGAGACGACGAACCGAACCATAAGCCGCCTCATGACCTCAGAACCATATAACCCCTCTAAGGAAGGAAACAAACGATGAAAGCTTCTAACTACCAAGAAATCGCCAAAGCCGCTATTCTAGCTGGTGGTCTCGCCGCAGCTGGTGTATTGTCCGTTGGCGAAAGCGCCCAAGCCCAATTTATCGGTGCGACATCCCAATCCCGAGTGTCCGCCGCCGTCACTAGCATTCTCACCGACGGCAACGCCGCGGCTACCAATAGCTTTGCCGTTGAGCAAGTATTGCCTGCTGCTGACTATGTATTTACTGGTGCGGTTACGGTAACAGTGACTTACGTTACCCAGAATATTAATGCTCAAACTGTTGTTGCTATTCAGTCTGCAACGCTTAGTGCCGTTAACGGGTCAAACTCAGGTCAGGGTTCAGTTGAGCGTGCCACTGCCGCCGCTATATCGACAGCTTCTGGTGCGGGTCAGTTTGGGGATGTGTCCGGTATCGTCCGGGCTTGGACTGCTGGTACTTCCGTCTTAGATTAGTTGAAGTGGGCAACCCGTCTCAACCCGGGTGAAAAATACCACTTTGTAGCCACATACTACCCGAATTAACTCTTGCTGTTTTTTTTCGCTAGTAGAAAAGTGGTGCAATTGCCCCCCAGGATTGCCCTGGGTGGCCTCTTTTTAATCGATCAATCGCAAGGGATAAGTAGTCATGCAAAATAAATTTCCTAGTGAAGACAGGCAAGAGGCAATAGGCAAGAGGCAAAAGCTTTATCGAAATGTGTAATTAATTTTGCTTAGGTACTTACTCCAATAGGTGATTGACAGAGCCAAGAGTTCTGGGTGGTAAACCTTGACAGTGGCCAACCGCAGTTATCTATGCTGATGACGGTCGAGTCTGTAACGATCCACACCAAGAAAACGCGGGTAAGCTGTACTGAATTTAAACTGCGCTATCGGAAATTTTGGTACAAATGCTCAAACTGCCTCTCCCCGCTCCCTTTCGGTTAAGCTCACGGACGAAGCCCGCTCCCCCGCAATCTTAACGAGTAATTGAGATAGTCAACAGCTTATCGAGACGACGAACTGAGCAATAGTCTGCCTCATGACCTCAAAATCATTGGCCCCTTAACAAAGGAGACAAACAATGAAGGCCTCTAATTACCAAGGAATCGCCAGAGGAGCTATTCTAGCCGGTGGTCTTGCCGCTGCGGGTGTATTGTCCGTTGGCGAAAGCGCCCAAGCCCAATTTATCGGTACAGCATCCCAATCCCGAGTGTCTGGTGCCACCACTAGCATTCTCACCGATGGCAACACTGCAGCCACCAATAGCTTTGCCGTTGAGCAGGTTTTGCCTGCTGCTGACTATGTATTTACTGGTACGGTTACGGTAACAGTGAGTTACGCTACCCAGAATATTAATGCTCAAACTGTTGTTGCTATTGAGTCTGCAACGCTTAGTGCCGTTAACGGGTCAAACGCAGGTCAGGGTTCAGTTGAGCGTGCCACTGCCGCCGCTATATCGGCAGCTTCTGGCAAGGGTCCATTTGGGGATGTGTCTGGTATCGTCCGGGCTTGGACTGCTGTTACTTCCGTCTTAGATTAGCAACAAGTCCCCTTTTTAAAGTCGGCGCTTCAGTGAGGGAATTGTTACCCTGGGCAAAGCCGAAGGGTAGGGGGAGAATTTTTTACTGATGTCACTCCCCAAACGTCTTCTGAGTGGTTGCCAATAACCTGAATCTTTCTAGCTCTGCGAATGCAGTCGTTGTAATGATCATATTCTGTAATCGTATTCCCTACTATCAAACCGCTTGGAGTTACCGAGTATTGGGTGAACTGTACACTCAATCGGGCCTCGATTTTCAGGCGGGGGTATTTCCAGATGCGGTGTCTCTTGACCGTTATTTAAGGTTACGGCAGGGAGAAGCTATCCCCCTTTTATTGCAGTTTGAGGTGTTGGGGCAAGATGCCCTTCAGGAGATTCAACGGGAGGGGGCGTTAGTGGTCTATAGCCACGCGGATCCGCGTCAGTCCTTGGGCAACGCCATCACGGGTAGTCAAGAGACCGTTACCCAAGCCGTGGCCAAACAGTTGCAATGTCAGCCCCATATTTGGCTGCCCTTAGCCCATCGAGTTATTTGGTTAAAAGAAAAGGACATCAGGCAAACACCCCTAGGGCAGATAGAGGCTCTAGCCCAGTCCGTTGGGTTAAGGTTTAATAGCCAAGATTATCCGATCGAGAATTTATTAGATTTTCCAACCGAGTCTGCGCCTTGGCAGGAATATTTCACCAAGGAAGAGCAGTTATTAATCCACTGTCTCTTTAAACCCTTGCTGCTATTCGGCGGAGATGAAACCGGCGAAACCTTCAGGGAAATATTTTTAAATTTGGTTAAAGAAATAAATTGGCAAACTTGGCTGGATTTATTAGCAACCCTACAAAAAGACGTTTGGAAAATATTACCCGAGCAGCGGGAGCTAGTTTATCAAGCAATAAAAAATTCTTTGATCGATTCCTTTGCCGACTGCGGTTTAGGGAATCAAGGTGCGGAAATCGCCCACTATCTGGGGAATCAATTCACCCAGCAGGGTCATTTTGCTTTGGCTCAGTCTTGGTATCTCAAGGCGATCGAGTTAGAGCCTGAGCGTTCTCAATCCTATTACAATTTGGGGGTTGTCAATGAAAAACAACAACAATGGCAATCGGCGATCGACTATTATCGTCAAGGGATTAGGTTGAATCCTCAATACGCTAAAGCCTACTATCGTTTAGGCTTAAATCTCAAACAGCAATTAATTAACCAGAGAGAAAACCTCGAAGACGAGAAAAAGCAAGCAATCACCCTGGAAATAGGCGAATGCTTGACTCAGGTTTTAAATCTTGACCCCAATCATCCTAGTATCAAGTTTCAATTGGCTAAATTTTGGCAAGATCAAGGAGAATCGGCAAAAGCAAAAAGTCTTTTAACAGCGAAAGAATGGGAGTTATTGCCAGATTTTGTTGCCTATTTAATTAATACGGGTAATCAATGGGAGCGACGGGGAAAATTCCTTCAAGCGCAAAACTGTTATGAGATGGCGTTGGAGTTTGAACCTTCGGCCATTGAACCCTTATTTAATCTGGCTCTCATCTTTCAACAACAGGACAAACTACCCGAAGCGATCGCCTATTATCGCCAAGTCTTAACCCTTGACCCTAATTACATTCCCGCGCTACAAAATTGTGGCATGGTTTTAGAAAAAATTGGTTATATTCACGAGGCGATCGCCTATTATCAAAAAATCTTAACCATAGACAATGACCATCTTTCGGCCCTGAAAAGTTTAGCCTCCTGTGCTGAAAAACTCGGCAAAATAGCCAATGCGGTCGATTATTGTCATAAAATCATGCAATTAGAGCCGCATGATTGTGGTAATCACTCATTTTTATTGTGGTGTTTTGGGGCATTGACCATTGTTTCTCCCCAGGAGATTCTCGATAGTTCCTATCTTTGGTATATCTACCACGTTGTTAAACAGGTCCTTCCTACCCTCAAACACCATCCGAGACAACCAGACCCCGATCGCCGCTTGCGTATCGGCTATATTTCTCCTGATTTTCGTCGTCATTCCTGTAGTTTTTTTATTAAACCTTTACTAGAAAATCATCATCACGATCAGTTTGAAATATTTGCCTACGCCGAAGTGGAAAAAGGAGATCAGATTACTGAAAAAATCCAAGCCACCTGCGATCACTGGCGCTGTACTGTGGGTTTATCGGATCTAGAAGTAGCGGCGTTAATCCAAGCAGATCAAATCGATATTTTGGTAGATTTAGCCGGTCACACGACGGGGAATCGCCTCAAGGTACTGGGAATAAAACCCGCCCCCATTCAAGCAACTTATTTAGGTTATTTTGCCACCACGGGTTTACCCACCATTGATTATTGGATTACCGATGAGAACTTACATCCTTTAGATACTCCCGAATTAACCAGTGAGACAATTTGGCGTTTACCCCGTTGTTATCTAACCTATAACAACTATCTCGACACCCCAGAGGTTTCCCCCCTACCTTGTCAAAAAACGGGTTTAATTACCTTCGGTTCTTTGAACAACACCAGAAAATTAACCCCTGAAACCCTTGATGTTTGGTGCCAAATACTGAAAGCCGTTCCTAACTCCCGTCTTTTCCTAAAAGCAATTAATCAGGCGGGGGTTGATCCTAGGGTTCAAGAGAACATCATCAATGACTTTACCCAACGGGGAATCAGTGCTGATCGACTGTTTATTCAAGGGGCATTATTAGGCGATCAAGCACATTTTTCGTCCTACAATAATGTGGACATTCATCTTGATCCGTTTCCCTATGGGGGGTGTACTACCACCTGCGAGGCCCTGTGGATGGGAGTTCCCACCCTGACTTTAGCGGGGGGGCGTAATATGGAGCGTTTGAGTGTCACCCTCTTAAAAGCAGTGGGTTTGGATGAGTGGATTGCTAATACACCCGAAGAATATGTACAAAAAGCCGTTCAATTTGCTCAGGATTCTGCCTATTTAAGCAATTTACGAGCCACGATGCGCGATCGCCTTGCTGAATCAGAATTGTTAGATGCCAAAGGAATGGCAGAGACGATGGAATCGGCTTATAGACAAATGTGGCAAATTTATTTAGAGGAACAAAATAAGGTTAATTCTCCTCCCCTTCCCGTAGTCCCAGAGGAGAACAGTGCGGCATATTATCACCAACTTGGAAGGGAAAAAACCCTTACGGGAGAATTGGAGTCAGCCAAAAACTTCTATCTCCAAGCGATAAAAGTAGATCCCACCTATGCCAAGTCCTATCATAATCTGGGCTTTTTAGCGGCACAACAAGGACAATTAGAGGAGGCGATTAGTTATTATCAACAAGCGATTGAATCTCAACCTGATTATCCTAGCGCTTTTTATAATCTCGGCTTGGTCTATGAACAGTTAAAAGAGACAGAAAAGGCGATCGCTTGTTATTCCCATAGTGTACAATTAGATTCTACTAATATGGAGGTTTATAAATCCCTGGCGCAACTGTATGATCGCCAAGAAAACTATGCCAAAGCGGAAAAATACTACCGTTGTGCCTTACTGCTGCAACCCGATAACTTAGAATTGCGCTATAACTTGGGAGTCGTTCTCTACGAACAGGAAAAGTTTGATAAAGCAGTCAGTTGCTTCCAAAAAATTATTCAAGCCAAACCACAAGATGCGATCGCCTATTTACACTTAGGAATCAGTTATAAGCAGCAAAAATTGTTAACCAAGGCAAAAAGTTGTTTTGAAAAAGCGATCGAGTTAGATCCCGACTATGCCATGGCCTATTACAATCTGGGAGTGGTTTATAGCTGTCAACCTGATGAGAAGAAAGCGGTTGATTGTTTTCGTCAGTCCCTCCGCTGTGATCCCGCAAATAAATTAGCCCATACAGCACTTCTTTTTGCGCTGAGTGGTATTAAAGAAGTTAGTTCCGAGGAAATTTACGATGCTTCTTCTCGTTGGTATCGGAACAAAATCCAAACTTAAATATTGTCAATAGTTACAGTTGTTTCTACAATCATTAAATTTACTACCATGACTATCTTCTTACAAACGCTAAAAGCTCAACATTTTTTAGATAACATTCATATTACCATCGCCCAGATAGGTTCTCGAAAATTATCTGGGGCCGATGATTATAGTAGTCAATCGTGGGGAATTTTTGCCCCTAACTTAACTATCTATGGATTTGAGGCCGATGCTGATGAATGTAAGCGCATGAATCAGAATTTAAAGGAAAGAAATATCAGGCATCAAGAAAAACATATTCCCATCGCCCTTAGTAACACTCAAGGCAAATCCCAACTATACGTTACTAAAGAGAAAATGTGTAGTTCTCTTTATGAACCAAATCACAGCTATGTATCTCGTTTTCCCAATTTTCTCCCCGAATTTCTTACCCTAGATTATGTATCAGAAATAGAAACAACCACTCTGGATAGTTTTTGTGCTAGTGAATTGGTTGACAGCATTGATTTTTTGCAGGTAGATGTACAAGGGGCAGAATTAAACATTTTTCAAGGGGCGCAACAGATCATCAAAAACAGCACCTTGGCTATTCAAACCGAAGTTGAATTTGCCCCTATCTATAAAAATCAACCGCTTTTTGCTGACGTAGATAGTCATTTACGGCAGCAAGGTTTTTTTCTTCAAGGTTTTAAAGGATTACATTGTATTTCCAAAAAATCTTTTCCTGTTGAGATTAAAGCGGGTATTCCTCAGTATCTTTCGGGACAACTGTTGTGGTCTGATGCCTTTTACTTTCAAGATTTACTTAGTCAACCTAGCTCTGTATCCCCGGAAAAACTATTAAAACAGGCTTGTATCGCGGACATATTGTACTTTCCTGATTATGCTTTAGAATTACTGGAATATCTCACCGTCAATTATGGTTCTAATCCTCAATATAATTTCACAGAAGTAATTAATATTGGCCTATCGATCCTCAGGGGAAATACAAGTAATAATATTGCAGAATTGACTATCCCCCAATCAAATATCCCTAACCAAGGGTCTGCTGCCCAACACAAACTCAAAATTGGTTATGTGTCCCCTGACTTTAAACGTCATCCCGTGGGCAAGTTTATTGCCCCAATTATTAAACATCACGATCATCAAAAATTTGAGATTTATTGTTATGGGGAAATCAAAAAAGTTGATGAAATAACAGAAGAAATTAAAGCTTCTTGCGATCATTGGCGATCGACCCTCGGACTTACCGATGCCGAAGTGATCGAGCAAATTAAACAGGATCAGATTGACATCCTAATTGATCTAGCCGGTCATACAGACGATAATCGCTTGCCGATCTTTTTTAGCAAACCTGCCCCTATTCAAGCTTCCTACTTGGGCTATTTTGCCACGACAGGTATCCCTACCATCGATTATTGGATTACCGATCATCATTTACACCCCGTAGATACGGAAGAAAAAACCAGCGAGACGATTTGGCGACTCCCCAGATGCTATGTGGCTTATCAACCTTCCCCGGAAGCCCTAGAAGTCAATCCCCTGCCCGCTTTAAGTTCAGAATATATTACTTTTGGTTGTTTGAACAATTTTTCTAAACTTAATCCTTTCCTTTTATCCCTCTGGGCAAAAATCCTTCAGGCATTACCCCAGTCCCGTCTCATCCTCAAAAGCCACTATCATAATTTAGACGATCCCGAAGAAAAACAAAGTGTTGAATTATTCCTGCAAGAACAGGGCTTTAATCTCGAACAAGTTGAATTAATTGACTCACCGACATTGGCTGAGGATTATTTCGCCTTGTATCATCGTATCGATATTCACCTTGATACTTTTCCTTACAATGGTTGTACTACCACTTGCGATGCTTTGTGGATGGGGGTTCCGGTTTTAACCCTTGCTGGCGATCGTAAAATTCAACGGATGGGTAATAGTCTCCTACAGGCGATCGGCTTAGGGGATTGGATCGCTCATAGTCCCGAAGAATACGTTAACAAAGCCATTACTTTTGCCCAGGATTTAGAGGCGATCGCTCAATTACGAACTAGCTTAAGAGAGCGTTTTCAAAAATCTCAACTAGGAGATATAGAAGGTTTAACTCTAGCCTTAGAAAATGCTTATCAACAGATGTGGAAAAAACTAGAACAGGAAAAAATACAACCATTAGAGTCTGGTGATCAACAAATAAGCGCAATGCGCTCTCAAACAGAGACGCAAAGTCCCCTCAATTATTACAGTCAATATGTGCAAAAAAATTGCCCTCAAATGACCTCAGAAGCGTGTGATCAACTTTTAGCTTTTGCTGATAATACTAACTGGAATCAACCCACTACGCTCAGAGAATGGAACAATGTAGCAGTTATTATGCTTATTGAGGCAGAAGAGACACAAGATATTGCCTTTCGCAAACAACTATTAAACAATGCGATAGCGGTTTTGGAGCAGGGAAAAGCCCATCCCTTAGCCGCCGTCCATTTAGCGCTGATTTATAGTCTAATAGGCGATTACAGCAAAGCCTATGTTTTAGCTTATTCTGTTTTTGTCGGTATTCTTGATCCGGCTTTTAGGAAAACCGCTTCAAACAAAGGACTTGTCTATTTACCTTCCACCGCCCGTACTTTATTAAACAAAGCTGAATATTTAGAGAAAATTCTAGCAGCCGAAAACTGCTACGAGCAAATATTATTTTTATGTGCCGAAGTTCTTAATCTATCTCAACCCTACTTTTACAACGCTTCTGGGCAAGATACCCTACAATTAATCTCTCAATCCCTTGCAACATCTCCCATCGTACAGTTACAACTGGGAATTGCTCGTTTTTGTGGGCAAAAATGGGATGGTATTTTTTACCTGCTCAAAGCCCATCAGATTAATCCCAATTACGCACCCTCAATACAAGCTCTTTATTTGGCTTATCGTAACTTACCGGAAGCAAAAGCGGCAGAATATTGGCTTCAGCAAGGGGTCACTCATTTTAACCCCAACTCTCCCGATGTGGGAGAGTGGATTTGGACCCAAGCCAGACCGGAAAATCCTTTTACTTATGTTCCCTATGATAATCTCATTCTGACAGTGGAAGCTAACTTAAAAAGTATTACCACTGCTGTTTTACTCGCCCAAGGAGATTGGTTTGAAGCGGAAATGGAATTATGGCGTACCCAAATCCGTCCTGATATGACCGTTATTGATGTGGGGGCAAATGTGGGAGTTTATACCTTTAGTGCTGCTCAAAGGGTGGGAGAAACAGGGAAAGTCATCGCTATCGAACCATTTAAAGCTTGTGTAAACTGCTTACAAGAAACAAGCCGTATCAATCAACTCCCTTGGGTTAAAATTTACGAAGCGGCGGCCAGTGATCATTGTGGTTCGGCGAAACTATCTCTCCATAATGCCAGTGAGTTAAATGAAGTTATCAGCTATAATTCCCCTAGTTCCGATTCGGCTAATACTGTAACTATTCAATGTTTAACCCTTGATAGTTTAATTGAAACAGAAAACCTGACGAGGGTTGACTGGTTAAAAATAGATGCCGAGGGACATGAAATAAAAGTTCTACAGGGAGCAGAACGTTTATTAACAGAATTTAAGCCCAATATTATCTATGAAAATATTGCTGGAGCCCACGGTAGCAATGGTGCTATAATGGAATACATCCAGGCAAAGGGTTATCAGGTTTACAGTTACCGCCCATATATCCAGGAGTTAGTTCCTGTGACCGATGCCAACCAGCTCAACAGTCAGTTAAATTTAATTGCTGTTTACAATCCAAACAAGTGACAGCGTGATTCCCTTGTCAACAATTAAAAATGAGGCTAACAAAATGAAAACTCTCAGCAGACTCAACTCCAAAGAATCAGCACTAACTGTCTTAGTTATTGTTTCACAAATTTTTCTCGTTAATCATCGGGTAATTGCCCAGTCAATTCCCCGAATTTCTATTCCAGGTCTTGCTACTCCTGTTATTCCCGTAATAACCCCAAATGTAGCAATTCCGACGGTAAACGTAACAACAACAAATAATATTCCTGCCACCAGCCTCAGATCTCAACCGATCATTCCGACGGTAAACGTAACAACAACAAATAATATTCCTGCTACCAGCCTCAGATCTCAACCGATCATTCCGACGGTAAACGTAACAACAACAAATAATATCCCATCTACTTCCCTAATCAATTCTCCCACTCCGGTAATTCCGACAGTAAATGTCACATTTGATAATAAGGGTGTTCCTACTGCTGTTCCTGAGTTAAAACCCCTTACTTTTTCCGTCACGGGAAACCAAGGTAATACAGAACCTAGTTTTCTTTCTGTTATTAACAATAATGGAGTGACAAACGAAACGACCGGAGTTGGCAGCACAAGTATTCCTATTCCACAACCAACAGCAGTCAATGGTCAGCTTGTCACGGTATCTACAGTTAATGTAGTTTTTCCATCTAGTCAAGAAGCGACGGGGATAACTTCTAGTTTTAACAATTCATTCAGCAATCCTTCCAACCCATTTACAATTCAGTCATCAACTTTAACTGTTAATTTCACGCCTCCAGTTTTAGACTAGGATGAACGGTGATAAGTAAGTAAGCCCAATGGCTTTCGCAATATCACGGGCGGAAACGTTCTAGTGTATTACATTTGTGGGCGCAGTTTCTTTGCGCCCACAAATGTGGAGCAAATCCGTTTTATGTAGGGGCATAAAACACACGCCCTCTTCTAGATAACATTTTCGATGATGATTTGGTAGTAGTGGTGAGCCGTATTGCTTATCCGGTATGGAGTGCCTAAAATATTTATCTTTCTGAATCTCGATGACAAGGCGATCGAATGAGTCTCCGAATCACCTCTTTGTTTTTGTGATTTTGTCGGGTTTAGCTATTAGCTCAACCCCCTTCATTTTGTTGTTTTATGATGCTCATGAATCGTTATTGGTTAACGGGCAGGTCAAACGCTTTAGTTCAATTATACTGTATGTTGATCATCGCTACCAATCAAGCGATCATTTGTTTGGCAAATTTGACCCACTCCCATTGGTTAACTGGCAAGCCATAGAAGCTAAACTGTTGCAATGGTTTTATCCTTCTTTGTGTTCTGCCCAAAATCAGGCTCTGACTTCTGATTCGGGGCAAATCTTACTCGATCGATCGTCCGAACAAATCCTCGATGTTAAGGGCGTGTCTCTTACGATTGCGGCAGCATCGGCGAACCGAGAAACCCAATCTCGTCAAGAGACCATTCAAGTCGCTGAAACAGAAAAAACCGTTTCTTCTGCGTCAGCTGGGTCTCTGAATCTGTCTGATCAACCGTCAGCCAAAGATGAGTCAGATTTATTTGAGTTCCTGACCCGGGGGCAATATCACCGTCGGGCTGAAACGGATCAAGAGTCGGCTATGACTGTAACTATTGGTTCCTCCTCCCCGAACCTTTCAGAGAGTCTCTCTAAACGCTCCGAGCAGCCCTCCACGGAGTCGGTATTGATAACTCAAGCTTTTTCTGAGGAGAATCTCTCGGGAAAAGCGTCAGATTTAATGCCAGTGGACAATCAAACACTGGATCAGTCTCTGCCCCATTCTCCAAATTCCCCTTCAACCCGGTCTCTGAATCCGTCCGATCAACCGTCAGTGGAGGATGACTCAGATTTGCGTCAGTTCCTCACCCAGGGGCAATATCACCGTCAGTCCAAAACGGATCAAGAGTCGGCTATGACTGTAACTACTGGCTCCTCCTCCCCGAACCTTTCAGAGAGTCTCTCTAAACGCTCCGAGCAGCCCTCCACGGAGTCGGTATTGATAACTCAAGCTTTTTCTGGGGAGAATCTCTCGGGAAAAGCGTCAGATTTAATGCCGTTGGACAGTCAAACCCTGGATCAATCTCTGCCCCATTCTCCAAATTCTGCTTCAACCGGGTCTCTGAATCTATCTGATCAACCGTCAGTGGAGGATGACTCGGATTTGCGTCAGTTCCTCACCCAGGGGCAATATCACCGTCGGGCCGAAACGGATCAAGGGTCGGCTGCAACTGTAACTATTAGTTCTTCCTCACCGAAGGTCATTACTCAGATTCCCGCTCAAGAATTTTTATCGGCAGATACTCAGTTAGCTCCCTTTACTATTCCTGCTACGCCGGCAATAATTGATACCTGGGAAATTCCCACCACCACCATCAAACTGGAGATTGATTCTTCCGGCGATAGGTCGATAGCTCAGATTCCCGCTCAAGAATTTTTATCGGCAGATACTCAGTTAGCTCCCTTTACTATTCCTGCTACGCCGGCAATAATTGATACCTGGGAAATTCCCACCACCACCATCAAACTGGAGATTGATTCTTCCGGCGATAGGTCGATAGCTCAGATTCCCGCTCAAGAATTTTTATCGGCAGATACTCAGTTAGCTCCCTTTACTATTCCTGCTACGCCGGCAATAATTGATATATTGAATGACTTAGAATTAAATCAAAATATCATTAACGCACCTGTTTTTGGTATGGTTACATACAAAGAAATTAGCCAACTAAATTTAGCACAAACTGGAACCTCAGATTTTTTTATTCCCAAAGATGTACCCACTGTTCCAGTTCCTCCAGTTCCAGAAATTATTAAACCAGAGGAAGAAGTTCCCAGTCAATCCCCGTTAACTGAGGAACAATTGAAAATTAAAGATATTGCCGTCAAGAGTTTTCTGGAAAGTGTTGCGGTACGCTATCCTTTTATTGTTAATACCAATGACTTACTTACAATAAACCCCTACGAATATAGGCCAACTATTCTTAATTTTTATGTTAATCTTACTTTTGATTTAGATCAATATTCCCTGGGTAATCAATTAAATTTTAAAGATTTTAATGATCCTGTACTTAAAAACTTTAATTTTTCTTACTATCCAAATAATCAGCAATTTTATTGGCTTTATGATAACAATGTCGTGATTGAAACAAATGGCTTTCATGGCAACATCAATTATCAGGGAAACGTTATTACTCAAAAATCTCGACAGACGGCAATTTCCACGATCCCATTTTTCGGAGTTCAGACAGTCTTTGCCCTACCTCAAGCATTTGAAAGTGCTAGGGGTTTTGAAAAAGATAATAACAACTTAAATATTACTAGCGGTGCTGTTGAGGTTGTTTCTCCTCAAGGTGTGCCAGGTGTTCCTCAAGTAGTTTTTAATATTAACGGAGAGATTGAGGTTGTTAGTTTGGATGACACTCGTAAAGCTTCAACTTTTACCGAACAGGGGGGAGGTTCTTATTTCGGTAACTTAGATGCAGAAAATGCTCCCAAATTTTTACAAGGGTTTCCTACTATTAACTTTCAAGGTTTATTAGACAATAAAGTCAGATTGCAAATTGGCCAAAGAATTCCCCTAGAAAATTTAGCCAAAATCGGGGTTACAGTAGGAGATTTTTTCACAACGGCGGGGTTTAACTTCAATCAGTCTTTCAGTTCCTTACCCGGGGTAAAAACCTTACAATTTGACAAAGGATTTGAGGATCAATTGTCTCGAATTTATGCTAGTGCCTTAAATCTTGATAGTTCACAATTGCAGAATAATGATATTGTCGCTTTGATGAGCAATCCTTTTTTAACTCAAGAGCAGCGAGATTTTCATTACCTGAATTCTCTTATCTGGTATAGTGGCGGTCAACGAGCGCCCGAAATTACGACTCGTTCTTTTGAGCCAGAAACTCATAATTGGTATCGTTATATTTTCAATTATTCCCAGAATCGAACTCTTCTAAAATATCACCCTGAAAAAGTTGAATTAAGTTATACAAATGTCTTTGCTAATCCTGGCGTTTCCCTAACCGTATCTCCCTTTTTGAGTGATGTAGATGAGAGACAAATGGTGAATGCTACTTTGGGTTTAGCTTTGGGGGGGCTATTTTACTTACTCAACCCGAATGATATTAATGGCGCTCTAACCACAGCCAGACAAAAGTATGAAGAGAATCAAGCTCCCGAGTCTTTTTCTACTCAATCCACCTCGGCTGATAGAAGAGCAATGAACCTAAGATTAAATAATAGTCTTCAGAATGCAAACCTTGTTAGTCAATTAAATCAAGTATCTGGTAGTTATACAATCACAGATCATGTTACTCCCAATAGTTCTCTGCTTTTTCAATTGCGTACTGGTACTTATCAAAGGTCGGTTCAATTTTTTAGTCGAGAAATTGGTGAATGGACTCCGGAAAGTCCTCTATTCTTTTCTGTAATATCTCCCAATGATTTTGGACCCTTAGCCTATACTGGTGTTAATGTCCCCATTGAATTTACGAATATAGAACCTTTGAATCGTACAAGTTTTGCTTTTACAAAAGTTCAAAATAGCCAGGGAGATGTATTGTTCGAGCAACAATTGGCAGTACAATCCGAAGCTTTTACTGCTCTTCCGATTGTCGGTCCTGGGAAAGCCGCCGACATAGAATTTGGCAGAATAGAAATTAGTCGATTTCGTCAAAGAGAATTTGAAGATACGTCCTACATCGGTTATTTGTATTTACCCGCTTTGGAGTTTATACTCTCCGGTACAAGCAAGGGTTTCAGCTATAGTTTATCCCTGGGAGCTTGGACAAATTTATATCCTCAATCTTCTCCTCAAATTGATGAAAATATTTCCGATCTCCAGGAAAAAACAGTTGGAATATTTTCCAGTATTAACTTAAGGTGGAATTTTAATAACATTTGGTATAATAAGAACAAACAATGGGAGACAATTATTAGTAATTCGCCATTTGTCAATTTTAGTTGGAATAGTAGTCCTAATCGTTTGAATATTTCCAGTGCCAATTTTGGTAATGTTTTTCAGTTCGTGAGACAAAATTGGAATCTGACTTGGTTTAGTAACTTTAGCTTCAGCCCTCAAGAATTAAATGCGGCAGCTCCCAGGTCTAGTCTTGGGAATATTTCCTATTTTAGTTCTCTTAATTTTTCCGAGTCTTCAGGATTAAATATCATTTTTCCTATTTCGTTTGGCGATAAAGTTTTTTATTCTGTTGAGGCAACTTATCCCATTATTAAAGATCAAAAACTTGGTAGTACGAGACTAGGATTTTATTATAGTAACTATTCCGTCGCTACTCGGGGTTTTGATAACCAATTTGAAGATCCTAACTATGGCTTGGTAATCAAATACAATAATCCTTCATCTTTGCTCTCCATAGAAGCTTATCTGGGTCATAGTGATTCTGGTTTTAGGGGTCGAATTCAATCTAGCATAAACTTTAAGTTCTAATTAGGGTCTGCTGAAAAAGTACGGGCGAAGCATTCGGATAGAAAATCTCCGGTTTCACCGATAGGTTATTGCCCGAATGCTTCGCCCCTACGGGACGCGGGCCGATGAAGACGCAAGGTTTTGAAGCACGATTCTCTCAAAATCTGGCACCTGTTTCGCCAGAAAAGCCACAAAACCCTTACCTTGCCTACATTTCACATTTATTGATCAAACCCTAATTAAGGGTAATGATCAAAACTGCCTAACCGCACATTCTTCTACCGGATACAAAGGACGACATAATTCAGTTATACTGTTAACATGACCAGCCAGATTACTGCCTAGAATCGGGATTGATTATGGCTCTTCGGTTTGTGTTATGCAATGGACGGGGGTTATAAGGGATGGAACCCTTATATAGAAAGTCATTTAGCGATTTTTGTCAATTGTTTTTTATCTAGAGCGAACTAATCAATTAAGTCTCTTGCCAGATAAGGATTTAGTCGATCTATGCCCCCTTATCGAACCATAACAAGTAACGAAGAGCCAGTATAACTTACATTTTTTACTCAAAGACAACGCCAATTCACACTGGAATTGGTGCTTCATGCCGATAATTTCCCCATATTAATTGCTGGAGTGATTAACAACTTCAGGGGCAATCTCTAATTCTTGTTCACCAATGACAGGTAAATGATTTTTCTGTAAACCCATAGCAGTTAAACAAGTATTGAGAGAATTTATCGCTTGGTTATAATTCTCAATTTTTTGGTTAATTTCTTCCTGTTTGTGGGCATTATTCGCAATTTTTTCTGCCGCTTCCTGTTCTAAGGTTTGTTCTAGATAAGAACGAGCTTGATTGAACTGTTGTAGAATAGTATCGGCTTGTTTTTTTGCCATTGGTATCAATTGATTTTTCAGAGTATTATTAATAGTTTGACGGAAGTTTTTCTGAATTGTCGCTGATACTTTTGGCTCAAAATCTAACTTAAGTAATTGACGAATAGCAGGTTCAGCATCAAGAATACTTTCACAGTCATAACCTTGGGCAGTTTGTTGGACAGTTTGCCGAAATTGAAAGATAGAAAAAGTGCCTTCGTTGTAAAAATTGTGATTTTCTCTTACATAGCGATCGCACTCTGTTCTCGCTTCGGAAACTAAGGCATGAATTAACTGATCTTCTAGCTGTTTTAGCTGATTTTCTATGCCACTATCGTTACCCAATAAACGATAAATTTGCCGATAATAATCACCTTGCCTTACCGCATCTAAAAGACGCTGACAAAAGCGACTAATTAAACTTGTTGACTCCTCAATCAACACATCTTCTAGCTGGTTAGACAGATAATAAAAAGCTTCTACCAATACTGCTAATAAAGGTGCTGTAGCATTGCGGGGATGGGTTAAAGTCGCTTGTGAGTAAGCATTTTTGACAGAAAAAGTATTTAATAACTCATCCAATCTTGATACCATTCTCGCTTTCAGTTTCTTAAAGTCTTCCTCAAAGTTTTCATCGCTATTAACCACGATAGCATTGACATAACCATCGATATGTTTAGTTAATTTCTCTCCCACTTCTTTTAACTCTTGATTGAGGTGATTTAACTCCAGAGCTTTCATCGCCTCAATTTCTCGTGGTTGACTTTCTAAATCACGATAAATCCCTTGATAATGATTTTTCAGAGTAATGCAGAGAGATTGTAAATCATCGGCTAAATTAGCAAACAATTGCGGACGTTTTTCTTCGGTGAGATAACGAGTAATTGCCGTGCGAAATTCTGCGATACCGCTATCAGCAATTAACTGCTCTAGTAAAGGAGTTCCCCACTCACTTAAAACTCGGAAATAATTTTTATTGGGAGTTTCATAACCGTGGATGGAAACTTTAAAGGGAGTTGCCAGTAATTTACCGGAGTTGGCACAATAGTTATTAAACTCGCTGACAAATTGCGGTGTTTCTTCTTGTCCTCCTAAATTTTTGACACTTTCGGCAAAGATAGAATCTAAACCATAACGCTGATTAATATTGGTTTGATTTTTCACCTGATACCCATAAAATCCTAAAAGTCCGCTGGTTTTGTAGAGGCGGGAAGTATCACGAAATTGCGTTTGAATCAGGTTTTCTAAACGTTGTTTTAGTTGGGCTGCGTACCAGGTTTCATCAATGCGGTTAAAAACATAAAAAACTCGATCACGAATACCAGCATTAGAGCGAATTTTTTCGAGTAATTCCGTTTCTTCTGTGGCTAATTCTCCCGCAGAAGCAGCCTTTAAAACACAAACCACTGCCGAAGTATCAGGATGCTCTATTTTACGATAGGCTAAGGCGGCATCTTTTTTGACTGGGGCATCAATACCGGGCAAATCTACCAAAACGTTACCATCTTTAAGGAGAGGATGATGACAGTAATATTCTAGACGTTTTAAGACGGCACTATTACTACCACGACGGGCAAAACTGGCCGCTTCTGCTAAATTAGAAAAGTGAAATTGTTCCATGGAATAGGTGGCATTATGCAGCGTATGGATTCGCTCACGATTTTGAGTAAATCCTTCAATTAATAATTTTAAACCCTGAGCTTGTTTAGCTCGCTCGGATTTGCCTTCTCCCCCTTCCTGTTCGATAATTTTTTGACAGTATTGGTTTAACTGACTACAGTATTCCGGGGAATTAATGTTACTGGGATTGGTTAATTGCAGATTTTGACAGACGGTATCGACTAAAGTACGAATTTCTACTTCGCTGAGAAAGGTTAAAACCACTCTTTCCTCATCAGCTTCTGCGTACTCAATATAACATTCTGTACCCGTTGCGTGTCCTTCGGCACTATAAAGCAATTCTCGCTCTAAAAGTGCATTGATTAACATTGATTTCCCCGCACTAAAAGCACCAGCGAAAACGATTTCAAATTTGGGAGAAATGGCTTTTTGTAGGGCGATTTCTATCTTGCTGGTATCCTGTTGATTGCGGAGAGAGGATTCGCCTTTTAATAGTTCAATTATACTGTTAACATTACCAGCCAGATTACTGCATTGGGGTAAAAGTTCAGTCATGGTAAAACCCAGATCTAGAAGAACAGTGCTATTGTTTCCCAGATTATAACAAAATTCACTAACTAGATGTCAGATCTTTGGTCGGCGATTTAAGCAATCAAGGACAAAGTCATCGTCTTCAATCTAGAATCAGGATTGATTAAGTAGTTGGACAAAAGTAAAGTTAACTGTGGGGTAAGGAGTCAGTAGTCAGTAAGAATTGCGGCAATTTACATTTCTTAAGATAGACAACAGAATTTATGTCCGACTACTTATAATCAATTTAGTACATACTGATTGCCGAGAACCTCCTTAGGTAAAAATTCTCTCCTGACTCCTCCTCAATCCTAGTACAATGATAATTATGTGGGCAAAAATGGCAATAGATAAATTGAGATTAAAAAAAATTCAGCCGATGAGACAGTTAGGATTTTTGTTAGGAACAGTTTTTCTTTTGGGTGGCTGTCATTCTCTCAATGCTATCCAAAATCGTCCCCAACCCTTGCCCCAAGATCAATATATTCAAGTCTATTTTAATTATAATCAGGCCCAGGGTTCAAATTATACCGATCCCTATCGCCAAATTAATCGTCCAGGGGATAATTTAGAACAGATTATTATTGATAATATTAACTCGGCCAAAAGTTCTATCGATCTAGCGGTGCAAGAGTTACGTTTACCCGCCATCGCTCAAGCTTTAGTTGCTCGTCAGCAGCAGGGAATTAAAGTTAGGGTTATCCTCGAAAATATTTACAATCAACCTATTCATAGTTTAGCCAAAAACCAAGAACAATTAAGCGATCGAGAACAGGAACGTTATCAAAACCTTTTTGACTTAGTTGATATAAATCGAGATGGTAAATTAAGTGCAGAAGAAATCGCCCAAAGAGATGCAATTACTATCCTCAAAAAAGCTGGTATTCCCCTAATTGATGATAGTGCTGATCGCTCAAAAGGTAGTGGTTTAATGCACCATAAATTCATGGTTATTGATCATCACACTACTTTAATCAGTTCAGCTAACTATACCTTAAGTGATATTCATGGAGACTTTTCTAATCCCCAAACTGTCGGGAATGCCAATCACTTATTAGTAATTACTAATCCCCCACTAGCTAGAGTTTTTCAAAAAGAATTTAACCTGATGTGGGGAAGGGAAGATCGGCCTAGATTTGGGTTAGATAAACCCCAAAGAAAACCGCAAAAAATTACTATCGGTAATAGTAGTCTGACGGTAAAAATTTCCCCCGATTCTACTACTTATCCCTGGGCAATTACTAGCAATGGTATCATTGGTGAAACTTTAAATAAAGCTGAAAAATCCGTGAATTTAGCCCTGTTTGTCCTGACGGAACAGCCTCTAGCTAATATTCTCGCCCAACGACATCAAAAAGGGATAGAAATTAAAGCTTTAATTGATCCTAGTTTTGCCTTCCGATACTATAGCGAAGGATTAGATTTATTAGGAGTTGCTCTCAGTAATAAATGTCGTTATGAACCAGATAATCAGCCTTGGCAAAACCCAATTAATACCCTAGGAGTTCCCGATCTAGCCCCGGGAGATAAATTACACCATAAATTCGGTTTAATCGATGATAAAATTGTGATTACTGGTTCTCATAATTGGTCAGCAGCTGCTAACCATCAAAACGATGAAGCTTTAGTTATTATCGATAATCCCACCGTTGCCGCTCATTTCGATCGAGAATTTCAATATCTTTACCGTACCGCTAAATTAGGACTGCCAGAAACTATTAAAAATCGGATCGAACAAGATAGAAAAAACTGCCCCCAATCTGTAATAATTAAAAGCGATCGCTTAATTAATTTAAACACCGCCACAAAAGAGGAACTAGATACTTTACCCGGTATCAGTGGCAAATTAGCCGAAAAAATTATCGCAGCCCGGCAAGAAAAACCCTTTACTTCCCTAGAAGATTTGGATCGAGTATCGGGAATCGGTAAGGGAAAAATTAACAAGCTGCAAGGCAAAGTTAGCTGGTGATGATTGTCTCGTCTGTATTTTTTGCCACAGACAAAAACTAGCAATTTTCCCTTGTTACGGCAAGCTAAGTAGGTAGGTGTTAAAAGTCGTCAGCCCCCCTTATTAAGGGGGATCCCCCCGCCTATCGGCACCCCCCTTATCAAGGGGGGCAGGGGGGATCGAACCCAAAATCTATCTTCTATTTAATTATAACCACTTATTTACCACAGTCCAAAAGGGTTATTTTAACGGTTCGGGAATAGTATCGGAAGGAGCCTCAAACTGTCCCGTAATAACGTATTCTAGACGCAATTTTAGCCAGGTAATAAACTGTTGGTTGAGAGAAACAATTGCCGCTGCTGGTTGGGGAGTTTTCTTTTTGATATCGGCAAAAGCGGGGGTATCTAAAAAAGCTGGATTGGCAATTAACCAAAAATCAATTTCTTGACCTTTTTCTTGATAATTCCTGATTCTTTCCTTCAAAACTTCCTTTTCGATCGCTTCTTCTTCTAAAAACTTTTGACTGGCTACCAAATAATAATAAGTTGTCATCATCTTTCCTTTAATTTTTCAGTGTAATTGTTCCCTAGTCGGGAGATTAGCTGATAGCTGATAGCCTTTACAATTGCCCACGCATAGCCAATTTCATTTCCCTAACAGCCCGTTCCAACCCGACTAAAACCGCACGACTGATAATTGTGTGACCAATGTTCAATTCTTCCATATTGGGCAAACAGGCGACGGCATAAACATTCCAATAGGTCAAACCGTGACCAGCATTCACCCGCAAACCCAGAGAGGAAGCGTATTCACAACCTTCTTTAAGAATTGTTAATGCTGCTTGACGATCGCTCTCCTGTTGTGCTTCGGCGTATTGACCGGTATGGAGTTCGATAAATTTCGCCCCGGTATTAGCGGCCGCTTGAATTTGGGCAAAATCGGCATCAATAAACCAACTAACGGGGATATTAGCCGATTGTAGGCGCTCGACAACCTGACAAAAACGGTTAAAATTGCCCAGCATATCGATCCCCCCTTCCGTGGTCACTTCCTCGCGCTTTTCGGGGACAAGGGTGACATAATCGGGTTTAAGATCGAGAGCAATGGCGATCATTTCCTCCGTCGGGGCCATTTCCAGATTCAGATGAGTCCGCACCGTTTGCCGGAGAATCCGCACATCGCGATCTTGGATATGACGACGATCCTCGCGCAAGTGAACGGTAATACCATCAGCACCGCCGATTTCAGCCAAAACTGCCGCCGCCACGGGATCCGGTTCCACGGTACGACGCGCTTGGCGAATTGTGGCCACATGGTCGATATTGACACCCAAAGTCAGCAAAGTTGAACCTCCTTGTTTGTTAGTCCAACTTTCCATCTTACCATTGCGGTCAAAAGCGATTACATACTGGAGATATTTAAACCCATGGTCAGTTCTTCCATTTTGCTGCGCATAGTTTCCGTGGAGGCATCATAGGCGGCTTTCATGGCTTCTAGAATAGACCCAGCCACAATCTCCAGATCTTGGGAGAGGAGAGAAGGGTCGATTTCAATCCCCCGGGGTTCTTGGTTGCCACTGAGATAGACTGTCACCAAGCCATTTTCACTCTGGCCAGGAATTTCCATAGTTTCCAGTTCTTCTTGCAGAACTTTGGCCCCTTGTTGCACCTGTTGCGCTTTTTGGAAAGCGTCTTGTAGTTCTTTAATCTTACCGAGACCGAATCCGAATCCTTGTCCTTGTGCCATGATGTTTTTTTTGTTTAAGGGGTCACTCAAGGTTTTTATTGTACTGCTTAAGGTGAACTGGGGTCAACTTTTGGCCATTGGAGGACGATCAAAGCTCTGCAATCGGGGGACGACCATCGGCTTTTGCCTCTGATAGAATCAAGGCAAGGGAAGGAGTCAAGGAATGGGGAAAAGTCTTTTTCTACCCTTCATCCCGGGCCGCTGGGCAACCGCCCCACGCCATAATAGAATTGTTGCTTTGACGAGGAGAATAGCAATTTTGAACGCCAAAAAAACGGGAATTTTCTTGACAATTGCCCTAAGTTGTGCTTTAGCGGGGAAAGCGGCGATCGCTAATACTTCCCCTTTGGAGGGGACTCGATGGAAACTAAGGGGGTGGACAGCCGGAAGTTTGGTGAAAGAAACGGAAATTACTGCCGCTTTCCAGAAAAATATCCTCAGTGGTTCGGCCGGATGCAACCAGTATAATACTGGCTATCAAGTCAATGATGACACGCTTCAGATCAATCAAGCGATCGCTACTACCAAAAAAGCCTGTCCGGAACCGCAGATGAAACAAGAAAATCAATATCTTGCTGCCTTGCAAGGAGTGGAACAATTCCAAGTGACAGCTAAAGGCGATTTACAATTATTTTATCGTACTCCCGAAGGTTTAGGAATACTCACTTTTACCCCCGCACCAACCACCACGCGCACGGAAAGGACAATTTATATCAATTCTAGGAAACAACCCTGTACTCAAGGCCAAAGCAAAGACTGTTTACAGATGCGAGAAAAACCAGAGGAAAACTGGAGATTGTTCCCTAATAGTATCGAGGGATTTGATTATAAACCAGGATTTTTCTATCAAATTAAAGTTAGCGTTGAAACCGTATCCAATCCAGCTACTAATCAAAATTCCGAAACATGGAAGCTATTAGAAGTTATTAGCCAAACCCCAGAAAAAGAGACTCCGCGAGCTTGGTTTGATCGACCGTTAACTAATTGGAATAAAGCCAAGTCCCCTATCCCCAAATCTCCCGTTAAAACCGTGATCGATAACCAGTGTCGTGAACAGGTTCGTCCGGCAATTACTGCCAATGATCAAGCACTTAATAAAGCAGGATGGTTACTCTACGGGGCCGTGCAAACCTATGGCAAAACTAGCGTTATTTCGGCTATGAGTGGAGTGGATGGAATGTGCCGACCAATGGGTTATCAAGACTTTGTTTTTGTCGATGGTAAATTCGCTGGCACTCTTTCCCCGCGACCGATGGATTCCCGCACTGATGGTGCATCTCAGAGAATTGTTTTACAAAATAGCGCTCGAATTATTGTGGTTTTTAATCGCTATAAAGATACGGATCCTCTCTGTTGTCCTTCCCAATTAAGTCGCGTTGTTTATCAAATTGAAACAGTCAGCGGAGTGCCAGTTGTTGTTCCCAAAGAAGCGGAAACAGAAGCAGTAAGAAATTAATTCAGTTATCAGTTATCAGTTATCAGTTATCAGTTATCAGTTATCAGTTATCAGTCATCAGTTATCAGTTATCAGTGAGATAGGGAAAAAAAGACTGGCAGCTAATAGCTTACTTTTTTATTATATCTCCCGCAAAAGTGAGTTTTTAATCGCAGATGCTATTAAAGTCCTTAATTTAAGGATTTTTACAGAAAAAGATCGCTTTTCTACTGCCAGAAAATAATCTATTTCTTTCCGCTTCTCCTGACTCGGAGAATACTGGCTTGGAGACTCCTCACTTAACGGAAGATTTTTAATTTATGCAGCAGGTTTAGTGATTAGGCACTGACACTAGATAAGTAGTTATAGAATTCTAATAACTCCTCGTTAGTTAGCAGTAAACGGGACTTTTTGCCATAGGTAGAAATCAGGTATTCTCGACCTTTTTCTGTAGTCCAAGCTAATCGTTTCATCTCCACATCAATTTTAGTTTTAAGCACTGAATAATCGATTTCTTCGGGAATAACAACAACTGGTTCCGGTGCCGGGGGTTCTTCTTCAGTTAAACTCGCTTCTTCTGGCAATTCTGATAATAAGGAGTAATTATCGGTTTCCGTTTCTAATAATAAAGGCTCTGGTTCCGGTAAAGGAATATCCTTAACTTGGGGTAATTCCGGTTCAATTTTAGCCGGGGGAATATCCTGAACTTGGGGTAATTCCAGTTCAATTTTAGCCGGGGGAATATCCTGAACTTGGGGTAATTCCGGTTCAATTTTAGCCGGGGGAATGTCCTGAACTTGGGGTAATTCCGGTTCAATTTTAGCCGGGGGAATATCCTGAACTTGGGGTAATTCCGGTTCAATTTTAGCTTCAGGACGAGGTATTTCAGTGACTTTAGCCGTTTTAGTCGATTTTTTGGTACTAGGGACGGTTTTAGGTAAATCGGACGGTAGAGAAATATTATTGGGGCTGACTTTTTCCACAAGCTGGAGATCGGGGGTGTTTTCAGCCTCTAAAAGCAGTAAAGCTCGTTCTCTGGCTCTATCTTCGGCGATTTCCACCGTATCTGCCGCTGCTAAACCTGTAACGACCGTTTTTCCCTCAATTTCGATGATCGCTCTCACAATATACTTGCCGTGATCGATTTGAACTAACTCGCTAATCAGGGCAACTTGGGGGTAACGTTGGCGTAACTTTTGCAACATGGTGACTTTTTCGAGTTCTTTTGTACTTATACTAAAATACTCTATCGTAATTATGGAAAAATGTAGCAAGTTCTTGCTAGGATTAAAGATTAGATAAAATTTTCAGTCCTAGGATTAGCCTTGCCCACAGCAACAAGATTCTACTAGGCTGAAGCTTCTGCCAGCAAGATGAGCGATCGCCAAAAGGTTTGCCAGTGTTCGCTATTGGCTTATACTAACGAAGGCTTCGATAATTCTCAGGGTAGGTTCGGGTGTTCGATGCTTGCTTAGTTTACCTTCACTGTCACCACCAGCGATCGCAATTAGCCCGATAGAGATAATCTCTCGAGTCAATGGTTTAAATCAATCCTCTCATTATATAAGTATTTAAACTTAATTGTCCACCATTCCGTCAGTGTCTTGTAAGTAAGGATTATTGTTAGATGGACTTCTCGATCGCCACACTCCTCTCTCATCTTAGTGATGATAAATTAGCTACGGGTAAACTTCTCGAAAAAAAATTAGGCTGCGAAGACGATCCCGAAAGCTGCGAAAAATTGCAAGTGATTCTCGATGCTTTGGAACGTCTGGGAATGGTTGTCAAAGAACGGGGGCGCTATCGTCGTGTGATCGAGGAAAATATCGTAGAAGCAAAGCTGCGCTGTTCCAGTAAAGAATTTTGCTTTGCTATCCAAGATATCGAAGATGCTGATGACATCTACGTCTCGAAAAATCATCTCAGTAACGCTTGGAATGGCGATCGAGTTTTAGTCAAAATCATCCGCGAGGGAACCCGTCGTCGTTCCCCAGAAGGAGAGGTGAGATTAATTCTCGAACGAGCTAATCCTTCGCTTCTAGCGCAAGTAAAACAGGAAAATGAGCAGTTTGTAGCGGTTCCCCTGGATGATCGTCTGAAATTTACCCTTAATCTCCTCGAAAATGGTCAAAATCTCCTAGAAAACATCGATCACCTCGTTCATGTTTCCGTCCTCCGTTATCCCCTAGGGGAAATGCCTCCCATCGGTAAAGTTACTCGCGTTCTCGGTTCCACGGCCGAGGCCGCTGCCGACACGGATATCGTCTCCTGTAAACACGATCTACCCCATAATTTTCCGCCAGAAGCCCTCGAAATTGCCGATAATTTAGCGGATTTCTTCGATAGTGGCGAAAAAGAACAACTGCGAGATTTAACCCAACTCTTCACCTTTACCATCGAAGATGACACCCCTCTAGATTATCCCCCAATCATTGAAAATGCCTTTTCTTTAGAGAAAATCAACCAAAATCGCTGGCAAGTCGCCATTCATATCAGCGATGTCACCCGTTACATTGAACGGGGCGGATTATTGGATAAAGTTGCCAAAAAACGGGGAACAGCCGTCTATTTAGGCGAAAAAGTGCTGCCATTAGTCCCGGCTGCCCTTGCCAGTCGTTGTTCCCTGTCACCCCAAGAACAGCGCCCCGCTATTTCTATCCTCGTCACCCTCGATGACAAGGGGGAGCTAGTGGAGTACGAAATCACCCGCAGCCTCATCCAAGTGGATCAACATTTTACCTATCAACAGGTGCGCGATCTGCTCAGTGAAGAAGATAGCGCAGCTGCCCCCACCGATACCGTTGAAACCCTGAAAGATTTATTTTTCAGCGTTTGCCCCACCCTAAAATCCCAACGTCTGCAGCGGGGTAGTTTTGATATTCAATTAGACAAAATCTCTCCCTACAAAGACGAAGGACGGGGGGGGACTGTTCTCGCTTCTAATAATTTACCTGCCCGTTCTTTACTGACAGAAGTGGCAATTTTAGCCAGCAAAGTCGTCGCTGAACATTTACAGGCCTTAAAATTGCCCTGTATCTACTGTGGACAATCGGAACCAGATTGGGATGAATTGGAGGATTTACTCAAATTGGCCAATAATTTAGGGGCAGAATTAAATTTAACTGCCGAGGAGGAGATTAAACCCAATGACTATCAAAATCTCACCCGCACTTTTTCCGCTTCCTCATCGGTGAAAGTCCTCAATTATCTCCTGCAAGAAACTCTCAAATTAGTTAGATATAGTAGTCATCCTCTGCCCCATTTTGGTTTGGCCTATCCTAGCAATTATACCCACTGTCTCTCACCCCTACAAAGATATGCCGATCTTTGGGTACAACGGGTGTTAAAACTCCTATTAACCGAGGGGAAAGATCGCCGCAGCAAAATCGTCAAAGTCGGGGTTAATTTGGGCAGTAATAGCTGTCATGGACAGATTCATTGGAATATTCTCCCAAGTCAAATTCAGGAGGAGTTGGAAGAAGAAAGCCATCTAATTGTTTCCCATCTCAATGATCGCTCAAAAATTGCTGAAGATGCGGAAAAAGACCTAGAAGGATTGAAAAAAGCCGAGAAAATGAAAGAAAAAATGGGTCAAGTTTTTCGCGGCTTAATTACCGGTGTACAATCCTATGGTTTCTTCGTGGAAATTTCCGATTTATTAGTGGAAGGGTTGGTCCATGTTTCTTCTCTCAAGGATGATTGGTACGAATATCGCGCTCGTCATAGCTGTTTGGTAGGACGGAAAAATCGCGTTGCCTATCGTCTCGGTGATGAGGTAGAAGTGGAGATAAAAGATGTAGACTATTATCGTCAGCAAATCGATCTAGTTACGGTTAGCGGTGGCAGTTCAGCAAGTTATGACGACTTAGAAGAAGATCAATTATGAATCAATTAACCACCGAAAAAATCGGGAAAAACCGCTTTATTCTGCCCTTTTTATGCGGTATTTTTCTCTTTTTAACTGGCTGTGTCCGTTACGATGTGGGCATTAATTTTCCCCACCAACACCACGGGGAAATTATTCAACATATCACCCTCGGACAACGCTTAACCAGTCTCAGTCAAACCGAAGCCACTAAATGGTTAAATAGTATCGAACAGAGGGCAAAATTACTTAAGGGGAAAACCGATCATATTTCCGAACGAGAAATAATTGTCACTATTCCCTTTAGTAATAGTCAGGAATTAGAGGAAAAATTCAATCAATTTTTTGATCCTAGTTCTTCCTTTAAAATTAAAAATTCCGCTAATACTGATGATATAAAGTTACTGCAACTGGATTCAAAACTGGCAGTTACAGAACAAGATTGGTTCTTTTTGACCCAGAAAAACTTAAAATTAACCGTTGATTTGCGGGCTTTGGGTGTACTTTCCGAACAGGGAAATATTATCATTAGCCCCGGTTCCTTAGTTGATATCGACTTCGCTTTAAAGACTCCCTTAGCTGGTCAAAATATTGAAGATGACTCAGGATTAAATCCCCCAGTAGAACAAGTTGACAATCAGTTAATTTGGCATTTAAAACCGGGAGAAATTAACACCATTGGCGCGGCTTTTTGGGTTCCTAACTATTTGGGTATCGGCACAATAATTATTGTTGTAATAACAGTTTTTGCCTATTACTTGAAATATAAACGCTTGCCTGGTGTATCCCCATCGACTTAAATTGAGAGTAACTATTCAGGCAGCAATTCTAAATTTGCCCTGTAGCAAGGCTTTTGGGAGTTAGTTCGCATAATACGGGGTGAAATTCAATGGGATGGCGAATTTCATTTGACGAGTCTTCGGGCTTTTGACGTGATAGTACACCCAAAGTTGCGCCAAAAATCCCCCTTTAAAATGTTCTTTAAATCCCTTAAAAGGCTTGCTGTGTCTAAAACTGAGAATTGCTGCTATTCAGGTCTAGGGGTTGACAAAGAGAGAAAAATCAGCAGTGGGGATAAGAGAGACAACCCTATTCAAGGGGTGATGGACAGAGGCCAAAGCCTGACGCAAGAAAGTGCCAATTCAAAAATGAAAAGCATCAACCTCAAGAGTTGACAAAGAAAGGCTCATCAGTATGCGGCAGCCTAAAAAGATTGTATTGTAAAGTTTTGTAAAAAATATATGCAAATGACTGCAAACAACTGCTAATATGGTTAGTACAAGTTTACATTGCAGTTCACATGAAACTATCAGATTATGCTAAGAAAAAAGGGATCAGTTATGACACTGCTTGGAGAATGTGGAATCGAGGGCAGTTACAAGGAGAACGTCTTCCTACAGGAACAATTATTATTTTTGAAGATGACCGTTCTTGCGGTGAAAATAAAGTAGCTATTTATGCGCGAGTTTCTAGTTCAGAAAATCAATCTGACTTAGAGACTCAGGCAAAAAGATTGGAAGCTTATTGTATTGCGAAAGGCTATCAAATTGTTCGAGTAGTTAAAGAAGTAGGAAGTGGAGTCAATGATCATCGAAAGCTATTATTAAAACTTCTAGAACAAACTGATTATAATTTGATTGTCGTAGAACATAAAGATCGTTTAAGCAGAGTAGGGTTTAATTATCTGAAAGTTCTTTTAACTCAAACAAATAGAGATCTAGAGGTCGTTAATCTAGCAGAAGAAAGAAAAGACGATTTAATGCAAGACTTCGTGAGCATAATTACCTCATTTTGCGCTCGATTATACTCATTAAGACAACGAAATAGAAAGACAGAATGTTTAATTAAATGCCTTGAGGAGAATGATGAAATTAGTTCAAAAACATCTAATTAAATTTAATCACAAAAATTATTCAGTAATTGATGAATTAGGATTTTTATCGAAGAATCTGTATAATTGTGCTGTTTATTTAAACCGTCAAGTTTTCTTTTCACATCAACCATTTTTAACAATGACTGAGTTACATCATGCCTTAAAAATGAGTCCAGATTATCAAGCCTTACCCGCCAAAGTAAGTCAGTTAGTATTAAAGCAAGTAGAAAAAACCTTTAAATCCTACCAAAAAGCGAAAGAACAATACAAAAAATCGCCAGATAAATTTACAGGAGAGCCTAAGTTGCCAAGATACAAAGACAAGGAAAAAGGTAGAAACGTTTTAACTTATAACTATCAAGCCATTTCTAAAAAAGCGTTGAAGCAAGGTTTAATCAAGCTATCAGGGACTAATTTAGAATTTAAAACTAATTTAAAGAAAGTTTGGCTCTTCGTTACCCTTTATGCTAAATCAACATACAAGATGCCAAGACAACATACTTCTAACCCAAAAATTCCGAAAGTTTCTAAAGCCATAGGCTCTCCGTTTTATTAGTTTAAGTTTATTGTTGATTCCCTCGACCATCCCATTCGTTGTCCTTCGCTCGAAATAACTAATTATTTCTCCAAACCAGTTTCGGATTGTTTGACAACTCTTGGTAAAAACACTGGAGGATTTTGCCAACCAGTCCGAGATGGATAGCAGTCCTTCTGTCGGATTCTCTGAGGTTTCATAAATCTTTCTAAATTCTTCCTTTAACTCGTGCATCTTTTTCAAATTTGGGAAATTTTCTTTGATAGCTTCTAGTTTGATTTTTTGGGGTTCCGTTAAATCTTTTTCATTTTTTAACAAGCTATATTTACTTCGCTTTAAAACTTCTAGCTTCGCTTCTTTTTCCGCTTTCTGTTTTTTATTTCTCTGCGCTTCTACGGCTCTTTTTTCTGCTTTTCTTTGTTCGTCTAACTCTTGATTAATTTGTTTCATTACATGGAATCTATCGGCGACTACCTCGGCCGATGGCATCAATTCTTTCACCAAATTTTTATAGGGCAACCAAAGGTCTATGCTGACTTCTTCAATTTGCTCTAACACCTCTTTTCCCCACCCTGTAAGCGTTTCCCTCAATTCTTCTTGTGTTCGCTTCTCTAGAATAGCTATTAGTTTTCCCGTATCTAAATTTACTAAAACCGCACAGTAATTTTTTTGTCCTTTGACTAGAGCGATTTCGTCAATTCCTAGTCTTTTTAATTTCGATAGGTCTGTCTCTGTAATTTCTTCAGCTATGTCCTCTATCATTCTTTGAATCTCTTCTTCCGTTACGTCATTTCTTCGACTAACATTTAAAATATCTCCTTCTTTTAATTGTTCGAGTATATTCTCGGCTAGTCTTTTCGTATAGGTTCGTTTCTTGGCGACAAAATCTAACTCTTCGCTAAAGGGTTTCTGACAATTACCGCACTTAAATTGACGACGATTAACTTGTAGGTACACTGGTTGACCTGAGAGCGGTAAATCTTTGACTAAATGTCGATGATTTTGGTGAAGTTTATCGCTCTCTAACCCACAACGAGGACAGGCTGCTTTTTTATTTTTCGATTCGATTTGGAAAACTATACCGATATTTTCTAGGTGTCGATAGCCTTGAATACAGGTTCCTTGTAGGTTCAAAAATTTGTCAAGTATCATAAGTAAAATAATCTCGTTTTTGGCCATTATATCAAATCTTAACTCGATTGTCTATCTTTTGGTATTAACCTATTTGTGCCTTAAGTCTTTCTCTGTATGGATTTCAGCTACTTTTGAGCTTAGGTACTCTCATCGAATTTTATTTTAAGTTAATTATTTGCATAACAATTCCCGAAGAGCCGAAAGTTTTAGAGGTCAGGATTATTCCTAAATTGGGTGCTTATTGTTTAGAGATTGTCTATGAACAACCATCCTCATCAAGTCAAGAGGGAGAAAGATATGCTTTTATCGATTTAGGCTTAAATAACCTAGCTGCTGTTACCTCTAATATTCCCGAATTTCAGCCAACTTTAGTATGTGGAAAAGCCTTAAAATCCTGCAATCAAAAGTACAACAAGACACTAGCTAAACTCAAATCGGAATTACCCAGTCTACAGAAGACCAGTAAAAGAATACAAGGTTTAACTTTAAAGCGTAATTGCCAGGTGGATTATTACCTCCACACCGCTAGTAAATATATTATTGATAAATTACTAGCTCATCAAATTAACCTTTTAGTTATTGGTCATAATCAAGGCTGGAAACAAAACATTAATATTGGAGATAGAAATAACCAGTCCTTCGTAAATATTCCTCATTCAAGGTTTATCGAACAACTTACCTATAAAGCAAATTTAGTAGGAATAGAGGTCAAAACAACTAATGAAAGCTATACCTCTAAATGTAGTTTCTTGGACTTAGAGTCTATTCAAAAGCAAAAAAGCTATTTAGGCAAGAGAATTAAAAGAGGACTCTTCAGAAGCTCGTCGGGTTATTTCTATGGAGCAGATATTAATGGTTCCTTAAATATTGGAAGAAAGGTAGTCGGAGAGGCCGCCTTTAGCGGGAATCCGATAGAGAGGTTCGTAGTTAACCCAGTACGGGTCAAAGCGTACAAAGCTAATTCTAGATGCAATATTTGCCTACAGAATTAGTAACTATTCTGCACTAACAAGAACAAGATGGCTCTTCTCGACTTTGTGTGATAATTTTTGCTTATAGAATCATGAAATGCTTACTGGGAAAGACTTTTAGGACTATTTTGCTGAAGAAACTATCAGTATAGACCCCGTTTCCACACAGAAACCAGAAGAGCCACAAGATTAACTTATAACTTACTCTAGTGCAGTTAAACCCGATCGCCTGAAGCGATCAAAACTATCCAGGGTGCAGGAGTTGAACCTGCCTAGCACGAATTATGAGTTCGTTGCCTCAACCGCTCGGCCAACCCTGGGTTATACTATTAACTCATTATAGATCGGTAATTACTCTGAACGTGAAAATTCAGCCCCACCAAGATGAAAAAATTTGCAATCAGCACCTCCTTGCAGTTAGGACTCCTTTTGATGGTAGCCATGTTAGCCGCCGGTTTCGGTAGCGGTTGGGTAGCCTATCAATTGGGAATCGCCTCCCTGAAGGGAGTCAGTCAACCGGATATCAACCCCGCTAAAAAGTTTACCAACGATCGCACCAGTTATGGTCGCAATCAAACTTTTATCCCCGTGAAAGAACAAGAAGTAATTAAAAGAGTGAGAGTTTATATGCAACAACAGAAAAACAAACCGCAATCAAAGAACGAAACCAAGGGATAGGCTTTAAAAAAGGCGAATTTTGCCTTTTCGCTATGGATAATCAGGATTTATTGACTCGTTTAATTTTAGTCTTTTTACTAATCGTCCTCAATGCTTTTTTCGTAGCGGCGGAATTTTCGCTTGTGTCGGTCCGTCGTACCCGCGTCAGTCAGCTAGTGGCTGCGGGAGATGTGCCAGCGCAGACGGTACAATCTCTACAAAGAAGTCTCGATCGCTTACTTTCCACTACTCAATTAGGCATCACCCTTTCTAGTTTAGCTTTAGGTTGGATCGGGGAGAGTACCATGACCGTTTTTGTGAAGAAATTACTAAGTTTTTTACCCTTTTCTTTAAACTGGCAAAATCTTCTCTCCCATGGTTTCTCTCTTTGTCTAGCTTTTTTAATTGTTGCCTATCTCCAGATAGTTTTTGGGGAACTTTATCCCAAATCCCTAGCTTTAATTTATGCCGAACCGATGGCGCGATTATTAGCAGCACCTATTGGCGTTATTTCCCGGATTTTTAAGCCTTTTATCGGTATTCTCAACCAATCAACTCGTTTTTTATTGGTTTTAACCCGTATTCCCGAAGTGGATCTACAGCGTTCCAGTCGGGTAACTTCCGAGGAATTACAATTAATTATCAGCATGGAAGGGGAATTAACAGGATTAGAAGCAGCGGAAAGGAAAATCTTAAACAATGTTTTCCAGTTTGGCGAAATCACTGCCTCAGAAATTATGGTTCCCCATAACCGTTTAATAGCTATTCCCTCGACCGCAACTTTTGAGGAATTATTGCTCCAAGTAGTTAACAGCGGCTATTCTTGTTATCCTGTGGAAGGAGATTCCAGCGATGATATCCGTGGTCTGATCGATTTTAAAGATTTAGCTTTACCCCTTGCCGAAGGTCAGTTAAATTTAACAACCCCGATTAAAACTTGGTTGAAACCTGTGCGTTTTTTCCCCGAAACCACTCCCTTAAATGAATTACTAACAGTGATGCGGGAATCATCCTTAAAGATGGTTATCATTGTGGATGAATTTGGCAGAACAGCCGGTTTATTAACTCTGAAAGATTTAATCGGTGAGATTCTGGGAACTTTTTCCCCTAGTGATCAATCAGGAATATTAGAATACCAAATCCTCGATGAATCAACTTTTCTCGTACAAGCACAAATGAATTTAGAGGACGTGAACAAAGCATTAAATTTAAGCTTACCCTTGGCCGATGAATACCAAACCCTAGCCGGTTTTATCCTCCATCATTGGCAAAAAATACCGAGGGTGGGAGAACAATTATATTACCAAAATTTAGAATTTACCATCATTTCTAAGGTAGGCCCTCGCTTGGAACAAATTAAAATTTATCGACAACAATTATCCTCATGATATAAATAATAAACAACTTTTCTCATTGATCCTTTTTGATTGTTAATCGCGTCAATAGCTGCCCACTCCTATCACCATGAAACACCTTTTGGCACTCCTCCCCCTCAGCTTGGGATTAATTGCCCTCACCCCCGCAAATTTGCCCCTAGAACGCCTTGAAATCTCACAATTAGGAACATCTACGGGATACGATGAACGACTGCCAAAGGACAAAAAAACCCTACTACAAGCGATCGATCATAGTTTACGTTATCTGAATAGCTCGGCGGCGATCCGCGCCTATCAAAATTATCCTATTCCTGAAATAACTCGTCAGCGAGTGCAGCGTTCCTTAGTACGTTTTCGTCAATTAGTACAGAATTCTCCCACTCCCGCAGCTCTACAAAAGGCAGTTAAAAAAGAATTTATTTGGTATCGTTCTTTGGGTAATGATAGTCAGGGAAATGTTAAGTTTACTGGTTATTTTGAGCCAATTTATCAAGCAAGTCGGCAAAAAAACGCCGAGTATAAATATCCTCTCTATCGCCAACCTACTAACTTTTCTCGCTGGTCTAAACCCCATCCAGCTAGGGTAGAATTAGAGGGAAAAGATGGTTTACTAGGGGAAAATAGCCGTCTAGCGGGATACGAATTAGTTTGGTTAAAAGATCGCTTAGAAGCTTATTTAGTTCATGTGCAAGGTTCGGCAAAATTACGTTTACCTAATGGTCAAATTATGAGCATCGGTTTTGATGGCAATACCGAGCATCCCTACACAAGTCTGGGAAAAGAAATGATTGCCGATGGTATTTTTCCTGCTGAGGGTTTAACCTTACCAATGGTTTTGGATTTTCTCAGAAGTAATCCTGAGCAATTAAAGAATTATATTCCCCGCAATAATCGGTTTATTTTCTTTCGAGAAACCCACGGTGCGCCTCCCACTGGTAGTATTGGAGTTCCGGTTTTACCAGAAAGATCGATCGCTACAGATAAAAGTATTTTTCCCCCCGGTGCTTTAGCGGTAATTGAGACAGAAATTCCCCAGGAAAATCTTAATAAAAAATTAGTGAGTCGCTATGTTCTCGATCAAGATACTGGCAGCGCGATTAAAGGTACTGGGAGGGTAGATATTTTTATGGGAACAGGAAAAAATGCTGGCGATAAAGCTGGTTTAGTTAATACCCCCGGTCAGTTATATTATTTATTATTGAGGGAATAGGAAATATAGCGTTTCCTAAGCTAGTGATGTACACCTATTTTTCTTCCCTTTTGCCTCTTGCCTTTTGCCTAAAATCCATAACTTTTGTACCTCAGCAGACTGAAAAATGCTCTACTATAGGTAAAATTAAGATAGACTTCCCAGAATCGGTTATCATACTTAAGTGATAATTTAAACAATAGAATCATGAAAAAAACCGTAAATATAGATTGGTCGGATTGTGGTCCAATTACTTTAGTAGTCGTGCAGCCGACTTCTTTTTGTAATCTCAATTGTGACTACTGTTATTTACCCGATCGCCATTTAAAAAATACCTTATCCTTAGATTTAATCGAGCCGATTTTTCAGAGGGTTTTTAGTAGTCGTTTTCTCCAAGATAATTTTACCATTTGCTGGCACGCAGGCGAACCCTTAGCAGTTCCCATCAGTTTTTATGAAAGTGCCTTTGCTAAAATTGCAGAAGTTAGCGAGAAATATAATCAGCAGGGTTATTGTTTTCGTCATTCGGTACAAACTAACGCCACTTATATTAACGATGGTTGGTGTCAATTATTTAAAAAGCATGATGTTTATGTAGGAGTCAGTCTTGATGGACCGGCTTTCATTCATGATATCCACCGGCAAAATCGTAAGGGAACTGGCAGTCATGCTGCTACTATGCGGGGGATTTCTTTCTTGCAAAAACATGAAATTGATGTGAGTGTTATCGCTGTTTTAACAGAAGATTCCCTCGACTATCCCGACGAAATTTTTAACTTTTTTTGGGATCATGGTCTTACCGATGTGGCTTTTAATATGGAAGAAACCGAGGGGATTCATTCGCAATCTTCCTTAGATAAATTAGGGATTGAACAACGTTATCGCCAGTTTATCGCCAGATTTTGGCAGTTAGTCACGGCTAAACAAGGAGAATTTAAGCTGCGGGAATTTGAATCGATCTGTAGTTTGATTTATGCCGATGAACGATTAGAAAATACCGATATGAATCGACCTTTTATGATTGTCAATTTTGATAATCAAGGTAATTTTTCCACTTTTGATCCGGAATTACTATCGATTAAAACCCAACCCTACGGTGATTTTATCTTTGGTAATGTTTTGAGCGATTCCCTAGAATCTATCTGTGAAACTGAGAAATTTCAAAAAATTTACGCTGATATACGCGGTGGAGTCGATTTATGTCGCCAAAAATGCGATTATTTTGGGGTTTGTGGGGGTGGTGCCGGTAGTAACAAGTATTGGGAAAATGGCACTTTCAACTCCACAGATACTAAAGCCTGTTTATACCGGATTAAGTGTATCACCGATATCGTTCTCGATCGCCTAGAAAATTTATTAGAAGTTTAAAGATTTTTTTAGCTATCAGTTATCGGTAATAAGTAGCTGGTTATAATTAAATTAAAAATGGATTTTAGGTTCGATCCCCCCTGCCCCCCTTGATAAGGGGGGTGCCGATCCCCCCTTAGTCCCCCCCTTAATCCCCCCTTAATAAGGGGGGCATCTGATAATTTTTAACGCCTACCTACTTATCAGTTATCAGTTCACTGATTATTGTTTACTAATAACCTATGAAAAAACTTAATCTAAATACCATTTTTCCAAAGTAATGGCATGGTATTATTCTTCTTCTAAGGTTAATCCTAACGCCTCTAAGCGTTCCGCTAGTCGATCCGCGCGTTTCTTTTCTTTATCGGCACGTTTCTTTTCTTTATCGGCACGTTTCTTTTCTTTATCAGCGCGTTTCTTTTCTTGACGCATTTGAGACTCTAACTCAACAGTTGTTAAAAATTTTTCTCCATCGGGACGATACAATTCTAAACTAGATTTATTCCAGATAAAACGCACACCTAAGCGGGGACTTATCCAGTCATTGATGGGGATAATTTCTCTTAAATTTTCTCCCTGTCTTTGCCAACCTTGTAAACGACAGCGCATCGGGTTATATAAATAGTATTCTTCTACACTATATGTGTCATAAAACTCTAATTTTCGACTCATCTCTGCTTTTGTATTCTTCGGTGATAGAATTTCAAAAACTACTTGAGGAGCGATATTTTCTTCCTGCCATTGACGATAGGAACCCCTCCGTCCTTTGGGACGGCCAAAAGCTACCATCACATCGGGAGCAACTGGTGAAACCAAAGTAGAACGCAGAGGATACCAGAGTAAATCTCCGGCAATAAACACCCTAGGGTCATCGGCAAAGATAATCTCTAAATTCTCCTTAATTTTGACAATCCACTCATATTGTTCGGTATTATCTGCCATCGGTTGACCATCACTATCTGGGAAAAGAAGATCGTCGTCAATATCAAGATAACTAACCATTGTCTTTTATTTTTAATAGATGGTTGTTTTTTGATTGTAGCAAGATAATTATGAATTATGAATTATGAATAGGAATTATGAATTGGGGAGTGGGGGAGATGGGGGAGTGGGGGAGTGGGGATGAGGGGAGGAGGGAGAAAAAAGCTGATGGCTGACAAAAGGTCTTAAGCGGCGGTTATATCTAGTAGAGTCTATATTTATCAAAAAGTTAATTGACTAGAATCTATAAAAGCGTTAGGATTGATGGTGACAAATAGTTATTATTGAGGAGGGGATAAGAACTTGATACAGGCAACCCTGCACCAGTTAAGGGTTTTCGAGGCTACCGCACGACACAGTAGCTTCACCAAGGCGGCCGAGGAGTTATTTATCACTCAACCTACCGTCTCAACCCAAGTCAAACAACTCACAAAAGCTGTGGGTTTACCGCTATTCGAGCAAATTGGCAAACGTTTATTTTTAACCGAAGCGGGTCAGGAATTACTGTTCACCTGTCAAGAGATTTTTAATAAATTGGACAACTTTCAGATGAAAGTGGCCGATATTAAGGGAACTAGACAGGGAAAACTGACTTTAGGCGTAATTACTACCGCTAAATACTTTGTGCCGCGATTACTGGGGGCATTTTGTCAACAGTATCCCGGTATCGACATCGCTCTACAGGTGACTAATCACCAGAAACTGCAAGAGCGAATGTTAAATAACGAGGATGACCTCTATATTCTCAGTCAACCGCCGGAAGAAGTGGAACTTTGTTCTCAGTCTTTTCTGGAAAATCCTCTAGTGGTGGTGGCGCGACGGGATCATCCATTGGTGGGCCAGAAAAATCTGCCCCTTGAGTGCCTCAACCATCAACCTTTTATTATGCGCGAATCGGGATCTGGAACCCGCCAAGCGGTACAAAAATTATTTAATCTCCACGATATTAAAGTTAAGGTGCGTTTGGAATTAGGCAGTAACGAGGCCATCAAACAGGCTATTTCTGGCGGTTTGGGACTATCGGTACTATCTAAGCACACTCTCATCTCGGAAGGGGAAAACGGAGAATTAGCCATCCTCGACGTGGAACAGTTTCCAATTCAGCGCAATTGGTACGTTTGTTACCTGGCCGGAAAACAACTTTCCGTGATTGCCGATGCTTTTTTAAAATACCTGCTGGAAGCTAGTCAAGCCATCCCGATTCATGCCCCGTTAAAAAATGGCCACAGCCTATTAGTGACCCATTAAACCTTAAACTTTAATTCAGGATCATTTTTCTTCTTGAGGTGGTTATATGTTCGAGTCCTTCAGCCAGACTATCTGGTTGGTACCTCTTTATGCCTTTGCGGGCGCACTTCTCGCCCTACCCTGGTCTCCCGGTATTATCCGGCAAACCGGCCCGCGACCGGCCGGTTATCTGAACTTGATCATGACCTGCTGGGCTTTTTTGCATAGCCTTTTCGCTTTGCTCGCCGTTTGGGGTCGTCCGCCCCAATCTATAGCATTTAATTGGCTAAATGCCGCAGATTTAAGCATATCTTTAGATGTGCAGATTTCGGCCGTTAATATCGGGGCTTTACTGCTAATTACCGGCTTAAACCTCGCCGCCCAGGTATATGCGATCGCCTATCTAGAAATGGATTGGGGTTGGGCAAGGTTTTATTCTCTCGTCGCCCTCTTTGAAGGGGGTATGTGCGCCCTAGTTATCTGTAATTCGCTATTTTTCAGCTATTGTGTGCTAGAAGTTCTCACCCTCGGCACTTATCTGCTGATTGGTTTCTGGTTCAATCAATCTCTGGTGGTAACGGGGGCGCGGGATGCTTTCCTAACCAAACGGATTGGCGATTTAATCCTCTTGATGGGAGTGGTGGCCCTTTTACCCCTGGCGGGAACCTGGAACTTTGACCAATTGGCAGAATGGGCGGCTACAGCCAATTTAAACCCCAATGTGGCTAATTTACTCTGTTTAGCCCTGATTGCAGGTCCAATGGGTAAATGCGCTCAATTTCCCCTGCATTTATGGCTAGATGAGGCCATGGAAGGACCGATGCCCGCGACAATTCTGCGGAATACCGTCGTCGTTTCCACTGGCGCTTGGTTATTGGTGAAATTAGAGCCAGTGCTACAATTATCGCCCTTAACTTTACAGGTGATGATCATTGTTGGCTCTGTTACTGCCATCGGTGCGGGGTTAATTGCGATCGCCCAGATCGATGTTAAGCGTTCCCTTTCCTATTCCGTCAGTGCCTACATGGGACTGATTTTTATCGCTGTTGCCACCGGACAAACGGAAACCGCTTTAGTGTTACTCTTTACATACGCGATCGCTATGTCCCTGTTAGTCATGGTGGTGGGTAACATCATTTGGAATAATATCAGCCAAGATTTAAGCCAATACGGCGGTTTATGGTCCCGTCGTCCCGTTTCTGGCATTTGTTATCTCGTCGGTGCCGCTAGTTTAGTCGCACTGCCTCCCTTTGGTGGTTTTTGGTCATTAGCCCGCATGGGCGATCGCCTCGCAGAAATCAGTGGTTTACTGTTATTAGTGCTATTGTTGGTCAATGCCTTAACTGCCTTTAGTGTCACTAGAGAATTTTGCGTTTTCTTTGGCGGTAAAATCAAACCAATGACCCTGCGCTCTCCGGAAGCTCTTTGGCCCTTAGTTATCCCCATGACTGTGACCATGGGTTTCGCCCTTCATCTGCCGATTTTATTAGCGCAATGGCATTTATTACCAAGTAACTTAAATCTGGGAGTTGCTTTTCTCTTGGTGCTTTCCACTGCTGGGGGCGTAATTCCGGCAGCCTATATTTATCTGAATGAAAATATCTCCAAACCGATCGTTTTTCAACCGAAAGCCCTTCAAGATTTCTTTGCCAACGACCTTTATACAGCCCAATTGTATAAAGTCACCATCGTTTTTGTCGTCGGATTAATCTCGCAAATTATTAACTGGATCGATACCTTTCTGGTGGATGGGATCGTTAATCTGGTGGGATTAGCCACGGTTTTTGGTGGTCAGAGTTTGAAATATAACGTCTCGGGCCAGACCCAATTTTACTTTCTGTCGATTATTTTGGGGGTGGCTTTGATTGGTATTATCATCTGCTGGCCCCTACTAGCACAAATTTCTCTAGTTTTCAGATAAAGATTTGATAACTTAGGCTTTTCTTTAGCATCCCCGGCCCTGACAATAGGATTTGTCCTGATTATATGGAAACAATTACCTATGTTCAATACCTCTCGTCGCCAATTAATCCGTTATGGGGGTGGTTTTTTGGGAACCGGTCTAGCCGCCACTGTTTTGGGTTCTCAGTTGTCCAAAAGTAACGCCCAAACTGCTGTTAATTCCCAGCCATGGCTAACGGCTCAAAATCAAGGATTGAACCCAGACCAGGCCTTAACTATGCTCATGGAAGGCAATCAACGTTTCTGGGAACGAAGAAAAAAAAGTCCTAACCGCGATCAAACTCGACTCACAGAAGTGGCCGAAAGTCAAGCCCCTTTTGCGGCAATTTTGGGCTGTGCCGATTCTCGCGTGCCGGCAGAAATTGTTTTTGATCAAGGATTAGGAGATCTATTTGTTTGTCGGGTAGCGGGAAATTTAGCCACTTCCGAAGAAATTGGTAGCCTTGAATTCGGCACGTTGGTGTTAGGAGCCAAGGTAATTGTTGTCCTTGGCCATTCTCGTTGTGGAGCGGTAAAAGCCACCATTGAAGGGGGTCGTTTCCCGGGTCAAATCGGTAGTTTAATCGATGGCCTACAGGTGGGAGTTGATCGGGCTGAAAAACAACCCGGTTCCAACAAACTTGAGCGAGCCATTAAATCCAATGTTGTCTATCAAGTAGAGAAATTAGGCAAGTCCCCAGTCATGGGTGATTTAGTAGATAAAAAACAATTAAAAATTGTTGGAGCCTACTACGATCTCGATACCGGGAAAGTGAGTTTAATTTAGTCAATTCTAGATTAGTCATCGTGTCGTTTGGCTAATCCTTTTCTCATCCCAGTCATTATAAATTCGATCGATACCAATATGCTCAGTACCCTGCTTTGGTTGCCAATAATTGGAGCAATTATCGTCGGTCTTTTCCCCGATAAATTTGCCCCAGCAAAATTACGTCAAATTACCCTCTTTTTTGTTGCCGCCGTCCTCCTTTGGTCTTTATATCTGCTGACCCAATATAACTTAACCAGTAATGGCTTTCAATTTTCTGAATACCGCGAATGGGCAAAACCAATCGGTTTAAGTTATAACCTCGGAGTCGATGGTTTGTCCTTACCGTTAATTATTTTAAGCTGTTTCTTGACAGGAATAGCTATCTATAGTAGCGAAGAAAAAATAGAGCGTCCCCGACTTTATTACATCCTAATCCTCCTGATTAACGCCGGGGTTTCTGGGGCATTAATGGCCAAAAACCTGCTGCTGTTCATCGTTTTCTATGAACTAGAATTAATCCCCTTTTATCTGATGATTGCTATCTGGGGAGGCGAAAAACGTGGCTATGCTTCGATTAAATTTCTTCTCTATACTGCTGTCTCTGGGTTATTAGTCCTAGCGGCATTTTTAGGCATAGGTTTCCTCAACGGTGGTACTTTTGACTATTCCTCCCTCTCCACCGCCGATTTCTCCCAAAAAACCCAGTTACTGCTCTTAACTCTGCTGTTAGTGGGATTTGGCATCAAAATCCCCCTCGTACCTCTCCATACTTGGCTACCGGATGCCTATACGGAAGCTTCCCCCGCTACAGCAATTTTACTAGGTGGTATTCTCGCTAAACTCGGTACTTATGGCTTAGTTCGCTTTGGTCTGCAATTATTCCCAGAAACTTGGTCTTTAATCGCCCCCGGACTGGCAATTGTCGGCGTTATTAGCGTTATTTACGGGGCCTTGAGCGCTATTGCCCAAAAAGACATTAAACGCATGGTGGCCTACAGTTCGATCGGTCACATGGGCTATATACTGGTAGCAGCCGCCGCTGGCACGGGTTTAAGCGTCCTTGGTGCCGTCGCGCAAATGATTAGCCACGGTCTTATTCTCGCCCTCTTATTCTATCTGGTGGGCATCGTCGAACGCAAAGCCGGAACTAGAGATTTAGACGTTTTAAACGGTTTAATGAACCCAATTCGCGGTTTACCCTTGGTTAGCGCCCTATTAATTCTCGCCGGTATGGCCAGCGCTGGGATTCCCGGATTAGTGGGATTTGTGGCGGAATTTATCGTTTTTCAGGGTAGTTTCGCCCGTTTTCCCGTGCAGACGGTTCTCTGTATCATCGCTTCCGGTTTAACGGCGGTTTACTTTGTTATCCTGCTTAATCGCACCTGTTTTGGTAAATTGGATAATAAACTTGCCTACTATCCCAAAGTCCTGAAATCGGAAACTATCCCCGCTTTTGTCCTAATGGTATTAATCGTCTTTTTAGGTATTCAACCCAATTATTTAGTCCGTTGGATTGAACCCACCACTAACTCGATGGTTGCCAGCTTATCGGGACAAGCAAAACCTAGTTTTGTCCTCAAAAAATCTCCGCAAAAGTCCTCAAAAACCAACTGGTTTAATCGGGGTAAATATTTGAGTAATAGTTAGTTATCCCTCGCTGTTTCCGAATTATTGTAACCGCTGCTAATTACTTTACCTAAAACTATGACTGGGACATTAATCAAAGCCAAAATTCCCCCTTCTACTCACGAATTCGCCGACATTATCCACCGGTTAGAAGCGGGTGGCTCCATGTTGCCGGATACTCCCGAAAACCTGATGCAAATTATCGGCATTTATAAAGCTTATGCCGTACCGATGGATTTTTATTGGCGAGATCTGCTCTATATTGCCGAACGAGTTTTCCTCGATCCTTTGCCCTTTTTTAAATATTTTCTGCCCCAAGAATACCTAGACCTACAAAATCATTACGCTGGCGATAATGCCGATTTACGCATCTGGCGCGGTACGGGTTCCGCTCACCCTGAATTGTTAGAATTCATGGATAAAGGTAAAACCAGAAAAATGCCCAGATTAATCCATCATCTTTGGCATGACCGCGTTAATATGGAATTTGCCGAAGCCTGTATGCAAGCCATGTTATGGCATGGCCGCGATATGGGTTGGGGTTTATTTGATGCCTATCTTGATTCAGAAGAATATCGCCAAAATGCCGACCGCGCTATTAAGGCCTATTTCAAGAAAAATCCCGTCATGATAAAACTTTATGACCTGTTCCCCGATATGTTTTTGGAACAGGTGCGGATGATGTCCTACTACTCTAATTTAGGACTATTCTGGGAAGTGATGGCCCCGGTATTTTTCGAGATGTCCGATATCTACGATGAAGGAGGGTTTAAAGGTGTTCCTGATGCCATGAATTTCCTCGTTAATGGTATTTTTGCCATCGCTGGCCGGCCGATTTATCATCACGTTTATATTGATGGTCAATGCTACGAAATTATCCCCAAATCAAAGGCTTTTACTTGGCTTTATGAAGCAGCTTTACCCTATGTAGAAGCGGTCTTTTATCGTACTGCTCCCTTCCGGGGTACAAAGTCTTATAATGCCCAAGCAAAACAGGTTCCTGACGAACAAAAAGACTTTCACTATGGCATTCTTTATGCGGATGTTTTCCCCGTGGGTACTGCGGGAATTCCTCCCACTTTGTTAATGGATGATATGTATCATTTTTTACCCCAATATCTGATCGATTACTATCAGCAAAACTGCCGGGGGGAAGACGATATTTTGATTCAATTGGGTATTAGTTTCCAGCGCTCGATGTATAATGTTACTTCAGCAGTTATTCAAGCTCTACGCACTGCTTTACTTTATCCCCTCGACGATCCTAATCCCAAACATTTACTTAAAAATCGTCAATTCTTTGAGGCACAAATGGACAGATTTAAACGTCCCGAAGCGCGTCTTAGAGATATCCAAAGTCCTAATTATCGTTAAGGTTTTTGGGTTATTTTTCTGGTGGGTTTATCGCCCACCTTTTTTGATTATGAGATAACCGAACCCCAAGTCATACTAATACTAAATCCCTTGAGTAATGCACAGAAAACGGGTTTTTCCGAGAAACTGGTTTTCTACTCGAGGGAATAAATAATCAGTATTTAATAGCCAGATTTAGTATTAAGTACCTAAGCAAAATTAATTACACATTTCGATAAAGCTTTTGCTTCTTGCCTTCGTTAAAACCACCCACTTAATAGGATAGTTACAGAACGTAAAAATTGGCTAATTCAGGAGTTATTATTATGCTAGACCAAATGATGAAGATGTTAGAAGGGCAACAAATAGGCCCCTATCGTCTTAATAAATTTCTCGGTGCGGGTGGTTTTGGTGGTGTATTTCATGCTAGTGAAATGGTCAGAAATACATCGGTCAAAGAAGTTGCCATTAAAGTTATCCCCGAAAGTAGCGATGATAAATTAATTGAGTTAACAAATTCCAGAAAGTTAGAACATCCTAATTTAATTAAGAGTTATGCGGTGGGGGAATTTACTTTTCTCAATACAGAGATGCTTTATTTAGTGATGGAATTGGCACAGGGTAGCCTAGAAAATCACATTGCCAAAGCCAGTTTGTCAGCGGATGAGATTACAAATATTACTGCTCAAGTCGCCCAGGGCTTAAATTATCTTCATCGACAAAATAAAGTGCATCGAGATTTAAAACCGGGTAATATCCTCAAGGTTAATCAACAATACAAGTTAGCAGATTTTGGCTTAATTAGAACCTTAAATAACAAAAGCCACACTCAAACAGTCCACAATACCGGTACAATTATTTATATGCCTCCCGAAGCCTTTAGGGGGGATATTTCCTCAGCCTGGGATTTGTGGTCATTAGGTATTATGTTAATCGAAATGACGACTAATCAACTTCCCTATAAGTTTAATAATGATATTCACCAGTTAATGGCAAAGGTGATGAATTGTGATTTACAAATCCCCAGTTTACCGAAAGAGTTTAAACCGATTATTGAAGGGTGTTTGCAAAAAGATAGAAAACAAAGATGGACAGCACAACAGGTTTTAAATGCCTTACAAGCAGTCAAAAAGCCTGTTTCACCAATACCCCTAATTGCTTCACCTACTCCATTTACCGAAAAAATATCCAACGGAGTAACACTAGAGGTAGAAAACGGGTTTCTCCGAGAAACTCGTTTTCTGTGGGTTACTCAACGGATTTAGGATAATATTGGTGCGTTACGTCGCCTATGTAATTAATGTAAATTAAATAATATTGTGGCGCTCCTAACGCACCCTACCTACTCAGATGAACAGTTTCGACGATTACAACAGCATAGCGTCCTGTAGGGGGGAAGCATTCGAGCAATAACCTATCGGTGAAACCGGAGATTTTCTATCCGAATGCTTCACCCGTACTTTTTGCAGCAAACCCTATATAGGGTTTGCTGAATAAATCTAAAAACCTTGTTGGGTAAGACTTTTAGACTTTTTGTCAATCAAAAAGTACCAGGTATGGGAGTGATCAGGGGGAAAATCCCTGGACTTTTTCCCTAAAAATTAGGTAATTGGCCACCTCAAAACCGGTAAAACCCCACACCCCACACTCCACGAAAAACTTTTTGCCGCAAACCCTAACTATTGATTATGTTTCCGCTGCAACTAGCGCACAGACTAATCTTCGCTTTCTTGATCATTCCTCTCTTCAAACCCTAGCCAAAAAAGTAACGCATTCTCAACCTCCATCATTTGCTCAGATGTCAGATTTCCTAATTTACGCAAAAGCTTTGCATGGGGAATTGTAACGATGTTTTGTACATCAAAGACTCCTTCTCTAAGGAAGCTAGCTTAGACTTTCACTTCCAATCTTGAACCACGAGAGCTTGTCGTATGTGGAACCAGAGTCGCTAAGGCACGCTCTTGATTGCGCGCAGGAATACTGATAACCAAACAGGGTCTGACTTTGGCCACATAACCCAGATCAACCAGCCAAACCTGACCACGATCAGGGCTATCCATAGGAAGCTTCCTGATCATCTAATTCTAGAAAAATTCCCTCGGCATTGAGGACTAGATCTTCATCAGATAAGGGCGGAAAATCCAGGTGAATTGTCCGCTTCAGAATCTCTAATAGCAAATCTGAGCGCTCTGAGTCTGTCAAGCGGTCAAAGGTATCTAAAAGTTCCTGAACTATAGCAGTCATAGCGGTTGCCCTATATCTGCTCAATACTATAACACAAGCTTAACAAGGATCTTAGTCATTGCTTGACAGCCCCAATAAATTCCGAATGTAAGTTTGGAATCCCCCCAAACCGCCATCGTCATCCCAACGCTGTCTGAAAGTTGGTAACTTCTCCAATTCCATCACATTCCCACCCTGATACCTGACTCGATAATCAAACATCTTATCTGCTTTTGCTGATACAGGTCGATTATCAAAATCAATAGCCCAAAGCACCTTAACAATTCGATAGATGTCGTAATTATCCTTGCCAATTTCACGTTTGGCTTTGCAGTCGAGAACTTTTACTAAATGGGTAACATACCCTCGCTGTCTGAGTAGTATCAAACTATCTTTTTCGGGTTTATTGGCATTGACTTCATCGTCTTTCCATGCCAGTTGGAAGGGCGATGAAACCTTATATTTCCGATATGCCCATGTACCATCGTTTCGCCTAACATTTTTAGTCCACTTCAGAGCTTGTAAATCCATGTCAATATCTCGAAATAAAACTATAAGTTAAACTCGATCGCGATGACGGCGATCAGCGATAAAAGACTCTACCAATTTAACATCTTCGACACTACCGATCACTAAAGGTGTGCGGGTGTGTAATTTATCGGGAACGATATCTAAAAGATTTGTCACCCCATCACTAGCTTTACCTCCTGCCTGTTCAATTAAAAAAGCAAGGGGAGCAGTTTCATAAATTAAGCGCAATTTTCCCTGGGGATTTTTAACAGTACCCGGATAGAGAAAAACGCCTCCCTGCATTAAAATTCGGTGGATATCTCCCACTAATGCCCCACTGTAACGGGCTGTGTAACCATCATGACGGTGAACATAACGGGTATAGTCGCGAATTGCCTCATCCCACTGCCAAAAATTGCCCTCATTGGTACTATAAATTGGACCGTGATCGGGGATAATAATATTCTCTTGGGCAAGGATAAATTCCCCTAAACTGGGGTCAAGGACAAAGGCATGAACACCGCGACCGATCGAGTAAACTAAAATAGTCGAGGGTCCGTAGAGAATATAGCCAGCGGCGATTTGTTTACGACCATTTTGCAGTAAATCTAGGGCTTCTCCGTCTAAATCATTGCCTTCCTGTTGACGGATGGCAAAAATCGAACCCACATTTAGGTTAATATCCACATTGGAAGAACCATCGATCGGGTCGTAGAGTAGGGTATAGCGACCGATGGGACAGTTTTCTGGGATATAATAGGGTTTATCCATTTCCTCGGAAGCAAGACGGCAAACTAAACCACTTTGCTTAAAAACCGAGATAAATACTTCATTGGCAAAAACGTCCATTTTCTTGACCGATTCCCCTTGTACGTTGGTTTCTCCAGTAAAACCTAGCACATCCGCCATTAATCCCGCTTTACTGAGACGACGGGCAATTAATTTCCCCGCTAGGGCAATCCGACTCATAATTGCGCTTAAATCCTGCGCGTCGGGGGAAAAGCTTTGTAGTTGCTGCAGGACGTGACGGGAGAGGGTGGTACAATCTCGATCGAGGCTATGTTCGGGGATAGAAAAGGGAATATTGCTAACCATAACTGTAATTGCCAGTAATAAAGTAAAAAAAGGGAAACTCGTCTAGTCTCAATTATGACTATGATTTGATCCTAGCCAAAATTTTCCCCATTGCGGGCTAATTTTTAGATCAGTTTTAGAGTTGGCTAATTTTTATCCCATTGATCATTAAATTTTGGTCAATAAGTAGCTGTTTATAATTAAATTGAAGATAAACTTTGGTTTCGATTCCCCCTTGATAAGCTATCCATTAGTCACATCTTTCTTAACATAAAATTTGACAAAAAGAGAAAAGTGTGCAAGATGGCTCAAGGGGGTTCTATAGGGGGACTAATTTGTAGCGGGAGCATCTCACCTTTGTAACCCCTAAATCAGGTTTTTATGTCAAGCTATTTTGAAAACCTTGCTAGAAAACAGTTTTAGGGATAAGTATAATTACTCACTTGCATAAATGAGATGCTCTCTTTGTAGCAATGATGTGGCCTCTAGATGAGAATATTTTGTCTCTATTTTAAATTTTTTGATGACCGATAAGACAACTTCTATAAATATATCATTCAGTCCATGTTTGTATAATTCATCCATGACTCTCCCAATTTTATCATCATTGATATAATCGGTTTTTATTTCTTCTCCCAATAATTCTTCGATTCCTTTATCTTCAAAAAATTGACTAAATAAGTATAAAGGCCTTGAAACAAATCCTAATCCATTGATTAGAATAGCTTTGACCACTGTTCCTGCTGAAATTTTTTCTCGGGAGTCAATTCCTAATTTAGAGTTGATTATTTCAACTATTCTTATTTCGTCAATTAGTCCGGCTACTATTCCTAAGTGATCTAGGTTTTTAATTTTTACCTCTGAGATAGGAGACAATTTTTGTACCTTTAATAGATTTTTGAGCTTTTTGATTGTCTCACTTTTTTGGGACTAATTCTCTGAGTATTTTTATTTATTTTTTTCTTGAATGAGTTTATGCTATTTTATGCTACATTTTGAAGTGCGGAGTGTCGGATAAAAAAAATCAACCCATGAACGAACAACGCACCCAATTCTGTCTAAATTATGATTTTTTTGATTGTTTGATTGACTAGGATTTTGGCTCTCTTGGATTTGGTGGGTGAAATGTATTCTAAGATACATTCCTCCTAGCGAGGGGGTGGAAGGAACCACAAAGACACAAAGGACACAAAGATTGATCGATCATATTGTAAGTTAAACTTATCACACAGAACCTATAAGAGCCGGATTTTTTTCGGCTATCATCCCGGTGATACAATTCTGATAATCTCCCCATTCAATCTAAACAGCGCACTCAATTGATTCTTGACGATGACTAATGAGTTCAAAAGTTATCGCTGCTTGAGGTTCAAGAGTAATTAGATGATTTAGTTGTAATAATTCTGGAATCATCTGTCGTAATTTAGCTGTTAAAGCTTCGATGGTATCAGCTTCGATGACTAATCCCGGAATATCTTCACTCTCTGCTACCCACACTTGCGCTTCTCGATCCCAAAATGCTTCTACTTGGTACGGTTTTTGATTCATGATGATTTAGTTCAAGTGAGTAGAATTAGCTTATATATCAATTAAGATTATACAGTGCGATCGCATTTTTGACAACCCTACCACCAATCCCCAACTCTTGATGATCGCCGATGAATCGCTTATAATTGAATCAAACGAACAAAGCACCCAATCCTATCCAACCCTCATTAGGTTCTGCCTAATTTTCAATTAAGTACGGGATGATAAAATATGCAATATCAAGTCAATCTCAAACAAACAGAAGAGGGATATGCTGTTTGGTGTCCTAGTTTACCCGGTTGTGCTTCTCAAGGGACAACTAAAGAAGAAGCACTCAATAATATTCAAGATGCAATTCAGTCTTATTTAGAAGTTGCTGCAGAATTAAATCAAGGGATCGAATCTTATTATGTAGAAGTTGAATTAAATCATGCCTAGTCTTGCTGGAATTAATCATCAACGAGCAATTAAAGCGTTTGAAAAAGCAGGATTTCAGATTGTTCGACAGGGTAAGCATATTACCATGACTGATGGACAACATATTCTCACTATTCCAAGGGCTAATCCAATTAATGCCTATACAATGGGAACAATTATTAAAGGTTCTGGATTAACTATTGAAGAATTTAAAAAACTTTTATAAAACAATCTCAACCCATGAACGAACAACGCACCCAATCCTGTCTAAATTATGATTTTTTTTGATTATTTGACTGACTAGGATTTCTCTCGGCTATCATCCCTCAAATCAAAGAGTAAGGGTATTATTTGCCATGAGTCAATATGTTTTACTTCCGATTCAAGTCATTCAGGAAGAATTAGAAGCCTTAAAAAAAACGGTCATTCATCAACTTGAAGGTTCTCGCAATAAGACTCAAATTAAAGGTTTATGGAAAGATGTTGTGATCAGTGATGACGATTTAGAAGAAGCTGAAAAAGCAGTTTTCCGAGATTAGGTTACACTTCATTTTTATGATAATGGCATTAGGGGATCGCTACAATTGACATTGACAATGAAGCGATACAGCCAAATATTAGAATCAATAAAGAAGGGTTGAGATTCACCAGCGTTCATTCGCTTCTTCTCTGGTAAGAGGATGGAAATCTTCAATTTTAATCGGATTTGCTGTTAACTGGGCGATTATACCCGTTTCTGACCATTTTTGGGGAGTAAGCTGGGAAATTGAATTCGATTCTATAGTCAGTTTAACGCACTGTCCTTCATTGAGTTGGAGATTACTAAGAGGACGTAAAACGCCATTTTCAAAGACGGCTTCACAGGTTTGTTGCGGCATAACTCAATCCTTAATTCTAAATTACTCTTATTTTAACCGATGAATCAACAACGCACCCAATCCCGTCTAAACTATGATTTTTTTGATTGTTTGATTGACTATTATTTTTTTCGGCTATCGTCCCTGTGATAGAATTCTGATAATCTCCCCATTCAATCCCCTACCCCGACCAATGTTTAGGCCATGCTAGAATGGTGATAAAAGCATAGAATCCTATTTAGTTTAATTAGTTGAGAATGAATCAGAGAAAGTTATGCTCACAGATATCAATATTGGCACTTTCATAAAAAGCGATCCCAAAATTCATGGAGGTTGTCCTATTATCGCGGGAACTGCTGTTACTGTACGAAGAATAGTGATCTGGTATAAGTTAGGATATAGTCCTGAAGAAATTGCCGATGAAATCCCTCATCTTTCTTTGGCACAAGTTTATGCCGCTCTAACTTACTATCATACTAACAAAGAAACAATAGAAGCAGAAATTATAGCCGAAGCCGCCGAAGCAGATCGCATTGAAGCATTACAATAATAGTTTTGCCCAAATTTTTATTAAGGACGGGATGATCTTAAAAATATGCAATATCAAGTCAATCTCAAGCAATCAGAAGAGGGATATGCTGTTTGGTGTCCTAGTTTACCTGGCTGTGCTTCTCAAGGGATAACTAAAGAAGAAGCACTCAATAATATTCAAGATGCAATTCAGTCTTATTTAGAAGTTGCTGCAGAATTAAATCAAGGGATCGAATCTTATTATGTAGAAGTTGAATTAAATCATGCCTAGTCTTCCTGGAATTAATCATCAACGAGCAATTAAAGCATTTGAAAAAGCAGGATTTCAGATTGTTCGACAGGGAAAACATATTATGATGACTGATGGAGAAAATATTCTCACTATTTCAAGGACGAATCCAATTAATGCCTATACAATGGGAACAATTATTAAAGGTTCGGGATTAACTATTGAAGAATTTAAAAAACTTTTATAAAACAATCTCAACCCATGAACGAACAACGCACCCAATCCTGTCTAAATTATGATTTTTTTTGATTATTTGATTGACTAGGATTTTTTTTGGATATTATCCCTGTGATACAATTTTGATAATCTCCCCATTAAATCCCTGTAGGGGCGAAGCATTCGGATAGAAAATCTAGGGTTTCAGCGATAAGTTATTGCCCGAATGCTTCGCCCCTACCCCCGAACAATAACCTATCGCTAAAGATAACTGAATTAACCGCCACCATCTACCACGCCATGAATGAACACAAAAAACATCGACAATCTATTCGTTTAAAAGGCTATGATTATAGGCTTAATGGAGCTTATTATATCACAATTTGTTCTTATCAAAAGCAGTATTTATTTGGTGAAATTGTTGAAGGAAATATAGAGCGAAATTTACTTGGTGATACTTTTGAAGCAGTATGGTATAGACTGCCTCTACATTTTAAGTTTATTGAACTAGATACTTTTATTGTCATGCCCAATCATATTCATGGAATTATAGTAATACAAAATTATGATCTGGAAAAGACCGAATACGATTCTCAATATACTCACGGTACAATGCCGGAATCTTTGGGGGCTATTGTGCAGAATTTCAAATCAATTTCTAGTCGTAAAATTAATCGTTTATGTGGCGATCGCCTGAAAATTTGGCAGCGCAATTATTATGAACATATCATTCGCAATGAAAATTCTTATCAAAAAATCCGGCAATACATTCTTGATAATCCGCGAAATTGGGAACAAGACGAGAACAATCTGAATAAATTCAAACCAATGTAGGGGCAAATAACCTGTGGGGACAAATAACCTGCGGGGACGAATAACCTGTAGGGGTGAAGCATTCGGGCATAACATATCACTGAAACCCTAGATTTTCTATCCGAATGCTTCGCCCCTACCCCAGACAATAACCTTCGCCTATCATCCCTGTGATACAATTCTGATAATCTCCCCATTAAATCCCTGTACGGGCGAAGCATTCGTGCATAATCTATCACTGAAACCCTAAATTTTCTATCCGAATGCTTCGCCCCTACCCCAGACAATAACCTTAGCCTATCATCCCTGTGATACAATTCTGATAATCTCCCCATTAAATCCCTGTACGGGCGAAGCATTCGTGCATAATCTATCGCTGAAACCCTAGATTTTTTATCCGAATGCTTCGCCCCTACCCATCAATTCCCCATCTGCCACGCTATGAATGAACAACGCACCCAAACATACCTAAACCTCATTAATCAATTATCATCGTCCTCATTCAATTATGTCCAATTTTTTACGGAATGGCGAATCAAGGTGTTGTAGTTCTGATAAGTTTCGTGGTTTAGAAGTGATAAGGAGTCTAAATTATGTTTGAACGGTTTACAGAGAAAGCGATTAAGGTAATTATGTTAGCGCAGGAGGAAGCGCGTCGCTTGGGGCATAATTTTGTAGGAGCGGAGTTTATATTTTTAGGGTTAATCGGTGAAGCATCAGGAGTTGCGTCGCAAGTTTTAAGACAGCAGGGAATAACGCTAAAAAATGCTCGAATTGAAGTTGAAAAAATTCTAGGAAAGGGTTCAGGAATTAGCCCAGAAATGAATCCTGTAGATATTCCTTTTACAGAGTCGGCAAAACTCGTTTTAAACAGTGCATTATCATTTGCTGATAAATTAGGGAGTGAATCTATTGATACAGAGCATTTACTGATTGGGATTTTTCAACAAGGGGAAAGTACAGGGATAATTTTACAAAATTTACAGGTTAATCTAAAAGATTTAACTGTTTCTTTGACTCAGTATTTTCAGCAGCAACCCTCTAATCAGTTACCTCAAACTGTTTATGTTCTGCTTTACAATGTGGGAACAGACAATGAGGGTATTCATACTATAAGCACAGGCAATAAGGATACAATATTAATATTTGAGACTCAAGAAGATGCGGCTACTTTCGCACGACAATTAGGGGAGCGAGATTTTCCTGTACCGAGTGTTGAAGCAATAGAAGCTGAGGAGATTTTATTGTTTTGTAAGAACTCAGGTGATGATTGGGAATTTGTAGCGCAAGGAACAAATAGAATTCCTCCTGTTAAAAGTGGAGTTGGGGATAAAGCAGAAAATTTAGAAAGGGAGATCGCCGCTTACCAAGAAGCTTTGAAAGTTTATACTTTTGACGCTTTTCCCCAAGAATGGGCAGCGACACAGAATAATCTCGCTGATGCTTACCGTGACAGAATCAGAGGGGATAAAGCTGACAATTTAGAAAGAGCAATCGCCTACTACCAAGAAGCTTTGAAAGTTTATACTTTTGACGCTTTTCCCGAAAAATGGGCTGCTACACACAATAGTCTTGCTATTGCTTACAGTGACAGAATCAGAGGGGAGAAAGCTGACAATTTAGAAGAGGAAATTATTTGTTACCAAGAAGCTTTGAAAGTTTATACTTTTGACGCATTTCCCGAAGATTGGGCAAATACACAGAATAATCTCGCTATTGCTTACAAGAACAGAATCAGAGGGGAGAAAGCTGACAATTTAGAAAGGGCGATTGCCTACTATCAAGAAGCCTTAAAAGTGAGGACTTTTGATGCTTTTCCTAAAGATTGGGCAGATACACAAACGTTTCTGGCTTTTGCTTTTGAAGACAGAATCAAGGGGGATAAAGCAGAAAATTTAGAAAGGGCGATCTCCTGCTTACAAGAAGCGTTAAAAGTTTATACTTTTGATGCTTTCCCTAAAGATTGGGCAGATATACACTATAATTTTCTTTCTACTGCTTATAGTGAGAGAATCAGAGGGGATAAAGCGGAAAATTTAGAAGAGGAAATTATTTGTTATCAAGAAGCTCTGAAAGTTTATACCCGTGAAGCATTTCCTGAAAAATGGGCTGCTACACACAATAGTCTCGCTATTGCTTACCGTCACAGAATCAGAGGAGAGAAAGCTGACAATTTAGAAAGAGCGATCGCCTACTACCAAGAAGCTTTGAAAGTTTATACTTTTGACGCATTTCCCGAAGATTGGGCAATGACACAGAATAATCTCGCTATTGCTTACCGTCACAGAATCAGAGGAGAGAAAGCTGACAATTTGGAAATGGCGATCGCCTACTACCAAGAAGCTTTGAAAGTTTATACTTTTGACGCATTTCCCGAAGATTGGGCAATGACACAGCATAATCTCGCTATTGCTTACAAGAACAGAATCAGAGGGGAGAAAGCTGACAATTTAGAAAGGGCGATTGCCTACTACCAAGAAGCTTTGAAAGTTTATACTTTTGACGCATTTCCTAAAGATTGGGCAGATACACAAACGTTTCTGGCTTTTGCTTTTGAAGACAGAATCAAGGGGGATAAAGCAGAAAATTTAGAAATGGCGATCGCCGCTTACCAAGAAACTTTGAAAGTTTATACTTTTGAAGCATTTCCCGAAGATTGGGCAAGTACACAGAATAATCTCGCCTTAGCTTACCGTAACAGAATCAGAGGGGAGAAAGCTGACAATTTAGAAATGGAGATCGCTGCTTACCAAGAACCTATTAAACAACAAGAACCTATTAAACAACAAGAACCTATTAAACAACAAGAACCCATAAAAAAAAAGCGTAGTCAGTTAATTCCTATTATAGGCAAGCTAATATACAAGCTTGGCAGAAGTTTTATAATTCTTCTGTCTATTATCTTTATTGGTATTCCTTTGGGAATCTTAACGCTTATCTTTCCTGCATTTAGACGGAAAATAGAATCGTTTAACCGATCCTCTGCCTCTCGTTTCGTATATCAACCGTCACAAGGAGTAACTCTTGACGTTGAAATACCTAACCAACAAGATTATCTCAATTTCCTAATGGAGACATTACGAAAAATTTCTGAAAATCCTAACCCTCAAGTAATTTATCCCTTCTGGGCGCAGAATCTTGATAAGTTGGATGATAATTTAGCGCGAATCTTAGTTAGTTGGGCGAGAGAGGCATTAACGCAAGCCAATCCTAAGCAGGCACATTTTATCGCTGCTGATATTGCCAACTTTAGTAATTTCTCTGCACAATTTCCCCTCGGCAACATTGCTGTCAACCAAGAACTTGCGATCAATGGCTGTGAAGTTGCCTTAACTATGATAAGTTGTGAGGCATTTCCCCAAGATTGGGCAAGAACACAAAGTATTCTAGCTAATGCTTACCGCGACAGAATCAGAGGGGAGAAAGCTGACAATTTAGAAAACGCAATCGCCGCTTGCCAGGAAGCTTTGAAAGTTTTTACTTTTGACGCATTTCCTCAAGATTGGGCAATAACACAGAATATTCTAGCTATTGCTTACCGTAACAGAATCAGAGGGGGGAAAGCCGAGAATTTAGAAAGGGCGATCACCACTTTGAATAAAGCATTAAAAGTTTATACTTTTGACGCTTTTCCCCAACAATGGGCAATGACACAGAATAATCTCGCTAATGCTTACCGCGACAGAATCAGAGGGGAGAAAGCTGACAATTTGGAAAGGGCGATCGCCGCTCACCATGAAGCTTTGAAAGTTTTTTACCTTGACGCATTTCCCCAAAATTGGGCAGATACACAGAATAGTCTCGGTGGAGCTTACCGTCAAAGAATCAGAGGGGATAAAGCTGACAATTTAGAAAGGGCGATCACCGCTTACCAGGAAGCCTTGAAAGTTTTTACTTTAGACGAATTTCCCCAAGATTGGGCAAGGACACAGAATAATCTCGCCTTAGCTTACAGTGACAGAATCAGAGGGGAGAAAGCTGACAATTTAGAAAGGGCGATCGCCGCTTGCCAGGAAGCATTGAAAGTGAGAACTTTAGACGAATTTCCCCAAGATTGGGCAAGGACACAGAATAATCTCGCCTTAGCTTACAGTGACAGAATCAGAGGGGAGAAAGCTGACAATTTGGAAAGGGCGATCGCCAGTTACGATGAAGTTTTGAAAGTTTATTCGTTTGAGGCATTTCCCCAAGAATGGGCAACAATACAGAATAATCTCGCCTTAGCTTACAGTGACAGAATCAGAGGGGAGAAAGCTGACAATTTAGAAAGGGCGATCGCCGCTTGCCAGGAAGCTTTGAAAGTTTATACGTTTGACGCATTTCCCCAACAATGGGCAACAACACAGAATAATCTCGCCTTAGCTTACAATCACAGAATCAGAGGGGAGAAAGCTGACAATTTAGAAAAAGTGATCGCCGCTTGCCAGGAAGCTTTGAAAGTTTATACGTTTGACGCATTTCCCCAACAATGGGCAATGACACAAAATAATCTCGCGGCTGCTTACAGTGGCAGAATCAGAGGGGGGAAAGCTGACAATTTAGAAAAAGCGATCGCCTACTGCCAGGAAGCTTTGAAAGTGAGAACTTTTGAGGCATTTCCCGAACAATGGGCAACAATACAGAATAATCTCGCTATTGCTTACCTTAGCAGAATCAGAGGGGAGGTAGCTGATAATGTAGAAAGGGCGATCGCTGCTTGTAATGAAGCTTTGAAAGTTTATACTTATGAGGCATTTCCCCAAGAATGGGCAAGGACACAGAATACTCTCGCTGGTGCTTACGGTCACCGAATCAGAGGGGAGGTAGCTGATAATTTAGAAGGGAAGATCACTGCCTGCCACGAAGCCTTGAAAGTTTATACTTATGACGCATTTCCCGAACAATGGGCAAATACCCATAATACTCTCGCTGTTGCTTACGGTGCCCGAATCAGAGGTGATGGAGCTGATAATGCAGAAAGGGCAATCACCGCTTGCCATGAAGCCTTGAAAGTTTATACTTATGACGCATTTCCCGAACAATGGGCAAATACCCATAATACTCTCGCTGGTGCTTACAGTGAACGAATCAGAGGTGATAGAGCTGAGAATTTAGAAAGGGCGATCACCGCTTGCCATGAAGCTTTGAAAGTTTATATGTTTGACGCATTTCCCCAACAATGGGCAAATACCCATAATGGTCTCGCCTTAGCTTACAGTGACCGAATCAGAGGGGAGAAAGCTGACAATTTAGAAAGGGCGATCGCTGGTTACAATGAAGCTTTGAAAGTTTTTACTTTTGACGCATTTCCCAAACAATGGGCAATGACACAAAATAATCTCGCTGTTGCTTACGGTGCCCGAATCAGAGGGGAGAAAGCTGACAATTTAGAAAAAGCGATCGCCTACTGCCAGGAAGCTTTGAAAGTTTATACGTTTGACGCATTTCCCCAACAATGGGCAATGACACAAGGTATTCTCGCCTTCGCTTACAATCACAGAATCAGAGGGGGGATAGCCGATAATTTAGAAAGGGCGATCGCCGCTTGCCAGGAAGCTTTGAAAGTTTATACTTTTGAGGCATTTCCCCAAGAATGGGCAAGGACACAGCATAATCTCGCTATTGCTTACCGTGACAGAATCAGAGGGGAGAAAGCTGACAATTTAGAAAGAGCGATCGCGGCTTACAATGACGCATTAGGAGTATTTACTTCTGACGCTTATCCCCTGTTATGTTCAACGGCTGCAAAAAATTTAGGCAATCTTCACTACAGCGAAGAACAATGGCAACCTGCCACAGAAGCCTATAATACTGCCATTAAAGCCGTCGAAAATGCTCGCTTAGAAGCATTAAACCCCCAAAGTCGTCAAGAGGTTTTATCCAATGCTATTGGTGTTTTCCATCGCATTGTGCAAGCCCATCTTAACCTCAATCAGCCTGAGAAGGCATTAGAATATATCGAACGCAGTAAAGGGCGTAATCTGGTGGAATTAATGACCCAGAAAAACCTACACCCCCAAGGCGTTAGTCAAGAAATTATCGCCCAATTAAATGAATTAAAACAACGAGTTTTTAATGAACAAATCCGCTTACAACATCAAAGCATTAACCAGAATTTAATGAGTCGTGATAACTTAACTCCCTACGTTCAAGATCACAGTTATCTGAAGGAATATCAACAAGACTTAGATAATTTTATTGCAAGAGAAATTAAAGATACTCTCTTTAGCATCACTCAAAAAGTTGAGCCGATCGCATTTACAGAGATTCAAGCTTTAACTGATGCTGAAACTTGTCTGCTTCAATGGTACATTACAGGGGAGAAAATACTCGCTTTTGTCGTGTCTGCTGAGGGAGAGGTTAAAGTTTGGCAATCTTCCGAAAATGATAAAAATCAATTCTCAGATATATTTGACAATTATCGAGAGCTTTACTACTCCAAAAATGGCAAGCAAGAATGGAGAAATCAACTGTCTAACCTCTTACAGACTTTTGCTGATATTCTGCATATTAATGATATTCTTGCCCTGATTCCCGATACTTGTCAACGCTTAATTATTATTCCCCATTTGTTTTTGCATATTCTCCCTATTCACGCTTTCCCGATTAACAAAAACCAAATTTTACAGGATAAGCATGATGTACAATATGCCCCCAGTTGTCAAATCTTGCAAAAAATCACCCAAACTTTTCACCATTCCGACTTTAATAAACTGTTCGCTATTCAAAACCCCACTAAAGACTTATCTTACACTGACTTAGAAGTTAATATCCTCTCAACTTTCTTTACTGAACCTCAAGTTATCGCCCAAGATAACGCCACTAAAAACGCTGTTCTTCCCCATCTAAAATCCTCAGATAACCACTGTTATCACTTCTCCTGTCATGGAAGCTTTAACCCAGCTAATCCCCTTGAATCTGCCTTATTTTTAGCGAATAAGGAACCCTTAACATTAGGCGAAATCTTTGAACTGCGCTTGAATAAATGCCGCCTTATCACCCTTTCCGCTTGCGAAACTGGCTTAATTGATTTAAACTCTATCAGCGATGAATATATCGGTTTACCCAGTGGTTTTCTGTTTGCGGGAAGTCCCAGCGTTGTCAGTAGTTTATGGACAGTTAATGACCTATCAACCTCCTTCTTGATGATTAAATTATATGAGATTTTATTTGATGAGAATCAGCAAGTTTCTGTACCAGTTGCTTTAAAAACTGCACAAAATTGGTTACAGAATTTAACCGTACAAGAATACTTTAATCAGTTGGATAGTTGCCTAAAAATTGTCAAGTCAATGCAACAAAAATTAACATCAAAAGAATTTAATCGATTGATGGATATGATTGAAGATGAACAAATTAGAATAAAAGGGTTTGAACTTAATTATAAGCTGTTCAATAACCCTTTTTATTGGGCTGCTTTTACCGCATCAGGTATCTAAACTAATCACAAAAATTGTCTAATGTTTCCCTAAAAACGTGAATAGCGAGAGGAGTTGCTACCACTACCAAAACTGGATTACCAGAAGTAGCAAGTAAACCAACTAATCCGCCTAATATATTAGGTGCTAAATCATCTTTAACTCGGTCATGACATATTAATTGACGTGCTTGGGTGATAGCTTGTTGCCAAAAATTATCTTCATCTGCCCTCACTGTATCAATATTTGAACGCCTTGCTAATCTCATAGCAGCATACTCCAAATCGCCATCACACCGCTCAATTAAGTCAATATCTCCTAATGCGTTAGAATCCTCTGCCAATTCAGCGCGAAACTGGGCAATTTCTTCAGGAGTAACTTTAGTTGATTCAATATCCATAGGTTGTTCTTATTTACAGACAATGCTAATTGTATAGTTTCTATTTTGCCCATCTATCGATAGTTTTTAATAGAAAGTGTTAATCTAACTGGTTACTGATAACTGAAAAGGTTCTTAATTCCCTACCATTGTGATAATTGCTGTCATTTAAACCACGACAAAGTTAACTAATTTGCCCGGGACAACAATCACTTTTTTGATTTCCTTGCCCTCTAAATAACGTTGGGCGATTTCCGATTCCAGGGCGAGGGTTTCTAGGGTGCTTTTATCGGCACTAGCGGGAACTTGTATCGTGCCTCTGGTTTTTCCCAAAATTTGGATGACAAGGGTAATCTCGTCCACAATAAGGGCAGTGGGATCAACTTTTGGCCAGGGTTGCAGGTGAATTGATTGGCTATGACCTAAAGCTTGCCATAATTCTTCGCTAAGATGGGGAGCAAAAAGGGAAAGTAAGATTAATAGGGTTTCGATTCCTTCCCGATAAATGGGGGATTCAAAACACTTATTATCCCCTAAAGCGTTACTGAGTTTCATTAATTCGGAAATGGCAGTATTAAATTGATAATCTCCTTCTAAATCCTCGGAGATTTCTTTAATAGCGGTGTGAATTGCCCGTCTTAAATCCTTGTCAGTTTTCGAGAAAGTCTCTATTTTTTTGACTTGCTTGGGTTTATTTTCAATATATTCGCTGACTAAACGCCACACCCGATTAAGAAAGCGAAATTGTCCTTCTACCCCCGCATCTTCCCACTGTAAATCTTTTTCTGGGGGTGCAGTAAAAAGTATAAACATTCGGGCAGTATCGGCACCATATTTTTCGAGGACTTTCAGAGGATCAACGCCGTTATATTTCGACTTAGACATTTTTTCAAAGAAGAAAGATAGAACTTCTCCCGTGTCTTTATCGCAATATTTATCCTCTTTATAGATAACATTTTCTGCGGGGACATATTTGCCAGTTTCGGGATTTTTGTAGGTCAATCCCTGTACCATTCCCTGGGTTAACAGACGGTTAAAAGGTTCATCGACATTAACTAAACCTCGGTCCCTTAAAACTTTGGTAAAGAAACGAGAATAGAGTAAATGTAGGATAGCGTGTTCGATTCCTCCGACGTATTGATCCACGGGCATCCAATCATTAACCTTCTCGAATTGAAAGGGTATATCTTCATTTTTAGCATCGGTATAACGGAGGAAATACCAACTAGAATCAATGAAAGTATCCATGGTGTCCGTTTCCCGTTTTGCGGGAGTTCCACAGCGAGGACAATCCACATTTACCCAGTCTTCTAATTTGGCTAAAGGAGAAGCACCTCGACCGCTAAATTCGACATTTTCCGGTAAAGTAACAGGTAAATTATCGATAGGTACTGGTACGGTTCCACAGTTAGGACAGTGGATAACTGGAATCGGACAACCCCAATATCTTTGACGGGAAATTAACCAATCCCGGAGACGATATTGTATTCTGGCTTTGCCGTAACCTTGGGCAGTGGCATAATCAATAATAGCGGTTTTTCCTGCTGTAGAATGCATCCCATTAAATTGAGCGGAATTAATCATAATTCCCGCTTCTGTGTAGGCTTCTTTTAACTCAATTTCGCCACTTTCTGGAGTAATAACTATCTTAATTGGCAGGTTATTTTCCCGAGCAAATTTAAAATCGCGACTGTCGTGAGCCGGGACTCCCATCACTGCCCCCGTCCCGTATTCGTAGAGGACATAATCAGCAATTAAAATCGGAATTTCTTCACCAGTAAAAGGATTAATTGCCAGTCCTCCGGTTTTAATACCGCGTTTGGGTTTATCTTCGGCAGTTCTTTCTAATTCGCTTTCGCTGGCTATCTCTTGAATAAAAGTTTCTACGGCGGATTTTTGTTCGGGAGTGGTAACTTGTAAAGTTAAGGGATGTTCGGGAGCAAGTACCACATAAGTGACTCCATAAACCGTATCGGGACGAGTGGTAAAAACAGCAATTTTTTCTGTGGAGTTAACAAGAGGAAATTCTAAATAAGCACCTACCGAATTACCAATCCAGTTGGCCTGCATGGTTTTAACCCGTTCTGGCCAACCGGTAAGCTTATCTAAATCAGTGAGTAATTGTTCGGCATAATCGGTGATTTTTAGGAACCATTGCCGGAGTAATTTTCTTTCTACTTTAGCACCCGATCGCCAAGATTTTCCTTCACTATCTACCTGTTCATTTGCTAAGACAGTTTGATCGATAGGATCCCAATTCACTGCCGCTTCTTTTTGGTAGGCTAATCCCGATTCAAAAAACTGTAAAAATAGCCATTGGGTCCAACGATAATATTCCGGGGAACAGGTGGCAACTTCTCTTTCCCAATCGATAGATAATCCTAACTGTTGTAATTGCCGTTTCATCTGGGCAATATTTTGATCAGTCCATTTTGCCGGAGGAACTCCTCTTTCAATGGCGGCATTTTCTGCGGGTAATCCGAAAGCATCCCACCCCATGGGATGCAGCACGCGATAACCCTGCATTCTTTTCAGACGGGCAATCACATCGGTGATAGTATAGTTACGAACGTGACCCATGTGCAGGTTGCCTGATGGATAGGGGAACATGGAGAGGGCGTAAAATTTCGGTTTATCGGCGTTTTCTGGGGTTTTGTCCAATCCCATTTGCTGCCAAATCTTCTGCCATTTCTGTTCGATTTCTGCGGGGTTGTACGGCACTGGGGTTTTTTCTCCTGAGTTTTATCTATCCTTCCTATTTTACAGCAGCTGGCTGGGGGCGATTGCCAGTCTTGGGGTTATCTACCCTAGCAAAAACCCTCTGGGTTTTAAGTAAGTGGTTCTAATTAAATATGAAGATAGATTTTGGGTTCGATCCCCCCTATCGATTAGTCAGATATTTCTTAACAAAAAGAGAAGAAACTTAAAAAAAGGGGAAACGATTGATAGGTATAGTTTTGAAAGAAGGAATCAAGGTCGAGGTCAGCAAAAAAATGGAGAAATGGGCAGCCCAAGAATTACAGTATGGTGGAAAACTTGGCTGGATAATTTAGTACAAGTGTTCCGTAAGCTTCGGAAAATCTAGCCGCGATGAATGGCAATCTTTGTGTGACACTATTTATAAAAAGGTTCCGCTCAATTTATTCTTGATCAATATGCTATTAAAATTACCTCAAAAGCTAAAAATTCAGCGACTAATATTATTAGTATTCTGCCTAGTGATAGGGATATTTGTCTGGTGGTTATCGTGGCAATCCACCGGGATGAGCCAAATTCAACGCCCCGAAACAGTTGCTCAACAAATTTACCAAGCAATGCCAGATTTACCGAAAGAAAACAACTATACCCGTCGAGAGACAGGAGCGATCGATCCGAATAATACTTTAATCAGTCGCTTTCTTCGTTATCATCAAGATACCAAAAAAAGATTTACTCTCATCCGTTTTGATTGGCAATTAACCCTAGGGGATTACCTAGGAGTGAACGAGAAAATCAGCGAAGAAAACTATCCCGGACAAGCAACCCTTACCGTTAACCCGATGGCTGCCGATATCAAAGCGATGAACAGTCTTAATCGTCGTCAACGGCAGCAGTTAGTCACCCTTCTAGTCGAAATTTATAACCCCGCTATTCTCCCCCAAGAAACCCCCACTCCTAACCCTTCTCCTAGTCCCTCTCCCCCTCGTCCCTCCTTATCAAAACCGGGAGATGCTGACCTATTAAAATTCTAGAAAATTATGGAAAAAATTCTCAAATATGGTTCGGGTTGGCGACTCGGTTGGAATCCTACGGCAGCCGTTTATAAAGGATTAATTGGTGGCGATGATTGGGCGATGGAATTAACCGAGGCCGAGTGGCAAGATTTGCGTCGGTTACTATCACAATTGACCGCAACTATGTCCGCCATGGCCACAGAATTAATGGATGAAGAAAGTATTGCTTGTGAAGCGGAAAGCGAGCTTTTATGGTTAGAAGCGGCAGGATTTCCTGATAATTATTCCCTGCGATTGATTCTCTATCAAGGTCGCGGTTGTGAGGGCAATTGGTCAGCCACTGCCCTGCCAGAGTTGCTCGCCGCTTGGGACAATTTGCTTTACAATTTTTAAGAAAGCGGTGGACATAAGTTAATTTTTGTTTCCCCCTCTTGACTTTTTGATTCCCCTGTGCTGCCATGATTGCCCATCCGAGGACGAAGACCGATAATCTCACCTACACTCCGCCCCCATTGCTGAAAAACGGTTTTGCCATGACTCTCTATGTGTCCCTAAAAGCGCGAGAAACCTGGCAAAATACGATCGCTATTCCCGAACCAGTCTATCAAGAAACCATTTTCACCGGGGCCAATGCCGTCCCCATCTACGGGATTGTTTCCATTCCCCCGCAAGCGAAAGGAACAATTATCGGGACCTACGGCATCACGGGAGACTTAGATAATCAATGGTTTTTAAGGATTTTAGGCAGAAAAGCCGTAGCGAGAAACTACGCAGTCGTCCTCTTCGATTGGCGGGCCCACGGTAAGACAGCCGAATTATCCCCGACTCTCACCTCCGATGGCATCTATGAAGGGCTAGATTTCATTCATATTGCCGCCCAAGCTCAAAAAATGGGCTGTCCTGCTCCTTTTTGGTTCACAGGTTACTCTCTGGGGGGACAATTAGCCCTCTGGGGAATTAAATCGGCAGAGAATCAGGAAGATATGGGGATCGATCCCGTCGATATCGGCGGTGGGGCGGTAATTTGTCCTAATTTAGACTCTAATCGTTCCTTATCCTATCTCGTCCGGGATACCTGGGGGAAACATTTGGAAAAAGCGATCGCCAGGGAATTACGCAAGTTAGCCAAACGCATCCATAAAGCTCATCCCGATCATATCGATCCCGAAGCAATTACTCGCGCCACCACGATTGCCGGATTCGATCGAGAATTAGTGATTAAAAAGCTAGGATTTGAGACAGTTTTTGACTATTATGCCGCTAGTAGTCCCTTGCCCTTTCAACCCTATTTAACTAAACCCACTTTTATCCTCTACGCGGCCGATGATCCCCTCTTTTCCCCCGCAGTTATTCCCGATCTGCAAGCAGCGATCGCTGATAATCCCCACGTGGATCTACTCTTAACCAACCACGGTGGTCATGTGGGTTATATCAGCAGTTTATCCTGTCAGCGTCAGTGGGGCGATAGCGATCGCTGGTGGGCATGGAATCGGGTTTTAGACTGGTTTGACCAAAAAACTGGCAAATAATACTAAATCCGTTGAGTATAGGTTACATATCAAGATAGGCACTCATGCAAGAGGGGGAATAGATAATCAGTTTTTAATAACCAGATTTAGTATAGGGTTGGCTGAATAAATCTAAAAACCTTGTTGTATAAGACTTTTAGACTTTTTTCCCATCAAAAAGTGCCAGACCTTGGGGTGATCGGGGAGGAAATTTAGGCACTTTTTCCCTGAAAATTAGGTAATTGACCCCCTGAAAATGGATAAAACCCCACACCCCACACCCCACACCCCACACCCTGCCCCCACGAAAAACTTTTTGCCGCAAACCCTAGTATAGTTTCTAGGAGTCAAAGGCCGCTAGAAACTCCTCCACCTGTTCCCGAGTCGGTTGGGATGCGATCGCGCCTGCTCTTCTTGTCACCATTGCCCCCACCGCACAGGCATAAATCACCGCGTTACGCGCTAAATCGGCATTTTCCCCGATTTTATCGCCTCCCAGACCAGCACGAGCCAAAAAACCCGCCACAAAGCCATCCCCCGCCCCAGTGGTATCCACCACCTCCCCAGAAAAAGCCTCGACATTGCCGCTATTTTCGCCTAAATGATATTTACAACCTTTTGCGCCGCCAGTAACCAGAATTGCCCCTAAATTGGGGTATTTTGACGATATTTCTCTGGGGGTATCAGTGCCAAATAACCATGCTGCTTCTTCCTCGCTACATTTGAGCAAATCGGCCTGGACGATAAAATCTCGAATGATATCAGGGGCAGCCTCAAGATTAGGCCAAAAAACCGGCCGCCAGTTGATATCGATCAATACTTTCACCCCGTAAATTTTAGCTAATTCGAGGGCGCGTTGCATTGCCCGGCGGGAAAGGGGATAGGCTAACCCTAGGGTTCCCATCACTAGATAATCGGCATTTTTAAACAGATTTTCGGGCAATAGGTCAGCATTAAGGGCAGTATCGGCAAAATCAGTCGTTTTTCTGCCGCCAAAACCCGCAAAATGTCTGTCTCCCCCAGCATCGCGGGTGACATAAACTTGTCGGGTGGATAGGGTGGCATGATACTGTACACCAGTGGTATCGACTCCGAGAGCGTCTAGCAAGGCGATTAACTGTTCTCCGGGTTGATCTTTGCCCACACAACCGATAAAAGCCGAATTTATGCCCAATTTTCGCAATCCACAGGCCACGTTTGCCGGCGCACCCCCCGCGTAGGTTGTCCAAGAAGTTACTTTCTCTATAGAGCGATCGCTTTGATCGGCAATTAGATCATAGAGGATTTCCCCTAAACAAATGACAGACACCGGCGAAGATCTTTGATTGTTAAGCATTGCTGTGGGGTGTGGGAAACTTTTTTCAGTGTTGCCAAAGGCACGGCGTAGCCGTCCAGTAAACAGTAAACAGTAATCAGTGAGGTTCTTCGTTACTTGGTATGATTCGATCGGGGGGCATAAATCGACTAAATCCTTATTTGGTAAGAGACTTAATTGATTAGTTCGTTCAGGAGCGAAAACAATTGACAAAAATCACCAAATGCTTTTTTCTGCAAGGGTTTCATCCCTTAAAACTCCCGTCATGGCATCACACAAACCGAAGAACCATCAGTGAACTGAAAACTCTCATCTGATAACTGATAACTGATCACTGATCACTGATTAATAACTTGTCAAGAAATCACGATAAATCAACTAGAGATTATCTGAGGCATTGAGTATAATTAGACACATAGATTAGGGGAAATTGCTCATAAATCAGTCCGATCGAGCGTGAATCCTCTTTTATTTTTTAGTCTTAGACTAAGGAAATATCATGGTTGATTGTAGTCAGATTCAGTTTGACGAGGATAAAAGCAAGATAGATTTATTGCAACTACGAGAATTATTTAATTTAACCGCATTTTGGGCAATAGATCGCCGTTTAGAAGATTTAGAAACCGCAATTGACTATAGTGATCCGGTGGTGACGGTGTGGAATGAGCGGCAATTAATTGGTTTTGCTCGGGCCACTTCTGACGGCATTTATCGGGCAACTATTTGGGATGTGATTGTTCATCCCGATTATCAGGGGGCCGGTTTAGGACGTAAATTAGTAGAAACAGTTTTGGCCCATCCCCGAATAAATCGGGTGGAAAGAGTCTATTTGATGACTACTAACCAACAACAATTTTACCAGCGCATTGGTTTCCAAAGCAACGCCACCACGACGATGGTATTATTTAATCGTTATCCCGAGGAGTTTTCCTGTCCGGCGATCGAGGTAAAGAAAAAACGATCTCTGTGAGCTTGTCCTGACTATTGTTATCGATTCGATCTAAGCTCATTTCCCCCCCCGATACTTCGATAATGCCTTTCGCTAACTGGAATTTAAGACTAGGAGAAAAGCCAAGAACTTGAGTAAATTGTTTGACTTCTTCTGGCTTTGATTCTAAACTCAAGGATGAAATTTCTGGCATTGGCCAGAGAGCCATTTCCCCCGTAAATTCTAGACTAATAGTGACTTTTTTCTCGTCAAGAGCGCTTACGGATATACAAATAGAGCCACTTCCTAGGTTGGCGATCGCTGCATCGACGAGAAGAACAAGAGCGGAGGATAAACATTGATAATCGGCAATAATAGCAATATCATCAGTTAAAGGGCTAAATTTAAGCTGAATATTGCGATTAGCTGCCTGTAAATAGGTTAAACTTGCCCAATCTTGCCAGAGTTTAGTTAAAGAAAAAATTTCTCGCTCCAGAGGTATAGTACCCGACTCTAGCTTCGAGAGATTAATCATCTCATCGAGCATTGCCATCAGTTTACGGCCTGCCAGTTGTCCCTGGGCGATAAATTCCCTTTCTTCGGCCGGACTTTCACAAAGATCGGCGAGAATCATTTGATGGAGACTGATCATACTGCTCAATGGCGATCGCAATTCGTGGGCAACCCGTCCCAAAAAACTGCTTTTGAGGTGATTAATTGCCACAGCCATCTGATAAGCGAGACGAGTTTGCTGTAATTCCCGTTTTAAAGCGTCAATATCGTCCATATTTACAGAAAAACTGCCCCTTGTCGTAAGATATCCCATCTTTGACATTGCCAACGTGCGACGGTGGAGGGTTGTCCACTATTGATTATTCCCCATGCTTGCCTTTCTGTGGGTGCTAACACCGTCACCGAGGGAAAAGTAGTCATAATCGCTTCTGGAGTTAATAAAGGCTCTTGTCCTGACAGATTAGCACTTGTGGTCGCTAAAACACCAGTTCGACCGAGAATTTCTCTTGCGATCGCATGAGCAGGAACTCGGACACCAATCGTGCTAGGATCCTTTGGGTTAAGAACTTTTGGTACTTTTTCAGAAGCGGGTAAAACCAAAGTTAGGGAGCCGGGCCAGTATTTTTCGGTCATTTGCCGCCAAATTTCCCTTTCTTCCTGATTTCCCTTGACATAATCCCATAAATCTGCTGCTGAGGCCGCCATGAGAATTAAAGGTTTATCAAAAGTCCGTTTTTTAGCGGCAAAAACTAAGGCAGCATAGGGGGGAGAAACCGCTAAAGCGGGGACTGTATCCGTGGGAAAAGAAACCACCTGACCACTTAGGGCTGCGTGAACAATTTCGTTAAGAGAAGCAGTAGGCATTGAGAATTGATCATTTTTGGGGACTAATTTAGCCTAAGACTTTTTGGTACAATTTTAAACGGGTAGGGTTGATTCATGAATCAACCCTACCTTGAATCAACCCTACCTTGAATCAATCCTACTTGATCAGCGGTGGATCTGAAAGTTTTTAACACCTACCTACTTATCTCCAACCAATTAGCGACGATTAATTATGAATGAGTCTGATACTTTGGCTAATCTCGAACAATTAGAATACATTCCCTACCTAGATGCCACCGGTAATATCTGTGTTGATTTCCAGGGAAAAATCGGGGTTTATGCCATTTTTGATCGAGAACAAGTCTTAGAGTTTGTCGGCTATTCTCGTGATATTTATCTCAGTTTAAAACAACATCTTGCCCGACAGCCTCAAGCTTGTTATTGGCTAAAAATACAGGTGATTGAGCGTCCTAATCGAACTATTCTCGAATCGATTAAACAAGCTTGGCTAAGAGAAAGTCAGGCAGTAATCAGCAATGAAAAACTCTGGACAGAACCAATTGATGCTAAATTAGCCATGACTGAGACAGAAAAAGAAATTTATCAAAGTGCTGACGAATTGGGGCAAATCAAGTTATTAAAACAGGTATCCAGACGAGTAGAAAACGATGTTTTATCAACTCTAGAAAAACGGGGAGTACAGATGGAAATTCGTTTTAATCCCAAGTTAAAAGAACAGGGTTTGCTCGATTTAAAGTAAAAATTACTAGGAGCGATCGATTCTCCAGACAAACCGCTATCATAATATATCGCCCCCTCCCGACACCAATGGAACAGCGATGACCACTCAAGACTGGCCAAACCTACTGCAGCAACTACTCGATCGAAAATCCCTTTCCCTTAACCAAGCTGAAGAATTAATGACCGGATGGTTAAACGGTCAGATTCCAGAAGTTTTATCGGGGGCGATTTTAGCGGCTTTGCAAGCAAAAGGAGTCTCGTCCGCCGAATTAGCGGGAATGGCCGGAGTTTTACGGCAACAATCTCGCTTAGAAGACCCTAAACCCCATACTAATCCCGTTATCGATACCTGTGGCACCGGCGGTGACGGGGCCTCAACCTTTAATATTTCCACTGCCGTGGCCTTTGTGGCGGCCGCCGGGGGCGTAAAAGTGGCTAAACACGGCAATCGCTCGGCCTCCAGCAAGGTCGGTTCGGCCGATGTTTTAGAATATCTTGGGGTTAATTTAAGCGCCCCTAGCGAGAAAGTGGCGGCGGCTTTAGATGGGGTGGGAGTGACCTTTCTTTTTGCCCCCGGTTGGCATCCAGCCCTGAAAAGTGTGGCTAATCTCCGCAAAACCCTGAAAGTTCGCACGGTTTTTAATCTTCTGGGTCCTCTAGTTAATCCTCTCCGTCCCACAGGTCAAGTTATCGGGGTTTATGACCAGCAATTTCTCACCCCGATGGCCACAGCTTTGGCACAAATGGGAACCCCAAAGGCGATTATTGTTCACGGCCGGGAAAAACTCGACGAGGTGGGGTTGGGAGATCTGACCGATATGGCTTTATTAAATAATGGCGAGGTGATTTCGTCGGCAATCGATCCCTTGTCAATTTCTATCCCTAGAGCCAGTTTAAATGCCCTTAAAGGCGGGGAAGTGCCAGAAAATGCCGAAATCCTCAAAAATGTTCTGCAAGGGGGGGGAACGCCCGCTCAACGGGATGCTGTGGCGATTAATGCCGCTCTTGCCCTACAGGTGGCAGAAAAGGTCACTTTTGGCGATCATACTGCTGGTTTCGCCCTCGCACGCGAGATTTTAGCCAGTGGGTTAGCTTGGCAAAAATTAGAGGAGTTGGTTAAGTTTCTCGCTTAGGAAAATTCAGAGGAGATAGGGTGATAGGGTTTTGGGGTGATAGGGTTTTGGGGTGATAGGGTGATGAGACAGCTTCCCCACTTCCCCCCACCTCCCCACTTCCCCACATCCCCACTTCATAATTCATAATTCATAATTCATAATTTACAATTCCCTGCTCCCTTCCCTCCACACCCCACCTCAATGCACTTACTGCATGATATAAATGCTTAAACACGATGGTGAGCGAATTTCTGTTACAAACAATACAAAATCACCCAAGTTAAAACGAATTAAATAACAAATAGAGACTAGGTAAATTACTAAATTTTTGCTAATGACGACGGTATTTTAAAGAATACTTATTGTTAAATCCCGATTTCTTCATTTCTAACCCGCACCAACTAGAACAATTACACCCACAAATCAGAAGGAGATAGATTCATGGTACAAGCACCTGAAAAAGATGGAACAACTCTCAATAAATTCGAGAAATTTAAAGCCGAGAAAGACGGATTAGCCATTAAAGATGAACTAGATCATTTTGCCCAAATCGGTTGGGAAGCGATGGATAAAACCGATTTAGAACATCGCTTAAAATGGGTGGGGGTTTTTTATCGTCCTGTCACCCCGGGTAAGTTCATGATGCGTTTACGGGTTCCTAACGGCATTATTAGCAGTGAGCAAATGCGCGTTTTAGGGGAAATTGTGCAGCGTTACGGCGATGATGGTAATGCCGATATTACCACTCGTCAGAACTTACAATTACGCGGTATTCGTATCGAAGATATTCCTGATATTTTCCAACGACTAAAATCCGTGGGCATGACTTCGGTACAATCGGGCATGGATAATGTCAGAAATATTACCGGTTCACCCATGGCAGGACTAGACGCAGATGAATTAATTGACACCAGGGAATTAGTCCAAAAAGTCCAAGATATGATTACCAACTGCGGTCAAGGTAATTATCAATTTACCAATCTGCCCCGCAAATTTAATATTGCCATCGAGGGGGGCCGGGATAACTCGGTTCATGCGGAAATTAACGATATTGCCTTTGTTCCTGCCTATAAAGAGGGAGAATTAGGCTTTAATGTCGTGGTAGGTGGCTTTTTCTCGGCTAAACGCTGTGAAGCGGCAATTCCCATGAATGTTTGGGTGAGACCTAATCAGGAGGTGGTGGATTTATGCCGAGGGATTTTAGAAGTTTACCGCGATAACGGATTGCGTGCCAATCGTCAAAAATCCCGTTTAATGTGGTTAATTGATGAGTGGGGAATCGAGGAATTCCGGACGCGGGTGGCTAATCAGTTAGGTTATCCCTTGGCAACGGCAGCCGAAAAAGACGCTATTGACTGGGAAAAACGGGATCATTTAGGAGTTTTTCCCCAAAAACAGGAGGGATTGAGCTATATCGGTCTTTGTGTTCCCGTTGGTCGTCTATTTGCCGATGATATGTTCGATTTAGCCCGGATTGCCGAAGTGTATGGCAGCGGAGAATTGCGTTTAACCGTGGAACAAAACGTGATTATTCCCAATATAGCGGCTGAAAATATGCCAACTCTTTTAACCGAGCCTTTACTGGTTAAGTTTACCCCCAATCCCGCACCTTTACAACGAGCGCTCGTTTCCTGTACGGGGGCGCAATTCTGCAATTTTGCCCTGATTGAAACCAAAAATAAGGCTGTGGACTTGATTCGTCAGTTAGATGCTGAATTAAATATCCCCCGGGGTGTGCGGATTCATTGGACCGGTTGCCCTAACTCCTGCGGACAACCCCAAGTGGCCGATATCGGTTTGATGGGGACAAAAGCTCGCAAAGACGGCAAAACCGTCGAGGGAGTTGACCTCTACATGGGGGGTAAAGTGGGTAAAGATGCTCACCTGGGAAGTTGTGTACAAAAAGGGATTCCCTGTGAAGATCTAAAATCGGTGTTAACTTCTATCCTCATTGAGCAATTTGGGGCGACACCGAAGGGTTAATTAACAAGTTTATTGATACGCTGAATGGGGGGTTTGTCCCCTCTTTTTTTTCTGTATCTCTGTTGGGTGAAATTGGCAAACCTTTTGCTATGTTAGGAGGCAGATAGGAGTAGGAAAATCCTTATATATAGCGTTTCTCACACCTGTGTGGCACAGTCAAACCTTTGCTGATTAAGCTTTTCACCATCGACAATGTACCTCTTGCGAACAGGAAACGCTATATTTTCCTACCAGATGGGAATCGTTACTTAGGGTTTGCTGAATAAATGTGAAATATAGACGAGGTAAGAGTTTTAGGGTACTGTTTCGCCCCCACAGGTGCAAGATTTTGAGAGTCCTGTAAGGGCGAAGCATTCGGGCAATAACCTATCGGTGAAACCGTAGATTTTCTATCCGAATGCTTCGCCCCTACTTTTTGCCGCAAACCCTACTTAGCTTCAAATTGAGCTTGTTTGCGAAGTAATTCCCCGATGGTTAAATTGGGTTGAGGTCGGCCATTAAAAACCGTTCCTACCTCAAATTTTTGCAACTGTACCCGTGCCAAATGATAGGCCTCATCCGGTAGGGGAATATAACCAATAGTATCTAATAAATCAGGAACTCGATCGAGATAATATTCGACAAATTTCTCTAAAGCGGGATTCTCTTGGGCTTTTTGGGCATTAACATAAATAAACAAAGGACGAGATAAAGGCTGATATTTACTATCCTCGACATTGCCGCGAGTTGGTTCAATACCGTTAACTTTCAAAGCTTTTAATTTATCCCGATTTTGTTCATAGTAAGCATGGCCAAAATAGCCTAAAGCGTTGGCATCTTGACTGACGGCATTAACTAAAGCTTGGTCATCTTCACTAAAGTTAAAATCCCCACGACTGGCATCTTTGCCGTTAATTACCTCACTAAAAAAATCGTAGGTTCCGGAATCTTTACCCGGCCCGTGAAGGGTAATCGGTTGGTCGGGCCAAGCGGGATTAATTTGATTCCAACGTTTGATTGTATTCTCGGCCGCTGGTTCCCAAATAGTTCTTAATTCTGTGGTGGAAATATCATCAACCCAGTTATTTTTGGGATTGACTACCACGGTTAAAGCATCAAAAGCGATCGGTAGTTCGATAAATCTGACCTTATTAGCATCACATTCTTTTAATTCTTCCACAGAAATCGGCCGAGAAGCATTATTAATATCGGTTTCTCCCGCACAAAATTTTCTAAAACCGCCGCCAGTTCCTGAAATATTAGCGTCAATTTTAACATCAGCCAAAGCTTTGTTAGGGGTATTAGCTTTAAAATCTTCGAGAACTTTATCAGTAATTGGTGCTACGGTACTCGAACCATCGATTTTAATTGGTTTTAGATCTTGAGGATTAATATTGGCACAAGCGGGTAAAAGTAGAGCAGTTCCTAGTATGGTTGCCACTACTTTGGTCGGACGAGATAGCTGAGTAAAGATTTCTAGCATAGGTGTCAAAAGGAGAAAGTAAAAACGGGTATTGGGGAGACTTTTCAGTTATCAGTGGGGAAGTGGGAAGAAAAAAGCTGAGGGATGATGGCTAAAAACCTTAATCTTTTCTTTGTTGTTTTTACGTCACTATAATGGTAGGGAAAGAGAAACCCCCTATATAGACGGGAAAAGTTAGCGGCTTTACCCGCGACTTAAAACTAATGTTTAGTCAAAATAGATAGTAAAAGAAGTTGAGATTTTTGTCTAGTTATCGAGAAAACTTTTCTTGACAATACATTACGTTCTTTTATTCACTTCTTAACCTATTCTTTACCAAGCAGTGGTAACTTTTAGCGTAAGATTTAAGGCAGTTTACGGATCAAAATTAATCCTATGCTCAACAAAAACAGAACCCATTTACTAACAGCCTTATCCCTAGCCACTTTAACAGCGACTTTAACCGCTTGTGGTGGCACCGATACGGCAGGAACTAGCGGAGAGGGAAGCAATAGAATCGCCCAGGTTCCCCTAAAAGGAGAGGTCGCCCTCAATGGTGCGGGTGCTTCTTTTCCTGCACCCCTATATCAAAACTGGTTTGTCACCATTAATCAACTATTTTCCAAACTACTAATTAACTATCAATCTACCGGTAGCGGGGCGGGAGTCGAACAATTTATCCAAGGTACGATCGATTTTGGCGCTTCCGATGTGGCCATGAGTGACGAGGATATGGCCAGAGTTAGCCGAGGGGTTTTACTGCTACCGATGACGGCGGGAAGCATCGTTATGGCTTATAATTTGCCCGGAGTAGAAGGGCTGAAACTAAGTAGAGAAGCATATATAGGCATCTTTTTAGGCACGATTACCCGTTGGAACGATGCCAAAATTGCCGCCGATAACCCCGATTTAAAACTACCCGATGAAGAAATTACCGTAGTTCACCGGGCAGACGGTAGCGGAACAACGGGAGTTTTTACCAAGTTTTTAAGCGCCGTTAGTCCCGAATGGAAAAAAAGTATCGGTGAAGGAAAAGCCGTACAATGGCCGACCAAAAAAGGTAAATTTCTTGGCGGTAGAGGCAATGAGGGTGTAACTGCCCTAATTCAACAAAATCAAGGCTCGATCGGTTATATCGAGTACGGTTTCGCTAAAAATAATAACCTGCCCATGGCCGTTTTACAAAACCAAGCCGGTCAATTCGTTATCCCCAATGAAACCAACGCCGCTGCCACCTTAGCCACGGTGGAATTACCCGAAAATCTGCGGGCTTTTATCATCGATCCGCCGGGAGAAAATTCCTATCCCATTGTCACCTATACCTGGATGTTGGTTTACAAAAAATACAACGATCCCCAAAAAGCTTTAGCAATGGAGGCGATGATTGAATTTGGACTTAACCAAGGACAAGAACAAGCAGCTCCCCTTGGTTATATTCCCCTACCGAAAAACGTTCGGGAACGAGTAGCCGCCGCTGCCGATGTCATCTATCCTGATTACACGATCAACGTGGATTAGTCGCCGAAAAAATGTATTCAAAGTTACAATAGTAGTGGAGAAAGGCCAATTTCTCCCTTAGCTGCCGCAAACTAGCTGGATTTAAACCCTAATCATGAGTGCGCCCACAGTTCCACCCGACTCAAATTTTAAAGAACGTCCAGAATCGGAAAAAATCCTCGATAAAGGCTTTGTTGGATTAACCACCGCCTTTGCCATCGCTATTGGGCTGATTTTGCTCCTAATTGCCCTAGTTATTTTTATTCGGGCCCTACCAGCGATTCAAACCTTTGGTCTGGGATTTTTGACCAGTAGTGCTTGGAATCCCGTGCGCGGTCGGGAAGAATTCGGAGTTCTGCCGGTTATCTACGGAACTCTCGTTAGTTCTCTGATTGCCCTCCTGATTGCTGTTCCCCTCGGCATCGGTTCAGCCATTTTTTTAAGCGAAGATTTTATTCCCTTAAATGCGCGGACAATTTTGGTTTTTCTCGTACAACTTTTGGCCGCTATTCCCAGTGTTGTTTACGGATTATGGGGTATCTTTGTATTGATTCCTATCCTCAGACCCCTTGGTAACTGGTTAAATGCTAATTTTAGTTGGATTCCTCTGTTTAGTACTCCTTTAGGGGGTCCTGGGATGTTACCGGCGGGGGTTATTTTAGCAATTATGATCCTGCCGATTATTATCGCTATCTCTCGCGACTCTTTGGCCGCTTTACCGCCGGATTTGCGACAAGCTTCCCTAGGTTTGGGGGCCACCCGTTGGGAAACGATTTTTCGGGTATTAATTCCTGCCGCTTTTTCCGGGATTGTCGGGGGGATTATGTTAGCTTTAGGGCGTGCTTTAGGGGAAACCATGGCAGTAACGATGATTATCGGCAATTCTAACCGCATTAGTGCCTCTATTCTCGCCCCCGCTAACACGATCGCTTCCTTATTGGCTAACCAATTCGCCGAAGCATCGGGAATGCAAGTATCGGCACTCATGTATGCGGGTTTTGTTCTCTTGGTTTTGACCCTAGTAGTCAATATCTTCGCCGAATTAATCGTTAATCGCGTCAAAGCTAAGTATTAAGCCATCAGTTATCAGTTTTGAGTTTTGAGTATTAAGTGTTCATCATCAAATGGCAGTTTACTGCTGTCTTTTCACTGTTCACTGATTACTGTTCACTGTTTACTGATTACTGATTACTGTTCACTCTTCACTGATAACTGATAACTGATAACTGATAACTGATATGGATAGTGGGAATTTAGGCAATAATCTCAAAAAGAAACCGAGTAGTCCTCGATCGCTATTGGGGACAATTATGACCGTTCTCTCGGCTTTATGTTTAGCTGTTACTGTGATTCCCCTTTTTGCCGTCCTAGGCTTTGTTTTTGTGCAAGGGGTGGGTCGTTTAAACGCTAATCTCTTTACTAAATTACCGCCACCACCGGGTTTAGGAGGAGGAGGCATCGCTAATGCCATTTTAGGTACAATTATCGTCGTTGCCCTGGCTACAGCGATCGCAGTTCCCATCGGCGTTTTAGCGGCGGTTTATCTCTCGGAATTTAGCGGTGATAACAAACTTGCCCAGGGTGTGCGCTTTGCTACCAACGTTTTAGCGGGTGTCCCTTCGATTATTGTCGGGGTTTTCGCCTTCGGTTTGTTAGTTGCGCCCTTATTTGGCGAAGGAACAGCCCTTTTAGGCTTTTCTGCCCTGGCCGGTTCGATCGGTTTAGCGGTGTTAATGTTACCGACTATTATTAGAACCACCGATGAGGCTTTAAAAATCGTTCCCCAAGACATCCGCTGGGCAGCCATGGGTTTAGGGGCCTATAACTACCAAACCGTCCTAAAAATCGTCCTTCCTGCGGCAGTTCCCGCTATTTTAACCGGTGTAACCTTAGCAATTGCTAGGGCTGCTGGAGAAACCGCCTCCTTAATTTTTACGGCATTATTCTCTAACTTTTGGCCTCGGGGTGTCTTTGAACCGATTGCCACCCTTTCGGTCCTAGTTTTCAACTTTGCTACTGCCCCTTTTGCCCCTCAACAGCAATTAGCTTGGGCAGGTGCTTTAATTCTCGTGCTTTTGGTGTTGGTAACTAACATTTTATCCCGTTTAGCCACGCGCCAGAAAACCTATTAAGTCAAGGAAAAAGTGAAAAGCAAAAAGGGATATTTAAGTAAAAATCTACCTATCTTTCTGATTCCTAAATTAGCCAAATTCAAGGTAAATAATTTATGCTAACTAATTCTAACCCCCATTCTACAGGAACCGTTTTAAAGGTCGATAAGGCTGATATTTACTATGGTAATTATCGGGCAGTGCGGGACGTTTCCATCGATATTCCCAAAAATAGAGTCACCGCTTTTATCGGACCCTCTGGCTGTGGAAAAAGTACCATTCTCAGGTGTTTTAATCGTCTCAATGATTTAATTCACGGTTTTCGTATTGACGGCAAAGTTTTTTATCATAACCAAGATATTTACTCTCAAGAGGTAGATCCTGTCGAAGTCAGAAAATATATCGGTATGGTGTTCCAGCGCCCTAATCCTTTTCCCAAATCCATCTATGATAATGTGGTTTACGGAGCGCGATTAAATGGTTATAAAGGCGATTTAGATGAATTAGTAGAAACTTCCCTGCGTCGAGCAGCTCTCTGGGAAGAAGTAAAAGATAAACTGAAAGAAAGCGGTTTTTCCCTATCGGGGGGACAACAACAAAGATTATGTATTGCTCGCACTATTGCCGCTCAACCAGAAGTATTATTAATGGATGAACCCTGTTCGGCACTGGATCCAATTTCAACTTTAAAAGTTGAGGAATTAATGCACGAATTAAAAGAACGTTATACAATTATTATTGTTACTCACAATATGCAACAAGCTACTAGAGTAGCGGATTTAACGGCTTTTTATAACGCTGAACCCACCGATAAAGGTGGCAAAATTGGTTATTTAGTCGAGTTTGATCATACGGACAAAATCTTCGGTGATCCTCAAGAACAAGCAACTAAAGATTATGTTAGTGGACGTTTTGGCTAAATCAGTTATCAGTTATCAGTTATCAGTTATCAGTATAAAGTGGCAAGTTTGGAGTTTTCTTTTCACTGATTACTGTTTACTGGTCACTGAAAAAAACACCCATCTCCTTATTTCCTTTGAAAATTATGTATAGTAGCGATGTTGTCACCGATGCAGTTTTGAGAACCAAAAACTTAAACGTTTACTACGGTTCTAATCTCGCTGTTCGTGATGTTAACCTTGATATTCCCGAGAAAAAAGCGATCGCTTTTATCGGTCCTTCTGGCTGCGGAAAAAGTACGGTTTTGCGCTGTTTTAATCGCATGAATGATCTAGTTAAAAGTGCCAAAATTGAGGGAAAAGTTACCTTTCGGGGCCAAGATATTTATGGTAATTCCGTTAATCCTATCGGGTTACGCAGTCGCATCGGTATGGTTTTTCAGAAACCGAATCCTTTCCCCAAATCTATCTATGAAAATATCGCTTTTGGGGCGCGATTAAATGGTTACATCGGTGATATGGATCAATTAGTAGAGGAATCTTTAAAAAAAGCCGTTCTCTGGGATGATGTTAAAGATAAACTCAAGGAAAGTGGTTTAGCTTTATCGGGAGGACAACAACAAAGGTTATGTATTGCTCGCGCTATTGCGGTTAAACCGGAAGTTGTTTTAATGGATGAACCCTGTGCGGCACTCGATCCAATTTCTACCCTAAAAATTGAGGAATTAATTCACGAATTGAAAACCCAATATACTATAGTTATTGTCACCCACAATATGCAACAAGCGTCGCGGGTTTCTGATTTAACGGCTTTTTATAATGCTGAACCGACCCCAAAAGGTGGTAAAGTGGGTTATTTAGTGGAATATGATCGCACAGAGGTTATCTTTCAAAATCCCGCTCAAGAGTCCACTAGAGATTATGTTAGCGGTCGTTTTGGTTAGAGTATTAATAATTAATCGTTATTCATGATTCCGGGATAGATTAATTTTTTCCATCTGGAATGATTGAAAAACGATTAACTTAACTGACTGCGAAAACCTTTGGCACTAATAGTTAAAAGTATCACAGAGAAACTAATCGGAGCCAATAAATGAATAGAAAAACCAAAGATAAAAAGAGTCATCAGGACGGAGAGAATTAGTTTGATAAAATTGCCCGATTACCGATAAATTTATAGGCAGTTTTAGGGAACTTCTCGCCTCTTTTTTATGTCTGAGTCTAAGACCGTAGCGAGGGTAATATAATCTAATTGTGCTGGTAGTTTTCCCCGTTTTTGACCTTCTTCTCTACCTTCTTTTATTGCTTCTTGATAGACTTTAGTTTGTTTGAGATGGCTAAGACTAAATAGGACTTCAAAAAATAAGCTTATTAACATTAAGCACCCCCACAGTAATGCCAAGAATTCATCGCTTTAAAATACTGTTGAGTTCTATAGTTTAACACACTATAAATTTTACCTCGTTCATCACCCGGTGGACAATCATCTGGCACTTGAGTTAAACATAGTTTTACTTTATCGCCGGGTAAAGCTGTTTTTCAAGCTGGAACTTCATCAATTTTCACATAGAAAAACAGGTAATGATTCGGTAGTAGTGGCGTAGCTCTCTTGCTTACCTGGTATGAATTGTGTAAAATATTTATTAATAAAAATAATTGGAACCCGATCAGTCTTTAAACCTCTAGCTTGATCATGACTTTTCTGATAAATATCTTTTTCTGGCTCCTGTCTGGCTTACTCAAATATCAGTCTAGCACCGAACAAAATCCCCCCTTCACCTCTATTCCCCTGTCCTAATTGTGGTTCTCACCATACTATCAAGAATGGTTCTATTCATAATGGAAAACCCAAACGTCAATGTAAAGAGTGTGGTCGTCAGTTTGTGATCAATCCCACTAATAAAACCGTCTCTGACGAAACCAAACAATTAATTGATAAACTCTTGCTCGAACGAATTTTCTTAGGAGGAATTGCTAGAGTAACAGGAGTAAGTTGGTCATGGTTACAAAATTACGTCAACAATAAATTGGCATCTGTCCCTCGTCAAGTAAAGGTTTCAGACAAACCAAAAGGTAAATTAGTTATAGAATGTGATGAGATGTGGTCTTTTGTTTTTTCTAAGACGATAAAGGTTTATATTTGGCGGTTAATTGATAGAAAGACAAGAGAAATTATTGGTTGCTATGCGCGGAGATAGGAGTCGTCAATCAGCCAAAAAACTTTGGGGCCAGTTTACCAGGCGTTTACCGACAATGTGCAGTTGCTTACACAGACTTTTGGGAGTCCTATAAGACAGTAATTCCTAGTAAACGTCATCGGGCAGTAGGTAAAGAAACTGATCAAACTAATCCTATTGAAAGATTAAATAATACCTTTCGACAAAGGATTTCTCGGCTGGTGAGAGAGAGTCTATCTTTCTCTAAAAAAATGGAGAATCATGTTGGGGAACCCTTTGGTATTTTATCCATGACTACAATGCACAGCAAAGCAAAGGATTAAGCCACCATCACTACTACCGAATCACCACCAGAATTGTTAAAAAAGCAGCTATTACTGGGGTAGTTGTCATAAGTTTTCTCTTTTCACCCTTCTTCTGGTTAATCTTTGCCCGCTATCGGATCAGAATTTTTTCCTGATCTTCCATTATTATAACATCCATCGGTAGGGTGTGTTAAAGTAGCTCAACACACCCACAAAAATCAATTAGAAGTCAGCAAATAATCGACAAGCTTAATTAATCTTTTCTCTTTAACTCCTGAGACTGGGCGATTTAGGATATCTTCCAAAGAATCAAAGGGCTTTTCTGAACGTTTTTTCAGAAAGTCATTAACAGATGCAGGTGGAATTCCCACTTTTTTAAGTTGATTAGCATCACAGCTATTCAAAAGCTCTAAAATCGACTTAGAAGGAGGAGAAGGAGGAGAAGGAGGAGAAATAATAATTTTTTCTTCCAGTCTTTTGATTTCTTTTTGGTACTCCTCTCGGATTGCTTGTAACTGGGTTTCTAATCGTTTTTCAAGATTACTCATCCTCAATTCTAGAGGATTATCTATTTTTTCATGCGTGGTAATTAACACAGGAGAAGGAGATAATAACTTCATTTGCTGTAAAGCGATACTCTCCGCTTCTTTATCAACTACAAAAGCGTTAATCATCTCGATTTCAGGAACTTTCTGATTGGCGATGACAGAAGCATAATATTCTAAATCTCCACTGATAATATCATAACGTTCATCAACTTTTTTATTATCAGCTTTTTTGAGAATAGCAGGGCGAATAAGTCCACCCATTTCAATAATAAGATTGGCTAAATTCTCTAATTCAGTTTCGGAAAAGGTTTCTCTGGGAAGGGAAGGATTAATATCAGTAATATCGACTCGTAAAAATTTCCACATTTATTTAACTCCTATTTTAGCTAAAACTTCAATTGCTAAGGCTTCAAATTCTGCTGCTGATACTCCCGCATCAGCTTGATGTTCGGCATAATCGATTATAGATTGGGGGGCAGGAATTTCTAAATCTCCCACGGTAACGTATTGATTTATACAGCGAGATAAAGGCATTCTTTCCGAGATAGTCGATTCCATCAAAGGTAAATTATATTTGTCTGGAATCACTTGTTTTTGTTTGGGAAAATTATATTTTAAGTATTGAGCATGGGTGGAAATTTTGGAAGGTAAAACGCCTAAAATTTGTAGGGTTGGTTTACCCAAATCTCCACGACTTTCATTGATTTCCTCTTGAACAAAGTTTTTAACGCTATCTAATCCTTGATTAGAAAATGGTTTAAGATCAGAAGGGATTATCAGATAGTCAGCTGCAATTAAAGCAATGCGTGCATATAAATCAAGTGCGGGAGGTGCATCAATAATTACAATATCGTATTGATTATTTACTTTCTCTAATTTTCTTGCCAATCTAGCAAATACCGCCGCATTATCTTTAATTTTTGCTTGGTTAGCAATTAAAGATATGTGAGAGGGAATAACATCAATTTCTGGATGATTGAATCCTTGAGACTTTCTGACAATATTCTCAATAAAAATGCGGTTACTGTTATCTAGTAAATGAAAGACATTTTTATCTTTTAAATCATCGTCATCATCGAATTGAAACTTAATTAAACCAACGGCAAAGGTACTATTAGCTTGAGCATCAATATCAATTAATAATACTCGCTTGCCTTTTTTACTCAAAGCTGCCGCTAGATTGGTAGCGACGGTGGTTTTGCCAACACCACCTTTATGATGATAAATTGCGATGGTTTTCATGGGGTTTCTGTGGTTGATTGTTGGAGAATTGAGCGGTGGAATACCTAAAGATAAGGTTTCGTAACCAATCAGAGATTTTAACTGTTCTAAGTGAGAGGCAATTTCTAACCCAGAACATCTAAAAACTAAATAAATTTTATCGGGTTTTCTTCGATAAAGTTGAATCTCATCACCATTGGTTAATAATCCCCACTGCACTTTAAAATAGTTGAGATAATAACCTAAGCGGTGACGATGATTGATGAGCTTTTCTCTGGGATTTTTAGCCTCGATAATTAGACAGTGAGAGGCAAAAAACTGCCTTTTATTGATAGGTTTTTGAGCGGAAACAAGGAAATCTAAGCGGACTTTACCGAAGCTAACTTGTTGATACCAATGTTCGGCATTGTAGCCTAGTTTTGGGAGTAAATACTGGACAATTAGTTTACTCTCCACTTCCCTTTCGTTATGACAATGATGAGGATTGAAAGTCACACATTTGAGGAAATACTTAAGAACAACTTATTGTTAGTTTAAATGATGACAGTCCTTCTCGTCAAGGTGAAGCACAGACTAAACTTAATCGAGTATTTCAGCTGCAAAAACAAACCCCATCTATCCCAGAAAAGCTACATATTGAGATGCACATCAGTCAATTGACGGGTTCATGACAGTAGGATGTTTATCTAGCACTTTTGACAATGACAGAGAAAATCATCCTACCCACAGCTTCAATTAATTGAACTGCATAATTTTCTCGGCTACCTTCTGGGAAATAAAAGGTAAAATTGAGCGATTTTGACTGTTATCTTTTCCCTCGGTAAATACCACCAATAGATAGGGAGTATGATGGGGAATTTCAATATAGGCTGCATCGTGACGCACTTGACTTGTCCAACCAGCTTTTGACCAAATTTGACTATTTTCTGGTAATCCTTGTCCCAGAAATCCTAAGATTTGTGTATCATCTCCTTGACTTGTCCAATCAGCAGGATTAAGACTACGTTTTAGTAAAGACATCATCATTTGGGAACGTTGGGAAGAAACAGCAATCCCCCCGACAATAGTATGAATTAAACGCGCCACTGCATTGCTAGTTAACATATTGCGATTCTCCATTAATTCCCCTAAAAAAGCGCGTTCACGTCCATAGGGACCATCAGACCAAGTTTTTTGATTAACGTTAATTGTCGCTAATTCTGGCCAATTTAAGGATTGAAAATAACGATTAACTATGTTGCGTTGTTGCTTCCAAGTTTCAAAGGGACCGGCGGCAATTTCCGGACCGCTAGTGGTTCCCGTGACCAGATCTACAACTAAACTGGTAGCATCATTACTAGAGTCAACAATCATGTCACGAATGGCGCGATTTAATTCGCTGCTTTCGGCAATCATTCCCCCCTCTAACCACTCATGAATTGCTACTAGATAAAACAATTTCACTAAACTAGCGGGATAGGTTCTTTCTTGTCCGCGATAACTAAATCCGCGGGGGGAATATTTCCAGAATTCTTCGTGAGAAATTGCTCCCCCCGTGTTGACGATAACAGGAGGATCATATACTATCCAAGTTAGGGCGATTTGTTCTTGAGCTAATTGGGGAAATTCTCGCCAAGTTGTTTCTAAAATATCTGTACCGAACTGTTGGAGATGGTCTTCAGTATGAAAAAAGTTCATAGGTGTGATGCAAAGTCAAGAGTTAGAAGGTGGATAAATTCTTGAGTCGGCAATTCTCATTTTACGGTAAAATTTACCGATAATTAATTATTTGAGTGCTTCTGAGTTTAATGTTTATATCTACCGATGAGGTTCATCTCTATTTTATCAGTCTTGATCCCTCTGGGGATAGACTAGAAAAACTGGCTTCTTTGCTCTCGGAAGATGAAATAATTAGAGCTAATCGTTACCATTTTCCCCAACACAAGCGGCGTTTTTTGGTGGCTAGGGGATGTTTACGCGAGATTTTAGGGTCATATTTGGCGATAAGTCCCGAAAAAATCGAGTTTATCTACAGTGAACGGGGAAAACCGAGTATTAACTACCAATTGCAGTTTAATCTCTCCCATTCCGAGGAGATGGCAATCTGTGGCTTGACTTTAACCGCTCGCATTGGGGTAGATTTAGAGAAAATGCGCCAGATGAAAGATTTAGATAGCTTGACAAAAAGGTTTTTTTGTGCTAGAGAACACGAGCTTGTTGAAAAGTCCGCAGAGAAGGAAAAGCTATTTTTTCAGTTATGGACGGCAAAAGAGGCTTATTTAAAGGCACTGGGAACGGGAATTAGCGGGGGACTCGATCGAGTGGAAGTGGGCCTTAATCCCTTAAAATTAGACAATGTGGCGGGGGAATGGCAATTATGGACAGCGGCAATCGGCGATAATTATCGAGCGACGGTGGTTATCGAAGGTAGCGATCGAGTGATTAAAACCTTTGGCCTTTCTGATCTATGATTAATTGGGGAGTTAATTGCCTTGAGAAATTCAGTAATTATTCCTAGCTATCTCAAAAAAAGCTTGTCCTTAATTATTACTTAACCTTGTTTTCTCTATGCGAATTGCTCTTTTTACAGAAACCTTCTTACCGAAAATCGATGGCATTGTCACCCGTCTTAAACATACCGTAGAACACCTACAAAGATTAGGTCATCAGGTATTAGTTGTCTCTCCCGATGGCGGTTTAAAAGAGTACAAAGGTGCTAAGATTCATGGAGTTACAGGGATTCCCTTACCCCTATATCCGGAATTAAAAATGGCTTTCCCCCGGCCTTCCGTCGGTCAAGCTTTAGAGAGGTTTAAACCTGATATTATTCATGTGGTTAACCCGGCTGTTTTAGGGGTGGGAGGCATTTATTTTGCCAAAACTATGAACATTCCCCTCGTCGCTTCCTATCATACCCATCTCCCCCAATACCTACAACACTATGGATTAGGTTCCCTAGAAGGATTACTCTGGGAATTATTAAAACTGGCCCACAATCAAGCAAGTTTAAATCTCTGCACTTCCACCGCTATGGTGCAAGAATTATCTAGTCGTGGCATTGAAAAGGTCGAGCTTTGGCAAAGGGGAGTCGATACGGAATTATTTCAACCTCATTTAAAATCCCCGGCTATGAGACTGAAATTATCCCAAAATAACCCCGATAGTCCTCTCTTATTATACGTCGGTCGAGTGTCGGCCGAAAAAGAAATCGATCGCATTAAACCAGTATTAGAAGCGATTCCCGAAGCAAGATTTGCCATTGTGGGAGATGGTCCCCATCGGGAAGCTTTAACAAGTCATTTTGCCGACACAAATACCCATTTTGTCGGTTATTTACAGGGGTTAGAATTAGCCTCCGCTTTTGCTTCCGCAGATGCTTTTCTTTTTCCCTCACGCACAGAAACCCTCGGTTTGGTACTCTTAGAATCCATGGCTGCCGGTTGTCCGGTGGTGGCGGCAAATTCGGGGGGAATTCCCGATATTGTCACCGATGGAGTTAATGGTCATCTCTTCGATCCTAGGGATGAAAAGGGTTTAATTAGTGCCACCCAAAGATTACTAACCGCCAAGGCAGAAAGAGAGGAATTACGACGAAATGCGCGTCTAGAAGCCGAAAAATGGGCATGGCAAGCGGCCACCAAACAGTTATTAAATTACTATCACCAAGTTTTGAATAATAATTCTGTGGCTTTTGCCGCTTAATTGTTGTCAAAATGCTCGAATTTAACCGCAAAAACCTTGACCTATTGTAACTTTTATGGCCAGCGCACCCAGTACCACCTTAGATAAGTCCACCCAAGTGGTCAAAAAGACTTATCCCAACTATAAAGTTATTGTTCTCAACGATGACTTTAACACCTTCGATCATGTGGCCAATTGTTTAATTAAATATATCCCGGATATGACTACTGATCGAGCTTGGGAATTAACTAATCAAGTTCACTACCAAGGACAGGCAATTGTCTGGACAGGTCCCCAAGAACAAGCGGAACTTTATCACCAACAATTGCGACGGGAAGGATTAACTATGGCTCCCCTAGAGGCCGCATAATTATGAATAATGGTCGCTTAGTTTGGAATCATTCTACTCATATTCCGGGGTTGATTGCGGTATTAGAAAAGTTAATTACCTATCAAGGAATCACCACTGTCACCCCGGGGGTACTTTCTCGCTCAAAAGGTCATTGTCCGCGGTTACAATTGCGGATATCAGTGCCGATTCGTGGTGGTTTTAAGCTGATTGCGAGGACAGGAAAAAGTGTTCAGGAAGTCTTTGTTATTACCGATTTAAACCAAGAGGATTTAGAAATGGCTATCCAAGCTTGTTTAGGAAAATAACTGTCGTGGGTGCGTTGTTGAAAGGCTGCTGGTTACTAATCATTGTTTTTCTGTTTTTCTGTTTACATTCTCTCCCTAGTTTGGCAGTAGTGGATAGAGTTCCTTTAACAGTAACTTTATTGCAGGAACGTTTAAGCGCACCCGTCCTTAAAGAAGGGATGACTACTATCGATTTAGCCAATTTAGTTATCGATATCCGCGATGAAAATAAGGAACTGCAAGAACAATTTTATCAACAGATTCAAGGTCAAATTAATCGCGCTAAACAACCCCTAGGTTTAGATTTTAGTAATTCCTTAATTCAAGGCAATTTTATCGCTTCCCGTCTGGGTTTACCCACTCCTTTAACAAAAGTGGCCCTCGCTACCTTATTATCACCCACGGAAGAACAGTTATTACAACAGGACGAAAATTTTTTATTCGATAGCGATGAACCGGTTTTTAATGTCACAGTATTTCGTGGACCGGTGAAGTTGCAGGGAACGGTATTTATGGGAGAAGTGGACTTTTCTAAGACTTTTTTTCTGCAAATTGTCGAAGCAATGGCAGCAAAATTTAGTCGTGAAAGTAATTGGGTAGAATCGCGTTTTGCTAGGGTGGCAAAATTTACAAAAGCTAATTTTATGGGAGATGTAAATTTTAGTCAAAGTCAATTTTTAAATAAAGCCATCTTTCGCAGCGCACATTTTAAAAGTATTACTAACTTCCATGGCAGTCATTTTACTGCCGAAGCTTATTTTGATCAAACCAAATACGATAAACCCGCAGATTTTACCCGTACTTTCTGGGAAAAGGAAGCCAATTTTTCCCAAAGTCAATGGCGAGATCGTCCGCTATTTTCTAAGAGTAGATTTTTAAGTTTATTAACCTTTAGAAATGCCACTTTTGAAAAATCAGGCGCTTTCCGGTCTAGTTATTTTAATGGTGTGGTTAGTTTTCAAGATGTGAAACTTTTAGATCAGGTAGATTTTAGTAATTCCACTTTTACTAACAATAGTTATTTAAGTGTATCAGGATTAGCTTTTGATTCCGATAAAGCGAAAATCCTGGGAGATAGAGGAGTAATTGGTCAGGCAATTTATTTACCAAACCTAACAGGAAATGAGACAGTTTTAAGAAATTTAGTTCGTAATTTTCGCTCCCTAGAACAAATTGCCGATGCTAATCAAATTGAATACAAAACCGAAAAATTGCGATTACAACAGTTAAAAGAAAAACTAAATAATATCTCATTTATTCGCCTAATTAACCTCACTTGGGTAGCTGATTTTCTGCATACTTCTTTCCTTACTTTACTATTACTCTTAAGTCAAGATGGTACAAATTTTAGTTTAGTTTTCGGGACAGGAATCATAATTTTTGCCTATTTTGGCTGTTTATTTTGGTTAATCGATCGCGTGCGTCGTCTCACTCCTAAACCAGTAATTCCTAGTCGTTATGAAATCTTTTGTATGGTAACTAGCTATATTATTCTCACCCTTTCTGGTGTGTTTAATATCCTGCAATCTGCCAGTCGTCCCCTACTAACTTTAACAGCTATTGCCCTAATTCTTGTTCCCTTACCCCTAATTTTAATTATCGAACTTTATCGTCGGGGACGCTATCACGATTTAATGGATAGTTCCTATTTTCTGCAAGATGGCAGTATGCGACAATTACGCTTATTAATCACCCGTTTACCCGTGGTTCCCGAATTTCCCCTCTTTCGCGATCGTTATACTCCTATTTCTTGGCAAAAGCGTTGGAATTGGTTAAATTATTACGATTTAAGTCTCAATAATTTGCTAAAATTAGGCTTTAATGATTGGCGAGTTCGCGATCAAGAATTACCCGCTATTATTTCTTTTTTAGTTTGGTATCAATGGGGTATCGGCATCTTTTATATCACTCTCCTTATCTGGACTCTCTCGCGCACAATTCCGGGGTTAAATCTCTTGATTTATTTAAAATAAACTGTAAAAATCAAAGAGGGCGAATGCAATTCGCCCCTACAATCCTATTATTACACCAATGGTAGGGGCGCATCGTGGTCAGTGAGTTTATCGAACTGCGGGCGCCCAAAATGTCCTATAGATATTTCGACCAAATTGAGATGCACCCAAATTATCCCTATTCTTCTTCCTTCCACACAAAAACTGGAAGAGCCATCTATTTCACCTATGATAAAACTAACTGGTAGCGACTCCGATAATTTTATGAAAATCACTGTTGATATTCCCGACGAAATCGCCCAGAGATTAGGTCAAACAGGCGATAATTTGGCTCATAAACTGCTGGAAATGGTTATTGCTGATGCTTACCGTGCCAGTATCTGGCTCTTCTCGACTTTGTGTGATAATTTTTGCTTATGGAATCGTGAAATGTTGACGGAGAAAGACTTTTACGACTATTTTGCCGAAGAAACTATCAGTATAGGCTTCGTTTCCACACAGAAACCAGAAGAGCCAGTATCTTGAGTACGGCCGAAGTTGGACGCATCCTTCAATTACCTTCTCGGTTAGAAACTCATGCCTTTTTAAAGCGGATGGGAGTCTATCTGAATTATGATGAAACTGAACTAGAACGCGATTTGCAAACTCTCAAAGAACTCAGAGCGAAATGATAGTTGTTTCTGACACTTCTCCGATTTGCTACCTGCTCTTAATTGACCAAATTATGATCCTACAAGAACTGTATGAGCTTGTGGTCATTCCTGAAGCTGTAGCTGATGAATTAAAGGCCTCAGAATCTCCATCTATCGTTCGCAATTGGATTGCTAACCCCTTGATAATGTACCTTTTGGGCGAACGCAGTTCGCCCCTACATTGTGGACAAAATCCGTTACTGTAGGGGCGCAAAGCTTGCGCCCTCCGATCGATTGGGATATTATTCCCACGCAAGTCCCTAAGGGGGGATCGAACCTAAAATCCATTTTTAATTTAATTATAACCAGCTACTTATCCACCCCCAAACCCCAGGTAATTGACCCCCTAAACTAATACACTTGTACTATAGCCTGCCTAAAAAAATTCCAGAAAAGGGAATGAGGGTAAAAAGGAAAAAAAAGAGAAAAGGGTTACAGAGTCCTCCCAGCACCGCACACCACCCGAAAACCGTCGTAGAGGTTGCTGTAGTCGCGGCGGTTGTAGCTGCTGCGGAAAGCGGAACGGCAGCCATCTGGAAGACTGAACCAAGAACCGCCCCGCAATACACATTTTCGGTCATCTGTCAATAGTTTATTTATACTATTTAATGAGTTTTGATAACGATTATCAATATTTTTTTCGTCCCAAACGCTCCCGTCTGTGGGCGGTGCGCCTTGATAATCACTGTGCCACGGATCTAAACACCACTCCCAAACATTCCCGTGCATATCGTACAGCCCAAAGGCGTTGGGGGGATAGGAGCGGACGGGAGTGGTTTTCTTTGGGGATTTTTTCGCCTTTTCTTGTTGATAGACCGTTGAACTAACGTAATTCGCCAGTTCTCCCGTGATCGTCTCGCCAAAGTGGAAGGGAGTGGTTGTTCCCGCTCTACAAGCGTATTCCCACTCGGCCTCGCTTGGTAAGGGACTTCCAAAAAATAAACTATTCATTCTCAAGAATAATAATCATTCTCGGAGTGTGGGAGGTAGGGATCGATGGTTGCCCCCTCCTTCCAATTTTGTAGTAGAATTAATCCTGTACATTATTAATCAAGTTTTTCTTTTTAAGAATATATGGAATTAACTGATTCCCTCAAGAAATTGCTCAGTGAAACTGCACTTCAATTAAAAGGTGCAGCTAAAAGAAGATTCATGGCGCAAACAGTCTTAGAATTAGGCTATGGGGGACAAACCCTTGCTGCACAGGAGTTAGGCTGGAATCGAACTACTATTCGTAAAGGAATTAAAGAACTAAAAAGAGGCATTATTTGTGTTGATAATCATTCAGCTAAGGGGCGGAAAAAAGCAGAAGAACATTTACCTTTTCTATTGGAAAACATCAAAAATTTAGTGGATTCTCAAAGCCAAACTGACCCAAGTTTTAAAAGCCAAAGGCTTTATGTGAGACTGAGTGCGGCCGAAGTCCGAAAGCAATTAATCTCTAAATATGGGTACAGTGATGAGGATTTACCGAGCGAGGAAACTATTCGGGTTAAATTAAATAACTTAGGTTATCGTCTGAAAAGAGTCGCTAAAGTTTTACCTCAAAAAAAATTCCAGAAACCGAGGCAATCTTTGAGGAATTAGCTAACATTAATCGGGAAGCGGATGAAGACCCTACGATGTTACGTCTTAGTTTAGATGCCAAAGCCCGTGTTAATATTGGACTGTTTGATCGAGGAGGTAAAAATAGAATAACTGTCGAAACAAACGATCATGATTTTAATCCGAAAACAACCCTAACCCCTTACGGAATATTTATTCCAGAATTTGATGAGTTGTTTTTGTATTTGACTACCTCCACAGTCACCAGTGACTTTATTGTTGATATATTAGAGGATTTCTGGGAATCTGAAAAATCTCGTTTTGAGAAAATTAAAACTTTGATAATTAATCAAGATAATGGATCAGAAAATAATTCGAGACGAACTCAGTTTATGAAACGTATAGTTGAGTTTTCCCAAAAATATCAAGTTAATATACGTTTAGCTTACTATCCCCCCTACCATAGTAAATATAATCCTATTGAACGAACCTGGGCTGTGTTAGAAAACCATTGGAATGGGAGTATTTTAGATGAAATCGAAACAGCTTTGAAATTCGCCCAAACTATGACTTGGAAAGGAAAACACCCGATTGTTAAGTTGATTACTGAAACTTACGAAAAAGGAGTAAAGCTTACTAAAAAAGCCATGGAAAAAATCGAAGAAAAAATCGAACGTCTCACAGAATCAACGAATCAAGACTTTCCCGATTTGGGGCAATGGTTTATTGATATTTATTATGATAAGACCTAGTTTGTAGTTAACTAAGATGGTTAGCTAAAAACTGTATTTGATTCTTTAACTTGTCCTTGTTATACTCGAAAAAGCTCGGAAGTATAAAAGTTTATGCTGCTATTTTTTTTTCGGAAAAATAGGTTGTAATGGGAGACTCTTTGTTTTCCTAGACAAAAATAATTACTTTTTCAAAAAAACACTTTTCTATTTTTTTGTTGGGTATTTTATTCTCTGGAAGTCCCCTAGTATCCGATAGAAATCATCCTCGTTGTCGGGTTGTTCGAGTCTTAAACGCAAACATCGACGCAGGAAAGCAGGGGGAAACTCCCGGGCCTCGTTACTGGTCATGAATACTAGGGGGAACTCCTGACAAGACACACAACCTCCAGTCGGGCGATCAACCCCAGCCACGCAACGGGTTACAACGCTGACTGGAACTACAACCAACTGTGGATCGGAGGGACAATAGACTTCCACTCAGTGGCCGTAGTCAATCTGTAAAGGCTCTTCTCAAGCGATAGGTGATCGCACTTTGACGGTTTCTGACAACACAGTTTCAAGAAATCGATTTGACAAAAGTGCGATCGTAGTTCTGGAAAAGAAGGGCGATCGCTATCGCTAAATAAACAAGAAAGAGAGGTATCTAGTCAATGATGCCTTTCAACTTCCAACGGGATAACGGTGTTTATCACTTTAATCTATTCCCCGGTAGAGATCGGCGATCGCTAACTCTAGGTTAATACTTGGCAGGATCACGCGATCGCCTGTCTCGTAAATAGTCGTTTCCCATATCCCCAGAGGGCTCTTCTGGTTTCTGTGTGGAAACGGGGTCTATACTGATAGTTTCTTCAGCAAAATAGTCCTAAAAGTCTTTCCCAGTAAGCATTTCATGATTCTATAAGCAAAAATTATCACACAAAGTCGAGAAGAGCCCCCAGAGAATTACGACGACGGCATTCCACGCGCTGGATTTCTTGGGAAATTAATACATATTCTTCTAAAGTTTCTATCTGTTGATAATCTTGGAATTTTTCGCCCTTGTCAAAAGCAATCGTACTGGGGGAAAGCACTTCCGCGATCAGTTTCGGATAGCGTTTCAGGTAACGATCTTGGCGATCGCGAGGATCGCAGGTAACAAAAGCATCGGGATAGTAATAAAACTGATCTTGATAGTTAACCTTGACATTACCCGAGTGAAACCGACAGTCTGTAGAGTCGCCGAAATGTTCGTCAATGACTTTGAGAAAATTGAAGGCAATGCGCTCGTGATTATCCGTACCGCCGGCCATCGCATAAACCAAACCACGTCGGTATTCATGGCGGATCTGGCTCTGGCGCTCGATAGCGAGATATTCTTGAGGACTGATGTAGTTGGGAACCTCGATCATAATCTCTAGGGAAAAACCTAGTATTAATCATAAGACCTCTTGCATAATTTTTTTATGGTATAATATAAGGTTTTGCTTTTTTCTCAATTCTTAGATTGAAGTGGAAAAAAGAATAAAATGTGATCTTAGGTCAGGAAATCATCTATAATTTTGCTATGTTTATTAGCAAAATTATGGATTATCAAAACTTATCAGATGAACAATTCAAACGCCGTTTCGGTGTGTATAAACAAACATATAGAAAGATGGTAGAATCAGTAAAAAGTGTTGAAGCCGACTCTAATTCACCATCTAAAAGGAGACCGAAACCTAAACTATCTATAGAAGAACAAGTTTTAGTAACGTTAGAATATTGGCGAGAATATAGAACATATTTTCACATTGGTACAAGCTGGGAACTATCAGAATCAACTATATGTCGGATTGTAAATAAGACGGAAAAAATGCTTTTACAATCGGGAAACTTCCGTTTAAAAGGAAAAAAAGCTTTACTCAATCAAGCAGAGATACCGGTCATAACGGTAATGGATGTAACGGAAACTCCCATTGAACGCCCCCAAAAGAAACAGAAAGATTTTTTGGGGGGTAAAAGAGGTTATCATACTTTAAAATTCCAATTAGTAGCTGATCAAAATACAGAGGAAATTATCTGTGTTTTTTGTGGGAAAGGTAGAGGTCATGATTTTAGTTTATTTAAAAAAAGTCGAGTTCGTTTTCATCCTTTAACTACCAGCATAGAAGACAGTGGTTATCAGGGAATAGCTGCATACCATAGTAATAGTTATACACCGAAAAAGAAATCGAAAAATAGAAAATTAACAGAGTTAGAAAAAGAGTATAACAAGGCTTTAGCCAAAGAAAGGATTATCATTGAACATATAAATAGGAAACTCAAAATCTTTAAAATCTTATCCTGTAAATATCGGAATCGTCGTCGAAGATATAGTTTAAGAGTTAACTTGTTGGCGGCTATTTATAACTGTGAGTTAGGGATAGGTATAGCAGCTTCTTAAAAGTTGCCTAAAGATTAATCAAGTCAAGGAGAATTTATTCTCAATTTTTATAATTGAGATAGTTTGTGCCGCTTAAATAAAGAGGTTTTGATAACCAAATTAAAGCAGCTCTAAAGAGTTTTGAGTTAAAAGTTAAACTTCAAGTTTTCATTCAGGACGAATGTACTGATTAACTAATTTTTTGGGGAAAATTAGTTAACCCATTATTATAACATATAATTAATTTGCAAGAGTTCTATAGTACGAGAATGGCTCTTATCGACTTTGTGTGATCAGTTTAACGATGTAGTAGCGATCGATCTTTGTGTTCTTCGTGTCTTTGTGGTTCCTGACCCAGAGGGCTGATAAGCCAGCGCAAGAGGGCAAAATCTTGATAAACTGAGGGGATAACTATCCCCAGACAATCCCCATGACCACTCACTTTATTAGTGCCGAAATCGACCTACAGGAAACCCCGCAACAACTGCAGCAAGAAATCGAAAAAGAATTAGCCAAACGCGGTGAACCCTTGCGCTGGGCAATCACAGAAGTGGATACCGAGAATAATCAAGTCAAAGTCGAAGCGATTGTCACCACTGCCTCGTGAATTCCCGTCCCTATACCGCCGTACTAATTATTCCCACCGGCATCGGGGCAGCGATTGGCGGTTATGCTGGGGATGGCATTCCCGTGGCCAGAGCGATCGCCCAAGTTTGTGATCGCCTAATTACCCATCCTAATGTCCTCAACGGCGCACAACTGTACTGGCCTTTGGACAACACCTACTATGTAGAGGGTTACGCTTTAGATCGTTTTGCCCGGGGGGATTGGGGATTAAGTCCCGTCCATCAAAATCGCATCGGGTTACTATTCGATCGCGCCATTGAATTTGACCTCTTACAAAGACACCTTCAGGCTGCCGATGCTGTCCGGGCTACCCTGGGCTTAGATCTCACCGATTACGTTATCACCGATGCCCCCTTAAATGTGCAGTTGCGAGAGGCAGCCTCCGGGGCCAGTTGGGGAACAATTGGCAATCCCGACAGCTTGCTGCGGGGGGCAGAAAAACTGATTAAGCAGGGCCGGGCGGAAGCGATCGCCATTGTTGCCCGTTTTCCCGACGATCCCGATAGCATTGCCCTGGCTAATTATCGCCATGGTCAGGGGGTGGATCCCCTTGCCGGAGCCGAAGCGGTAATTTCCCATCTGGTGGTGCGACAATTCCAAATACCGGCAGCCCACGCCCCCGCTTTAAGTCCGCTGCCCCTCGATCCGCAACTTTCCCCCAAGGCCGCGGCCGAAGAAATCGGTTATACTTTTTTACCCTGCGTTTTGGTGGGTTTGAGTCGCGCCCCCCAATTGGTCAAGCAGCCCAGTCCCGATGCTATTTGGAGCCGGGAGGTGGACGCGCTGATCGTTCCCGCCAGTGCCTGCGGCTCCAGCACAGTTTTTAGTTTTTGTCAAGAAAAAAGTGTACTGATTGCTGTCGAGGAAAATAGTACAAGAATGAAGGTGGCCCCGGAACCCCTAGGGGTGAAAGCAATTAGGGTACACTCATATACAGAGGCGATCGGTGCGATCGTTTGTCAACGGGCAGGGGTTAGCCTAGCATCTCTTCGCCCTAATTTACACTCTTTACGCTGTTTATCCGAGAATCCGTGACTAATTCCCCTAATTCCGAATTTGATCCCCTGACACGCACACAAGTCCTCACCATTATGGCGGTAACGGCGATTATCTTGCTGGTAGTCGCCAAAGTCTGGCAATATTTCGGTGCGATCGCTATTCCCGCAATTCGCTGGACTCTCCCGGATTTCCTGTTCGGATTAGCCTTAGCGGGGGCAATTAGTGGAATTAGTGGGCTTCTATATCGTTTTTGGTCTAGTTATCGCCATAGTGCTAACTCTTACTTAGAATTAGTCATTAAACCTTTAGCTTGGCCCGATTTAATTTGGATTGGATTACTGCCGGGGTTAAGTGAAGAATTATTATTTCGCGGGGTGATTTTGCCGGCTTTGGGCTTAAATATCTTTGGTTTAACCGTTTCTAGTCTAATTTTTGGTATCCTCCATTTTAGCGGTTCCCAACAATGGCCCTATGTTATCTGGGCAACTGTTGTCGGTTTTGCCCTCGGTTATACCGTCATCATCACCGGTAATTTATTAATCCCGATCCTCGCTCATATTATCACCAATCTCCTCGCTAGTTTTCTCTGGAAATTACAGCATAGTAATCAGTAATCAGTTATCAGTTATCAGTTATCAGTGGGGAAGTTATCAGTAATCAGTTATCAGTAATCAGTTATCAGTTATCAGTGACTACTCCTGTCTCCTATAAAAAAAATGGAAGTGCAATTTCGCGAATTTAATCCTTTTGATGTCTGGTTTTGGCTGGAATTTTCGACAGTTCCCTCGAATATGGAACAGCAGTATGTAGAAGAAGTTTTTGCCTCTTGGTTTTATTTGGGTAAATTAGGGGCTTTCAATGCCGAAAACCTACAGGTACAGGAGGTGGGAGTCGATATTAGTTATATGGAATACGATCCAGATATGGTCGAAAATGCTTTTATGTCACCGATGCACAATATGACCGATTTTGAATACTTAGGTACTTGGGGACGTTGTTGGTTTGACCTTGGTACTAGCGATCTTATTGCTTTGGATATTTTAATCAATGCCTTGACCCAATTAAGTAAGGATTTTGTCGATATTAAACGTTTAATTATCGGTGGAGAAAATCAAGATTGGCCAGTGAGTGATCGCAGCAATTATCTCTTTAGCGAATAATTAGGGTTTACTAAAAAAGTTTCTTGGTGGAGTCAGTATTCTCCGAGTCAGGAGTTTATTTTTATTTATTTATTCTCCCCACACCCCACACCCGACACCCGACACCCGACACCCGACACCCCACACCCGACACCCCACTTAACAACATCTATGCTTAATCTCGTCTCCCTTCCAGAAATTCCCGCCGCTGCTTGGAAACGTCCTCTAGGCAAAGGTTGGGAAAAACCCTACAGCGTCCGCTACGCCAGCAATTTAGATGATGGTCCTTGGCATGGGATGCCTCTGGGGGGATTTGGGGCCGGTTGCATCGGACGTTCCCCCAAAGGTGACTTTAACCTCTGGCATCTGGACGGCGGTGAACACAGTTTTAATAGCCTTGCAGCCTGTCAATTTAGCATTTTTGAACAAACAGAAGACGGAAGCGCCCAAGCCTACGCTATGGCGACGGAAAGCCCGACGGATGGAACTTTATCGCGCTGGTCGTGGTATCCAGCCGAAAAGGGAACCTATGGGGCCCTTTATCCCCGCAGTTGGTACGAGTACAAAGATGTTTTTCAGACTCAATTAATTTGCGAACAATTCTCACCAGTTTGGGCGCATAATTATCAAGAAAGTAGTTATCCTATTGCCCTATTTGAATGGACGGCCCATAATCCCACCGATAAACCAATTACTATTAGTATTATGCTGACTTGGCAAAAGAACTCTTGCAAATTAATTATATGTTATAATGATGGGTTAACTAATTTTCCCCAAAAAATTAGTTAATCAGTACATTCGTCCTGAATGAAAACTTGAAGTTTAACTTTTAACTCAAAACTCTTTAGAGCTGCTTTAATTTGGTTATCAAAACCTCTTTATTTAAGCGGCACAAACTATCTCAATTATAAAAATTGAGAATAAATTCTCCTTGACTTGATTAATCTTTAGGCAACTTTTAAGAAGCTGCTATACCTATCCCTAACTCACAGTTATAAATAGCCGCCAACAAGTTAACTCTTAAACTATATCTTCGACGACGATTCCGATATTTACAGGATAAGATTTTAAAGATTTTGAGTTTCCTATTTATATGTTCAATGATAATCCTTTCTTTGGCTAAAGCCTTGTTATACTCTTTTTCTAACTCTGTTAATTTTCTATTTTTCGATTTCTTTTTCGGTGTATAACTATTACTATGGTATGCAGCTATTCCCTGATAACCACTGTCTTCTATGCTGGTAGTTAAAGGATGAAAACGAACTCGACTTTTTTTAAATAAACTAAAATCATGACCTCTACCTTTCCCACAGAAGACACAGATAATTTCCTCTGTATTTTGATCAGCTACTAATTGGGATTTTAAAGTATGATAACCTCTTTTACCCGAAAAAAAATCTTTCTGTTTCTTTTGGGGGCGTTCAATGGGAGTTTCCGTTACATCCATTACCGTTATGACCGGTATCTCTGCTTGATTGAGTAAAGCTTTTTTTCCTTTTAAACGGAAGTTTCCCGATTGTAAAAGCATTTTTTCCGTCTTATTTACAATCCGACATATAGTTGATTCTGATAGTTCCCAGCTTGTACCAATGTGAAAATATGTTCTATATTCTCGCCAATATTCTAACGTTACTAAAACTTGTTCTTCTATAGATAGTTTAGGTTTCGGTCCCCTTTTAGATGGTGAATTAGAGTCGGCTTCAACACTTTTTACTGATTCTACCATCTTTCTATATGTTTGTTTGTACACACCGAAACGGCGTTTGAATTGTTCATCTGATAAGTTTTGATAATCCATAATTTTGCTAATAAACATAGCAAAATTATAGATGATTTCCTGACCTAAGATCACATTTTATTCTTTTTTCCACTTCAATCTAAGAATTGAGAAAAAAGCAAAACCTTATATTATACCATAAAAAAATTATGCAAGAGGTCTAAAATACAATCGGTTGGTTTACTAACGCAATTAAATCCCCAGTGGTTAAGGTGAGAGATGATGGTAGTCCCGTCTATGAATATCAATCAAAATGGGGGGAAAGTGAGGGTAATTATAATCAATGGATTGTCGATAATTTCCGCGTTGGCTGTCTAATGCGTCGGGATTACGAAAACCCCGGGGAAGGGGATGGACAGATGGCGATTGCCAGTATCACTAATCCGAGTCTAGAGGTATTTTATCTGGGTAAATGGAACCCTGCTGGCGATGGGGGCGAAGTTTGGGATTATTTCGCCATGAATGGCTCTTTACCGGATATTGAGGACGAAACCCCCGCCCAAAAAGGGGAACAAACGGCCACGGCCATGGCGATTCGTTTTACCATTCGTCCGGGGAAAACTCGCAAAATTCCTTTTATTTTAGCTTGGGATTTACCCGTCACCGAATTTGCCCAAGGAATTAACTATTATCGTCGTTATACGGACTTTTTCGGTCGCAATGGTCAAAATGCTTGGGCGATGGTACGCACGGCTTTAAAACACGGCGATACATGGCGAGAAAATATTATTAACTGGCAAAAACCGATCCTAGAACGCAGCGATCTGGCCGATTGGTTTAAAATGGCTTTATTTAACGAATTATACCTGCTTACGGACGGCGGTACTCTCTGGACGGCCGCCACGGAACAGGATGCCATCGGTCAATTTGGGGTCTTAGAATGTATTGATTATCGTTGGTATGAAAGTCTTGATGTGCGTCTCTATGGTTCCTTTGGGTTATTGATGTTATGGCCGCGCTTAGAAAAGGCCGTCATGGAAGCTTTTGCGAGGGCAATTCCCAGCAGTGACGACACTCCTCGGATTATTGGATATAACCAAGCTAGTGCCATTCGTAAGGCCAAAAATGCCACTCCCCACGATTTAGGCGCCCCCAATGAACACCCTTGGCAAAAGAGCAATTACACCAGTTATCAAGATTGTAATCTCTGGAAAGATTTAGGCAGTGATTTTGTTTTATTAGTATATCGGGATTATTTATTAACGGGGGCTAAAGATGAGGATTTTCTGCGGGAATGTTGGCCGTCAATTGTCCTGACTTTGCAATATTTAAAAACCTTTGACCTTGATAACGATGGCATCCCCGAAAATTCCGGCGCACCAGACCAAACCTTTGATGATTGGCGTTTACAGGGAATTAGTGCCTATTGTGGTGGTTTGTGGATAGCGGCACTAGAAGCGACGCTTAAAATTGGGGCAATTCTTGGAGAAGATACGGCAATTTTTGCCAGTTGGTTACAGCAATCTCGCGCTATTTATCATCAGACTCTCTGGAATGGAGAATATTATAATTTAGATAGTGGCAGTGGTTCCGATGTGGTGATGACTGACCAATTATGCGGTCAATTTTATGCCCGTTTATTGGCTTTGCCAGATGTGGTAGAAAATCAATACACGCAATCAGCTTTAAGTAAGATTTATCAGGCTTGTTTTCTCAAGTTTCATGGGGGAAAATTTGGGGCGGCAAATGGGTTAAAACCCGATGGTACTCCCGAAAATCCCGAGGCAACTCATCCCTTGGAAGTTTGGGTAGGAATTAATTTTGGGTTGGTGGCTTTTTTACTACAAATGGGAATGGAAAAGCAGGGATGGCAAATTACGGAAGCAGTGGTGAAACAAGTCTATGAAAATGGCTTACAATTTCGCACCCCGGAAGCGATTACATCGGTGGGAACTTTTCGCGCTTGTCATTATTTACGCGCCATGGCTATCTGGGCTATCTATGGGGTTTTGGGTGGTGATTCGGTAGTAATGATGGCGGCTTAATCCTTTGCCAGGTGTGCATTGTAGTCATGGATAAAATACCAAAGGGTTCCCCAACGTGATTCTCCATTTTTTTAGAGAAAGATAGACTCTCTGTCACCAACCGAGAAATCCTTTGTCGAAAGGTATTATTTAATCTTTCAATATGATTAGTTTGACCAGTTTCTTTCCCGACTGGTTGATGACGTTTACTGGGAATTACTGTCTTATATGACTCCCAAAAGTCTGTGTAAGCAACTGCACATTGTCGGTAAACGCTTGGTAAACTGGCACCAAAGTTTTTGGGCTGATTGACGACTCTTATCTCCGCGCATAGCAACCAATAATTTCCCTTGTATTTCTATCAATTAACCGCCAAATATAGACCTTTATCGTCTTAGAAAAAACAAAAGACTACATTTCATCACATTCTATAACCAATTTACCTTTTGGTTTGTCCGAAACCTTTATTTGACGGGGGACAGCCGCCAGTTTATTGTTGACATAATTTTGTAACCATGACCAACTTACCCCTGTTACTCTAGCAATTCCTCGTAAGGAAATTCGTTCGAGCAAGAGTTTATCAATTAATTGTTTGGTTTCGTCAGAGACGGTTTTATTAGTGGGATTGATCACAAACTGACGACCACATTCTTTACATTGACGTTTGGGTTTTCCATTATGAATAGAACCATTCTTGATCCTATAATGAGAACCACAATTAGGACAGGGGAACGGAGGTGAACTAGGGGGGGTACTTTGTTCGGTGCTAGACTGATATTTCAGTAAGCAAGACAGGAGCCAGAAAAAGATATTTATCAGAAAAGTCATGATCAAGCTAGAGGTTTAAAGACTGATCGGGTTCCAATTATTTTTATTAATAAATATTTTACACAATTCATACCAGGTAAGCAACAGAGCTACGCCACTACTACCGAATCATTACCCATTTTAGTAAATGGAGAGAATTCTTGTCCATTAAGAAATGTTACAAATTACATGGGTACATTAAGAAAAGTTAAGGGGCGTATCCATTGATGGATAAGGGTTTTCGGCTATTATAGTATATATGTATGGGGAAAGTTCAGTTATATTGCTTACAACTCTTTGCCAGTAAGGATTATAGCCACAATGAAGGATTTTTGTCAGGGTGAAGAATTATAAATTTTTTTCTCAGAAAAAATCAATTATTGAAAATGTTCTCAATAGTAGTTTCTACAATGAAGGTTTTTCGTCAAAATATCTTGGGAAATGTAAAGATATGTAAAAGTATATGAAGAGGTGCGGAATGTCGGTGCTAAAAATCCCTGTTTTGTCAGGAAAAAATCGAGCAGCCACCCCGAAATAGTGGTAATAGTATTGAAGGAGTGGTCTTAAAAGTGATGATATGACTGACCAGAATGGCGTGTTAGTAGAAGAACAAAGCGAGGATATTACCCGTAAGATGAGTCAATTAGCCACCGAGTCGCCGAAAAATCAATTACAAATCCTGACACAATTAGCCGAGGCCGGAGAAGGTGGCCTAACTGTGTTGAGAGATTTTTTATTAGCCTGGCGTCCCACTCCCGTTAATCTGGTGACAGGTAAGGCCTATCAATTGCTATACCAAGATAATAGCACTCAGAGCAAGGAATTTTTAGCTAATTATTTCCCCACGGGTATTGTTCCCCTAGACAGTGCTAAAGGTATCGATTATCGACTTTTACAGGAATTATTGGCTAAACAGGATTTTCAAACTGCCGATAGTCTCACCCGTCAAAAACTCTGTGAATTAGCAGGAGAAGGGGCAATACAGAGGAAATGGGTCTATTTTACGGAAGTGGAAGCTTTCCCCGGTGTAGATATTCAGACTATTGATAATCTTTGGTTAGTTCATTCGGAAGGAAAATTCGGTTGGTCGGTGCAGCGCAAATTATGGATCGGTGTCGGTCAAGATTTCCCGAAACTTTGGCCGAAAATTGGCTGGAAAAATGGCAATAATTGGACAAAATACCCCCAAGAATTTATCTGGGATTTAAGCGCTCCCGTGGGTCATTTACCCCTGTTAAATCAACTGCGCGGGGTGAGAGTGGCTGCCTCTTTATTCTCCCATCCCGTCTGGAGTGAAAAATAGATTGAGAGCATTCGGCCTCGGGTATTGTATCAGCTTTCTACATTTTCGGGACAATTTCCTCTAAGGCCGCTTCTAGATTAGGATAACGATAGTCAAAACCGATCGCTTGGGTGGCTTTTGGCAGCACTTCTTGACCTTCTAAGACGATTTTTGCCCCTTCTCCCAAGAGAATTTCGAGGGCAAAATCCGGCACTGGCAACCAAGAAGGACGCTTCATTACTTCCCCTAATATCTGACAGAATTCTTTCATCCGGACGGGATTGGGTGCAGTAGCATTGAACGTGCCGCTAATTTCTGGGCGATCAAGACAATAGATAATTAAATTAATTAAATCATCCCGATGAATCCAAGAAAACCACTGACGACCGCTGCCAATCGGTCCGCCGGCAAAAAGCTTGAAGGGTGGGATCATTTTCCCTAAAGCACCCCCATTGTCTAAAACAATACCCGTGCGAAGAATGACTAAACGAGTGCCGTAATCTTTAACTTTTTGGGCTGCTGTTTCCCACTTTTTACAGACATCCGCCAGAAAATCACCACCGGGAGGACTATTTTCGTCAAAACTAGCGATTTCACTGGTTCCATAGTAACCGATCGCCGATGAGTTAATTAAAACTTTCGGTTTCTGGGCAGCAAGTGCGATCGCCTCGACAATTTTCTCGGTGCCGATTTCCCGACTAGCGACGATTGCTCGTTTTGCTTCACCGGTCCAGCGTTCCGAAATCGGTTCTCCCGCTAGATTAATCACCGCGTCACATCCGCAAATCTCTTTTTGCCAATCCCCCGATTCTGTGGCGATATAGGGAATAATCTCTATCTTAGGATAGATTGACTTTGGGTAAATTCTTCGGGTTTTATCGGGATTGCGCGTCAAAATTAGAATATCATCGCCGCGATCATAGAGTTTGACCACTAATCGACTCCCCACAAATCCTGTCGCCCCAGTAATCGCTATTTTCATGGTTTCTTGACTAAATTTATCCTTATTTTAGCTGGTTTTTAACTATCAGAATTCAGTATTCAGGAGTCAGGAGTCAGGAGTCAATCAGGAGATTATTTTTATTTATTCTCCCCATACCCTACACCCTACACCCCACACCCCACTTCTCACTTATCCTGATACCCCATCCCGTTGGCTGCCGCATAACGATTCATAAAGCGCAGAAAACGCTCCCAGTGTTCATCGGTGATTTCAAAACCACATTCTACCCGTTGAATTTCATCTCCTTCATCTCCTCCAAAAATAAACTTAGTCGAGTTGGGAATAACTATAATCACTCCTTCCTCATCGGTGAGACGGAGATCGCCGTAGGTACGAGTGGTGAAACTTTGGAAACGTTCGATCGCTTTCAGGGTTTTAAAAGTCATCAGGACATTGCGAATCCCGGTATTTTTATTTTTGCGGAGACTAACACCGCTTAATTCTTCTGATAAACCGACAAAAAACTCGATCGTGGGAGTGGTCATAGGTGTGGGTATAAAATTTTAGTTATTGATTTTCTCTTAATTACTTTTGAAGGGAAAAAGTAGTTCATGATTACTAATAAAGTAACCATGAACCGAAAAACAAGCTATTCCGCTTCTCCACCTTGGATTTTGAGGAGGAGAAAACCCCAAGCTAATCCGACGAGGACGAGAACGATCGCCACGATCGGCCCATTAAATAACATACTTTCTGCGGTCATGGTGATTGCTCCTGAGCCTACAATAATCGATCATATAGATAAGTGGTATTTTAACCTACGAAGGCGATCGACTGCTGCTGGACTGGGGCAAAATTGAAGGAGAAAATCGGCCAATAACTCTGAGAACTTTTTTAGTATATATGTTCTAGCAATCCTGCCCCTCTCCTCAAGGAAGGATGCTCACCCCCATGCTAGATATTTTTAATACTATCTTTATATTTGCCGTCACCACTTTGTGTTAGTGTCTTATCTGCTTAATTCTTCACTTATACTAGGAAAATTAAGTATTGATAACTATTGATGATGACTGGTAAAAAATCATTTATGCTCAAGATCAAGTTAATACTATTTTTAGGTTTGTTGCTGCTGAGTTGTCAATCGACTAATCTCAATGGTAATAATAGTTCAATGGCTCAGATTACGACTGAGAATCAAGGGCAAATATTACCGATCACGGCCAAAGCAGATATTAATGGTGAGATGATTGAGTTAGAAGTGGCTCAAACCCAGGAACAACAGGCCAAGGGTTTAATGTATCGCTCATCTTTGCAGAAAAATCGCGGTATGCTATTTCCCTTTGCACAACCTCTGATGGCCCGGTTTTGGATGAAAAATGTCTCGATTCCTCTAGACATGATTTTTCTAAAAGATGGTATAGTAAAAGCAGTTTTGCTGAATGTCCCTCCTTGTGCCGTCGATCCTTGTCCTGTCTATGGGCCAAACACCATGGTTAATCAAGTGATCGAACTAGCTGGGGGTCGAGCGAAAGAATTAGGAGTGAAAGAAGGAGATAAAATTAAGATTGAGTTTATCTCAAGACCTTAATTTTTGAAAATGGTGTTAACTTTCTTATAAAAAGTGTCCCTTGTCTGGAAGTATAAGTATGGCTTTTAGAAGCTATTACGCATTTATACTGTTTAAGATATAACCATATCGATTAGGATTTTTATAGTCTATCAAGTCATAGATTGAATAATCTTTACTCTTGCTATAGATTAAACAGAGACAAAGTTCTGCTAGACCTAACGGGACTATCTTAAGAGAGCCAGCGATTTTTAGGAAAGCACTCTCTATCATCGAGATAGCTTAGATACAGAAAAAACGGTCGCAAGACTAACCGTCCTTGAAACCGATCAGGTGGTGTTTTGTTGAAATTACGAGATATACTATAACTATTGAGGAAAAAAATCCCCCTATGTCCACGATTGCCTATTCCCAATTCCGACAATTTCTACAAGAGGAATTGTCCCTTCCCCAAGAATCGATCGCTATGGCCGAGCGATCGATCCAATCTGATAAAATTCATTTACCGATGATTCTCTGGCAGTACGGTTTAGTGACCTTGGAACAATTAGATAAAATTTATGATTTTCTCGAAGAGGTGGTCTAATCTTACTATTGGTAACTATTGACAAGGAGAATAATTGCCATGGCTGCGCATAGTTTCTGGCACAATTTGAAAATTCCCATCTTAAAAACTACCAATCATCACTTGAGAAGTGGGTTTAAATAACCCACTTTTTTAATAGCTATACAATTGAGAATTATCGATTAACTGCTCAGTCCATGAAACCCCATGACCAATTTGCCAAAAATTACCTTGAACAATTACTTTCTCCCCTGGGAATCGTCGAAATCAGCAAAGAAGTCAGCGACGAAACTCGACAGATAGATTTATTTTTTTCCCCCAATCCCGAACCCAACCCCGATTATCTGGGATTATTAGGCAGAATTGTCCTTAATACTGTCTTAATTGAACCCTATCGCAATCCTCCCAACCGGAGCGAGATTCGTAATTGTTTAGCAAAACTTTTGGCGATTTTATCCGAACTGCAAAGACAAGCTAAACGGGAAAATCAGAGCTACAATGAAGAGAATGCCCCTCGTTTGTGGATTTTATCCCCTTCCGCTGGTATCACTGTTTTAGAAGGATTTGGGGCAAAATTAGACCCAGAGTGGCCAGAAGGAGTCTATTTTCTTCCCGCGCTTTATCGCACGGCAATTATCGCTATTAATCAATTGCCTGTGACTGCTGAGACTCTTTGGTTAAGATTATTAGGACGGGGAAAAACGCAAAACCAAGCGGTGCGAGAATTGTTAGAATTACCTCAAGGTAATGCTTTCCGGGAAAATGTGCTGGAATTATTGATTAGTTGGCGGGTTAATATGGAAATAAATAACATCCTAGAAACTGAGGATAGAGAGGTGTTTATGACTTTATCTCAAACCTATCAGGAATGGAAGGAAGCAACTAAACGGGAAGGACTCGAACAAGGACTTGAACAAGGACTAGAGCTAGGACTCGAACAAGGACTAGAGCTAGGACTAGAGCGAGGACTCGAACAAGGAAAACTAGAGGCTAAACTGGAATCTATTCCCCGTTTGCTTGCTTTGGGTTTAAGTGTGGAACAAATCGCTCAAGCTTTGGATTTAGACTTAGAACAAGTCCGACAAGCTATTCAAGAAACTCCATGAAACCCCATGATCAATTTGCCAAAAACTACCTTGAACAATTACTTTCTCCCTTGGGAACCGTCGAAATCAGCAAAGAAGTCAGCGATGAAACCCGACAGATAGATGTATTTTTTTCCCCCAATCCCGAACCCAACCCCGATTATCTGGGATTATTAGGCAGAATTGTCCTTAATACTGTCTTAATTGAACCCTATCGCAATCCTCCCAACCGTAGCGAGATTCGCAATTGTTTAGCGAAACTTTTGGCCATTTTATCCGAACTGCAAAGACAAGCTAAACGGGAAAATCAGAGCTACAATGAAGAGAATGCCCCTCGTTTGTGGATTTTATCCCCTTCAGCTAGTCTGACTCTGTTAGAGAGTATTGGGGCAAAAATAGACCCAGATTGGCCAGAAGGAGTGTATTTTCTTCCCGCGCTTTATCGCACGGCAATTATCGCTATTAATCAATTGCCTGTGACTGCTGAGACTCTTTGGTTAAGATTATTAGGACGGGGAAAAACGCAAAACCAAGCGGTGCGAGAATTGTTAGAATTACCTCAAGGTAATGCTTTCCGGGAAAATGTGCTGGAATTATTGATTAGTTGGCGGGTTAATATGGAAATAAATAACATCCTAGAAACTGAGGATAGAGAGGTGTTTATGACTTTATCTCAAACCTATCAGGAATGGAAGGAAGCAACTAAACGGGAAGGACTCGAACAAGGACTTGAACAAGGACTAGAGCGAGGACTAGAGCGAGGAAAACTAGAGGCTAAACTGGAATCTATTCCCCGTTTGCTTGCTTTGGGTTTAAGTGTGGAACAAATCGCTCAAGCTTTGGATTTAGACTTAGAACAAGTCCGACAAGCTATTCAAGAAACTCCATGAAACCCCATGACCAATTTGCCAAAAATTACCTTGAACAATTACTTTCTCCCCTGGGAACCGTCGAAATCAGCAAAGAAGTCAGCGATGAAACCCGACAGATAGATTTATTTTTTTCCCCCAATCCCGAACCCAACCCCGATTATCTGGGATTATTAGGCAGAATTGTCCTTAATACTGTCTTAATTGAACCCTATCGCAATCCTCCCAACCGTAGCGAGATTCGCAATTGTTTAGCGAAACTTTTGGCGATTTTATCCGAACTGCAAAGACAAGCTAAACGGGAAAATCAGAGCTACAATGAAGATAATGCCCCTCGTTGGTGGATTTTATCCCCTTCCGCTCGTATCACTGTTTTAGAAGGATTTGGAGCAAAGTTAAGGTCAGATTAACCAGAAGGAGTCTATTTTCTTCCCTCGCTTTATCGCACGGCAATTATCGCTATTAATCAATTGCCTATCACTCCTGAGAGGTAGTGATTCGGTAAATACTCGGGAGCATCTCACTTATGCAGAGAATACAAAGGTTATGGAAAAACTACTTGAATAATCGGAGTCTCCCCAAAAGGAAAACTTCGTACCTCACTATTAAGAAAACTGCTGTATCCAGTTTTCTTACCCGGTGTCCGTCAACCAGGAGGAATGCCGATAGCTGGTTAAAACCACTAAGATAGGACGGCGAGAGTAACTAAAGACGATTTTTTTGGTAAGATCAAAGCTAAACTAACCATCACGCCTTACTTGAGGAAAGATTTATTTATGAGCGATATAGGGTTTATTTTGACGATAATCAACAATTTCCTACAAATTTACTCGGTAATCCTAATTGTTAGGGTTTTACTGACTTGGTTCCAAAATGCCGGTTGGGCCTATCAGATTATGTCTTTTCTCAGTCCGATTACCGATCCCTATTTAAACCTCTTTCGCTCGATTATCCCACCCCTAGGCGGGATGGACTTGTCCCCGATTCTCGCGTTCCTGCTGCTCAACGTTGTTCAGAGTGTCGTAGCCACAGGGGCCAGCAGTCTGGTCAGCAGCGGTTTCTAAATCCGCGGATCCACACTACTGGTAAAACCGGAAGCTTTGAATTTTTCCAGTCGCAAGGGGGTTGGTTGATTGGTAGAAACAGAAATTCTGATCTCGAAATCACTAATCCCCGGCGGCACTTCGGGAATTGCCCCGACTCGGCTACGATTTTGTAAAGCCGGTTCCCCGTTAGCATCGTAAATCCGACCAAAAACATCGGCATCATAGACGGTTTTTCCAGAATTATTTTTAGCTTTGCCAGTGATTAAAAAACAATTAGCCGGAAAACTGGTTCCCCCACTGGTGACACTCCCCTCGGCTAATTCGGGGGGACAGTCTTTGTAAGATACATCTAATAGTTGAATTGGGGTCAAAGCTTGAGCAGTAGGGATGATAAGCAAGCTAGACAGCCAGAAAAGAACAGAAAGCAGCCAAACGGTGAGCGAGCGTGGTGTCATAGATGAGTGATTTTACGGTATGATTTCCCCAATACTTAGATTATCGTGGATCGTCACCCTTTGAAATCAGCTTTTTTAGGACTCTCATGGATCGAGATGAGATTGAAACCACTCTCAAAGCGGCTTTTCTCCAGTGTGAGGCTTTATTCTGTCCTCTCAATCAACAACAAAAAGAAATTTTGTTAGAGGTGTTTTTTGAGCGAAATTCCCTCGCTGATGGCAATCCCCTCGACGAATTAACATCTATGCAAAGGGAGATTTTACTGGAATTTATCCTCAAACAAGAACGGGAAAATTTAGCTTGGAAAAGTTCCCTCCTCAATGATTGGCTTAACGATCGCCCTTCCGGTGCGGTACAATTTATCCGCGATCAGTATGGCTTGGCTTGGTTGAACAGCATAAAACCGATTCATTGGCAAGAATATTTACAAAAATTAAGGTTAACCAGAGAAAAATTACAGGTAGGAGATGCGATCGAGGTGTCTAATGGATTATGGGAATGGATTCCCGCAGACGCTGCCGATAGTTGCGACTGGTTTCCCTGTGAGGTAATAGAAGTAAATGAAAGTGAGGATGACTCCCCCCCTGTTAGTTGCCGTATTCGCTTTCAAAACGGTGAAGAATGGGAAATACAAGGAATATATCGGTGGAATCGCCCTAATTGGCGTTTTCTGACCTGAAGGAAGATCACTGCTCGGTTATCGGCTAAAATTTAAGATATGTAAAGAAGGGAGATAAATTTTATGGCCGCTAATGTTGAGATCTATACTTGGAGTTCCTGTCCTTTCTGTATCCGCGCTAAAGCATTACTCAAGAAAAAAGGGGTGGAGTTTACCGAATATTGTATCGATGGCGATGAAGGAGCGCGAGCCAAAATGTCCGATCGCGCCAATGGCCGTACAAGTGTACCACAAATTTTCATAAACGATCAACACATCGGGGGCTGCGATGACATCTATGCTTTAGATAGAAGTGGTGGTTTAGCTCCCCTGTTGCAGAATTAAGGATAAAAACTATTAATGAAACTAGCCTTTATTATCGATCCGATCGAGTATTTAGATCCGGGCCATGATACCAGTGTAGCTATCATGGAAGCGTCCCAATTATTAGGACATGAAATCTGGATAACTTCCATCACGGCTCTCAGTGCAATTGCGGGAAAAGCTTGGGCAAAACTAACCAGAATTGAACTGGTTCCTGTGGAGTTAAAAGATAATCATTGGGTGGCTGTATCTCAATGGTATCAAAGACAAGAGACAGTTTTTACCTGCCTAGAAAACTTCGATTTTGTCTGGATGCGAAAAGACCCACCCGTGACAATTGCCTATCTTTATGCCACCTATTTATTAGACCTGATCGACCCACAAAAAACCCAAGTAATTAACTCAACTAGGGGTTTACGCCATGCCAACGAAAAGTTATATACTATTCACTTTGCTCAGGTAATGCCCGCTACAATTGTTTCCCAAGATAAAGCGACAATTAGGGAATTTGTCAATCAAAAAGGGGCGGCAGTTATGAAACCTTTAGGGGGGAAAGCAGGGGAGGGAATTTTATTTCTTAGTCCCGAAGATCGCAATCTCAATTCAATGATTGAAATTAGCACAAAATGGGGACAAGAACCGGTAATGATTCAAGATTATTTACCAGCTGCCAAAGAAGGAGATAAACGCATTATTGTCCTCAATGGTGAACCAATCGGGGCAGTTAATCGCATTCCCACTGGTTCAGAATTTCGCGGTAATATGGCGGTGGGTGGACGAGTGGCAAAAACAGAAATCACCGATCGAGAATTAGAAATCTGTGCCACTTTAGCCCCAAAATTACGAGAAGATGGCCTATATTTTGTCGGATTGGATGTGATTGGTGGCTACCTCACCGAAGTTAATGTCACCAGTCCCACCGGCATTCGCGAGATCGATCGATTAAACAATGTTAGCTTAGGTCAACAGGTGATTAAATGGCTAGAAAATCATTTGGGCAGCAGAGATTAGGGAGATGGGGAGTATTTTCATTGAACAGCAAACAGTAAACAGTAATCAGCGAAAAGACAGGAGAAAACTTCTATTTAATACTGCTCACTTAAAACTCAAATCTGATAACTGATAACTGATAACTGATAACTGTCTCCTATAGAAAATAATGAATGCTTTATCAATACCGACGTGGATAGTTCATGTATCGAGTGTCGTAGAATGGATAGCGGCGATCTGGTTAGTCTGGACCTATGGCGACATCAGTAGCGATCGATCGTGGCGAATGTTATCTTGGGGAATGTTACCCGCTTTAATTGGGGCCATGTGTGCCTGTACATGGCATTTTTTTGATAATATCAGTGCCTTATCCTGGTTAGTCACCCTACAGGCAGCCATGACTGTCTTAGGAAATTTTACCCTCTGTGCTGCCGGTTGGTGGCTGTGGCGTTCCAGTAAAATTAGCGTTAACAATGAATAAAGACAGTTTATTTGCCATTTCCCTGTTTCCCTATCTGGGGTTTCTTTGGTTTGTCACTCGTTCAGGAAAAATGCCCCGTTTAGCCCTAATTGGCTTTTATGTGCTGTTAATCTTCGTTTTTATCACCATTCCTGCCGGTATCTACGCCAAAATCCACTATGGCAAAGAATTAGCCAACGTCGATTGGTTACACGGCAGCGCCGAACTTTTCCTCACCCTCTCCAATATTCTCGTCGTCCTAGGTTTTCGTCAGGCAATTTTAGCCAAAAAGCAAACAGAGAAAGGGGAACAGGGAACAGGGAGCAGTGAACAGGGATAAGGGGTGTGGGGTGTGGGGTGTGGGGTGTGGGGTGTGGGGAAGTGGGGAAGTGGGGAAGTGGGAATTGGGGTGTAGGGTGTGGGGTGTGGGGAAGTGGGGAAGTGGGGAAGTGGGGTGTGGGGAGAATAAATAAAAATAATCTCCTGAATACTGACTCGGAGAATACTGACTCGGAGAATACTGTCTCGGAGAATACTGTCTCCTATCTCCTGTCTCCTGAATACTGACTCGGAGAATACTGTCTCCTGTCTCCTATCTCCTGATCACTGAATTGTGATACAATCGCCCCAAAACGTCCCCGCGTCAGTCAAATATGTCCCCGATTACACCGTCCATCAGTGTCAACGAACCAAACCCGCAGGCTGCCATCCAGACTTTATCGGTAGTGGTTCCCATTTATAACGAAGTGGACAGTATTCCCCATCTCGTCGAGAGTATCGCCTCGATTTTGCGTTCTTATCAAATTAACTACGAGATTATCTGTGTTGACGACGGTTCTAAGGACGGTTCCACCGAGATTTTAGCTAATTTAGCCAAAAATCGCGATGATCTCAAGGCGGTAATATTGCGACGCAACTACGGACAAACCCCGGCTATGGCTGCCGGATTTAATTATGCCACGGGACGGGTCATCATTACCCTCGACGGCGATTTACAGAACGATCCCAATGATATACCCCTATTATTGGCCAAATTAGAGGAAGGTTATGACCTCGTGAGTGGCTGGCGCAAAAATCGCCAAGATGACCAGGTAAAACGGCTTTTACCCTCAAAAATAGCTAATTGGCTAATAGCAAAGGTTACAGGGGTCAAATTACACGACTACGGTTGTTCTTTGAAAGCCTATCGAGCCGAATTAATCGCCGATATGAATCTCTACGGGGAATTACATCGCTTTTTACCCGCATTGGCTTTTATTGAAGGGGCAAAAATAACCGAAATTCCCGTTAATCACCACCCTAGACGGTTCGGACAGAGTAAATATGGTTTAGATCGCACAATTCGCGTTATTATGGACTTATTTACTGTCTTTTTTATGAAAAAGTTCCTCACCCGTCCGATGCACATTTTTGGACTCTACGGACTGTTATCCATGGTAGTGGGGATTATTTTAGGCACTTATCTGACTATTCTCAAACTCGGTTTCGGACAAGAAATCGGCGATCGACCTTTGTTAATCCTGGCCGTGTTATTCTTTTTAACTGGGGTACAATTACTCTGTTTTGGTCTTTTGGCAGAAATTTTGATGCGAACTTACCATGAATCCCAAAAACGTCCCATCTACCGCGTTCGTACTGTTGTCGGGAATAGGGGATTTTTCAGTGAGCAGTGAGCAGTAAACAGTAATCAGTAAACAGTAATCAGTGAAAAGACATCTCGGAACTTGCCACTTAATATTGTTCACTGAAAACTCAAATCTGATAACTGAATCACTGATAACTGATAACTGATAACTGATAACTGAAAAAAATATGACTATTTGGGAACTTGATTTTTATTCGCGGCCGGTGGTGGATGAAAATAATAAAAAAAGATGGGAATTATTAATCTGTGAAACTCCGGCAACAATCGATCGCTCCTCCGATACAATATTTAAATATGCCAGTTATTGTCCTAATACGATGGTTAATTCCCAATGGTTAGGAGAGGCAGTTACTGCAGCTATCAAGGCAGCGGGAGTAACTCCCAAAAAAATCCGCTTTTTCCGTCGTCAGATGAATAACATGATTAGCAAAGCTTGCGAGGATATCGGTATTCCCGCTTCCCCTAGTCGTCGCACTCATGCTTTAACTAGATGGATAGAAGAAAGAATGGTTAATTTCTACCCCCAAGAAGTTGGTTATGATCAAAATTTAACTAAAACTGCTTCCGTGAATTATCCTCCTTTAAATGCTGTTCCTCTTCCCGATGCTGTCCGGGGAGATAAGGCCGATAAATGGGCCTTTGTCACGCTAGAATTGTCTTCTTTTAATGATTTAAAAGATTGGGATATTAGCTTCGGAGAAAATTTGCCTATACTGGGAATGGGATTAGATGAGAATCTAAAAATCCCCGGTTTAGTTATTTTTTCCCCCCGCGCTTTACCCCTAGCTGGTTGGATGTCAGGGTTAGAAATGGCCTATTTAAAGTTAGAAACTGGTTCCCGTCCCGTGCTACGTTTAGAAACGGGTGCTAGTGATAGCTGGATTCTCGTCAACGTCACTAATACCGAGACTTTAAAGGAAGCAAAAAACTTTGAAGAAGCTAAACAAAAAGCCAATAATCTGCATTTTTTAGCCGTTCAATCTAACCCTGAATCGGAATCCTTCGCTGGTTTTTGGCTACTACAAGAAGGCTCTCAAGAGTAAAGTTTAGTGAGGGTGGGTTTTCAATCCACCCCCACAGAATTAACTTAAAAACATTGTCTAGTCCAACTACCGTGTAACCCGTAGGGAATATGATGTTTAAGATGGATAACTGCTAGGGAATTAGTAATATCTTTAGCATCTAAGATTACCATATTCGATCGATGATTGGCCGCATCGTAGGTGACTACCAATAACCAACCATCATCTTCAGCAATTCCATCGGGTTTAGGCACAAAAATTGGTTCACCAGCAAATCCCCGGGGAGCAAAAGAATGTAATTGTTTTTCTCCCGTTAATAAATCCAGTTTTAAGATTGCTTGCAAAGGAGCATTACCGGTGGCATGATGAGCGGCAGCGATGTATGAATAACGGTAATCTCGACCAACTTTTGCAGGATTGATGCTGGGAAACTCACAACAATGCTCTAGAATACATTCTCTTGTAACGGTATTTTCTGATAAATTTAGTGTAAATCGCCACAGATGTCCCGGAGCTAAACTATCAAAATCTACCGATTGAAAACTGCTATTTGAATCCAGTTGTGGTAAGGATTGATAACAAATAGAATCAATATAAATTTTCTCCCCTTGTTCAAAAGCATTGCTATGATGGAAGACAAAACCCGATGGAGTTTCTAAAACTTTCACTTCTCCTTTGTTAGGATCCCGGGGGATAATAATAATCTTAGTTAACTTGTCCGGTTGATTGATGACGCATTCCCCCGCACCTTTTAACCCAAAAAGAAAGGGAAAAGGATTATAACCAACCGGGTTTTGGAAAAAGATAGCGTAGTGGGGAGTAATAACAAAATCGTGGATAAAACAAAAGCCCGGTATACTGTGGGTATGACGACGTAATAACTTACCCGTGGGACTAATTTCGTAGAGAGTAATGGCACTCGACAAACCCGTTTTAATGGCAAAATTTACCAGACAAGGTTGATGATTATCGAAGATACAAGCGGGATCGATGCGAGGATGAGCGGCAAAAGAATCGCCTTTTTCCAAGATACCATCGAGATAGTCTAAACCAATAGTATCAAGAGTTTTAGCATCGAGGCGATGGGGTTCGGCCGCTTCCCAAAGTGCCAGTAATTTATTACCCCAGTAGATAACATTAGTATTAGCAATATTTTTCAGACGCAAATCAAAAGCATTGCCGAAAACTCCCCCCGGTTTTTTCGTGCCGAAAACACCGCGATAAAGGGGTTTTCCCGCTTTCTGTTCCTGGAGATAACCCTGGGTTTTAACAAAACGATTACGATAATGTACACGCCCATGATTGAAGCTAATCGCGCTGATCATACCATCTCCATCGAAGGGATGAGCGATCGCCGTGCCAGCGATATCGAGTAAACCGGGGCCGTTTTTAAAGACTGTACCCTGTAAATCGGGGGGAATTTGCCCCTCGATGTCTTCTACCTCGTAATCGTACTCGTTAGGTTGGGATTGATAGCCTTTTTGCCAATCCTGACGATTATAGGATTTTTCGCCAATTGTCGGAGTTAATACCATAGTAGTTTTAAGTTTATATTATTAGGGGTCGAGAAGGTCGTCACCGACCTCCCCTCCCATTCAGAACCGTGCGTGAGACTTTCACCTCACACGGCTCCTAGTTTGACTGTTCCCTTGTTAAGGATACAGCTTGACTTCCTTTGGTTAACCTTGTATTATCTAGGTTGACTGTTGATGTCAAACCAGATGATTTTAGGCTTCCATCAGATGCCGATTTATCATCGTGACAGTGGCGGTGTAGTAATTGAAGGTTTTTATATTCATCCTTTCCGCCTAAGCTTAGAGGGTGAATGTGGTCAACTTCAATTAAATCCGATGGGGTGAAATACTGCCCACATCGGCTACACTTGCCTTGTTGCTTCTTAAGTAGTTTGGCTACTCTTGTCGGTGTGTCGATTGCTTGTCCTCGTCTGGTCGCCCAGTAAGTCCAATTTCCGTCGTAAGGTGAAGTTTCGGGGCGTACTAGGGTATGTCTGACAATTGGTGTCCAATTATGTTGCCATAAATGAAGACCATCTTTGGTCTTAAATAACCAAGATTCTTGCCTTTCTTTCCCATTGCTGAGTTTAACTGTACCCGGTCTAAAGTAGTTTCTCAGCTTTTCGTGGTTTGATTTACCGCATCTTGATACTGTCCATGCCCTTAACATTAACCAGATTGTATTGTCTAGTTTATTGAAGGTATCTGTGGATACTACTCCTGAGTAGTAGTTAGCCCAACCTCTAATGATTGGGTTTAAGTGACTAATCAGGGCTGATTGAGGTGCTGTTTTGTGTTTTTTGATTACACCTTTAATCGCTTCTGTGTGGGCTTTAACTGCTTTTTGGTTGGGTTTGATGTGGGTTTTGTGACCAATTAATTGGCTTCCTCTCCCTCCTGTTTTCCCAGATTTGTACTTTCCTGTTGGATATTGTCTGATATTGAATCCTAGAAAATCAAAACCGGGTTCTTCAGTTTTCCCATTGTACTCAATGGGGTTGAGTGTATGAGACACTCTGGTTTTTTCTGGTTTGAGTTCTAATCCAATTGGTTTTAACCATTCAGAAATGGCAGTTTGGCACTGTTCAATGATTTCGAGTGATGGTGAAATCACCACAAAGTCATCGGCGTATCTTATTAGAACAGCTTGAGTTTTACTACCCTTTTTGGGGAATAGTGTTTCAATTAATCTTGCCATTCCATCCAGTGCGATGTTGGCTAGTAGTGGACTTATTACCCCTCCTTGTGGTGTCCCTGTTTCTGTTTCTTCAAATACGCCATTATCCAATACTCCTGCTTTGAGCCATTGTTTAATGTCTCTTTTCAAGGCAGTGGGACAATGAATTTTTGACAGTAGGAAGTTGTGATTAATTCGGTCAAAACACTTGGCAATATCAGCATCTAATACGAAGTAGCTACTTTTATTGATGCTAAGGTATATCCTCGATATTGCATCATGGGCAGACCTTCCGGGTCGAAAACCGTAGCTGGTTTCTTCCATTTTTGACTCCCATTCTGGTTCGAGTGCCGATTTAATCAACGCTTGTCTAGCTCTGTCTTTGATGGTTGGTATTCCTAGTGGACGTTTTTCATCCCTGCCGGGTTTAGGAATCCATACCCTTTTTAACGGTTTTGCTTTAAGTTTTCCCTTGATTTCTTCGGTTAGATTTAGCCTTTGTTCTGGGGATATTGCTATCACTCCATCGACTCCTGCTGTTTTCTTTCCTTGATTATCTTGGGTTACTTTGCGAACTGCTAATAGACGAGCATAGTATGATTTCACCAATAGACGTTGCAACCTTCTAACCTTTGCATCCTGTCCCGATTTAGCCGCTTGGTATATCCTCTTTTGGAGCTTGAAAACATATCTTTGGATTTTACCCCAATTGATAGCTTTCCATACATTCGTAGTCTTAGTGGTTTTCGGTTTCCCGAACCCTTTACCTTCTCTCGATTTCGTCATATAGACTCCTACTAGACTCTATCCTTACAATCAAACCGTAACCTGTGAGCATATCCCGACTAGGGACTTCCAAAAAATAAACTATTCATTCTCAAGAATAATAATCATTCTCGGAGTGTGGGAGGTAGGGATCGATGGTTGCCCCCTCCTTCCAATTTTGTAGTAGAATTAATCCTGTACATTATTAATCAAGTTTTTCTTTTTAAGAATATATGGAATTAACTGATTCCCTCAAGAAATTGCTCAGTGAAACTGCACTTCAATTAAAAGGTGCAGCTAAAAGAAGATTCATGGCGCAAACAGTCTTAGAATTAGGCTATGGGGGACAAACCCTTGCTGCACAGGAGTTAGGCTGGAATCGAACTACTATTCGTAAAGGAATTAAAGAACTAAAAAGAGGCATTATTTGTGTTGATAATCATTCAGCTAAGGGGCGGAAAAAAGCAGAAGAACATTTACCTTTTCTATTGGAAAACATCAAAAATTTAGTGGATTCTCAAAGCCAAACTGACCCAAGTTTTAAAAGCCAAAGGCTTTATGTGAGACTGAGTGCGGCCGAAGTCCGAAAGCAATTAATCTCTAAATATGGGTACAGTGATGAGGATTTACCGAGCGAGGAAACTATTCGGGTTAAATTAAATAACTTAGGTTATCGTCTGAAAAGAGTCGCTAAAGTTTTACCTCAAAAAAAATTCCAGAAACCGAGGCAATCTTTGAGGAATTAGCTAACATTAATCGGGAAGCGGATGAAGACCCTACGATGTTACGTCTTAGTTTAGATGCCAAAGCCCGTGTTAATATTGGACTGTTTGATCGAGGAGGTAAAAATAGAATAACTGTCGAAACAAACGATCATGATTTTAATCCGAAAACAACCCTAACCCCTTACGGAATATTTATTCCAGAATTTGATGAGTTGTTTTTGTATTTCACTACCTCCACAGTCACCAGTGACTTTATTGTTGATATATTAGAGGATTTCTGGGAATCTGAAAAATCTCGTTTTGAGAAAATTAAAACTTTGATAATTAATCAAGATAATGGATCAGAAAATAATTCGAGACGAACTCAGTTTATGAAACGTATAGTTGAGTTTTCCCAAAAATATCAAGTTAATATACGTTTAGCTTACTATCCCCCCTACCATAGTAAATATAATCCTATTGAACGAACCTGGGCTGTGTTAGAAAACCATTGGAATGGGAGTATTTTAGATGAAATCGAAACAGCTTTGAAATTCGCCCAAACTATGACTTGGAAAGGAAAACACCCGATTGTTAAGTTGATTACTGAAACTTACGAAAAAGGAGTAAAGCTTACTAAAAAAGCCATGGAAAAAATCGAAGAAAAAATCGAACGTCTCACAGAATCAACGAATCAAGACTTTCCCGATTTGGGGCAATGGTTTATTGATATTTATTATGATAAGACCTAGTTTGTAGTTAACTAAGATGGTTAGCTAAAAACTGTATTTGATTCTTTAACTTGTCCTTGTTATACTCGAAAAAGCTCGGAAGTATAAAAGTTTATGCTGCTATTTTTTTTTCGGAAAAATAGGTTGTAATGGGAGACTCTTTGTTTTCCTAGACAAAAATAATTACTTTTTCAAAAAAACACTTTTCTATTTTTTTGTTGGGTATTTTATTCTCTGGAAGTCCCCTATTACCGTCAGGCGTTGGCTTTTGGTTACATCTCACACCCTTGAAGGCTTGCGCTTACACTTGTCACTACTGAGTATTTCGACCGATACTCAGAGCCTGAAAGGGCTTATCACGTTCCGTTTATATGGGCATTCCATCTTTAGATTTGTCCTATCCATCGGGGTACTTTTAAAGGTCTGTGTAAGTGAGTTAGTAAATTCCTTACTTTTCCCCTTGTTCTTTTGAACGCAGTGTATCAACCTATTTCACTACTAGCTAATTACGATGGTTCAGGTCGGACATTCGGTTCACACCTAATCATGGATGGTTGGCAGTGGTCTCGATTCTGGTGTTAGGTTACACCTCGGAGCCTTCCGTTCCCCGCTTCAGTCCCAGAATTGTGATTTCTGAATCTGGGGGTGGCTATCGCCGTTACTCTCACCTTTGTAGCAATTGTAAATAATTGTTACAGAGTGTATTGACCTTGAGTCCCTTTGCCTAGTTTGGTATCGCATTGATACTAAACGTCGGGACATATAAACAGTTATAAGGCTGGTCTGGGTTGACCTGTTAGATTCAGTCAGGGGACTGAAGACCTTACTAGGCGGTTATTTCGGGCGTTTGGCTCCCTATTTCATGCCTAAACGTTTCGCACTACTTTTCTTAACATAACTTAAAACTACCAGAGATAAAAAGAAGGGGGTGGCCAATCATTTTTTCAGCCCATTTACCCCCTCCTTGTCGTCATGTTATTTAACAAACAACATTTCTTGATAGGTAGGTAGGGGCCAGAAATTGTCGGCCACTTCTCCTTCCAGCGTGTCAGCATATTCGCGCACCTTATCCATCAAGGGACGGATCGTTTGAGCGGAATGCTGCATATGTTCCTCGATCGAGTCAAAATCGTGTTTAGCAATGGCCTCACTCAGTTTGGCAACGCTATCCATCATTAACTTAATCAGATTCGAGACGGTTTGGGCGTTTTCCTTATTGATCTCGATGCCGATCGCCGCCGCGTTAGAGATCGCCGAGGACAATTCCGACAAGTAGCGAACAGCAGCCGGATAAATAATCGTTTTAGCCATACTCACCACCAGTTTCGCCTCCACTTCGATGGCCAGCAAATACTGTTCCGCATAGACATCAAAACGACTTTCCAGTTCAACGGGGGTAAGCACACCCATGCGGGTAAACAGTTCTTCGATATAATCGGCCCTCAGCACGGGTAAAGCATCGGCAGTGGTGCGGAGATTAGCTAAACCGCGCTCTTCTACCGCCATTTTGTGCCATTCCGGGGAATATCCGTTACCTCCAAAGATCACATTTCTGTGTTTGTCCATGATCTCCTTGAGAACACCCTGGGCAGCAGTATTGAGATCTTCCCCAGCTTTCATCCGGCTTTCTAGGTTATCCGCCACCCAAGTCAGGGAATCGGCTAGAATCGTGTTCATCGCCACCAGCGGCCCAGACACTGACTGATTAGAACCCACAGCGCGGAATTCAAAGCGATTGCCCGTAAAAGCAAAAGGAGAGGTACGATTGCGATCGCCCGGATCCTTGGGGAATACCGGCAGGGTATCGACACCGAGATCCATCAACCCCGGAGCATCAGAACCCTCAATTCGGCCTTGACTAATTTGGTCGAATACCTTTTCTAACTGGCTGCCCAAATATACGGAAATAATGGCGGGAGGAGCTTCATTTGCCCCCAAACGGTGATCATTGCTGGCGGTAGCCACCACTGCGCGTAAAAGCGGCCCGTACTTGTGAACGCCACGAATCACCGCCCCACAGAATAACAAAAACTGCATATTAGCGTGGGGAGTATCGCCCGGATCCAACAAATTGCCCTGGGTGGCGTTGCCGACAGACCAGTTAACGTGTTTTCCCGAACCATTAATTCCCGCAAAGGGTTTTTCGTGCAGTAGGCAAACAAAACCGTGTTTTTTAGCCGTACTTTTCAGCAAAGTCATAATTAACTGCTGATGGTCACTGGCCACGTTAGCGGCCTCGAAAAAGGGGGCAATCTCGAACTGTCCGGGGGCGACTTCATTATGGCGAGTTTTGGCCGGAATGCCGAGGCGATACATTCTTTCCTCTACTTCCTGCATAAACACCTGAACCCGTTCGGGAATCGCGCCAAAATAATGATCGTCGAACTGTTGACCCTTGGCGGCGGGTTTACCAAATAGGGTGCGACCGGTGAGCAGTAAATCGGGGCGACTATGGGCAAAATGAGCATCGACTAGGAAATATTCCTGTTCAGCACCGCAGCTGGAGTTAACGGGGGCGACTTCCGTATGTCCTAATAGTTTAAGCACCCTGGTGGCGGCTTTACTCATCGATGAAATCGAACGTAAAAGCGGCGTTTTTTTGTCGAGGGCCTCTCCTGTCCAAGAGATGAAAACCGTGGGGATACACAGGGTGACACCATTATCCGTCTCCATGACGTAGGCCGGACTGGTGACATCCCAAGCGGTGTAACCCCGCGCTTCAAAAGTGGAGCGAAGTCCGCCGTTAGGAAAGGAAGACCCGTCCGGTTCCCCCTGTACTAAGACTTTGCCCGTAAATTCTGTGATCACTGAACCGTCGCTCTGCACGGAGATAAAACCATCGTGTTTTTCGGCGGTGGCGTTGGTCATCGGATAGAAGACGTGAGCATAGTACAGCGCCCCTTTGGACGTGGCCCAATCCTTCATCGCAGCCGCTACCGCACTGGCGATGGAAACGTCTAATTTTCCCCCGGTTAAAATCGTGTTTTTGACCGATTTGAATACGTCTTTGGGAAGACTGGCCTGCATTTTGCTCAGGGTAAAGACATCGGTTGCCCAGAGGGCCTCTAAACGCTGAGGAATTTTGCTAGGTAGGGGTTTACGGTCCGTTACTTGAGAGATAGCTTGAACACGCGTTCCATAACTCATAAGTATTTTTCCTATTGTTTTGTGTCGTGGATGAAGGGTTACTTTACTTAGGCGATGACAAGTTTCCTACTAACTTTGATGTTGAATTCCGGTCAGAGGCTATTCTCCGCTTAATAATTTTGATCCCACGGCACAAGCTTCTCTGCGGTTTTTATCTGCTTGCGCCGGCCTCTTTTCCGATCAATTAGCAACACCAGCCTTAATCTTAAGAACAGATGATCGAGAGATTTGTATCAAACATTACAAATATCCTAAACCCGATCTTCCCCAAGCGATCGCACTGAGAAAACGGGTTTCTTTGAGAAACCCGTTTTCTGGACTTAAAAAAGCGATATTTGACAAAAATCGGGGGGGGGGTAAAATGCTGGTGGAATTTGCCCAAAATTGCCCATGAATTTTACAACTAACTTCAAATCTCTCTCTCTGGCTGGTGTTGTCTTCGCTGGCACAGTTAGCGCGATCGCTGGAATGACTATCCTCCCCGTCCAAGCGCTGCCGATCATCTACAATCCCACTCCAACCTTAACGCTTAATGCAGGCACTGCTACTCCCACGATTGGAGCCTTAGTCAACACTGCCAACGGCAATGGGTTGACTGGACCTGGAAACGCTTTGCAGCAACAGCACGTCGGAGGTACCGATTTGTCTAATTTCTGGGGAGTACGTTTAGAAATCGGGACAACTCCTGCTGATGTCAATCTTGATTTTGATTTTGGCAGTTCTGTGTTCTTAGATACCTTGGCTTTGTGGAATTACAACGCTTTTAATACCACAGCTACTGATCGCGGAATCAAGGATTTCACACTAATTCTCTCCAATAACTCCGACTTTAGCAGTCCAGTTTATGTATCAGGAACCCTAACACTTCCCGAAGGCACTTCGAACAACATACCTGCCACACTTTTTTCCTTTCCTTTAATTCAAGCCCAATATGCTAGAATTGATGTAGCAAACAATTGGTTCGTTGGTTGGACAGCACCAGGGCCTATTGGTCTCTCTGAAGTTCGCTTTGCCCAGACTGTTACTGTTCCTGAATCAAGTTCTGGCTTAGGTTTGCTGGCTTTAGGCTTACTGGGGGCGGGAGCGGCATTTAGGCGCCATTGGAACTGAGAAAACGGGTTTCTTTGAGAAGAAAAGGGGTTTCTTTGAGAAACCCCTTTTCTGAACTTTTGGCAGATCGCCTTAATTATGGAATTAGTTGGATTACAATTAGTTTAAGTGCCATTGGAACTGAGAAAACGGGTTTCTTTGAGAAACCCGTTTTCTGGAACAATCAATTCAAAGCAAGGACAAACCCATGAAATATCGCGTCTTAATTGAGCAAGATGAAGATGGCATTTATGTGGCTGAAGTTCCCTCCCTACCCGGCTGTATTTCTCAAGGCAATACCCGGGAAGAGTTACTCGCCAACATTCAGGAAGCAATTGCTTTATATCTAGAAAGCCTAGAAGCGCACAATGAACCGATTCCACCACCAATTTCTGAGGAACTGGTAGAGGTTAAATTATGAGTGAACTCCCTCCTATCGCTGGTCGCCAAGTCGTTAAAGCACTGGGCAAGATTGGCTACGAATTAGATCGGCAGCGAGGAAGTCATATCATACTCAGACAAAAAGCCTATCCCTATCGACGCATCACCATCCCTGACCATCGAGAAGTCGCTAAGGGAACGCTGAGATCTATCATTCGTCAAGCGGGATTGACAGTGGCAGAGTTTAAAACTCTCCTTTAGCTTAATTTGCCAGAGTCGAAACAACCGCTCATAAATCGCCAATTCAAAAATATACTATTAAACAATGTAAACGCTATATGAGTCAATCTGCTACTGCAATCAATACTAAACTAATTGATTCCCTTGCTCAAATTATCCTTTCTTTAACTGACGAAGAACAACAGCTTCTCCTACAAAAAATTCAGCATCCAGCCTTATCTGATGTCGATTTTCATCAAGGTTTTCCCTTTGATGTTCAAATTCCTAATACAGAAACGCTCGCCGCCATTGAAGAAGTAGAAAAACATCCTGAGCGTCTTAAGCGTTATACTAGCGTTGGGCAGATGTTCGAGGATTGGAACAGTGATTAAGACAACCCAAGTGCCGATTCCTGCCTTGATGCGTAGTGTCGAAGAAATTAAACTTGAATGGAGTTAAATATGGATTTTGTTCCTCAGCTTCCCCGGGATTCTGATCAACTTAAGCAAACTTTGGCAAAAGCACACCGCAATTGTCAAGAGATGGAATGGCTCTTCTCGACTTTGTGTGATAATTTTTGCTTATAGAATCGTGAAATGTTGACGGAGAAAGACTTTTACGACTATTTTGCCGAAGAAACTATCAGTATAGGCTTCGTTTCCACACAGAAACCGGAAGAGCCATGGAATTAGTTGGATTACAATGAGAAGAAGCGATTAGTCGCTTAGAAGCGGAAAATCGTCAAAGACGAAGACAACAGCTAGAAAACCTAGAAAACGGGTTTCTTTGAGAAACCCGTTTTCTGGAGAAAAATGGCAAAATTATCGCCAGAGTCAAAACAACTGATCATCAAATCGACAATCTTCGAGACAATCACCGAGCTTTATTCCTGTCAATGATGCTAACAAAATATCTAAAACAAGCAATGGAACTGGCAACCTATGAAGTTCTAGAAGACGGTACTTTTTATGGAGAAATTCCGGGATTTGAGGGAGTATATGCTAATGAAACAACCCTCGAAGCTACTAAGGAACAGTTACAGGAAGTTTTGGAAGGCTGGGTTATTTTAGGACTACGCTTACAGCATCAGTTACCGATTGTTGACGGTATCAATCTAACCCCTCAACAAAAAATCGCCTGATGCCACCTTTTGCCCCCATCAAAAGGAAAGAGTTAATTCGCCAGTTGAGAAAGCTGGGATTTTCTGCTCCTCTGGTAGGAGGAAATCATCAATATATGGTGCAGGGAAAGTTAAAAATCTGGATTCCTAATCCACACCAAGGAGATATCAGTAAAAGCTTGCTGGCTAAAATTTTACAACAAGCAAATATTAGTAGAGAAGAATGGGAAAAATTACGTTAAACAATTCTGTCTTGGAAAAGTTAAAAACTGTTCTCAATTGAGCAAGATGAAGATGGCAGAAAAGGGGTTTCTTTGAGAAACCCCTTTTCTGGACTGTCAATCTCTTGTCTCGATTAATTCGGGGACAAGTTCGGGAATAAAACCGGGTTCAGCTAAAGAACCAGTAACATGATGTTCAAAGACTTCTGCAGGGGGAAAAGTTTTCTTGACTTCCTGAGATTGCGGATCCGTAGAAGGTAGCCATTTAATTAGGGGTAAAGGTAGGAGAGTAGAGAGATTAGTAACCACTACCAATAACCAAAGGTTATCAAAATTAGTTTCGGTAACTCCCAACCAATGGGTTAATAAAGCTCCGATTTCTTGGGAAACTAATCCCGACATATTCCAGATAGACATTAATAAAGCGAATAGAGATGCTTCAATGCCCACGGGACAAAGACGGGCCGATAAAATTAGGACGGGTAAAAAGGCAATTTGTCCCATGACGGTGAGGATGAGACTATCCCCCAAACTAAACCAATGATCGTCAATACCGAGCGCTCGATTAGTATGGGTAACTAAGATTAGGGTAGTCATCCCTAAAAGTGCAGAAATCACCGTACTCCAACCCAAAATTAAACGAAAGGAAATCGCTTTTAAAAACCGTTGATATACCCAGATGCCCAGGATCGAGGCTAAACTGGTGACTAAGCGCACTCGTCCTAAAAATTCTGGTTCAAATCCTAACTCGTTGGTGGTGAAGTAGAAAAAGGCAGAATCGGCGCTAGGAGTAGCCTGCCAGAGAAAAATAAAGGCAGTAGGTAATAAAATTGATTTTTGTCTAATTGCTGACCATAATTGCCCGATTTGCTCCTTGACTTTGGGCGTTGATTGTGCATCATTGTTATTCTTGATTTTTTCCTCTGTAATTAAAAACGCCATGGCTGAGGCAATCAGGGGAAAAATAGCGGTGAGAGCGAAGACAGGACGAGTGCCGAGGTGTGCCAGTAACCAACCACCGAGATAAGCCGTAATTAAGCCGCCTAACGCCGATATTCCCCAAGTTAAGGACTGTAGAGAACCGGATTGAGTGAAGGACTCTCTGCGGGCCCTTTCTACTACCAAAGAATCGACGATGACATCACTAATGGTGACAGAAAGGGAACCAAGCAGGATCGCGGCCATCGCTTGCCAAGCATTCTCCACCACAGTGGCTAGGGCCAACCAAGCTAAAACCCCGATAATTCCCGATAAAATTAGGTAGGGCCGACGACGATAGCCGAAAATAGGCAAACCATCCGAAAGAAAGCCAAAAGCTGGTTTAATCACCCAAGGAATCGCCGCCACTCCGATTAATGCCCCCATCTGGGAGGGACTCAAGGCCAAATCATCCTTTAAAAAAAAGCTAACCGCTAATCGGGAGAGTCCGAGAATGCCCTGGACGAAATAAACCCCTAAAATGCCAATTAATTCGGGATTAGGGTCATTTCCGAACAAGATACTCTCTTTAAGGAATTTTTTCCCGCGATCGATGCCAAGGCGATTAATAAGCATGAAGTTTCATAAATATTTGTTACTGTCTCTATAATAATGATTGATCGCTCGATCGGTGCGTTAGCTGTTAGGGTTTGGCTGTTGAGCTTTAGGTTCTGGCGGTTGGGTATTGGGTTTTAGGGTTTTAGTTGAATTTCCCCATAGAAGGCTTATTGTCGTGTTATTGGGAAAGTTTTTTGCGATCGCTCTATTAATATACGGAAAGATTTTTTTTAATGTGTATTTGATGTGATACAGGGAAACTTTCCGTATAATCCTCAGTTAGGTTTACCAACAAAGGCGAGAGATGAAAAAAGTTCTAAACGTAGGTGGCAACAGCAAGGCGATTCCGCTTCCGCCCCAATATTCAGAATTTGAACACTTGCTGCTCGATATTGACCCGAAAGGTTCACCAGATATTGTGTGCGATGCGCGTAATCTTACCACCCTTGAAAGTGGTCAGTTTGACGCTGTTTACTGCTCACATAACCTTGAACACTACTACCGACACGATGTACAGAGAGTCCTAGCTGGGTTCCTACACGTACTTAAGGACGGCGGTTTTGCACATATTCGGGTCCCGGACATCCAGGAACTGATGCGGATCACAATTGACAGGGGTTTAGATATTGATGATGTCCTGTATCAATCACCGGCAGGGCCAATTATGGTTCTAGATGTCCTTTACGGTTATAGCGTTGAAATCGAGCGCAGTAAAAAAGACTTTTTTGCCCATAAGACCGGTTTTACACATAAATCGTTAATGTGTATTTGGTGTGATATACAGAAAGTTTCCGTATAATATGGTCAGGCGTGCAACTAAAAAAGGAGTTTCAAACTAACGTGGGAATAGTTGAGACAGTTATAGCGGGCATTATCGTTGCAGCAATTTTGGGTATTACTAAGTTTGTCGTCAAGTCAAATGGTATTTCTCAATTGCCATCTCAAATAGTCTCTAATTCCTTATTAGTAGATAATCAAGATGAACTATATAGAAAATTAATAAAGCACAGAGAAATATTATGAGGCTGTCATTCCCATCTGGAGCCATAGTTCTCTCAAATCTCGTATAACTCCTGTAACCATCTCAAAAAATTTGCTGATTGGGGATGGGATTGATTAAGTATTTTTTGTTTTACTGCATCGTGAAGTTGTTTCCCCGGCGGATCTTGCCAAGCTAAATAGGTATGAATATTAGCCTTATCTAGATGATAATCTCTATAGGTTGCCCCTTGTTGTTTTGCCTCTATCACCTTGTTTTGTGTATATTGCCAAAGATTATTATCGGGAACTAAATAGGCTAAAAAAGTCTCTAACATTCCTCTAGATTGATTATCGGGCATCATCCACACACCGAATTTTATCCCCGATTCTAGAGTTATAATTAATCCCGCTGCTGGTAAATTTTGAGGTAAGTTAGGTATATTTGGTAAACAGGCATTATATAAACTTTTCCAACGATTATTAGGTTCTTCGTCTGCATCTATGACAATTCCTAAATGAGTTAGTCCGTTAGGAGTTTTTAGTTGTGCAGAGATGTATTTAGGTTTTAGTAAATTTTCAACACCATCACAATTTATGATATTCAGTGGCTCTTCCCCTCTATTCCAAGTAACTCCATTTGCTTCCATTAATTGGGGAATAACTCTCAATTCCTCTGCACCTTCCACTAATAACTTTTTTGTCTCTATTTTAGGCATTGTTACCGCACCTCAAGATTACTTGTAGCGGCAATAACAATTTCTTCTGGATCAAAGATTACAGATTGGCTTTTTTCCTTATCTATCCTTTGAATAGTAATCTCGTTATCGGTAATTTTTTCTTCGGTAATTAATTCGGCTAAACTTTGCCAACAATCCCGGCTGTGAGTGGTGGCGAATACCTGAATATTGAGTTTTTTAGCGGTTTCCCAGACGACTTTCCACATATCAGTCATGACAGTAAAATGCAAACCGCTATCAATTTCATCAACTAATAAAATTCCATTTTCAAGATTAACCATCGCTAAAACTAATCCTAACATTCGCCAAAATCCATCGCCTAAACTGCCAATAGGTATAGGTTGATCATGATTTTTAATTTTGATTAAAAACCCACCTCTAACACCTAGGTTATTTGCAGTTGAATACTTGCCAGAACCAATACTGGCTATTCTTTCAATTTTTGGCTCAATAATTTTCAAAGATTCAATAATTAAATCTTCTAAAGGAGAGAGAACAATGTTGTCAAAAAGTGCCGCCATATCAAAACTTGTTAGAGAAAATGGTGTTAAGAACTTCAATTCAATTTTATTATCAATACCTATTTTATGGGAAATTCTGCTTAAACTAGCCATTCTTCTTCTTATGGAATCTCTGGCAAGAGTACCGTTGGCAAGAAGTTCCAGTTGAATCAGTTTTTGTGATTGACTCCATCCAATACTTAAAAGAAGTTGATTCCATTCCTCATCGTCGAAAATATTATCATTATTTAAATCATCATTTTTGTCTGAAAATAGAGATAGTTGTATAGGAATACTTTTAACAGAAATAGTAACACTTTCCTGATGTGATTCCCTAGATCCAATGATAATAATTTCCTTACTTGGGATGATTTCATGCCCAGGAAATAAATGACAAATTTCAAAAACTTTAGTGCGACTAGGTAGATTACTTTCTGACCAACCAAACTCACCTCTATAGCTAATAGTTTCAAGAAATATATCTATATTCTGAGCATACAAAAACTGAATCGCTTCTAAAATAGAAGTTTTACCGCTATTATTTTTACCCACTAAGAGATTAATTCGACCAAGATTGGCCATCTCAAAACTTTGAAAACCGCGAAAGCCTTCAATTTTTAGGGATTGTAACATGAGTGATTACCCCGGATTTTCCGTTATTAAATCTAGTTTATCTCAACCTCAGAAAACACCTCAATTAATGACAGAGCAGCACCATGGCGATACCGATACCTAAACTTAAACCAACCAGCACCTGAAAAGGAGTATGACCAATTAATTCCTTTAAACGTTCCTCGTTAAATTCCTTGCCCTCCTGGAACATTTCATCGATAATTTGATTGAGAATCCGGGCCTGTTTTCCTGCTGCCTGACGCACTCCGGCCGCATCATACATAACAATAACCGCAAAAAGCGCAGCGATTGCAAATTCGGGACTAGACCAACCCATCTGTAATCCTACCCCAGTAGCCAAGGCCCCCACCAGTGCCGAGTGAGCGCTAGGCATTCCCCCCGACGAGACTAGATAGCGCAGACTCACCTTACCATCGCGGATTAACTCAATCAGCGCTTTTAGTCCCTGGGCAGTGAAACAAGCTAAAAGAGAGACTAGCAGTATTTGATTGTGTAACACCTGCTCGAAGTCCTGCATAATCTCATTCGTTTAATTTAATTTTTACGATTAACAATATACTCGGCGATGGCCCGTAAAGGTTCAGCAGCCTCATCGTAGCTACTCAATTCACCAATGGCACTATCTATTAAATGTTGAGCTTGCTGGCGGGACCCTTCTATCCCCCAGAGACTAGGATAGGTGGCTTTTTGTGCCTGTAGATCCTTACCGGCGGTTTTACCCAATTCCTCCTTTGTCGCCGTGATATCGAGAACATCATCGATAATTTGGAAAGCCAAGCCAATATTTTGGGCATAACGGGCTAATTTAGCTATATCTTCCCCTTTTGCCCCCGCTAAAACTGCCCCCGACACCACAGAAGTCTCCAACAGAGCCCCCGTTTTCTGAGTATGGATAAAACCGAGAGTTTCCGCCGAAATATCTGGTTTTCCTTCGGATTCCAAGTCTAAAACCTGACCTCCCACCAAACCCGCTGCCCCGACAGTGCGACCTAAACGGGCAATTACCTCTAAAATCTGTAGGGGAGGTACATTAAGAGTCTGGGTAGCCACATACTCGAAAGCGTAGGCCAGGAGACCATCCCCGGCTAAAATAGCGATATCTTCGCCAAAAACCTTATGATTGGTTAATTTCCCGCGTCGGTAATCATCGTTATCCATGGCGGGTAAATCGTCATGAATTAATGACATAGTGTGAATCATTTCTAGGGCGCAAGCGGTGGGTAAAGCCATCTCTAGGGAACCCCCCATCAATTCACAGGTAGCCAGACATAAAATCGGCCGCAGACGTTTGCCACCAGCGAGGAGAGAATAGCGCATCGCCTCGTAGATTTTGGCAGGATTGCCGATAACCAAAGAGCTATCTAAAGCTGACTCGACAATCAACCGCTTTTCCTCCAGATAGGAAGCCAGAGAAAAGCTCTCGTTTTTCCTCACTTCTACTCCTCGTTCGCCCCTAGTAACCATGTCTTTTTGTCTTGAACCGACTGCTTTTAAAACTATATCAGGAAACTCCACCTCGATGGGAATTAAACTGATTGCTCCCTTGTCCCCTAAGCTGTTGACTGTCTAAATTACGCCTTCAGACTACATGGCAGCGCCGCAGTTGCTATTCTGAACATTTGTACTAAAATTCCCTAGACCGAGAGAGGTCAATTTTTTTTGATGCCTATTTTCTCTTTTACCTGAAAAAATACCTCCCCCAGTCCAGAGATTAGCGAAAAACGGGTGATACAATTGAATTTCGCCGCAGTTATCCTGGGAGATGCTGAAGTTTTGATGATTCGGTCAAACTTCCGTTTTCTTAGCTTGCAGTTGAGAAATTTCTCGATTAACCTATAATTAGGATTATCCTAGAAATACATTGTATGCTGCCAGGGCAAATTTTAGGCGATCGATACCAAATTCAAAATCAGTTAGGTAAACAAACTGGAAGACGCACTTTTCTCGCCCAAGATCTAAAAACGGGCGCTACTGTTGTCGTCAAATTATTAATCTTCAGTCCCGATTTTGAATGGACAGATTTAAAACTTTTTGAACGGGAGGCCGAAACTCTTAAACATCTAGATTGTCGCTCGATTCCCGAATATATCGACTATTTTGAAGTTCGTACCGATACCTATCAAGGTTTTGCCCTTGTTCAGAGTTATATCGAGGCTAAATCTCTCAAGGAACAGATAGAAAATGGCCGCAAATTTAGTGAATCAGACCTGCAAGAATTAGCTAAATCTATCCTAGGTATTTTAATTTATCTCCATGGACTTAACCCGCCAATTATCCACCGGGATTTGAAACCTAGTAATATCTTATTAAAAGATCGATCGGGTCATAGTATCGGCAATGTTTATTTAATTGATTTTGGTTCTGTCCAGACTGTTGCTCAACAGGAACAGGCCACTTTAACTATCGTCGGAACCTACGGTTATATGCCCCCAGAACAATTCGGTGGTCGCACCGTTGCCGCTTCTGATTTATACAGTTTAGGAGCCACTTTAATCTATCTAGCTACAGGCATTCATCCCGCCGATTTACCCCAAAAAGATGGCAAAATTCAATTAAATAATTTAGCCAATTTAAGCCCTGCTTTTGTTCATTGGTTAGGGCAGTTAATCGAACCTAGTCTCGAAAAAAGGTTTGTTTCAGCCCAGGCAGCCAATCAAGCTTTAAATACTCTCCACGAAATGCAATTAACTTCCTCGAACCTTGAAAAACCCGCCGGGAGTCGGGTACAGTTGCAAAAAAGCGGGGAGAAAATTAAAATATCTTTACCTCCCGAAGGTTTTACCCCTAAATTAATTTATCTTGGAACCTTTGCTATCGCTTGGAACGCTTTTTTATTAGTATGGACAGGAGGAGCAGTTTCCATTCCTCTGTGGATAAGTTGGTTTTTTCTGCTCTTTTCCTTGCCTTTTTGGTATGTGGGTTTAGGAATGCTTTACCAGATTATTTATTGTCTCAAAGGGGAGGAAATTATCACTATTAATAGTCAAGAAATTGTTGCCATTCAGCGAATTTGGGGTTTGACACTTCCGGGCAAAAAGAAAATGGCACGGGAACATATTAATAAACTGGTGAAAGCTGATGGTTATCATAGCAAAGATGGTGATGGCGATCAAGTTTATGTACCGATGGCTTTAACTATTTGGGTGGGGACTAAAGAATATACTATTAGCAGTAAGACAAAAGCCTATCTGAGTCAACCCGAAATTGAATGGTTAGCAGCGGAATTAAGCCAATGGTTAGGAATACCAATTACTAATAAGTAGCCAGTTACAATCAGCTTTTTTCTCCCTTCTCCCTTTTCCCCTCTCCTCCACTGATTACTGCTTACTGAAAAAGTTTCCCACTTCCCACCTCCTGATATAGACGAACTGTCTGTGATCAGTGTAAAATTTTATGAAGGGTCTGGGTTTTTTTCTCCCTTTTCCTGAGAAATGCCCCAGAGCCAGTGACTAAAATCAAAATTGTGCATCCCATCGATAATTAAGTTTATGAGCGCCACTATTACCGTAGAAAAACGCAAATTAGAAAAATCCCCTTTAGAACTGCATTATCTCGGCGATCGAGTCTTGCGTCAACCGGCCAAGCGGATTGCTAAAGTCGATGACAGCATTCGTCAATTAGCCAGAGAAATGCTGCAAACTATGTATAGTGCCAATGGTATCGGGTTAGCAGCCCCGCAAGTGGCAGTCAATAAACAATTGATTGTCATCGATTGTGAACCCGATAAACCCGAAAATACGCCCTTAATTCTGATTAATCCCCAAATTATCGGTTATAGTCGGGAATTGTGCAAAGCGGAAGAGGGTTGTTTGAGTATTCCCGATGTGTTTTTAGATGTCATCCGTCCCCAAGCGATCGAAGTGAGTTATAAAGATGAACAGGGGAAACCGCGAAAACTGCAAGCTAACGGTTTACTAGCGCGGGTAATTCAACACGAAATGGATCATCTTAATGGTGTCATGTTCGTGGATAGAGTAGATAACGATTTGGCACTCAATGAAGAATTAAAAAAACACGGTTTTTCCGTGCAAGCGGTGAAACCCGTCGAGAAAGTGACAAAATAAAGGCATTAGTTAATTTAGGTGAGGAGTGAAGATGACCCCGAAAAGCGGCGTTTTATTGTTATTATCCTGTGTTACAGCGATCGCTGGTGTGGGTTGTGTCTTTGAAATTAGTTCGGGAGAACCGGATTTAGGCAATACCACCACTGGCTTAATTCTAGCGGCAAGTGTACCATTAACAGCCCTATTTTTTTGGGCGGCGGTTAAAGACACGAGAGCCAATTACAAATAGAATAAATTCCCCTCGTTTATCTAAAAATTGGCATAATTTTCACGAGCAGAAGAGAGAATTTATTTCTCTCTTTTGTCTGTTTTAATTACAGGATAAATTGCCAGAAAAAGTTAAGTATCTCAGCAAAGTTAATAGGTACTTAGAATTGTGCTTACCCATAGCCGAGAGTTGGATATGTTCCGCTTCAAGCAACAAGTCTTCAGTCTCATAGTCGTTGTCAGCTTTATCTGCATAAACAACGCTACCGACTGGTAAATCGAAGGAAAATACTCTCAAACCTCTAACATCAGCAAATAAACCGGTCGAGAGAAAAAATTCCACAGGCTCTCCTGTTTCTGTAACCATCAGATGAATTTTAATGCCATAGAAATATCGCTTCTTACTGGCTTGATAACCTCGATAAGCCTCGTCACCACCATAGATTTTTGACCTTGGCACGCCAATTGATAATTTTTACTAATATATTGCTGACAACCCTTTGCTGGTAAGGACTCTAGCTACAATGATTGATTTTTATCAAGGTGAAGAATTGTAATTTATTTTCTCAGAAAAAATCAATTACTGAAAATAGTTGTCAATAGTAGTTCCTACAATGACAGTTTTTTGTCAAAACATCTTGGGGAATGTAAAAATATATAAAAATATATGAAGATGTGCGGAATATCGGCTAGAATCATCAGTGCAACTTAGTTTTTTTGCTAGGGATTATGGGTGATTTCAAGCATCAAGTTGACCAAGGGATAAAACAGGTAAATCAGTTGGCTGATCAAGCAATTGACAGTATTAAGGACAATGTGCAGCAGATCAGCGAACATCCTACCAAACTGGTGGATATGGGCGCAGGCATGGCAGGTGGCATGGCTGGTGCCACAGCCGGAGAGGTAATTGGAGGTACTGTTGGGGCAGTATTAGGCCCAGTAGGCGTGATCGCTGGTGCCCAGGTAGGCGGACTGGTTGGGGATGTATTGGCAGGATATGAAGCCAGTCATCTTTCCCATCAGATGCTGCATCCAGGAGAGCAAAAGCCAGAGAAACCAAATGAGTTATACCAATTCTCCAAAGTCTGACTACAGAAGTTTAATCCCCCTAAATCCCCCTTAAAAAGGGGAACTTAAAGGGGGATTTAAATTCGATGTGTAGTTTTCATTTAGAGAAATGGTATTACATGAAATTGAAGCAGCCTTTGAGAGCAAAAGCTTAGAGCAGGCGGGGAAAACCCTAGGCGAAGTGGCGGGGGATTTCGTTGATAATGGGTTATTAGGTGGGATTACTGGTAATATGGGCAAAGCGATCGGCGGTCAGGTGGGCAAGTTTGCCGGAAAATTCGCCCCCAAGGATTTTCTCCATCACCATCAAGAGGCAGCTCCTACCGAGGCTAAACCCACCGAATCTGCTGATAGGAAAACAGATTAACCAACTAACAGAACAATTGAACTACTTGACAACAGGGATATTTTGAGGTAAGCCGAGGCTCAGATGTTCAACTAAGCGATCGAGTTGCCCCGACCACTCGTCTTCAGAACCGTGCTTGAGGCTTTCGCCGAGAGCTTCACAGATTATCCTGAATCCGAGTTAGCCGCCTGCTTGTATTTTGGCAAAAAGGGACAAACCCACCAGCTGCGGTCAAGATGTTATTAACGTGCATTTGTTGGTGCTATTAAACGAGCCTCTCCGATTTTATGTTGCAAAATAAAAAAACCAGCGTATGCAGGGGAAGCATTGGGGGGAATATCTAGTTTAGATGTATTTAATGCGTAAACAGTAATTTGATAGTTATGGGGTTTTGAGCCTTCCGGTGGGCAAGCACCACCAAAGCCGTTGTAGCCGAAGTCATTCCGCAATTGAATCGCCCCTTGAGGAAGCTTTTTACTGTCTTTCACGCCAGCATTTTCTGGTAAACTACGCACATCTGCCGGGATGTTGACGACCACCCAATGCCACCAACCGCTTCCTGTTGGTGCATCAGGATCATACATAGTGACAGCAAAACTCTTAGTTCCTTTGGGAACATCGCTCCATTTCAAAGCGGGAGATTCATTTTTACCAGTACATCCCCATCCATTATAGATTTGTGCATTTTGTAATGATTTACCGTTTTCAATTGTTGGGCTAATTAATGTCATAGCTTGAGCACCCAAGCTAAAACCGCCCAATGCAATCAAGCCGGCAACAATCTCTGCTTTAAACATAAAATTACTCCTTCGCTCTGGATTAAGATAGGGGACAATCTCACTGGGGAAACGGTAGGGCTAGTGAGATTTAATAGGCTCTTAGCACAATTATTTGTAGGATGGGTTAGCGGTAGCGTAACCCATGCGGGCTACAAGATTAGCGATCGCACTAAAGTTTATTGAACAGACGGATCAAACATATCCCAGCCATCTCCCCACCCGCAGTGTTTGACAGCATAATACGCTCATTCATTATTGTAATATCGTGGAGCGAAGCCCAAAGGCAGGGAAGGTTTCCTAGAGGACTATTTTGATAGTTAAAGGTTAACTGATGATAGTACAAAGAGTTCCAGCCAACATACTCACAGAAATTATCAAACCAAATCTCATCAGAATAGTGATATTCCCCTCCACTAAGATCAAGATAAATCTTTTTCTGAATGCTAAACCCAAATTTACCTTTACTATATTTTATCCAGAGAGCATCCATTTCCTTAAGAATATCTTTAGGAAAATTTGCTGCTAAAGTATAAAAATTATGTTCATTATTTAAAACTATTAACTGATACCAGATAAAAGCGGTTTCCTCATCTGCTTTGCGCCAGTCTCCTTTTTTTAAATATTTGCTTAGCTGCTGACATAAATTTTCTGTTGATAATTTCTCTTGAATCTTTCTTAATTCATCTACATAAACCTCGTCCAATTCTTCTCTGTCTTGAACTACTTCCATCCGCTGGAAAACAACACCTGGAATTGGAAATCTTGGGTCTTTGCCAATATATTTCATTTCCACTACATAACCTCTGTCTAATATTTCATTTCCTTTTCCTTGATTTCCTGCATGTTGAAGTATCATTTCTAGTATCTTATAAAAGCCCTGTCTAAATCTTTGCGAATTCTCTTGATCAGCAAACAACAGCCGAAAAATTTCACGCCATTTTTCTTGGCTTCTATTTTTCTCATTTCCCCATAACTTATTTAATTCCTCATAAGCTTTCCCATATAAATCATAAACATCTGGTGCTTCAGGCAATCTAATACTAGAAATAACATGGGGTAAAATCCGCGAAACACGATAAACCCGATCTTTTTCCTTATGTTCAGAACCAACCTCAATTAATCCCCACCTTAACCCCCGTTTTAATTGCCGTTTATAGTCAGGAAGTAACTCACAAACCACTTCTAAAGCAATCATTGGGACAGGAATTTCATAAACTAAACAATGACTTAAAACCTGTTGTAATGGTTCATCAATAAGCTGATAAAGTTCCTCCCAAATAATTTTATCCTTCCAAAGCTCAGGACTTTCTTCTAGTTCGGTTAATTTAGTCTCTGCATCTTGTTTACCTAAAACTTCATTATTGAGAAATTCCAGTAACCGAGGATTACCATCTGCTAAATTTAACGCCCTTTTTCGTACATTTTCAGAGATTTTATCAGAATTAAAATTCTTTAACCGATTGAGTTTTTTAGTTAATTCAGCCTTTCTAAAAGGTTCTAACCCTTGCTTATAAAAATAATCCAATAAATCAGAATCAAAATCATAGCGACAGGTAATAATAATCCTATTTTCAGTTCCCGTTTCTTGAATTGACCTAACTAATGCTTCTAAAATGGGGGCAACTTCTGGCTTAAGAATATATCCACCTTGACGGGGTTCGAGATTCCATTCAAAGTCATCAAAAATTAATAAAAATGGTTTTTCTCCTAGTTCTGCTAATTGACTAAAAAGGTAAGCAAGTTTAACCTCTAAACAGTCATTATTTGATGCTAAAATATTACAAATTTCTCGTAATTCTGGTTTAATTAATTTAGACGATAGCTTTTTAATTAGGTTAGATTCATCAATTTGTCGCCACCAAAGAATCTTTTCATAATCAGGTAATCTATCCCACATTCGAGAAGCAATGCTACTTTTACCCCATCCCCCCATTCCGTGAATTAATACCCCTACTTTGTTATAATCTGTTTTTAGAGTTCGTAAACAGTTTTGTAATTGACGACGACGACCTACAAACTCCTCTCGACTGGCTACCCTTAAACGATTTTCATCATCCCTAAATTCTAAGGTTGTAGTCGGTTTTGGCAGTTGTTTCCGTCCCTTTGTTCTTAAGGGAGTCACTAAGGCTTGGGGTAAAGTATTGCTGATATATAATCGTAATTTATGCCAATCTCGTGCATTTTGCTTAATTAAAGATTGATAGGTAGATGCGATCGCTTTTGCCACCGTTTCCCCTTGGGATAACTCCCAATACAAGCGACTTGCCGCCTCAGTAGCATCCTTATCGCGGACATTTTGACCCCATCCTAAAACAGCAGTTGCACCCAGATTCAATAATTCTTCAGCCATCGAGGGAACTACACCATCACTAGCATAACCTGTACGGCAACCAGAGAGGAAAATTAAGGGAGGTAAAGGGTATCTTAATGCTGTAGCAATTTCTGATGTATTACTATAAACTAAACCCCCATATTCGTCTTCAGTAAGAAAGCAAGGTTTTTCATTTTGATGGGTTGCATGACCTGTTAAATGGAAGATATCAAAGTAATTTTTCTCATATTCCCCAACCACATAACTCAACTCAGTTAAACAACCACTTTCTTCTACTCTCAAATTAGCAGGAGTGCGTTTTGTTGCTTCTAAAATTTGCCCTTCTTCTGCTTCATAATCTAATTCGGGTTCAACATCTAAGGGAGAAGTTGCCATAAATAGCACATTTAAAGCACGATTTTTGGGTTGAGTTACTATTACAATTGATTGACTATTAGATACCCATCTAATAGGGATAATAGGGGGTTGTTTTTCTACTAGGAAACATTGACCATCATGTAATAATTCCCACGGTAGATGGGCCAGTCCCTTATCTGCCGCAATGGCAATAATCAACCCTTGTTGCTGAGATTCCTTGAGCGCATTGGCTAAAAGACGGTTATTCCCATCCAACCAATGATAGAGTTTTTGTCCTGTAATGGCATAATCTACGGGAATACGGGTATAATAATTCGTCTCTGCTTGGTTGCCTAAATCTTTAATTTCAGCCAGAGGGAGTCTGCGTTCTTCATATTGATTAGGATTGTCCCAAAAATAGCGTAAAGAGACATAATCCGAGCCTTGAGGCGTTAAGCTAATATGAAGGATTTTCATGTACCTAATCCTCTGGCGGTAAAGCTAACACAGTCTCAGTAATAGCATAATAGCCGATGAATGTCAAGCACAGGGTAATCGTATGAAGAACCTTACATTTTATACAAAACGACGTGCGATTACCCTGTAAAATCGAGAGCCTTCAGTCCAACATTGTAATTGCTCATTACTTAGTCCTAATCTGAATAAAAATCACTAGATCAAGTGCATTGACTTGGCAGCGGCGGTGAGTTCGTCTCGAAACGCTGGATCCGCTAGTCCGATCAAAGACTCCGCCCTTTCGGTTGAGGAGAGTCCCTTGAGATCGACAACACCGTTTTCAGTGACCACATAGTGAACATCGGTGCGGGGTGTCGTGACCGGCCCAGAAAGCCGAGGAACGATCTTACTGATCTTGCCATCCTTGATTGAAGACTGGAAGGCGATGAAGGACATACCGCCCTTCGAGGCATAGGCCCCTGGACGAAATCCAACTGGCCACCGGTCGAGGTAAACTGATGACCGCCAACATATTCCGAATTGCAAGCTCCGGTTAAGTTCATTTCAATTGTGGAATTTACCGACACCACATTGTCATTTTGGGCAATCACAGCCGGGTCATTCACATAATTGACGGGATGACTTTCCAGCGAGATGTTGTCATTGATGAAGTTGTAGAAAGCTTCATCTCCCATGGCAAAGGTGAAGACAGATTTGCCCAGGTTGATTTTTTTCCATTTGTTGGTGACAACACCGTTCTGAATCAGGCTTGCTAAAGCAGGAACGAGTACCTCAGTATGAATGCCGAGATCCTGCCAATCCATTAGCGCCTCGCAGACTCCGCTAGGTACTCCACCTACGCCGATTTGCAGACAGGCGTGTTCAGGAATTCGTTCTGCAATTAACTGGCCAATCTTCCTCTCTTGCTCCGTGACCGGTCGAGGTTTCAGCATTGGCAACGGAACATGATGTTCTACGATGGTATCTACTTCGGAAATATGCAATAAGGAGCGTCCAAAAACCCGGGGCATATTCTGGTTGACTTCCACGATCAGCCGTTTAGCTGCCCGGGCGGCACTGCTGGTGTAATCGTTATTGGTTCCGAAGGTAAAATAGCCGTTACTATACTTTAGACGTTCATAATCTGAGATTTATTAAACTTCTGAAATCGTAGAGTCAGCAAAGAATCCAGTTCTTTTTTATGTTTCAGATGGGCATCATTCAAACATTCATAAATGGCTGAAGAAAAGTCAGAAAAGTTTTCATAATATTTACCATATAAACATTTCTTTTTGACAAATTTCCACAGCCTTTCAATTAAATTTAGATTAGGTGAATAAGACGGCAGATAGAGCAGCTCTATTGACAAAGAAAGAGCTAATTCTTCAACAATTTTACATTTTTGATAGCGGGCATTATCTAAGACTAGAGTGATGGGAATCATTAGTTCTAAAGCAGCTATTTTTTCAAGGAGTTCACAGACTTGAGTTGCCGTAATATAAGTGTCATTAGTAACCAGAATAACTTCATGAGTTATTGCATTTAATGCTCCTAAAACATTGAAGCGTTTACGCCCGCTCGTTGACTTAACAAAAAGTCTCTCAAAACACAAAACAAAACCGAGAAATGCTCCCATGACGAAGTGAGCGGCATCAAAAAAAAAACAGCCCTTTTTCCTTCTTTAGCCTCATTTAGTCTGGGTTCTAGGTTTTTTTCTTTGTAGTCTTCTTGTTCATCTGGGTCAGCTTTAGAAGGAAGAGAACCTATTTTTAAACATTTCATTCCCAAGGATTTTAAGAATTTCCTCACTTGGGTAGGACTTCGTTTTATTCCTGTCAATTCTTCTATTCTATATACAGCTTCATTTATTGTGGCTGGTGGATTTTTCTCGAAATATTTTTTGAGTGTTTCTCTTTGAGACTCTAATTCACTTTTAGGGCGATAGAAGTTGATTTCTTTTAATTTTTCTATTCCGCCCTCTTGATAATCTCGAAGATAGGTTAATAAGGTATTTGGCGAGATTCCTGCTAACTGACAAATTTTTTTGTGCGGTATCTTTTGGCTTTTTAACCAGAGAACTTCCATCTTCAGTTGAACCCGGGGATGAGGATGATGAAATCTTTCATAATACAGTGAGTTCTTTTCTTCTTCCGTGAATTCTAGGTTAATCATGTTTTTAATGAGTGCTTTGCTTCTAATTATGACTCTTGAACTATATTATTGTCTTTGAGTAAAAAATGCAAGTTATAACCGTGCAAAGTATAGATCAACATTTAAAAGCCATTGCTCAAATTCTAGTCGATAATACCCCAGAAGAACAACTACGTAGCTTTGAGGGCATTGAAACCGCCCTGCGAGACCATTGGCTGACTACATTGGGTCCTGCCATAGGCAATTTTTTTTTGAATCAGCAACAGGAACCCAAGCAGGGCGAACCAAAAGCGTAAGCAGTATCATAGGGAAAGTCAAGATAAGCGAGAAACAAGCCGATAAACTAGGATTAAGCAAGAATAATCGATTAAGTCCCATGCTGGAGAAATGTTGCTTAGGAGCAGTGGCTAAAGTCTCTTTTGAAGATGCGGAAAAAGATATCAAAATGGCGACAGGAATGGCAGTTTCAGGCAGTAGTCAACAGAGGCTTGTACAAAGATATAAATTTGAGGAAGCAGAAGCAAAGAGTCCGGTAGAAGCATTGAGTGTAGAGGTCGGAAAAGTCAGAATCAGAACGCCCAAAGGACAACCGAGTCAAGGTCGAGATTACAAAGCAGTAAGTCTGCATGGTCAAGAATGTGCGGGATTTTTTCAGCAAAATGAAGAATTACTGGAATGGGTGAACCGTCAGCCCTTAACAGAGGTAGTCACCTGTTTAGGAGATGGTCATGATGGGGTGTGGAATCTGATGGAGAAAATCGGTGTTAAAAGGAGAGAAATATTGGATTGGTATCATTTAGTAGAGAATATGAATAAAATAGGCGGGTCAAACCAGCGTCTGAATAGAATCAAAGAGAATTTATGGAAAGGAGAGGTGAAAAGAGTTTTAGAGGAATTAGAGGGATGCAAAAAGAAACAGGCTATAAATTTCACCAAATATGTCGATAAACATCGAGAAAGAATACCCAATTACGAACTCTATCAATCACAAGGGATTTGCATCGGTTCTGGAAGTGTAGAGTCAAAGATTAAGCAAATAGGTGCAAGAATGAAAATTGTGGGAGCACAATGGAAAGCAGAGAATGTTCCTCAGTATTTGAAGCTACGTTGTGCTTATCTCAACGGCGATATTGCCTGAGTATTTTTACTCATTGCAAAACTGGGATGCTCCCAAGCTACCTAATAATAAGCTAGGTCATTTCGTTGAATTTTCTGATGAAACATGGGATCAAAAAACTATTTTTAATAAAATATTTCCCTATATTGAAATTGGCGAAATAGATATTTCCTCTGGAGAAATTAAAAATATTAGCAATATTGAGATTCAAGATGCACCAAGTAGAGCAAAAATGATCGTGAGAGGTGGAGATATTCTTATTTCTACAACTCGACCGAATAGAGGTGCAATTGTAAAAATAGATGAAGTAGAGCATCTATTTATCGCATCTACTGGCTTTTCAATTATCCGAAAGATTACTAAAAACAATATAAATAATAAATTTTTATTTCATATTCTTAGACAATCACTTTCTTTAAAACAAATGGAACAGAGGAGTAGCGGTGGGAACTATCCTGCTATTACACAAGAAGAACTAAAAAATATTCTCATTCCTAATCCATTACTTGAAATTCAAGATAAAATTGTTGCAAAAATGGATGATGCTTATGCGGCTAAAAAACAAAAAGAACTGGAAGCACAGCGATTACTAGATAGTATTGATGATTATCTGTTAGGGGAGTTGGGGATTGAGTTACCCGAACCCGAAGAAAACACTATTAAAAACCGAATTTTTATCCGTAATTTAAGCGAGGTATCAGGCGATAGGTTTGATCCTTATCCATATCAAAATAAGTTTAAATATTTAGAGAATAAATTAAAATCAATGCCTATAAGAGTCAAAAAGCTGAAAGATATTGTATCATTTTTTGATTATGGTTTAATGCCGACTCAAGACTATGCTTTTTCAGACGCAGATGGTTTACCAATGATTAGAGTTACAAACATTAAAAAAGATGGCTATATTGATATGTCAGACATTAAGTATATTAAATTTGATACCCCAAGACTTTATCAAAAATTGGTTAAGGCAAATGATATTGGCCAATTCAAGTCTGAATTGCATCACTGTCTGATCTACCTTTATAGAATACCTCATTCGGGGTACGATAGTCAAGACATTTTCGAGGACGATTGTTAATCAAGTTTACGGCTCTTTCCACCTCCTCTGGCTTAACGATTTTAAAATTCGTTCCCTTAGGGAAAAATTGTCTTAACAGTCCATTGGTATGCTCGTTTAATCCCCTCTCCCACGAATGATAAGGAGTAGCAAAATAAAAATCTGCTCCTAGTTTCTGACTCAACTCTTGATGTCCACAAAATTCTTTAACCTTGTCACAAGTAAAGGTTTTTCTTTTGTCAGGGTGAATCTCTTGAAAAAGTTTTTCTGTGACTCTATTGATTTCCGATGCGGTTTTGTTTTTGGCTAATCCTGCTACTAAAAATTTCGAGGCTTTATCTACATGAGTAACGAGAACTCCTAGATGATTGCCTCCAATCATTGTGTCACTTTCCCAATGACCGATTTCAGTTTTCTGGTCAGCAATTACTGGTCGCTCGCTGATATCTACACGCCTTGGAATCCCTCCACGCTTACTTTTTGCTCCGCCTCGACTCTTTCTTTGACAAAGCCCCCGGCGTAAATATTTCTGGTACTCTCCACATCCGTGATAGTTCTGATAGATCATTTGATAGATGGTTTCGTGACTGAGAGATTCTTGACTGGCTCTTTTCAGACGACCTGCTATTTGTTCGGGACTATGATAATCTTTCAATCCTTCTTTGACCAACTCTAAGGCTGACTCGCTGACATTTTTAAAGGGTTGTTTGGCATTTTTTCGCCTTGTCTCGCTTTCAGCTTGTGCTGTGTCAGGTAGATAGCAGCCAAGAGAACTTTGATTCCTTTTTAATTCCCGTGATATTGTGCTTTGATGACATCCGAGCCAGACGGCCATTTGCCGTTGAGATAAATTTCCCTCCTGACTAAGTTGGTAGAGCAAGTTTCTTTGTTCTATGTTAAGATGTTGGTGGCTCATTTTGGGTCTGATTTGTTTTTGTTAATGATCAGACAGTACCTGATGAGCCTTTCTTTGTCAACTCTTGAGGTTGATGCGTTTCATTTTTGAATTGGCGATTTTAATGGTACAGTGTGGTAACACAACTGGAAAATGTGCTTTCGTAACAGAAGAATATGAAGGCTATACTTTCGGGTCTTTTTCCTTTGTGATTAGAGGCGATAGGAACTATGTTGATCAGAAATATTTATTTAATATTCTGTCTTCTATTGTTGTTCAAGAGCAACTTAACAAAAGTCTAACTATAACATCAGTAAGACCTAACACATCAAAACCTGATGTTCTAAATTTTAAAATTCCTCTGCCTCCTCTTGAAAAACAAATAGAAATTAGTGAGCATATCACGGCAATTCGTAATCAAGCCAAACAACTCCAACAACAAGCCAAAGACGACCTAGAAAAAGCTAAACAGGAAGTCGAAGCCATGATTTTAGGTGATGACTAAAAGCCTAATTTATCGGCTCTTCTAGGTTCTGTGTGATCAGTTTAACTTACAATATGATCGATCTTTGTGTCCTCTGTGTCTTTGTGGTTCGTTCCACTCCCTCGCCAACAGGACTGTATCTTAGAATCCATTTTACCCACCAAACCTAAGAGAGCCATATTTTTAATACAATCGACCGCGCCAACTTTGGGGACGGGTAAAAGCAGAGATAAAAATGCGAATAACTGCCAGCGGATCCGCGAGGGGAGATAGCCAAAATAATCCCGAAGATAGATTGACTTTTTCGCCGCGATAGTAGCTAGGAGAGACGGCCAATAAAAGGGCAAAACGAATCAATAACAGCAGCAGGTTTAAAGTCAAGACAATTTTTAAACTCAGGAAATCGTAGCCAAAAATCAAAGCTGTGAGCAGTAAAGGAGTGATAATTATCTGTAATCCCTGAGTAAGAGCTAATAAAGCTAAATCGCCCCATAATTGCCCCTGATAGGAGGCATCTTTGAGGTCAAGGGATCTGCCCCATTCGCGCCAAGTTTCCTTAAGTCCTTCGTACATCCGCACGCGAATCAACTTCGCCCCATCGAGAAATCCCACCCGATAGCCTTTCGTTGCCGCTAGACGGGCCAGGGTGACATCATCGCAAAAAGAACCTTTTGCCCCGCTATAACCGTCTAAAGCCGCTAAAACTGACCGCCGGCAGAGAAAACATTGACCATTGGCCATGACTCGTTGGGGATCTTGCCCGCGCACTCCGGCCGCATCAAAGCGATAGAGCAAAGTCATCAATAAAGCCGGCTGTAACCACCATTCTCCCGGATAGGAGAGGATAAATTGCGGCGACAGGGAAACTAAATCGTAACCTTCTGCGATCGCAGCTTTAACTAAACTAGCCACTAAATTTGCTTGGGGTTGGGTATCGGCATCAATGCCCAAAATCCAGTCACTTTCAGGAGAACTAAACAAAAAACCATTATGTAACGCCCAGGGACGACCTACCCAATCGGGAGGCAAAGGATCATCGGTTTTCAAGCGAAAGCGGGGGTCTTTTGCCGCCATCTCCTTGACTTTTTCCCGCGTACCATCTTGGGAATTGCTATCGACAATCAGAATTTCTCGCACTTCGTAACTCTGTTGACTCAATCCCTGTAAACAACCGTCAATCCTGGCCACTTCGTTTAACGTCGGCACAATCACGCTTACCGTCCCTAACATCTCCGGGGTGGGGGGTTGGGGAGTCAGGGGAGGACGACGACGCGCCCCTTTTAGCAGACGGGAAAGAAGGATAAAAAAGGCAACAGCCTGAGACAGTAGTAGCCCCAGGCAGAATGCACCGAGAATTATCTCAGTTAACAACTTATTTGGCTCCTCTCACCGAAACAACGGGGATTTTTAGGGTTGTTACTTCGCTTGTCGGCACTGTTTGCCCGGAAGCAACAGCCTTGGCGCGATTATAGAGGAGTGTTAAAGGCAGAATACCGGTGAGTAATCCTAAGAAAATCGGCGGATAAATACCGGCACCCATACTCATGACCGTAGCAAAGCCAAAATTACCCAAATACATCACAAAAGGCAGGGTTAAATCTTGACTTGGCAGTTTCACCGGTTGCACTTGCCAAATTAAAGTGGCTACCGTCATAAAAACACAACCCGTACCGAACCAACCGGCAAAATTTTCGTAGGGCATCCCAAAAAAAGCCCCCGGTTGTTCCCAAATCCAGAAGGGGATGGTAGTTTGACTCATGGCCGGATCTAGGACAAAATCCCAGGAAGTTAATAATACCGCCCCGATAGCGATCGATCCTAGATTTTGTAGCCACTGGGGTATAGCAAGAGTGGATAAACCAACACGAGCGATAATATAGGCACTAAAACCGAGATAAAACCAAGATAGGGGGATAGTAAAGGGGACTAAACCCGCAATTTTGTAACCTAAGCCCGAAAGATAACGATAATGACCGAAAGGAAAGCCGGTACTGGTTCCTAATAGTTCGCTACAAAGGGATAAACTGATAGCGGGAACCATGAATCCTAACCAGTGCCACACTCCTAGAGTCCGATAGGCATAAACAGCCACGGCTGCCATTCCTAACACCATATACACCACACCCCCCCCAGCCATTGACCAAGCAAAGAAGGTTTTGCCAAAATCTGGTAAATTGACCACAAATTCGGGATGGGGCAGAACTAGCAACAATCCGGCTAGTCCAAAAGCCATCGATACAATATGACCGATGAGCAGAGCTTTTTCGATCGCAATTAGTCGTCTCATTAAATCTCTAGCGCTGCGAAGGGATAATCATTTTCAAGTTTACAAATCTTTATTAAAGAATTATTACGCAGATCGGTCACTTGCGGCAAAAAAGTTTTACGCGGGTTAGGGATTTGCCTGTAGTACTTCTTTAGGAGTCAGTAGGCAGCAGTCAGGAGGGAGGAAAATCAATTAAATGGTTTATTTAGAGATTTTATGTTAATTTATACTTAGTTTTTTCATTTTTTTCAACCCCCAAAAATTAATTATGCTAGGGGCAATGGCTAAAAATGCCTGAAAATATATATTCACAATCATGTTTTTAGCCTAAAAAAAGGGCATTCTAGAGTTAAGTCCTCTTGATCACTTAGGAATTGCAGCGGTTCTTTAAGAAACTCTCTCCATCAGACTCACTATAATTAAAACGTTAGCCTAGCTATGTCGGCAGAATCTAGACATCGGCGCCTACTTGCCAATCGATACCAACTGGTCGAGTTGATCGGTAGCGGTGCCATGGGACAAGTATATCGAGCGGAAGATAAACTATTAGGTGGCGTAACCGTCGCCGTGAAATTTCTCTCGCAAACTCTCCTCAACAAAAGAATGCGTGAACGTTTCGAGCGAGAGGCAACTATTTCGGCACTTTTAGGCGAAAAAAGTATTCATATTGTTAAAGTTCGTGATTACGGTATAGATGAAAAGGAAGTCCCCTTCTACGTCATGGAATTTTTGCAGGGGGAAAGCATAGGAGAAATCATCAAATATCACCCGCTGCCTCTCTCGCGCTTCTTTCATCTCACCCGTCAGATTTGTTTCGGCATCGAATGCGCTCATAAGGGTATTATCTTCCAAGGCGAGATCTGTCCGATTATTCACCGGGACATCAAACCTAGCAATATTATCGTGGTTCAGGACTCAGGATTAGGAGAATTGGTGAAAATTCTCGATTTTGGCATCGCTAAACTCATCCAGTCGGGAGAATCCCAAACCCAATCGTTTATGGGAACCTTAGCCTATTGTTCCCCAGAACAGATGGAAGGTAAAGAACTCGATCATCGTTCCGATATCTACAGTTTCGGGATCGTGATGTACGAGATGCTCACGGGAAAAACGCCCTTTTTTCCCGATAATTCCTCCTTTGGCAGTTGGTATGAGGTTCACCACCACGCTAAACCCCGTCCCTTTAATCCTAGCTTGCAATTACCGCCAGAATTAGAACAGTTAATCCTGCGCTGTTTAGCCAAAGCACCCAGCGATCGACCGCAAAGTATTACAGATATACTACAACTTCTCGAACGACTCGAACCCCTAGTCAAAAATAATCAACCGAATAAATTGCATCGTATCGATGAAATAGTCAAAAAAATCGACGATTACACCACCAAAACTAAAACCCTTGAAGATTTAGATCGAACCGATCTTGCTCTCGCGAATACCAAGGATATCTGTCTCAAATCCATTTGGCCCGAGGATAAACCGCGCCAAAAAATCGTCTTCCCACGCTGTATCAAGGCTGCCGACGGCGTTTTTGCCAGTTTATGGGTAATGTTGGATCGAGAAGATATCCCCGTCCGGGTTGCTAGTGTCCGTTATAATCAATTCCTCTTCTTACCCACACCCCACCCGATGATTCTCTGGATTACTGTCCTCTATCATCGTCAACAGGGACCCCGCTGGTTGCCCTGTTATTTGGACTTAAAAACCCCCCAGGGTCAAAAAATGACCAAAACCCTTGCCGAAACCGGTCAATACTGGATTTTATTTTTCTCCCTCGAAGGTGGCCCAATCTGTGAAAATGTGATCACCGCTAATATTCCCGCCAATCAATGCCAAATTTTGCAGCAATGGGTGAGAGATAGTCAATTAGCTCCAGTGGGCAGCCCGCAAATTAGCAAGCAGACGTTAAAACAGAAACTGGAGGAACTTAAACCCAAAATTCTGGCCAAATTAGAGTCGGAATTAGCCCAAGGCATACCAATTTAATCGCCATTATCTCGATGGGAAGTTCGTAGTGGAGCCTAGATAGTTCCTGAGTCTGACGAAAAATTTTTCTGAACTTCGGTTAGAATCGAGGAACTGTATGTGATTGCAGTATTTACTGCGATGAACCTATGACTAAACTGCTGCAACAGGCGATCGCTCAAATCCAACAACTTCCGCCCGAACAACAGGATGCAATCGCATCACGGTTTCTGGATGAGTTGAAAGACGAGCAAAAATGGGAAGCTAGTTTTGCTGCCACAACAGATGAGCAATGGGAGCAGATGACTGCGATGGTGCGTCAGGAAATAGCAATGGGTGAAACTACTCTAGCCAGTGAAGTATTGTAAAGTTTCAATACAAATATGGTCATATATAGTCATTCATGGTAGTATGTACAGACGAAACTATCGGACTAGGCAAAAAAAACAGGAATAAGTTATCGAACGGCTTGGAGGTGGTGGAAACAAGGGAATTTAACAGGCTATCAATTGCCTTCTGGTACAATTATCACAACGGATGACAACCCTTCAAAACCCGACGCTGAGTTAAAAGACAACGGATAATATGTTAGTAGCAGAAAGACACATTATCAAGAAAGGACATCGATTTTGGGCTGAGATAGATAATTTATCTTGGCAGTCTAAAAATCTCTACAACTCAGCCAATTATTTAATCCGACAAAACTTCATTTATGGTCATGGCTATTTGACCTATAATCAGATGGCCTCTCTGATGAAAAAGACAGAACAGTATCAAGCTTTACCCGCTAAAGTTTCCCAACAAGTTTTGAGAGGATTAGACCGGAACTGGCAATCATTTTTTGCCGCTTCATCAGAGTTTAAAAGTCACCCCGATAAATTTCTGGGAAAACCCAAAATCCCTAGCTATAAGGAGCCAAAAAAAGGAAGAAATCTCTTAGTTTACACGATTCAAGCTATAAGCAAAGTAGGTCTTAGGCAAGGAATAGTCAAACTATCAGGTACTTCAATTGCCTTGCCGACGAGAGTAGCGGAGCGCATAGCAGAAGTCAGAATAGTTCCTAAATGTGATTGTTATGTAATCGAGGTAATTTATGAGAAAACCGAACAGTTCTTAGCTCCTAATGAAAAGATAGCTGCGATGGATTTAGGCATAGATAATTTGATGGCTGTAACTTCAAATCAACCAGACTTTATCCCTTTGTTGATTAATGGCAGACCGTTAAAAAGCCTGAATCAATTTTATAACCAACGTCGGGCTGAGTTACAATCTCTGTTAAAAGGCAATCGTCAAAGTTCCCAGAGGATTCGCTGTTTAACTCGCTGTCGTAATCAGAAGATAGATAATTATCTTCACCGAGCTAGTCGTTATTTAGTCAATCTCTTAGTTGACCAAGAGATAACAACTTTAGTAATTGGGAAAAATGACGGTTGGAAACAAGAAGTGAACTTAGGAAAAGTCAACAATCAAAAATTTGTGACCATCCCTCATGCTCGATTAATTGACATGATTAGTTATAAATGTCAATTAGTAGGAATCTCTGTGATTATTCAAGAAGAATCCTATACCTCCGTTGCTAATTTTTTGAATGACGATCCTCTCCCTGTTTATGGACAGATAACTGAAAAACCAGTGTTTTCAGGAAACTGAATTTCGCGAGGGTTATATCGTACAGATAAGGGGATTCTGATTCAATCTGATGTCATGGGTTCCTACAATATTTTACGAAAAGCATTCCCAAATGCGTTTAACCGCTATGGGATAGAGAGGTGCGTAGTTCACCCAAGGAGAATCAATCTCTCGAAGTAAAAGTGAAAGGAATTTCTGAAATGGAATTCAGTCTGTCTATATTTGACTATACTTTTACTAACTATTTCCGACACAAAAATGAAATCAAGTGTCACCAAAATGTTTCGTAAACAGCTTAATAATCTTCCCGCATCAGTTCAGTAACAAGCAGCAAAAGCTTATGCACTCTGGCAAGAAGATCCGTATCACCCCAGCCTTCAGTTTAAACAAGTCAGTCAAAAGCAACCGATCTACTCCGCTCGTGTCAGCCTTAACTATCGGGCTTTGGGTTTGTTAGAGTCTGAGCATATTTATTGGTACTGGATTGGCGCACATGATGAGTATGATGAGTTGCTGAAACGGATGTAATTTTGGGGTAATCGGTGAAGATGCGGCATAACAACGCCGTCGAGGGGACGAGACTAATATTTGTGTATATTGCCAAAGCTATCTGCCGCTCTTCACTTTCGCTATTAGCCATCATCCATTCCCAATGCCTACTTCTGTATTATAAGTTGGGTACTATTTTTGTAGATAGTGCAGAAATCTACAGGAGATCAAGTAATGAGTGAATCAGAAAGCAACAAGGTGCGCTACAGCTTGTAACGCACCAAAATTTTTATTAATCTCTAACCGAGATTACAGAGGTCGATAGACACGGTAATCAATATTGGGGAAAATATTATCGATTTCCTCGACTTTTTCCAGCCAACCAGAGTCAATCTTCTCGGATTTCACATCTTCATAGATTTTATTTAATCGCAGCAGATGGGAACGAGTGCGCCGGACAGCATAGGGAACCATGGTACCGGTTCGCATAATAAAAGCCCAGTCAGAAGATTGCGCTAATAATAACTCCCGGGCCGCCTGATTTAAAGCCCGTTCCTGCAATTCATCCTCCGCTTCATGATGACTTAATTCAATCATCCGTTCCGTGCCTTTGTGCAGGTGAGGATAGATCCAAGCGTTGGTTTCATTTAGCCAGTATTCGTGAAAACCCTTATAACCCCAACTGGATTGGGAAGGACGACAGACCTGCTGATGGGGGTTAGACCGGAGATAATCGGCTAAATGGGTCATTTGGTAGATATTTTGGTCATACCAGGACTTACGGAACAGAAAATCAATAAACCAGGGTCCCTCATACCACCAGTGACCAAATAACTCGGCATCGTAGGGAGAAACAACCAGGGGGGGACGGCCCATAATTCCCGCTAAACTCTCCACTTGTCGCTCGCGATTATACATAAAATTGCCCGCGTGTTCGGCGGCTTTTTCTTTGGCCCAGTAGGGGTCATAAAGCCCTTTTTCCGATAAACCACCGTCCCGGCTAGTAATTTTGTGGTATTTAATGCCTATATTCTTGCGTTGACCGTTGGGCATGATATAGGGCTTAATATACTCGTATTCCGCTTCCCAGCCCAAATCTTTATAGAATTCCCGATAAACTATATCCCCCGGATAACCGACTTGGGAAGACCAAACCTGTTGGGAAGATTCGTGGTCACGACCGAAAGCGGCCACCCCGGTTTCTGTGAAAATGGGCGCGTAACTGCCGTAACGGGGGCGCGGACGACCGTAGAGAATACCGTGGCCATCGACGAGGAAGTAACGAATGCCCGCATCGGCTAACATTCTTTCTACCCCTTCATAGTAGGCACATTCCGGCAACCAAATGCCCTTGGGACGACGACCGAAATTTTCTTCGTAGTGTTGACAGGCCACCTCAATTTGCGCCCACACCGCTTGTGGGTACATTTTCATCAGGGGCATATAACCATGGGTCGCACCACAGGTGATAATTTCTAGGTTATTACTGTCGAGGAATTGTTTAAAGGCTTTGACCAGATCTCCATCGTATTTTTCCCAAGTTTGTCGGATACTTTGGAAGGATTCAGCGTAATATTCAGCTAAGTAGCGAATATGGCCATTATGTTGATTATGGTCGATTTCTTTAGCAATTAATTCTTCTAACTTACCTAAGTGTTCTTCATAACGCTCTTGCAGTAACGGATCCCGCAGCATCGACACCAAAGGCGGAGTCATGCTCATGGTCATTTTAAAATCGATACCATCCCGCTTGAGACCTTCAAAAACTTGCAGGAGAGGGATGTAGGTTTCTGTGATTGCTTCGTATAACCATTCTTCTTCGAGGACGTAATCGCTTTCGGGATGGCGGACGAAAGGGAGATGCGCGTGGAGAACTAGGGCAACATAGCCAAAAGCCATAGGATTTCTTCTTAGAATTAAGGAATAAAACTTTAAGATTAGGTTGAGTAGATTTTATACTATCTTAAGCTTCTACAATAAAGAATATGATAAAAGTCGATCAATCGTCGATCGATCCCGTTAATCCCTAGGTTTACTAATTTTCCGATGCTCCCATCTAACGAGCCACTGACTGCTTTAGGAAGAGAGACGACAACGCCTCTCTCGATTCAACTTTTGCTATTTGTTGATGACCGTCCCAGTTCTCAAGAAATTATCCGTCAAATTCAGTCCTATCTCCAGTCTTTACAGTCTGATTACCCAATTGACCTACAAATCATCGAAATTCGCCAGCAACCTCATTTAGTCGAACATTTTCGCCTTGTAGCTACCCCCGCCTTGGTCAAAATTGCCCCCGGCCCCCGCCATACCCTCGCGGGCAGCAATCTGGTGGAACAGTTTAAAAAATGGTTGGTACGTTGGCAAAAAGCGATTAAAGAGGAGATTAAAAATGATCACGCTGAGGATGCACAACTTCAAGAGGTGGAACATTCGGGCGAACTCATCCGCATCGCCGATGAGGTTTTTCGTCTCAAACAGGAAAAGGAAGAATTATTAGAACAATTAAAATTTAAAGACCAAATTTTGGCTATGTTAGCCCACGATTTACGCAGTCCTCTTACCGCCGCTTCCATCGCCGTGGAAACCCTCGAATTAGCCTATCATCAACCAGATACTGAGCGCAGTCTGCAATTACGAGAACAACTGCACCAACAGGCCCGCAAACAGTTCCGGATTATGAACCGTTTGATTACGGATATTCTGCAAGCTTCTAAGAGCATGGCGGCGCAATTCACTCTCCACCAGAGTAAATTTTATCTGCAAGCTCTTTGTCAGGAAATTTTGTCTCAATTTACCGATACTTTTCAGGAAAAGACTTTAATTCTCCAAAGCGATATCCCCCAAGATTTGCCCCCCGTCTATGCTGATGAGGAGTTAATCCGACAGGTGATTATTAATCTCTTGGAGAATGGGATCAAATATACTCCCGCTGGCGGCGCAATTACCCTTTCTGTCCTCCATCGTACTACTCAAAAAGTACAGGTGAGCATCAGTGATACTGGCCCCGGCATTCCCGAAGAGAAACAAGAGCATATTTTTGAGGGTCATGTGCGTCTCAAACGGGATGAGGGTAAAGAAGGTTATGGCATCGGGTTATCGGTCTGTCGCAAGATTATTCGCGCCCACTACGGTCAAATTTGGGTGGATAGTGTCCCCGACCACGGCAGTAGTTTTCACTTCACTCTGCCAGTTTATCGCTAAAATGTTCCGCTAACCAATTATCAATGTCCCCTAAAACTAGGTCGGGGATTTCCCAGGGGAAAAGATGGGCTGTATCTGGGTAACATTTCCACTGAGACAGTTTCAGGTTTTCGGCTGTTTCTTGGCTCGAGGCACTGGTAATATGGCGATCATTTGCCCCCGCCAGAACTAAGCAGGGAATTGTGATTTTGTCAAGAGATTTTAAACAATTGTAACCTTTTTTTAAAGCCCGATTTAAAGCGCGATTAGCAGCTGGAGAAGTGCCTAAGTAGGCGGTAACAGCATCTTGAGCGAGATATTGATAGGATATCGCTTGATGTTGTGAAAAAAGGTACTGAAACAGCGAACGACGGGCAAAAGTATCAATATTCCAACGCCATCCCGGTTTAATCTGATTGAGAATTGCCGCCATCCCCGTCAAAATCAGATCTGTGGTGGTGATAGGAGGATGACTACCCCAAGGCCGTGCGGCCGAGGCCACGAGAATTAAACCAGGAAAGCGATCGGGATGCCGCAATACTAATTCCAGTGCGATTATACCCCCCAAAGACCAACCGAGAATTAAACATTGCTGGATTTTTTGGCGATCGAGCAGCTCGATTAAATCCTCTAGATGTTCTTCTAGCTGAAAATCCGGGCGATAACGACTTTTACCGTAGCCGCGCAGATCCGGGGCCAGGGTTTGCCAACGTTGGCAAAAGTGATCGGTAAATACAGACATACTACCTGCCGAACCGGGATGACCGTGCAGACATAGGATCGGGTAGCCATTACCTTTGATGTTAACGTTGAGAGCGATCGACATTGATCAGTTATCAGTTATCAGTTATCAGTTACCAGTTACCAGTTATCAGATTTGAGTTTTAAGTGAGCAGTATGTAAGTACCTAAGCAAAATTAATTACACACATCTAACCCCGCTCTTGCCTCTTGCCTCTTGCCTATCTTCACTAGGAAATTAATTTTGCACGACTACTTATTAAGCGAGCAGTATTAAATAGCAGTTTCCTGCTGTCTTTTCACTGTTCACTGTTTACTGATCACTGATTATTGACTAGGATATATGAGCGATCGAGTCTCTGGTAAGTCATACTAGAGAATAAGAGAGAGTTGGTCTAGAGGTTGCGGGGTCATTTGATTAATGATTCCGAGGAAAGTCCGAACTCCCGAAAGACCACACTTGCTGGATAACGTCCAGTGCGCGTGAGCGTGAGGATAGTGCCACAGAAAAATACCGCCCCCTTTTTTCAGTAATCAGTAATCAGTAATCAGTAATCAGTAACGAAAGTAAATTCACTGATAACTAATAACTTTTCACTGATAACTTTCCACTGATAACTGATAACTGATAACTGATAACTGATTGGGGGTAAGGGTGCAAAGGTGCGGTAAGAGCGCACCAGCAGTATTGAGAGGTACTGGCTCGGTAAACCCCGGTGGGGAGCAAGGTGGAGGGACAAAGGTTGGTCTTTTTCCTGTCCCGTTTTTAGGAACCGCTTGAGGTAATTGGTAACAATTATCCCAGATAGATAACCTCTATTCCAACAAAGGTAAAAGCAATTTTACTGCTGTTGGGAAATACAGAATTCGGCTTATGTCTGACTCTCTCCTTTATCAGTTATCAGTTATCAGTTTACTGAAAAAGCTCCCCACACCCCACACCCCACACCCTACACCCCCTTCTTCCCGCTCCCATGTCCTTAAGTGATCCGCGTCGCCAAAAACAATTAAAAACCCTAGTGGAAAAGCTGGGTTTATCAGCTGATGTCCCCGTCAGATGGGATTTATTAGATTTGGCCCTAACTCATCCCAGTGTTTCCCGTGATAAGAATTATGAACAATTGGAATTTGTAGGCGATTCTGTGGTAAGACTCGTGGCGGCGGAGGTATTGTTATACTTTGCACGGTTATAACTTGCATTTTTTACTCAAAGACAATAATATAGTTCAAGAGTCATAATTAGAAGCAAAGCACTCATTAAAAACATGATTAACCTAGAATTCACGGAAGAAGAAAAGAACTCACTGTATTATGAAAGATTTCATCATCCTCATCCCCGGGTTCAACTGAAGATGGAAGTTCTCTGGTTAAAAAGCCAAAAGATACCGCACAAAAAAATTTGTCAGTTAGCAGGAATCTCGCCAAATACCTTATTAACCTATCTTCGAGATTATCAAGAGGGCGGAATAGAAAAATTAAAAGAAATCAACTTCTATCGCCCTAAAAGTGAATTAGAGTCTCAAAGAGAAACACTCAAAAAATATTTCGAGAAAAATCCACCAGCCACAATAAATGAAGCTGTATATAGAATAGAAGAATTGACAGGGATAAAACGAAGTCCTACCCAAGTGAGGAAATTCTTAAAATCCTTGGGAATGAAATGTTTAAAAATAGGTTCTCTTCCTTCTAAAGCTGACCCAGATGAACAAGAAGACTACAAAGAAAAAAAGCTAGAACCCAGACTAAATGAGGCTAAAGAAGGAAAAAGGGCTGTTTTTTTTGTTGATGCCGCTCACTTCGTCATGGGAGCATTTCTCGGTTTTGTTTGGTGTTTTGAGAGACTTTTTGTTAAGTCACCGAGCGGGCGTAAACGCTTCAATGTTTTAGGAGCATTAAATGCAATAACTCATGAAGTTATTCTAGTTACTAATGACACTTATATTACGGCAACTCAAGTCTGTGAACTTCTTGAAAAAATAGCTGCTTTAGGACTAATGATTCCCATCACTCTAGTCTTAGATAATGCCCGCTATCAGAAATGTAAAATTGTTGAAGAATTGGCTCTTTCTTTGTCAATAGAGCTACTCTATCTGCCGTCTTATTCGCCTAATCTAAATTTAATTGAAAGGCTGTGGAAATTTGTCAAAAAGAAATGTTTACATGGTAAATATTATGAAAACTTTTCTGACTTTTCTTCAGCCATTTATGAATGTCTGAATGATGCCCATCTGAAACATAAAAAAGAACTGGATTCCTTGCTGACTCTAAGATTTCAGAAGTTTAATAAATCTCAGATTATGAACGTCTAAAGTATAGAAACCTATCCGGAGGCGCTCGTGGGAGAATTTGCTGCCCTGCGATCGATGATGGTTAGCGATCGCACTCTGGCGGAATTTGCGGATCGCTACGGTTTCGAGCGTTATTTATTGGTATCAAGTAGTACGAGCATTGACCGAGCGGGGCGAATTTCTCGACTAGCAGACGCTTTTGAGGCGGTCTTGGGAGCATTATATCTTAGTACACAGACAATGATGTTAGTGCGTTCTTGGCTAGATGAGCCACTGCGGGAAAAAGCGGCCGAAATTCGTCGAGATCCGGCCCGACAGAATTATAAGGATGCCTTGCAGGAGTGGACACAAGCAAAATACAAAAAACTGCCGCAATATTTAGTTAAAGAAATCAATGGTTTAGATCAAGAACGTTTTTGCGCGGAAGTGTGGTTAAATGAGCAAAAATTAGGAGTGGGAACTGGCAGAAGCAAAAAAGCAGCGGAACAGGCAGCGGCGAAATCGGCTTTTCTAGAAGTGGTTAAAGGCTAAATGGGGGCATTTTTGCCTAACGAACGAATTGCCAGAGGCGAATTTTAAAATCATAATTACCACTAGCTAAATACTGCCCATCGGGACTAAAAGCTAGGGATTCCACCCAGTCGGAATTATTATCAAACCAGGCCAATTGTTTCCCCGTGGTCACATCCCATAAACGCACACCGTCATTACTAGCACTAGCGAGAATTTGTCCCTTAGGATGGAGTGCCAGGGAACGGATTCGGGCCGTATGACCGACGAGGGTAAATAATAACTGATTATTGCTCGTATCCCAGATTTTAATCGTGCGGTCTAAACTACCGGTAATTAAATTTTTACCGTCGGGAGTGTATAAAAGCTGGCTCACCGCTTGGGGATGGGCAGCAAATTTCGATAAAAATTTGCCCTCGCGGATGTCCCAAAAATGTACCTCACCGTTTTCATGACCGCTGGCAAGGGTGACACCATCGGATTTCATGCCTAAGGAATAAACAAAATTACCCACCCAATTTAAACGATAGAGGGGACGGCGGGGGGGTTGCACTGTCCAGAGGCGAATTCCTTCCAAACCACCACTAATTAACGTTTTACCATCGGGAGTAACGGTAAGGGCGAGGACCGTATTACCGTGTTCGAGGGCAATTCCCAAATACTTGCCTTCCACCAGATTCCAAAAATTAATCGAACCATCTAAACCGCTACTAACTAATAATCTTTCGTTGGGACTAATGGCTAAAGCTTTGACGCTGGTTCTTTGGGCGCGAGTTTGGGAAACTTTTTGCCCTGTTTTTACGGACCAAATTCTCAGGAGAGGATCCGTATCACTACCACCAGCGAGAACTAATTGGTTATCGGGGCTGAAAATCACAGCATTAGGGGTGGATTGTTGCCCTTCTAAGGTTTTAGCGAGGGTAAGTCTGCCTAAACCTTCTACTAGGATAGTTTCTGGGGTTTTTTCGCCACTTTCAGCCGCGGGTTTAGGGGGGGCAATGGGATTTTGGGCATGACTAAGCTGATGTTGCCCGATTGTCAGCGTGGTTAAGACACTGACCACAATTGCCCCGACAAGTTTCTCCCCACGCGTAAATCGGAATTTCATAAATTTAGTTGAATATTAACAAATGAACGGTGCTATAGATTCTAGCCTTTGAGGGGATTGATTGCCAAGCAAGGTCAGATTTCTGAGCTAAGAAGGTCGATTTTTTTCGTTTTTCAGGGTTGGTAAAGCTACTTGACTTGATTGGGGCGGTAAATAGTATCTTGCTGCTTCTTCTTTGTTGATTGCCTTGCTTTTTTGGCTCTGTTGCCACCTGGCGAATATAGCGATCGCCATAATCGTTGCCCCTAAGGATAGCAGTGTCCATCTTTGTCCTAGAACCCCGATGATGACATCTATTGCCGCTGCGGTAAAGATAAAGCTAGTTATTGGTTCTTGACGGTAAGCTTTCTTGAGGAAACGCGGCCAGAGGAGATTACTCATTTTATCTATTATTTCTACGGTTTCGATAATTCCAGCTTATCCTATCATCCTGAAAAATGTTGTCGATATAACCTCAAGAGAGCCAAATAATTAGAGAAAAAGTCTTTTATTCAGGCAACTAGAATATGTTGACATAATTTATGTTCTAACTCTCGTTCCTGTTTTTCTAGGGTAATAATCGCCTGTTTGATAATACTTTTAACATCCATCCCCTGGTCGGATTGTTTTAACCATTGTTGTGCGGTGTTACCTTCACGGAGGATTTTTTGTAGGGGAGAGAGGAAACAACTAAAACCCTTTTCTTTAGCAACGGGATAAACTTGAACATAGAGGTCTTTAATCCAATCCCTAGCTAAGATTTCCCGGCCATCGTACCAATGTCTCAGGGTGGCATCAAGACTAAAACGTGCGGCAGCCTGTTCGTTTTCTTGGGTTAAAGTTAATAAATCCTCGCTGCGATTGCTACTGGGTAATTGACTTAAAATTAAGGGGTCTAATTGGGGATCTTGTAAAAGTTGAGTTAAACGGGCCTCTAAAAAAGCCATAACTGCTAATAAACTAATAGGATTAGCAATCAGGTCACAAATTCGCAATTCTAGACGATTGAGATTATAGGGACGATTGCTACCGTTAGGACGTACCGAAACCCAGAGATGACGAACATTCTGCATCGTACCGAGTTTTAATTGTTCCTCGGTCCAAGTGACAAAATGTTTATGACTTTCAAAGAGGGGAACATAAGCGGGAGTTTGGGGGAAAACTTGCCAACGACGGGAATGGGAACCGGTGATTTTACCGTCGAGAAAGGGAGAGGAAGCACTTAAAGCCAAGTATAAAGGAGCTTCTAGGCGAATTAAGCGACAGGCACGCATTAAATCCTCATAATCGCTAATACCGACGTTAATATGAATACTGGCCGTGACTACATTAGTGCCGTAGGTCTGTTCGATATAGTCATGATAGGGATTGTGGGGGTCACTGCGATAAAAATATTGACTATCGCCCAAGGAGAGGGTACTGCCGGGGATGAGGGTATAATCGCCTAAACGACGCAAATATTGCCGTAGAGCTAGACGAGGTTTTAAAGTAGCGCATAAAAGACGGTCATAGTTAGTCATGGGAGCCGTGGTATATTCTACGTTACGACTATCCGGTTCCCGGACAAAACCATCTAAATCCTTGACAATGCGATCGGATAAACCGATAATTTCTCCGGCTGCTGTTCCGGTGTACATTTCCACTTCAAAACCTTTACTTAGGAGCATCGTCAATTCACCCTGCTGTGTCTATTTTGTAGTGTGACATTATTTTGACTGTAAATGACGTTCAATCAGCAGAATCGCCACTATATCATCAATGGGGCGATCGGGAAGACGCATACCTTGGGGGATGAGTTTCTGTAATCCTTTGGGGGGAAACATCAGCCAATAGCGATCGCGAGCTTCTAGGGTACTATTGCGTTCATCTACTAGAGTAATCGGGATGGTGACACGAGCGGCAATTTTTTCGTGCCAACTTTTTGAGGTGGTTTGATTCCCCATCACCAATAATTCGATCGGATATTGTTGACAGAGACTGGCTAAACGCTCGATCGCTTGTGACGATGATATCACCTCATGGGTATAAATTTTCCCCGTCGATGACCTGACCGCGATCCCACATTTATCCTTACCCGGATCAAAACCGAGAATACACATAGTTTTTATCTTCTGCAGCAGTGGTCGGTTTTATTAAATCACTAAATTAGCGGGGGTGTGGGAAGTGGGGATAATAAATAAAAATAGTCTCGGAGTCTTCTTAATACTGTCTCCTGACAAATATAATAATGCTCAACGGATTTAGTCTCGGTGAAAATTTAACGGGAGAGATAGCGGCTTTGAGTGCGGCGGCGCTTTGGGCGGTTTCTGCGGCGATTTATAGCCTATTAGGCCAGAAAATCCCGCCTTTATTGCTTAATTTTCTGAAAGGAGTAGTCGCGATCGCTTTAATTGCCCTGACGCTGCCCCTTTCCGGACAATGGCACGATGTTAATCAACAAAGTTCGGTATTTATACTCTTGACAAGTGGCGCAATTGGTATAGGAATCGGTGACACGGCCTATTTTACCGCCCTCAATTACTTGGGACCGCGAAAAACCCTCCTGTTAGGAACCCTTTCGCCTCCCTTGGGGGCGATTCTAGCGGCGACTTTTTTGGGGGAATCCCTGAAAATATCGGCTTATATTGGCATTATTTTGACCATCTTCGGGGTTGCTTGGGTTATTTCCGAAAAAACTCCCGAAATCAATAGTCAACGCCCCTGGCGGCAAGGAATTGCCTGGGCTTTAATTGCGGCGATTTCCCAAGCGGTGGGGGCGGTTTTATCTCGTCAGGCACTGGTGCAGTCGGGAATGTCTTCTTTGCAGAGTGCCCTGTTTCGTCTGTTAGCGGGGACGGGAATAGTGTTAATTCTAATGTTTTTTCGCCGTCAGGAATCATCACCACCGATTAACTGGTCATTGCGTCTGATTGCTATTATTATTGTCACTGCTTTCGGCAGTACGTTTTTAGGCATTTGGTTACAGCAAACTGCTTTAAAATTCTCTCCTGTGGGTATTGCCCAAACTCTCACCGCTACCAGTCCTTTATTTGTCCTGCCGATCGCAGCCATGATGGGGGATCGGATTAACTTGCGGGCGATTTTCGGAGTGACAATTGCTTTGCTAGGAATTGGGATTTTGTTTCAATAAGTAGTTTATTCATCGGTTTGTAGTCTTGTTTTAGCAATAATACGGGTTTTCTTTAAATCTCCCTCGCTCAATTCTTCTCCCACCTGTAAACGGGTGGCATTAGTTTGGAGGACAGTGGCGGCATTTTTCTCTCCCAATTGTAGGGCCGTTTTGGCTGCGGTTTGTAGCATGGTGGCGGCGGCTGCTCGATCGCCCTGTTTTAATTTTTCTTCGGCGATTTGGGTTTGACGATATTTGGCTAAAGTCAGAATTGATTTCTGAACTTGATCGTTTAATTGGGATTGATAGAGAGCTTGGGAGGTGATATCAAGGCTAAAAGTCGCAGTTTCTAGCCCTTTTTGACCGGAAGCGGGATCATCGTAGCGAATCTTCACCTTAGCTATGGTGTGAGTACCGGGGGGAATTTGGTCAATATAGAGATTGAGGAGGAGAATTTTTTCTTCATCTATCATTAAATCCCCCAAACGGGTGATGTAAAAATTGCCCTCTTTTTGTAAGCTCATTTCTATAGTTTCTGGAGCAACTTGGGCAATGGGTTTTAAGTCGGCTAAATGAGTCCGAGCATCTAATTCTAATTGCAGGAAAGCGTTAGTTAACCGCACAGATTGCAGACGGTTAAACAGACGAGTAAATTCAATTAAAGCCTGTTCGGGTCTTTCGATATAGGATAAACTTCCGCCGGCGATATCGGCAATTTTTTCTAGGATATCTTGATTCCAATGATCGCCAAAACCGAAGGTATTTAAGGTGATGCCGTACTCAGCTGCTACTGCGGCTAATTTTAAACAGCGTTGATTATCTCCGTGTTCATTTTCACCATCGGTAAGCAGAAAAATATGAGATACATAACCTTTGCTGCCGCTGGAACTTTCTTGAATGCCTAATTTTATCCCTTCATCGATCGCCGTACCTCCTCCCGCTCGTAATTGTTGAATTTTTGAGCGAATTAAGGTCAGATCATCCTGTCGCGATTGGGAGGGAAGAATAACTTTAGCGCGATGATCGAAAGCTATCACCGAGAGACGATCATTAACTCCGAGGGATTCTATTAAACTTAAAGCCGCTTTTTTGACCGTTTCTAGGGGTTTTCCCTGCATAGAACCGCTATGATCGAGAACTAAACAAAGATTAATCGGTAAATTTGTGTCAATCTGTTCACTGGTGGCGGCGATCGATAGCATCAGTTGACGTTGACTGCTGCTTTGATTAGCATCGATATTACTGTCACTCAAGGCCGATTTTAGAGTTACCCGCATAAGAGTTTTTAATCGTGGTCGTTGATATTTATATTCTAATGAGTATAGTTAAATTTGTGCTTATTTTCTCGTCTGGCATCGAGTTAGACAAGTTGGAAACTGGGTGCATCTCATTTTTGTCAATCTACGATACTCACCTGTGGTTGTTCATATATTGGGAATAATTTAAAAATCACTGATAATTCCCGATTGTCGATATTTTTACTAAGTTAAGATGCAGCCCCAGCAGTTCTTGTGGGAAATTTTACCTTAGCCAGTCGGCCCTATTCTTTCGTGGAAGTCATGGTAAAATCTCTTTAATGCGAACTAAAGTTATTTACTTTTTTTGAGATGATAATAAATTGGAATCGATATTGATCAGGGGAAGGGAGCCTGAACCAGCCATGACGATAGGAAAACGTCCATCCCACTTTTCGATTGCTCGTTGTTGTAAAATTTCTGCTGTTAGGTTTTGGCGCAATAGTTTTTGAGCTTCTGCCTGTCCCTTCGCACGGTTGATTTCCGCTTTCGCTTCCTGTGCTGCTTGTTGTGCGCGAAAAGCAGCTTCTTGTGCCTTTTGTTCTGCTACTTGTTTGGCTTCAATCGCCGCGTTAAACTCTTCAGAAAAACCAAAATTAACGAGAGATACATCATTGATAATTATCCCATAACGTCTTAGTCTTTGGGCGAGGGAAGTGTCAATTTCACGTTTGAGTTCTCCTCGCTCTTGCAAGATATTTTGTACGGCACGTTGTGCTGTTGCTGCTTTGACAATTTCCGATACTGCTGGGTTGATAATACCAGAGACAATCTCATTGATATCCCCAACTTGTTGATAAATCTGATTGACTTTGTCGGGGTCGATGTGCCAGTTAACGATAATAGTTGTTTCCACATCTTGCAAATCTTTAGAAGCTCCTTTTGCCTTTACTTCCGTTGTTTGCACTCGAACGTTGAGGGTCTTGATCTTGGTGACAATCGGTATAACAGGATGAATTCCTTCATCGAGGATTTGTTTTTGCACTTTGCCAAAGTACATGACAACGCCGCGTTCGCCAGTATCAATAACGGCAAAAGGGCGCAGTATGGTAGTAAAAGCTAATATTAAAATTCCCCCCGCTATGAATGGGAACATATTGCGATTGTAATTCATGACAACTCCTTAGATATTTGATCGGTTTTATCGTACCACTGTTATTATAATCCTGTTTAAAAAGTATGGGAAAGTGGTGAGAAATAATCCATAACTGAGTTTTTAAAGTTCGATTGGGATTAACTAGAGGAGAGAAGGAAAGTGAGAGGGACCGTTTAAGATAAAGCGGCGATCGCTTGTTCTAAAGCTAGGGAAATATGGGTCCAATGGGTTCCCCCCTGACAAAAAACGATATAGGGTTCCCGTAGGGGTCCATCGGCGGAGAATTCCGAGGTGCTACCATCGATAAACGTGCCACCAGCCATCACTACTTGGCTCTCATAGCCCGGCATTTGGGCAGGAATGGGATCCAAGTAGGAACCGATGGGAGAATAGGCTTGAATGGCTTTACAGAAGGCAATCAGCTTATCGGGGGAACCGAGTTTAATCGCTTGAATAATATCGCGTCGAGGCACAAAAGGGGCAGGATTGACCGGATAACCCAACTTATCGCCCACATAGGCGATTAAATGACTGCCTTTCATCGCTTCTCCCACCATTTGCGGCGCTAGAAACAATCCCTGATAAAGGAGACGATTTTGGTCAAAAGTTGCCCCTCCCTCGCTACCGATCCCCGGTGCTGTCAGACGATAGCAGGCCATTTCCACTAATTCCGCTTTACCTGCTATGTATCCCCCGGCCGTGACAATTGTACCTCCGGGGTTTTTAATTAGAGAACCGGCCATCAGATCTGCCCCCACGTCGGTGGGTTCTTGGGTGCTGATAAATTCTCCATAGCAGTTATCGACAAAACAGACGGTATTCGGGTTTTGTTGTTTAACCATACGGACAATTCTCTCGATTTCGTCAATAGACAAACTCGATCGCCAGGAATAACCGCAGGATCTTTGAATATGCACTAAACGGGTTTGGGGTTTCACTGCTGTTGCCAAAGCCAACCAATCGATCGCACCGGTAGAATCTAGCTCTAATTGCCGATAACTAACGCCAAAATCCTTTAAAGAGCCTTGACCACTGCCCCTAATTCCAATTACTTCCTCTAGGGTATCGTAGGGCGCACCGGCTACCGCTAACATCTCATCCCCAGGTCGGAGAACCCCATACAAGGCACAGGCGATCGCATGGGTTCCTGAAACAAATTGTACTCGCACCGCTGCCTTTTGGGCCCCCAGGGCTTGGGCGAACACTTGATCTAAAGTATCCCGTCCCAAGTCATCATGACCATAACCACTAACACTGGCGAAATGATGCACCCCGACGCGGTTTTCACGGAAAGCAGCGAGGACTTTACGGAGATTTTCCTTGACCTGTGCGTCAATTTCCGAAAAGATGGGGAGAAGGGACTTTTCTGCCCTGTGGAGTAGAGAGGGGATATCCATCAAACAATAGATTCTGATCTGTATTGCATTTACCTTAAATGTCGGCTTGAAGAAACTCTCGGTTTTACCTCGGAGATGAAAAGCCGACCAATATAGAACAGCACTTCGACAGGCTCAGTGTCCACATTTCGACACATTTCGACACATTTCGACAGGCTCAATGTCAAGGCTCAATGTCAAGGCTCAATGTCAAGGCTCAATGTCAAGGCTCAGTGACACGAAGCACAACTCTAAACAGTTGTGTTAAAATCTGAGAGTCAACAGGTTGAAATGCCGCTCACATCGTGGAAATCCCGTTGCAATAGTACGGCACTTTTGAGGAGAAAAAAGAAGACAAGAGCCACCCGAAAACTCTTAAAACAGGGGAGTAAGTCTTTTCCAAGACTGAAATAAACTAAAAACATTTTGCCGTAAGGCAGATAGGGTAGGGCATACCCGGATATTGGTTGAAAGACCAAAACGCTTGGAGAGCTATCCACAAGTGGACAACTAGATAACAAGTGATATTCTAGTAGGTTCGGATAGGACATAATCGTGTAAGACGTGAGTAGGGGAAACCAGAAAGCGCAGTGATTAGCTCAAGAATCCCTCGCCTGAGCGCTTCGGGGATTGTCAACAAGCCTACTGATCATACAACGCCAATCCTTCCCTTAAAACAGCTCCCAAGGTTGACCCTAGTAATGATTAGAGCGGCCCGCCGGGGGGAGGTGCGGCTCCCTGTGGTGGGGCTCCGGGTATGGTTGATTCATTTAAATTAAGTATAGCTGATTTTGAGTCAATAAATTTGATCGAGGATTCTCAAGTTTATCTTTTTCTAATCAGAAGAGTTAGTCATAATAACTAATCTTTAATCTTCTGCCAATATTTATTATGAATAGATTGATAAAGCCTGTTTCCAAGCCACTAAAAGCCTATCTCTCTTGAAATTGTCTGAGAGTACATCCTGTTAATTTAGCTAATTTTTCTGCTTCTTACGTCGATAAAACTATCAGTTTTTCCCAACGTTCAGCTAACCACCTCTGTCCCTCTGTTATTGAGAGAAAACCCAAACCTCTGAAAAGATTCAATCCTATGGTTGTGAGAATTGACCAATTGCTTGCCGCTTGAAAATCACTTATCTCGCTTTTATCTTCCTCAAAAATTACATCTTTTACCCAATGTAACTGATTTTCTATTTTCCAGTGTCCTCGAATAATTTTAGCAAATACTTGAGCGGATTCGGTTAGGCTACTGATATAGTAAGCTGTTTCTTCATAGGTTTTATCCCCGCGACTACCCTTTCTTTCTACTTTAATAACTCTTCGCAGATTTTCAAACCCTTGTCTTTCATTTTTTCTAACTTTAAAAACTTCTATTTTTCTTGATATTTTTCGTCCATGACTATTATCTTGTTCGAGAAAGCAACTTTCTGGCTTTGAGGAATTACTCAGGTCTTGTATTCGCTGATAAAGATTTTTCTGATTTCCTTTAACGGTGATAACATAATCATTTTTACTCTTGGCTATTAAGCTGATTGTTTTTTTCTGACAGTGTAAAGCATCGCCAGTAAAAACTTTATTTTGGAGAGAGCAATCCTCAATTATAGCTTGCCCTTCGTCGATTTCAGACCCTTTTTTGTTTTCGATTCTTTTTAAGTGTAATACTAATCCACTTTCTTGACTAAACAATGAGACAAACATGATGAAATTTTGTTGTTCATTATTAGGATTCTTTAGGGTGTTTTTGAGACTTTTTCCATCCATCCCTAGCCAATTTATATCATCTCTTTGTCCATATTCTTCTAATGCCCATTCGTTAAATATTTTTAACAAACTCTGCCAGTCAACTCCCATCATTACCCTTTTAATTGTTGAATAGGATGGGACTCTTTCTGGAATTATGTTAAATTCTTTACTCAGCCTGTGCCGATTATTTTTAGCAAACTCTCCTAGCTCTCTATAACCTGAGTATCCTAGCATTGTTCCCAGTATTATTACTACTAATACTATCCATAAAGGGTGTCTTTTTCCTTTATCTTTCCGAAAGTCCTTGACTTGTTTTAGTTTTTCTATTAAGCTCAACATATATTTGAAAGGTTGGCGGTCACTCCTCATTTTACCTGATAGTGATCGCTTTTACTTTTGATATTCTGATGGGAGAATGAAACAGCCCTAGTAGAGCATCAATTTTGTTTTGAGGGATAAAAAAAGAGCTAATCTGGAAGAAGTTATCCAACTTCAGACAAAAAAATGCCGAAGAAAAAATATATTGTAGATATAACAGACTCCGAAAGAACTGAACTCGAGCAGCTAACCAAGAAAGGAAAAATAGCAGCTTACAAAATGAACCATGCCAGAATACTACTTTTAGCAGACGTCAATCAACAGGAAGGTGGTTGGACTGACTCGAAAATTAGTGAAGCCTTAAATGTTGCTCAAGCCACCATTGAGAGAGTACAACAAAGATTTGTCGAGTCAGGAATTGAATCATCATTAATTCGAAAAAAGCAAGAACATCGCCGTGCCAAAATTATCGATGGGGAAAAGGAAGCATATCTGATTGCCATCGCTTGTAGTGAAACACCAAAGGGACGAGCAAAATGGACACTTCAAATGCTGGCAGATAAAATGGTCGAACTTGAATATGTGGAAAAAATATCACGAGAAACCATCAGAAAAACCTTAAAAAAATGAATTGAAACCATGGCTGAATCAATCATGGGTCATTCCCCCAAAAGAATCAGCGGAGTTTGTCTGTGCCATGGAAGATGTCTTGGATATTTATCATAGTGAGTATGACCAGCAAAATCCCTGGCTGTGTTTTGATGAGAGTTGTAAACAATTAGTCAAAGAAACAAAAGAGAAAATACCAGCCGAACCAAGAGAACCAGAAAGGTATGACTATCAATATGAGCGTAATGGTGTAGCCAATATGTTTATGTTTTTTGAACCATTACAAGGTGGGCGACATGTAGAAGTTACACAACAAAGGACGGCGAGCGATTATGCACACCAAATGAAATATTTGGTTGATGAGCGTTATCCGGATGCCCAGAAAATTAGAGTAATTCAAGACAACTTAAATACTCATGTAAAAGCCTCATTATATAAAGCCTTTGAACCAGAAGAGGCCAAGAGAATTTTAGATAAACTCGAATTTCATTACACTCCCAAACATGGCAGCTGGTTAAATATGGCAGAAATTGAGTTGAGCGTTTTGAATCGTCAATGTCTCGATCGTCGTATCCCAGACATGGATAGTTTAAAACAAGAAATTAAGGCATGGGAAGAAAATCGAAATGAAAAGTCAAATTCAGTTGACTGGAGATTTACTGATGCTGATGCTCGTATTAAATTAAAAAAACTCTATCCCTCAATTCAAACTTGACAGACTACTAGCCTGATGAAGATAATTATCTATCTTCTGATTACGACAGCGAGTTAAACGGCGAATCCTCTGGGAACTTTGACGATTACCTTTTAACAGAGATTGTAACTCAGCCCGACGTTGGTTATAAAATTGATTCAGGCTTTTTAACGGTCTGCCATTAATCAACAAAGGGATAAAGTCCGGTTGATTTGAAGTTACAGCCATCAAATTATCTATGCCTAAATCCATCGCAGCTATCTTTTCATTAGGAGCTAAGAACTGTTCGGTTTTCTCATAAATTACCTCGATTACATAACAATCACATTTAGGAACTATTCTGACTTCTGCTATGCGCTCCGCTACTCTCGTCGGCAAGGCAATTGAAGTACCTGATAGTTTGACTATTCCTTGCCTAAGACCTACTTTGCTTATAGCTTGAATCGTGTAAACTAAGAGATTTCTTCCTTTTTTTGGCTCCTTATAGCTAGGGATTTTGGGTTTTCCCAGAAATTTATCGGGGTGACTTTTAAACTCTGATGAAGCGGCAAAAAATGATTGCCAGTTTTTGTCTAATACTCTTAAAACTTGTTGGGAAACTTTAGCGGGTAAAGCTTGATACTGTTCTGTCTTTTTCATCAGAGAGGCCATCTGATTATAGGTCAAATAGCCATGACCATAAATGAAGTTTTGTCGGATTAAATAATTGGCTGAGTTGTAAAGATTTTTAGACTGCCAAGATAAATTATCTATCTCAGCCCAAAATCGATGTCCTTTCTTGATAATGTGTCTTTCTGCTACTAACATTATTGTCCGTTGTCTTTTAACTCAGCGTCGGGTTTTGAAGGGTTGTCATCCGTTGTGATAATTGTACCAGAAGGCAATTGATAACCTGTTAAATTCCCTTGTTTCCACCACCTCCAAGCCGTTCGATAACTTATTCCTGTTTTTTTTGCCTAGTCCGATAGTTTTGTCTGCACATATTACCATGAATGACTATATATGACCATATTTATATTGAAACTTTACAATACAACCCACATTCTGCACTTCAACTTGTAGTATAACTGGTAGCATATAAAATGAAAAACCAGTTAAGTATTTATACTTATAATCTTAGGGAAGAAAAAGTGGCTCTCTTATTCTTTGTTTGATCAGTTTAACTTAATATAGAAGCGATCAATCTTTGCATCCTCTGTGTCTGGAGTGGTTCCTTCCACTCCCTCGCCAGCAGGAATGTATCTTAGAATACATTTTACCCACCAAACCCAAGAGAGCCAAAAAGTGAGAAACTAAAAAGGTTCTCAAAAAATATTCAAGTCAAGAAAAATGTCAAAGATAGAAGTAAAAAATCTAGATCACTTAGGAATAGTAGCGGGAATAATTGATGAAATAGGAATCGAAGAGATAATTAACTTAAAATTAGGAATAGATCAGCGAGAGAAAATAACATTTTGAGCGCTAATTGCCTACTCTCATCTTAACCAAATTCTTAAATCTTACTGAAATCGTCTAAAACTGACTGAAAGTGTTGGCTAATTTATCAGCAATTCCCTCGATCCAAATTTCATCTTGTTTAGTATAACTGCGCGGCGCATTTGCCGCCAAAATTAACACCCCTTCCTTACCGATGGGTTGACAGATTAAGCCTTGGGTGTTTTCCGGCAAATAGTCAAATTCGATTTTGGCGGGATATAAATTTAAATTAACTAAATAGACGGCTTTACCGGTTTCTAAAACTCTTTTGATAATATTACTAACTTTAACTTCAGAATTCTGGCTTAAGATACCGCGACGTAATAAAACTTTTCCCTGATAATAAACGATCAGAGATTTTGTCACGGTGTTGGTTAAAAGTAAATGGGAAGCCCAGGCAAGCTCAATTTTAACTGATTCTGGCAAATCTGGGGCAAATTCCAGACCTTCGCGCCCGATTAATTCCACCGCATCCGGTAAGCGGGGTTGAACTCTTTGCCAGATTAAACCCACCAAAATTAAAACCCCACTCAAAATCACTCCCATCACATCGGAACGCGCTTGCGATGGGGTTAAATCGGCAGTGGCAAAACGATTAAACATTAATACCGTACCCCCGACGATGCCGGCGAACAGGGGTAACAGTCTTAAAATACGATTGGGATCAGCTGGTGCCATAGCTGAGAACTATTCCTCGTCTAGTTCTAAAATCCGCTGGAAAAGATAGCCTGTACCTCTAGCGGTGAGAATTAACTCAGGATTGCTGGGATCATCTTCTAATTTGGCTCGTAAACGGGAAATATGCACATCCACTACCCGCGTATCCACATGACGTTCGGGGGTATAACCCCAAACTTCCTGAAGGATTTCCGAGCGGGAAAAAGCTTCTCCTGATCGACTGACCAATAATTCTAGTAAACTAAATTCCATACCGGTCAGACGGATGCGTTCATCCCCCTTATAAACTTGGCGTTTATTGGTATCGATTTTAATGGAACCGATATGAATCACACCGGAACTAGGAATCCCCGGAGCGCCATTTTTCTCTACCCGACGCAACACCGAACGAATCCGCGCCTCGAGTTCTTTGGGAGAAAAAGGTTTAACTACATAGTCATCCGCGCCCAATTCTAGCCCAGTAATTCGATCGGCCACATCGCCCAAAGCGGTTAACATAATGATAGGAATATCCGATTCTTTGCGGAGTTCCTGACAGACACCGTAACCGTCTAATTTCGGCATCATCACATCCAAAACCACTAAATCGGGTTCGGCGGTGCGGAAGGTTTCTAAAGCTTCCTCTCCGTCGGCGGCGGTGACGACTTCATAACCAATCATCGACAAACGAGTCTCTAAGATACGACGGATGCTGGCTTCATCATCAACAACGAGAATTTTTTCCTTCTGGTTCTCCAACTGAATTAACACTCCTTAGTTAAATAGTGTGATGAATTTTAAAGTTAAATAACGAGCGTTCCTGTTTATAGAATATCCCTTTGCCGTTATCATTAAGCCTAAATTTCCTATTTTATTTCTTTTATGGCAATTATCAATAACTTTATGGTCTTCCTTCCCCTTTATCATACTTAACTAAATTTGACAAGAGAATTGATCCTCAAACCGCTTTTCTTCAACTTTTCTTAAAAAACATGGCGAAATCGCGAACAATATATATCTGTAGCGCTTGTGGGGCGGAATCTCCCCAATGGTTGGGAAAATGCCCCAGTTGTGACACCTACGGGACGCTAGAAGAACAAGTGATGGCTGGTGGCAATAATCCGGCGGGAAATCGCCCAGGATGGCAAAATAGTCGCCCAAATAACGGCAAAGGGCAACGCAACCCGCAACCGCGCATCTCGGTGCGCTTCTCGGAAATTACCCAGTATGAACAGGAACGTTTTCCCTCTGGTTACGGGGAATTCGATCGCGTTCTCGGCGGTGGCATTGTCCCCGGTTCTCTTGTACTAATCGGCGGCGATCCGGGTATCGGCAAATCGACGCTTTTACTGCAAGTTACCAACCAACTCGCCCAAAGATTACCGCGCATCCTCTACGTTTCCGCTGAAGAATCGGGACAACAGATTAAACTGCGGGCTGCCCGTTTGGGGGTGGGAGTGGTTGCCGTGGAGTCGGAAAATAACGGCAATGGCAAGGAGAAAAAAGCCTCTGAATCAACCTCAGAACTCGATAATCATCTCTATGTTCTGCCAGAAACCGATTTAGAGGAAATTTTGCGGGAATTAGAATCTTTACGCCCACAGGTGGCGGTAATTGACAGTATTCAAACTCTTTATTTTGGGGCGTTAACTTCCGCACCGGGATCCGTCGCCCAAGTTCGCGAATGTACCTCCGCCTTGATGCAGGTGGCAAAACGGGAGAATATTACTTTATTAATTGTCGGTCATGTGACTAAAGAAGGGGCGATCGCTGGTCCGCGAGTTTTGGAACATTTGGTCGATACGGTGTTATATTTTGAAGGCGATCGCTATGCCTCCCATCGTCTCTTAAGATCCGTGAAAAACCGTTTTGGGGCCACCCATGAGATCGGTATTTTCGAGATGGTGGATCACGGTTTGGTGGAAGTGGAAAACCCCTCAGAATTGTTTTTAGGCAATCGCGACGAATTTTCCCCGGGTACGGCGACGGTGGTAGCCTGTGAAGGTACACGCCCGATTGTGGTGGAGTTACAGGCATTAGTTAGCCCTACCAGCTATGCTTCCCCCCGAAGATCGACTACTGGCATAGAATACAACCGATTACAGCAAATTCTCGCCGTTTTAGAAAAGCGCGTCGGCATTCCTTTATCGAAATTAGATGCCTATGTTGCCTCCGCAGGAGGGTTGGGAGTGGAAGAACCGGCGGCGGATCTGGGAGTTGCGATCGCTGTTGTCGCCAGTTTTCGCGATCGAGTTGTGGATCCGCGCACAGTCTTAATCGGGGAAGTGGGATTAGGCGGACAAGTGCGCCTAGTGTCGCAAATGGAACTAAGATTAAAAGAAGCGGCTAAATTGGGCTTTAAACGGGCAATTGTCCCCAGAGGTCAAGTTTATCCCGAAGATGTGGGCTTAGAAATTGTTCCAGTCGGCAAGGTAATCGAGGCAATTGTCGCCGCAATTCCCCCCCAGCAGCGCTTTGGGGAAGATATAGAAGAGGAGGAAGGGGAAGGGCAAGAATAACGGTACAATGCTAAAAAAGATTAAATTACTTGGGAGATTTTCACCATGTCTGTGTTAGCTGTTGCCGCTTTAGCGGGTTATCTGATCGTTTTTACCGGAATTGCCCTCGGTCTCTTTTTCGGTCTGCGCTCCGCTAAAATTATCTAGTATATAAACAGGAAAAAGCTTTAGTGATCGGTTTAACTGGTCACTATTGCCAATTCTAGGGGAAATAAAAAATGACTGTTATTCTAGACTTAAAAACTCTCTACGAAATTGATGATTCTCTCTGGTTAGAAGAAACTATCGAACTCTTGAAAGCGAAAAAATTTGACGCTTTAGATTTAGACAATTTAATCGAGGAGTTAGAAGACTTGGGGAACGAAAAAAGGTTTCGTGTTGCTAGTTTTTTACAGCAAATTATTAGACATTGTTTATTATTACAGTTTTGGACAAGGGAAAGAGAATATAATCAAGCTCATTGGCAAGCAGAGATAGTGAGTTTTAAAGATCAACTAAAACGTTATTTAACCACAAATCTTCGTAAATATCTAGAACAGGAATTTGAGCAAATTTACTTTGAGTCCGTGCGATACGTTCGTCAAAAAACCGATAATAAAGTCAACTTTCCTGATATTTGTCCCTACAGTTTAGAAGAACTTCTCGATCCTAATTGGCTACCATCTGACAATCAAGGAGATAAAAAATGACTGTTATTCCCGACTTAAAAACTCTCTACGAGATTGATGATTCTCTTTGGTTAGAAGAAACTATAGAACTGCTCAAGGCTAAAAATTTTGAGGCTTTAGATTTAGAGAATTTAATCGAGGAGTTAGAAGACTTGGGAAACGAAAAAAAGTTTCGTGTTGCCAGTTTATTAGAGCAAATTATTCGTCATGCTTTGTTACTGCAATTTTGGACAGAGAAAAGAGCATATAATCAGGATCACTGGGAGTTAGAAATAGTCAACTTTCAAATTCAGCTAAAAAGATACTTAACCACCAATCTCCGTAATTATTTACAAAATGAATTAACTAACATTTATGAAGATGCAGTTTTCTTTGTCAGAAAAAAGACTAAAAATCAAGTCAACTTTCCCGATACTTGTCCCTACAGTTTAGAAGAACTTCTCAATCCCAATTGGCTACCACCTTACGAATAAAGGAAATGATAATGACTGTTATTCCCGACTTAAAAACTCTCTACGAAGTTGATGATTCTCTCTGGTTAGAAGAAACTATCGAACTCTTAAAAGCGAGAAGATTTGACGCTTTAGATTTAGAGAATTTAATCGAGGAGTTAGAAGATTTGGGAAACGAAAAAAAGTTTCGTGTTGCTAGTTTTTTACAGCAAATTATTCGTCATGCTTTGTTACTGCAATTTTGGACAAGGGAAAGAGAATATAATCAAAGTCATTGGGAATCAGAACTGGTAAATTTTCAAGATCAATTAAATACCTACCTAACGGCAAGTTTACGGAAATATTTAGAACAAGAATTTGATAATATTTATCAGAAGGCAACCCGTTATGTGAGAAAAAAGACAAAAAATCAAGTTATTTTTCCCGATACTTGTCCCTACAGTTTAGAAGAACTTCTCGATCCCAATTGGCTACCACCATACGAATAAAGGAGATGATAATGACTGTTATTCCCGACTTAAAAACTCTCTACGAAATTGATGATTCTCTCTGGTTAGAAGAAACTATCGAACTCTTAAAAGCGAAGAGATTTGACGCTTTAGACTTAGAGAATTTAATCGAGGAGTTAGAAGATTTGGGAAACGAAAAAAAGTTTCGTGTTGCTAGTTTATTAGAGCAAATTATTAGACATTGTTTATTGTTACAATTTTGGATAAGGGAAAGAGAATATAATCGTTCTCATTGGCGTTCAGAAATCGTCAATTTCAAAAACCAGATCGACACTTATTTAACTACTAATCTCCGCAATTATCTCACTCAAGAATCACCTCGTATTTACCAGAAAGCTTTAAATTATGTTAGAGAAAAAACCGATAATCAAGTTAGTTTTCCTGGGGAATGTCCCTACAGTTTAGAAAATCTTCTTGATCTCGATTGGTTCCCCCCAGAAAATGAATAAAGGAAAAAATGAAATGCTGAAAAAGTTTCTACGTTGGCTGATTATTGGGGGAACCTTATTTTTTGTTCTCAGTAACCTTAAAAATAACTGGGATAACGTCACCTCAGTTAGAATTGAAAATCATGGCTGGTTATTTCTTTTCTTGGCACTTGTAACCACTGTTATCGCTCAAATTTGGGCAGGATGGGTGTGGACATGGATACTCAAAAGCTATCAACAACCGATTAAAACCTCCACAGGAATTGGCATCTATATGATTACCAATTTAGGAAAATACTTACCTGGTAATATCGGTCACTTTTATGCTCGCATCGTGGCAATTAATAAAGCAGGAAGTGATTGGGGAATCGCCAGTTTAAGCGTTTTATTAGAACTTTTATTGCTGGTGTGTGCAGCCTTAGCCATAGCAGTTATTGGTAGTGGTTTAGGTTGGATGAAATCTAGCTCAAGTCTAGGGATACAGATATTAGTTTTAGGATTAATTTTAATCAGCATTCATCCCAAATTTTTAAATTATCCTCTCAAAATCCTTAGCCAAAAGAAAAAGATTGCTCAAGAACCTGTTTATCTAACTAAATATCCTCTCGTCCCTCTCTTGGGTGAAACTGGATTTTTATTGTGGCGCGGTGCGGGTTTTATTTTAGCTTGGATGGTGTTAAAAATGATTACCCCCGCTCAGATTTTACCCCTCTTAGGAACCTTTAGTTTTGCTTGGTTATTGGGTTTAGTTGTCCCCGGAGCGCCGGGGGGATTAGGAGTGTTTGAAGCTACAGCGATTGCACTTTTTGACACAGAAAAATTTCCCGCCGCTAACGTACTTGTCACCGTTGCTATCTATCGTTTAATTAGCATTCTCTCCGAAGTCATTGCCGCCGGAATCGGGACAAAATTAGTTAAAGATAAAGCCAAGTTTTTTGGTTAGCTTAAGGATATTATTCGGGTGTGTTAGCCCAGTATAATGCACCCGGAAGAAAAGTTTTGATCATTGTTAAGCGAAGATAATTTTCTCAACTCCTAACATCTATCTCCTCACTCCTAAATTCTGATGTAACATAGGATCAATAATCAGCAAAAACATGGATACTCCCACCTAGAGAGGCCGAAAAAATGACGATTGCCAAAAGCGACGAAACTGCCACCTCTCCGGCACTGATAGAAGAAGATTTCGAGGACTTCTGGGAACCCCCCCCACCCCCCACAGACTTAATTTTTGATGATGGTGAACCTTTGGAAAGCAACCGACACCGCATTGCCATGAATGTCTTGATTCGCTCCCTACAGCAGGGTTACGGTGAACGAGACGACTTCTACACCGGTGGCAATATGTTTATTTATTTCAGCCGTGAACAAGCCAAAAATCGCGATTTTCGCGGGCCAGATTTCTTCGCTGTCCTCAATGTCGATGGTACGAGAGAGCGACAGGGTTGGGTAATTTGGGAAGAAGAGGGACGTTATCCTGACGTTATCGTGGAATTAACCTCTCCTAGTACCGCTAAGACTGATAAAGTGCGAAAAAAGGCAATTTATGAGGGAACCTTCCGCACGCCAGATTATTTCATCTACGATCCTTTTGATGCCAATTCTTTACAAGGATGGCATTTAGGGGCCGACCAACGCTACCATTCTTTAGAACGAAACGAGCGCGGCTGGTTATGGTGCGAAACTTTAGGCTATTGGTTGGGAACTTGGGAAGGCACTATTGACCGAGAAACGGCAATCTGGGCAAGATTTTATGACTCGGAAGGCAATTTAATCCCCTTGCCAGAAGAAGCAGCCCAGGAGCAGGCGGCTGCAGCACAGGAGCAGGCGGCTGCAGCACAGGAGCAATTAAATGCTACTCAGCAAGCTCTGGAAGCGGAAAGACAGCGTTCTCAACGGCTGGCAGCTCGTTTGCAGGAAATGGGGATAGAGCTATAGTATAGCTGTATTTGTTTAGGTGAGGAGGTAAACTGCTCCTGTTCCTCCTCGCTCAAAGTCGGTTAATTTCTCCTTTCACGGTTGAGGGAGCCTGTAATCCCAGTCTATTTGAAATCTAGCTCGACATCTGTTTGCTGCTGTGATTAGCTTTTGACCAGTGAGTAATTATTGATCAGAGTTTTCTTGGATTCTTTCTTAAACAGTAAACAGTGAACTGAAAACTCAAATTTGATAACTGATAACTGATAACTGATAACTGTCTCAACTAGGAAATTTATTTGGCACGACTACTTATATGTCTAATCTATCTTTGGGCGCACAACCTCCTCTAGAATTTATACCCCCTGACCTTAATCCCTTGCTTTTAAAGGGATGTCAAATCTTTTTACCTCTCTGGTTACAAACTCAAACCAACTTAAGGGAAATTTCGGCCGCTAATCTAGAAACTTTAATCACATTTTATCAAAAAAGTCAAGAGAAAAAAGTACGTTTACTGCTTGCCTTTCGTCATCCCAGTATTAACGATCCCTACTGTATGGCCTATCTTTTGTGGAAATTAGTACCCAAAAAAGCCCAAGAGTTAGGAATAAAATTAAACAATCCAATTCACGCTTATTTTATGTACGATCGAGGGATTCCTTTATGGGCGGGAGAAAGGGTAGGATGGTTATATTCTAAGTTAGGTGGCACACCAATTCAACGGGGAAAAGCTGATTTAATCGGATTGCGTTCGGCTCGTCGTTTATTATTAGAAGGAGATTATCCTTTAGCCGCCGCTCCGGAAGGGGCAACTAACGGACATAATGAGCTTGTGAGTGCGATTGAACCGGGTATTTCTCAATTGGCTTTTTGGGGGGTGGATGATGTCAGAAAAGCTAAACAAGAGCAAGAAGTAATTATTTTACCCATTGGTATTCAGTATTTTTATCTGACTCCAGTGTGGCAAGAAATCGAGCGAATTTTAACTAATTTAGAAACCGATAGCGGTTTAGAAACAATCCCAAATTTATCCCTAGAAGAAAAGGTTTTATACGAGCGTCTTTTTCGTTTAGGAGAAAGATTATTATCCTTAATGGAGGATTTTTATCGAGATTTCTACTATCAATCTTTGCCTGTAGTGCCTGCCAATGGTGATGATCCAAATGAAACCCTAGCCAAACGTTTAGCCAATTTATTAGATGTGGCCTTACAAACCGTAGAAAAGTATTTTAATCTTTCTCCTAATGGTAATGTAATTGATCGCTGTCGTCGTTTAGAACAAGCAGGATGGGAACGCATTTATCGGGAAGAATTAAAACCCACTCATTCTATTTCTCCCCTTGAATTAGGATTAGCTGATCGCCTGGCCGATGAAGCTAATTTAAAAATGTGGCACATGAGAATTGTCGAAAGTTTCGTCTCAGTAACTGGTTATTATGTCAAAGAAAAACCCACCGTAGAAAGATTTGCTGAGACAATTTTATTACTCTGGGATTTAGTGACAAGAATTAAAGGAGGTAATCCCTTTTTCCGTCCCCAAATTGGTCAACAAAAAGCGATAATAACTATCGGTAAACCTATTTCCGTATCCGAGCGCTATGCCGATTATAAAAGCGAGCGACGCTCGGCCGTAGCACAATTAACCCAAGATTTACAAACCAGTTTAGAAAGTTTAATTATTCATCAGTAGATAATTAATATCAAAATGTTTTAATTTTTTATCCTATCTATGAGTAAATATAAAACTTTGCATATCAAAGAATCTATCTCTCTTTTAAAAGTCTATCTGCTAGAGGCAGAAAAAACTCAGCCGATACAAGCATTGATTGACTTTAAAACATCTCAGTCTGATAATATTAGACAGTTTGCTCAATTTTCAGATTATAGCTATAGCACATTATACAAATGGTTTAGGCGTTATCGTCAGCAAGGAATTAGAGAATTTATCAAAATTAATCCTCTAGAATCAACCATTGGAGAAACATTAATTAATCGAGACGGTGAAGTTATTTTTTACCAAGAAATATTCAATGATAAACAAAGTGAATATTTGCTAAATATTTTGCAAAATGAGATAGCTTGGCGACAGGATTATATAAAAATGATGGGGCAAACCTTACCTCTACCTCGATTAACTGCTTGGTATGGCGATTCAGATAAATCCTATACTTATTCAGGAATTAATATGAATCCTCTTGCTTGGACAGATACCTTATTATATATTAAAGAGAGAGCGGAAACTCTAGCAGGTACGAAATTTAATAGCGTGCTTCTGAATTTTTATCGAGATGGTCGAGATAGCGTCGCTTGGCATAGTGATGATGAACCAGAATTAGGCAAAAATCCAGTTATTGCATCGGTTAGTTTTGGCAGCACAAGAAAATTTTCACTTAAACATAAACAGGAGGAAGATATTATCAATCTTGAGCTAACATCAGGTAGTTTGCTAATCATGCGCGGAGCAACTCAACACCACTGGTTACATCAATTACCCAAAACTAATCACAATATTTCTGCGAGAATTAATCTTACTTTTAGGAATATTATCTAACCATGAACGAACTTAACAATTTATACCACTTAATTATCGAAAATTTAATTGATCTGAATAGATTACAGGGAAAAAGTCTTAGTATTAAATCTTACTTACAATCTTTGCAACCTGATGTTAAACGACTAAGAAGTAGTTTTCATACTAATCATGTAAGTGTAGATTATTCTAATTATAACACTCAGGCTGCTTACTTACTGGCTTACTATCCTCATTATGTAGAAATGACTTATAGAGTTTTGGAAAGCTTGCAAGAAAAAGACCCCAGCTTGATGCAGCTAGTTTTTGATAAAAAACATCTCAAAGTTTGTTTATTTTGCGCGGGTGCTGCACCTGAAGCTATTGGTTTATTAAGTTTTTTACGACAATTTTACCCAGAAGTAAAATCGATAGTTATCTATTCCTACGACCTATATTCTGATACTTGGCGAATCAGTCAAGACATCACTAAAAATATAATCAACAATTGCTTTAAAGACTATCATTTTGCTCTCCTCAGTCATCATTTAGATATAAATCAAATTGATTCCTTTTTTTCAATAGTTAGTAATATAAAAGACAGCAATATTTTCATGTTTCAAAACTGTTTAAATGAATTTGGAGAAAATGATAAAGATTTAAAAACAATACTTGAAAACATGAAATTCTTATCAGAAAATATGCCTAGCCATAGCTTTATGTTTATAAACGATTTGAGATTATACACTCAAGTTAACAGAATTATAGATAGTATTATTAGTATAATTAATGATTTAAATAAAACGAACTTTGATGATTACAATGAACAAGCATTTTTGATCAATAAGAGTATGGAAGAAACTTTCAAATCATCAATCGCCATTTCTGATAATGTAACGAAATATTTATTAACGGGTGCGAACAACTTAATTCCCAGAAAAATAATTAATTATAATTATCTTAGCGTTTACAAAATTTTCAGGAAAGAAAGCAAGCTATTTGAACAAAGTATTGATAATAAATATATCGATTTATTAGAACAAGTTAACCGACTACAAACTAAGTTTAATAGTTTTGATGTTAAGCTAGAACAGTTATTAGCTGTTGAAAGTAATTATTTAAAAATTTCTGAGATTGTAGAATCCTATGATCAAAAATTAGAGGAATTTCAGACAACCTTGCAAAAGCAAAAAGATACAATACAAGCTGATTTAGAAACTTTTAAATCTCATCTGCAAAATCTTGAGACTAAGAACTCGAAACAAAAAATTAAGTTAGAGGAAATTGAGCGCAGACTGAATCGTTTTCAGGAAGAACGAAAAAACTTAACACGCCAACTAGAGAGAAATCGCAAAGCCGTTATATTCGCCATCTTAATTGGCTTGCTAGGGGTTATTTTAGGAGTTATTGCTCTATTTCGATGAAAATAATAGACAATAATTAGGTTTTGCTGAAAAAGTTTGTTGTTGGAGTCAGTTATCAGTTATCAGTTATCAGTCATCAGTTATCAGTTCTCAGTTCACTGAGAAAACACCCCACACCCCACACCCCACACCAGGAAAAACTTTTTCAGCAGACCCTAGTATAGGAGATAGTACGGGAATCTGGAAAAACTCAATACCGAAAACCCTACCCCGGTCAGACAATCTTTTATCTATCCTAAAAGTGTAGAGATAAACCAACATCTCTAGCGTTAAGAAAACTTCGGAGGTGACTTATATGGCACTTATACGCTGGGAACCTTTCAGAGAAGTAGAAAGCCTACAGAAAGAAATGAATCGCTTGTTGGACCGTATTGTGCCGACTGATGTAGGCAATGGCGAAAAAGTGGGGTTATCCTTCATCCCGGCGGCGGAAATGACCGAAACGCCAGAGGCAGTTCAGCTTAAACTGGAAATACCCGGTATGGAAGCCAAAGACCTCAACGTGGAAGTAACAGCCGATAGTCTGACCATTAATGGTGAAAGAAAATCGGAAATTAAAACCGAAGAAGAAGGATTTACCCGCACTGAATTCCGTTATGGTAAATTCCATCGGGTTATTCCTCTACCGGTTCAGGTTGATAACACTAACGTGGCTGCTGAATACAAAGATGGTATTCTCAATCTCACCCTCCCGAAAGCGGAAGAAGAAAAAAATAAAGTGGTGAAAGTGTCCATCAGTCCTGCCATTGCTCAATGATATAGCACTCATTGTCCGGTCTTAAGCGAAAGAGTTGACCTAGTCTGATTAAACCGAAGCGGGAGTATTAAATCATACTTCCGCTTTTAGCTTCTTAACCCTTTAACTTAAAACTTCTAACACTGCTTGGGGTGATAATTTATCTTTAAACCAGATAACCTGAGCGGGTAGATTTTGAAATTTAACTCCGGCTTTTTCTAGATTTAACCGTTCCGATACGGCTAAAATTAGATTATTTGCTTGGGCCGATTTAACCTGTAAAAATTTCTTTTGTAGGTATTCTGGTCGCCAATAACCAACAATTTCGAGGAGAAAAACGCGACCATCGGGATGCACTAAACGGAAATCGGGAATCATCACTCCTCCGGGTAAAGGCACTAAATCCACTTCCCTTTCTAACTGCCATTCAGTTTTTAACTGTAACCAACGTTTAGCAAAAGATTCCTCTAACATACTATCGTAGGGTTTACCCGGGGAATAGTGGGACACCAGACCACAGTTATCCTCTAAATTGAACTGTTGTTTTTTAATAGTTCCTGTATAGGAATCTTTATACTGTAATTGTGCCTTCAAATTCCAGTGAGTAACATGGAGTAAGGCAGGAATTAATTTAGCGATTTCAAAGCCATAACGACTATTAGCTTTAAATAAACTGGTGGGACCATCGATAGTAATAGTAAATCCCGTGTCGGCATCCCCTTCGATATAAGTCATTAAACGAAATAGTTTTAGATAGCGAAAGAGATATTTATATTCCCCCGGATCGTTGCGATGGACGTTGATAATTAAATAACTGGCCCGATAAAAAATACCTTGAATTTGCGAGAGGTTAAAACGATGGATTAAGTTTTCGGGGGTGGGAGCATCAAATTGAGTGAGAATTTTATTCTCCGCTAAATCAGCATAGAGTCCTTTTTCTAGAGCTACTGGAAAAATTTCTTGATTTAATTCTTGGCTGAGTTGCTGGGCAATTTTCTCCAGAATTAGCGATCGATTTTGGGGAATAGGAACAAAGTTAGCCGCTTGTTCAAAAACTCTTTTTCTTAATTCCTGGGGTTCTAAGGGACTAATAATCTCAAAGTTGGCAAAATGATTGGTTAATAGGTGAGCAAATCCCCGTTTAATTTTATAATCGGGACTGTCTCCCTCCAAGATTAGGAGTTTTTGGCTTAATTCTCCCTTAGTTTGACCGATACTTTCCTGAAAACAGCTGATTTGTTCTTTGGCGATCGCCAGATAATCGGGAGCGATCGGTAAGCGTTTGGGAATAATTGTCTCGCCATTTTGACGGGAAATCAATAAATCGGTCGGTAACATGGCAAGCTAGAGAAGAATAGTCAGATGGGGAGAGGTGGGACGACAAGGAAAGGTCGAAACCCCAAAAATCCCCCGATTCTAACTATTTTGGTCGATATAACGCTCTAAATCCTCGATCACACGGGTTAATTCTGCTTCTGTGGTTAAGCGCAGGCGATCATCGCGAACCGTTAACAAAACTTTAGCCGAAAAAGGATTCGGATAAATATTGGGATTACAAAACACTTCCAGAAACACATCACCAGTGTGCTGATATTCCAGCGGTTTTTGGGGTTGGGGTTTACCCCCACTAGCGGCATTACTGGCGATCGCTTTCAGTCGATCGAGTAAAATGTTAATTTCCCTTTGCAAATCCAGAGCAGCACTGGGACTGAAACGAAAAGTAACGGAACCTTGCAAGAGATTAAGAGTTAAAGGAATCATCGAAGAAATTAGGTTAAGAGAAAGCCTGCAGCTAATTATATTAATTTGGGGAAATTTGGGGAAATTGGGTTTTGGGGGATGGTTCAGCCAACAGTAATCAGTCAGGTTCTTCGTTACTAGGTCCGGTTCGATCGGGTGATCGCTAAATCATCCCTTATAACCCCGTCCATTGCATAAGCAGGAACCGAAAGGCCATCAGTGAACTGAAAACTCACCACTGATAACTGATAACTGAAGTTACCGACGCGGAACGAGATTAATCCGGCCTTCGTCCATTTCATCCATGAGTAACTCGAGGGCCTCGTAATCCACATCAGAAACGTAGCCAAGACGACCGAGGAGTTCACTGATTCCGTTCTCGATTTCTGGGGTGATTTGACGATAATATAGGGCTTTTTCCACTAATTGGCGGATAGTCGGCCGGGTATCCACAATTTCCTTACTCTAGCTCAACAAATCTAGTTTCTGTATCCTGCTTTACTTTATTTTAACAAAAATACCGGTATAATAGTGGGTTATCATCAGTTATTCGGGATTAGAGCTTAAACCTAACGACTTTCCCCTAGTGTTCACCCTAATAAGCCTTGATGACTGTTTCTCTTTACTGCCCAGATTATGAGGTTAACCTAAAACCAGTTCCTCCCTACAGGGGTCAAGATTAAGAAAAGATTAATCTTTTCAAGAGAGAGGAAATTTATCAAGACCGGGGTTGCAAAATCAGAAAGTTAGGACATAATAGCGGTATCTGATTTCTAGTTAAAAGGTTCATTTATGAATTTCAAAGCCCAGCCATGAAAAGTCCCGTAAAAGTCCCAGAAATTGCTCTATTTGAGCCAAGTGGCTATATTACCGCCGCTAACGTCCTAGAATTTCAAGAGCAGCTGACCAATCTGGTTAACCGGAGTCGCTCTATCACTTTTCTTGTGGATATGAGTAGGGTGGAATTCCTCGACAGCGCTGGATTAATGGCTTTAGTTACCGTCTTTCGTCTGGCTCAAAGTCAAGAAAAATCCCTCAATATCTGTTCTATTCCACCTTCAGTCAAGATTATCTTTGAATTAACCCAACTGGACCGGGTTCTCTCGATTTTCCCTAGCCGTGCTGACTTTGATGCTGTTATCACCCTCCCCCAAGCGGCGTAAGCCGACAAAATAGGGTTTCTCGCCGTAATTTCTCGGCTGAACTCTCAATTCTACCGATAAATCACCTCTTGACCGGATAGATTCCCATTTATATAACCCACTCCTCATGACAACAATTTTTCTCAAGGAGAGCCATTATACTGCTGAGATGGCTCTCCTCCTGTTTGGATATTATCTCTAGGGACAAACTACTCTACACTTGTTCGGAGCAGCTCACAAAAGACTGTCTGTTAAGAAATTCCATGACTTTAGTGATGACAGGGGGGAAGGGGGGCAAGATGGTAGATAGGTAATGAGTAGTAATTTCCTAGAATCCATGACAGTCAACAATCTCCAGTATGCTTATTTTCCCGGTTGTGTCGCCCAAGGTGCCTGTCGGGAACTATATCTATCCACGGCAGCCCTGACGGAAGCTTTGGGGATTAATTTAGTCGAACTCAAAAAAGCTGCCTGTTGTGGTTCGGGAACCTATAAGGAAGATTCGCAACTCTTGGAAGATGCCGTCAATGCGCGCAATATTGCCCTAGCAGAAGCCCTCAATTTACCCCTGTTGACTCACTGTAGCACCTGTCAAGGGGTGATCGGTCATGTGGATGAGCGCTTGAAGGAAGCAAAGCATAATAATCCCAATTATGTTGAGGAAGTTAATAATTATTTACAGAAAGAACATTGTTCCCCCTACCAAGGTACGACGACGGTTAAACACCTACTCTGGGCAATTGTCGGCGATTATGGCTTAGATAATCTGGCGGCCAAGGTGATTCGTCCCTTATCAGGCTTAAATTGTGCCGGTTTTTATGGTTGTTATCTCCTGCGGGCCCAGGATACTCTCCCCTACGATAATCCTTTTCAGCCGGAATCCCTAGAAAATGTCTTTCGAGCGGTGGGAGCAAATCCGATTTATTATCAAGGACGCACTCAATGCTGTGGTTGGCCCCTGTCCAGTTATGCCACCACCCAATCGTTCCAAATGGCAGGAAAACACATTTTAGAGGCCATGGCAGCGGGGGCCGATTGTTTAGTCACCCCTTGTCCTTTATGCCATCTTAATCTTGATTCCCGACAACCGGAAGTGGCAAAAGTGATCGGTCGAAGTTTAGGTTTACCTGTACTACATTTTTCCCAATTAGTCGCTTTAGCGGTGGGAGTCAGTCCTGATCGTTTAGGATTAGATCGACACATCGTTTCCACTAAATCCCTCTTAAAGAAATTGGGGTTTTAGAACTCAATCAGGAGTGTTAGCAATGGATTGGTTAAAAAGAATTTTTGGCTTAGATAAACCGGCAGATGCCGCTAGTGCGATCACAGGTAAAGCCGCTGCTGCGGGTATTCCCCCCGAAAGAGTCGGATTAGACGGAAAATACGACGAAAGCGGACTAGCTAAACGAGTAGTTTTAGCTTTTGACGAGACACCGGATTTAGCTGATGAAGACAAATTGTGGGTCGCTCAAACTGGTAGTAAAGTTGTACTAAAAGGCAGGGTTTCCCATCAGGCGACTTTAAATAAAATGGTAGCAATTGCCAGTAAAGTCCATGGGGCAACCAGCGTCGATACCAGTCAAGTAACTATTGGGTGAAGTCGAACGGCTGTATTCCCCGTGAAAATTAACCACTGAGTAGGTGGATTAGCATTGTTTTTTGTTCCTGAGTTGTTGTTAGGTCATTGCCGGCTGATTAATTAGGGTCTGCTGAATAAATCTAAAAACCTTGCTGGATAAGACTTTTAGCCTTTTTTGAAATCCAAAAGTACCAGATATGGGAGTGATCAGGGGGAAATTCAGGTACTTTTTCCCTGAAAATTAGGTAATTGACCCCCTCAAAATCGGTAAAACCCCACACCCCACACCCTACACCCTACACCCTGCCCCTAGGAAAAACTTTTTCAGCAGACCCTAATTATGGTTAAATGTTAATCGGCTTTTCCTTTTAGGGAGACAAAACCGGGCCTATGGGAATTACTATTGTTACTATTTTGCGGGGTATGAAAACGATTTCTCAGTTCGGGGGGAGTGGGTAAACCCTGTTTCATTTCCGCCACTTTTAAGAGGATCAAATACTCATAAAAAGCTTGCAGAGTACACCAAGCAAAACCAGCTTTACCATCGAGAATTCCCGCTAGGATAAAATACATATAAAACCAACGAAGCAAGGGACGAAAAGGCAATCGTAGGGATAAATCTTTTAAAGCTCTCCGTCTATCTACTTCGGTTTCACCAAAAAATAAATTTTTCCAACTAACACCCCCGTTAGCCAACTGATGTAGGGTTTCTGCTGCTTCATCGGTAGAATAACGATTGTGTTTTTCAATCCAACGACTTAAACCCTTACTACAGGTATAGTGGGGATAGGTTTCTTCTAAAAAAGAGGTTTTTCCTCGACATTCTTCCCTTTCCGTGTGACCATAATCGCTAAACCAGACTTGATCTTTTCTAAATAGACGCATTTGATAACGGGGATACTGGGTGCTGCGACGAATCCAAGTTCCCATAAACATAACTCTTTCGGCCACATAAAAACCAGTAAATTCTGTCTGTTGCGTGGCACTCAGACATTCTGCATACAGTTGGGGTGTCATCCTTTCATCTGCTTCGAGGATATAAACCCAATCGTATTTAGTCTCGATATTTTCTAACATCCAAGTTCTTTGTTTACCATGACTTTCAAATTGATGCTGAATCACGCGCACTGGATAACGAGAAGCAATCTCTACTGTTTGATCGCTACTGTAGGAGTCAACCACAATCACATCATCGGATAGAAGTGCCGATTCTACACAGGCGGCAATATCAATTTCTTCGTTATAGGTGAGAATGTAAATGGAAAACATGGATATAATATGGTGTTTGATTATACGCAAACCGATCGGGCAGTAGTCCTATTTTGTACCAGAAAAAGCGGAACAAAAACCCATGTTATGCCAGAAACTTTCTCAAAACTACTAGACTGAGCCTATTTTACCCTTGATCGCCATTTTGTCAATATTCTTTAAGTATTACTTGAAAAATTCTGGCTCTTCGTTACTTGTTATGGTTCGATAGGGGGGCATAAATTGACTAAATCCTTCTCTGGCAAGAGACTTAATTGATGAGTTCGCTCTAGATAAAAAACAATTGACAAAAATCGCCAAATGCCTTTCTACATAAGGAGTCCATCCCTTATAACCCCAGTCCATTGCATAACACAAACCGAAGAACCAAAATTCTTTACCTGAGCTGACAGCGACCGGCGATGAGCTATTCCCCGCCATGAGATAATAGACGGTGCTTTATCTCTCCAGTAATTTTCGATGACTGCTGTTTCCGAGTGTTTTCGTTCTCTCCGTTCCCAGGGGAATTGTGCCTTAATTCCCTTTATTACTGCCGGTGATCCCGATTTATCTACTACTGCCCAAGCTTTACGCATTTTAGACCGGGCAGGGGCTGATCTGATCGAGTTGGGGGTTCCCTATTCCGATCCTCTTGCGGATGGTCCGGTTATTCAAGCGGCAGCCACCCGCGCTTTAAATCGGGGTGTCAAGTTGGAAGATGTGCTAGAAATCGTCAAAAATGCCCAGGGAGAGGTGAAAGCTCCGATTATTCTGTTTACTTACTATAATCCCATCTATCATCGCGGGATAGATGTCTTTTTAGACCAAATTAAAGCAGCCGGGGTGAGTGGTTTGGTGGTTCCCGATTTACCCCTAGAGGAAGCGGAAAGTCTGCTGCAACCGGCTGCCGCTAAGGGAATTGAAGTGATTTTATTGGTAGCGCCTACCAGTCCCCCGGAACGAATACAAGCGATCGCCAGGCAATCCCAAGGTTTTATTTATCTGGTTAGTGTCACGGGAGTGACGGGAATGCGGAAGCAAGTGGCCACCAGAGTGGAGGAATTGCTCGATTCTATCCGTTCTGTCACCGATAAACCCGTCGGGGTAGGATTTGGCATTTCTGACGCGACACAGGCGCTACAGGTGAAAAACTGGGGTGCTGATGCGGTAATTGTCGGCAGTGCCATGGTTAAACGTTTGGCCGATAATTACCCCGGCGATGGTCTAAAATCCCTCGAAGAACTTTGCCGTAGTTTAAAACAGGCGATTCGATGAGAGATGAGGGGTTACTGGATGCGGATTAGATCGAGCTTTCATGTCTTCTCGTTCTGAATTCGTTCAATAGATCTCTTGCAAAAGTAATCAAGATATATCCTTTTGTCGGTAACGAAGTTCGTAATTGTAGATACCAGCAATCAAATTCAATCTCAGACCAAATCGCCGTCTGCGATTTCTGTATCTTGATGAAAGTATCCGAAATATTTTGAGACGACGATGAATATGCTCTATAACTATGCGCCGTTGTGATAACTGACGATTGGCTTTTTTTTGCTCTTTACTTAGTTTTTCTTTTTTCTTTTTTTTATGAGGAATTTGACTGTTTTGATGGAGCTTCTGAATTCCTTGATAGCCTTTATCCCCTAATATTTCTATTTTCTTATTTAACCTTATTTTGCTCTCTTTCCACAGTCGAAAATCATGGACTCTTCCTTTCTCACAACGGACACAGATTACCTGCCCGCTTTTTTGGTCGCAACGCGCTCGCTGCGCGAGATCGGCAAGTACTTGCGACTTTAATGTGTGGTATCCCTGCTTGCCACTATAGTATGATTTCTGTTTTTTTTGGGTCTTTCTATCTCCTGTTCTGACACATCCACCACTATTACTTCTATTTCACTATTACTTTCTAAGAGGGCTTTTTTTCCAGGTAGATTAAACAGACCTGATTTGATGAGAATATTCTCTACTTTCCTAACAATTCTATACGCCGTTGATTCGTTAATACCCCAACTATTTCCCAGATGAAAATAGGTGCGATATTCTCGCCAATATTCTAGTGTTATTAGTAGTTGGTCTTCCGTACTCAATTTGCTAGGTCTACCTGTCTTTTTTTGCCAAACTTTTTCTGCCTTTAGGACTGTTACCATATCCTTAAATGTATCTGGATACACGCCACACAAGCGTTTGAACTCTGTTGGCTTTAAAGTTTTTACTTGTTCGTAAGTCATCTTTCAATCTTAACTCTTGGACTATTTTATCCTATTTTGTCTAGACTTATGCAAGAGATCTAATAAGGATCGTCCGAAAACCCGGGGCATATTCTGGTTGACTTCCACGATCAGCCGTTTAGCTGCCCTGGCGGCGCTGCTGGTGTAATCGTTATTGGTTCCGAAGGTGAAATAGCCGTTACTGTCCATCGGTGACACGGTTATACCATTTCTCTAAATGAAAACTACACATCGAATTTAAATCCCCCTTTAAGTTCCCCTTTTTAAGGGGGATTTAGGGGGATTAAACTTCTGTAGTCAGACTTTGGAGAATTGGTATTACTAGAAACGTGTCCAGATGAATGTGATCGCTAAAGAACCGCACCGATTGGCTGAAAGAATTCGGCACATAAAAGACAACCTTGCGATCGCCGTCTTCTTGTCCTTTTTTAACCAGGTCACGCTCGGCTTTCTGCATGAACATGGAATAGGGTTTGATGCGCCCCATCAATTCGTAGCGCAGCAGCGAGCGTTGCATGGGTTCTTCTGCGTGCATATAACTGGACTTCCCCGTTGACAAAAGGCCATAACCTATGCTGTAGGAGGGATTAAGAGAATTTCCGCCGCCCCGTTACTGGGTACAAATCAGGGAAACTCCCAATAAATCTAACGCTTTTTGTTGCAGTTGGGTCGGTCGAGTTATCTTAGAAAAACGATAACTTCCCTCCCTAATCGTACATTCCACTGTATTCAAGCAAATTGTCCCCAGGTCTTCCAACAAAGTCCGAAAACTATGCACAGGGAGGTTCTCTTGATTCCGTTTTTTTCTCTCTTTAGACTGAGCGGATTCACTCCGATTGGCTTTAATCACGTTCAGAGAACCATCATCAATTTCTTCATCCTCAAATAATAAAGGCTCTTCGTTACTCTTTATGCTAAATTAACATACAAGATGCCAAGACAACATACTTCTAACCCAAAAATTCCGAAAGTTTCTAAAGCCATAGGCTCTCCGTTTTATTAGTTTAAGTTTATTGTTGATTCCCTCGACCATCCCATTCGTTGTCCTTCGCTCGAAATAACTAATTATTTCTCCAAACCAGTTTCGGATTGTTTGACAACTCTTAGTAAAAACACTGGAGGATTTTGCCAACCATTCCGAGATGGATAGCAGTCCTTCTGTCGGATTCTCTGAGGTTTCATAAATCTTTCTAAATTCTTCCTTTAACTCGTGCATCTTTTTCAAATTTGGGAAATTTTCTTTGATAGCTTCTAGTTTGATTTTTTGGGTTTCCGTTAAATCTTTTTCATTTTTTAACAAGCTATATTTACTTCGCTTTAAAACTTCTAGCTTCGCTTCTTTTTCCGCTTTCTGTTTTTTATTTCTCTGCGCTTCTACGGCTCTTTTTTCTGCTTTTCTTTGTTCGTCTAACTCTTGATTAATTTGTTTCATTACATGAAATCTATCGGCGACTACCTCGGCCGATGGCATCAATTCTTTCACCAAATTTTTATAGGGCAACCAAAAATCTATGCTGACTTCTTCAATTTGCTCTAACACCTCTTTTCCCCAGCCTGTCAGCGTTTTCCTCAATTCTTCTTGTGTTCGCTTCTCTAGAATAGCTATTAGTTTTCCCGTATCTAAATTTACTAAAACTGCACAGTAATTTTTTTGCCCTTTGACTAGAGCGATTTCATCAATTCCTAGTCTTTTTAATTCCGATAGGTCTGGCTCTGTAATTTCTTCGGCGATGTCCTCTATCATTCTTTGAATCTCTTCTTCCGTTACGTCATTTCTTCGGCTAACATTTAAAATATCTCCTTCTTTTAATTGTTCGAGTATATTCTCGGCTAGTCTTTTTGTATAGGTTCGTTTCTTGGCGACAAAATCTAACTCTTCGCTAAAGGGTTTCTGCTGACAGGGGGACAAGAAGGCTGAAATCCATATATCGTAAGCTTTTCATGGTTTTAGCTCGAAAAAGTTTGCCGCACCATCTCTCACTTATTAATAATAATTCCTAGTAAGCTCGCTCCTATCCCTAGTTCTTTCGTTAGCTTTTTGCCTAGAATCGCTAGATCTATTTCTAGTGAGAGAAGCCAGAAGCCTTTGTTAGCAAGTTTTCTAGCTCGCTTGTCCCCCTGTCAGGGGTTTCTGACAATTACCGCACTTAAATTGACGACGATTAACTTGTAGGTACACTGGTTGACCTGAGATTGGTAAATCTTTGACTAAATGTCGATGATTTTGGTGGAGTTTATCGCTCTCTAACCCACAACGAGGACAGATTGCTTTTTGATTTTTCGATTCGATTCGGAAAACTATACCGATATTTTCTAGGTGTCGATAGCCTTGAATACAGGTTCCTTGTAGGTTCAAAAATTTGTCAAGTATCATAAGTAAAATAATCTCGTTTTTGGCAATTATATCAAATCTTAACTCAATTGTCTATCTTTTGGCATTAACCTGTTTGTGCCTTAAGTCCTTCCCTGTATGGATTTCAGCTACTTTTGAGCTTAGGTACTCTCATCGAATTTTATTTTAAGTTAATTATTTGCATAACAATTCCCGAAGAGCCGTTTTATTACCCCTTGAAGTCAATACCTCTCGTCAAGATAAGAGATAATATTCCTGGCAAGGTTTGGGAAAAAATCTCAAAATGTTGCGCCTCTCATCCGTTAAGTTACTAATCTTTTGATTGTCTTGAATAGGTCGGAGATGAATCCCTTGAAAGTTCTGAAATATCCAGCGTAATGTTGGTCTGTCAGTTAACTTACCCAACTGATTTTTCAGTCCCGTCTCCTGCTGTTTTAAGTTCAGACGAAGTTGTCTTTGACCAATAGTATAAACCAGCAGGTACAAGCCCATGAGCATGGCCATGACCTCGATTCTATGGGGAGATTTGAGAAAGACACTGTGGGCAAAAAAGCAGGAGTCTTTGAGAAAAGAAAATCCTCTTTCTGGAGCTTGTTGCCCTTTATATTTTTTGAGTATATCCTCACTGCTCAATCGTTTTTTCTCCAATTCGTTAGTTGCTAAAACGAATCGTCCTGCTCGTTTCTTTAGCCTCTCAATGGCTGGCAAATTTAACTCTAATTCGGCTTGAACTTGATAGCTTTGAGAGGATAAATCGTCTTTTGATTTAAGTTTTGACTGCTGGGACTCAGGCGGAATGAGATTGATTTTAATCTCCGTTAACTGATGATATTTTAAGGAGTCAGATAATCCCTTGAATATCGCCAACGCCACCGCTCTATTCTCAAATTCTCTTCGGGATAGTTGGCGGATTTTTTCTTGGGCAGAATTCTTTTCTTGCTCGATTTTTTTCTCTAATTTTTTCAAGTCTGATTCTTGTCTAGCTTGACTTTCAACTAGCAACCATCTTTGTTCTATCCCCCCATAGTTAGAGCTTGTTTCCCGCCAGGAATAACCCGGTATTTCTGAATCGGTTAACTCTTTTTCTGAGATGCTATCGACTAACTTTTGAGCCTCTTTAATGCTGAAGGGGACTCGAGACAACCAACGCATTTCTCTCATTAGTTTTAAATTCTCTTTGCTATAGAGGGCGCTATCGCCGACTATTAAACTGTCAAAGTCAACTTGTTTTTTAAATTCTCGGGCGATTTGACCAAAAACCGCTTTGTCCGCTTCATTTCCGTCCCCTACTTTCAGGAATAAAGGTACATCTCCATCCCCACTTACGATTAAGTCAATCATAAATTGTTTTAAGTCAGGTCTTCGGTCGCGGGAGTATCCGTAGGTAATTTTTATTGGCTTTTGTCTGGTTTCAATTTCTTCTCCCACTGCTCCTGATTTCAGGATTTCTACTGTTGGGTATTCCTTTTTATATTCTCCTTCTACTGATAGAGAAGTCGAATCTAAATGGGAATTCTCGGTTGCTACACCAAATTTTTTCACGGCGGCTAAACTAATGAGTAGGAAAATGACCGAAACATTAAGTTGATAAAGTTTGTCCATTACTCGACCAATTTTATCATCATTTAATTGTTTGGGTTCGATGCCCTCTCCCAGCAGATGTTCGGTTGCTTTATCTTCAAAAAATTGAGGAAATAAATACAAGTCCCAGGAGACAAATCCCAATCCATTCAGGATAATTGCTTTGACGACTTGCCCCGCTGTGACAATTTCTCCTCGCTCAATTGAGACTTGTTCGTTGATAATTTCAACGATTCCTATTTCATCGATAATTCCGGCTACTAATCCCAGATGGTCTAGATTTTTGACTTCAATTTCTGTTGATTGATTCCTGGTCGAACAGTCCACTCGCCTCAGTTTTCCAACAATTCCTATTTTTTCATAATTAGGGCTTGCTGAATAAATCTAAAAACCTTGTTGGATAAGGCTTTTAGACTTTTTTTCCCTCAAAAAGTGCCGACCATTGGAGGGATCGGGGGTAAAATTCAGGTACTTTTTCCCTGAAAATTAGGTAACTGACTACCTCAAAATCGGTAAAACCCTACACCCCACACCCCACACCCTGCCCCCACCAACAAACTTTTTCAGCAGACCCTAATTACTGAACTTCCCCCATACATATATACTATAATAGCCGAAAACCCTTATCCATCAATGGATACGCCCCTTAACCTTTCTTAATGTACCCATGTAATTTGTAACATTTCTTAATGGACAAGAATTCTCTCTATTTGCTAGAATGATAGCCATGTATATAGAAAAAGTTCCTAACCGTAATTCCCCCCCCGCCGTTCTTCTTCGGGAGTCCTACCGAGAAGGAGATCAAGTCAAAAAAAGAACCCTGGCCAATCTCTCAAAATTACCCGATGATATTATCGACAATCTGAAACTGGCTCTTAAAGGCGCAACACTGTCCATGACTGAAGGCATTCCCAATCATTTTGAAGTGATTAGAAGTCTTCCTCATGGTCATGTAATGGCTATTTTAGAGACGATTAAAAAATTAGGTTTAGATAAAATAATCAGTGAAAAATCCTCACGAATCAGAAACTTAGTGGTGGCGATGATTGTGGCAAGAATCATCAATCCTAAATCGAAACTAGCCACAGCGAGAGGGTTTAATAGCGAGACTTGTAGTCAGAGTTTAGGACAATTGTTAGACTTAGAGAAAGCCGATGAAGACGAATTATATAACGCCTTAGATTGGTTATTAGAAAAACAAGAGAAAATTGAGAAGCACCTAGCAATTAAACACTTAGAATCAGGAACATTAGTCTTGTATGATGGGCCAATTCAAGTCTGAATTGCATCACTGTCTGATCTACCTTTATAGAATACCTCATTCGGGGTACGATAGTCAAGACATTTTCGAGGACGATTGTTAATCAAGTTTACGGCTCTTTCCACCTCCTCTGGCTTAACGATTTTAAAATTCGTTCCCTTAGGGAAAAATTGTCTTAACAGTCCATTGGTATGCTCGTTTAATCCCCTCTCCCACGAATGATAAGGAGTAGCAAAATAAAAATCTGCTCCTAGTTTCTGACTCAACTCTTGATGTCCACAAAATTCTTTGCCGTTGTCACAAGTAAAGGTTTTTCTTTTGTCAGGGTGAATCTCTTGAAAAAGTTTTTCTGTGACTCTATTGATTTCCGATGCGGTTTTGTTTTTGGCTAATCCTGCTACTAAAAATTTCGAGGCTTTATCTACATGAGTAACGAGAACTCCTAGATGATTGCCTCCAATCATTGTGTCACTTTCCCAATGACCGATTTCAGTTTTCTGGTCAGCAATTACTGGTCGCTCGCTGATATCTACACGCCCTGGAATCCCTCCACGCTTACTTTTTGCTCCGCCTCGACTCTTTCTTTGACAAAGCCCCCGGCGTAAATATTTCTGGTACTCTCCACATCCGTGATAGTTCTGATAGATCATTTGATAGATGGTTTCGTGACTGAGAGATTCTTGACTGGCTCTTTTCAGACGACCTGCTATTTGTTCGGGACTATGATAATCTTTCAATCCTTCTTTGACCAACTCTAAGGCTGACTCGCTGACATTTTTAAAGGGTTGTTTGGCATTTTTTCGCCTTGTCTCGCTTTCAGCTTGTGCTGTGTCAGGTAGATAGCAGCCAAGAGAACTTTGATTCCTTTTTAATTCCCGTGATATTGTGCTTTGATGACATCCGAGCCAGACGGCCATTTGCCGTTGAGATAAATTTCCCTCCTGACTAAGTTGGTAGAGCAAGTTTCTGGCTCTTCTAGGTTCTGTGTGAGCATGGTATAATAGTAACACAGAACAGGAGGTGGGTTATGTGGATAAATTTTGATCAACTCCTCGATTTACCAAATGTAACAGTGGTCAATTATCAAAAAATTGCTCAGACAATTTTCCTAAAGCTCGCTCTTTTAAATGAAACAATTGAATGTCCGAATTGCCATCAAACCTTGGACAGAATCAATCAGACAGAGTATAATCTAGTCAGAGATTTGTCAATATTAGGCAATCCGGTATATTTAGAAGTACCACGCCGCCAGTTTCATTGTCAAAAGTGCCAAAAGTATATCAGCGAAAGACTGAGTTTTATGAGATTAAGACAGCCTCAGACAATTCGCTATGAATCGATGATTTATGAGAGAGTAAAAAATTGTAGCATCGAAGAAATAAGTCGAGAAGAAGGGTTAGGATGGTCAGAAGTTGAGTTAATATTTAATCACTGTGCTAAAGAACTAGAAAAGGAAGAGTGGGAAGCACCAGAACGAATAAGCTTGGATGAATTTAGTAACTTAAAAGGACATAAAGATTTCATAACAACGGTCGTAGATCTGGACAAAAAAATTTTACTAGATGTGATTAAAGGACATAAGCAAGAAGAATTAATGGAAGCCTTAAAGGCACAGCCAGACGCAGTTCGGGAGAAGGTGAAAGAAGTGAGCGTCGATATGTGGTCAGGATTTACAGCAGTGAGCAAGGAATTATTTCCCAATGCTAAAATCATCTATGACCGTTTTCATGTAATGGATATCATTAATGACGAGCTTAATAAATTGAGAAAGTTAATGGGGGTGCATGAAAAAGGATTACCTCATTTATTATGGAAGAATAAAGAGGACTTAAAGGACGAGCAAAAACAACAACTAGAAGTTATCCTGAAAGAACATCCCTGCTTGGGAATAGCCTGGGAAATGAAAGAAGAAATTAGACAAATTTATCAAAGTAGTAGAACGTTCAGAGGTGCTGAGAGAAAATTGGAAAAATGGATAAGAATAGGCGGGATATTATATCAAAGTAGTGCCAGCATGATCCAGAAGCATTTGCCTGGTATTTGTAATTACTTTGAAAATCATATAACCAACGGATTAATTGAGGGAATGAATACCAAAATCAAGCTTATTAAAAGAATGAGTTATGGATTTACCAATTTTGAACATCTTCGACTTAAGCTGTTTGCTTGCTTTAATTTATAACAAAAATTAACACACGAAAACCAGGAGAGCCTTTATTTTTTTAATTAACTGGGAATTCTGTTAATGAATAGATTCAGGAATTTTTAAAAGTGTATGTATTAAAAATCGCTTTGTTGGTTTTTATGCTGAATAAGCTCACTCAAGAATAATCGGATTATTGGTATTTTATTAATCCATATTGTATTAATCTTATAGTAAAATAATCCGTAGGTTGGGTTAAACGAAGTGCAACCCAACACAAAACATGAAGAATAATAGGGGGATGATGTTGGGTTTCATGCTTCAACCCAACCTACAAAATAGGCGATCAGCCTTCTGTAAAACTTCCGCAGTGACCGACTCGCTTAGATAATACTCCCCGCAATTCTGACAGATATCCGCAGGGACTTGTTTTAAAATCACGATACAATTATCTCTCTCTAAAGTAACGGTAACAAAACCCGATCGAGTCGTACCGTGTTTACAGATCACACATTCCATAACTCTTATCTTCCCTTACTATGTTTGCGGGGTGAGCAATGCCCACCCCGTTCACGATTAATTACTAAACTCGTATTCTATCTCTTGAATCTTCTCCTTTACCCAGCCGTTAAACAAATCAACACCGATTTTCAGAGCCAACTCCTCGGTTAATTTTGGTTTAAGGATTTCCTCGACAAAAATCAGGTGAAAACCTCGATCGCCTTGCAGCGGCTTCAACAATCGAGAAGAATCCGATGCGAAAATTGCGGACGAAAGATTCGGTCGTAAATCCTTACGGTAAACAGTACCGCGATAACCCCCCTTGCGTCGTAACTCCACATCCTCGATATAGCGATGCGCTACTTCCTGAAAGCTGATTTCCTCCTCCTGAATCGATTCATACAACTCCTCCGCCATCGCCTGATCTGCTAACACCACCTCGTAGATCACCGCGCCAGTATAATCCAGCTGGTGTTCCATAAAATAGGATTCAATTTTGTCTGCGAAAAGATGTTCGACTAATTTACCCGATAGTAAACTGAATTGAACGATCGCCTCGAAATCATCTAGGGATAAGCCCTGTTTTTGCAACCAATTCCATGTATCTTTGGCGTTATGTAATTCTTTGGCGAGACGGAATTGATCGGCCGCCTGTTGTAACTCGTCAGTCGTGTTTTTAATCCCCGCTGCCGTGGCGGTTTCGGTGATGATTTTCCGAGCGATAATTCCCTCGACCATTTCGGGGACTTTCCCCGATAGCTTAAGCTGTTGGATAAGGTCTTGATTGGTGATGGTGATACTATGGGACATAATGACTCCTGAAAAAAACTACAGTTTTAACCCATCTTTTTGTAGATCCTTAAAGGGATCGAGGATGTAATCGATCACCCGACGCTGACGGACGATCGCTTCTGCGGTAGCCGTATCTCCCGGATTGAGGGGAATACATTGATTTCCCTTTTGAATACAGGAGCGATCGAGTTGAATTTCTAGCTCGAAAACGTTAATTTTTCCGTTTGGCGTTTCCTTTTCGAGCGCCGTCGGTGATTTCTTGGTGATCTTGCCGCCGATAATGCCGTAATCCTGAAAAGGATAGGCATCGAACTTGACTTTTATCGGCATACCGGCGCGGAGAAATTGACTTTGATCCGTGGGCATTTCTGCCTTGAGAATAAACCGCGATCCTTTCGGTGCTATCTCCGCAACCCGCGTTCCCGACTGCACCACCGCACCCGCGCGTTTAATCGGTAATGAAAAGATTGTGCCGTCGGTATTCGCCTTTAAAACCCTCTGACTTAGTTGGATTTGGAGCGCTTGCCGTTGGCTCTCGCTTTGGGCGATTTCCGATGCCAGTGTTGCGATCTCCGTGTCTAGATTGTTAATCTGCTCCTGTACCCTTAAGAGTGCCAACTCGTTGGAATGGCGGAGACTTTGATAACCCCGCTGCCGCTCCTGTAATTGCAGACGCGCTTGGGCGATATCGGCGCTCGTTTGTTGACTCGTCTGACGGTAGGCACTTTTTAATTCCGCTAGTTTATGTTGATTTTCTTTTACCTCCGCTTTTCCCCGCTCGTAGAGTTGTTGGCGCTCCTTGGCATTGTCCTCGCGCTCGATGAATTGCACCTCCGATATCGCGCCATCTTCCCACGCTTTTCGGTAGCGATCGACTTCTTTTAAAGCCGTTTCATAACGACTTTTGAGAATCGGATAATCGGTCTGACTTTGTGCGAGGGCGGTTTTCGCTTGATTTACCCGCGCTTGTTGTTCTTCTAGGGATATTTTGGCCTTCTTGATTAATGCGTTCACATTCTCCCGCGCTTGTTCGATCGAGGCTTCTTTTTCCGCTGCTGCCGCGCGATTTTGTTGGCTTTGGGTGGTTAAAGAAATCTCTAACTGACTTTTGACAAGTTTCTGTTGGGAAAGACGGCTTTTTTGTCCTTCTATTTTCTCCTCAATTTGTTGTATTTCCTTGCCGATTAATGAGGAATCTAGGGTTAAAATCGGTTGTCCTGCTTTCACCTCTTGGCCTTCACGGACATAGATTTTTTCCACTTTTCCCGTCGCGATAGCATCGATTTTGACTGTTTCTCCTTGGGGTTCCAGTTTTCCTGGTCCGACACCGGTTTCATCGACTTTTGAGAATATCGCCCAGGGGAGAATGATCGAGACGAAAATAATCAGAAAATAGAGTAAACCACGCGTCCAGGGTAGGGGTAAAGTATCGATCAATTCTTTGGTATGGAAAGACCAGTTATCGCGCTCTCTGTCTAGATTGGTTGTCATAGTTATTCACTCAATTGATTAGAGTTCAAATTACGGTAAATTCCAGGTCTGGCCATTAATTCTTCGTGGGTTCCACTATCGACTAATACCCCTCGATCGAGAACGAGAATACAATCCGCGTTCCGCACCGTAGAGAGGCGATGGGCGATAATCACCATGGTGCGATTCTGCCGAATTTTCTGGAGATTTGTTTGAATAATCCGTTCCGATTCGGTATCGAGGTGGGAAGTGGCTTCATCGAGGATTAATAACCGCGGCTCTCCCATCAACGATCGAGCGATGGCGATCCGTTGTCTCTGTCCCCCGGAAAGTAGCCCTCCACCCTCGCCGATCTGGGTTTCGTACCCCATCGGCAGTGATTGAATAAAGTCATGAATTCCCGCTAATTTCGCCGCGACCACCACATTTTCTAGGGGGCGATCGGGATGACCTAAACTGATATTTTCCCGAATCGTGGAACCGAAGAGAAAGGTATCCTGATCGACGACTCCCACCTGTTGCCGGAGGGAACTGAGGGCGATCGTACTCAGATCGTAACCGTCGATCGATATCTTCCCATCGGTGGGGGGATAGAGGCCGATCAGTAATTTCGAGATCGTGGTTTTTCCCGAACCGCTCCGACCGACGATGGCAACGGTTTGACCGGGTAAAATTTCAAAACTGAGGTTTTCTAAAACATTCTGATCGCTGTCGGTGTGGTAGCGAAAGGTGACATTTTCAAAGCGAATATGTCCCTGTAATTCTGGGAGAAACTGACGGGAAAGTTCCTCTAAATTCTCCTCCGGCTTTGCGTCTAGTACATCGTTAATGCGCTCGACGGCGATATTGACTTCTTGAAATTGCGTCCAGAGAACGGTTAAGCGTTGAAAAGGCGCGATGATCTGGGCAAAAAGCATATTAAAGGCGATCAATTGTCCGATCGATAATTGATTTTGAATCACTAGATAGGCACCGAAACAGAGTAACCCCGTCGTCGCTAAAGATTCGATCAGATTACTGAATATCTGGAGATTATTGCCGATGATCTGCCCGGAGAAATTTTTCTTGACCTCCACCGAGAAAAGGTCTTCCCAGTGCCAACGGGTCGAGCGCTCTGTGGCGGTAGATTTGACGGTACGAATACCGGTTAAAATCTCGATCAGGTAACTGCTTTCTTTAGCGATCGCCTGAAAAATATCCCGGGATATTCGCTGGAGAAAAGGGGTAGAAATTAACGCAAGGAAAAAGAACGGTGGCACGATCGCCAAACTGATGAGGGCTAATTGCCAGCTATAGCGGAACATCACCGCCACATACACGAAAACCGTTAATAAGTCAAGTAAAATCGAGAGAGCTTCCCCAGAGAGAAAACGCTGAATCTTGCGATTTTCCCCGACGCGAGAAATAATATCGCCCACATAGCGGGACTCGAAATAACCGAGGGGAAGGCTGAGGGTATGGCGGATAAAACCGGTGATTAATGCCGTATCGATGCGATTAGCGGTGTGATCGAGGAGATAGGCGCGTAAACCGGTAATTGCTACCCGAAAAACCCCGAAAATTAGCGCACCGATCCCCATCGCCCAAAGGGTAGTTAAGGACCCCTGGACGATTACTCGATCGAGGATTAACTGGGTGAAAATCGGCGTAATTAAGCCGAATATCTGGATAAAAAGCGAGGCGACGAAAATTTCCAGCAGCACGAACCAATGGGGTTCCAGTAAGCGATAAAACTGCCAGAGAGAGGTTTTATCCTCTTTCGTGTCCCGGAATTTCTGGTTCGGTTGGAGCAGCAGGGTGAATCCCGTCCATTTACTGGCGAATTCGGCACGACTTAGGGTTAATTGCCCGATCGCTGGATCGCCAATAATCACCTGTTTGGGGGTAATTTTCCAGATAACAACGAAGTGTTTGCCTTCCCAGTGAGCGATCGCCGGTAGGGGCTGTTTCCCTAATCCCTCTAGAGTCGCTTTTACCGGACGGGTGGAGAGGCCGATATTTTCCGCTGCGGTGATCAGTCCCTTCAGGGATGCCCCGTCGCGGTTGACGTTGGCCATTTCCCGCAAACGGTTGACGCTGATTCTTTTGCCGTGATAACGGGCGATCATGACTAAACCGGCCGCCCCGCAATCGGAGGCGGACTGTTGCTCGAAGAAGGGATAACGGCGGAGGGATTGCCCGATCCAGTGACCTAACCGCCGCGCCGGAGAGGGGAAATAGGCTCGATCGCTTTTTTTGTCCGTTTCTTCTGTCTTCGTCCCAAGAAGTTGCTCAATTTCCCGCGCCCGTTGCAGTAATGTTTTTTTCAGGGCGGGGTGTTTTTTCAGGATCGGCCTCAGGGCGGACTCGGGGATAAGAAGTAGTTCCGCCTTCGCCGAGACTCGAACCGAGTAGGGAAGAAAACCCGATCGGGGAAAGAGGGAGAATTCCCCGAAAAATTCGCCGGTTTTGAGCGCAATCATCTCTTTTTGCTGCGAGTTCGCTATACGAACTTTGCCGCCAACGACTAGGTATAACCCCGACTGTACGGGCAGTGTACCCGCTTCCGGAGAGAGGGTGATCGCCGTTTTCTGGAGACTCCGCCACTGGGTTTCGGACAGGAATTCCGGCCAGGGATTGACGAGGCTGTGAGTATCGAGCATAGTTGTTTTAAGCTTTGGCTGAAGGAGAAAGATCGACGATGCGGAGCGGCTGTAGCTGTTTGCGGAGGCGATTGATGTGGGTGGGGGTGAGTGCAACCCCGAATTCTTTCTCTAGATGCCGCGCTAACCAAACTCCCGACCATCGCTTAAAGGAATAGCCGAAATCCCGGGGGGATTTACTAATCAGTTCCTTCAGGCGATCGAGGTAAGGTTGATCAACTTTTGAAGGGCGACCGCGGCGGTATTTTTGCCAGCGATCGATCTTGCCACTCTCGGCGATCAGTATCCATTTACTAGCGGTGGCGGCAGTACAATCGAGAAGCTTACGGATCTCGCCCTGGGATTTGCCCTCGTCAGCGAAAAGAATGATTTGAATCCGTTTGCGATCGATATCGAGGATATTCGGTTCTGTTGAGATTTCGAGAAGTTGCTGACGTTGGGATGAGGATAGATATTTACCGGTGCTTGATGACATTGACATAGCCTTTGTAACTATAAGTAAAAGCAGACAGCAGCAGGTCGGAGCGTTGAGGCAAGAAAGATGTACTAAGTTGTACAATGGGCTGACTTCCCCGGGTGACGATCTCTTTCGCTGTCCTTAAATTATTATTGTGGCTGCGAAAGTGAAAATTATGGAGTCTATTAAATTCTTTTGCTCTCCCCCGATAAGCTGTTGACTATCTAAATTACTCGTTAAGACTGCAAGGGAGCGGGCAGCAGGGAGCAGGGATCGGCAGTTTGAGCATTTGTACTAAAATTTCCAATATGCAGTTTAAATTCAGTACAGCTGACAACCTTCCCAACAACCAACTAACGGCCAATTACTCAAAATCGTTATGACTATGATATAGTTGTTAAGGAATGTAAAAATAGTTGCATTTTCCCAGAAACTAGATTAAGGAGATTAAAAGTATGACCGCCGAAGGTTGCTTAAGAGTCGGACAAGCGGCGCCGGATTTCACCGCGACCGCCGTTTTCGATCAAGAGTTCAAAACCATCAAATTATCGGATTATCGGGGTAAATACGTCGTTTTATTCTTCTATCCCCTCGATTTTACCTTTGTTTGCCCCACGGAAATTACCGCTTTCAGCGATCGAGTTAGCGAATTTGCCAGCATCAACACCGAGATTTTAGGGGTGTCCGTCGATAGCGAATTTGCTCACCTCGCATGGATTCAAACCGAGAGAAAATCCGGCGGTGTGGGGGATGTGGCCTATCCTTTGGTGTCGGATCTGAAAAAAGAAATCAGCACCGCTTACAATGTTCTTGATCCTGATGCGGGGGTATCCCTGCGTGGTCTCTTTATCATCGATAAAGAAGGTGTTATCCAACACGCTACTATTAATAATCTTTCCTTTGGTCGCAGTGTCGATGAAACCCTCCGCACTCTGAAAGCGATTCAATACGTCCAATCCCATCCGGATGAAGTTTGTCCCGCCGGTTGGCAAGAAGGCGATGCTACCATGGTTCCCGATCCTGTGAAGTCAAAAGTTTACTTCGCAGCAGTTTAGTTAAAGTTCGTCAGAAGTCCCTCAGCTATAGATGGGGAGAGACTTTTAAGGGGGTGAATTATTTCACCCCCCATTTTAATCGGAAAATTTTCTGGAAAATTGGCCCTATTAGCCATGACCTCATCTAGAATACTGGCCAGACAAGTCTAGAAAGAGTCACGGCGATCTATGACTACCAGTAATTATGATTCCGAGTTGACAGTTTTGGGATTACCCGCAGCCAAAGGTAGATGGTTATTAATACCTCTAGGAATGGGCGTTTTACTCTGTTTAGGGACGGTGTACTCTTGGAGTATCTTTAGAAAACCCCTAGAAACAGAGTTAAATCTCAGCGCCACGGAAAGCTTACTACCCTACACTGTGGCCCTAGTGTTTTATGCCGCTTCTATGCCGATCGCCGGTTTTTATATCCCCCGGGTAGGTACTCGCAGGATGACCGCTATCGGCGGAATTATCGTCGGTTTAGGCTATATTCTCGCTAGTTTTGCCGCTCAGATCCAGACAATTATTCTGACCTACGGAGTCATTGCTGGCACGGGAGTCGGCATCGCTTACGGTGTTCCCATGGCAGTGGTGGCACGCTGGTTTCCCGACAAAAAAGGTTTAGCGGTGGGTTTAACTATCATCGGATTTGGCCTTTCTCCCCTGATTACCGCACCTTTAGCCAATCGATTAATCAATGAATATAGCGTTAGACCAAGTTTAAGATTTTTGGGGATTATCTTTACAATAATTATTATGATTATTGCCCTCGCCATGAAATTACCCCCCCAGGACTGGCAACCTCCCGCAAATTTAGCTAATCGAAAATCCGACTTTCAGGCCAATTATCCAGTGAATATGCTGAAAAGTCGCTCATTTTATGGCTTATGGCTTTGCTATGCCATTGGTGCTTTAATTGGCTTGAGTGCCATCGGTATTTCTAGTCCCGTCGCTGAGGAAATTATTCAGATTGAGCCAGGGTTAGCCGCTAGTAGTGTTGCTCTATTTGCCTTGTTTAATGGTATTAGTCGTCCTTTGTTCGGTTGGTTGAGCGATCGCTGGAAACCCCATTATCTAGCGATTGGGGCCTATACACTCATTTTGATCGGTTGCCTGTTGATGGTCAAGGCCGAAAAAGGGGCAGTTACTAGCTATCTAGTGGCTTTTTGTCTATTTTGGTTCTGTTTAGGGGGATGGTTAGCCCTAGCTCCCGCTACCACTCTCCACTTCTTTAATCCTGACCACTACGCCCAAAATTACGGTATTGTTTTTACTGCCTACGGTGTCGGTGCTTTGATCGGAACTTTAGTAACTGGTAGAATTCGCGATTGGTTCGGTACTTACACTTATGCTTTTTATGCTATGGCTGTATTGGCAATACTGGGCATTTTTCTCGCTAGTGCCTTACTGAAAAGAGAGCGATCGCAGCTATCAAATCCTAGCTAAGGGAGTTAATCTTACCCTAGAGTAGATACTGCTGCTATTTTATAGTTTAAAAGACTCGAAAGAGGTCACATTGAACGGTATAGGTCTTTTAATCGCTCTTTTTCTGGGTGATTGTCGATCTTGAATCAAATCTCGGTTTTTCTCGAGGAAAGAAATTAACTGATCATCAGGGATTTCTTGGAATTCGCCAGTTTTCAATAAAACAGCAGCCATGGTAAATCGGACTCCCCAATATTCCTCTCGATCGCTATCATAGCAGCCCTCTGCTAACAGGGAGTTCCCTAGAGTCAAAGAAATCACCACTTAGAGGTATATTCATTGCCTTTATTGTTGGGATTTTTTCGGCCACTGCTGACGGCGATAACTGCTATACTGCCCATGAACATTGACCAGATAGGGAACTAGATAAGTCAGTGATGCCGCCAGCCAGCGATCGCTTGTCATACGGCCGCCCACTATAGCATAACCGTGGTTAATTGTCAATAAAATTGTCCCCACTACTACAGCCACTTTTATCCCGGTGGGAGCAAATTGGGGGGATAATAAAGCCCGAAAATAGCCGATAATCCCTTTCATTGCCTATAAATCGCACTCTATCAGGCGAGTAAAGCAAAAAGTCACCATTTTTAACCCGTAGGGAGATTTCCACCAGAGAGCGGGAAAACAACCTTGAGGAGCTGCGAGACTAAAATCCCAGTGATCATAATCATCGATACGCCACTGCTCTTTATCGCGCCATCCTACCAATTCACCAAATTTTCTAATCGTTTCCGCGTCTTGGGTACGCAGGGTGTTAATACTACCGCCGGCGGCAAAATATAACTTCACCTGATTGCTAAAACCGAAATGATCGCCGCTATAATTTTTCCAAAGGCGATCGAGTACTCGAATCACATTAACGGGAAACCGCATCATATCCTCTGGGGTTAAAGTATCGCGGGTTCTGCCGGCAGTTTCGAGGATAACTCGGAGAGTTTCTGCGTCTGCCTCCCTAAAGTTCCCCTCAGCTAGTAATTGCTGTAATTTACCATAGCGCTCGATGTCTGGTACTAACATCTGCCGCGCTTCGATGAGGGCAACCCGTTCGGTTAAAGATTGCAATTGAGCTAAAATATCCTGAAGTTGGGCGTTAATATCTGACATAAATGTAAAGGGGGTTTGTTGACTGCAAAACTTACCGATTTATCGGCAGAATAATTATTGATTTACCGCTTCTAATCTTGACTTGACAAAGCGATTCATCCATGCTTCTAGATAGATGCGATTGGCTTTTTGTTCTTTTAAATCTGTGGTAGTTAAAGGGTAAGGTGCTAATCCTTGAATGGCTGCCGTTGTCACACAAAACATCGACTTTTGAAAAGTTTCGCAAATCTGGACTAATAAATCTTCTTCTTGACGAAAACTCTTTTTATAAATGTCGTGCAGATAATCTGGTAAAAAGTGACGCATATCCTGCATTAATAGTGTGGGAGGAATCCCTGCACCTCCGATGGGTAAAGGATCCGCATACAAAGCACCATAGGCAAACATTCCTTGATCGTAGGGAATTTGATAGGCTTGGGCATTATAGGAAATTGTACCGGGAAAAGGTGTTCCGCGAAAGAAAACCGCCTCAACGTAGGGGATTGCCGTATCTGCAAGAAAGGTTAATCCTGCCGATTTGGGGATCAGATCATAGGTTTGTCCTTTGATTTTTACCTGATAGACAATTGCTTGACTAGCATTATCAACTAAATTTTTCTTAATGTGTGCCACCACTTCGGGAATATTGGTAATTTTTCCGACATCGTAGAGATCGGATAAACTTAAAAAAGTATCGGCCATAATTCGCCAAAATTGACCTAAACCGCTATAGTAGGCCATCATCCGCATTTGTTCTGGCAAAAATTCAGGAAAGGCTTTATTTAAAATTAAAACTAGGGGATTATTCCTAAATTTGGCTTGAATAACCTTGGCTGTCACTTCTCGAAAAGCGGCAACATCTACATAACTATCTAAACCACCCCCACCATGCCAAAACATGGCTTTCATACAGTATTCAGCATACTCAAAATTAATGCGATTATGCCACCAGTGTTGTAGTAATTTCTGCCAAGATACTTGACCATTAAAATATTTAAAGAAAGGGAAAAAAACCAAAAACTGATTTTCCGCAATATAAATTAAATTTTTGGAATAAGCATCTAACACCACTCCGTAACTTTTCAGGATACCCACTACCTCGATCAAATTCTGGGGAGTATCTTTTAACAATGCTTCCCCAGCAGTGAGACGCTCAATATAGGATGCTAGGGGATGAGAGGAGGACTTGACAGGGATAGTAACCATGCTAGAAGCTTGATAAAATAACTTTCCTGATCTATTTTAACCCATAAAAGCACAACCAATTAGCGGCGGTGGCACGGCGAGTCATGCGGGGATTGAATTCGCCAATTTTATAACCGGTAAACCCCAATTTATCTTTTAATAATTGTTTATTTTCTGGCAAGATCGATCGAGTTAATTTTACTGTTGGGGGACGATTGGCAATAAAATCCGGGGGTTCGGGATATTCCCGTCGCCAATCTTCCTCTACTTGACTATTATCCCATTTTCCTTGACTTTCATCGTAGCGATAACCTAAACTTTGCCAAACCAATTTATTAACGGTTTCGTCGTCAATTTCATCGTTAATAATCGCCCAAATTATCTCTATATTTAATTCTGGTAGTTCCATAATCAAGTGAATGGGGTGTAGGGTGTGGGGTGTGGGGTGTGGGGTGTGGGGTGTGGGGTGTGGGGAGAATAAATAAAATAATCTCCTATTTCCTGACGACCGGCTACTGAGGACTGGCTACTGCCTACGGTTAAAATAACTGGTGAATAACATCATTGATCATCGCGTAAGCGTAGCCTATTTTGCCTCCTTCTAACGCCAAAATTATTTTTATTCTAACTATCGGTGTGGTGTCGGTTTCTGCATCGGCAATTTTTATCCGGTTAGCGATCGAAGCGGTAGGTAATGCTACGATCGCATTTAGTTTATTTTTAGCGACTTCCCGTCTGATATTAGCTTCTGTTGTCCTAATTCCGAACTGGTTGACCTTATCACGCCAAAAAGTCCCTATTCAAGCCTATTATTACGCAGTGGGGGCAGGATTTTGTTTAGCTCTCCATTTTGCTACTTGGATTACTTCTCTATCCTACACCTCGATCGCCGCTTCTACCACTTTAGTCACCACTAACCCCCTCTGGGTTTCCCTGTTGGGTTGGTGGTGGTTTCGAGAAAAACCGACAAAATTAACTTTTATCGGCATTTTTGTGGCTTTAACGGGGGGATTATTGATTGTTTTAGCCGATCGAGATGTGAGTAGTTCTTATCCTAACCCTTTATTGGGCAATAGCTTGGCTTTAATTGGGGCAATTCTCGTCAGTGGTTATATTCTCCTCGGACGGGAAGCACAAAGGAAGGGCTTAAATATTAAGAATTATATAACTGTAGCCTACACTACCGCAGGATTAGCCTTATTACCTTCTATTTTTTTATTTGGTCAAGATTACGAAAGCTATCCCCTATCCGTGTATGTTTATGTGTTAATGATGGCGATTTTTCCGCAATTAATCGGTCATACTAGCTTTAACTGGGCTTTGCGATGGGTAGCACCGACAATAGTAACCATGGTAATTTTATTAGAGCCAATCGCAGCTAGTCTGTTAGGAGTGTTCATTTTTGGGGAAATCCCCCCCCAAGAAGTTATTTATGGTGGATTAATTCTGTTAATGGGTGTAGGAATTGCTATTTTAGGCGGATAAGCTGTTAGTGGCTCTAATATTGCTGGTTAAGTTTAATCTCGATCGCCGATTGTAACCACAGACAAAGACTAGATTAGTGTACAATGATGACTGAATGAGAGTTTAAGTAGGTAGGTCTTAAAAACTTGCGGATGCCCCCCTTATCAAGGGGGGATTAAGGGGGGATCAGCACCCCCCTTATCAAGGGGGGATTAAGGGGGGATCGAACCCAGAATCTATCTTCAATTTAATTGAAACCAGCTACTTAGACAATCTGACTCAATTGAAAAATAGGGTTTTCGGGGAATTAATTCCCTGACTAAAGTTAGAAATATCCGATCATTTGCGTACTCTGTAGTTGAGATATAAAAAAGCCAGTAGTTTTCGGGAAAAACGGGGGGGGGTAAAAAGTGAAATCAAAAGGAAAGGGGATACAGTCAAAACTGTCATCATCCGAGTCGGGTTTCTCGATGTTAGAAGTGATGGTTGCCATTTTAACTATTACCGCTTTCTCAATAGGAACCCTACAGTTAATGGCGTTCACTGCCTTATATAAAGTTCGGTCAGAAAGACAGGCTCAAGCTAACTTTTGGATTCAAGAAGATTTTGAGGATGTCAAATTTTTAGCTTCGACTTTAGATGTTAATGACAATGATGATAGCGTCAATGCAGATAATCATGATCTCGATCTTTTCAGTGAAATATTTCCTAATGTTTGCTCAGATCCGAATCAAGGTTATGCCATTGAATTAAGGAGGCGATTACCGAATGCTGAACCTCCTGACAGTCCGAAATTTGATCCAGATGATCCCAGTAAGGATTATGCTATTCCCGCTGATAATTTACCTGAAGAAACATTAGTAGCAACAAAAGAAATTGTTGGTAAAAACTATTCTATCTATCGAACTTTTAATATTACTAACCAAGCGAATCATCCCCATCGTCTCCGTATTGATTATCGAGTCGAAGCAACAGATGAAACTCCTAAAGATTACCCCAACCAAGAAGATGTTATTGCTGAAAGTTCTGTCGAGGTGATTCCCGATGCGTCGTTTAAATGTCCACCATAAAAATCAGGGTTTTACCCTGTTAGAAATTTTGGTAGCTTTGGCAATTACGGGAATTCTTGCCGCCTTAACCGGACCTAATTTATTAGCGTGGTTGAATAGAAATGAAGTCCAACAAGCCACCGATGCTATACAATTAGCTCTAGAGGATGCCCAAAGACAAGCTATCCGTCGAGGGAAAAGTTGCACGATTAATTTTACTAACCCGACTGGCACTGGCCCCACAGTTTACTCGCAAATAACTGCCACTGAAGCAGGTTGTTTAGTGGCGACTAATACTAATGCGAGTTCCCTAAATCTGCCAGAGGAAATATTTATGGTGGTGAGGAATTTTCCCACCCTAGGCGGCACTCCGGGGGTACAGTTTTCCTTTCGGGGTCATGTGCCGAGGTTAACCTTTGTTCCGAGGGCAAACCAAGCGATAATCGTATTATATCCCGCCGCCAATGCCACCGCCGATCCCTATCCCAACCAAGAAAAAAAATGTATAGTTATCGCTTCTCTGCTAGGAATAGTTAAACAAGGCACTTATACTGGAACTTCTCTAACTAACCTCGATGCTCGTCAATGTGAAATCCGTCTCGATGGAACTCAACCCTAATCAGTTATCAGTTATCAGGTGTGAGTTATCAGTTATCAGTTACCAAATGTGAGTTATCAGGTGTGAGTTTTTAGTTTACTGATTACTGTTCACTGATTACTGTTCACTGTTTACTGATTACTCATTACTTTTGATTGCTCAGAAATAGTCGTAATTTCAATAAACTGAGAGTTTGACCGAGATTGAGGGGAAGGAGAGAAATGCCTTCTAACCGCGATTGTAACCAACCATCGCCCCAATACCATTCGTGATAGCCATCGATACCTTGACTCAAAAGCAAGCGTAAACACTGGTCATTGGCCAATAAAACCTGATGTTGTACGGGGATTAAACCTAACCAAGAGGTAAAAGTCAAACCTTCCTCTAATTTATCGGGTAGATTAGGTGAGAGCATTTGCGGCCACAGCCATTGACGGAGATGAGCAGTTTTGAGCAAACTATCCCCGATAGCCTGTTCACTGGCCGAGATTTCGATACGCAGCTGACTTTGTTGAAAATTGCCGAACATATGATTGTCTGATAATTTTTGTTAAGTTAGTTAAAGAATAACTAAAAATCGGGACAGTGTTTTCCAAGGATAACAGTAAGTAGTATGGCAGATAAATTAATCCGCGCCACGGCCGCCGATGGGGGAATTAGAGTAGTAGGAGTGATTACCACCCGTTTAACCGAAGAAGCTCGCCAAAGACATCAATTATCTAACGTAGCCAGCGCTGCTCTCGGTCGCACGATGGCATCGGCTTTACTCTTGGCTTCCAGTTTAAAAAAACCCGGTTCTAGGATTAATATTCGCATTAAAGGCGATGGTCCCCTGGGCGGTGTTTTGGTTGATGCCGGACTCGATGGCACGGTGCGCGGTTATGTGGACTATCCCCAAGTGGAATTACTCCCCAATGCTAAGGGTAAATTAGATGTGGGTCGCGCGGTGGGTAACAAGGGTTATGTGCGAGTCTTACGCGAAGAAAAAGGCGAGGGGAGAAATGAACTTCAAGAAAGCATCGTCGAGATAGTTTCTGGGGAAGTGGGGGAAGATATCGCCTACTATCTAGACCAATCGGAACAAATTCCCTCCGCTTTGCAAGTGGGGGTTTTTGTCGGTACAACCACAGGAGTAACGGCAGCCGGGGGAATTTTATTACAAGTTCTCTCTAAAGAAGCGTCCCGGGATGAGGTCTTGGTGGCTCGTTTAGAGTCGAGATTGCGAAAATTAACGGGATTTACGCCTCTTTTACGCGCAGGAAAAGGACTAGAAGATATTTTTCAGGAACTTCTCGGAGATATGGGTCTAGAAATTTTTCCGGCTGTGCAGTTGCTGCGTTTTGATTGTGATTGTTCTTTTGAACGGGCCCTAGGAGCTTTAAAATTCCTCGGGGTCGATGAATTAAAAGACATCATCGAAAAAGATAAACAAGCGGAAGCCGTCTGTGAGTTTTGTCGGGAAGTGTATAATGCCAACGAGAGACAATTAATCGAATTAGTCGAGTCTCTACAGGCTGAATCTTGCTGAGAAGTTGGGCAATGAGCGCCATTAGGGTAAAATCTATCTAAAATATCTGCTGGGGAGTTGTGAATGTCTAAAGGAAAAGAATTAACCGAAAATCTAGTCAAACGAGAATCGATTGACCCCCTGACTCGTTGGCCAGAGAAAACTAAGTCTTTTCTTTTTCTCTTTTGGTCTCGATACCAGCATCGTTTCACTTGGAAAGTTTGGGCGGCTTTATTTGTGGTGGTCTTTGGCGGTGTTGGCTTTCTCGCCACTTGGCAGTTATTAAATATGCAGAAGTCGCCCAATTGCCCAAAAATCTTCTGGCCTATCGCTTCTGCCTCCCTGCGTCTCTACTGCGCTCAACTTTCCGCCGATAGTCGCACCGTGGCAGGTTTACTCGAAGCCATTGCCCTAGTGGAAGCTTTACCCGAAGACCATCCCTTGCGATCGCAAGTCAATCAACAGGTGGAAGAATGGGCGCGAGATATACTGAATTTGGCCGAAAAAGACTATCAAGCGGGAAATTTAAAGCAGGCAATCGCTAAAGCTCGTCAAATCCCCAATAATATGGCAGTAGCGGCAATTATTGAAGAAAGAATCGCTAAGTGGCAAGAAACTTGGACGGAAGGCAACGAGATATTAAGCAAACTAGAGGAAAATCTCCGCGCTTCCAACTGGAATCAATCTTTCCGTCTGGCAGTGGATTTATTGAACTTAAATAACGAATATTGGGCAACGGTTAAGTATAATGAAGCGATCGCTAAAATTACCGTCGCCCGGGAAGATAGCAGTAAATTAGATAATGCCTTTAATCTCTTTGCCCGGGGCGGTCTCAACAATTGGTTCAAAGTCATCGAAGAAGCTAGAAAAATTCCAGCCAGCAGTTATGCCTATCAGGAGGCACAAAAATTAATCGCGAAAACCGAGGATAAACTAAAAGAATACGCCGAAAGATTAATTGAGCGGAAGCAATGGCAAGCTCTCCGGGATTTGGCTAACCAAACCCCCAAAGACCTCAAAATTAAAGCAGATGTCACCGATTGGTCTCTCTTGTCGGAAGCGGCCTTAGATGCGGAAACCGGCACGGTGGACGGATTAGAAGCCGGCATACTGGGACTAGAACAAATTGACGCTTCTCGACCCCTCCATCAAACGTCCCTAGCTATGAAGGAGCGCTGGCAGTTACAGGTACAGGATCTAAAAATACTGTCCGAGGCTAGAGATTTAGCACAAGCAGGTACAATCGAGCAGTATAGCGCCGCTATCGCGAAAGCGGGAGAGGTCCCCCGTAATAATCCCCTCTGGTCGCAAGCACAGCAGGAAATTGGCTCTTGGAATCGTCAAATACAAGTGATTGAAGACCGGCCGATTTTAGAACGGGCGCGGGAAATCGCTATCCCCGGCGATATTAATTCCCTCAGTAGTGCTATTATTCAGGCCCGGGCTATTGGCAAGAATCGGGCCTTATACCGAGATGCTCAACGGGAAATTCGCGACTGGCAAGCGCGGATTGAACGCATGGAGGATCAACCCATTTTAGATCAGGCTCAAGCTTTGGCCAATCTCAAAGACTATAGCACAGCGATCGAAACTGCCAATCAAATTCCCCCCGGTCGCACTCTTTCCTCGGAAGCTTCCCAAAATATCCGTCGTTGGCGCCGAGAGTTGCGGGCCCGTCAAAATCTCCAACAGGCTAATCAATTAGCGGCGACGGGAAGCGCAGAGGGTTTAACCCGAGCGATTGCTTTAGTTACCAATATTTCCACTCAAACCGACGCAGGTGTGCAACGGACTGAATTGCTGGAACGTTGGAGTTATCAGCTTTTGTCTTTAGCCATGGACCAAGCTAATAATGGCCGTTATCTGGAAGCTATTCGCCTTGCTGAATCCGTATCCCGGGAAAGTACCGCCTACAGTTCGGCTCGCTCCCAAATGCAAGGCTGGCGCAATATTCTCCAACCGCCGGCCCCACCACCAATAGTTGAATCGACTCCCCTTTCTCCAGAGTCCCCGATAGAAACACCAAGTCCGGGTCAATAAATTGATACAGTCTTGGGGCAGTGAGTGTAGCGAACCACAGAGACACAAAGGACACAAAGATCGATCGCTACTATATAAGTTAAACTTATCACACAAAGAATAAGGGAGCCAAATACCTGTATTATCCTAAATCCGGTTATTAAAGACTGATTATCTATTCCTTCTCTTGTCCCCTGCCTATCCTGATGATATTTAGCCTATACTCAACGGATTTAGTATAGCCAACAAATAACCAAAGCCAATTTTTAAAAGATAATAGGTGTTATGAATTAAATTAATTAATCAAGCAAAAAACAGATATCCGTAATTTCTATAAACCTCCTGCATAATTAATTTTTGATGGTTCAAAAACGGCAATAATAAGGATTAAATAACACAAAATCTTTAAATAGACCATTTAATTGATTATTATTCATTCTTAATTCTCCCGACTACTGGCTACTGACTCCTAACCCTAAAAACGATTTTTGATTTCTGTAAGAGGTCTTATGAAAGCAAGTGAGGTACTGGATTTATATGCCAAAGGGAAACGCAATTTTAAAGGAGTAAAATTAAAAGGACAGTGTTTTCGCGGACAGAATTTATCGGGGGCTAATTTTAGTCAAGCAGATCTGCGTGGTACTAATTTTCAAGGGGCTATTTTAGAGGGAACTAAATTTACCGAGGCCAGGGCAGGATTACTAAAGCGCGGTCGGCTACAATTAATCTTAATTTCTTGGTTAATAGCGGCTTTCTGCGGCTTTGTGTGGGGATTAGCTGGTTATTATCTAGCTTTAATGCTGGTGACGGATGTAAGCCAATTTAAAATCATTGGTGCGGTGATAATCACGATTTTATCCCTAATTTATGTAAGATTTTATCGTCAGCGAGTTGGGGGATTACCCTTAGTTTTATCCTTGATTTCTGGTCAATCAACAAGTTTTATCCTAGCAATTTTCATCAGCTTAATTTTAACTTTATTGACAGTAATTATCTTGGCTTTTCAGGGAGCATTAGCTGGAATAGCCGTGATGAATGGAACTTTTTCTATAGCTTTGATTGTTGGGGTTTGTGGTACTTTATTCACCGCTTATCTGGCCTGGTTGTCCCTAGAAGAATCGAGACAAACAATCACGAAATCGATAGCAATTGCTTTTTTAGCCAGTAAAGGTACAAATTTTTGCGGCGCAAATCTTAAAGAAGCGGATTTCACGGGAGCGCAGTTAAAAGCCACTGATTTAAGAGCAAAAGATTTAACTAGAACTCGATTTTATCTGGTATCGGGCATCGATCGAGCGCGTTGGGAAAAGACAATTTTAGCCGAAGTGGCGATGAGAAATCTTCTCGTTACTGGTCAAGGGGAAAATAAAGCTTATATTGGCTATAATTTTCGTGGACTGAATCTTTACGGGTTTAACTTCAAAAATGCCAATCTGACTAGGGCAAATTTGAGCGAGGCAAATTTAGCCTACGCTAATCTAGAAGGGGCAAATTTAGCCCATAGTAACGTGATGAGAGCCAATTTACAGGCAGCCACCCTGACAGGCGCTTGTATCGAAGCTTGGAAAATCGCCGAAAATACCAATTTAGAAGGGGTTGATTGTGATTATATCTATTTAGTCGAGTCCGACCAAGAGCGCCGTCCCAAGCAGGGAGAATTTGGGGAAGGGGAATTCCAGCAATTGGCCCTGGAGCAGCGAAAATTGTATATTGACGAATGAATGCTATACAAAGCTAAAATTGCCGCGCCGAGGCGGACAATTAGAGGGATAATAAGACCAGCCTTAACACCTATCCCCCGACTGGTAACTGATCACTGATAAGCGATGGTGAATATTTCTAATCAAGTTACACCCAATTGGGGACTAGCGCCCCTGGCAAAAGTCCCCGATGTCCAAATCCTAGCGGCGATCGATATTGGTACGAATTCGGTTCACATGGTAGTGGTGAAAATTGAACCGTCTTTACCCGCTTTTACGATTATTGCCAGAGAAAAGGATACAGTCCGTCTGGGCGATCGAGATAGGAAAACTGGTAAATTAACCCTAGCGGCCATGGAAAGAGCGATCGCGGCTTTAAAACGCTGTCACGATCTGGCTATTAGTCTCCATGCGGATCAGATTATCGCCGTGGCCACCAGCGCCACCCGGGAAGCAGCCAACGGTGACGAATTTTTGGCTTTAATCGAGAAAGAAGTCGGTATTTCTGTAAATCTCATCTCTGGACAGGAGGAAGCGCGCCGGATTTATCTCGGTGTCGTCTCGGGAATGGATTTCCAAAATCAAGCCCATATTATTATCGATATTGGTGGCGGTTCCACGGAATTAATCTTAGCTGATAGCCAAGAAATTCGCTTTCTTAGTAGTACCAAAATCGGGGCGGTGCGTTTGACGCAAGATTTGATCACCACCGATCCCATTAGTACCACAGAATTAGCCTATTTAAGGGCATACACCAGGGGAATGTTGGAGCGGGCAGTAGAGGAAATTAAACATCATTTACAGGTGGGAGAAGTGCCGCGTTTAGTGGGAACTTCTGGGACGATCGAAACTTTGATGACTATCCATGCTTTGGAGAAATTGGGGTTAATTCCCAATCCTTTAAATGGCTATCAATTAACCCGCAAAGATGTCAGAGAATTGGTTAAACGTTTCGCCAGTTTGGACTATCACCAAAGACTGGCAATTCTGGGAATGTCCGATAAACGGGCCGAGATAATTCTAGCAGGTTCGATCGTGCTTTTGGAAGCGATGACCATGTTAGATGTTGATAAGTTAGTTCTCTGTGAAAGGGCCCTGCGAGAAGGGGTAATCGTCGATTGGATGCTGACCCACGGTTTAATTGATAATCGGTTACTTTATCAGAGTGAAATCCGTCAGCGCAGTGTCTTGAAAATAGCGAAAAAGTATCAAGTTAATTTAGAATCTGCTGAGAGAATAGCGACATTTTCCCTGTCTTTGTTCGAGCAAACCCAAGCACAATTACATTCTTGGAATCAGGAGGCTAAAGATCTATTATGGGCGGCGGCAATTTTACATAATAGTGGTTTATATGTTAGTCATGCTGCCCATCATAAACATTCCTATTATTTAATTCGCAATGGTGAACTGTTGGGCTATACAGAAATAGAGTTAGAAGTTATCGCTAATATCGCTCGTTATCACCGTAAAAGTAAGCCGAAGAAAAGACACGATGATTTTATGAAATTAACGGAATACTATCAGTATATGGTCAGACATCTAAGTGCTATACTGCGGTTGGCCGTGGCTTTAGATCGACGACAAATAGGAGCGATTAAAAAGATTGAATGTAAGTACGATCCCGAATATAGAACCCTACATCTGCATCTTTTTCCTAATAATGCTGAAGATGATTGTGCTTTAGAATTGTGGAGTTTAGACTATAAAAAACCCGTTTTTGAGGAAGAATTTGGGGTGAAAGTAGTGGCAACTTTGGCATTTTTACCCTGAAATCATGAGCGATGAGTAGCTTGAAATCGGCAAGATTGGAATTTTCGAGACTTGTTACCCGTTATTCTAGGTCAAGATTATCGACCGTGGCAAATTGATAATTTTTGTTGATAGTCAAGCAGGAAAACAGTTAAAAACTGCGAAGTTACTGTTATAATCCAGAGGGAATAGGAACGCAGAAAGAAAAGGAGCCGAAAAACTTGTTGCAATTAGCCAAAATCAGCCGCTCGATCGCTCTTGGTTGCTTAGGAACAATACTGACTAGCTTCCCTGTCCTCTCGGCCGAGAGAATCACTTTTATCTTAGCGCCCTTTAGTCGTACCCTAGAAATTAGTTCCCTAGAAAAGTTTGCCAAAACTGGCAGAATTGACGCTAATCTAAGACAATATTTAGGTAATACGACTGCGGAACAACAAAAAGAATTTCGCCAAGCTTTAACCACAAGTAAAGAAATTAATCCCGTCCTGATCTCGCGCTTTTTTAACACCAGAATGGGGGAAGATATTCTCAACCTTTTAGGGGAACTGATCACCATTCAAGGGGGTATTAATGGTAAATTTGCCCTGCGTTCTGCCCTAGTTAAATCAGCTTTTGAACCGGAAGGGGTAACTATTCTTAGCCTGCTGCGTAATCTGCCCACTAATATGCAGATTGATGTGACAAAAGTGCAAAGATTAGCCCGGGCGATCGATGTCGTCCTGAAAGCCACCACGGTATTTACGGAAAAGGTGGCGCAATTATCCTTAGAAGAAGCTAAAAAGGCCGGTGAAATTAATTTTACCGCCATGACCGACCCCCGACAACCCGGACCGCAACAAGTGGAACAGATGCGGCTGGATTTAACCGATAGCCGTCGTCAGAGGAAACTTTATCTAATTATTGTCAAACCCAAGGGGCAATTAACCCAGAAAACCCCCGTTATCGTCTTTTCCCACGGTTTAGCTTCTCGTCCTGAAGATTTTGTCCGACACGCAGAACACTTTGCTAGTTACGGTTATCTCGTCGCTATGCCCCAACACCCCGGCAGCGATACCCTACAGGTACAGAATCTACTCGCCGGTTTATCGCGGACGGTTTTTTATACCAACGAATTTGTCGATCGTCCATTGGACATATCTTTTGTGATCGATGAATTGCAAAGACGAAACGCGGGGGAATTTCAGGGGCAATTAGATTTAGATAATGTGGGAGTTGGTGGACATTCCTTCGGCGGTTATACAGCCTTAGCTGTGGGTGGAGCGACAATCGATTTCGAGAATCTACAACGGGACTGTCAAAGAAGATTGGCTTTTCTCAATGTCTCCCTCTTGCTGCAGTGTCGTGCTTTGGATTTACCCCGGGAAGAATACAACTTTCGCGATCCGAGAATCAAAGCGATTTTTGCGGTTAATCCGTTTAATTGGAGTATTTTTGGGGCTAAAGGACTGGCTAAAATCGAAATTCCCACTTTTGTGGCGGCAGGAACCTACGATCCGGCTACCCCCGCTATTTTTGAACAGGTGCGCTCTTTTCCCCTGCTCAAAACCGAAAATAAATATTTAGCTCTGATTGAAGGTCAAGCTCACGTTGACTTTTCGGTACTAGATGCGGGAATTAACGAAGCGATCGAATCCATAGCCGATCTTACCCTGCCAGCACCATATCTGATCGATAGTTACGCCCATTCCCTATCTTTGGCCTTTTTTGAGGTCTATATTCGCAAAAACCCCAGCTATAAACCTTTTTTACAGGCGGCCTATTCCCAATATCTCAGTCAAGGCCAGGAGTTTAGATGTTTTCTGATTACCCGCGCTTCCTCGGCTGCTTTAGAACAACTGATCAAAGATTTTGTTGCTCAAAATGTCCGTTAATCAGTGATCAGTTATCAGTTAACTGAAAAAAATTACCACCTCCTACTCCCAATTCATAATTCATAATTCATAATTTATGTTTGTTGAGGGCGTTTAAGTAGTAATTGGATAGCCAAAAGAATTAAACCAATGGTGACAAAAACAAAAATAAAGGTTCCCAGAGAAGCTAAACCAAAAACTAAAGTGCGGACAGCACTGCCAATTCTCAAGGCGATCGGACTGTGAGCAACCATTGGTTTTGAGTAAAAAGAATGACCGATCGCTGCCGTGAGATAATAGAGAATTGTCCCCAATGCTGCCGAAATTGCCGCGCCAACTAAACAGCGAGTAGGAGTAACTTTTTTGGTTTCTAATTCTGTGGTCATTACTTTTTATTCCTCAAATACTGCCCGGGTTAAATTTTAATTAGGGTTTGCTGAAAAAGTTTTTCGTGGGGGTAGGGTGTGGGGTGTGGGGTTTTACGGATTTTGAGGGGGTCAGTTACCTAATTTTCAGGGAAAAAGTCCTGGAATTTTACCCCCGATCACTCCAATAGCTGGCACTTTTTGAGGGAAAAAAAGTCTAAAAGTCTTATCCAACAAGGGTTTTAGATTTATTCAGCAACCCCTAATTAAACCTCTTGCATAATTAATTTTTGAGGGTTCAAAAACGTCAAAAATAAGGATTAAATGGCATCAAATCTGTAAATAGATCATTTAATTGATTATTATTCATTCTCAATTTTCCTAACTACTGACTCATAACCCTAACAACAATTTTTGATTTTTACAAGAGGTCTTATGAAGGTAGATCAGACAGTGATGCAATTCAGACTTGAATCAGCCTATTATGAAAACTTTTCTGACTTTTCTTCAGCTATTTATGGATGCCTGAATGATGCCGATCTGAAACATAAAAAACAACTGGATTCCTTGCTTACTCTAGGATTTCAGAAGTTTAATAAATCTCAGATTATGAACGTCCAAAGTATATAAACCCCCAGTAGATGGGAGTGCCAGAGATGCGGAGCAGTAACCAGTAAACAGTAAATAATGAAATATGATTTGCTGATGACTGATCACTGATCACTGAATTTATCTTTTAGCGGCAACAATGGCAAAAACGGTGGTATGGGGATCATCTTTTAAAGTCACCCCTTCCGGCATTTTTAAATCACCCACGAGCAGGAATTGCCCCACACCGATGCCCGAAACATCAAATTCGATCACTTCCGGGATATTATCAGCAATACAGGAGACATTAACTTCGTTAACGAACTGTTCGATTAAACCGCCCTGTTTGGTTCCGATCGCTTCTCCTATGGCTTTAATCGGAACGACGATATCGAGCTTACCGTGGGCAGATACCGAGAAGAAACTGAGGTGATAGAGATTTCTTTTCCAGGGATGAGATTGTACCTCTTGGATCAAAGCTTTTCCCGTCCAAGGCATTTCCGGAACATTGACATCCACCAGGGTATTATTCACCGAGGCCTTTTTAAGCAGGGTTAAGGCCGCTTTTTCTCCCACCACGAGGGAAACCGATTCCGTGCCGTTATGGCCATATAGAACCGCCGGGATCAAACCCTGACGACGTAGAGCCCTGGGGTTAATATTTTCGGGTCTTTTTTGACATTCAACGCTAACTTGCATAGTTGACTAATCCTCTTTAGCAATGATTTAAAATTCGTAATTATCCCAAGGCGAGCCATTTTCGTCCAAAAGAGCGCGTTTGGGTCCGTGAATGGGATCTTCAACGATAATAGTTTGGTCGCGACTAGCTCCTAGGGAGATAATAGCGATCGGTACTTCCATGATCGCCCCTAGGAATTTTAGATAATCGAGGGCCTGTTTGGGCAAGTCTTCCAGACTCCGACAAGCGCTGGTGGGTTGTTGCCACCCCGGCATCGTTCGGTAAATCGGTTGACAACGGGCGAATTCCACCGCACTACTGGGTAAATGGCGACAGGTTTTGCCGTCCAATTGGTAGGCGACACAGACTTTGATTTCCTCTAGGGTATCGAGAACATCTAATTTAGTGATCGCTAGACAGTCTAAACCATTGATTCGCACTGCGTAACGACCGATAACCGCGTCAAACCAACCGCAGCGACGACGGCGGCCGGTGGTAGTCCCGAATTCCGCCCCACGATCGCATAATAACTGCTCGACATCACCCTCTAATTCCGTCGGAAATGGACCTTCACCTACCCTAGTGGTGTAAGCTTTGGCCACACCGATCACTCGATCGATTACCGTCGGACCGATGCCAGAACCCACACAAGCACCCCCGGCGATCGGATTGGAGGAGGTAACGTAGGGATAGGTTCCGTGATCGAGGTCGAGTAGGGTGCCTTGGGCCCCTTCAAAAAGAATATTCTTACGCTTGCGGATTGCTTCGTAGATTTTTAAGGAACTATCGACCACATGGGGACGCAGTTTCTCGGCATATTCTAGATATTCCTCGATCACCGTCTTCGGATCTAAAGGCGGTAAGTTATATAACTTTTCTAAAATGACGTTTTTATAATTGATCGTCCATTCTAGTTTTTGCTGCAGATTCTCGGTATTGATCAAGTCGATGACTCGAATACCGATGCGCTCGGATTTGTCGGCATAGGTGGGGCCGATACCCCTTCCCGTGGTGCCGATTTTATATTTCCCCCGTTTTTCCTCGGATGCTTGATCGAGCAGCCGGTGATAGGGCATAGTGACATGAGCCGTTTGCGAGATATAGAGATTGTCGGTAGTAACATTGAGGGCGTGTAATTGCGCCATCTCTTTGAGTAACACCGAGGGATCTATGACTGTTCCAGAGCCGATTATACATTCCGTATCCGGGTAGAGAATCCCAGAGGGAATTAGATGGAGTTTGAACGTTTGTTCATCGACGACGACGGTATGACCCGCATTTACGCCACCTTGAGAACGCACCACCACATCCGCCGATCGACTCAGCAGATCCGTGATTTTTCCTTTTCCTTCGTCGCCCCACTGAGCGCCGATTACAATAACGTTAGCCAAGGTATTTTAGTCTAGCTAAAGTTCACACAAACTACCATTATCCACACTGGATAGATATTTTGTCAAGAGCATTATTGATTTAGTTATGGCTTTATTTCGTCGTCCTTCACCACGTTTATTCACCCTATTTACCTTTTTCTTGTTGCTCTGCCCTGGGGCAGCGTTCTTTTTCCAAGGGAAACTATGCCGCGAGACTTTAGTCCCTCTGCCTCAAGATCCATAGAAAACGGGTTTCTCAAAGAAACCCGTTTTCTGGAATAAGAGGCGATCGCAAATTTAATCTCTCTCAATTAATCAACTGGAAGCTTTAGGAGAAGCTTTGTTAGATTTTACCAAAGCGGGAGATTTAGAGGAATGGGTGCGATCGCTTCTGTAGGTGAACCTGGTGTTAAAACTATTTGGTTGGGACTGGGAAGATGACATAATATCAGCGAGACTTGGAAGCTATCTGATCAAATCAGTTCCCCCAGAGAACCCCCTTGAGCCATCCTGCACACTTTTCTCTCTTTGTCAAATTTTATGTTAAGAAAGATGTGACTAATGGATAGGGGGAGAAGGGGAAAAGCAAACCTAAGATTAACCCTGCACCATCACCGAGGCAGCCGCAGCCACACCGGCGCCGGGGGTGACACTTTCGACACCTAACTCGATTAAAGTCGCTTCAATGGCAGCGATAACCGTGAGGATATCCCTCTCACTAGCAAAACCTAAATGACCGATACGGAAGATTTTACCCTTGAGGTGATCCTGACCACCAGCCACAGCGATGTCGAACTTTTTATTGAGAGTCGAACGAATTTTTTCCGCATCTACTAGAGTGGGGGCTACCGCAGTAATCGCCGTGGAAGCCCAGGAATCCGCCGCGTAGAGGGGCAAATCCAGGGCGCGCATACCCGCCCGCGTCATCTGCGTTAAGCGTTGGTGACGGGCGAAAATTGCCGCTAATCCCTCCCTTCTCATCATTTGCAGAGAAGCTTGTAAACCGTACATCAGGTTAACTGGGGGGGTAAAGGGGGAACTATCCTCATCGGTGGCTTTTTTGTATTTGCCCAAATCTAGATAAAAACGGGGCAGTTTGGCGGTTTCGTAGGCTTTCCAAGCTTTTTTGCTTACGGAAACAAAACCTAAACCGGGAGGAATCATATAACCTTTCTGGGAACCAGAACCGACCACATCTAAACCCCATTCGTCGATGGGAATATGATAAGCTCCTAAACTGGTGACAGCATCGACGATAATTAAAGCTTCCCCGTGGTCTTTTACCGCTTTGTTAATGCTTTCCAAGTCATTGAGAACCCCGGTGGAAGTTTCTGAATGGGTGATAATTACCGCTTTGATGGCTTTTTCCTTGTCTTCGGTCAGTTTAGCGGTGAATGCTTCTGGATCTAGGGGTTTACCCCATTCTGCCTTAACTACATCCACATTTAAGCCGTAGGCTTTCGCGACTTTCCCCCAACGTTCCCCAAATTTACCATTATCCCCCACCAAAACTCGATCGCCGGGGCTGAGAAAATTAATAATTCCCGCTTCCATGACACCGGTTCCCGAAGCGGTTAGCATTAAGACATCGCCACTGGTTTGATGCAACCATTTAAGATTTTCGGTTAATTCGGCGATTACCTTGCTAAAAGCACCGGTCCGATGACCTATCGGTGCTTTAGCCATAGCCAATAATACCGCTTCCGGCACCGGTGTGGGGCCGGGAATCATCAACATATTTTTATTTTCCATGGTTCGTCCTCTCTCGTTGGGCCATATTTAACAAAGATAAAAAACCAAATCTCGATCGCATCAATTCTGAGGGGTTGATTTAAGATTTGGCAAACTCTGATTATATCGCAGGAAGCAGGGGGCGGTCGGCAGGGGGCAGGAGTTAGCTTTTTTCTCCCCAATTCCCCACTTCATAATTCGTAATTTATAATTCATCATTCCGACTCCCCACTTCCTAACTCCTATTCCCGATTTTCAAACAATTTCTGGATACCGACGGCAGGATCGGGCAGTTTTACCAAAGATTCGCCGATTAGAACCGCATTTGCTCCCGCTTGCTTCACTTTCGCCAGATCTGTTGCTGTGTTTAATCCCGATTCGCTGACGATCAGAATACCTTTTTCTCGCACCTTTTCGCCTCTAGCTTCTAGTAATTGGCGAGTATTGTCTAAATCGACTGTAAATGTCTCTAAATTACGGTTATTAATGCCGATTAGTTCGATTCCCTCAATGGCTAACACTCGATCGAATTCGGCCAGACTATGCACCTCTACCAAAGCTGTCATCCCTAAACCCTTGACAATTTTGACAAAATATGCTAGGTCTTGATCGCTTAAAATAGCGGCAATTAAAAGAACAGCATCGGCTCCTTTAGAGCGAGCGTAGTAGATTTGATAGGGATAAAGGATAAATTCTTTGCATAATAGGGGTAAAGATACCGCTTGCCGGACGAGGCTAAGATTTTCGTAACTACCTTGAAAAAACTTACTATCGGTTAAAACCGATAAACAAGTGGCTCCTCCCTGTTCATAGGTACGGGCGATCGCTACAGGATCAAAATCTTCGCGGATAACTCCCTTGCTAGGAGAAGCTTTTTTGACTTCGGCAATCAAAGCGGGTTGGGTTTTACCCTGTTTTAAAGCGGCTAAAAAGTCGCAAGGTGGCGCAGTATTGGCTATTTTTTGGCGTAATTCCAATAAAGGCAACCTTTCGCGCAATTTATCGACTTCGATCTCTTTATGCCAAACGATTTCTTCTAAAATATTTTGCGGTTGTGCCTCTGGCACTTTCACCACATAACTCAAACTCTCAACTTTAACGGCAGGATTGGGGTGTTTTCTTCGGATCTGCATTTTTTCACTGTCCAGAGCTTAACAGTGATTAGTGTAACAGTGATTAGTTATCGGGGATTGAAATAGAGACGGGGAAAACCACGTCTCTACAGACATTTAACTCTACTTCTGTGGATATTCCCAGTCTTCACCGAAAGGCTATTGCATAGCTTCGATCGAACGTTCTAAAATTTTATCTTGGAGTTTTTCGTCTTCTTGACGATTTTCAGTTAATAAAACCCGCGCTTTCGCAGTTTCTGCCTCTCCTTCCCCTAAAAGCTCCTCTGTACGAGTTAAGACATTCTCTTCGAGCATTCCTTCTGCTTGTCGTTCTTGGGTTAGATTAAGACGTGCTTTTTCTTCAATATTCATAAATTTATCCCTGCCACAGGTGCGATCGACTTCTACCTTTAGTCTGACACAAATTTGCTATTCCGTATCATTAACTACAGAAAAATTTAGAATCTTACTGGTGAAACTGAGATTTAGGTATTTGTTCTCATTCCTTAAATGGACAGGGATCGATCGACCTCAAGCTATAAAATAAAACCTATGGAACAATTCCCCAGCTTAATCAAGCTTGTATATCGGGCGAATAATTATCGATTGCCTAAACCAACAGATTTCTGGACAGTATCCGATTCTATCGTAATATCCTATTTGCACAGCTTATGACCAAAGGTAATTTAAACGATCTCATCCGTACAGAAGCTAATAAAGAGGTAGAATCCCAAACCTCTCCTTCTCCCAAACGTCCGAAGGAAACTAACGCCACCCTACAGGCAAAAATTAACGACTTGACAACAGAATTAGAAAAAACTGAGAAAAATCAGCAAACTCTCCAAGAAAAGGTTATTTCTCTGGAAAAAGAAGTCCAAGAACATCTGGAACTCTCTGTCAGGTTACAGCAGTTACAACAACAGACCGAGCAGTTAGAATCTGTCCTCTCGGAAAAAACCACTTTGGTGGCACAATTATCGAGTCAATTAAGTCAATTCCAGACGGAACTAACCGAGAAAAAACAGTTGATTGAAAAATTATCGAGTCAATTAAGTAAAACAGAAATAGAACTGACTGAGAAAAAACAGTTAATTGAAAAATTATCGAGTCAATTAAGTCAATCCCAGACGGAATTAACCGAGAAAAAACAGTTAATTGAAAAACTATATAATCAAATTAAAACCCTAGAAAATAGTCCCACCCCCACGCCTGAACCGTCAGCAATTACCAAACCTGCGCCGAAGAAACCCAGTCTTTATAACTTTGAAATGGCAACTTTAGTCCGTTATATTGCCCCAACTCCTACCCCCACAGAGTTAACGGATTCCGATATCGGTTGGTTCGATTAATTATGGCTAGTAAAAACCAAGAACAACAACATCCACAGGAAAGAATTGATCGCCCGATTGTTGATCAGCTGCTGCAATCAGAACCTAATGATTTAAACTTAGCTGAATGCGCTCGTTTACGCATACGTTATCAAAACTTTCCGGGGGCAAGAGAAATCCAAAGAGATTTAGATTTAATCCTAGAAAAATGGCAGTTAGATGAAGCTAGTTTATGGGCAAAAACTCGACAACTGCACAGTCATGGACAAGTGTATCAAATTCGCCAAAGCGAGGAGCAACAGGATTGGAGTTAAATTAAGCTATAGGGTTGAAAAAAACACTTCTTCCCTTTCACCTTATCTCAGAAAATAATATTATTGTAGGGGCGAATTGCATTCGCCCTCTTTTAATAACTTCTGCTGCTCGCCTATATGTGAGAGAAAGTCACAAATAGGAGATGCACCAAAAATAAAACCTATAATTTGATTTTATCTAATAATCTCTGAAAAGGATTTTTTGGTTTGCTTGCTGGCGGATCTGCGGGGGGATTAGGATCATCTAGATAACGATAATATCTCCAGATATCCCAGTAGGGACATCCCGGTTCAATGCGAATTCCTGCCCAATGTAAATATTTTAAGGGCTGATTTAATCTCGGATCGATTAAAATATTCCCCTGAGGTTGAAAATGAGAACTTCCCCCCCAATTTCCCGCTTGACAACCCGGAGCGCGGACAATATTAAATCGATTGGGAACTCGTTTGAGAATGGTATAATTAATAATCGGTTGATCGGAGGTTTTTTGAGAAAAATCAAAATATTCTGGATGAGCGGCACATTCTTGAAAAGCACTATATAATTCCTGTTCTGAGAACAGATTCTTTTTACTAGCCCAAAAACCACCGTTAAACATTCCACTTAGATCATTTTCTGTGAAGATTCCTTGTTCTAAAACAATCGGATTAAAGACATCAGTAATCCCTTTTTTGTGTTGGTAATCACAGCAGAGAAAATCTTAGGTATCGAGGAAATTTAGATTATCTATTATTTTTTCAAAAACTACGATATCCGTATCGATATAAAGAAATTGATCTAATTCTCCAAACCAATACACCTGCTTGCGAAATTGATTGGGACGAGCAAAGAATTTTTCTCCAAAAATATCATAGATTTTCTGGGCTAATTCTTCCACTAATTGCAGATCGGGATAGAGAATAACGCCATATTTTTCGGACAATAAATCGGCAATTTTTTGATAATTATTGTCGTAGGGAATCAAGATGACGGGAGAATCGGGATCGTACAAACGAATACTATTCATTAATGCGAGCGCCTGCTCGATAACTCGATCATTAGCGGTAATGTAAATTCCTCGCTTCATAAATATCCTGGGGGTAAGAGTTAGAAATAATTATATAGCAGTTATCTTAATGGTGAAGTAGAAAGTTTTCCTTTTGGGGAGTCAGCCATCAGCTTTTTTCTCCCGATATCCCTGTTCACTGATAACTGATAACTGATCACTGATAACTGAATAGCCGATCGATCTTTCTCTGTCAACTCTTAAAATTGATGCGTTTTATTTTTGAATTGGCGAATAATGAAGGAAAGATCACTGCTACTTAAACAGTTTTTTCTTAAGTTTAGCCAGAGAACTCTGCATCCATAATTTTTTAAGTCGCAGGGGTTCTAAACCTTCTATATCAGCCGGATAGCGTTTTTTAATATCAAAGAAATCATTAATTTCTCTTAAAATTGTTTCAAAACGTGGTAATAATTTTTCGGGATGATAATCATCGATAAAATTAGCAGGTAAAGAATTAACGGGAAAATTACGGGCATAATTAAGAATACGTTCCAGATCGTATTGAGTGGAATAGGCCCCGATTTTTTGACAATTGAAACCGGGATCGAGATAATCGGCTAGGGCGCTATTGACGCTAGAAAATACCGTACAACCACAGGCTAAAGCTTCCAGGGGCGGTAAGCCAAAACCTTCCGTTAAACCGTTTACAGCCCAATATTCAGCCGAATCGTAGAGATAAACCCGACTACGATTGAATAATCCCACTAAATCCTCCACATAGCTATCTAAAACCTTAAGGCGACAGTGGGGACGGAGGGCGGGAACTAGACGATTGAGAAGATACTTTGAGGATTTACGCCCCTGTACTAGAACATCGATATCCCTTTCTAATCCTAAATTGAGAAATTCTGAGCCAATTTGATTAGGAAGATAGTAAATCAGAGCATTAGGAGCCTTTTCCCCCCAATAACCCATAGTATTACGGCTAACGGTTATAATTGGTATTTGGGAGGGTAAACGGAAGCCGTAACCTGTACTATGGGCATGATAAATGATATTATGCGATCGCAATCTTGGCACCAGTTTAGGCAGATCAAAACCCCAGCTAACCACAAAAATACTGTCATCTGAGTTTATTTTCGCGAGTATATCCTCTAAAAAGAGATAATTTAACTCTTTTTGACGATAAGTCACAATCTGGGCACTACAAATTTGACTAGCTAAATTGACGGTTTTCATTTCTGCCCACAGTCCACCCCCACCAAAGGGAGAAGTAGTACCGGGCAAGAGAAAATAGAGGTTTCTCATCGGTATAATAGAGGTTTTGGTTAAGCGGTAGTCTGGAGACTCGGCTATTCTATGCTTAATTATTAAGGTGTGAGGTATCTAAAGGCAATAGTCGATCGAGCATAGATATTATACTATAGCTTTTCCTGTTCCCAAGAGGTACATTATCGATGTCGAAAAATTTAATCAGCAAAGGTTAAACTGTGCCACACAGGCGTGAGAAACCTTATATATCCATTGATATTAGCAAGGGGTTTTTAATACTTAATTACTCTATTTTTATTCGGATGAAAAATGAACTAGAGATTCTATGACCTAGAACACGGAGATCGCCTAAGTATAAATACTCGAAAAATCGCTATTTTTTGAACTTAAATGATTAGATCTCTTGCAAAAGTAATCAAGATATATCCTTTTGTCGGTAACGAAGTTCGTAATTGTAGATACCAGCAATCAAATTCAATCTCAGACCAAATCGCCGTCTGCGATTTCTGTATCTTGATGAAAGTATCCGAAATATTTTGAGACGACGATGAATATATTTTATAACTATACGCCGTTGTGATAACTGACGATTGGCTTTTTTTTGCTCTTTACTTAGTTTTTCTTTTTTCTTTTTTTTATGAGGAATTTGACTGTTTTGATGGAGCTTCTGAATTCCTTGATAGCCTTTATCCCCTAATATTTCTATTTTCTTATTTAACCTTATTTTGCTCTCTTTCCACAGTCGAAAATCATGGACTCTTCCTTTCTCACAACGGACACAGATTACCTGCTCGCTTTTTTGGTCGCAACGCGCTCGCTGCGCGAGATCGGCAACGACTTGCGACTTTAATGTGTGGTATCCCTGCTTGCCACTATAGTATGATTTCTGTTTTTTTTTGGGTCTTTCTATCTCCTGTTCTGACACATCCACCACTATTACTTCTATTTCACTATTACTTTCTAAGAGGGCTTTTTTTTTCGGTAGATTAAACAGACCTGATTTGATGAGAATATTCTCTACTTTCCTAACAATTCTATACGCCGTTGATTCGTTAATACCCCAACTATTTCCCAGATGAAAATAGGTGCGATATTCTCGCCAATATTCTAGTGTTATTAGTAGTTGGTCTTCCGTACTCAATTTGCTAGGTCTACCTGTCTTTTTTTGCCAAACTTTTTCTGCCTTTAGGACTGTTACCATATCCTTAAATGTATCTGGATACACGCCACACAAGCGTTTGAACTCTGTTGGCTTTAAAGTTTTTACTTGTTCGTAAGTCATCTTTCAATCTTAACTCTTGGACTATTTTATCCTATTTTGTCTAGACTTATGCAAGAGATCTATTGCATATTTCCGAAGTAGATACCATCGTAGAACATCATGTTCCGTTGCCAATGCTGAAACCTCGACCGGTCACGGAGCAAGAGAGGAAGATTGGCCAGTTAATTGCAGAACGAATTCCTGAACACGCCTGTCTGCAAATCGGCGTAGGTGGAGTACCTAGCGGAGTCTGCGAGGCGCTAATGGATTGGCAGGATCTCGGCATTCATACTGAGGTACTCGTTCCTGCTTTAGCAAGCCTGATTCAGAACGGTGTTGTCACCAACAAATGGAAAAAAATCAACCTGGGCAAATCTGTCTTCACCTTTGCCATGGGAGATGAAGCTTTCTACAACTTCATCAATGACAACATCTCGCTGGAAAGTCATCCCGTCAATTATGTGAATGACCCGGCTGTGATTGCCCAAAATGACAATGTGGTGTCGGTAAATTCCACAATTGAAATGAACTTAACCGGAGCTTGCAATTCGGAATATGTTGGCGGTCATCAGTTTACCTCGACCGGTGGCCAGTTGGATTTCGTCCAGGGGGCCTATGCCTCGAAGGGCGGTATGTCCTTCATCGCCTTCCAGTCTTCAATCAAGGATGGCAAGATCAGTAAGATCGTTCCTCGGCTTTCTGGGCCGGTCACGACACCCCGCACCGATGTTCACTATGTGGTCACTGAAAACGGTGTTGTCGATCTCAAGGGACTCTCCTCAACCGAAAGGGCGGAGTCTTTGATCGGACTAGCGGATCCAGCGTTTCGAGACGAACTCACCGCCGCTGCCAAGTCAATGCACTTGATCTAGTGATTTTTATTCAGATTAGGACTAAGTAATGAGCAATTACAATGTTGGACTGAAGGCTCTCGATTTTACAGGGTAATCGCACGTCGTTTTGTATAAAATGTAAGGTTCTTCATACGATTACCCTGTGCTTGACATTCATCGGCTATTATGCTATTACTGAGACTGTGTTAGCTTTACCGCCAGAGGATTAGGTACATGAAAATCCTTCATATTAGCTTAACGCCTCAAGGCTCGGATTATGTCTCTTTACGCTATTTTTGGGACAATCCTAATCAATATGAAGAACGCAGACTCCCTCTGGCTGAAATTAAAGATTTAGGCAACCAAGCAGAGACGAATTATTATACCCGTATTCCCGTAGATTATGCCATTACAGGACAAAAACTCTATCATTGGTTGGATGGGAATAACCGTCTTTTAGCCAATGCGCTCAAGGAATCTCAGCAACAAGGGTTGATTATTGCCATTGCGGCAGATAAGGGACTTGCCCATCTACCGTGGGAATTATTACATGATGGTCAATGTTTCCTAGTAGAAAAACAACCCCCTATTATCCCTATTAGATGGGTATCTAATAGTCAATCAATTGTAATAGTAACTCAACCCAAAAATCGTGCTTTAAATGTGCTATTTATGGCAACTTCTCCCTTAGATGTTGAACCCGAATTAGATTATGAAGCAGAAGAAGGGCAAATTTTAGAAGCAACAAAACGCACTCCTGCTAATTTGAGAGTAGAAGAAAGTGGTTGTTTAACTGAGTTGAGTTATGTGGTTGGGGAATATGAGAAAAATTACTTTGATATCTTCCATTTAACAGGTCATGCAACCCATCAAAATGAAAAACCTTGCTTTCTTACTGAAGACGAATATGGGGGTTTAGTTTATAGTAATACATCAGAAATTGCTACAGCATTAAGATACCCTTTACCTCCCTTAATTTTCCTCTCTGGTTGCCGTACAGGTTATGCTAGTGATGGTGTAGTTCCCTCGATGGCTGAAGAATTATTGAATCTGGGTGCAACTGCTGTTTTAGGATGGGGTCAAAATGTCCGCGATAAGGATGCTACTGAGGCGGCAAGTCGCTTGTATTGGGAGTTATCCCAAGGGGAAACGGTGGCAAAAGCGATCGCATCTACCTATCAATCTTTAATTAAGCAAAATGCACGAGATTGGCATAAATTACGATTATATATCAGCAATACTTTACCCCAAGCCTTAGTGACTCCCTTAAGAACAAAGGGACGGAAACAACTGCCAAAACCGACTACAACCTTAGAATTTAGGGATGATGAAAATCGTTTAAGGGTAGCCAGTCGAGAGGAGTTTGTAGGTCGTCGTCGTCAATTACAAAACTGTTTACGAACTCTAAAAACAGATTATAACAAAGTAGGGGTATTAATTCACGGAATGGGGGGATGGGGTAAAAGTAGCATTGCTTCTCGAATGTGGGATAGATTACCTGATTATGAAAAGATTCTTTGGTGGCGACAAATTGATGAATCTAACCTAATTAAGGCTCTTCGGGAATTGTTATGCAAATAATTAACTTAAAATAAAATTCGATGAGAGCAACTACGCTCAAAAGTAGCTGAAATTCATACAGGAAAGGACTTAAGGCACAAATAGGTTAATACCAAAAGATAGACAATCGAGTTAAGATTTGATATAATAGCCAAAAACGAGGGCTCTTCTGGTTTCTGTGTGGAAACGAGGTCTATACTGATAGTTTCTTCTGCAAAATAGTCTTAAAAGTCTTGTCCAGTAAGCATTTCACGATTCTATAAGCAAAACTTATCACACAAAGCCGAGAAGAGCCAAACGAGATTATTTTACTTATGATACTTGACAAATTTTTGAACCTACAAGGAACCTGTATTCAAGGCTATCGACACCTAGAAAATATCGGTATAGTTTTCCAAATCGAATCGAAAAATAAAAAAGCAGCCTGTCCTCGTTGTGGGTTAGAGAGCGATAAACTTCACCAAAATCATCGACATTTAGTCAAAGATTTACCGCTCTCAGGTCAACCAGTGTACCTACAAGTTAATCGTCGTCAATTTAAGTGCGGTAATTGTCAGAAACCCTTTAGCGAAGAGTTAGATTTTGTCGCCAAGAAACGAACCTATACGAAAAGACTAGCCGAGAATATACTCGAACAATTAAAAGAAGGAGATATTTTAAATGTTAGCCGAAGAAATGACGTAACGGAAGAAGAGATTCAAAGAATGATAGAGGGGAGCATCCCAATTTTGCAATAAGTATAAATGCTTAGAGACTAAAAACGTTAGCTAAGGCAAAATAAAGAGAAACAATTAAACGGTAGAATCATGAATACAGACCAAAAAGAACAACTAGATCAACATTTAAAAGCCATTGCTCAAATTCTAGTCGATAATACCCCAGAAGAACAACTACGTAGCTTTGAGGGCATTGAAACCGCCCTGCGAGACCATTGGCTGACTACATTGGGTCCTGCCATAGGCAATTTTTTTTTGAATCAGCAACAGGAACCCAAGCAGGGCGAACCAAAAGCGTAAGCAGTATCATAGGGAAAGTCAAGATAAGCGAGAAACAAGCCGATAAACTAGGATTAAGCAAGAATAATCGATTAAGTCCCATGCTGGAGAAATGTTGCTTAGGAGCAGTGGCTAAAGTCTCTTTTGAAGATGCGGAAAAAGATATCAAAATGGCGACAGGAATGGCAGTTTCAGGCAGTAGTCAACAGAGGCTTGTACAAAGATATAAATTTGAGGAAGCAGAAGCAAAGAGTCCGGTAGAAGCATTGAGTGTAGAGGTCGGAAAAGTCAGAATCAGAACGCCCAAAGGACAACCGAGTCAAGGTCGAGATTACAAAGCAGTAAGTCTGCATGGTCAAGAATGTGCGGGATTTTTTCAGCAAAATGAAGAATTACTGGAATGGGTGAACCGTCAGCCCTTAACAGAGGTAGTCACCTGTTTAGGAGATGGTCATGATGGGGTGTGGAATCTGATGGAGAAAATCGGTGTTAAAAGGAGAGAAATATTGGATTGGTATCATTTAGTAGAGAATATGAATAAAATAGGCGGGTCAAACCAGCGTCTGAATAGAATCAAAGAGAATTTATGGAAAGGAGAGGTGAAAAGAGTTTTAGAGGAATTAGAGGGATGCAAAAAGAAACAGGCTATAAATTTCACCAAATATGTCGATAAACATCGAGAAAGAATACCCAATTACGAACTCTATCAATCACAAGGGATTTGCATCGGTTCTGGAAGTGTAGAGTCAAAGATTAAGCAAATAGGTGCAAGAATGAAAATTGTGGGAGCACAATGGAAAGCAGAGAATGTTCCTCAGTATTTGAAGCTACGTTGTGCTTATCTCAACGGCGATATTGCCTGAGTATTTTTACTCATTGCAAAACTGGGATGCTCCCGGCAAATCTAACTGTTAGTTTAGCTAGTCTAGCCTCGTGATTAGGATTGCGTTTTACTTGCACATCTAGGCTACCACAGGCTTTTATTTCTCTGATGGATTGATGTAAATATTTAGGCTCTGGATGCCCTGACTTTTGCTTGTCTTCGAGATAGTTAACTTTTCGGTTATGAGTTCCTCGGATTAATAAATGAGAGTTAGGACTTCTTGATTGGGCAAATAAATCAAATATGTCTGCCTCACAATCTCCGATTGTTACTACTTGAATTTCTTCGGGTATTTGTTGTTGTGTTTCTGACAAAGAATCTAACCATCTTTGACTTTCTTTTTCTTCGGTTTCTCTTTTTTTGCGTTGCTTGGCAATCCCTAAATTCTTTTCTTCTCTTGCCCAGACATATTGATTAATCAGTCCTAAAGGTATTCCTTGCGCTGACACTCCTAAGGTGGTATGAACTTTGAGACCAAAGGATCTTTTATAATCTAGATAACCCATTCCTTTTTTGGCTTTTTGCGTCGTAAAGTCTAAACTTGTTGTGTCTTGCACTGCCAAAACTATTGGATGTTCTTTGATTCTTTCTACTGTACTTTTGGCTTGGGCGGCAATTATATCTGAGGGGTGAAAATAGGGGGAATTCCAAAAGTCGTAGGTGGCACTCGCTGCGGCTAGATTTCCCGAAGCTTGTGGCACACTTGTACTAGGTTGGCTGGCCAAGTTTTCTACGATACTGATTAACCTTTTCTTTCTTCTGGTGTCCCCTAGGTCTGCATACTGTAATTCTTGGGCTGCCCATTTCTCCATTTTTTTGCTTACCTCCACCTTAATTCCTTCTTTCAAAACTATACCTATCAATCGTTTCCCCTTTTTTTAAGTTTCTTCTCTTTTTGTTAAGAAAGATCTGACTAATGGATAGCTTGATAAGGGGGGTGCCGATCCCCCCTTAGTCCCCCCTTAATCCCTCCTTAATAAGGGGGGCATCTGATAATTTTTAACGCCTACCTACTTAGGGACTTCCAAAAAATAAACTATTCATTCTCAAGAATAATAATCATTCTCGGAGTGTGGGAGGTAGGGATCGATGGTTGCCCCCTCCTTCCAATTTTGTAGTAGAATTAATCCTGTACATTATTAATCAAGTTTTTCTTTTTAAGAATATATGGAATTAACTGATTCCCTCAAGAAATTGCTCAGTGAAACTGCACTTCAATTAAAAGGTGCAGCTAAAAGAAGATTCATGGCGCAAACAGTCTTAGAATTAGGCTATGGGGGACAAACCCTTGCTGCACAGGAGTTAGGCTGGAATCGAACTACTATTCGTAAAGGAATTAAAGAACTAAAAAGAGGCATTATTTGTGTTGATAATCATTCAGCTAAGGGGCGGAAAAAAGCAGAAGAACATTTACCTTTTCTATTGGAAAACATCAAAAATTTAGTGGATTCTCAAAGCCAAACTGACCCAAGTTTTAAAAGCCAAAGGCTTTATGTGAGACTGAGTGCGGCCGAAGTCCGAAAGCAATTAATCTCTAAATATGGGTACAGTGATGAGGATTTACCGAGCGAGGAAACTATTCGGGTTAAATTAAATAACTTAGGTTATCGTCTGAAAAGAGTCGCTAAAGTTTTACCTCAAAAAAAATTCCAGAAACCGAGGCAATCTTTGAGGAATTAGCTAACATTAATCGGGAAGCGGATGAAGACCCTACGATGTTACGTCTTAGTTTAGATGCCAAAGCCCGTGTTAATATTGGACTGTTTGATCGAGGAGGTAAAAATAGAATAACTGTCGAAACAAACGATCATGATTTTAATCCGAAAACAACCCTAACCCCTTACGGAATATTTATTCCAGAATTTGATGAGTTGTTTTTTTATTTCACTACCTCCACAGTCACCAGTGACTTTATTGTTGATATATTAGAGGATTTCTGGGAATCTGAAAAATCTCGTTTTGAGAAAATTAAAACTTTGATAATTAATCAAGATAATGGATCAGAAAATAATTCGAGACGAACTCAGTTTATGAAACGTATAGTTGAGTTTTCCCAAAAATATCAAGTTAATATACGTTTAGCTTACTATCCCCCCTACCATAGTAAATATAATCCTATTGAACGAACCTGGGCTGTGTTAGAAAACCATTGGAATGGGAGTATTTTAGATGAAATCGAAACAGCTTTGAAATTCGCCCAAACTATGACTTGGAAAGGAAAACACCCGATTGTTAAGTTGATTACTGAAACTTACGAAAAAGGAGTAAAGCTTACTAAAAAAGCCATGGAAAAAATCGAAGAAAAAATCGAACGTCTCACAGAATCAACGAATCAAGACTTTCCCGATTTGGGGCAATGGTTTATTGATATTTATTATGATAAGACCTAGTTTGTAGTTAACTAAGATGGTTAGCTAAAAACTGTATTTGATTCTTTAACTTGTCCTTGTTATACTCGAAAAAGCTCGGAAGTATAAAAGTTTATGCTGCTATTTTTTTTCGGAAAAATAGGTTGTAATGGGAGACTCTTTGTTTTCCTAGACAAAAATAATTACTTTTTCAAAAAAACACTTTTCTATTTTTTTGTTGGGTATTTTATTCTCTGGAAGTCCCTTAAAACCGAGGAATATGATTAAAAAGATGACGCATGACCACAAACTCCCAACAAAATAACGAATAGCCATAACCCTGCTGCTCCACCGTCCTCACCTGAGCTTGTAAACCCTTTAAGGAAAAATCAGGATTCCAACCCGCATATAAACCCACCCCCACCGGCACATCCCGGGAAGCTGTCGCCAGTCCCGATCCCGAAAGACTTGCCGCCACCTGATTGGGAGTTTTCCGATAGATCTGTAAGACCACCTCATCCACAATCCCTTGACGCACCCAAGCCAACCAATTTTGATTATATTTATTCACCGCAAAAGAGTGAGGATTAGGCGAAAGACTCACCACCAACTTGGGATTAATCGCCTTGACATGATCGTGCAACTTGCGGGTTAAATTCGTTAAAGCCTGACTTTTATTACCAAAAACACGCGGAACTGCCCAATGATCATCTAACTGAATCCCCGCCAAATCTTTTTCTTTTAAAATATCTTCCATATTCCCCAAAAGATAGGCTTGTACCTGCGGATTCGCCGGATCTAACCAGACATTGGTTTCCACCACCGTCTTCCCTGCGGGCGTTTTTAATAGCCAATCCGGATGCTTTTTGGCAATGGGATCCTTAGGGGATAACATCAAACCATACTCAAACCAAGCAAATGGCTTCAAACCCTGCCGTAAAGACTCCTTAACCGCTGCCCTCCAGGGATTGCTCAACGGCGGCACAAACAACCAATTCGTCGGACGTTGGGAAGTCGGATAAAGTGTTCCCCCAAACCCATAAACACTAAAATACACCCGGTCATAACCCGATTGCGAAAGATGATTTAACACCTCATCTAAGGACGTAGTGTGATGTAACAATATCGTGCCAATATTGGTTAACCAAACCCCCTTCATCTGCTCATTTTCCACTGCCTTTCGGGGAGCCGCTCGGTGAGTAACCAACAACAAAAAAGCCACTCCAGCAACAATCCCAAACCTCTTTAGGTACTTGCTAAACTTAACCATGATTGCCGATTAATCCCACCAAGATATTTGATAATAGTATTATTTTAGTCCGATTTTTGATATTCAGTTCATCATCAGCAGGCCCTATTTAGTCATACTCAATCCGGTTATTAAAAACTGATTATCAGTGAACTAAAAAATAGATATCGGGTGTATTAGGCTCCCCTAACACACCCAGAAAAGATTTTAGGAAAAATTAACCGACGACGCAGAGAATATCCGATGCGTGACTAGCGGTATTCACTTTGTCATCCATATAGCTAATTTTGCCTTCCGCATCGATGATATAGGTGACGCGCTTAGAATAGCCACCACCATCGACATCATAAGCTTTGGTGATAGCACCATCGGTATCTACGAGCAATTGGAAGGGTAAACTGTATTTTTCTTTAAATTGTGCATGGGAACCTTGGTCATCCCTGCTCACCCCGAAGACTACTATTTCCTTGTCTTGGTATTGTTCGTAGTTATCCCGGAAACTTTGCGCTTGCTTGGTGCAGCCGGGGGTATCATCTTTGGGATAGAAGTATAAAACTACGACTTTACCTTGAAAATCCGACAGGGAAACGGTTTTTCCAGTATCGTCGGTGGTGGTAAAGTTCGGTGCGATTGTTCCAACGGTTAAAGCCATAACTCCGATTCCTTTACAAAAGTTAATCTATATCGATCATAAGGGATGAGGGTCACAAACAGGGTGTGGGAATTATGAATTATGAATTGGGGAATGGGGAGAGGGGAGAGGGGAGAAGAAGTCAGAGCATTTGTACTGAATTTCCTGATCAGTTTAAATGCAGTACAGCTTAGAAGACGAACAACAAACCTTTAGAATTTGTCTTAGGATAATATTTGTCAGCTAAGAGGGGGATAATATGGGGCGATTCTGGTTAAAGGTGAGAACTTTTGGGCAAAATATCTTAATCGGTTTAGGTTTAGTCCTATTAATCGGTTTTTATCACAGTATCAGCGCCAAATCTACCTCATTAATGATTGTTTATCCTCCCGATAATCATCAAACCACGGCATCGAGAATCTTTTTTATTGGTTCTGCTCCTCCATCGGGTCAAGTTTTGCTCAATAATCAACCGATTCAACGCAGTGCTAAAGGATATTTTGCCCCTAGTTTTCCCCTAGAAGTTGGCGAAAATAATTTCACTATTCGCTATCAAAACCAAACTATTAATCGTCAAATAATTCGTCTAGATACTCAAGCAATTATTCTCCAAGGATTAGCTTTTGCTGATAACTCTCTCAGTCCTTCTGTCCATAAGACGAGGTTAGTGGGGGAATGGATTTGTTTTAGTGCGATTGCCACTCCCCAAGCTCAGGTTTCTGTGCAGTTAGGAGATAAAATCTTACCTCTTTTACCCCAAACTCAAACCACAAAACTGCCTAGTAATGCCGCAGTTTTAACTAATCTTAATCAAGCGAATTCCGAGGATAAAACTGGTTACTATCGAGGTTGTCAGCAGTTTAAGCAAGAGGCTAACTTAGGAAAACCTATTTTTACAGCACAATTAAATAATCGCTCGATTAGCCAACAAGGTCAAGGAGAAATTAACATTATTAGCGATCAAAATTTACCAGTGATTGAAATTATAGCAGACCAAGGAGTAGCTCGCACGGGGCCGGGTAGTAATTATTCCCGTTTAACTCCTTTACCCCAAGGCACGAAAGCGAGAGTCACCGGGAAAGAAGGGGATTGGTTACGGTTAGATTATGGTGGTTGGATTTTAGAGCGAGAAACCCGTTTAATAGTTAATGAAGTCCTAGATAATGCTAATATTCGTGGTCTCTCTTCTCGCAGTATCAATCAAGCAACAGAAATTATTTTTCCCCTCTCCCATCCTGTACCCATCGCCGTGAGACAAGAAGATGATAAATTTATTTTGACCCTTTATAATACCATTGCCCAAACCGATACAATTTTTCTGGTGGATAATCCTTTAGTTAGACGTTTAGATTGGCGACAAATTAACCCGACCACGATAGAATACACTTTTAATCTTAATCAAAAACAACAGTGGGGTTATAGTCTTCGTTATCAGGGGACAAATTTAATCTTAACCCTGCGTCATCCCCCGGAAAAAAGTGAAAATTTACAGGGCAAAGTTATTTTATTAGATCCCGGACACGGAGGTAAAGAAACTGGTGCTGTCGGTCCAACGGGTTACACGGAAAAAGAGATTAATTTGCTTATGTCTAAATTAATTAAACGGGAGTTAGAAAAATTGGGGGCAACAGTTTATTTAACCAGAGAAACTGACATCGACTTATCTTTACCGGCACGGGTAGAGATGATTAATAATCTGCAACCAACCCTAGCACTATCGGTTCACTATAATGCTTTACCCGATGATGGAGATGCCTTAAATACTAAAGGAATTGGCATATTTTGGTATCATCCCCAGGCAGCGGATTTATCGGTTTTTCTCCACGATTATTTAACCAAAAATCTTAACCGTCCTTCCTATGGAGTATTTTGGAATAATTTAGCTTTAACTCGGCCTTATAGTAGTCCTTCATTGTTATTAGAGTTAGGATTTATGAGTAACCCTCAAGAATTTGAATGGATTACCGATACTCAGGCACAAAAACAATTAGCGCAAGTTTTAGCCGCCGGAATTAGCCAATGGTTTCAACAATCTGGGGTAATTGCTTCCAGTTAAAATTTAATGGCAATCCGAGGGAGATAAGCTTAAATCTTTATGAAAAACCAAGCCCTAGCTGGAAAGCCAGTGATAGGATTTTATGGAGTCTTTATTTTAGTCTGAGGAAATTAAATCAAGTTCATGGAAAAAATGTTACCAGTGAACAGCAATCGGACAAAATAACTGCTAGATTACAAGGTATAGTCCATCACTCTCTGGTAGATATTCAAACAGCGATCGCTCTGTGAGAAAAATCTCTGGATTAGCCAACAACTAAAGATAGTTTACCTGAAAATTTCCCAACAATTCACGCCCTTATAGACAACTTGATCGCAGCCCCCCTTATTAAGGGGGGATTAAGGGGGGATCAAAACCACCTTATTAAGGGGGGATTAAGGGGGGATTAAGGGGGGATCAAAACCACCTTATTAAGGGGGGATCAAGGGTGGATTAAGGGGGGATTAAGGGGGGATCAAAACCACCTTATTAAGGGGGATTAAGGGGGGATCAAGGGGGGATTAAGGGGGGATCAATCTTCTATTTGATTAGAACTACTTACTTAAAAGTTAATTATTGCCATCAACAGATTCATCAAAATTATCTAGATTTAGCTGAAAAAGCCCACCTCAAGGTTGGGGTGAGTGAATTAAATTCCACCCTCGTTATTATTCTTCTCTACCCATGACTAACTCTTTATATATCAGCACGACGGCAACGGGAAGCGGTAAAGCGTTAGTAGCTTTAGGAATTATCGACTTAATTCTCCGCAAAACTAATAAAGTTGCCTTTTTCCAGCCAATTGTTCTCGACTGTTCCGAAGGTCATCGGGATGAAGACATTGACTTAATCCTCAATTATTTTAAATTAGAACAAACCTACGAAGAAGCCTTCGGTTTATGTTATGAAGAAGTTAAGGATTTATTGGTACAACAAAAATTTGATGAAATCATTGAAAGAATTATCAAAAAGTTTAAAAACTTAGAAAAAAAATATGATTTTATCCTCTGTGAAGGTTCCGATTACCTGCAAGAAAATTCCGCCTTTGAATTTGAACTAAATACAGAAATTGCCAAAAATCTCGGCCATCCCATCTTAATATTAGGTAATGCTCACCAGCGCAGTATCGAAGATGCCCTTAGTCCGATCCTGATTTCCTGCGATACCTACCAAGATAAAGGTTGTAAGGTGATTGGGATTATTATCAATCAAGCTGAAGAGGAAAAAATAGAGGAATTACGGAAAACCCTGACTAAAATTTTTCCTCCACAAGAATATGCCCTAGGAGTAATTCCCCATAATGCCAAACTTAGCAGCCCGCGAGTAGCAGAAATCGCCCAACAATTGCAGGCAAAAGTTCTCTACGGACAGCAGAGATTAGATAGTTTAGCTAGTAACTTTCTGGTGGTGGCCATGCAGATGCAAAATGCCCTAGAGCGGTTAAAAGAAGATAGTTTAATTATCACCCCTTGGGATCGCGGCGATGTGATTATCGGGATGTTACAGGCCCACCAATCGGCCAATTATCCCCAATTAGCCGGTATAGTCTTAACAGCAGGTCATAACCTCAATCCTTCGATCGCCCGTTTAATTGAAGGTTTGCCCGATCCCTTACCGATTCTCTCCGTCACCACCGATACCTACACCACGGCCGAACGCATCCACGATGTGCGAACCACCCTAACCTCGACGGACTACGATAAAATTAACCTCAGTCTGCAGCTTTTTCACAGTAACATCAATCTCGATCGCCTAGAAGCGCAAATTCACACTTTGCGGACCCAGGGGATTACCCCGAAGATGTTCACCTATAATCTCGTACAACAGGCCAAAGCGCAAAAACGTCACATCGTTTTGGCCGAAGGGACCGAACCGCGCATCCTCCAGGCAGCCACAGTTTTAATCGAACAGGATATCGTTGATTTAACCCTCTTGGGACAACCGGACGAGATCGCAATGGTGATTAAAAAACATGGTATCACTCTCGATCTCGATCGCCTGCAAATTATTGACCCCGTGGCTAGTCCCCATTTTGAAAGCTATGTGCAGACCCTCTACGAAGCGAGAAAAGCCAAGGGAATGAATCTCGACATGGCCCGGGATTATGCTCAGGATGTCTCCTATTTTGGCACTTTAATGGTGTATCAAGGCGATGCTGATGGTATGGTATCGGGGGCAGTGCATACCACTCAACACACGATTCGGCCTGCACTCCAGATTATCAAAACTAAGCCCGATTGTGCGATCGTCTCCTCGGTCTTTTTTATGTGTCTAGAGGATCGGGTCTTGGTTTATGGGGATTGTGCGGTCAATCCCGACCCCAGTGCCGAGGAATTAGCCGAAATCGCCCTATCTTCTGCCGAAACCGCCCAAAAATTCGGAATTGAACCGCGAATCGCCCTGCTTTCCTATTCTTCGGGTCAATCGGGCCAGGGAGAAGACGTGGAAAAAGTACGACAAGCGACCAAAATCGCTAGGGAAAAACGCCCCGATTTGAAGTTAGAAGGCCCGATTCAGTACGATGCGGCCGTGGATAGGGAAGTAGCTGCCCAAAAAATGCCGGGGTCAGAGGTAGCGGGCCAAGCGACGGTGTTTATTTTTCCTGACCTGAATACAGGTAATAATACTTATAAAGCCGTGCAGCGGGAAACGAAAGCTTTAGCCATCGGTCCAATCCTACAGGGATTAAAAAAACCCGTCAATGATCTCAGTCGCGGTTGTACCGTTCCCGATATTATCAATACGGTGGTAATCACAGCAATTCAATCCCAATCTTTTTGATTTATCAGTTAGAAAACGGGTTTCTTTGAGAAACCCGTTTTCTAGAGCTTGTTATGCTTATTTCCTCCCGACCGGGCTGAAGCGGGAATCAAAACTATAATTAGAATCATTAAACCCCAACCATAACCCCGCCTCGATAGCCGATAACCGATCGCTAAACATGGATCCATCTTTCGCCCTTACTCTGCAAATTGTCATCACTGTGGTGGCGGGGATTACAGCCCAAGTCATTGCCGAATACCTGAAAGTTCCCAGTATTGTTTTCCTGCTCATTTTTGGGATTGCTTTGGGGTCTGATGGTTGGGAAATTTTACACCCCCAAAGTCTGGGAATTGGTTTAGAAGTCCTTGTTGCTCTCTCTGTGGCGATTATCCTATTTGAAGGCGGTTTAAGCCTAAGCGGACGGGAATTAGGGCGAGTTTCTGGCAGTTTACGCAATCTTGTCACCCTCGGTACTTCCATCACTCTCATCGGTGGCGGTATGGCAGCCCACTGGTTGGGGGAATTTCCCTGGCCGATCGCTTTTCTTTACGCTTCTTTAGTGGTGGTAACTGGTCCGACGGTGATCGGGCCTTTGCTGAAGCAAGTAGCCGTAGATCGACGGGTGGCGACGCTTTTGGAAGGAGAAGGGGTATTAATCGACCCTGTGGGCGCAATTTTAGCCGTAGTGGTGCTAAATACGATTATTGATAGTCATTCCCGCCCCATGGAAATTATCACCGGTTTAACCCTGCGTTTAGGCATCGGGGCGGCGATCGGCATTGCTGGAGGCGGATTGTTAAGTTTTATTATAAAAACTTGCAATTTTCTCACTTTTGAGTTAAAGAATCTCGTGGTTTTAGCGGGAGTCTGGGGGTTATTTGGTTTATCGCAATTTAGTCGCAGTGAATCGGGGTTAATGGCGGTGGTAATGGCGGGAATTGTCCTAAAAGCGGCGGCTGTTCCCGATGAGCGGTTATTAAGGCGTTTTAAGGGTCAATTAACGACTCTTTGCGTGTCGGTACTGTTTATTTTACTAGCGGCGGATCTTTCGATCGCCAGTGTCATCGCTTTGGGTTGGGGCAGCGTCCTGACGGTGTTAGTCTTGATGCTGGTGGTACGTCCCCTAAGTGTGGCTCTGTGTACCCTAAAAAGTGACCTAAATTGGCGACATAAGTTATTTATCGCTTGGGTTGCCCCTAGGGGAATCGTTTCTGCCTCCGTAGCTTCTTTATTTGCCATTTTACTCACCCGTGCCGGTATTAATGGCGGTGAAGCGATCAAAGCTTTAGTCTTTTTAACAATTTTAATGACCGTTTTTATTCAGGGATTAACGGCGCGGTGGGTGGCAAAAGGGCTAAAAATCACTTCTTCTGCGGCAACAGGAGCAGTAATCGTCGGTTGTAATCCCCTAGGTCGCTTAATCGGCTGTTTATTCCAAGAACAAGGGGAAACCGTGGTTTTAATCGATACGGATGCCGCAGCCTGTCAGCAAGCAAAAGAAGACGGTTTGACGGTGCTGCAGAGTAGCGCACTTGATACAAAAATACTGCAAGAAGCAGGCATCGAATCCATGGGGACTTTTCTAGTTTTGACTAATAATAGCGAGGTTAATCTGGTTTTAGTCCAAAGAGCCAGCGAGGAATTTCATCCTCCCCGGTTGTTGGCTGCCTTTGCGGGAACCCCCAACCCAGATAAAAATAAGGTTAATCAGGTTTTTCTCCCTAGTTTTTCGGTCAAGGAATGGAATCAGTATTTAGACGATAATCAGATTAAATTAGGTAAAACTATCTTTAAAGCCGATGATTTGAGCGAACAACAAACCAGATTAACTAAATTAATCGAAAATGGTGAACTGCTGCCCCTACTATTGCGTCGCGATAATTCCCTACAGGTAGTCACAGAAAGGGAAGAATGGCGCACAGGAGACGAATTAATCTATATTCTGCGCGATTTACGCCCACAACTGCTTAAACGTCTTTCTGGCACTGTCAGAACCCGTTTATCTTTAGAAATCTTACCCGAAGTGGAAATCGCCACCAGTAGATAACTTGAGACTGTTCTATACTATTTAGTGGATTTAACGGGTTCAGGGCTTAAAATAAGCAACTGCCGACCGACGTTAGATTTAGCGACACCTAGCAGTACGGGATGTTCAGTTTTGGGGGCATCTTGGGGTAAAGCACGAAAAAGGTACAGCCATCCCCCTCTTTCCAGTAATAATCGCCAGACGCGATCTTGCTCCGTATCGGTTAGGTTGCGCTGTTGAATAATGCGGGCTAAATTAGGATCACCAATGAGACTCTGCTGATCTTCGGGCGTTAGGGCTTCAAAAAGGGGCTGATTGGGGTCAAGATCCCCTGCTTCTTTACCTAAAATGAGCAGTTCCTTGGCACTAATCAGGGTGACAACGGGGAGAGTAGAAGTGGGATTCACCGCATCTCGACGGGCATCCTTTAAACCTTGATCCCGGGCAAGATGGAAGATGAGTAAGAGAATCCAACTCAGGAGAATCAGTTCTGAGACGAGAGGAAGGGTTAACTGACGCTGAAAGCGGGGACGAGGAGCATAGGGTATTTTTCGGCGATTGCGTTGGTTTTGTCTTTTCAGTTGCCAATTTTTCAGTCTAGTGAGCCACTGTTGATATTGCCAGTGAAGGAAAGCAAGACAAAGGGTGGAAAGCTGAAAAAGTATAGGAATCAGAAGGGCAATAATCAGGGTGTTAGCAATACTTTGAGGCGTACCAAAGAAGACTTGAAGAGGGAGTAATAAGAAGGATTCAACCGGAAAATCGAGGCTGGTGATACCGAGTTGGTAATAGGCAAAGTATGCCCAACGATAGACCCAACCTGTATAGTACAATCCCGCACCAATGAGACCGGCGGCACTGGCAAGATTGAGGAGAATCGTCGGGGGAGAAGGAGTCGTCACAGGGGGCTACTAACGCTAAAAAAGAACGCTAAAATTAAAGTTATTATAGATGATCATTGTAGGGCGAGTTATGGTCAGACGTTTAGAAATTTTATCTGGTATAGCTTTAGTTTTTTTGGGATTTTTGACTGTTTCTAGTATCGCTCAAGCACCCACCCTCGAAGCGGCTTTACCACGATTAGCAAATATTACGTTACACAATGGCAGAGATTATAAGGGGGTGACGTTAACTCGGTTCGATCGCCCTCAGCGTCGGATTTCTTTTAAGCAAGGGGGTAAGGAGTTTAATCTACCCATTGCCCAAGTGACACAATTAACCTTAGAGGGAGAAACCATCATCAGTATTCCCGAAAACCCGATAATTGTGATTCAGGGAGAGGACAAGCGATGTGGTTCGGTTTATGCTCTACCGCGCCGTTTTGAGCATTTGAGTTTGGTGGAAAAGCAAAAGCGTAAGCAGGTAGAGATTAACTTATCAGATTTGCCTCCACAGATGCAAAGAGAGTTAACTCAGAAAGGGGCTTATGGTTATGTGTTGAAACAGTTAGAATTTGCTAATGGCGAGTTAAAAGCGGCAGGAGTGGTGCGTTGTCGGGCAAATTAATCACCAAAATTATGTCAATAAAAATCAGTATCAGGATTTTTAGGATTAAAGGATTAACAGGATTAGGTGACTTGTGAAAAGTCTATAATTAAAGGATCATAAAGAATATTATATCTATCCTGAAAATCCTCCAATCCCCTAAATCCTGATACTGGCATTTAGGATTAAAGGATTAACAGGATTAGGTGACTTGTGAAAAGTCTATAATTAAAGGATCATAAAGAATATTATATCTATCCTGAAAATCCTCCAATCCCCTAAATCCTGATACTGGCATTTAGGATTAAGGGATTAACAGGATTAGGTGACTTGTGAAGAGTCTATAATTAAAGGATCATAAAGAATATTATATCTATCCTGAAAATCCTCAAATCCTCAAAATCCTGATACTGGCATTTAGGATTAAAGGATTAACAGGATTAGGTGACTTGTGAAGAGTCTATAATTAAAGGATCATAAAGAATATTATATCTATCCTGAAAATCCTCAAATCCTCAAAATCCTGATACTGGCATTTAGGATTAAGGGATTAACAGGATTAGGTGACTTGTGAAGAGTCTATAATTAAAGGATGCAGGGAATAGGACACCCACCCTCAACCCCATCCTGAAAATCCTCCAATCCTCAAAATCCTGATACTGGCATTATGGAATTAGACGAAATCACCTATAAAATTATTGGTTGTTGTATGAAAATCCATCGAACACTGGGGAATGGGTTTCAAGAAGTCATCTATCAAAGATGTCTCGATATTGAATTAGGAAAAACAGGATTAACCTTTGAAAGAGAAAAAGAACAACTTATCTTTTATGAAGGAATACAAGTCGGAACAAGACGCGCTGATTTTACCGTAGAAGGAAAAGTCATTGTCGAATTAAAAGCAGTAATTCGCCTAGAAAATGTCCATCTTGCACAAGCAAAAAATTACGTCGTTGCTTATAATTTTCCTGTTGGTTTATTAATCAACTTTGGCGCAACCAGTTTAGAATACAAAAAGATATTTAATAATAGATAACAAATATCAGTATCAGGATTTAGAGGATTAAGGGATTAACAAGATTAGGTTATTGGCAAGGAGTACATAATTAAAGGATCATAAAGAATATTATATCTATCCTGAAAATCCTCCAATCCTCAAAATCCTGATACTGGCATTGAGGATTAAGGGATTAACAGGATTAGGTGACTTGTGAAAAGTCTATAATTAAAGGATCATAAAGAATATTATATCTATCCTGAAAATCCTCCAATCCTCAAAATCCTGATACTGGCATTGAGGATTAAAGGATTAACAGGATTAGGTTATTGGCAAGGAGTAGATAATTAAAGGATCATAAAGAATATTATATCTATCCTGAAAATCCTCAAATCCTCAAAATCCTGATACTGGGATTGAGAATTAAGGGATTAACAGGATTAAGTTATTGGCAAGGAGTAGGATAATTAAAGGATCATAAAGAATATTATATCTATCCTGAAAATCCTCAAATCCTCAAAATCCTGATACTGGCATTGAGGATTAAGGGATTAACAGGATTAGGTTATTGGCAAGGAGTACATAATTAAAAGATACAGGGAATAGGACACCCACCCCCAACCCCATCCTGAAAATCCTCCAATCCTCAAAATCCTGATACTGGCATTATTGAGATAATATAAAGAATCATTTGAGTCTGGCGAGGGGAAGCAATGAAGACAGGTTTAGGGATCTTACTCAGTCTAGGGCTAGTCGTAACAGCGCCGCATTTGACGGTTATAGCTTCCCCCCTATTGGTGCAGACAGATTTACGTCAAGAAGCAGATCGATTACTTCAAGAAGGTGCTGAATTGTTCCAGTCTGGAACATTACAAGGCTATCAGGGGGCATTAGGGAAGTGGCAACAGGCGTTAAAGCTTTATCAGCAACTCGATAGCAAATTAGAGCAAGCAGTCGTCCTCACCGGTTTAGGGCGTATCTATGATCTTTTAGGAGAAAAACAGAAGGCATTAGACTACTACCAACAGGCTTTACCCATACTTCAGTCGGTGGGCAATCGCGCAGTGGAAGCCACTACTCTCAGTAATATTGGTGCTGTCTATTCAGATTTAGGGGAGAAACAGAAGGCATTAGACTACTTCCAACAGGCTTTACCCTTATCGCGGGCGGTGGGTGATCGCTCCGGGGAAGCCACTACTCTCAATAATATTGGTCGTGTCTATGATGATTTAGGGGAGAAACAAAAGGCTTTAGACTACTTCCAACAGGCTTTACCCTTATCGCGGGCGGTGGGAGATCGCGCAGGGGAAGCCACTACTCTCAGTAATATTGGTGCTGTCTATTCAGATTTAGGGGAGAAACAGAAGGCATTAGACTACTTCCAACAGGCTTTACCCTTAAGACGGGCAGTGGGCGATCGCTCCGGGGAAGCCACTACTCTCAATAATATTGGTCGTGTCTATGATGATTTAGGGGAGAAACAAAAGGCTTTAGACTACTTCCAACAGGCTTTACCCTTAAGACGGGCGGTGGGCGATCGCTCTGGGGAAGCCACTACTCTCAATAATATTGGTGGTGTCTATTCTGCTTTAGGGGAGAAACAGAAGGCATTAGACTATTACCTACAGGCTTTACCCTTATCGCGGGCGGTGGGCAATCGCACGGGGGAAGCGATTACCCTCAATAATATTGGTGGTGTCTATTCTGCTTTAGGGGAGAAACAGAAGGCATTAGACTACTTCCAACAGGCTTTACCCTTATCGCGGGCGGTGGGCAATCGCACGGGGGAAGCGATTACCCTCAATAATATTGGTCGTGTCTATGATGATTTAGGGGAGAAACAAAAGGCTTTAGACTACTTCCAACAGGCTTTACCCTTATGGCGGGCGGTGGGCGATCGCTCTGGGGAAGCCACTACTCTCAATAATATTGGTGGTGTCTATTCTGCTTTAGGGGAGAAACAGAAGGCATTAGACTACTACCAACAGGCTTTACTCTTAAGACGGGCGGTGGGCAATCGCTCTGGGGAAGCCACTACTCTCAATAATATTGGTCGTGTCTATGATGATTTAGGGGAGAAACAAAAGGCTTTAGACTACTTCCAACAGGCTTTACCCTTAAGACGGGCGGTGGGCGATCGCTCTGGGGAAGCCACTACTCTCAATAATATTGGTGGTGTCTATTCTGCTTTAGGGGAGAAACAGAAGGCATTAGACTATTACCTACAGGCTTTACCCTTAAGACGGGCAGTGGGCGATCGCTCTGGGGAAGCCGTTACTCTCAGTAATATTGGGGCTGTCTATGATGCTTTAGGGGAAAAGCAAAAGGCTTTGGACTATTTGGAACAATCCGCTAATCTGATTCTGGAGCTAAGGCGGGGGGTTAGCCGTTCCTTGCGGGCAACCTTCCTAGAAAGTCAGCCAGGGACAAGCATTGCCCTAGTGGATCTCCTGATTCGCCAGAATTCCCCTCAAAAAGCTTTTGAATGGGCAAATCTCAGCACCACTTTTGACCTCGTGGATTACGATCGCCTTGCGGGAACGGAAGGACAAGTCAAAAATCCTGTCGCCAATCAAGCTTATCAGGAGTGGAAAGCACAGGCACGGCAACTGGAAGCCCGGCGCCAAGAATTACAAACCAACTTCAGCGACACCCTCTCCCGACAAGTCCTGCAACAACAAGCCGCCCTCAGCGAACAAGCGGAAATCCTTGTGGAAAAATACCCCGAATTAGCCGATTTACTGGAAATTACCCCCACTGACCTCGCCCAACTGCAAGCCAATCTACCTGCTAATACCACCCTCCTCCAACCCGTCCTACTCACAGGGATAGATAACGTTGAACATACCGTCGCCCTCTTTACCCTTACCCGTACTAGCCTTAAGGTTCAGCAAGTTCCCGTCCCTAAAGATCTTAATGAGCGTCTGCAACGCTACGCCAGTCAACTGGAAAGCGACCTAGAAATCGTCGATCGCGCCCTCAGTTCCCAACTCTATGACCTGCTGATTCGTCCCATTGAAGCCCAAATTGCCCCGAATCAAACCCTGGCCATCATTGCCACGGGTGCTTTGCAAAGAATCCCCTTTGAAACCCTCTACGACAACCAAACCCAACAGTATCTCCTGCAAAAATATCCCATTCACTACCTCACCCGTCTGAGTAAAGTGCAGCCCCAACCCACGCCGAAAGTCAATAATCCTAGTGTCCTCGTCTTTGCTAATCCCCGTCCTACCCAAGCCGAATTAATCGGGACAGAAGCCCAAGCGGATTTTCTGCAAAAAACCTATGCCAACAGCCAAATCTACAAACACCAACAAGCCACCCTCGACGCCTTTTTAAGCCAATCGCCTCGGTTTCCTATTCTGCACTTAGGCACTCATGGTTGTTTCCGTCCAGAGGGGTGTCCTAGCCTAGGCATGAAAGCGAATACCCTACTGTTTGCCAACAAGAGAGAGTATGAACTCAAAGATGCCGTGAAACTGGGACTGCAAAACACCGAACTGATTACTATTGGCGCTTGTGAAACGGCGCGGGAAGTGGATGGAGTCGGTTTGGCGGGTTTGGCCTATGTTTGGGAAAGAGCGGGGGCGAAAACTACCCTCGCCAGTCTTTGGAATGCTACTGATTTTGTGCAATATTCCCAACAAAACAGCCCAGAATTGCCCACGGCGGCGATTTTAAATCAATTTTATGCCAATTTACAACAGGGCATGACCAAAGCGGAAGCCCTCCGTCAAGCAAAACTCGCCCATATTGACCTTCATCCTTTCTTTTGGGCGGCGTTTATCCTGATTGGAGATGGTCAAGAGTTGGGAGCAAGTGGCAGGTAGCAGGGAAGCTTTTTTTGGCTCTATTGTCAGCTTAACTCAACCCCACATCCGTCCGATAGTCAGAGGAAAAGCTGGAAAACCCGTAGAATTTGGGGCTAAATTCTCAGCAAGCTGTATAGATGGTTACATATTTTTAGACCGGATTAGTTGGGATAACTTTAATGAATCGGGAGATTTAAAAGCACAAATAGAAGCTTATTATGACTATACAGGATACTATCCAGAATCAGTTCATGTGGACAAAATTTATCGAACCAGAGAAAACCGAGCTTGGTGTAAAGAAATGGGAATCAGAATCAGTGGTCCCCCATTAGGAAGACCAGCCAAAAATGTTAGTAAAGAACAAAAGAAACAAGCTACCGATGATGAGATGATTCGGAATTGTATAGAGGGCAAATTTGGACAAGGGAAAAGAAGATTTAGTTTAGGTAAAGTGATGGCTAAACTTCCTCATACCTGAACTTCCCCCATACATATATACTATAATAGCCGAAAACCCTTATCCATCAATGGATACGCCCCTTAACTTTTCTTAATGTACCCATGTAATTTGTAACATTTCTTAATGGACAAGAATTCTCTCTATTTGCTAGAATGATAGCCATGTATATAGAAAAAGTTCCTAACCGTAATTCCCCCCCCGCCGTTCTTCTTCGGGAGTCCTACCGAGAAGGAGATCAAGTCAAAAAAAGAACCCTGGCCAATCTCTCAAAATTACCCGATGATATTATCGACAATTTGAAACTGGCTCTCAAAGGGGCAACACTGTCCATGAATGAAGGCATTCCCAATCATTTTGAAGTGATTAGAAGTCTTCCTCATGGTCATGTGATGGCTATTTTAGAGACGATTAAAAAATTAGGTTTAGATAAAATAATCAGTGAAAAATCCTCACGAATCAGAAACTTAGTAGTGGCGATGATTGTGGCAAGAATCATCAATCCTAAATCGAAACTAGCCACAGCGAGAGGGTTTAATAGCGAGACTTGTAGTCAGAGTTTAGGACAATTGTTAGACTTAGAGAAAGCCGATGAAGACGAATTATATAACGCCTTAGATTGGTTATTAGAAAAACAAGAGAAAATTGAGAAGCACCTAGCAATTAAACACTTAGAATCAGGAACATTAGTCTTGTATGATGTCACTTCTACCTACCTAGAAGGAAATGGTTGTGAACTGGGAAAATATGGTTATAACCGAGATAAAAAGAAAGGGAAAACTCAGATAGTTTTTGGTCTGCTCTGTTCAGCCAAGGGTTGTCCGATAGCGGTAGAAGTATTTGAAGGAAACACTTCAGACGGTGCTACTTTAAGCGGACAAATTGAGAAAGTCAGAAAGGGTTGGGGGATTGAGAATGTTGTCTGGGTAAGCGATAGAGGAATTTTAACCAACTCGAAAATCAACGAATTAGTAAAACCCATAGAAGGATTAGACTATATTACTGGTTTAACTAAGCCTCAAATTCGGAAACTGGCTGAGGTAGAAGTGATTCAATTAGGATTATTTGATCAGGTAAACTTGGTGGAATTTGAGAGTGAAGATTATCCCGATGAAAGATTAATTGCTTGTCGGAATCCCTTAATCGCCCAGAAAAATCAACTACAAAGAGAGGCATTATTAGAAGCGGTAGAGAAGGAACTAGATTTGATTGTTCAGGCGACTCAAAGGGAGAAAAGAGCTTTAAAGGGTCAAGATAAGATAGCTTTGAGAGTGGGCAAGGTTCTTAATCAGTTTAAGGTCAATAAATACTATAACTTAGAGATAACAGAAGAAGGCTTTTCTTATCAGCGTCAGCGGGAATTAATCGCTCAAGAAACGGCTTTGGATGGTGTGTATGTGTTAAGAACTTCTCTGGAGTCAACTTTGATGGATGCAGCGACGACGGTTAAAGCTTATAAAAGTTTGTCTCAAGTGGAGGAGGCATTTCGCTGTTATAAGTCAATTGATTTAAAGGTACGTCCTATATATCATTATAAGGGTGATAGAGTCAAAGCTCATATCTTTTTATGTATGTTGGCTTATTATGTGGAATGGCATTTAAAACAGTGCTTGGCTCCTTTGTTATTTGAGGATGAAGAAATTGATGATGGTTCTCTGAATGTGATTAAAGCGAGTCGCAGTGAATCCGCTCAGTCTAAAGAGAGAAAAAAACGGAATCAAGAGAACCTCCCTGTGCATAGCTTTCGGACTTTGTTGGAAGACCTGGGGACAATTTGCTTGAATACAGTGGAATGTACGATTAGGGAGGGAAGTTATCGTTTTTCTAAGATAACTCGACCGACCCAACTGCAACAAAAAGCGTTAGATTTATTGGGAGTTTCCCTGATTTGTACCCAGTAACGGGGCGGCGGAAATTCTCTTAATCCCTCCTACAGCATAGGTTATGGCCTTTTGTCAACGGGGAAGTCCAGTCATACTTCCTTTTCAGCGATTGCTATTACTTTTTTAGTCATGAATCTTTCTAACCTGTTGAGGCAGGTTTTTTGGGCTTTTTTATGTCTGAAATGGAAAAACAGCACTTTTTCTCGGTCAATGATTAGGATAAGTTATAATTTAAAAAATTAATCAACAACTAAAGCTTATGCTTTTAGCTAAGTGAAATCATTGATTAAGAGACCTGTACTTTTCAATGACTTTTTGCCGCAAACCCTATGTAGCTTGGCTGCAAGACCAAGCAGCAAAACTGCGATCGCCTGATCGCAATACTTTAGATTGGCAAACTTTAGCCGAGGAATTAGAGGAAATGGTGGATGAACGCAAATACAAAGCAGAAAGCTTTCTTTTCTTATTCAACTCCTCAGTCACCTGCTACTTTACGCCTACTGGAATCATCCTTACTACCTACCCCACTGGACAGACGAGATAGATAATTTCAGATTAGAATTGAGCTTGCTGTTTCGCTCTCAGGTAATCTACAATCATGCCTTAGAACGGTTTGGTTATTGTTATCAAAAAGCTCTGGGAAAAGCGAGCCGCAAAAGTGGATTAACTTTACCAGTGGATTGTCCTTGGACAATTGAGAAAATTCTTGATGAGGATTCGTTACCTGGTTAAAAACTCGAGCTTGCAATCCAACTTACATCCATACAACAATAGGGTGGGCATTGCCCACCTTACTTCAGTTGCTCAACAACTAATACTAAATCCGGTTATTAAAAACTGATTATTTATTCTCAGTTTTGCATGAGTGCCTCTTGCATGAGTGCCTCTCCTGATATGTAGCCTATACTCAACGGATTTAGTATAATAGCTGGTATTCCAAAATCTGGTTGAAAAAGAAATTGATACCAATTTTCAATAGTCGTGATTAACATCTGAAAGTGCAATTCCGCTCTCAGAGAGGAATTGCACTTTGGAATAATCAACTAAGTCTGTCATCACTTTTGAAAAATGATATGAGTCAGCGGTTTAATCACTATCGGTGCAGCAGCAGGAGCCACATTAGGGAACGCACCCTACAGCGATTAAAATGCGTAGATTTCATGATGAGCTAGGCGGATTTGATGGTTTCAAATACTTCTTATTATCTAAGCAATCAATTACAGATAGTCCTAGCTCATACATAGCTTCCAAAGCCGCATTTTCATACTTGTTATACTCAGTCAGATCATGAATTATGTCTTTCTGCCCATGAGCTATATTATTTCTCCTGCTTACTAATGTCTTAAGTAAAAGCTCATGTTGATCCACCATTGAGCATGATAAACCAGCATCTGTAGAGTTCTTTTTAAGCAGCATAGGCTTTAAATTGCTATCTGCTTCTAAGCGAATATTGAATTCAATATTCTCATTAATTAAAGCTGGCAATTCGTTGAAAAAAAAGCTCCAAACTCCATCTGCTGACAAATCACCTCCAAGTTCTTTAAAGCGCTTCCTTAGCGATAGCTTTATAACCTCCTCACGGCATTGATTGCGTTTAATATTTTGCCTTTGAATTGTATCGAGGTATAAATCCCATGCAAATCTACAAAAACCTTCATAGTGAGCATATAGCAAAGTAGTAATAGCTCTCAAGAGAGCTTCATACCTTACAGGATGCTTAACCCTATCAGTCGTTAATATTTGAATTTTAATTGCAGCCAGTTCTCCTTCTCTCCAGTTGAGATCAGCCTCGATCTCATTCGCCCAGTTGCTCATTAAAATTACTCCAGAAGCTGAGTTGATTTAAACCTTCTTGAATACATCCAATTCTATTAGAAAGCTTAGTTCTGGAGTTAGCTCCAGGTCCAATATTATCCTTAAAGCTGTTTGACTGAACAATTTTGATTATTTCATCCCTAACAGAAGAATTATCCAGATTCTCTAATCTTTCTAGTATCCTAAACACGCCAATTGTAACAGCTTCAAAATAAGCTGGAGCTAAAGCACCAATTGGTGATTGATCGCGATATCGAACAAAAGCACCACTGCCAAGAATTTGGCTCAAGTAATCAAATAATCTATTAAAGTCTTGTGTTTCAGTAGAATAATCAAATTGTATTTCTCCAAATAATATATTTTCCATGTATGTGTCTAACCAATCTCTCACACTCCCCCGGAAGAGATCTTGAGCATTTTTTGCGGCAAAAAATCTTAAGACAAGCTCTTCGTCTCCCTTTTGTTCTTTTTCTGATTGAGACAATGTATCTATGCAAGTCTTAAAGTTTGAATAGGAGGATCTTTCTTGGAGAAACCTATAGAACTTTATACCTGGCTCACCAAACATCCTAGAAGAACAGTTGCGAATTTCCTGTGGAGCTAGAATTGATCCCCCAGTATTTAACCTCTTGAACATTTCATAACGCAGAAAAGAATTACTTTGCCTTTTAATAATTACTGTCCTTACAGAGGATCTTTTAATCCTAAGCTTGAGTCTCAATGATAAATCTTCAAAAGTCAGATTATTAAGTTCTGAAATCTGATCACAACCTTCTAACTTTAGAGATTTCAGCTTTTCTCCATCTATATCAGTGAAATTCAGTACATTGGCATCAATGAATTGAATCACAGAGCTAAGGCGTTGTAAGCCATCAATTAACTCCAAAACCCCATCTGAGTTCTCAATAGTAAATATCTGTGGTATTGGCAACTCAAGAAGTATGGATTCTATTAAACGAGACTTTTGTTGATTAGACCATCGGAATAACCTTTGATATTCCGGTTGAATAATGAGTTCATTTTGAGAATATAAACTGATGATTTCTCCAAAGCTGAGATCGATAGATTCAGTACGAACCTCACCAATTTTGGCATCTATCCGTTCATCTATTGATTCCATCATCATATTGCTCCTAGACTTCTAAACCCTATGGCAAGCAAAACTTGTACCTTAAACATTCTAATCGTAATCTGCCAGTTGAATATTACATTCAAGGAAAAAGTATGAACAGGGAACGAGCCGCATAACTATTAATCATACCGCTCCCTGCGGTCGAGTAACCTCCCCCATCCTAATATCCCACTTCCATCGGTCTAACACCGCCTCAATAAAACCTAATACCGCACTGTGCGGTTTAATCACCTCAATTTGGGCATAATTACCGCAGAGGGTAGTCTAGCACCCCACCCAAGTGGGTTCTAGCACATTTAAGGTAAAGGCGAAATTAAAAATTGTTGCCATTGTACGGCCAAAAGTCTAGAATGGTCGTTAATTTTTGTGCATGGTCGGGTCTTCTAACCGAAGGCATTGACGAAAAACACATTGTATCTGTCCTAGAGGCACTATGAAAAAGCTTAAGCAATACTGGACTGCTGAAGCACTGGAAAAAGACTTAGGCGATCCTCTCAATCCCGATAACCCTCTATCCTACAAGCGGGTGATCGAAATTGACGAGAGCGAAGAATTTCCCCACGAGGAAATTCGCTGGTTATACGACTGGAAACTCCAACACTACTACATTCCCACGGATTGCGGCGGTGAGTTCACCTCTTTTGAGGAATTTGTCGCTTTTGTGCGCGTACTGTCTCGACGGGATCAAACTATCGGCATCGCTTTTACTACCCTATTCTGGTCGTTTTTAAACTGGATGGCGGGAACCCCAGAACAGAAACAGAAGCTCGCCCGTTTTATCATGGATGACTATGGGGCGATGTGTCTGGGTTACTCGGAAAAGGAACACGGCAGCGATCTGATCAATGGTGATCTGACCGCGACGAAGGTGGAAGGAGGTTATATTCTCAATGGGGAGAAATGGCCGATTAACCGGGCGACTATCTCTGGAATTTCCTTTATTTTGGCGAAAACCGATGCTAACGGCGGTCCGAAGTGTTTAACCCTATTTATGGTCGATAAACGGCAATTAGAACCCGAAAAATACTATAATTTGCCGAAAATATACACCCATGGTGTGCGGGCCTCGGATATGAGTGGCATTGGTTTTAAGGATTGTTTCGTCCCTGATTCCATGCGTTTACGCGAGGAGGGAGACGGTTTAGAATTAGCCCTGAAAGGTTTCCAGATTACCCGAATGTTGTGCGCTGCTTTTTCCCACGGGGCAGCCGATACCGCTTTAAGAACTACCCTCGGTTTTGCCGTTAATCGGGTAATTTATAACAAAACTGTGATGGATTTGCCCCAACCCCGGCGCACTCTCGTGGATGCTTTCCTTGACATCCTTATTTGCGATTGCGAGACGATTCCGGCTGCGAGAGGTTTTCATATTATCCCCGAACAGTTTAGCGTCTGGGCTTCGGTGGTAAAATATTTTGTTACTGTCCGTCTGGAGGAGATGGTTAATAGTGTTTATGTGGTCTTGGGATCGCGTTTTTATATGCGAGAAGAACACGAATTCGGCATCTTCCAGAAGCTACTGCGGGATAATTCGATTATCAGTATGTTTGACGGCAGTTCGATCGTCAATCTTCATGCTTTAATCCTACAATTGCGTCCTTTAACCAAATATCGGGCTAAACGCAACTCGCGCACCATGTCGGCGTTAAAAACCCGTTTAGAGGCGATTTTTAGCCTAGAAAAGTCAGTTCCTCCCTTTGAACCCAATAATTTAGAATTATTTGGCCGGGGAATGGATGATTCCCTGCAAGGTTTAGAAATTGCCCTTGATATACTGGAAGGATTGAAAAATTCTGACGAAGTGGACCCAGAGATATTAGAAAATCTATTGATGTTGGGTAATTTAGTTTTAGAGGAACTAAATGCTCACGATGAAAAGATTAGTCAATCGAAATTCGAGTATGGTCACGACCAATCACCCGAATTGTTCGAGATTGCCAAGAAATACTGCACTTTACACGCCGCTTCTGCTTGTTTACACACTTGGCTTTATAATCGTTCTATCTTGGGGGAATTTTTTGCCCGGGGGGAATGGTTGGTGTTGAGTTTACACCGATTACTGCGAACTCTGCGGCCGCTGCCTTACACTCTATCTGAGGTGTATGTAGAAAATGTTGCCCAAGAACTGCTGAAATTATATCAAGAAAATCAACATTTTTCGATTGTGCCTTTTCAATTAGCCCCTTCACAAACTACCGAGGAAAAAACCCATGAACTCCAGCTCCAATCTTAATAATCTGGTACAAAATTGGTTAGTTAAACAGTTAGCTGATCAGTTATCTTTGGATGCTAAAACAATTAATGTGACTGAACCTTTAACCCGTTATGGTTTAGATTCGATCGATGCAGTAACGATGGTGGGTGATCTAGAAGATTGGGTCGGTCAAGAGTTACCTTCTACGCTTTTCTGGGATTATTCTACTATTGAAAAAGCGTCTCTTTTCCTAGTAGAAAACTACGATCTTTCTAATCTTTCTGATGAGGAAACCCCCGCAGAAGTTGCCTCCGTCGCTGAAAAAGCTGAACCGGCCGTTAGTGGTGGCAAAGGTTGGAGTTTATTCGGTCGTCGTTAATTATCAGTTATCAGTGATCAGTTACCAGTTACGGCATTTCTCATAAAAATGAAGTATAACCTATAGGATAACTGCTGTAAATTGAAATATACAAAAAAGGGCGATCAATTGAGCGCCCTTTTCTCCTACTAAATAGGGTTTGCTGAAAAAGCTTTTCCTAGGGGCAGGGTGTGGGGTGTGGGGTATGGGGTATGGGGTGTGGGGTTTTACCGATTTTCAGGGGGTCAATTAGCTAATTTTCAGGGAAAAAGTACCTGAATTTTCCCCCCAATCACTCCAAAGGTCGGCACTTTTTGAGGGAAAAAAAGTCTAAAAGTCTGATCCAACAAGGTTTTTAGATTTATTCAGCAAGCCCTAAATAACAAAAATTAAGGCTCTTCGTTACTTGTTATGGTTCGATAGGGGGGCATAAATCGACTAAATCCTTATCTGGCAAGAGACTTAATTGATTAGTTCGCTCTAGATAAAAAACAATTGACAAAAATTGCTAAATGCCTTTCTCTATAAGGGTTCCATCCCTTATAACTCCCGTACATTGCATAACACGAACCGAAGAGCCAAAATTTAGAAAACTTAGGAGAGGCCTTATTAGATTTCCAGTCAGTAGAGGATTTAGAACAATGGCTAGAAAATGAGCGTTTTTAACTAAAATTACTGTCCAAATAAAACCGAACTATTACCAGAGCCTTGGAACAAGATCCAAGTCATCAGCAGATTAGATACAAAAATCGCTAAGAGCATAGTGACTACGGCTGCGGTCGTAGCTTGGCCGACTCCCTTAGCACCGCCATCGGTCGTTAAACCCCAATTACAGCCGATAATCGCAATTAAAGCCCCAAAAACCAACCCTTTAACCGGTCCACTCAGCACGTCTCCCACGCGCAGGAAACCGCGAACCGAGTCGAGAAAAACTGAATTAGCAATCCCGTATAAACTTTGGCCGACCAGCAAACCGCTACCTAAACCGATCAGCAACGCCATAATACTCAAAGCGGGAACCATCAGACAACAGGCAATTAAACGAGGCAGCACCAGATATTCCACGGGATCGGTTTTGAGCATATAGAGTGCGTCGATCTGCTCTGTCACCTTCATGGTGCCGATTTCCGCCGCAAAAGCCGATCCTACCCGACCGGCTACCACGATCGCCATCATAATCGGACAGAGTTCCCGACCGAGAGCAAGGGCCAAAATTCCCCCCACCATACTGCCAGCACCCAAAGCTTGGAACTCCCGGGCCACTTGGATGGTAAAGATCATCCCGATCACCGCAGCCGTGATCATGGCAATAATCAGGGAAGCAGGCCCGGCTGCCACCATTTGTTCTTGGGTGACGCGCCAATCGGGTTTGCGCGTGAATAGGAAGTAAAAAACCCTGCCGGTTAAGAGTATCGCTAACCAACAGCGCCGAAACCAAGAGCTTAATTCCTTGCTAAAAATCGCCAATAAATCCTTCATGGCCACCAAAATCGATCGGACTAGAGAAAAGTCTATCCTGTTTTGTCTTCTAACTCCCATTTCCTACCACGCTATGGATAGCGCAGAATTTTTATACTGAACTAAAATAGCGATCGCTGATTAGCTGGTAGTGAATAATTAGAACTCTTGCAAATTGATTATATGTTATAGTAATAGGCTGGCCAATTCAAGTCTGAATTGCATCACTATCTGAAAAAAGAGCGGAAGTTAGGGAACTGGTTCCTCGCTATCCACTTTCGGGGTTGGGTTTTGGGGAGATTGCTGAAGTTCTTGCCAGCGAGTTTCTGCCAGTTGTTTTTGTGTTTGCACTTCTTGGTCATTGGAACGATAACGAAGTGATTCTTGATAAGCTTGAATCGCTCGCTCGTATTGACCGAGTTTAAACCAACTATTGCCTAAACTTTTCCAGGTTTCGGGGTTATCTTTTTGTCTTTGAATCGCCTGTTGATAGGCGGTTATGGCTTGGGAATAGTCGCCTAAACGATAGCAAGCGTTACCGATACCGATAAAAACTTCAGATTTTCGGGAAGAAATACGGCGAGCTTTTTCGTAGGATGCGATCGCTTCTTGAAATCTTTCCAGTTGATGAAGTAATACGCCTTGATTTAACCAAGCTTGATAATAATTAGAATTGGCTTTAGTTGCTTGAGTAAATGCCTCCAAAGCTTCTGAATTGCGGCCTAATTTTTGCAGAATAATCCCTTGACTATAGTAAGCTTGGGAAAATTGGGGATTAAATTGTCCGGCTTTGCTATAACTTTCTAAAGCATTATTAATTTTATTTAATTGATACAAACTATTCCCTTTTTGATACCAAATTAAGGCATTATCTGACTCGATCGCTAGAGCCTGATCGTAGGCTTTAACTGCCCCTTCATAATCCTCAAGATTTTGTAATGACCAGCCTTTTTTATACCAGATTTTGGCATCATTTTGCTGAAAAGTTAACAATTTTTCAAGAGCTTTTTGAGCGGCGGAATATTGTTGCAGTTCTAGATAAATATCGGCTTTACCTTGCCAAGCTTGACTAGCGGCAGGATTAAGAGATAAGACCCGCTCAAAACTTTCTAAAGCCTCCTGATTTTTGCCTAATTTATCTAAAGCTTCCCCGCGACCGAGCCAAGCTTGCCAAGCGGAATCTGGGTTAATTTGAATAGCTTTTTCGTAGGTATTTAAAGCTTCCGAGTATCTTTTTAAAGCCAATAAAGCATCGGCTTTTCCTTGCAATGCCTCAAGATAATCGGGATTAATTTTTAAGGCTTGACCATAGGAATTAAGGGCATCAGTATAACGTTTGAGTTGATAAAAAGTCTGACCTTGTTGATAGTAACCAAGAGAATTACGAGAATTTTGCCAATAGTCAAAACCCAGATAAGCACCAGCTATTAAACCAATTGTCCCCGATACAAACAAGATTTTTGTTAGCAAAGATTTCCCTTGACGAGTAACTTGACTTTGAGATTTCACCGCCTGGGTAGTTTTCGGATCGAGATGATGAATTTTTCCTAATTTTCTCAGAGCGATTAATGCTTCACTGGCGCTGGTATAACGCTGACGAAAATCATAGCGGATCATGCGATCAATAACATCACTAAACTCGGCGCTAGTCATGGCCAAATGTTGCCAGAGAATTTCCCCCGTGCGAGCATCCAAGGGAATATCTTGGGGAGCTTTACCGGTTAAAGCTTGTAATCCAATCATACCAGTGGCATAGATATCGCTACTAAAACGGGGATAACCTTGGGCCTGTTCACTAGGGAAATAACCCGGGGTACCGATAGCGACTGTAGAAACGGTTTTACCTTCTTTAACTACTTGAGTGCTAATTTGTTTGACAGCACCAAAATCAATTAAAACCAATTGATCATCTTGGCTGCGACGAATAAGATTGAAGGGATTAACATCGCGATGGATCACCTGTTTCTGATGGACAAATTCGAGAATTGAGAGAATTTCTATTAATAAAGCCACTACTTTCTCTTCATTTTGCCTATAGACACCGGCAGTAATTTCTGTGGCTAAATCTTCCCCTTCAATGTATTCTTGCACGAGGAAAAATTGCCCATTTTCCTCAAAATAAGCAAATAAACGGGGAATATGGCGATGATTGCCCAATTCTTGCAGGATTTTCGCCTCGGTTTCAAAGAGTCGTCTAGCGATGGCTACAGTTTCGGCATTCCGGCACTGGGGTTGAAATTGTTTGATCACACAGCGATTTTGATTGGGTAACTGGCGATCGCAGGACAAAAAAGTCTGTCCGAATCCCCCTTTTCCCAATTGACGGATAATTTGGTAGCGATGACTAAGGATTTTTCCGGCAGCGAGTTCCATAGACGATGGCAATCCGAGGTTTTTTACCATTCTAGGCTTTTCGACTCTCTTTTGCGGTCGATGGACAAAATGCAGAAATTCTGCCATTCTACTTTTTTCCCTATAGAAAGGGAAAAAATTCCCTGTGGAGGGGACTGACATGACAGACAGAAAAAAATAATCTAGAAACAGAGAAAGTTCACTGTTGTTTTTTGAGAGGATAACCGCTATGTCTATCAATCCTGTTACCAGAGCCAGTACAGCCTTACTGATTACCCTGCTCATGGGTTCCATGTCCGGCACTTTTCCCGTCCTCGCTCAAAGTAATATTAATCGGCAAAGTCTCATCGCTCAACAAATCTCGATTCCGGCGGGAACAGTTATCCCTTTGAATTACGAGAAAGCCGATAAAATTTTAGTTTCTAAAAGTGATGTTATTCCTCTGACTTTAACCGTAGCCAGAGATATTCGTAACCGGAATGGGAGTGTGGTGATTGCAGCGGGAAGTGAAGTCAAGGGTACTTTACAAGCGATGGGCCAAGGTGTGCGGTTTATTGCCGAGGAAATTCGCCTCGATGGGGGTAATCGCACTATTCCCCTCAATGCCACTTCGCGATTAATTACTACCACTGAAACCGTGCGTAAAGGGGCAAAAACTCAAGATATCTTAGCGGGAACCGTCGCCGGTGCGGGGGCAGCCACAGCGATCGCTGCCCTTACGGGCGATCGCAAGATCGAAGTTCTCGATGTCTTAGCGGGGGCAGCCGTGGGAACCCTTGCAGGATGGGGTTTACCGACGGCGGGAATTGTCGGTGGTAGTTCCGCGCAGTTATACTCTGTTAACCCCGATCGAGATTTAAATATTACCCTGCAATCGCCCCTAGTGATCAGAGATTAGTAAACGGCAAACCATCACCAAATCCGCCAGCAGACGGATTTGGTGTCAACCATCGATTTAATCGGAGCGATCGATTTGTTAGATTTTTAATAGTCGGTCTGTCAACCGATAGACAGAAACAGTTAAAACATCAGAATTCAGAGATCAAAGTATGAAACTTCCTACAGGGTTACGGCGAACTATTACCCACGCTTTGGCAACTTTTCTGGGAGTTATGCTCGGTTTTAGCAGTTTAGCGGCGGTAAATGCTCAAAATCTGCCCACTGCTGCCACCGATCTGGCCAGAATCCCCCCGGAGATGACGGCGGAAAGTTTTGTCGCTAAGGCAGTGGCCCGCACAGGTGCGGCAGTGGTGCGAATTGACACCGAAGCGATCATTACTCGTCCCAATAGCCCCTTTTTTGATGATCCTTTTTTTCAGGAGTTTTTTGGAGAACAGTTTCGTCTTCCCACCCAGCAGCGAGTGGCGGGCCAGGGATCGGGTTTTATTATCGATGGCAGTGGTTTAATCTTAACTAATGCCCATGTGGTCGATAATGCCGATAAGGTAACGGTAACTTTAAAAGATGGTCGTAGCTTCAAGGGAGAAGTACGCGGTACTGATGAGATCACTGATTTAGCCGTGGTGAAAATTAATCCCCAAGGGGAAAAATTACCTGTGGCCGTCCTGGGCAATTCCGCATCCATACAAGTGGGGGACTGGGCGATCGCAGTAGGCAATCCCGTCGGTCTAGATAATACGGTAACTTTAGGAATTATTAGCACGATCGGGCGCTCGGCGGCTAAGGCGGGTATTCCCGATAAACGCATTGATTTTATCCAAACCGATGCCGCTATTAACCCCGGCAATTCCGGCGGTCCTTTACTCAACGCCCAAGGGGAAGTCATCGGTATCAATACGGCGATTCGTGCTGATGCCATGGGCATCGGTTTTGCCATTCCCATCGACCGGGCTAAGCAGTTACAAGCGACCCTAGAATCAGGTCAAAAGGTGGCCCATCCCTATATTGGTGTGCAGATGGTTAATCTAACTCCCGATTTAGCCCGGGCTAATAATCAAAACCCCAATTCTGCCATGATCGTCCCGGAAGTGTCGGGAATTTTGGTGGTGAAAGTCCTACCCAATACCCCCGCCGAAAAAGCCGGGATCCGTCGCGCGGATGTGATTGTTAAAGCTAATAATCAACCGGTTAGCGATGGCGCTGAGTTACAGGAAATGGTGGAAAAAGCCGGGATCGGTCAATCTTTACCCCTAAGAATCAGAAGGGGGGAAAGGGCGATCGATCTCACCGTAATCACCGCCCAAATGTCAAATCAGTAATCAGTAATCAGTAATCAGTAATCAGTTATCAGTTATCAGATGTAAGTTTTCAGTTCACTGTTTACTGTTCACTGAAAATACTCCCCATCACCAAATCGGTTTTTTTCCTTGAGAGAGTTCTCGGTTTTTCCTCTCGCCCCTATAATCTGTGTGTAAATTAGCTTTATTTCTTTGCGAGGATAATAACTATGGATCCGGCTCAAGTTAGCAATCAAATGTACTTTATCAGGGATTTAGCGATTAGCTTCGGGGCGAAATTAATCGGGGCGATCGTACTCTGGTTTATCGGTAAATGGTTGATTAATCTAGCGGTTAATCTGCTCAAAACCAGTTTGGCCAAGGGCAACGTCGATCCTACCATCATTAGATATATCATTTCTTTCATCCTCATTGCCCTGCAAGTTGTCCTGATCGTGGCGATTTTGGGCTTTTTTGGCGTTGAAACCACTTCTTTTGCCGCACTTTTAGCCGCTACTGGTATTGCGATCGGGGCTGCCTGGGGGGGGCTGTTGGCCAATTTTGCCGCCGGGGCTTTTTTAGTTATGTTCCGTCCCTTCAAGGTGGGCGATTTTGTCTCTGCGGGAGGTATAACTGGCACGGTGGACGAATTGGGTTTATTTGCCACTACTATTAACACTCCTGACAACATTAAAACTGTAGTCGGCAATAACAGCATTTTTTCTGGGAATATTCAAAATTTTTCCGCTAATCCCTATCGTCGTGTGGAGTTGACCGCTCAATTAAGTCACGGGGTAAATGTCCCAGAAGCGATCGCTCTGTTAAAGGATAAAATTAGCCGTATCCCCAATGTTTTGACTGATCCCGCTCCCGATGTGGAAATTTTAGAATTTAATCCCTCCGGACTTCTCTTAGCAGTACGTCCCTATTGCAGTAACGATAACTATTGGCAGGTCTATTTTGACACTAATAAGGTTATCTATGAATCCTTCGGTGAAGCGGGCTATCCTATTCCTGCTACCCACACGGTTTTACACAATCGATAGACCGGGTTAAGCGAAGACCAGTTTTATGCCGAAAAAGCCGGGATCCGTCGCGCGGATGTGATTGTTAAAGCTAATAATCAACCGGTTAGCGATGGCGCTGAGTTACAGGAAATGGTGGAAAAAGCCTGGATCGGTCAATCTTTACCCCTAAGAATCAGAAGGGGGGAAAGGGCGATCGATCTCACCGTAATCACCGCCCAAATGTCAAATCAGTAATCGGCAGTCCGGAGTCAGTTATCAGATGTGAGTTTTCAGTTCACTGATCACGGTTCTTCGTTACTTGGTATAGTTCGATCGGGTGGCATAAATCGACTAAATCCTTATCTGACAAGAGACTTAATTGATTAGCTCGCTCTAGATCGAAAACAATTGACAAATATCGCAGCAATGTCTTTCTCTATAAGGGTTTCATCTCCTATCATCCCGTCCCGGCTCTTCTCGACTTTGTGTGATAATTTTTGCTTATGGAATCGTGAAATGTTGACGGAGAAAGACTTTTACGACTATTTTGCCGAAGAAACTATCAGTATAGGCTTCGTTTCCACACAGAAACCGGAAGAGCCTATAAGGGTTTCATCTCCTATCATCCCGTCCCTTGCATAAGACAAACCGAAGAGCCCAAAAAAGACCAGGTAAGGATGAGAAAGTCTTAGAAAAGAAGATACAATAAATCTTGAAAAGTTATCGTTTAACTGGATATCTTGAATACTAAATTGAGAAAAAGATTAGTTATAAAAAAGTCTATAAAGGTCGTGGAAGAGGAGTCTATTTATAAGTACCTAAGCAAAATGGCTCTCTTAGGTTTGGTGGGCAAAATGTATTCTAAGATACATTCTCAAGAGCGAGGGGGTGGAACGAACCACAAAGACACAAAGGACACAAAGACTGATCAATCATATTGTAAGTTAAACTTATCACACAGAACCTAGAAGAGCCGCAAAATTAATTACACATATCTAACCACCTCTTGCCTCCTGCCTTTTGCCCATCTTCACTAGGAAATTTATTTTGCACGACTACTTATGAGATGCAGCCCTTTCACCTTGAGGATTTATTCGGTAACGAGAAAATGCTATGATTCGGGTTGAATTTACCAAGTTTATTAAATTATGCGTTCTCCCCAATTAATTGTTCTATTGCTCGGTTTATCCCTTCTCCCCGGTATCTCCCCCCCTTTTGTCCATGCTAATCCCTCGATAGTGCCGGTGAAACAATCGGGTAATCGCGATTGGGGACAAAAAATCAGTGAAGCGGAAATTAAAGCAATGATTCAAGACATTGAAACCGCCATTAAAGATAAAAATATCCCCCTAATCCTCAAACACTATGCCCCGTTTATTTCCTCGCAATTGACCATTAAAACCGATGCTAGTACCGAAATTTTTGAGTTAGATGGCATCACGGAACATAAAATATTTTTAGAGGAATCCTACAAAAATATTAAAAGTATAGAGGTTCTTTCTGAGAATTGGGACGTGGATATTCTTGCTAATAACGAGATGGCGATTATCACTCGCGAGCGGGTAGTCAATATTACCAACACCGAGGGTGATAACTATATAGTTGCATCGGAAGCGGTGGCTAAAGTCGCTCCCATCGACGGCAAATTGAGGATCTTTTCCATTCAAGAAACCGCCGAAGTGGGACGCAGACCAAACAAATAATTAGTTTCTCCGGTTGGGACTGGACCAACCCGACTCCCGCCGTCTTCGTCCTTCGATAAAACCGTCATCGTAGTCTCTGGAATTGCGCGGATTATCATAGCGGGCAAAGTTAAAACCGTCCTCTAGTCCGCGCTGAAATTCTTGCTCTGGTGGCACAAATCGATAACGTTGTCTATTATCCTGTACCGCTCGGTTGATTAACAAGGCCCCCGCTCCAATACCCACGGCCTCACCAAAGGTTAAAGACCTAGCATAATTGATGTTAATTGTCAAGAGAGTTGTTGTTAAAATTAAGGCTTTTCCCCAATGTTGACTCATAAAATCCTCCTTCAAAAAATCAGGTTGACAACAAAACCAGTACAGATAGAGAGTTTCTCACAAAATCGACCACCGACTCCCTAAAATGAAAACTTTGTACCTCATCATTACGATAAATAAGATCAAGAAGTTTTAGAAGAATGGGAGTGAAAGCGAATACCTAGGAAGACATCGTAGAGAAAACTCCAGAAATTCTTACCTTGCAGTAAACCCAAAGACTGTTCACAGTCTTTTGCGTCTAAAAGCGGTTTAGTGGCATAGTATGCCGGTTGGTATTTGTACCAGGGAATCGACGGCCAAAGATGATGCACGAGATGATAATTCTGCCCTAAAATCAGCAGATTTAACAGGGGACTGGGGTAAACTCGGGCATTTTTCCAACGATTACGCTCTTGGAAAGGACGATGGGGGAGATAATCGAAAAATAAACCGAGGGCAATTCCCACCACTAAAGCGGGAACAAACCAAAAATTCATCACATAGCTGATAAAACCGTATTGACAGGCGACGATGACTATGGTAGCCACAAAAAGACGACTGAGGAACCATTCCAGCAGTTCGTATTTTCGCCAGAGTTGCCGCTTAAAAAAGAAGATTTCGTGATAAAAAAATCTGGCCGCAATCATCCACAACGGTCCACCAGTGGAGACAAAATGATCCGGATCATTTTCGGGATCGTTAACGTGCGCGTGGTGCTGTAAATGGACTCTAGTGAAGACCGGAAAGGCAAAACCGAGCATTAAAGCACTGCCATGACCTAAAATAGCATTAAATACCCGATTGCTATGGGCAGAATTATGAGAAGCATCGTGGATAACTGTCCCCGATAAATGTAAAGCGAGGACATTAGCACTAAAACAAATCCAGTCCGGCCAGGACCATAGCCAATAGCCACAGGTAGATAGGGTTATTAGGCTCAAGGCACTGAAAAACATGGTAACGTTTGGGTTGAAGCCCCCCGGTGCTTTTAAATACTCTTTGGGGACTGTCAGCAACATCTCGGCCGACTGCATTATGGGTGTTGCTCCTTATTGTGTTCGCTTTACTGGCGTAAATTATCATACTACGCCTTTTTCATAAAGTTTTGTAACATTATCTTAATTAATCTAAAGTTATGAAGAAAGTAAGGATTTGTTATATGGTCTTCCCCCCCAGTCCCCGAGGGAAAGCGAGGCTACAAGAGAAAATCACGGGCGCTTAACGCCAGTTTCGCACTTAAACGATTAAAAAATTCGGCTAGAGACTCGGCTTGAGAAGGAGCGATCGCCTGTTTCCCCCCTATCACCGATTCTACTCTATCCCGATCGCCGAAAATATCGACAAGACACTCCCTATCGATATCGAATTCATCAAGTAAAGATTCTAACGTAGCGGTAGGATTTGTTCGGGCGATCGGATAATATTTCCGCTCGTATTCTTCCACTAATAACACCAGTAAATCGAATAATATTCCTTCGTCATTGCTTAACTCCCGTGACATCATCTCTTCAATTATGCTTAAAAATCGCTCGTATTCTTGGGAGTTATTAATCGGTTTCGGTTGATACTGCAAGCGACCTTGAACCTCTACTAAATTTTTCCAGTTAGCCTTACTAGCGAAGTTATACCAATCCCTAAGAGCGTCTTCTGCGTCCGAGTGGCGTTGCCAAAACTCTCGTAATTTAACTTTACTGATCACGTGCATCGATCGCTAGTTTTATTGTTGTTTTTAACTTAGATAAACATCGATCGCTCTGATAATTATAGTGTATGCCAATTTTACCGATCGCCCCCCGCACCCTAGAAAAGCGCACCACTTCGCCGCTCTCTTGGCAGATCCCCCTCAATCCCCAATCGAGTAATCAATAGCTAGATAAAGCATAATAAATATAAATAGCAACAACCTTGACAAAATCGGGGGGGGGGTAAGATTTGGCTAGATTTTAAACAAATTCAAGTCAGAATTATGTCCCTGAAAAAATCCTTCAACAAACCCCTAACCGTCGCCCTCGCCACAGTAGCCACCGCCACCCTCGCACCGGTTGCCAGTGCCGCCACTTTTAACTTCTCCTTCGGCAACGTAACCGGTCCGGTGAACGGAACCGTACAGGGGACGCTCACCCTACCAGACGGAGATGGAACAAATTTGTCCGCCACTTCGCTGATCGTGACTTCCGCTCCCTCCGCTCTGGGCTACACGCTCCCCTTTAATGTTCTGGCGAATCTTACTATTTTACTGAGTAATAGTTTTACGGTCAGTGGCGGGGTGATTGCCGCGAGTTCATTTATCGCTCAGAGTAATAATAACGATACTTTGGCTCTAAATTTTGTCCCTGGCAACTTCGGGAGTTTATTCTCTGTCCAGGGAGGAGCAAATATATTCAGTGGTGTCCTCGATGTCAATAGTACAACCCTAACCTACTCTCCCGCCGCTCCTACCACCGTTCCCGAACCAGCGACGGTTCTCGGTTTACTCTCTGTTGCCGGGGTCGGTTTATTGTGCAAAGGCCGGAAACTAGAAGGGTAATTTTGACCGATTGATCCCCCCTGCCCTCCTTATCAAGGTAGGGTTAATTCATAGTAGGGGACTTGCGCTTTGATAATGTACCTTTTGGGCGAACGCAGTTCGCCCCTACATTGTGGACAAAATCCGTTACTGTAGGGGCGCAAAGCTTGCGCCCTCCGATCGATTGGGATATTATTCTCACGCAAGTCCCTAGGGTTGATTATAAGTAGGGTTGATTCATGAATCAACCCTACTTATCAAGGGGGGTGTCTGACAACTTTTAACACCTACCTACTTAACTAAAGGGATTAACGATCATCAATTGATTCTCGATTCGCTGACCATGTTGTAAATCTTCACTGTAGAGAATTTGACAGCCCGCTTCCAGAGCGCTGGCCAGTATTAAACTATCAAAAAAAACTTTATCGGGCATTAGCCTCGTCCCGATCGAATGTAAATCCCCGTGTATTTAAAGAAATCGCCTCGAACATCGTTTTTTCAGTTTTCTGGCTCGAATCGGGGACGATTTCCGAGTCATCCAAAACAATCACGCGTATCATCTTACCTTCCCATCGAGAAGAATATCGGGGGGGAACGCTCACCTGACCCTTATGAATAACCGTCCTAAATTCGATCGCTTCCATACATGGCTCCAATTAAACCCTATCTCTACTTTAGCTCTAGAGTCAAGCTATCATAGCTCGGACGTATTTTAGAAACTAGAATAAGGTTAAAAATCGCTTGCAGGGTTTACGGTGATGGAAGAAAAAGAAACAGGACTAAATGAACGGGAACTAGAGGAAATTCTGGAAATGGCACGGGATGCGGCGGAAAAAGCCCGATCGATGTGCGAGGTAATTACAGAAAATTCAAAAAAATGGCGAGAAAGAGCGAAACAATCGCCGCAAGTGAGATCGGGTGGCTGAAGTAACCGAACCGATATTTATGGGGAATAGTCGGGGGTTCGATCGATACGATAAACTAAACGATATCCACTCCAGAAAACCGCGATGGTTCAAGCGATTCTAGTCGAAATTACTTATAAAAAACACAAGATGGGGAGGTAGCGACAATGTTTGATGCCTGTATATTGGAAGTTTTCATCGCATCAACCAATGATCTTAAACAAGAGCGGCTGGCCGTTGAGGAAGTACTTCGGGACTGGAACTCCCGCAACGGGGAGGAGCGGCACATCATGCTCAAACCGATTCGGTGGGAGGAAGATACTACTCCAGAATTAGGACCGGGGAGCTTTCAGGCGGTTACCAACCAGCGCCTCCTTGATCCGGCTGATATTCTCATCGGGATCGTCGGCAAGCGCCTGGGTTCGCCCACCGAAAACAGCATCGCCGGGACAGTCGAAGAGATCGAAAGGTTCGCTGCCGCCAAGAAGCCCGTTTTACTCTACTTCTCCGACAGGGAATTCAACCTCTCCGAGATCGATCCCCAGGAGTTGGAACGTGTCCGCGAGTTCCGGAAGGCTATGCAGACGCGGGGACTCTTTCGCACCTTCAATGACATTGAGAAATTCAAGGAGGGTCTGCGAAGCCACCTCGATACGCTACTTGGAGACTTCAAACCTCTGCTGATTCCCGCGTCGCGTGCGCTGGCTTACGGATATTTCAAGAACTTCGTCGAGCCTGTCCACGAGTGCCTGTACAATGATGATAAGGAAGTGAAGCTGCCTGACTACAAGCTCCCGAATGAGAAGAATAAAATGACATTGTCGTATTCGTCATTCCGGATCAGGATCGCAAAACCTGTGTCGTTGGACCATGCTACCAATAATGCTGTCCGCCAGTTACGAGAGAATCGTTTAGCAGAAATTAGCGTGAAGGCACCCAATTCACCCCGCGCCTTCCGCGTTTACGTTCCGACTGAGACAAAGAAGCTTCTTGACGACGCAATGAGCAACAATCTCGAAGTGGAACTTGATCGGTTCGATGTCGTGGATTTTCCAACTCCGCTGATTGCGCTCTACGATTTCGTCAAGTCCGTTGAGCAAACAACTCTCAAAGGCAAAAACGATGAGAGTTCAGCAGTTGGATACTGGCAGCGGCAAAAGGCGATTCAGTACAAAGAGTTTTTCGATTCTCTGGATTTTTATGTAAGGGAAGAAGGTATGGAGGGTTCCTCCGTGGGCTATTTCGACTACAACAACAGTCCAGACTTCAAGCTGCCGGACTAAATAAGATTAGGGTTCTTCTGGCTCTAGTCCCTAGGTTCGCAGGAGTATCAATGTAATTAGAACGAAACAACAATGTTAGTAAAAAAAATTGCCCTTCCACTGCTCTTTTGTGCCATCACTCTACTGTCCTCAATCGCCACTGCTGAACCTACCAGCAATTCCCTAACGACAGCCAGAAAACCTGTTTTACTCTACCTTACCCAGCTTCAGGACTTTGATGCTTTGCTGGTTCCCGCACCACGCGTGCTGGCTTATGGATATTTCAAAAACTTCCTCAAGCCTGCCTACGAGAGCCTGCAAGGAGGAAAAGTTGACCTGCCTGATTACAAGCTTCCCAACGTCGATAACGAGGGCAACGAGGGGGGGGAAAATGCGGTGATGACTCTGTCATTTTCGACGTTTCGGATCAGAATCGCGAAGCCGGTCTCATGGGAAGATGCCACCGACGCGGCTGTGGTCAACTTACGAAAAAATCGTCTAGCAGAAATTAGCATCAAGCAACCCGGGTCGCGCCGCGCCTTCCGCGTTTACGTTCCGACCGAGACAAAGCAGCTTCTCGATAACGCGATGCGTGATAATCTGAAACGTGCCAAGAAAGCTGAGGCGCTGCTATTGAACGTGGAAGTTGACCGGCTCGATGTCGTCGATTTTCCAACGCCGCTGATTGCGCTACACGACTTCGTCGAGTCTGAAATGAGCGATGAGACTTCGGCCGAATCCTGGCAAAAACAAAAGACGCTTCAATATAACGAATTTTTCCGTTACTTAGAATCACTCCTACAAAAAGCAGGCATAAAGTATCCATTCCTGAGTTATTTCAATTACAATAACAGTCCAGACTTCAAGCTACCGGACTAAATAGGTGCAATCATCGCTCTTTTCGTCACTTGGGGGCTGTTATTGGCGTAAATAAACCAAGAACAGCCCCTTTGTCTTAACCAGCACATTAAAGAGCCATGTTCAGACCCTCGGTCAGCTAATCAAGTCACGGTACAGTTACAGTTATTCGATCGATACGATAAACTAAACGATATCCACTCCAGAAAACCGCGATGGTTCAAGCGACCGAATATCTCTATATCGTTCGAGACGACGAGATCTTACACGGGGAACCAATTATCAAAGGAACGCGTACACCCGTCCGCGCCATCGTCGAAACTTGGCGTATGGGGGTCGCTCCCGAAGAAATCCCCCTAGGAATGCCCCATCTGACGTTAAGTCAGATTTTCAGTGCGTTGACCTATTACAGTGACCATCTAGAGGAAATTAACGCTTATATCGAGCATAACCGCGTTCCCGACGACTTAATCGATCCGCTGCTAAAAAATTCGTGAATAATCTCTTCGGCATAAAGGAACCCTTGTCACATCGAAACATTTCCTTAAGATATAAGACCGAAGGTCCAGTCTGGATACAAAATTGATATACCTAGAATCGCTACTCTGGCTCACCCTCTAGGCCATTCCCTTCCAGACTGCTAGGCTATTAGACAAGATGAATAACAATCAAACTCCACGGAAACAAGGACTATACGATCCCCAATTTGAACATGATGCTTGTGGTGTCGGTTTTATCGTTCATAAAACGGGGAAAAAGTCCCACGATATTGTTGAACAGGCCTTAACAATTCTACTAAACCTCGATCACCGTGGCGCGTGCGGTGCGGAAAAAAATACCGGAGATGGGGCGGGTATTTTATGCCAAATCCCCGACCTATTTTTCCGGAAAGTGACCAGTAATCTAGGTTTTACCTTGCCGGCAGCGGGACAATACGGGGTAGGAATGCTCTACACGGCCCCTGATGCCGAAATTCGCGGGAAAAGTCGCCAGGAATTCGAGAAAATCGCCGCCGAAGAGGGGTTAAAAGTTCTCGGTTGGCGTGATGTTCCCACGGATAACTCCAGTTTGGGTAATTCGGCCAAATCTACCGAACCCTTTATCGAACAGGTTTTCATCGAACGCGATGCCAATTTAAGCGATGATCTGGCCTTTGAACGCAAATTATACGTTATTCGCAAGCGTTCCCACCTCAGTCGTCAATCCTTTAATCGTTACTGGTATCCTTGCAGTATTTCTAGTCGTACCATTGTCTATAAAGGGCAATTAATGCCGGTACAGGTGGGCGACTATTTCCCTGATTTACACGACCCCGACTTTCAAAGTGCTTTAGGATTAGTCCATTCCCGTTTTAGTACCAATACCTTCCCCAGTTGGGAACGCGCCCACCCCTACCGTTATATTGCCCACAATGGCGAAATTAATACCCTGCGAGGTAATATTAACTGGATGCACGCCCGTCAGTCGATGTTTGCCTCACCCTTATTCGGGGAAGACATCAAAAAAATCCAGCCGGTCATTAATATCGAAGGTAGTGACTCCTTAATTTTTGATAATGCCCTAGAATTAATGGTTTTATCGGGGCGTTCTCTTCCTCACGCTGTCATGATGATGATTCCTGAACCCTGGGCAGCCCACGAATCGATGAGTGACGAGAAAAAAGCTTTCTATGAATACCATTCCTGTTTGATGGAACCCTGGGATGGTCCGGCCTCGATCGCTTTTACCGATGGTACGATGATGGGAGCAGTGTTAGACCGCAATGGTTTGCGTCCTTCCCGTTACTACGTCACCAAAGATGACCTAGTAATTATGGCATCGGAAGCGGGAGTTTTACCCATTGAACCGGAACGCGTCGCTTTTAAAGGTCGTCTGCAACCCGGCCGGATGTTCCTTGTGGATATGAAAGAAGGTCGTATCGTGGCCGATGAGGAGATAAAAGAAGGTATTGCCAAAGCCAAACCCTATCGTCAGTGGTTAAACGAAAATTTAGTCAATTTAGACGATTTACCGGCCGTTGAAACTGCTCCACCGGAAACTGCTGTTTCCCTAATTCAACAGCAAACCGCTTTCGGCTACACTTTTGAAGAATTACGTCTTTTATTAGCCCCCATGGGCCGGGATGGAGTGGAAGCAGTGGGTTCCATGGGTTCCGATACACCCCTAGCCGTCTTGTCCGATCGGCCAAAACTGCTTTATGATTACTTTCAGCAGTTATTCGCCCAAGTCACTAACCCCCCGATTGACTCGATTCGCGAAGAAATTATCACCTCTCCCATCACCACTATCGGTGCGGAGAGAAATCTTTTGGATCCGCAGCCGGAAAGCTGTCACCTGATTAAACTTAACTCTCCCATCCTCACTAACGCCCAATTAGCGCGTTTACAGGGCAATAGCGAATTTAAAACCGTGACTATTCCCATTCTCTTCGATCCCACTTCGGGAGTCGAGGGAATGCGTTGCACAATTGAGGCAATTTGTCAAGAGGTGGACGAGGCAATTTTAGCGGGCGCGAGCATTATTATTTTAAGCGATCGAGGTATCGATAAAAATCACGCCCCGATTCCCTCACTGCTGGCGGTTGCCGGTTTACACCACCACCTCATCCGGCAGGGAACCCGCACCAGAGTCGGCCTTGTCCTGGAATCCGGCGAACCCCGGGAAGTGCATCACTACGCCCTTTTACTCGGTTATGGTTGCGGTGCGATTAATCCCTATCTAGCCTTTGCCACCCTCGGCAGTATGATCGAGGAAGGTTTATTGGTAGGAGTTGACCACCAGAGTGCCTGTAAAAACTACATAAAAGCCGCCACCAAGGGCGTAATTAAAGTGGCCTCTAAAATTGGCATTTCTACCCTGCAAAGCTACCGTGGGGCGCAAATATTCGAGGCTATCGGCTTAAATCGATCGGTAGTCGATCGCTATTTTACTTGGACAGCTTCCCGCATTGAAGGGGCCGATTTAGAAATTATTGCCCGGGAATCCCTACTCAGACATGGCCACGCTTTCCCCGACCGGGATGTTAATGTGCATACCCTCGATATTGGCGGTGAATATCAATGGCGTAAAGACGGGGAAGCCCATCTTTTTAGCCCAGAAACCATTCATACCCTGCAACAAGCGGTAAAATTGGGCAAATACGACCTCTTTAAGAAATATTCCCAACTGGTCAACCAACAAAATCAAAAATTCTTCACCCTGCGGGGACTATTAACCTTTAAAAACCGGGAAAGTATCCCCATCGAAGAGGTGGAACCGATTGAAGCGATTATGAAACGCTTTAAAACCGGGGCCATGAGTTACGGGTCCATTTCCAAAGAGGCCCACGAATCCCTCGCTATTGCCATGAATCGTATCGGTGGCAAGTCGAACACCGGGGAAGGCGGCGAAGATTCCGAGCGCTACACTTGGACAAATGAACAGGGAGACTCGAAAAATAGTGCCATTAAACAGGTAGCTTCCGGCCGTTTTGGTGTCACCAGTCTTTACCTCTCCCAAGCGCGAGAATTGCAGATAAAAATGGCCCAGGGGGCAAAACCGGGCGAAGGCGGTCAATTACCGGGTAAAAAAGTCTATCCTTGGATTGCCAAAGTCCGTCACTCCACCCCCGGAGTCGGTTTAATCTCTCCCCCACCCCACCACGATATCTACTCCATTGAAGACCTAGCGGAGTTGATTCATGACCTAAAAAATGCCAATCGTGCGGCCAGAGTGAGCGTAAAACTGGTTTCTGAGGTGGGAGTTGGTACAATCGCCGCCGGAGTCGCTAAAGCTCACGCTGACGTGGTTTTAATCTCTGGTTTCGATGGTGGGACCGGAGCCTCACCCCAAACCTCGATTAAACACGCGGGTTTACCCTGGGAGTTGGGACTAGCAGAAACCCATCAAACATTGGTGTTAAATAATCTTCGCAGTCGCATTGCGGTGGAAACCGATGGCCAGATGAAAACCGGCCGCGATGTGGTGGTAGCGACGCTATTGGGGGCCGAAGAATTCGGTTTTTCGACCGCGCCACTGGTGACGTTAGGCTGTATTATGATGCGGGTTTGTCATCTTAATACCTGTCCGGCGGGGGTAGCGACCCAGGATCCGTTATTACGGAAGAATTTCATCGGAGATCCCGAATATACGGTGAATTTCATGAAATTTATCGCCCAGGAAGTGCGGGAAATTATGGCCGAATTGGGATTCCGCACCTTAAATGAAATGGTGGGGCGAACTGATGTATTAGAGCCGAAACAGGCTGTAGAACATTGGAAAGCGAAAGGAATTGACCTAACTCCGATTCTCTATCAACCGGAGGTAGATGCAGAGGTAGGACGCTATTGTCAGATTCCCCAGGACCACGGTTTAGATAAGTCCTTGGATATAACCGTTTTAGTGGATTTATGCAAAGATGCCATTGAAAAAGGCGAAAAAGTCAAGGCGACACTACCGATTAAAAATATTAACCGCGTGGTGGGGACGATTTTAGGCAACGAAATCACTAAACGTCACTGGGAGGGTTTACCGGAAGATACCGTACATCTCCATTTTCAGGGCAGCGCGGGGCAGAGTTTCGGTGCTTTTGTTCCCAAAGGGGTGACACTGGAGTTAGAAGGGGATGCCAATGATTATGTGGGTAAGGGTTTAAGCGGTGGCAAAATCATCGTTTATCCGCCCAAAGGTTCCACTTTTGTGGCCGAGGAGAATATTATCATCGGTAATGTGGCTTTATACGGTGCAACCAGTGGTGAGGTGTATATTTCTGGGGTTGCTGGGGAACGTTTTGGGGTGCGTAACTCTGGGGTGACTACGGTGGTTGAGTCCGTTGGCGACCACGCTTGCGAGTATATGACTGGGGGTAAAGTCGTTGTTTTAGGGCCTACCGGTCGCAATTTCGCCGCCGGAATGAGTGGTGGTGTCGCCTACGTCCTCGATGAGTCGGGGGATTTCGCCACTCGTTGCAATACCCAAATGGTAGCTTTAGAGGCGCTAGAAGGGGAAGAAATCGACGATTTACGCGAGTTAATTCAACGCCATGCTGATTACACCCAAAGTCAAAAAGCGTCCCTAGTTTTAGCAAATTGGTCGGAAATGTTGCCCAAGTTTGTTAAAGTAATGCCCAAGGATTATAAGCGGATGTTGCAGTGTATTAAAGAGGCGTTAGATTCTGGTTTAACCGGCGATTCTGCCCTCGATGCCGCTTTTGAAGCCAACGCCCGTGATGTGGCAAGGATTGGCGGTAGTTAGGGTTTTATGGGGGGCTGAATAAGCCCCTTTTTTTAATTGATGATCTAGAATCTACAGTAAATACTAACCATCTGTCTATAGAGGTGTATGATGAAAAAGTTTATTGGTTATGCCAGTGTTTTCATTGTTAGTTTCTCTGGTTCGGCTGGAGCTTTTGATAATGAACAATTAATCGCTTTAAATAATTCTGATATTGCGGGTACTTGCTGGAAAAGTTCTTTTTCTAGTGGAACTGTACAACGTAGGTTTAATTCTAATGGTACCTTTGAACAATTCCAGTTCAACAATAATCCTACAAGCGTAATAGTATGGCGAGGAGCTTGGAAAATATCTTCTAATGCAATTTGGGAAAGAGTAACAGATACAACTATTGCGGGCGTAACTCGTAGTGCGCCTAATAGTAAATGGGAACAATCTTTTGTAGTTAGTAATGGACGACTAATTAACAGTTCTGGTTATGTATTCACATTAGGTTGCAATTAGAAACAAAAAGAGATTTATCTAGAGGTCGGGATATTAAAAGTATCCAGTCGAGGGATTAGAAACGGGTTATAGTGTCGAGTTTTCCGATAGGTTGGGAAAAACGATTACTGTTGTCACCATGGACGAAAATTCCCTCCGTTTCCCCACCCCGCTAAGGACTCGTGTTAAACTGATTAATCATGCTGGTGTCTAGAAGCGACCTATGCCAAACTTAACCTTAAGCAACGAACAAGTAATCGAATTAGTCAAACAACTCCCCGAAGCACAGCAACAGGAACTATTTAGATTCCTCATCCAGCGTCAGTGGGGAAATATGGAAGCTATAACCGATTACGGAAGCCAACAGGCAAAAATCGTCGCAGCAGAACGCGGCTACGATTGGGATACCATGACGGAAGACGAAAGAGAAGAATTTATCGATGAAATCGTTCATGAGAAGTAGTGATTTATACTGTTGTCTTCGACACAAATATTCTCATATCTGCTGCGCTTTCTAAAGGCGGTAGCCCGAATAGTTGTTTTTCCCTAGCCCAAAGCAAACTGATTCGATCGGTCACTTGTCCAGAGATTTTAGGCGAATTATCCGAAAAACTTCTACTAAAAATCAAATTTCCTGAAGAACGAGTTAGAAAATACATTGAGGAAATTTGTGATGCTTCTAGCATTGTTTCTATAGGTGGAACACTTAGAGCCGTTCCCAATGATCCCGATGACGATATGATCATAGAATGTGCGATTGTTGGCAATGCGACCCATATTATCACGGGGGACAAACATCTTCTTTCACTGGTTGAATATCAAAATATTCAGATCGTGAAAGCAAAAGACTTTTTGGACTTTTTAGATCGAAATAATAACCATGAATTATGAACTTTACTCAATGGGATTTTATTAAAAGATATTCGCGAAGCAAGATTATCCGCAGGAGACGTGGGGACATTGGTAGAAAAACATCAAATCGAGGGATTAGAAACGGGTTATAGTGTCGAGTTTTCCGATAGGTTGAGAAAAACGATCGCCCTACCAAAGACGTTGAATACCGTACCGATCTAAAATAGTATCTACACTAATAATCGGAATATTTTCAACAATGGCTTGAGCTACCAGAAGGCGATCAAAGGGGTCTTTATGATAAAAAGGAAGGGTGATCAGCGCATCCGTATGTTCTGGTGTGATGGCAAGGATATTAAATTGATATTGATTAAGGCATACGTCGATAAAATCTTTGTAAGATTGATGTAAAATGAGTTTACCGATACTGATTTTGATGGCGATTTCCCAATAGGATGCTGGGCTGATTAATATTTCGTTATTTTGGTTAATAATTAGTTGATGGGCGGCGCTACTTAGTGGGGATTCGTTGAGTGTGTACCAAAGCAGAGTATGGGTATCGATTAGACATTTCAATGCAGATACTCCGCAAAGTCTTGTAAGTGTTCTTCATCATCGGCCACGATGGTAATCATTCCTTTACATAGGCCAGGCCCCGGACGTTGGGGAGATGTGGGGGTTTGCCCGATTAATTTGGCTAGTGGGAGATTATTATCGGTAATCAACAATTCTTCTCCCGGTTTGAGATTGTATATCAGTTCGGGCAGTTTGGCTTGAGCTTCTTGGAGAGAGACAATCATAATTTTACGGCAAGCGCGAAGATGAAAGGACTTTCTAGGCCGATAATTTCTCGATTCTAACCGATCGAAGCCCGGAAGGTGTAGGCGAACCGAAAACCTTCTCCATTGAGGACCGGTGTTAAACTGATTAATCATGCTGGTGTCTAGAATTGACCTATGCCGAACTTAACCTTAAGCAACGAACAAGTTATCGACTTATTCAAACAACTCCCCAAAGCACAGCAAGAATGAGCCTTAATACTATGAGCAAAATTTCGATCGAAGTCAGTCCCGAAGCGGCAGAAGTCTATCAATCCGCATCCCCGGAGGAACAAGAACGCGTCCGGGTTCTTGTCGATTTGCTAATTAGAAAGCCAGTTAACAGCGATATCGATTTCTTGAGAAAACTAATGGACGAAATTAGTGATGAGGCGGAAGCTAGAGGATTAACCCCCGAAATTTTAGAATCTTTACTAAATGAGCCTTGAATATTCTTTTATTCTCGATACCAACGTTTTAGTAAGCGCGCTTCTGTCGAAAAACGGCAAAGCTCGTCAGGCATTAGACAAAGCCCAAAATATCGGCAAGCTTTTAATGTCCGAATCTACTTTGTTAGAATTGATCACTGTTTTCAATCGTGCCAAATTCGATAGATATGCCTCCTCAGCAAAAAGGCGGCTATTTATAACGGCGATAGAAAGAACCGAGGAAATTGTCGTGATTCGAGAGAAAATCAAGGTTTGCAGAGATGAGAAAAATAATCAGTATTTAGAACTAGCGATCGATGGTCAAGCTACCTGTATTGTAAGCGGCGATTCTGATCTATTAGTTTTAAATCCATTTCGAGAAATCCCAATTTTAACGATTCAAGAATTTCTAGATCATGACTTTTCCCGTTAGCGATCAGTCCCCCCACCCACGAGCCGGCTAGAGACTCGTGTTAAACTGATTAATCATGCTGGTGTCTAGAAGCGACCTATGCCGAACTTAACCTTAAGCAACGAACAAGTGATCGAATTAGTCAAACAACTCCCCGAAGACCAGAAACAGGAAGTTTATAAAATTCTCATCCTCAGTCAGTCGGACCGATGGGAATCCTTGTCTAACTACGCCATTGACAAAGCTCGAATCGTAGCCAAAGAACGCGGCTATGATTGGGATACCATGACGGAAGAAGAAAAAGAAGAATTTATCGATGAAATCGTTCACGAACCATCATAATATCCACCGAATTTACAGAGTGTATTTTACCATGAATATTACCTTAAATCCCGAATTAGAACAATTAATTAACTCTCAATTAGCGACAGGAAACTATAACAGCGTTGAAGATTTATTAAAAGACGCTTTGTTAAATTTAGCGGACAAACAAAACCGTCAGACTTTAAGCCAAAAAGTTAAAGAACTCTTTGATAAAACTCAATCCTTACCCGGCGTTCAGGATATTACCGAAGAAGATATCGCCGCAGAAATTGAAGCCTATCGGAGAGGCGAATGAAAGTCGTGATCGATACGAATATTCTAGTTTCGGCAATTTTAAAAGGAAGGTTGCCGAGAACGGTTATACAATTCGTGATCGAGTCTAATAAAATCGAATGGATTGTTTCCGAAGCTATTTTAACTGAATATAAAGATGTTGTCAGCCGTCCTAAGTTTAAGCTGTCGGAAGGAGTGATAAGAGAATGGTATAGGATTTTCGATACAGTTCCTAGATTAATTGATGTTCACAGCACCGTTGATTTCCCTAGAGATCGATCGGATGCTAAATTTCTAGCTTGTGTGATGACAAGTGATGCTGACTTTTTGATCACAGGTGATAAAGACTTTGAAGAAGTAGATAATTTAGGATCGACAACTATAATTTCTGCCTCAGAATTTAAAGCACTCGTGATCGATCCCGTTGCGGATGAAGAATCTTGAAATCCTGTTGATCCCGCGATACTCGATCGAAGGAGTCTTTATGATAAAAAGGAAGGGTAATCAGCTCCTCCGTAGGTTCTGGTGTGATGGCAAGGATATTAAATTGATATTGATTAAGACATAATTAGCTGGTTATAATTAAATTAAAAATGGACTATGCGGAACTTAACCTTAAGCAATGAACAAGCACTCGAATTAGTCAAACAACCCCCCGAAGCATAGCAAGAATGAGCCTTAATAATATGAGCAAAATTTTGATCGAAGTCAGTCCCAAAACAGCGGCAGCCGATCAATCCGCATCCTCTGAAGAAAAAGAGCGTGTTCGGATTTTTATTGATCTGTTGATGAGAAAGCCGAGTAAAGACGATAGGGACTTTCTTGGTAAGCTGATGGACGAAATTAGCAATCGATCCGAAGCTAGAGGATTAACACCCGAAATCCTAGAATCTCTATTAAATGAGCCTTGAATATTATTTCGTTTATATATTGACTAATGCGACAACTTTTTCTAAGCTTATAGCACTAATTATTGAAATATTTCTTCCTCTTTTTTGTGGTTTTATTTCTCGATCTCTTTGGGCAATTAAGGCTCTAGCATAGAGTCTCAAAAGGGCTAAATTTACCCCCGATTCATCGATAAAAATTAGTTTTGATGCCTCAATTTTCCGAACTTGGAACCAGTACTCTACTCTTTTTTGCTATACCCTGTCACTTTCTTTTTCCGCCGCGTGTAGTGTTTTTTTTTGAAACTGTAATTGAGTTTTTGCGTCAGCCGTCCTAGGGTGGCTCTACTGACTTTCACCTGTGTCTTTTCATACAGTAATTCTGATAATTCTTCGAGAGTTGCATCATTGTTAGCTTCGATGATTTCTATTAAAATTATCAGTTGTTCACTATTTAACTTGGTTGGCGGACTTCCCCCTTGCGGACGAGGACGGATATCTCCTGTTTCTTTATATTGCTTCAATAACTTCTGAATAAAGCTTTTAGCCACGTCAAATCTCTGGGCTAGTCCTCGAATGGAAATTTTTTCTTTCTTCCAGACATCGATAATTTTTTGGCGAAAATCTACAGAATAGGGTCTCATAGGAAGCTGGCGAGTTCTATTATTTGTCTATTTGCTTTCTATTGTACCTCATAGCTCCAAGAATTTCTATAGACAAGATTTAGGATCAGAGTGATCGCTAGATTAAAGGTTAAGTAATGTTAAGATCATAATTCTTCATGAAGAAAGCGCATGATCGCCGAGTGACTGTAGCTAAGAATACCAAATTTTGCCCCAGTCACAATAAAGTAGGGATCAAGCGCATTCGATCGAAGCAAGAATTTTCTCCCCAGTATCTATGAATCAATCAGAAAGTTGCGGTAAGGTCTATCTCGTCGGTGCGGGTCCCGGGGATCCCGGTTTGTTGACCTTAAAAGCGAAAGTTCTCTTAGAAAATGCCGATGTTGTCCTCTATGATGCCCTAGTCAGCCCCTCGATTCTAGCCATGATTAACCCCAAGGCCGAACAAATCCATGGGGGTAAGCGTCGCGGTCGTCATTCTCTGGTACAGGAGGAAATCACCGATTTACTGATCCAAAAGGCCCAGACTAATGCCGTGGTTGTTCGTCTCAAGGGAGGTGATCCCTTTGTTTTTGGTCGCGGGGGTGAAGAAATGCTCGATCTGATCACCGCCGGAATTAGCGTCGAGATCGTGCCGGGGATCACTTCAGGAATTGCCGTGCCTGCCTACGCCGGTATTCCCCTCACCCATCGCGATTATAGTTCCTCCGTTACCTTCGTCACCGGCCACGAGATGGCGGGTAAATATCGTCCCCAGGTTAACTGGTCAGCGATCGCCCATGGTGCAGAAACAATTGTCGTTTACATGGGTGTGCATAATTTACCCCATATTATCGGCGAGTTAACCAAGGCGGGCAGAAGTCCAGAAACACCAATCGCCCTGATTCGCTGGGGAACAACACCGCAACAACAGCAATTAATCGGTACTTTCAGCACGATTATGGACCAGATCGAAGCCACCGGCTTTGAAGCCCCAGCGATCGCTGTTATCGGGGCAGTGGTGGACCTTAACGATCTCTTGCAAGCGGGACAACCTTTGCTCTCCAGGACAATCCCCCCCACCCCCATTTCTCCCTGATTCGGTTGCCATGCGTCAATATCAAAAATCCCTGACGATTACCACCAGTCCCAAGAATTTCCATCGTCTCACTGCTCCCATAGAAGCGATCGTGGCTGAATCGGGCATAACGACGGGATTATGCAGTCTATTTGTCTGTCACACCTCCGCTTCCTTGCTGATCCAAGAAAATGCCGATCCCGATGTTCTCACAGATTTGGCCAATTTCTTCGCCAAGTTAGTCCCGGAAGATAGCAGTCTCTACTATCACTCTACCGAAGGGCCAGACGATATGCCCGCTCACATTCGCTCAGTCCTAACCCGGACATCGGAACAAATCCCGATCGCTAGGGGTAAATTAGTTTTAGGCATCTGGCAAGGTATCTATCTCTGGGAACATCGTCAGAGTCGTCACCAAAGACAAGTGGTGGTTCATATCACCGGGATCTGAAGCTTTGCGTATAGTTTTGTAATAGAAACTTTACTCGTACCCCTCATCGGAGTAAGATTTTTTCCGTGTACGATCAAATTGTTCGCTTTTTGAACAAAGAACTTCATATTTCGTAACAAAAGGAAACAATTTATGCGAAAATTGTTCGCTCTGGCCCTGGTGCTATCCCTCTGGTTCACCTTTGCCGCTCCAGCGTCGGCTGATTTGTCCAATCTGACCCCTTGTAGCGAAAATCCCGCTTTCCTACAAAAAGCGAAGAGTTTCCGCAACACCACTCCCGACCCCGAATCGGGAGCCAAACGCGCTCAAATCTACTCCCAAGCTCTCTGTGGACCGGAAGGCTATCCCCACCTAATTGTTGATGGTCGTTGGGACCACATGGGCGATTTCTTTATCCCTAGCATCCTATTCCTGTACATTACCGGTTGGATCGGTTGGGTTGGTCGGGCCTATTTAATCGCCGTGCGCGACGACAAAGATGCCGAAATGAAGGAAATCATCATCGATGTTCCCCTCGCTCTCAGCAAAATGTTAACGGGTTTTCTCTGGCCTTTGGCGGCTTTACAAGAAGCCACTTCCGGTAAATTAACCGTTAAGGATTCGGAAATTACCGTTTCCCCTCGTTAATTTTTGTGTCAAACCCTTGACTTTTTATTCCCTAGGAGAACTCAGATGGAAGGACTTACTAAATTTCTCTCGTCCGCACCCGTGTTAATTATGGCGCTGCTGACTTTCACTGCCGGGATTTTAATCGAATTCAATCGCTTTTATCCCGATCTCTTATTCCACCCGCTAGGTTAAAGCCAATCTCAGGTGATTAAAAGGGATACAGAGTCCACTGTATCCCTTTTTAATGGCAATGATCACAGGGGAATATTAAGAAAAGAAAGACACTGGAGACGACAGGCTCTCAAAATCGATAAGATACAGGTATCTGCAACCCCAGAGGTGGGACAAACCATGCTGTTAGATAGAGATTTGATGCTAGAAAAGCGGCTGCGGTATCAAGAATTACAAGAAAAATTAAAAGAGATTTGGCAGGGAGAAAACGTTCTCGAATCGGATGAATGCGATTATGATATCCTAGTTATCCCTTCTTTTAGTATCGATCAGAGAGTCGGTCAAAAAGTGGCGGGGTTTTTACATTACGAAGAAAGATTATTATTTTCTCTGATTCGATTGCGACACCCGAAAACTCGTTTAATCTATGTAACAGCGCAGCCACTTTCGCGGATGGTGATTGATTATTACCTGCAATTGTTGCCTGGGATTCCTTTTTCCCATGCTAATAATCGTCTGTTATTACTGACAACTCACGATAACTCTTTTCAACCTTTAACCCAAAAAATTCTGGACAGACCGCGCTTAGTAGCAAGAATCCGGCAAGCGTTGCGTCGAGATCGGGCCTATATGGTTTGTTTTAATTCTACTAATTTAGAGCGAGAATTGTCTTTACAATTAGATATTCCTTTATTTGCCTGTAGTCCAGATTTATTGTATTGGGGTTCTAAAAGTGGCAGTCGCGAGATTTTTGGTCAAGGCAATATTCCCCATCCTGACGGTAGTTTACAGGTAAATACGGTCAAAGATTTGTTATACGAAGCCGCTAGTTTGTGGTCCCGTCAACCGCAACTAAAACGCATGGTAGTGAAGTTAAATGAGGGGTTATCGGGAGAAGGAAATGCAGTTTTAGATTTACGTCCTTTAGGGGAAATTGTTGATAGTAACAGCCTAGATTTAAGCGAGAAAATGAATCTCTTGGCTAAACTATTAGACAAGATGAGTTTTCAAGCAAGGGATGAAAATTGGGACAGTTTTTCTGGCAGAATTGCTGAATTAGGGGCAATTGTCGAAGCTTTTATTGAAGGAGAAGAAAAGCGATCGCCGAGTGTGCAAGGTTATATTACACCCACGGGAGAAGTGAAGATTCTTTCCACTCACGATCAAATTTTAGGGGGTCCCGATGGTCAAATTTATCTAGGTTGCCATTTTCCCGCTGATGAAAATTATCGCCTGCAATTACAGGAATTAGGTCTAAAAATAGGGGAAATTCTGGCAGCCAAGGGAGCAATTGAACGCTATGGAGTTGATTTCGTCGCTGTTAAAAATCCAGAAACTTTAGTCTGGGATCTACAGGCGATCGAAATTAATCTGCGAAAAGGAGGAACCACCCATCCTTTTATGACTTTGAAACTTTTAACTAATGGTAAATATGATCGAGAAACTGGATTATTTTTCAGTCAACCTCACCAAGAAAAGTATTATATTGCCTCCGATAATCTCCACAAACCCCAATACAAAGGTTTACTTCCCGATGATTTAATGGATATTATTGCTAAACATCACTTACATTTTGATAGTAGCAGTAAAACGGGAACGGTTTTTCATCTCATGGGTGCGCTGTCAGAATTTGGTAAATTAGGGTTAACTTGTATCGGCAATTCTAGTGAGGAAGCGGCGGCAATTTATCAGCGTGTGGAACAGGTTTTAGATTGGGAAACAGAGCCTAGTTCCATAAATTTAGGTTATTATTCTGGATTACCGATCACTTGGATATAACTAGACTGATTTACTGGGTATAATTTTTTGTCTGAGAGATTTAATCATCCAAGCAGGCAGTTTCTGGCAGCCAATGACCGATAGTTTTACCTTGGTTAAAAGTTGTCTTGACTGCGATGCACTTAACTGGTTTAAATGACCTCTAAATATTTGCTATCGAGCAGAAATGAGCCTCGATCGAATTTTACACCCCAATAACCCCCCGGCCGGCGATCAATCACCGTGCCTATATCGTCAATATTGAGCAGATCCGGCGGCCGTAACATAGGCATGGGATCGGCGGTTTTCAGGTAAGGGGGAATGGCAATCAGACGGACTTTTCCCCCGATGCTAATTTCACTCATGGTACTGACTAGATGCGATCGTGATAATCTTCCAAGTTAGCATATTTCAAATCATTCTCAAGATAGATTCCCCAAAGAATAGGTGTTGTGTAAGCTGTTCTCGTCACATTTTTCCCTTGGGTTGGGGTGTTGCCTGACCTAGCGGCGAGGGTGGCGATCGCTATCAGTACAACCAAAAAAACCAAAATCTGAATCGTTAGTTGGGGAGAAGAATGTAAAGATTTCTTAAATTGTATTTTTTGATACAGTTGTGGGAAGAGAAATGTGTAAAAAAACGTTGTCTCCCTTTGTTCTTGGGTTGGGGTGTTGCCTGACCTAGCAAAGAAACGACAAAAGTAGGCTAATAGCCTCAAAGCATAAGACTACAAGCTTACACACAAAAAACACTACTCAGGAATAAAAAGTGTCTGAAATCGACGAAGGGCAAGCTATAATTGAGGATTGCTCTCTCCAAAATAAAGTTTTTACTGGCGATGCTTTACACTGTCAGAAAAAAACAATCAGCTTAATAATCAAGAGTAAAAATGATTATGTTATCACGGTTAAAGGAAATCAGAAAAATCTTTATCAGCGAATACAAGACCTGAGTAATTCCTCAAAGCCAGAAAGTTGCTTTCTCAAACAAGATAATAGTCATGGACGAAAAATATCAAGAAAAATAGAAGTTTTTAAAGTGAGGAAAAATGAAAGACAAGGGTTTGAAAATCTGCGCCGAATTATTAAAGTAGAAAGAAGGGGTAGTCGCGGGGATAAAACTTATGAAGAAACAGCTTACTATATTAGTAGCCTAACCGCGTCCGCTCAAGTATTTGCTAAAATTATTCGAGGACATTGGAAAATAGAAAATCAGTTACATTGGGTAAAAGATGTAATTTTTGAGGAAGATAAAAGCGAGATAAGTGATTTTCAAGGGGCAAGCAATTGGTCAATTCTCACAACCATAGGATTGAATCTTTTCAGAGGTTTGGGTTTTCTCTCAATAACGGAGGGACAGAGGTGGTTAGCTGAACGTTGGGAAAAACTGATAGTTTTATCGACGTAAGAAGCAGAAAAATTAGCTAAATTAACAGGATGTACTCTCAGGGAATTTCACGAGAGATAGGCTTTTAGTGGCTTGATAAAAAGCTTTATCCATCTATTCATAATAAATATTGGCAGGGTATTAAAGATTAATTATTGTGACTAACTCTTTTGATTAGAGAAAGATAAACTTGAGAATTTTGAGTTAAATTTATTGACTCAAAATCAGCTGTACTTAATTTAAATGAAACAGCCCTAGGGAAGACAGGGAGAGGTGCGATCGAGTTTTGCCTGATATAAAAAACGACGAATTCGGGGAACTCCGGCAATGGTTTCGTCTGGGACTATGTTACTAAAACCACTCTGATTTTTTGGCAGTTCCGGGGGTGGGGGAAATCCGTCCGGTTGCGGGTAATTATTAAACTTACAAATCGAGATAAAATTAGGAGTATTTTGTAATTGTTTGGCTAGGGGTGGATAATCTTGACTGGCAGCGATGGGACGGAGGATATCTAAGGCGATAATTTGCGGTTCGTAGGGCAGTAATTTATTTAAAAGCTGCGATAATGCTTCTCCTGCGAGGGAACGTTTTCGATCGCTTCCGGGTATTGTTGGTCTTTTCATACCCATGCGATCTTGATAGGCCCAATCTTGGCGATCAATGGTAATAATTAATAATCTGTCATCGGGTTTATCTTTGGGTTTTAGTTGCATCAGGCGATCATAAATATTTAATTCTAAGGGTTCTAAAATTCCCGTTTCTCTTATTGCCAAGACTGTCATGGCTACGGCTAAACCTAAACCGAAAGTTAGAGCAAATTGTCGCCAATTTTGTTGTTTTTGAGGGGAGTTACTGAAACTATGCCAAGTGGGGGGTTCTTCGGTGGTATTGGGGCAAACTACGGGCAGCCAACTGGCACAGGGATAGTCTTTTTCCCAGTCATCGTGCAGATTTTTTTGGGCTTCATGTACGGCGCTATAGAGAGATTTATTATTGGTAAAAGCGGTTAAAAAGTATTGCAGAAATTTGGGAGAAACGGGATCGGGTAATTTCTCGCGCATAAAGATTAGATGGGGTAATGCCATCCCTTTTTCCCGTGATAGTTGTTGTGCTAAACCGATACCATCACAGGAGTTAAATATCGCTAACTTTAACCCGTTTTTAGTGGCTTCTCCCAGGGAAAAGCTAAAATCAGCTATCTTTAATTTATGAGTTTCTGTTAGTTGAATTTCGCAATCTTGGCCATCTTCTGTACTGGCACTATGACCGCTAAAAAAGAGAATATTCCAAGTTTCTTGACGCAATAACTGATTTAATTTTTGCGGGTGAGGGGCTTTTTCCCAGATAATTTCGGCTCCTGCTTTTCCCGCAATATCGTCTAAAGTTTTGCGATCTTCTTCGAGAAATCTTAAGTCGGTGGCATAGCCTAAAATGGCTAAAATCCGAATTTTTTCATGATTTTTTAATTGTCTGGTTAAGGTATCGTATTCCGAGACAATAATGGCTATATCTGCGCCGGTATTTTGGAGGATTTCCCATTTTTCCCAGGGGAATCTTTGCAGCCAAATATTATCGGTTTGTAACCAGATACGAAAGTTATTACCAGAGCGCAGAATTGCGGTTTTGATCGGTTCAAATTCTGGGCTATTATTCAACCATTTGTTTAAGTTATCCTCAAATAATTTGGCTTTTTCTTGGCAGTTTTTAAAAACTAAACTCTGCTGAGAACTATTGGTAATTTGTTGGGGATTACTATCTTTTAAGATTTTAAAAAATCCCTCTAATTCACTATAGTGACGTTGCCATTGACGGTAAAGAGTTAATAACTCTAAATTAGCTGGTAGCCTTGCTTTGATCACAGTTTGGGGACGAGAATTAAGATCGGGACGAATTTCTAATTTTACTTTAAATCCCCGATCGAATGTGCCATCTAGTTCGAGAGTTAAGAGTTTAATCATTAAGTTTTTCCTCGCTTATACTTGTAAATATTCGGTGACTCTTGCCGATTCTAAGGCCACTTCAATGAAGAATTTATCCCCCAATTCAGCATCAAATCTATAACGAATAAATTCATCGTTATCTGTGGCAATTACTTCTCGAAAAACCTGACCAGTTTCGGTGAGAATAGTTAATTTTAAATGGGGGGGTAAAGTGCTTGTTTCTCCCGTGGGGTAAACAGTCGCTTGCAGGCTAAATACTTCTTCAATTTTAGCGATAGTAATCATCAAAGCGAGGGGATTTCCCAGTAATTCTACTCCTAAATCTTTGATGCGTTTAATTTCTGTATTTTTGAAAGCTGTAACCAGTGACAGTGAGCTAAAATCGAGGATACTTTGCCAATCAATGGGGAAATTATCAGTAAACCAATTGGTTAACTTGACGGGGGATTTTTGCCGACGGGTAATTAAAATTTTTCTCCAGTTACTATTGACGATAACTGCTGCCCATTCCTGAAAAGTAACGGCTTTTCTGGGAAAGATTAACTGAGGATTAGCTAAGATGTCTAGTAAGGTTGTCAATCTATCTAAAGATAGTTTTTCTTCCATCTTTTCCCGTTCAATCTTCACTGGTTGTAATTGACACTCTCCCCATAAATCTAAAGAATCTGATCCTGATTGCAGTTGATTTCTCGGTAGAGAGTAGTTAAGATTACGCTTAATATATTGTCCTTTTTCCTTAATATCTTTATGGGTAGTAGAACCCCAAATTCTCAGATGACTTTCGGCAGTGTTTACCTGTACCGCTAGATAATAATCACCAATTAATTGAGGAATATCTACCCATTCTTGAGGAATTTCGATCGCTTCTAGATCCAGAGTTTCGCTGGCAATAACTATTACTGACTTTTCGCCTAATTTAACGGTAAAACCATTAACTCCTAGTTGCCAGAAATCCTCTTGATTTTCTACTAAGCTAACCCCAGGCATCCCTGACTGTAGATAGTTAAAAATAACTTGTTGACAGAGATAATTAATATAAAATCTCTGACGAATACTGGCATCAGTAAAACTGGCACTTTTTGCCCAACTTATCTCTTGAATATCGGCGGGTATTTCTAGCCAAATGCTATCAGGAGTTAGTTCTAACCAATCATTAACCATAATTAATCCTCCTGAGTTGTTGCGCTGGTTTGATAGTAGTATGTTAGCCATGGTTCTATTGCCTTACTAATAACTTCTCTATCGTGAGACTGGAAAGAAATATGCAGGTTTTCGCTGGCCCAGGGTAAAAACTTTTTAGCGAGGTGACGATAAACTTTATCCAGTTCCCTAGAAACCTGATATTGTTTGATAACCACCGTGGTAATTTCTGTAATCTTAGCGGCAATTGCCACTTGTCCCAACCCCAACCCATAAGTCATCTCTAGAATTAACTGAATTTGCGGATGCAGTTTTGCCTGTTGCGGCTGCTGACAAATCTGTTGAATTTCTGCCCCTAACCAAGCTAGAATTTTTTGGTGGTTTTGTTGCGACTCGCGAAAATTTTCCGCCGCTTCTAATTGCTGCCAAGGGGTATCATGGTCAGTATCTTCGATCATTTCCTCCCTCGTGCTACTTTCCTCACCCCCTAAAGGTTGCTGTAGAGAAATTGTTTTTCCTTGGGGAAATAAATAATCAAAAATAGCTTGTCCCGCATCCTTTAACCATCGGGTAATTGTCGCAGAATTGATTTTGATGGTAGAGTGGCTATCCGAGTTATAAGCAGCGGCGATTTTTTGCCAGATTTCTGGACTAGGTTCCTGAATTTTACCATCGGTTTTTATTTTTGCCTGGGCATAAATTTCTTTATAGTAATCCCAAGCTAAAAGGTAATTTTCGAGAGTTTCCCCCACTAATCCCCTCGCCTGGAGAGCTTGGCTGAGACGCGCTCCGGTAGAATTAAGTAGTAGGCTCCAAGTATTATGGCCGAATGCTTGACTAATCTGACGGATGCGATCGATTAAGCGATATTTAATCCTCTGAGTGGCAAAATTATCGAAGCGAGTGGAGAATAAAGGCTTAAAGTCGGCTAAGATAGCCTCAAAACCAAGAATTCCTTCGTTAAAGTAGTCTTCGATCTGATAATCTAGTTTAGCTTGATATTTTTGATAGATTTCGGCAGCAGCCCAGTAGCAAGGTTCCTGCAAATAAGCATATAAATGCCCACGAAAAAGATGATTTTTGGAACCGGGATTCTGATACTGTTGCTGAAAGAATAGGGACCAATATTCCTCGGACTCGACATTAGGATCGATTGGGCCATAGCTTTCCATGTTACGACGCAAACGCCGATCGCAATTCCATTCTGTCCTATTTTGCTGCAAAACTAAAAAGCAACAAAACTTCTCCAGCAAAGTCTCTCGTTTTTTCATCTAGCTAGTCCCCGTGGAGGTCAACTAAACTCTCTATCGTTCCACTTGCAGCTTTTATGCAGTATTTTGGCATTTTGTTACAAATTGATCATACTCGGTCGAGGAGAGTCACAGTAAATGGCTTTTTTACCCACTGCCAACCCCCAACAGCTAACCCCCAGGGAGGACTACGAGGGGCATCTTTTAAAAAAAACCTGTCCACTGTTCCTGAGAAACGTTAACATAAGTTAACAACCCCTTAACAACCGATAAGATCATCCTCAATTTATCAGGAGTTCGACAGCGTGAACAAAAACGGTAATAACAAAAAATGGCGCAATGCGGGACTATATGCCCTATTGTTAATCGTAGTCCTTGCCTTGGCCTCAGCTTTCTTTGATCGCCAGCCAGCAGTGCAACAAACTTGGAAGTATAGTGAATTTTTACAGGAAGTACGGGAAGGTAAAGTAGAAACCGTGCGCTTAAGTGCCGACCGGCAACGAGCGATCGTACCCACCCAAGATGGAGCAAATGTATTAGTTAACCTGCCCAACGATCCGCAATTAATCAACATCTTGGCAGAAAATAACGTTGATATTTCCGTACTGCCCCAAAGAGAAGAAGGAGTATGGGTAAGAGCCTTCAGTAGCCTATTTTTCCCTATATTGCTTCTTGTTGGTCTATTTTTCTTGCTCCGTCGCGCTCAAAGTGGTCCCGGTTCCCAAGCGATGAACTTCGGCAAATCGAAAGCAAGAGTACAGATGGAACCCCAAACCCAGGTTACTTTCGGTGATGTGGCCGGGATTGAAGGGGCAAAATTAGAATTAAACGAAGTGGTGGACTTCCTGAAAAATGCCGATCGCTTCACGGCAATTGGAGCAAAAATCCCCAAAGGAGTCCTTTTAGTCGGTCCTCCGGGGACTGGTAAAACCCTACTCGCTCGCGCAGTAGCTGGAGAAGCGGGAGTCCCGTTTTTTAGCATTTCCGGTTCGGAATTTGTGGAAATGTTCGTCGGGGTGGGTGCTTCTCGCGTCCGCGACCTATTTGAACAAGCGAAAGCGAATGCACCTTGTATCGTCTTTATCGATGAGATTGATGCTGTCGGTCGTCAACGGGGTGCCGGTTTAGGGGGTGGTAACGATGAACGGGAACAAACCCTCAACCAATTATTAACGGAAATGGACGGTTTTGAAGGTAATACAGGTATTATCATTATCGCCGCCACTAACCGTCCTGATGTATTGGATGCCGCTTTATTACGTCCGGGTCGTTTCGATCGCCAAGTGGTGGTGGATCGTCCCGATTACGCTGGCCGTAAGGAAATCCTTAATGTCCACTCCAGAGGCAAAACTTTGGCCCAAGACGTGGATCTCGATAAAATCGCTCGTCGTACCCCCGGTTTTACCGGTGCGGATCTGGCTAATTTGCTCAACGAAGCCGCAATTTTAGCGGCACGTCGCAATTTAACCGAGATTTCCATGGATGAGATCAACGATGCGATTGATCGTGTCTTGGCCGGCCCTGAGAAGAAAAATCGCGTCATGAGCGAAAAACGCAAAACTTTAGTTGCTTACCATGAAGCTGGTCACGCTTTGGTGGGTGCTTTAATGCCGGATTATGATCCTGTCCAGAAAATTAGTATTATTCCTCGCGGTCGCGCTGGGGGTTTAACTTGGTTCACTCCTAGCGAGGATCGCATGGAATCCGGGTTATATTCTCGCGCTTATCTGCAAAATCAGATGGCTGTAGCTTTGGGGGGTCGTTTAGCTGAAGAAATTATCTTCGGTGAGGAGGAAGTGACTACGGGTGCTTCTAATGACCTGCAACAGGTGGCACGAGTAGCGCGGCAAATGGTAACTCGTTTCGGAATGAGCGATCGCCTGGGACCGGTGGCCTTAGGTCGTCAAAATGGTAATGTTTTCCTAGGTCGTGATATCGCTTCCGATCGAGATTTCTCCGATGAAACTGCGGCCGCTATTGACGAGGAAGTGCGTAACCTAGTAGAACAGGCCTATCGTCGCGCTAAAGAGGTTTTAGTCAATAACCGCGCCATCTTAGACCAGTTAGCGCAAATGTTAGTGGAAAAAGAAACCGTGGACGCGGAGGAGTTACAAAATATCCTCGCTCATAACGAGGTGAAAATGGCGGCTTTAGCTTAAGTTTTGTAACATTTTCTTGACAAACAGCATCCTGATGGGTGCTGTTTTTTTGTTAAATGAAAATTAATGACAAACTTAATTTCTTGCTGATCAGCTGTTAATCAGCTTAACAGGCGTTGCTGATTTGAGATATGATACTAAATCCGTTGAGTATAGGCTACATATCAGGAAAGGCAAAAGGCAAGAGGCAAAAGGGGGGATAAATAATCAGTTTTTAATAACCAGATTTAGTATGAATCTTCTCTTGTGGGATTTTTAAAACCTAGACCCAAACTAACTTTTGGACACGATGCACAGTTGGCATTCATACCTTGATTCAGCAACGCCTTCTCAGTTATCAGTTATCAGTTATCAGCGATCAGTCAACAGCCCTAAATGAAACTGGCATTAACCTGATAGGAGATCAAATCTCCCTCGACAAAGAAGCTGAGGCCGTAGCGACCCGGTGTTAAATTCAAGGATAATCGATAGCTGTACTGAACCGAACCGACGACGGTGGCGACACCCTTACTATCGAATCGCACTAACTCGGTGATCACGTTGGGTTCGGTGGCGAGTTCCAAACGAAGGTTACGCGAAGTCCTGATCTTAGTCTGTCCACACTATCCCAAACGCCGCAGCGATTAGTTTCCCCTAAATGACCGTCAACCTCGAAGCTTTTGCCCGTCCTTGCGGTTCCCAGATCGAGCGCCCCGCCCCATTCCCGACTCAGATCCAGTCTGGCATAAATCTCGCCGTCCATTCCAGTAATGATGTCTCTGTTCATAATTCACCCTTGCAATTTCCCTATATCTACAGATCAAAAACTAGCGATTCCGTCGTCGCCATTCCCAGGGTGGCATCGGGTTTCCCCCGCAAATTCCCTTGCGGTTCGATCGAGCTTCGGTAAAAGCCCTTTCGATTTCTTTCCAGCTTGGACAGTTGCCCTTGAATCGATCGTAAGCCCAAACCATACCATCTTTTACCTGCTGCAGTTGAACTAGCTGACCGTTGGCGTACACCTCGGCCACGGTGCGCCCAAATCGATCTGTATCGATAGCATTGATAGTGACTTGGTTATTTGCCCGGTTAAGAAGCGATCGCAAGTGATCACGACTGGCGATGCCGTTTTCCTGTTTGATTTCTGGGGCATCAACACAAGCGAATCTGATTCTCTGCTCTTTTCCGTCACAATCGACCCTAATCGTGTCGCCGTCGTGTACCGAACCCCTGACCACCGTGCAAGTGCGGGTATTGGCTAAGGTTGAGGAGGGAAGGTTCTGACAGGACACCAACAGTAAGGCGATCGCTAAAAGGAAAAAACGCTTCATGGTTTTGGGGTGGTATTGCCGTCCATTTTAAGGTGGTGAGGATGTCAACGGCAAAATTTCCGTAAAGAGGTTGATTCCCATTGATTAATATGTCAAGTTCCCTGCCGTAAAGAATCAATGGATACTTGAGGCAATGATGATTACAGAATTAAATATCCGGTTAGAAGCCACCGAAAAAACAACCAGAGAAATAAGGCGACGGAAAGAGGCTATCGACCGGCAGTCGGCCGAGTTTAACCAGTGGATGACCGGAATCAAAGCAAGACTAGATGCGATCGCTGGTAAGATCGAAAAATAGCGAAGATTTAAAAGGGAATCCAATCAACTCGGTCAATCCATTCTTCTGCTTCGGATGCTTCCTAAATCAGATATAATTCTTCTGCCCAGATTTCTAAATTATACTTTAGACGTTCATAATCTGAGATTTATTAAACTTCTGAAATCGTAGAGTCAGCAAGGAATCCAGTTCTTTTTTATGTTTCAGATGGGCATCATTCAGACATTCATAAATGGCTGAAGAAAAGTCAGAAAAGTTTTCATAATATTTACCATGTAAACATTTCTTTTTGACAAATTTCCACAGCCTTTCAATTAAATTTAGATTAGGCGAATAAGACGGCAGATAGAGTAGCTCTATTGACAAAGAAAGAGCCAATTCTTCAACAATTTTACATTTCTGATAGCGGGCATTATCTAAGACTAGAGTGATGGGAATCATTAGTCCTAAAGCAGCTATTTTTTCAAGAAGTTCACAGACTTGAGTTGCCGTAATATAAGTGTCATTAGTAACTAGAATAACTTCATGAGTTATTGCATTTAATGCTCCTAAAACATTGAAGCGTTTACGCCCGCTCGGTGACTTAACAAAAAGTCTCTCAAAACACCAAACAAAACCGAGAAATGCTCCCATGACGAAGTGAGCGGCATCAACAAAAAAAACAGCCCTTTTTCCTTCTTTAGCCTCATTTAGTCTGGGTTCTAGCTTTTTTTCTTTGTAGTCTTCTTGTTCATCTGGGTCAGCTTTAGAAGGAAGAGAACCTATTTTTAAACATTTCATTCCCAAGGATTTTAAGAATTTCCTCACTTGGGTAGGACTTCGTTTTATCCCTGTCAATTCTTCTATTCTATATACAGCTTCATTTATTGTGGCTGGTGGATTTTTCTCGAAATATTTTTTGAGTGTTTCTCTTTGAGACTCTAATTCACTTTTAGGGCGATAGAAGTTGATTTCTTTTAATTTTTCTATTCCGCCCTCTTGATAATCTCGAAGATAGGTTAATAAGGTATTTGGCGAGATTCCTGCTAACTGACAAATTTTTTTGTGCGGTATCTTTTGGCTTTTTAACCAGAGAACTTCCATCTTCAGTTGAACCCGGGGATAAGGATGATGAAATCTTTCATAATACAGTGAGTTCTTTTCTTCTTCCGTGAATTCTAGGTTAATCATGTTTTTAATGAGTGCTTTGCTTCTAATTATGACTCTTGAACTATATTATTGTCTTTGAGTAAAAAATGCAAGTTATAACCGTGCAAAGTATAGCACTGGGACGCAACCATAGTAAACCCCAAATATGTCCCCCCTTATCCCAATGGTTTTTCAGGTGTCCGGGCATACTGCGACAATTATTTGGTAACTAACAACCGTTGAAATGATGCAACATAATCTAGGATTTCTGAGTCTAAAGTTCCCAGTGGTGGTGCATCGGGTTCACCTACTCGCAAAATATCGAGATTAGGATTCAATCGCAACAGAGATATTTTGAGGTCTGGGGATAAGTTTTCATCTAACAAAAACCGGATTCTCAGAAGAGTTAAAATAGTCTATAGTTACTTGCGCCATAAAAGCCCTTTTCTTAAAACCTGTCAGCTTTTTTGCCGCATCTTTCAAGCTTGATTTGATTTTTTCAGTCAGTTCAGTTACCATAGTTGAGAGTGGGAGTAACAAGTTGCTTCTCTAGTCTAGATGGTAATTTATTAATACGCAAGTCCCTTACTTTTTCGTAAGTCATCTTTCAATCTTAACTCTTAGACTATTTTATCCTATTTTGTCTAGACTTATGCAAGAGATCTAATCTTTAGGTTCTATCCCCAAGGCCCTTAACTGTTCCGCTAGGCGATCGGCTCGTTGTCGTTCCTGTTCGGCTCGTTGTCGTTCCTGTTGAGTGGATTCCTGGGAAGTTAACAACAAGTTACCTTCCCCATCCCACCAGCGAAGCCAGGGAAAGAACTGATTTTGGTATTCCCCTTGCCAAATTCCTAACTCTACCTTTAAAGGAGTAATGGGATAATGACCGCGCTGATTAGGAGTCATTTTTTGGTAACGACCATTAACTAACTGGTACATCTCGATCTGAGCCTTGTTAACTTCATAAATCCCATAAAAAGGAATTTGAATCGCTCGCTCATAGATCCAAAATTTACCCTTAACAGGCGTTTTATCCCGTTCTTCTTCACCATTACCAGAGACAAATTCTAAGGCAATAACCGGTTCAATGGTTTCTTTCCACATCACAAAGGAACGGCGAACTTGACCATCAATCGTTGTGGGGACATGGGGAACATAAAACCAATCGGGAGCAACAGCACCCTTTTCTAGGGATTCTGGATACTCTGGCAATCGCCAATAAATCCCACAATCTCGACCCAGACAGTAATTACCGTCAGGATGTAATTGTTCTAAAAGGGGTGTAATAGTATGCGTTAAAAGGTCTGCTTGGGGAGGCTCTTGATAGTTTTTCACAAAACTTCCATCTTTATCGGGGAGTTGGGTGTGGTCGGGTAAAGGGGAAGCGCAATACGCTGTGGTCGAAGGTTCCTGAATTGTGGTTGAGGGTTGTACAGTTTGGGTCATTGAACTCATCTTTAATTCCCCTATTTTTGTTATCTAGCTTTTATTCTATAACTGTTCTTCAAAACCTGCAAAAACTATGCCTGATCTCAATGCTATCCTCGGAATGACCGCTCTTCGCTCCCAGACAAAAGGCGATCCACGCATCAAAATCGCTGTTCTTGATGGACTAATTGATTTAGATATCGTCTGTTTCCAATCAGCAAATATTACCCGCCTTGATCCCTATTAGTCGGAAGAATTTACCATCGATCCGCAACACTTACAAGCCTTTTTAGATGTAGAAAAAAGTGGCAAAAGTGAGGAAGAAAAAGAGCATCTGTTCAAAGAAGAAATCCCCGAGGAAAACATCCGCAACAGTTTGCATTTGCGCTTCCATGCTAACCATATTATCAGCACCATTTGCGGCCAGCCAGATTCACCGCTCCCCGCTCCCCGCTCCTCTATACCTTCTCAACGGAATTTAGTATAACCACTGAGGCCAGGGTTAGCTGTCGATCAAATTCAATTATAATTAACTTCTTATTCAAAATTTTAGTTAATTATGCGTTACAAACTTTTAGGTAATAGTGGTCTGCGAGTTTCCGAACTATGTCTAGGGACGATGACATTCGGGGAAGATTGGGGTTGGGGAGCGGATAAAGAGGAAAGTCGGGCGGTTTTTCAGGCTTTTGCGGAAGCGGGCGGCAATTTTCTCGATACTGCTAATATCTACACTAACGGAACCAGTGAAACATTAGTGGGGGAATTTGTCAAGGGCGATCGAGAAAAATGGGTAATCGCCACGAAATATTCTCTCAACACCCGTCCCGGGGATGTCAATGCCTGCGGAAATCATCGAAAAAACCTCTTTCAGGCGGTAGAAGCTAGTTTAAAGCGTTTAGGTACTGATTATATCGATTTACTCTGGCTTCATATTTGGGACTCTCTCACTCCTATGGAGGAAGTGATGCGTGCTTTCGATGATTTGGTCAGGATGGGAAAAGTGCTTTATATCGGCATTTCTGACAGTCCTGCTTGGATTGTCTCCCAAGCAAACACCCTGGCCACCCTACGGGGATGGACACCCTTTATCGGACTACAAATAGAATATTCTCTCAAGGAACGCACCCCCGAACGGGAATTATTGCCTATGGCCAAAGCATTAAACATCGGTGTGACAGCTTGGAGTCCCCTGGGAGGAGGAGTTTTAACGGGAAAATATAATCAACCCAACCCCGTCGATGGTCGTTTAAGCATGACCGACCAACCTTTTCAAATTCTCGATCGCGATCTGAAAATTGCCGAGACCGTCCTAGAGATTGCCAGAGAAATCGGGAAATCACCGGCACAAGTGGCGTTAAATTGGCTCAGAAATCGCCCTAACCCTATAATTCCTATCATTGGCGCTCGAAGATTGTCCCAATTGCAGGATAATCTCGCCTGTGTGGATTTTAACCTGACTGGGGAACAGCTGCAACGACTTGATAATATCAGTGCCATTTCCCTCGGGTTTCCCCAGGAACTTTTAGCCAGTCAATTTGTTCGCGATATCCTATTAGGAGGAGTAGCGGCACAATTGGACCGATGATGGAAGTCTTTGTTTATGGAACCCTGAAACCTAAAGAGAGTAACTATTCTGCCTACTGTGCAGGAAAAGTGATCAACTCTAAAACCGCCTACACAAGGGGGCATTTATACCATCTTACCGCCCTCGGTTATCCCGGACTGACCGAGGGGGATGGCTGGGTGAAGGGAATTTTATTGACTTTTAACGCAGATTATGATATTGGGCTTTTGGATGGTTTGGAAGATTATCAACCCGGCAGATCTCCAGAAGAAAACGAGTATCAGCGTCGCAGAATCCTTATTTATAATCTAGAGCGAGAATTAATCTGCGAAGCTTGGGGATATATGATGACACCGGCAAAAATAGCTTTTCATGGCGGTGTTTGGCTGCCTTCCGGTTGGTGGACCAGTAGCGATCGAGAATAGGGATGAGGGGGCCGATTCTGTTAAGATATACAAATTAAAAGCTTAATCGTGAAAAAATTATGTATCTACTCCTAGAAGTGGCCAGTGGCAAATTCCCCGTTTATTTCGTGGCAGTTTATGTGGTCGGTTTTCTGGCTGCTGTCACCATCGGTTCGATCGCTTGGTATAATTCTAAGCGCCCGGTTGGTTGGGAAGATGCCCAAAGACCGGATATTATCCCCGAAGTGAAGACAGATATAGATTCTGATTCTCGATCCTAGAAAAAGGCAGTTATCAGTTATCAGCTTCTCAAGGCAAGAGGCAAGGGGCAAAACACAGAATCTGGCAATTCTCCTACCTAAAAAGAAGGTTAGAAACTAAGCACATCAAAGCTTTTAGCTTAACAAATTAGGTTTTAGATTCAGACCTTGTTATCAGATGTGGGTTTTCAGTTCACTGATTACTGATTACTATTTACTGACAGAACTACCCATTCCCTTCCATCTTCCCTATTCTCCATTTTGCTATGAAACTAACAGCGATGTCCTTTAATATTCGCTACGATAAACCCGATCCTGATGAGCGTAATTGGCGAGTAAGAAGGGAAGCAGTAGCGGCTTTAATTGCTCACTATTCTCCCGATATAATTGGTACTCAGGAAGCTCGCGCTAATCAACTATTGGATCTACACCGTTTATTGCCAAAATACCAAAGTTTAGGTAGTGATCGCAGAGGGACAGGATTAGATGAACATTGTGCGATTTTATATCAACCAAGTCGGTTAAAATGTTTAGAAATATACGAATTTTGGCTATCAGAAACTCCCGATGTTATTGGCAGTATTACTGAAGCTTGGGGTAATCCTTATCCCCGCATGGTAACGGGGGCTAAATTTCGCACTCTTGAGGGGCAAACTTTGCAGTTTTATAACACCCATCTCGATTACTATAGCGACAAAGCTAAGGACTTAGGTGCTAAGTGCATACAGGAGCGTTTTTGTCAACTAAATTTAACAGAAGATTACCTATTTTTAACGGGGGATTTTAATGTTAATTCTCAGCAATTACCCCGTCAGATTTTAACTCAACCTCTCCAGTCAGAAATTAAATTAAAGGACGCTTTAGCCGATTTGGAATTAGCGGAACAAATGAGCTTTAATAATTACACCGATACCCCCTATTTAGCCATCGATACCATTTATTATGATAACCGTTTGCAGTTAGATTGGGCTAAAGTCGATCCTTGCCGTTGGTTGAATCTTATTCCTTCCGATCATTATCCTGTAATTGCTGCTTTTACCTTGCCCTAGAAATAGATTATTTTTGTATTTAGCAAATATATAGAGGGTGAAAGCTTCAGCAGACTTTAGTAATTCAATGGTTAAATTTTTTCGGTGTTTTCAACAGGAAAAGACTCAAGAAGTGCTATTTTCGTGGCTATTATCGAGGCAATTCTGTTTATTTTCCTCCGGGGATTAGTTACCAATTATCTGTTTATTTGATTAATTCCACCCCATCTTTGCCGTCAATCTCCTGTAGATAAACTCTTACCTGTTCCTCGGCTGCGGTGGGGAGTTTTTTGCCAGTAAAATCTGGGTGAATTGGTAATTCCCGATGACCACGATCAACGAGGACTAATAAGCGGATTTTTTGCGGTCTGCCATACTCAATAATAGCATTAAAAGCGGAGCGGATTGTGCGACCTTTGTAGATAACATCATCAACTAAAATCACGGTTTTTCCCGTGACATCTAGGGGCATTTTGGTTTTAGCCGGAGTGCGGGTTTTAATGCGATCAAGATCGTCGCGATAGAAGGTAATATCGATCGCTCCCACGGGAACTTTTACCCCTTCTAAGCTCTCAATTTGACTAGCAATTAAATTAGCTAAAGGCACTCCTCGCGTGTAGATACCGATCAAAATCAAATTATTCAAATCGCCACTTTTTTCGATAACTTCGGAAGCTAAACGGGTAATAGTGCGACGAATTTCGTCAGCCGAGAGAATTTCAATTAACTGTGGGGTCATAATTTTCAAAGACAAGGGGGAATAGGGGATAGGGAAATTTTTACAGTAATGGTCTTTTTTTACTTTTTCTTTTAAAACCATCTCCATCACTAACGAATATAATTATTTTCACTTACCTATTTTAACTCGATCGCTCATGAGTGATGAATTATTGCAAAAATCTGCCCTAGAATTAGCCCAACTGATTCGCACTAAACAAATCTCCCCCCTAGAATTAACCCATTTATACCTCGACAGAATTGAGAAATTTGACTGTCAAATTGGTAGTTTTGTCCATGTCGCCAGGGAAAGCGCCCTAGCCACCGCGGGCGCCCAAACGGAACAATTAAGTCAAATCGCCGCTACTGCCGAATTACCGCCTTTTTTTGGAGTTCCCACCGCCATTAAAGACTTAAATGCCGTCGCTGGAATGCCAGTTAGTTACGGAGTCGCCGCTTTACAGGGAAATATCGCCCAATACGACGAAGGAATCGTCACCAGAATGAAAATGGCGGGTTTTATCCTTCTGGGCAAAACTGCCACTTCCCAGTTAGGGTCCTTTCCCTACACCGAAAATCCGGGTTTTTTGCCGACTCGTAACCCCTTCAACTGCGATTATACCGCAGGAGGTTCCAGTGGTGGCGCGGCGGCGGCGGTAGCGGCGGGTTTCTGCCCGATTGCCCAGGGTTCCGACGGTGGCGGTTCGGTGCGTACTCCGGCGGGTTGTTGCGGTTTGGTGGGGATAAAACCCAGTCGCGGGCGCGTTTCCTATGCCCCGGTGGGGGAATTTCAAAGCGGTATCGCCACTAACGGCACTCTTTCTAAGACGGTGGCAGATGGGGCGGCGCTGCTTACCGTGATTTCGGGCTATACGACGGGCGATCCCTACTGGCTACCCGATCCGCCCTTTTCTTTCCTAGAAGCCACTCAGAGAGGCGTAAAACCCCTAAGAATCGCTTTTTCTACTTCCATATCCCCCTTCGGCGAAGCGGCTGCCGTCTATAAAAATGCTGTGATCGAGACGGCTAAAATTTTAGAGGGTATGGGGCATCACTTAACGGAGTATTCTCCCGATTTACAGGCTTTAATCGCTCCTTTTCGCCGTATTTGGCAAGCGGGGACGGCAGCGGCGGCAATTCCCAGGGAGTTATTAAGTCCCCTTAACCAATGGTTATTGGACAATTCTGGCAGTGCGGGGGAATACCTGCAAGCGGTGCGGCAGATGCACGTTATTTCGCGGCAAATTGTGGCGATGTTTGATAATTTTGATGTCTTACTTTTGCCAATTTTTCTACATCAACCCCCCGGAATTGCTGAGTGGGAAAATTTACCACCGGAAGAAGCGGTTGATAAGATGATTCGTTGGATTGCACCTTCTCCGATTGCTAATGCGAGTGGTTTACCCGCGATTGCTTTACCCACAGGAGTGGATAGTCAGGGTTTACCCGTGGCAATTCAGTTAGTAGGTAAACCTGCTGATGAAATCACTTTGTTAGGTTTATCGGCACAATTAGAGGCAGCTAATCCTTTCGGTTTGATGGCTAATTTTAACTAGCAAGACTTTCGGTAAATTGGGGAATGGAAGCGATAAGTTTACGCGTGTAATCGCTTTGGGGAGAGTTGATAATTTCGTTAGCTGTACCGATTTCCTCAATTTTACCTTTATTCATCACCATAATCCGATCGCTCATAAATCTGACGACACTTAAATCGTGGGAAATAAAGATATAAGTGAGATTAAATTCCTGCTGTAATTCTTTGAGTAAATTTAAGACTTCCGCTTGTACGGAAACATCTAAAGCAGAGACAGATTCATCACAGATAATAAACTGAGGATTTAAGGCTAAAGCGCGAGCAATACACACCCTTTGTCGTTGTCCTCCCGATAATTGATGGGGATAGCGATCGAACCAAGTAGGATCGAGTTTAACTCGTTCTAATAAATATTCTACTCGTTGCCGTCGCTTTTGGGAATTGCCGCCAGTATGATGAATAACCATCGGTTCTAAAATTGCTTTACCGATGGATAAACGGGGATTCAGGGAGTTGTAGGGATTCTGAAAAACTATCTGTAATTCCCGTCGCAGTAGTCTTAATTTTGGATCGCTGGGATTTAATTTAGCGAGATTTTCTCCTCGGAAATAAATATTTCCGGAAGTGGCAGGAATTAAGCGCAGAATTGTCCTTGCTAGGGTGGATTTTCCGCAGCCCGACTCACCGACTAAACCGAGGGTTTCCCCCCGTTTAACGGCAAAACTGACCTGATCTACGGCATTAAAAAAGGTCTTTACTTGCCCGAAAACTCCCTTAACTGGAAATCTAACCGATAAATTTTCTACTGATAAAATATTCTCATGATTCTGTAAACCTGCGATTCTGCTTTCTTCCTCCTGGAGAGTAATAAATTTAACTGCTGGTGGAGTAATTTCCTGTAATTCAATAATCTTACCTTGAGAGTCTTTTTCCACTTGTAAAAAATCGCTGACGGTGGGCAATTTTTCTGGACGAGAGTTTAAGCGAGGACGACAGGCAAGTAAACCTTTTGTGTAGGGATGTTGGGGATAATTTAATACTTCTTCTTTAGTTCCCTGTTCGACAATTTCTCCTTGATACATCACGACAATTTGATCGGCAATTTCGTTAATAACTCCTAAATCGTGGGAGATAAAAACCATTGACATTTCTCGATCGCTTTTACACAAATCGCGTAATAATCTTAATATTTCTGCTTGGACAGTCACATCTAAAGCGGTGGTTGGTTCGTCAGCAATTAATAGAGTAGGATTACAAGAAATCGCCATGGCAATCATTACCCTTTGTAATTGTCCCCCCGATAATTCGTGAGGATAACGCTTGAGAATTGCTTCTTTTTGTTCTTGAATATAAGTTCTAATTTTTTCTCTAACATGACCCTTATTTTCTAAGGGAAAAGTTTCTATATATTTCTCCTCTAACTGTTGATCACTGGGTAATAAGCGCACTTCTTGCAGTAGAGAGATGGCTTGATTTTTTGCCTGTTCGGGGGTGACTTTTTGATGCAGTAAAATTGCTTCGGTGAGTTGAAACTCGATGTTATAGACTGGATTAAGAGAACTCATTGGTTCTTGGAAAATCATTGCCATTTCTCCCCCGCGATAATAACGAAATTCTTCCGGGGGAATAGATAATAAATCTACTACTTGCATTGACTGACCTTTTGCTGGACGAAAGCAAATTTCTCCCCCGGTAATTTTTCCCGGAGAGGGAACCAATCCCATGAGTGCGAGGGAGGTGACAGATTTTCCTGAACCCGATTCCCCCACACAACCGAGAACTTGACCTTTCTGCAAGCTAAAACTAATGTTATTAACGGCGACTGTTGTTCTTTTCTGATTGGAAAATTCAACGGTGAGATGGTGAACGTCGAGAATTTTGTTATCCATAGGTCTTTATTCAGAAAAACAGATTCGATTTACTTATTAAATATAGCTTTTTCTGTTCCCAGTAGCTGGGTGCAATTAATTGGTAGATAGCTGGGGGAATCTCCCTTGCAAGGGAGAATTTTGCCAGCATTAGTGAATATTTTCGTCTCTCAGCGATCGCCATTTACCGGAGACTGGCGACTTTTTTAAAGAAAAAATTTTCTTTCCTGTCTCCCCTTTTAGATTAGACTGGTAATTGAGAATAATTAGCATTTATTTAAGCGATCGCAAGTCTTAGACAGTTTCAAAACCGTTGACTGAGGCTGACAGTAGTGCAGTTCTCACCCTTTGGCTACTTCAGTAAACTCGATGAGCTATCAAGGAATTATTGTCACTCTTGAATGAAAGACCTTCATTACCTTTGGAGATAAAAAAAGCATGGACGATAAAATTAGACCTAATCAACCAGAAAAACTAGAAAAATCGCCAAATAAAGCCCAATTTTTCCGTTGGGGTGGTAAAAAGACAGAATTATATAATGTCACTCCCACGGGTAATGACTTGGCTGCCACCTATCCCCTCGCACAAGTGGAAATGGGAAAAACCGTCTGGTTAGTGGGATTTCAGGGGACAGGAGGGATCAATCGACTCCTAGGTATGGGATTAAACCCCGGCATTCAATTACAGGTAATTAGTTCCCAAGGGAGGGGATCAGTTTTAATTGCCATTCAAGACAATCGTATCGGTATCGGGGCAGAAATGGCCGAAAAAATCCTCGTTAGTGACAGTCAACCGAAAAAACTGGAACCCAAAAAAGACCTACCTGAAGTAAGAACATTTCTGCGGGAGATACCCATAGGAAAAGCGGGTAAAGTCGTCGGTTATGACCGAGCATTGCGCGGATACAAAGGAAAATTGTTATCAATGGGATTAACTCCGGGGACAGAGTTTACCGTTATTCGCGTCGCACCTTTGGGGGATCCCGTCGAGATTCGAGTGCGGGGATTTCATCTCAGTCTGCGTAAACAGGAGGCAGACACTTTAATCGTCGAAGAAATAGACCCAGAAAGCTAAATTTAATCATCTAAGCCTATTCGTAACTAAATATCCTAAATTATGGTCAAACCGATTATCGCCTTAATTGGCAATCCTAACTGTGGCAAAACTACCCTTTTTAATGCTCTCACAGGGGCCAATCAACGGACCGGCAACTGGCCGGGAGTAACAGTCGATCGCAAAGAGGGACGATTTCAAGTTAACGGGGAAGATATCACCCTTGTGGATTTACCCGGAGTCTATTCCCTCGATGTGGAAGAAGGGGAGACAGGAATGGATGAATTAGTCGCTAGGGACTATCTGCTGTCAGGAGAAGCGGATTTAGTGATTAATATCGTCGATGCTTCTAATTTAGAGCGCAATCTCTACCTTACTACCCAAATCATGGAGATGCGTTTACCGATGTTGATTGCCCTGAATATGATGGATGTGGCCAAAACTAGGGGTATTGTGGTTAATCCGCAACTCTTAAGCGCTCGCATGGATGCAATTGTCGTGGCGATTAGTGCGGTTAAAGGGGAGGGAATCGGAGAATTAAAGCAAAAAATTGGGGAATTAGTCGATGATATTAGCCATACTGCCGCTTATGTGGCTTATCCTGCGGTAATTGAGGAAGCTCTGAGCGAGATTGTTGCCTACATTAACGACCATAGCAGTAAAAGGATCGTTGAGCCAAGATGGACCGCTTTAAATCTACTGCAATACGAGGATCGCATCGCCCCAGAATTGCGCTCCCAGGAACTATTAAGCATTATCGTCAAGCATAGACGACAAATACACCAAGTTTTAGGGGAAGACCTTGATATTTTAATTGCTGATACTCGTTATGGCTTTATTCAACAAGTTACTCAGGGAGCCACTCAACGGACTGGACAAATAAATGATACCATGTCCGATCGCCTTGATCGGATTGTTCTCGATCGCTGGTTAGGAATTCCGATATTTTTGGGCGTAATGTACCTAATGTTCTTGTTTACCATCAATGTTAGTGCTGCCTTTATCGATTTCTTCGATTTAACTGCCCAGACTATCTTTGTCGATGGTTTTGGCCAAGTTTTACAAAAAATCCATACCCCAGGTTGGCTAATTGCTCTGCTCGCTGATGGAGCGGGGGGAGGTGTGCAAACCGTCGCCACTTTTATCCCCGTAATTGGCTTTATGTTCCTCTTTTTGTCAATTTTAGAGGATTCCGGCTATATGGCCCGGGCAGCCTTCGTCATGGACCGATTGATGCGTTTGGTGGGATTGCCGGGTAAATCCTTTGTTCCCATGCTAGTGGGATTTGGTTGCAATGTACCGGCAATTATGGCCACCAGGACCCTAGAAAATTCTCGCGATCGTTTAATGACGATTATGATGAACCCTTTTATGTCCTGTGGGGCCAGATTACCTGTTTATGCCCTATTTGCGGCGGCTTTTTTCCCCATAGGAGGTCAAAATATCGTTTTTGGTCTTTATATCTTAGGAATTCTCGCCGCTATTTTGACGGGATTGGTGATGAAAAAAACCCTACTCAAGGGAGAAGTCAGTCACTTTATTATGGAATTGCCTCCCTATCATCTACCGCGTCTGAAAGGGGTTTTAATTCGCACTTGGGAACGTCTGCAAGCGTTTTTATGGAAAGCTGGACGAGTTATCGTTTTAATGGTGATGATTTTGGGACTACTCAACTCCCTTAGTTTTGATGGTTCTTTTGGTAATCAAGACAGCGAGCGATCGGTTTTAAGTGCTACCAGTAAAGCTGTAACTCCTATTTTCTCACCCATGGGACTAGAACCGGAAAATTGGCCGGCAACAGTGGGAATTTTTACGGGAGTTTTTGCCAAAGAAGCGATGGTAGGGACATTAAACTCGATTTACAGCCAACTAGCAGGGGAAGATAACCCGAATAAGGGGGCAGCACAGGTAAAATTCGACTTTTGGGGGCAAATTAAGGAAGCTATCGCCACTATTCCCGCCAATTTAGCGGAATTACCCAATCAATTACTTGATCCCTTGGGTTTAAATATTGGTAATTTGCAAGATCAAAAAACGGCTGCCGAGAAGCAAGAAGTAGATTTAGGAATCTTTGGGGCAATGGCGAAAAGATTTGATGGTCAAGCGGGTGCTTTTGCCTATCTATTGTTTGTTCTGCTCTATTTTCCCTGTGTTTCGGCCACATCGGCAGTATATCGCGAAACTAATGCCGGTTGGACTGCTTTTATTGCCCTCTGGACCACAGGAATGGCCTATATTGTTGCCACTTCCTTCTATCAAATCGCTACTTTTTCTCGACATCCGGGATTTTCTCTCTTTTGGATAGTCTTGATGGGTTTAACCGTAGTCGGGGTTTTATTCACCTTAAAAAATCTCCGTCCCCGAAAAATCAATCGTCCCCTCTCCACTTCCTAACTCCTAAATTTACCTTTCTAGGTTGATAAAGATGATTTTAATTGATATACAGGCTTATCTTGCCAAAAATCAGAAAGCATCTCTGTCTGACTTATCCACACACTTTCGGATGTCAGCGGATGCCTTAAGTCCCATGCTCGATCGCTTGCTGAAAAAAGGGCGAATTCGCCTGATTTCCCTAGAAAAATGCGGAGGATGCAGCCGTTGTTCTCCGGAATCTATGGTTTTTTACGAATGGATTGAAGGCAATTCCGCAGGGACAAACAGATAAAAGTTTAATACTACAGAAGTGATCTAAGTAGGTAGGCGTTAAAAGTTGTCAGATCCCCCCGCCTATCGGCACCCCCCTTATCAAGGGGGATCCCCCCGCCTATCGGCACCCCCCTTATCAAGGGGGATCCCCCCGCCTATCGGCACCCCCCTTATCAAGCTATCCATTAGTCGGATCTTTCTTAACAAAAAGAGAAGAAACTTAAAAAAAGGGGAAACGATTGATAGGTATAGTTTTGAAAGAAGGAATTAAGGTGGAGGTAAGCAAAAAAATGGAGAAATGGGCAGCCCAAGAATTACAATATGCAGACCTGGGGGACACCAGAAGAAAGAAAAGGTTAATCAGTATCGTAGAAAACTTGGCCAGCCAACCTAGTACAAGTGTGCCACAAGCTTCGGGAAATCTAGCCGCAGCGAGTGCCACCTACGACTTTTGGAATTCCCCCTATTTTCACCCCTCAGATATAATTGCCGCCCAAGCCAAAAGTACAGTAGAAAGAATCAAAGAACATCCAATAGTTTTGGCAGTGCAAGACACAACAAGTTTAGACTTTACGACGCAAAAAGCCAAAAAAGGAATGGGTTATCTAGATTATAAAAAATCCTTTGGTCTCAAAGTTCATACCACCTTAGGAGTGTCAGCGCAAGGAATACCTTTAGGACTGATTAATCAATATGTCTGGGCAAGAGAAGAAAAGAATTTAGGGATTGCCAAGCAAAGAAAAAAAAGAGAAACCGAAGAAAAAGAAAGTCAAAGATGGTTAGAGTCTGTATCAGAAACACAACAACAAATACCCGAAGATATTCAAGTAGTAACAATCGGAGATTGTGAGGCAGACATATTTGATTTATTTGCCCAATCAAGAAGTCCTAACTCTCATTTATTAATCCGAGGAACTCATAACCGAAAAGTTAACTATCTCGAAGACAAGCAAAGGTCAGGGCATCCAGAACCTAAATATTTACATCAATCCATCAGAGAAATAAAAGCCTGTGGTAGCCTAGATGTGCAAGTAAAACGCAATCCTAATCACGAGGCTAGACTAGCTAAACTAACAGTTAGATTTGCCAGTTTTGAAATACAAGTACCTAAGCATCACTCGAAAGCGAACCCTCGTCAACCGGTCAAATTACAGGTAATTTTAGCTGAAGAAGAAAATCCGCGTCCTGGAGTTAATCCTATCAGTTGGCTCCTCTTAACTAGCCTAGACATTAGTAGCTTTGAATCAGCGATAACCTGTGTGCGCTGGTACAGTTATCGCTGGTTGATAGAACGCTATCATTTTGTTTTAAAAAGTGGTTGTGGATTAGAAAAACTGCAATTAGAAACGGGTCGTAGAATTGAGATGGCCTTAGCTACCTATTCAATTGTAGCTTGGAGATTACTCTGGTTAACCTATCAAGCACGCTTACACGGAGAGGAGAGTTGTGAAAGTTTTTTGGAAGAACATGAATGGCAATCTTTGTGTGCCACTATTCATAAAAAGAGTCCGCCACCTGAAAAGCCGCCCTCCTTTCGAGAAGCGGTCAGAATGATTGCTTCTCTTGGGGGGTTTTTAGGTAGAAAAGGTGACGGTGAACCAGGTGTTAAAACTATTTGGTTGGGACTGCGAAGGTTACATGATATCAGCCAGACTTGGAAACTATCTCATCAAATTAGTCCCCCCATAGAACCCCCTTGAGCCATCTTGCACACTTTTCTCTTTTTGTCAAATTTTATGTTAAGAAAGATGTGACTAATGGATAGCTTATCAAGGGGGGCAGGGGGGATCGAACCTAAAATCCATTTTTAATTTAATTATAACCAGCTACTTAACTATTAAGATAACTGCTGTATTATCAGTCGCTTTCAACGGGGATAGTTAATTTCTGGCGAGGAACCAAAGTCACTCAACCGCAGAACCTCAAGGTTGTATAATCTTTAAGAGTTATTAAGCTTTGTATCAGTTTGCTCGGCAGCATTTAATGAATATACTTTTGCTGACATCATCTTTAGGTTTACTCCTAGCGATCGCTATCGTCGTCTATTTTGTTTCCTCTCGCAAGTACCAATCGTCGGACTCGGTGGCCAACTCCTACGACCAATGGACCGAGGACGGGATTTTAGAATATTATTGGGGCGAACACATCCATTTAGGTCACTACGGTTCCCCACCAGAAAAAAAAGACTTTCTAGCGGCAAAAGCCGACTTTGTGGCGGAAATGGTCTCTTGGGGAGGTTTGGATAAACTACCCACCGGTGCAACTCTCCTCGATGTCGGTTGTGGTATTGGTGGCAGCAGTCGCATTCTGGCCCGCGACTACGGATTTGCCGTTACCGGTGTCACCATTAGTCCCAAACAAGTGGCACGGGCCAAAGAACTAACACCCCCAGATGTAAATGCTCGCTTTTTGGTCGATGATGCCATGGCCCTTTCTTTTCCCGACGAGAGTTTTGATGTGGTCTGGTCAATTGAAGCCGGTCCCCATATGCCGGACAAAGCCGTTTTTGCTCAGGAATTACTGCGAGTTCTCAAACCAGGGGGAGTCCTAGTGGTAGCGGACTGGAATCAGCGAGATGACCGTCAAAAACCGCTCAATTTCTGGGAAAGTCCTGTAATGCGCCAACTTTTGGATCAGTGGTCCCACCCCGCTTTTGCCAGTATCGAAGGTTTTGCCGAACAGTTAGCGGCCACGGGATTGGTAGATGGGGAAGTGATGACTGCTGACTGGACAAAAGCCACTCTACCCTCTTGGATTGATACCATTTGGCAGGGGGTGATTCGTCCCCAAGGTTGGTGGCAATTTGGTCTAACTGGGTTGCTTAAATCCGTCCGAGAAGTGCCGACAATTCTGCTGATGCGTTTGGCCTTTGGTACGGGTTTATGTCGTTTTGGGATGTTCCGCGCTGTTCGCGCTCAATCCCATCTGCAAGTAAGTCAGCAAGAGTCTCTTACCTCAGTTATCTAGCTGGTTATAATTAAATTGAAGATAAATCCCCCCTTGATCCCCCTTGATAAGGGGGGTGTCTGATAATTTTTAACACCTACCTACTTAAATTAATCTTTAATATTTAATTAATCTCTGAAAGATTAATAAGGTACGGTTCTAAACTCCACGCAATTATTACTAGGATTATAGAGAGTGTAAACTGCTTTATTTAATTCTTTACCAACGCTACCAACCCCAATTAAACGCTTATCTTGAATCGTCAAAGTTTGACTTGGTTGCCGTTTATCTAAAGTAGTAACAGTGCTAGTTAAATTAGCGGACTGTAAAGAATAATCAAAAACTTTTCCCGCACGACCACAAAATAGATTATTAACTCCCACCCGTTGCAGTCGATCTAAAATTTGCCATGGGGGAGTATCGGGGGTTAATTCTTCACTAACACTGACACTACTGCCATGAATTAATAAACAATCCAACTCGACAAAACCAAAATCGAGATTTCGTAACCATTGCACCGTTTCTAAAGAAACTGCATCCCAGAGTTGTTTAGTGCTGTCAATTCCATGTTTATCGATTAATTCCGTCGGTTCTCCTGTGGCTCCTAAACTGTGTAAAATTAAACATTGTTCTTCCCACCATCCCCGACAAACCTGTGGATATAAGTTATTTTTAGTGGGATAACGTATTTGTTCTACTAGCATTTCACTATCGGGATTAACACCGATAAAATCTCCTAAAATATATAAATTTTCTACAGTAACTGACCGTTGCTGAATATCTTCCAAGACCGCTTGATAGGCTGGTAAATTGCCTTGAATACCGCTTAAAATTGCCCACATAATTTCTTGATTTATCACAAATTAACGTTCGCAAACATGAGTCGGATCATCGGCTTTTTCCGCATATTCTAGACCCTTAGCCAATCGCCAAGCGAAAATAGGAGGTAAACCCGATGCTAAAATAGCCTGACAGGTTTCCTGATAGTTATAGGCCACTTCTCGCAGTTGTACCGCTGCCGTTTCTCGATCGTAAATCACATAGGTGGCATTTGGACGACCGTGACGCGGTTCTCCCACCGATCCCACGTTGATGATACGTTTAACCGGTGTGGTAAATTGCCGCGACTGTTCCCCATCGGGTTGATACACTTTTATTTGCAAGCTTCCCGCGTCGAGAGTGCGAATGTAGGGGATGTGGGTATGTCCACAGAATAAAACCTCTGTATCTACCGATAAAACCCGTTCTAAAGCCGTAAAAGCGTCCATTTCGGCTAAAAGATACTCATGGTTACTTTGGGGACTACCATGGACAAAACAGAGGTGATCTAGCTTAAAAATTTCGGGCAGTTTTGACAAATAATTACGGTTTTCTGGGGTGATTATTTGATTTGTCCACTCATGAGCTAATCTACCGCGTTTTTCTGCTAAAAGCGACGGATAACTGCACTCACAGGCATTTAATCCCTCGACGATATCCTCATCCCAACACCCTTGTACCGTGGTAATCCCCAGTTGACGGATTTTTTCCACCACTTGGTTAGGATGGGGTCCATACCCAACCAAATCCCCTAAACAGTAGATTTCTTGACAACCCTGTTGGTCTAAATCTTCCAAAACAGCATTAAAAGCGGGCATATTGCCATGAATACAGGATAAAACGGCTATTTTCATCAGATTAACTCCATTTCTGGCTCTAAAGATTCTTGAAATTGTTGTTGATAATACAAAAGTGCCTCATCGGACAGACAACAATCACTCAGGGTATCGGCAATTGTCGGTTTATCGAGATTGCGACCGACGATTTCAATCCCACTAAAGCGATTCGGTCTCCCATCGAGATTTAAGGGGAAATTTAAGCTTTGAAAGTCTTTTTCTGGCCATTCATCCATAAATTCCCCATAAATACACTGACCATCGATGATATCGAAGATACTTTTAACCCGCAGCACTTCCCCATAGGCCCCTTGGGTTAATTCTGTCCAAAAGGTGGTTAAACTGGAAAAATCGAGGATTTCTCCCGTTAAAACGGCTCTATAAATCTGTATTTCTCGTTTTTTTAACCATTGATCACCTTTTATGGTTGTTTTGACGGGACTGATGACTATTTCATCGACGGGAACTTGTCCTTCGGGGATTTCTCCGTCTGGAGACGTAATCGCTACCCGATGACAATTGAGGGGTTTTAGAAAGCTTTCGAGGGATTGCGTGTCTAAATGCCATGGTACTTCCATATAGATCGTGTTTTCCATGGATAAACTGCTCAAAAGGTCTTCTTCTTCCCTGGAAATAGAGGACAACTGGGGAAAGTCACTCTGTAAAGTGAGATGATCAATGGGAAAAGTTTCCGTCTGGGGACTAAAATATAGACTTGGCTGCTTGCTTTGGGCGATTTGTTGGCGAATCCAATGGGTTTTTCCCGCAGCTATACCCCCCGTCACCACGATAATCATTTTGCTCCTTCTTTATTGTGGTAATGATAATCATTCTAGCATAAGTCAGATTGGGGCAAGTAATCTTCCTTAAACCAATCCTCTAGACTTAGTAAGGTTATTTTGGGAAAAATTGGCGGTTTCTTGGGATATTAATCATGGTTATGGCTCTTTTCTCTAGGATACCATTGGCTTTGTCCATCGGGTAAATCAACTAAGATAATTCCCCTCATTTTTAATTGTGATCGCCGCTTCCGTAAAGTGCAAGGGTTTGCGATAATGAACTTAGAGAACAAAGAGATGTAAACCATGGGATCGAGGGTTCGTTAAATTTTAAAGTTTTTATCCATAAATTATTAGAGTTCTTGCATAATTAATTTTTGAGAGTTCAAAAACGACAAAAATAAGGATTAAATGGCATAAAATCTGTAAATAGACCATTTAATTGATTATTATTCATTCTTAATTCTCCTGACTACTGACTACTGGCTACTGACTCCTAACCCTAACAACGATTTTTGATTTCTGCAAGAGGTCTATTCATAGTTTGTGCTTTTTAATTTTTTGAGAACTAGCCAAGCATTCGTTTAGTTGTGTCAAGATTTCCTCTTTATTTAAATTTCTGCCGATAAAAACTAACTGATTCTGAGGAGATGTATCCCATTCTACCGCTTGCAGATCGTAACGAAGACCGCTCAATTGAAAAATATGTTTTAAATCGCTTTGTTGAAACCAGAGAATCCCTTTAGCTCGAAAAACATTTATCGGCATTTTTTCCGTGAGAAAAGGCTCAAATTTATCTAGATTAAATGGTTTATCGCTAACAAAGGAGACAAAATTAAAGTCTTCAGGAGATTGATTATCACTGGAGCTTTGGCGATTTTTTTGAAAGTCTCTCAACTGGACTTTATACAATTCTTCTTTAGTTAAACCTAGATCTAACAATAAACCCAAAGGAACCTGACCATAACTACTTTTTAGGAGTCTTATACCCTCTTTTTCTCGACGAATAAACTTTTCTAAATCATCTAATTTCTTGGGACTGACTCGATCTATTTTATTGAGAATTACCACGTCACCATAACGAATTTGACTAAGGGCAATATTACTATCAAAATGATCGGCAGTAAAGGTTTCAGAATCCACGAGGGTAATAATAGAATCTAAGCGAGTCAGATATTTTAATTCCGTGGCCAGGAAAGTGAGGATAATTGGCAAAGGATCGGCTAATCCTGTGGTTTCAATAATTAGATAGTCCACGGGTATTTCTTTTTCTAAGACCTTATAGACTGTCTCAATTAAACTATCATTAATCGTACAACAAATACAGCCATTACTCAATTCTACCATATCTTCATCGATGGAAACAAGCAATTGAGAATCAATATTAATATCCCCAAACTCATTGACTAATACGGCAACTTTTAACCCTTCTTTATTGTCAAGAATATGATTGAGTAAGGTGGTTTTTCCACTCCCTAAAAAACCAGTAATAATCGTCACAGGCATTCCTGATTTAGGTAAACAAGGGAGGGAATCGGAGAGGGGAATTATCAAAGAACTCATGGCAGCTAACCCACTTGTAAGTTAATTAATTGGCAGAAAATAGGCTTTTCTCAACCCTGTTAAATTCGTCTAGAGGGGATCGATCTCCACTAATTGCCGGTTTATACAAAAGTTTCAGAGATTAGTTTTAGATAGGATCGCCGTTTGCATTTTTTCTAATAAATCTGCCAGCGTCATCGAACCTAAATCACCCCCTTGTCGAGTGCGAACACTTAGAGTTTTACTGCTAACTTCTCGTTTTCCAATCACAGCTAAGACAGGGATTTTTTCTAGTTCTCCTGTACGAATTTGTTTGCCTAAACGCTCACCACTTTTATCGATTTCCACTCGATAACCAGCTTGTTTTAACTGCACTGCTACCTCTAAAGCATAATGCTGCTGTTCATCACTAACGGGTAATAAACGGACTTGAATAGGTGCTAACCAGAGAGGAAAATCTCCCGCATAATTCTCGATTAAAATACCAAAAAATCTTTCCAAAGAGCCAAAAATAGCTCGATGAATCATAATCGGTCTTTCGCGACTACCATCCCTAGCTACATATTGCATATCAAAGCGTTCTGGCAAGTTAAAATCGACCTGAATCGTAGAACATTGCCACATTCTACCGATCGCATCTTGAATTTTTATATCAATTTTCGGACCATAAAAAGCCCCACCTCCCTGATCCTCAATATAATCCCACTTTTTAGCATTTAAGGCCTCAATTAAAGCTGCGGTTGCCAATTCCCAAACACTATCGCTACCCACGGATTTACTGGGACGAGTCGATAAATTTACCTCATAATTAGTAAAGCCAAAATCGGAGAGAATTTTCTCGGTTAAGTTCAAAACTCCTAGAATCTCTGCGGCAATTTGTTCGGGCAAACAAAAAATATGAGCATCATCTTGAGTAAAACCTCTTACCCGCATTAATCCGTGTAAAACCCCCGATCGCTCGTAACGATAAACTGTGCCTAATTCTGCCCATCTGAGGGGAAATTCTCGATAGGAATGCAGGTCATTTTGATAGGTTAAAACATGAAAAGGACAATTCATCGGCTTAATTTGATAGCTTTGCTGTTCTAACTCGATCGCCTCAAACATATTGTCGCGATAAAAGTCCCAATGTCCAGAAGTTTTCCACAGATCTAAATTAGCTAGATGGGGAGTATAAAGAAATTGATAACCCGCTTCTAAATGAGCTTGGCGCCAATAATCTTCGATTAAATAACGCATTGTTGCACCCCGGGGATGCCAAAAAACTAAACCGCCACCGGCATCTTCTTGGATGCTAAATAATTTTAATTGTTGTCCCAATTTGCGATGATCTCGTCGCTGCGCTTCTTCTTTTTGTTGGAGATAATTTTGTAATTCTGCGGGGGTTTGCCAAGCTGTGCCGTAAATTCGCTGTAATTGCGGCTGTTTTTCATCTCCTTGCCAATAAGCACCCGCTACACTCTCCAAGGCGAAAGCATCTGGGTTAATTTCCCCCGTCGAGTTGAGATGGGGTCCCGCGCACAGATCCCACCAAAATTCTTCCGGGGGAGAAACAGCGCCATCAATTAACGAGGGTTCTCGTTCGCTCCGTCCTGCGTCCGGACTACCGATAAAATAACGGGTAATGGTTTCATCTGGGGGAATTCTCTCTAAAATTAACTTTTTGTAGGGTTGATTAAGGCGCTCGATTTCTGCGGCAATTTCGCTTCTTTCCAGCACTTCTCGGATAATTGGCAGGTTTTTCCCGATAATTCGCCCCATTTCTGCCGCTATTTTCTCCAAATCTTCGGGGGTAAAGGGTGTTGGGCGATCAAAATCGTAGTAAAATCCCGTTTCTGTCCAGGGACCAATAGCGACTTTGGTTTCAGGAAAGAGAGTTTGTACAGCCATCGCTAAGATATGGGCGCAAGTATGGCGTATTTTTACGATTTTTTGCGAATCTTCTTCGATAACGGAGCTTTCTGCTCGGGGGTACTTAATCTGATTGACCATTGCCAGCTAAAATGATAATGATTATCATCTTAGCAGAGGAGGGCTGATGTCTGAGAGAAAAATGCGCTCAAATCCTCTAGCGGCAAGCTCAACGCTGATAGCTTACCGCTCAAACTGGAAGTCTCCCTACTTTAAAAAGCAGGTATTATCGACGATATTCTCAACTTAACAGCCAGAATCCAGGTTATGATGACGAGAAAAGAAACTGAGAAAACAGGTTTCTTCAAGAAACCCATTTTCTGATTTTCCTGAATTTCTCGCTCAAAATCCCGACAATCGATCGCCTCTTCCGAAAAGGCACGCATTGGATGCACCGCACATTTCAAGCGATAATCTCCGGTACAAAAAACACAGCGACTACAGGGAATTCGATGCAGCTTTTGCAACTGCCGGCGCCCTTGGGCAACAGCAAGAAAAAGAGCAGTAAAAAAGAACAGCAGCGTTATCCAGATTGCGATCGGACAAAAGAGCGGTATTAGCCTTAACATAAATCTCGATTTTTGTCAATTAAGGAATAATTACAGTTTGCTCAGAAAGAAATTCCTGTGGAACTAGAGATCGCCAGAAACTAAAAATCTCTTGACTGACGCTGTAGGGGTGGGAATAGTGGAAAAAATAACGCCCTTTGTGACAACTCCAAATGCGATCGCCTGACTTTAACCAGGGTTGCCATCCCTGCAATAAATGCTGATCGATAATCGTATCGATATCTCCCCCACAGACTAACAGGGGTACGGGAACTGTCCCCGGGGGGAAATGGGCATTCTGATAGAGATTATGGGGAGAAAGGGACAATAATAAATCCTCTTCCAAGAGATAGCGATATTCTTGGGTTAAAGCGCAGGATTGATGACCAAAAAGATTGTGAACCGATTGATTGAGCAGAGTTTGACGAGAACAGGGTAGTAATTTTGATAGCACATAATAATGAGCTTGCCAATCGATCGCCGGATAGACTCCCACAGAGAGCAAAGTTAAGGATTTTACCCTTTCTGGATAACGACGCGCATACAGTAATCCTACTAATCCCCCCGTGCCGTGGCCGACTAAATGCAGCGGTCGATCGCATTGTTTCAGGTAATCTTGTATTAATACTAAGGCAATATCAAGAGAAGCTGGCTGATCAAGAGATTGACAGTATTGCCAATCAGCGATCGCAATTTCCCTGGCTAAACAATCCAACACCGGGCGATCAAAACGGCGAAAACTGGGGTTAACATTAATCCAAACTGCATCAGGTAATCGAGACATAATAATCAAGGATATAGGGGATTTTTTAGCGATCAGTAAACAGTAATCAGTAATCAGTGAAAAGAAAGCTGCGAACTAGCCACTTAATACTATTCACTGGTAACTGATAACTGATAACTGATTGATAGCTAACTAAACGCCAAATTCGCCCTTAAGTCCCGCGACCCAGGTTTTGATCCGTTGTTCAGTTAAATCGGATTGGTTGTCTTCATCGAGGGCTAAACCGACAAATTTGCCATTTTTTAGGGCTTTCGACTCGTTAAAATCGTAACCTTCTGTCGGCCAATAACCGACAGTTTTACCCCCCAGAGAGGCGATTTTTTCTTCCAGTATCCCCAGAGCATCTTGAAAGTTATCCGCATAACCGATTTGATCCCCCATCCCGAAATAAGCGACCTTTTTGGAGACGAAATCAATGTCATCCAATTCATCGTAAAAACCCGCCCAATCGCTTTGTAATTCGCCGATATTCCAGGTGGGACAACCGATAATCAGGGCATCGTAGGGGGCAAAATCCTCGGTAGAAGCGGAGGAGATATCGTGTAATTCTACAATTGCCTCACCTCCAAATTCTTTCTGAATCATTTCCGCCACCGTTTCGGTTTTGCCGGTTTGCGTGCCAAAAAATAAGCCAATTTTTGCCATAAAATTTGTCCTTGTTGCGAAATAAGTGAGTTTAACTCTTAATTCTCCTTGATAGGGAATAAAGCCCCTGATTACAGTTTTCTCTCTCTGAAACTGGCATTTCCTGCCGGCAAGAACTACAGTACCAATAAGAGCGAGAGCGTCCAATGTGATGCAGCAATTTGGTGTTACAACAGGTACAGTAAGGCATAAGGGACAGTTAGAAAGATTGATCAGCGGGGAAAATTAGGAAAATCGATAATTTATCCTAATCTTCCTTGAAAAAACTAGGCTTCTATCGCATTTAAGGCTTTTTCTACTCGTTTAAAGTCAAAACCCATCGCGCGTAAAGCGTGCCAGAGATGACCTTGTAAAAAGAAGAAAGCGAGGAAAAAGTGGGCATTAGCCAACCAACAGCGCGCCGTATGTACTCCAAAGGGCAATTTCACCGTGTCGGCAAAGTAGGGAGCAATTCCTAACTTCACTTCTAAAATTGGCCCGTAAAATTCGACTGGATAAGCGAGGGTATTTACCCCACAGAAATAGGCGGCCACGAAACCAGCTAGGGCAATTCCGCCCAAAGAATAGGATAAAATGGCTTCTCCAGAGAAAATCAGCACATTTCTCGCCCATTTGAGCGGGGGAACGATAATATGCCAGATACCGCCCCCAATTAACATTAAACCGACGTAGATATGACCACCGACTAAATCTTCGAGATTGTCCACAGTAGCGAAGTGGGTTTGATAGCCATAGATAACCCAAGGATCGAGGGTTGGTTCACTAACGACTCGGACAGCGCCGATAGTTGCGTCGTATAATCCCCCCCAGTACATAGCTTTGGCCACTAATAATAATGCAGCTATACCTAAAAAGAGCAGGTGATGACCGAGAATAACTCCTAATTGTCGGGGTTCACTCCAATCGAAATGGAATTTTTTCCCCAGACCAGAGGAATCTTTCAGGGTTTCTGGGACTCTTAACAGGTGAAATAAGGCTCCTGCTCCCAAAACTGCCGAAGAAATCAGATGAATTGAGCCAATCACGAAAAAGGGATAGATATCGATGATTTGCCCCTTTTCTCCGACTCCAAAGCCTAAAGTGGCCAGGTGCGGCAGTAAAATTAAGCCCTGTTCTGCCATGGCTATATCGGGGCGATACTGGGAAATTTCAAATAAGGTGAAGGCTCCTGCCCAAAAAGCGATTAAAGCAGCTTGGGCAACGTGGGCAACGATAAATAAGCCTGATTTATCGGCAAAACGGGCATTTCCTGCCCACCAGTCGTACTTGATCTGAGGATTGTCGTAGGTCTGCATGGCATCTTTTAACGAAAATAGAACCAAGCTTATTGATAATAATATGCAATAAGCTTTAAGTCTTAGTCTAGAATAATTCTCAATAAAGTCAAGTTAAGAATTGTTACAGTTGCTCGGTATCCTTTAATACATTAGTATTTTTAGCCGGTTTAGCCTTTGAAAATCAAGGCTTTTCAGCATGAATCTTGGATTGCAGCTAGAGTAATCTTCTCAAATAATTGAGAATAATTATTAATTAATTTTTTCTGAAAAAGGCCTAGAATAGGGTCAGGCAGAATGATCCGAGGCTGTGAGGCAGGAGTTTCAGGCTTTGTTGCCCCCTTTTCTTGTACCAGTTTATGTACTGTAAGAAGGATAATGCAAGGTTTTTGAAGGTTCCAATCCTATTTTCGCAGCATGAACATCGGATTTTAACAGGTCAAAAGCCTTATCTAAAAAGGGTTTTACCATTATTCAGCAAACCCTAATTACTTCCTCAGCAGTTCTTCGGCATTTTGGAGGATTTCGAGAACTTGTTCGGCACTAATCAAGCGTTTTAGCACCACTTGCCCGATAGTGGGGACAGCATCGGCAATTTCTGCACTCTTGGGGGCAACTTCCACCATAATCACAGTTTCTTCCACCTTATAAAGCCATAAAACCGGTTCTCCCTCTAAAATACCGATATTTAATCGCTCTATCTGTGGTGGTCGTCGCCAACTACTCGCATTGTCCCACAAACCACCAAATTCCCACACCCGTCCTATTGTCCAGCCTGCCGTTAAGAAAAAATATTTCACTTTGTTACTCAATCTAGAATCAATCTCTAGCTTTCTGGCTTAATTGGTTTTCAGCCGTCAAATTTTATCAAAAAACTGCTAACGTCCCGTTAATTTCACCACCCCAATGCCCCCAAAGTATAGACCCAAGACCGCCCCTGCTAACAGGGATTGGGTGAGAGGATCTGTGGAAGGGGTTAAAATCGCGCCTAAAATCACCGCACCTAAAACCACGAAACGCCAACCCGATAACATCGTTTGCGAGGAAATAATGCCCAAAAAGCTCAAAATCAATTGAATAACGGGAATTTGAAAGGCGATGCCAGTACTAAACAGTAAAAGTAAGACAAATTCAAAATAGCGCTCGATCGACCAAGCTTGTTCGACCACTTCCGCCCCATAACTGACAAAAAAGTTTAAAGCGGCGGGAATCAGGGCAATATAGGCAAAAAATAAACCAGCAAAAAATAAAACACTCGAACCTAACACTACCGGGACAATTAAACGCCGTTCGCGACGGGTTAACCCCGGCAGCACAAAGAGGATAATTTGCAAGAGAATGACGGGACTAGCCACCAGTATGCCGCTATATCCAGCTACTTTTAGGGAGACGAAAAAAAATTCTCCCGGGGCCAACTGCAAAAATTTTACCCCTTGGGCGGGGACTTCCAGCACTTGTACTAGGGGTTTAACGAAGATAAAACATCCCACCGCACCCACAGCCACGGCAATTAAACTATAAAAAATCCGGCGCCGCAACTCCTCCAAGTGGTCAAATAAGGACATTTCCACTTCTCCGGGCAATTCGTCGAGAAATTCGGTACTGTCTGGGGGCGGGGTTTTTACTTCTGTCGATGACATGGCTTTGGCTCGATCGTTCTCTACTCAAGCCTTTATCCTAGCATTGATAACCCTTAGCTATTAGCCGTCAGCTATCAGAATCATTCCAACATCGTCGGGTTTGCTCGGTGACAGGTTGCCAATCGAGTTTGAATTAAGTGGAAAATTCTCCCTGATAGCGATCGCACTATTCTCAGGGTTCAGGTGGAATCTGTAACTGCAAGTCTTCAATCAGTGACGGGATTTCAGCCTGAACCACATCCCATACAATATTGAGGTTGACATCATCATATTCATGTACTAACCGATTTCTCATTCCATTGATTTCTTGCCAAGCAATGTTGGGAAAGGTCTGGCGGGTTGTTTCGGAAACTCGTCTGGCTGCTTCGGCAATCACCAATAGCCGTCGAATGACTGAATCTTGAAGCTGCACATTGGCAACGAACTCAGCTTTTGAGCATTGAGCCGTGTAGGTTATGATCAGTTCTGCGGATTGCAGTATATCAAGCAGGAATTGAAGATCCCGTTGCATAAATCACCTGGGCAGAGGAAAGAATTTCGTGGCGACGTAAATAGTTACGGCTAGTTTCAATACCTTGACGGGTAATCAGATCAATGTCTCGGTCAAACATAGTTTTTAATTCTGCTTCCATCTGATCGAGGCTGCTGAAGGTGGGGTGTGCCTCTGGGTGAAACTGCACCATAATATCAATATCGCTGTCGGGGCGAAAGTCATCGCGCAGGACAGAGCCGAAAAGGGCAAATTCCATCACTTGCCAGCGTTGGCAGAAATCAGCAATTTTTTCTGTCGGCAGATCGATCGCAACGCTAGACATCTTCAGTTCTCCTCCTTGGGTTTCAGCTTGAAGACCAAGCTTGTTCAACCACTTCCGCCCCATAACTGACAAAAAAGTTTAAAGCGGCGGGAATCAGGGCAATATAGGCAAAAAATAAACCAGCAAAAAATAAAACACTCGATCCTAAGACTACCGGGACAATTAAACGCCGTTCGCGACGGGTTAACCCCGGCAGCACAAAGAGGATAATTTGCAGGAGAATGACGGGACTAGCCACCAGTATGCCGCTATATCCAGCTACTTTTAGGGAGACGAAAAAAAATTCTCCTGGGGCCAACTGCAAAAATTTTACCCCTTGGGCGGGGACTTCCAGCACTTGTACTAGGGGTTTAACGAAGATAAAACATCCCACCGCACCCACAGCCACGGCAATTAAACTATAAAAAATCCGGCGCCGCAACTCCTCCAAGTGGTCAAATAAGGACATTTCCACTTCTCCGGGTAACTCATCGAGGAATTCAGGACTGTCTGGGGGTGGGGTTTTTACTTCTGTCGATGACATGGCTTTGGCTCGATCGTTCTCTACTCAAGCCTTTATCCTAGCATTGATAACCCTTAGCCTTGAATCAGTTATCAGAATTCAGGAGTCGGGAGATTATTTTTAGGACTTATACCAAATTTCTAAATCCATGACAGACATCCACGCTCGAATGCTTGCCAAGCTTGCATTCGTTGTGACGCAAATAAAGAAAAATGGTATTAGAGGAGAGCATCTCACCTTTGTAACCCATATTCCGTACTGGTTAAGAGGAGGTAAAAAATAAACTCAGAAATAGCGACGGAATAGCTACAATCAAATCAACCAGTCACTCACCTGACAATGACTCAACTAACCGTTAAAAATCTCGACCATTTAGGCATCATCGCCGCTATCATTGATGAGCTAGGTATTGTGGACTATATGAATCAACAACTTGGAGAAAAAGACACCACCCACTCACTTAGGAAATCACCATGGAACTTTATCAACGAATAGCCGATTTTTATGACTCCTCTAGTGGACTATGGGAAAGGATTTGGGGCGAACATATGCACCATGGTTACTACGGTCGCGGCGGCAAGATTAAACTCGATCGCCGTCAGGCACAAATTGATTTAATAGAAGAATTATTAACTTGGGGTGGTGTCACCGGCGCTAATCAGATTCTCGATGTCGGTTGTGGTATTGGTGGCAGTAGTCTTTATCTGGCCGAAAAATTTCACAGCCAAGGAGTGGGGATTACCTTATCCCCGGTACAAGCCGCTAGAGCCAGCCAAAGAGCGCAAGAGTTCAATTTAGAAGAACAAGTGAGTTTTTGCGTGGCTGATGCCATAAAAACCCCCTTTCCTGAGAATAATTTTGATCTGGTCTGGTCTTTGGAAAGTGGCGAACATATGCCCGATAAAAGGCAATTTCTGCGGGAATGTTATCGGGTTTTGCAGCCTGGGGGGACTTTTTTGATGGCTACTTGGTGTCATCGTTCCACCACTTCCCTGGCTGGTAATTTAACGGAAGGAGAGATTAAACTATTAAACGAGATTTATCAGGTTTATTGTCTGCCCTATGTGATTTCTTTGCCAGAATACGCCGATATTGCCCGTGACATTGGCTTTCAAGACCTAAAAACCGATGATTGGTCTCTATCGGTGGCGGCCTTTTGGGATGTGGTGATTGACTCGGCCCTAACCCCAGATGCGATCGCAGGTTTGTTAGCCAGCGGTTACACTACTATCCAAGGGGCTTTATCTTTAGGGTTAATGCGGCGCGGTTACGAGTCGGGTTTAATTCGTTTTGGCTTACTGCAAGGGAAAAAATAAAGGCTGATCTCTCCATTTCTTTTTAACAAAACTTAACAATTATTGGCAAAATTTTGCTTGCTTTTCTGGGGAGATTTTGAGATAATATTTCTAAAAGATTTTATTCATAATGGAAGTATTGACAATCATCTAAATTGGCACAGATTCCCATTATAAAAAAAAGCATAACGCAAACCGCCGCCTAAGTCAATCCCTTTCCCATACTTATGGGTGCGAATTTCCAGAAATCAAAAAAAAGGCTTTGGTGGGGGGCAGTGATCAGGTAGAACCGGGGAACGAGATAATCTTCAAACAAGATTCTGTATTTCTAAAATTCTACACTTAGGTTTTCCTAAAATGGCTCAGGGCAGATTTGAACTGCCGACCTTGGGCTTATGAGTCCCCTGCTCTGACCAACTGAGCTACTAAGCCGTTGTTTACACAGTTACCAATCATAACACATAATCACCCAATTGCACAAGAGCAAAAAAGGGAAGATTTTTTCTTCCCTTTGGGGGCATCTTTAACGTCTGCCTGGCAGGAAAGCCATGGGATTAACTGCTCCCCGGCCGGAGGGGTGAACCTCGAAATGTAGGTGGGGGCCGGTGCTAAAGCCACTGCTGCCCATCTGGGCGATCGGCTCGCCTTGCTGAACAGTTTGGCCGCGACGCACCAGCAGACGGCTGTTATGGGCATAGAGAGTGGTGCTACCATCGGGGTGACGAAGTTTCACCAGATTGCCATAACCGCCAGAATTCCAGCCGGAGGAGATTACTTCACCGGCTGCCGCCGCCACAATCGGAGTCCCCACTGGACCGGCGATATCGATGCCGCGATGAGGTCTGCCCCAGCGCCAACCGAAACCGGAGGTTAATACACCTCTAGTGGGCCAAATAAAGCCGGTAAAAATCGGGGCGGGGTTAGGTAAATGCTCATCGGGATTAGTGAGGGGAGGAAGGGAAGGTTCTACGGTTTCGCCGACGGGAATTCGGAGGCGGTCATTATATTCTTCCACATTGGTAGGAGCCGAACCGATAATCTGGGGGGGGGTGCTTTGGTTAGAACGCGAACGAAGGGCAGTCCATTGGGGATTAGGGGTTATTTGCGGCTCATCGAGGGTTTCTGTGGGATTATCGACGGGAATAGCGATACTTTTCTGGGTTTCCGAAAGGTTAGTTTCCCGCAGATTAGCCACCTCTTGGCGCAATCTTTCCCGATAGCTGCCGGTGATATTTTCGGGGAATTCTTCCGTCCCCGTGGTGGCAGTTTCCGCGGGCGGATTTTGTCGATTGCTGGGGTTAAAGGACAACCTAGGGCGATCGCCGTCCAAAGGGGTAAGATTTTGATTAACTCTAGCGTTGGCAGAGCGATCGGGAACCACTAGGGTTTGATTAACTTTAATCCGGTTGGGGTTGTCAATGCCGTTTTCCCTAGCTAATTCGGCGGGGGTGATGCCGAGAGCGCGAGCGATCGTGTTTAAGGTATCTCCTGGCCGAACCCGATAAACTTGGTTTTCTGGGGGAACTATGACCCGAGGATTGGGAACGGCGGGAATTTCAGTCACAGGAGCCGGATTTCGTAGGGCAACGCTAGGAATTTCCGGTCTGCTGGTTAAGGGAGGATTAAGGGGAATTGTGGCTATCGGGCGATCGCTTTCAGGGGTGGGAACGGGAATCGGGATCACCTGACTGGTTGGTCGGGGGGATTCTTCGGGAGCAATAACGGGAATCTCGACGCTAGTTGGCGAATTATCGGGAACGAGAGCGGTAGTTTCGGTGACGATTACCGTTTCCCCGGAATTGGACTGATGGGGGTTTTCCTCGGTTCGCAGGGCGGCCAAACTTTCTTGGAGACGTTGACGGGTTTGACGGAGACTAGCAGAGGAACTATCCAACTGCTCAGGAGTTGCTGCCGGGGCTGCCGGGGGCAACTGCTCAGGAGTGGGAATTTTTAAGGTTTGTCCGATAATCAAATCGGATTGGGGGGAGAGATTATTGCGGGCAGCGATCACTGTGGGGGTGGTTTGATAGCTGTCGGCTAAACTCCACAGGGATTCTCCCGGTTTTACCTGATGCTCAACCACTGATGTGGCGATGAATTTGACGGTGGCGAGTGCTTGGGATTGGATTATTTGCGGTTCTTTTAGTTCTTTACCCGCAGCTTTGGCTTTTTGGGCCAGGTCAATCACTTCCCATTCTAAGGGTACAGAATTGGCGGCCTGGGCTGATTCTGAGGTGGAGTTGAGAATGCTAGGTACTCCCAGAGAGAGTGCTAATCCCAGTAGAGCAACTGAGTAACGGACTCGGTTAGACTCAGCGGTGCAATTCTGTTCTGGGGTAGCAGATGTCATGGGGTTGTGGATAAAAGTCTCTTTCAAACAGACCTCCTGTGGTGTAAAGAGTTAGCTAGAGCCAGTGGATTAAGCCGATGGGTCTAGCTTTCAGCATTAGCCTTGAGGCTAGAGTAGAAGTTAAGCAACTTTACTTTTTAGTCAAAATACCTAAAGGTGACTTTTAGGTGAGATTAACTTAGATTTTGAAATTATGCAAGTCTATCTCTGACCATTAGCACCGGGATCACGGCAAGTTGGTGACATTTTGAATGTCCAGATTGACGATGCTCTATCTCAGATGTTCCAAGCTGATCAGCATTTTTCGTCCTGCCAATTTTTGCCAGTTTTTTGATAGAAAATTTTTATCGGTTTTGCCGTTTACTAAAGAAATTATTAATGATTCGCCGCTCGCAAGGAGCAATGATGGCTATTGGGGGGGGCAATAATTAGGGTTTGCCCAAAAAGTTTTTCGTGGGGTGTGGGGTGTGGGGTGTGGGGTGTGGGGTTTTACCGAGAACAATACGGGGCGTTGATGTCAAAACAAATACAGCCTAACGCCTACCGGCTCTTCATAGAAATTCCCCAAGCTAGAGAAAATTATTGGGATGAGCCTCAAAGATATTATTGATGCGTTACCTGCGGGTTTTTGCACCCGACAAGAGCGGTGATCGTACTATCCTTATAGTTGGTATCCTAATGTTATCAACACAACATCTTCTAGTTGAGCTATTGTTTCAGTCCTAAGTAGTCCTAACCGCTGAATTAAACGGGTCTTATCTAACACTCTAATTTGAAAACAAAGTGCGACTGAATCCTGCGATAACCCGCCATCTCCCTGTCTAATCAACATACAGATTGGTAATAAAGCACGGCGTTGGTTTGTCGTTAGGGGAATAGCAATGGTTGTTGTGGAAAATTGAGAAACAATATCATTTTGAAAAATAATGATGGGACGAATACCTGCCTGCTCAGAACCTTGAGCAGGATTGAGGTTTGCTAACCAAACTTCCCCACGTTTAAGCTGTTCAGTCATTGATGATCTTCCTGAGCAAGCATCACTGCATAATCATCCATTCCAGCTTCGGCAAAGATACGGTCTTCCTCGGCGAAATCAGTCGCAAGGGAAACAAGTTGACTAGGATCGAGAATGATCCGGCGGCGTTTATCTTGGAACTTGAGAAAGGCAATGAAGTCAGCAACTTGCTGAAGTTGATCATTAGTTAGTTGGTCAAGGTCTTGCTTAAGAGCTTGGCGAGTGACTGGCATAGCAGCGAGTTAGAAGATTGTAAGCTTTTAATTTATTTTACCTTTTTCGTCCCTGAAACTGAACCTCTCTATTTTAACTTAAGCGATCGCATTTTCAGAAATTCATAGTTCTAGAGTAGCCCAAGTCAAAAAAGCCAAACATCTTCAACTTTTGATAACTGCTCTGAGTCCAGTTCACCTAATACCAATCGATTTTAGTTTTGATCCCCCCTGCCCCCCTTGATAAGGGGGGTTTGATCCCCCCTGCCCCCCTTGATAAGGGGGGTTTGATCCCCCCTTACTCCCCCCTTGATAAGGGGGGTTTGATCCCCCCTGCCCCCCTTGATAAGGGGGGTTTGATCCCCCCTGCCCCCCTTGATAAGGGGGGTTTGATCCCCCCTGCCCCCCTTGATAAGGGGGGTTTGATCCCCCCTTACTCCCCCCTTGATAAGGGGGGTTTGATCCCCCCTGCCCCCCTTGATAAGGGGGGAATCTGATAATTTTTAACGACTACCTACTTAACTCTAGGAAATGACAGGTTTCAATCATTTAATTAAAAAGAATACACGGCTGTTTTGATATTTTGGTAGTTATCATCTAGATCTGATTCTAGGAGAATAATCGCAGTAATTCTTCTCGTCATCTCGCTTACTTCCTGCACTTCTGCGATAGTTAATCCCCGTCCTAATAATTTTTCCTCGCGATAACTTAGCCATTTTTTAATAACTTGATAACCCCCGATGGTATATTCCCAAACCCGGGCCGGTATATTTTGCCAATAGGCTCGATCATTGAGATAAATATCATAGGTGGTCGTTCCTAATAATTTTCGCATTTCTGGGCTAATTACGCTCATTTCTGCGGTTGTATATTGTCTGGCGATCGCTTTTCCTTTACCCGGCATTGTCACACCATTTTTACCCCCATGTCCCCAACCGACGTTAATAATTAAATCCCCCTTATCTGGGTTTAAATTTCCCCCATCAGTGCAGGAAATCAAGGCGATTTTTTGCAGTGCAGGGGTCGGTTTTTTGGTGACTCCTATAACGGGGTTTTCTGTGTCTAAAAGAGATGCGATCGCTTGTCCTAGTTGGGCAGATTTAATTAATAATTCTTGGCTATTAGGAAGGGGAATTCGTGGGAAGTCTTGACGAATACCGTCGGCATTTTCCCCAAGATACAAGGGAGAGTACCCAATCGCTAATGCGTGCAGCCAAATTAAGGAAGCATTCTCGATATTTTCATCAAGATTATTAATACCCAGTTGATTTAAGTATTGACGAGATTTTTCTGAGAGATTGGCTTTTGTTTTAACAGTTGTATAACTTTCAACATTAAATAATTTATCTTGTTTTTTTGCTTCATGTTTCGCAGAAGGATAAATTAACATGGGAAATGCAACTGCATGACCTCTCATACAATCCCTAGCAAAAAGACTTTGAGTAAATAGAAATGGAATTCCTTCTGGTTGAGCAACTCCTTTAGAACGACTTAATAAAAATAAATTTTTATATGTGTATTGTACATATAAATCTGGCCTTACTCTTTTCCAAACATTAGGGGCTAAAGTAATATAACACCATCTTGTATCATAGGGACGGAAATTATATCTTTTCAGGTTATTTTCTTTAAACGAATCTAATTGATGTGCTTTTTTTCGTACAGTTTTAGCATCAAAAGACGCACTATCTCGACTTAACCCAGTTTTTAAAGTTAAAAATTCATCCCAGTCAGTTGTTTTATCAAAATACTTTTGCATTCTTAATGATAAAATATCTTGATCATAATCTATCAGTGCATTTGCACGATCTTCATCCATACCCTGTAATGGAATAATTAATGATGAATCTTGACAAGATAAATCTGTTAACTTTGGCCATGCTAAATAGTGAGAAGAAACATCGGAGGGACGGAAAGAATAACGATTAGATTGTTCTGGGTTAGAGACTTGATAAAAAGCATCAAAATCTTGATTATTTAAACTATCTAATAACTGTTCTCGTTTAGCAACTCCCCAGAAATGGCGAAAATAGACATCAACATTTTTATTCCTTACTTCCTTTCTTACCATTAGTCCGATAGTTGTCCCGACTCGAATTCCTTCCTTATTGTATTGAGTAGAAAAAACACTAGGATCTGGATTACCTTCAGGGGTTAACTTTCCCGTTTCGCGACTATCCCCATTGAGACAATCAAACCAAAGACGATCAAATTCTTGTAAAAATCTTTGTCGCATCACCACAAAAGAAGGATCACCGAGATAGGAAAAATTAGAAATATAACAAACAACTCCTTTACCAGTATTTTCTGAAATACATCTTTCCGCTAAACGAAAAAAGCGCACATATAACTCATCCAAATTAAACTTTTTAATCCCCCAATCGGAGATTAAACCCTGTTTATACACTTCCACTAAACCTGCTTCTTCCGCGGGACTGGTTCCAGCAAAAGCATTGTAGGGAGGATTACCGAGAATAACTAAAATCGGTTTACCGCGCTTAACTTCATCGGCTGCTTCTCGTTCCTTATTTAACTCTGGAAAACTCAATTGTAGCTGTTGAATTTTCTGTTTACTTTCCTCATCGGGAGGTTGCCAACCGGTTAAAGCATTAGTCAGATAAATCCCCACCCGTTCACTATCTTCTATTAAAGGTACACCCAAACTTTGCAGGAATAAACCTAATTGTAGATGAGCGACGACAAAAGGAGCGGTTAAAATCTCGAAACCGAAAATTCTTTCTATGGCTGCTTTTTTCACCAAAGCCATGGCTAAAGCACCCGCGCCATTTTCCTGTAAAGTATCGGTAATATAGCGCAAAACCTCGACTAAATAAGCACCAGTTCCACAGCAAGGATCGAGAACATAAACATCGGGATTAGCTAAACCGTCCTCGATATTTAATTCTTCTCGTAAAACTCGATCGACTCGCGCTACCATATAGCGAACAATTTCCGGAGGAGTGTACCAAACTCCCAATTCTTTGCGTAAATCAGGATCAAAAGCTTGCAAAAATGGTTCATAGAAATACTGTACCGCTTGTCCCTCATCGAATTGACGAAAAAATTCCTCTCGTCGCACTCGATTTAAAGCTGCACCGGTCCAGTTCAAAACTTCTACTAATCCCAAAGATTTTAACTTACTCGGTGCGGCGATCTGCTCGAATAGGATCGCTAACATGGGAACATGGAGATGGTGGGCTGCGGATTTCCAATCGAACTTATCCTCTTTATCCTCGCGATTGAGGTTTTGCTTGTGCCATAATACCCAAGCAGAAAATAAACCATAAAAGAGGGTTTGCACGAGGGTAGAACGGAAAAATTTATTCCCCTGTTCCCGTTCAAATTTGATACCTAGGGCATTTTCTAAAGCTTGACGAATATTGGCCAGAGCGGGAAGATCGGAATGATGTTCTAAGCGTGCTTTTGCGTCCCGCGCATAGGAAGCAAGAAACCAAGCAACATCGGCCGGTGAGGTGATAGGAGCCGCCTGTAAAAGCACTCTCTTTAGGTATTCTAAGAGGCTATCACCGTGTTCGGCGGCAAATTTGGATGGATTTGAGGTTTTTAGCCAAAACTCGGCTTCTGACGGGGCTAAACTATAGGCTTCTAATTCTACCGGTTGACCTTGGCTATTGCGACCGATGAGCAGAAAATCGCGATAATTGCTGACTAATACTTGACCGTATTTTTGCCAGTATTTTTGTACTTGCTCGCTGGCGGCGATTTTTTTGATATCTTCTTTGGTTCCCTTAATCTCGATCGCGCCTCTTTCGGGAAAAATCGCCGTAAAAGGTTCTAATTCTTGATTTTTGGGGAATTGATCGACGTTAAAAAGTCCCCCGTCCGGCAATCCCGCACCCTGATTTCTGAGGTTGATAATGCAGCGCACTCGCGGTTTTAGGGTTTTACCGATTTCGTTGAGGAGAGTTTCAAGAGTGCCGTAGTAAGAGGTTTCTTTTACTGCTGCTTGGGAGGAGTGGATTTCGTGCAGGTTGCGAAAATAATTAACGAGGGGATTCATTAGGAGTGTTGTAAAAATCAAAAATTGTTGTTAGGGTTAGGAGTCAGGAGTCGGTCGTCAGGAGTCAGGAGAATTAAGAATGAATAATAATTAACTAAATAGTCTATTTACATATTTTATGCCATTTAATCCTTATTTTTGCCATTTTTGAACCCTCAAAAATTAATTATCGGTCGCAACTAGCTTCTGAAGCCTAATCCTGGTCAGGCGTTTGCTTACTGGCCCTCTCTACTCGCACTTAGAAATTAATTGAATGGAAAGAGCTTCTACAGTACAGTGAAAGTTAACGTTACTGTTGGAAAAAACCTAATCCCATGAATCGTCGTGAATTTGTTGCCCTCGTTAGTGTTGGCGGAGCCATGGCCTGCGCCCCAGAAATACTAGGGACGGCTACCGACCAAGAGATGACCCCGGCCCAAGCGGCGGATGGCTTTGTGAAAGTGACGGGCATTACCCTCAAAGAATTGGAAGCCAAAGGCAGTTTTCTGGATAAAAAATCCCCGGTCGGCTCCTTGCTCCTAATCTGGGAGAAAAAGACGAAAAAGATCAGTGCAGTAAACCCGACTTGTACCCATGAAGGCTGTACGGTGAAATGGAATACTGGCGCACAGATTTTAGCTTGTCCCTGCCATCCGGGAAAATTTACCGCCACTGGAGTCGTCACGAATAAACCCCCAAAAGGCAATCTAACCACCTATCAAGTCAAGGTCGAAAAAGACGTTATTTTCGTGAAAAAAGCTTAACGGGGTTGACGGAATACCATGCCTTTGGTGACACGGGTAGAATTAGTGACTCTCTACTCGCACTTAGAAATTAATTAAATGGAAAGCCTCCATAAGGGAGAGGGACAAGTAATTTAGCTTCACTCTCGCCTCTAAGAAGAAATTAAGCTAGGGATTTAGTCAATTTGGTCAAGAATAATCGGTTAGAGATGAGAAATCAGACCCCTAATTTCTTCCCTGCCTGAAATCTCTCAATTTCTCAGACTAAATTTGAGTACCAAAATCAGGGTAAATAGCCCAAATATAAACTTAATAAAGTTTTAATAGACATTTAAGCCCTAATAGATTAATCTTAGTTTTTTTTAAGCCGATATGCTGCCTCGCTAATCCTTTTCAGACTTGAAAACTGGCTATTCTGTTAGGGGTTGGCCGTGAGAGAGGTCAATTTTCAAGGATAATTTGTAACAGAGTGTTGAAAATTCCCTTAATCTTAGTCATGAGCGATCGCCCACCAGAACTAACCCTAGCCGACCAGGCCCCTGCCAACCACGAATGTCGCTCCTGCGGCTACGTTTACGACCCCAGCAAGGGAGATAGTAAAACCAACACTCCCGCTGGAACCCCCTTCGAGGAATTGCCAGAAACGTGGCGCTGTCCCGTGTGTGGTGTGCGTCGTTCCCAATTTATCAACATCGGAGCTAAAGATGCTCCTTCGGGATTCCAAGAAAATCTTAGCTATGGTTTTGGAGTCAACCGTCTCACTCCCGCACAAAAAAATATTTTGATTTTCGGGGCTTTAGCGCTAGGATTTGTTTTCTTTATTAGTTTGTATGGTTTAAACTAACTCAAGCACTCATTATCTTTAAATCTAACGGCTCTTATGAGCCTGTAACTCATCGGGTACAAACCTTAATCCGTCCCGATTCCTTGACCAATACCTCTGAACCATTGATGAGAAAACTGAAACAATTTGTAATAGTTCTAGCTGTAGCCTTTTTCTGCTTTAGCTGTAGTAGTGTGCCATCCCTGAGCAATAGTCCTTGGCAAATCCTCACCCTCGACACTGACTCCACTTTTGCCGATATCGCCTTTACCGACGACCTGCAGCACGGTTGGTTAGTGGGAACCAAATCTACCCTCTTTGAAACCAGCGATGGGGGGAACAGTTGGCAGCAAAAAGTCCTCAACCTTGGCGACGAAAAAGTTAGCTTTAGCGCCGTCAGTTTCCACGACCAAGAGGGTTGGATTGTCGGTAAACCCTCAATTCTTCTCCATAGCGAAGACGGGGGCAGCAGCTGGTCCCGTATCTCCTTAAGTGAAAAATTACCCGGTTCTCCCTACGGAATTATCGCTCTGAACGACAAAACCGCCGAAATGGTCACGGATTTAGGCGCTATCTACCGCACCAAAGACGGAGGCAAAACTTGGCAAGCTTTAGTGGAAGGTGCTGTGGGTGTGGCCCGGACAATTGTTCGTTCCCATGATGGTAAATATGTGGCCGTTTCCGCACGCGGGAACTTTTATTCCACTTGGGAACCGGGGTCAACAGAATGGCAACCCCACAATCGTCTTTCTTCCCGCCGTTTACAAAAAGTCGGTTATGGTGAAAAAGGGGAATTGTGGGCCCTGGCCCGGGGTGGTCAACTACAATTTACTAGCCCCAATGATCTCGATACATGGGAAGATAAGGTATTCCCCGAGTTTTCCACCAGTTGGGGACTTTTGGACCTCAACTACCGCACCCCCGAAGAAATTTGGGTCGCTGGTGGTAGCGGCAATCTCTTGGTCAGTCATGACAACGGCCAATCTTGGCAAAAAGATCGCGCGGTGGAAAGTGTCCCCTCCAATCTCTATCGAATTGTTTTTATCAATTCCGACAAGGGTTTTGTCTTGGGACAAGATGGGGTTTTACTGAAATATAATCCCCCCAGCGAACCGGCCTAAAACTTGTCTCAGGGTCAACAAAGTCTCTATTATAGAGATTGAATTTTTCAAGTCCTATCATTCCGAGGAGAACCGTCCATGTCAGGTAGTACCGGCGAACGTCCTTTTGGCGATATCGTTACCAGTATTCGTTACTGGATTATCCATAGCATCACCATCCCCATGCTCTTTGTCGCAGGTTGGTTATTCGTGAGTACCGGTTTAGCTTACGATGTTTTTGGCACTCCCCGTCCCGATGAGTATTACACTCAAGAGCGTCAAGAATTACCGATCATTAATGATCGCTTTGAGGCCAAAAATCAAATCGAGCAGTTTAATCAGTAGTTTACTTTAATTAAGGATAAAAACAATGGCTAGTGGTAATCCCAATCAACCCATTTCTTACCCCATTTTCACCGTTCGCTGGTTGGCAGTTCATACCTTAGCGGTCCCCACTGTCTTCTTTATCGGTGCGATTGCGGCAATGCAGTTTATTCAACGCTAGGAGAACAATTATGGAAAGAACACCTAATCCGAATCGGCAAGCCGTCGAGTTAAATCGTACTTCTCTTTATCTAGGTTTACTCCTAGTTGCTGTCTTGGGAATTTTATTTTCCAGCTATTTCTTTAACTAATTAGTCCCGATTCATTGTCATCGCAATTAGGAGGTGTTATTCATGTTCGCAGAAGGTCGTATTCCTTTGTGGTTAGTCGCCACCATCGCCGGTCTAGGCGTTATCGCTGTGCTTGGTCTTTTCTTCTACGGAGCTTACGCCGGTTTAGGTTCCTCTATGTAATTCCATTACGGGTAATTTCCCCCAGCAAAAAGCCGTTAGTTATAGAAATAACTAGCGGTTTTTTCAGTATTCGGTGAAAAGTAAAGCTCGATCGAACTTTAATACCAAATCCGTTTTTAATAGTGTGATTAACTCTCAAGTTATGAATTGTTTTTCCCTGCTCCCCACTCCCTGCTCCCTTCTCCCCACACCCTGCCCCCACGAAAAACTTTTTCAGCATACCCTAATTAAAAAAAGGAGTCAAAGACTTGACTCCTTTAGTTATAGGGATGATTTAGCTAAAACTAAACTTCTTGTTTACGAGTGCTAAGATCACCCAATTTTTGGAATAAACCGAATTCCACTTGTTCTTCCAGATCTGGATCGACCCCGGCGAATACGTCGCGGTAGATGGTACGAGAACCGTGCCAGATGTGACCAAAGAAGAATAGTAAAGCAAAGACAGCATGACCGAAAGTAAACCAACCTCTTGGAGAAGTGCGGAATACCCCGTCAGACTTCAGGGTTTCGGTGTCAAACTCGAAAGCTTCACCGAGTTGCGCTCTACGCGCAAATTTCTTCACATCAGCAGGATCGCTGAAGACCTGACCATCGAGAGAGCCACCGTAGAAAGAAACGGTAACACCACTTTGTTCGATACTCAGTTTCGATTCCGCACGACGGAAGGGAATATCAGCGCGAACGATACCTTCCGAGTCAGTCAGGACAACGGGGAAGGTTTCAAAGAAATTAGGCATCCGACGCACGCTGAGGACGCGACCTTCGCCATCTTTGAACACGGGGTGTCCTAACCAAGATTTAGCGATACCGTCACCGCTATCCATGGCACCAGTACGGAATAAACCACCTTTAGCGGGGCTATTACCGACATAATCATAGAAAGCCAGTTTTTCGGGGATTGCTTGGTAAGCTTCGGCGATGGTGGCTCCATTGGCGATGCTGGCCTCCACACGACGCTCAATTTCTTCTTGGAAATAGCCCTTATCCCATTGGTAACGGGTCGGGCCAAAGAGTTCGATCGGCGTGGTAGCATTACCGTACCACATGGTTCCAGCCACGACGAAAGCGGCAAAGAAAACGGCGGCGATACTGCTAGAAAGCACCGTTTCGATATTACCCATTCTCAGGGCTTTATAGAGTCTTTCGGGGGGACGAACGGTTAAATGGAATAAACCGGCGATAATCCCGACGATACCCGCAGCAATGTGGTGAGCTACCACACCCCCGGGGTTAAAGGGGTTAAAACCAGCAGGTCCCCATTCCGGAGCTACGGGCTGCACATGACCGGTTAAACCGTAGGCATCGGAAACCCACATCCCGGGACCCCAAAGGCCTGTTTGATGGAAAGCACCGAAACCAAAGCAAAGTAAACCAGATAAGAACAGGTGAATACCGAACATTTTCGGCAAATCGAGCGCAGATTCGCCCGTGCGGGGATCGACGAATAATTCTAAATCCCAGAAAACCCAGTGCCAAACCGCCGCTAGGAATAGCAGACCGGATAAGACGATATGAGCGGCGGCAACGCCTTCAAAAGACCAGAAACCGGGGTCAACACCAGTTTCGCCGGTGACGCTCCAGCCACCCCAAGAACCAGTGACACCTAAACGGGCCATGAAGGGCAGCACGAACATTCCTTGCCGCCACATCGGGTTTAATACGGGGTCGCTGGGGTCGAAAATAGCAAGCTCATAGAGGGCCATGGAGCCAGCCCAACCCGCTACCAGTGCGGTGTGCATCAGGTGAACGGAAATTAAACGGCCCGGGTCGTTGAGAACGACTGTGTGTACTCGATACCAAGGTAGTCCCATTGACTACGCTCCTCCTATTGACAATTTAGTGTCCACTTAGACGCTTTTTATATTCAGGGTCAAAATATAAGCCCAACAATCTCGACTGTTAAGTGCAAGAGTTAGCCAACCTACATTATCCCTTGAAAAGTGTATCTATTCTAAAGAAGTGTAACTATTGTTAGAACAGATTTCAAGTGCTTGCGATCGGTCTTCCGCCAGAATATTCCAGATCAGGGTGTAGGGTGTAGGGTGTAGGGTGTGGGCTGTCGGGTGTGGGCTGTCGGGTGTGGGCTGTGGGGAGATGGGGAATTATGACTGATAACTGATAACTGATAACTGATAACTGATTACTTCCTCAGTAGTTCTTCGGCATTTTGCAGGATTTCGAGGACTTGTTCGGCACTAATCAAGCGTTTTAGCACCACTTGCCCGATGGTGGGGACAGTATCAGCAATTTCGGCACTCTTGGGGGCAACTTCCACCATAATCACGGCTTCTTCCACCTTATAAAGCCATAAAACCTGTTCTCCTTCCAAAATACCGATATTTAATCGCTCTATCTGCGGTGGTCGTCGCCAACTACTCGCATGGTCCCACAAACCCCCAAATTCCCACACCCGTCCTATTGTCCAACCTGCCGTTAAGAAAAAATATTTCACTTTGTTACTCAATCTAGAATCAATCTCTAGCTTTCTGGCTTAATTAGTTTTCAGCCGTCAAATTTTATCAGCTTTTTAGCCCCCAGCCATCAGTCAGAAAAGGCAATAGGCAATAGGCAATAGGCAATAGGCAATAGGCAATGGGCAATGGGCAGCTTTGTTCTCCCTGGGTGCATCCCACATTTGCAGAAATACCGACAATCAGTAATTATCAGTTGGATGAAACGGACTATCTGCTTTCCACAGAAGCTAACCGTCAACATCTCCAAGAGGCAATAGAATCTCTTAAAAATCCTGATAGTTATATTTATGTAGATGCTGCTAACTTATGAGGAAAGTCGCCTTTCTAACCCGAAGTTTTGATGAGTTTAACCAATGGCGATCGCAGACAAGAAAGTTTACGCTAAAATTGTCAGCCTTATTAAAGATGTTCAAAGAGAGCCTTTTTCTGGACTAGGAAAATCAGAAGCATTAAAACATAAACTATCAGGATTATGGTCACGACGCATTACAAAAGAACATCGCCTAGTTTATAGCGTGTCTGATTATGACACAAAAGCTAGAACCTCTGGAAATGCGTTGCAAGGGAGTTCCTTGCAACGAGATAGAAATGAGAAGAACCCTTTACTGATTAATTTTCCACAAAAGTAAATTTACCATTTTTACCATCGGCATCCATTTTAATTTGTGCCACGGAGAATTTATCCTGAATGATTTCCCCTTCGGGAGTAAAAGCAATATCTCCCAGGACAGTCACATACTTACCCGCTAAAATTTCCTGATTTAATTGTTGGCGAATTTGTTCGAGGGAAAGTGTACTGAGTTTATTTTTATCATCTACCCGTTTTAGGGCCTCGACAAAAACTTGAATTCCCGTAAAAGCTTGAGCGGTAAATTGGGGCGGTGCTTTTTTATTTTCTGCTGTATAATCGGCGACAAAATCCCGATTAATAGGATTATCTAATTCCGGGTTATAAGCTTGAGCGATGAGAATACCATCACATTGAGCTTGACAAACCGGGAAAATATTAGAAGTATTTAAACCATTGCCCCCAATAATTAACCCCTGATAGCCTAATTGTCGCAACTGTTTGACCAAATTGCCCCCGTCAGCAACCAAACCAGAAATAATCACTAAATCCGGTTTAATATTAATAGCGGCGGTGGCTTGGTTTTGAAAATCTGTATCGGTGGTTTGGAATTTCTGCACGGTGACAATATCAAGATTTAAACTTTTTAGGGTTTCTTGAAAAGTTTCCGTTTCCGATTTACTAAAAGCATCATTTTGGGCAAAAAAGACAGCCACTTTTTTAATCTTGGGATCGATTTTTAAAGCGGTTTTAACTGCATTGGGGGCGACCACAGCCACAGGAGCGGACACCCTACCCACATATTCACCGATCTGGGGAATACCTTTAGCCGTGTTAGACGGGCCGAGAATGGGAACTTTAGCTCGATCGGCGATCGGACTAGCGGCAAAAGCTTGCTGGGACAAGGACGGACCAAGAATACCCACCACCTTATCTTGAGTGATTAGGGTATTAATGGCGTTGATTGCGCCCTGTTCATCCCCGGCCACATCCTGGATAATAACTTTAATCGGTGTTCCATTAACTCCGCCCTTTTTATTAAAATATGTTTCAGCCATCTTGACACCGATCACCTGTTCCTGTCCCAATAGGGCGAGATTGCTGGTTTGAGCTAAAGCTGCACCGATGGGAATAGCAGCAGTGGCGGCGTTTTCTGCGGGACTGGGGTTAGTTTGACTGGTGGGAGTGCCGGAATTGCAGGCCACCACTAGACCGAAAGTGACTAGGGATAGTATTAAGGGGATTAATAAACGTTTTCTGAGCATCTTAACTCTCCGGGGACTGATATTGTTGATGACACTATTATTTCGCTAATCGGGTTGATTTCAGCGATAATTCTCGACGAGATCGAAGCAGATTTTGCTCCCTTAGCGCCTTTTGTTTCCCCTAATTTTGTCGATTAACCTCCCCGTCTCACCTCCCTTTTCAGAAAAACGATTTGCCTTTTCTGGTTCTGTCGCCTAACCTAGTAGTTAGGGAATTTATTATCGCCTTTCCCGTCCACAAACCCCGAAGCGAAAACATCCATTTAAGATTATGACTAACCCGGTTATTCACGCCTTTTTCCTCGGACGAGCGATCGCTGAAGTAGTCAGTGAACAGCTAGAAGATGCGTTTACCAACGCTTTAAGCGAATTAGGCAAATTTGATGCCGAACAACGGGAAAACCTGCGGCAATTCGTCGAAGAAGTGCAAATGAGAGCCGATCGAGCCATGGAAAAGGGAGTATATGCTGAGACAGACTCCAGTGGTTCCTCCAGTGCCGATGTGCAGGAAAACATCGACGAAATGCGGGCTGAAATCGCCCAATTGCGCTCGGAACTAAAAAACTACCGAAATTAACCAAAAACCCTCTTTTAGTCGCTTTAAAGCCCCAAAAATTGCGTGTCAGCCCTTCTACCCGTCCCCGTTACCCTAGAGTTAAACCCAGCAATGCCGGCCCTTCAAGTCGCCAAAAATAGCTATCGTTGGAATCAAGAAAACTATTCCATCAATCGTCGTCGTCTAGATATTTGGCGATTCGTTCTGACTGTACTTTATCAATTCTGGCTCAACGGTAAAAAATGGAGCTATAACGGCAGCTATAGCGAGGAAAAACTCGCCAGCAGACGCAGAAAACAAGCCGCTTGGATTCGGGAAACCATGCTAGAATTGGGACCGACTTTTATTAAAGTCGGTCAACTGTTCTCCACCCGGGCCGATCTTTTTCCCCTCGAATATGTGGAAGAACTCTCGAAACTACAGGATCAGGTTCCCGCATTTACCTACGAACAGGCCAGCAAAATTATCGAGGTATCCCTCGGTAAACCCCTCAATCAACTCTTTAAAAGCTTTGATCCTATTCCCCTGGCAGCCGCTAGTTTAGGACAAGTTCACCGGGCCCAACTGAAGAGCGGGGAAGATGTGGTGGTCAAAGTCCAACGGCCCGGATTAAAAAAATTATTTAGTATCGATCTGACCATCCTAAAAAAAATCGCCCAATACTTCCAAAATCATCCCAAATGGGGTAAAGGTCGCGATTGGACGGGTATTTATGAAGAATGCTGTAAAATCCTCTGGGAAGAAACCGATTATCTCAATGAAGGTCGTAACGCTGACACTTTTCGCCGTAATTTTCGCGGGGAAGATTGGGTGAAAGTACCGAAAGTCTATTGGCGCTACACCGCTCCCCGGGTTTTAACCCTAGAATACCTCCCCGGCATCAAAATCAGTCATTATGAAGCCCTAGAAGCGGCCGGACTCGATCGCAAATTGTTGGCTAAACTAGGGGCAAAAGCCTATCTAATTCAACTACTCAATAACGGCTTTTTTCACGCAGATCCTCACCCCGGCAATATTGCCGTTGATAGTGATGGCTCCCTAATTTTCTACGATTTCGGCATGATGGGACAAATTAAAACCAACGTGCGCGAAAAATTAATGCAGACTCTCTTGGGAATTGCCCAAAAAGATGCCGATCGCGTGGTCACTTCTCTGGTGGATTTAGGAGCATTAACTGCTAATGGTGATATGGGAGCAGTGCGGCGATCGATCCAGTATATGCTCGATAACTTCATGGATAAACCCTTTGAGGAGCAATCCGTGGCCTCTATCAGCGATGATCTCTATGAAATCGCCTACGATCAGCCTTTTCGCTTTCCCGCTACCTTTACCTTCGTCATGCGAGCATTTTCTACCCTAGAAGGGGTAGGCAAAGGACTCGATCCCGAATTTAACTTTATGGAAGTGGCCCAACCTTTTGCCCTGCAATTAGTAAATGATATGACAGGAAATAATGGCAGTAATATCCTCGATGAGTTAGGACGACAAGCAGCCCAAGTGAGCAGCACCGCCCTGAGTTTACCCCGACGCATCGATGATACGATCGAAAAATTAGAACGGGGTGATATCCGTGTTCGGGTACGTTCCAGCGAATCCGATCGACTTTTGCGGCGATTGGGTATGATTCAAATGGGAACCAACTATACTTTACTGATCAGTGCTTTGCTTATCTCAGCGACGCTTCTATTCGTCAGTGGTTTTGGTTGGTTAACTTTAGTACCGATGGCGATTTCGCTGCTGCCGGGGATAGCTTTTGTGAGACTCTGGCAGAAAATTGAACGTCAGGATCGTATGATGTAATCGATTGCGGGATAATAAATATTGTGTTAGCACCAAAAATTTCGATGAACAATCTTTCTTTTGGAGGAATGACTGATCCAGGTGTAGTGCGATCGGTTAATCAGGACAGTTATTATATCGACCCCGAGCAGCGCTTTTTTATCGTTGCTGATGGTATGGGAGGTCATGCGGGAGGCCAGGAAGCTAGTCAAATCGCCACTGAAACTATCCAAGTTCATCTAGAAGAACACTGGAATTCGCCCCTGACTGCTGGAGAATTGCTACAGGAGGCAATTACCGTCGCTAACGAGAAGATTATTGAAGATCAACTGAAACATCCCGAAAGACAGGACATGGGGACAACTCTAGTCATGGCTATCGTCCGAGATGATGGCTCTTGGTACACCCATATTGGTGATTCCCGTCTCTATCGCTTTCGTGAGCAAAAATTAGAACAGGTGACGGAGGATCATACTTGGATAGCTAGGGCGATCAAAATGGGTGATCTGTCCAAAGAAGAGGCGAAAAACCACCCTTGGCGACATATTTTATTTCAATGTCTTGGTCGTCGCGATTTGCCCCCAGTGACGGTATCTCCCCTCGATCTGCAATCCGGCGATAGTTTAATTCTCTGTAGTGATGGTTTGACGGAAGAACTGTCCGACCAGGAAATTAGCGATTATTTGCAAACTGGTGCCGATTGTCAGGAAATTGTCAAGAATTTAGTGGCAGCGGCCAAAGAAGCCGGCGGTTCTGATAATATCACCGTGGTCATGGTAACGCAGAATTGAGAGGAAATAGCGATCGCTGATCGCTAAACTTGCACTTCTACTCGATCGCTCCTGCTTGTTGTAATAAAGAAACGATCGCCTGATGGTGATTAAATTTAGCTAACATTAAAGCGGTCATTCCCCCTTGATTTTTCTGATTTAAGTTCACCTTTCCCCCGTCTAACAAAACTTTAACCGTGTCGAGACAACCGTGATAACTCGCCCACATTAACGGGGAAGCGCCGCTAAAATCGAGTTTATTGACATCAGCGCCGATATCGATTAACCAGCGCACCAATTGACTATTATTGCCCTCACAAGCTTTCATGAGGACGGTTTTGCCATCGGGATAAACGGCGTTGGCATTGGCCCCGTAGTCGAGGAGATAACGGCAGATTTCCGTAAATTGGCGCTGTAGAGCCAAAGTTAATGGTGTTTCTCCCTGCTGAGTTAGGTTAGGCTCCGCTCCCTGTTTTAACAATTCTAAAACGATCGCTTCGTATCCCTGCACCGTGGCAATGAGCAAGGGTGTATCACCAAAATGGTTGCGGTGATTGACAAAAGCACCGGCTTGTAGTAGGGCCTGAACGATCTCTAAATGTCCTTCGATCGTGGCTAAATGCAGGGCCGTTTCTCCGGCCTGATTTTGATTGTCAACACTGGCCGCCTGAGCGAGTAAAAGTCGGACAATATCGAAATATCCCTCAGCAGCGGCGAGCATCAGGGCAGTTTCTCCCTCCTCCGTGCTGATATTCGGATTTGCTCCCGCTTGCAGTAAAGTTTGTACGCTGCCGAGATTTCCCCTCTCTACAGCCAAAATGAGGGGAGTTTCCCCAGATAAAGTGGGAGCATCGAGAGGCATACCACGGTTAATAAACAATTGGAGGATTTCTGGACGATTAGCGTTGAGAGCCTCTAACCAAGCTTCTTGACGGATTTCTTCATCTACACCACTATCGAGCAGTAAACCGACAATTGCAGCGTAATTTTGGCTAATTGCTACAGATAAAGCCGTATCTCCATCCCGATCGCGCATATTGACCCGAGCGCCGGCGGTTAATAACTGTTCTGCGATCGCTGTATAACCCTTATAAGTGGCGATCATTAGTGCTGGTGTACCATCTTGATTAACCTGATTGACATTAGCACCGGCGGCGATTAATTGAGCGAGGATTTCACTGTGATTGAGGGCAGCCGCTAACATGAGAGGGCTTAAACCTTGAGGTTGTTTACTTTTGTTGATATCTGCCCCAAATTCTCGCAAAATTGCCACAATTTCCCGATGACCCCCCTGCACGGCATAGATTAAAGCCGTCGTATTTTGGCCATCGGTGGCGTTGACATTTGCCCCCTGACTCAGTAAAGCTTGAACCCGCGCCAGATTGCCCTGACGTGCCGCTTGTATTAACAAGATATCCCAATTAGAAGCCATTAACAGTGACCGATCGGCAGAAAGTATTTTTTCTATTATCGATCGTTATAGGCGGGTAAACGGACAGAAAAGCTACTACCCCGTTCTAATTCTGAGGTAAGGTAATTCTACTAGCTGTGGTACTTAGGGTTTGCTGAAAAAGTTTTTCCTGGGGGTAGGAGTCAGGAGTCAGGAGTCAGTAGCCGGTCGTTTCAGGCTTTGTTGCCCTTGTTTTTTGTACCAATTGATGTACTACAAGAAGGATAATGCAAGGTTTTTGAAAGTCCCAATCCTATTTTCGCAGCATGAACATCGGATTTTAACAGGTCAAAAGCCTTATTTTAAAAGGGTTTTACCATTATTCAGTAAGCCCTACTTAAGTGTTCTGATAATTAGAATAGCGATCGCAATATATTCGATATGCTATAATCTTGAACAGTTTCGTTAGGAGTTAAATCCATGCTAGTTTTAGCCGGTGATATTGGTGGCACTAACACCAGGTTGTGTTTGGTAGAAACGGACGGAAAAAATGAATCAACTCTCCGGGAAGAAATTTATCCGAGCGGCAATGAGGGTTTAGTTCCTTTAGTGCGACAATTCCTGGGTGATGAGTGTAATGTTTATAAGGCTTGTTTTGCTTTGGCTGGCCCTGTTCTGAACAACAAATGTAAAATCACTAATTTACCTTGGCCAGAATTAGATGCGGCCCGGTTACAAGAAGAATTGAACATTGCTAAAGTGAGTCTTATTAATGATTTTGTAGCAATTGGCTACAATATTGTCTTAGAAAAAAATAAATCTTTAGTTACTTTACAGGAAGGTGAATTTTTGCCTGATGCGCCGATCGCTATTATTGGGGCGGGTACGGGTCTGGGAAAGGCGTTTGCAGTTCCTGAAGGTGATAGCTATCGAGTGTTTCCAACGGAAGGAGGCCACGAAAGTTTTGCTCCTGATAATTTGTTAGCTCAGGAGTTATTAGCATATCTTCGGGCCGACGGCAAGGTTGATGTGGAACGGGTGGTTTCTGGCCCAGGAATTGTTGATATTTTTCGTTTTTTGCAGGATCGCAAGTTTGCTTCTGAAGATGCGGGTGATTTTTTAAGTCAACCTGATCCTGGGGCAGCAATCGCTAAAGGAGCAGCAGCAGGTCATTTTCTTTGTCAGCAAACAATGGCAATTTTTGTAGAAGCTTTTGGGGCTGCGGCAGGGGATATGGCGGTGAGTTTTTTACCGTTTGGCGGTTTATATATTGCGGGGGGAATTGCAGCCCAAAATATTGAATTGATGCGGAATGGCAGTTTTATTAAGGCATTTACAGATAAGGCACGGGTTAATCCTGTTTTGCTAGAAAAAGTTCCTGTCCATATTGTTTTGAATACCCTGGAGGGATTAAGAGGTGCAGTAAAATACGCTGCTACAAAAATGTAGAAGCATAGGATAGACAATCCTAGAAGTTGTCTTGATTGTGAGGGTATTCAATGCCCTTTTTGTTGATTTGCCCTCATAATTGCAAATCTACCATTAGTTACAAAACCCGCCTCAATAGCGTGTCGAGCTGCCCCCCACATGACAATGCTGTTATCTTGAAAAACTTTAACAGAAATGCCTTCGTTATAAGCTTTGAAATTTCCCTCTTTATCAATAAAGGCATTGATAAATTTGCCTTCTTTCAAGATTTCAATGGGAATATCAATACCGCCAATATAAACTCCGCCACTGGCTTTATAGGTAAGAGCCAAATTCCCTGCTTGCGCTCCCCAAATAGAGATAAAAAAATCCAAAACTTCTTTACATAATGGATTCCCTTCCTGGGCAGCTTGAATGATAGCATCAGCATCATTGATATTTGGCTGATTTTCCCATTCAGAAAGACTTTGAAAAAAATGATAAATTCTGGTTAAACCAGGAGCAGATAGAACATACTCATAACTAACGGGGCTATTATCCCCCTGCTCTTGTTTCAGTTCTTTCAGAAATTGTAAAAGTTCCCAATCTTTATCTATTCTAGCACCGAAGTCCGCATGACCACCTTCCGAGGAGATTGGTTTTAACCCTTTTTTTTCATCATGGCTATACCATAATGCTTGACCTAAACCTCCACTCACTAGCATTAATACTCGGCGATCTTCAGGATTTGGGTGAGATTTACCAGGATAAAGTTCTTTTAGCTGATCTTCTCCATTTCCCAAAAAAATACCATAGCCAATTGCTTCCATATCATTGATAAAAGAGACAGGAACATTGTTATAGGGAAGTTTTTGTCTGAATTCATGCTCTGTAAAAGTTGCTTTAAATTCCTTGCGATCAACTCTAGCCTCGCCATGATCAACAGGTCCTGCTATACCAAAACAAGCACCATAAATATCTTCATTATCACTATATTGCCCATAATAATATTGCTCTAAAAATGTCTCTATCATGTTTTCCAAGCCTTGAGCATAATCCTTAGTTGTATAAGTTTCATGGGCAATTAAGGCATCCAGCATCACTTTTTTTTGAGAGTCATCTTTTTTGTGAGTAAAAAGACCGAATTCGCTTTTATCACCTGCAATTTTGCCAGCGAGAATGACCATAAAATTGACTCCTTTATAGTAAATATATCTAAATGAAAACAGCAACCAAAAAAAGACTAAAAACCTAATTCTTCTAGCTCATTTTTAATCTCCTTAATTTTTGCTTGTGAGCGTGTTACAACCAGTCCTAAATTAATTCCATCAGGAGCGATAAAGCAAATAGCAAAAGGTGTTGTTAGTTCGACAAAATAAACCATCATCGTTCCCCCCGCCAATTTAAAAATTGAGTATGTGAGATTGCCAAAGGCAGTTACCTTGCCAAAATTATCTAAAGCTTCTTGAATCTTGCTGAGGGATTCAAATCCTTCAATTGCTTCTCCTACTGCATCACCACCGTCTGCAAAAAGAGCACGATAAAGCTCTGGATCATCAGATTTGAGTCGTTTATTGTGATACAGTGGTAGTCCATTCTCTAGATTAAAAATAAGGATTGATTTTAGGTGTCCTTTTGAGGTGGTAACAGTCTCGTCCAGAAGAACATCAAGTTTTTCTTGTTCGGGTCGTTGTTGTGTCATAAGAGAGATTCTCGCAATTTTAGTCTTGAGGAAGTTAAATACTAATTCCTGAAAATAATTTTCGTTTAAATTTTGATATTTGTCAAGTATTTTTCCGCATTCTTTTAGGGGTTCTTGGATTTGAGATTGGTCTATTTCCCCAAGACAGTATTGGTCGAAGGTAATAAAAATTCTTTGTTCTCTCTCAGGGTAAGAGCTATGGGGAGCAAGAGCAAAGTCAAATAGTTCTTGATAACTCCAGTTTTTGATCTGCGATCTAACAAGAAATTCTAGGTATTTACGGATATTTTCGACAGGAATATCAGACTCATTTACCCATTCTAAAAGCTTTTTTAAGGCAGCAGTTTGAGAGGTTGTCCATTGTAAAATCTCTCGGAGTAGAAAGTCAGAGTAGTTATTTTTCCCTTGTAATGATGGTCGAGAAGTTGTGATCAATGAAACAGCTTCAGATTGAACAGAAGGTGAAGCAGTTGTCCAGACTTCCGCCACTAAACTGGTCATTACAAATTTAATCTCTCCCTCCTCTAATGTCGGTGTAGGCTTTTTCCCTAGCCATTCTAGGGCCAGTTTTAGATCATTATTTTGTAATAAATAAGATGATTCTTGACGATCCGAATGTTGCCAATCTCGAAAAGCTTTTGTATAGGGACGGAGTCCCGCCATGACTTCCTTGATCCAGTTTTGATCTAGAATTTTTTCGTAAATCTTGTTGAGTATTCTTAAATTATGCTCCTTATCTAGAATTATAAAACACATATCTTTTAGTTTACGATGTTGTGGATTTTTTTCATCGAAGAGAATCGGCTCGTTTTGAGTAATTTTTTCAAAGAGAGAAATTAACTCAAAACTGTCGTCCTGATTTAAAAATTGGTCTCGATCTTTCTGAAACTGATCATATTCCTCAAAAAGATTGAGATGTGAGAAAACTAAATCTTCTAGCCGACCGTGAACTTCATTCTGTTGTAAATCTACAACGTTATTGTTTTTAGCAATAATATCAAAAATAATATTACTAAATTGATAAAATCCCCCTGTAAGGTTATTAATCGCTTTAACAATTGTTTCCCATTTATCCTCAGATTCGTTAGGAAAAATGTCCTGAACTTTATTCCAAAATTGCCTAGATTCTTCAAAAAATCTATTTTCTAAATGTCTAACGATGTTTTCATGGTCTTTTGCCCATTCTAAAGTACGTTTTAATATTTTTCCAGTAAGTAAATAAAGTTCTTTTTGCCGTTCATCAGCGTTATGGTAATTATCATAATCGTCTCTATAAAAAATAAATTCTCTTTGTTGAAGTTCAATCCAATTTAGATTGAAGATTTGTTTGTATATCTCACAATAAGGCTTAAGAACATGATCTTCTTCTAACACTAATCCCAAAAGCTTAAGCTCAATTTGCAGCATATCACTACTTTTTGAACGTACTGTAGAACAATTATTCAAGCTACTTAGCACGATTTCCTTGTATAAATCTAATAAATCCATAGACCTTTTGTTTGGTTCTGATAGAAATCTTATTATTCTCTGAAAATGCTCTTCACAATCTAAATTTCGCCAACCTCTGATAATTTTTTCTTCAACTAATTGATCAATATTGGTATCAGTACCAGTATTGGTGTTGGTACTTTCCTCAATAACTAATTTACAAAGGCAATGTGTTAAGTATGGGTGTCCATTTGTAAATGATAAAATTTTTACCATTGCCTCTGTAGCTTTAGCTTCAGAATAGTTAATCTCTTTGACTAATTTATCTTTCAAGGGAGTTATTTCGTGAGGTTGAAAGGGCCTCAATTTAATATTTTTGCCAACGTCAAAAGGACTAATCCTTTCATTTGGACATAGCTCTGAAGGAGTAGCAATACCAAAAAGTGCAAAAGTCAGACGTTTGTAATCGGCTGTCATCTCGCGACGGTTATAAAATAAGCGAATTAATTTAAAAAAATCACTCCGAGACTCGAAATTTAAAGTACAATTAATTTCATCAACAAAAATGACTAATTTTTGAGAAGTTTCTTGCAGTATAATATCAGTAATAAAACTTTTCAGACGATAAAGAGGACCTAGGCTACTCTTTGTCAGCCACCAGTTGTCTAGATCAAAACTCGATAAAATTTTATTTTCTGTTAAATTGTTTAATAATTCTTGACTAAAATCTCTATAAAATTCATCAGAAGTATAATTTATCTTTTCTACAAAAGTTAAATCTATTGATATACAAAGAAAGCCCTCTTTTTTCAAATCATTAAATATTTGAACCATAAGACTGCTTTTCCCAGTCTTCGGAGAATTTAGAACACAACAAAAATCCCCATTTCTAAGGGATCCGAGCAATTCTTCATCCGCATTGCGCTTGATATAATCAGGATGCTTATAAGGTAACGCAGAAGGTATAGAGGAAGTTGAAGGGTTTTGGGCGTTCATGCTCTTCTAATTGTATTTTGAAAGAAAATTCTATATAGCTCACAAGAAGGATCAGCATAATGGCTTCCCAACTTAATTAATCCCATCTCCTCTAATTCCTCCGCAATCAGGGGGCTTATGTAAATTGGTTTCGGTGTAGATATAACCCTATATAGTGCCTCTTCTAATGATTGATCACGGATAACTTGAATTTTTCTGAGTAATTTATTTAGATGCGGTGTATAAATACCTTCCAGTTCTTTATGCACTGCATCTAGTAATGATTGCTCACCTGGTGATGATTGCTCACTTTGAATTTTTCTGAGTAATTTATTTAGGTGATTTGGGTTTTTTAGATGTTCAAAAGATAAACTGATCAAATAAGGGTGTCCCCCAACTAATCGCATGATTAGGGAAATGGTTGTGAAATCCATCTGAATTTCATACTGACTGGCAAGAGATTGTACCTCATCAACAGTGAATTCAGGTAATCGAATTACTTTTCCCACACTAAAAGGAGATTCGTTCTCGTTCAGGACTGGCATTCTTGAGTGTGCAATAATTAATCCAAGCCTGCTCCAACTTCCGTGATCTTGAGTACTACTTCTTGCACATCTATTGTAAAACGCTCTTAGCATTGAACAAAACTCTTTATAGGTTGGATCCTTGTCAAGTTTGTTCAGATCGTCGATAACTATAACGATGGGAGAGTTTTTAGAAGGTAATAAAAACCTTTCAAAATATTGAATACATTTTAATTTATATCCTGAACTCCTTATGCTTTTCCAATCGTCTATAAAATTGTGGTGTAAATCTACTTTATTACTAATTTCTTGACAAAAACGATAGAAAAGCCTTCCCGCCTCAGCTTGGTCTTGTATATCGAATTCCTCCATGCTTAATAGAACCTTTCGATAATTGTTGGAATTGAAAGAATTAAAAATATGATTAACTAGCCGAGTCTTTCCCATTTTATCTGGGGCTTTTATATGGATCAAAGAATGTTCTTGGAGAAGTGATTGGTAGTTTTCTAAATAAGGAGCCGTGTTTATGTGGGGGCGGCAAATTACTGTTACTTTGTTGGCTGCTTCGATGACATCAGGCATTTTGTCTATGCCCGCTTCTTTCAATAGCGCTTCTAAAAGAGGTTTATTTTGCTCATCAGGATTATCCACTAAATCTACCGCTTCGTTGTGATCTTTTTCCTTAAGCTTTTTCTTAAGCAAACCCTTGAAGTAATCATAAGCATCCTTTGCCGCCATCTTGACAGGTTCCTGAACTGCGGAAGTTACCCCAGCCGCCAATGCTGTCAAAATAAGAGCTATGGGTTCCATTGCATTAACACCTCGACTTAACAAACGCTATTTTGAGTTATGGGTTTCAGTATAGCAAAATTGGGCAGTTCAGCAATTCCCCCTTGAAATACAGTTCTTCTCCAGAGCAACTGATCTTTACACCGGTTGCTTTATTACTTTGGCACAGCCAATTCCCTATTCGATAAACTTTTTGATCGCTGTGGACGAATCTGGTTAGAAGCGGGTAAATTTAGCTAATATAAACAAAATTTGGGAGCATCTCACCTTTGTAACCTTTAAATCAGGTTTTTATGTCAAGCTATTTTGAAAGCCTTGCTAGAAAACAGTTTTAGTGACAAGTATAATTACTCACCTGGATAAATGAGATGCTCCCCAAAATTTTGCCCGAAAAGGAGTTATAGATTTAGCTAAACAGGTTTTATTACTGTAACTGATGACCACAGCTACTACAAAAGCGATCGGTTGCCGCTACTTTTGCCCCGCATTGACTACAAAATCGCGTTTTACTGACGGTTTTTGCGTCTCCCATACTCATTTTCATATCTCCCATTTGCATTTCCATGGGGGTAAAATTCATCGACATATTACCCATTTTCATGGGTTGCATCGGTTGCATTGGTTGCATTGGTTGCATCGGTTGCATCGGTGAGGAGGAGAAACTGGTAGCAGTGGTCGATTGAGAGGACTGAGAAACTCCAGAGGTATGAGGAGAGGAAAAACCGATACTGCTTCCTTGAATTTGGATTCTGTGGGGTCCGGTTTCAGTGATAATTTCAATAATTGCCCCTTGGGGAATTATCTCTATTTGGGGTTCTTGTGTCCAAACTCCGGTGGCAAAACTACTGCTAGACTGCTGTTGTTGTCCCACTGCACCACTAGCGAGGGTTACAATCGTCTGCAGCCCTTGATTATCGAGATAGAGACGTTGTCCTGTGGGTAATTCACTATAAATAGCCATATTTTTGACAGTGAAAACTAAAAAGTAAAAAGCTAGTTAACACCCCTAGGATCCAGTCTAGCGAGGATAAAAATGTTAGAGGATTTTCTTAAGAATTTTATCGACAAAAAAAGGGTGGTTTTACCCACCCTCACCATGTCTCAAGAAAACAAACTTTTTAACGGACGCTACCGGCTAATTTATCGACCCGAATCGGTTTCATCAGGTACAATTTGAGGAATTGCCAAGCGTTAGAGGCGAAGATAGGCAATTTCTTCAGGAATTTAACTGGTGCGGCACTGTTTTCGCTATCGATCGCCCGTAATCCCTCGTTATTGCGAACACAAATCTCTAGGCGATCATAAAATTCAGGACTATCCACATCAAGAACAATCGGGAAGACGCGGCCGGCGGTTTCATTGGTCTTCTCGATTACATACTTATCGTACTCGCGAGCGTCCAAACCGAGAATGGCGTAGAAACCGGAACGCTGAGTATCATTGAGATACATCGTAGCGAAGACCGAAAGCAGGAAGAAACGACACCAGAGACGAGCGCGCCAATCATTAAGAATATCAGGCTGCGCACGCATGATCGCATCAAAGAAGTCCCCGTGACGGTTTTCGTCTTGACACCAATTCTCGAAGAAGTTAAAAATCGGATAAACCCGATCTTCGGGATGTTGTTCGAGATGACGATAAATGGTGATATAGCGCCAATAACCGATTTTTTCGGAAAGATAGGTGGCGTAGAAGATAAATTTCGGTTTAAAGAAGGTGTAGTTACGGCTTTTGGTTAAAAATCCCAAGTCAAGGGAGAGGTTAAAATCCGATAAAGCCTTATTAAGGAACCCAGCATGACGCGCTTCGTCCCGGGACATGAGGTTAAAGCATTCTGCGAGGACGGGATTTCTGTTTTTTAAACGTCTGCCGAGTTCTTTGTAGAGAAGAAAGCCAGAAAATTCAGCCGTGCAGGATCTTTCCAGAAATTCCACGAATAAGCGGCGAGTTTCGCCATCAATATGCTCCCAAGAGCGATCGAATTCTTGATTGCGAACGAAGTGATGCCGGTTATAATCGGTACGGAATTCCTCTAAAATCGCTTTCAGTTCTTCCTCGTTAGCGGCGATCGACATTTCCGCCATCGCTTCAAAATCAGTGGTATAGAAGCGGGGAGTGAGGATCGTTTCTTTAGCGGGAACTTTTATACCCGGACGGATTTCCTCGAATTCTGGTTTTTGGATCGTGCTGACCATAGGGATTATTGATTTTACTCTGGGATGATGATTGAGACGAGTAAAGGCTCTGAGATGATAATGACCAGCCGTGAAAAAACGGCTAGGATTCACTATAGCAAGCTCTCAGCCCTAGACTCCCTTCCTGTTCATTAAAAGTTACAACTCTTAATTAAGCTGTGTGAACAAACGCGGATTTTTCGCTGGGAGTCTTGACAAATGTTCGGGGGTGTGGGGTTTGTTCGGTGATTGGTAAACAGTCATGGCTCTCTTATTCTTTGTGTGATCAGTTTAACTTACATCGGATCGATCAATCTTTGTGTCCTTTGTGTCTTTGTGGTTCCTTCCACCCCCTCACTAGGAGGAATGTATCTTAGAATACATTTTACCCACCAAATCCAAGAGAGCCTTTAAACCTCTAGCTTGATCATGACTTTTCTGATAAATATCTTTTTCTGGCTTCTGTCTGGCTTACTGAAATATCAGTCTAGCACCGAACAAAATCCCCCCTTCACCTCTATTCCCCTGTCCTAATTGTGGTTCTCATTATATGATTAAGAATGGTTCTATTCATAATGGAAAACCCAAACGTCAATGTAAAGAGTGTGGTCAACCGTTTGTAATCAATCCCACTAATAAAACCGTCTCTGACGAAACCAAACAATTAATTGATAAACTCTTGCTCGAACGAATTTCCTTGCGAGGAATTGCTAGAGTAACAGGGGTAAGTTGGTCATTGTTACAAAATTATGTCAACAATAAACTGGCGGCTGTACCCCGTCAAATAAAGGTTTCGGACAAACTAAAAGGTAAATTAGTTATAGAATATGATGAGATGTGGTCTTTTGTTTTTTCTAAGACGATAAATATTTATATTTGGCGGTTAATTGATAGAAAAACAAGGGAAATTATTGGTTGCTATGCGCGGAGATAGGAGTTGTCAATCAGCTAAAAAACTTTGGGGCTAGTTTACCAGGTGTTTACCGACAATGCGCGGTTGCTTACACAGACTTTTGGGAGTCCTATAAGACAGTAATTCCTAGTAAACGTCATCGACCAGTCGGAAAAGAAACTGGTAAAACTAATCCTATTGAAAGATTAAATAATACCTTTCGACAAAGGATTTCTCGGCTGGTGAGAGAGAGTCTATCTTTCTCTAAAAAAATGGAGAATCACCTTGGGGAACCCTTTGGTATTTTATCCATGACTACAATGCACAGCAAAGCAAAGGATTAAGCCGCCATCACTACTACCGAATCACCACCAATAATCAGTCTTTAATAACCAGATTTAGTATTATCGCTCTTCCTGGACTTCTGGAAGGGCGATAACCCGAAACTCTCAACCACGGACAAAACCCTTTCAAGTCTATCAATGGCTAGGTGAGGTGAAGAGAATCAAACCCGACAGCAACCCCGAAAATCGTGTCAGAATAGATCAGTGTAGTCACTGATTATCTTTGAGAAAAATATTTATATGTTAGGACGGGACAACTACGATTTAATCATTGTCGGGGGTGGTATAGTCGGAACCACCCTAGCGGTGGCTTTAAAAAATACAGGATTAAATATCGCTATGATCGAGGAACGTCCCCTAGAGGTGGCCGCCTCCCGTCGTCAAGCTTATGCCCTCTCCTTGATGTCCAGCCGGATTTTTACAGGCTTGGGTATCTGGGATAAAATATCGCCCAGTATCGGTAAATTTCGTCATATTCGCCTTTCTGATGCCGATTTTCCGATTTTTGTCCCCTTTGTGGTCGATGAGCTAAAAACCGATTATTTGGGCTATGTGGGCGAACATCAAGTGATTTTAACCGCCCTGCACAATGCCAGCCAAGATTGCGATCGCATTGATTGGTTATCCCCTGCTAAAGTGTTAGAAGTGGAGTACGGAGCAGAAACAGCCACTGTCACCTTGGAAGAAGCTGGTCAAACCCGAAAAATCACCGCAAAATTAGTTATCGGGGCTGATGGAGCCAAATCCGCTATCCGGCAAGGGGCGCAAATTAAAACCAAAGGTTGGAAATATTGGCAATCCTGTGTCGCTTTCACCATTAAACATCAACTCGATCGCAACGATACCGCCTTTGAAAGATTTTGGCCCACCGGTCCGATGGGCATTTTACCGCTCCAGGGTAATCGCTGTCAGATCGTTTGGACCAATCCCCATGAAGAAGCGAAAAAACTGCAAGAAATGCCCGAAGCGGAATTTATCGACAAATTAGAAGCATATACAGGGGGATTACTGGGAAAAATAGCATTAGTTAGTCCCCGCGCTCTCTTTCCCGTACAGTTAATGCAGAGTGATACTTATGTTAAACCCCGACTGGCTTTAATTGGTGATGCCGCTCACTGTTGTCATCCCGTCGGTGGTCAAGGTTTAAATTTAGGCATTCGCGACGCAGCCGCTTTAGCGCAGGTATTAAAGGAAGCAGCGGAAAAGCAAGAAGATATAGGAGCGCTTTCTACCCTAAAATCCTACGAAAAATGGCGTATATCGGAGAATTTAGCGATTTTAGGCTTCACAGATTTTCTAGATCGCCTGTTCTCCAATAACTGGCCGCCTATCGTTCTCATCCGTCGTCTCGGATTGGCAATTATGCGCGGTTTCCCCCCGTTGAAATTGTTTGCCCTGCAATTAATGACGGGATTAAAAGGACGTATTCCCCAATTAGCTAGATAGCTGGCCGCTAATTCCGGGGATGGGGGAGAAAGGAAGAAAAAAAAAGCTTGCAAAATGCCGCGATTATCGCTATGATGGTTAAGGTTCAATATCGGGGCGTAGCGCAGCTTGGTAGCGCACTACTTTGGGGTAGTAGGGGTCGTGGGTTCGAATCCCGCCGCTCCGATTGCAGGAAAACAGAGAGTCAGGTAGGGATGCACCTAATCCCTACTTTGTTCTGTTTACTCGGAATTTTCTTAATTTATCAGCGTTTCTGATCAAGTTAGTTCACCATTAGAATCACTGCTTTAGTCGAAAATGTCTCATCAAATATCAGCTTACGGTTCCTGGAAATCACCGATTACCTCCGATCTAATTGTGGCAGCATCGATTAGTCTTGGTGGTGTAACTGTAGATGGAGAAGATATTTATTGGTTAGAAGGCAGACCACAGGAAAAGGGGCGAAATGTTTTAGTTAAATTAAACCCCGACGGCACAACTACAGACATCACTCCAGTGCCTTTTAATGTGCGAACTCGTGTCCATGAATACGGGGGAGGTTCCTATCTAATTGTTGCCGGAATTATCTATTTTTGTAATTTTGCTGACCAAAGAATTTATCGCCAAACTGCTGATAGTTTACCCCAACCTCTGACCCCAGAAAATTCCTGTCGTTATGCGGATTTAATTCTCGATAAATTTGGCAATCGTTTAATCTGTGTTTGTGAAGATCATAGCCAAAAAGATCGAGAACCAGTTAATAGTATTGTCAGCATCGATGTGGATACAGGAGAAATAAAAACTTTAGTATCAGGCGACGATTTTTATACCTCTCCTCGCTTAAGTGCCGACGGTTCTCGATTAGCTTGGATTAGTTGGAATCATCCTAATATGCCCTGGGATAGTTCTTTTCTCTGGGTGGCCGATATTAATAATCTTTATTTGAGTAATATTCGGGTCATTGCTGGTGGTGAAAATGAGTCAGTATGTGAACCGCGCTGGTCTGCCGATGAACAGTTATATTTTACCAGCGATCGCAATGATTTCTGGAACTTTTATTGCTTTAACCATGATGAACAAATCGAACCAGTTCTCGAACCAATAGAGGCTGAATTTGCCTATCCTCATTGGGTTTTTGGTTTATCTAACTACGGCTTTGCTGGGGAATCAAAGATTATTTGTAGCTATACAAAAGATGGTCGTTGGCATTTAGGAAGTATCGATACTGTTAATCGAGAATTTCAAGAAATTATTACTGATGATACTAACATTTCTTCCCTACAAGTTAGGGAGAGTAAAATAGTTTTTATTGGCGGTTCTTTCAGGGAAGTAACGGCGGTTATCTCACTGGATTTAGTGACAGGAATGAGAGAAATTCTCAAATCTTCCAGTAGTTTAACTATTTCTAGCGATTATTTATCGATTCCAGAAATGCTCGCTTTTCCCACCAGTCAGGGACTAACGGCCTATGCTTGGTATTATCCCCCCAAAAACCCCGATTATACCGCCCCCAATGGCGAATTACCGCCCCTTTTAGTCAAAAGTCACGGTGGACCGACGGCTGCGGCGACCTCTAGTTTAAGTCTGCGGGTGCAATACTGGACCAGTCGCGGTTTTGGCTATCTAGATGTCAATTATGGCGGTAGTACGGGTTATGGTCGTCAATATCGTCAGCGTTTGCTGGGAAATTGGGGAATTGTCGATGTCGAAGACTGCATCAACGGGGCAAAATATTTGGTTAATCAGGGATTAGTCGATGGGGAAAGATTGGCAATTTCTGGAGGCAGCGCCGGTGGTTATACAACTTTAGCAGCCTTAACTTTTCATGATACTTTTAAAGCAGGAGCTAGTTATTACGGAGTTAGTGATTTAGAGGTTTTAGCCACCGATACCCATAAATTCGAGTCGAGATATTTAGATAAATTGGTGGGACGCTATCCTGAAGAAAAGGAAATTTACTATCAGCGTTCGCCCATTCATTTTACCAGTCAGTTATCCTGTCCGGTGATCTTTTTCCAAGGTTTAGAAGACCAAGTGGTTCCACCCAATCAAGCGGAAATGATGGTAGAAGCTTTAAAAGCGAAAGGTTTACCCGTTGCTTACGTTCCCTTTGCTGGAGAACAACATGGATTTCGTCAAGCTGAATCGATAAAACGAGCATTAGATGCAGAATTTTATTTTTATTCCCGTCTCTTTGGTTTTACTCCTGCTGATAATTTAGAACCCGTAGAAATTAAGTAATCGTGCAAAGTTAATTTCCTAGGTCAGTAATCGGTGAACAGCAGCTCTAGACGTAATATTATCTAAAGACTAAAAGTCTTTTTAGTTAAGAAACTTCCCCGAATAGAAATAATTTTAATTGTCCCATGTTTTTCTTAGAGGATGTTTGAAAAGTCAGGAGACCACCAGGGGTAGTGTAGTGATATATAGCGGTTCTCACACCTGTGTGGCACAGTTAAACCTTTGCTAATTAAGCTTTTTAACATCGATAATATACCTCTTGCGAACAGGAAACGCTATAGGCGCTTTTAGGCTTCTGTTATTGAAAAGAGAGGCAATTTTTCGAGGTTGCTTATATTACAATGTTTCATTATACAGCTTTAAATACTTAGATGCTTGAATCTCAAGAGTAAATTCTTGCTCCACTTTTTGCCTTGCCCGAATGCACAATTGGTTATACCTTTCTGTATCTTCTAATACCCAATTAATTCCCTGTGCCAAGTCTTCCACCTACAAGGGTTTGGCCAGATAGCGTAGCCACTTAAAATGGAAAAGTCATAATCTGATTGATCCATTCCTCAGCCGTAGATGCTTCCCACACTAAGATAATTGCATCGATCGCTTCGCCGATTGGAAGATTCTGAGAAAGAATTAGAACACCAGAACTCGTTTGCGACAAGATGAATTGACCAAACTCAGTCGGCATGGTTTTGCGATCGTGCGTGACCAGCACCCTACCATCCCGTGCTGCAATGGTTAAAACTTCTGGATCTTTTATTCCTTCAAGCCCTGCTTCATTGGCTGACTGAAAATCCAGATTTGGTTGTCCGCGGATTGCGCCAGTCACAATTGCCTGTCTGAGATCGGCATCAGCTTGAAAGCGAATTTTTGTCATGCTGCTTTCTACTTCTTGGCTTGAGCCGCCTTCAATTTTTGGTACAGCAAAGGACTCTTTTCTCTACAAGACTGTTGTAGTCGCTGAAACTCGGCTTCACCCTTTTTCAGATAGGCATCGACAAGCTCTCGATTGGCCAGATAGAAAGCGATCGCACCATAAACCTGTTCGAGGGAAAGGATTGGGAAATTTTGGGCAATGCTTTCGGGCGATTCTCCGTTTAAGAAAGAATAGACAACTGAATCAAGGGAGATACGAGTTCCTTCGAGCCAATATTCTTCGTCTCGTTGCTCGATGTACTGTTTTGTTGGGATGGGGGCTAATTTCATAGGAGCAATGTTGCTGTTTAGCTAAAGGGATAAGAAATCGCATTACCAAGTAGGAATACCATTGCTAGGACTGGAGCATAGATTTTTGGAGATGTCTATTTCTTATGATGATATTAGCGTCGAGAACGAGGAATTTGAGTCTCACCCACCTAAATCCTTTCTCTGATTCGCTCTGTCCGCTTCACACATCTGACGAAACTCACGAACAATATCGTCCTCGGAAATTCCTTTTTGACTTAACAGGTACTCAAATTGAGCGGCCACCGCTTGTAAGGCAGCGATATCGGCGCTTTTACTCCTCTGTTTAACGGGGAAATAGAACCCAACAGTATGACCGTGACGTAGTACCTCAACGGGAGTCTCACCGTATATGTATTTAGGGAGTTCGCTCCGAAATTCTCGCACCCCAATTTTCTCAATGTCATGCTTATCCATAGTCTCTCTCGTTGTGTACACATTATGTACATAGGGTAGCACTATTTGAGAAAGGATATCAACAAACAACTTTACTCATGTTTTACCAGATTAAATTTTTAATCTGGTTTAAAGAAAATGCCATCCATTTGCAACATCCTTCCAAATTTTATTATTTTCATTTATTACTTATAATCTTTTTGATTAAGAGCTTCATTTTTGCTTTAGTTGCTTGAACAAGGTTTCCAATATAATAAAAATCTCTTAATTGTTTATAATACAGAAATCTCATCACGCTTTTACCCCTTCCCTGACAATGAATGCACAAAAATTTTATCTCTTTATTTAAATTTTTATTATATCCATAAGGAATTCCATTTTTGAATATAAGTTTTTTTAAACCAAATTGCATTTGGTATTCATCCTCTAAGTAATTAGTTGATGAATTAATATTGTGATCTAGTGTCATATTATTATTTATGACTGTAGTAAGATTAGCCACTTTGGGATTGTCTTTAGACCATAGATATAATAGAGTCATGTCTATAATTCCTCTTAGCTTATGATTATCAATATGCCATTGCCATTTAGCTTCTAGCTTATCTCGTATGTTTTTATTGCTGTATGCTTCAATACAAAAATCCGTAAAATCCTCCAATGCCTCAAGGGTTCAATATGAAAAATGAGGAGAAGATGCCCATCTAAAATTATCTTGATTTTTAGGAGTAGATGTCATTAAAGCAGCTATACAATCATTAGGTAAGATTGGATAAACTTCCTCTGAATAATTTGCAAAGGTCATGGCATCACTATCTACTAGAAATATTCATCTATGATCGTTCTCTTTCATCCATTTTCCCAACACAAACATACGTTTCCAAACGGGAATCTCATATTTTTTCGAGTAATCGGACATCTCAACGTAGCATTTCTGAAAATTTTCATATTTATCAAACTCTACTAGAGTGGTATCCCAATGATTTTGCCAAAAATCTTTATTAGTGTCATCTCCTATAAGCACAACTTTATTATTAAAGTTTGCCGCTGATTTCAAGGCAAATTTTAAATAATTTGGCTTACCGCCAAAATGGGCAATAATTACAGGAATTTCTAAGGTTTCTATTGATTTCACGGTTTAATAACCTCCATTTTTTGAATTAAGTTCTGAGTTCTGGAATCTGGTCGTTGCGCTGTTAGGACACTTCAAGGAATCAAGGTTATTGAGAATGATCGAGGAATTTATGCGCTTTTAGGCTTCTGTTATTGAAAAGAGAGGCAATTTTTCGAGGTTGCTTATATTACAATATCTCATTATACAGCTTCAAATACTTAGATGCTTGAATCTCAAGAGTAAATTCTTGCTCCACTTTTTGCCTTGCTCGAATGCACAATTAGTTATACCTTTCTGTATCTTCTAATACCCAATTAATTCCCCGTGTCAAGTCTTCCACCTCGAAGGGTTTGGCCAGATAACCATTCTCTTGATGTTTGATCATATCGCTCTTCTGGAACTTTCGGAAATCCCTGACCGAATCCAGATTCTGAAACCCTTGGTTGACGAGTGATCGCTAACTTTTTTTCTAATAAAAACTCAAATTTCGGGTTTCTGTTAGTTAGCGATAGCTTGAAGGTGGGTCTATTGGACTGATGGTGATCGGACTGGCTTGACTGGCAGCATGAATGATAAAATCTATTTTCAAGTCTAAACAAATCGGACTAGAAACATCCTGCTCAATTAACTCTAAATCGGTTCTATTCTGGTAAAACTCCAATCGTTTTAATGCTTTCTCCTTATTTCTGACTAAGCCAATAACTTTGATAGAAGAATGTCTTTTTTGTTCATTCAAATAGAGCAAGGTTTCCACGATGTAAGCTGGTAAAAATCCATTGGCTCCCGAAATAAAAACTGTTTTCCCTGCCAAAGTTTGCCAAGGTAAATCAGCTGCAATAATTTGCCTCAAATCTTGTTCAACAATTTTATGTCTCATAATTTTCTAACTCAGAAAAATATTGGTTTGTGATCCCGAATAATATCTAGTATCCCATCGAGGATAGATTTCCTTGTCGATGCTTTTAAGTCTAGCTGATCATTAGCCCAGATAAAACTTTCTAATAACCAACAGCCAAAAAAGCCTGTACCTCCGGTAATAAATATCCGCTGTCCCCGCAATTCTTCCCAGAGGTCTTTAGTGTGGGCAAGAATGTGATTTAAGTCATTTGTTAGGTTAGGTTGCATCTTTAGCCAATCCATTTCGTAGAAAAAGACAAATCGACACAAAAATCAAAAGCAATAGATTTTTACATTCACTTTATCCAATGGGATAAGAAAAGGGTAACTCAAAAAAGAGATAACAAACAAGTCTATTATATTGTCTAATCATAAAAAACATCCAAAAAAATAAAAATGTTCCAAAAAATGCCAACAATGCAAATTTACCTACTCTAACATCTCCTCCGTTAATCCTAGAAATACCCCGATCCAGAAGATACATTCTATGATTTTATCAGCATTTGACAAGTATGCTACAAGGTTTCTGGTTCAACGCCTAATTCTCTTAATTTTTCAGCTAATTTTTGTCTTAACATTCGCTCCTGTTCGAGTTGATATTCAGTTTGTGTGACTCGTTCACTCCCCCATAATAACAGATTTCCCGACTTATCCCACCAGCGCAACCAATTAGTAGTAAATTCAGCTTTGCTTCCTTGCCAGATACCGATAAACAAATTAAGTTCTTTTATCCAGTAACGATTATTCTCATCTGGCAACTGCTGCTCATACTTTCCTGCCACTAAACAATAAACATCTAATTCTCCTGTTTTTGGCTGAAATATTCCATAGACAGGTACTTGTAAGATTTGCTCGTAAAAATACCATTTTCCATAGGGATAGTGAGGGTTGATGGAATATTCACCCTCTTCGGTTTCCGAGATAAACTCTAGGACGATGGTAGGAATTTCTCCTTCAATGTGGGGAGTATAACTGCGCCGAATTGTTCCGCTAGGAATCGGTTTTACCGAGGGAATATAAACCCAATCAGGCGCTTTGACAACAGTTTGAGTTTTAACGGTAGCACACAAGCCAAAATTAGAGGCAATTAGCATCGATTCTAGAATTAATCCTGCTAATTCTAGGGATTCGCGTAAAGCTGCTGCTAAGAGAGGTTGCAAGTTGTTGTCCACAGGTTCGTCAGGTAGAATAAAATCATCTGGCAGTTTTTCCCAAGTAATAGTTGGTAAGGAGTTTGACTGAAGTAGTTGCATGGCTGTCATAAGTAATTTTACTAATTCAAATATCTAAAATGGGCTATAGATTCTCAGGATTAACTCCCAACTCTTTTAACTTTTGCACCAAACGTTGGCGAGAAATTTGTTCTCGCTCAAGTTCTAACTCAGCTTGTTCGGCTCGTTGCTTTTCCTGCTCGGTTCGTTGCTTTTCCTGCTCGGTTCGTTGCTTTTCCTGCTCTACTAACTCATTGCCCCATAATAACAGATTTCCCAACTTATCCCACCAGCGCAACCAATTAGTAGTAAATTCAGCTTTGCTTCCTTGCCAGATACCGATAAACAAATTAAGTTCTTTTATCCAGTAACGATTATTCTCATCTGGCAACTGCTGCTCATACTTTCCTGCCACTAAACAATAAACATCTAATTCTCCTGTTTTTGGCTGAAAAATTCCATAGACAGGTACTTGTAAGATTTGCTCGTAAAAATACCATTTTCCATAGGGATAGTGAGGGTTGATGGAATATTCACCCCCTTCGGTTTCCGAGATAAACTCTAGGACGATGGTAGGAATTTCTCCTTCAATGTGGGGAGTATAACTGCGCCGAATTGTTCCGCTAGGAATCGGTTTTACCGAGGGAATATAAACCCAATCAGGCGCTTTGACAACAGTTTGAGTTTTAACGGTAGCACACAAGCCAAAATTAGAGGCAATTAGCATCGATTCTAGAATTAATCCTGCTAATTCTAGGGATTCTCGTAAAGCTGCTGCTAAGAGAGGTTGCAAGTTGTTGTCCACAGGTTCGTCAGGTAGAATAAAATCATCTGGCAGTTTTTCCCAAGTAATAGTTGGTAAGGAGTTTGACTGAAGTAGTTGCATGGCTGTCATAAGTAATTTTACTAATTCAAATATCTAAAATGGGCTATAGATTCTCAGGATTAACTCCCAACTCTTTTAACTTTTGCACCAAACGTTGGCGAGAAATTTGTTCTCGCTCAAGTTCTAACTCAGCTTGTTCGGCTCGTTGCTTTTCCTGCTCGGCTCGTTGCTTTTCCTGCTCGGTTCGTTGCTTTTCCTGCTCTACTAACTCATTGCCCCATAATAACAGATTTCCCGACTTATCCCACCAGCGCAACCAATAGGCTGTCACTTCAGCTTTTTTTCCCTGCCAGACTCCCAAAAATAAGTTAATCTCTGCTATCCAGTAACGATTATTCTCATCTGGCAACTGCTGCTCATACTTTCCTGCCACTAAACAATAAACATCTAATTCTCCTGTTTTTGGCTGAAATATTCCATAGACAGGTACTTGTAAGATTTGCTCGTAAAAATACCATTTTCCATAGGGATAGTGAGGGTTGATGGAATATTCACCCCCTTCGGTTTCCGAGATAAACTCTAGGACGATGGTAGGAATTTCTCCTTCAATGTGGGGAGTGTAACTGCGCCGAATTGTTCCGCTAGGAATCGGTTTTACCGAGGGAATATAAACCCAATCAGGCGCTTTGACAACAGTTTGAGTTTTAACGGTAGCACACAAGCCAAAATTAGAGGCAATTAGCATCGATTCTAGAATTAATCCTGCTAATTCTAGGGATTCGCGTAAAGCTGCTGCTAAGAGAGGTTGCAAGTTGTTGTCCACAGGTTCGTCAGGTAGAATAAAATCATCTGGCAGTTTTTCCCAGGTGATTATCGTTGATTTTGTCGGTAAATCAATAGCAGATGGTGTCATGTTTATCTCTTTTTCATTAAGAAAAGCCAAGAATACTTAAAAAGTCGGTTTTCCCTTAATCACCCTTGTCAAATGGTTTATCTAGGCAATCAAGTGTTTTTTTGAATGACAATATATCGATTTTCAATGTCGTAGTTTCGGCTATTTTTTTTCGGCATTTCTCTATACATAGTCATCAAAAAATATCGAGGCAATAAAACAATGATCGGCTTTTTTGCGATTACTTGGATAATTTTTATCTACGCTTCCTCTAATTATCCTGATGAGCATTTTTATTCCCATCGTAAAATCTTACTCTGGTTTGCTTCTATACTTCTGGCGATCGCCAGCCTAGCCTATCTAAACTTGACTAAGACTTTCCACAGGATCCTCGCTCTAGTTCTAGCAATTATCATCGGCTATTCTATCGCAACTAATCTGTATTTTAATCAACGTTATCTTGCTAGTAAATACGGTTCCGAAAGACTCCTATCCGTGGCCGATACAGTGGAAATTATCAATCAGATTCCGGTCGGTTCAACCCTTTGCGATCCAGCTAAGAAAGGCAAAAGAAAAGAGCATGGTCAGTATGATTATATCGATACCTTTATGACCAAAAGAGAGCTAATGATCACCAATGCCTGCCCATCGGGTAGTTATTACATACAGCCGAAATTTAAAATGGCTATGCAAATGAACGATTTATTTCCAATTTTTACCCTCGTCAAAACTCCCCCTATCGCCCGATGACTTCCCTTCTGGAAACCCCAGAAGCCTATCTCTATAAAATCGAGTAGAAATACCTCAACCATGATAGCGGAATTTGCTTGGGATATTCTTAGGAAGTTTTCCTTTTAGGGAGTCGGTTGTCAGCAATTTCATAGCCAAGACGAAAAGTCCATTAAAAAGGGTGCATCTCAATAAACTCACTGACCACGATGCGCCCCTACCATAATATTATGGTAGGGGCGCATTGCATTCGCCCTCTTTTAATAACTGCTGCTGATCACTACAAGTACGAGAGAGCCACAAATATGAGATGCAGCCGATTAAAATGGACTAAAGTTCTTGTACCTAGTCGGTGACTGACTAGAGCCATCGGACAAAAAATAAATTCCCTAACTGCGGATGATTAGCTCACCTTGGCGGCGTATTATTGACAATATTGAGCGCATAAAGGCGAAAACGCTCTAGATCAGCTTGCAGGGTTGATTCCACCACTCGACCGAGGAAAAGATTATCCATCAATTTTCCTAACCAACCCGGTATAGCATAGGCTGCTGTCAGTCGCACAATACTCCTACCATGACGGTCATAAAAACGAATCGCCCCGCGGTTAGGCAACCCGTCCACGGATTCCCATTGAATCATCTGATGGGGGACAATTTTCATTATCCGTGACAACCAAGTAAATTCTAGACCACCACTGGCTAACTTCCAACGGGAAAGTTCTGGCTCCTCCTCGAGAATTTTCACCGATTCGATCCATTTCATCCAGTGGGGCATTTGTTCTAAATCTGACCAGAGTTCCCAAACCAGATCGATCGGCGCGTCCACTTCTACCTGTACACTATGTTCTAACCAAGTCATTCGTTAATTCTGGCGATGCTGAATATTTCTATGATAACGGCTATTAGTCTTTAGCTTTTCACTCAATGATAAAATAAAAACAATCTTCGAGGTTTAATTTTACTATGTTAATCAGAAAACTGCTCGAATGTGAGGAATTCATCGCCGGTGATCATACCCGATTGCGTGAGTTATTGCATCCCGATAAACAGCCGTTAAATCTACGTTATAGTTTAGCCCACGCGCGGGTAGATGTGGGGGAAACTTCTACTCCCCACGCTTTAAAAACTGCGGAAGTTTATTATATTCTCCAAGGACAAGGAGAAATGCACATCGATGAGGAAGTGCAATTAGTGACTGTCGGTGCTGCCATTTATATACCTCCTCTAGCTAAACAATATATTCATAATTGTGGAGAGGAACCCTTAATTTTCCTGTGCATTGTTGATCCAGCTTGGCGACTGGAAGACGAAATTATCTTTGAGTAAAAATAATGAATATTGGGATTATTGGACTGGGTTTAATTGGTGGTTCCTTGGGGTTAGATTTCCGCGCACAAGGTTATAAGGTTTTGGGAGTTTCCCGTCAACCATCCACCTGTGATATCGCTGTACAAAAAGGAGTGGTAGATGAATCTAGTATCAATTTAGAATTATTAGCCACTGCCGATTTAATCTTTATTTGTACTCCCATACATTTAATTGTGCCAACTTTGGAAAAATTAACTCCCTATTTAAAAACCGAAGCCATTGTCACCGATGTGGGATCAGTTAAAGGGGCAATTGTGGACAATTGTAGTCAATTATGGCCGAATTTTGTCGGTAGTCATCCCATGGCTGGGAAAACCGAACAGGGAATTAATGCTGCACAATCGGGTTTATTTGTCAATACCCCATATCTGATTACTCCCCTTGAATCTACTCCTAACTGTGCCGTGGAAATCTTAACCGAAATAGTACGACAATTAGGCTGTAAAATTTATTATTCCTCCCCCGAAGAACACGATCAAGCCGTGGCATGGATTTCCCATCTGCCAGTAATGATTAGTACCAGTTTAATCCAGGCTTGTGGGAAAGAACAAGATCCGAATATTCGCCAATTAGCGGAAAATTTAGCTAGTTCTGGTTTTCGCGATACCAGTCGCGTCGGTGCTGGCAATCCCGAATTAGGTTTAATGATGGCTAAATACAATCGTCAAGCTTTATTGATATCCTTGAAAAATTATCGTCAAAATCTTGATCAAATTATTGACTATATTGCAGGAGAAACATGGCAGGAACTAGAAGAAATTCTCATATCGAGTCATCAATATCGAGCCAATTTTCTTCAATCAAAATAACATTTTTTCTAACAATTATACCCCAGCACTGTATTATAGATTTATCCTCAGTAAATCAATGAAATAATATGAACACCTTTTTTGACTTTGAAGCCGAATTTGTTGAATCCTTACGTTGCATACCGATGGCCGTGAGAATGAAACTAGATACCTGTGGAGTTAAATTAAAATTATCCCATTGGATGCAGTTGAGTCAACCAGAAAGAATGGTGTTAGTTAATATGGCTTGTACGACGGCAGCAGAAGCTGCAATTTATCGAGATTTTCTACAAAAATTAATCACGGAAAAAACTGGCAATCCCGCAGGAGAACTAGCAATAGATCCCCATCCTCCTTGGCTAAATGATAGCCAGATTCCTGATACAGTCCGAGAAAAAGCTAGAGAATTACAGATTGAAATTAGTTTAGAACAATGGCAAAAATTGCAACCATTCCAACGTTTTGCCCTGATTAAACTCAGTCGTCCCAGTCACGAAAATCTCAACTTTTATCCAGCCCTCAAAGAGTTCCATATAGTCGATGTCTAACTCAAGAACCTATGCCAGATTAATTAAGTCCCTTCCTATCTTACTATCATGACAAGCAAAAAGGCGATCGAGTCGATAAATTAGTATTTTAGACCAGATCGATCTCGATTATACCGTTTCCATCCAGTCAAAAACTTGATTCAATTGCGACAAATCAATTAAACCGTACTGCCATAAAACCATCGGCAAAGAACCCACCGATGCTTCACAGAGACGCACAGCCATATCGAGGGAACGGGGGGAAATTGCTAATTTTTCCAAGAGGAAAGTGCGGAGTTGTTTTTGTTGATGAGCTTCCATGATTAAAGATCATTTATAATGACAATCTGATTATTGAATAACTTATCCTCTATTAAAAAGAGATGCTTCCCTCACGGGGATCACCCAATTGGGTGATTTTGTCCAGCAATCACAATAATTTAAGAATTTATCCATAATATGTCCTACTATCCCGAAATTGCTAGTGGGGATATCAACACTTTATTTACTTAGAAAAACGATAAAGGGGAACTTTTGGGATAAGCTATTGATAACCTAGTTTTTGCTCGAGTAGGAGAGAATTGCCCCCAATGAGTCATGCTCCTCAAGTTTCCGTGATTATTCCTTGCTATAATCACGGTCGCTATCTTGATGATGCGATCGCATCTGTTTTAGTGCAAACATACCAAAACCTTGAAGTCCTTGTCATTGATGATGGATCCACAGAACCAGAAACCATCGAGGTTTTACAAAATTATCAACAGCCAAAAACTAGGATCATCCGCACAGAAAATCAAGGGGTTGCCGCAGCCAGAAATCTAGGAATTGCCCAAGCGCAAGGAACTTATATTCTTCCTCTCGATGCCGATGATAAAATTGCCGATTCCTATCTAGAAAAAGCGGTTACTTTGCTAGAAAGTAATCAGCAATTAGGTATAGTTTATTGCGAAGCGGAGTATTTTGGGGATAGACAAGGAACTTGGCCGCTGCCTGAGTATAAATTTCCCGATATATTAGTAGATAATATGATATTTTGCTCCGGTTTGTTTCGGAAATCCGATTGGGAAACTGTGGGGGGATATAATAGCAATTTAATTTATGGTTGGGAAGATCACGATTTCTGGCTATCGCTGATCGAATTAGGTCGAGAAGTCTATCGTATCCCAGAAGTGTTATTTTTCTATCGACAAAAAGCTGATTCTATGAGTCGCTCAATGACCGCAGAACACTATATCTATTCCTACACCCAACTTTTTTATAATCATCCCCAACTTTACTCCCAAAATATCCAAGCCATTTTTGCTGCTTTAGTCACCTTAAAAGTTGATATATTCGCTCAGTTGGAACAGGCTAGAGAACGAATTAAACAATTAGAAATTCATGAACAAGAATTGCAACAAGACTTGCAAAAAAACCAATTAGATTATCGAGAAAGAGACGAGGAATTACAAAAAGCTGAGAGTAAAATAGCCGCCATGGAAAAAAGTAAATTCTGGCAAATGAGAAGGGCTTGGATTAAAATGCAAAAATTGCTAGGTTTGCTGGAAAAAGACCCGATTTACTCCTAAAAGTCAGGTAAAAATGGCCATGGATCAAGACGGGGGTGGGTTGCCCTTCCCTAACCCACCCGACTTTGTTAATCGACGGCAATTAAGGAACGATTGCGAAGATAAGCCAAATCTTTTAATAACTGTCCGCTATCACCACCGTTATTAAGATTAATCCCCAAAGCCGCTAAATCCGCATCTACCATTAATTTTACCAGTCCCTCGAACGTCACCGACGGCTGCCAGCCTAATTTCTCTCTGGCTTTTGTAGAATCTCCTATCAATAAATCCACTTCCGCTGGACGCAAATAACGTTGATCAAACTCCACATAATCCTGCCAATTTAAATTAACGTATTGGAAAGAAATATCGAGAAACTCCCGGATAGAATAGGTTTCATTGGTCGCCACCACATAATCATCAGGTTCTTGCTGTTGTAACATTAACCACATCGCCCGCACATAATCCTTAGCATAACCCCAATCCCGTTTAGAATCGAGATTTCCTAGATAGAGTTTTTTCTGTTGTCCGGCAATAATTCGGGCCAAAGCGCGGGTAATTTTGCGCGTGACAAAAGTTTCTCCCCGACGGGGGGATTCATGGTTAAATAAAATGCCGTTACAGGCAAATAAGTCGTAGGATTCCCGATAGTTGATTGTTTGCCAGTGACCGTAAACTTTGGCGCAAGCGTAGGGACTGCGAGGATAAAATGGCGTGGTTTCTTTTTGGGGAACTTCCATGACTTTCCCGAACATTTCCGAGGAACCTGCTTGATAGAAACGCACTTCGATGCCGGTTCTTTTTTGGTAATCCCGAATTGCTTCTAGTAATCTTAAAACTCCCACCCCCACAGCATCAACGGTGTATTCTGGAGCATCAAAACTAACTCGCACATGGGATTGGGCCCCTAAATTATACACTTCTACCGGTTGCACTTGTTCGAGGATACGCCGCAGGGTTGTCCCGTCGGTGAGGTCGCCATAATGAAGAAATAATTTAGCATCGGGCTGGTGGGGGTCAATGTAGATATGATCGATGCGATCAGTGTTAAAAGTTGAAGTACGACGGATGATACCGTGGACTTCATAGCCTTTTTCTAATAATAATTCGCTTAGATAGGAACCATCTTGACCGGTGATGCCGGTAATTAGGGCGCGTTTAGCTTCAGTCATCAGTAATTTACCTAATCGGAAAGAATAAAGACCAGGGCAGGGTCTGACTGCTTATAGCACACTTTAGCCCCTCATGACAAGTTTGGCGATTAGTTATCGGGACAGTCTTGACAAGATTCCCTGAACCTGAACTCAGGTTTGGCAGTCCCTTTAACCCTTAATCCTTTCCCATCTGTGGAGTCCAAATCCTGAAAATATCTCTTCTTGTCGGGAAAACTCTTGCCACAAATAGCACAAATCTGTTATGATGGTTTGTCTGTGTCCCGATCAACCATACCAGTATTGAGAACAAGAAACGACTGTGGCTAATACAAAGTCTGCACTCAAACGAGTCCAAATCTCCGAAAGAAATCGACTACGCAACAAAGCGTACAAGTCAGCCGTAAGAACCCTGATCAAAAAATGTCTTGTCGCTGTCTCGGCCTACGGAGCCAACCCCAGCCCAGAAGGGCTAGAAAGCGCCCAACAAGCTCTATCAGAAGCTTACAGTAAAATCGATAAAGCCGTCAAGCGCAACGTCTTGCACCGGAACAACGGTGCTAGAAAAAAAGCCGGTTTAGCCAAAGCTTTGCAAAAAGTTAGCCAAGCTTCCTAAGGAACAAGTAAGCTGTAATCAGGACAGACGCAACAAGCGATCGGGGGTCGATGCAATTAATAGATACGCACGTTCATCTGAACTTTGACGTTTTGCAAGCCGACTTGCCCGCTATCTCCGAACGTTGGCGAAGTGTGGGAGTCGTTCATCTGGTTCACTCCTGTGTTGAACCAGAGGAATTTGCGGCGATTAAAGCCATTGCTGATCAATTTGAGGAAATTTCCTTCGCCGTCGGTTTACATCCCCTAGATGCCCAAAAATGGCGAGATAATAGTGCCGAGCAGATCGAATCCCTAGCCCGATCTGATCGGCGCGTCGTGGCGATCGGGGAAATGGGGTTAGACTTCTATAAAGCGGATAACCAAGAGCATCAAAAACGGGTGTTTTGGACGCAATTGGAAATCGCCCATCGTCTCGATAAACCCGTGATTATCCATTGTCGAGATGCGGCTAAGGAAATGCGGGAGGAAATCAGTGCCTTTCGGCAACAAGTGGGCAAAATTCGCGGCGTGATGCACTGCTGGACTGGCAACCCCGAAGAAACTCAATGGTTTTTAGATTTGGGTTTTTACATCAGCTTTAGCGGCATTGTCACCTTCAAAAACAGTAAAACCGTGCAAGCTGCCGCCCAAATTGTCCCCAGCGATCGCCTACTGATCGAAACCGATTGCCCCTTTCTCTCACCCAATCCCCACCGAGGTAAACCTTGTGAACCCTCTTTCGTCTTCCATGTAGCCGAAACCGTCGCCCGTCTGCGCGGCTATCCGGTCGAAACCCTAGCCGAACAAACCACCCACAACGCCCGCAAATTATTTCAACTCCCCAGTTAAAAAACATAGTTTATTAGACAGGAGAAAGGAGTCAGGAGTCAGGAGAAAGCTTTCATTTATTCTCCGGTGTTCCCCTACTCCCCCATCACCCATCCCCTCACCGCTCACTGATATCCGACCGTCGCTATCGTGTCATCAGCCCTTGTAACCATAATGAACAATCTTACCTTTAACCTCTTACCCGACCTCATCGAAATCCAACACTCCAGTTTTCGGTGGTTTTTGGAAGAAGGACTAATCGAGGAACTGAACAGCTTTTCCCCCATCAGCGACTATACAGGTAAATTAGAACTACATTTCCTCGGCCAGGACTACAGACTCAAAGAACCGAAATACAACGTCGATGAAGCCAAACGACGTGATAGCACCTATTCCGTTCAGATGTACGTTCCTACCCGTCTAATCAACAAAGAAACGGGAGAAAACATCGAACAGGAAGTGTTTATCGGCGATTTACCCCTGATGACCGAACGGGGAACCTTTATCATTAACGGGGCCGAACGAGTCATCGTCAATCAGATCGTCCGTTCCCCCGGTGTTTACTACAAAGCCGAAATCGACAAAAACGGTCGCCGTACCTACTCCGCTTCCCTGATTCCCAACCGAGGAGCTTGGTTAAAATTTGAAACCGACAAAAACGGCTTAGTCTGGGTCAGAATCGACAAAACCCGCAAATTATCCGCCCAAGTTCTCCTGAAAGCGATCGGATTGAGCGATAACGAAATCTTTGACTCCCTACGCCATCCCGAATTTTACCAAAAAACCCTCGACAAAGAAGGCAATCCCACCGAAGAAGAGGCACTCCTCGACCTGTACCGCAAACTACGCCCCGGGGAACCTCCCACCGTCACCGGCGGACAACAACTGCTCGAATCGCGCTTTTTTGACAATAAACGCTACGATCTCGGTCGCGTTGGTCGTTATAAACTCAACAAAAAACTACGCCTCAACGTCCCCGATAACCAGCGCGTTCTCACCACCACCGACATCTTATCGGCGATCGACTACCTAATTAACCTCGAATTTGACATCGGCAACACCGACGACATCGACCACCTCGGCAACCGTCGCGTCCGTTCCGTGGGTGAACTGCTCCAAAACCAAGTGCGAGTAGGTTTAAACCGCTTAGAAAGAATCATTCGGGAACGGATGACCGTCAGCGAATCCCAAAACCTCACCCCCGCTTCCCTAGTCAACCCGAAACCCCTAGTAGCGGCGATTAAAGAATTCTTTGGTTCCTCGCAACTCTCCCAGTTCATGGATCAAACCAACCCCCTAGCGGAATTGACCCATAAACGCCGCATTTCCGCCCTTGGACCTGGCGGTCTGACCCGGGAACGGGCCGGTTTTGCCGTGCGCGACATCCACCCCTCCCACCACGGTCGCATTTGTCCGGTGGAAACCCCAGAAGGTCCCAACGCCGGTTTAATCGGTTCCCTGGCCACCTACGCTCGCGTCAACGACTACGGTTTTATTGAAACCCCCTGTTATGCGGTGGAAAATGGCCGAGTACGCTATGATCTCCCCGTTAAATACCTCACCGCCGACGAAGAAGACGATCTCAGAGTCGCACCGGGAGACGTGGCCACCGATGAAAATGGTTATATCCTCGGCGAAACTATCCCAGTGCGCTATCGGCAGGAATTCTCCACCACCTCCCCCGAACAAGTGGACTACGTTTGTGTTTCCCCCGTGCAAATTGTCTCGGTGGCCACTTCCCTGATTCCCTTCCTCGAACACGACGACGCTAACCGCGCCCTCATGGGTTCTAATATGCAACGACAAGCGGTTCCCCTGCTGCGTCCCGAACGTCCCCTGGTGGGTACTGGATTGGAAGCACAGGCCGCTCGCGACTCTGGCATGGTCATCGTTTCGCGTACCAATGGGGTCGTTTCCTACGTCGATGCTAACCGGATTCGCATCAAAGTGGCGGATGAAGACAAAGATATTTTTGGCAAGAGCGAGATCGAGTACGAAATTCAGAAATATCAACGCTCTAACCAAGATACCTGCCTAAATCAGCGTCCTTTAGTCTATCAAGGTGAACAGGTTGTGCCGGGGCAGATCCTCGCCGATGGTTCCGCCACCGAAGGAGGAGAAATCGCCCTCGGACAGAATATCCTCGTCGCCTATATGCCCTGGGAAGGCTATAACTACGAAGATGCGATTTTAATCAGTGAAAGACTGGTGGCACAAGACACCTACACCAGTATCCACATTGAAAAATACGAAATCGAAGCCCGTCAAACTAAACTTGGGCCAGAGGAAATCACCAGGGAAATTCCCAACGTCGGTGAAGATGCCCTGCGAAACCTCGATGAACGCGGCATTATTCGCATCGGTGCCTGGGTAGAAGCCAGCGATATCCTCGTCGGGAAAGTCACCCCGAAAGGCGAATCGGATCAACCACCCGAAGAAAAACTACTGCGGGCAATTTTCGGCGAAAAGGCCCGGGATGTACGCGATAACTCCCTGCGCGTTCCCAACGGCGAAAAAGGCCGGGTAGTGGATGTGCGCGTATTTACCCGCGAACAGGGAGATGAATTACCCCCTGGGGCCAATATGGTGGTAAGGGTTTACGTTGCCCAAAAACGCAAAATCCAAGTGGGCGATAAAATGGCGGGTCGTCACGGCAATAAAGGGATTATTTCTCGGATTCTGCCCCTAGAAGATATGCCCTACCTCCCCGATGGTCGTCCCGTCGATATCGTTCTCAATCCCCTAGGGGTTCCCAGTCGCATGAACGTCGGTCAGGTGTTTGAATGTTTACTGGGTTGGGCCGGCGAAAATCTGGGCGTGCGCTTTAAGATTACTCCTTTTGACGAAATGTATGGGGAAGAAGCCAGCCGTTTAACCGTTCACGGATTGCTAGAAAATGCCTCGAAAAAACCCAATCGCGATTGGGTGTTCAAGGAAGAACACGCCGGCAAAGTCACGGTTTACGATGGTCGCACCGGCGAACCCTTTGACCGTCCCGTTACCGTCGGTATGGCCTATATGTTAAAACTGGTTCACCTGGTTGATGATAAAATTCACGCCCGTTCTACCGGTCCCTACTCCTTGGTTACTCAGCAACCCTTGGGCGGTAAAGCTCAACAGGGTGGCCAGCGCTTCGGAGAAATGGAAGTCTGGGCCCTAGAAGCCTACGGGGCGGCCTATACTTTGCAGGAATTGCTAACGGTAAAATCCGATGATATGCAAGGACGGAATGAGGCTTTAAATGCGATCGTAAAAGGCAAGCCGATCCCCCGCCCAGGTACGCCAGAATCCTTTAAGGTTTTGATGCGAGAATTGCAATCCCTCGGTCTCGATATCGCCGTTCACAAGGTGGAAAATGCCCCCGATGGTACTTCCCGCGATGTGGAGGTGGATCTGATGGTCGATGTCGGTCGTCGCGCCCCCTCTCGCCCCACCTACGAATCCTTAACCACAGAAGACCTTGAGGAAGAAGAATCGGAAGTGTAATTTCAGTTATCAGTGAGCAGTAATCAGTAATCAGTGAGAAGTCAGGAGTCAGTAGTCAGGAGACAGGAGAGAATTTTCCAGGAAAAAGCAAAAAAAAGGACAGTAAAGTAAAAATTTGCCTATTCCCTATTCCCCGTTCCCTATTCCCTGTTCCCTTTTCTAACTGAATGCTGAATGCTGAATGCTGATAGCTAATAGCTGTTTACTTGTTACCCGGATCGAGATGTTTTATAACCAAACTGTTGACAAAGGAAAACTGAAAAAACTGATCGCTTGGGCCTATCAAAACTACGGTTCGGCGCGCTGTTCACAAATGGCCGATGAATTGAAAAACCTCGGTTTTCGTTTCGCTACCAAAGCAGGGGTTTCCATTAGTGTGGATGATTTAACCGTACCGCCGGCTAAACGACAAATGATCGAAAGTGCCGAACAGGAAATCCGGCAAACCGAACAGCGTTATGTGCGCGGGGAAATCACCGAAGTGGAACGCTTCCAAAAAGTAATCGATACTTGGAATAGTACATCTGAATCACTTAAAGATGAAGTAATTCGCAACTTCCAAGTTACCGATCCCCTCAACTCCGTCTATATGATGGCTTTCTCTGGAGCGCGGGGCAATATGAGCCAAGTGCGTCAGTTAGTGGGAATGCGGGGATTAATGGCTAATCCCCAAGGGGAAATTATCGACCTCCCGATTAAGACTAACTTCCGGGAAGGATTGACCGTTACCGAATACGTTATTTCCTCCTACGGGGCCCGCAAAGGTTTAGTTGATACAGCCTTACGGACGGCAGATTCCGGTTATCTGACCCGTCGTCTCGTCGATGTGTCCCAAGATGTCATCGTCCGCGAGGCCGATTGTGGCACCAATCGTTACATCGAATTAACCGCCATGACCGATGGCGATCGCGTGTTAATTCCCTTAAGCGATCGCCTATTAGGTCGTTCCCTGGCCGAAGATGTGGTGGTCAATGGAGAAGTGATCGCCACCCGCAACCAGATTATCGATGACGAAACCGCCGAAAAACTAGGGCGACTCGTCGATAAAATCAAAGTCCGCAGCCCCTTAACCTGTGAAGCGGCCCGCTCGGTTTGTCAAACCTGTTACGGTTGGAGTCTGGCCCACGGTCATCCGGTGGATATGGGGGAAGCAGTGGGAATTATTGCCGCCCAATCGATCGGGGAACCGGGGACTCAGTTAACCATGCGTACCTTCCACACCGGGGGTGTATTTACCGGAGAAGTGGCCCGGCAAGTGCGGAGTCCCTTCGAGGGAAGCGTGCGTTTTCTGCCGGGGTTAAGTATCCGTAACGTGCGAACTCGCCACGGAGATGAACGGGACCAGGTGGAGGCACCGGGGGAAATTAAATTAACACCCAAGGATAAAACTAAAGAAACTGTCACCTACTCTTTGACTCCTGGTTCGCTGCTATTCGTCACCGATGGGGCAACGGTAAGCGAGGAACAGTTACTAGCGGAAATAACCTCCGATAAAGTCCAAAAATCCACGGAAAAAGCCACAAAAGACGTAACCAGTGACTTAGCCGGCGAGGTGCTATTCTCCCAATTAGTCCCAGAGGAAAAAACCGATCGCCAAGGCAATACCACCCGCATCGCCCAACGGGGGGGATTACTATGGATTCTCTCCGGAGAAGTGTATAACTTGCCAACCGGGGCCGAACCTGTGGTCAGTAACGGCGATCAAGTACAAGTGGGGGATGTTTTAGCAGAAACTAAGCTGGTATCCACTAACGGCGGTTTGGTGCGTTTAGCCCCCAATAGCCGGGAAATCGATATCGTCACCGCTTCCGTGTCCTTGGATCAGGCCGAAGTAAAAGTAGAAAGTAGTGCCGGTCGGGAACAGTTTATTATTCATACGGGAGATGGTCAAAGCTTCCTACTGAAAACCACTCCGGGGACAAAAGTACAGAATCATGCCATTGTCGCCGAGTTAATCGATGATCGCTATCAAACCCACACCGGCGGCATGATTAAATACGTCGATATCGAAGTCGCCAAAGGCAGCCGTAAACAGGGTTATGAAATCACCAAAGGCGGCACGATCCTCTGGATTCCCGAAGAAACCCACGAAGTCAATAAAGATATTTCCCTCTTACAGGTGGAAGATGGGCAGTATGTGGAAGCAGGGGAAGAAGTGGTTAAAGACATCTTCTGTAACTGTAGCGGTGTGGTGGAAGTGATCCAGAAAAATGACATCCTCCGGGAGATTATTGTCAAACCAGGGCTGTTATTTATGGATATCGAACCGGAATCCTCCGGAATTGCCCAAGAACAGTTAATTTACCCCGGGACACAGTTGACTCCCGAAGTGACGATCGAGGAGTTACGGCAAGCGGAATGGGTGGAAACTAACGAGGGTTTGGGATTACTGCTGCGACCAGTACAGGAGTTCGCCGTAGAAGACCAATCCACTTCTCCCACCCAAGGTTCCGCTAACCAAGAAGGAGGACGACATATCGAACTGCGATCGGTGCAGCGCATTTTCTTTAAAGACGGGGAAAGAGTTAAATCCGTCGAGGGTTGTCAACTGATCAGCACCCAATTAGTCCTCGAAATTTCCAGCGAAGAACCAGAATCAGTCTCCCATCTGACGGCCGATATCGAGTTAGAACCGATTGAGGACAGGGATTGTCAGCGTTTACAGTTAGTTATTCTCGAATCCCTGGTGCTGCGTCGGGATAGTGATAATGATCCTTTAGGCGGTAATATTCAGACTCGCGTTCTCGTCCAAGATGGCGATGAAATCCCACCGGGGGCAGTGGTGGCCCGGACTGAGATTCAGTGTAAGGAAGCTGGAGAAATTCGCGGGATTCGCAAGGGTAGCGAACCGGTACGCCGTCTTTTAATTGTCAGTGACCGTGACGAGTTTATTCTCCCGCTCGCTGTTGCTCCCACCGTCAAAGCTGGGGATCTGGTAATCGCCGAAACCGAGATCGGCGCTGGAGTTTTAGCCCCCAATTCCGGTCAAGTGCTGGCCATTGACCAAACCACCACCGGCTATGAAATCCGTCTGCGTAAGGCCCGACCCTACCGAGTGTCGGCTGGAGCGATTCTGCACATCGATGAGGGGGATTTAGTCCAACGGGGCGATAATTTGGTGCTGTTGGTGTTTGAGCGCTCGAAAACCGGGGATATCATTCAAGGTTTACCCAGAATCGAAGAACTGCTCGAAGCACGCAAACCGAAGGAGGCTTGTGTACTAGCACGCAAACCGGGAGTTTGTCAAGTGGAGTATCAAGATTCTGAGATCGTCGATATTAAGGTGGTCGAGGATGACGGCACGATCAGTGAATATCCGCTTTTAGGCAGTCAAAACCCCCTGGTGAGCGATAATCAGCGTATCGATGTGGGTCAGGCGTTAACCGATGGTCAGGCTAATCCCCACGAGATTTTAGAGGTGTTCTTTAATTATTATGTGGATAGCTTGGGCAGTTACGAAGCGGCCCTAAAAGCCTTGGAAAAAACCCAGATGTTCCTCGTTGATCAGGTACAGTCGGTTTACCAATCCCAGGGGATCGATATTGCTGATAAACACATCGAAGTGATCGTGCGTCAGATGACTTCTAAGGTGCGGATCGATGACGGTGGTGATACCAGTATGTTACCCGGTGAATTGTTGGAATTGCGACAGGTGGAGACGGTAAATGAAGCCATGTCAATCACCGGTGGGGCGGCAGCTAAATATACGCCTGTACTACTGGGAATCACCAAGGCTTCCTTGAATACCGATAGCTTTATCAGTGCCGCCTCCTTCCAAGAAACCACCCGCGTCCTCACGGAAGCGGCGATCGAAGGCAAGTCCGACTGGTTACGCGGTCTCAAGGAAAACGTGATTATCGGTCGTCTGATTCCGGCGGGTACTGGCTTCAATGCCCACGAAAACATGGCGGGGGTCAGCGATTACACCCCCCCGGAGGAGGAATATAACTACAACAACAATCGTGGTTATTACGCTCCTCCCGGCGGCCTCGGTTTCCCCCCTCGTCCCGGTTTCGGCGACAGTAGTGAGGATAGCGATATGATTCTTGACGATCAAACCGCTCGCGCCTACGCTGAGGGTGATGTGGTCGATTTAGAGGATGATGAAATGGCTTTCCTATCTTCCCGCGGCAGCAGTCGCTTTAGTCGCCAACCCATCAGCGACAGCTGGTCAGAAGTCGATGAGGAAGGGGGAGAGGAGGATTTCGAGGGGGATTACGAAGAAGAATAATCGTCTGTAGATATCTTAAAAGGAGGAGTGGCAGGAAAAACCCTTGTTATTCCCCAAAAACCTCCTCCTTTTCCCGACAAACTCCCTAATTTTTTAGCTAACTCACCAGAGTTTGGCAATAAAAGAAGGCAGAATTTTTTGTCAACCAGAAAGGGTACAAGGTTGAGATTTGAAGAATTTTCTCTCAAGTCGGGATGACAGGATTTGAACCTGCGGCATCCTGCTCCCAAAGCAGGCGCGCTACCAAGCTGCGCTACATCCCGAAGTAAACTCTTTTTTTAGTATAGCCTAAGAGCCGCATTATTAATCGGGATACCAAAACATCCCTTTGATACCTTCGGGATCGAGAACAAAACCGAGACGACGATAGAAATCCACCACCTGCGGATCGGCGAAAAGAGTTATATTACTGATGTCCTCACCCCGCAACTTCCTGATCATAAATTTCATTAATGCTTTACCAAAGCCTTTACTTTGATAGTGAGGATGAACAACCACATCCCAGACCGTAGCATTAAAAGCGTGATCGGAAGTGGCACGAGCAAAACCCACTAAACGACGGCGATTACCTCGCACTTCCCACATCGACACCACTAAAAAACTACATTCGATCGCTTTTTTAACCTTGCGTAAAGGACGACGGGCCCAACCTACCGAGTCACAAAGTTCTTCTAACTCATATAGATCTAGCTCTCGATCGGTACTAAAAAATACTCGCGTCTGTCCGAGGTCATTCTGGGCAACCTCTACCAAGTCTCCCGAATAGTCAGGTGATGCAGTGACTTCCGAGCTATTAAATAATCTCTTCCAAAAAACCATGCCGGGGGGCTACTGCCTCAATATTATCCTTTTAGCCTAGTATATTTTATTTTCCCCTCTCTAAGAACAATCGGGCAACCGGAGTCCAAATGTGATTGGGTGAGTACGGAGAGGGTGGGATTTGAACCCACGAACCATTGCTGGTTACTCGATTTCAAGTCGAGCGCGATCGACCACTCTGCCACCTCTCCAAGGCAGCTAGACCTATATCCTATCATTAGATTCCTTGCATAAATCAAAAAATTTTCCGCAAATGAAAGGAAAAGGTGTGCATATTAGACCTCTTGCAGAAATCAAAAATCGTTGTTAGGGTTAGGAGTCAGTAGCCAGTAGTCAGTAGTCAGGAGAATTAAGAATGAATAATAATCAATTAAATGGTCTATTTACAGATTTTTAGCGTTGGCTGAATAAATCTGTTGGTGGAGTCAGGAGATAGGAGTCAGGAGTCAGTAGCCGGTCGTCAGGAGATAGGAGATAGGAGTCAGGAGTCAGGAGATTATTTTATTTATTCTCCCCACACCCCACACCCCACTTCCCACTTCCCACTTCCCACACCCCACACCCTGTCCCCACGAAAAACTTTTTCAGCAGACCTTGATTATGCAAGAGGTTTACTATCGGGTTAAAGATTAAAATTTCCCCTTTCCCCCTTCCCCGACTTCTGCAAGAGGTCTATTCTAGTACATTAGAAGTGTGATTAGGGGTTTCTGAGCAGGATGTTGGGCGGAGGCCGATAGGCCCGACTACTTCCCCTCACTACCCCCGCCGGGATGACCGACTTATTCCTTTAATTTCTGTAATTTTCGGCTTTCAAAGGGGAAAACTCAAATTAGAATAGGGAGGGGTGCCTTAAAATTGCTGTTTTGGCGTATAATCACCTCAATAAAATTTAGAAGCTCCTAGAGTTGATAGTTTTAAACATTTCTGTGAGGAAAATGTATTTATTATGAGTTCAATTATTGAAATCGGCGACCAAAAAATTAGCGAGTCAGAGGTATTGCCTCTTTTGGCAAAATATGGTATGTTACCCCAGTTAATCCGGGAAGTAATTATCGAACAAGCGATCGCCAATATCACCTGCAATCCCGAAGAAAGAAACGCGGCCTATTCCCGTTTCTATCAAAATAATCAAATTGCCAACGATGAGCAAATGAAATCTTGGTTACAACAAAACGGGATGGATTCCGAGCAACTAGAATATCTAATTCTGCGGGACATTAAATTAGAAAAATTTAAACAGGAGACTTGGGATAACAAAGTAGAATCCTACTTCTTGCAAGTCAAAAATCAATTGGATAAGGTGGTTTATTCCCTGATTCGGACAAAAAATATCGGCATTGCCCAAGAACTATTTTTCCGGATACAGGATCGAGAAAATAGCTTCGCTGAACTGGCCAAAAAATACTCCCAAGGATCAGAAGCGGAAACCGGAGGACTGCTTGGACCCGTGGAACTGAGCACTCCCCATCCCCAGATCGGGCAAATTCTCAAAGCAAGTAAACCGGGGCAACTGTGGCCACCGACGCAAGTGGGAGAATGGGTCGTGATTGTCCGGTTAGAAAAATATTTATCCTGTGAATTGGACCCTCCCACCCGTCAACGCTTACGGAATGATTTATTCCAACAATGGTTAATGACTCAAATGCAAACAGTGAAATCTATCCCCGAATCAACCCCAGTCAATAGCGAGCAGGGATCGATTACATAGCATTTCCTTGCAAAACTGGGTAAACCCAGTCTTTTCGCTTAATTATTTGTCAACTTAGTCAATTTTCGCCTAGCTAATGAGTTATACCACTTTAGATTTTACCGCCTTTCTGGAGACTGTACAGCCCTTTGATCGCCTGCCCGTAGAGGTTAGACGTTCCCTCGGTCAGAAATTACAACCCTTTCGCTATGAGATGGGCAATGCCATACTCAAGTGCGATCGCTTACCCTCTCACCTCGTTCTTCTCTACGAGGGAGAGGCCAGACTTTTGGGTTACGATGCTAGGGTTAACAATTCGCTGCCGGTTACTTTGGCTAAATTACAGCCCGGGGATTTATTCGGGTGGATGAGTCTTCTGCGCGGTACCCCCTGTGAAACGGTGATCGCTTCTTCGGAAGTCACGATCTGTTTAACCTTAAAAGAAGAGGATTTTTGGTCTTTAATCAATAATTACCCGGAATTTAAGCAATATTTCTTTGAACAAACCTCGATCGCTGAAGTTTATGCTGTCCTAGGTTCCTATCTTAATCAACAGGCCTGGGGTGGGGGAGACCTGAAAGAAATTGCACAGGCTCTTTTAAACAGAGCTTGTGTGTCCTACAACCAGATTAACGATGATTATCTCTGGTTAGTCAGCGAAAATACCGACAATTATCCTATCGGCACAGTCATTACCCAAAATAATCCGACTAACACCCGTTTATTAGGTCTTTTCTCCAATCAGTTAGATGAATTCTTCGACGTAGCTCAGGGCAAGTTCTTGACAGTTGCAGCCGAATCGGCTGCGGAAACAAAAACCGATGATATCCTGGAAACCCAAGTCATCAAGGGAAATAAACCTACCCAGGTATTAGATATACCTCAAGGGAAAATAAGCGACATCACCAGCGATATCGACCTTGAAAACACTGTCGAGAAAAACCGGAAATCCTATCCCTTTTTCAGGGGAAAAACGGAACTAGAGGCGGTGAGTGCCTGTTTTCAGATGATCTGCAAATATTTTAATATCCCCTTTCGCAAGGACGTGATCCAACGCATACTAGGGGATCAACTGCAAAGAACTGGCAGCCTTTCCCTGCCCCTGTGTGGGGCTGTGGCCGAGGTAGTGGGACTCCATAGTCAATTAGTGCCTTTACCTGCTACTTCCTTGCCCAATATCAACCCTCCTGCCCTAATTCGCTGGCAAGACAGCATCGTTATCCTCTACGAAATTAATCAACGGGAAACCACGATCGCTGTTCCCGAACGGGGGATAATTAAACGCAAAACCAGCGAATTTCTGGAATCTTGGGGCGAAAAAGGGGAAGTAATTCTGCTCAAACCCACCAAACACACCCAGCAACAGCGTTTTGGCCTATCATGGTTTTGGCCTTCTGTCAAGAAACATAAACGAGTCTTAATAGAAGTTTTTATTGCTTCTTTCTTCGTGCAGTTATTTGCCCTGGCCAATCCCTTGATGATTCAGGTGATCATCGATAAAGTGATCGTGCAGAATAGCCCAGAAACTCTGAATACCCTCGGGGTTTTCCTGTTAGTAATTGCCGTTTTTGAGGGAATTTTAACCTTTTTGAGGACATCCCTGTTTGTCGACACCACTAACCGCATCGACATGACCCTCGGTTCAGAAATTATCGATCACCTGCTGCGCTTACCCCTGAAATACTTTGAACGGCGACCTGTGGGGGAAATTTCGACAAGAATCAATGAATTAGAGAATATTCGGCAATTTTTAACGGGTACAGCCCTAACGGTGGTGTTAGATGCCATTTTCTCGGTTATCTACATCGTGGTTATGTTGATCTATAGCCCGATTCTAACCGTTTGGGCCCTGGGAGTCGTACCGATTTTAGTTCTGTCCACAGCTATTTTCGCACCAATCGTGCGGCGACAACTGCGAGCAAAAGCGGAACGAAACGCCGAAACCCAATCCTATCTGGTGGAGGTGATGACGGGAATCCAAACAGTAAAAGCACAGAATATCGAATTGCGTTCCCGTTGGCAGTGGCAAGAACGTTATGCTCGCTATGTGGCCGAAGGTTTTCAAACGGTAATGACCTCAACTTTGGCCGGTTCCTTTAGTCACTTCTTTAACCAATTATCGGGTTTATTAGTGCTGTGGGTGGGAGCAGCCTTAGTTTTAGACGGACAACTCACTCTTGGTCAATTAATTGCCTTCCGGATTATCTCTTCCTACGTTACCTCGCCGATTCTGCGTTTGACCCAACTCTGGCAAAACTTCCAAGAAACCGGCTTATCCCTGGAAAGATTAGCCGATATCGTCGATACTCCCCAAGAAGCGGAACTCGATCGCCAAAACATCCCCATGCCCTTAATTAAAGGCACTGTCACCTACGAAAACCTCGCTTTCCGCTTCAATCCCCACGGTGCCCTGCAACTATACAACATCAATTTAGAATTCCCCGCTGGCACTTTTGTCGCTTTGGTGGGAGAAAGTGGCGCTGGGAAAAGTACCATCACTAAACTATTAGCCCGTCTCTACGAACCAGAATCGGGACGGATTCTCATCGATGGCTATGATATCAACAAAGTGGAACTCTATTCCCTGCGTCGTCAAATCGGCATGGTTCCCCAAGAAACCCTATTATTTGACGGTACGGTACAGGAAAATATCGCCCTGACTAACCCCGATGCGACTGTGGAGGAAATTGTCTCGGCAGCGAGAGCAGCTGCAGCCCACGAATTTATTATGACCCTACCCAATGGCTATAATACCCGCGTCGGTGAACGGGGGGCATCCCTATCGGGGGGACAACGACAACGGGTTGCGATCGCTCGTTCCGTCCTGCAAAGACCGCAAATTCTCATTCTTGATGAGGCCACCAGCGCCCTCGACTATAACACCGAACGGCAAGTGTTTCTGAATCTCAAGGAAGTTTTCAAGGATCACACGGTCTTCTTTATTACCCATCGTTTAGCTTCGATCAAATCCGCCGATATTATTGTCATGATGGATAAAGGGACAGTAGCGGAGGAAGGCACCCACGAGGAATTAATGGCCAAAAAAGGCCTTTACTATACTCTCTATAAACAACAGGATTCGCAAATCTAGTTAGTCAGTTATCAGTTATCAGTTATCAGTTATCAGTAAACGGTTATCGGTTCACTGATTACTGTTTACTGTTCACTGCTCACTGAAAAAATAAATATAGGAGAATCCCCATGAACAGCAATTCTAATAACGGTCAAAACGGCAAGGGCAATGGTAAAAGCGATGAACTGACCCAAGCGGGTAAAAACGTGGCCACTACCACGAAAAATAAAAGTATTACCCCTTCTTTACCCACTTTCAGCCCACCGGAACAATCGGTGATTCTGAAACAATCGCCCATTTGGTCGCGGACGATTATCTGGACATTAATGAGTGTCACCACTGCCGCTTTAATTTGGTCAGTGTTCGCCAAAATCGAGCAGGTGGTCGGTGCCCAAGGACAACTTAAACCCCAGGGCAAAGTGCAAGAAGTACAAGCACCGGTGAATGGGGTGGTACAGTTCGTTAAAGTTAAAGATGGCGATCGAGTTAACAAAGGGGATGTACTGGTTTTAATGGATTCCAGTGCCTCGCAAGTGCAGTTAGAATCTTTGAAAAAAATTCGCGCCACTGCTGAGAAGGAAAATCAATTCTATCGTCTCTTAATGGCGCAGGATCTGACACCGGCAGCAGTGGAAAGTTCGATCGCTCAATTAAAATTACCGAGTGAAATCGCCGATTTAGCCCGTAATCGTGCCGCTTTGGTAGCAGAAAATCAACTTTATCAAGCACAGGTCAGTGAAGGTGCCTCTAGCTCTGCTCTACAAGGGGAAGAGTTAGCCCGTTTAGAGGTTGCCCAACGAGAGGCCAATTCTCGACAAGCGGCCGCTAGATTGGAAATGGAACAATTAGCAAAACAATTGAACCAAACCAGGGTACAGTTGGCCGATGCCCGCTCCCAATTAATCAATGATCGCTTCGTCTTAGAAGAAATTAAGACTCGTAATGCCAATTCGATGAAACAAGGCCAAGAAGGCTTGGATATCGAGCGTAATATTCTCAAAGATATTGAACCCTTGGGGGATGAAGGAGCGATCGCCCGTTATCAGATTAATAAACAAAAACAATCGGTAACTGATCGCCAGAATGAATTACAGCAGCAAGAGGCTAATGGCAAAATCGATCGAGAAAAACAAGAGCAAGAAGTACAAACCCGCATCGCCGAAATTTCCCGTTTGGAACAGGAAGAAAAGCGTTATTCCCTGTTGATCTCCCAAGCGCGAGAAAGGCTGATTAACACCACAGTAATCACGGAAAAAGATGTGCGTGATAAAATGGCGGATAATTACAAAAGGATTGCTGAAATCGATAGTCAGATCAGTCGCGTTATCATTGATAACAACAAGCGCATTGCTGAGTTAGATAGTCAAATTAGTCAAGCACAACAGACGATTAAATATCAAAAAATTACCGCCCCCATCGATGGTGTGGTCTTTGATCTCAAGGCGCGGCCTGGGTTTGTTCCCCAACCAAGTCAAGCGGAAGCATTGTTAAAAATTGTTCCCGATGGCTGTCCCACCCAGATCAAAGATGCTGCTAAAGGTTGTTTAGTGGCAGAGGTGGACGTGACTAACCAAGACATCGGTTTTGTGCGCGTGGGACAAAAGACCGATATTCGCATTGATTCCTTTTCCTACAGTGAATACGGCGATATTAAGGGAGAAGTAATCTCGATCGGTTCTGATGCTTTACCTCCCGACGAAAATCACCGTTTTTATCGGTTCCCTGTCCGGGTAAGCTTGAGCAGTCAAGAGTTAGTTTTGAAAGATAAATCTACTCTGCCGCTGCAATCGGGGATGTCTGTGAGTGTCAACATCAAAGTCAATGAAAATCGCACGGTTTTGGGACTATTTACCGATATGTTCAATAAACAGGTGGATACTCTCAAACAAGTCCGTTAGGCGAAAAAATTCGGGGGTAGATCCTGCCAACGGCCTGAACCGATCGCGCTAATCGCTTCCGAGAGGTTAACCGCACCGGTATAAAGAGCGCGGCCCACGATTACTCCCGTTACTCCCAAAGGTTCCAAAGACAATAAACTCAGTAAGTCTGTCAGGGAACTAATACCCCCGGAGGCGATGACGGGAATTTCGACAGATTCGGCTAATTCTCGCAAAGCGGCGAGATTCGGGCCAGAAAGGGTGCCATCTCGATGAATATCAGTGTAGATAATCGTGCTGGCTCCTCTTTTTGCCATATCTTGACCGAGTGCGATCGCATCTACTGAGGAAGTTTCTAACCACCCCCTGGTGGCTACTTTACCATCGCGAGCATCAATACCAACAATTATTTGCCCCGGAAAGCTTTGACAAAGTTCGCTGACCAATTCTGGCTTTTCTACGGCTACTGTCCCCAAAATCGCCTTTTCTACCCCGATTTTTAGGAGATTACTCACCGTTTCTAGATCTCGCAGTCCACCCCCCACCTGTACGGGAATGGCAATATCATTAAGAATTGTTTCAATGGTTGACAAATTAACCGATTTACCCTCTTTGGCTCCATCCAAATCGACTAAATGTAATCTGGTTGCCCCCTGATTGACCCATTCTCGCGCCACTATTGCGGGATTATCATTAAAAACCTGCGATTGTTGGTAATCTCCCTGATAAAGTCGCACACATTTGCCATCGAGAATATCAATAGCGGGGATAACTTCCATGTTTTTCTCAATATCTAACTAAGGAGCGTTTTTTATTATATATTACCAGCCTTGTCAGTTATCAGTTATCAGTTATCAGTTATCAGTTTTGAGTCTGAGAGGGGAACAATCCCTCTCAAAGCATTGTCCACAAAGATTTTGAGGCTCTTCAGTTACAAACAGACACATCGCTAAACCTTGTTGGATAAGACTTTTAGACTTTTTTTCCCTCAAAAAGTGCCAGCCATTGCGGGGATCGGGGGGAAAATTCCTGGACTTTTTCCCTGAAAATTAGGTAACTGACTACCTCAAAACTGGTAAAACCCCACACCCCAAACCCCATACCCCACTCCCAGGAAAAGCTTTTTGCCGCAAACCATCTATATTAAGTGTGCATGATCAAATGGCAGTAACAGTGCTGTCTTTTCACTGATTACTGTTTACTGATCACTGATTACTGATTATCGATTCCTAGGGGAAAAAATTCTTCTAGAATGATAAGTACATATACGAGAGGAATTATACTCATGTCTGCTGGGAAGTTTCAAACAGCCGCTTCATTATCCGATCGAGAGCTAGAAATACTCGATTTAGTGGCTAATGGTTTAACTAATCAAGAAATCTCGGAAAAGCTGGAGATTAGTAAGCGTACCGTTGATAATCATATTAGTAATATCTTGACGAAAACAAAAACCGATAATCGGGTGGAATTGGTGCGTTGGGCATTGCATTGGGGTAAAGTTTGTCTTGATGATATTAATTGTTGTATCCTTCCTTCCCCGGCGCTGACCGATGATCAGGTTTCCTAAACTTCTTCGACTTTTGCTTGCGGTTAATATCATCAGTCTGGGGGGATGTAGTGATGCGGGTTTTGTCACCCCTCCCCAACAGCTTTTAGGAAATACTTTAAATACCCCTTCCTCAGAAGATAATCCCCGTTTTAACTACGATGGTCGTTATCTGGTTTTTGCCTCTGATCGCAGGGGTCAACGAACGATTTATTTATTCGATCGAGTGGCTAATCGTTTAGTTCCCCTACCGGGGTTAAATCAAGCAAAAACCTATCAAGATCAGCCAGATATTAGTGCCGATGGTCGTTATATTGTTTATGTGTCGGAACAGTCCGGTAAACCCGATATATATATTTATGATCGACAAACTCTGCAAGCAAAAAATCTCACCGAAAATATCTTAGGAGAAGTGCGTCATCCGACGATTAGTGGTAACGGTCGTTTTATTGCTTTTGAAAGTAATCGTTTCGGTCAATGGAATCTGGAAATATTCGATCGAGGTGGCGAAATTTCTCCTTCTTTACCCCCGATAAATTCTTCCCCGTCCCGATAGTATTGGGAGAGAAGGGAGAAGGGTGCGGGGAACTCACAGGTGTAGGTATTTTACAAACCTGTGAAGAGAAGACAAGGAGGACAAGGAGGGAAAGTGGACAAGGAAGTTTTTAGGCGCAAAGAGCAAAAGTGAGATGAGGAAGTATTAACAGCAAGAGTAGATTTTGTCAGGGACTGTTGTGGAAATAAACCATTTAAAGAAATAGCGGCTCTTCTCATTTCTGTTCAGTATTTTTATCAGCTACTAATTGGGATTTTAAAGTATGATAACCTCTTTTACTACCCAAAAAATCTTTCTGTTTCTTTTGGTGGCGTTCCCTGGGAGTTTCCGTTACATCCATTACCGTTACGACCGGTATCTCTGCTTGATTTAGTAGAGCTTTTTTTCCTTTTAAACGGAAGTTTCCCGATGGTAAAAGCATCCGTCTTTTTGAATTGTTCATCTGGTAAGTTTTGATAATCCATACTTTTGCTAATAAACATAGCAAAAGTATAGATGATTTCCTGACCTAAGATCACATTTTATTCTTTTTTCCACTTCCATCTAAAAATCGAGAAAAAAGAAAAACGCTGCATTATACCATAAAAAAATTATGTAAGAGGTTTATTCTTTGACAATAGAGTTGAATTCCTTGCAGCTTGGCTAAGGAGAATTTGGGTTTAATGGGAAGGAGCAGTAAAGACATAAAACTCATCCGCAGCAAGCGATAAACAAGGATAGTTAAAGTCGTATGTTTTTCGAGACTGAGAAGATAACCATAGATATTATGAGTTAGTCTTAGATAACCATAGCGTCGGGTGATAGAAGATGGTTCATGAATAATTTTAATCTGATTGGTAACAACGACTAAATAGCCTTGATTTGCGTATCTTCGGGAAAAATCAAAGTCTTCGTAGTAGAGAAAGTAATCGGGATCAAAATGGGGACAAGTGGAAAAATTAGAGAAATTAATTAATAAACTGCATCCCGTCACCCAGTCAGGAATAAGATAGGGTTTATTTCCATAGTCTAAGGATTCCTCTACCACGTTAATTGTGCCGATTTTAGCATTAAATTTTCCCCAACCAAACCAGATTTTACCATCCGGTTCGTAAATTTCTGTACCAGCGATGGCAACTTCGGGATATTGCTGAAAAAATTTGCTTGCTTTCTCCAGAGAGTCCGGTAATAAGTAAGCATCGGGATTAACTAACCAAACGATAGCTTCTTTGTCTTGTTGATAAATCCAATCAAGTCCTAGATTACATCCTTTCCCAAATCCTAAATTTTCTCCCGCTTCAATAATCTTGACTCTTTGCGCTGCTAAAGATTGGATATTTTTATCTTCAGTGGAATTGTTAATAATGATGAGAGTAGCAGATAAGTTATCGTTGAGGGAAGCGATTAAACGCTTAATTAATGCCCCGCAATTGTAGTTAACCGTCAATAGATAAATCATTACAGATAAAAGGTAGGAGTCACTGGCAATTAATAATGGTTAGAGAATAGCTTTTCCGTACTAATTACTCTTTTTGGAGAGGACAGAGATTATACTTTTCAATTTTACTGGAAAAGGGTTGACAATTTTGGAAGTCAATCTCTAGATTTTCTTTAGCTAAATCCTTCCCTAGCTCTGGAGATTTGCTATTAAAGTCAGTCATCAGAATATAGAGATTACCCACGGGGGTTTCTGCGATAAACTTTTCAGCATTTTTTCGCATTAAAGTTCCCTCACTAACTCCCATATTTCCTCGCAATCGCACAAAACGAGTCGAAGCGGGAAAATGGGGAACTAGATAACCCGTTCCTTCATCTCCCCACATAACAATCGTGGAATTTTCGTAGGGTTTTAATGCTTGACTATCGATACCAAAGTAATTATCTGACCATCCCATTCTCCACCAGTCTAAGGGTTTGACTGTAGCGGCAATTAAGGCAAAAATAGCGATTGAGATTATAAAAACTGTCCTTTTATGAGGATAAAGATAGGCAATGATCAGGATAATTAAAACTGGTGTAATTAACTCTAAAACTATCAAGTAACGATAGATAGAAAAACCCTTTAACCAGATCAGATAGGCACTACAATAAAAAGGTAATAGAAATCCGAGAATGGGTACATGGACTAAATTATTTTTTTGCTCTAGAGAACGGCGAGAGGTGTACTGATAAATAATCACTCCCAGAAGAATGACAATTAAAAGATAGGCAATGGCAAAACGAGTCTCTTTAAATTTTACCTCAGCCACTAGGGTTTGTTCCTGCACAAAATAAAAGGGATAAAATAAAAATTGCCAAACATCTTTCGGTAAAAACCGGGTATCTTGCAGGTTAAAATCTGTTTCGATGTAGGGAGATTGAAAAATTTTGTTGAAAAAGGGAAAAAGGGGATTAGCAAAATTAGTCCACATCAGGATTATCCAATAACCCATCGTCAGGGAAAAACCCACAGCCATAGAGAGAATTAAAGTCAGAAGATTACGCAGCTTTTCTTTGATGGTATTGGTTAAAAAACTAATCGCCACGATTAAACTGATACTATACAGTGCCGTGGTCAATTTTAGTCCCGTTGCTAGTCCTAAAAGCAATCCTGCGAAAATTATCGTTTTAAGCTTAACTGGTTGATTACGACCAAGACAAGCGATAATCAAAAATAATCCTGCCAAAACAAAAACACTGCTGGTACTATCTCCGATACTGGTTCCTAATTCGGAAATATAGGCTGCGCCAAAAATACTGGTAATCGCTGCCGCTATGCTTAAAGTTATCTTGTATCTTTCGCAAACCTTATCAAAGGAGTGATAAGTGATTAAATGAACTAACCACTGATTTAAACCGTGAAATCCTCCCAAGAAAAACCCAACCACCACCGGAGGTAGTTTTAGGTAATAGATAGCAACAAAAAAAGGAACATCCATCAAAGGATTAAAGAAAGTTTGTATCTGTGCTGGGAGGACATCATACTTAAAACGTCCCGTTAATAACATATAGGGATTATAAAAATGATAATTGCGTAAATCCCAGCTAACATCTTGACCTAAGATAACTGATAAAATCCCTAGTCCGATAAAATAAACTACTGCCCAGAGGAGGGGATGAGTCAGGTTGAACCGTTTTAATAATGTCATAACTTAATCAATAATTCTGGTGAATTTGACGAGAAAACTAACCCGTTTTTGTGCCATTAGACTAATTAGTAGCTCTGGGACGAGTCGGACTTTTAGCTGATAGCTTTTTACTTGATATACCATGTTTGGCTAACAAATACAAACGGAAACTTTTAACTCCCAAAAACGTCCTTAGGCGAGTTGACCAAATTTTGATATACTAAGGTGATAAAGTTGCCCACCATACTGACTCGATCGCCCATGAAGTCCGAAAAAGGGTTAATCTCGGTCAAGCAAGCTTATCTAAAAATTCTATCGGTCATCCTAGTTCTGGCGATAATTGGTTTATCGGTAGTCGGAAACTATGGTATCACTTGGGACGAACCGATCGAAGTGGATATGGTCAATCATAATCTCGAATATATCCGAGAAAACAAGCCCATATCAGAAATGTCCCGTCATTACGGCTTTTATTTTAACTACATCTCCCAGCTCATCTACGAGAGCAAAGAAAAATTTTTCCCTGCTACCCCCAATCTTCCTCCCAATCCCACTGATAAGGATAAATGGCTATCGAGGATCTGGCAAATAACCCGGGTTAAGCACGTCGTCACCTTTCTTTTTTCCCTGATTGCCTATCTATCGGTGGTGGGAATCGTCGCTATCCTAGCAGGAATCGAATCCGCTTGGTTAGGTGCGCTAATTTTAGCCCTATTTCCCGCTTTTTGGGGTCATACCTTCTTTAATCCCAAAGATATTCCCTTTGCAGCCATGTTTACCCTCGGAACCTTCGCTGGTTCCCTATTACTAGATAAATATTTTCAGTCCGAAAATAAGGCTATTAAACTAGGATTTAACCGTTTAACCGTTTATTCTTGCCTCTACGGGATTCTCGCTGGTTTAATCACCGGAATTCGCATCGGTGGCTTTTTTATCCTCTTTTATCTCATCTTCGCCCATCTAGTGGCCCGTTGGGATATCAAAACCCTCCCAAAAACCGTCTGGCGTTTTCTGCCCCTATACGCAGTTATTATACTTTTTTGGGCAATAACCACCTATATAGTCTATCCTGCTGCTTGGAGAAACCCGATTACTTGGTTTATCGAAGCGATAACCCTCATGTCGAAGTATAACATCTGGGATAATACGGTTCTCTTTGACGGTCAAAATATCCCCGGTCGTTCCTTGCCTTGGTACTATCTACCCCGGCTATTTTCCCTCACCACCCCCGTCCTCCTGCAAATCGCCGTCCTATTGGGTGTAATGGGGATTTTGACAAAAATGACCAAATTAACGCCAAGCCAGCGTGCTTGCGCCATAATCACCCTACTGCAAGCGTTTTTACTGCCCACCTTTGCTATCCTGCGTCAATCCACTCTCTACGACGGCATCCGTCACTTTTTATTTGTCATTCCCGCCCTAGCAGCGATCGCATCTACGGCCATTATTTGGACATATCATAAACTCAAGCGAAAGTCAATAAAAATCTTTCTAACGACCCTGCTAATCCTCAACTTTAGCGTCATTGTCTATGACATGATCAGTCTGCATCCCTACGAATACACCTACTATAATCGCGCCTACGGAGGCTTAAAAGCGGTCCAAGGTCAACAGGAAACCGATTACTGGGGATTAAGTCTCAAGGAGGGGATGGAATGGCTTAATCAAAATGCCGCCGCTAACTCTACCATTGTGGTTGCCGGTCCGATATTTGCGGCGGAAATGGTAGAGAATCACCAACGAAACTTTACGATAATCTATCGAGATGACTTTGCTTGGGGAAAAGCTCCCGAACCCGATTATTACATGGGTTTATCCCGATACGATTATTTCCAAGCTTTCCCCCATTGTCCCATTGTTCACGCCGTCCAACGCCAAGACACCCCCCTAACCATCATTAAACGTTGTCCTCAGCTATGATCGAAATGACCGCTATTCCGCCGATTTCCTTGCAAAACTACCGTATCGCTGCGATTATTCCCTGTCACAACGAAGAACTAACGATTGCTAAAGTTGTCTCCCAATTCCAAACTTTTCTGCCAGAAGCGGCAATTTATGTTTATAACAACCGCTCTAGCGATGATACCGTGACCGAGGCCCTGAAAGCGGGGGCGATCGTGCGTCAGGAAACCCAACCGGGAAAAGGCAATGTTGTCCGGCGGATGTTTGCCGATATCGAAGCGGATATCTATATTCTCATCGATGGTGATGATACCTACGAAATTGCGGCAGTACGACGCTTAATTGAACGAATGCTGCGGGAACAATTGGATATGGTGGTCGGTGCGCGTCGGGAAGCGGTAAAATCCTCCCAGGCTTATCGCCGGGGTCATCGCGCTGGTAATCTATTTTTAACAGGATTCGTTAAATTTCTGTTTGGAGCGCGTTTAATCGATATGCTCTCTGGTTATCGTGTCTTTTCCCGTCGTTTCGTCAAATCTTTTCCCGCTTTGTCCAATGGTTTCGAGATTGAAACCGAGTTAACTATCCACACTTTAGAATTAAAAATTCCCTTCGCTGAAGAACCAACCCTCTACGGGGAACGTCCCGAAGGTTCCCAAAGTAAGTTAAAAACCTTTCAAGATGGCTGGCGGGTATTGGGAACCGCTATCCTACTTTTTAAAGAAATTCGTCCTTTTCTCTTTTTTAGCCTTGTCTCGCTAATTTTAGCGGTTATTTCCCTTCTCTTAGCGATTCCCATCCTGTTTGAATACCTCGAAACCGGCTTAGTGCCACGTTTTCCCACCGCTATTTTATCGGCCTCGATCATGCTTTTAGCCTTTTTAGGTTTGACCTCTGGCATGATCCTCGATTCCGTCTCCCGGGGACGAAAAGAGATGAAACGAATGGCTTATCTAGCTAACAGTTGGCTGAAAGCTTAGGGAAAAAAGCTCCCTAAACATACAAGTCTAGGTCACATCTCCAGTTAAACCGTCTCTAACCGTTGCAGCACGGAGGAGGGTTTTTTGTCAATAAATTCCGCCGGCGGAATTTGATATTTAATCAGATTGGCTAATTCCTGTAGTTGGCTGATGGCTTCCGCGCCTTCGAGTTTCATTAACTCTCGATCATCGCGCATTTCTGTCCAAGTGATGCCGTAATCGGACACGAGAAACCGAATTAGATGGGTTTCACCCAATCCCACCATAAAAGATGCGCTATTCATTTGACCGCCACAGGTGTAGCAAGATGCTAGATAACCTTGATTTTCTAAGGCGATCGCTAAAGCCTGTAAATCCATGACTAAGTCTTTGACCAGTTGGCGATGCTGTTCTGCAAGTCGTTTAAACACAATTTTCCTCCTGATAACACTCCTCAAGTATAAAACCTTAACACTTTTTTAAGATTCTTTTCTGAGAAAATAGGGTACGTGAACTAAGTTTTCTTACGGATGGTAAGTAACAAAATGTAAAGAACCCTAAATCTAGGGTAGCGTAAATTTCTGAGATAGCTAAGTATATATAACTACAGAGCCACCAGTTTATCTATCTTTCCACCCCCTCGATCCCAACTATTCCCATCATGCCTATTTTTAAAGTTTATGATCCAGTTTCGACAAAAAAGTTCGTAAATCTATATTGACAATTACATAAACCTATGCTTCTATGCCGGATGCGGAGGGGTGTGGGGTGTAGGGTGTGGGGTGTGGGTTGTGGGGTGTGGGGTGTGGGGTGTAGGGTGTGGGGTGTGGGGTGTAGGGTGTAGGGTGTAGGGTGTGGGGAGAATAAATAAAAATAATCTCCTGTCTCCTGACTCCTGATCACTGATCACTGATCACTGATTGCTGATAAGATTGTTACGAAAATATAAACACGAAATTCTATAGTTAGCCATGACCCAAAACGGAAGCTCGAAGTCGATCGTTGTCTCTCCCTCGATCCTATCGGCGGATTTTAGTAAATTAGGAGCCGATATCGAGGCTGTGGATAAGGCAGGAGCCGATTGGATTCACGTTGATGTGATGGATGGTCGTTTTGTCCCGAATATCACCATTGGACCCCTGATTGTCTCCGCTATTCGTCCCTATACGAAAAAACCTTTAGATGTGCATTTAATGATCGTGGAACCAGAAAAATATGTGGCTGACTTTGCGAAAGCGGGTGCTGACATTATTTCTGTTCACGCTGAACATAATGCTTCTCCCCACCTCCATCGTACTCTTTGCCAAATTCGCGAACTCGGTAAACAAGCGGGTGTGGTGTTAAATCCCTCCACTCCCTTAGATTTAATCGAATATGTGCTGCATTTGTGCGATTTAGTCCTAATTATGAGCGTTAACCCCGGTTTTGGTGGCCAGAGTTTTATCCCGGAAGTTGTCCCCAAAATCCGTCAATTACGTCAAATCTGCGATGAAAAAGGCTTGGATCCCTGGATTGAAGTGGATGGCGGCTTAAAACCAGCTAATACTTGGCAAGTTCTCGAAGCGGGTGCTAATGCGATCGTAGCAGGTTCGGCGGTATTTAATGCCCCTGATTACGCAGCAGCGATCGAAGGTATCCGTAACAGCAAACGTCCCCAACCTCAATTAGCCACCGTTTAATTGTCGCAGGGGTGGGTTAGCTGTTGATTAATTATCTTGCTATTCGCACTAACCCACTCTGCTGATTTGTTCTAAAACCTGCCGCCATAAACCCGAATTAGAGACGGCTAAAACTTCGCTAGAATCAGCTTGTAGGGGATTACCAGACCAATCGCTAATTATTCCGCCCGCACCTTCAATAATCGGGATTAAAGCACAAAAATCGTAGTATTTCAGGTCTGATTCTAGGATTACCATCGGCATGGCAGTGCAGCCAGTGGCTAACATCATATAGTTATAACAATCACCCCCAAAAGCGGTACGTTTACAGACGCTTTGCAGCTGACGAGCGATCGCTTGTTGTCGTTCTGTGATAAACATTAAGGGAGTGGTGGAGGCTAAACAGGCATTTTTTAAGGCAAGTTCTTGATCTTGACAGTAGGGATTAACAATCATCTGGTTATTATAAAGACTCCCTTTTCCCTTCACTCCTAACCAGCGATCGCCTAAAATCGGTTGATCGACAATTCCTAAAATCGGTTGATTTTCTGCCACTAGGCCGATTAAAGTCCCAAAAATCGGCAATCCCTTGACAAAAGAGGATGTGCCATCGATCGGATCCAATACCCAATAACGACCACTTTGGGAAGGAATATTGGCTCCTTCTTCCCTAATAACCCCATCTTCAGGCAATTCTCGCCGAATAATCGCCACCATCGCCTCCTCAGCTTCTTGATCGGCGATTGTTACTATTGAGGAAACTTGATCGAGTTTTGTTTCGGTTTCTAGATGAGGCTGCCGAAAATAGCGCCGGATAATCTCTCCAGACGCGTCCGCTAATTGATGAGCTAGTTGGATAGTGCGATCAATATTCATCAAGAAAAGTTATCCATACAGGAAAACAATAATATTTATTTATGGGAAAGGGAAGTGGGGAAGTGGGGAAGTGGGGAGATGGGGGATTTAGCGGAAATTTCCCTATCACCCTAAATCCCTATTGCCTCTTGGATAGTGCGATCAATATTCATCAATAAAAGTTATCCATAGTGGAAAACAATAATATTCATTTATGGTAAAGGGAAGTGGGGAGATGGGGGATTTAGCGGAAATTTCCCTATCACCCTAAATCCCTATTGCTGTGTCGAACCTAGAACTATCAGTGGGGAACAGCTTGATTTTGACTCCATAATTAAATTAGTCAACGATCAACTCAATCTCAAGACGAGAAAAAATTAATCTATTAGGAGTTTAGCTGATGACGGCTTTTACGGAAAATGACCTAAAAAGGTTAGAAGATTTGATTATCAATGGACAAAAAGCGATCGAAACTCGTTTAACCTCTCTGGAGAATGGACAAAAAGCGATCGAAACTCGTTTAACCTCTCTGGAGAATGGACAAAAAGCGATCGAAACTCGTTTAACCTCTCTGGAGAGTGGACAAAAAGCGATCGAAACTCGTTTAACCTCTCTGGAGAATGGACAAAAAGCGATCGAGAATAGCATCGGAGAGATCAAAAGAGAAATTCAGGTCTTAGAGATAGGACAGACGGAAATTAAGGGAGAAATCAGGACTTTAGACGCAAAAATCACCGGTTTAAATGAAAGAGTGCAACTCATCGAGGCATCCGTGGGAAAAATTCCCGATTTAGCTGAAAAAATTGGGGAGGTAAAAAACTGGAAACAGATCGGTATATCGATTGTGACTGCTTTTGTGGGTGGGGTAATTGGTTGGTTAATTCGGGGAAAATAAAACTAGGCAATGTAACATAGTATTAAGCATTTGTATATTTTTATTAATTTTTATGGAACAGACAGCTTTAAATCTGATCGCGATTACCGTTTTTTCGATCACTCTTTCCGTATTTGTCACCCCTTTGCTGTCTATTTCGCCTTTTGTCCCCGCTTTAGCTACTTTTAGCCTCTTGGGATTAGTTACCGTTGATACTCTCACCTTTAATAACCGAGGCGTGACTTTACTACTGGATGCTCTTTCTCCCAGTAAACACCGTCAAAGAGTTATTCACCACGAAGCCGGACATTTTCTCACCGCTTATATTTTAGGCATTCCGATCGCCAGTTATAGTTTGACCGCTTGGGAAGCCTTTCGTCAAGGCCAGGAGGGAGTCGGCGGCGTTCAATTTGACCTAGCAGATTTAGAGCAAAAAGTCAAGAACTTTACCGATTTTCCTGCTTTTTTAGAGCGAATTTCTACGGTGTGGATGGCGGGAATTGCTGCCGAAACCTTAGTTTATGGTAAAGCGGAGGGGGGAGAAAGCGATCGATTTTATCTGCAATCGGCCTTAAAATTAGCGGGGGTTCCTGAGAATAATTATGCCCAAAAAGAGCGCTGGAGTTTATTACAGGCAAAAACTCTTTTAGAAAAACAACAGACTGCCTATCAAGCTTTAGTGATAGCTATGGAAAAAAGGACCAGTGTGGAAGAATGCTGTCGGGTGATTAGTGAAAGTTTAGTATAACGGGAAAAGTAATCAGGGATGAATTTGATGATTTCCCCGTTAAATTATTTATGAATAATCAGAGCATTCAATCGGATCAGCGATTAGCTTTAATTGTGCGCGGAGCAGTACAAGGGGTCGGTTTTCGTCCTTTTGTTTATCGATTAGCAACGGAATTAAACCTAACTGGTTGGGTGAATAATACAGCAGCGGGAGTTTTTATTGAAGTTGAGGGCAATCGAGACAAACTAGAAACTTTTTTGACTCGATTATCTTTAGAAAAACCACCTCGATCGCTAATTGAAAATATTGAGACTCAATGGTTAAATCCTGTCGGTTATCAAAACTTTAGCATACGTCATAGCAGCGGCGGTGAAAAAAATACAATTGTTCTGCCCGATTTAGCCACTTGTCCCGATTGTTTAGCCGATATTTTTGACCCGAATAATCGTCGTTATCGCTATCCTTTTACTAACTGCACTAACTGCGGTCCTCGCTACAGTATTATCGAGAGTTTACCCTATGATCGCAGTGCCACAACTATGAGGGGTTTTAATCAGTGTCCCGAATGTCAAAGGGAATACGAAAACCCTCTGGATCGCCGTTTTCATGCCCAACCGAATGCCTGTCCTAGTTGCGGACCCAAAATTAGTCTTTTAGACAGTCAAGGCTCTGTATTAGCGGAAAAAGATCAGGCTTTAATAGCCACTGCTAGAGCAATTCAACAGGGAAAAATTATAGCGATCAAAGGATTAGGAGGATTTCACCTAGTTGTCGATGCAAGAAATACGGAAGCAGTGCAAAAATTGCGACAACGTAAACAGCGACTGGATAAACCTTTTGCCGTGATGTATCCTAATCTTGAGTTAGTGAAAAAGCATGGTTATGTATCTTCTTTAGAATCGCAATTATTGCAGTCTCCTGCTGCGGCAATCGTCCTGATCAAACAAAGAAAAAATTATCTTTCTGCTGCCGTTTCTCCGGGTAATCCCTATCTAGGAGTCATGTTACCCTATACTCCCCTACATCATCTTTTATTAGCAGAATTAGGCTTTCCTATTGTAGCAACCAGTGGTAATCTAGCCGATGAACCTATCTGTATTGAGGAAAAAGAAGCTTTAGAAAAATTAGGAACTATCGCCGATTTATTTCTAGTTCATAATCGTCCCATAGTTCGACCAGTGGATGACTCTATTATCAGGGAAATGGCGGGAAAAGCGATGATTTTGCGGCGAGCGCGGGGATATGCTCCCTTTCCCGTTAAAGTTAATGAGGGAGATTTCCCCCCGATTCTGGCCGTGGGAAGTTATTTTAAAAATACCGTGGCTATCTACCAAAAAAATCAAGTTTTTATTAGTCAACATATCGGCGATTTAGATACAGTTAATGCTGTTAATCATTTTGAAAATATCCTCGATAGTTTAAAAAATTTATACGAGTTTGCACCCGAAGTTATTGCCTGTGATGCCCATCCTGAATATCTAGCAACCAAGTACGCTTATAGTTTAAATTTACCCGTTATTCCCATTCAACACCATTACGCTCACGTTTTATCCTGCATGGCAGAACATCAGCTACAACCTCCAGTTTTAGGGGTTGCTTGGGATGGAACAGGATACGGTTTAGACGGCACAATTTGGGGGGGAGAATTTATCCATATTGCTGCCGATTCTTGGCAGCGAGTCGCCCATTTTAAACCCTGGCCATTACCCGGAGGAGAAAAAGCGGTTAAAGAACCCAGACGAGTGGCTTTAGGATTACTAGAAGTTATGGAAAATACTGATAGGATAAAATCAGCTTTTAGTGAACAGGAATGGTCGATTTTTAGGCAAATGTTAACAAAAAAAATTAATTGTCCTTTAACTTCTAGTGTCGGGCGTTTGTTTGATGGTGTGGCGGCGATTCTAGGTTTATGTTATCAATTAAGTTTTGAGGGACAGGCAGCAATGCAGTTAGAATTTGCCCTTGATGGCATTAAAACGGAAGAGTATTATCATTTTTCTTTATCCTCCGACTCCCCCATAGTTATTGATTGGAATCAGATAATTTTAGGAGTTGTTGAAGATTTAGAAAAACAAGTACAAATCGGCATAATTGCCGCTAAATTTCATAATAGTTTAAGTGAGATTATTGTAGAAATTGCTCAGAAAATAGGCAGAGAAAAAATTCTCCTGACGGGAGGCTGTTTTCAAAATCGTTATCTGACGGAAAGAACAATTAATCGCTTACAAGCTTCGGGATTTCAACCCTACTGGCAGCAAACAGTTCCCACTAATGATGGTGGTATTAGCCTTGGTCAAATTATCGGAGCTTTTTCTCAACTTAAACAGTTCTAGAATAGCCGACAATCTACCTTTTTATTAGGTTATGTCAGCAGCGTTAAAGATAAACCACAGAGACACAAAGAACACAGAGAGCCGATTTTTTTCTAGACTGTTAAACGATGCCACTCAACGATTTTATTGCCTACTTTCAAAATAATTGCTTGACCTAAACCGAGTTCTTGTGTCACATTAACTAGATGGGCGAAATTTTGACGAGTGATTGCTAGTCCCTGCAAACAGGCTAGAAAATCGAGACAGAGAACCGTAGAAAATTCCCAAGTTTGTCGGTAAACACGGCAATTATCCGGTAAAAAAGCCACAAGAGCGCGAAAATGAGTCAAAGCGGCTTTCTCAAAATTGGCGCTAGTGCAGTCAAAAGACGAGTGCTGATAGCTCATAAAAACTTTGCCTGATAGGGAGATAGCAGGGTTTCCCTCAGACTAGCACCTCGCTTCTGGGGATCACGTTCCCTTTAGAATTTCTCAATAGACTGGCAAATCCCCCCAGAGGAGTATCGTTACCCGCGAGCCAATTGCTAGAAGCTAGGTTTCTTCCCAGAGATAGTGTACTGTAGATATTGATGTCCTTCCGGCTGGCAAGATAACCTATAAATTTCCCCACTCGTCCCCAGCGATAAAAGGCTGTATTTAGTCAAAAATCAAGTGTTGACTTTGATGCCAAACTTGCCTAGTAAAAAATGATCACAGCCTCAAGTTGCCGCTTAACTAATTGACTACTTAACTGATAACTGGTAACTAAGATTATGAATAATGCAATTGTCAAACCGAGAGATGTACAAGTAGCACCTATTGCCGTCGATACTTTTGTCTTTCGTTCCCGCACTTGGGACCGGTTAAAATTCGAGATCGAATATGGATTACAAAAGGGAACTACCGCCAATAGTTATCTGATTAAAGGTGAAAAAGTCGCTCTTTTTGATCCACCGGGGGAATCATTCTCGGCTATATTTTTAGAGGCTTTAACTAAAAGAATCGATCCGAAAACTATTGATTATATTATCCTCGGTCACGTTAACCCCAATCGTGCCGTCACCCTCAAGGCACTTTTAGAAATCGCGCCTCAAGTCACTTTTGTTTGTTCTAATCCGGGGGCAATTTCCCTGAAAAAAATTCTCGAAACCGAAGCATTAAATCTGTTGGTTGTCAAGGGGGAAGAAATATTAAATTTAGGAGCAAACCATCAATTAGAATTTATACCCACTCCGAACCCCAGATTTCCCGATCAACTCTGTACCTACGACAGCAAAACCGATATTCTCTACACCGATAAATTATTCGGAGCGCACGTTTGTGGCGACCAAATTTTTGATGAGGGTTGGAGCGTTTATAACGAAGATCGGCGTTATTATTTCGATTGTCTCATGGCTCCCTATGCCAGCCAAATTAGCAACGCTTTGGAGAAATTAGCCGCTAAATCGCCCTTATTTTATGCTGTTGGTCACGGCCCTCTGGTGCGTTACGCGATGCACGAATTGACCCTTTCCTATCAACAATGGTTGGCAGTACAAAAGTATCAAGAGTTGACAATCGCCCTGATTTATGCCAGTGCCTACGGCAACACGACCACCCTCGCTCAAGCGATCGCCATGGGGATCACGAAAGCGGGAGTAGCAGTCACGGCGATTAATGCCGAGTTCGCTGAACCGGACGAGATCAAAACGGCGATCGAAAAAAGTGTCGGTTTTATCTTTGGTTCCCCCACTTTGGGAGGACACGCACCGACTCCCATCCAAACCGCCTTGGGGATTACCCTAGCAAATGGCGATAAAAGCAAGCTGGTGGGAGTTTTTGGCTCCTACGGTTGGAGTGGGGAAGCGGTCGATCTTTTAGAAGGTAAATTCCGGGATGGCGGTTATCGCTTCGGTTTTGAGCCAATTCGGGTTAAATTTAAACCCACGGAGGCAATTTTAAAGACCTGTGAGGAAGCAGGAACCGATTTCGCTCAAGCAGTCAAAAAAGCTCGCAAAAGCAGACAACCGAAAACTAATGTTAACCAATCCCAAAGCGATCGGCGATCGCAGGCTCTGGGCCGTTTGGTGGGTTCTCTCTGTATCGTCACCTGCGAATTGGGGGAATTGCGCGGCGCCATGTTAGCCTCTTGGGTGTCGCAAGCGACGTTCACCCCCCCCGGATTGACTATTGCCGTGGCGAAAGAACGAGCGATCGAGTCTCTGCTTTATAGTGGTACGCCTTTTGTCCTTAATATCCTCCAAGAAGGTCAACATTTGGCTTTAATGAAACATTTTCTTAAACCTTTTTCCCCCGGAGAAGATCGTTTCGCTAATATCGAAACCACTAAAGCTGAGAACGGTGGGCCGATTCTGGCCGAAGCGCTCGCTTATCTGGAATGTCGGGTGGAACAACGAATGGAGTGCGGTGATCATTGGCTGCTTTATGCGATCGCAGAAAAAGGCAAGGTTTTACACCAGGGTTTAACCGCTATCCATCATCGCAAATCCGGCAGTTATTATTAGTTTGTCGTTATGATCATTTCAGGGGGTGTTTTCAGGCAGGATAACCCACCCTGATTGGTCTAAAAATATATTCTTATGAAAAGCATTGTTTTAATTGTTGGCTTTGAAACCTTTAACAGTAATTTGTATCGGCAATCGGGCCTGTTGGCTAGTTCTAAATGTCCCGATTTAGAGGTAAAAGTATTCAGCGATAAATCCTTGACTAGCGAACCGGAAATAGTCGAGCAAGCTTTAGCCACTGCCGACGTTTTTTTTGCTAGTTTGATCTTCGATTACGATCAAGTTACTTGGCTGCGGCAACGAGCGGCAGAGATTCCGATTCGCTTAGTTTTTGAGTCTGCTTTAGAGTTAATGAGTTTAACCCGTTTGGGAGAATTTGCCATCGGGGATAAACCAAAAGGAATGCCAAAACCAATTCAATTTATCTTGAGTAAATTTTCCAGTGGCAAGGAAGAAGATAAGTTAGCTGGTTATCTCAGTTTCCTCAAAACTGGTCCGAAACTGCTGAAATTTATTCCCGCTAAAAAAGTTCAAGATTTGCGTAATTGGTTAATTATTTACGGTTATTGGAATGCGGGAGGAACCGAAAATGTTGCCGCTATGTGTTGGGTAATTGCCCAAAAATATCTAGGATTAAAAGTACAGGAAATACCCGAAGTTATTGAAACTCCCAATAAGGGACTATTACACCCAGATTATCAGGGTTATTTTCTCACTCCCCAAGAATATTTGACCTGGTATAAAAAAAATAAATCCCTTGATAAACCAGTGGTGGCGCTGCTGCTTTATCGGAAGCACGTTATCAGTAAACTACCCTATATTAATCAATTAATCCGTCATTTTGAAACGGCTAATTTAATTCCCCTACCCGTGTTTATTAACGGAGTGGAAGGTCATACAATTGTTCGGGATTGGTTAACCACAGACTACGAAATTCAGCAAAGAAAAAAAGGAATCATTGAAACTCCTTCTTTAAGTGAAGATGCGGTGACAGTAGATGCAATTGTCTCGACGATTGGCTTTCCTTTGGTGGGAGGTCCTGCGGGTTCTATGGAAGCAGGAAGACAGGTAGAAGTGGCTAAACGAATTCTGTCCGCTAAAAATATTCCTTATCTTATCGCTGCCCCTTTATTAATTCAAGATATTTATTCTTGGACAAGACAGGGAATCGGTGGTTTACAGAGTGTGGTTTTATACGCTTTACCAGAATTAGACGGGGCAATTGATACAATTCCTCTGGGGGGATTAGTCGGGGAAACTATCTATTTAATCCCCGAAAGATTACAGCGTTTAACTGGACGTTTAAATAGTTGGATTAAGTTACATAAAACCCCTCCGCAAGAACGCAAAATAGCCATCATTCTTTATGGATTTCCCCCGGGTTATGGGGCAGTTGGTACGGCAGCTTTATTAAATGTTCCCCGGAGTTTAGTTAAGTTTTTACAAGCTTTGCAAGCGCAGGGTTATAATGTGGGAACAATTCCCGAAGACGGGGAAGAAATTATTCAAAAAGTTAAATTTGCCGATGATGAAAATCTCTCTAAACAAAATCGTTTATCGATAGAAACTTTAGAAAATTGGCTGGGTTATCTGTTAACTTCTCGCATTGAAAAACACTGGAAATCTCTGAAAGATGCGGGGATAAAAACTATTGGCGACCAGTATCATTTAGGGGGAATTGAGTTAGGTAATATCTGGATTGGAGTGCAACCACTTTTAGGAATTGCTGGGGATCCGATGCGGTTAATGTTTGAAAAAGATTTAACTCCTCACCCTCAGTATGCGGCCTTTTATCAGTGGTTACAAAAAGATTTTAAGACCGATGCGCTCGTTCATTTTGGTATGCACGGAACTGTCGAATGGCTGCCCGGTTCACCCCTAGGAAATACTGGTTATTCTTGGTCAGATATTTTATTAGGAGATTTACCGAATTTATATATTTATGCCGCTAATAATCCCTCGGAATCTATCCTAGCTAAACGTCGCGGTTATGGGGTGTTAATTTCCCATAATGTGCCTCCCTACGGACGAGCAGGATTATATAAAGAATTGATGATTTTACGAGATTTGATTGCCGAGTTTCGAGAAAATCCTGAGAAAAATTACGCTTTAAGAGATAGTATCCTGCAAAAGATTATTGATACAGGTATCTCTAAAGATTGTCCTTTTCTGGAAGCAGAAAAACAGGGAATAGAATTCACTTTAGAAAATGCCAAATTATTTAGCCGCTATGCACTAACCGATTATTTTGTCAAGGTGTATAATTACCTACAAATCGTCGAACAAAGACTATTTTCTTCGGGTTTACACACTCTAGGAACTGCTCCCAATCAGGAAGAATTAAAAGGTTATCTTGACGCTTATTTCACCGATTTATCTGAGCGAGAATTTCAGCGAATTATCGCTGATGAAGCAACCAATGAAAAGCTTAAAGAAGGCATTGCTATTAAAAATTTATTAGGACAAAATAGCGAAGAATTAACTAATCTTTTGCGGGGATTAAATGGGGAATATGTACCACCGGCACCGGGGGGTGATTTACTCCGGGATGGTGCGGGAGTTTTACCCACAGGACGCAATATACACGCTTTGGATCCCTACCGAATGCCTTCCCCCGCAGCCTACACGCGCGGACGAGAAATCGCCAAAAAACTGCTACAACAAAACTTAACCGAAAAAGGAAAATATCCCGAAACTGTAGCAGTTTTACTCTGGGGATTAGATGTGATTAAAACTAAGGGTGAATCCCTGGGTATTCTCTTAGAATTAGTCGGTGCGGAACCAGTCAAAGAGGGGACAGGAAGAATTGTCAGGTATGAATTAAAACCTCTAGGAGAAATTGGACACCCGCGCATCGATATTCTGGCTAATTTATCGGGAATTTTTCGCGATACTTTTATCAATATTATCGAGTTATTGGATGATTTAATGCAGCGGGCAGCTGAGATAGAAGAATCGGAAAATGATAATTATATCCGTAAGCACTATTTAGCCTTAAAAAGTCAAGGGATTGACAATGCCAGCGCTCGTTTATTTTCCAATCCTGCTGGGGATTTTGGCTCTTTAGTTAATGACCAAGTAGTGGAAGGAAATTGGGACAATGACAACGAATTAGCGAAAACTTGGGAAAAGCGTAATGTTTTTAGTTATGGTCGTCAAGATAAGGGACAAGCGCGGCCAGAAGTGCTACAACAGTTATTAAAAACCAGTGAAAGTATTATCCAAGAAATTGACTCGGTAGAATACGGTTTAACCGATATTCAGGAATACTACGGCAACACGGGAGGATTAAAATTAGCCGCAGAAAAACAAAGCGGTAAACGGGTAATGACAAGTTTTGTCGAGAGTTTTTCCAATGATACAACTCCCCGCAAATTAGAGGAGGTTTTGCGCTTAGAATACCGCAGTAAATTACTCAATCCTAAATGGGCCAATGCCATGGTTAATCAAGGTTCCGGTGGGGCCTACGAAATCTCCCAAAGAATGACCGCTTTAATTGGTTGGGGCGGTACGGCTAATTTTAGTGACGATTGGGTGTATGATCAGGCAGCCGATACCTACGCTTTTGATGCAGAAATGGCGGAAAAATTGCGTCAAGCTAATCCCGAAGCTTTCCGTAATATTGTCGGTAGAATGTTAGAAGCACAGGGTCGCGGTTTTTGGCAAGCAGACCCCGACAAATTAGAGAAATTACAGGAATTATATCAATTGACCGATGAAAAGTTAGAAGGGGTTACTTAGGGTTTGCTGAATAAATCTAAAAACCTTCTTGGATAATATCTTTAGGCTTTTTTGAAATCAACAAGTGCCAGCGATTGGAGTCAGGTACTTTTTCCCCGAAAATTAGGTAATTGACTCCCTGAAAATTGGTACAACCCCACACCCTACACCCCACACCCCACACCCCACACCCTGACACCAGGAAAAACTTTTTGCCGCAAACCCTACTTAGAGTTTTCATCGCAACAGGGAATCCTTGTGATAATCTGATTTTCCTCCTGTTTTACTCAGCAGACGGATATTTTCAATCAGGATTGATTTTTCTAACGCTTTAGCCATATCGTATAAAGTCAAGGCTGCCACAGATACCGCCGTTAAAGCCTCCATTTCTACCCCAGTTTCCGATTTTGTCACCACTTCTGCGCGAATTTCGTAACCGGGTAACTCTGCTTTCGGGATAATCTGAACATTGATTTTTTGCAGGGGTAAGGGATGGCAAAGGGGAATTAAGGAGGAAGTTTGTTTGGCCGCCATAATTCCCGCTAGTCTGGCCGTCCCTAAAACGTCACCTTTAGGCGCATTTCCCTGTTCTATGGCTTCAAAAGTCTTTTTTAGCATTCTCACTTGTCCTAGGGCGATAGCAGTGCGTTTAGTGGGCATTTTCTCCGATACATCCACCATCTGGGCCTCGCCTTGGCTGTCGAGATGAGATAATTTTTCTTTACCCTCTTGCGTCATTGAATGAACCTGTGCTATAGTAGTTTACTGTTGAGAAAAACAAGGGCTTGTAGCTTAGTGGATTAGAGCGTGTGGCTACGGACCACAAGGTCGGGAGTTCGAGTCTCTCCAAGCCCGTTAGATACAATGGCATATACTACAGGAATTAGGGACCTATGGTTCCTAGTTTCTTTGGTTTTTTGCCCCATCTTCCCACTTTCCTATACTTTTTAAACAGGATTTAGTATCAGCAGCCAGTTTTGCTGGAGTATTTTTTACCCTCAAACAGTGAAAGAAACTAAACTTTTAGGATTGTATAATACTAAATCTGGTTATTAAAAACTGATTATTTATTCCCCCTTTTGCCTTTTGCCTCTTGCCTTTTGCCTGTCCTTATAAGTAACCTATGCTCAACGGATTTAGTATAATATGAATTCTCCTGCACCTGTGCCGACACCCTTTCAAGTTGCTTTAGAGCGTTACCAGAATGCTCTAAATTATTTAGATACTTCTCATAATAAATCTCTGAAAAAAGCACAGGCTTTAGAAATTATTACCGCCAGAGATGCTCTTCAGAAACGAATGGAAGCCGAGGCGGAAATTTCGGTTGATATGTGGTCAAAATTAATCGAACAAGATAATAGATTAAAACAGAAGAGTTACAAAATTACTCAAGTTATTGACTTAGCTGAATATCGGGAGACTTTACCTATGTCTGCTCAGGCTTGGTGGTGGCATTTAGAAAGTAGAGAATCTCTGCATCCTTGCAATCGCTTTGATTGGCTATGGAGAATCGGTAAACTGGTTTTATTAGGGGTTAATTTTACATTAATCGGAACGATTGCTACTCGGTTTCTTAGTGGTGGTTCAGGTTTGCCAGAAATAGGGGGTGTTATTTTTTCGACTTTCATTTCTTTATTACAAACTGAAAATGCTCTCACACGGACGCGCCAGAAGGGTTTTGTTAAGTTAATGAAATTTCTTGGGATTGCTGAACATTGGTATGAAGAAATACAGTTTTCTGTAACAGTAATAGTCTTTGCTTTTCTCTTGGGAATTTATCTAAATTTCTCTTGGTTTTCTGAGTTTTATAAGCAAGAAGGAAGCCATTTACAATCTCCTCCGCCAGCAAGTCAAGAACTTCCCAATTTAGCCTTAGCAGAAGAGAAGTATTTAAAAGCGATTGAGTTAGATCCAGATAATTTAGATGCTCATTATAAGTTGGCAACACTTTACGAAGAGTTACAGGATTTGACTAATGCGAAAAAACACTATTTAATCGCGGCAAAAGGTGGTTTTATAGATGCTTATAATAATCTCGCTTATTGGTATCTGCGCGATAATAAGAATGCAGAAGCAGTAGAGTTACTGGAAAAAGCCAAGAGATTATTAGCAGAAAAAGATGAAAAACTAGACCAATTTACTGAAGAGGAGAAACGCAATTTAGCAGTACAAAAATATAGTATTTATAAAAATCTAGGCTGGGCCAGATTTAAGCAAAATCGCAGTGAAGATGCAGTTCCTAATCTTTTAGTTGCTATTGGTATCGCTGAAAATCCAGCTTATCAGAAATTTATCCGCAATCCCGGTGCTGCTTTTTGTATTTATGCTCAACTTTTAGAAAAACAAGATAAGAAATTATCTCAGGAAAATTGGCGTAAATGTCTTAATTTAGCCGAAGGGAGGATAATTAATACAGAGGAAGAACAATGGTTATATGAAGCGAGAAAAAAATTAAAGTGAAGTAAAGTTTAGTGACTATTCTCTGAGTAATGCGCTAAATCCTTCTTGCTGAAAATGCTTATCAAAGGTTAAGATTTCATTGATTTCCAGTTGTCTCATAATCTGCATGGAAGCACAATCAGTTAAACTGTAACCTTTATCTAATCGTCTTTGATAAAAATCAAAAGCCTGCTGAAATTGTTCACTGGTTTGGGGAATGATTATGGTTTTGCTGTCATTGCGTAAATCATGAGTTAGACGAATAGCTGATTTACGCAAAAATTCCCCTCTACTGCATAAAGCATTGAGTAATTCTGTGAGAACCATTTCACTGGTAACACCTCTAAAGTTACGGAGTCGTCCTGTCATAGCTGTAGCTAATGGATTAAGATTATCGCCAAAATCAGCAAGAGCCTGTAAATAGGATGTATCTAAGAAAATTGTTCTCATTCTTCCTCATCTTCTCTCGGTGCGCCGTACATATAGTGTTCAAAATTACGCGCAAAGTCTGTAGGTAAGTGTTTTCGCCATTCTGATTGGGGAACAACTTTACCAATCTCAACAATTCTTTGCCAAAAAGGTTTTTTGCGAAATTCAGGGTCATTTTCTAGTGCATCCCATTTAGCATCGAGTTCTTCCATTGATAACTCAGGCTCTTCGGATGTGTTAGAGGTTGAATGATTGTTTAAGTTAGTCATGATTAAAGGTTCCTTAGTGATAATAGGTTACTTTTATCATAGCATTTTCGAGTTGGAGCGAGGTACGGAGATTATCGAGGGTAATTAACCACAGAGACACAAAGAACACAGAGATTATTCACCGATGTTATAATTTATAATGATGATGGCAAGAGAGCCGAATGTTTAACTGAAAGCTTGACATTATTTTATGTACAGACTATATTATAGTTATGGAATGGAATATTATATTTGATCCAGATTTTAGGTTCTGGTTTTATCAACAAGAACAGGGACTTCAAAATGAAGTATTTGCTGTTTTAACTGTATTGATGAAACTTGGACCAGCACTGGGGAGACCACGAGTTGATACCATTGAAGGATCTTCTTTTAAGAATATGAAAGAGCTTCGTATTCAGTATAAAGGTGAACCTTGGCGTGTTTTATTTGCCTTTGATCCTCATCGACAAGCAATTTTACTTGTTGGGGGGAACAAGTCAGGTAACAAAAGATGGTACAAAGAAAATATTCCTATAGCAGATCAACGTTATCAAAAATATCTGGAAAAACTTAAGGAAGAAAAGTCATGAAAGAATATACCAACTTCTCGGAAGAATTTAATAAACTTTGTGGAGAACGACAAGCAATTATTAAAGCAAGAGCTTCCCAAATTTATCTGGAGGAACTTACGCTTAAGTATTTGCAGGAAAAACTAGGTTTATCTTTATCAGAATTGGCAAAGTATCTTGAAGTACAGCAATCAATAGTACCTAAACTTAAACAAGAGCAAAATCTAGAGCTAAATACACTGCGCGAAGTAGTTAACGCCTTAGGTGGAACTGTCGAAATTATTGTCAAAATTCCCAACAAAGAACCTATAATTATTGGTGACTATTCAGAAACGAAGTGTAATTAACCACAGAGACACAGAGGACAGGTAGATTATTTGCCAATGTTATAATTTGTACTCAATAATAAAGGTGTTCGCTTTTGGAACACAATATTTAAGATGGAATTAACGGGAAGACTCCATGAACGCTATAAAGCAAAAATCTTAAATTGGTAAAAGTCTAATCCGAAAAATACGATCTGTCACTGACACAATTGCTCCCGTCTTTAATGCTTTTGTACAATCTCGTAAAACTATAGTTAAACGCTGATTAATTAGATTGTAGTTTTCATTGCCTAAACGGAATAGGATGACACTTGGTAAATTATCACCACTAATAGCGAGAAGTTGAGAAAAATCTAGATCGACAGTTAAAATTATCCGCTTTTATCTTTTTGCTTTGGCAAGAATTTCCTGATCAGATAAAGTTTGTAAGCCTTCATCTCGAAGATAAACGACATCATAAACTTGTTCTCTTAACCATGAGACTGTACGCAGAGAAATCCCCATATCGGCTAGAAACTCTATCTCCATTACTCGATTAATTCAAAATGATGAACTTGTTCTCTGGCTAACCAAGAAGCATATAATAAACATTGGTGAATATCTTCTCTTTCTAGGTCAGGGTATTCTTCTAAGATTTCCTCTATCGGCTTTTCGTTAGCAAGTAGATTAAGAATTAAAGAAACAGGAATACGCATTCCTCGAATACAGGCTTGACCTGCCATAATTTTGGAGTTAAAAGTAATTCGGTCTAATTGTTTTAAGGTCATATAGTTTCCAGAAATATGAAGATGATACCTGTGGTAATTTTATTATAGCTAATTCTATAGTTGCGAGTGGAAGTGGGAAATTACTCCTTCAGTGAGGGTGCAAAGCTTGTCTCCAACCCCATAGGGAAGATTAGGGAATGGTGAGGTTTTAAGTTGTAGTAGTATAGTATAACAAGTTAGACGAGAAAACGGTTTTTTTAAAAAAACCCGTTTTCTGAAATCGCACCGGATTATGACTAAAGTTCAACAACGAACCTAATTAAAGCCAAACCCCAATTGATTCAACCCATGAATAAATTTCTCAAACTCTTTACCCCCATTTCCCTGATATTAATTACGGTAGGATTTCCGGCGGCGACTTTTAGCAACACTGTTGGAGTTAACACAATTTTTCAGGTAAAAGGGAAAGTTACCGTTAAAAAACCACAATGGAAAAAAACCCTTCCCGCTTCTGTCGGACTTACCCTCAGTTTTGATGATAAGTTAGAAGTGGCAGCTAACGCTTCCGTTAAGGTTTATTGTAGTAATCTCAAGCAGTGGACGGTTAAAACAGGAAAGTATATTGTTTCTAGTGGCTGTCCTCGGGGAAATCCTGTGATTTCACTTCCCAATAGTAATAATCTTACCATCCGTCCAACAGGAAATAAAGAGAAAGTTTTAGCAAAATTACCTTACCTAATTACTCCCCGTGAAACGAATATTATTACCAATCGTCCTTCACTGCGGTGGAATGCTGTTCCGGGTGCAACTAATTATACTATCAAAATAGATGGGGTTAATTGGGAAACGCAGACAAATAAAACTGAGATAGTCTATCCCGGTGAACCTCCTCTGGAAGCAGGAAAGCGATATCGAGTAACAATAAAAGCTGATAATGGTGCGTCTTCTAGACGTGATGATGAAAACGTCGGGTTTACAGTATTAGATGAACAGACGAAGAAAACGGTTTTAGATGCTGTTAAAGCTGTTCAACAGCAGCAATTATCCCCGGAGGAAGCAGGGTTAGTTTTAGCGCATCTTTATCGAGGTTATGGGTTGTATGGGGATGCGGTTGAGGTATTAGAAGGATTGGTGAAGCAAAATAGTCAGGTTGCTACGGTTTATCAACTGTTAGGGGATACTTACCTTAAGATGGGTTTACCTCAGTTGGCAAAAAAACCTTATGAAAAGGCGTTAAAACTGGCAACAAATACGCAGAATTTGTCAGTGCAAGCGGAGATACAAGCGGGTTTAGGAATAGCTTATCGTATCTTGGGAAATAAGAATGAGGCGATACAGTGGTTAACCAAGGCGAAGGGGACTTATAATCAGTTAGGGGATACTTCGCAGGTTCAGGAATTGGCTAAAACAATTAATGAAATTTTAAAGAGGGAGTAAGGATGGAAGTTATAGCACTCCCGTAGGGGCGAAGCATTCGGGCAATAACCTATCGCTGAAACCGTAGATTTCTTATCCGAATGCTTCGCCCCTACAACTTATTTGAAATTACTATAAATTATGGATAATGGCTACTACTTTTGTACGGAGGTAATTACACAATGGATAAAGATAAACTCATAAAATATCGTCAAGCAGTGCAAAATTTGTTAAGTCGCTATGTAGCAGAAGATGTTACCGGTGAAGACGTAGAAGTACAATTAATATTTGATGTGGAACGGGATCATTATCAGTGGATGAATGTAGGATGGGAAGGTTTAAAACGAGTTTACCGCTCGATTGTTCATTTTGATATTCGTGATAATAAGATTTGGCTACAACAAAATTTAACGGAATTGAATCCAGCAGAGGATTTAATTTCAATGGGTGTTAAGAGGGAGGATATTGTTTTGGGACTGCAACCACCTTATAAACGGCCTTATACTAATTATGGTACTTAAAACAAATTCTCCTTGTCCCCTTGTTCCAAGGCAAAGCCTTGGAACACAATATCTAAGGCTCTGCCTTAAAGTAATGCTATAACTGTGGTGAGGTTGTTTTTAGTAGTGAAACAGCAGAAAAAATCAGAATTTTACTACAGCACAAGGCTCAACCCGACAAATCTATTCAAGTTGATGTTTTTGCCTATCAATAAACTCTAGGGATAAAAAACCAATGAAAGTATCAATCAAATCAGGGATAGCGGTTGTCGTCATTACCGGGATGATGGGATTATCGGGAGTCATGTTAAACCCAACGGTGGGACAGGTGATTTCTCAGGTTTCACCGCAAGATAAATTAGCCGAAGCAGAGAGGCTAACTCAGCAAGTTATTCAATTGTATCAGCAGGGGAAATATAACGAGGCGATTCCTCTAGCAGAACAAGCTTTAGCTATCAGGAAACAACAATTAGGAGACAACCATCCCTCTACCGCCACCAGTCTCAACAATTTGGCTGCACTTTACGAGTCTCAAGGAAGATACAGCGAAGCCGAACCCCTCTTAAAACAAGCTTTAGCTATCAAGAAACAACAATTAGGAGACAACCATCCCGATACCGCCATTAGTCTCAACAATTTGGCATTACTTTACAAATCTCAAGGAAGATACAGCGAAGCCGAACCCCTCTACAAACAAGCTTTAGCTATCAGGAAACAACGATTAGGAGACAACCATCCCTCTACCGCCTCCAGTCTCAACAATTTGGCTGCACTTTACGAGTCTCAAGGAAGATACAGCGAAGCCGAACCCCTCTACAAACAAGCTTTAGCTATCAGGAAACAACAATTAGGAGACAACCATCCCGATACCGCCACCAGTCTCAATAATTTGGCAGGACTTTACGAGTCTCAAGGAAGATACAGCGAAGCCGAACCCCTCTACAAACAAGCTTTAGCTATCAGGAAACAACAATTAGGAGACAACCATCCCGATACCGCACAAAGTCTCGGAAATTTGGCAGGACTTTACGAGTCTCAAGGAAGATACAGTGAAGCTGAACCCCTCTTCAAAGAAGCCTTAGCTATCAGAAAACAACAATTAGGAGACAACCATCCCTCTACCGCCACCAGTCTCAACAATTTGGCATTACTTTACAAGTCTCAAGGAAGATATAGCGAAGCCGAACCCCTCTTAAAACAAGCATTAGCTATCCATAAACAACAATTAGGAGACAACCATCCCAATACTGCCGTCAGTCTCAACAATTTGGCAGGAGTTTATCAGTCTCAAGGAAGATACAGTGAAGCCGAACCCCTCTACAAACAGGCTTTAGCTATCAGGAAACAACAATTAGGAAACAACCATCCCGATACCGCCGCCAGTCTCAACAATTTGGCAGCACTTTACAAGTCTCAGGGAAGATACAGCGAAGCCGAACCCCTCTTAAAACAAGCCTTAGCTATCATCAAACAACAATTAGGAGACAACCATCCCTATACCGCCACCAGTCTCAACAATTTGGCATTACTTTACGAGTCTCAAGGAAGATACAGCGAAGCCGAACCCCTCTACCAACAGGCTTTAGCTATCATTAAACAACAATTAGGAGACAACCATCCCGATACCGCCACCAGTCTCAACAATTTGGCAGGACTTTACAACTCTCAAGGAAGATACAGCGAAGCCGAACCCCTCCACAAAGAGGCTTTAGCTATCAGAAGAAAACAATTAGGAGACAACCATCCCGATACCGCCACCAGTCTCAACAATTTGGCAGGAGTTTATCAGTCTCAAGGAAGATACAGCGAAGCCGAACCCCTCTACCAACAGGCTTTAGCTATCAGGAAACAACAATTAGGAGACAACCATCCCGATACCGCCACCAGTCTCAACAATTTGGCAGCACTTTACAGAGTTCAAGGAAGATACAGCGAAGCCGAACCCCTCTTCAAACAAGCTTTAGCTATCTTCAAAAAACAATTAGGAGACAACCATCCCAATACCGCCACCAGTCTCAACAGTTTGGCTGCACTTTACCATTCTCAAGGAAGATACAGCGAAGCCGAACCTCTCTACAAACAAGCCTTAGCTATCTGGAAACAACAATTAGGAGACAACCATCCCCTAACCGCCACCAGTCTCAACAATTTGTCAGAACTTTACAGAGTTCAAGGAAGATACAGCGAAGCCGAACCCCTCTACAAACAAGCTTTAGCTATCCATAAACAACGATTAGGAGACAACCATCCCGCTACCGCCACCGGTCTCATCAATTTGGCTTTATTTTACCAGTCTCAAGATGATATTCCTCAAGCAATTAATTATCTCAGCCAAGGACTTGCAGTAGAAGAATACAACCTCTCAGAAAATTTAAAAATGGGGGATGACAAGCAAAAACAAGATTATATGGCAAAGGTTTTAGGGAGGACTGATGTGGTGATTTCCCTCAATCTTCAAGCTGCACCCAATAACCCAGAAGTAACCCGTCTCGCCTTGAAAACTATCTTAGAACGCAAAGGACGAATTTTAGATGTTTCAACCAATAGCTTACAAATTCTCCGACAACGTACTGATGACCCCGAAAGTCAACAATTATTAACTCAACTGATTGAAGTTCGGACTCAACTATCTAACCTGACTTTTAAAAAGCCTGAAGATATTAAAAACACAGAAATTTACCGTCAACAACTTGACGAAGTTACCGAAAAAGCAAAAGAAATAGAGGGTAAAATCGGTGTTCGTAGTGCCGAATTTCGTAGCCTATCCCAACCCATTACCCTGGAAGGTATTCAAAAACTAATTCCTGCTAATGCTGCTTTAGTTGAAATAGTCCGCTATCAACCTTATAATCCTAAAAATGATAGTTTTGGCATTCCTCGCTATGCTGTTTATATTCTCTATCCTAATGGTGACATCAAAGCTAAGGATTTAGGGGAAGCTAAACCGATTGAGGACAAATTAATTTACTTTCGTGACAATCTTGCAGACGCAGAAACTCCTATTCCTCAACTGCAAAAATCAGCGCGTCAACTTGATGAGACATTGATGCAGCCTATCCGTCAATTATTAGGCAATACTAAAACAATTCTGCTTTCTCCTGATGCTGCACTTAATTTAATTCCCTTTGAAGCATTAGTGGATGAAAATAATCAATACTTAGTGGAAAATTATCATATTACCTATCTCACTTCTGGACGGGATTTACTGCGTCTTAAAGATAAATTTGCTAGTCAACAATCTCCGCTTATTGTAGCTGATCCTTTCTACGGTAAAGCAGGGGAAAAAGTCGCTCTCACTCGTTCCATAGACCTGTCTGAGTTTACTTTTCCCGGTCTTCCGGGTACAGAACAAGAAGCTAAAGCGATTAAAAATCTCTTACCTCAAGCCACTGTTTTAACTGGTTCTCAAGCCACAGAAAACGCCGTCAAACAAGTTAAAAAACCGAATATTCTCCACATCGCTACCCATGGTTTTTTTAAACCAGAAAGCAATTTGAGTGAACGCAATCCGGGCGAACGCAATTCGCCCCTACAAGGTGAACGTAATGTGATTGAGAATCCTTTATTGCGTTCTGGGTTAGTTTTAGCAGGAGTTAAAATCGGTCAAAGTGCAGGAGATGATGGGGTTTTAACTGCTTTAGAAACTACCAATTTAAACTTAGTCGGAACCAAATTAGTTGTGCTTTCCGCTTGCGATACGGGGAGAGGAGATATTAAAATCGGTCAGGGAGTTTATGGATTGCGCCGCGCTTTAGTTATAGCAGGTAGTGAAAGCCAATTAATTAGCCTTTGGAAAGTATCTGATGACGCGACTAAAGATTTAATGGTCGCCTATTATGGACGCTTACAAAAAGGAGAAGGACGCAGTGAAGCTTTACGACAAATTCAACTAGGAATGCTCAAGGGTGAGAAGCAAAAACATCCTTTTTATTGGGCCAGTTTTATTCCTTCTGGTGATGCCACTTCGATGCAATTTGACTGATTAAGGGTTAGGAGTTAAACTTAGGGGTAAAATTATTGGTATCACAAACAATTACTAGGAGAGTCACACAATGGCAACATTTACAGAAAACGACCTCAAAGAATTAAAAGACTTTATTGTAGGACAATTCAAAGAAGTTAATGACAAAATAGACAAGTCATCTGAACAACTTAATGGCAAAATAGACAGATTATCTGAACAACTTAATAGCAAAATAGACAAGCTATCTGAAGAAGTGAATAACTTAAGAGTTGACCTAGCAAATATTAAAGGAGAATTAACAGGCGTGAATAAACGACTAGATAACTTGGAATTTACTAATCGAACCATCTTTGTTGCTATTGTTACTGCACTAATGGCAGGATTAGTTAAGTTATTTTTCCCAAATTTTCCTACTAATCCTTAACTGTGATTCAAAAAGAAAACGGATTTTTTGAAAAAACCCGTTTTCTGAAATCGAATTCAAAATAAGAAATAGCGCTGGGCCATGGGTAAAACCGTAGCGGGTTCACAGATTAATAATTCCCCGTCAGCACGCACCTCGTAGGTTTCGGGATTAACTTCCATGCGCGGTAAAGCGTCATTTAGCTTCATACTAGCCTTACTGATATTGCGCGTATTCGACACGGCCACGGCGGTTTTTTTCAGCTTTAACTTCTCAGGGATGCCCGCTTTCATAGCATATTTAGAAACAAATGTCAAGGAAGTTTTGGCGATCGCACCACCAAAAGAGGCAAACATGGGACGCATATAAACCGGTTGCGGTGTGGGAATACTGGCATTAGCATCGCCCATTTGCGCCCAGGCGATTAAACCGCCTTTCAGGACAATTTCCGGTTTTACGCCAAAAAATGCCGGTTTCCAGAGAACCAAATCGGCTAATTTGCCCACCTCGATGGAACCGACATAATCGGAGACACCATGGGTAATAGCAGGATTAATCGTATATTTAGCAATATATCGTCTTGCCCGCAGATTATCATTCTCTCCCGTTTCCCCGGTCAGTCTGCCTCGTTGTACCCGCATTTTGTGGGCAGTTTGCCAAGTGCGGATAATTACTTCCCCCACCCGTCCCATAGCTTGAGAATCGGAGGAAATGATGCTAAAAGCCCCTAAATCGTGGAGAATATCCTCGGCAGCAATAGTTTCGCGGCGGATGCGGGATTCAGCAAAAGCCACATCTTCGGGAATACTCCGGTCTAAATGATGACAAACCATCAACATATCGAGGTGTTCCTCTAAGGTATTCGTCGTATAGGGACGCGTGGGATTAGTAGAGGAGGGTAAAACGTTCATTTCCCCGCAAACCCTGATAATATCGGGAGCATGACCACCGCCGGCCCCTTCCGTGTGGTAGGTGTGAATGACCCGATTTTTAAAAGCGGCGATAGTGGCCTCGACAAAACCGGCCTCATTGAGAGTATCCGTATGAATCGCCACCTGCACATCGTACTTATCGGCCACGCTTAAACAGGTATCAATGGCTGCCGGAGTGGTTCCCCAATCTTCATGGAGTTTTAAGCCAATTACCCCCGCTTTTACCTGTTCCGCTAGTCCTTCCGGCTGACTGCTATTGCCTTTACCCAAAAAACCCAAATTCATCGGGAAAGCTTCGGCCGCCTCTAGCATTCGATAGATGTTCCATTCTCCCGGGGTGCAGGTGGTGGCATTAGTTCCCGTTGCAGGTCCGGTCCCGCCACCAATCATCGTGGTAATCCCCGACGCAATCGCTGTCTCAATTTGTTGGGGACAGATAAAATGAATATGGGCATCAATCCCCCCTGCTGTCAAAATCATCCCTTCCCCGGCTAATGCCTCGGTAGCAGGACCGATAATAATATCGACATTATCTTGAATGTGGGGATTACCCGCTTTACCGATTTTATAAATTTTGCCGTCTTTAATGCCCACATCGGCCTTAACGATGCCCCACCAGTCGAGAATTAAGGCATTAGTAATCACTAGATCTACCGCCCCATCTTCCCTAGAAATGGGGGATTGGCCCATCCCATCGCGAATTACTTTACCGCCGCCGAATTTTACCTCATCGCCGTAGGTGGTGAAATCTTTTTCGACTTCGATAAATAATTCCGTGTCTGCCAGGCGAACTTTATCTCCGACGGTGGGGCCGTAGGTTTCAGCATAGGTGCGGCGATCGATGCGATAATTCATAGGGGGAATTCTTGAAAATCGAGATTGATTATACGATCGATTTTCCGGCAATCATCGCTTTTTGGGGATTTTTTTCCATTTTTAATCTGGCTCATTTTCCAGGATTTCTTTGGCTTTCAGTAAAGCTTGGTGATGTTCTTCGGTGACGGTGGGATATCGTAAACCGAGGGATTCGAGGGTGTGATAAATAACTGCCCCCACAGCTAAACGGGTAAACCATTTGGGTTCTTCTCGACTTTGTGTGATAATTTTTGTCTATAGAATCATGAAGTGTTTACCGGAAAGACTTTTGGGACTATTTTGCTGAAGAAACTATCAGTATAGACCCCGTTTTTTATAATTGAGATATAGCGTTTCCTAAGCTAGTGAGGTACATCTATTTTTCTTCCCTTTTGCCTTTGGGGACTTGCGCTTTGATAATGTACCATTTAGGGCTGGTCTTATTCTTCTACAGAGCGATTTTCTGGCTGGGATATTATTCCCACGCAAGTCCCTTGGCCTCTTGCCTTTTGCCTAAAACCCATAACTTTTGTACCTCAGCAGACTGAAAAACGCTATAGTTTGTGCCGCTTAAATAAAGAGGTTTGGGTTTTAGACTTGGCGTTCAACGAGGATGCCTGTTCTACTCGTCAGGATTTTGCCCCTGCCCGCTCCCTGGTGGTGCTTGACATAAATTCCGCAATAGTGTTATAATAAAGGACTGGCTTAAGCCAAAGACAGCAGGTGCGAAACAGCTTAAATACCCTGCCGAGGTCAAAGCGAGAAAACAGCAGCCAAAAAGACTAAAGAGAGATTTTTTCTGTCTTGGTCGTGCCTGAACTGATTCTCTCCACTCAACCCCGGCGCTACAAGGGGTTATTTTTGTGCCTGTGGAACCGGTCCCCCGCATACAGGAGGTGAACAAGGGATGGGGAGAAGCAGAGAAAGCAAGGGAGTAATTCTAGAAGAATTAAAAACCTCCCTGAGCGAAGCTCAATTAACGATGGTCATCGACTATCAAGGTTTAACCGTCGCTGAAATCAGCAATCTACGCCGCAAATTGCGCCCCACGGGAACGATTTGTAAAGTCACCAAAAATACTTTGATGGGCTTGGCGATCGCTGAAGATAGTGGCTGGGAACCGATGAAAAGCCTTTTATCGGGAACATCCGCCTTTCTGCTCGTAAAAGAGGATATCGGTGGAGCTTTCAAGGCCTATCAAGAGTTCAAAAAAGAAAGCAAAAAAACCGAATTGCGCGGCGGTGTCCTCAAAGAAGGGACAAAAGGTCAACTGTTAACAGAAGATCAGATCAAAGCGATCGCTGATTTACCGTCGAAAGAACAGTTAATCGCTCAGGCCGCCAGAGCAATCAACGCCATTGCCACCAAACTGGCCCGCAGCATCAACGAAGTTCCCGCATCTTTGGCCCGTGCCGTCGATGCCGTGGCCCGTCAAGAAGAAAAAGAAGCGGCTTAATACCGCGCCAATCAATCACTTACAAACAATTAGGAGTCTAACCCATGTCTGCTGTAGCTGAAATCTTAGAAAAACTCAAAACTCTTACCCTCTTAGAAGCTGCGGAATTAGTCAAAGGTATCGAAGAAACCTTCGGAGTTAGTGCCGCCGCTCCGGCCGGTGGCATAATTATGGCGGCCCCTTGGGCCGCTCCCGCGGCTGCTGCTGAAGCTGTGGAAGAACAAACCGAATTTAACGTCGTTCTCGAAGAAGTTCCCGCCGACAAGAAAATTGCTATCCTTAAGGTGGTACGCGAATTGACCGGTTTGGGACTCAAAGAAGCGAAAGACCTAGTAGAAGCCGCTCCCAAAGCGGTTAAAGAAGGCACTAACAAAGATGATGCCGCCGCCATCAAGAAAAAACTGGAAGATGCTGGGGCAAAAGTTAGCGTTAAATAGATTGCCACTGATTCTGGGGATGTAGATTACATCCCCAGACAAGCTGAAAAGCTCATTTCCTGATACTATAGGATTGTTATAGCAGTCTTGTAGGATGTCTAACCATGGAAAGCGTCGCTTACATTTTAGTTTTAACTATGGCTTTGTCGGTAATTTTCTTCGCCATTGCCTTCCGGGAACCTCCCCGGATTCAAAAGTAAATTTCTTAACTCCGTTTAGGTTAATAATTTTCTTCCCTGAGCCGCCCGCTTGTCAAAAGCAGGTTAGCGGCTCTGGTTTTCGTATTTAAAGGCTTAAATTAAAGGTTCCCCTCACCGAGCGCCTCCTATGCAATGCCCTAATTGTCAGCATACCGATAGTCGCGTTTTAGAGTCCCGTTCCTCCGAAAACGGTCAGAGCATTCGTCGTCGTCGTGAATGCTTACAGTGTAAATATCGGTTCACCACCTACGAGCGCATCGAATTCGTGCCGATCACGGTGATTAAAAAAGATGGTAAACGGGAATCTTTTGATCGCTGCAAACTGCTGCGAGGGATCGTTCGCGCTTGCGAAAAAACCGGCATTCCTCACTCAAGATTAGAGGCGATCGTCAATGATATCGAATCCCGTCTGCAGCAAGACTCAAAACGGGAGGTAACAAGTCAGGAGATCGGTCAATTAGTCCTAGAATATCTCCGGCAAGAATCGGAGGTGGCCTATGTGCGCTTTGCTTCGGTTTACGGCAATTTTCAGGGAATTAGAGACTTTATCGCCGCTTTAGCGCTGCTGCAATCCTCCGAAATCGAACGCGCCTATCCTTCTTGGTCTCCAGTGGAAGAAGCCAGCGTGATCACCTCGTCTTAAATAGTTCCCGATTCAGTTATAATTAGGATCCCTTGTGCTATTTCAAGCCCAAGCTCTGGTTAGATTCTTAAAAGTCATTCTTGAGGCGGATTGCCTGCAAGAAAGCCGGATGCGGCAGTTCATCCCCTAGGCCCTACCTAGAAACTAAATTAGGAGGCATCTCCTTGATTTAGAAACTGTACATCACATAGGAGGAAAAACCTACGGAAATTCCGAGGCCCAAACAACGTACATGACCACCCAAAAAACTGCAAACAAAAACATAGGCTTTACCCATGAAGATTTTGCCGCCCTTCTAGACAAATACGATTATCATTTCAGTCCGGGAGATGTTGTCGCCGGGACTGTTTTCAGCATGGAACCCCGGGGAGCGCTCATCGATATCGGTGCTAAAACCGCCGCTTTTATCCCCGTGCAGGAGATGTCGATCAACCGCGTCGATAATCCCGAAGAAGTTTTACAACCCAACGAAACCAGGGAATTTTTCATTCTTACCGACGAGAATGAAGATGGACAGCTAACCCTGTCGATCCGTCGCATCGAATATATGCGCGCTTGGGAACGGGTGCGTCAATTGCAAAAAGAAGATGCTACCGTGCGATCGAATGTTTTCGCCACTAACCGTGGTGGAGCATTAGTCAGAATTGAAGGTCTCCGTGGCTTTATCCCCGGTTCTCACATTAGCACCAGAGAGGCGAAAGAGGATTTAGTCGGTCAGGAATTGCCCTTAAAGTTTTTAGAAGTGGATGAGGATCGCAACCGTCTGGTTTTAAGTCATCGTCGCGCTTTAGTGGAACGCAAGATGAACGGTTTAGCCGTGGGACAGGTGGTAATCGGTTCCGTGCGCGGAATTAAGCCCTACGGTGCTTTCATCGATATTGGTGGAGTCAGTGGTTTACTGCATATTTCCGAAATCTCTCACGATCACATTGACACCCCCCACACGGTTTTCAATGTCAATGATGAGTTAAAAGTGATGATTATCGATCTCGATGCTGAAAGAGGTCGCATTTCCCTCTCGACTAAACAATTAGAACCAGAACCGGGAGATATGCTCAAAAATCGCCCGTTAGTGTTTGAAAAAGCGGAAGAAATGGCGATTAAATACCGAGAAAAACGTCTAGCGGAAGCGGAAGGCCGGACCGTCTCGGAAGTAGTGGAAGAAATCGAAGTTCCCCCCGCCTTGGAGGAGGAAGATTTAGTTCTCGCCGCTACCGAAGAGTAGGTCAGTTATCAGTTATCAGTGATCAGTGATCAGATTTGAGTTTTAAGTGGACAGTGTTTATTCTCCAAAACCAGCACGGCTGGCAAATCCTGTGATTCCAGTCATCTCCTCACTACTATTGGCATCAAGGAAACGATCCAAGTGATCAAAAGTGGTTCCGTAGGTAATAGTTTTAGCGTCGTATCCTTTCAGACTGACGGTATGTGGCTCGAAAGCTTGGTGGAGATAGGGTAAACCGATGAGATGACTGTAGGTAGTGGCTCCGATGGCTAAATCCCTACCTATTTCTTTAGTGGCCGACTCTAAACGAAAAGCGGCGTTGACTGTATCCCCGATCGCTGTATAATCTGGATGTTCACCGCTGCCAGTATTGCCGACCATGGCATAACCAGTATTCACCGCCGCACCGATGCGTAATTTAAAGGGTAAGGGATATTGTGCGCTTAAGGCGCGAGTCATGTTATGTAGTTGTATAATTGCTTGGAAAATTTGCAGGATATCGTCTTGATTGACTTCCTGTTGGCCGTGAAACCAGATGGCCATGATCGCATCACCAATATATTTATCTACCCAACTGCCAGAACTGCGGACAATACCCCCGGCATGGCGAAACCAACTGCCAATCAGAGAAGAAAGCACTTTTTCGTCTAATTGCCTAGTTAAAGCCGTAAAATTCCGCATATCCACCACCATCACCGATGTTAAGCGCCGTTCATGGACGGAGGAGGTAGGGGTGTCCCATTCTAAATTGCGCGGTTGCTTGCCTACATTGGTGGGAGTAGCACGATAGAACTGCACCTCGGTTTTGCCAAAGGTGATCTGATCTGTGTTATGGATAGTCACGGGAATAGCTACCCTTCTGCCATTGACAAAAGTTCCATTGAGACTACCGAGATCGATCAGATAAAAATCTCCTGTTTCCGTGGATTGTAAAATAGCGTGATTGCGAGAGATACAGTGATCCTTAATCACGATATCGTTATCTTTGCCCCGTCCGATTGTCCAGTAAGATCTCCCCACGAGAGGGAAAAAACGCTGTCCCTTATCGGTATGGAGTAGTAAATAGGGATTTTCTCTTGGCAGTATATCCACAGGTACATGAGCGGCAATAGATAGACAGTCGCAACTACACATTATATAGCATATAGCAAGATTCCGCACATTTTCATCTATCTAAGTAAATAGATGGAAACGGGAATTAGCTAGGAAAACCCTTAAGCCAGAGAAGCGGTAATCCAAAATAAACCATCGACTAAAATTGTACTCAATACGGCTCCGCTAAATGCCCACCAATGACATACCCTTTTTTGCAAAGGATAAATACCGATCGCTAAGAGCAAGTTGAGCAGCACGATCGCCCAACTGATGCCCCAGGGGGTCTCAATTTGGGCCAAGGCGTTATGAAATATCGGCGATACTAGGTTGGGGTCTAGTTCCACGGTCATTAATTGTCGCCAGTAGGGAATTAGTCCCGTTAGATAGAAATATACATCGGTGATGGCAGTCCCTAACAAAGAACCCAGATAGAAAAGATTGCCCACTTTGCCGCGACCTTTGTATAGTCCCCAGAGAACAAAGGGCAGCCCGATCGCTTCCATGGGAATATGGATCAACGGTTCCCAACGCCACCAACCCCAGTAGAGAGAACCTGCTAACCAACTCCAACTAAAGCCCAAAAGTAAATCCCCCCAAAGACTGATTTTTTCTTGTTTGAGCAGCCAAACCCCTAACCCCACCCAAAAAAAGGTTAAACCTAGGCTAACTTCGGGATAGTAGCGCACTAGGGGCGCTTGCATGAACACGGGGACCGAGACCAGAAATGCTGCCGTCCAAAAGACGGATTGACATTTTTCCCAGTTGGGGACTAGGGGTTTCAGGCGATCGGGATTGCTGGGAACTAGGGTAGAGTTGAGCAAAGGATTTCAGAATTGTTACGAAACTTTACTTATATTAAGATACATCATTCTCTCTACACTATATCCCCTCTAGAAGATTTTGATAAAGTGAACTACTCTCAAGGTCGTTGAGAGCTTCCTATTTCACGGGGGATTGCCTCAAGACGGACTTTACACCCAGCTTTTGGTTTTACATCCCCTCTATGGGCAGTATCGCGCTTTTCCTAACGACAATACCCTTCGACGTAGCTCAGGGCAAGCTTCGGCTGGCTCTTTTGGTTTTTGTGTGTTAATTTTTGTTATGAATTAAAGCAAGCAAACAGCTTAATTGGTAAATTCATAACTTATTCTTTTAATAAGCTTTATTTTGGTATTCATTCCCTCAATTAATCCGTCGGTTGTATGATTTTCAAAGTAATTACAAATACCAGGCAAATGCTTCTGGATCATACTGGCACTACTTTGATATAATATCCCGCCTATTCTTATCCATTTTTCCAATTTTCTCTCAGCACCTCTGAACGTTCTACAACTTTGATAAATTTGTCTAATTTCTTCTTTCATTTCCCAGGCTATTCCCAAGCATGAATGTTCTTTCAGGATAACTTCTAGTTGTTGTTTTTGCTCGTGCTTTAAGTCCTCTTTATTCTTCCATAATAAATGAGGTAATCCTTTTTCATGCACCCCCATTAACTTTCTCAATTTATTAAGCTCGTCATTGATGATAGCCATTACATGAAAACGATCATAGATGATTTTAGCATTGGGAAATAATTCCTTGCTCACTGCTGTAAATCCTGACCACATATCGACGCTCACTTCTTTCACCTTCTCCCGAACTGTTTCTGGCTGTGCTTTTAAGGATTCCCAATTCATCTTGCTTATGTCCTTTAATCACATCTAGTAAAATTTTCTTGTCCAGATCTACGACCGTTGTTATGAAATCTTTATGTCCTTTTAAGTTACTAAATTCATCTAAGCTTATTCGTTCTGGTGCTTCCCACTCTTCCTTTTCTAGTTCTTTAGCACAGTGATTAAATATTAACTGAACTTCTGACCATCCTAACCCTTCTTCTCGACTTATTTCTTCGATACTACAATTTTTTACTCTCTCATAAATCATCGATTCATAGCGAATTGTCTGATGCTGTCTTAATCTCATAAAACATAGTCTTTCGCTGATATACTTTTGGCACTTTTGACAATGAAACTGGCGGCGTGGTACTTCCAAATATACTCGATTGCCTAATATTGACAAATCTCTGACTAGATTATACTCTGTCTGATTGATTCTGTCCAAGGTTTGATGGCAATTCGGGCATTCAATTGTTTCATTTAAAAGAGCGAGCTTTAGGAAAATTGTTTGAGTAATTTTTTGATAATTGACCACTGTTACATTTGGTAAATCGAGGAGTTGATCAAAATTTATCCACATAACTCACCTCCTGTTCTGTGTTACTATTATACCATGCTCACACAGAACCTAGAAAGGCCAATGCGTCTTAGTCTAGAATTGTGATAGAACAGATAGTAATCCCCTAAACCCTTGACAATAAGCAGCTGAACAATGGTATTAAGCTCCTTGCCCGTTCACGAATCATTTAGAATTGCTGTAGCTACTCAATTAAAGTAGTATTTGCCTGAAAGAGGGCAAAAAATCTAGAAAATCTACATAACTAAACCCAAAATCTAGGACAGAAATATGGAAACTCTGACGTTTAGTCAACCAATGCAGTTAACTGCATTACCCACCCAAGATGAACTTCCCTGCGATGATGGAGTACCCATGGAAACTCAAAGGCATAAATGGCAGATGGATCTGTTAATAGACAGTATATCCCCTTGGCTAGACCGACGAGAAGATGGTTATGCCAGTGGCAATATGTTTGTCTATTTCAGTACAGCACAACTGAAAAATCAAGACTTCAAAGGACCTGATTTTTTTGCCGTCTTAGGTGTACCAAAAGGGGAGCGAAAAAGTTGGGTTACTTGGGAGGAGGGAAAAGCCCCCGATGTAGTGATTGAACTCCTCTCGGAAAGTACCACTCAAATAGACAAAACTGAGAAAAAACAGATTTATCAAGATAAGTTACGAGTGCCTGAATATTTCTGGTACGATCCTTTTAATCCTGAAGATTTTGCCGAATTTGTCTTAGTTGATGGCCTATATGAACCGCGGCAACCCAACGAGAAAGGATGGCTAATCAGTGGTCGTTTGGGATTAGCTTTAGTTCGTTGGCAGGGAGAATATAGAGGGGTAACAACCGTCTGGATTCGCTGGGCGACTTTAGATGGAATGTTGTTGCCAACCCCGCGAGAGTTGGCTGAGGAAGCACAACAGAAAGCTGAGGCAGCACAACAGCAAGCTGAGGCAGCACAACAGCAAGCTGAGGCAGCACAACAGCAAGCTGAGGCAGCACAACAGCAAGCTGAGGCAGCACAACAGCAAGCTGAGGCAGCCGAAGAAAAAGCCGAACGATTGGCGGCTAAACTCAGGGAATTGGGGATTAATCCTGAAAGTCTCTGACTTCGTCTGGGTGGATTTTGGTAGTCCCACTAGCCTAGAGTTGACAATTTGGTCAGGCTGGGTTATGATGCTGCGAGTTAAAAGTAAATCCGTCTATGACTGACTTCCAACTGACCACTCCTGTGGCCTTCCTGATTTTTAATCGACCAGACACGACGGCGAGGGTGTTTGAAGCCATTCGTCAGGCGAAACCACCTAAGTTATTAGTGGTTGCCGATGGTCCGCGTCCTGATAGACTACAATAGTTTATGGACTACACCATTTAAGCCGAGGAGAGATTGTCAAGATGTTAGGATTTACCGAGATTGATGTTAGACAGATAGCGAAAACTCTAATATACAATAGAGTCTCCAGAAAGTTTTACGATACTTTTGATAAGCTAATGAGAACTCATATTTCCCCTGATATTCATAATTGGATAATCGATGTTCACAATAATCAGTATACTTTTGATCCTGAGTTAATAGGGATAGTACATATCCCGAAAACAGGAGGAACCTATTTAAGATATATATTAGAAAAGTCTAACTATTCGGCTAATTTTATTGGTATGGGTAAACATTTACCCATATCTATAAAATGTCCGCCTGAAAGATTTAAATATGTTGTTTTTTTGAGAAATCCTATAAATAGATGTTTTTCTTATTTTCAAATGTGCCAAAGAAATTCCAACATTCCCTGGCATAAATATTCAAAAGATATGCCAGATTTTTTCAAAAATTGCCGGGAGGTGCGAAATATGGCTTGCAGGTATATTTCTGGAAGGATGAAAGAAGTCGATTCGAGTTCTTTTGCCAAAGCTGTTGAAAATTTAAACAAAATGTATTTTGTTGGTTTATTTGAAGATTTTGAGTCCTCAGCCTTGGTGTTTTTAGATAAAATAAATTTAGACAATTCAAACAATGCCGCGCCACCATGCCAGACAAAAATAAAAGTTCCTCATTTGAATCAATATGATTATAAATGCAATGATATCATGCCCGAATCTACATATCATTTGATAGCCGAATATAATAAATATGATATTCTTTTGTATAATTATTGTATAAAAGAATATTTTCCAGAAAAAAGTAACTTTTTGATTAAAAATAACTAAGAGGATAGTACAGTAATGGATTATTTCCAATTAACAACTCCTGTCGCCTTCCTAATTTTCAATCGACCAGACACGACGGCGAGGGTATTTGAAGCTATCCGTCAGGCGAAACCGCCTAAGTTATTAGTAGTTGCTGACGGTCCGCTTACTGATAGACCAGATGATGTTGAAAAGTGTAAGTCTGCTCGTGCTATTATTGATGGAGTTGATTGGGATTGTGAGGTATTGACGAATTATTCTGATTTAAATTTAGGTTGTAAGAATCGGGTGTCGAGTGGTTTAGATTGGGTTTTCCATACAGTTGAAGAAGCAATTATTCTTGAAGATGACTGCTTGCCACATCCTAGTTTTTTTCGCTTTTGCCAAGACTTGCTTGATTATTATAGAAATGATAAACGAATTATGGCTATTTCGGGGGATAATTTTCAGTTTGGCAGAAAGCGCACGGAGTACAGTTACTATTTCTCTCGCTATAATCATATCTGGGGTTGGGCAACTTGGAGGAGAGCGTGGCAATATTATGATGTTAAAATGAAGCTATGGCAAGAAATTCGTGATGGTAACTGGCTTGAGTTTATTTTAGGAGAAACTCAGGCTGTCAAATACTGGACGAAGATTTTTCAAACTGCTTATGATAATCAAGTTGATACTTGGGATTATCCATGGACGTTTGCCTGTTGGATTCAGAATAGTCTAACAATCCTTCCCAATGTAAATTTAGTTAGTAATATTGGTTTTGGTGAAGATGCCACTCATACAATTGGTAGTAAAAGTAGAGTGGCAAGTCTTCCTGTTAAAGAAATGAATTTTCCGTTAAAACATCCTCCATTTTTGCTGCGTCATGTTGAGGCAGATGATTTTATTCAAAGAAATGATTATAATCTAAGTCTATTTACCAGATTGAATAATAGATTGAAGCGAATTATAACAAAAGCAAAGTAATTCTAACGGAAAATACCTATCATGAGTAATAATAAATGTCCAATTTGTCAATCAGGCAGAGAAAAAATTTTTAGAGCCAAACTTTTACAAAAATATGAAGTTGATTACTTTTTCTGCCAAAATTGTGGTTTCCTGCAAACTGAAAAACCCTACTGGTTAGAAGAAGCCTATCAAAATGCCATAGCATCTACAGATACAGGATTAGTAGTGAGAAATATTACTATATCAAAAAAATTAACTTGTATTTTGTATTATTTATTTGAAAAAAATGGCAAATATTTAGACATAGCAGGTGGCTATGGACTATTAACAAGGTTGATGAGAGATGTAGGGTTTGATTTTTACTGGTCAGATCTATACTGTCAAAATATATTCGCAAATTATTTTGAAGCTAGTAATACAAACAATGCTTTTTCGGCAGTTACTGCATTTGAAGTTCTTGAACACCTGTATGATCCTGTAGAATTTATATCCAAATCGCTTGAAAGTACAGAATGCAAAACTTTGATCTTTTCAACTCAGCTTTTTGATGGGCTTCCCCCAGCACCAAATGATTGGTGGTACTATGCCCATGAAACAGGTCAGCACATATCTTTTTTTCAGCATAAGACTCTCGATTTCTTAGCAAAACAAATGTCCTTAAATTTTTATTCTACTAGCAATTATGGTTTGCATATCCTTACTGACCAAACGATTAATAATCGATTATTCAAAATTTTATCTGGAAGGCTTTCTAAGTTGTTATATGCATATATTAGTAAACGAATGAAAAGCAAATTATTTTCAGATAGAGATATTATTTTAAAACAAATTTCAACAAAATAGATCACATAACTACAGACAAATTAATGTCATGAAAATTGTCTACGATCATCAAGTTTTTACCTTCCAAAAATATGGGGGAGTTTCTCGGTATTTTTACGAGTTATCCACACGAATGGCAAACTTCGACGATTGTGAAGTAAAAATTCTGGCGGGTTTATATATAAATGAATATTTAAAGCATTGTCCTCCTAATTTGGTTAATGGATGGAAAAGACCATCAATACCTAAAACAACTAGGATTGTAGATTTTATCAACGCTCTAATATCTAAAGTCTGGATAAAATCTGATACTCCTGATATTCTTCATGAAACATACTACACTTTTAATAGCATTGCCGCCAATTCATCTAAAACTAAAAAAGTAATTACAGTATATGATATGATTGATGAAAAATTCGCTGATTCTGCACCTAAATCTGCTAACTTATTCCTAGGGAGAAAAAAAGACTTTTCCTCTATTAAATTACAAGCAATTAAGAGGGCAGATCATGTTATATGTATTTCTAACAGTACTAAGGAAGATATGATAAATATTTTTGATATAGATGCTGAAAAAATAGCGGTGGTCTATCTTGGTTACTCTCTAATTTCTGCGCCTTCAGTAACTTCTAAATTATATAAGCAAAATTCTTATCATCCTTATATTCTCTATGTTGGACAGCGGGGATGGTACAAAAACTTTTCTCGATTAGTTAAAGCCTATGCCAGCCATTCTAGTCTTAATAGTAACTTCAATTTGTTATGCGCGGGAGGTCAGAAATTTTCTCAAGATGAACTTAATTTAATTGACGGTTTAGGACTAAGTGAAGATAAAGTTCTACATATTAATGGCAACGATCAAACTTTGGCAAAATTATACAGTCAAGCATCTGCCTTTGTCTATCCTTCTCTCTACGAAGGATTTGGCATACCAATCCTAGAAGCTATGTCATTTGGCTGTCCCGTTGTCTGTAGCAACACAAGTTCATTTCCAGAAGTGGCTGGTAATGCAGCCGAATTTTTCGATCCCTATGATATGGAGAGTATTGCTAATGCGCTAGAAAAAGTATTATTTGATTCAGATTTAACAAAAAAGCTTGTAGAATTAGGAAAGGCAAGGGTAAAGAGTTTTTCTTGGGAAAAATGTGCAGAACAAACCCACTCAATCTACGCCTCACTACTTTAGCTTGATCGAGAAAGTTGCTAAAATATGCTAAGCTATTACGATCAAGAATTATTATAACTTTTATTTATAAATAGCCAGAGTTTGTATAGACTTTTCTGATAGCAGTTTTCTTATCCACTCATCACTAGCAGCAATCTTACGACCACATATACGGTTAATTAACTATCTGTCATGATCAAAAAAACGATTAAGAAACTCTCCAGAAGTTTAGGAATTGATCTAAAAAGATACAATATCCAAACATCCGAAGCGGCGAAAATGCAGCGCTTGTTGGCCTATCACAATATTGACTTAGTATTCGATGTTGGCTCTAATATTGGGCAATATGCTAAATTACTGCGAGAATTAGGCTATTCGGGGAGGATAGTTTCCTTTGAACCACTGTCAAGTGCTTACTCTCAGTTAAAAGCTGTTAGTGAAAAAGACCCTCTGTGGGAAATTGCTCCCCAAGCTGCCATCGGCAACCAAGAAGGTGAAATTATCATCAATATTGCTGGTAATAGTTATAGTAGTTCAGCTTTGCCAATGCTGGATGCTCACTTAGAATCTGCACCGGAATCAGCTTACTCTGGCTCAGAAACAGTAAAATTGAGCAGGCTAGATACCATTGCCAAGGACTATATCAAAAGCGAAACTAAATCCATTTTCCTCAAAATAGACGTGCAAGGATTGGAAAAACAAGTGCTAGAAGGAGCAACCGCAATTTTGCCTTTGGTTAAAGGTATTAAGCTTGAATTATCTTTAGTCCCTCTCTACGAAAGTCAAGTCCTGTTTAAAGAAATGATTCATATCGTAGAAAAATTAGGTTACGAACTGTACGGTATTGAACCAGGGTTTACTGCCGAAAAAACTGGGAGGATGTTGCAGATGGATGGCATTTTCTTTAAACCAGATTAAAAATTTCATCTGGTAAAACATGAGTAAAGTTATTTGTTGATGTCCTTTCTCAAATAGTGCTACACTGTGTACACAATACATTGAGAAAATTGGGGTGCGAGAATTTCGGAGCGAACTCCCTAAATACATATACGCTGAGACTCCCGTTGAGGTACTACGTCACGGCCATACTGTTGGGTTCTATTTCCCTGTTAAACAGCAGGGGGAAATATGGTGGCATAAATTAGAGTTAGTGGTCTTCGGTGCCTCTGAACCAGTGAATCCGCCTGATTTCGGCTTAAAAACCCATTATTTAGGCAGATTAAATGATGATATTTCCCTAGCTTTAGTCTATGCCGCCGCCGATATTTTTGTCGCTCCCTCAATTGAGGATAATCTTCCCAATACAGTCATGGAAGCTCTCGCTTGTGCCACTCCATCTGTTGCCTTTAAAATTGGTGGAATGCCTGATATGATCGAACATCAAGAGAATGGTTATCTGGCTCACCCCTTCGAGGTGGAAGACTTAGCAAGCGGAATTAATTGGGTATTAGAAGATACAGAAAGGTATAACCAATTGTGCATTCGGGCAAGGCAAAAAGTGGAGCAAGAATTTACTCTTGAGATTCAAGCATCTAAGTATTTAAAGCTGTACAATGAAATATTGTAATATAAGCAACCTCGAAAAATTGCCTCTCTTTTCAATAACAGAAGCCTAAAAGCGCCTATAGCGTTTCCTGTTCGCAAGAGGTATATTATCGATGTTGAAAACCCTAATTAGCAAAGGTTTAACTGTGCCACACAGGTGTGAGAACCGCTATATATCACGACACTACCCCTAGTGGTCTCCTGACTTTTCAAACATCCTTTAAGAAAAACATGGGACAATTAAAATTATTTCTATTCGGGCAAGCTTCTTAACTAGAAAGACTTTTAGTCTTGAGATAATATTAGGTCGAGGTCTAATGACTCTCAAGATAAAACAGTCAGCATATTAGAGCAAATCTCTCAAAGCGACTCTAGAGTTAAAATTATCATTAACGCTAGGAATTTTGGCTTTGTTCGTTCTAGCTATTACGGACTTTTACAAGGAACTGGGGATGCGTTTATTTTAGTCTTCGCCGACTTTCAATATCCCCCCGAACTAATCGTCAATTTTTTGGAGAAATGGGAGGAAGGCTATCAAGTTGTTAAAGGAATTAAAGACAAAAGTACAAATGTGAAGACAAAAGAAGGAATTTATCCAGAAATGAGAGAGTTAGGTTTAAGTCCAGGAACTAAACTATTTTTGAAGGATGTCAATATTACAAAAGAGCAGGGATTTGGACAGTTTAACTTAGCGGGTAAGTGGAAAAAAACCTATGGGGGTTTTCAAACAAAAGAACCTTAATATATTCTGACAAATTTTGGGGATTTAGAGACGGCAATAATTGCCGATCAAAAAAGATTTGATATTGAGGAGATGTTCCGAGATTTTAAGTCGGGATGCTATAGCTTAGAAGGTTCTCAATTAGCACCGCAATACCTATCAAAGCTGATAATTGTTATAGCTATCGCCTATACAAGTGCCACACTACAAGGTAAAAAAATTAAGGATATGGGAATCCAAAAATATGTCACAAGACCCGAAAAAAGATATAAAGGTCAACGCAGACACAGCAGTTTTTATGTGGGTCAACATCTCTATCATTGGCTCCAGCTACATCAAATGTTCCTAAAAAATATAGAAGAGCTAATGCAAATTAGCCGCTATCGGTTGAAGGATTGCATCAAAGGACAAAGAGCAATATCGCTTGCCCTATCTACCTTCTAGCTCGCTTGTCCCCCTCTCAGGAGTTTTATGAGATTAAGACAGCATCATACAATCCGCTATGAATCGATGATTTATGAGAGAGTAAAAAATTGTAGTATCGAAGAAATAAGTCGAGAAGAAGGGTTAGGATGGTCAGAAGTTCAGTTAATATTTAATCACTGTGCTAAAGAACTAGAAAAGGAAGAGTGGGAAGCACCAGAACGAATAAGCTTAGATGAATTTAGTAACTTAAAAGGACATAAAGATTTCATAACAACGGTCGTAGATCTGGACAAGAAAATTTTACTAGATGTGATTAAAGGACATAAGCAAGATGAATTGGGAATCCTTAAAAGCACAGCCAGAAACAGTTCGGGAGAAGGTGAAAGAAGTGAGCGTCGATATGTGGTCAGGATTTACAGCAGTGAGCAAGGAATTATTTCCCAATGCTAAAATCATCTATGATCGTTTTCATGTAATGGCTATCATCAATGACGAGCTTAATAAATTGAGAAAGTTAATGGGGGTGCATGAAAAAGGATTACCTCATTTATTATGGAAGAATAAAGAGGACTTAAAGCACGAGCAAAAACAACAACTAGAAGTTATCCTGAAAGAACATTCATGCTTGGGAATAGTCTGGGAAATTAAAGAAGAAATTAGACAAATTTATCAAAGTAGTAGAACGTTCAGAGGTGCTGAGAGAAAATTGGAAAAGCGAAATATTATATCAAAGTAGTGCCAGCATGATCCAGAAGCATTTGCCTGGTATTTGTAATTACTTTGAAAATCATACAACCGACGGATTAATTGAGGGAATGAATACCAAAATAAAGCTTATTAAAAGAATAAGTTATGAATTTACCAATTAAGCTGTTTGCTTGCTTTAATTCATAACAAAAATTAATACAGGAAAACCAGGAGAGCCCGCAATTTAAATTACGAACAGCTTACTGCTGAACTCCCAATACTCACCACCAGAGGAGCCGATCCTTTAACAAATACAAAGAGACGATACCCCCTCAAAACCAGTTGATAGGATTATGGTAGTGACCGAAATCAACTTTTAAGAATCTATAATGGGCTTTATTGTCCATTATTATCTAATATAACGGCTTTAAAGCCTGTTATATGCACTTTTCCTCGGTATTATCATGGCCTATCCTCTCTACGTCGCTTTTATTTGGCATCAACACCAACCCCTCTACAAATCCTGTCAAACTAGCACCGATGCTTCGGGACAATATCGCTTACCCTGGGTGCGACTGCATGGAGTGAAAGATTATCTCGATTTAATCTTAATTCTAGAACGTTTTCCCAAATTACACCAAACTGTCAACCTTGTCCCCTCTTTAATCCTGCAATTAGAGGATTACGTCAACGGACTAGCTATAGACCCCTATCTTGCCCTCACCGTCACCCCAGAAGCGCAGTTAACCCTGGCACAAAAACACTTTATCCTCGAACACTTTTTCGATGCTAACCATCGTACCCTGATCGATCCGCACCCCCGTTACGCCCAATTATACGCACAGCGTCAAGAAAACGGTCATAGTTGGTGTATTAGCCATTGGCATCTCCAAGATTATAGCGATCTCTTGGCTTGGCATAACCTCGCTTGGATCGATCCTATCTTTCACAGTGACCCAGAAATCGCTGCTTGGTTAGAACAGGGAAAAAACTTCACTTTAAGCGATCGCCAGCGAATTATCTCCAAACAGCGTCAAATTCTGCGTCGTATCTTGCCGCAACACCGGTTAATGCAGGAAACCGGACAACTAGAAATCATTACCAGTCCCTACACCCATCCGATTTTACCCCTGCTGGCCAACTCGGAAGCCGGCCGGGTAGCGGTGCCGAATATGACCCTTCCTCGCCAATATTTCCACTATCCTGAAGATATTTGCCGCCATCTCCGGAAAGCTTGGCAAATCTATATCGATCGCTTTGATAAACAACCTCGAGGACTTTGGCCCTCGGAACAATCCGTTAGTCCCGCAATTCTCCCCGCTGTCGCTAAACAGGGTTTTCAGTGGTTATGTTCCGATGAGGGGGTGTTAGGTTGGTCTCTGGGACATTACTTTCATCGCGACGAAAAAGGCAATATTAGCGAACCAGAATTGCTTTATAGTCCCTACCTTCTGGAAACTAGCAACGGCAATTTATCGATGGTTTTCCGCGATCATCGTCTCTCGGATCTGATCGGATTTAGCTATAGTGGCATGAAAGCGCAAGAGGCCGCTACAGACTTAGTTAAACACCTAGAAGCGATCGCCGAACAACTGAAAACCAACGCAGAAACCACGACGCTAGAAAAACCCTGGTTAGTTACCATTGCGCTAGATGGCGAAAACTGTTGGGAAAACTATCATCAAGACGGTTTACCCTTCCTAGAGAATCTTTATCAACTTTTAAGCGACCACCAAGCGATCGAATTAGTCACCGTCTCGGAATATCTCGATCGCTTTCCGGCTAATGCTAAAATCCCTGTCAATCAACTTCATAGCGGCTCTTGGATCGATGCCAATTTTACCACTTGGATCGGCGATCCCGCTAAAAATAAAGCTTGGGAATATCTAATTTTAGCCCGTCAAACCCTCGCTAATCACCCGGAAGCGACGGAAGATAATAACCCCGATGCGTGGGAAGCATTGTATGCAGCGGAGGGTTCCGATTGGTTTTGGTGGTTTGGTTATGGCCATTCCTCCAATCATGACGCAATTTTTGACCAACTTTTCCGCGAACACCTAATCGCTCTTTATCAAGCTTTAAATGAGCCAATTCCCTCCTATTTGCTCGAACCGGTGGAAGAACACGGGGATAAACAAAGTAATCGTCCGCTGGCTTTCATTCACCCCATTATCGACGGTTTTGGGGACGAACAGGATTGGGATAAAGCTGGACGGATCGAAATTGGCGGCGCCAGTGGTACAATGCACCGGACTTCCTTAGTACAAAGGCTCTTTTTCGGTTGGGATCACCTCAATTTTTATCTGCGTTTCGATTGGAAACCGGGGGCAGAATTAGGCAAAGATATCCCGCCTGAAGTACATTTATATTGGTATTATGATGAAGTGCATCGTCTGCAAAGTCCAATTCCCTTAGCAGATATTCCCCCTCGATCGCCCCTCGATTACGGTTATCATCATCATCTAGGAGTTAATTTAATCACGGAATTTACTTGGTTAGAAGTCGCTCAAGAATATTTTACTTGGCAACGAGTTCCTAGTAGTGCCAAAGCTTCTTTTAATCAATGTTTGGAGATTGCTGTCCCCTGGGAAGGATTACACATTGAACCCGATGCTCGTCTCCATTTAATCGCAGTTTTAGCTAATCAAGGTCAATACTATGATTTCCTCCCCGTTGAAGAATTAATCTTCCTGCAAAGACCTTAAATCAGTGATCAGTGATCAGTAATCAGTAATCAGTTTTTTAGTTATCAGCTATCAGCTAGAATCATTTATTAGTAAGTGATCAGTAATAGTAGAAAGATATGTTTTAGCTTTAACTAATCAGATAGATGGCTCTCTTAGGTTTGGTGGCTAAAATGTATTCTAAGATACAGTCTTGGGGCAGTGAGTGGAACGAACCACAGAGACACAAAGGACACAAAGATCGATCACTAATATATAAGTTAAACTTATCACACAAAGAATAAGAGAGCCTCAATTTTTCCATTAATGCCCAATTTGCTCAAGAAGCGCAGGAGAAATTAAACGCTATCCTTGGGGAAATGGATGCGGATCACTGACAAATTCATCACATCTGTGCAGCGGTAAATTAGCTAGATATTCCCATGATCTAGCTTTTTCAGGGCGCTAAGAGCATGAAGACGGACGATTGCTTCCCCATCGGCTGCTAAAGTCAGCAAAATACTTTTATTGTCCCGATCTAATTCTCCTAAAGCGATCGCTAGAGACTGTTTAACTCCCGTATCAGTGAAGAGCGCCGGACGGGAGTGATAAAAATTACTGAGAATTTCCCCTGCTTGTTGGCGTAATTTCTGGCAGGTTTGCCGGCCGAGAATAGCGATAATTTCCCGACAAATTAGGACATTTTCGCTATATAAAGCCTTTTCTAGATAATTTAAAGCTTCTCTATCCTCGATCCAGCCCAATGCTCGCACTACAGTTAATTTTAAACTATCGGGAGTTAAGGAAGATTGCAGCAGTGGATTTAAAGCTTTAGCTGAGGTTGCTGTGCCGATACGACCGAGAGCGATCGCCGTTTCTTGACAGATCTCGAGGTGGACATCGAATAACAGCGGTTGCAGATGGTTAAGTAAATCTGCTTGGGGATAATTCGTCCCTAGGTAACTACTAGCTTTAATTGCTTCCCGTCGCACCTCGATGGCCGGATCCTGTAAAGCATCGAGGATAATCGCAGTAATCTGGGGATGGTGAAAACTGCTTAAAGCTTCGATCGCCATGGACCGAATGGCGCTAGATTGATCCTTAACTACAGTTAAAAGCGGTTCGATAATTTCCGGCCGGCGAATTTGTGATAAAGCTTGTACGGCTAAAAAACGGGTATTAGAGTCGGACAGTAATTGTCCTAAACTAGAGATGGCAGAACTGCCGATATTAGCTAAAGCAGCCGCAGCCATTTGGCTGAGTTCCTCCTCCTCCGATCTTTGCAATAATTGACTGAGAGCGAGAATACAGGCTCGATCGTCAAATTGACTGAGAATTCTCGCCAGAAACCAGCGCATTTCCCCATCTTGTTCCTCGGATTCTAACAGGGCAATTAGAGGAGCGATCGCCGATTGACCGATTTGAGGAAATAGTTTCGCTATCTCCCATCGCTGTTGAAAATCGCATTTTTGTAAAGCTTCTAGGGCTAAATCGAGGATTTCATCGTTAATAATCGGTTCAATCGCATCTTTTTGGTTTAAAAGTCGCTGTATGCTGGCGTTTACTGTCTCCCAGTCCTTTTTATTCAACGCTATCTGAGCTTTTTCTAGCAGAGCTTGCATCGTGAGAAATGGCCTCGATTTTCGTGCTACCTATCTCAAGAATGTCAGACTTTCTCGCTTTTGTCCTCTCTCATAATGCAAGAAACCGATAATAAATCTCCAAATTGTGCATCAGACATCAGTATAGGGGGCATCAGCGATCGCACAGTAGGGACGACTATAACAAAGGGGTGTTTCCAAGTCGTGTTGTTCCAAAAATTCCCGATTACTTAAAATCCTAGCGGTTTCTCCCTCAGCTACCACCTGACCACGACTTAACACCACCGTGCGATCGCATAGTTCTAAAGCCAGATCGAGATCGTGGGTGGCGATCACTTGGGTTTGGGGTAAAGTGGCCAACAGTTGTATTAATTGCCGACGGGACCGGGGGTCCAGTTGGGCGCTAGGTTCATCAAAAACTAAGACCTCCGGTAACATGGCTAAAACCCCTGCAATTGCCACGCGTTTTTTTTCACCCCCCGATAGATTCTGACTGTTTCTCTTACCGTAATGCTGGGAATCCAATCCCACCGCGTGTAAAGCATGATGACAGCGATGGTTTAAATCCTCTCCCCGAATTCCCTGATTCATCGGGCCAAAAGTCACATCTTCCCAGACAGTGGGCATAAATAGCTGATCGTCGGGGTTTTGGAAGACTAAACCGACAAAATTGCGGATATTTTCTAAATTCTCCGGTTTAACTTGGTACGGACCGACGGTGATTCTACCGGTTTGCGGCGGGAGAATACCGTTAAAATGCAGTAATAAGGTGGATTTTCCCGATCCATTGGCCCCTACCAAAGCCACCTTTTCCGTAGCTTCAATGGCTAAATTAATACCTTTTAACGCTTCTGTACCGTCAGGATAGGTATAAACTAGGTTTTCAATAAAAATCGGGTTGTGGTGCATGAAAAACGAGACTTTTACCTGAGTAGATGTACCATTTGACCCCAGAGGATCAGAATTACTATGGCAATTATAGCGAGATAATCTTTCAGCTTACTTTGGGGAACCTGTACAGAAGGCAAGGAACCAGTGTAACCCCTCGATAACATGGCTTGATAAATGCGATCGCCACGTTCGTAGGTGCGGATAAATAAAGCGCCGATCATGTGTCCCACTAGCAACCGTTGCCATCGGGGACTACTCATTAAATTGCGCGCAATTGCTGCCCTTCGCATGGAATTAAATTCAGTGATCAAAACAGCTAGATAACGATACATAGAAGCTAAAATTGCCACCAATAAAGGGGGAGTTTTCAGGGTAACTAAGGCTTGTAACAGGTCGGGAATTGCTGTGGTTAAAACCAGAATATTGACCGTACAAAGACAGAGAAAAGCTTTAAAGGCCACACTGCCTAAAACCAGCAATCCCTCGCTAGTTATCCGCAAAAATCCCCAAGACCAAAGAATTTCCCCGCCATCACGAAAAAGAGTTCCCAATAAAACCACACCGATAAAGACAAATTCGATCGCTACTCTTCGTAAAAGTACGCTAATAGTCACCCGACTGATCAGAATTAAAATAATTAATCCTAATCCGTAAATCCCCCAAGTTTCCCAGCTACCATTCGGGGTTAAGGCTGTGGCAAAAACTAACAAAAGAGTCACTAAAACCCGGGTATGGGGCGCAAGTTTCTGCCAAAAACCGCAATTTTGGCACTCATTTTCGCGAGAAAAAGTGGCAATGTGTAGCATTTATTCAGTTATCAGTTATCAGTTATTTAGGTATTTAGGGATTTAGGGAAATTTCAGCCAAATGCCGCACTACCCCACTACCCCACTACCCCACTTCTCGACTCCTATCTACTTATTCCTGATTTTGGGATTTTGGAATCACTAATTTACCGATACCCCAAGCGATGCCGAAAGTGGCAAGAGTTCCCAGAAAACCGGCGAGGGGAGTGGCGACACCTTCGGGAACACCTTTGAGGGCATAACCATCAAAAATTCGGGCGAAGGGTAAATGATTACCGAGGGCGTTGGGGTCTTCTTTTTGGCTAAATTGCAAGTCTTCCGCCACTCGATCGAGTCCGTCGGGATCGGGACTGGCAAAGGGAGAAAGAAAAACGGCAACAATTAGGGAGCATACCAGACCAATCAGAAAAAATTGGCTATTTTTGCGAATATTCATCGAATTAATTGCTTTATTGACGAGAAGCTTAGGAAGGGGAAACAGAAGTATTAACGGAATGGGGCGGATCGTAGAGGAGATCGGGACGAGTTCGCCAGATATAACCGACAGCGAAAACGGTAATCACCGCTTCCCCGATACCGATGAGGATATGCCAAGATAACATGGCCACAAGGGCGACTAAAGGCGGTACAGTCCCCGATAAAGCCAATTGCAGGGCGCAAGCCAACGCAGCCACCACCACACTTGTCCAAGCAGCGACGGCAACAGCGATCGCCATACTGCGCCAACGATGAAAACCGAAGGCTTTTCTAATCCCCAGATAGAGATAATAACCGCCAAACGTCCCGATCAGACCCATATTGACGATATTAGCCCCTAAAACCGTTAAACCACCATCTTGAAAAAATAAAGCTTGCACGATAAAAACCACCGCCATCACCAGAGAACCCGCCCAGGGACCGAGTAAAACCCCCGCGAGAGTCCCCCCTAACAAATGTCCGGAGGTTCCCCCCGGAATGGGAAAATTAATCATCTGGGCGGCAAAAATAAAGGCGGCACAAACTCCCATCAAAGGTACAGCCCGTTCAGCGTAGTGACCGCGCACTTTTTTGAGAGAAAAGCCAATCAGGACAACGGCAATTATCCAAGTAAATAGACTCACCGATGGACTCAAAAAGCCGTCGGGTATATGGAGGGCGAGATAAGGGGTCAGGAGAGGGTGAAACAAACCAACCCCTAGAAAATTAACAGACATTAAAATTCAGTCTCCTTGGCAATTTGGGTTAAAGATTTCCATAGAATTGCGTCGCTAGGACGGAAAAGTCCTCTCTTCTAGTAGATAACTAACCGCTTCATTTTACAATGCCCTCTCTGGGGATTTAAACCCTTTAGCTTCTTAAGAATTTCTGTTATTTTTCTGGTCGTCAGGGTTTAGCTATCAGCCAAAATCTCAATTATTCTCAAGCAGTCAAATTATTTAAATTATTATTAATTTTTCGAGGTTTTTTCAGTTTTTATGCTATTCCTTAATCAGTGAGCAGTTATCAGTTAGAAGAGGCTGGTGACTACATTGACTACGCGATCGGTAGTCAGGGTAGTGCTTTAATTGGTTTAGAGGTCAACTAATGATAAGCTATCAGAGATAACCCCCTCTTTTTCGCTTTTTCTAGCTTGGTATGAAACCGTGATCAACTCTGAAGAAAAAAGACCGACTTGGGACGAATACTTTTTAATGATCGCTAAATTAGCCGCCACCAGATCCACCTGTTTAGCTTTTCCCGTCGGTGCGGTAATTGTCAAAGATCGGCAGGTTTTAGCCACGGGGTACAATGGTTCCCCATCGGGAACGGTTCATTGTACTGCCCAGGGTTTTTGTTATCCCGGTTTGGGAACCTGTCGGGAATCCGGAGAAATTCCCTCTCGGGCAATTCATGCCGAAGCTAATGCGATCGCTCAAGCGGCTAAACACGGTATTTCTACCCAAGGAGCTAGTATTTACGTTACTTTAGAACCCTGTATTTCCTGCTTGAAACTAATTATTTCTTCGGGAATTAAAGAAGTTTTTTACGAAGCGGACTTTAATAGTGGGACAAAAGCCATGTTAAGGGATTCTTTTCTAGAAACGGGGATTATTAAATATAAAAAGATTTATTTATCAGAAGAAATGGCTAGTCATGCGGCCTTATTTTTATTAAATCCCATTTCGATCGATCTCAGGTAGTTAGGGACTTGCGCTTTGATAATGTACCTTTTGGGCGAACGCAGTTCGCCCCTACATTGTGGACAAAATCCGTTACTGTAGGGGCGCAAGCAACCTGCGCCCTCCGAAGTTACCGTTTAAATGTCCAAATCCGTAAGATTTAAACGCGGTCCGTGGGTTTCGATAAATTCTCGCCGGGGGGCAACTCGATCGCCCATAAGAATGGTAAATAATTCCTCTGCTTTGGCTGCGTCTTCGATTTCCACCCGTTTTAAAGTGCGAGTTTCGGGATTCATGGTGGTATCCCAAAGTTGTTGGGGCATCATTTCTCCTAACCCTTTAAAACGTTGGATTGTGTAGTTAGCATTGGAGGGAAATTCCGCTATCTTTTGCTGTAATTCTCGATCGCTATAGCAGTAGGAATGATTTTTACCGCGTTCCAATTTATAGAGAGGAGGACAGGCGATATATACATAACCTTGGTCAATTAAATTCTTCTGATAACGATAGAAGAAAGTTAACAACAAAGTTCGGATGTGTGCGCCATCCACATCAGCGTCAGTCATTAAAACAATGCGATGATAGCGCAATTGTGAGGGGTCGAAATCTTCTCCTTTAATTCCTAAACCGAGGGCGGTAATTAAGGATTGAATTTCCGTATTTTTGTAGATTTTGGCATCATCGGTTTTTTCGATATTGAGGATTTTTCCCCGCAGAGGTAGAATCGCTTGAAAACGACGATCGCGCCCCTGTTTGGCACTTCCGCCAGCGCTGTCCCCTTCGACGATGTAAATTTCTGACTTTTCTGGGTCTCTTTCGCTACAATCAGCCAATTTACCCGGTAAAGGTGAGGATTCCAAGACCGATTTCCGTCGTACTAAGTCCCGGGCCCGTCGGGCTGCTTCCGCCGCCTTGTACGCTTGTACTGCTTTTTCGATAATCGTGTCGGCCACTTGGGGATTTTGTTCTAGGTATTCGTTGAGAGTTTCCCCCACCAGGGAATCAACAATACCCCGGACTTCAGTGTTACCTAATTTGGTCTTGGTTTGTCCCTCAAATTCCGGTTCGGGGACTTTTACGGAAATAACGGCGGTTAAACCCTCGCGGACGTTTTCCCCCGCTAGATTAGGCTCGTTTTCTTTAATTTTATTGCGTTTACGAGCAACATTATTTAAAGTACGAGTCAGAACTGCCTTTAATCCTTCTAGATGGGTTCCCCCGTCAATGGTGCGGATATTATTAGCAAAACCGAGAATATTGTCGCTATAGGCATCTATACACCACTGAAAAGCCACTTCGATATTAATTCCCGTCTTTTCCCCCGATACATAGATAATATCTTTGTGCAGGGTTTCTTTTTCCCGACACATATAGGCGACGTATTCTTTAATACCCCCCTCATAACAATAGGTTTCGATGTGGGGTTCTTCGGGACGGTAATCGCTAAAGGTGATTTTAACACCCGCATTTAAGTAGGCTAGTTCTCGTAAACGTCCGGAGAGGGTACTGTAATCAAATTCGATGCCTTGGCTAAAAATTTCGGTGTCTGGCAGGAAATTAACCCTAGTTCCCGTTTTTTCCTCTTGACTGGGACTGCTGACCAATTCTGTGACGGGGATACCTCTTTCGTAGCGTTGGGTATGTACTTTATGATCGCGCCAGACTGTCACATCGACCCATGCAGAAAGAGCATTAACGACGGAAATCCCGACTCCGTGTAACCCTCCCGACACTTTATAACCACCACTGCCAAATTTACCGCCGGCATGAAGTATAGTGAGAACGGTTTCGAGGGCAGATTTACCCGTGGTGGGGTGAACATCGGTGGGAATACCCCGGCCATCGTCAGTGACGCTGACGGAACCATCGGCCTTGATATCCACTTCGATATGAGTACAGTAACCCGCTAGGGCCTCATCGATCGAGTTGTCCACCACTTCATAGACTAAATGATGTAGTCCCCGCGGCCCGGTCGTACCGATATACATCCCCGGCCGCTTCCTGACTGGTTCTAACCCTTCGAGAACTTGTATCTGTTCCGCGCCGTAGTTACTTGTCATAAAATTTCCCTAAAAAGGCTGTGATCCCTGATTGAACCTAAATGAATGGCAAAATCTTCAAAAATTGTAGCACATAAGGGTTAAAGACTGCTTAAATGCCTTTAGAGAGAATTTTTTATTAGGGATAGGACATAGGGAGACATTTTTGTTACAAGCTAAACCACTGGAAGGCAGCAAGGAGAGGAAATTCAATACCGTGTCTTTCTTCCCTGTCATTAGACCTCTTGCATAAATCGGAATTTCCGATGCCTGATTGAATAAAAGTTACAGCCATATTCAGCTTTAGAAAAAAGATCATTTGAAGAGGCTAAAAACCGCTAAGATGGGTGGGAACCTGTTGCACCTCTTTGTCTAGAATAAATGTATCGCCAATCTGAATTCGTTTCTCAGAAGACAAACATATCTCACGGAGCGGTACCTTCCTTCTCAGAAATCACCTAAAGAACACTATCGGTAGAAAATGAGCGAACCGTTAGTTCTAAGCGTTCTAAGCACTTCTGCTTATTGTAATTATGGGATGCTCTCCTGTACAATTACGGTAGCAGTATGTGTACAGATGAAGTTGAATCGTGGGTTGGGCAGGACGAGGCTTAACCGTGGTCTCCCCAAGGTCTTCAGTCCTTTTTTCTGATTTTACCTTGCCCACTTTAACAGAATTACATACACTACCAAGCAATGTTGCCAAACTAATCACCTTGAGATCAGGGGGTAGCAACTTCATCATGACAAATACTTCTCCACAATCTTGGACTTGTACAGGACATTCAGGTAAAACACACGATGAAATCGAGAATTGGGGAGATACCTGCTCTTTCCCTGGATGTCCAATGGTTCGTGGGCAAGACGGAAAAGCAACTTTACCCCAGCGAAAGCAACCTCCTAAACTACCAGTCAAACCTATCATAGCGGCAGCATTATTGTTAGCCGCGTTGGGTGTGGGTTTTCTTTTAAAAGATAAAATTTTTGGTGGTTCGGAATCTGCCGTTACTCCTACCCCTACCTCTACCATTTCACCTTCGACTCCTGGCACTCCTTATTCCCCTACTCCAACTACCTTTGACCCCACTTGGATCAGTGCTGGTGAGCGCACCTTAAATAGAACACAAGCCAATCCCTTTCGAGATCGAGGCGTAGAAGCATTTATAGCAGGGAATTTTGCTGAGGCAGTTACTCAGTTCGAGAAAGCAGTTTTAGGAAATCGCAACGATCCAGAAGTACAAATTTACCTCAACAATGCCAAAGCACGTCTTAAAGGCTCTCCTTTAGTTGTGGCAACTGTCGTTCCTATCGATAATCGATTGAATATTGCCCAAGATATGTTACGCGGAATGGCTGATGCTCAAACTCGCTTTAACGACGCAGGAGGAGCAGGGGGGCGTTTAGTCGAGATAATGATCGCTAATGATGGTAATGAACCGGCAAGAGCGCAAATGATTGCTCAAAATCTGGCTAATAACCCGAATGTCTTAGGAGTGATTGGGCATAACTCTAGCAAAGCAAGTCAAGCAGCCCTTCCTGAATACGAAAAGGTAGGACTAGCCATGATTTCACCAACCAGTACCAGTGATTATCTATCGGGTAATGTTTTCTTGAGAACGGTGCCTTCAGACGGAGAGAGCGTAAAAATACTAGCAGAGTACGCTAAAAATAAACTGTCGGTTCAAAAGATAGCAGTTTTCTACGATCCCAATAGCCCATTTAGCAAGAACTTATTTGAGGTTTTTGAAAACGCCTTTAAGCAATTAGGAGGTGAAGTCTACACGGCGATCGATCTAACTCGACAAAATTTAGATGTTAAGCAAGAAATACAATCCCTTCGCAATCAAGTCACTGCGATCATCTTGTTTCCAGACCCTAGTAACATTTCCAATGCTATTTCTCTCGCCCAAGCTAATGCTCAAGTCCCTGGAACGAAGTTTCAGCTTTTGGGAGGAAATTCACTGTATGGTTCTGATATCCTCACAAGTGGGGGAAATGCTATAGAGGGTCTAATCATAGCGGTTCCTTGGGTTGCCAATAATCAACCCTATGCCCAAGCTGCATATCAGCGTTGGGGTGGAGCTATTAACTGGCGAACAGCAAGTAGTTTTGATGCGACTATCGCACTGCTTAAAGCCTTGTCTGAAAATCCGACTCGCGCTAGTGTCTTACAAGACTTAAAAGCAACTAATCTACCAGCTTCAGAAACCTCTGGACAGCAGCTTCAATTTAATGCTCAAGGAGAACGACAAGAAGAATCAATGTTGGTCAAAGTCACCAAAGGGGCTCCTAATCGGCCCCCAAATGTTGATTACGGATTTCAATTAATTCAATAACAAATGATTTTACACACTCCTCAACCTGTTTGGCGTTATCCCTATTTTCAAATCCCAGCCATTTTGACAGGATTGTTTCTGATTCTTGCTTTATTAACTAGCTCTCTTAAATGGTTTCCTCCAAGTGTATCAGTACAAATAATGCTCGATCTGAGTTCAAGCACCTATCAATCAACGAATATTTTTCGAGGAACAGGAACAATTATGGCTGCAGAAATCGAAGCGGTTAAAGAGTACGCTCGCCAAAATGCTAGAGCAGAAAACCCTATTCTGCTATCTTTGTATGGGTTTGCCGATCAAGTAATTCCTATTACCCAAAACTTCTCTAATAACCCCAGAGAAATCGAGCAGTCTTTAGATCGAGTCGTGCAACCTAGTATAGCTTCTCTGATTGGAGGTGGAACGAACTTAAATATAGCTGTAGAAAAAGGACTAGAATCGCTCAAACTCCAAGTTGGAAGATGCAAAGAAATGTTAATTATTACCGACGGTCAGACTGAATTGGAGGAAAACTTGATTTCTCAAACTGTCAATAATGATGTTCGGCTTAATTTTCTGATTATAGGGCAAAACATTCCCACCAATTTAGCAGATATTTCCTCAAAAACTGGCGGTATTGCTTTACTCGCTAACGTTTCTAATATCCAAAAGTTAGTCAGCGAAGATTTTCGTCAAAAATTTAGTTCTAATTCCAAGCAAGTCAATTTTTTTCTAGGAGCAGCTTTCATTTCCTTGATGTGGATGTTGGTACTACCTATAGATCGATTTCTGCAAAACTATAGAAAAATGCCTTTTGATTGGACGGGAAGAATTGCCTTATGCAATGCCCTATTTTGGACAGTTTTTATCCTTTTGAGGATAGGCTTTCCTTTCTGGAGTGAATGTTAGAGTTACCAACTTTTATTAATGACGGAGAACATTATGTATAGCGTTACCCAAACAGATAGAAAAGATATTGTTCCTACTTTAGTTATTGGAGTAGGGGGAACCGGATTAGAAGTAATTTTGCGAGTTCGTCGTTTAATTACTGAATCCTATGGCAGTTTAAAAAATTTTCCCATTGTTGAATTTTTATATATTGATACTGATTCGGGTTATAAACCTTCAAATCCTCTGATGATTGGTCCTCCTTTAGAAGAAGGAGAAAAATACTATTCAAAAGTTACGCTTCCACAAGTTCAAACAATTGTCCAAGATCCCAGTGGATGGGACTGGTATCATGAGTGGCTGCCTCCTGAACTCATAAGTAATCCCCAGTTATTAGCCTCGCAAGAAGGTGCTGGGCAGATTCGAGCTTGTGGGCGCTTTTCCTTCTTTTTTAATCGTGACAAGATTGGAGCCGCTTGTCAAAGACTAAAAAAAGAGATTCGCAAAAGTGAACATATATCATTCATGCAAGAAAACTATCAATTAAAAGTCAAGTCTGAACTAAATGTTTTTGTAGCTTGTTCAATTGCTGGAGGAACAGGCAGTGGAATGTTAATCGATCTGGGATATTCTCTGCAAAACTGGTTATTTGGTAGAAAAGAAAAAGAACAAGGAGAAAAAGGAGACCTGACAGCAATTATTTGCACTCCTGATGCTTTTAGTAATGTCAATTCTAATGACAAAGTTCACTGTAACGGTTATGCTGCTTTAGCAGAATTAAACTATTTTTCTGATCGAGGCGACGATCCAAAAACCAGATTTAGTGTTCGTTACGCACCAAATGAAGGTTCTCGTATTGAAAACGATCAAGCTCCCTATGATTATACTTATCTGATAGGTTCAACTAATGGATCTGGCGTGAATCTGAGCTTAGATCAAGTCAGAGAAGTGATGGCTCAAAACATCTTTTTAGATTTAGTTTCAGATTTTTCACCTTATAAACGCTCAATTCGAGATAATATCAAACGAGCAGCTTCGGGGAGCAACGATAAACCTCCAATTGGACGTAGCTATCCTCGTAATTTCATGAGTTTTGGTTTAGCCAGCATTGAAGTTCCTATTCATCATATTCGCTCCCATCTAGCTTCTCGACTAGCAACTGATTTATACAAGTGGTGGCAAAATTCTGAAATTAAATTGCCAGCACAACCTGAAACAGTGATTACTTCGCAATTGCGAGAAATTAATCTTTTAAGAGATGAACTTCGTAAAGCAATTTTACGCGCTAAAGATCAATCTTTCCCTTATCAAGCAGTTGTACAAACTTGGCTAAGTCAATTACGTCAAGACATCATTACTAATAACCAATTGCAATGTTCCCAGGAAGGAATTGTTGGTTTCTTTTCTAAGGAAAAAGGTAAGATTGTTAACTTTATTGATCAATATCTCCGTCCTCAAGTTGAGGATTACAAGCGCCATTTTGATGATTCATCACCAGACAAAAGGACTCATGGTGATTACTTGCGCGTGATGTATGATAATCAAGCAATGGTAATTAAAAAAGCCGAAACTGAACTTCGAGAACAAATATACGCCAACTTAGCAGATCGTAATTTAGGACCCAAATTTGTTCAGCTAAAAATTGAGGAAATTAAGCGCAGCTTTGATGCTGATATTGAAAGACTTTCCAAAGAAGCAGAGAAGAATTGGCTAGTCATCGAGGAAGAGGCTCGTAAGCAGTATGAGGCTAGTTTATCTCGAATGAACGAATTGAGAGATCGTTGGGGATTGCAAAAAGAATCGCAAATGAATAAAGAATGTGACGATATTTTAAAATACTTAGGACAGAATTTAAATGCTTTCTTGGAAAGAAAATCAAGAATTTTAGCAGTTGAAGTTCTCCGTCGCATGAAAGAATATATTAATCAACTCGAAAGACAGTTTAATAAATGGCAAACTCGGATCGAAAGATTAAAAATTGAATCTGACACTCAAGCTAAAAATTTTATGAACCAAGCAGATGCTTTAGAAATTGTTGGAATTAAATTGTTTAAACGTCAGGAACTCAACGAATGGTACGAAGATTTTCTCGCTAACGTAGTCAATACAAACGAGATAAACCTCAAGGTTGCGGCGCAAAAAGGTTTAAATGTATTGTGCGAAAGATTGACAGAAATAGTTCTGGCAAACAGCAGTTCTTTATGGGTAGAAGATAGACCTGCTAACGCTTATTTCCGTCTTTTTGATATTGAGAAAATTAAAGACATTCAATATCCTGATTTTTCTCAAATTGTTTATCAGCAGACGCAGACTACTATCAAAAATGCTGGGAATAATACAAGGCTTGTCCAAAATATGGATGCTTGTACTTACTTTATGCAAGATTATCCCGACGAATTAGAGCAGAAAGCCAAGATTCAGGAGTTGTTTGAACAATCGAAACCTCTAGTAAGATTAGACCAAAATATTCCTCAAAACTCTGGATTTGACTATATTGATTTTGCAAAAGCTGGTTTGCTAGGAGGTGATAATCCCCAAGAGCCAGGAGCAAGAAAACAAGCTGATATTTTAAGGATATATTTTAATGAGCAGCAAGCGATCGCACCCCTGACAGAAAAAGAACGCCACAAAATTTTAGCCATTCATGAAGTGGGAGGATTTTCCCTGCGGTGTATTCAAGGAATGGATAAAATGCGCGAGTCATATCAACTCTGGCGAGGGCAACGTATTGAAGCCGAACGAAAAAGACTACGAGGGCAAAGGGCTGATCTTCCTCCTTCGGTTCATATTCAAAAGGATCTCGTTTTTTGGGACTTTATCCCCCCCGACTCTCAAATAGAAGAATTAGTAGTAATTTATCGAGCTTTAGAAATTTTGCTCGATGAGATTAACCAGAGTAACAATCAGCGTGTTATTCGTTACACAATAGAAGTTCACGGAGAACAAGAAAAAGTGACCCTGGCTGCTAATTGGGAAGATGCAGTTCAGGTTTTGCAACTTCCTGATTGTCGCAATGATAAAGAGGAATTAAAACGCCAACTTGATGAATTAATCTATACAGCGGAAACACCAGCCCAAAAGCAGCAAATCCAAGAAAAATTAGAATCATATCTTCAAAAACGGTTGTCTGATTTTCGCAGACAGGGAGCAGAAGATAATCCCAGATATTTACGAGAAAGAAATATTATTCGTGAATTCAGTACCGCTAATCGATTGAAACCCTCTCCTTCTTCTGATGCTCAATCGCCTACTAAAACTGAACGTCAACAAGAGAGTACCTCTTCATCTAATCCAGTTCTAGGTTTTGAGATTGACTCTGGCTACGAAAAATACGAACAATATCTCGCTCAACTATGGAATCTCAAAGTACCTCTGGACGCATTTATCAGTGCCGCTCGCTCCAAAGCTTCTGAATTACAGCTAGATGGGCAAAAAGCAGAGGCTATCTGGAATAAGTTTATCAACCCATCTCCGCCTCCTCTCACTCCTCAAGAAGTCGAATATGAAAAATATCTCGGTGACTTATCAAATCTGAATGTTCCCCCAGAGGCTTTTATGAGTTCTGCGGAAGCCAAAGCATCTGCTTTAGGGTTGGATTCACAAAAAGCAGATGCCATCCGAAATAGGTTTTTGAGCTAACCCTTGTTTTACTCAGATTATTGCATCAGACTGCTTAAATGCCCTTAAGGAGAATTTTTTATTGGGGTTGGGTGTGGGGTGTGGGGAGAACAAAGCTGCTTTTTGCCTTTTGCCTTTTGCCTTTTGCCTTTTGCTTACTGCCAATTACCGATCAATAGTTTCTAGATAATGTCATCCTCAAATTTATAACCGACACCGACCACAGTTTTGATAAAGATAGGATTAGCAGGATCGGGTTCTACTTTTTTGCGTAAGCGTCGGATATGGGTATCTACTACCCTTTCATCGCCAAAAAAATCATTTCCCCAGAGATTATCGATTAATTGGGTGCGACTCCAGACGCGATTGGGATAACTGACAAAGGTAGCGAGTAGATTAAATTCTAAGGTGGTTAAATCGAGGGTTTCCTCCGGCATTCCCTCCAATTTACGAAGAGCAGAATGTTGATCTAAGTCGATAATAAAATGACGGCTGCGATGGAGTTGCTGGGGTTGACTATCGTGTCTTAAACTACGTCTTAATAAGGCTCTTACGCGAGCGGTTAATTCCCGGGGACTAAAGGGTTTGACCATATAATCATCGGCTCCCGTAGATAGACCGATAATGCGATCAATTTCTTCTCCCCTAGCGGTTAACATTAAAATATAGGGGTCTTTTGTCCCCGGTTTTTGGCGAATTCTAGCACACAATTCCAGTCCGTCTAATTCGGGTAACATTAAATCTAAAATCACTAAGTCTGGTTGCTTTTGATAAAATAGTTCTAGTCCTACCCTACCATTATAAGCCAGATGACAAGTAAAGGACTCCCGCTCTAAAGTTTGCTGAATCAAATGGGCGATTTCAATTTCATCTTCGATAATAACGATATCCATACAAGGGAAAAAGTTTACAAATATCTAGGCACATTTTAACATATTAAGGGCTGATTCAAGTCTGAATTGCATCACTATCTGATCTACCTTTATAGAATACCTCATTGGGGGTCTGATAGTCAAGACATTTTCGAGGACGATTGTTAATCAAGTTGAAGCAGCAGCGATTGCTTTCTATCATCAACAAACTGATTGGCCAGTAGTGCAAACTCTGGTCTGTGATCATGCTTTCCAATTCAAATTACTGACTGATAATATTACTTTGTGTTGGGTACATGAGGAACGACATTATAAGAAGTTGACTCCTTATGTTGCTTGTCACCAAAAAGCTCTTGATCAATTGCTGGATGATTTCTGGGATTACTACCGAGACTTGCTGGCTTACAAAGATGCACCCAGTCAACAGATGGCAGCAAAACTCCGATCTGAGTTTTGGAAACTTTTCGATACTTAAAGCGGTTATCAACAGTTGAATGAGCGAAAACAATTAACACTGCTGAAAATTTCGGAGTTGCTTTTAGTCTTAGAGCATCCCGAATTGCCCTTGCATAATAATCCGGCGGAGTTAGCTGCTAGGACGATGGTGCAGCGACGTAATATTAGTTAGGGACTTGCGCTTTGATAATGTGCCATCTGGCTGGTCTGGTTCTTCTACAGAGCGATTTTCTGGCTGGGATATTATTCCTACGCAAGTCCCTTATGCTACTCAAACTCTGACAGGGGACTCAGGCTTGGGATGCTTTTATGTCCCTTGTTGCTACTACTCGGAAATTAGGAATCAGCTTTTTTGAGTATGTTCGTGACCGCATTTCTCAACTTGGTAATAGTCCCTCTTTGGCAACTATTATTCGTGAGCAGTCTTCTCTCAATCACCTTGCTTGTTCATGAATACCAGAATAACTCCTGACCCCGATATATTGAGGGGATATGGGAGATCGAACCCAAAATCTATCTTCAATTTAATTATAACCAGCTACCTAGCCAAAAATTTGGTTAGGTATTTTTTTAGTAAACTATCATAACTTCTACTGTTTCTCCTGCTTGTATAGTAGTTTTACCCTGGGGAATTATGACCAAAGCATTAGTACCCGCTAAATTAATTAAATTAGCTGAATTGTGTTGTCCAGAAGCGAGTTGAAATTGATAGACTCCCTCGATAATTTCTATTTTTCCCCAGAGATAAACTTCTCTTTGTCCCTTAGATTTGAGAGTATCGCGGGTGATAACTCGCAGAAATTTGTTCTGATAATCTGTCAATCCTGATAATTTTTTAATGGCCATTTGTACGAAGCGCCAACAGGAAACTAAAGCAGAGACGGGATTACCGGGGATACCAAAGTAAATACAACCGTTAGGAAAAGTAGCAAAGGTTAAGGGTTTACCCGGTTGAATAGCAACGCTGCGAATCAGAATTTTTCCCCCTAATTCCTCTAAAATTCCCTCAATATAATCGTAATCTCCCACGGAAACACCGCCGGTGGAAAGGACGATAGCACTAGAATTAATGGCTTTTCTGATAGTTTCTCTGAGAAGTTCGGGATTATCTTTGATTATACCTAAAGGTCTAGGAATTGCCCCTAAACTGGTGATAAATGCCGTTAAAGCGTAGCGATTTGAGTCAATAATTTGACCTTTTTGGAGGGTTTCATCGGGATTAATTAATTCATCTCCCGTGGAGAAAATTGCCACTTTCGGACGGGAAAAAACTGTTAATTCGGTAGCTTGTGCCGTGGCTAAAACTGCTATTTCTGGAGAATTAAGGGCAATACCGGCTTTTAATAAGGCATTTCCTGCTTGATAGAATGTGCCGCGTTGACGCACGAAAAGACCTATTTTTTCGGGAGGGATAAGAATCGCCACCCGCTCCCCTTTTTGTTGAGTATTTTCCTGCATAATAATCGTATCACTGCCGGTGGGTAACATCGCTCCTGTAAATATTCGGGCTGTTTCTCCCGGTTGAATAATTTTTTCGGGGACTTTGCCGGCGGGAATTTCGGCGATAATCTTTAGAGTAACGGGATTTTCTGGGTTAGTGTCTTTAACATCTTCGTAACGGACAGCATAGCCATCCATTGCGGAATTATCCCAATAGGGAAAGTCTAAATCACTGCTGATATCTTCGGCTAAAATGCGCCCAAAAGCTGCCTCTAGAGAAACTTTTTCTGTTTGCTTTTGGGGTTGAATTTGAGTTAAAATTATAGATTCTGCTTCTTTGACTGAGTACATGGATTAAAAAAATGAACCGATTAGCTAGATTAAGGGTGGAAGATATACAAGCTTGGATTGGGGAAGTGCATTTATTGGATAGGAAGGGTCAGACTCCCTATTATATACCGGTTTTGAACCGAGTTAATCCCGAGGTTTTCGCTCTTCAGATTCACTGTTTTGAGGGGGAGATTTTGTCTTGGGGAGATGAAACTGTAACTTTTCCTTTGATGAGTGTGATTAAACCTTTTTTGTTATTATATCTTTTAAACCATTTAGGGGAAGATGCTGTTTTTCGTCGCGTGGGAAAACAAGCTTCTAGTTATCCTTTTAATTCTTTAACTCAACTGCAAGAGGATAGCGGTTTTCCCCGTAATCCTCTGATCAACAGTGGTGCGATCGCTTTGGCGGATTTATTAGGAGGGGAAACGCCAGAATCTCGCTGTGAAAATTTGCTTTTATGGTTAAATAAAATGGGTAATTGTCAATTATTTCTTGATCGCTCTGTGCTTGAGTCTGTTCACTCTTATCCTAATGTTCACAATCAAGCTCTAAGCTTAGAATTAGAAAAAAATGGTTATATCAGTCATCGTTACTTAGCTCTGGAAACCTACAATCGAATCTGTTGTTTATCTGGAAAAATTGCCGATCTTACTAATTTAGGTAAGTTAATTTTAGCTGCTCCTTTTGGCAAAATTATTCTAGAAATCATGACTAATTGTGGACTCTATGAAGCTTCCGAAAAATTTGCTATTGAGGTGGGTTTTCCCACTAAATCGGGAGTTAGTGGAGCTTTATTATCTATTCTGTCAGACGAGGGAGTTATTGCTTGTTATAGTCCTCTGTTAAATGAGCAAGGTAATTCAGTTTTAGGTCTGGATTTATTAACAAAATTAAGTAATTTTTTCAAGGAAATTTAAGCCATGAAAACAAGATTGAACTTTTCAAAAAAACACCGATTCTATTTAGTAATTATCTTGCTGATATTTATGGCTTTATGCGTCACCAGTTTATTTTTTCCCCTACCAGAATCCCTCAACTATGATGAAGGTTATCATTATGAAAGTGGAGTAGAAATTCTCAGAGGTACGGCAGCGAAACGGGGCGATGAAGATATTTACCATCGCAATATTATGCCAGCTTCAGCACTGCATCCCCTAGTTGATCAAACAATACAAAATATTTTTCCTATCTCTAAATATCTAAACTTAGAAAATAAGTTTTTTGGACGGTTTGCTACGATTATTATCTCAGTAATTTTAGCCATATATGTTTTTATCTGGTCAAAACAACTCTATGGAGTGTTAGCAGGATTTTTAGCCTTAATTCTCTATGTTCTCGATCCTAATATTATCGGAAATTCACGGATAATTACTCAAGATTTATTCGGAGCAGCTTCAATTTTTATTGCCATTTACTATTTCTGGTCTTTCCTAAGATTTGGTAGCAGAAAAAATCTGGTTTTAAGTATATTAACTTTTGGAATTGCCCAGATTTGCCGCTTAACAGCCGTTTATTTAGCTCCCATTTATATAATTTTAGGTCTTGGTTTTTACCATCGGGAAATTATTCAATCTATTCAAACCAAAAATATTCGCGTAATTCAACGGGTAATTAAGCGCAGTATCTTCTATATACTAGCTCTGATTTTATCAACAATATTAATCATAAATATTAGTTATTCTTTTGAGAGAAGTGGCACTCAATTGCAGAATTATCAATTTCTCAGTCATAGTTTTAAGCAACTGCAAACCTATCCTGTCTTAAAATCTTTGTCGATTCCTATTCCCGCTGCTTATTTGCAAGCATTAGACTTCGGTAAGTATAAACAAGAAACAGGTTTTGGTAGTGGAATGCCCTATCTTTTGGGACAGTTAGGATTTATAGTTGATCCAGTACAAGGATTTAAAATTAAGGGATTTCCCCAATATTTTCTGATCACTTTTCTCTATAAAGTACCGATAGCTACCCAAATATTTATCTGGTTGGGATTTATCAGTTTATTTCTCTGGAGAAAACAGTTAAATTTTTGGCAGAATGAAGCTTTTTTGATTATTCCCAGTCTATTATATTTCATCTTAATGAGTTCTAACACTGCTCAAATAGGTATTAGATATATTTTAATGATTTTCCCCTTTTTATTTGTCTTTGCTAGTCGGATTGTTACCGGTTGGCCAGCTTATAAAAGACCCTATCGCATTTTAATTATTGTCCTGACCCTTTACTTACTAATTTCCAATCTTTCCTATTTTCCCCATTATATTTCCTATTTTAACGAATTAGTTATTGATCGCAAAATGAGCTATCAAGTTCTGGTCGATTCTAATTTAGATTGGGGACAAAATAAAAATTATCTGCAAGACTATCTCCAAAAACATCCCAACGCTCTCTTTATTCGTTATGACGGAGATAATAAACTTAATTTAGTCATCGAGAATCAAAAAGTTGCACCCTCACAGGTTTCTCTCGATAATCCGATTAATTTACTGGTGATAGAAGCTAATCAATTAATCGGTATTACCACCGATTCTAACCATTTTTACTGGCTGCGTTCTAGTCGTCAACCTATTGATCATCTTGCTTATAGTTACCTAATTTTCAAGATTTCCTCTCAAGACGCAGCCAATATTTTTGGTAAAAACTAGAAACTGTTCACCAATACTTTTTCTGATTTTTCTTGCCAAGTACCATAAAAAATGGGAGGGATAACACTGGGTAATTGCAGACAGCAAAGGGGTTCTTTTTCTAACTGCTGACTATCATAGATTCTCCCTTGGCTGCTGTGATTATTGCCGTCGTAAACCACGACGATTAACCATTCCGTTTCTGGAGATAAACCATCGCAGACAAAAATCGGTTCACTTCCATAACAGTTATTTTCTAGATAAGCAATAGTTAACTTACCCGTGGAGTGATTAGAGTTCTTAAGTACAGGGTGAGAGCATATCAAACGCTATTGACAATTGGCCAATTTTGTGATCCGCTTGCTGTGTGAGCATTTCAAGTGATACCAGTCAATTAGAATAGTTACGAAATCGACCAAATGGGTCGATTTTTGCTTAACAATTGAGATGGCAAATTCTCCTTGAATATGCCTAAATCGCACTCTGGGTAAGCAACTCACATAAAGTTCATTTTGTCAAGGATTGTTAAGATGCGTTTACCCTGATAATTCCAGTGATCAATTGGCTATCCTGATCATCTCTGGTGATTTTCCCGCAGCATAAATATCCCACATTGTCCGATAAGCTTTTTCTAAATTGCGGGTAAAATGAAGGGTCTCAAATAACGGATAAGTAAGACGATTTTGTGCTAGTTTCTGTTTAATTTCGTGCAATTTATCAGGAGATTTTGCTAAATTAATCGCTAAATTTTTATACTCCTCTAAATTCTTAGTAATTAATTCAGGTAGGCCAATAGCTGTCAGTAAACTAGCACCAACACGGGAAGGAAAAGTCTCCCCCAAACAAGTTATAATCGGTAAACCTGCCCATAAAGCATCACTTCCAGTCGTATGAGCATTATAGTATAAAGTATCAAGAAATAAATCAGCTAGTTGATGCCGCGCCAAATGTTCCGACTTAGGTTCGAGATGGGCAAAAATTAAGCGATCGCCTTCAATTCCTCGCGCTTTTGCTTCCCGACGTAGATTTGCTTCAGCTTCAGCTACTCTCGAAAATAACCATAATACACTACCGGGAACATTGGCCAAAATTTGCATCCATACAGTGAATATTTGCGGCTCAATTTTATAGGTATGGTTGAAACAACAAAAGACAAAACCCGATTCAGGAAGACCATAATGGGAACGAGTAACAGGTTTAGATGATATAATTTGTTGATAATCATTAGCCTGATAACTATCCGGTAAAATTACCAATTTTTCGGTAAAATTATCAGCAGACTCTGGTGGTGTAACTATGGCATCACCAATAATATAGTCGATAAAATCTGCTCCCATTGTCCCCGGATAAACCAAATAATTAACTTGAATCGGTGCCGGTTTTAAAGCCAATATTTGTGTCCGCGCTTTATCAATATATCCCATCAAATCAACTAAAATATGCACCCCATCATTGAAAATCCGTTGTGCAGATTCCGTAATTGATAAAGTAGCAATATCATAAAAGCGATCGCAATCATTAGCAATGCGATGACGATACTCACTACCATCATCAGGATCATAGGAATAGGCAATTATTTCAAAGTTATTGCGATCATGTAAACCAAAGACACTTTGCATCAAATGACTGGTAGGATGATTACGAAAATCATGGCATAAATAACCTATTTTTAATCGTCCAGATCGGGTGCGGGAATGGTTAAAGTTTAGGGGTTTAGTAATCAATGCTAATTGTCTTTTAATTTCTTGAGCATAGTTAGAAGCTACTTTTAACTGTTGAGTAGCAGACCAAGGTTTATATAAGCTATCAAAGGGAGTTACTGCGGTAGTTTTTCTCTCTTGTAACTGTTTTTCTGTTAATTGCCAAAGTTGAATTAAATCAGCTTCTCTTGTCTCCCAATTACAAGTCATTTCCTTCATAGAAAATAAGCAAGCAAAAGCCTCTGGGGAATTAGGTTGAATGGCTAAAGCTTGCTTAAATACGCTCATAGCTGCTTCTACTTTGTCCTGTCTTCCTAACGCTAAAGCTAAACTATTGTAAGCTTTAATGTATTTAGGATTAAGCTTAATTGCTGTTTGAAAATAAGAGATCGCTTCTTAAATTTTTCCCTGTAGTTGTAACACATTGCCTAAATTAAAGTGTGCTTCTGGATAATTAGGGTTTTTCCTGATTGCTTCTTGAAACTTTACCCCAGCATCCCCTAACTTATCCTGCATTTGTAAGACTAAACCTAAATTATTCTCAGCAAAAGCATAGTTTTGATCGCTACGAATAGCTTGGTTAAAGCAAATAATCGCCTCGTCTAAATCTCCCTTGCTAACTGCTATTATTCCTAAATTATTGTGGCTTTCTGCATAATTAGGGTTAATAAGTAAAGCTTGCTTATAAGCCAAAATAGCTTGATCAATTTGTCCTAAACTATCCATGATTACCCCCAACTGATGCCAAGCAGCTGCATATTGGGGAGATTGATTAATTAATTGTTGATAGAGAGCGATCGCTTCTTCAAGCTTAAGCTGTTTTTGCAAGGTGTATGCTTGCTGATAAAGGGTATCTGCTGGCGAAGTATCAGGCTGATTATTTGCTATATTTCCTCCAACTAAAGGAGAAATAGGATCGAGAGTAATAATTTTACTGATGTCATCATTTTGGAATCCTAAAGCTTGGGGACGTTTAACTCCTTCTAATACCAATTCTCCAAAGTCTGACTACAGAAGTTTAATCCCCCTAAATCCCCCTAAATCCCCCTTAAAAAGGGTGACTTAAATTCGATGTGTAGTTTTCATTTAGAGAAATGGTATAAGATTTGTATATCATAAAGTTCAGTCACTTCACCTTCTAAGCGTATCCAGTGAACAACTTCACCTGTTTTCAAATCAATAATTAGCAGACCACAGCGAGGTTCTGCTTCTTTAGCCATTAAATTATCATCTAAGATTAACCCCGAAAAAGTCTTATCTACCCCACGATTTTTAGATAATCCAACAATGGCATAATTTCCGACAAATGCTAAACCACGCAGAAAACCAGGACAAAAAGTAACAGGCTCAAAAATGCCCTTATTTTGATCAATATAACCAAAGTAACCCGTACCCGCATTTAATAACCATAACTTACCCTGATAAAATCGGGGAGAATGAGGCATAGATAAACCAGTAGCAATCACTTCATTAGACTGAATATCAATGACACAACCGCCAGTTTGTCTTCTGTCTCTCCACCCATCCACCACATCTGATTGACTACAAGCGGTAACATAACGCGCCTTCCCATCTACCAAAGCTAAACCATTGAGATGACAACGATCTTCATTGACTAAAGCGGAAATAAACGATGGTTTCCATAGGGGAATACAACTATGGCGATCGCTGACTGTCGCCAGACAATTTAACATCGTACTGATAAATATAATTCTTTCAGAGAGATTTTCTATTGCCAAATCGTGAATATCTAAATCCCCAGTAGTATAACTAATGCGGGGGATATAAAGTTTATCGTAACCATTATAAAGCTGTTCGGATGATAGCACATTATCTAGTTGCCAGATTTGATAGCGGGAACTAAGATAAATCCTTTCTGGGGTAGTATATAAACCCATGGCGCGGTCAAATATCCGCTCAAATCCCGACATCCCCCTGTGGGGGTTAACTCCTAAAAACATCAGTCGAGAACTTTGATAGGTAGTAAAAGCCAGACTAATCTGCTGAGACTCTAACCAATCAATGAAATTACGGGAAGCAATTATCTCTACGGGGATAGATTGATTAGTATTGGGATTTGATTGATTCATCATAACCACAAAGACACAAAGATTAGCCAGTAGGGTGTGAAGCGCGATAGCATAACGCACCAATTTAATGATAGAGGTGGTGCGTTACGGCGGCTTGTTAATTTTGGTTTTTTGACCGAATTGATGGCCGCAAATACGCACCCTACACCTAAATTAGGTGTGTCAGTCCACTACGATTTATGTTTTTGTTTGAGCGCGATCGTTTATAATCAAAATATCATTATTTTGGGGTAAAAGAAAAATGCGTAAACAGACCATTCAATATACATCATCTTTAGATGCTTTGATTGCTGTTGCCAAGCGACTTAGCGTTTATGAGAACCAACATAAAATGGATTCCGAAGATTTTTATAACCAATACAATCAGGGAACATTGTCAGATGATATAATATTTATAGAATCGGCAAACGATTATCGTCATTACCTTGCTTTGCGTCAAGAATTAGAACAAATATTAAATCATGCTGCTTAAACTTTTATCTGATTACCTCAATCAAGTAGAGCAAGCAATTGTGCAGCCAGTAGGGTGTGAAGCGCGATAGCGTAACGCACCAATTTAATGATAGAGGTAGTGCGTTACGGCGGCTTGTTAATTTTGGTTTTTTGACGGAATTGATAGCCGCAAATACGCACCCTACGCCTAGTTAATTAAACAAAGAAATTAGTCACTGGAATGCTTTCTAAAGCAGGTAAAGTCCCAGTAAATCCGGTGATATTTATTAATAAATCATTGCTGGATTGGAAGCCAGCCGCGCTATCATTAATAACGAGGTAAGTTCCGGCTATCGCACCAGTTGTTACCTGCACTAAGGCGGCACTATTAACCGCTAATTCTTGATTACCCGTAGTGGCTCCATTGGCATCAGTAAATACCTGATTGACTAAATTCTGTAAAGTGGTGACAGTGCTATTAGCAGCACGACTGAAACTAATCGGTGCATTGGTGGCGAGTCCACCTTGAGTTAATAAGTCAATTTTATCAGTATTGATGGCAAAATCTGTGATACGATCGCTGGCGGATATGGTAGATTGTCCAAATTGGAAGATAAAAGTATCTGCACCTGGACCACCGGTTAGAATATCAGCACCATTAGCACCATTGATTTGATTATTGCCACTATTTCCGGTAATAGTATTGTTGTTATTGTTACCCGTACCGTTAATATTATTAGTGCCAATTAGTTTGAGGTTTTCGACACCGTTAGGTAAAGTACGAGTGAGAATGCTTTGCCAAGTATCAGTAATGATAACTCCTGCTGTTTCTTCATCAGGATTAATGATAGCATTAGTCGCATTTGACAAGGTTACTGCAAAGACTTCATCCGGTTCATTAAGGTCATCATTGAGAATGGGAATGGTAATAGTAGCAGTAGAAGCATTAGCGGGAATGATGAGAGTTCCTGTCTGGCTAGTGTAATCTACATTAGCATTAGCATCAATGGGTGCAGTAGCATAATTAACACTAATTTGTTGTGGATTGGGATTATTTACAGTGACGGTGAGAACTGCATTACTATTTTTACCTTCGACAACAGTAATGATGTCGTTGATGGAGAGTTGGGAAAAGTCGTCATTGGTAATTGTCCCCGTCACTGCGGTTGGTGTACCTATTGTATAACCTGTCCCCGCAGCAAGAGTTAAAATAACAGTTTCGTTACTTTCTACTATTGTGTCAGCAGTGGGGTCAACGGTTACGGTAGCAGTGGATGAACCAGCAACAAAGGTGACTGTATTGGTAGTCCCTGTACGAGTGTAGTCGGTATTTAAAGTCGCTGTCCCTCCGAGGGTGTAATTGACTGTTAAAGCATTACTTGTTACTCCGCTACGGGTGAAAGTATAAACCAGATTATTTGTCCCGTCTTCGGTAACACTTCCAGGAGAGACCGCAAGAGTAACATTGGTATCATCATTATTAATCGTCCCCGTCACTGCGGTTGGTGTACCTATTGTATAACCAGTCCCCGAAGTAAGAGTTAAGGCGACCGTTTCATTGTTTTCCACTGTAGTATCAGCAGTGGGGTCAACGATTACGGTAGCAGTAGTAGCATTAGCTGCGAAGGTGACAGTATTGTTAGTCCCGCTGCGAGTGTAATCGGTATTGAGAGTCGCAGTCCCCCCAATACTGTAATTGACTGTCAAAGCACTTGTTGTTACTCCACTACGAGTGAAGGTATAAACCAGATTACTTGTCCCGTCTTCAGTTACGCTTGCGGGAGAAACCGCCAGGGTGACACTGGTATCATCATTTTGAATGGCTCCGGTGGCAGTAGCGGTAGTAATAGTAGCGCCGTTGGTGGCATTGGAGAGGGTAACGGTAAAGTTTTCGTTCGGTTCTACTGTTGTATCTCCCTGAACGTCAACAGTAATCACCTTACTGATTTCCCCCGTCGTAAAACTCACTACCCCACTGGGTAACACTCCCCCGACAAAATCAGTGGCATTGGCAGGATTGCTGCCGCTGCCGGTAACTGCCCAGTTGACGTTATTGCTTCCCGTGGTATTAACCGCACGAGTGACGGTGAAGGTAAAGGCTTTACTGCCACTATTGCCCTCGGTTTGATTGGCACTGGTGGCGGCAATAGCGAGGGTGGGAACTGCGGGCGTACCCACATTTAAAGCCCACAAGTCATAACCGTTAACGCCGTCATTGGCGCTGAAGTACAGGGTGCTGCCCACTACCCTCAAATTGCGGGGGTTAGAGCCATTGGAACCAGGGCGGATGTCGGCTACCAGAACTGTACCGGCCGCCGTGCCGTCGCTTTTCCACAATTCCTTACCGTTAACGTCGTCAAAGGCAGTGAAGTACAGGGTATTGCCCACTGCCGTTAGATAGCGGGGGAGGGAGCTAGAGTAACCAGGGCGGATATCTTTGACCAAAACCGTGCCGGCCGCTGTGCCGTCACTTTTCCACAATTCCTCACCGTTCACGCTGTCAGAGGCAGTGAAGAACAGGGTATTGCCTACTGCCGTTAGATTGTTGGGGTAAGTGCCAGGGATATAGGGGTGAGAAACGCCGATATCTTTGACCAGAACCGTACCCGCCGCTGTGCCGTCGCTTTTCCACAATTCTCTACCGTTAACGCCGCCGTAACCGCCGCCGTCATTGGCGCTGAAGAACACTGTGTTACCCACCGCCGTCAGATAGCTTGGGTTGGACGAACCGGGGGCGATATCTTTGACCAAAACCGTACCGGCCGCCGTGCCGTCGCTCTTCCACAATTCCCGACCATTTACGCCGTTATCGGCAGTGAAAAAGAGGGTATTGCCTACTGCTGTCGGAAAGCGGATGTTGGAGCCGTAGGAACCAGGGCGGATATCTTTGACCCGAACTGTACCGGCCGCTGTGCCGTCGCTTTTCCACAATTCCTCACCGTTAACGTCGTCAAAGGCAGTGAAGTACAGGGTATTGCCCACCGCCGTCAGATTGCGGGGGCCAGAGCCATTGGAACCAGGGCCGATGTCGGCTACCAGAACTGTACCGGCCGCTGTGCCGTCGCTTTTCCACAATTCCTCACCGTTAACGTCGTCAAAGGCATTGAAGTACAGGGTATTGCCCACCGCTGTTAGATTGCGGGGGTTGGAACTCAAGCCACCAGTGATAACGCCACCGGAGCTAGAGGAGCCGGGGCGGATGTCCTTGACCAGAACCGTACCCGCCGCCGTGCCGTCGCTCTTCCATAATTCCTTACCGTTCACCCCGTCATCAGAGGTAAAGTACAAGGTGTTGCCCACTACTGTAAGACTGCCTGGCGAGGAGCTAGAGGAACCAGGGCGGATGTCCTTGACCAGAACCGTACCCAGCGCCGTACCGTCGCTTTTCCACAATTCAGTGCCGTTATACTTTGCACGGTTATAACTTGCATTTTTTACTCAAAGACAATAATATAGTTCAAGAGTCATAATTAGAAGCAAAGCACTCATTAAAAACATGATTAACCTAGAATTCACGGAAGAAGAAAAGAACTCACTGTATTATGAAAGATTTCATCATCCTCATCCCCGGGTTCAACTGAAGATGGAAGTTCTCTGGTTAAAAAGCCAAAAGATACCGCACAAAAAAATTTGTCAGTTAGCAGGAATCTCGCCAAATACCTTATTAACCTATCTTCGAGATTATCAAGAGGGCGGAATAGAAAAATTAAAAGAAATCAACTTCTATCGCCCTAAAAGTGAATTAGAGTCTCAAAGAGAAACACTCAAAAAATATTTCGAGAAAAATCCACCAGCCACAATAAATGAAGCTGTATATAGAATAGAAGAATTGACAGGGATAAAACGAAGTCCTACCCAAGTGAGGAAATTCTTAAAATCCTTGGGAATGAAATGTTTAAAAATAGGTTCTCTTCCTTCTAAAGCTGACCCAGATGAACAAGAAGACTACAAAGAAAAAAAGCTAGAACCCAGACTAAATGAGGCTAAAGAAGGAAAAAGGGCTGTTTTTTTTGTTGATGCCGCTCACTTCGTCATGGGAGCATTTCTCGGTTTTGTTTGGTGTTTTGAGAGACTTTTTGTTAAGTCACCGAGCGGGCGTAAACGCTTCAATGTTTTAGGAGCATTAAATGCAATAACTCATGAAGTTATTCTAGTTACTAATGACACTTATATTACGGCAACTCAAGTCTGTGAACTTCTTGAAAAAATAGCTGCTTTAGGACTAATGATTCCCATCACTCTAGTCTTAGATAATGCCCGCTATCAGAAATGTAAAATTGTTGAAGAATTGGCTCTTTCTTTGTCAATAGAGCTACTCTATCTGCCGTCTTATTCGCCTAATCTAAATTTAATTGAAAGGCTGTGGAAATTTGTCAAAAAGAAATGTTTACATGGTAAATATTATGAAAACTTTTCTGACTTTTCTTCAGCCATTTATGAATGTCTGAATGATGCCCATCTGAAACATAAAAAAGAACTGGATTCCTTGCTGACTCTAAGATTTCAGAAGTTTAATAAATCTCAGATTATGAACGTCTAAAGTATAACGCCGTCAGCGGCGCTGAAGTAGAGGGTATTACCCACCACCGTTAGATTGCTGGGATTGATATCCTTAACTAAAAAAGGAGTTGACATGATTTTTTCCTGAATAAAGAGTAAAAATTAAACAATTAAGCCCCTAAAGAAGGCACCATCCACACCGATTGAGTGCCGTCGAGGTCGGTATCTCTCAAAGAAACCCGTTTTCTAAAGAAGTTCTAGGATTGGATTTTTGCCAAAGACTGCTTAAATTCTGCGAGAGAATTAGCGGTAGCTGCTAATTTTAGTAGCTCTTCTAAGATAGTAGGGTTAGTCATTTTGCCGATTATCTCTTCAATTTCTGAAGAAATCTCGCCAAACCGCACAGTTAAAACTGTTTTGATGTCATCACGGCTTTTTTGTAAAGCCCCAATTTCCTTGCCAATTTCCTTACCAATTTCCTTGCCTATTTCCTTACCGCGTTCTATTCCTCGTAACTCCATATTACTCATTAAAGGCATGGTTCTTTCCTCCTCAAATTGTTTAATTTTACTCTCTAAACTTGACTGCAATTCAGAGGATAAAGTCATCATATTGTCGATGATTTCAAACAGTTTAATTATCTGTTCTCTCTCGAACTCCTTTTCATATAATCCCCTGATTAACCTCCACTTCCACTGTTCCCGTTCTGGCAGCTTCCCAGTAGTCGCTTTTGTTTTCAGGTGTGCCATGACGATTATAGCAAAGGGATTGCTACTTGCTTCCAATTAGTCACTGATAACTGATAACTGATAACTGATAACTGATTAGTTGGTGAACTTCAGGAAAGAAGAAATGTAAAAACGCCTCAAAATACTCGGTTAAAGCTTCTTTCCAAGGTTCATCATAATTGGCAGTTGCTGGGTTCATTGGAGAAGAAAATTACTGAGACTATTGTTCTAAAAGTTGATGCAACTCATCAAAAGAATTAACGGTTAATGCCGATTTCAGTAACTCGTCTAAAATCGATAATACAGAAATTTTATCAACAGCTTGCTCAATTTCTATTGGAATGTCACCCAATCGCATTTTCAGCACCGTTTTAACATAGTTACGAGCATTTTCTAACGCTCCAATTTCCTTACCAATTTCCTTACCGCGTTCTATTCCTCGTAACTCCATATTACTCATTAAAGGCATGGTTCTTTCCTCCTCAAATTGTTTAATTTTACTCTCTAAACTTGACTGCAATTCAGAGGATAAAGTCATCATATTGTCGATGATTTCAAACAGTTTAATTATCTGTTCTCTCTCGAACTCCTTTTCATATAATCCCCTGATTAACCTCCACTTCCACTGTTCCCGTTCTGGCAGCTTCCCAGTAGTCGCTTTTGTTTTCAGGTGTGCCATCACTATTATAGCAAAAGGATTACTACTTGCTTCTAGTTCTGACCAGCTTTCCTCATAGTCCAGTAATTTAACCGTTGGGAATTTCAGACTCACTTCACAACCAGCGATAGTATAATTATAAGAATCTGGTCGCCAATTTACTCGTTCATCTCCTAATATAGCGAGACTGATAACTGGTTTCTGATACAAATCAAAGGCCCGATAGTTATAAATATACATCCTCTGAGGAAAATTTTCTTCGTATTGACTTTGAATTTCAATATGAATCAAAATCCAGACTTCTTCACCCCTGAGTAACCAGACTTTATAGAGTTTGTCAGCGAAACGTTTTTTTGTCTTTGCTGAAGCGGTAATCCGTTTAAGTTCTTTTTCTAGGGATTCGGGAGTTTTTGTCCAATCAATCAATTGGTGAACTTCAGGAAAGAAGAAATGTAAAAACGCCTCAAAATACTCGGTTAAAGCTTCTTTCCAAGGTTCATCATAATTAGCGGTTGTCTGTTTCATTATGACAATTTTAGTGGGTTGTTGTCAGAAGGTGAACGCTAACCTCAAAACTAAGCAGTTAAAGTATTTAACCAATTGATTAAATCTTTAACTGTAGAGAAATCGAATAAAGCTTCTGCTAATGCTTCGACATCATCAATACTTAACTCCATGATTTTAGTTTCTAATGAAGGATTAATCTCCCCTAACTTGCGTTTAAGTTGACGAAGAATCAATGTCTTTTCCCGTTCAATACCTTGTTCGATACCGCGTTCAATACCTTGTTCGATACCTTGTTCGATACCTTGTTCGATACCTTGTTCGATACCTTGTTCGATACCTAGTTCAATACCTTGTTCGATACCTAGTTCAATACCTTGACGCATCCAACTGGTGGTAATTTGCATGACTCCCTCCTGTACGGGTTGACTAAATGTGCTAATCTCTTCTTGAAATTGTCTCTCTTCCACCGGATTTAGATTGAGATATGTATCAATAAATCCAGAAATTAATTGCATTTTCGCAGGATTTAACCTTAAAGTAATTAACAAGCGCAGACATTCCGCTTTTACCTTGGCTCGCTCTTTCTCGGCAATGTTCATCTTCGCCATCAAAGCTGAAGCAACCGGATTCGGTTGATTAAGAAAATCTCGCCAATTTAATTGATTTAACTGCACTACTTGATAGTTAAATTCTAATACCTTAAAATCGGGAAAATCGACTACATATTGACTAATCGCTTCTCTTTTTGGCTTTGAATAAGAAAAAATTACAATCGGATAAATCGGTAAGACAAATTTCTCATGAAAGCGAGCAAAATAAGTAAACATTCGCCGATTAAACCACTTGCGGGAACTTTCCTGCGCCTCCAGATGAATCAGAAAAAAAGATTCTTTTCCTCTAAACTTAACTTGTGCGACTAAATCGCTTTCATACCTTTCTCCTTCCGTGACATCGGTAAATACTTCTTTGTCTAAAAAAGTAATCGAGTCCCTATCTAAATAATCCATCAATTGAGGAAAAAATAACTCGATAAATTCTACAAAAAAGGTGGAGATTAACTCCTTAAATAAGCGATCATGGTCAATATTGTTAGTCATGTAAATGTGTCTGTGATCGCTTCGATGGGTACAGTCAACAGTTCAAAGAACATGGCATTATGGGGAAAGTAGTCTAATTCTGGTAGATATTATAACACATAAAAGCCAGATCGAAAAAAAGTTTTCGATAACTCCGTCTTGAGGCAGTCGTAAGAACTAAGCAGTTAAAGTATTTAACCAATTGATTAAATCTTCAACCGTAGAGAAATCGAATAAAGCTTCTCTCTCACAAGTCCAGAAAACGGGTTTCTCAAAGAAACCCGTTTTCTAAATAGCGCCTTTTTCTGATTTTTCTTGCCAAGTACCATGAAAACTGGGAGGGATAACACTGGGTAATTGCAGACAGCAAAGGGGTTCTTTTTCTAACTGCTGACTGTCATAGATTCTCACTTGGCTGCTGTGATTATTGCCGTCGTAAACCACGACGATTAACCATCCTGTCTCTGGAGATAAACCATCGGAGACAAAAATCGGTTCACTGCCATAACAGTTATTTTCCAGATAAGCAATAGTTAACTTACCTGTGGAGTGATTATAACAAGCAGGAAGTCCGATAATTTCCCGACGAATATCGCTATCAGGACGATGGACAGCTAAAAAAGTATTTTGCCATTTTTGTCCCACCAGTTGCGGGGAAACCACTGGAAAATCACAGCTTAAATCCGAGAGAATTTCCTGATTAATCACTTTTGCTGATAGGGGATTAATAGTAATACTTGCCAATTTTCCAATGGCTAAGGTTTCGGTTTTACCCGTGGGAACTTCTTTTAAAAATTGATTAGTTTTAAAGTCATCATAACGGACAAAAACAATTTCAAGATTGCCTTGCTCATTCACACAACCATTAGCAAAGTGCCATTGAAACCATGAATCGGTAACACTTTCACTGACTAATTCCAGAGAATCTCGCTCAAAAATTAGTATTCTTGTTCCTAATTTTGGCTGCCACTGCATGGCATCACTAAAAGTTTTAAATCCCAACAGTATCAATAATTTATCCGCTTTTATCGGTGGAACGAAAAAGACCAAATACTGTCCTGCTAAAACAAAGTCATGCAGCAGAGACAATCTATCTAAATCAAAAGTTTTTTTGTGGATAATTTGACCAGTGGAGTCAGACTTATAGAGATTTAAACTAACTTTGGCACTGATTGTCACCCCGAAATTAAAAATCTCTCCTCTGGACAAATCTAGCTTAGGATGAGCGGAAAAAGTTTCCTTTGCTTGTAACCTAGATAAATTATCTAAACCTAGGGTTTCTAAAGATTGTAAATCTAATTTATGGGGAAAACCCCCTTCCCAGAGAGCTAATAATTTATCGGGTAAAGCTAACACCGAGGTGTTAGCGGCATTTTTTACCTCTTTTCCCCAATTATTCCAAAAGAAGCTGGGGGCATTCATGCCATAATTAGGAAATAAATATTGATTAGCGGTACTTTCTTGCTGATAACCAGCAGTCTGAACATAACGATAGGTGGCACTGGCTCCATTATCATGAAAATGTACAGCTAAAACTGCCCCATCTCCGTCAAACCAATGACCAACTTTTTGCTTACCTCTTTCTAATCTCCCCGGACCATTGCGATAGAGACTCCCCCGCAATCCGTCGGGAATTTTCCCCGATAGTAAGGTTAATTGCGTTTCAGAAAATTCCACTGCTGGTTTTTCTAAAGATTTTGCCCAAGCTTTCATAGATTTGCTTTTTTAGTAATTACATAGTTGAGTATAGCCCTAGACTAGGTTCAATGACAATAATTTCGGCAGTTTACCAGTTAATTAGTATTCGTCACAACCGATAAATTATATCATTATAAAGTATCGGGATCAATTCCCAGAGAACGGATATATTCGGCTAAACGTTCAGCTTTAAGATGCTCTTGTTCTAATTGTAAACTTGCTTCTTCAGCTTTAAGACGCTCTTGTTCCAATTGTAAACTTGCTTCTTCAGCTTTAAGACGCTCTTGTTCCAATTGTAAACTTGCTTCTTCAGCTTTAAGACGCTCTTGTTCTAACCTTTGAGATAACTCAAGAGAAGTTAAAAATTTCTGACCATCTAAACTATAAATTTCTAACCCATCTTCTCTCAAATCAAATCGGATACTTAACCGAGGACTAACCCATCCCTTAATCTCAGGTATAGAACTTAATAGTCCTTCCTGTCTCAACCATCCTTGAAAATTATGAGAATCGGGATCATAAAGATAGTATTCTTCCACTCCATAACGTTGATAAAACAGTAGTTTTCGCTCCATTTCTTCTAAGCTATTAGAAGGGGAGAGAATTTCAAAGACCACTTGAGGAGCAATGTTATCTTCTTGCCATTGTTTATAGGAACCCCGTCTTCCTTTCGGACGACCAAATACTACCATAACATCGGGAGCAACCGGTCCAGTAATTTTCTTATCTTGGACAGGATACCAGAGCAGATCTCCCGCAATAAAAACGTTAGGAGAATTAGCAAAGAGAATCTCAAGATTTTCTTTAATTTTCACGATCCATTCGTATTGTTCGGTGTTATCAGCCATGGGTTTACCGTCACTGTCGGGGTATTCAATATCTGGATCAATAGCTGGTGTAAAGGTCATAATTTATACTCCTTTAAATATTCATAAAGTATCGGGATCAATTCCTAGAGAACGGATATATTCAGCTAAACGTTCAGCTTTAAGACGCTCTTGTTCTAATTGTAAACTTGCTTCTTCAGCTTTTTGAGATAACTCAAGAGAAGTTAAAAATTTCTGACCATCTAAACTATAAATTTCTAACCCATCTTCTCTCAAATCAAATCGGATACTTAACCGAGGACTAACCCATCCCTTAATCTCAGGTATAGAACTTAATAGTCCTTCCTGTCTCAACCATCCTTGAAAATTATGAGAATCGGGATCATAAAGATAGTATTCTTCCACTCCATAACGTTGATAAAACAGTAGTTTTCGCTCCATTTCTTCTAAGCTATTAGAAGGGGAGAGAATTTCAAAGACCACTTGAGGAGCAATGTTATCTTCTTGCCATTGTTTATAGGAACCCCGTCTTCCTTTCGGACGACCAAATACTACCATAACATCGGGAGCAACCGGTCCGGTAATTTTCTTATCTTGGACGGGATACCAGAGCAGATCTCCCGCAATAAAAACGTTAGGAGAATTAGCAAAGAGAATCTCAAGATTTTCTTTGATTTTCACGATCCATTCGTATTGTTCGGTATTATCAGCCATGGGTTTACCGTCACTGTCGGGGTATTCAATATCTGGATCAATAGCTGGTGTAAAGGTCATAATTTCTGCTCCTTTAAATATTCATAAAGTATCGGGATCAATTCCTAGAGAACGGATATATTCGGCTAAACGTTCAGCTTTTTGAGATAACTCGATAGAACTTAAAAATTTCTGACCATCTAAACTATAAATTTCTAACCCATCTTCTCTCAATTCAAATCGGATATTTAACCGAGGACTAACCCATCCCTTAATCTCAGGGATAGAACTTAATAGTCCTTCCTGTCTCAACCATCCTTGAAAATTATGAGAATCGGGATCATAGAGATAGTATTCTTCCACTCCATAACGTTGATAAAACAGTAGTTTTCGCTCCATTTCTTCTAAGCTATTAGAAGGGGAGAGAATTTCAAAGACCACTTGAGGAGCAATGTTATCTTCTTGCCATTGTTTATAGGAACCCCGTCTTCCTTTCGGACGACCAAATACTACCATAACATCGGGAGCAACCGGTCCGGTAATTTTTTTATCTTGGACAGGATACCAGAGGAGATCCCCCGCAATAAAAACGTTAGGAGAATTAGCAAAGAGAATCTCAAGATTTTCTTTGATTTTCACGATCCATTCGTATTGTTCGGTATTATCAGCCATGGGTTTACCGTCACTATCGGGGTATTCAATATCTGGATCAATAGCTGGTGTAAAGGTCATAATTTATACTCTGAGGTTATTTGTTTGAAAATTAAATTCTAGCAGTGAGGTTATCTTTCCCCTCTAGTCCCAAAATAACATCGCCAATAAGATTGATCAAAATGTTTGTGTACTTTTGTTAAAAAGAAAAAGTTTTTTTGACAAAAAGAACAACTTGTGATAGGGCATAAATCTCTAACTTGACAAAAATTCCCCGCACTAGAAGCTGATCCAGGATAGCGATCGAGAGTTATAATCGAGCCATTACCCCGCGCTCCCAGTCGGGATGAGAAATCTATGATGACCGCTCTCTACGAGGAAGATTTTGTTCTCTGGACAGAAAAAACCGCCGAACTGTTAAAGCGAAAAGAGTTTGACCTGGTGGACTGGGAAAACCTGATCGAGGAAGTGGAGTGCATGGGAAAAAGCGAGAGACAGGCAATAACGAGTTTATTAACCGTTTTAATCGAACACTTGCTCAAACTATCCTATTGGGAATCGGAAAAAGAACGGAATGCCCGTCACTGGATAGTGGAGATCGCAGCTTTCCGATCGCAATTAGAACAAAAAATAGATAGTGCCACCCTCGTCAACCATGCCCGCGATTCTTGGGAAAAAGCCTATTTAACCGCCAGAAAATCCCTGATTAACGCCAGAATCGTCGATAAAAACGTGATTCCCCTAGAGTTTATATTCACTCTCCAACAGGTATTAGACGGGGACTGGTTCCCGATCGATATCGAACCTTTTTTGGAAACCCGTCCATAAATTGCAGTCATATCCCCGCAAAAAGATTAGGATTATCAGCGAATATAACCGAATATGAAAGATATCGAGCAAATCCGCCGCCAACTTATCGAACGCTACCAACAATTATCGGCACTCGATCAGGTGATCGTCCGTCTTTTTTCCCTAATCTATGAACCGATCGCCCGCAGCACTTTTCTAGACTGTTTAAATCAAGCTCATTACCGCGACGAGAACAACCGGCGATTTAACGGCCAAACCCTGAAATCCCATTTAGATATCCTCCTAGAAGCGGAAGTAATCACCCAGGACAAAGGCTACGGGCCGCGCTGTCATCCCCTCCTCGTCGAGATTGCCAGCCGTGATAGCGTTAGTAAGGGAGAATTCAAGCGTTTTGCCGAGATTATCAAGGCAAAACTGCCGCAACCCCGAACTCGTTGGGATGAAAGCCTAGTTTTTCAGGGAAAAGAGCAATTAATCCGAGAAATCCGTCTGGCCATCTATCGTCAGGATTTCGACTCGATCGAACAACAAATCGCCGATTATCAGAAAACCAGCTATTCTTCCTCAAAAACCAGCCTAGAAGACCTTCTCATCCTCATCTACGATAACCCCTTCGATGGGGATTGGTTACGGACGCAACCGACCAAATTTCAAGCCCTAGCACTAAATAGCATTCTTGTCAAGGCTTTTGAAAAAATAACTCGCGCCGATGGAGCTTTTTCCCTCCTAGAAGAACTCTGTCAAGACCAGACCAGTGTTTCCGAAGGCCATTTGTGGCTCGAACAGGCAATCATCCGAGGACAAAGCGATAAAGTGCGTCGGTATCTCGATCGCCCCTTCCCGGAAAGCCAAGCAGCAGCAATCGGGGCGATACGGGGTTGGATTGCCTTTCTAGGCGGGGAAAACAGCAAAGCGATCCAAGAATATACCCTCGCCCTTAAAGCCCTAAAAAAAGCCAAAGGAAAACAAAAAATCTATTTTTCTTCGATTAGCGGCTTCTCCTTTATTTTTGCCCTCCTCAAAGAAGGAACCCCCGAACGTCTCGCCGAAGCCGCCAGCTATACCAGTTGGGTGGCGCGTCAAAACGATCATCTTTTCAGTCCGATCTATGCCCGTCTGGAAAAAATCATCGCTGCCCGTCAGGGAGATATGCAGGCCAAAGACGCAATCATCGACGCGACGATCAATCCCTACCAAATGGGCCAGGGTCTAGAGACTCTTATCTGTAGTATCTGTCTCTACTGGATGAGTAGCAGCATCGCTAAAAAACATCTGCCCCGCCTATTGCTGCCCCTCTACAAAGATGCCAAGGCGGCTGGCTACCATTGGTTAGCCCTGGAAACCGGGGCCCTACTGTCCCGACTCGATCGAGCGCCGGAAGCGGAAGTGGTTATAAAATGGCATCTCCCTTCCCCCCTGGTGGATGCGATCGAACCCCAAGAAGCTTGGCAACTGTGCCTGAATGCCTTGACTAATCTCTGCGCGCCAACACCAACCCCGGGTAAATCCAACCCCGTCGTCCGCCTTGCTTGGTTTCTCACTATCCATTCCGAGGATTATTTCCTGCAACCAAAAGAACAGAAACTCGACGCGCGGGGTAATTGGAGTCGTGGCCGTCCCGTCTCCCTTAAACGTCTGCGAAAAACTGGGGAAATTGACTATTTAACCCCGCAAGACCTGAAAATTTGCGCCCATATCTTCGTGGAATCCAGTTACTATGGCCAGAACGAGTATCACTTTGAGTACCGGGCCATTATCGAACTGATCGGTCATCCCCTGGTGTTTTGGGAAGATTCCCCCAGAACGCGGGTAGAAATCGTCGCCGGGGAACCGGAATTGCGAGTAAGTAAGGAAAAATCGGGTAAATTAATCCTGTCTTTACTGCCCGATCTCAGCGATCACCAAGAAGTGCTGATTTGGAAAGAAACCCTCACTCGCGTTAAGGTAATCGAAGTCAAGCCGGAACACAGAAGCATCGCCGACATTATCGGCAAAAGCAACCGCTTAGAAGTACCCGACAAGGGCCGGGAAAAAGTCCTGGCCGCGATCAATTCCCTGTCCGGGATAGTGACAGTACATTCCGATATCGGGGGAGGAAAAGCAGCCCGGTCAGTGGCAGCCGATAGTCAACCCCGGATTCATCTCTTACCGGCCGGAGAGGGTTTAAAAGTGGCGGTTCTCAGCCGTCCTTTTGGGGCAGCTGGTCCCTATTTCCAGCCTGGAAAAGGGGGCGAAACAGTAATCGCCGAGATTGAGGGGGAACGGCTGCAAACAACTAGGGATCTGGCCCTAGAGAAAAAACTGGCCCAAACAGCGATCGATTCTTGTCCGATCCTGATCAGTTTCGAGGAAGAAAACGGGGAATGGCGACTAGAAAATCCAGAGGATTGTCTAGATCTACTGCTGGAATTGCGGGAATTAAACGATAGCGTCCTTGTGGAATGGCCAGAAGGAGAAAAATGGCGGGTGTCGCGTCAGCTTCGATTACAAGACCTACACCTAAATATCCACAGTCAACGGGATTGGTTTGCGGTCAGTGGGGAACTGCACATAGAGGAGAAATCGGTGCTGAGTATGCAGGAGTTGATGAAATTGCTAGAGGGATCGCCGGGGCGGTTTATTCCCCTCGGAGATGGTCAATTTCTCGCTCTAACCGAGGCATTTCGGGAACGGTTACAGGAAATGCGTGCTTTTTCGGAAAAGTCCGGCGACGGTTTGCGGTTTCATCCCTTCGCTGCCCCGATGCTCTCGGAACTCACCGAGGAAGTGGGACAACTCAAGGCCGATAAACGTTGGCGCGATAATTTGCAACGCTTTCAGGAGAGTCAGGATTTTACCCCAGAAGTCCCCTCAACTCTACAGGCAGAATTGCGCGACTATCAATTGGAAGGCTTTCGCTGGTTAGCTAGACTGGCCCGGTGGGGGGCCGGGGCCTGTTTGGCCGATGATATGGGATTAGGGAAAACTTTACAAGCTCTGGCAGTGATCCTAACCCGCGCCTCCGAGGGACCGACTTTAGCGATCGCTCCTACTTCAGTATGTTTGAACTGGATTAGTGAGGCGGAAAGGTTCGCACCCACCTTAAATATCATCCAACTGGGAACAGGCGATCGGCAAGCGCTACTCGATCGACTGCAACCTTTTGATCTGTTGGTCTGTAGCTATGGGTTATTACAGCAGGAAGAAGTTGCCACCATGTTGGCCGGGGTAGAATGGCGGACAATCGTTCTCGATGAGGCCCAAGCGATTAAGAATTTCTCCACCAAGCGATCGAAAGCAGCGATGAATCTGCGGGGGGATTTTAAACTAATCACCACGGGAACACCGATAGAGAATCATTTAGGGGAATTATGGAATCTTTTCCGTTTTATTAACCCCGGATTGTTGGGGTCTTTGGAAAGTTTTGATCGCCGTTTCGCCACCCCGATCGAAAAATACGGCGATAAAACCGCTCGCGAACAGTTAAAAAAACTGGTGCGGCCTTTCCTTCTCCGGCGCACCAAAAACCAAGTTCTAGCGGAATTACCGCCGCGTACCGAGATTTTAGTCCCGATCGAGTTAAGCGTCGAGGAGAAGGCGTTTTACGAGGCCTTACGGCGGCGTGCTTTGGAGAAATTAAGCGAGAGTGACAGTACCGCCGGAGCCAAACATCTCCAGGTACTGGCAGAGATCATGAAATTACGCCGGGCCTGCTGTCACCCGCAGTTAGTGGCTCCGGATTTGGATTTAGCCGGCTCGAAATTGTCCCGTTTCGGGGAAATTCTGGATGATTTATTAGATAATCAGCATAAAGCGTTGGTATTTAGTCAATTTGTCGATCATTTAGCGATTATCCGCAGTTATCTCGATCAACGGCAGATAAAATATCAATACCTCGATGGTAGTACCCCAGCCAGCGATCGGCAGAAACAGGTGAAAGCTTTTCAAGCGGGGGAAGGGGACGTATTTTTAATTAGTTTAAAAGCCGGGGGGACAGGATTAAATCTCACCGCAGCCGATTATGTTATCCATCTTGATCCCTGGTGGAATCCCGCAGTGGAGGATCAGGCCTCCGATCGCGCTCACCGCATCGGCCAAAAACGTCCGGTGACGATTTATCGCTTAGTGGCCAAGGATACGATCGAGGAAAAAATTGTCGATCTGCACCACCATAAACGCGATCTCGCCGATAGTTTATTGGAGGGGACCGACGCAAGCGGTAAGTTATCTACTGACGAATTATTGCGCTTAATGGCCGAGGGATAAAAATATCCCCGACGCAGTTTAGACTAACTTTTTGATAGCCGCTACTAACTGCTCGATTTCTGAGGGCAAAGTGAAATAATGAACACAGGCACGCACACAGAGGGGGTCGAGGAGAGTTCGCAGTAAAAACCCTTGTTTTTCTAGCTGTTGCACTAAATTTTGTGGGGTGATGGCCGAGTCAATTTGAAAGGAAACTAAACCGGATTCTGGCGGAGAATTTTTTAAACATTTCACCCCTTTAACCGTCTTTAATTCCCCCCAAAGATAAGCCGCTAATTGACAGATTTTTTCGTATCTTTGTCCCCCATCACCCCAGGCGTTATGTACCGCAATAGTTGCCCTTAAACCCTCAAATTGAGGATAGGCAGAAGTGGCCACTTCAAAGCGTCTAGCGTCCGGTTTCCAACCGATAGGCTGTCCTTGCTTATCTGTTTCAATACCGCGCCAACCGATAAAAGTGGGCTGTAAACTAGGGAAAATTTCGGGACGAATATACAATCCTCCCACACCGGCCGGTCCACACCACCATTTATGACCTGTAAAAGCATAACAATCGGCGGCAGTGGCGCTTAAATCCAAGGGCAAACAACCCACGGATTGGGCAGCATCCACCACCACTAAAACGGGTTTTTCGGTGACAGAATTATCATGACAAAGCTGCGAGATTTCCTTGAGGGGTAAAACCTGTCCAGTATTCCAGAGAACGTGACTGACCACCAAAACCCTAGTTTTTGGCCGTAAATGAGCGGAAATGACTTCTATCGGGTTGCCGTCGTTTAAAGTTTCCCGAATAGGACAAGTGGAGATTTCCAGATGATAACGACGGGCAATTTCCCGAACTGTGGCGATAATTCCGGGGTGTTCACAATCGGTTAGTAAAATATGTTCCCCCGCTTGCCAATCAACCCCCCAGAGGGCGATATTACAGCCTACAGTGACATCCTCGGTGATAGAGAGAGTTCTGGGGCTGATTCCCAATTCTTGCGCCATTTCTTGCCTGAGAAGTTCCGTTTTTTTGGTAATCCAATCGTTTACCTGTCCTGAAAAAGGCCCCTTTTGTTGGAGAAAATTATAGGTATCGATAATCGCTTCTAATCCGGCCTTGGGCAAGGTTCCCTGACCACCGAAATTAAAATAAACTTTATTGCTAAGTCCCCGAAATTCCTGTCTTTGTTCGGCTAAATCCGGTTTACTAGGGGCGCAATCGAGGCTATTTTCGTCTAAATTCTGCATAAGTGAGGAGATGGGGAGTCAGTTATCAGTTATCAGTTAGAAGGTGTTGGGTTTTGGGGTTTTAGTTGAATTCCCCATTGCCCCATTTTACCACTTCCTGACGACCAACTCCTGACGACTAACGGCTGAATTCTATCGACGGATCAAGTCGCAATTATCACAATAGTATTAAAGCAGAGGAAACATACTTGTGAATGTTTTCTTTTTTTAGTTTATTATTTTTTACCTTGAATGTCAGCCGGGAGGCTATGTATGTTTTACCGATGAGACGGGGCTTTTAAAGGAGCGAAGTAATTCGCCCCAGGGTTCCCCTCATGAAAAGCTGACCAGTATAGAACAGCACTTCGACACATTTCGCCACATTTTGATTCTCCAAACACTTATATTTATATTTATATTTATCGTCCTTATTAAATATACTCAAAAAAGCTAAGTAGTCGTGCAAAATAAATTTCCTAGTGAAGAAAGGCAAAAGGCAAAAGGCAAGAGGTGGTTAGATATGTGTAATTAATTTTGCTTAAGTACTTACGATAGGGCATATTGGAAACTGGCACCTCGAGTTGCGCTCGGTTCGACTACGCTCACCGAGCGCAAGGGGAGATTTAAGCTCTATCGCATGAGTGCGATGGGAGTGTCAACAAAATCTGGGCAGACAGGGCCTACCCGATCATAATTATTTCTGGGGAGGGTTGGAAGCGGAAGGACTGCGATCGATGACTTGATCGATTAAACCATAGTCTAGAGCCTCTTCGGCGGACATAAAGAAATCCCTTTCCGTATCCTCGGCGATGAGGTCGAGAGGTTTACCGGTATGACTAGCTAGGTGTTGATTGAGTAATTGTTTGAGATAGAGAATTTCTTTGGCCTGAATTTCGATATCGGTGGCCTGACCTTGGGCGCCGCCGAGGGGTTGGTGAATCATGATCCGCGAGTTGGGTAGGCTCATTCTTTTGCCCGGTTTGCCGGCACTGAGGAGAAAAGCCCCCATACTGGCGGCTAAACCAATACAAATGGTGCTGACATCGGGACGGATTTGATTCATGGTGTCAAAAATCCCTAATCCGGCCGAAACGGAACCACCGGGGGAGTTGATATACAAGTAAATATCTTTTTCGGGGTCTTCTGCTTCTAGAAAGAGTAATTGGGCGACGATTAGGTTAGCCAGGTCGCTGGTTACTTCTTGTCCCAAAAAGACGATTCTTTCCCGTAGTAGTCGGGAGTAGATATCGAAGGCGCGTTCGCCCCGGCCTGTGGTTTCAATAACGGTAGGAATCATTGCGCTTTCTTGTCTTGCTGCTGCGGTTGGTTTTTTGATTTTGACATACTCCCACCGTCAAGCTACGCTGTGACGGGGGATTCTTCCCATATCACTATCGGAAATTCCTTGTTCAACGAGACAGCTTAGATTCTCAATGTCTCCATTCAAAATCCAGAGGTCGGACTCTCCCAAGGCGTTTGGGTCGGTTTCTGTTTGCCCAACAGTACCGTTGAGATGATTTCCCAAATATTTCAACCCTTTTTTAAGAATATTTATTGCTGCATTATGATCCCTATCTATGACTGTTTGACAATTAGGACATTGATGAGTTCTAGTGCTTAAGGTTTTTTGAACTCTCGTCCCACAAACTGAACAATCTTGAGAAGTAAAATGCGGTGGTACAGCAACACAAACAATCTGATAAATCTTGGCAAAATAATTCAGCCATTGAGTGAATTGATACCAAGAAGCATCGGAAATCGACTTGGCGAGCTTACGGTTTTTGACTAAGTTTCTTACCTTTAAAGCTTCATAGACTACCAAATCATTAGACTGGACTAACGCCAAAGCCTCTTTAATTGCTTTGTCTTTACGTTGTCTTGATACTTTAAGATGAAGCCTAGCTACTTTTACCCGTTGCTTGTGATAGTTTTTAGACTGTTTCTTTCCTTTACGGAATTTCTTAGATAATCGTCGTTGTGCTTTTTGAAGTCGTTTTTCTGACTTTCTTAAATAACGTGGATTCTCTACAGTATTGCCTTGAGCATCGGTATAAAACTCCTTTAACCCTAAGTCAATTCCTGTTATTTGTCCCGTCGGTTTATGGTATTCTTGCCGTTCTACGTCAATCAGAAACTGGCAATAATAACCGTCAGCACGTCTAACAACTCTTACCCGTCTAATCTGTTGCTCTGAATAATAAACTAAGGTCTTTTGACTACACCATAAATCAAATTCTCCTGCTTTAAAGCCATCAGTAAATCTGATTTTACGTCGATCATCAGATAGTTTGTAGCCTGTTAGTTTGTATTCAACAGAACGACTATGCTTTTTGAACCGAGGAAAACCCTTTTTCTCTGGTATATTAGCATGACAATTCTGATAAAACTTACTAATTGATTGCCAGGCTCTATCAGCAGCAGATTGACGTGCTTGTGAGTTTAATTTATTAACCCAAGGAGTCTCTTTATTGTTAGCTAGTACCGAGCAAAGTTTTTGGAGATTATTGCGGGTTGTACCCTTATGATCCATCCAATAACGAACACAAGAATTACGCACAAACTGAGAAGTTTTGATAGCTTCATCAAGCCGGTGATATTGCTCTAGTGTCCCGTTTTTTAGCTTTGCTTCTACGACTAGCATATAACAATTCTCGACCATTGGTTAAGTAGATTATAACACAGTTTGTCCACAGATGGTGGAATTAAACCGATGCTCCGTTGCTAATATTCTGGTCGGATTTCATCCCCCGCTAATTTTTGTGAGTATCTTATCGAAAAATGTAGCGGGGGTATTCATCCGATATTTTAGGTAACTTAGAGAATGGGAAGTGGGGAAGTGGGGAAGTGGGGAATTTCAACTAAAACCCCAACACCCTAACACCTAACGGCTAACGGCTAAAAATAATCTTCTCGATGGCATCTAGGGCGGTTTCTAGGTCATCATTGACGATTTGATGGGGGAATTCCTCGCTGGCGGCCAATTCTTCTCGGGCGCGCTCCAGGCGACGGGCGATCGCTGTTTCGGCATCTTTGCCCCGGTCGCGCAAACGACGTTCTAATTCCTCGAAACTGGGGGGTAGGATAAAGATTCTCCTCGCTTCGGGGAAGCTTTTACAGACCTGTCTGGCTCCCTCTAATTCGATTTCTAGAATTACGGTCTGGCCTGCCGCTAATTGAGCGGCGATCGCTGATTGGGGTGTTCCATAGTAGTTGCCCGCGTATTCAGCCGATTCGAGAAATTCTCCGGCTGCCATTTTCTCCTCGAAACTGGGACGGTCGAGAAAGTAGTAATCTTCCCCCTCAATTTCACCCGGTCGAGGTGGGCGCGTAGTGGCGGATACGGACAGGTAGAGGTTAGGGAAACGAGTTAGTAAATGCCGTACTAGCGTACCCTTGCCCACACCGCTAGGGCCAGTAATGACGATTAATTGACCGGGTTGCATGGGGTTAATAACTTAGTTGCTACTATTAACAGGGGCTTCCTTGTTGACCACGAAACGGTGAGCCACGGTTTCTGGTTGAATGGCCGACAGCACTACATGACTAGAATCGGTGATGATCACCGCACGAGTCCGTCTTCCATAGGTGGCATCGATTAAACAGCCTTTATCCCGAGCATCACTGATGATGCGTTTGATAGGAGCCGATTCTGGGCTAACGATGGCGATAACCCGATTAGCGGAAACAATATTACCGAAGCCGATGTTGATCAGTTGTATATCCATAAGTTAACAAAGGTGCAGTCCTTTGTACAAAAGAGTGTGGAGGTATGATTACAATGTTATCGAGAAAGATTTAGCCTTACAACGCTAAAAATAACATTCTTAATCACATTTTAGTATTTTTTCAGGTTTTTTGCGATTTTAATTAAATTTGTTTACACGAGTCTCTATCTTAGGGAATAAAAAGGCAAAAGTCGGGAAAATTAGGGAATTTTGGGGGAATGGGGTGTAGGGTGTAGGGTGTGGGGTGTGGGGTGTGGGGAGATGGGGTTTAGGGTGATGGGAGCTTTTTTCAGTGATCAGTAAACTGAAAACTCACAACTGATCACTGATCACTGATCACTGTTAAGAATGTCCCCGGCAATGGCATGATAATTATGGTAACTAATAAGTATTCTCTATCCTTGGTGGGTGCGTTAGACTATGGGTTTTGCTGATCTATCGATCGCTGATATTGCGGCAGAGTACGATCTGGCCGATGAATCTGTGTTGTCACTTTGCGACCAATTAGGCATCTCCTATAAAGATCGGCAGACTAATCTCGCCCTAGAAGATGCTAAAGCAATTATCTCACTGATTTTATCCCAACGCTCAGGAGTAACCGCCTCGAAAACGGAAACGTCCCCTTGACTTTATTCCCCACTGCGATCTTCTCGGTGTCCGTGATCACTTAGAATCGATCGATACCCTCCCAGAGGAGAAAATTTTTTAGTCACCTTAAAATTCCCTTTCTTGGAACAATTGCGAGTAGGAGAACAATGATCAAACGTTTGATTGTGGCAGCGATCGCTGTAGTCTTTTTTGTATTACAATTCAATCTTAACGGCGCTAGTGCCTTAGAACTCGATGAAGAAAGCCTCACCATCACCCTCAATGATGCAGGGGAATCGGTGACTTTGACTTCTGAACAAGCGACGGAAGGACAGAAACTTTTTGTCGCCAATTGTACTAAGTGCCACCTGCAAGGTAAAACCAAAACTAATAATAACGTCAGTTTGGGTCTGGCCGATCTGGCAAAAGCGGAACCTCCCAGAGATAATCTGTTAGCATTGATTGATTATCTAGAACATCCCACCAGTTACGATGGTGAAGATGATCTCAGCGAATTTCATCCCAATGTTAGCCGTCCCGATATCTTCCCAGAATTACGCAATCTGACCGAAGATGATGTGTATAACGTCGCCGCTTATATGTTGGTTGCTCCCCGTCTAGACGAGCGTTGGGGTGGTACAATTTACTTCTAAATTGCCCTCCATATATCCCTCGATCCCTCTAGATTTCTAGGGGGATTTTTGATTAGACAGCAAATAGTTGTAAAAATTCTTTGAGTTCATTTAATACCTCATGCTCAAAGTTCCAAATGTCTTTTTTGGTTAAAGCATGGGATAAATTACAATATTTCTTAGCCTCTCTTTTTTCATTCTGTGATGGTGTATCTTCCCTGATATAGTTTTGAATCCACAATTTATCAATTTTTTTACGATTTATATCAATATTTTTTTGTGCAAGACAGGATCGCCAAGCTTCTACACAATCAGCATGGGGAGAATCTTGGGTTTTAATTTCTCTCAACACTGTCTCTAGTTCCCCCTGTTCATTAACATGAAGAAAATGACAACCTATTTGAGTATTCGTAGAAGCATTTAATTGAAATAGCTTTTGGGTATCATCTATCCTGGCTGCTTCTCTAAAAACTCTTTGAATACATTGACTAACCAGAGCAAGTCTTTCTTCTCTGGTTTGTTCATCTAAATCTAAAACAATACCTATCTTTTGAATATCATCTTTGAGCAGGGTGTCATTAAGTCGTTTCAGTCGTTGTTCAAGGCTACGATAATTTTCTCGTTCTATTCCGTCTAGAATATAAAATTCAACAATAGTTATCGTTAAATGATTCGATTCATTAATATGCTCAATAATAGCTCGTAAAAAAGCCGCATCATCTTGACTTTCAACAATTATTACATTAGCCACGATTCTACTCACCTCTGATTCGATCATTATGCTTGAGAGCGTAATCTAAGATATCTAATTCACTTTTAATACCGATAATTTTATCAGTTCTGGGACTCCTTGCTAGTTCAAAATAGGCCCCCTCTTCTGGATAATATTCTAACCCCACATCGGCAAAAGCTTGGATCATCTCTAAACTGTGGGTTGTGGCAAAAATTTGGCTATCTAGTTCGATAGCTAATCGGAATAAAGTTTTCCAAATATCTGGGTAAGCAGTATAGTGAAGACCATTTTCTATTTCATCGATAAAAATAATTTTTTTAGGATTGATGAGTAGAGCAAAAATCATCTCTATCAGACGATTAATAGCTTCACCAAACAGAGATATGGGTAGGCGTTTTCTCTCTTTTCTTTTCAGATATAAATTTGGTTCACCCAGAAAAAAACTTTCTATTTTTTCAATGGACGGATCGAGAATTTGTAGAGCTTTTAGCACTTCTTCTTCCTGTTCATTAAAAACTATTTTAGTATAGGACTCGCTCAATTCTTTCAAAGATTTATTGACAGATGCGGCAATGATTACTGGTTCCTCATCACCCCCATTAGGTAAAGCGAGTATTCCCTCAGAACTAGCAATTAAAAAATAGTTCAGTTGACCATCATTTGAGTCATTATCATGGTCAAAACTTGTGTGAATATTTAAGATAGAAATAACTGATTTATTTTTAGCGATAAAATCGTATAATTTTTGTAAGTCTTCAGAGATTCCTAGAATACTATCTTTAAGAGAACTAGAAATCGATATTTTTACCAATTTATCTCCTTGGTTAGATTGGGAGCCTTTTAACTCAATAATATTTTTTTTATCAAGATTGAATAATAAATCATCCCAAGCATTTTTGGGAACAGCCTGAACAACTGCTAAAGATTGCCTACGAATGATTCCTCTGATGTAGGGATGAATAGTATTTGGATAGGGATAACTATACAAAAATATTGCCTCTAACAGGGCAGTTTTCCCTGAATTGTTATTACCACCAATTAAATTAACTCGCTCAAAACCTTCAATTTTGGTATGCTCAAAACATCTAAAATTACTAATTTCAATATCCTTAATCATGTTGACCTCTGGGCTGAATAAACATAAACTTAGGGTTAGGAATGACCCGGGTAAGATGGGGATTTTTTTACTTAATTCTAGACGAGAATCCCCTCCAACTCTCAAACCGGTGACTATCCCCCACCGAAACTGCCGCCCTAAGAGATAATAGAGACAGGGATTTATTTACATTTCTTCATCATGGCTAGAGACTTACGAGGATTTATTAAGCTTTTAGAAGATCGTGGCCAATTACGCCGCATTAGTGCATCGGTCTCTGCCGATTTAGAAATTGCCGAGATCGCTAATCGGATGCTGCAGGTGGGGGGACCGGCCCTACTGTTTGAAAACGTGCAAGAGGCCGAGTTTCCCGTCGCTATTAACCTGATGGGAACGGTAGAACGCATCTGTTGGGCGATGAACCTGAATAAACCCGAAGAATTGGAAGATTTAGGCAAAAAACTCGCCCTCTTGCAACAACCGAAACCGCCGAAAAAACTCTCCCAAGCGATCGACTTTGGTAAAGTGTTGTTTGATGTCCTGAAAGCCAAACCCAACCGTAACTTTTTCCCTGCCTGTCAACAGGTGATTTTAGAGGGGGATGAAGTAGATTTAAAGAAAATTCCGATGATTCGTCCCTATTCGGGCGATGCAGGTCAGATTATCACCCTAGGGCTAGTAATTACTAAAGATTGCGAAACGGGAACCCCTAACGTCGGTGTCTATCGCTTACAGCTACAGTCTCACAATACCATGACCGTCCACTGGTTATCCGTGCGCGGTGGGGCGCGTCACCTGCGAAAAGCGGCACAAATGGGCAAAAAATTAGAAATAGCCATCGCTTTAGGGGTCGATCCTCTGATTATCATGGCCGCCGCCACTCCTATCCCCGTAGATCTGTCAGAATGGCTGTTTGCGGGATTGTACGGTGGTTCTGGGGTACAGTTAGCCAAGTGTAAAACCCTCGATTTGGAAGTGCCGGCCGACGCAGAAATCGTCCTCGAAGGAACAATTACCCCCGGAGAGGTATTGCCAGATGGACCCTTTGGTGATCACATGGGTTACTATGGCGGTGTGGAAGATTCACCCCTGATTCATTTCCACTGCATGACCCATCGTCGCGACCCCATTTATTTAACCACTTTTAGTGGTCGTCCTCCCAAGGAAGAAGCGATGATGGCGATCGCTCTTAATCGTATTTATACACCGATTTTACGGCAACAGGTGTCGGAAATCAGGGATTTTTTCCTACCGATGGAAGCTTTAAGCTATAAAGCGGCGATTATCTCCATTGATAAGGCCTATCCCGGACAAGCGCGGCGAGCGGCCTTAGCTTTTTGGAGTGCCTTACCCCAGTTCACCTATACTAAATTTGTCATCGTCGTCGATAAGGAGATTAATATTCGCGACCCCAGGCAAGTGGTTTGGGCAATTAGTTCTAAAGTGGATCCGGTTCGCGATGTGTTTATTCTCCCGGAAACCCCCTTTGATAGCCTCGATTTTGCCAGCGAAAAGGTCGGTTTGGGGGGGAGAATGGGAATTGATGCCACGACAAAAATGTATCCTGAAACTGACCACGAGTGGGGGGAACCTTTGGAGTCGGATCCGTCCATGGCGGTCAAGGTTTCCCAACGCTGGTCAGAATACGGTTTAATCGATATTAATTTACAAGAAGTAGATGCCAATAAATTTGGCTATGAAATGTAGATTTATTCGACTAAGCTGTCAGCTAAGAGGCATTTTAAAGGATTTAGAATCTTGTCTTCTGACAAAAGATTCGCAAACTTCAGCAAAAATGATTCTACAGATAATGGTAAACCAAAACGTCAATGTAGAGATTGTGGCGATCGATTTAACACTACCTCAATTTTCTCAAAAAAATCGACCCGCCGCTAGGCGGGAGACAAAGGGCAAAAGAGCAAAATAAGGGAGGGTTAAAGTCCTGGGAAGACACAGGCAAACCGAATGATAAAGGTGGTGCGTTAAAGCGGATTGTTAATTTTAGTTTTTTGACCGAATTGATAGCCGCAAACACGCACCTTACACTCTACTAAAAGTGGGAGGTTTTCAACCCAAATTTTCTGGTAAAATGATTAAGGATAATTGGCCAAAACTTTATGAGGATTTAAGCCTGTGATTATCAAAGAGTTAGAAGAGCAACTTCTTGCCCTCAAACCTAGCGAAAAAGTGCAGGTAATCCAGTTACTCGCTCAAAGTCTGGGTGGTGATTGGCAGGGAATTGAGAAAACGCCTAAAGTTTGCGGCGGACAAGCTTGCATTGCCAATACAAGAATTCCAGTTTGGGTGTTAGTAGAAGCTCGTCGTCTTGGTTATAGTGATGCTGATTTATTAACAAGTTATCCGACTATTAAGGCTACGGATTTAGCTAATGCTTGGGTATATGCGGCAGCTCATGAAGATGAGATTGATTTGCTCATTGAGCAGAATGAGGCAGTTTAGGGGATGGCACGTTTTTACGCAGATGAGCAGTTTCCTTTGCCGGTTGTGGAATTGTTGAGAAATTTGGGGCATGATGTTTTGACGGTGCAAGAAGCGGGAAATGCTAATCAACAAATTTAAAATAGAGACAAAATATTCTCATCTAGATGCCACATCATTTCATCTAGATGGAGAATATAAAAGTGAAGAAAAAAAAGAGAAAAAAGAAGAAGAGATTATCAAAGAAAGACCAATAATTATTACCAAAGTATATTCTCGTGACCATCGACCAGATTTGAAAGAATGCGTCTTAGACTTAATAACAACCCAGGATGGAGACGTACCATTATTTGTGAGAGTTGGAGATGGAAATGAAGAAGGGTAAGCTGTCTTTGGCAAAATCTTAGTAGAATTTAAAAAACAAATAAAATTTGACAGTATTATGGTCTGTGACAGTGCCTTATATAGTCAAGAGAATCTTTAACTAATTCAACATCTAAAATGGATAAGTAGAGTTCCCATGACGATAAAAAGAGCCAAAGAATTAGTCCAAAATGCAGAAATGGAAGAAATAGATGCCAAGGAAAGAGAAAAAAGGGCAGAGCTAAATTTCTGACAGGGGAACAAGCAAGCTGAAAAGCTTATTTAGCATGGAATACAGACACAGACTCCCAAAAAAGATAAGTCATATTTACTATGTATGACCTAGATAACGAAAATGATAAGTGAACTATACCAGAAAGTGTTAGAAAATGAACTGGGACGAGCCGGATATCTACTGTTGTTAATGATAGTTGGAACCTGGCAAATACTAAAGCAAGCTAAGTTAGAGATATTAGCAGAAGCACTACCAATACCAATCCTGTTTGAGAGTCGGAGAAAAAAACTAAAAAGATTTTTAAAGCTGGAAATTCTGAATATTGAAAAAATCTGGTTTCTCTGCCTAAAAGAGATGTTAAAACAGCAGCAGAGATTCACAATAAAAGGATTAGTATATATTGCCATAGACCGGACGAGTTGGGGAGCAATTAATATCTTGATGGTGAGTCTAATTTATGACAAGAGAGCCATCCCAATCTATTGGGAGATATTAGATAAAAAAGGAAGTAGTAATCTCGAAGAACAGCATCGAGTATTGGGGAAAATATTGACGGTGCTATCAGGTCATAAAATAGTGGTATTAGGAGATAGAAAATTTTGCTCGGTTAGTCTTGGAAAGTGGTTTCAGAAGCAGAGTTTATACTTTTGTTTAAGACAAAAACAAAGTACAAATGTGAAGACAAAAGAAGGAATTTATCAAGCAATGAGAGAGTTAGGAAATGAGAGAGTTAAGTTTAAGTCCAGAAACTCAACTATTTTTGAAGGATGTCAATATTACAAAAGAGCAGGGATTTGTCGAGTTTAACTTAGCGGGTAAGTGGAAAAAAACTATGGGGGTTTTCAAACAAAAGAACCTTGGTATATTCTGACAAATTTTGGAGATTTAGAGACGGCAATAATTGCCGATCAAAAAAGATTTGATATTGAGGAGATGTTTCGAGATTTTAAGTCGGGAGGCTATAGCTTAGAAGGTTCTCAATTAGCACCGAAATACCTATCAAAGCTGATAATTGTTATAGCTATCGCCTATACAAGTGCCACACTACAAGGTAAAAAAATTAAGGATATGGGAATCCAAAAATATGTCACAAGACCTGAAAAAAGATATAAAGGTCAACGCAGACACAGCAGTTTTTATGTGGGTCAACATCTCTATCATTGGCTCCAGCTACATCAAATGTTCCAAAAAAATATAGAAGAGCTAATGCAAATTAGCCGCTATCGGTTGAAGGATTACATCAAAGGACAAAGAGCGATATTGCTTGCCCTATCTACCTTCTAGCTCGCTTGTCCCCCTCTCAGAAAAACTTGACCAACTATTATTGGCTTACTTATTCTTAATTTGTTACTTTACTTTCCAAGGCGGATTTGGTATTACTTAGGCTGTTTGACCGCCTAGGTACTAGGCTATGGCTTTTCTACCAGCACTTTTTGAGAATTTACTAATGAGTGGGCTTGTGAGGGTTGAGGGTAATTCGAGTAAACTGAAAAGGTGTTATCATTTGGAGGTAAGTTGTTTTCGTTAACCACACAGCAAGCTATTAAGTCGGTTGAGCTTTGCCAAAGTCTCTCGGATGGATTTCGGGATATTGTTTTATTCCGATTTGACCCGTTACGGGGCGAAATTTATATCTTGGCAGGTGAAGACATTGAATTGATTATTTATGCCGATGGAAATTGGGAGTTTTTGCCAAATGAAGCCTAATTTTAACGAAATGAGCAAGTCCACTCTCAGAGCCTATGTTCTACAACACCGTGAGGATGATGAGGCTTTGCGGGCGTTGATGAGTCGTCGTGATCCGAATGCGATCAGGTATAATTTCCCTAGTACGGAGGAGGGTTTACGTCAAATGGAGGAGGTGATTCGCCGTAAAATTGAAGGGACTTTATAGGTATAGTCTTTTTTGCGGCTGACTCTGGGGTCTGGCAAATGCTGAAAATGCTGAAGAACAATCTTTCTCAAGAGCTTTGCTTCTTGTTGCTGCTGGCGGGTCAAAACTAGCTGACCAAAGCCTTTTGCCATAATAACTAACTGGGGAATGCCGACCGCTGTTCATTCTTAGGTTAACCCATTGAGTGTCTCCGAGACCGACTCAAAGGTTGTCAAGCTGGCACTCTATACTCCGTGTCGTTTGTCAAGTACAATTTGTACCAAAGTAAAGCAGTAATCTACCTACAAATATTTGAGTAACCTAACACAATGCAGTCATTTTTAACGATCTTCAACATTATTTGGGAAAAAGATCTATTTCATTGGATTACCCTTGCCGTTTTTTCAATTGCAACAGTATCGAAACTTAACGCCTAGTGAATTAGTAAATAGAGATAAATATACACTACCGCCTATCCCAATTTTTAGCGAATATATTGCAGAAATTTCTCCGTACTTTATCAAGAGCAATCAAGTAAATAGCGATACCGTTGATTGGTTATTGCGTTGCCTTGATCAAATGCCAGAGAGAGAACAAGCTTCTTCGGTTGATTTTATTTTAAGTAATCTTTCGATAGATATTGCTATTAAATTTCCACTATTAGTTTCATGGCTAAAAAATAATTATAACAATCATCAGAAACAAGCTCTTATTTCTCTAGTAGCTAGGCAAAACTTTAGAAATTTAATAGGAGCTATTAATTATAACAATTTTCGAGACTTAGTGAACTTAATTGTCAATAATATATACCTTGGAAATAATGATGAAAAGCAACTTAGAAATCGCCAGCTTTTCTGGAGTAATTATAGCAATAGTTTTATGAGAATAAAAATTTTACTTCCTGAACAAACCTATTCTATTATTGGCAATAAATTTAGGGAATATCAAGACATTCTGAAATTAGAAGATGACGGAAGCAATCCCACAGAGTTGTGTATATTTGATTTTTGATAGTGAAACAGAAAGTCTGTTGATATTAAGTTGAGTGCGATCGCTGATCTGGTAGATTGCGTTATACCATTTCTCTAAATGAAAACTACACATCGAATTTAAATCCCCCTTTAAGTTCCCCTTTTTAAGGGGGATTTAGGGGGATTAAACTTCTGTAGTCAGACTTTGGAGAATTGGTATTAGACAACAATCCCAAAATTAGGGGCGCAAAGAACTTGCCCCCTCTAGATATCACAGTAATTCCCCTGACCGTGGCTTCTAGCGGATCATTGCCCGGAGGGAACTAGAGAGTTGATTGGCTGCCCGTGCGGCCACCAATCCCGAAAGGGCAGCAACCACCACTGTAGCAAGGCAGGTTAGCTGGGCTGCCCCCGGCCCCCCCACCCCCAGCACCATCGCTACGGCAGTCAAAGGTAGGCGATAGCCACCAGCAATACCGGCCGCTGCCCCCGCCGCACCCGCCAGATCCCCCGAAATCTCAAAGGTGGTGGCGAACACCCGGCCACTGAGGTCGCCGATCGCCAGAAAAGGGACAAACACGCCGCCACAGCCCCCGGCTAAAACCGCAGCGGTGGTGGCCGCGGCCCGGAGCAGAGCTACCGCTAACAGATGGTAAGGAGTTGTTTTAATGTTTTCGGCCCAGTCGATAGCGGCTCCCCCCGGCCCAAAAGCCGCTGCCGGAGTCGCCACCCGTCCGATCACGATCGCCAAGAACAGCATCATCAGGCCACCAATGAGGAGACGAGTGGCGGGCCTGTCCCGTAAGCCTCTGGCCCAGTAGATCGCCTCACCAGTGAGGGCTGTAATCATGCCAGCGATCGCTCCGATCGATAAAGTGGCACCCACCGCATCCCAGAAGTCAGTCGGGGCAACCTGCGGCACCACCAGCCTGATCAGTTGCAGCTTAAAGGCAGCGTTGACTCCCCATCCCACCAGTCCCCCGGCTAACATCGCCGCTGCCCGCTCCGGGGTGATCGGAACCTGGCGTCGCTGACTCAACTCAAACATAAAAAAGCTGCCCACCAGAGGGATTCCCATCAGGGCAGAAACACTGGCCGCACCGCCACCGATGGCCAGAGGCCGCACCAGTTGACGCAGGGCTGGATTTATGCTACCCAACCAGGTTCCCGTCGCCACGCCAATATGAGCCGCCGGTGATTCTGTTCCCATGGGCGCACCCAGTCCAACGGTGGAGAGGATGGCCAGGGCGCGCAAGGGGGCTAGATTCCAGGGGAAGCGCTCTTCGGCGCCGGATGCGTTCACCACGTCACCGGTCAGGTCGGCGCGAGCAATGTCATGGGGGAAGGAGTACCAGGCCATGAGAGAACCCCAGCGGCCAGAGGCAGTGGCCTCGCGGGGAGCTAAGGTCTGCACAGGTTGGCCCTTACCCAGTCCAAACAGGACTAGCACTGCTAAGGTAACGCCCACCAGCGGCAGCAGCAGTAGCCAGACGTTGCCTAGGTCAGAGGCAATTCTCAGGGTTTGCTTAATTGCCTCAGTCAGCAGTACCGCAGCCAGAGAGCCGATCAAACCGCCGAGCAGACCAGCAACGGCCCATGGGCCTACCCTGGTTAACAGAAGTTGTAGTTTGTTATTTAGCATCGCGCACAGAAAGTTAAGCTTTTATTGTTCCGATAGCAAGTCCATTTGAGTCGTCAAGCAAAACACCCTGAAAGTCTTTACCTAAAATGTCGGCTTGAAGGCTCTTGACATCCTCACCGCCGTAAACGGACGGTGATTCCCAAACCTCACGATTTAGGTTTCTGCTTCTTTCCCGAAGGATTTTTCGCACCTGCCTTAACAGATTTACTCTGTTCTGGTCATCAGGTCGCTCTACAGACTGACACCGCAAGCCCTGCGGCCAAAATATTTTTACTTGCGTTAATATCTCGGTCATGGTGCGTCCCACAGTCTGGACAATCCCATTCTCGAACATTTAACGGCATTTTCTCAGCAATATACCCGCAATTACTACACCTTTTAGAGCTAGGAAACCATCTATCTATTTCGATGTAATTTCTCCCATACCAACGGCATTTATAGGCTAATTGTCGAGTGATTTCTCCCCAACTAACGTCAGATATTGCCTGAGATAATTTCGGGTTTTTGACCATATTCTTGACGGCTAAATTCTCAACCACAATCGTTTGGTTTTCACGAACTAATTGAGTGGTTAGCTTATGTAAATGGTCTTTTCTACTATCGGTGATTTGAGCGTGAATCTTGGCTACTTTGATTCTTGCTTTTTCCCGATTTTTTGAGCCTTTCTGTTTTCGAGAAAGATTTTTTTGCGCTTTTCGCAACCTCTGATAATGTTTCTTGAAATGCCTAGGATTAGATACTTTATCGCCGTCGCTGGTAATTACTAGGCTACTAATTCCTAAGTCAATTCCGATGGCTTTATCTGTTACTGGTAATGGCTTAATTGTTGGGTCATCAAATCTTATTGAAATATGCCAACGTCCAGACGGATGTAATCTGACTGTTACTGTGCTTGGTTCACAGCTTTCTGGGATTTGTCTTGACCATCGAATAGGTAAAGGTTCTGTGCATTTGGCTAAATAGATTTGTCTGTCTTTAAATTTAAAAGCAGATTTGGTAAATTCGGCACTTCCTCCCTGATGTTTTTTCTTAAAGTTAGGATACTTAGTACGACCAGCAAAGAAGTTAGTGAAAGCTGTTTGTAAATGTCTTAACCCTTGTTGTAAGGGTACACAGCTAACTTCGTTTAAAAAGTCTAATTCTTCTTGTTTTTTCCAATCGGTCAACATTGAAGAAGTTTGAGCGTAGCCTACTCTTTCTTGCTTTTCGTACCAAGCTTGTGTTCTGAGATGGAGAGCTTTATTGTAAACTAATCTTACACAGCCCAAAGTGCGCCGCAATAGCGACTCTTGTTCGGGTGTGGGGTAAAATCGAAACGAATAGGCTTTTTCCATACCTCACATTTTAGCATATATTTCGTAAACGATGCTCATATTTAACAGTAAAGCCGTCGTAGAACGACGGGGTTTCAGACCCAAATTTTCGATGAAACCGAGAGCCTTGAAGCCGACCAGCATATAACAGTGATGGAATTCAAGTCTGAATTCCATCACTATTTGATCTAACTTCACAGAATACCTCATTCGGGGTACGGCTCTCTTATTCTTTGTGTGGTCAGTTTAACTTACTATAGAAGCGATCAATCTTCGTGTCCTCTGTGTCTGGAGTGGTTCCTGCCACTCGCTCGCCAGCAGGACTATATCTTAGAATACATTTTACCCACCAAACCTAAGAGAGCCTCCTGCGTCTGGACTACTGATAAAATAATGGGTAATGGTTTCATCTGGGGGAATTCTCTCTAAAATTAACTTTTTGTCGGGTTGATTAAGGCACTCGATTTCTGCGGTAATTTCGAGGGACTACAGGAGAGTTCTTGGATAATTAATTTTTGAGAGTTCAAAAATGAGAAAAATAGGCATAAAATCTCTAAGTAGAGAATTTAGTTGATTAAAGCTCATTCTTGATTCTCCTGACGACCGAATACTGGCTACTTACTCCTCAACTAAGGGAAGATTTTTGATTTTGACAAGAGGTCTATACTTAATAGAGCCGTAGATTAATAACATTGTCGTTAAAGTTATGGCCATAATTAGGGGAGCGATTTTGGCTAACCAGAAAGCCACGAAGATTATGCCGATTCCGTCAGCGAGTAAGATGGGTAAACGTGGCCCTATGCCATGGTCAATAATTTTTTCTGTGCTTGGCTGCAGTTGAATCTTGGCTAAACATTGAAACCAAATTTGACTGACTAAAACTATTAAAGCTCCCCATCCTATCGAGAGGGCAGCCACATAAAAGCCCGCTAATTCTAAAACAATTGTACTAATTGTGACCATAAAAAAGCGATCGAGGCGAGGATCGCTGGTTTTTTGCTGAAATTGGGCAATTTCTGCCAAGTCCACCGCTGCCATGCGTGCCTGTTCTATACACATCCCCAGGATACCTAGGGCAAGAATAGCAGCGGATAGGTTTTCCGGTGAGAAGATTTGGGAGATTATGCCTAAACTAGCCGGAAAAAACAGTAAAAAAAGGATCGTTCGTCTCATCTATTCGAGGTGGGGTCAGATTAAGATAAGAAATGCTCTTGACTTACTCGTGCAATGTCTTGTTTGCCTCCTTTTCAAAATGCTCTCCTTCTCACCCAAGCTTTAACCCATCGTTCCTATGTCAATGAACAGTCGGAATTGACGGAAAATAACGAGCGCCTAGAATTTTTAGGCGATGCGATTTTGGCTTTTTTGGTGGGCGAACTATTGTATCAAAAATATCCCGCCATGAACGAGGCCGAATTAACCCGTTTGCGGTCAAATTTGGTCAAAGAAGAACAATTAGCGCAATTAGGCATTGAAATCGGCCTGGGGAAGTTAATGCGTTTAGGCAAGGGAGCAATTAAAGATCGGGGGCGATCAAATCCTACCCTATTAGCGGACACTTTTGAAGCGATAATTGGGGCTTATTATCTAGATTCGGGGTTAAATGCGGTTAAAAACTATCTGCACGGGCTTTTTATCCCTGTTGCCTCTCATTTAGTCTCTCAACAATCGGAATCGCCATCTTTTATCGATGCCAAAAATCTCTTTCAACAGTGGGCGCTGGCCAATTTCGCCTCTAATCCAGAATATGCGATCATTGATGTTACCGGCCCCCCCCACGCTAGGGAATTTACTGCCGAAGTGCGGGTTAATAACCTTCTCTATGGTACAGGTAAAGGCAAACGGAAACAGGATGCCACCAAAGCGGCTGCCGAAGATGCCTTAAAGCGCTGTCAATGGCAATAATAAATAAGGCCAAACCTACTTATCTTAGGGGCCACCAATTAACTTTATCTCTGGTGGCACTGTAAACTTCTTTTAAACCCTCGGCATCCAGTACCCGAATTAAATCCCCCGTCGATTCTGAGGCAATTAATCCCACGTTTTGCAATCCTTTTAATACCTGTTCGACGGTGCGTTGATTGAGTTGACAAGCGCGAGCAATCACATCGACGGATAAATCAAAAGTATAGATATTTTCGGCATCTGGTTGACTGCCTAATTCTCTTTCTTGATAGATTAAAGCTCTCAGTAAAGTGGCTACAGCTTGGGGTGGATAGCTACTGCAATTAAGCAGATGATACTCGAATTTTTGCTGTAATTCAAATAAAAAACAGTACCGTTGACGAAAACTTTCGTTATCGTTGTAAATCTTTTCTAGCGCCGATAAGGGAATTTTCAGGACGTGGGTAGTTTTATAGGATTCCACCAAACAGGGAAAAGCGCGACTGGCTAAACCATAACTAAAGGGTAAACTCCTCATACCAAAACAGCCACCGGGGTAGGTAATGGCAATAATCCGGTCGAGGGGGGTGCTGCGGACGACGATTACACCCTCATTCAAAATCACATACAAAACATCTAGAAATTCATCAGGCAGAAAAGCCGTATAGACGGGACGATTGGAAAATAGCGTCTCTAACTTGAGATTGTCGGCATCGAGATACTGACTTAACCAAGCTTCCTCTAGTCCGCGAAAGAGAAAACTCTGGTTAATCAGTTGTTGTAGGAGGGTTGTTTTTTTGGCTTTGACGCTCTTGCCCATAGTCTCAAACCTAGATGTAGCACTGATTTTATCTTCTCACAGTTTCCCTTGTTATCACCTTATTTCCAATTTGTTTTATAAATGTATTGAAATTTTATTTCCTGTGCTGTAGGATTAAAGCAGACCTGAAAACAGATACAACCTCAGAGTAAAGCTTAGGAGCGCCGCCGATGCATTCATCCCAGTCTTGTTTATCCCTACTCATGGCAACTGTCCTGACGGGAGGAATGCTGGCATCTTGTACCTCATCCCCCACCAATAGCGGCAATGACAGCCAAAAACCCGTGACTGTGACACTTGTTTCCTATGCTGTCACCCAAAGTGCCTACGAAAAAATCATTCCCAAATTTGTCGAGGAATGGCAACAAAAAACGGGGCAAAAAGTCACTTTTGAACAGAGTTATGGCGGTTCCGGTTCCCAAACTCGTGCCGTTATCGATGGTTTAGAAGCGGATGTGGTAGCGTTGGCTTTAGCTTTGGATACCAAGAAAATTGAGCAAGCGGGATTAATTCAACCCGGTTGGGAAAAAGAAGCACCCAATGACTCTATTGTTCATAAGTCTGTAGTGGCTTTTGTTCCTCGTGATGCCAATATTAAAATTAATCAATGGTCAGATTTAGCCAAGGATAATATTAAGGTTATTACTGCTAATCCCAAGACTTCTGGCGGAGCGCGCTGGAATTTTCTCGCTCTTTGGGGTTCGGTGACGCAAGCGGGAGGCAGTGAACAAGCGGCGCAAACTTTTGTCGAAAAAGTGTTTAAAAATGCGCCAGTTTTACCTAGAGATGCTCGCGAATCTAGTGATGTATTTTTTAAACAAGGCCAGGGAAATGTGCTGATTAATTACGAAAATGAGATGATTCTCGCTAACCAAAAAGGCGAGAAGTTGTCCTACACTGTTCCCACCGATTACAATATTTCTATTGATAATCCCGTGGCGGTTGTTGATGCCAATGTGGATAAAAAAGGTACGAGAAAAGTGGCCGAGGCTTTTGTGCAGTTTTTATTTACTCCCGCAGCCCAAAGAGAATTTGCTCAGGTGGGGTTTCGTCCCGTTGAACCGACGGTATTTAAAGAGTTTGAGAGTAAATTTCCTCAGATAAAAAATCTCTTTACCGTGCAGGATTTAGGCGGTTGGGATAAAGTACAAAAGCAATTTTTTGATGATGGAGGCTTGTTCGATAAAATTCTGACTAAAGCTGGTAAATCTTAAAGGATAAAAACCATGGATAATCAACCTCAATGGCAAACTATTAATCATCCCCAAAGTGACTTACATCTCGATCAATCTGGACTCGATCGCCCCACGTCCCGAAGAATAAAAATTCGGATTCCTAAACAATATATTAACGAGCCAATTATAGCACGTTTAGGGTCTTTTCCTGGTCTAAAAGTGAATATATTTTCCGCTTTGTTAGCTGCCAATAATAATCAAGATGGCTGGTTCGATCTACAACTGCAAGGCAACTCCCAAGGGATAGAAAATGCCCTTTCCTATCTGGCAGATTTAGATGTAGAAGTTTGGTATGATTCAGCACAAGTTCTTGAAGAAGCGGACAATTGGTAATCTCTAATCGGCACCCCCCTTATCAAGGCGGACCCCCACCCCCCTTATCAAGGGGGGCAGGGGGGATCAAAGGCAAAATTTATCTTCTATTTAATTGGAACTACTTACTTAGCAATAATTAACAATGGCTAACCCACAATTATCTTTATCTCCTAGTCAAACCCTGAAAAAAGTTTCTATTCCTTGGGTAATTACCATTAGTTATCTAGTGGTTTTGTTGGTTTTACCAGCAGCGGCACTATTTGCTAAATCCCTAACTCTTGGTTTTGCCGAATTTTGGCGCATTGCCACTTTACCGATTTCTTTATCCGCCTACCAAGTCACTTTTTTTACTTCCTTAATCGCTGGACTAATTGACGGAGTTTTTGGCACTATTATCGCTTGGGTATTAGTGCGTTATCGATTTCCTGGGAAAAAAATTGTCGATGCTTGTGTAGATTTGCCCTTTGCTTTACCCACTTCTGTTGCTGGTTTAGTCCTCGCCACAGTTTATAGTGATAACGGTTGGATCGGTCAATTTTTTGCCCCCTTTGGTATTAAGATATCCTTTACCATTTTAGGGGTTTTTGTGGCGATGTTATTTATCGCTTTACCCTTCATTGTCCGCACCTTACAGCCGGTTTTACAGGAAATGGAAAAAGAAATAGAAGAAGCAGCTTTATCCCTCGGAGCTTCCTCTTGGCAAATCTTTTGGCGAGTGATTTTTCCCACAATACTGCCCGCTATTTTAACAGGAGTTGCCCTCGGTTTTGCCAGAGCGATCGGTGAATATGGTTCTGTAGTTATTATCTCCTCTAATATTCCCTTTAAGGATTTAATTGCCCCAGTTTTAATCTTCCAAAGACTAGAGGAATATGATTACACGGGGGCGACAGTAATCGGCATGGTTTTATTGCTGGTTTCCCTAGGGATGTTAGTAGTAATTAATTTCCTGCAACAATGGGGGCAAAAATACAGAGTTAAGTAAAGAGTAAAAAACATTACAGTATGACTGGAGACAGATCAAAAATGCAGAATCCAAAAGCCTTAACTAAACAGAAAGAATGGGATTACAAACCCCTACTAATTATCATTGCCCTTGTCTATCTGGCACTGTTATTATTTATTCCAGCAGCAGCAGTATTTTACTATGCTTTTCGCAATGGATTCCAAGCTTTTTTAGAAGCGGCGGGAACCTCTGACTTTATCGAAGCGGTAAGATTAACAGTAATTATTGCCCTAATTACTGTACCCTTAAACACAATTTTCGGACTTTGTGCAGCTTGGGTAATTGCTCGCAATCAATTTCGTGGCAAAACGTTATTAATTAGTTTAATTGACTTACCCTTTGCCGTTTCTCCTGTGGTAGCGGGTTTAATGATTGTACTGCTCTATGGGCGCAATGGTTGGTTAGGTTCTTTTCTAGAATTTTTCGATATAAAAATACTTTTTGCTTTACCCGGAATGGTATTAGCAACTATCTTTGTCACCATGCCTTTTGTCGCTAGAGAAGTTATCCCAGTCTTAGAAGAAATTGGCTTAGAACAAGAGGAAGCGGGGCGCACTTTAGGGGCAAATGATTGGCAGATTTTCTGGCGCGTTACTTTACCTAATATTCGTTGGGGGTTGATGTACGGAGTGCTGTTAACTAATGCCCGGGCGATGGGAGAATTTGGGGCGGTTTCTGTGGTTTCTGGCAGTATTTTAGGGAGAACTGCCACCCTGCCAATTTTCGTAGAACAGGCTTATAAAAATTATCTCACTCCTGCCGCTTTTAGTGCGGCGGCTATTCTAGCTTTACTAGCGGGAGTTACTTTAATTATCAAAGAAATTCTCGAACGTAAAACCGCCCACAAAATTCACACTACCTAACTACAAAAAACCTAAAAATATGAGCGGGCGTTGGGTTTCATGCTTCAACCCAACCTACGTTCTACAAAAAACCTAAAAATATGAGTATTATCATCCAGCAAGTTTCTAAACGTTTCGGCAATTTTCAAGCCTTAGATAATATCAATTTAACCATTCCTGAAGGTAAATTAGTCGCCCTCCTCGGACCATCGGGATCGGGAAAATCCACCTTATTACGTTCAATTGCGGGATTAGAAACTCCCGACAGTGGCGCAATTATCATTAACGGACAAGATACCACCCATCTGGACCCTAGACGGAGAAATATCGGCTTTGTTTTTCAACATTATGCCCTATTTAAACATTTAACTGTCCGCCAAAATATTGCTTTTGGTCTAAAAATTCGCCAGCAAAAATCGCCGGTAATTAAGAAAAAAGTTGAGGAACTATTAGAATTAATTCAATTACAAGGATTAGGCGATCGCTATCCCGCCCAATTATCGGGAGGACAACGGCAAAGAGTAGCTTTAGCCCGCGCTTTAGCCATTCAACCGAAGGTATTATTATTAGATGAACCCTTTGGGGCTTTAGATGCAAAAGTCAGAAAAGAATTAAGGGTATGGCTGAGAAATTTACACGAAGAAGTTCACGTTACCAGTGTTTTTGTTACCCACGATCAAGAGGAAGCAATGGAGGTGGCCGATACGATTGTCGTGATGAATCATGGTAAAATTGAACAGGTGGGTTCTCCCGCCGAAATTTACGATCATCCCGCTACACCTTTTGTGATGCAATTTATTGGAGAAGTGAATATTTTACCTAATCTAGCAGGATTAGGAAAAGGGTATCATCAGGGGGATAATTCCACCGTCTTTATCCGTCCCCACGACCTCGAAATCATTCCCGAACAAGATGGGTTGAATAGTTGGGCAGTGGTAAAAAGAGTTATTCATTTAGGCTGGGAAATACAAGTAGAATTAATGTTAGCCGATGGGGAAATGGTGGTGGCTTATCTCAATCGTGAGGAGTACAAGCAATTACAGTTACAACCAGAACAAACGGTACATTTAAAACCGAGAAAAGCGACCTTACTCACAGATTTTGACAATAAAATTGAGAAATTTATCGATTATTCAATTTAAAAACCTTAGTTGTGTTACAGCTTTTCTCATCAGGATAAAGTACAACCTAATTTGCTATTGATGATCGACTCCCCAAAAAAACTTCCTGTCTCACCATTAAGATAACTGCTATAATGTTTGACTAAGACAATTATTTTTAAGTAATAGCCAATTCAAAAATGAAACGCATCAACCTCAATAGTTAACAAAGAAAGGCTGATCAGGTACTGTCCGATCAATACAAAAACAAATCAGAGCCTTATCGTTCTTGGGACAGGGGATTAAACGAGCAGATTAAGGGACTATTGAGACAATTTTTTCCCAAGGGTAACGAATTTTAAAATCCTTAAGCTAGAGCAGGTAGAAAGAGCCGTAAACTCTATTAACAATCGTCCTCAAAAATGTCTTAATTATCGTACCCCAAATCAGCTATTCTATGAAGGTAAATCGGACAGTGATGCAATTCAGACTTGAATTGGCTCATCATATTAATAATCCGCCAACAGTGAGTGCTTAAAAACGGATTTACTATCATAATGTGTTGTTTTCCTGATTGTCTGAAGATTGAACGCGAAAGGGAGGCGCAACATAATCGGAAGGTAAATAATTTTCGGGAATGGTTGTTGTATTTCCATCTCGTAGGGAGGTGTAACTGGGAGAAAGAATCTCAATCCCAGCTTCATTACACTTATCTTGAATATTTTGATGGAGTTCTGAATAAATGATTACCATTAAATTGGGTTGGTTAGTGTAAGCGTTCAATTGATAACTGATGTAAAAATTATCTAGGCTAGTTTGCAGGACAAAAGGTGCGGGTTCTTTGAGAATATGCTCGGTCTCTAGTGCAGCTTCAATTAAGGTTTTGTGGGCTTTTCGCCAGGGCAGATCGTACCCTAGGGTAATCGTTGTCTGAATAATTAGATTTCTGTTTAATTCCCGCGAGGAAATACTAAAGTTAATCACATTACTACTTAATAAAGATGAGTTAGGAATAGTAATGATTTTATTAGTGGGAGTACAAATGCGAATGACTAGGAAGTTTTTTTCAATTAGATCGCCAATTACATCTCCTACTTGAATGTGATCTCCGATGCGAAATGCCCGGGTATAAATAAGAATAATTCCCCCAATAACATTGGCGATTGCCGAAGTAGAACCAAGGGATAAAAGAAGACCAAGAAAAACAGAAACACCTCGGAAAGCAGGGGAATCAAAACCAGGCAAATAGGGAAAAGCAACTATTGCTGCTATGGCAATAATTATGACTAATAGGATATTGTAAGTCGGTTTAGCCCAATCAGTATAAAAACCAGGAATAACCAGATTTCCTCTTTCTATTGCTGTAAAAAATGGCTTGATTAGCCCGATTAAGTAGTAAGTGATAAAAATGATTATGGCAATAATAAAGGCATTGGGAAGATATTTGCCAATGGACGACAAAACCAGTTCTAATGATTGAGAAAAATAGCCTAAAATACTCTCACCAAAAACTCTTGTCCAGGGAAATAAACGAAGTACAAATGTGGCATAATTAAATAATAATAAAAACAGAACAAAGAAGCGAATTATGCGAAGAACTCGCAACCAAAAAAAGCTTATATTAGAGGAAGATATGATCTCAACATTCCCGATTTGAATGCCTGGCGTCAAGGATTCAATCAAACGTCTAATAAAGGGAAATAGCTTCCCTGAAATTTTGATAACTGCAAAGCTAATAATCAGGAAGGCAAAGCTGGCTATAACCGTATAAATGATGTTCTTAAGTAGTTGTTCGGGTTTTCGATCTTGGCGATATTGAGCGATAGCAACCTGAATTTTTTGTAAAGCTTGTTGAGCTAAAACCTCCGGCGTTGAACGATAGGCTTTTGCATCTCGCTCCGTCACCGTTAGAATTACTTCTTGATCTACACTTAAATAAAGTGAGTTATCATCAGGAATCTGCTTAATTGTCAGGTTCTCAACAGGAATAGAATCATTTTGAGCAATTCTTTCAATTCTCCGGGTAATAGCGCTAGCTCTCTCCTCCGCCGAAAATGAAGAAACTCCACGCCGGATAAAAAAGAGAGTTTTTCCATCTAACATAACTGGAAAGCCGTCAATTTTATTTTCCGGTTGTGTCGGATTTTGAGCTATTCCCAAAAGAGGGGAGGTTAGAGTCAGTAGTAAAACTACGATAAATATTACCAAAGTATGCCCAATTTTTTTCATCCATCCTCTAGCTTTAGATGCTGTAGTTGGCATTGAATATCTTTGATTAATATCGACAAACGGTACAAATTTCATAGGATTAAGTCAGATTTTTCTGGGTGTAGTCGGGTAAGGTTTAGGCATTAAGAAAAGCTAAAACCAGTCGCAGAGTAATTGTCCCCGGCAACATGAATACAATCAGGGCGACAATTATTTGACAGAGCCAGCGAATTTGAGTATAGCGTGGTTTTCTAGAGGTTTTTTGGCTCTTCTCGACTTTGTGTGATAATTTTTGCTTATGGAATCGTGAAATGTTGACTGAGAAGGACTTTTACGACTATTTTGCCGAAGAAACTATCAGTATAGGCTTCGTTTCCACACATAAACCAGAAGAGCCGGTTTTTTTGATCATAGATCAAAGCAGAATTATCCCTAACTATTCTCTCACAAAAATCCAGTGGGTAAATTAAGTGATCGCTGCTGGTAATTCCTGGCGACTGTACTAATACTAAATCCTGTTTAAAAGCCATAGGAGATTAGGGAGATGGGGGAGTGGGGAGATGGGGGAGCAAATGTCAGCAGAAAGTTAGCAAAATTATCTAGTCACACCAGTCAATAAAACGCCGTAGCAATTCTATCTATCCTAGTACAATTGCTCAGGAGCTACGATCAATTAACCTAGAAGAGTTAGCCAATAACCAAATTCAGGCGTTGACAAGTTTATGTCACTTTTCTCATCAACCCCTGGCAAAAGTCAAAAAGTAATCAATAATATAGCGGTTTTCAGTCTCATAAGGTATAGTAAATCCCTTGATAGATAGGCGTTTCAGCGTTTCAATCGGGACTCACTTCTGTGAAAACCGCTATAATATGCAGGGGTTAATTATTGCTACTATGGCAAGAGTACCTCTCGTCTGGCTTCCACTAGAAGTCTGTTGGTAGCTTCGGGAATTGTCAAAACCAAGATGTAGTTACTCATTGAACGCCACAAAGGCCAAAATATGGAGTATCGTTTATGAGCCATTTATCCCTATCCGAACAGATTAACGCGGAACTTCTGGCAATCCTGATCGAAGAAGAAGTCACCTATCCCTGGGATGTAACCGCTGTTGAGGGTAATGATCCCTTAGACGTGACAGAAACGCCTTTTTCTCTGTGTGAAGGACTAGAAGCGACGGCGATCGAGGCACAAGCTCATAGATTCTTTAGCAGTTTACACCAAAAATTCCCGACAGTTTCCCTTTCATCCCGGTCTAATATCTTTGATAAATTTGCCTCTTTACTGCCAGCCGAACATTTAAATCGTCTAGTAGAAAGTGCTGAAAATCTAGTTAATAGTCAATTAGATAACTTCGATCGCCTTGTTGTTTGTCTTAGCGAGCTTTTTCCCCAATGGTCTCCAGAAGATTTACAGGTTTTTGCCCGTCCCTACGCCTATACTATGCGTAATGGCCAGAGCAAAACCACTATAGACACCGAAGATTGGCAAAGTCTTTCCGAAATTGAACAAATTCGCCGGAGTGCAGCCATCGCCAGCCAGATTTTTCGCCACTTGTCTTCTCCTGAATAGTCATCTGGTTATCAGCCGTACTGCATTGAAACTGCCTATTAGACCTCCATCTAAATATTATAGTCATTTCAATTAGGATTGAGAATATCAATGCCAGAGTTCATAAGGGTTCAACCAGTCTAGACTGTATCAGAATTATCTGAAATGACTATATCTTAAGACTAAAAGTTTTTCTAGTTAAGGAATCTAAGCAAATAAAAATGATTTTAATTGTTTCATATTTTTTCAGTGAAATTGAATTAGCAACGATAGATACACATTTCAGCTTAGAACTACTCAGTTAGTACAAAAGCTAAAAGCAAGCTGTGACTGGGTTATAATTTTTGGAGATGTCTATTAGATATTTTAGTACAAATGCTCAAACTCTCTCTCCCCGCTCCATCTCCCCCTTCTCCCGTCTCCCCTTACCGATTACTGTTTACCGATCACTAAAAAAACCCCTACTCCCAATTCGGAGATACTGCTAGGGAAAAACGAAAAGTGCTGCCTTTACCTAATTCACTTTCTACCTCCATTTGACTTTGGTGTAATTCCACTAAACGACGGGTAATCGCTAAACCAATACCACTACCCCCAGAATAACGGGAACGAGAACGATCTGCCCGCCAAAAGCGCTCGAAAATAAAGGGTAAATCCTCTGCTGCGATGCCGATTCCCGTGTCGATAACGGCAATTTGTAGGTGATTTTTGTCCCTTGTCACTTGCAGGGTAATTGCACCATGATCGGTGTAACGAATGGCATTACCGAGCAGATTAACTAAAATTTGTTCGAGGCGATCGGGATCGGCCATGACAGATGGTAAATTGGGGGGACAATCTAACTGTAAAGTCGGTCCATCTTCTAATAATTGATCGGCAAATTTTTCGATAAGAGAATTTAACAAAGTTAATAAATTAACAGGTTGCAGTTTAATCGAGAGATAACCAGATTCCGCTTGCGATAGCTCCTGTAGATCGTGGGTTAAACGTTCTAACCGGCGGGTTTCTTTCACTAATTTCTGATAAAGTTCTGGATTAGGTTCGATCGCACCATCGGCTAATTCCTCCAGATATCCCCGTACCACAGTTAAAGGGGTGCGTAATTCGTGGGTAAGATCACCGATTAATTCCTGGCGCCGTTTTTCCACATCGGCTAAACTAATCGCCATCTGATTAAAACTGATGGCTAATTGATTTAATTCTGGGATTTCGCTTTCTGGAACTCGCGCCGATAAATCCCCTTCCGCAAAATTTTTAGTGATTTGTTTGATTTGTTTTACCGGTTTCATAATGCGTTGAGAAACCAAAAAACTCAGATAACCAGCTGCACTTCCTCCCGCAATAAATGACCAAATAGCACTACTATCCCAAGCCGTCTCAAAACCCCTAACCAAGAAAGTTCTTGCCGAGCGCACGGTAAAAAATCCCTGCCTTTCTAACTGTTCCAAACGCAAAACAAACATTCGGGGAGAAGATAATTTAGCAATGATAATAAAGCTACTCAATCCCACCACCATAACGAGGAGATGGGATAAAAATAATCTGGTTCCTAAGCTTAATTTTGGTGGCTGCATATTTGGTAAAAAACTCTATTTGTCGTCAATATTATTAACATTGTTTATCATAAAGATGAAGTATAACAGGATTGGGCATCGACGACCGACTCCCGAAAACAAAAACTTTGTACCTCACCATTAAGATAACAGCCATATATCCGGCTACAGCATCATAAAGAACTCTATCGGGTTCTTCCTGTGGAAGAATCTCCCCTTAAGCCATGCTGTGAGGGGAGAATAGGTCAAAACCTAACTTTTTGCCGCTCTATGCTATGGTATCAAGATGCGCTACTCTGTTAGGAGATGATTTTGCTTGAGTCATCTGCTCAAAGTAGCGTCTGTTTTTTTTAACCCTTACCCCCAAAAGAGAATCTTTTCTGTATGCTAGAGGCTAATAATCAGGGAGAGAATCAAATATTTCTCTATGAAGTTGTTTTTTCCGGTTCTTCTGGCTCTTTGCCTCAACGCTTCTCCCGGACAGTCCTGCGAGTACCTAAAAGCCGCATGAGTCAAGAAACACAGCGCCTCCTGCGCCAAGGTGCCAGGATTCTCAGTATAAAGCCTCTTGACCCAGAAACTGTCTCCATTAAGCCTAGTTTACCACCTCAACCCTGGTGGATAGAGATCACCACCACTCAGCCGAAATGTCTCTATTATTTCGGTCCGTTTGAGAGTTTTTCTGAAGCTTTATCCCATCAATCCGGTTATATCGAAGACCTACAATCGGAATCTGCCGTGGGGATTAACAGCGAAATTAAACAATGTCAGCCCGAGGTTTTAACTCAAGAAGATTTTTAATATATGGTATCTAATTATACAGATTTTTAGGAATAGTTAGTCTCCTTTTGTTTTCGTTGAATAATGCCTTCACCTTCACAGAATTTACAGGGGACGGATTCATTCTCTGTCTCTAGATAGATTCTTCCTTTGCCTTGGCAGTGGGAACAGATAACTTTTTCTTCCCACCAATAATTCTCTAAAAAAGCCTCATCGGTAATATAGGTAAAATCTTCAAACATTGGCTTGTCCTCTTATTGTTCAGATAGCTTAATCTGGGTTCACCTTTCAAGCTGAGAAATTGAAAATCAGTTTTACCCCCATAGTAAAAAAGATCGGGTTCATTCTCTTGGAAACTTAAATTACTTCATATTTATTCATATTTATTAATATAATAATGAGTGTTCACTATCAATCTTTGCTAAAGCAGCACCCCCTAATTGTATCATAGCAGACATGGCAATTAACGACCAACTATACTTTAGACGTTCATAATCTGAGATTTATTCAACTTCTGAAATGGTAGAGTAAGCAAGGAATTCAGTTCTTTTTTATGTTTCAGATGGGCATCATTCAGACATTCATAAATAGCTGAAGAAAAGTCAGAAAAGTTTTCATAATATTTAGGGTTGGCTGAATAAATGTGAAATGTAGGTAAGGTAAGGGTTTTGTGGCTTTTCTCGCCAAACAGGTGCAAGATTTTGAGAGAATCATGCTTCCAAACCTTGCGTTTTCATCGGCCCGCGTCCTGTAGGGGCGAAGCATTTGGGCATAACCTATCCGTGAAACCGGAGATTTTCTATCCGAATGCTTCGCCCGTACTTTTTGCCGCAGACCCTATTTAGTATTACAATCGATCGGATTTGGCGGATCTGAGTTTTTGTCCCTTTTGAGTTTCTCGATTTCTCGTTGATTGGCTTCCCGGTCCTCAGCCACCCATAATTGTTTATCTTCATCCCACTTGGATTCCGTGTATATTGCTTTTTCCCAAAAGCAGGCCGATTTAATTCTTTCTGGATAAAGATCCTCGGCTCCGAAGAGGTTGGCTCCGTTGAGGTTGGCTCCGTTGAGCTTGGCTCGGTTGAGGTCGGCTCGGTTGAGGTTGGCTTCGATGAGGTTGGCTCGGTTGAGGCTGGCTCCGTTGAGCTTGGCTCCCTTGAGGTCGGCTCCGTTGAGGTAGGCTCCGTAGAGGTAGGCTCCGTTGAGGATGGCTCCGTTGAGGTAGGCTCCGTTGAGGTTGGCTCCGTTGAGGTTGGCTCCGTTGAGGTTGGCTCGGTTGAGGTTGGCTCCGTTGAGGTAGGCTACCCAGAGTTTGGCTCCGTTGAGGTAGGCTCCGTTGAGGTTGGCTCCGTTGAGGTAGGCTACCCAGAGTTTGGCTCCGTTGAGGTTGGCTCCGTCGAGGTTGGCTCGGTTGAGGTTGGCTCGGTTGAGGTTGGCTCCCCTCAAATTTGTCCGACTTAAATCAAGAATTTTAATTTTATTAGAGTCATTTGTTTCAGCCAAATTATCCCCAGCTTGGTCATTCTCAACTTTACGCCGCCCGATTACCGTTAAAGCGGCCTGAACTGGAATACTCACGGAAGGGAGTTTTTCTAGGGCCTTCTGTCTTTCCTCTGGCTCCAGTTGTTCAATATTCGAGGGAATGGGGGAATTTTTACGAATGTAGGAAGTCAGCACTTCCATAATTGTCCATTGATCCTTGGGAGAATCTTTGGCAATTCGCTCTAGGGAGTAAATGCCGCCAATTACCACCTCCTCTTTAGGATTACCGATTTGCTCGACAGCTTTCGAGAAGCGCTCGGTAATCAGACGTTCCTGAATCAGTTGCCTTTCCGCTTGAGAATTGAGATAATTGACAAAAAGCCCAATTCCTGCCAAAAGGGTAGCAATTAATCCCAGGGCAGAAATAATCGTTTTGACCACATCAATGGCAAAGGTGCGGCTGTCTTTGTCTTCACGGGCAAAAAGCCCCGGTATTTGCTGAAATAGCCAGAAGGGAAAGATTAGCAGTTTCCAAGCAACTCTGACAAGAGACTGGAGCGATAGCAACAATCTTTTAATTAGCCTTTTTCCCCCGCGATAGGGCATCTTTAGATTCCAAGCAAGAATCGCTCTGGGATGTTGGCTAAAATATTCTTTCGCTTGCTGCCAGTCATCTATCTCATTGCCTTCTTTACCCGATGCCAGCCGTTGTTGATAAAACTCGTAAGCCTTGATCTGGTGCAATTCTAAAGGAATTCGTGGTGATTTTTTCGGAACCATGCAGCGTTTTCCCCACCAATAGATGGATTTTGCCAAGGGACTGAGGGACTGACAAAACTGTTTTCGAGGTTGGTTGAAATTCAGTAAAATCCAACCATTAAAGTTTATCTGTTAATCGAGTAATCGGCTCTCTTGGCTGCTGTGTAATCAACAGGATCGATCATCGAGATTGTCGGTATAGACTAGAGCCTAACATCAACCGTTGATCAAGCTGTTGGGATACAATCCAGCAAGGACAAGAGAGCCTGTTTAGAGAATCGATCGCTTTAAGTGGTGTACTCGGCGTTAATTTTGACGTAATCGTAACTAAGATCGCAACCCCAGGCCGTACCTGTTCCCGAACCGTTACCGATACAGATAGACATTAAAACGGTATCTTCTCGTAAATAAGCCCCGCTTGCTGCCGCTTTCAGGTAATTACTGGCACTAGCTCGATCGAACGCCAGAGGTTGACCATTTTCCATCATCACGAAGTCGCCTAACTTGATTTGCAGATCTTCTTGATGGAAGACAACCCCGGCCCGGCCCGCGGCCGCCGCAATTCGTCCCCAGTTGGGATCTCGACCGAAAACCGCCGATTTTACTAAGGAAGAACCGGCAATGGTGCGAGCAATCTGACGAGCGGACTGATCATCGGCCGCCCCCGAAACCCGCACTTCTATTAAACAGGTGGCTCCTTCCCCATCCCGGGCGATCGCTTTAGCCAAGTATTGACAAACTTCCGTTAACATGGCCTCTAACTTTTGGGCATCCCGGCCCATTTCTGTGATCGCCGTGGTGCGCGATTGACCATTAGCCAAGGCGATCAGACTGTCATTGGTACTGGTGTCCCCATCCACCGTAATCTGATTAAAACTTTTATTAGCCGCCCGACTTAACATACTTTGCCAGAGAACCGTCGATACTGCGGCATCACAGGTAATAAAGGAGAGCATCGTCGCCATATTCGGGTGAATCATCCCCGATCCCTTGGCAATTCCCCCAATTGTGACCGGACGACCATCGATGGTGGTTTGCAAGGCGATCGATTTGGGGACTAGATCCGTGGTCATAATCGCCCGGGCCGTGCTTTCGCCGCCATTTTCCGACAATAAACCCGCTAAGGTCGGTAAAGCGGCGGTTAACGCATCCATGCGAATCCGTTGCCCGATCACTCCTGTAGAAGCCAGCAAAATTGCATCGGCGGGAATCCCTAAAACTTGGCTCAAGGCGGCGGCACTATCGAGAGCATCTTGCCATCCAGCTTCCCCCGTGGCGGCGTTTGCTTGGCCAGCATTACACAAAATCGCCCTGGCGCTGGCTTTAGTTTGTAGGCGTTGACGGCAATAATCGACGCAAGCGGCCCGCACTTGACTGGTGGTAAAGACTCCGGCGGCGATCGCTTCTGTTTCCGAGACAATTAGGGCTAAATCGGGCAAACCGGACGGTTTTAAGCCCGCGGCCATCCCTGCGGATTTAAATCCTTTTGGGGCCGTGATCCCCCCCTCTATTTCCTGCCAATCGGCCATTTTCTCCCGTCTCCTACTCAAATTCGACACTCGATTATAGCAAGTAAAAAGCCAAAAATTAGCAAAGGGTTTGACCGTTTCGGGTTGGGAAGTGGGGAAAAAAGGCCGACGGCTGATAATTACTGGCTGCAAATTAGCCTAAAATACGATTAATTGACCAGGATTTTGGGGCGATAGTTTATGGAACGCGGTTTATTGTGGACACCTTTATTAATTCTGTTTATTTGGTTGGCTTGGAGTGGTTGGAATGAATACCAAAAAGTGGAAATCTATCGAGAATGGGCGGAAAACTTCGATCGAGCTAAGTATGATATATATTCTGTCTTAGGTCAAAAAGATAAAATTATCACTTGGGGAAAGCCAACTCGTAAGGGAGTGATCAATTTACAAACTTTTTCCCTAGAGGAGGTCAAAGAAATCCGTTTGTTAGTTAATAATCAAGTGGTGGATTTAGATGCTCTTCCCCCGCAGGGTTCCCCTTTTCTAGAATTTATTTTTAAGGAGCGATCACCTGAAAAAATTCCTTTTACTGAAGTTGAATTGGCTAGTCGGTGGGCGAAATTTTTACAACAACAAATCTTAATTTAATGTCGATAATTTCTAGCGCAATCTTCCTGATCGCAGGATACCGATAACTAACCATAAACCGATAAAACTAGCTGTAGCAAATAATACGGTACTAATAATAGTTAATTGCCGAGATTGGGTGCTGGCCGTAACAATAGCAGCCCCGATAATTAAGGAACCAATAATCACACTAAAAGCTAGTCGATTGGCGGAATTATCTAAACTGCGACGGAGATTATCTAATTCACGAATTTTCAGATTAACATTTAAAGTTTCCGAGGTTAAACCATCTAGTAAAACTTCAATTTGACGGGGATATTTCAGGGAAAAAGATTTCAAGTCTAAAACTGTTCTTAGGGCAGTTTGTAGGGGAGTGCTACCGATTAACTGTTGTTCAAGAATATTAGTTAATAGCGGTTTGACTTCTTCTAGGATATTAATATCAGGATTAAATTTTCGGGCAGTTCCTTCTAGATTGGCGAGACTTTTGGCGAATAAACCTAAATTACCCGGGAGTTTAATTCTATTGCGACGGGCAATTTGCAAAAGTTCATAAACCACCTCACTAAAGTTAATTTGATTTAAATTGAGGTTATAATATTTTCGCAACATCCGCTCATAATCTACCTCTAATTGTACTAAAGTAATCGGGACTACTGACTCGGACAGTTTAATAGTTAGTTGACTGCATCTTTTCGCATCTAAGTCAACAATTGCTAATAACAATTCTGTTAAAATTTGTTGAGTTTGCGGGTCTAATCTGCCCACCATACCACAGTCAATTAAAGCTACTCTACCATCGTCAAGATAGAAGATATTACCCGGGTGAGGATCGGCATGAAAGAAGCCATCAATATAAATTTGTTGAAAAAATGACCGAAACAAAATTCTAGTTATTTCGCTTTTTCTTTGGGAAATTGCTTGCTCAGTTGGCGGTCTAGAAACATCAGCCTCTAAAATTTGTTTTCCTTCTAACCATTCTAACACTAATAGCTTGGAATTAGTTAAGTGCCAATAAATTTTAGGAATAACTAACTGTTTGGGTTCTGACCACCGACTCTGGGTTAAATTATAGCGTAATTGGTCAGTATAATGACCTTCTTGGGTGAAATCTAATTCCGCATTAACTGCTTTAATAAACTCCTCTGCTAAGTCAACAACGTCATAACTTTGACCAAATTCTGTGAGGGCAACTAAATCAGCAATTCCCTTAATTAAGGCACTATCTTGGGCGACAATTTTTTCGATCCCCGGACGCAAGACTTTAATCGCTACTTCCTCCCCAGATAATAAAGTTGCCCGATGAATTTGCCCGATCGATCCTGCGGCGATCGGTTGGGTATTAATATACTTAAATACCTGTTCGATCGGTTTTGCTAACTGTTCGGTGATGACTATTTCTATATCTGTCCAGGCAACGGGAGGAACTTGCGCTTGTAGGGCAGTTAAAGCCTCGATATAATTAGCGGGTAGCAGATCGGGACGGGTACTAAGTAACTGTCCCAATTTGACATAAAAAGGACCCAATTCCACAAGGATTTTTTTGAGAACTTCTGGGGTGGGAATCTGGGGATTTTCTGTTTTTCCTAGGGTTAAAACCCCGCGCATATAGTCCCAACCATTGCCGAGAACTATCTCAAGGATTTCTTTTTGTCTTTGACTGGTTTGGGGGAGTGAGAACACGGTATTATCAGTTATCAGTGATCAGTTATCAGTTATCAGTTATCAGATTTGACTTTTAAGTGAGCAGTATTAAGTAGGGCTGGCTGAATAAATGTGAAATATAGACGAGGTAAAAATATGTGCAAGGTTTTGAGAGAATCGTGATTCAAAAGCTTGCATCTTCATTGGCGATTGTGTCCTGTAGGGGCGAAGCATTCGGGCGATAACCTATCGCTGAAATCCTAGATTTCCGATCCGAATGCTTCGCCCTTACTTTTTCAGCAAACCCTACTTATCAATCCTATAACAATTTCTCTAATTTGGGATCGGTTTGTAAGTGCTTGAGAACTTGTTTAATATCTTGGGTACGATCTTTGTGGACAACGAGAGTCGCTTTACCGTCGCGAACAATTACCAGATCTTTTAAACCAATAGTAACGATCACTTCTTCCTCATCACTAGCATAGATAATAGAGCCTTCCGTGTCCAAACCGACATGATTGGCCAGTTCAATATTTTTGCCCTTTGCTTCCAGTAATCTTTCCAGAGCATTCCAATCTCCCAGATCATCCCAACCGAAATTAGCGGGTAAAACGTAAGCGAGTTGGGTTTTTTCCATCAAAGCATAATCGATACTTTTTTTCTCTAAATCCTCATAGGCAGCGATGCCCCGATCGCTCAGAGGTTGTAAAATATTATTAGCGTGGGTTTTTAGCTCCTCTAAAACTACTTGTCCTTGAAAGATAAACATTCCGCTATTCCAGCTAAAAAGTCCCGTTTCTAGGAATTTTTCGGCCGTGGTGCGATCGGGTTTTTCCGTAAAACGACTCACTTTATAGACGGGTAAACCATTAAATTCGCCCTGATTTTCTCCCTGTTCGATATAACCGTAACCGGTGGAGGGATAATCGGGTTTAATTCCTAAAGTAACGATCGCTTTTTGGCTGACGGCCACTTCTACGGCCGCTTTTAAAGTGTTAATATAAGCCTCTTGATTACCAATATAATGATCGGCAGGAAAAAAACCGATCGCCACTTCTTTACCATAACGTTTTATCACTTCTAAAGTAGCCCAAGTCACAGCCGGGGCCGTATCCTTGCCCACCGGTTCCACTAATAGGTTACTCTCCGGTAAATCGGGCAGTTGTTCGCGGACACCATCAGCGATCGCACTAGCGGTAATTACCCAGAGATTTTCCCAACCTGCCCCTAAAGATAATAGACGATCGGCCGTTGCTTGTAAAAGACTGCGACCACTACCATCAAGACAGAGAAACTGTTTCGGACGCGCTAGACGACTGAGAGGCCAAAAACGTTCCCCTTTACCCCCGGCGAGAATGACTGGAACAAGCGACTGATTCATAAAAAATTGACACTTATCGGTTAAGCTGAACCGATTGTATCAGACGGCAGCGAGGGGTGAGCATTTTCCTGACTCAAAGCTAAAAAGCGGGCAAATAACCCGCTTTCTAGCAAAAATAACCGAAATATTGCGATTAGAAATTCATTTCGGCCGCTTGTACTGTTTCCACTTGTTTTTTCTTAATAACTAAGAGGATTTGGCAGAGCATAATACCACCGAGGAATAAAACCAATCCTTTGATCCGGCCGGGATTTTGTAGGACAACTTCCGTCTCTTTTTGACCAAAACCGCCAACATTGGGGTTACTGGTTAAAAATTGTCCCACTTCGATCGCTTGACCTTCCGAGACGATTAACTCAGGTCCTGGGGGGATATTTTCCACCACGGGGCCAGCTTCGGAAGTGATGGTGACTTCATAACCACCGGCTTCGGTTTTGCTAATCTGGCTAATTGTACCTGCGGTAGAAGCTTTGAAAGCGTTATTATTGCTGGGTTCACCGGTGGGGTACACTTGACCACGACCACGATTGGCCCCTAAATGCACAGCATATTTACCGAAGTGAATACCTTTATTTTGGCTAGGATCGGGGGCCAGGACGGGGAAAACGATTTCTTTGTATTGATCACCGGGTAAGGGGCCAACGATAACCACGTTATCTTGACCTTCTTTGTAGGATTGGAAATAGACTCCACCGAGTTTTTCCTGCATTTCTTCGGGAATGCGATCGGGGGGCGCGATTTTAAAACCATCCGGTAGCATTAAGACTGCACCGACGTTTAAACCCCCCTTGGATCCGTCTCCTAACACCTGTTGACTGGCGGGATCGTAGGGGATTTTTACCACTGCTTCAAAGACGCTATCGGGTAATACCGAGTGGGGGATTTCAATTTCGGCGGGTTTTTGGGCTAAATGGCAGTTCGCGCAGACAATCCGACCTGTGGCTTCTCTGGGGGTTTCCGGGGCGGTTTGTTGCGCCCAAAAAGGATATGCTTGGGCAGATTGGGGGTTAATGACATCGCTGGTTAGGAGTAGGGAAACGGTAGCGATCGCCACGAGGACGGCTTTCACTAGGGCCTGTCTGTGGACTTGCGGGAAGCTTAAAAAGTTGAATGTTCTCATCTCTATCGGTTGAATAATTCCAAATCTCGTCACATTGAATAATCTAGGACCACCAGGGTTCTTCGCCGGTGCGGAAGTCGGTTTCCGTCCAAGTGGAGAAGACGACTTTATCATTATCGGTGACGTTGGCATGGGCGAGGGCTAAGGATAGAGGCGCTGGACCGCGAACTACTTTTCCTTCGGCATTGTACTGGGAACCGTGGCAAGGACACATGAATTTTTCTTCGCTGGCATTCCAAGGCACCACACAACCTAAGTGGGTACAGACGGCGTTAATTCCGTAGTTGGCCAGGGTTTTGTCCTCTTGGACGACTAAATAGGTGGGGTCGCCTTTTAAGCCTTGGGCTAAGGTGCGATCGCCAGGGTTATGGGTGGTCAGAAATTGACTGACAATCACATCATTGCCTAGGGCATCTTTAGCGGTGACACCGCCACCCGTACCACCGGCCGAGGGGGGAATAAAATACTTAACAATCGGATACAAAGCACCCGCTGCTACTCCGGTAATTGTACCAAAGGTCAACAGGTTCATAAATTGACGACGCCCCAAATCGGGAACATCTGTACCGGAAACTTGACTCATTGCTCCTTATCTCCAAATGTAAATTTTTGTAAACTAATTCTCATCTAAGGGCGATTTTGTGCATCTCGATCAAGACGAAAACCCAGAGCTTAAAGAAGGTTTACAAGGGCTGTATTAGATTATTACAGATATTGAGTCACGGACAATTGCCACAGCAAAGCTGCGCCAAATGCGATCGCTGTTTGCTCGCTTTCAGTGCTAGAGGCAAATTATTAAAAAATTGACATAATGGCGGCTTGTCTGTTTACTTGACAGTTACGCTTCCTATCAGTCATACTATTAAAAATAGTTCAAAAAAACCAAAGATTAGGTTATGTGACTCTAACCAACACAATCAACTATTACCAGTGATTTACTCAAGATGATGACAGCTAATTCTGCTTATGAATTGTTAGAATATGCTTATGATAAACTCGATTTTAGTCAAGGCGACTTAGTGAGTTCAAAAGCGTCATTGTCAGAAATAACTTTAGAAGAGTGGATAGAAAAAGGAGATTGGTTAGAATTAGCCCAGCAAGTTGAAGCAGAAAAAGTTTTTTTTATTAATAATAATCCTGTGATTATTTTTGCTAAATGTGATACTCAAGAAGATGAAAAAGTACGGCAAATCTTTAATAAAATATGGTGTATGGCTAGACCAAGTTACCTATTTTTAGCGAAAGAAGGTGAACTAGCTATTTACGATCTAACCAAACCACCTGCTAGAAGTATAGAAGATTGGAAGAAAAATAATAGACCGTTAGAAGTTGCCCAAAACATACTTGAAGTAACTTCAAAACTTTATCAATACAGACGGGAACAAATCGAATCAGGGAAGCTTTTTGAGGATGAGCGTTTTGAAACATCTAATCAACGTGCTGATCAATCACTGATCAAAGATTTAAAAACAGTTCGTTTAGCCTTAATCCGTGAAGGATTAAGCGAAAATAAACGTAAATATGCTCATGCTTTAATTGGTAGATCAATTTTTATTCGCTATTTGGAAGATAGAGGAATTTTAACTCAAGAGTATTTTGAAGCAATAGCACAAAACAATGCAACATGGAAAGCCTTACTTAATGCTCCTGACGATCAGTTAAATATGGAAACTGAAGCTAAACAACATTATATCAAAATATTAAGTGATAAAAGTTTTACGTATGCTTTATTTAATCAGTTGAGTCAAGATTTTAACGGAGATATGTTCCCTTCTGATGAACAAGAAGCGGAATCTGTTGAGCAACGGCATTTATCTCTCTTACAAGAATTTTTACAGGGAAATATTGATCCACAAAAAAAATTATTTTTCTGGGCTTATAAATTTGATATAATTCCTATTTCTTTAATTAGTAGTATTTATGAAGAATTTTATCATGAGTCAAATACAGAAAATATTGATAATGGGACGCATTATACACCGAGTTCATTAGTAGAATTTGTCTTGTCTAAAGTTTTAACGTCAGATTGTTTGACAACTCATCCCCGTATTCTTGATCCTTGTTGTGGTTCAGGAATCTTTTTAGTGGAAGCATTTCGGAGAATTGTGAGACATCGAGTCTATCAAAATCAGGGACAGCGATTAAGTTGGCAAGAGTTAAGAGAAATCTTAAAAAATCAGATAGCTGGCATAGAAATTAATTCAGAAGCTATCAGAATTACTGCATTTAGTCTATATCTTGCTTTATTAAATTATCAAGAGCCTCGAAACATTTTATCACAAATTAAACGAGGTGAAAAATTACCCTTTTTAATTTATCAAGCGAATGGGTTATCTGAGGATAATCACTTTAATAATTTAGTCTGCGATAATGCTTTTCAAGAATTTTCTAACTCAGAGGATTTGATATTATCTAGAAATTTTAGTAGTCAATGTGCTGATGTTGTTGTCGGTAATCCTCCTTGGGGATCTCCTAAAACGAAGGATAAAAAAGGCACAAAAGACTTAAATATCGCTTTACAATGGTGTCAAGAACGTGATTATCCAGTCGGAGATAAAGAACGTTCTCAAGCGTTTATCTGGAGAGTATTTGATTTTTTAAAAGATAATGGATGGTCAGCATTAGTGGTATCAACAGGTATTTTCTTTAAGACCCATGATAAAAGCAAAGAATTTAGACAAAAATGGTTAAACAGTGTCTTATTAAAAGAAGTTGTCAATTTTGCTCATGTTCGTGATATTTTCTTTAAATCTGGTAATAAAAACCAATCTAGTGCCTCAATTTCTCCTTTTGCTTCAATTATTTTTCAGAAAGTCAATCAGACAGAGTTAACCTTAAAAGATCAAGTTGTCACTTATTGGTCTGCTAAAAAAACAGCTATGATTAAAAATGTGCAAGCTGTTATTTTGAGTGTTATGGATCGTCGTGGTATCAGACAAAGTGAACTATTTTATAATGATTCTTTATGGAAAATTTATTATTGGGGAAATCATCAAGATGCTGGTTTAATTCAAGGTATAACTTTAGCTCCAGCATTAAAAGAATTACATGATCCTAACAATAGTGGTCAAGGGTTTACAACTGGAAGTGCTTATTCAGCACCACAATGGCTATCTAAATATCAAAATCTACCGATTCCCAAATTTCAACGTTATTCTTCTATTCAAAAAGACTGGTTTACATCATCTCCCAAAAAAGTGCATCGTATAGCGAATGAATCTTTATTCTATGGTGAAAGATTATTGATTAAACATGGCATTAGTCAAGCATCTAGAAAAAAAGGAGAAATTATTGCTCGATTAGAATCAGAAAACTTCAGTTTTACAAATTCAGTAAATTGTATCAAGTTACATGATGTTGAAGAATGGAAATATAAAATTATATTAGGAACTTTATGGTCTTCATTATCTCGTTATTACTTTTTTCTGACTTCTAGCAAATGGGGAATATGGCATGATGGAATTTATAAGGATGAATATTTAAGTTTGCCGATTATTTTTCCAAAGGATCAAGGTATTCGGGAAAAAGTTATCGATATTGTTGAGCAATTACAGAATTGTAATCCTATAAAGTATAGTATTGAACATCCTGAAGGAAAAACTCCAGAAAAAATAGAAGCACAACTCACTGAATTAGAATATCAATTAGATGAGGCAATATTTGATGTCTATGATCTCACGATTGCTGAACGGGATCTCATTCGTGATATGTGTGATGTTGGGATAGAGTTTTACTATAATCATATCAACAGTAAAGCAGTAAAACCTGTTGAGAGCTATCCTCAACAAAATCAAGGACTTCTCAACGATATTAATAAAAACCGTCAAACTCAAAAAGGATTAGAAGGTTATTTACAAGCCTTTTTAGATATTTGGAATCGAGAATTAGAACCTGATGGTGAATTCAGTTGGCAGATTATTCGTCCTCAATTTCAGGGGTTAGAAAATCCTATGTTAGCCGTTATTTTCTCTACACAAGAGTATGGAGAAAAACCTCAACCTGTCTCCCAATCAGATCAAAAACAATGGATAGGAATTATTGCTCAATTAGCAAGACAAGAAAACGGTTTATTAGTTCCCTATAATAGCCATCAAATTTATCTTGATGGTTTAGTTCGTTCGGTTTCTGATACAGAAATCATTATTATTAAGCGTAATGAACGAAGATTCTGGACTCGTAGCATGGCGCGTGAGGATGCGGAGGCAACAATGCTTCAAATTATTAACTTACAAGAATCTCAAGAAAGGATCTAAACTTATGACAAAACCAAGTTTATTAAAAAAAGATATATGGGGTAATCATGAAAAGAGAGTTTTAGCTATTTTTAGGCTTGCTTTAGAAATGCTTCAAAAGAACCAAGAATTACCCCAAAGTGAAGATGAACTTAATCGAAAACTATGCTTTTTTGTCCGTTATGCCAACCAACAATTAACTATTTCTAATCAAGGAATAGAATGGCCTTGTATGTGTGAAGCCAATAATCAACCTGATGCTGATGATAGCATTGGAGCTAAACGAGAATATAAACGACCTGATTTTCAATGGGGAATCTGTGATACTAACGAAACAAATCCTGAAAGAATGGATAAATTTTACACTTTAGAGGCTAAAAGACTCGGTTCTCCATCAAGTTCCCAATGGATACTTAACAAAAATTATATTCTAAATGGGATTAACAGATTTATATTAGTTGAATGGGGTTATGGAAAATCCGTCAGTTCGGGAGCAATGATTGGTTATATTCAAAATATGGAATTAAGAGAAATTTTAAATGAAGTTAATAAGCATTGTTCACAACTAACCATTATAGAGTTAACTTTATCGCTGGAAGGATGGCAAAATGATGTGAGTCGTCTTGACCATCAACTAGAACGTCCTGATGTGCCACCTAGTCCATTTAATTTAAGACATCTATGGGTAGATTTACGAAGTAAAAAAACTGATAACAATGACGATACCTCATCATAAAAATTTATTCAAATTCTCCATTAAACGCTCATGAATCTCATCACCCCAAAACCGAACTAAGGAGAAACCTAGGCGATTGACCCTTAAAAACGCATCCTCAGCATCATAAACTGCTAATTCTAACTGATTCGGATTCATTAAAATCATCAATCTCCCTTTTAAGTCAACTCTTAGAAATTGCTAAAATAGGAGTAGAAAAAGCGATAGAAACCGATGAAGAAACGGCAACCGCTTGGATAAACCAACAACTAGAAAGCTTGGGAGTCAAACTAATCTGAGCAACACAAAAATAGAACTACCCTGGATTTTTACCAGAGAGGTTTATTTTTAACGGGGGAGAATGTCAACCCTCACTGCTAGACTCAACAGTATGGCCGACTTCGCTGATCCATTGGGCAATTTCTGCGGGGGATGCGGTGGTTTCTACGGTGACGATTTTATTGGCTACATCCACCGATATTTGGGCTGCTGGTTGCTGATTATTAATCGCTTTAGTAATGGTATTAGCGCAACCTTCACAGGCAATACTAGGCACTTTTAGGGTAATTGTCATTGTTGTAACTCCAGTAACTTTATAGCTAAAAACTAGCATAAATTGTCAGGGGTAGCTGATTTTTTAAGAGTTTATTTACCATTTCAGCACTGCCGCTTCGATCCCCTGTTCCCGACGCAGTTTACTATCTTTTTCTAGCCATTGAATGACCTGTTTATGGGTTAGCTCTTCTAGGGTTACTCCCGTATCCTCGGCGATTATTTTTAATAAGCGTAGGGAAGAAATCGTTAAACGAGTCAGGAATTTTTCGGGAGAAGTTAAGAGGGCAGCGTCCACATCTGCCGATTCTTCTGGGGTTAAAAATTGTCTGTTTTCGATCATAGTTTTATTTGGTTTCCATCCAATTGTCACCGGCTTTAATTTCTACCAAGAGAGGGATCGTCAAGGAGACAGCTTCTTCCATAGTCGTCTTGATTTTTGACTCTAGGGATGGCCATTCTTCCCTCGGTACTTCCAAGACTAATTCATCATGGACTTGCAGCAGTAATCTCGCTCGATAATTTTGCAGTACCTCGGCCAATTTTACCATCGCTACTTTAATAATATCAGCACTGGAACCCTGAATGGGCGCATTAGCAGCCGATCTTAATAATTGTGCTTCCTCGTTGTTGAGTTTGAGGCTATCTAAATCGATGTCATGTAAGGACAGTCCTCGCAGTCTTTTTAAGAGGGGATTATCGAAGTTAAAATAACGTCTTCTGCCCAAAATTGTTTCTACATATCCCTGAGCGATCGCTTGTTTTTTGCTATTCTCTAAATACTCAAATACTTGGGCATAACGTTGATGATATTTTTCAATAAATTTTCTGCCCTGTTCTACGGTTAATTTCGATTCACGGGCGAATTTTTGCGCTCCCATGCCATAAATAACTCCGAAGTTAATTGTTTTTCCTAAACTGCGTTCTTCTGGGGTAATTTCCCCTTTATCAAAGAGCAATTGAGCGGTGACTTTATGAACATCTTGATTACTACGATAAGCTTCTAATAAAACTGGTTCTTGACTGAGATGAGCCAGAATTCTTAACTCGATTTGTGAGTAGTCCGCTGATACTAATAAGTAACCATCTTCGGGAATAAAAGCTTGACGAATTCGTCTAGAAAATTCACTGCGAATGGGGATATTTTGTAGGTTAGGATTGGAGGATGATAAGCGTCCGGTGCTGGTAATGGTTTGATTAAAATCTGTATGTACTCTTGCGGTTTTTGGTTCGGCTAATTTCGGTAAAGCATCCACATAGGTGGATTTTAATTTAGATAAGGTGCGATGTTCAAGTATATAATCAATCAGGGGATGATCGCCTTGTAGTTTCTCTAAAACACTTTGATCGGTGGAGTAACCTGTTTTAGTTTTTCTGGATTTTTTGCGATTGAGTGCTAATCGATCAAAAAGGATTTCACTTAACTGTTTAGGAGAGCCAAGATTAAAAGTTTCTCCGATGGATTCATAAGCTTTTTTTTCTATGTCTGCTAAGTCTCTTTCTAGTTGCTGGGACAAGTTTTTTAGATAATTGATATTAATTTTTATACCATAATTTTCCATCTGCCACAGCACCATTACTAAGGGAGATTCTACCTCTGAGAATAATTGATATAAAGGGGGAATTTTAGTTAATTCTGCCTGTAATTTTTCTCGAAGTAAATAGGTAGCGTAGGCATCTAATCCGCAGTAGTTAGCAGTGGTGGTAATATCTAAATCAGCGATAGTTTTTCCCGTAGGAATACCGAGACTTTTATAACTAAGGGAACTGATACCGTCCAAATAGCGATCGCATAAATCTTCGAGATTATGAGTTAGTTCGGGATGGAGGACATAACTAGCCACCATAGTATCAAAAACTAGACCTTTAACGGTAATTCCTTGATGATAAAAAACATCAATATCAAATTTCGCATTCTGGAAGACTTTCGGATAATTATCACTGGCTAAAATTGGGCGTAATTTTTCGAGGACTATCTCTAGATTTAAATTATCACCGCTCTGGTGGCCGATGGGAATATAGGCCATAGAATTTAATTCTTTTCCCCAACAGCAACCGATCCCGACCAATTTGGCTACACGAGGATTTAAATCTGTGGTTTCGGTATCCCAAGCGACAGGAAAATGTGGATTAGTGAAAGTTGTTAATTTGGCCAGTAAAGCATCTAACTTAGGAATAGTATCAATAATTTCCGGAGCAATTAGAACTGGTGGAGAAATAGGGGGTAAATCAAACAGAGACAATTGATTAGAATCAGCATCGCTAGTTAATTCTAGGGTAGGAGTGCCACCTAGATGCTGTTGAATTTGATCGAGTTTCTGGAGAATTTTCTTTAATTCTAATCTTTCCAATAAAGGTTTAACTAAACGCCGATCAAAACCTCGGAGACGAAATTTATCCTCTTCGAGACTAACGGGGGCATCAAGGGCAATTTTGGCTAAATAGCGAGAACTTTCGGCGGCGGGTTTTCCCTCTAATAATTTAGTTTTTACCATTCCCTTGATCGATTCCAGATTGGTATATATATCGTCTAAGTTATCGTATTTTTTTAATAAATCTATCGCTGTTTTTTCGCCAATTCCGCACACCCCGGGGATATTATCAGACTTGTCACCGCAAAGAGCTTTAAAATCTACTACCTGTTTTGGTGTCACCCCTAACTTTTCCGTGACAGCTTGGGAATTAAATTCTGTATAACCCTGTCCCGATGTACTTTTGACCGCATTAATATCCAGATAGAGAATCGTGGTTTTTTTCTCCTCATCTACCAATTGGAATAAATCTCGATCGCCTGTTAAAATCTTGACTGTATAACCATTATCGCCGGCCTGTTTTGCCAAAGTTCCTAAAACATCATCTGCTTCATAACCAGGGGAAGTCACAATAGGAATATTCATCGCTGCCAAGAGACTTTGCAGATTAGTTAAATCGGGGCGAAATTCTTCGGGAGTTTCTTGCCGATTAGCCTTATAATTAACATCAGCTTCATGGCGAAAAGAAGGGACTGCTAAATCAAAAGCAACTGCTAAATAAGTGGGTTTTTGAGTTTCTAGTAACTGCAGCAGAGAATTTAAAAACCCAAAACAAACACTGGTGGGAATGCCGCTAGAAGTACGCAGAGGACCAGAACGAGACTTGGCAAAGGCATAATAGGCACGAAAAGCCAAAGAATGCCCATCAATCAGGATAAATAGCTTATTTTGCTCGGCACTGATCATAATCTAGTCTCAAATTTGCGTGTTATTTCCATTTTAAGGATTACCGAGCCATTATTCAGCCATTAGCCTTGAATCGGCGATCGCTGATAACACCCCGTCAAAAAAAATATTTGCCAAAAAGCCAGCGTAAGGGTATTTTAAGAATAATTTTATATGTTTACTTGTCAATTACATGAGAATCCTAGTTACAGGCGGTGCGGGTTTTATTGGTTCCCATCTAATCGATCGCTTGATGGAACAGGGTCATGAAGTGATCTGTCTGGATAACTTCTACACGGGGGTGCGCCGAAACATCGTTAAATGGCTAGGAAATCCTTATTTTGAGCTAATTCGTCACGATATCACCGAGCCGATCCGTCTAGAAGTTGATCAGATCTATCACCTGGCCTGTCCTGCTTCCCCAATCCACTATCAATATAACCCAGTAAAAACGATTAAAACCAATGTTTTAGGGACTCTGTATATGCTGGGCCTAGCTAAAAGGGTAAAAGCGCGATTTTTGCTCGCTTCTACCTCAGAAGTCTATGGCGATCCCGATGTGCATCCCCAAACGGAAGAATATCGAGGCAACGTCAACTGCATTGGGCCGCGTTCCTGTTATGACGAGGGTAAACGGGTAGCGGAAACCCTCGCTTTCGAGTATTATCGGGAGCATAAAGTCGATATCCGGGTGGCCCGGATTTTCAACACCTACGGCCCGCGAATGTTGGAAAACGATGGACGAGTGGTGAGTAATTTCGTCGTGCAAGCTTTGCGCGGTGAACCCCTGACGGTTTATGGTCAAGGTTCCCAAACCCGCAGTTTTTGCTATGTTTCTGACCTAGTGGAAGGGTTAATGCGTTTGATGAATGGGGACTTTATCGGGCCAGTTAATCTCGGCAATCCCGACGAATACACAATTCTGGAATTAGCGCAAGTGATCCAAGGCATGATTAATCCCGATGCCGAATTAGTCTATAAACCACTACCGGAAGATGATCCCAAGCAACGACAACCGGATATCACTCGTGCTAAAACCTATCTGGATTGGAGTCCCACTATTCCTCTAAGTCAGGGTTTAAAAATGACGATCGAGGATTTCCGTTCTCGTCTAAGCTAATCCCTAATCAATAAAATTAACTTAATTGTCACTGGAGTGATTATCATGCGTGTTTGTGTTATCGGAACGGGTTATGTGGGTTTAGTCACTGGGGTTTGTCTAGCACATATCGGCCATCATGTCATCTGTATTGACAACAATGAAGAAAAAGTCAAATTAATGAAATCGGGACAATCCCCCATCTATGAACCGGGGTTATCGGAATTAATGCAGTCTTCAGCAGCCTCTGGCAATCTGGAATTTTCCACGGACCTAGAAGCGGGAGTTAAACACGGTGAAATCCTCTTTATCGCTGTTGGTACACCAGCACTACCCACGGGAGAAAGTGACACCCGTTATGTGGAAGCGGTGGCCCGGGGTATTGGGGCCCATCTCAACGGTGGTTATAAAGTAATCGTCAATAAATCTACCGTTCCCATCGGTTCTGGGGATTGGGTACGGATGATCGTCCTCGATGGGGTGGCCGAGAGACAAAAAAATCTCGTGGCCGCTGGTGGCGGTATTAGTACAATAGAACGCATCGAAGCGGATTTCGATGTGGTCAGCAATCCCGAATTTTTACGCGAAGGTTCGGCGGTTTATGATACTTTTAACCCCGATCGCATTGTTTTAGGCAGTAATAACCCGAAAGCCATCGAAATGATGAAGGAATTGTACGCGCCTTTGGTTGAACGTCAATTCTCTGAAGATACCTCCTTGCCTCCCGTTCCCGTAGTGGTTACGGATCTCAGTTCGGCGGAAATGATTAAATACGCCGCTAATGCCTTCCTAGCCACCAAAATCAGCTTTATTAACGAAGTAGCTAACATCTGCGATCGCGTCGGGGCCGATGTCACCCAAGTGGCTAAAGGTATCGGTTTAGATTCCCGTATCGGCAGCAAGTTCCTCTCGGCCGGGATCGGTTGGGGGGGTTCCTGTTTCCCCAAAGATGTGTCGGCTTTGGTACATACCGCAGAAGACTACGGTTACGAAACGGAATTACTTAACGCCGCTATCAATGTTAACAAACGTCAACGGACAATTGCGATCGAAAAACTGCAACAGGAATTAAAAATCCTCAAGGGTAAAACCGTCGGTTTGTTAGGATTAACTTTTAAACCCGATACCGATGATATGCGCGATGCTCCGGCTTTAACCATGATCGAACAGTTAAATCGTTTAGGTGCTAAGGTAAAAGCCTATGATCCGATCGTTTCCCAAAGTGGTTTAAGTCACGGTTTAAGCGGTGTGATTATCGAATCGGATCCAGAAAGATTGGCCGATGGTTGTGACGCTTTGGTGGTGGTGACGGAATGGCAAGAATTCCTCCGTCTCGACTACGGCAAAATGGTTAAAACCATGCGCGAACCCGTGTTAATTGATGGTCGCAATTTCCTCGATCCTGCGGTGGTGACAGCAGCTGGTTTCCGTTACCTCGGTATTGGACGTTAATCCTAGGAATCCGCCTTTTCAGTAGGACTGACGCGGTTGGGGAAGGTACAAGAAGCAGCACCACTTACCCCTGCTCCTAGGGGCGAAAATTGCCCGATTATGCTGGCTGAAAAACGAAAAATTCCGATCTGACCATGGGGTTATTGGCTATAGTTAAATGATATGAACAGGAGCCACTAGAATCCAGGGGCGATGGGTAGAATTAAATTGAGAAACTAGAATCAGTTTTAGCAATACATACCTATGGTTAGCTCTGTTCAATACCGCTACACTAACGAACAAGTTAGGGACTGGTTACGGGGATTACTGACAATTGCCTGGTCTGATGGGGATTATAGCACCAGCGAGCAGGAATCGATCGCCCGTTTCGCTCACGAATTAGAATTAGATGACGACCACGTTCTCTATCAATCGATTAGTCCCGAAGAATTGGCCGCAAGTTTCGGTCATGACCCCAAAATATCAGAAAACTTCCTCCGCACGGCGGTTATGGTAGCGATCGCCGATGGCATTTATTCCCCCGCAGAAGCGCAATTACTGCGTAGTTATCGGGATGCTTTCGGGTTAGAAATCGAGGCCTTGTCAGCTTTAGAACATACTATCTGTGAAATTCCCGAAATTACCACAGAAGCGAATAAATCCGAGTTTATCAGTGCCGAACATCCCCACCCAGATCTGCTGCATCCCCTCAAAGACTGGTTAGATGGGGTGGAAATGCACGATCCGCGCTTGGCCCGGTTTATCTGCAAAATGGTGCCGCCTCAATGTCCTTTTGAACGCGATATCGTGCTGTTTGGCCATAAATTAGTCCATATTCCGCCTCTGTGCAAGTTAAATCCTCTCTACGAACAATTAGTCGGTTTACGTTTCCGCGCTCTATCATACTTAGCCGATGATTGTCAAGAGGATATTTCCGAGTATATTTAGCCAGTTTAACTAAAATTACGGCTAAAATGGTATAAATATCCTGCTGAAAGAAAACATCTCAGCCTCAAGGCTTTTTCTAGCCAATTCTTCCGTTAAAATTAGGTTAAGTCGCCGTTGACAGAGAAAATATGAGTAAAAACTCCCGACGAGTCGATTTTTCTGATTTACCCGGGCCAAAAAACCTGCGCTCCTATCAATGGCAGTGGCTGGGCCGAGATCTACTCGCAGGTGTCACCGTGGCAGCCTACGCTATTCCCCAGTGTATGGCTTACGGCGACCTGGCCGGGGTCGATCCCGTGGTGGGATTGTGGACTCTCGTGCCAGCCGCCCTAGTTTACGCCCTTTTCGGCTCCTCATCGCAACTATCCCTCGGACCAGAATCGACCACAGCAGTGATGACGGCGGCAGCGATCGCACCTCTGGTGAGCCTTCAAGGGGAAAATTACGGCAGTTTAGCGGCTTTTTTAGCCCTAATGGTCGGTTTAATCTGTTTTGTCGCTTACATCGCCCGCTTGGGATTTCTAGCTAATTTACTCTCCAAACCGATCCTAATCGGTTATATGGCGGGAGTGGCAGTGATCATGATTGCGGGACAACTGGGTAAAATTAGTGGTTTGTCAATCCGTGAAAATACGGTTTTTAAAGAAATTTTCGCTTTTTTCTGGGGAATAAACCAATGGCACTGGCCAACCCTTAGCCTAGCTCTATTGCTGTTACTATTTCTATTTGTCATCCAAAAATATTTTCCCAAAGCACCGGGTCCCTTGCTGGCGGTTTTACTGGGAACCCTCGCCGTCGCCACCCTCCATCTCGATCAAGAGGGGGTGGCAGTAGTGGGGAAAATTAGCAAGACTTTGCCCAATTTTGGCTTACCAACCCTAGATTTTTCCCAATTACTACCCCTAGTAACCGCGGCCGTCGGCATTGCCCTGGTGGGCTATTCCGATAACGTCTTGACCGCCAGAGCCTTCGCCGCACGTCATAACCAAGAAATCGATGCCAATCAAGAATTTTTAGCCCTAGGACTGGGGAATCTGGCGGCGGGTTTTTGTCAGGGATTTCCCATCAGCAGCAGCGCCAGTCGCACCGCGGTGGGCGATTCCGTGGGTAGTAAAAGTCAGCTTTACTCCCTGGTGGTGGCAGGGGTGGTGGTGGCGGTCATTTTCTTCCTCGGTCCAGTACTGGCACTCTTTCCCAAGGCAGCCTTGGGTGCGCTGGTGATTTATGCAGCCTGTAAACTGCTGGATATCGCTGGCGCTAAACGACTAAAAAGCTTTCGCAATAGTGAGTTTAATCTCGCTGTCCTGACCATGGTGGGGGTGCTAACCACGGGGATTTTAAGCGGGGTTGCCATCGCCATCGGTCTCTCGGTTATCGATTTATTGGCCCGCATTACCCGGCCCGATGATGCCGTCTTGGGTACGGTTCCGGGGGTGATGGGTTTACACGCGCTCCAGGATTGGCCGGAAGCGCAAACAATACCGGGGTTGGTTATCTATCGTTACGATGCCCCCTTATTTTTTGCTAATGCGGCCGACTTTAAACGTCGCGCTCTCAGTGCCATTGCCCGGGAGACAAAACCGGTAGAATGGTTTGTCTTGAATACGGAGGCCCTTGGGGAATTGGATAGTACAGCAGTGGAGATTCTTGAGGAATTAGCAGCAGAATTATCAAGACAGGGTATAGTTTTCGCCCTAGCGAGGGTTAAACACGATCTGTACTTAGAATTGCAACGTTCCCGCTTGTTAGATAAAATTAGCGAGGAGAGGATTTACTATACTTTGCCGGCGGCGATCGAAGCTTTTAAAAATCGTTAACTGATACTAAATCATTAGGGGTCGAGAAGGTCATCGCCGACCTCCCCTCCCATAAAGAACCTACCCGTGCATAGTTTTCGGACTTTATTGAAATTAGCTGATAGAGTTGTCTAAGTTGGGCTTCCGTCGGTTGCATTTAGTCATTATCGGCTTGATTTTAGATTATTGTTCATTTTTAGCATCATTAACTGAAAGTCACTTCCCTAACCTATTTAGGGTTTGCTGAATAAAGGTGAAATGTAGGCAAGGTAAGGGTTTTGTGGCTTTTCTCGCGAAACAGGTGCAAGATTTTGAGAGAATCGTGCTTCAAAACCTTGCGTCTTCATCGGCCCGCGTCCTGTAGGGGCGAAGCATTCGGATAAAAAATCTACGGTTTCACCGATAGGTTATTGCCCGAATGCTTCGCCCGTACTTTGTCAGCAAACCCTATTTAGCATCAGTTTAACCCATTTTTCAAGAATCTAGGCTAGAATATGAAGACAAGACGTATTGCTCTGGGTTAATCTACTCTGTAGAAGCTAAGAAGGTAATCAAAATGGCTAAATATTCGCCTCTTATCCATGTATCTCCTGAAACTATGAGTGGTGTTCCTGTTTTTTCAGGTACTAGAGTTCCGATACAAACACTTTTTGATTATCTTAAAGCAGGAGAATCAATTGATGATTTTTTAGAGGGTTTTCCAACGGTAACAAGAGAACGAGTTATTAGCTTACTTGCAGAATTTGAAAAAGAGCTTATTGATAGGGTAGCGTGAAATGAGGCTTCTTTTAGATGAATGTATTGACCGAAGATTAATGAGGTAGTTTACAGGTTATAATATCAAAACTGTTCCGCAAATGGGATGGACTGGGATCAAGAATGGTCAACTGTAAAGATAATTACAGAATCTACAATAAACTTATTTTCCTTCCAAGATAAATTTATCTCCTGAACCAAATCGATAATATTTTTTCCCTGTTAGTCTATCTTCTGCAATTTCGACATTCTTACAGCTTATCATTCCTCTAGGATCTGAATTACCAATACGACTGTATCCAAAAGCATCAGCATAACCTACACACTTACCTGCTGATATAGGTATTAAACAGTAATATCCATCTGAAAACAGAGAACCTGATATAGTAGGATTAACTCCGTTCCGCGTACATTCATACTGACGACGAGATTGGCTAATTAAAATATCATTACTCATATTGTTTGCTTGTATGGGAGCAGAATTAATTAATCCTACACCAATGAACATAAAGAGGATTTTAATGGCTCTCATAGTGAGTAGTTACTGCAAAAACAACCATGATAAGCAGAATCCTAACTAATAAGTTTAAACATTGTCAAGACGGAAAAAAACGGATATTGTCGGAGGTTTTGTTAACTATGTTTACAAATATCGGAAAATAACGGATAATGACGGTATTATGTCCCCAAATCTTAACATTACTCCCATGGATACCCAAGAAGTCTTCTCACTTATTGATAATCTGGTTTTTGACCACACGGGAAAGCATCTCGATACATTGCAATTAGGGATTTTAAAGAACGTTTTTGATGGTCAGAAATATGCAAAAATAGCAGAAAAATATAATTGTTCTGAAGGTCATGCCAGAGATAAGGCCTATGAACTTTGGCGCATTCTTTCGGAAGTGTTAGGGGAAGAATTAAATAAATCAACTGTTCGATCAGCAATTGAAAGATTTATTACCACGAGTAGTACCAATAACATAGTAAATTCCGTAAAAATTGATCAGGTTACTTTCTGTCATAACCCTTCTAATAATCGAGAAATAGAAAATTATCATATTTATAAAACTGAAAATAATGTTATTAAAGCAAAACTAGAAACTGTTCCCAAACTAATAGGATTAGGATTAACGATCGAACAAATTGCTCAAGCTCTTGATTTAGATATACAATTAATTTTAGATAGTCTCAAACTAGAGTAACTTTGATAACTTTATCAAGATATGGATGTCAAGCTGCTTTGATACAGAATTGACAAGGATAGGGAAATGGGGTTCTTTTGGATTTGGTGGGTAAAATGTATTCTAAGATACAGTCTTGCGGGCGAGGGAGTGGAAGGAACCACAGAGACACAGAGGACACAAAGATCGATCGCTACTATATAAGTTAAACTTATCACACAAAGTTGAGAAGAGCCTTATTTTCGCTTGATCGCTCCAGCATTTATGCTAAATTTACCTCGCCCACTTCAGTCTGTTAAACTCAACTGTTCATAGCTCTGAAAATTTCACGAACAGAGATTTTTTCGAGCCAACAACCTATAAAAAAGTTGTCTAGTCGTAATTCCTATAATTCAATTACAGCTGCTATTAATTTCCAGCAGGGAGCTTCTCCTTCCCAATTTGCCGAAGAGATCCAAGGCAGACTAAGACTGACGGTAACAAAACAGTTTTGCTGAGGTTGATAGCCTGTATTTAATTTCTCGACAAATACGGGATCAGTTATCTTTGCTTCTGTCAAACTGTTACCATTCGCTGTTGTAATTGTGCCACGCCACTCAAAATTTCCTTTTGAATTTTCTTTTTGATATACTCTAAAACTCTGCACTTGAATCAACTGGAGAGTATAACGTTGATTGAAATGTTTTTCAAATAAGAAGGATTAACATATTTAATTGAATTGTGCAGTATTTTTGTTGGGGTTCTACAATACTTTCCCAAATTATTGATATTGAATCTACCTACACATTTCCACTCACCGGGTAAAACGGAAAAATTTTCCGATTCAAACCCAAAATCATTGCCAGTATCAGCAAGGGGAATTTCGAGAATATCTAAAACTTTTGGTTCTTTACCAGAAATTAGTCTAACTGATCGTGGAACCCTGCCATCTTCTGGATAAAGAGAATCACACACAGGACGAACCCAATTTCCTGAACTAATATCAATTCCAGCGATACAGCGTTCATTTAATTTCCATGAATTAGCAAGACAGACAATTTTTTTCAGAGATGACATATATTGACATTCCCCCATTTATCCTTTAAATATTCGGCCACTAAACGACGGTGACAATTATGAGGTTTTGCCTCACTACAGAGTAAACAAGCGTTATTAATTACATCTGGAGAAACTTTTGTTTCAATCCTGCGGCTACTAATAAGTTGTCTAAATTTTTGTTCGTATATTGTCCAATCAACTTTTTTCTTTTTATATTCATCAAGAATATCTTGAGTTGGAGCTAAGTCTAAAACATGAACATAGTCAATGCCACCGATGACTTTTAAAAAATATTCTAGGTCAGCTTTTTTACTAAATCCTGCTAATTGGGAAACATTATTTAAACGAGTATCTATAACTCTCTTAACGCCAGCTTTTTGTAAGTCATCAAAGAACTTCTGTGCAGTCTTTTGAGTAAAGCCGATTGTAAAGAGATTGATTGTCCTGTTCATCATAATTACCACTTGTTTCTATATAAGCAATTGCATCACCCTGAAGCTTATAAGCTTTCTCCAAACATTCTGCTTTTGTGAGAATATTGCTATTTGGCTCGACAAATAAAGAAAGCTGAATTTCTTTTTGACTACTTGCTGAAAAATCTGTCAAACTATGTTTAAACAGCATTCTTTCTTCCAGATGGTCATGAGATTCCAAGTCACCATTTTTTAGAATATGATAAATATCTAAATCGCAATGACGTAGATGTTGACAAACCAGAATCGCTCTATGACATTCAATCGGGTCTTTCTCCGCACACATAAGGGCAATTCGATGTTTTTTCACTCCCTGTAAAATTCGTTCAATTCCATGATTAAAAGCTGATGTTTTAGCAATTTTTTCATATAAAGCCTTACCATTGACATAACATTCTTCGCTGCTCGGTCTGGCTCCTAATTCCTTGCCCAAAAACACATAGTAAATGCCTTCACTTTTTAAAGCATTTGACAATATTGACTGATTAAAATGCTTGAGAAATCGGCTATAAGGATGAGAACGAACATCAGCAAGGGCAGTTATATTATGCTTCTTAAGTAGAAGCATAAATGAGGCAATTTCGTGATTAGAGTGACCGATGGTGAATAACTGCATCAATATTATTATTCCTTCGATGAAAGCCTACAATAATCATTGTAGATCAACCATTGCCTAGACAGGGGAACACCATCGGGCTAGAAGTGACTCTATAGGCAGAATATCCTAACTTCTAACCCTGATTATCGGTCAGGGGTCGATGTTTCTCAATCAAATCGATCGCCTGGGTGACACTTTCCGGGAAAATTACCACTAAACCACCCTCAGAAACCGTGCTTAAAGCCTTCTCTAAAGCTTCCGTTTCATCGAGAATAACTTCCGGTCGCAAACTGGCATTTTCTTGGCTAATTCCCCGGAGAATTAAATCGGCCACTTCCCCCCGGCGGCGACCGCGAGTATCGTTATCTTCCTTAACAATAATTCGATCGAACATAAGCGCCGATAATTTCCCTAATAAAATTAAATCATCATCCCGTCGATCGCCCGGTCCCCCGACCACGCCGACTTTTTCTCCCGACCAATTGCCGACAAAACCGCCGACTGCTTCATATCCGGCGGGATTATGGGCATAATCGATTAAAGCGTGATGGTGTCCCAAGTCAAACAGGTTCATCCTACCGGGGGTCTGGGCCACGGAAGGTTTAAAAGTCCGCACCCCTTGGCGAATTAACTCGATATCGATACCATGCACAAAAGTGGCTAAACAGGCGGCCAGGGCGTTAGCAATCATAAAAGGAGCCATTCCCTGCATAGTCACGGGAATATTAACCGCTTCCTCAATTCTCAGCGTCCATTCTCCCTCTAGAATCGACAGATAGCCATTCTCATAAATGGCGGCCATGCCACCGCGACGGATATGGTCGTGAATAATCGGGTTATCGGGACTCATGGAAAAATAAGCGACTCTTCCCTTGACTTTTTCGGCCATACTAACGGTCAAGGGATCATCGGCATTTAAAACCGCGTAACCCTCGGCGCTAACCACCTCGGCCACAACGCTTTTTACCTTCGCCATTTGTTCGATGGTGTCGATATCACCGATACCCAAATGGTCGGCGGCCACATTTAACACCACCCCCACATCGCACTGATTAAAGGCTAAACCCGATCGCAGGATACCACCCCGGGCCGTTTCTAATACGGCAATCTCCACCGTGGGATCCTTCAAAATCATACTGGCGCTGTAGGGACCGGTGTTATCGCCCTTTTCTACCAGATAATCATCGATATACACGCCGTCCGTCGTGGTAAATCCGACTACTTTCCCCGTTTGTCGGCAAATATGAGAAATTAAGCGGCTAGTGGTGGTTTTGCCGTTAGTTCCCGTAATCGCCAGAATTGGCACGCGACTGGGAGTACCGGGGGGGAATAACATATCGATAACTGGAGCGGCGATATTGCGGGGTAAACCGCGACTGGGGGCGACGTGCATCCGAAAACCGGGAGCGGCGTTGACTTCTACGATTACCCCGTCCACTTCTTTCAGGGGTTTGCGGATATCCTCTGTCACCACATCGATCCCGGCAATGTCTAAACCGATTAATTTTGCCACTCTTTGGGCGATCCAGACGTTTTCGGGGTGAATTTCGTCGGTACGATCCACGGCGATGCCGCCGGTGCTTAAATTAGCCGTGGCCCGCAGATAGGCGATCTCTCCGTGGGCTAAAATGCTGGTTAATTCATAGCCCTGTTTCTCTAGCACATTAAGGGCGGTTTTGTCAATAGTTATTTTAGTTAAAACGTTGGCATGACCGTCACCCCGGTTGGGATCTTGATTAGTAATTTCGATTAATTCTTCTACAGTTGAGCGCCCATCACCGACGACGTGAGCGGGAATCCGTTCGGCCACGGCGGCGACTTTACCATTTATGACTAAAATTCGGTGATCACTGCCTTTATAATACCTTTCTACGATCACGCTGCGGGTTTTCGAGGCGGCACTGGCTAGATCATAGGCTTCCTCTGCTTCCTGTTGAGTTTTAACATCGATGCTGATGCCCCGGCCGTGGTTGCCATCGAGGGGTTTAATCACGATGGGAAACCCTCCCACTTCCTCGATTGCCGCTGACAACTCATCCAAGTATTGAATCACCGTACCCCGGGGGACTGGAATCCCACCATCCTTGAGGATAGTTTTTGTGCCTTCCTTGTCACAGGCCAACTCAACGGCTAAAATCCCCGAAAAACTGCTTAAAGTGGCTTGAATGCGCTTTTGGTGAACGCCATAGCCCAATTGCACCATGGCACGAGCGCTCAGGAGTAACCAGGGGATATTTCTAGCTTGTGCTTCTTTGACGATGGTTTCTGTACTCGGACCGAGGGAGGCATTATTGCATAAATCGCGTAAATCGGCTAAATCTTGGGCTAATTCTTGCTTAGGATAGGTTCCCGTATCGACAATCGATTGACACAAACGCACGGCAGCTCGACCCGCATAACGTCCCGCTTGCTCGTCAACGTACTCAAATACCACGTTATAGACTCCGGGGGTGGAGGTGCTTCTAGTGCGACCAAACCCGACGGGAGTTCCCGCCAATTCCTGCAATTCTAGGGCGATATGTTCGATGATGTGGCCCATATAAGTGCCAGTGCGGACTCGTTCAAAGAAACCGCCGCGATAACCGGGGGAGCAGTAATGTTCGACTAAACTGGGGAGAACGTCGATTAATCCCTCGTAAAAGCCGGGGATTTCATTCGATGGCTTCTCTGCGAGATCTTCGAGATCCAGACGCATAACAATGAGCTTGTCGCGACGAATACTCCAGTAGTTGGGACCGCGCAGGGTTTGGGTTCTGAGAATTTTCATGATATAGCTGATGTTCGCTGTTGAGAAGCACAAAGAAGCCGTTGTTTATTGTCTGGTTTTCTGAGAGCGGTAAACTGTTCATCGTGAACAGTTTTTCAGGAGTTTTTTTACCCCAATTTAGGGATCACTTGCTGTTTTTTGAGATGATAGCCATCACCGTAGGCCAGAATATGTACCCGCAGATTATGCAGACTCAGGGGTTCGTTAGCGGTGACGTGATGGTGGTTGGTGTGGGACATTTCCCTAGCATCAATTACCGTCACTGTACCGCAGCCGATTACTGTCATCGTGCCATCCCGTTCAAACATAGCGCAGGTATCCTCATCGATGCCAATTCCTAAACGTTCGGGATAACCGGAGATAGCACTCATTAGCCGGGCCATGCGGTTGCGATTGTGGAAGTGTTGATCGACAATGACTTCAGGAATGAGACCTAATCCCATGGCCATATCCACTAGGGCCCGATTGGGTGCTTCCCCACTGCTGCCCCCGGCAATCATGTGATGACCCATAACGGCAGCCCCGGCGCTAGTTCCGGCCAGGGTTAATTCTCCCTGTTGCACTCTTTGTCTGATTCTTTCCATCAGGGGAGTATCGGAGAGCAAACCGCATAAACGCAGCTGGTCGCCTCCGGTCATAAATACACCTGTACACTCTTCGATGTAGGCTTGAAATTGGGGGTCTTCTCCCTGTACGCGATCACGAATATCGATAACTTTGACGTATTTTGCCCCCATTTCCTCGAAAATCTTCTGATAGCGATCGCCGATTAAAACCGGTTCTCTGGAAGCGGAGGGAACAATAGCGATCACTGCTTCGCTACCCCCAGCGCGATTCCAAAAGGTATGCAGTATCTCTTTACCGTGGACTTTATCCTCGGCACCTCCAATGACTAAAATCGCCGTTTTGAGAGATACGGGGGTAGGATTTTGGTGGTGTTGGGTTTCTAGCTCGATGATCATGTCACTGAACGAATAGACATTTTTAGGGATGGAAGGTTTTTCGGGAAGATGGACAGGTATCTTGATCTTATTTTCCCTGAACGGTTGATGGAAAAAAATGCGGTTTAGGAATATTTTTCGGGACATCAAGCAATAGTAGAGGCGATTTTAGCAATTTTCTTCGATCCACTGGCAATGACGGACTGTTAGTTAACTTTTAGTCTAGGCTAGACTTCGATCACTCAAGCTAGAGCCAGAAAAACCCCTAGACAGTACAGGATAGTCTATCATGTTATTGAGATAGACTAGCGCCAAATTAGCAAGATTTTAACCGATCGAGCCGTGACAAAATGATACATTAAACACTATCCCAGTCTAGGCCTTAATTTTCCCCGTGCAGTTTGACATTATTACTCTCTTCCCCGATTTTTTTACTTCACCGCTGCAGTCAGGGTTGTTGGCAAAAGCTCTCGAACGCGACATCGCTAGGGTAAATTTGGTCAATCTCCGGGATTTTGCCCACGATAAACACCGTCGCGTCGATGATGAACCCTACGGTGGTGGTGTGGGAATGTTATTAAAACCAGAGCCAATTTTTGAGGCGATCGAGTCTTTAGAAACTTTACCACCCCGGGAGATCGTGCTGATGACTCCCCAGGGGGAACCTCTCAATCAAGCTTTACTGAAAACTTGGGCCAGTAGTTATCAGCAGTTAATTCTCATCTGTGGCCATTATGAAGGGGTAGATGAGCGGGTTTGTGAGCATTTGGTGACTAGAGAGGTATCTTTAGGGGATTTTGTCCTAACTTGTGGGGAAATCCCGGCTTTAGCGATTATTAACGGGGTGACGCGGTTGTTACCCGGGACGGTAGGTAAGGCAGAATCGTTGAAATTGGAGAGTTTTGAGGCAGGTTTATTGGATTATCCCCAATATACCCGGCCGCCAGTCTTTCGCAGTTGGCAAGTGCCGCCGGTTTTGCGATCGGGTAATCATCAGGATATCGCTGATTGGCGCTATCAACAACAACTCGATCGCACTAAGGAACGTCGTCCAGATCTCTGGCAAAAATGGCTAGAGGAACAGGATTAATCGCCAAAAATGCTCCTGTGGGCATGATGAATTATGAATGATAAATTATGAATATAGCGTTTCCTAAGCTAGTGAGGTACACCTATTTTTCTTCCCTTTTGCCTCTTGCCTAAAACCCATAACTCTTGTACCTCAGCAGACTGAAAACCGCTATATATAGTTTTCTCGACTGTCTCAAGAAACCCGTTTTCTTGTAATAAATATTAATTTCTGTTACAGGGGTATTGAAAAATTCGGGATTGTTGGGCTAAAACTGTTAGCAATAAACCTTTGCGGTTAACGTCATGACTTCTACCCTTTTGCCGAGCTTTCCTGCTATTGACGATGTTTTGTTCAATTTTGCTCAATCTGATGGCTTGAGTCAAGCTAATCGGGTGGATAGTGCGAGAAATCAGCGTTTAACCGCTACCGTAGTTTTCCTCGATGCTGGTGTTAGCGATTATCAAAGTCTCCAAGCTGGGGTAATTCCAGAAGTCGCCACGGTTATTCTCTCTCCCAATCAAGACGGAATCGAACAAATATCCGCTTTTTTACCACAAAATCCCCAGATTACCACCATTCACCTCTATTATTAAATCGGTGCGTTACGCTATCGCGCTTCACCCCTAAGAGTAAGCGGACAACTCAAATGAACCAAACAACAGCCAATTATGATGAACCCTGGAAAGAAGCATTAAGCGAGTATTTTGAAGCGTTTTTATACTTCTTCTTTCCTGAAGTTCACCAATTAATTGATTGGACAAAAATTCCCGAATCCCTAGAAAAAGAACTCAAACGGATTACCGCTTCAGCAAAGACAAAAAAACGTTTCGCTGACAAACTCTATAAAGTCTGGTTACTCAGGGGTGAAGAAGTGTGGATTTTGATTCATATTGAAATTCAAAGCCAATACGAAGAAAATTTCCCTCAGAGGATGTATATTTATAACTATCGGGCCTTTGATTTGTATCAGAAACCAGTTATCAGTCTGGCAATTTTAGGAGATGAACGAGTAAATTGGCGACCAGATTCCTATAATTATACTATCGCCGGCTGTGAAGTCAGCCTCAAATTCCCAACAGTCAAATTACTGGACTATGAGGAAAACTGGTCAGAACTAGAAGCAAGTAGCAATCCCTTTGCTATAATAGTCATGGCACACCTAAAAACGAAAGCGACTACTGGGAAGCTGCCACAACGGGAACAGTGGAAGTGGAAGTTAATCAGGGGATTATATGAAAAGGAGTTCGAGAGGGAACAGATAATTAAACTGTTTGAAATCATCGACAATATGATGACTTTATCCCCTGAATTGCAGTCAAGTTTAGAAAGTAAAATCAAACAATTTGAGGAGGAAAGAACCATGCCTTTAATGAGTAATATGGAGTTACGAGGAATCGAACGCGGTAAGGAAATTGGAGCGTTAGAAAATGCTCGTGATTTTGTGAAAAAAGTTTTGGAAAACCGACTAGGCGATATTCCTGGAGATATTGGACAATGTCTCAATGATGCTTCAGTTATTTCGGTTTTAGAAGAGATGTTAAAAGCCGCACTTATAGTAAATTCTTTTGAGGAGTGTAGGAAGTCTTTTAGTATCATCATAAATAAGTAGTGTGGGTAATACCTACCTTACTTAGTAAACTGTTTGAAATCATCGACAATATGATGACTTTATACCCTGAATTACAGTCAAGCTTAGAGAGTAAAATCAAACAATTTGAGGAGGAAAGAACCATGCCTTTAATGAGTAATATGGAGTTACGAGGGATAGAACGCGGTAAGGAAATTGGTAAGGAAATTGGTAAGGAAATTGGAGCATTACAAAAAAGCCGCGATGCCATAAAAACAGTTTTAACTGTGCGTTTTGGACAGATTTCTTCAGAAATTGAAGAGATAATCGGCAAAATGACTAACCCTACTATCTTAGAAGAGCTACTAAAATTAGCAGCTACCGCTAATTCTCTCGCAGAATTTAAGCAGTCTTTGGCAAAAATCCAATAATCTTATCCTAATATCTAGAAAACGGGTTTCTCAAAGAAACCCGTTTTCTAGGAATAAATGTTAATTTCTGTTACAGGGGTCTTGAAAGATTGGGGATTGTTGGGCTAAAACTGTTAGCAATAAACCTTTACAGTTAATGTCATGACTTCTACCCTGTTGCCGATTTTTCCTGCTATTTACGATGTTTTGTTCAATTTCGCTCAATCTGATGGCTTTTGGGCGAATTTAGAAACCGCTTTTGGCACAAGTTATGATGTGGTTAAAGCGACGCAATTACGACAGCAGTGGCAAAGTCGAGATTTTAGTCAACTTCCTGAGATTGAGGTTGTCAACAGCAGTGTTTTAGGTAGTGCAAATGGCGCTTATGGGATTAGCACCAATAAGATATATCTATCTGAAAGCTTTTTTGCTTCTGCTAGTTTAGATGCTTTGGTTGCGGTGATTTTAGAAGAAATTGGGCATTTTGTGGATGCTCAAATTAATAGGGTGGATACGGTGGGGGATGAGGGAGAATTATTTTCTCATCTGGTGAGAGGGGTTAATTTAACTGAGGCTGAGTTAACTTATATTCAAGCAGAAGATGATCGTTCTGTTATTGATTTAGGGGGACAATTTATAGGGGTTGAACAAGCAGCACCAATTACTTTAATTGTCAATACTACTATAGATGAGAATGATGGAAGTGCCACTATTGGCACTGGTTTATCTTTGCGGGATGCTGTTATTATTGCGAATAAGAATAGCAGTTTTAATACTCCCTATATTATTAAGCTGAAATCAGGAACGACTTATGAATTGACTTATGTTAATAATAAGACAACAGGTGATCGCAGTTTGAAGACACAAGGTACGATTACCATTGAAACTGATGGAACAGCACTAGCTTCTATTGTGAATAATTCTAGTCCTATCCCTGGGCAAAATGATGATAATTCTATTATAAATAACTCTTATAGTAAAATACTTGGAGTTACATTAAATAATCTCTATATCAGCAACAAAGCAGGAAGGGGAATTTACAACAGCGACAACGGCGGAACATTAACAATAACCAACAGTACAATAACAGGTAATACGGCTCATACCGGAGGGGGAATTTACAACGCCCACGGGAAATTAACATTAACCAACAGTACAATATCTGGTAATACGGCTGGTTGGGGAGGGGGGGGAATTTTCAGCGATGGAACATTAACAATAACCAACAGTACAATATCTGGTAATACGGCTAATGGCGGAGGCGGGGGAATTTTCAACATTGGAACATTAACAATAACCAACAGTACAATATCTGGTAATACGGCTAATGGCGGAGGCGGGGGAATTGGCAACTTCTTGGGAACATTAACAATAACCAACAGTACAATATCTGGTAATACGGCTAATGGCGGAGGCGGGGGAATTGGCAACGCTCTTTTACAGTCGCAGACATTAACAATAACCAACAGTACAATATCTGGTAATACGGCTAATGGCGGAGGCGGGGGAATTTTTAACAGCGACAACGCCGGCAACACGGGAACATTAACATTAACGAATAACATTATCACTAGCAATAGTGCCCCTTACGGTGGTGGTATTTACAATACCGGTACATGGAGTTCAAATAGTATTATTAGTGGAAATACTGCGAGCAAAGTTTGGTATATAGACCCAGATGGACATTCAACTATATCCAACTTCAGCGGGACTATTTACAACAAGATAGCAAATCCAATAGATCCAAAATATCCAAATATATATGATGAAGGCACTTTTACCGCACTCCCACCCACTCCTAATCCTCCACCTAAACCAACGATATCAGTCAGTAATGCGTGGGTCGATGTTCCCGCAGGGACTAATCAAACAAAAGTGCTTAAATTCGAGGTTAAACTATCCTCAGCCTATGATAAACCGATAACCGTTGATTACTATACCCTTGATGGAAGTGCCAATTCAATAGACTCTAAGCAATTAAAAGATTTTAACAATGTTGTCAAACAAACCCTCTCCTTTTTCCCAGGACAAACCAGTAAACAAATAGAAATTACCGTTTTAGGAAGTGCGCCTCCTACCGACCAAACCTTTGAGATTTTGGCTAGAGACACCGCTTATCGTGATTGGACAGATACGGACAAAGGCAAAGAAGTAGATAAGATCTATGACTATAGTGACCTGGGTTACGAAGGCTATCGTATCAATAAAGTTTTCAAAGATTCTACCACAGGATTTGATGCTTTTGGTTTAACTTCTGATGAAAAATTCTTTCTGGTTTTAGCCAATCCCCTTAATGCCAATGAATTTAAATCCAGTAGCAATAACTTACTGCAAGATATTGCCAATACTTCAGGCGGTAACAATACCGCCGCCTATACTGCTGGACAGAATCTAATCAACCAACTCACCAGCACCAAGCAATCCTATACCTTCACTGATGGCACAATTTATGACCTTGCTAAACCTCCTGTTTTAGCGATTCGGGGTACTGAATTCTCATCTGTTAACGATTTATTAAGTGATGCTGAAACCGAAGGAATTGGCTATAATCAATTTACTAACAATAAAGCCGCAGTCAATCAATGGCTTTCAGAAGTAACTAATCCCGTAAGCGGATTGACTCTAAAACCTAATATTACAGGTCATAGTTTAGGCGGTGCATTAAGTCAGTGGGTAGGGGGTAGTTATACAGGACAACTCGGAAAGATTGTTACTTTCAATAGTCCGGGTATTTCTCAACAACCCGGCATTAATTTTAACGCTACTAATAACTTAGGTGTCACTCATTACATAACTTCGGCCGATTTGGTTAGCATTGCAGGTTCAAAATATCTGAGTGGAGTCTGGAACTTAGAAAAATATTCAAAACTAACATCTGCAATTACTTTTGAAAAACATTCAGTTCCCGTCTTAAATCAAACTATTACAAGAACTAATTTGTCAAAGCCGACAGATTTAACCCGGAAAGTTGCCAACGGAAATACTACTGATTTAAGTAGTTACTGGTTTACATATTTGCCTGATGCTGATTATTTTGCCTTGCAAATGATGATTAGAGGATTGGGAAGCTTACCTATTCCTGGAATTGGATTAACAGGAACATATCTGGCAGCGGCTTTAACTTATCGTGGAACCGTTGAACTGAATCGACAAGCAATCGGAAGTGCCATTGATGGTCTTGGAAATATATCCGATGCAGTAACATCCGCTTACAACGCAGCTAAATCTTGGACTTCAGATGCGTGGGATGCGATTATTGGACAGTCTGACAAGAAACTTGGTTTATCTCCATCAACTGCAAATCAAAGCAATTCAACGCTAAAGCTTGCATCATCTTTTCTGGACACAAATAGCTATCAAATAGCAACAACAGCTACAGCATCACAGACAATTGATAACTTTTGGGATGCCATACCTGACTGGGGAAATAATGCTTGGCAAGCTACAACTAAATGGTCAGGAGATGCTTGGAAAAGTATTGATGAATGGACACCCCAAACTTGGCAAGCAACAACTACCTGGACAGCAGCCGATTGGAATAAACCATTCTTGACTATCTCAAATCCGACAATTGTAGAAAACAATTCAGGAACAAATAACCTGATATTTAAAGTTACATTGTCAACCACAAGTACCCAAACAATTACCGTAAATTATGCCACTGCTAATAACACAGCAACAGCAGGAAGCGACTATACAGCGAAAACAGGGACTCTCACCTTTACACCTGGACAAATCAGCCAAGATATTATTATTTCCGTCAATGGTGATACTGCAATTGAACCGGATGAGACTTTCTTGATTAACCTTTCTAATCCTAGCAATGCGCTGATTACAGATAATCAAGGATTAGGAACAATTACCAATGATGATGTCACCCTTCCTAATATCACTCTTGCGGTTTCTCCCGCAAGCGTTACCGAAGACGGGACAACCAACTTGGTTTACACTTTTACCCGTAGCGGTTCCACAACTAATGCTTTAACAGTCAATTACACCCTCGGAGGGACAGCTACCCTCAATACCGACTACACTCGTACAGGGACTACCAATACAGTCACCTTCGCTGCTAATTCATCCACTGCTACCGTAACAGTTGACCCCAAAACCGATACTACAGTTGAAAGTAACGAAACTATAGCATTAACTTTAGCTTCTGGGACAGGTTATACCGTAGGTACGACCACCGCAGTGACGGGGACAATTACCAATGATGATTTCTCCAAACTATCCATCAATAATATCACCGTTGTCGAGGGTAAAGATAATAATGCAATTCTTACCGTCACTGTCAACAACCCCAATCCACAACCAATTACCTTCAACTATACCACTGCACCCATTAACGCTACCGCTAATGTAGATTACACTAGCAAAACCGGAACTATCACCATTGCACCTAATACTTCCACTGCTACTATTAGCATTCCCATCCTCAATGATAACCTTAATGAGGCAAACGAAACTTTTGCCATTAACCTCAGTAATCCCGTCAATGCAACTCTTACCAATAACAAGGGAATTGTCACCATCAGCGACACCTTAACCGCTAATGTCACCACTACCCTACCCGCTAATGTGGAAAACCTCAGACTAATTGGCAGTAATAATATTAATGGTACAGGTAACGCCGGTAACAATAAAATCACCGGAAATAGTGGCAATAATCAAATCAATGGACGTGCGGGAATTGATACCTTAACCGGTGGTTTAGGTGCAGATACTTTTATCTTCCAATTTGGTCAATCTACCATATCAACAAGCGATCGTATCACAGATTTTGCCATCAATAGTGATAAAATCGACTTATTAACTCAAGCTGGAACTGCCATGAGTGCGCCTAGCAATTTCAGTCGTGCTGCTAATAGCACTGTCACCACTTTACAGAATTTAATCAATCAGGTATTTACTGATGCTAATGGAGCGATTACAGGTAATCAAGGATTAGGGGTTAATAGTGCCGCCTTAGTGCAGGTAACAACCGGTGCAATAGCTGGAACTTACCTCGTTATTAATGATAGCGCGGCTGGCTTCCAATCCAGCAATGATTTATTAATAAATATCACCGGATTTACTGGGACTTTACCAGCTTTAGGGAGCATTCCAGTGGGTAATTTCTTTGTTTAAGTTTCTAAGCTCTCCTTCTAAGTCACCTAGAAAAAGGGTTTCTCGGAGAAACCCTTTTTCTGTGTTAAAAATTGTCAGCTACCCCCGCCATTTATTAGTTACATATTTCTTAACATAAAGTTTGATAATAACTGTGGTATAACTTCACAAGAACTTGATATTAAGTAGGTAGGCGTTAAAAGTTGTCAGATCCCCCCGCCTATCGGCACCCCCCTTATCAAGGGGGGCAGGGGGGATCGAACCTAAAATCCATTTTTAATTTAATTATAACCAGCTACTTATTATTACAATAGTCTCAAAAACAATGATCGAATTAAGTCCCGCCGCCGCTAGAGAAATTGAACGTTGGAGTCAAAGCCGTCGCCTGACTGGTTCCTATCTGCGTTTGGCAGTAAAAAACGGTGGTTGTTCGGGACTTCACTATCATCTCGAATTAACCGATATGGCGGCAGAAAACGATCGCTTTTATCAAAGTCAGGGTATTAATATTGTAGTCGATCCTGACAGCGATCGCTACCTACAAATTTTAAAATTAGACTATTCAGAAGATCTCATGGGTGGTGGTTTCCGTTTTACCAATGCCAACACCCAAAATACCTGCGGTTGTGGTCTTTCCTTTAGTGCTTAATTAACTACTCCAAATAGCCAAGACAACTAAAAGCGCATTAACCAGATAAAAAGCTCCCACAATCTTCGTTTCCGTCCAACCACTTAATTCTAAATGATGATGAAAAGGAGCCATTTTTAATAATCTTTTGCCCTTGCCATCGGGTCCTTTTGTGGCTTTATAATAGATAACCTGAGCGATTACCGAGAGAGATTCCAGAAAGAAGAGACCACTAATTAAAAATAATCCCCAGAGATGTCCAGTAATTAAACCCACCGCAGCTAAAGCGCCTCCTAAAGCGAGGGAACCCGTATCACCCATAAAGACTTTAGCGGGGTTGCGGTTATGAAAAATGAAGCCTAGACAAGCACCAGCAAAACAAGTGCAGAAAATCGCCAAATCCGGATGACTAGGAGCGATAATAATACCTAAACCCAAAAAAGCGATCGCACCTGTTCCCCCCGCTAATCCATCCACCCCATCGGTGAGATTAGTGGCGTTACTTTCAGCCACAAGGACAAATCCCGCCAAAATCCAGAAGAAAAAGCCCAAAGGAATGACTAATCGACCCCAAAGGCCGATATCGGTACTCACCTGATTGAACGACATCCAGAGGCAAAAAAGCACCGCCCCCGTTATCTGTAAAATTAACTTCATCCGGGGAGATAGGCCTTTATTCGACTTATAACGCAGAATTTGCCAATCATCTAACCAACCGATACCCATGTAAGCAAAAGTCAGCAAAGCAACCGCCACCACATTAGGAGTAAATTTAGACCAGATTAAAGCGAAAATAAGGGCTACTGGCACAAAAAAGCTGCCTCCCATCGTCGGGGTTCCTGCTTTCTTTAAATGGGCCTGGGGTCCATCTTCGCGCATAATCTGACCCATTTTCAAGCGCCGCAGCATCGGTACTACTTGACAGCCAAGACCAGCACTGATTAACGTTGTGGCCATCAGGGGGATTAACAGGGAATTAGTGGACTGAAAAAAAACTACTAACAGAAATAGTAATCCCGTTAGTAGAATCAGGAGATGGGTTCCAGTGGGTTTTTTAAAGATAGGGGCGGAAAAAATGTTAGCGTTCACGACTAAAGCGTCAGATAAGGGTAAAATTTGCCAAAGAAGACAGGATTAATCTTCATCTAAGACTAATTCGTCCTCGTCGTCATCATAACCGATATCATCGACATCCATCAGTTCAGATAGTTCCACATCTTCTTCGAGAGTCAGATCCGGTTCGGCGATTTTATCCCGGGGAATCATGCGATTATTTTTTTCTAACCACTCGACAATGGAAGCGTCTTTTTTTAGGGGAATAACCGCGGCCGGTTCGTAGCGGGGTTCTTGACGAATAGAAGGATTAAGCATAATCACTCGACGATTAACAGCAATCATTTCGAGTTTACCATGTCTTTTAAGGCTCTGATAATCTCTTGATTGGCCGCGGGGAAAGTGTAATTATCTAGTTCCTGGATAGTTACCCAGCGGATTTCTTCACATTCGATCGCTCTTGCTTGGCCGCTGAGATAACGACAGTTATATACTTGTAGATTAACCCGAAAATGACTATAGGTGTGGTCGATGGTGATTAAATGACTATCCACTGCGATGTCAATGCCAATTTCTTCTAATATCTCTCGTTTAATACATTCCTGCACCGTTTCATTGCCTTCGATTTTGCCGCCGGGGAATTCCCAAAAACCGCCCAGGAGTCCCTTGGCCAGACGGCGATCGATTAAAATTAAATCTCGATCATCTCTAATTACGGCCACACCGATTTGTTTAGAAGCTAAAGAGTCTGTTTCGGGAATCATAGTGGTTATTGGCGAAAAAATCGGAAAAAATAGTTAAAAACTGACTGCGGAAAATTGAGTCAAAAGATGATATAATCGAGAATTGTACGATTAACGATTAACAATGACAGTCAGTTCCGAATCAAAGTTTATTTTAAAAGTATTGTGGTTAGATCAGAACGTAGCGATCGCTGTAGATCAGGTGGTCGGCAAAGGAACTAGCCCCCTCACCGCTTATTTTTTCTGGCCGCGCAATGATGCTTGGCAACAACTGCAAGAGGAGTTAGAAGCAAAACACTGGATTGATGAGTCCGATCGCGTTGATGTTCTCAACAAAGCCACAGAAGTAATTAATTTTTGGCAAGAGTTACGCAATCAAGGCCGACAAATCACCATGGCCGATGCACAGTTAAAATTCCCCGAAGTTGTGTTTAGTGGTAGCAATTAATCGGCTTTTTAGCCGTCAGCTAGATAATCTTGATAATAGGCAGAAAAATGGCTAAAAGCTGATTGCTAAAGGCTAAAAAATTAATCGGGTAGGTTTATATAAACCCGCCCGATTTTGCTTTAATTTAATTTGATTTGGTTGGGTTTAAACCGATACTAAACCGCCAGCGGCCTGGTATCTAGCGCGAGCTTTGCGCCATGATTGTTGCGCTTGGATAGTTTTGCGACGGTCATCCCCTTTACTGACTTCATCGAGACGAGTTTGGGCCCGTTCGTATTCGGCGCGAGCTTTTTCCTTATCGATTTTTGAGCCTAATTCCGCCCCATTAACGAGGACTTTGATCTCATTATTTTCGACTTCGGCAAAACCGCCCAAAACCGCGATATTTTCCCAGTCTTTCCCCGGTCGAATTCGCATTACGCCAATATTCAGGGCAGTTAATAAAGGAGCGTGACCGCTAAGAATACCTAATTGTCCCGTGGAACTGGGTAGGATTACTTCTTCGGCCACGTTATCCCAGACAATGCGATCAGGTGTAATAACCCGTACTGTAATGCTCATTGGTGATAATAACGATAATTTTGGCAGATTTCTGGGTTAAGTAACCGCTAAACGCGGTTACTACTGACTTTTAATTAGCCTTTTTTGAGTTTTTCGCCTTTAGCGATCGCTTCATCGATATTGCCGACCATATAGAACGCTTGTTCGGGTAAGCGATCGAGTTCACCTTTGAGGATCATCTGGAAGCCTTTGATCGTATCAGCGAGGGTAACGTATTTACCCGGAGAACCGGTGAACACTTCCGCCACGAAGAAAGGTTGCGAGAGGAAACGCTCAATTTTGCGAGCGCGGTCAACGGTGAGACGATCTTCTTCCGACAATTCGTCTAAACCGAGAATAGCGATGATGTCCTGTAACTCTTTATAGCGTTGCAGGGTAGATTGGACGGCGCGAGCGGTGCCGTAGTGTTCATCACCGACGATATCAGCCTGGAGCATGGTGCTGGTGGAACCGAGGGGATCTACCGCCGGATAGATACCTTTGGAAGCCAGACCACGGGATAGTACAGTTGTTCCATCCAAGTGAGCGAAGGTAGTAGCGGGAGCGGGGTCAGTCAAGTCATCCGCAGGTACATAGACCGCTTGGATGGAAGTGATCGATCCCTCTTTGGTGGAGGTAATCCGCTCTTGCAGGTCGCCTACATCAGTGCCGAGGGTGGGTTGGTATCCTACCGCAGAAGGCATCCGACCGAGGAGCGCCGATACTTCCGAACCAGCTTGCACGAAACGGAAGATATTATCAATAAATAAGAGTACGTCTTGCTTGCTGACATCGCGGAAATATTCGGCCATGGTCAAAGCAGAGAGACCGACGCGCATTCTCGCTCCGGGGGGTTCGTTCATCTGACCGTAAACGAGGGCAATTTTCGAGTCTTCGGGGTTATCAGCGTTGATTACCTTCGATTCGATCATCTCGTTGTAGAGGTCGTTTCCTTCGCGGGTTCTTTCACCCACACCGCCAAAAACCGAGACACCCCCGTGTTGAATGGCGATATTGTTGATTAATTCCATCATAATGACGGTTTTGCCCACACCAGCACCCCCAAAGAGGCCGATTTTGCCACCTTGACGGTAGGGGGTGAGCAAGTCAATTACCTTGATACCGGTTTCAAAAACCGTCGGTGTTACTTCAAGATCGACTAATTTGGGAGCGGGACGGTGAATAGGAGAGGTTTCGGTGACGTTAACCGGTCCTTTTTCGTCCACGGGTTCACCAAGAACGTTAAAAATCCGACCGAGGGTGCATTTACCCACGGGAACGCTAATCGCTGCGCCGGTATCCACGATATCCATACCGCGCACTAAACCATCGGTGGTACTCATGGCAACGGCCCGCACTTGGTTATCACCGAGTAACTGTTGCACTTCACAAGTAACCGATAGATTTTGACCGGCGGAGTTGGTTCCTTTTACGGTTAAGGCATTATAAATACGGGGCAGTTTGCCACTGGGAAATTCGGCATCGATGACAGGACCGATGATCTGGACGATTTTACCAACGTTAGTTTCTGTTGTCGCTACCATTGTTTATGTCTACTCTGGGTTTTAGCTGATAACTCCCACAAGGGGAAAGTCTTAATTTTTTGTAAAATTAGCCAATACACAGCTTATCACGCTAGGGGATCAGATCAGTTATTTTCGCTATCAGCCCTCAGCAGTCGGTCGTCACGAGACTCGGAGACAGGAGATTATTTTATTTGTTCCCCCCACTTCCCGCTTCCCACTCCCCGCTTCCCGCTCCCTGCTTGACAAACACAGGGGTTTGCCTTTAATTGAACGTTGCCTCATGTCTCAAGGAGAAGATGGCCACAGTGTCGAGGGTTTAATTGCTCAAGATATAGGTTGGGATTTTTAAGGGGAAACTTTCTTTTAAAATTGGCGTTTACTTTTGATTTTATTACTCAATCCAAGCTTTTGGGGGGTTGGGGGAAGTCGCTGAGTCTCAAATTAAATTAATTAAGCTTGAACAAATGCCAGAAAAAGCGACATTTTTTAAGGGATTACAGATACCAAAATACCATTTTAATTTCTATAAGTCATACAAAAATTTAGGTTAAGATGACCTCCGAGGATGAATTAATCTGATTTTTGACGCTTTCTAGTAAAAGTTGATACAAAAAATGAGGTGTTTTTTGATTGGCTAATTCCAGACTATTCTGATAAATTTTAACAGCAGATTCATCATTAATCATTCGATAGTGAATGATTTTTGTCCATTCTGGTGCAGTTATCATTAATTGAGGAATCACTTCAATAAAAGCCTGTATTTGTTGTTGGGGTTCAAAATCTTCTAAAAAATGCAATAAACTAAACATAATTTCAGGATGTTCACAGTTATCATCTAGGATAAGATGTAAGTCTTTTAAATCTTTATCATCAGGATATTTGGCAAGTTTTTCTAATGTTTCCTCAAATAAGTTAATTTCTTGGGGTGTTCTCATTAAGCGATTCTCTTGTAGGATTTTTATTAAATTCATGGGGTTGTTGCTCCTTGATCAAAAAAGGTTGACCAAGTAGTTTTATTAAGTTGAATGAGTTCTTGTAATCCCTTTCTAATATCTGCATTATATAATCCTTGACCTAGATAAATTGAGCGAATATCCCAAACTTCTTGTGCTAAGGTTTGTCGAGGGGAAAGAGTTAAGTCTGGACTTTTACCATAAGATAAGGTTTGACGATGACGACCTCCTTTTCCGGGGGATAAGTGTTCCATCATGATAGCAATTCCTTGATTAGTTGTGTAACCTTTGATTTTCGCTTTCATATACGCATTGGATGGTAGATGATGAGGGGTTAAGTTATCTCCTCTACGACCTAATTTTAACAAGTCGCCGTATGTCCCGACTTTTCCTTCTCCTGTCAGTAGTTTAAATTGAGTGATGTTGTCTCCTTATGATTATTTTAGGCCATAGGTTGATCATAGGTGAATAAAAATCTTATCACTCTTCTATCTTGGAAAATCCCTGTCAACACATAAGTGCTGAAACTCCTATTTTATAAGCGAGCGCTCGCCTATTTTCTAACAACAACTCGAAAATTTAGTTTCTGTTAGTTATTGATCACCCGAAAGCTTGCCCCGAAAGAAAGCTAGAATTTAGACACGATCAGAGCTTTTTCCTGATAATTAAGCTTTAATGACCCATTTTCCTCTTTTCCCCCTGCTCCCCTCTTCCCAACCCAAAAAAGTAAGGCAGGCCTTAGCCTACCTTAAAACAAAGCGAGGTTGATCAACTTTGAAGATGCCGATGCAGTGGATGGAATTGGACTCATACCATATATTGGCGATTATAACAAGGGTTTTGCTGGTTGCATGGATTCAAATAAAAAATAATTTAAAGCTTGACCATAGATTTTAGTCTATATACTGAAACACAAGAACTATCTCCTGTCAAATTTTCAAGGGACAGCTTTACTGAGACGCACTCCCTTCCCTCAACCGTCCGGGAGAATTGTGCTGTAAGATATCTTCAGTTTCAATTGTTTAGGCTCGCAATCGTAGATGAGAATAAATTTCGGTAGCTTTTGCGGCAATCTCAGGAAATTATCGGTTAATTATATGAATTCTGGTAAAATTATCGCCATTATCACGGGAGCGATTTCGATTTTAATCGCCGTTGCCTATTTAATCCTAGTTCAGATTCTGGACTTTCGCACCGAGATGATTCCCGCTCCCCTAGAAGTTATTTTTCCAGGATGATAAAAATTGGGGTTGAAAAATTTTCAACCCCGAAAAAAAGCAATTTTTGAGCGGATTAACCCACCGATTGTAACTGTAATTGCGAGAGAATATCGCTCTGCTCAGAGCGCTGATGACTAGAGACTGTCACCACACCGTCCGCAGTTACATCTAATAGCGCATGGTCTCCAGAATTGACTTTTCCCGATAACATCGCCTCGGCTAAACTATCCTCTAAGCGTCGAGTTAAGGCACGACGTAAAGGCCGCGCACCGTAGCTAGGATCATAACCCTCATTGATGACCAAATCCTTGAAAGCGGCGGTAACTTCCACAGAAATGCCTTTTTCTGTCAATTGTTTGGCTATATCTGCGATCAGAATATCGGCAATCTGGGTAACTTCTTCGCGAGTTAACTGTCGGAAAACAATGATTTCATCGAGACGGTTGAGAAATTCGGGACGGAAATATTGTTTTAACTCGTCTGTCACCCGATTAGAAATCTGTTGGTAACGCGATTGAGCAAAATCGTCAGCCATCTCGAATCCTAAGCTATTACCGCCTTTTTCGATGACTTTTGAGCCAATATTCGAGGTCATGATAATTAGGGTATTCTTAAAGTCCACCCGACGACCTTGGGAATCGGTCAAACGACCATCTTCTAACAGTTGCAGGAGAAGATTAAAAACATCGGGATGTGCTTTCTCGATTTCGTCAAACAAAACCACTCTATAGGGTTGACGACGCACTGCTTCCGTTAACTGACCGCCTTCATTGTAACCGATGTATCCGGGAGGCGCACCAATTAATTTAGAAACCGTGTGGGATTCCATAAATTCCGACATATCTAGACGAATCATACTGGATTCCGAGCCAAAGAGTAACTTAGCTAAGGCTTTCGTTAATTCAGTTTTACCCACTCCCGTGGGACCGGCAAAAATAAACGAGGCAATCGGACGGTTAGGATTCTTTAAATTTACTCGCGCTCGACGAATAGCACGAGAAACGGCATTTACTGCCTCCTGTTGACCAATAATCCGCTCGTGCAGTTGAGATTCCAGATTTAAGAGCGATTCTGACTCAGTTTCAGTTAATTGGGTAACGGGAATACCAGTCCAAGCGGCGACAATTTGGGCGATTTCCTCCGCATCCACCACCGGAATTAAAGATTCGGGGTTAATTAGGGGTGATTCTTCGCTAACCTCTGCGGGACTTTTACTTTGCAGGGAATAGCGTAGATGGGTGCGGGATCCCGCTTCATCGAGAAGATCGATCGCTTTGTCCGGTAAAAAGCGATCATTGATATAGCGCGAGGATAGATGAACAGCAGCTTCGATCGCTTTTTGATCGTATTTTACCTGATGGAAATCCTCGTAGGTGGCTTTTAAACCGCGTAAAATCTCGATCGCTTGCTCTTTGGTCGGTTCTCCCACCATAACTGGCTGAAAACGTCTTTCTAGAGCCGCATCTCGCTCAATATGCTGTTTATACTCATCGAGAGTGGTTGCCCCTAAACACTGTAACTCGCCGCGAGCTAAAGCAGGTTTAAGCAGGTTAGAAGCATCCATAGCTCCCCCCATGCTACCAGCACCCACAAGAGTGTGAATTTCATCAATAAACAGGATAATACTGCCCGATTTGCGAACTTCCTCCACGATACCCTTTAAACGTTCCTCAAAATCGCCGCGAAAACGGGTTCCCGCCAGTAAAGACCCCATATCGAGGGCAATTACCTGTTTATCCTGCAAAAGTTCGGGAATATCGCCACTATGGATGCGTTGTGCTAACCCTTCAGCGATCGCTGTTTTCCCCACCCCCGGCGCACCGAGTAAAATCGGGTTACTTTTGGTACGACGGCCTAAAATTTGGACAACTCGCTCGATTTCTGGCTCTCTACCGATTACAGGGTCAATTTTGCCATTTTTGACCTCTTGGCTTAAATTGCGACCATATTGGGCTAAAATACCGCCTTGTGGAGCATTTTTCTGGTCTTCATAGTCACTGCTTGCCGTGAAGCGACCACTAGCGACTTTTTCCCCAGCATTTTTCAGTAAAAGGCCGCGAAGTTTGATCAAATCAACACCCTGCATAATTAAAATTTTAGCGGCTAGGGATTCGGGATCGGCGGTGATAGCGAGTAATAGATGTTCAGGTGCGATCGCCTGTTCCCCTAATTGTCGAGCTTCCTGAAATGCTTGCTCGAACATCTTTTTCGCTTTCGGGGTAAAAGGGATATTAACGGGACTGTAACCGCTGCCACGGCCGGTCATTCCTTCAATCAGGCGGCGACTTTCGTGCAGGGTGACTTTTAAATCCTTGAGAATTAAGGCTGCGGCGGCGGTGGCTTCTCCTATCAATCCTAACAGTAAATGCTCCGTACCCACGACACTGTGACCGGCACGACGGGCTTCTTCTTGGGCGAACATCACCGCTTTGATAGCTTTCTGGTTAAAGTATTCAAACATGATCGACGGCTTCCTGGCTACTGGGCTCTACTTGTTACTGTAACGTTTTCTTTACATTAGCCGGAAGGGGGATATCCGTATCAGTAGGGTGGGTTAGTCAGTGGTGAGTTTGGGCGATGCTTAAAATCCTTAACAAAAATTAAGGCTGCTGGCAGTTATAACCTAACCCCTGTGCAACTGTCGCTCTACAAAACTAATGCAGAAATGATAATTATTGATGTACCATATAAGGCGCGATAACTGAGGACGTAAGGATTGAAAAGGCTGCCAGCCAAGTTTTTTCGAGCCGAAGGTGGGTCGGAGCCGGTCAAAGATTGGTGGAAAACTCTCAGCCGTGAAGATTGCCGGATTATTGGCAGCGATATCAAGGACGTAGAGTTTAGCTTTCCCATCGGCTGCCCCTGTGCCGTTCACTTTCATCAAGAAGTCCCAAAAAAAACCAAAACAGGAAATCGATTTAGCTCTCAATCGTAAGAAGGAACAGGAAAAATATGACCGCTAACCCCCATACTGGCTCCGATTTCGATGATTTTCTCAAAGAAGAAGGTCTAGGAGGACTGTAGTGCGGTGGCACTCAAACGGTTACGGTTGCGGCAGTTGGCTGAGGAGATGAAACGGCTCTCTCTGACGAAAACGGAGATGGCGGCGCGGATGCAGACCAGTCGAGCGCAACTTGACCGCCTCCTCGACCCGGAAAAGACGGGCGTTTCCCTCGATACTATCCAACGGGCGGCTTCTGTGGTGGGCCGCCAATTGCGAATCGAGTTGCTCTGAGGGAAGTCAGAAAGTTCGGAGTGCCGCAGATGAAATTACCCAACGGGGAACTGGCAGAAATCTCGATGGAAAAACTGATTGGCTATTGCTTAAATCCAGAACATTCCAGGGGAAAAAATAAAGCCAGAGTCTTTCGCTCTCGTCTGGGAATAACTGCCGAGAACGCTGAGGTTTTGCGACCGCTCATCGAACAGGCTGCCCTGGAGGGGGAAGTTGTGCAACAAGCAGTCACGGAATTCGGCCAGCAGTTTAAAGTGGATTGGACGATACCAGAACGGGTAAGGAACAGAACTGCGAACTATCTGGGAAATCAGCTTAATTAATCCCAACCCTCGCCTAATTTCTGCCTTTATCAAGTAAACTACCATGAAAGACATCAAACTTTTAGATACGGTTGCCATCCTCAACTCCGTCCCTCGGGAGCGATTGACTTTAGTTGAGCCAGATTATGAAGCTGTCCCCAGCTTGCCAAGCGGACAGGTGGGAACGGTGGTTGAGGTGTATGAAAAAGGTTCGCGCTATCAATATTTAGTGGAATTTTCTGACAGTCAGGGGCGGGAATATGCGATGGCTATTCTGCCAGGCGATGAGCTTCTGGTCTTGCATTATGAACTGGAGGCGGCGTGAATTCTGCTTAAGGGAAAACGCTATGGCTCAAGTAGCGGTTAGCGAAATTTTGAACCCTATTATCGAATCTGACACACCGCGCCACAATCTCTCACGGAAGGCGATAGGTCGCCTGAGAAGCAGTAAAACAGGGGAAAATACCTGAAACTCTTTCCCCTGTGAATCCCTAAGCTAGGGAGAAGAATATAAAGATTTATTAAATTGTAGCTTTTGCTACAGTTGTGGGGGGGGGAGTGTGTATGCTTCTGCTATCTCCCTTTGGTGTTGGGTTGGGGTGCTGCTTGATCTAGCTACGAGGGAGGACGATCGCACTACCCGCAATTTCAACAATGGCATGGGCAAGGATGCGCGAGTCTATCTCGATTCGATAGAAACACTACTAAAAAGATTAATATTCATTATGGGTTGGAGAAATTCACTTTTACTAACATTGTTGATTTTGGTTGTTGGCATTGGTCTTGGAGCGATTACAGGAAGTCCTATAATGCGTGGACTTGTCTTCTGGACAGCACTTTGGGCAGCAATTGATTCCCATAGAATAGAAATTCATAAGTATAAAATTACAGGATCATTCGTACCATCATTTGGTAATTCATGGTCAGTTTTTTTGTTTTTACTTCTCCTTTGGGTGTATTGTTTTCCTGCCTATTTGATTATTAGAGGAAAGATTCTTAAAGGAATTATACCTTTAAGAAACGAAGACGAATAAGGCTACCAATCAATCCAGACTAACTCCCCTCTCCTGCTCCCAGAGGGGTTGGGGGAGAGGTCAAATCATCAAACCATTATCTATCAACGAGTTGCTCATCGCCAAGAAATTTATAAATTTTTCCCTTAGTGCGATAACATGATCTTGTATGGTATTTTCTTCAACCGCAAACTAAAACCTTCCCAATATACCGAAAAAGAAACCACAAAAGCCAGCTAAATTGTTTCTAAAAATACCATAAATGCCCCTTCATTCAGTCAGTTGAGGAGGGGAATTTATATCGTATTTTTATGTTATCTTGGGGGTATCTATACCGTTTTGCGGAAGGCAAAAGTCTTATACCATAAACTTTTCACGTTCCTAGTATGTGCCTCACTCATTCGCAAATTGCTATATTTTTACAATCCAAGTCAATCATTTTCAGTCTATACTGTTACCAGTGTAAAATAAATAAGAGGGGTTATTCATAATGAGTCCACATCCGTATAACTTTGACAACCTTCTCTTCTGGAATAACCTGATAAACCAAACGATGCTGAATATTAATACGTCGGGAATAATAGCTCGCTAAATCGCCACTGAGTTTCTCATAAACAGGATAAGATTGATACGGATTTGACTTAAGAATATTTAATAACTCGTTAGCTTGTTTTGCCAACCCAGTACGAGCCAGCTTTTCAGCATCTTTTTTCGCTTGTTTGGTAAAAACCAACTGCCAATTATCCATTTAAAATTGCTCTGATACCCGCCTCATCCACACAATCTTCAATAGAAGTGTTGCCACCTTCAATAATTGAATCTACCATACCAGGAATAGAATACAAATAAAGCGTTTCTTGAATAGAGTTCCAATCTTCCTCAGCAATTAAAATAGCATTCTTTTTCGTACCAGATAACAAAATCGGTTGATGATTATCATTGGTATCATTCACTAATTCATCAATTTGTTCTTTGGCTTCAGTAACAGTAACAATTTTCATGTAACTATCCCTTAAATTAACAACAAGAGTGCAACCGATTCTAACACAAGTCAACTATTATTCAGGATAATAGCACCTTTTCTAAATATTTGTCAAATTTATTTTTGCTTATTCTCGTTGCCAATTCTTGATAAGTTGCCTTGCTCTGAAGAATGGTACATTGACTGATTGATTACTTTTCTGGGTGTTCCTAGTGGATTGAGTAAAGCACTAATAAAAACATTGGTATCTATAACAACTCGATTAGTCTGAGTAAAACTCCTAGTTTGGGTTGAAGCATGAAACCCAACAACTTCCCGGAATATTTTCACAATCTTGGTTGGGTTTCGCCTTGTGAGCCGATTGGTAATACCTGCTCAATAATGATAGCTCAACCCAACTACCTTGTTCCTAGAGATTTACACTTTTTGTTATCTCTGATCAAGGGTTGCGCTTGCTTTGGTTTAACCTGAGCGACTTAGTTTTTGCTGCGCTTTTTTCCGGCTTGAGATTTTGAGTTTTACGGCAACCGCTTGAGTTTTTTTGAATTACCCCTTGACAATCAAGACAGTCACTACGGCTGATAACTGATAACTGACTTCTAACCCAATTTTGGACAAAGATAAGCAAAAATTATTTATTGACTCCACAAACTTGAGAATATTTAAATTAACATTTCGCAATATTTACAAATTCTTAAGAATTAATTGAGAAAGATTTTTATTTAACAAAGATGTTATGAAGGTTACAGCGATTTGATAGAATTTCATAATGGGCTATTCTGTGCTTTTTTAGGCAGCAATGGTTGAAACCCTTGCCACATCTACAAAGTAATCCTAATTAAGACGGGTAAATTAGTCAATTTCACCCACAACGATGATCTTTTTTTTGTGTAGTTTTATTGCAAAAAAAAAGTTTTTTTGACCAAAAGCACAAAGCATGATAAGGAAGCTGGTGTATTTCTGGCTGCGCGTAATTATTGCAGAGTTAGGTCAAAATCAGGGGATTTTCTGTTTTCAAGTGATGAAATACAGAAAAGCAGCAATTCGATCGAGAAATCGATAAAAACAGCCTAGACTAGAAAAAGAATCCTCTATCCTGACAGCTATCCTGTGGAGATTACTTTTTTAGGAACCAGTTCCGGGGTTCCCACTCGTTCCCGTAATGTCTCTAGTATCGCCCTTCGTTTGCCCCAACGGGCGGAAATATGGCTGTTTGACTGTGGAGAAGGAACTCAACACCAGTTACTGCGTAGCGACCTGAAAAGTTCCCAAATCCGACGCATTTTTATCACCCATATGCACGGGGATCATATCTTTGGTTTAATGGGATTGTTAGCCAGTATTGGATTAGCCGGTTCTGCTCAGGATATTGATATCTACGGACCCCCCGGACTAGGGGACTATCTGCGTGCTTGTGCTAAGTATTCCTATACTAATTTAGCCAATCGGGTGCGTGTCCATCCCATTTCCCCCGGCATACTCTACGAAGATGAAGAATTTACCGTCTCCTGTCAGCTATTAAAACATCGTATTCCTGCCCATGGTTATCGTATCGCCGAAAAAGACCGTCCTGGACGTTTTGATGTGGAAAAAGCCAACGCTTTGGGTATTCCCCCCGGACCAATTTACGGCAAGCTGAAAAAAGGGGAAACTGTCACCCTCCCCGATGGCAGCAAAATTCGCGGTCAGTCCCTCTGCGGAGAAACGGAAATCGGCCGTAAAATTGCCTACTGTACCGATACTATTTTCTGTGAAGGATCGATCGAATTGGCACAAAATGCAGATGTGCTAATTCATGAGGCGACTTTTGCACACCAAGATGCCGGATTAGCCTTTGAAAGTGTTCACTCCACTTCGACGATGGCAGCCCAGGTGGCCTTGGCAGCCCAGGTAAAATTGTTATTAATGACCCATTTTAGTCCCCGTTATCTACCGGGGAATTCTCTGGATATTTCCAATCTGTTAGAGGAAGCGCGGGCAATTTTTCCTAACACTAAATTAGCCTACGATTTCCTCACCTACGAAGTCCCCCGCAACCGTCAAGAAATCGCCTTAGGAGTTAAGTAATTATGCCAGCAGCAGTAGAAGAAAAAAGCATGGTTCCCACGGTTTTAGTGGGTATTGGTGGCACGGGTAACGAGATTTTATCGCGCTTGCGTCGTTTAATCGAGGAAAGTTATGGCAGTTTGAGCAATTTTCCGATTGTCAGTTTTTTGGTGGTTGACACGGATAAGGATTATAAAATCAGTAATCCTGAAGCTGCTGGCAGTGCTTTTAAAGATAACGAAAAACACTGGGCCCGGGTGAGTGGAAAACAGGTACAGGAGATGGTATCTGATATGGATAGATATCCCTGGATTAATAGTTGGTTTCCCCCGGAATTAGAGAGAAATATTACTTCCCTGGAAGCGGGAGCGGGACAAATTCGCGCCTGTGGTCGTTTTGCTTTATTTTGTAATTATCATGAGATCCAAAGAAAATTTCTAGACGCGGTGAGACGGGTAAAGGGACAAGAAAACTTTATGCTTGATCGCTATGGAATTAAAGTTAGTAATAGTGCTATTAATGTCTTTACTACGGGGTCTTTAAACGGTGGTACGGGTAGCGGAATGTTAATCGATCTAGGTTACTGTATTCGTAATTGGTTACGAGGGGAAAGTAGTCCTTTGAGTACGGCAATTGTTCCGACTCCTGAAGCATTTGCGGGGATTAGTGTCGGCGATCGAGTTTTGGCTAATGGTTACGCTGCCTTGATGGAATTAAATTACTTTTCTGACTACAGAACTGAATATCAGCAACAGTTTAGCAGCGGTTTAGTCGATGAAGTGGTTAGTAAATTACCACCCTTTGATTTTACCTATTTAGTGGGGACAAAAAACGGCGAAGGTGATTTTAAACTCGGTCAAATTCGGGAAATGATCGCCCAAAATATCTTCCTAGATATGACCTCTGATTTTGCCCCCCATAAACGTTCTATTAGAGATAATATTAAGGGTTCTTGGGCGCAAGCTGACCCGGGGGGACGCGGTTATCCTAAGCAATTTATGAGTTTTGGACTATCAACTATTGAAATTCCTATTGCCCAAATTCGTACTTCCTTATCGGAACGTTTAGCCAAAGATTTAATTAATTGGTGGCTGAATGATTCCGTGATTTTACCCGCTCAAATGTTGGACTTAGTAAGAGGTGATATCCTCAAAAAAATGCGCTTGAGCGAAGGGGAATTAATTATGGATTTATGTGCCGACAAGGATCGCTCTTTAATTGCCATAATCTCCCAATGGATTAACGAAACTCGTCAGGAAATCAATCAAGATAATTGGCTATCTTGTACCAAACAGGGTGTTAATATTTTAGGCAACGAACAGGGAAAAATTCTGCAATTTATTGATGATTATTTAACGCCAAGAGTCGAGGAATTTAAACGCAATCATTTACTAGAATTGAGTCCCGATGAACGGATGCACGGCGATTACCTGAAAAAGATTTATAGTAATCGGGATGAAATTATTCAACGGGGTAAAAAGTCCCTAGAAATAGAGTTTTATAATATCCTTGAGGATCGGAACCGTGGGGTAAAATTTGCCGAGAGTTTTATTGTTTTAGTAAGACAAATCTTCACCGACATAGCAGAAAAATTCCGTCGCGATCAAGAACAGGTTTGGAGTCAAAACGAAAGTAAACGTCAACGAGAATACGACACAGCCTTGGCAGAAATTAATGATCTGAAAGATAAACTTCATATCTCAAAAAAAGATAAGATGGAAGAATATTGTGAACAAGCTTTAACGGGATTGGAAGGCTATTTAATGGCCAATATTCAACGAAAAACCAGAGGTGCGGGAGTAGAGGTTATTAATCGTTTACTGGAACATCTTAATCAATTAGAAAGCCGTTTTAATCGCTTTCGTCAGAAGTTAATTCAAAGTCGCGATCTATTTAATCTGCAAGCTAACCAACAGATTGATAGTGCCGATGCTTTGTTAATTAATGGGATTAAATTATTTGATAGACAAGAATTAAATGGTCTTTATCAAGACTTTATCGAACAATTTGCTTCGGGGATTGCTGGTAACAAAAACGCCTACGATACGGGTATGGATAACCTTTGTTTACCCCTCTCACAGGAGATTTTAAAGCAATCTAGTCCCCTCTGGAAAGAAACGCGGCGCTCCGATGAAAATATGCGTTTATTTGACATCACCGAGATTGCCGATATTCGTCAAGGTGATTTTCAAAAAGTTATCCTAAACCAAGCTAATCAACTCCTACAAAATGCTCCCGCTAGTAGTCGCATTCAGCAGGAATTAGCTGCTTGTGATCGCTTGTTAAAAATCTATAACAACGATGCCGATATTATCAATAATCTTCGCATTGCCTACCAAAAATCGCGACCCCTAATTATGCTTAATCCTGCGGTTTTGCGGGGAAAAGATGCGGGTTTTACACCCCAATTAAATCAAAATGTGGCCCTGATTGGGGGAAGAAATACCAGTAACCCGGCAGCCCAAAAAATTATTCCGAAACTGCGGGAATTTATTGCCAACGAAGACGATATTAAACCCTTGGGAGACGTGGAAAAATATCGTCTTGTCTTCGTGCAGGAAATTGGCGGTTTTTCCCTACGTTGTCTCGAGGGAATGCGAGAGTTGCGCCAATCCTATCAGGACTGGAAAGGAGAATTTATTCTCGCCAAACGCGCCCAACAAATGGGGGAAAATCGCGATTTACCCATCCCCGTGCATATCCAAAAGGAACCGCCTTTCTGGGATGTTTTTCCCGAAGATCCGAGTATTTATCAATTGGTGGTAACAGCCCGAGCTTTGAAAGTGCTTTTCCCAGAAGTCAATCGAGTCACTAATGAGAAAACAATTCGCTATGAAATTAAAACCGCAACGGGATTAAAAAAAGTCGATATCGCCACCAGTTGGGAAGATGCGGTACAGGTGTTAGAAGTAAAAGCTTGTCGCGAAGATAAGGAAAAAATTCAAAGTCAGGTGACAGCTAAGTTACAGGCTGCAGCTACTCCGGAGAAAAAACAAGCTTTGTATCGGACTTTCATTGAATATTTACAACAACGTTCCGAGGAGTTAACAGGAGGAAAAGACAATACAGAATATAAACGGGAAGATGCAATTATTTTGCAGTTAATCCATAACTATAAGTTGGATAGCGGTGGAGAAATTCCTCTTTCTCCGGTGACGGAAGTGGCTAACCCAGCTTTAATTATCTGCGGTAATTGTGGACATAAAAACCCTCCATCGTCTAATTTTTGTTCTAAGTGTGGGGCAAAATTAGTTAAGTAGAAATTAGATTTTGGGTTTGATCCCCCCTGCCCCCCTTGATAAGGGGGGTGCCGATAGGCGGGGGGATCCGCCTTGATAAGGGGGGTGCCGATAGGCGGGGGGATCCGCCTTGATAAGGGGGGTGCCGATAGGCGGGGGGATCCGCCTTGATAAGGGGGGAATCTGACAATTTTTAACACCTACCTAATTTAACAGAAAAAGTGGGGGTGTTAGCTGGACTAACATCCCCAAAATGAAAATTTTCGGGAAAAATTGCCTAATAGCGAAAAAACTGGATTATAATAAGGTCTTTACTCAAGATTTTTGCTAATCGCTAACTGCCATAAAACCCAATCAAGACCCCTGTTTATCGAGAGAAAAACCAATGGTAGCCACTTTAAAAGGACGAGATGTTTTAAGAATAACCGACATGAGTAGCCAAGAAATCAGCGCCCTACTCAATCTATCGGCACAGCTTAAAGCTGGTAATCTTAACCCTAGCTGCAACAAAGTCTTAGGATTGCTATTTTATAAAGCTTCCACTCGGACCCGGGTTTCCTTTACCGTCGCCATGTACCAGTTAGGGGGACAGGTGATCGATCTTAATCCCAGTGTAACCCAAGTGGGGCGCGGGGAACCCTTAGCCGATACAGCCCGGGTACTCGATCGCTATCTCGATATTCTCGCGGTTCGCACCTTTAAACAAGAGGATTTAGAAGCTTTTGCCAATTACTCGCGCATCCCGATTATCAACGCTTTAACGGATTTAGAACATCCCTGTCAGATATTAGCCGATTTACAGACTATCCAAGAGACTTTTCAGACTTTACGGGGAATTAACCTCACCTATGTGGGGGATGGTAATAATGTCGCTAATTCTCTCCTCTTGGGTGGTGCTTTGATGGGGTTAAATGTGCGGGTTGCCTCCCCTGCAAACTATCAACCCGATGGGGAAATTGTCGCCAGCGCCCAGGCTATTGGCGAGAAAACCGGTAGTAAAATCTTGATTACCGACGATCCCGTTACGGCCGTAAAAGACTCTCAGGTAGTCTATACTGATGTCTGGGCGAGTATGGGACAGGAAAGCCTCGCTGATGCCCGAATTCCCGTTTTTCAGCCCTACCAAGTCAATGAACAGCTAATGAGTCACGCTGACAAAGATGCGATTATTCTCCATTGTTTGCCTGCTCACCGGGGCGAAGAAATTACCGACGGGGCGATCGAGGGTGTACAATCAAAAGTCTGGGAACAAGCGGAAAATCGGATGCACGCCCAAAAAGCTTTAATGGTGAGTTTATTGGGATTAATCTAGCTGCAGATGCTCAGTTACCTAAAATAATTATTAAACTCGATCATCAATCATCCTAAGACCTGTCCGACACCGGAAGTTAACGCTAGGATTGATGGTAAGAGCAATAATCAGGGCAGCCTCCACACCTAACTATATGTCAGACACCTCCGCCGTTAAAAAATATCTCGCCCATTGGTTTCAATTGGGAAAAAAAGTTATTTGTCCCAAAAACCAAGCTATGCTATTTCCGCTGCCAATTTTCAATGCTGATCGCTATTCGTCGGAGTTTGAAGATTGTTGGCAAAAAATGCTTGATCCTGAAAGTGGCGATTGTTACCTAGAGGGTACTCAACAAACCATCCAAGACTTACTTTCCCCTCAATGGGAATTTCATCCCTGCGCTCGTTGTACTATACCTGTACCAATTGAAGTGCTGGGCCAATCGAGTTTATCCTGTCCCTGCCATGATTTGAGTAATTGGCCCAATTTAGAATTACCCTTACCCCATTTACCTGTCAATAGTCGAGAAAATCTCGATCGCATCCGGCAAAGATTGCTAAAAAATTCTCACCCACATTAACCAGACAAAAAGAGACGTTAGGGGTAACGTCTCGAAAAAAGGATTGATATTTAACGATTTCTGCCAAAAAGATTGACTAAATCTCGCAATCTCTCGCTATATTCTCCGGTTAAAGCTTCCTGACGATAGCGCCATGACCAATTCCCTTCTGCGACACTGGGGGTATTCATCCGCGCATCCGATCCTAAACCTAACACATCCTGTAACGGTACGATCGCCTGATTAGCCACGGAACTATAGGCCAGTCGAATCAGATCCCAAGCCACTCCCTGACCACTGGGAGCGCCAAGATATTGATATAGTCGCGCTTTTTCGTAGTCATTGGCGTTATCCTGAAACCAGCCCACAGTAGTATTATTATCGTGAGTGCCGGTATAAATCACACAGTTGCGTTCGACGTTAAAAGGAAGATAGGGATTACCCGCATCACCCCCAAAAGCGAAGTGGAGAATCTTCATCCCCGGGAAAGCAAAGTGATCGCGAAAATCTAGGACTGCTTGGTCAATATCGCCCAAATCTTCGGCAATAATCGGCAATTTACCTAAACGAGCGCCAATAGTATTAAAGAGATCATAACCTGGGGCCTTGAGCCAATGACCATTAATAGCGTTTTCCTGGCCAAAAGCCACGGCCCAATAGGCCTCTAATCCGCGAAAATGATCGATACGGATAATATCGACTAGGGAAAGAACCCCTTTTAAACGGCGTACCCACCAGTCAAAGCCCGTATTTTTGAGATAATCCCAGTTATAGAGAGGATTGCCCCATAATTGCCCCGTTTCTGAGAAATAATCCGGGGGAACCCCGGCCACTTCCAAGGGATTACCGGTTTGGGTATCTAGTCGGAAAACCTGCGGATTTGCCCAAACATCGGCGCTATTATGGGAGACATAAATGGGGATATCACCGATAATCTCGATACCGAGGGAGTTAGCATAGCGTTTTAGGGCTAACCACTGCTCAAAAAACTCAAATTGCAGGAATTTGTGCAGAAAAATCTCCTCTTGTAACTCCTGTTTCGGTGTTTCCAACGCACCCCAATGACGTTCGCGAATTTCTGTCGGCCATTCCATCCATGCTTTACCCTGGTAAGCGTGGGATAAAGCCATAAATAGGGCGTAATCCTCCAACCAATCGGCATTGCCAGCACAAAAGCCGGCAAACTGTTTGTAAAGAATTGTGTCAGAACCCTTGACAAAATTGCTCGCCGCCTTTCTAAGTAGGGGAATTTTCCAAGCGATCAATCGCTCAAAATCCACTTGATCGAGGGGAAAATCGGGAATATCCTCGAAATCTGCGTCACTAAGCAGGTTTTTCTCCCGAAGAAGATCGAGACTAATCAGGAGATGATTGCCGGCAATGGCGCTAAAACTCATGTAGGGAGAGTTACCGTACCCTGTGGGGCCTAAAGGGAGAATTTGCCAGAGTTTTTGACCACTTTGAGCCAAAAAATCGATAAATTGATAGGCTTCCCTACCTAGTTCTCCAATCCCGTAACGACCGGGATGACTGGTGGGATGAAGCAAAATACCGCTAGAACGGCTAAAAGCCATGAAAAAACCCCCTTATCAGTGATTCGGTTAGCAGTTATTAAGTGTTTAAAGCTGAATGCTCACTGCTATCTCCAAGCTAACCCGATCTCGATCGATAACGGCAATACTTAACAACTTTATTAGACCTATAGGACACAATCAGGCATTACAGCCGTACATTAACAGATCGTCTTTCCAGTGAAAAGGATTCCTTCGGATCACGTTCCACGTTACCCCGGAGGAAAAACCGATCGCTTGTCAGTTATTGCGCCAATGATAGGGGCGCATCGTGGTCAGTGAGTTGATCGAACTGCGTGCGCCCAAAATGTAATATAGATATTTCGACCAAATTGAGATGCAGCCGCCGAAAATTCAAGAGCGATTCACTTACTGTCAGTAAGTCCCACTTCTTGTAACCTCCTCTTCAACCCAGACCGGTTACTGTACTGCTCGTAAATCCGGTTCAGGCGCTCTTGGAAAACGGCCAACTGGTTTTGATATTCGGCTAAATCTCTTAATTTGACCAACAATTTAACAGCCTCATCGTAGGATTTAGACTGAGCTTTCTGAATTAGGGACTCGACTTGCTGCCAAACTTGCGCTTCCCGTTTAGCTAAAGTTTGTAGTTCCTCAATTCGCTTGGCTTTCGCTTCTTGTTGTCGCCGTTTTTCTGCCTTTTTTCCTTCCTCAGCAGCAGCCTCAAGAAGTTCTTGGATCGTGCGTCGAGGCTGGTTAGAAGCAGGAGAATTAGGGATTAATTGAGATAGCTTTTGTTTGAATTTAGCAGATAAATTATGTTCTCCTTTAGCCAATCTTAATAGGAAATCTTCGCGTTCAGAAGCCGATAATTGGCTAATAGCTTGTTGCCAAGTTTGCTCCGAGATAGTTGTTAGTTTACCACTGGATGCACAAGCAACATTTAATAAGTGTTCGTCCAATTCAAAGATTTCCGTAAAAGCCTTTTGAGCGGCAGAAAGTTGCCCTAGTCCGGGGGGTAAAGGAGGTTCTAGTTGGGTCTTATCGATGTCTATATATCCCTCGGATAAGTCAATAGCTTTCAGCCAGGCTAAATATAATCCTCGATAATCTTGCTGGAGAATTTCTTGGCGTAATCCTATCAATTCCGATAGAATCCCTTCTCCTTCTATCCAGTCATTAAAACCCTCTTCTTGACTAAATTCCCAATCTAAAATTGCCCAATCTCCCGCAAAAGATAAGCTGATATAATTATCGATACAGTAAAGTTCAATTGTTTCTCGGTTGATCAGGGATGTGGGAAAACGAAACATTAATTGCTGTGTTCCCCAGTTGGTGATGTAGTACATGATATCGAAATACCGAGCCAGCACCTGTTTGGGATCCCCGCGAAAATTGCCGTAACTATAGTTGAAACTGGCAGTCGTTGCCGTCGGTTTGACGCGACTCGATAGCTCGCAGATGGCAGCCCTTTCCTCTTGGGTGAGGGGGCGATCGATAGCTTGGAATTCGTAATATTGGTATTCGCTCATGGTGTGCAACCTATCTCAAGGTTTATGATCGATATGCTGATAATTGTACGGGGATAGTTAGGGTTTAAAGATAAATTCGACAGGACGGGCGCTCTCGGATGTATTAGGAATAGCAAGAATAGGCAAATCGCCCGATCTTTACCGATAAGGAAAAAGTTCGGGTGATCGATCGGTAATTTTCCCGCATCTGTTTTTTCGAGAAATCTAATCTATTCCTTTGGATAGTGGCACGGTCAAAATCGATAAGATTATAATTTCTTTTGTTAAGCACTTTAGCGATCGCTAGATATTTGTACGATTCATTGTCGGCTAATCGTTAAATTTTGTGAAAAAAAACTCATTGGTTGAGATTATCGGAGATAGAATCAGAATAGTTGAATAAGGGGGAAATAATTAGAGCCTTTTGGCATGGTTTCTCGATGGAGAATTCTATAGATAAAAAAGCACTGGGTCTGCTTTTCCCGACTATTACCGGAAGATCGGTTTGGCGGGTACGGCGGTGGCGTGTTTTTGAATTTAAAGTGTGATCGCTGTTCTTAGGGAGCAGTTTGCGGTGGGGACAGTGACGGCAAAGACTATTCAACCGAAGCCGAAGGGATTGTGATATCTGCACAAGAAGTGGCAACTCGTAGAGCCGTTTTATCGGTTATCAACAGTTATCATTGCTACTTGATTTTGGTGAAGATTAGCCGTACTACATAAGATTTGAGGTTTATTTGTACGCTGCGCCTGAATTAATTCTTTATTCGTTGCTGCATCAGCGACGGCTAGGAGATAAATTTTATACTGCTGCTTATCAGTGATTGAGGTAGTTCCTGTGGTAAATTTAAATCTATTACTATTAGGGGAAGTTTCTTCATTAGGTCGTTCTATTACCTCTCCTTGTACAAAGCAATCTTTGTCATATATAGTGCCTCTCTCTCCTCTTTCATTTATATATTCCATAATCGGTGAAGCAATTAGCCAAAGTCTTTTTTCTCGACAGGGACTTATTTCGCCTTCTACTATAAAATTACCATCTACTTTGTTGTTCTCGGAAGAAGAGTCTGGGACTGAGATATTCCCCTCACATTGTTTTAAGCGGTTATTATCTGCGGTGAGTTTTTGATTTTTTGTGGTGAGTTTGAGATTTTCTTCCTCTGATTTTTTAAATTTATTTTCTTTGACCTCATAATTATTTTTGCTTAAAACCACATTCCCACTAAATTCATGCACTGCTCTTGCAGCCGCAAATCCTAGACCAAAGGCAGCAACAAGACTTGTTAGTGCCACTACCATAGGATGGTCTGCAAGAAGCTCAGATACTTGTTCTATAAACCCTTTCTTGGTTGGTGGTTCTGTCATTTCAAATAAGTTCCTTAATTTAGTAATTTCCTCAAAACTCTATCATATATCTGGACTTCCCAGCAATTCTCATTTTAAGGTTTCATGACCTTAAAACCCTTGCACCTAGCCTGCGTTATTCATGAAAACTGGGGAAAATCCTCAAAAGCCTTGTTAGGAAAGTCATTCAGCGATATAGCTAAAAAACAGTCTGTTTTTTGAGAGCCTCTTATAACTGGACTTCCCCCATACATAAATAATAAATACTAAAAAATTAACAAAACCCTTACTGCGTGGAGCTTCTCAGAAAAAATTGAAAAGAGACTGCTGGGTACATTTTTCACTTGAAAATGGCTGTACCGTTGACTGTATCTGGAGTAGAGCGATTCCGTAGAGTTAGCTGTATAGTGATCGCTAACCTGATTTTAACAGATAGTGTCATTAATCTCTAGAGTAAGGGATTCCCTCTGTAGCCATGTTTTTGCTGATTTTCTGCCCCGAAACAAGCTATAATGGTCTAAAGGTCAAATTTGAAAATTTTTGCCTCAAACCCTATCTGCGTAAGAACTTCAGGATTTTGTGTTTAGTAGTTCATTTGTATTATATTGCTTGAACTCAGGCTCTGTAAAACTTTTAGCCATAGCTAGTATGTTTATACGTGGGAAGTCCAGTTATAATCAGGGTTTTGGAAATTGGTGAATAATGCAGGCTAGAGGGGTTAATAATTCTTAACGAATCTCTAGATCGCTGAAACAACGCAAAATCGTTTCAAAATGAGAATTGCTGCACGAGGACTCGCCCTCCCCAACCTCAAAGTATCTTACTCTTTTCTTCTTTTCCGGGAGAGGGGTTGGGGTTGAGGGCAATTAACCATCTCTGCCATTACTTTTGAAAAATGGCATTAGAGAGCGTTAGGCAGGGACAGTGACCGCCGAAATCAGCAAAGACCGTTCAATTCCCCCAAAACAGCCTGATGTTTCTGCCGCGCTGACCTTTCCTCGGTCGATGTGCGCTGGTTGCCGATAGTCGATAGGTGGATTTCGATAATCCCGTCAATTCTTTCGCTCGATGGCATCGAGTTCCCGACATATTTCGGCGGCCAGCCGATAATCCACACTTCCCGTTAAAGTAGCTCCGTCATAGTGGCTGCCAGCATAGCAGCCGGGGTTATGGCAGCGAGGCAGTTTATCCCAGTTAAAGGTTTGAAAACAAGGGAAGCACAAGGTAAACTAATTATGATAAAACATTAATATAGAGGTTCTCACACCTGTGTGGCACAGTTAAACCTTTGCTGATTAAACTTTTTAACATTGATAATGTACCTCCTGTGAACAGGAAATACTATAAATAAGCGGTAAAAATGAAAGAAATTTAAGGGAACAATTAATTATGCAACTAGAAGATTATTTTTTATTTATCTCCGAAAATGATATTAGAATCAAAGGTAATCGCCTCGGAATTGATAACGTACTCTTTTATTTATTGGAAGGCTATACCCCAGAAGAAATAAATGCTATCTATCCTGATCTAAGTTTAGAGAAAATCTACGCGACTATTACTTATTATCTCCAGAATCGGCAAAAAATTGATGCCTATTTATTGCGCCTCCAGAATTGGCGAGAGACTCACTACCATGAAGCACTAAAACATCCTTCACCTCAACGAGAAAAGATGAGAAGAATTAAACAGCAAAGGCAAAATTCTGTCAAGGTATGAAAATCAAGTTTTTACTCGATGAAACCTTATCCCCCCGCTTGAAAGTTGCTGTCTTAAGGTTAAATCCAGAGATAGATATTTTACGCATTGGAGAGCCGAATACACCACCGTTAGGAACTCTTGACCCTGATTATCTCAACGACTCTTAGTGACAGATAATCGTACCAGTATGCCTGAACATTTAGAGGAATATTGGCAAAAAAATCAACAAATCTGGGGACTGTTTTGGATTCGTCCCACAACAACAATGGAAAAACTAGCCGAAGAATTAATTATGATTTGGGAAACTACCGAAGCAGAAGAATGGATCGATATTGTCGATTGGATTCCTTTTTAATTAATGATATAATAAGATTATTACCGTCCTTTTTATGCTTGATTATTAATTTGAATGACTCGCCAAATTCATGACCAATTTGCTAAGGAATATTTAGAGGAATTACTAACACCTCTAGGGACGATTAGAAAAAGTAAGAAAGTAAAAAGTGAGGTTCAAGAAATCGATGTCTGGTTTGAACCATTTAGCTCACCTACTCCCACTGAGTTACCTTTAGGGTTACTTGGAAAAATGGCGGCTACTTCCTGTTTGTTTGAACCTTTCCGCAATCCCCCGACCGAGGTAGAGATTCGCAGTTGTTTGTCAAAGTTATACGCGGTTCATGGGGATGTCTTGAGAAAAGCGAAACGGTCAAACAAAACTCTAACAGAAGCTGAACTACCAGTTCTCTGGATTCTAACGCCCACCTTTTCAGCTAGAATGATTGAAGATTTCGGGACTCACAGCGATGAGAGTAATTGGTTAACAGGGGTTTACTTTTTAGCGAAGTCTCTCAAAGCGGGTATCATCGTCATTCATCAATTACCAGTAAATGAAGACACCTTATGGTTAAGAGTATTAGGTAAAGGAGGAACTCAAAAACGAGCAGTAGAAGAGTTAGTTGAACTGCCAGAACGCAATCCTTTTCGAGAGAATTTATTAGAAATTCTGGCCAACTGGCGCAAAAACTTAGAATTGAGAGATAATTTAAGTACCGAAGAACAGGAGGACATCATGAATCTATCACCAGCTTATTTACAACAAAGGGAAGAGTGGAAGCAAGAAGGTACTTTAGAGGGACAACTTTCGCTGATAGCCAGTCTTCTGGAAGGACGCTTTGGCAGCCTAGATTCGGAATTATCTGGTCTGGTGGAACGGATCGCCCAACTTCCTATCTCGGAACGCACCGGATTGCTTCTTTCTTTGGCAAATTTATCCCGCGAGGAATTGTTGGAAAGATTGTAAATTTCGTTTCTCGCTCTTCTTACAGTCGTTCAACGATAACTGTTTTCCTTTTGTTTTTGCCGATAAGCTTCAAATTCGGGGTTACTGGCAAGAATTTGACGGACACGCTCGCGACTTATGCCGTATTTATCCCCTATTTGCTGATAGCTCAATCCTTGTCTATGGAGTTCTAAAAAATCGTAGCTTTTTTGCAGTTTTTCCTTTCTCTGTGCATCTCGTCTTGGGGTTGGACTCTTATCGCTAAGGTGTCCTACTATTTCCCTTCCCAACTCAGTCAAAGAATATTGAGAATCGTGGAAACTAACCAATCCTTGTTTTTCCAATTCTTTAAGTATTTTATGTACTCTGGTTAAATTATGAGCAGTTGTTGCCAATTGCCGAGATGGTTCCGAAAGTATCCGAATTGCCGAATCGATCTCAATCGGATAATCTAACATCCCTTTCAGAATCTGTTTCTGTTTTGCTTGGAGATTAGCGATCATCTCTTCTAAATGTTGAAAGTCTTCATTTTTATCCATCGGAATTATCATTTCAATAGACCTTTCCCTAGTCTGATAAAATCACAATCAGGGGATATTGTCAACAACTAACCGTAGCTTACCCAGTCGTTTATGTCTTGCTGATGCACTTTTTTAAAAATGGTGATAAACTCAACTGTACTGGGTACACTCTCCCTATCGGATGAATTTGAGAAAAAATCGAGAGAAAAAAACGATGAACGAACGAGAAACATCCAACAAAATTGAGGCGGGCGGGGGTTTTCCCGTATTGCAATATTGGGCAGAAAAAACTCTCTCTCCTCAAGGGGTTAAACTCTGGCAAACCTTGAATCATAAAAGTGCCTGTTTAGCTTGCGCTTGGGGAACGGGAGGACAAAAGGGCGGTTTTGTCAACGAAGCGGGGGAAAGTCTGCAACGTTGTCTCAAAAGTGTCGAGGCAGTTACTTCCGAATTAATGCCAGGTATTAAAACCGATTTTTTTCAGACCTATCATCTCGCTCAATTACAGTCCTTAACCTCCCTAGAATGCGATCGCTTGGGTCGTTTCAGTTATCCCGTCCTCTTAAAAGCCGGAGAAAGTCACTATCAACGTATTAGTTGGGAAGAAGTGTATCGATTAGCCGAACAAGCTTTTCGTCAACCGTCCGAGACCATTGCCTCCTATAGTTCGGGACGTTCTTCTAATGAAGCCGCCTATCTCTTACAATTGTTTTTCCGGGCATTAGGAAGTAATAATTTAGCCGATTGTTCCGATCTCTGTCATGCCGCCTCGACCGTAGGCTTAAAACAGGTTTTCGGAACCGGAACTTCGATGGTCAGTCTGGAAAGTTTAAAACAAGCCGATTGTGTGGTGTTAATCGGTTCTAACGCTCCGGCTAATCATCCTCGCCTGATGAATGAATTAATTCAAATTCGTGATCGCGGCGGTAAAATTATTATTATTAACCCGCAAATTGAAGTCGGATTGGTCAAATTCTCCTCACCCGCTTTTCCGATTAAATCCCTATTGCGGGGCGGTTCCGATATTTCAACTCTCTACCTACAGCCGATACCGGGTAGCGATACTGCCCTATTCGTCGGATTACAAAAATCTTTAATTGAACAAAATTTAGTGCGGTGGGATTATCTCAAATCCCGTACAGAAAATTGGCAATCTGTTATAGATTATGCCCGACAAACACCCTGGGAAACCATTACTAAAACCTGCGGTTTGTCCCGAGAAGAAATTGAAGCAACCGCCGCCCTTTTCGGCAATTTAGAGCGTGTGGTTTTCGCTTGGGCAATGGGGGTTACACAACAGGAAAACGGGGTAGATAATATTATCAGTATTGCCAATACCGCTTTAATGACGGGAAATGCTGGCAAAATCGGAGCCGGAACCATGCCAATCAGAGGTCATTCTAATGTACAGGGCTTCGGTTCCATGGGCGTTACAGTGAGATTACGTCAGGAAATCGCCGAGGCACTTGCTCAACTTTTAGGAAAGCCATTAAATATAACCGGCGGTTATGATACCAGGGCATTAATTGAAGCTGCCGAACGGGGAAAAATTAACACTCTTTTCTGTTTAGGAGGTAATCTTTATGGAGCAAATCCAGATTTAACTCAAGCCAAAAAAGCCTTAGCTCAAATTGATACAATTTTTTATGTAGCTACTAAGCCAAATTTAGGACATTTTCAGGGATTAGCCCGACAAAATACGATAATTTTACCCGTATTCGCTCGTTTTGAAAATCCTCACCCGACAACCACCGAATCGGGCAATAATTTTGTCCGTTTTAACGAGCGGGGAAGCAGTCATCTACAGGGTTCCCATGTGGATATCATCTCGGAAGTAGAACTGTTAACAAATATTGCCGTCAAGGTTTTAGGCACAAACCCGATTGATTGGTCGAGATTACACGATACCGCCTATATTCGTCAGTTAATCGCCAAAACGATTCCTGGTTATGAAAAGATCGGGCAATTAGATCAAACCCAAACAGAATTTACCATTAGCGGACGGATTTTTACCGAACCCCATTTTCCAACATCGACTGGAAAAGCGCAAATGTCTGTCACGCTTTTACCCACTTTAAAAGCACCGCAAAAGCAAGATTTCAATCAACCAGAAAATGCACCAGGAATTGCTCTGATTCTCGGAACAGGACGCAGTTATGGACAACATAATACCGTCGTTTATCAAGTGGGCGATAAATATCGGGGAATGCCTCACCGTCATTGTTTATTGATCAACGCCGAAGATGCCAAAAAAGCGGGCTTTCAAGAACATCAACGAGTCACCGTTCAAGGAGATGCCGGCAAATTAGAGAATATCGAACTTATTTTCGGTCCGATTCGCGAAGGTGTTGGCTTTATGTTCTATCCCGAAACCAATGTTTTATTCAAAGCTAAAATCGATCCTCGCTGTGGGACTCCTGCTTATAAACGAGTTCCCGTCTGGGTTTTTTAGTTATCAACTCCTCTAATTTTCTTTTTTGGAAATAATGAAATAGAGTTAACCAAGCCAACCAACGAATCGAGCAGAAGGGCTTCCTGAAAAGTTATGGTCGATTTGATCGCATTTCTGTTATCTTCTTCTTACCGTCATTAAAATAAGTAGGCATGGGCGAGTTTTTGCTAACCGTATTAAGCATAGCAAGTTTGTTTGCTGTCGGGATGGCTACCCCTAGCATTGCCAGTCCCACATCTGCAGCGACAAACTTGCAACTAGCTCAACGTCCTAACTGTAACAATCCCCAGACTCAAAGCGAAATGAACATTTGTGCCAGCATCGCTTATCAAAACGCCGATCGCAAGTTAAATCAAGTTTATCGACAACTACTGCCAAAACTGTCAGCTGCTCGCAAACAAAAATTAATTAGCGCCCAACAAGCTTGGATTAAGTTTAGAGACAGCAGTTGCGAATTTGAAAGAAGTGCCTATGAGGGAGGCTCTCTAGCTCCCATGATTTACGGTTTTTGTTTGGCAAATGTCACCGAGCAGCGTACCAAAGATTTGCAAAGATATTTAGAAGATAGCGATCTCTAAGTCAGAATCGCCGTTGATATTACCGATAATTCCTTAGACGTTTACTGCACAACAGCCTAAGCGGGTGAGGGGAATCGAACCCCTATCATTAGCTTGGAAGGCTAGGGTTTTACCACTAAACTACACCCGCATTTTCTCAGTAGCTTTGTTAGCATAACACGAATTGCCGATTTTTGCAAGTAGGGATTTTCAGCTTGTGAATCGCCTCTAGATGGTCATAGATCGCCTAAAAATCCCGATCGCTCCTTTTTATCCCCGATTTGGCTAAAAGTTTTCTCCACGCGATCGAGGTCTAGTTGGGAGAAATTATCGATCGCCCAGTTGGACACTCTCTGCATAAAATGGAAGGGGTAGGTATGAGCGATTCCCACCACCTGCATTCCCGCTCTTTTTGCCGCTTCGCAACCGGCAAAAGTATCTTCAATCACCAGACATTCCCAGGGTTGCAATTGCAGATTAAAATTCCAACGATTGAATCTTTCTACGGCCAGTAAATAACCATCCGGTTGGGGTTTACTGGTGCTGATCTCATCACCAGTGACAATGACACTAAAGTAATCCCCAAGGCCCGCCTGTTGCAAGATTGATTCTACTTCCGAGCGTATTGCTCCCGTCACCAAACCGATTTGTAGATCCCTGGCCTTAACCCGTTTTAAAAAAGAGTATATCTCTTCATAAATAGGAAGTTTCTCTAATTTTTCTAATCTTTCTCGGTATAAACTCGCTTTTTTGTTAATTAACTTAGTCAGATACTCCTCGGTTACTTGACGACCGCGACGGGTGAGAACATTACGCAAACAGACGCGATCGCTTCTTCCCAGACATAACTCCGCAAATTCCGACCCTAGGGGCAGCAAATTTTCCCCGAGCAAGATTTCATTGATTAACTCTTGATGGATTGGTTCATCATTGATGATCACCCCATTAAAATCGAACAGAACAGCCTTTAACATCAATCTTAGACAGAAAAGCTAATAAATACTCAGTGTTCTTGATTATACTAAAGTTTTTCGTCGGAGCCTGGCGGGTCTTGCCCCTTACCCCATCTCAACAAACAATTTTAATCGGAAAATTGCCAAGGCCTTGACAAATTCCCAGATTTGCTCTATTATTTTGTTATAGTGGGAATCCGTGCTGCCCTGTAACCCCCCTATTTGGGGCTGAGATATTAGCCAAAAATATAACAAAAGAATTTAGGGACCTGCGTGGGAATAATATCCCAACCGATCGGAGGGCGCAAGCTTTGCGCCCCTACAGTAACGGATTTTGTCCACAATGTAGGGGCGAACTGCGTTCGCCCAAAAGGTACATTAATGTAGGGGCGAACTGCGTTCGCCCAAAAGGTACATTATTAAAGCGCAAGTCCCTTAGGCCATTGTTTCCGATACCCAACGACGGAATAATTCCACAGCAATCCGATAACGAGAGTCTTGGCATTCGATGACATGATGATTTTCAAGGGTTTTTAGGGCCCGGTCGAGAGTTGTGGCAGTTAGTCCGGTGCTGGACAGTAAATCTGCCCGGGTTAATCCTTGCAGATGGGGAGAAAGAACTATTAAAATCTCCTGTTGTCCGGCCGCATCTTGTTTAGCCTGTTTCCAGACACCCGTAAAATAATAATTCCCCCTTTGGAAAAACTCAGCATCGATGGCTTTTTCCACATCTTCCACCTGAAAACGAATATCTTGGGGACGTTGCAACTCAAAGACCTGTTTATTATAAAAACGTACCAGATGAAAGCCGATCAGTTGTACTAGATAGGGTTGACCGTGGGTAAGTTGATAAATTTTGTCCAAAGCGGATGGGGTATAGTCTAGGGGAAAATCCTCGTCTTCCCCAACGGGATTAGCGAGGATAACGCGAGTAGATTCAGGAGAGAGGAAACTGACCGGAATCGGGTAAATACTGCCAAAAAAAGGATGAAAATAATCGGCAGTCATCTCCTCTAGGGTATGTAATCCGGCAAAAACAAAAGCTAGACGCGGACTACTCTGGACAAGGGAACGCAGATAGCCGAGGAAATTCCGGGGGAGGGTATTCGCTTCGATTAAATCCTCAATTATCTCGAACTCATCGAGGGCAATAATTAAACCGGTTTTAGCTTTTTCCGGCAGAATCTGGCGCATCAGACGGTCTAAATAACGATTAAAATACATTTCTGGATGTTGGGAGATTTTTTCCTCTTCTGGGGCATCAATTGCCAAAGTTTGGGCGATTTCCTCAGCCATAGTCAGGAGAACTTCGGCTAGGCTGGTTACTGTGGCCAAGCGCTGTAAATTAATGTAGATAACCGACACATCTGGTGGAAGATATGCCTCCAGATTGCGTAGAATCGAAGTTTTACCCATGCGACGATGACCATAGAGAACCACGGAGGATAGGTTATCTCCGGACCACATTGACTGAAGTTCCCGCAGGATATCCTCACGACCAACAAAGCGTTTACCGATCACCGGATCACCGATAATGTAGGGATTAGGAATCGGTTGGGTAATAGTTACCGTTCCCACCGTTCCCGCGATGGATGCGCTAATTTCTGCCCATTTTTCGGCGATAGAAAGGATTAATTCTTTTTCTGCTTGGGGTAAATTGGCCGCCTGTTGGCCGGCTATATCCCTTAATTCCCCGATAATCCGATTAAGAGCGAGGGATCTGGTCTGTTGGGAGTAACTTCTCTGGACTAAAGCCATTTCTGTGATAACTAGATTTAAACTGCTGATAGCTTGCCAAGTTTGCGGACGTAATGACGGTTCTGCGGCAATGGGGGCAACCTCCAGGGAAGCGATACTATCGGGAGTTGCTGCCTGACTAAATCGGTGTAAAGTTTGGGCGAGGCTATACATTTCTTCCCCGTAGGCAAGGGAACGTACCACAGCAAAGGCTTTTTCGGCTTTTTCGGTGTCCTGTTGGTGAAGATACCAAAAACCGGCGGCGGCGGCGCGAGCAGGGGTATCGAGACGGATTTTGCTGAGAGGAAAAGAAAACAGTTTCGCGGACGCATATTTTAACAATTGCCAATCGGAGGGATTTTCTGCCAGACGGGACACCCGATAGATAATTTCTGCCTCTGGGAATTGCGATAAAACGCGGTTAACGGCGACAAGGACAGGAATAAACTGGCGGCTGTACCGAAGGTATTGATTGAGGTTATTAATAGCCGTTTCCCAGTCTTGCTGTAACCATTGTTGTAGAGTCGAGGTTAACCCCGGCAGCGGTAGAAGGGTAATACGGGGAAAAAGTCGCCCTTGGGGACCAGCCAAAAGCCCGATTAGCCAATTATCAAGACGGAAAAAGGCGAATATAAACCCCACGCCCAACACCACGCCCAACACCACGCCGTACACCACGCCGTACACCACGCCGTACACCACGCCGGACACCACGCCGGACACCACGCCCAACACCACGCCCAACGCCACGCCGTACACCACGCCCAACACCACGCCCAACGCCACGCCCAACACCACGCCGGACACCACGCCGGACACCACGCCGTACACCACGCCCAACGCCACGCCCAACGCCACGCCGTACACCACGCCGTACACCACGCCGTACACCACGCCGGACACCACGCCGGACACCACGCCCAACACCACAAAGTACACGCCGCCCCCCACGCCCCACACCACGCGCACCCAATTAACAGAAAGTCCTAAATTTGCCGCTATGCTACAGATAATGAGAGGGGTAATTACAGTTAAGAGAAGACCCTGAATCCCTAGACGCAATTGTACGGGATGGTCGCGGAGAAATTGTCTTTTATCGCGCCATGTTTTCTGTTCTTGGAATTTATCGCCGCCGCCTCTCGTTTCCACATACCAGCGCACTGCTTGGGGAAAATAAAACACCCAGTACAACAGCAAAAGATAATCAAAGGGATTCCATAAAGATAAATCGCGTTTGAGTTTAGGAGCGAGATTAATTCTGGGGACGGTGCTTTCCTTCATAATTTTTATCTCTAGCTATTTACCCGGTGATGGTTTATTAAGTAGTTAGGTGTTAACTGTCAAACACCCCCCTTATCAAGGGGGGCAGGGGGGATCAAACCAAAAATTAAATCAACTTATTGTTTAGTTATAACCTAAGTTCGGGATGCTGAGTTATTGACTTTGGTTTGATAAAGTTTAAAACAATTTTGCATCACCTCTCGCGGCTTTCCTTGACTTTGCCTAACAAGAGAACTTATTTCCTCCTCAGTAAAAGTCACTCCAGTTTGACTTAGACGATGACTAATAAACTCTTTAATTTTAGCTTCATCCCATAATTTAATCGGAAATTGTTGACAAATTCCCTCGAAAGGTGAATCACCTCCTTTGTTATCAGGAAATAAAACATCAAGGGAACGATTAGCCGCTACTACTAATCTTAAAGGTGGATCGGGACGATTAGCTAACTCTCTTAATTGACTTCTAAGCTGATAGCTGAAATATTTTTGAGTCATATTATCTACCACATCCAATAATAACAGGATTTTGTGTTTTTCTAATTCCCTAGTTAATCTAGTTCCTTTGAGCGGTTTATCGTAATTCGCATCTATACCAATCTGATGACATAATTCATAATAAAAATCCTTATCTCCTGCTAATCCTTCTAAGTTTAGATACAAGGGTTGTCGATGACTAAGTAAATACTCCCTTGCTTGATGGTAAATTCCCCAAAGCAGGGTGGTTTTTCCCGTTCCCCTTTCCCCGATAATAGCAGCACTACTGCCGGAATTTAAAACCTCAAAAATATCTTTAATTTCTTGTTCCCGGCCAAAAATCTGCTGAATTTCTTTAATACCTCCGGAAGTGGGTTTAAAAGGATTATGGGCATTTTTTTGGGGTTGTAATTGCGGAAAATATTTAAAAATAGTCTGAACTGGAATCGCTCTTCCTCCTAAATCACTGTACTCATCTCTGGTTATATTCACCACTCCGCACACTTTCCCCGTGCGTAAATTTACAAGCGGTGAACCACTAAAACCGGGTTGTACTTGCCCTAATTTAAACTTGATTAGGGGGTTTTCATCCCCCGTTAAACCTATATACTCAAAGTCACTAGGATCACCGTTCGGATAATCGTTGGTATAGCCAAAAGTGTATAATTTATCTGTTAATTGTAAATCGTGATCAAAATCGACATATTTGTGATCTAAAGACGAGTTTAATTGTAAAAGAGCCAGATCGATCCCGTCTAGATTCGGTAAGTCGATAATTTTAGCCCCAGAAATTTGACCTTGCCAAATTATCTCGATAGTCTCGTTATTATCCCGCGCATCTTTTACCACATGAAGACAGGTCAAAATTAACCCTTGTCCCACAAAAAAGCCTGTTCCTGACGCATCGATTAACTTTAACCTGACAGTGTACGGAGGTAGAGATTCCGGGGTAAGCATTTAATCAATTTATCCTCCCCATTCTAGGGTAATTTTTAAATTTCCCTTTCCTTCACCTTCCACAATTAAAGCGGTTAGTTTACCAGATTTTACCCTGACTTCTACCCCAAATTCTACGGTGGCCTTTTTGGGCTGCACTTTACTTATCGTAGCAGCGATCGATTCAGTAACTGCCTCAATTGTATCAGCCACACTTTGAAAGTCAAATATTTGATCGGATACTTCCCGTTCACCACCGAAACTTCTCGCTTCCACTAACATGGTGACATTTTCTTTAACTTTAACTGAAATAATCTCATATTTAGATTCTGGCATAAGGCTCCTTCAATGACCCATTTATGGTTTTCTCGATTGCTTCTCGGACAAACTTATAGCGGAACTAAAAAGGCTTATATATATTTCGGCACGGATTCCCATTATACTAGAAAGTATAGGTCAAATCGAGGGATTTTGTCAAGTCTTTTTTGCCATTAATCTATTTGTGTTATGCAATAGAGGGGGTTATAAGGAATGAAACCCCGATAGAGACAGACATTGCTGCGATTTTTGTCAATTGTTTTCGCTCTAGAACAAACTAATCAATTAAGTCTCTTGCCATATAAGGATTTAGTCAATTTATGCCCCTATATCGAACCATACCAAGTAACGAAGAACCTTCTTTTTCCTCTTCTTCAATCGCCGATTTCGGGACAATGACGACGTTAACCGATTCTTCTACTTCGTTGAATAGTTCTAAAACATATCCTTCCTCACCCCCCTTCGGATGGGCAACTATATCAACAAGAATCGCCGAATCACCCTGCTTAAGATTGTATTCGGGAACGTCGCGGGCTAGGGTCACTTCTTCGTATAGTTGCGCCATGTTTTATTTTTCCTTTCGGGGTTTGAGGGTGATAAATTGAAATTGATGATCTAGGTTTCGTTTTAGCCAAATCGTGACAACGGATAGGGGAACTTGATTACTGCTGATTAATTCCCCCTCGACTCTATAGAAGGTTCCGTATTCGATTCACCGATCAAGTGTATTAATTGATATTGTTTCAAGTTTTTTTTGGGGTTGTAATTGCAGAAAGTTTTTTGAAATAGTCTGGACTAAAAAGGCTTATATATATTTCGGCACGGATTCCCATTATACTAGAAAGTATAGGTCAAATCGAGAGATTTTGTCAAGTTTTTTTTGCCATTAATCTATATAATTGTCGGGCTGCTCACCAGTCATTGTCCTGAAAAAAATTATGCCCCGGTTTGTTAAACAAGCATATATGCAGCGTTTAATCAAGTCAGTCCCGATGAAAAAATTTTCACCCCCACAGATGAAAGAGGTTTCTTTCCCTACACCCCACACCCTACACCCTACACCCTCTTTCAAGTCAGGACGGGAGACAAAAACGAGTTATTGGACAGAAAGAGGCGATGGGATGTTATTATTTAAAGCCGATTCCCCGGAAGCAGCCGAATTGATCATCGGGCAGCATCCCCTGGCGAATAGTAGTGGAATAGGCTATTAAAGGAGTGAACCCTGTGCAAATATTCACAACAATCCCCGGTTTACGCACTTTTTTGGCTGATTATCGCCATGATCACAGTATTGCCCTCGTGCCAACCATGGGCGCTCTCCATAAAGGTCATGCTAGTCTAATTCGACGCGCAGTGACGGAAGCGGAGGTAACTGTGGTCAGTATTTTTGTTAATCCTCTACAATTTGGCCCCACAGAGGATTTTTCTCGCTATCCCCGCAGCCTTGACAGCGATCGCCAATTGTGTGAATCTTTGGGAGTTGCTGCTATTTTTGCTCCCAGTGCGGAAACTTTAGGAATTGGTGATTCTGAGGAGATAACCGCAGTTGTTCCCCCGATTTCTCTGACTAGCGGGTTATGTGGTGCTTTTCGTCCGGGACATTTTCAGGGAGTAGCCACAATTGTCACGCGGTTGTTTAATATTATTGCACCGACGATCGCCTATTTTGGCGAAAAGGATGCCCAACAGTTAGCGATTATCCGGCAATTAGTCAGGGATTTAAATTTAGCGATCGAGATTCGCGCTTGTGCTACAGTGCGAGAAACATCGGGATTAGCAGTTAGTTCTCGTAATCAGTATCTATCGGCCACAGAAAGGGAAAAAGCGACAATTATCGCCCAAAGTTTGCAATTAGCCCTCGAAAGTTTTCGTTTAGGGGAAAGACAAAGGGAAAAATTACTGGCTATTGTGCAAAAAAATCTCGACAGAGTAGCAGAATTTCGCTGTCAGTATCTGGATTTAGTCCATCCCCAGAGTTTACAACCGATCGAGCAGATCGAGACAGGGGGACTGTTAGCGATCGCCGGATCGATCGGTCAAACCCGTTTAATTGATAATATTATCTTGCGTCAACGTCGGGCAGTTATCGCTATTGATGGACCTGCTGGAGCGGGAAAATCGACAGTAACGCGCTTAGTAGCGGAAAAATTGGGGTTAACCTATCTCGATACCGGTGCGATGTATCGCGCGGTGACATGGTTAGTGGTGAATTCCGGTCTGGATTTGTCCGCAGAAGCGGCCATCGCCGAGTTATTATCTTTAGCGAAGATAGAAATAATCCCGGCCGATAGTCCCGAAAATGTGACTATAGTGAAGATTAACGGGCAGGATGTGACTTTAGAGATTCGCTCTCCCGCAATTACCTCGCAAGTGTCCAGAATTGCCGCTCAAAAAGCGGTGAGACAGCAGTTAGTCACCCTGCAAAGACAGATGGGAATATCGGGGGGAATAGTTGTGGAAGGTCGGGATATTGGTACTAATGTTTTCCCAGAAGCGGAATTAAAGATTTTCTTGACAGCGACACCCGAAGAAAGAGCCAGAAGGAGATTAAAAGACTTAGAAGCGCAGGGAAATGGGGGTATTAGTCTCGCAGAATTAACCCAAGAGATTGAAAAAAGGGATTATTTGGATAGTAATCGCTCCCTAGCACCCCTGCGAAAAGCCACAGATGCGATCGAAGTTAATACCGATCATCTCACTATTACAGAAGTCACAGAAAAAATCATTGCTCTTTATCATCAAGGAGAAGAAAATCAATGGAGAAGCCTCTAGTTTTTTTAGATACTGATGTTTTGATTTCTTATCTACGAGGAGATCTTGCCAGTGTGCATTTATTTGATCGAGAAATACTCGATCGCGTTTGTCTTGCTATTAATGCGATCGTTTTACAAGAGTTATTATTTTTGGCAGAAGTTCGTAATCATCCTGAAATAGTCGATCGGATTCAAGAAAAGGTGACTATCTTGGATTTTGATTTAGTAAAACTTGATCAATATTGGCAAAATGCTAGAGATATTCGCAATATTTTGGTACACTCGAATGATGTTTTAATTTTAAGTAGTGCCGCTAATTGTGATTATTTAGTTACCTATGATCAAAAACTTAAAAAAGCCTCTAGTTATCTATATAACTCTAAACCGATGGTAGTAACACCTGAAGAATTATTAGAGGTTATCGATCAAAAAAATATAGTCCCTTCTAGCCTCTCTTGCCAAGGATATAAATCCTCAAATTTCCCCTTAAACAAGGTGATTTAGGGAGATATTTATGAAGTTAAATTATCTGAATTTATCATCTATCTGTTTAACGGTAACTTCCTTGATAATTATCGGCAGTCCAGCTATATCTTTAGCCGATCATAGATCACCAATAACTTTAGCTTCTCGGGATTTATCAAACCAGCAACAGGGAAAAAAAATTATTCTTAATGGTCGTTCTTTGCCCGTTTCTTGGCGACAGTGGACATCAGCAAATAGTACCAGAATCGCCATGGGTGACACGGGAGCAAGACAATTATTCGGCATGGATTTTCTTAGCACAAATGATCCAAAAAAGCAACCGATAAACTGGTTTAATTTACAAACTTTATCGGCTAATTTGATCAATTCCGATCGCTGGCTGGATGTTACGGATATTTTACTAACAATGGGGGCAACAACCACTATTAATGGCGATAGTTTAACTATTAACTTTGCTGCTGCCCAGATTCAAGATATTCAGCTAGAAAATTATGGAGCAGTACAAAGGATTATTATTCAACTCGATCGCCCGACCTTTTGGCAAGTTAGTCAGGCAAAAAATGAAGCTGTGATTACTCTAGAAGGAAATGCCCAACAATCCCTTATCTCTAGGTTTCAACCCCAAACTATCAGCAACAGTAATCAAAATAACGATGAAGATGATCTAGGAAACTCTAATAATAACTTACCTACTCAGATCACTTCCTTAGAAAATAATGGGGTGATCAGTCGTTTAAAAATTAACCTTCCCACTGCCTACGGATTACAGATCAGCAGTGTGGATAATCCTCCCCGAATTATCATTGATTCTCGTCCCGATGCTATGGATGAAAAGCGCATTGTTTGGCAACCAGGGTTAATCTGGAATCAAAAATATATTCAGTTAGATCAAGATTGGTTTCCCGTGACTTGGTTAGAAATCGATCCCAGAAATCCTCAGATAACTATTAAACCAATTACCGCTAATTCCACCTCAATGCGCGGCACTAATCCCCTGATCACGATTAATAGCGAAAGTAACGCAGTAGCGATGATTAATGGCGGCTTTTTTAATCGTAATAATCAGTTACCTTTGGGAGCAATTCGTGTGGATGGCAAATGGTTATCTGGACCAATTTTAAACCGAGGAGCGATCGCATGGGATAATCGTGGTAAAATCAGGATCGATCGCCTCAGTTTAGAGGAAACCCTCATTACTGCCACCGGACAACGTTTTCCCCTAACCCATTTAAATAGTGCCTTCCTAACAGCCGGCTGCAGTCGTTATACTCGCGATTGGGGGAGTAATTATCATCCCCTCACCGAGCGGGAAACCGGGTTAGTCGTCCAAGGCGATCGCGTAACGGAGAAATTAAATAATCTTTCCCCACAGGATAGTATAGAAGTACCAGAAAATGGCTATTTAGTCATCTGCCGAAAGACAGATATTAATTTAAATATTGGTGAGACAGTCAACCTCGATAGCGTCACCCTACCGGGAGATTTTGCTAATTATCCTCAGATTTTAGGTGCTGGCCCCCTATTATTGCAGAATGGGCGCATAGTTTTGGATGGAAATGCCGAAAAATTTAGTCCTGCATTCCAAAATCAACAAGCTTCCCGCAGTGCGATCGCAGTTAGTCAAGAAGGAAAAATTTTGCTAGTTGCTATCCATAATCGCGTCGGGGGAAGGGGGGCAACTTTAGGCGAATTAGCCCGAATTTTGCTGTTAATGGCGGCAAAGGACGGTTTAAACCTAGATGGGGGTAGTTCCACTGGAATAACCTTAGGGGGTTATCTGCTCGATCGCTCTGCCGTTACCGCCGCAAAAGTCCATAATGGAATAGGAATATTTTTATCCCCGTCTCCTTGAAAGGTGTGAAAACAATGGATAATAGCGACTGGATTAAACAATTGCTGCTGATGGGTATTGGCACCACTTCCATGGTGGCAGAAAAGATCAAAGAAGTGAGCGACGAATTAGTCAAAGACGGTAAAATCAATTCTGATCAGGCTAAAAACTTTGTCGATGATCTGATGACACAGATGAAGTCTGAACAGGGGAGCTTCGAGAACAACTTAGAACGCTATATTCGCCAGATTTTGCAGGATTTAGGGGTTCCCCGACAATCGGAAATGGACGAACTGCGGGGAAGGATTGATAGATTAGAACGACAGGTGAGAGACTTAGAGAATAAACTCTGGCGTTAGGGAACTATGAAATCAATGCGCGAAATCTTGCTCAGTTTTGCTATCATTGCGGTTTGTGGCTTATTTTTAATCGTTGCTTCCCTCTTTGGTGGAGGGGAAAAAGCCAATGCGATCGCCGCAGAAATCGATCCACCCCCTATCACTCAAACTATTAATAAGGAAATCATCTCCATGGATTTAGATCAAGCAGTTACCACCGATTCGGGACTAAAATACATCGATATCGTGGAAGGAACTGGAGAAACTCCCCAAAAAGGTCAAAAAGTGACTGTTCACTACACGGGAACCCTGACAGACGGCAAAAAATTCGATAGTTCTAAGGATCGCAATCAACCTTTTACCTTTACCATTGGAGTTGGTCAAGTGATCAAAGGATGGGATGAAGGAGTCGCATCGATGAAAGTCGGTGGACAGCGTACCTTAATTATCCCCCCAGAATTGGGTTATGGTGCGCGGGGTGCCGGTGGGGTAATTCCTCCCAACGCGACTTTACTTTTCGATGTGGAATTGTTGGGAGTTAAATAGGTTTTTCCTCTGATTTTTCACTTCTACCCGCATCGATCCTGAATGCGGGTTTTTTGACAGATTGCTGGAAGCTAAAGGCCAAATCAGGAAGATTTAGTAAATTCTAGACCGTTTTCGCTACCGTAACGTTCCATAAAACGCATAAAACGATCCCACTCTGCGGGAGAATTAAAAATAACCGTAGCTTCGATCGCCGTGGGTTTACCGTTGATGAATTTGCCTTTTACTTCCCTGGTGACGATTTCTCCTTCTTCATCGACGAGATACATCCCCGTGATTTCCTCGGTTTGTTGATCTCCGAGGATAGTCGGTTGATCAAAATAAAATTTTGCCGATCCCTTCTCTCCCGTTTTAGTGCGACTTAAGCGGATATCGGGAACAACTGGTTCTTTTAACCCCCTGGAAAACTGAATTTCTGCCATTACTTTTCTTTATCCTTCTCATAAAATAGACATTTCTAGATCATCTCACACCAAGTCGCAAGTAAAAAGCAGATGGGACACCATAAACTTAAAGTATCCACGGTAAACTCGCGGGGGTGGGTTTGACTGATGAAAGATCACCTGTAAACCTCTCCCTTCCCACTGATAACCAATAACTGAGATGAGATGGTTTTATTAGAAGCAGCGGTTCATTCTTCCCTACGCGCTTTTTTACGCGAACAAGGACGCTTTTACTGGTCTCATCATCTCACTATGGGGCGACTGGTGGCTAGAGCTTTACGCTTAAAACGGTCCTCTCTCATACAAACTGGAACTACTCTGTCCCGTTATTGTCTCAGTTATCTCACCCCGGCTCTTTTGGGTGATACACCTGTTCTGATTGTTGCTCCAGAGTCGGAAGTAAACCTACTGTTAGAAGTGGAAATCCCCCATCTGCAAGCATGGTTACAAACTCAACGAGCTATCCTCAAAAGCGATCGCTTTCCCGCTAATTTTACCGGTTTACTCCTCACCACACCCCAACAATGGTTAGAGGATAAATTGGGCAATCTCGGTCATTTTCCCCAGAATATCCCCACTATAATCGATCGAGCCGAAGATTTAGAAACTTGTCTAGTAGATTATCTCACCGTCACCATTACTCCCGAACAATGGTCTGCTTTAGAGTCAGCATATCCCCAGCATAGAGAGTTTATAGACTTAATTAAAGCACAACTTAGCCAAAGTATTCTTGGTCATCCCATTAATCCCTATAATTGCTATCTTATTGATGCCAAGGAAAAAGAATATATAATTGCTCTCCTGCAACGCTTGCATCAAGACTTAACCACTGATTCTGTTTGGCAACTTTTAGCGGCAAAAATCCCCGAGCATAATTATCTCCTCTGGACATCAGTAGATCGAGATCGAGAAGAATTTACCCTAAAAATCAGTCCTTTGGAGGTGGCTAGTTTTTTCAAACCAATTTGGCAGCAGCAACCCTTTGTTTTAATCGGCAGTTTTTTAGATAGCGAAAAATCCGCTAATTTATACCGTCAAAATCAAGGTATCGGAGAAATTTTAACTCTAAAGTTTGCAGCTGATCGCGAAAGTGAATATATTCATTTATATCTACCCGATCGCATCAGCGCCCCCAATACCCCCGAATTTCAACCGATGTTATTAAAGCAAGTGCGGGAATTAGTTAGTGCTAATCATACCAGTGAACAACCGATAGTAATTCTGATTGAAGATGTTCCCCTCAAAGCACAAATTGCCACCCAAATCGCAGCCGATTACGGTTCGCGAGTACAAGTGGAAAAAACTGGGATTAATAGTAATACTATTCTGGTTTCTGGTTGGCAATTCTGGCAAACCCATCAAGAAAAATTTCTCACCCCCAGTTTATTAATTATCGCTACTTTACCCTTACCTTCCCCCGAAAATCCTCTTGTTGCTGGCAAAATTGCCTACTATAAACGACAACATCTCGACTGGTTTCGTGCCTATCTTTTACCCACAGCAGTGAGAGAAATTCAGCAATCTGTTCAGTCTCTCCGGGAGTGTCAAGGTTGTGTGGCTGTCCTCGATAATCGTGTCAATGCTCGCAGTTATGGCCGACAAATTCTCTCCGCTTTAGAACCCTATGCTAAAGTTAATTATCTCGATCAACAATTTTTTCAAGATAAAGATTAAATCAGTTATCAGTTATCAGTTATCAGTTATCAGATGGGGTGCATCTCAATTTTGTAGAAATATCTATATTACATTTGGGCGCACGCAGTGCGCCCCTACCATTGACGCGATAATATTATTGTAGGGGCGAATTGCATTCGCCCTCTTGGAATAACTTCTGCTGCTCACCAATATGTGAGAGAATGTCACCAATAAGAGATGCACCCTATCAGTAATCAGTTCACTGTTCACTGTTTACTGATCACTGATCACTGATTACTGATAAAATCTCCCCCAGAGCCATATTTCCAACTGTCTAAATAACGATGATAAAGATATTTTTGCTTGTCGGGTAACTTTTCTAAAACAGGTTTTAAGCTGGTTGCTAAGGGATATAAACCACTATACAAAGCTAAACTAAAATAATGTCCTGTCCAATCAATAAAAGGACTGATACCCACTTGCGGAATCATCGGTAAAACTAATTGAGGATTAACCAAAGGCAAAGTTTTTGAGAGGGAAGAAAACTGCACCACATCCTGTAAAAACGGTTTTAATACCTCATCTCCCAACTTATCCATTACCCGAAAAACTCCACTCATTAAGTCATTAATTTGATTGGGATTAGGGTTAGCAGACATGGCAACACTCATAGTTTTTTGAAATAGCCACGTTACCGATATATTCGGTTGATAGGGTTGTAAAAGGGCTAAATCTTCTCGGTTTAAAGCATCGATTTGTAAAGCTTCCTCGATGGCGAAAGTTAGCCTTTTTAAATGCCTAACCATTGCCCCAAAACCACCAAAACTGACCGGAGATTGACTACCACTACTATCTCCCACTGCCAGAATTCTTGACCAGGGCATCTTTAAAGGACTTTGACGATAGGCAGGGAAAAAACCCGCTAGAAAACGCTGAAAGTTTACCGCTTCTAAATCCACCTTTTGATACTCTGGCAGTAATCTTAAATACTCCTCCATCAAAAATTCTAAACTAAAGCGATCGGGATGGGTATCAAGATAGGTAAATAAATAAGTTGTCCGACCATCCCTAGCGGGAAATGCTTCCCAAAAGTATTGACATTGGTGCAAGATTGGGGTAAAAGAATAAATCAAATCACCAGTTTCATTACTGGGAAAACCCTGACCGCAACTACCCACCACTAAACAAACTCCATCGGGTTTTTCTCCTTTTCTTGCCTGTTTTGCAATTGGGGAAAAATGACCCATGGCATCGATTAATAAACGGGTTTTTAAAGTCATTTCTCCCGTTTTAACCATTACCCCGTCAGGATGAATAATTGCCCCGCTAAACCCGGAATTTTCTAATAACTTTCCTCCCGCTTGCAAAAACTTAGTTTTTAAAGTCTCTAGCAAATAAACCGGATCAACACCAATATTTAAAATATCTCTAACCCAAAGCTCATAACCTTGATAAAATCCCACCCTCCCAGGATTATATTCCGTCGCTATTGCTTGATTTAATTCCGCTTCGGTCAATAAATCTAACTCTAAAAAACTGCTTAATTCTAAACGGGAAATATTCCACTCCTGCTCACGACCGCGCAGAATACCTCTTTCTAATAATGCCACACGCCAGCCCCTAGTTTGTAAAGCAGCCCCGATAAAAATTCCCAGGGTTCCCCCCGCAATAACTAGATCAAAATCCGTCTCTCCTAAAGATTCTTGACTTTGATTAATTACCGTAGGAATAAGCGGATTTTCTAAACGCAAAGCTTGCCAAGTTCGATCGCTGGCTCGCAATTGTTGTAAACTCTGAGGAGATACTCGATCGAGTAAAGATGCAACTAAAGACATAATCTTATATCAGTTATCAGTTATCAGTTATCAGTTATCAGTTATCAGTTTTCAGTTTTCAGTTTTCAGTTCACTGACTGAACACTCAAAAAAGCTCCCTTCTAGCCGTTTCCTAACATTATAGACTGGCCATCTCACCATTAAGATAACTGCTCTATACGAGAAACCTATTTAGATTGGAAAAACTTTTTCCCTTCTTCAATGAGTTTATTAATATCCTTGAGAGAAACTCTAAAAATAGCTAAAACTCCCGTGAAAACTAATAAAAAACCGATAAAACTATTCCGATCATAGAGAAATAAACCCACTAAAACGATAAAATAGGGAGAGAGAATTTTACTAATATTTTCAACTACAGTAACCACCTCTGGAGTAGGAGTCTCAACAAGATTAATATCGGTTTTATCCTGATCTGGTTCAAGATTTTGCTTAATCGAAAACATCACCTCCTGTAGGTCTTTTACCTCCGGTGGGTTCGGTTCCTTCCCTGGTTTGCCAAACATTTTTAACTCCCTCGCCAATTTATCTATACCATCTATGGTAGCCAAAAAAAGGGCAAGCGGGAAAAGCGCGAGCAGGTCGAGAAATTCTCAGGGCAATTTTCCTTATAACCCCCTCGGCCTCGGCTGCTATAATCAGAGGAACAACTCCCAAGTTCGTTAACGGTACAAAAAAACTATGAATACCAGTCCAGACCGTGTGATTATCTTCGATACCACCCTTCGAGATGGGGAACAGTCCCCGGGTGCCGCTTTAAATGTGGATGAGAAGCTAACCATAGCACGCGCACTGGCACGACTGGGAGTTGATGTCATTGAAGCAGGTTTTCCCCACGCTAGTCCGGGGGACTTTGATGCGGTGCAGAAAATTGCCAGCAGCGTCGGCGGCGAAGCTGATAGCCCGATTATTTGCGGATTAGCCCGGGCTACTCAAAAAGATATCAAATCAGCAGCCGATGCGCTCAGACCCGCCGCCAAGCCCAGAATTCACACTTTCCTAGCCACATCTGATATACACCTCCAATACAAACTTAAGAAGACTCGTCAGGAAGTTCTTGAGATTGTGCCGGAAATGGTGGCCTATGCCAAATCCTTTCTTAATGATGTGGAATTTTCCCCCGAAGATGCCGGCCGCAGCGATCCGGAATTCCTCTACCAAGTCCTCGAAAGAGCGATCGCCGCAGGAGCCACCACCGTTAATATTCCCGATACCGTCGGTTATACCACCCCTAGCGAATTTGGGGCTTTAATCCGGGGAATTAAGGAAAATGTCCCCAATATCGACCAAGCAATTATCTCCGTCCATGGTCACGACGATTTAGGGTTAGCGGTGGCTAATTTCCTCGAAGCAGTTAAAAATGGCGCTCGACAGTTGGAATGTACCATTAACGGTATCGGTGAGCGTGCCGGTAATGCTTCCCTAGAAGAATTGGTGATGGCTCTTCATGTGCGGCGCTCCTATTTTAATCCTTTCCTCGGTCGTCCCCCAGAGTCCACGGAACCTTTAACCAAGATCAACACCAAGGAAATCTATCGCACTTCTCGCCTAGTTTCTAATCTTACCGGCATGATCGTGCAACCGAATAAGGCGATCGTCGGTGCTAACGCTTTCGCGCACGAGTCGGGAATCCATCAGGACGGGGTGTTAAAACATAAACTCACCTATGAGATTATGGATGCAGAATCGATCGGTTTGACCCATAATCAGATCGTCCTCGGTAAACTCTCCGGCCGCAACGCTTTTCGCTCTCGTTTACAGGAATTGGGTTTTGAGCTTTCGGAAACGGAACTTAATAACGCTTTTATCCAGTTTAAAGAAATGGCCGATCGCAAAAAGGAAATCACCGATCGCGATCTAGAAGCTATTGTTAACGATGAAATCGATACGGTTCCCGATCACTTCCGTCTCGAATTAGTACAAGTGTCCTGTGGAAATAGTGCCCGGCCCACGGCCACGGTGACGATTCGCACTCCCGACGGTAGCGAGTTATCCGATGCGGCCATTGGTACAGGACCGGTAGATGCTCTCTGCAAAGCGATCGATCGAGTGGTGCAGATTCCGAACGAATTAATTTCTTTCTCGGTGCGGGAAGTTACCGAGGGAATCGATGCTTTAGGAGAAGTGACTATCCGTCTCCGTTACGAAGGACGCACCTATTCTGCTCGCGCAGCCGATACCGATATTATTGTTGCCTCCGCTCGTGCCTACGTCAGTGCCTTAAACCGTCTCCACGTCGCACTGCAGCAGAAGGAAAAAACCCCAGAAATGGTACAAGTCTAGATAGGGTTTGCTCAACAATTTGGTCGGTGGGGTTAGGAGTCAGTTATCAGTTATCAGTTCACTGAGAAAACTCCCCACACCCCACACCCCACGGTGCTATTGGAGAAAATCTTAAATTTGTCTCGCAAATTTCTAAAATGTTGCTAAGTTAATATTATGAGCTTGCGCTCTAACAATTTTAATACACTTGTATTGAAATTGGATTCGCGTAAAAGCAATGAGGGATGAAATTTGTCCGTAAGAATCCGATCAAATTAAATACAATAGCTAAAGACTAAAGGAATTAGCCAAGGCAAATAGGGATTATGTTCCTCTTGCCAGTGGGAACAGTTAACCCATCCCATAATTCCTTTGATACTTAGCTATCTGGTCAACACCGCAGACAAACCGGCGATCGGATTCCAGTCCTCCAGCCATTTACCCAATTTTTGCAGGAGCCAGATTATGAGTTGACCGAGCTAAAACAGCATTCCGTGTCGCTAAAATCGCATCGACACAAGGAAATTTAAGCAAAAATCTTCTCCCATTTGTTGTAATTAAAGCTACAATCGGAAAAGTCTTTGCCCCTCTCGGATTTGAGACACAAATTTGTTCAGTATCACCTAGATTGAGATTCGATCTTCTAGTTTTGCACAGAAGGAGCAAGAGGAAAACGGCATGATGCAGGCCCACGATGTACTAACCCTTACCGAGCCGCCATTGGATTTAGATTTGATTGACCTAGACGAAGACTTCGATGATGAGGATATCGAGTTAGAGCTAGAAGAAACCAGCGATAGCAACGATGGCAAAAAAACCCGCCGCCTTGCCAGCGCTCGTCGTCGCGACGCCGCTAGAAAAAAACCCTATACAGAAGATTCGATTCGGATTTATCTGCAAGAGATCGGCAGGATTCGGTTATTGAGAGCGGAGGAGGAGATCGAATTAGCGAGAAAAATCGCCGATCTCCTGAAATTAGAACGCATTCGCGAAGATTTTTGCCTCTATAGCGATGCTGAATGGGGAAAACAGGTTTTCCTGTTCGAGCGCATCGAAAAAATTATCGTTGAAAAATCGGAAAAAGAGCCGAAACTATCGGATATTAAGGCTTATTTAGGTAAGACGGAGCTAACGGCTCCCCTGCTGGAAGAATGGCTGGCCAAATCAAAGGAATACTTATCGGCCTTTAAGCGTCGTTTGTACCATGGTCGTCGCGCTAAGGAAAAAATGGTACAATCGAACCTGCGTTTAGTGGTTTCGATCGCCAAGAAATACATGAATCGCGGTCTTTCCTTCCAAGATTTAATTCAAGAAGGTTCCCTCGGTTTGATCCGTGCCGCCGAAAAATTCGACCACGAAAAGGGTTATAAATTCTCCACCTATGCCACTTGGTGGATTCGTCAAGCCATCACCCGTGCGATCGCCGATCAATCCCGCACCATTCGTCTTCCCGTCCACCTCTACGAAACCATCTCCCGGATCAAAAAAACCACCAAGATTCTTTCTCAGGAAATGCGTCGCAAACCCACCGAGGAAGAAATCGCCACCAAGATGGAGATGACCATCGAAAAACTGCGTTTTATTGCCAAATCTGCCCAATTACCGATTTCTCTAGAGACTCCTATCGGTAAAGAAGAAGATTCCCGTTTAGGAGACTTTATCGAAGCGGATGGGGAAACCCCAGAAGATGAAGTTTCTAAAAATTTATTACGCGAGGATTTAGAAAACGTCCTCGATACCCTTAGTCCTCGCGAACGCGATGTGCTGCGGCTGCGCTACGGTTTAGATGACGGCCGGATGAAAACACTCGAAGAAATCGGCCAGATTTTCAACGTCACTCGCGAGCGCATTCGTCAAATAGAAGCCAAGGCCCTGCGGAAACTGCGTCACCCTAACCGTAATAGTATCCTCAAAGAGTACATTCGTTAATTTCCCGTCCTTAAAAAACTAGAAACTGAGTCTCATTGAGGCTCAGTTTTATTGTTATCTACACTTTCCTCGATCGAATTTATTATGATATGAATTAACAATAATTATAGCAGTTATCTTAATGATGAGGTACAAAGTTTTCCTTTTGGGGAGTTGCTCATCGATACCAAATTAGGTTAGACTTTATCTTGATGAGAAACACTATAAATATCTCATTGATTAGAATCAAGAAATGTATGATAATGTCTGTAAATTTCTCGCCGAAAATTATAGTCGTGACTTCGCCCAATGGTTATTAGGAGAACCCATCTCTTTCACCCAATTGAGTCCCTCGGAACTGTCTCTAGAACCGATTCGGGCTGATGCCCTGATTTTGTTAGAATCAGATCAGATAATTCTTCATCTCGAATTCCAGACCGATCCTGACCCAAAAATGTCCTTTCGGATGTTAGATTATCGCACTAGAGTCTATCGTCGCTTCCCCAAAAAAACCATGCGACAAGTGGTAATTTACCTGAAAGAAACCTCATCACCTTTGGTGCGGGAAAACGCTTTTATCCTTCCCAATACCCGTCATGAATACGAAGTGCTTCGTCTTTGGGAAATTCCAGCCGAGAAAATGTTAGGATTATCAGGATTGTTACCCTTGGCCAATCTAGGAAAAACCCCTAATCGTCCCGAAATTCTACGACAAGTAGCCGCAAAAATTGATAATATCGAGGGTAGAACTGAAAAAAGCAATTTAGCCGCCGCTACAGCAATTCTGGCGGGGTTAGTATTAAGTAAGGAAATCATCGGAAGTTTATTAAGGGAAGAAATTATGCGCGAATCAGTTATTTATCAGGATATCCGGGAAAGTGGAAAAGCACAAGGAAGAGAGGAAGGAAGACGAGAAGAAGCGGTTTCTTTGATTCTACGGCTACTTAACCGTCGTTTAGGTGAAATATCCTCGACTTTAAGCCAACAAATCCGAGAACTATCTCTAGAACAATTAGAAACTTTAGGAGAAGCGCTGCTCGATTTTACTAGCTTGACAGATCTGACCGCTTGGTTATCGGAGATAGAAACTTAAATCCCCAGAAGATGTCTGCTCGTCCTGCGTTAAATTTTTAAATACCGGCTTTTTTCCCGTATTGATTTAACTATGGCTACCAGCGATATTCCCCATTCTACTCACTCATCCCCAAAACCCCTGCCAAAACTGGGACTTTTCACCATGTTTCGCTTAGGACTCTTTCAGATGGGACTAGGTATTATGTCCCTGCTGACTTTGGGGGTTCTCAATCGGATTATGATCGATGAGTTAAAAGCCCCGATGGGTTACGCTACCGCTAACCCATCCTACAAATGATTGCGCCTCTCTACTTAAATATCTCATTGATTAGAATCAAGAAATGTATGATAATGTCTGTAAATTTCTCGCCGAAAATTATAGTCGTGACTTCGCCCAATGGTTATTAGGAGAACCCATCTCTTTCACCCAATTGAGTCCCTCGGAACTGTCTCTAGAACCGATTCGGGCTGATGCCCTGATTTTGTTAGAATCAGATCAGATAATTCTTCATCTCGAATTCCAGACCGATCCTGACCCAAAAATGTCCTTTCGGATGTTAGATTATCGCACTAGAGTCTATCGTCGCTTCCCCAAAAAAACCATGCGACAAGTGGTAATTTACCTGAAAGAAACCTCATCACCTTTGGTGCAGGAAAACGCTTTTATCCTTCCCAATACCCGTCATGAATACGAAGTGCTTCGTCTTTGGGAAATTCCAGCCGAGAAAATGTTAGGATTATCAGGATTGTTACCCTTGTCCAATCTAGGAAAAACCCCTAATCGTCCCGAAATTCTACGACAAGTAGCCGCAAAAATTGATAATATCGAGGGTAGAACTGAAAAAAGCAATTTAGCCGCCGCTACAGCAATTCTGGCGGGGTTAGTATTAAGTAAGGAAATCATCGGAAGCTTATTAAGGGAAGAAACTATGCGCGAATCAGTTATTTATCAGGATATCCGGGAAAGTGGAAAAGCACAAGGCAGACGAGAAGAAGCGGTTTCTTTGATTCTACGGCTACTTAACCGTCGTTTAGGTGAAATATCCTCGACTTTAGGCCAACAAATCCAAGAACTATCTCTAGAACAATTAGAAACTTTAGGAGAAGCGCTTCTCGATTTTACCAGCTTGACAGATCTGACCGCTTGGTTATCGGAGATAGAAACTTAAATCCCCAGAAGATGTCTGCTCGTCCTGCGTTAAATTTTTAAATACTGGCTTTTTTCCCGTATTGATTTAACTATGGCTACCAGCGATATTCTCCATTCTACTCACTCATCCCCAAAACCCCTGCCAAAACTGGGACTTTTCACCATGTTTCGCTTAGGACTCTTTCAGATGGGACTAGGTATTATGTCCCTGCTGACTTTGGGGGTTCTCAATCGGATTATGATCGATGAGTTAAAAGTTTTACCCTTTCTCGCCGCTGCTGCGATCGCTATGCACCAGTTTGTTAGTCCAGCACGCATCTGGTTTGGACAAAGATCCGACGGTAAAACTATTTTTGGTCATCATCGCAGCGGTTATGTCTGGATTGGGGCGGCAGTTTTTACCGCTTTAGCTTTTATTGCTTTGCAGGTAGTCTGGCAATTGGGACTTAGTATTCAAACTTCGGGATGGAATACCATTTCCTACGCCTGGATTGCCCTCTTAGCCTTAATTTTCGCCCTCTACGGACTAGCTTTAAGCGCCAGTTCCACCCCTTTTGCTGCCCTCTTGGTGGATGTGTCCGATGAAGATAATCGATCGCAATTAGTTGCTATAGTTTGGTCAATGCTGATGGTGGGAATTGTCGTCGGGGCGATCGTTAGTTCTCGTTTGCTGGATACTCCCAATATCTGCGGTACAAATATTTTGACCTATGATCCGACTCAATCAGCCCCCATAGCCAATATTCCGCAACTACAGGCGACAATTAACCCCGTGTTCACGATTATGCCCGCTATCGTCTTCGGTCTCTGTATTTTAGCGACTTTTGGCGTAGAAAAAAAATATTCTCGTTTTAGTAGTCGGTCCACTCTTGTGCAAAGAGAGGATCAAATTACCTTTAAGGATGCGTTACAGGTTCTCACCGCTAGTCGGCAAACCGGTTTATTTTTCACCTTTCTGCTGATGATGACTTTGAGTTTATTTATGCAGGATGCAATTATGGAACCGTTTGGGGGCGAGGTTTTTGGGATGTGTATCGCCCAAACCACCCAATTAAACGCTTTTTGGGGAACCGGAACCCTTTTTGGTATTGCTGCCACGGGATTTATGCTCATTCCCCGCGTCGGTAAACAAAAAACCACTAAATATGGCTGTATTTTTGCAACAATTTGTTTTATTCTCTTGATTTTTGCTGGCTTTTCTGCTGACCAAAGTTTATTAAAATCAAGCTTGCTCTTTTTCGGTTTAGCTTCGGGAATGATTACTGCTGGGGCTACCAGTTTAATGTTAGATTTAACCGCTGCCGAAACCGCAGGAACTTTTATCGGCGCTTGGGGATTATCCCAAGCGATCGCCAGGGGATTGGCCACGGTTTTAGGCGGTACGATTTTAAATATCGGTAAAGTTATCTTTTCTAGTCCGGTTTTAGCCTATAGCTTAGTTTTCCTCGTGCAAGCATTGGGAATGATCCTGGCAGTTTGGTTATTAAGTCGCGTCGATGTCAAGGAATTTAAGGAAAATGCCCGAGCAGCGATCGCTACGGTCATAAAAGGAGAGATCGACTAGCAAAAGCAAGCAAAAGTGAGATAACAGGAGAATTAGCCCGATCGGGGGAAGTTGATTAGCAGCTTTTTTCCTATCCTAAAAGTAGAGAAGAAAACGAAAGAGGAGGCTAAAACGATGAAAAGGACTTTAATGATTGCCCTAGGTTCCCTAGCTTCCTTACTGCTGATTAACCCCGTCGGTGCGGAAAATCCCCGACAGGTGCAACAATTATTGAATACGGGGGAATGTCCGGGGTGTGATCTCCGGGGTGCCGATTTAAGAGGGGCGCATCTAATCGGTGCAGATTTGAGAAAAGCGAATTTACAGGGAGCTAATCTCGAGGAAGCTAACTTAGAAGGCGCAGATTTGACCGATGCTAACCTAGAAGGCGCAAATTTGACCGCAGCTTTTCTGACTAATGCCAGTTTAAATCAAGCTAATCTCAATGGAGTTAATTTCACCAGTGCCATGATCTATGATGCTGATGTGACGGGTGCGTCAATGGGGGGAATTAACTTGACAAATGCTCAGATTTATGGTACTGGCATCGCTGTGGGTGGTGAAAATCCTTAGATGTTCTTGTCCTCAAAATATAGTTAATTTTGTAACAGATGCAGGTGTTGCGTCTGTTTTTTTATACACTTTTACTAAATAGTTTGAGTTATAAAATAACCGGCATGACTCAACCCACACCGCGCTCTAGTGTCTTAATTGTCGATGATTTGCCCAATAATGTGCGGCTATTGTCGATTATGCTCACCGAGAAGGGATATCAGGTACGCAAAGCGATTAATGGACAGATGGCCCTGAATACAGTGCGATCGCTAATTCCCGATCTGATCCTCCTCGATATTAATATGCCCGATCTCAATGGTTATCAAGTTTGTGAACAGTTAAAAGCTGATGAAAAAACCAGAGAAATTCCCGTGATTTTTATCAGCGCTCTTGATGATGTCTTAGATAAAGTCAAAGCTTTTCAAGTGGGAGGTGTTGATTATATTTCTAAACCTTTTCAAGGGGAAGAAGTCATGGCCCGCATTGAAAATCAATTAACTATTTCTCGTCAAAAAAAACAACTCCAAAACGAAATTAAAGAACGTCAAAAAACTGAGGAAACTTTAGAAATTTATCTTCATGCTGTCTCTCACGATCTCCGCAATCCCGTGATCGGGATGTCAATGATCTTAAATAATTTAATTAAAAATTCTCAGGGAGAAACTAAAGAAGTATCCCGGAAGATTTTACAACAGATGGCCAACAGTTGCGATCGACAATTAACTTTAATTGATTCTCTTGTCGAAACCCGACAAAATGATCTTTGGGGAGTTTCCCTAGCACTAAAGCCTTTATCTCTCTACGAAATCGGTCAACAGATCGGTCAGGAATGGGAGTTAAGATTAAAGGAAAATCAAGCAACTTTAATTAATAACTTTTCCCCCGATTTACCCTTAGTTAATGCCGACGCTCACCATCTCTGGCGAGTTTTTGAGAATTTATTAGCCAATGCCCTTAAACACAATCCCCAGGGGATAATTATCACTTTATCCGCTAGACTAGAGGGTAATTATCTCTGGTGTAGCATTGCCGATAATGGGGTGGGAATTAGCGAAACCCAGAGAAAACAATTATTTGATCGCTATCAACGAGGCAATAATAATAATCAGATTAGTTTAGGACTAGGTTTATATCTATGTCGTCAAATTATCCATGCTCACGGGGGTGAAATTGGCATTATGAATAATGACGAAAAAGGTTCACAATTTTGGTTTACTTTGCCCTACTAAGCTGTTGACTAAGTAGGTAGATGTTAAAAACTTTCAGACACCCTCCTTATCAAGGGGGGATCCCCCCGCCTATCGGCACCCCCCTTATCAAGGGGGGCAGGGGGGATCTATCTTCAATAGAACTCTTGCAAATTAATTATATGTTATAATGATGGGTTAACTAATTTTCCCCAAAAAATTAGTTAATCAGTACATTCGTCCTGAATGAAAACTTGAAGTTTAACTTTTAACTCAAAACTCTTTAGAGCTGCTTTAATTTGGTTATCAAAACCTCTTTATTTAAGCGGCACAAACTATCTCAATTATAAAAATTGAGAATAAATTCTCCTTGACTTGATTAATCTTTAGGCAACTTTTAAGAAGCTGCTATACCTATCCCTAACTCACAGTTATAAATAGCCGCCAACAAGTTAACTCTTAAACTATATCTTCGACGACGATTCCGATATTTACAGGATAAGATTTTAAAGATTTTGAGTTTCCTATTTATATGTTCAATGATAATCCTTTCTTTGGCTAAAGCCTTGTTATACTCTTTTTCTAACTCTGTTAATTTTCTATTTTTCGATTTCTTTTTCGGTGTATAACTATTACTATGGTATGCAGCTATTCCCTGATAACCACTGTCTTCTATGCTGGTAGTTAAAGGATGAAAACGAACTCGACTTTTTTTAAATAAACTAAAATCATGACCTCTACCTTTCCCACAGAAGACACAGATAATTTCCTCTGTATTTTGATCAGCTACTAATTGGGATTTTAAAGTATGATAACCTCTTTTACCCGAAAAAAAATCTTTCTGTTTCTTTTGGGGGCGTTCAATGGGAGTTTCCGTTACATCCATTACCGTTATGACCGGTATCTCTGCTTGATTGAGTAAAGCTTTTTTTCCTTTTAAACGGAAGTTTCCCGATTGTAAAAGCATTTTTTCCGTCTTATTTACAATCCGACATATAGTTGATTCTGATAGTTCCCAGCTTGTACCAATGTGAAAATATGTTCTATATTCTCGCCAATATTCTAACGTTACTAAAACTTGTTCTTCTATAGATAGTTTAGGTTTCGGTCCCCTTTTAGATGGTGAATTAGAGTCGGCTTCAACACTTTTTACTGATTCTACCATCTTTCTATATGTTTGTTTGTACACACCGAAACGGCGTTTGAATTGTTCATCTGATAAGTTTTGATAATCCATAATTTTGCTAATAAACATAGCAAAATTATAGATGATTTCCTGACCTAAGATCACATTTTATTCTTTTTTCCACTTCAATCTAAGAATTGAGAAAAAAGCAAAACCTTATATTATACCATAAAAAAATTATGCAAGAGGTCTAATTTAATTATAACCAGCTACTTATCTACATTACCCGTTAAGACTGTCTATGAGCAGGAAGAGCCAGTTTAAACATTTGTTTTTTCCTGTTACCAGGGAAAGAAACGGCTAAGATCTATTTAGATCAACTATCTTCACTTGCCATGGCCGCTAATGCCGACTATTCTGCCCATTCTAGACTTAACTTGCAACAACCTTGGCATACCTATCCGGTGGAAACCACCCTATCTATCCTCGGTAGTTCGGCTGTTAATGGCCTCAATAGGGAGCAAATCGCCCAAAGAATTAAATATTATGGCAAAAATGAACTAAAAGAACGTCCAGGGCGCAGTAATTGGCAAATTCTCCTAGATCAGTTTACCAATATTATGCTCCTCCTCTTAATTGCCGTGGCCATAATTTCCGGGGGACTAGATTTACTGGCATTGCAGCGCGGTCATCTGGCTAAAATTGGTGTTCCCTTCAAAGATACGATCGCTATTTTAACAATTGTCATCCTCAATGGTATCCTCGGCTATCTGCAAGAAAGTCGTGCCGAAAAAGCTCTGGCCGCTTTAAAAAAACTCTCCTCTCCCCAAGTTAATGTTATCCGCGAGGGTCAACGCAGAGAAATAGATGCGGTTAATCTCGTCCCCGGGGACATCATGCTGATTGAAGCGGGAACCCAAATCAGCGCCGACGGCCAAATTATCGAAGCTTTTAACCTGCAAATTCGCGAATCGGCCTTGACAGGAGAGGCAAATAGTGTTAATAAATCCGCCTCCATTGACCCCTTAGACAGGGATACTCCCCTTGGCGATCGCTTAAATTTTGTCTTTACTGGAACAGAGGTACTGCAAGGCCGGGCTAAGGTCATCGTTACCAATACGGGGATGACCACGGAATTAGGCAAAATCGCTCAAATGTTAGCAACAGTCGGCAATGAACCCACTCCTCTCCAAAAAAGAATGACTCACTTGGGCAATGTCCTTGTTGCTGGTTCTCTCATTCTAGTGGCCCTGACTATTACCATCGGCCTGATCAATGCCGGTTGGTCGGCCCTAGAGGAATTAGTCGAAGTTTCCCTTAGTATGGCAGTAGCCGTCGTTCCCGAAGGATTACCCGCAGTTATCACCCTAACTCTCGCCCTAGGTACCCAACGCATGGTCAAACGTCAGGCCTTGATTCGTAAACTGCCGGCAGTAGAAACCCTTGGTTCCGTTAATGTGATCTGTTCCGACAAAACTGGGACGCTAACGGAAAATAAAATGATTGTACGCGAGATAGAGACGGTTAATCGCAGTTTTTCAGTTACTGGGGATGGATATAGTCCAAAAGGACAATTTTTAGACTCCGATCAACGGGCGATCGATCCCAAAACCGATCTAGAATTACATCATCTCTTAATTGCCAGTGTCCTCTGCAACGATGCCAGTTTAAACCTCGATAACGGTCAGGATAGCATTTTAGGCGACCCCACAGAAGGAGCCTTATTAGTTTTAGGGGCGAAAGCGGGCTTAAATTTATCCCTAACCAAGCAAGAGTTCCCTAGAATCGCTGAAATCCCCTTTTCTTCTCAAAGAAAGCGAATGTCGGTCATTTGTCAAGGAGTCAATCCCGTACTATTTACCAAAGGTTCCCCGGAATTAATTCTTGAACAATGTCTCTCCTATCAATCGGGATTAGAAAGTCTTCCTTTTGGGGATAGGGAAAAAGAACAAGTCTTAGTCGCTAACAATGCTATGGCTAACAGGGGTTTGCGAGTCTTAGGATTAGCCTACAAAAACCTGATTTATCCGCCAGAATCAACTGAAATCAGCGAAGATGCCCTAATTTGGTTAGGAATGGTCGGTATGATCGACGCAGCGCGACCGGAAGTACAAATCGCCGTGGCTAGGTGTCGAGAAGCGGGAATCCGTCCGATTATGATCACCGGTGATCATCAATTAACCGCTCTAGCGGTGGCTAAAAGTCTTGGTATTGCCCAAGCGGGAGCTTTAGTGATCTCAGGGCGAGAATTAGATAAATTATCACCAATTCAGCTAGAAAACCTCATTGACAAAACTAACATCTATGCCCGTGTCTCCCCCGAACATAAATTAACTATTGTCCGCGCCTTGCAAAAAAAGGGTAAATTTGTTGCTATGACCGGAGATGGGGTGAATGATGCTCCGGCCCTGAAACAAGCAGATATCGGCATTGCCATGGGAATCTCCGGCACCGATGTCACCAAAGAGGCTAGTGATATGATTCTCCTCGATGATAATTTTGCCACCATCGTCGCTGCCACGGAAGAAGGGCGAGTGGTTTATAACAATATTCGCAGTTTTATTAAATATATTCTCGGCAGTAATATCGGGGAAGTGATTACTATCGCCGCTTCGCCTCTTTTGGGTTTAGCTACTCCTCTCACTCCCCTACAAATTCTCTGGATGAATTTAGTTACTGATGGTTTACCCGCGTTAGCTTTGGCAGTGGAACCCGCTTCTCCTAATATTATGCGTCGCCCTCCTTTTAGTCCCCAAGAAAGTATTTTTGCTCGCGGTTTGGGCAGTTATATTGTGAGAATTGGGATTATTTTTTCGATTATTAATATCACTCAAATGTTAATCGCTGTGCGCTTGGATCCGCTTTTTGGTAATACCGGTTCATGGAAAACTATGGTTTTTACTACTCTCTGTTTAGCTCAGATGGGTCATGCCATTTCTGTGCGATCGAGCGATCATCTTACCATAGAAATGAATCCTTTGACTAATCCCTATCTCTGGGTAGCAGTAACCCTGACGACAATTTTTCAACTGATGTTAATCTATGTTCCTGCCCTGCGGGATTTTTTCGGCACTCAATTTTTAACTAAAGAAGAATTATTAATCTGTTTGGGGTTTAGTACCTTATTATTCGTTTGGGTGGAGTTAGAAAAATTATTTACCCGTTGGTATCATCGGCGATAATCAGGGAGCTTTTTTCAGTGTTCAGTAAACAGTGAATTGAAAACTCAAATCCCATAACTGATAAACCCCATCCACAGGGAAAACCCTTGTTTGGCTTTTTCGGCTAAGATTTTTGCATAAGTAGCTGGTTATAATTAAATTAAAAATCGATTTTAGGTTCGATCCCCCCTTAGTCCCCCCTTAATAAGGGGGGTGCCGATCCCCCCTGCCCCCCTTGATAAGGGGGGTGCCGATCCCCCCTTAGTCCCCCCTTAATAAGGGGGGTGCCGATCCCCCCTTAGTCCCCCCTTAATAAGCTGTCCTTTAGTCACATCTTTCTTAACATTTCAAACCTTTGTAGCACAAGGCTTTCAAGACTCGGTTAACAATTTGTAATATTCCTTGTTGACACCCTTACTGACAAAGAAAAAACTGAAATCAAGTCAGGATAAGGGTTGGAGTGCTTACTGCAAAAATTGTTAAGAAAGATCCGACTAATGGATAGCTTAATAAGGGGGGTATCTGATAATTTTTAACGCCTACCTACATAAGTAGTCATGCAAAATAAATTTCCTAGTGAAGACAGGCAAGAGGCAATAGGCAAGAGGCAAAAGCTTTATCGAAATGTGTAATTAATTTTGCTTAGGTACTTAGTAATAATTTTAAGGCTTAGTGCCTTGGCCGTAAAATTCCAGTTCTCTAGCTGATTGCGATTTGGCTTACTATTAAAAATTGTTTTGATCTAAGATTGAATCAGCAATATTTTATTGGGAGTATCAAACAATGGAACCAGTTTCTCTGATTATCGCCGCCTTGACTGCCGGTGCGGTTGCTGCGGCTAAAGATACGGCGGAAAAAGGCGTTAAAGATACATATCAAGGTTTGAAAACCTTGATTAAGCGTAAGTTTGCTAATGATGCTTTAGCACAGGCAATGGTAGAGGCAAAACCAGAGGATATCAAGAAAGCTGAAGGTTTGTTAAAAGATAAAATTGTCGAAGCCGGGGTTGATAAAGATAATGAAATCACTAAATTAGCCCAAGATTTACTAGACAAGCTCCAAGAACAACCCGGTGGACAACAAATTATCACCCAAAATATCAGTAATGTTAAATATGCTGCTACCTCTGGCACGGGTAATGCTAGTATTAGCGGCATCACCGAGCATGGCACATCTAAGGATGACTGAGACTGTATTTTAATTAATCAGGATGGTTGATATGTCAGAACCAAGCGAAATTCAACAAAATATTACAGAAGCTCAATATGCTGCTACCTCTGGGACTGGCAATGCAACCATCACGATTACCAATTACTATTATCGAGAAGAAGCAAGAATAGCCCCTGCTGATTCTGCCGATGTTGCCGATGATAATCTGCCCTGTCCCTATCGTGGCTTGTTTCATTTTGGGCCAGGAGATGCAGAATACTTTTTTGGGCGCAAAAGCTTTATTAAAACCCTATTTCAGGCAACCCAAACCCGTAATTTTATCCCCCTATTAGGTGCGTCGGGAAGTGGTAAATCCTCGGTAGTTTTTGCGGGATTAGTCCCTAAATTGCAACAAGAAGGTCACTGGCAGTTTACCCATTTTCGTCCCGGTTCTGACCCTTTTCATGCCCTAGCTTTGGCATTAGTTCCCCTTTATACAACTAATCTAAATGAGACAGAACGCCTCGCCCAAGCGCGTCAGTTAGCCAATTATTTGCGTGATGGCGACATTCCTCTAGCTGACGTTGTTGCCCAAATCCAACAGAATTATCCCAGTGAACGGGTGCTGGTAATTGCCGACCAATTTGAGGAACTTTATACCCTCTGTCCTGATGAAACAATCCGTCGTAATTTTCTCGATAAATTAACTACATTCCCCTTTGAAAGGGTAGGAATGGTGTTGGTATTAACTATGCGGGCGGATTTCTTGGGGAATGCTCTTTCCTATCGTCCCTTTGCCGATGTCTTACAAAATACTGACTTGAAATTGGGGCCGATGAACCGAGAAGAACTCACAGAAGTTATTGAAAAACCGGCGCAAAAATTGGGGGTGACATTGGAAGCGGGACTGGTGAAACGCATCCTCGATGATGTGGAGAGTGAGCCGGGGAATTTGCCATTACTAGAGTTTGCCTTAACGGAATTGTGGCAGCGGCGACAGGGCAAAGAATTAACCCATCTGGCATATACAGAAATTGGCGAAGTGCAGGGTGCTTTGGCCCGCCATGCCAATGAAGAATATGACAAGCTGAGTGAGGCGCAACGGAAAGAGGTGCGGCGCATTTTCATCCAATTGGTACGCCCAGGGGAAGGCACAGAAGATACGCGGCGGCTGGCGACAAAAGCGGAATTAGGGGCGGTAAATTGGGCGCTGGTGAAACAACTGGCGGATGCGCGTTTAGTTGTCACCAGTCGCAGTGAAGAGGCACAGGTGGAGACGGTGGAAGTGGTGCATGAAGCATTGATTCGCAATTGGGGGGAATTGCGGGGCTGGATGGATACAGACAGGGTTTTTCGCGCTTGGCAAGAGCGATTAAGGGCAGGAATGTATCAATGGCAACAGATAGAAAATGGAGACGTAACTGGATGGGATGAAAGCAGATTGTTGCGGGGTACAGCGTTGGCGGAGGCAGAAGAGAAGCTGAAACAACGTCCAGAGGATTTGAGCGAAGGGGAGCTATTTTATATCCAAGTAAGTGTAAAACTGCGAGACAAAGAACAAAGGCGGCGAGAACGTGTAAGACGACAGACTGTTTATGTTTATGTACTAGCAGGAGGTTCGATTTTGATTTTAGCTTTGGGTATATTGATTCAATGGCAGAACGCCGAAAAGCGAAAAGAAATAAATAACCTTGAACGACAACTAGAGTACGAGATAGAGTCCGCGAAAGAACAAGTAGAGTCCGCGAAAGAACAAGCGAGGACAAGCAAAATTCATGAGAGAGGGAGAATGTGTTACCAACTCCTAAGAGATAGGAATTGGAAACAAGGTTATGGAACGGTTGAGGAGTATGAAGAAAACAAAAGAAGGTTTGATTATTGTGAGTCGGAATGGGGTAAATAAAAGTAACACCGTGTGCGACTTTTTCAAAACTCTGATTTCACAAGTATTTCAAAGATACGGACTTGGCACGTTATTAGTGTCAGTTTCAGTCCTGACGGCAAGACTTTGGTGAGCGGTAGTCGGGACAACACTATCAAACTCTGGAATGTAAAAACAGGCCAAGAAATTCGCACCCTCAAGGGGCATGATAGCTATGTCTATAGCGTTAATTTTAGTCCCGACGGCAAGACTTTGGTGAGCGGTAGTTGGGACAACACTATCAAACTCTGGAATGTAGAAACAGGCAAAGAAATCCGCACCCTCAAGGGGCATAATAGCCGTGTCAGAAGCGTTAATTTTAGTCCCGACGGCAAGACTTTGGTGAGCGGTAGTGTTGACAAGACTATCAAACTCTGGAATGTAGAAACAGGCAAAGAAATCCGCACCCTCAAGGGGCATGATAGCTATGTCTATAGCGTTAATTTTAGTCCCGACGGCAAGACTTTGGTGAGCGGTAGTTGGGACAACACTAAGTAGTCATGCAAAATAAATTTCCTAGTGAAGACAGGCAAGAGGCAATAGGCAAGAGGCAAAAGCTTTATCGAAATGTGTAATTAATTTTGCTTAGGTACTTATCAAACTCTGGAAGGTAGAAACAGACTCGAATTTATTGAATTTAGATGCTTTAATGAGGCGTAGTTGCGATTGGGTGCGGGTTTATTTGCAGAATAATATTAATGTCAGGGAGGAAGATAGGCATTTGTGTGATGGGATTGGTACAAAGAATTATCGGACTAAGGAGATTTTGCCATGACTTCCACGAAAGAATAGAGCTAACCAGCTAGGGTAAAATTAGGGTTTCGGCTTATCCTCAACTCAGCTTAACTAGGAATAGGCCGATTTATCTTGTTAAGGCTATATTTTGAGCAACTTTTGTCAATTTAGCCACAAACATAAACATAAATCGTAGGTGCGTTAGCCAAAGCGTAACGCAGCAATTTATAGCGTTTCCTGTTCGCAAGAGGTACATTATCGATGTTGAAAAGTTTAATTAGCAAAGGTTAACTTGTGCCACACAGGTGTGAGAACTGCTATAATGCTCTTCTGGGACTTTCGGAAATTCCTGACCGAATCCAGATTCTGAAACCCTTGGTTGACAAGTGATCGCTAACTTTTTTTCTAATAAAAACTCAAATTTCGGGTTTCTGTTAGTTAGCGATAGCTTGAAGGCTTACCCCATAAGAGAGCTAGAGTTTAGAGACTGTAAGACTTTTGCCAGAGTCCCAGAAGAGCTTTATACTAAATCCGGTTATTGAAAACTGATTATCTATTACCCGGATTTAGTATGAGATATTATAGAGAGGTCTCCAGAAGTCAAATCGTAATCAGGAGTTAGTATATGCAAGCAATCCTTTTAAGCCGTGAAGAAGTTGCTCAACGTGCAGAGAAACTGTACGAAAGCAGAATCCGCCAAGAGGTGGAAGTTGAAGAAAACATTGGCAAGATGGTCATCATTGACATTGAAACAGGTGACTACAAAGTTGATGAAAATGGCTTACACGCTGCTGACTTATTGAGCGAGAAACACCCCCATTCTCGGCTCTTTGGGATCAAAATTGGCTACAACGTTGCTGCCGCTGGTAATGATTCGGTAGTAGTGGCGTAGCTCTCTTGCTTACCTGGTATGAATTATGTAAAATATTTATTAATAAAAATAATTGGAACCCGATCAGTCTTTAAACCTCTAGCTTGATCATGACTTTTCTGATAAATATCTTTTTCTGGCTCCTGTCTGGCTTACTCAAATATCAGCTCTGGTAGGGTGCGTTCCCTAATGCAAGTATAGTTATGGTTTTCAGCGAATTGTGGGATGCCATGTCGCAGTAAGGTTTTTGCCTTGTGGTGATAGGCTATTCTCCCTAACGACCGTACAGCCGGCTTGCTTTTTGCTTCGGTAATATGGAATAAGATGATAAAACTCCCAATCGAACTTTCAAAACCCACTCCCCTCCGACGGCTGGCAATGGCAAAACACAAAGCCTGCTTGACCCACAGCGTGCCGAATGCCTTTGGTTAGCTATGGCTGTAGCCACTCTCTGGACGGTTATGCTGGGTGGAGAAGCGGAAAATCAATCTCCTGAACCCAATTTAGAGCAACTTCCCCCCCAACATACTGTCTTTAGTAAAACTCTCCACCTCAAACCCTTACGTCAGCTTTCTTGTTTTCTTCTGGGTTCTATTACCCTAGTTGCTGATTTACTGAAAGGTTTGTCGATTCACCTTCATCGGAAATTTTGGGTCTGAAACCCCGCCGTTCTAGGTTGGCTTTACGTTAGAATTAAAAGGCCAGTCTCGAAAACCAAGTGGACGGCGCAGCACCTTGAAAACTAGGCTTAGGGGGTTCCGACCAGAAAAGCTTGGCCGGGTAAAAAGTCGCGCGCAACAAGTACAAGAAGCTATAGGCGGTCAACGTACCGTGGGACACACGGAATCGGGCTTCTGAAATGGGGCGAAAGTCTGTGGACTCTGTGTAAGACAGTACATGGTTTTTTAACTGTGGTATGCGACGGTGGTGGAAGCAGAAACTTAAATCGTGAGGTTTAGGAATCGCCGCACTTTTAGGGCGGCGAGGATGTCAACGTTGAAGTTCTTTCCCTCTCACCCCCGTTGATGCTTTTTACTACTCCCCTTCCTCTTAGTTGTAAAATACCTACACCTGTCAGTCCCTATTGACCATCTCCTAAATCCTGAGAAGATTACCAAACAATGTTAGAATAATTCCCGTACTGTAGGCGCTTGCAGATTCTTGTGGGCGTGGCAGGGCAGGCGAAAAACGATTCCGTTAGGAATTAAACCAAAAAAGTTCCACTGGAAACAGCAGTAGATTTTATCTCACTGGGTTGACCAGTTGGCAGTTCGTCAAATTACGGATCAATACAAAATTATCATTTACAGATCTTTCTTGGTAACTTATGGCACAGCGTACACGCTTAGGTGAAATCCTTCGTCCCCTCAACTCAGAATATGGTAAAGTTTCTCCCGGTTGGGGAACTACCTTGCTGATGGGAGTGTTTATGGCTCTGTTTTTAGTCTTTTTGCTGATTATTTTACAGATCTACAACTCCTCCCTAATTTTAGAAGGATTTAATGTGGATTGGGGTCAGTAAGCAGATTCCAACAATCTTGTCGGCATTTTTGGCCGCAGAATTGTCTCTCGGACTTTAGCAGGTGGGTTATTGCCCACCGCAAGTTTTTTATTAGGAGCAAACACATGAATATTTTTGGGATTGGATTGCCAGAAATGGGGTTAATTCTCTTGATTGCCCTGCTAGTTTTCGGACCGAAGAAATTACCAGAAATCGGTCGCAGTTTAGGCAAAACTATTCGAGGATTTCAAGAAGCATCCAAGGAATTTGAAAGTGAATTTAAGCGAGAGGCCCAGCAGATTGAAGACTCGGTAAAAATCAAAGCTGAATTAGAAGAAAGTCAATCTACTAGGGATCAAACTCGTTCCAGTTGACAACTTTGTAGAGATGTAGAGTAGGTCAAATTCGAGGCTATCCGCTAGATTAACATCGAGAATGACCAAATCGAGATTAAATTGGCAGTTTTACCATAGACCTCTTGTAAAAATCAAAAATTGTTGTTAGGGTCAGGAGTCGGTCGTCGGTCGTCGGTCGTCAGGAGACAGGAGATTATTTTATTTATTCTTCCCACTTCCCCACACCCCGCACCCTACACCCCACACCCCACACCCTACCCCCACGAAAAACTTTTTCAGCAGACCCTAAGTAGGCAGAATATATCATTAGTTTGAGAATTCCCAGAAGGCAGGGAAAAAATGACTATTTCCTTGCTATAAGTATTGTAGATGTCAAGAGTGGTAAATGAATGTCTATAGTGGTATCCCCCGAACAAGTCCATCAAATCGTCAACAACCTCCATCACGATCCCTTTGAGGTTTTGGGGGCCCATCCCCTAGAAGAAGAAGGAAAAGTCAATAAATGGGTTGTTAGAGCCTATTTACCGAAAACCACGGCCGCCTGGGTTATTTTACCGTCCCAAAGACAAGAATATCCCATGACGACCGCTTATCACCCCCATTTTTTCGAGTGCGTTATCGATATCGGTGAACTGAACAATTATCAATTACGCATCCACGAGGGAGAACAGGAACGGGTAATCTATGATTCCTATGCCTTCCGTTCTGCCAAACTTAGCGATTTTGATTTACACCTGTTTGGGGAGGGCAACCATCATCGCATTTATGAAAAATTAGGGGCGCATTTAGCCGAAATCGAGGGTATTAAAGGGGTTTATTTTGCCGTTTGGGCTCCTAATGCTCGCAATGTCTCGATTATTGGTGATTTTAATAACTGGGATGGTCGTGATCACCAAATGCGGAAACGTAATAATATGGTCTGGGAATTGTTTATCCCGGAAATCGGTGTTGGCACTAAATATAAATACGAGATCAAAAATTGGGAAGGTCATATTTACGAAAAATCTGATCCCTACGGTTTTGCCCAAGAAGTACGCCCGAAAACCGCCTCGATCGTGGCCAATTTAGATAGCTATACTTGGGATGATAGCGATTGGATGGAAAAACGCCGCCATAGCGATCCTTTAACTCAACCGGTTTCCGTTTACGAATTACACCTCGGTTCTTGGCTGCACGCTTCTAGCGCCGAACCACCCCGTTTACTTTCCGGGGAAGGAGAAGCGGTTCCCGTGTCGGAATGGAACACTGGGGCCCGCTTTTTGAGTTACTACGAGTTAGCCCAAAAACTAATTCCCTACGTTAAAGAATTAGGTTACACCCATATCGAATTATTACCGATCGCCGAGCATCCTTTTGATGGTTCTTGGGGTTATCAAGTGACGGGTTATTTTGCCCCCACCAGTCGCTACGGCAATCCTGAAGATTTTATGTATTTTGTCGATCAATGTCACCAAAATGGCCTTGGTGTGCTAGTGGATTGGGTCCCCGGTCACTTCCCCAAAGATGGCCACGGGTTAGCTTTCTTTGATGGTACTCATCTTTATGAACACGGCGACCCGCGCAAAGGGGAACACAAGGAATGGGGAACCTTAATTTTTAACTACGGTCGCAACGAAGTCAGAAATTTCCTGGTGGCTAATGCCCTATTTTGGTTCGATAAGTACCATATTGACGGTATTCGAGTGGATGCGGTGGCTTCTATGCTCTATCTCGATTATTGTCGTAAAGATGGGGAATGGGTGGCCAACGAGTACGGTGGCCGGGAGAATTTAGAGGCCGCCGAATTCCTGCGTCAAGTCAATCATGTAATTTTTAGCTATTTCCCCGGAATTCTGTCAATTGCCGAAGAATCCACCGCTTGGCCGATGGTGTCCTGGCCTACCTATATGGGCGGTTTAGGCTTTAATTTGAAGTGGAATATGGGCTGGATGCACGATATGCTCGATTATTTCGGCATGGATCCCTGGTTCCGTCAATTCCATCAAAATAATGTCACTTTTAGTATGTGGTATAACCACAGCGAGAATTATATGCTGGCTTTGTCCCACGATGAAGTGGTTCACGGCAAAAGTAATATGATTGGCAAAATGCCGGGGGATGAGTGGCAAAAATTTGCCAATGTCCGGGCATTATTTAGTTATATGTTTACCCACCCCGGCAAGAAAACCATGTTTATGAGCATGGAATTTGGCCAGTGGAGTGAGTGGAATGTTTGGGGTGATTTGGAGTGGGGTCTTTTGCAGCATCAACCCCATCAACAGCTAAAACGCTTTTTCTCAGATTTGAACGCCACCTATAAGAGTGAACCTGCTTTATATACCCAGGATTTTGGTCAGGATGGCTTTGAGTGGATCGACTGTAGTGATAATAGTCATAGCGTCGTTTCTTTCCTGCGCTGGAGCAAAAATTGGCAGGAGTTTCTGGTGGTGGTCTGTAATTTTACTCCCCAACCCCACAGCCATTATCGCGTTGGTGTACCCCATCCCGGTTTTTATCAGGAAATCTTTAACAGCGATGCGGGTAAATATGGCGGTAGTAATATGGGCAACCTTGGCGGTAAATGGTCGGAGGAATGGTCCTATCATAGCCGTCCCTACTCGATCGATCTCTGTTTACCACCTTTAGGGGTTTTAGTTCTCAAAATCGGTCCTCATGCTTCTGGGGAATAGGTAAGCTTTTTTCAGTGTTGCCAAAGGCACGGCGTAGCCGTCCAGTAAACAGTAATCAGTGAACTGAAAACTAACATCTCATAACTGATAACTGAGCTGCCATTACTGTCGAGATGGCTAATACTAAATCCGTTGAGTAACGCACAGAAAACGGGTTTCTCGGAGAAACCCGTTTTCTACTCATGTAATAGGCAAAAGGATCAATAGATAATCAGTCTTTAATAACAGGATTTAGTCTGAACAGGTACAGACAAGAAAGTGCAGAAAGTGGGCATTTTCCTCTGGCGAGCATTGGAACCATAAACAGGCAAAAGTATCTGTATATTTAGTTACTAAATAAGACAGATTTGCCCTAGATGCAGACCGGGCAAAAGATGGTCAAAAACTAACCCATCAGGATCACCGTATCGATGACGTGGATCACACCATTATCCGCCTCGATATTACCCGCGACCACCGTGGCATTTTTCACCTCAAAACCTTCGCTACAATCGACGGGAATCGGTGAACCCTCTAGAGAAGTCACTACAGCCAATTTTGCCAAATCTTCCTGCATATATTTGCCCGCAGCGACGTGATAGGTGAGAATTCGGGTTAATTGGGGGATATTCTGCACTAGGGTTGTAATCGTCCCGGGGGGCAATTTGGCAAAAGCTTCGTCGGTGGGGGCAAAAACCGTGAAGGGGCCAGGACTTTTTAGGGCATCCACAAGATTAGCCGCTTGTACCGCCGTCACTAGAGTTTTAAAATTATCGGCACTGACCGCAATATCGACAATATCTGCCATAAACTTAACTCAATCCCTTAAAAAAATTATCTATTTCAGATTTTAAACTCAATCTTGTGGCTCTTCTCGACTTTGTGTGATAATTTTTGCTTATGGAATCGTGAAATGTTGACGGAGAAAGACTTTTACGACTATTTTGCCGAAGAAACTATCAGTATAGGCTTCGTTTCCACACAGAAACCAGAAGAGCCATCTTGTCCCAAAGATCACTTTACTAAATTGTGTGTCAAAAGTTGGTAAAGTAGCCTAGTCTCATAAAATAGCAACCGACATAGGCCATCCTTACCTAATGCCTTAAAACTGGGTAACTCTTGGGTGACTTTGATTTTTTTCCCGGTTTTTTCGTTGCGAGTAAAATAGGTGTGTTTTCTGGGATTTAGCCAAGAGTTCTTAAGTTTAGCCATAGTCTCAGTTTTAGCGGGTTTATTCGGGCAAATAGTCACCATTGCCTGCTGTCCTTTAGTCAAATCTTTCTTAACATTTCAAACCCTTGTAGCACAAGGCTTTCAAGACTCGGTTAACAATTTGTAATATTCCTTGTTGACACCCTTACAAAACAAAGAAAAAACTGAAATCAAGTCAGGATAAGGGTTGGAGTGCTTACTGAAAAAATTGTTAAGAAAGATGCCTATAAGGGATAGGAGGGTGTCTGATAATTTTTAACGCCTACCTACTTAACTAGGGTTTATAACTGGGAAAATCGATATAACCTTCCTTGTCAAAAGAATACCAATCCTTCATCTCAGCATCGGGATTAAGAGGCCAATTATTGGCGAATCTTTCCACCAAATCGGGATTACTGATATAGGGGCGACCGAAAGCAATTAAATCCGCATCTCCTAACTGAATAGCGGCTTCAGCAGTTTCTTTTGTATAACCGCAATTGCCGATTAAAGCACTATTAAAAACAGCCCGAAACTCGGATAAAAGCATCGGTTTACCCTTTTCATGAAAACCAAAAGCCAAGCCATCTAGCAGATGCAAATAAGCTAAATTGTACTCATTTAATCTTTGGGCAACATAGAGAAAAGTTTCTCGAAAATCCTCGGAACCCATGTCATTATAAACCCCATTGGGAGACAGACGCACCCCCACCCGATGACTGGGAAAAACAGTTAAAATTGCCTCGACTACTTCCTGTAAAAAACGATAGCGATTTGCCAAACTGCCACCGTACTTATCCTGACGCTGATTAGTAACAGATTGTAGAAAAGTATCGATTAAATAACCATTGGCCCCGTGAATTTCTATGCCATCAAACCCCGCTAATTTTGCCCTCTGAGCGGCTTGACGGTAATCGGCGACAATTGCGGCGATTTCCTCGGTTTCTAAGGCTCTAGGGGTCTCGTAGGGCTGTTTGCCGATGGGTGTATGCAACTCCCCCTTAATCTTAATTGCGGAAGGGGCAACGGGTAAAGCGCCATTTTCCTGAAAACTAGAATGAGAAGCGCGACCACAGTGCCACAATTGACAAAAAATTGGTGTTCCTTTTCTTTGGGCGATTTTTGTCACTATTTGCCATGCTTGCGCTTGTTCATCGGTGTAGATACCGGGGGTATTTTGCCAACCGTTAGCTTGGGGAGAAATTACCGTCGCTTCTGTAATCATTAATCCGGCGCTGGCCCTTTGCCGGTAATATTCGGCCATTATCTCATTAGCAAGACGTTTTTCTCCGGCTCGCGCTCGCGTCATGGGAGCAAGCACAAGACGATTTTCTAAGTTTAAATCTCCCAATTTAAATTGACTTAAAAGAGCCAGGGAAGTAGTGAAGGAAGTCATCGAATTTGCCGATAGAGAGTTTAGGTTAATTTTACCGCAGTTAGTTAAAACCAGACAATCGCACCCAAGTATGATTGACTGGCCATCTGCGAGATTGTTCCTCTGCTAAGGGAGGAGAATTAATCGGATCAACTAGCTGAATATAATTAATATTGGTCATAAATCTGACTATAATTACAAGTTATTTAATTTATTCATCATCCAAAATTAAAGAGACAGAAACTATATTTTCTGGTAGTTAAGTCATGATGGTTCGGTATAAAATAGTGTAATTACGCTTATGTTTATCTGACCAGAAATAGTCATTGTCGAGATGTCTAGTAACTGGTGTTTTACCGATCAAATAGACTTCCTAGTGACTGAAACGAAACCCTTACTATTCGGTGCTTGCGAATTTTAAGAGGGTTTTTCAGAATCAGCATTTTTTAGTAAACTTACCCAAAAATACCCAAAAGAGGCAAACAGCCTCTACATTGCATTGATAAAAATGGGAAAACAGGAGTTTTTAGCAAGCATCATTCATTTAATTGTGCTAATCTCCAAAAAATAGCTATTTTTTCATAATTTATAGCAGTTCTCACACCTGTGTGGCACAGTTAAACCTTTGCTGATTAAGCTTTTCAACCTCAACAATGTACCTTTTGTGAACAGGAAATGCTATATTTAGAACTAATTTATGAGTAAAAAAAAGTCTTGATCGACTTGGGCTTTGTGGCTAGTATGTAAAGCATCTAGCTTCTTCATTGGAGACACCTGAATGAAAGCCCTATTACTGTGGCCGCTGATGCCCAACTCCTTTTGGTCCTATCAAGAGACTTTAGATCTAGCCGGTTTAAGATCAACCAATCCGCCTCTGGGTTTAATTACGGTGGCAGCCCTGTTACCATCGGATTGGGAAATCCGGTTTGTTGATCGCAATGTCCGATTAGAAACGGCTTCCGATTGGGAGTGGTGCGATTTGGTCATCATCTCCGCCATGATCATTCAGAAAAAGGACTTTCAAGAATTGATTGCCAAAGGGTTGCAGTTGGGTAAAAAAGTGGCGGTGGGCGGGCCTTACCCCACCTCCTATCCAGAAGTTGCCCAAAAAGCTGGAGCAGATTACCTGATTCTGGATGAAGGAGAACTGACAATCCCGCTGTTCCTGGCAGCCCTGGAGCGGGGTGAACCGAGTGGTGTCTTTAGAGCCAGTGAGAAACCCGATGTCACCATGACACCGATCGCCCGCTATGATCTACTAGATCTGGATGCCTATCTGGCGATTACCGTGCAGTTTTCTCGGGGTTGCCCCTTTCAATGCGAATTTTGTGACATCATCAACCTCTATGGCCGCAAACCGCGCACCAAAACCCCAGAACAAATGTTGGCTGAGTTGGAGACGTTATATCAACTGGGCTGGAGGCGCTACATTTTTGTTGTGGATGACAACTTCATTGGCAATAAGCGGAATGCCAAGGTGTTTCTGCGGGAGTTGATCCCCTGGATGGAACAACACCAGTATCCCTTTAAACTGATTACGGAAGCTTCCCTTAATCTGGCTGAAGACAGCGAACTGATCGAGTTAATGGTCAAGGCCGGCTTTATGCTGGTGTTTATGGGGATTGAGACACCAGATACCGATAGCTTAATGGGCATTAACAAGGTTCAAAACACCCGCCAATCCCTGATCGAATCCTGTCACAAAATTACCCGCATGGGGCTGCAGATTATGTCTGGCTTCATTATCGGTTTTGACAATGAGAAACCAGGCGCAGGGCAGCGGATCAAAGATTTTATTATGGAGGCGAGTATTCCCCAGGGGCAGTTTAGCCTGCTCCAGGCACTGAAAAATACCGCCCTGTGGAATCGCCTGCAACGGGAAGGTCGTCTGGTAGATGGCATGGGCACTGTCCATCAGGGAGCCATGATGAACTTTGAGCCAACTCGCCCGGTGGAAGAGATTACCGAAGAATACATCGACGCTTTCTGGGAAATCTACGATCCTGTTAACTACCTGAAACGAACCTTCAACCATTTCATGATCATGGGGGGATGGCGCGGCAAATCGAACCGTAAATTAGATTGGCAACAGTGGCAATTGTTCCGTTCCTTGCTCTGGCGGCAGGGGATTGTCCGACCGACGCGGTTCCGTTTCTGGTGGCAACTGGCAGTGATTGCCTGGGTCAAACCCCGTCTGCTAGAAGAGTATCTAGCAACCCTAGGGATAGGTGAGCATTTTTTTGCCTATCGCTATGAAGTAAGAGAACAGTTACTAAAACAACTAGCCGATTTGAAGCAACAGAAAGCAAGGGTAGCCCAGCTGGAAAAAACGCTCAAAAGCTAGACAATAGCACCGACAAACAGTCAATGCAGACATTTTGGCGAATTTTTCTTTTGTACGATAGTTTTCCTGAGTTGAGATTCTCCCCCCTTACTTAAAGTAAGGGGGAAAAAAATCAATTGGCACGCTGTTCAACCAACAGTTGATAAGCATGATTAAAATCAGCCGTTGTAATGCGAATATCAGCCGGGTCAGTCATTCCCTGATGGCGATAACGACGAATTGCCATCAGTGCCGCTTGGTTACATAATAACGATAAATCTGCACCATTCCAGCCTTCCGTTGCCTCGGCCCAATAGCCTAAATCCACATCCTCTAAAGGACGTTCATCATTATGGACTCCGAGAATTGCTAAACGACTAGAGGCATTGGGTAAATCAACTTTTAACTGTAAATCTAACCGTCCCGCTCGCAATAAGGCTGGATCTAAGGCATCTGGGCGATTAGTGGCTCCAATCACTAAAATCGTTGCCGCCGTTTGCAACCCATCTAACTCCGTGAGGATTTGTCCCACAACCCGGTCACTCACTCCTGAATCTCCACTATAACGACCTCTTGCCGGTGCTAAAGTATCAATTTCATCAATAAAAACCACACAAGGGGCTGCCTGACGAGCTTTGGCAAACAACTCACGCACCGCTTGTTCGCTCGCCCCCACCCATTTACTCAAAAGCTCAGGTCCATTAATACTGATAAAATTAGCTCGCGCCTGAGATGCAACCGCTTTGGCCAATAAGGTTTTTCCCGTTCCGGGGGGACCCCAAAGTAAAATACCTTTGGGAGCTTGGGCTTTGGTTTGCGTATATAATTGCGGATGGAGTAATGCCCCTTCCACGGACTCCTGTAGGGTTTGTTTAATCTGTTCAAGTCCGCCAATATTGTCCCAGGCCACATGGGGAGATTCCACCTCCACAGAGCGCAATACCGCCGGTTTAACTTCTTTAAGGGCTTGCAAAAAGTCGGCTTGGACTACCGTCATTGTTTCTGGAATTCGCGAGTCAATCGTAGGAACCTGGCGCCGCAAAGCACTATAGGCCGCTTTCTGGCAAACGGCTTTTAAATCTGACCCGACAAATCCCACCGCGTTATCGGCAATCAGATCTAAGGAAACTGATTCATCTAGGGGCATGGAACGGGTGAGAATTTGCAGGATTTCTAAACGGCCCTTGCGGTCAGGCACCCGAAAGAGGACTTCTCGGTCAAACCGTCCAGGGCGACGGAGGGCAGGGTCAAGATGGTCGGGACGGTTTGTCGCCGCTAGAACAATCACCCCCTGGCTTTGGGCAAAGCCATCCATTAAACCCAACAATTGGGCTACCAGTCTTTTTTCTACTTCCCCTTCAACTTTACTGCGATCGGGTGCCATGCTATCAATTTCGTCAATAAAAACGATACAAGGCGCATTCTTACTGGCTTTCTCAAAAATTCCCCGCAGTTTTTGCTCAGCCTCCCCATAATATTTGCTGATCACCTCTGGTCCGACTAAGGCAATATAGTTAACACCGAGTTCTTCGGCCAAAGCACGGGCGGTCAGGGTTTTACCGGTTCCAGGGGGCCCGACTAAGAGAACGCCGCGAGTGGGTTCAAGTCCTAACTTGGCCAATAAGTCGGGGCGCTTCAGGGGAATGGCAATTAGTTCCTTGAGTTCTTTAATCACTTCCGTCAAGCCACCAACATCCTTCAGGGAAGCCGTGGTCGGTCCTTCGGGCGGTGTCACACTGTCTTCAACCCCTGAATCGGTGGGGGTATCGCGATTGCGATTAACCTCAAAATCATCCCCACCAGAATTGCTCGGGCGAGAAACTCCCCCTGAACGGGGAATACCGCCAGCACGGGGGATGTTACTCAAGGGACGAGAGTTAAACTGCACTTCGGTTTTAATTTCCCCTTTTTCCAGTTTTTCCTCTAAGGTTTTAGCCAGTTCGACTAATTGCTCAAAGCCTTTGAATAGTTCTACCATAAAATTTCTCCTGAGTCAAGTGAAGGATGGGGACTGGGTAATAGATGGGGTTAAGAAGTCCGACTTTAAAGACTAATTACCTTTAAAATAACAGATCTGCCGCGGCTTTGACCCGGGCTAGAGGTTCTACAGACCGAGGTAAACTGGGTAAGCGGATCAAAGTTTGATCTGGGAATAAATCCCGATCAATTTCCTCATTAGCATGATAACGATTCTGCACGACGTAACGTTGATAGACTCCCTTTTTTTTCAAAGATGCTGTCAATCGCAGTTGTTCGGCAACGATGGCATCTTGGGCTTGCAAAACTCCAATAAATTCTGTATGTTGGGGGTCTTTGAGTTTTTCCTGGGCAGACATCACCTGTTGTCTTAAGATTCGCAATCGTCCCATTAAATCTACACGCCCTAAGACATCTTTATACTTCATCCAAAGCTTAAAAATCCAACTTAACCAATCTCCTAAAGCCGTTGGCATTTCTAAAAATCGCAGGAGATGACCGGTAGGAGCCGTATCTAAAATAATCAAATCTTGTTGTTTCTGGTCTAATAACTCCATTACTTTTACTAGGGACAACATTTCATCAATTCCTGGCAGAGATTGAGCGACAATTTGCCGCCAAGCTTCTGGAGTATAAGCTAGTTTGATGTTCCCCTCTTCCTTACCTTCTCCACTAATCATTTCTGCCAGTTCCCATAAATAATCATCCCGAAATTTTTCTAAAATGATATTAGCATCAACTTCTTGACCACTTAAATTAGCAGTTAATTGTGTGGATTGATGTCCTAACTTTGTCCCAAAGGCATCTCCCAAAGAATGAGCCGGATCAATAGAAATAATTCTAATTTTTTGCTCGGGATGACGATTAGCTAAGGCCCAACCAATAGCTGCGGCAACGGTGGTTTTTCCCACTCCCCCCTTGCCACCAATGATAATGAGTTGGCGTTTGTCGTCAATAAAATCACTAAAACTCGGCAGAATTTTTTGCGGCCATTGAATAGGAGGCGGGGCCATAAATTCTACTTTTTCGATAATTTCAATTTGACTCATGATCTGATCTAATGCTTCACCTCCTAGGGGTTCTTTTGCCTGTTGGGGCAGGGTGAAAATTGTCTCTTGACCTGGAATTTTTAGGAATTTATCGAGGAGTTGCTGTTGCTCACTGTAGCGATCTAAATTTTGATTAGGATCCGTTAGAATGCGATTAATAAATAATCTGCCGCAGGGAATATTTAAGTGATGCAAACTATTGAGTAATCGTTCGGTTTCTAATAAACTCATCGGTTCGGCAATTGCCACAATTAAACAAAGGGTAAAATCCCGATCTTGTAGGATTCGTTTGCCTTCGGTTAATTCTGCTTGTGTTTTGACTAAAAAGTCATCCACATCATCGGCATTGTAGGTTTTTGCAAAAGTTTGCGAAATAACACGATGTTTTTCTTGAAACAACTCTAAAGAATTTAAAATAATCTCTAAAAAGTCTTTAATCCCCAATAAATTCAAGGTATGACCAGAGGGAGCCATATCAACAACAATTCGATCTACAACATTCTCTATTAGTAATCGTTGAATTTCTAATAGACCCATGATTTCATCTAAACCTGGCCAGTCTAAATCCCAAACAGGAGTTAAATCTTCTCCTTCAACAAAACTGCCCCGTTCTACTAAAAGTTCTAAAAATTTTCCGTATTTTTCTTTAAATTCTAAGAGCAATTTTTCCGCATCTAATGCCCTAACTTTTAAGTTGGGTAAGTCTTTTACAGGTGATGCTTGATCGCTAACTTCTGTTTGCAATACATCCCCTAAAGAATGAGCAGGATCGGTTGAGATTAACAGTATTTGTTCCTCGGGAAATAATTTAGCCCAACGGCGAGCAAATCCACAGGAAAGGGTGGTTTTTCCCACTCCTCCTTTGCCACTAAACATAACTAAATGTCGAGTGTCATAGCAACTTAGAGCGTTATTTACCAAGTTAAAGTTAGTCATAGAGAAATCAAGTTAAGTAAAGTGATAGGGGGGAGAAACTTGTCCTAATTGTAATTGCCAACGGGGGCAGGCTTTCTGCCAATGCAAGACTTGCTCGATTAGTAAAGGTTCTTCTTGAAAATTAACTAAAAGATAAATTCGTGATTCTGTCCCCGGAGCAGTAATAATCCTAGTTGACGGATAGCTTTGGGTCACTAAATGCCCGAGATTCTGCCATTCTGAACCTTGCAAAGTATAAAAATCTTGTTGGGCTTCATAAAGCTGTTTTTTGGCTAAAAAATATTGTCTGCCCTTGCTTTCAGAAGAGAGTACAGGCTCCTCTGGCTTACGGGGAATACATTTTAAAAGATATTCTCCTTTTCCCTCAAGTTCTTCAATTTTTTCTTGATATTCTTGGGCATGAGAACAAAGATGAGTCAGTAAATTTTCTGCCTCTAAAAAAGATGTGCCAAAACGTAAGGGTAAAATAGTGGTTTGTTGAAATAGTTCACAGATAACTCGATCATGACATAAAACCGATTGAATCAAGCGTTCATCATCATTTTGTAAAGTGTCTAAACCAACTTCGGGTTCGACTACGGCCGAGAGAGAGCCAACAGTTATCAGTAACAATGGGTTAGCCATTCCAACGGGTAATTTTAGGCTTTCTATGGGGGTTTTCAAAAAAGCGTAAGTATATAGATTGTACAATTTCATAGGGTTTACCAAAAGAAAATTGACGATTTTTTACAAATTTTTATATTGGGGCGTTGATATGCTAGAATATTCTAAGTTATTCAGGGATTGTTATGACAACCACTCGTCCACCCAGACCAATTAGATCTAAAATTAGCACCATGCCTCGGAAACAATCTGAAGCAGATCACCAACTTGAGCTTTATAAGTTAATTACTGAAAAACAACGTATCCAAGAAAAATTAGAAATGATGGAGCGGCAGCTTCAGCAATTAAAAAATCGTCTCACGTTTGTGACAGAGCAAATTGAGACTACAGAACAAAGTATTCAAAATTTGCGTACAGCCAACCCTCCTAGTGTAGCTAAAAAACCTGATTCCCCCAAAACTGTTGCTCACTCCTCTAATAATTCCAGTAATTTCCAAACTTTTTACCTAGAATATTAAGGCTTAACCAAGGGCTAGTTCTGACCAAGCTTCAACGAGTTCTCCAGCTTGTCAAATCCGCCCTTACTAAGCTTACAATCTGTGATTTTGTTCATGATCTATGTGGTGGGAAATATTGCAAGTTTAGAGAGAAGATTCAGATTCGTTTTCTGCCTCTTCTTCTTCTAAGGCTTGAATTTTTAATAAAAGTTCTTCCTCCTGAATTTCAAACTCCTCCTCAGAAATGTTGCCCATATCGTAAGATAGTTGTAAGGATAATAACAATTTGTGCAAATTTTCCGCCTCATCATATTCTATATCTGCACGCTCTTGAATTTTCTCCCCAATCCAGATCAGACCCCCAATAGGACCGGTAACAGGAAGAAATAAAAGATCGAGAAACATAACTAATACTCTCCTTAGACAAGTTGGGCAAAGGTATAGGGTGCGGTTAAATTGTTATAGCGAATTCTTAGGCGATCACCAAACTGCTGATCTATCGCTTCAACGTTTTGGCTAAATTCCGGCTCTTGCTCCCAGGGAATTAAATAAGCTGCATTGTAAATCATGTCATCCGTCATCGGATCGCTTTCAATCACCTCTTGGGCGCGATGATTTAATTGGTCTCTAAAGACTTGAATAATGTCTTGTTTCCGTTGCAATACAGTAGCTTCAATGAGTTGACCTATATGGATAATTTCTTCCATATTTAAGTTTTTCCCCATCATCGCATCCCGTTCTTGTTTTAACTTAGGATTAGACTCCAAAGCCGCTTGTAATTCCCACTTATTATCCCAAAAAATCTTAATGCTAACCTCTCGTTGTCCTGACAGTTTAGCAAATAATTCTTTCAGTTGGGTTTTATAGGGAGTAATTAGTTGTTCGGTGACGGATTCCCAGGTTTTGATAACTAAGCCAAACCGCAGGGGCAACAACGTTGTAAACCCTGCTTCCATGACAGTTTCTAATACTTTTTCATGGCAAATTAAATAGCGACGGGATGCCAAATACTTCTCTTTATGAGCAGCGGAGTAGAGAAAACTAAAACCATCAATCATCTCACTGTGAACCGGCTCATTATCAATCCCTTGCAAAACCAGTCCGTCAGGAACTGGTTCGGGAAATATGCCATACAAATAAAGACCCACTGTCATCAGTATTCTCCCAAATTAAACCGGCTGAGAAGTTAAAACCAAACGAAGCTTGAGGTGAATTAGATCTAGTTGAGCTAAACCCAGATCAACATTTCCTTCCACAACAACTCCTGTATTGAGAAGTCTATCCACTAATTCTAACACAGAGGGCTTAACACCCTCCTTTCCGGGATAATAACTCCCTGCTTCCGGTAAAAGAGTGCCAAACTCTCCTAGGTGGACATTTAACTCTTCTGGCTCAACCTCAAAAATTTCACACAAATGGAGAACTTGTTCTTGCAATTTTTGGATACTTTCTGCAGCTCTATCTAAATCAGACTCACTGAGAACCCCTTTTTCCATTCGGCGAATGATTTGGGCTTCGAGCAATTGGCGTACCAGTTCCACAACAGTTAACAGTAAAGGGGCTAAACCAGCTTGGCTATTACTTTCTGGAGGGGTCAGCAAGGCTTGATTATCAGAATCGTAAGGTGTGCAAGCAAGGGTCATGGTTGGAGTTGGTAAATGAGGAGTTCTTAAGGGTGAGTCTCTAGTGGGAGGCTTGGCCAAGAAATTTTATCTGAGGGAAAAAACGATGTAACCAAGCAATGTCAACTTCCCGCTGCCCTGTGAAGATTCTGGTGACGAATTTACCCGACAGGAGGAATGTGCTTGATTATTTTAACTGGTATCATGGCCCTCGATTGCCTCCGATTAGGGTAGGGATTTTAAGGCTTGAAGTTCAGCTGCCGGGGTTTCTGTTAATAAGGCTTGGGATTGGCTACAGAGATAGGAGCCGCTTTCCCAGCCATTAATTGCCATCTCCCTTGCTCTATCAACAGAGGCAATCGTTAACTACTGTAAACTTCTTGACCGTTTGAGGATTCAGTTGAGGAATTTCAATATATATGAGGAATGTGATTGATCGTTGGGACTGCCATCACGTCTCTCCACTACACTCCATTTAGTTAAGGATTTTAAGGTTTGAAGTCGGCGTGAAAGTTCCAGGTTTTCCGCGAATAAAGCTTGGCATTGGCTAGGGAGGTAGGGATAACCTTGCAAGCCGTTAACCGCCGTTTCCCTGGCCTTATCAAGGGGGGCAATCGTCTCGTGTAAATTTCCTAACCTTTGAGGATTCAGGTGAGGAATTTCACGCATCTGAGGAATGTGCTTCATCGTTCGGACTGGTATCATGGCTCTCCGTTGCACTCAATTGGTTTAAGGATTTTAGGGTTTCAAGCTCAGTTTCCAGGGTTTGGAGTCGGAGCGAAAGTTCCCGATTTTCTGCTAGTAAAGCTTGGGATTGGCTATGGAGGTAGGGGTCTCCTTCCCACCAGTTGATCCCCATTTCCCTGGCTTTATCAACAGAGGCAATTAACAAACGAATGCGGATATTTATAAGTTCAGTGGAGGCGATCGAAACGGAAATATCGCCGGCAATTACAATTCCTTTATCTAAAACTCGTTCGAGTATATCCGCTAAACTCGAACCTTGAGTTGCTGTTTTTAGGGAGTTGCTTGACTGGTTTTTGAGCGAGCCAGCAAAAGTGGAAGAAGTCACGGTTGGTTTCACTCAATAAGAGTATAAAATTAGTCTTTTCGCTGGGGCAAGTTGCCTCGCAGTAAAGATTGAATGGCTTTTAACGATTGATTTCCTGTCGAAGGCTCAGGAGTTGACGCTTGGGCATCGGAAGGCTCCGTTTCCTCTATAAAGGATAAGGATTCTAACGGATTGTCCTCGAGGATTTCCCATAAAATCGCTCTTGACTTATCAACAGATAAATTGGTGCGGGACAACAGAACATCGGCGCATATATCACGGAAGTCCGAGTCAGAGGAATCGGCCGCAATATCGTGAGAGGCGCAGACTTTAGCAATCATTAAACAAGAGCGCAAACCCGACGTTTTTTCAGTCCCAGTTTTCACCCGGAAGGTTTTGACAAGGTTGACAATAAATAAAGCATCTTCTCGACCAATTCCCGTTTTTTGAGCAAGAATTTCTGTCTGAGTTAGTTGGTCTGGTTCAGGCATATTGATAGTTACCAACCGATCCATTAAAGCATCTTGGGTGGCATGAACCCCACAGTATTCTTCTGGGTTGGAGGTGAAAATTGCCCGAAACTGAGAATTGACTTGTAGGTAATCGGGTTGATGGCTAGTGGGGGGCAGGGTGAGAATTTTTTCTTCCAAGGCAGAGAGTAAAACGTTGTTGACCTCAGGCCGAGAACGATTGAACTCATCATAAACTAGGGTAAACCCTTCTCGACAGGCCATTGTTAACCGAGAATCCACCCAATTGTGTTTTAGCTCGTCTTCAACCTTGAGAACGCTGTGGATATAGTTATCCATCAGTTTTTTATGGGTGTAGCCAGACTGGCTACCAATTAAATCGGAACTGGTAAAGTCATCATCGCCAAAGATTAGCATCACAGGTCTGGCTAAACAATTGGCCAGGTGCATTGCCAAGGTGGTTTTTCCCGTTCCTGCCGGACCACATAGATGGATGGAAAAACCAGCGTTTAGATAACGTAAGGCGCGAGTGGCAACTTGATCAATCGAAGGCGTAACAACAAATTGACCGGGGCGGAGGCTGAGGACGGATCTTCTTGTTTGAGTTTCAGTAAATGTCATAGTTGAAGTCTAGTAAATACCATTGATAATCCCCGCCTTGAGCGGACGGGTATTCTTGAGCTAACAATTGCCCGTTCAAATCTACCCTCAATAACCGATTAGGCAAAATCGTCTTCGGCTTTTAAGGCTTACCTCATAATATATAATATCCCAAAAGATCAGGAAGTGTCATCAATTACCTCTAGAACCTTGATTCTGAAGGTGTTTTTAGGATATTCATCAGTCAAGGGGCTAAGGGGCTACAATTCTTGTATAGATTACTTTTCAAGACTTAAACAATGAAAAGCCCAGATACAGTCCTTTTCCCTTACCTCCTTTGTCAATAAAAAACTACTAATCACGACATTAACTATAGACTGAGTGAAGCTTTATCATACTTTTTAGTTTACCAGAGACCTAGAGCGGACTAAATGGGAACCCAACACTACTAGGTTGAGTCTAGGGACTTAGAAAAGCAGGATCAGCATGGTAGGTTGAAAACCAAAGGCTTATTGTTTTATTCTCAGATAGTCCTCTAGTTTAGCCAGGAAAAGGGACTAGAGGGTTTTAACTCTAGCCCTAGGCTTAAGTGGGTTGGAATTAACCTAGAGATTTATTTGCCAAAAACGTAGATAGACAAATCTTGACGAAATTGACGCAATTCGTCTTTTAGCTGTTTCGCTTCAGCTAAACGTCGTTCTTGAAATTGACTTAAATCATCCTTCACCTGTTTGGCTCGATCTAGATGAAGTTGGCGTAATTCGTCCTCTAGCTGCTTCGCTGCCGCTAAACGCTGTTCTTGGAATTGACTTAAATCCTCTTTCAGCTGTTTAGCTCGATCTAGATGCTGTTGACGTAAGTCGTTCGCCAACTGTTTCGCTTCAGCTAAACGTTGTTCTTGGAATTGACTTAAATCCTCTTTCAGCTGTTTGGCTCGATCTAGACGCTGTTGCCGTAAGTCGTTGTCTAGCTGTTTCGCTGCCGCTAAACGTTGTTCTTGAAATTGACGTAAATCCTCTTTTTGCTTTTCCGCTTGAGCTAAACGCTGTTTTTGGGTAGCTGTTAAAAACAAGTGGCTTTCCTGTTGAACTTTTTGGAAAGACTGACGCAAGGCAGTTGCCTGTTCTTGCGCTTGTTTTTGTCTTTCAGTTTTAACATCCGACAAAAAAGCTTGGACTTCTTGCGAGAGTTTAGCTACCTCTCCAGCAATCGATAAACGCTCCTGGCGGAACTTTTCGATGAGAGCAGGCATGGGGTTGTCCTCAATTACTAAATACTATGGAATGGATTAGACCCAATCACCCGCTAGGAAAACCTTCACGGGGACTGGGGGGAGAGACAGTAGAGTCCGACTTTTCTTATCACCCCAAAGTTGAGATAGTGAACTACCCTATCAATTATAGACTATTGCGCCCCAAGAGAGGGGTAACTAAACTCAATAGGGATTAAAGAAAAGCCGAGAATCTAGAAAACCTGGTCGGGTTTTAACTGAGCAGATAGGAGAATCTGGGATCAATCCTTAAGCAGGAACCGCTGCAGATTGAGTCAGACCAACTGCTTCAGCATATTTGAGGTAGGTTTCAACCGAAGCGATAACTACACGAGCTTCAATCGCTAATAATTCGATTCCGACGAGAGATACGCGAGCCCAAGCATCAATAACGATACCTTTGTCAAGGATACGATCGATAACTTCAGCTAAGCTAGAGGAAGAGTTGGTTTTTTCGACTGCCATGGTAATAGACCTTGTTTGTTAGTTGTATAGAAAGTGTACAGTGCTGATCCCAAAGTTGATATATCGAGCTACCGCATCTCAGGGGCGCGGCTTCCTAGCCCAAGAATGACCTTCTATTCCGAAAAATAGTGAGTCTCACACTCTGGTGATAGGGGGTAAACCTAGCTACAAAGGACAAAATCACGTTTGCCGTGCCAACCTTGTCAATCATAGAACACTACGCCCCAAGAGAGGGGTAACTGGACTCAATAGGGATTTAAAGAAAATCAGAGGATCTGGAAAACCCAGTCGGGTTTTCACTCAGCAGATAGGAGAATCTGGGATCAATCCTTAAGCAGGAACTGCTGCAGATTGAGTCAGACCAACAGCTTCAGCATATTTGAGGTAGGTTTCAACAGAAGCGATAACTACACGAGCTTCAATCGCTAATAATTCGATTCCGACGAGAGATACGCGAGCCCAAGCATCAATAACGATACCTTTGTCAAGGATACGATCAATAACTTCAGCTAAGCTAGAGGAAGAGTTGGTTTTTTCGACTGCCATGTTAATAGACCTTTTTGTTGTTTGTATAGAAAGTTTACAGTGCTGATCCCGAAATTGATACATCAAACTACCGCATCTCAGGGGCGCGGCTTCCACACCAAAAATGACTTTCTATTCCGAAAAATAGTGAGTCTCACACTTTGGTGATAGGGGGTAAACCTAGCTACAAAGGACAAAATCACGTTTACAAAAATAATTTGTATGGGTCTAGCTTTGTTTTCGCTATCCGTTGCCGTGTCAACTTGATCAGTTATAGACTATTGCGCCCCAAGAGAGGGGTAACTAAACTCAATAGGGATCAAAGAAAAGCTAAGAATTTGGAAGCCCCAGCAGGGTTTTCACTGGGCTCAATCCTTAAGCAGGAACCGCTGCAGATTGAGTCAGACCAACGGCTTCAGCATATTTGAGGTAGGTTTCAACCGAAGCGATAACTACACGAGCTTCAATCGCTAATAATTCGATTCCGACGAGAGATACGCGAGCCCAGGCATCAATAACGATACCTTTGTCAAGGATACGATCAATAACTTCAGCCAAGCTAGAGGAAGAGTTAGTTTTTTCAACTGCCATGGTAGTAGACCTTTTTGTTGTTTTCATAGAAAGTGTACGGTGCTGAAGTCATGGAGGATTCAAAAACTTGTTTGTTTTTTTTGCCTTCATCACTTCAGCATATGAAAAATAACACCCTTTTTTTGTCGGTGTCAATAGCTAATCTCGATTTTTTCGTTAAGAAATGTAGTTAATTCTCAGTTTTGTGATTAATGAATGTAGTCAATTCTCAGAAAAGGCGGGTTAAGGTCGTTGCTGCTCCCCTTTTTTCTAAGCAAAACTTCCCATTGGGAGAGCAGGGCGAGCGCACCTAAAAACAAGACAAATACAAGAACCTTGGGGGATAACTGGACTTACCCCCCCAAGAAAAATAATCAAACCCTTAGAAACTGTTTGTAAACAAGTATTTAAATCGCCAAAGTCCTTACTTGACAAAGATCCTGAGTTTTTAGTTCATTTGCTCTATAAATCGCCAAAACCTTGACTTGGCGAGCTTTTTACATTAATTTACAAACGGTTTCTTACCCCAAGCTAGTCTTGGCGATTGTTCGACTACCCTTGATACCCTTGACTAGCTATAATCGACTCAGAAGGGTAGCTGGAGCCTGTTTTGATGGACACAGGACAAATAAACTAATAGTAAAAGCCTTGCTTTGCAAGGCTTTTAGGTGCTTAAGGCACGAATGTATTGAAATTTTAGTTTTAATGATCGCTATCTTAGGTGTTATTTGCGGGGACCAGGGGTGGACAGACTTGACAATCTAGCCATCACAATGCGAAGATGTGTGATGGGAAATTCTTGCTTCACAGAAACCTGCTTTTTGAGAGAGTCCCAACGAGTCTTACAGTCTCTCCACAAGCTTAAACTCCTGACTGCCCATCAGCATTTGTTGACAGGATTCTTATTCCTTCTGATCTTAAATTCTTGGCTGCATTCGTGATAGGTCTTGCATTCTGGACTTATTCATCTTTATATCATTTTTCAAAAGTAATGACAGACTTAGTTGATCATTTCAAAGCGCAATCCCTCTCGGAGAAAGGAATTGCACTTTCAGATGTTAGTCACGACTATTGAAAATTGGTATCAGCTATTTCTTCGGGGACTGTAGCCACTATTTTCAGAGATTGCTGTAATGGCGATTGGCTGACGTCCGTTTAGGTGGATTGACTGGCCAGAAATTGTCTTTGATAGTCTAAAAACTCGCCGTGCCATTCCGCAAAACGCCGCTCCCCATCTTTGACTAAAAGTTGGCGGTAGGCTTCCGAGGAAATCCAGGGCTTTGTTGGGCGTTGTTGGGCAGAACGAGCTTGGTATTCAGCCGTTGATTGACGGCATTGGTTGTGATAATTTTGGTGCCATTCCTGATAGCGCCGTTCTCCATCCCGCACGAGGGCTTGGCGATAGGCTTCTGAAGATAGACTCATGGTGTTACTCCTTTTCAAATCCCTTGATAGCTTGACCAGGATTATAACACAATGGGTGAACTACCGAGCACCGACCTCTCGTCAAGGTAAAATATAGGCCTTTGCCGTCAGTGGCAAGGTTTCCTTGCTATCCTAACTGCTGCATTTTGCCCCGCTTTGCGTTGCTCCCCTTTAACCAAATTTTGTACGACCAGCCAAGAAATTAGTAAAAGCTGTTTACAGGTGTCTTAAACCTTGTGGCAAACGGCCACAGCTAACCCCATTCAAGAAGTCTAGTTTTTCTGTTTTTTTCTCCTCGGTTAACATTGATCGTAACCTATAGTAGGTAGGATATACACTTTAGGTATCAATATATATGGTAATTTTTTGGCTCTCTTAGGTTTAGTGGGTAAAATGTATTCTAAGATACAGTCCTGCTGGCGAGCTAGTAGAAAGAACCACAAGGACACAAAGGACACAAAGATTGATCGCTCTTATATAAGTTAAACTTATGTTACAAGGAATAAGAGAGCCATTTTTGGGACTTTGGCGGCCTGATTTGGCAAAGAAATGCCATATTTCCATTACCCCCGTTACAAAAATCTCTGGAGAGTTGAGTTACTAATATGGTTAAAATTATCAGTCGTCAATCATTGGGAAGAAAACCCGTTTACGATATTGGTGTAAAGAAAGATCATAATTTTTTGCTGGGCAACGGGTTAATTGCCTCCAATTGTTTTAATAAATCTCACTCTACCGCTTATGCTTACGTCACCTATCAAACTGCTTATTTAAAAGCTAATTATCCTGTGGAATATATGACAGCGTTACTAACTGCTAGTAGCGATAATCAGGATAAGGTGGAAAAGTATCGAGAAAACTGTCAGAAAATGAATATCGATGTCGAACCTCCCGACATCAATCGATCGCAAAAACATTTTACCCCGATTGGGCGCAAAATTCTCTTTGGTTTGTCCGCAGTTAGAAATCTGGGCGAAAATGCGATCGAGGCTATTTTAAAAGCGCGGGAAGCAACAGGAGGAAAGTTTACTTCCTTAGGGGATTTTTGCGAGCGTGTTGATTTACGAGTGATCAACAAAAGAGCTTTAGAAACGCTAATTTATTGCGGTGCTTTTGATAAAATTCAACCGAATCGCCATCAATTAATTGAAGATTTGGAATTAGTAGTTGCTTGGGCGCAAAAACGCACCAAAGAGAAAGAAAGTGGTCAAATGAATATTTTTGATATGCTAGGAGGTAGCACAGAAAATAAACAAGAATCCGAGTTTGAACAGTCTCCCAGTGCCACCGCAGTAGAAGATTTTTCCCTACAGGAAAAGTTAAAACTGGAAAAAGAACATTTGGGTTTTTATGTTTCCGAACATCCTTTAAAAGCTTTACAAAGAGCCGCTCAAGTCCTATCTCCCATCAATTTAGCTGATTTAGAAGAACACAAAACCAGAAAAAAAGTCAGTGCCATTGTCCTATTAAATGCCGTCAAGAAAATTATGACCAAAAAAGGGACTCCCATGGCCTTTTTAACCCTAGAAGATGCCTCGGGACAGTCGGAAGCGGTGGTTTTTTCCGATAGCTACGAACGTCTGCAAAAATTATTAGTGGAGGAAGCAACTTTAATGGTGTGGGGAAAAGTGGATCGCCGAGATGATCGGGTACAATTAATTATCGAAGATGCGGAACCGATCGAAACCATTAAAATGGTGATGGTTAATTTATCGCTGCAAGATGTCGTCAACCAAAATCGTCAAAATCTTCTTAAAAGTATTCTGCAATCGGGAGACAAACAAAAGGCAAAAGTTCCCGTTATTGCCACCATCGGTGCGGGAACTCAGCGTCAATTTGTGCGTTTAGGACAAAACTATTGGGTAGAGGATGACAATTCGGTGGTAGAGTCTCTGAAAGTTGCCGGTTTTCTGGCTAATTCCGCACCTCTGATTAATCATTAAATGCTAACTGGCAATCACCCAAGGGCCATGATTGTGCCAATATTGTTCCTGTAAAACCTTTTCGATTTCCGGTTTCGATAATAATTCTTTTTCCACCCACAAAATCAAGATAAATATGGATTTTGATCACCTCTTTGACACTATTGCCACTCTTGTCCTCCATCATTCTCCTAGTGGGATGGAAACGGAAATCGATCGCTTTTTACTAGAACGCTTTCAAGAGTTAGGATTAGAAACATGGCAAGATCAAGCGGGAAATGTCATCGGCAAGATTAGAGGACGGGATTCGACTAAAAAAATTGCTATTACCGGTCATAAAGACGAAATTGGGGCTATTATCAAAGCAATTAATCCCGATGGTACTCTGCAAATTCGCCAACTCGGGGGAGCTTTTCCTTGGATTTACGGAGAGGGAGTGGTGGATATTATCGGTGATAAAGGAACCAGATCGGGGATTCTCTCCTTTGGTTCCCGTCATATTTCCCATCAATCCCCGCAAAAAGTGCAGCAGGAAAACACTCCCGTCACCTGGGAATCCGCATGGATAGAGACGAAATTGACTCCAGAAGAATTAGACGCTTGCGGGGTGCGCGTCGGTAGTCGAGTCGTGGTGGGAAAACACCGAAAACAACCCTTGCGACTAAAAGACTACATTGCCAGTTATACCCTTGATAATAAAGCTTCCGTGGCGATTCTTTTGGCATTAGCGGCCAGAATAATTAACCCTGCGGTGGATATATATCTGGTTGCCTCAGCTAAGGAGGAGGTAGGAGCATTAGGGGCCTTATTTTTTACCGCAAATAACCGCTTAGATGCTTTAATTGCCCTAGAAATCTGTCCCCTCGCTCCTGAATATCCGATTAAGGATGGCAGCAGTCCTGTGTTATTGTCTCAGGATGGTTACGGTATCTATGATGAGCAATTAAATCAAGAATTACGAATTGCGGCCGAAAAGGCGGGAATACCGATGCAATTAGCCATTATTAGTGGTTTTGGTAGCGATGCCTCCATTGCCATGAAATTCGGTCATATAGCTAAGGCCGCTTGCTTAGGTTTTCCCACCCAAAACACCCACGGTTATGAAATCGCCCATTTAGGAGCCATAGCCAACTGCATTAGCATATTACAAGCTTATTGTCAACTAATTTAGCTATTTTTAGCAAAAAACCAGAGCATCAATAGAATAATAGCGATCGCTAGTCCGATAAAAACAGTATTTTTATGCTGCTCTAACTGCATGGGTGCGGGGGGTTCTTCTTTTTTCTGTTTATTGGTTCCCTTTTTAAATTGCGCTGTGCTATCGGGAAGTTTCTCTAAATCGGGAATCTTCGTCATCCACTCATCTGGGCGTTTGAGACGGGGAGCTTCGATAATATAAAGCAGACGCTTGGCCTGTTCGCGAATTTGATAGATAGGATGGGTAATAAGTTGCCTACAGATTTCACTAGCTTTCTCCCCCTCTCCTAACCCCTGATGGGCAGAAATTAACCAAATTTGAATCTCACCCCCTGCTCGAGATCCTAAGGAAATTAAGGCTAAAGCCGCATTTAATTGCTGGATACTAAGACGATATTGTCCACGCTCAAAGGCACTGATTCCAGCTTGATAAAGGTCTTGAAAAGAAAGATTTTCGGCCACGGAGTCAAGATCGAGATAAATGAAATTTTACATAAGTATAGCAACAGGTAAGAAGCAAAAGGAAACTCTCGGCCATTGAGAATGAGAATCTTGACAAAAATCTGTTAGACTTTCTGCTAAACCTGTTAAAGCTGTGCGGCATGAAAGAGAGTAACTCCCTGTCACTAACTATATTAGTGATCGCCACCACAATAATTAGTGTAGTTTTGGGGATTTTATTTGACGAAAAAGCATCTTTATTAGGTATTTTGGCAGTTCCTGCCATGGTTGCTTCTTTTATCCATCCCCGTCTGGGATTATTAGCCCTGCTCATCTATCTTCCCCTGAGTAATACCGTCACTTTTGCCGTAGTGAGAGTTTTTCAGGTAAAGGGCAACTTCATTGGTGAAGAGCCATCCTATGCTCTCTACAAAATCGCCAAGGATGCCTTTTATTTACCAGCTTTAGCGGCAATTTTAATTAAAACCAAAACTTTTAAGCAATTAAGCCCGCAAATCAAGCCTTTTCTCCTCACGGCTTTAATTTTACTTGCCATCAGCTTGATAACTTTTCTTTTTGTCAATCTGCCCCAAGGATCAATTGTTGTGGGAATTGTGGGATTAAAAACCATCCTCGGTTATATTCCCCTGGTTCTCTGTGGCTACTATTTAATCGAGCAAAAACGGGATTTATTCGTGGTTAATCGGCTTTTAATCGTGATGATCTTAGTCTGTTGCAGTTTAGCTCTAATTCAATACTTTTTACTCCTCCAAGGCATCTGTCACAATAGTGAATTCTTCAATCAACTAGAAGTTAGTGCCCCCAAATCCGATACCCAATTTTATCCAGATATTACCGCCAAAGCCAGCTTGAAAGCTCAATGTTTTGTCGGGGGTTCGGTGTTGTATAATCCCGATCGAGGCTTAATTCGTCTCCCCGGCACATTTTCCGATCCTTGGCAATGGGGTTGGTTTTTAGTATCTAGTAGCGTCATCAGTTACGCAGCCAGTTTTAGTGATCCACAAAAAAGATGGCGCGTCGCTGGTTGGGTGGCCATAGTTTTAGTCTTCCTTGCGACTCTGGTTTCTGGACAAAGATTACCTTTTTTGCTAGTACATTTGTTTTACTTGGTTCTTTTTATTGCTACTAGCAAAAATAAGCAAAAGTTACCATTAAAATTGGTAATTGTGGCGATGCTTTCCCTGCTCGCGGTGATGTTAATTCCCTTTATTCGGGAAAGAGGGCTAAATTTTATCGGTCGCTGGCTATATTCGTCTCCCATTGACTTTGTAGGCAATCAAATGCAGTGGGCCTTAAGATATTTACAGCTTTTTGGTTTTGGTTTAGGCACAGCTACCACTGGCGCTCGTCATATAGTGGGGGAAGATGGGATAAGACTAATTGAAACCTACTACGCTAAACTTATCTACGAAATCGGTATCGTCGGTTTTATCACTCTTATGGCACTGGTGACAATTCTCTGTATTCTCACCTTTAAAGCCTATTTAAAAGTAAAAAATCCCGCTTTAAAGCATTGGGGTCTCTGTATCTGGATTTTTATACTTTTTATTAGCTATAATCCCTACTATTATCCTCTCTCCGTCGAGCCTATTTCTGTTTACTATTGGTTATTCGCTGGAATATTGCTAAAACTGCCAGAAATCAGCGATAAATTAGAAGATGAGGCGGGATTTCCCGAAAAAAATGAAGTGGAGAATTAAGAGGATTTTTATCGATAATTACATTATCTCTCGACTGATAGGAGTTAACCGCAATGACAGAAGAAACCATTCCCTATTCCCTCGAATCTGTCCTTAAGGAAATTAAAAATAGTATTCAAAGTGTTGATCGAAAGCTAGACACCTTACAGCAAGATGTTGATCAAAAGCTAGATAATCTCGAAAAAGATTTCGATCAAAAGCTAGAAACCTTACACAAATTGGTGGTGGGTTAATAATTGGGGGTGGGCGAACGCGGTTCGCCCCTACAGATAAACAAAATTGAATTTTTTGATTAATTCGATATTGGTGGTGGGCTAATTATTGGCTCTGGGCGAACGCGGTTCGCCCCTACTGTTTTATATTCTCGCTTAAAACAACAAATCTAAATATAATTCTTGTGATTGTTGATCGATTGGCAGATAATCTCGATCATTTGGCCAGTTTTTGGGATTGTTAATAATATATTCTCGAACAACTGCTAGATACTTTTCATCTCGAAGAATTGATTCATAATAATTGCGTTGCCAGATAGGAGTATCTGTGTTCTGTCGAAGCAAATTAATTCGTTTAGTAACCGCCGATTTAAACCCCGCAATACATGACGATAAAGAATTCGGTTTCTGCTGTAGGGGCGCATCGCGTGCGCCCAAATCTAGAGGCGCATCGCGTGCGCCCAAATCTAGGGGCGCATCGCGTGCGCCCAAATCTAGAGGCGCATCGCGTGCGCCCAAACTCTGATCGTCGCCAGAATAATCATTAATTATAACAATTCCATGAAAATGATTGGGCATAATAACTCATTCATCCAATTTAAAATTAGGTCGAATTTTGCAGGTTTTTAGCCATTCATCAGCGACAATTTTTCCTAATTGATTAAGGTATATTTGCCCATTTTTGATTTCTCCAAACCAGGATTGTTTTTGGTAGGTACAAATAGTGACAAAATATGCTCCGGGTTGGGAATAATCATAATTTCTGAGGCGAATAGAACGACGATGATGTTTTTCAGGATCAAAGGTCATATATATTCCCGCAATACTAACAAAACCTCTTATCAATTCCCATCATAAGCGATCGCAATTCACACCGACGTATTTTTCCTGAAACCCCCAAAAAACCCCCCCAAAACCCGTAGGGGCGCATCGCGTGCGCCCAACCCCCACCAAAAAACCCCAAAAAACCCAACCCCCCCAAAACCCGTAGGGGCGCACCGCGTGCGCCCAACCCCCACCAAAAAACCCCAAAAAACCCAACCCCCCAAAACCCGTAGGGGCGCACCGCGTGCGCCCAACCCCCACCAAAAAACCCCAAAAAACCCAACCCCCCCAAAACCCGTAGGGGCGGCACCGCGTGCGCCCAACCCCCACCAAAAAACCCCAAAAAACCCAACCCCCCCAAAACGCGTAGGGGCGCACCGCGTGCGCCCAAATCCCCTGATTAACCCAATTATTGCCGGCGGAACGATTATTGCCGGTGGGATAATTATTGCCGGCGGGCGAACGCAGTTCGCCCCTACAAAATCGACCCGCCTAAGGGCGGGAAAGAAAAGGAAAAAGAAAAAATAGGGAATGAGGGTAAAAAGGGAAAAAAAGGGGAAAAGGGTTACAGAGTCCTCCCAGCACCGCACACCACCCGAAAACCGTTGCTGCTGTTGTTGTCGTCGCGGCGGTCGTTGCTGCTGCGGCAAGCAGAACGGCAGTCATCCGGATCGTTGCACCAAGAACCGCCCCGCAGAGGAGAACCATTATCATCCCCATTTTCTATCCAGACACTGCCATCCGTCGGCGCACCGTCATAGTTATCGTGCCAAGTATCGGCGCACCATTCCCAGACATTGCCGTGCATATCGTACAGTCCGAAGGCATTGGGCGGAAACTGTCCCACGGGAGTCGTTTCTTGTCGATATTCTCCCTTCGCTTCCCCGGCGTAGGTTTCGCTGGACCTGTAGTTGGCCAATTCCCCGGTAATGGTTTCCCCAAAGTAGAATGGGGTGGTGGTTCCAGCACGACAAGCGTATTCCCATTCCGCTTCACTCGGTAGTCGGTATTCCTGTTTTGTTTCCCTTGATAGTCGTTTACAGAATTCCGTTGCTTGATACCAGTTGACTCTTTCTACGGGTAGCTCATCCCCTTTGAAGCGAGAGGGGTTTGTCTCCAGGTCGATATCTATTTTAGCGGTTGCGGCGATCGCTTTCCACTGGGCCTGGGTGATGGGATAACGTCCCATGTAGAAAGAAGAAACGGTTACTCGATGTTGAGGTCTTTCCGCTCTAAATCCTTGCCAGTTAAATTTTTTCACCAGTCTTTCGATTTCCTCGTCTTCCGTTCCCATCGTGAATGTACCCCCCGGAATGGCAACCATTTCTAAGGTGATGCCGTTGCCCAAATCTTCCCTGAAATATTGGGACTGTTTCGACTCTTTTTTGATTTGCTCACCCTTCGCATTTACTCGCACGATCTCAAAGTTAAATACTGATAAGGGTTGTTTTGGCTCTTCCGGTTCAAGCTTGAACTGATAGCCAATTGCTCTTTCTAGTTGCTCAAATCCGTCTTCTTCCCAATAATCAAGCCGGTGAATATCTCGCAGATTCAAGCCAACTTCTGACATTCGCAGATCAGGAATTTCGCATTCTTCTAACCTCATGGGAATAAAAAAAATTGTCCCCGGTAGCATCTCTCCGAAGGTATCAAGTGCAATCCTCAACTCCCGTTGGATATATCCCTGTTTATTAGCCGATTTCCCTGACAGACAGGCCAGAAAAATCTGACTAGCTTTAATCGCTTTCGGAATTTCATCTCGCCAAATTTGCCCCGGAATCAGGTCTTTTTTATCCAACCAAGGTTTATATCCCGCTTGCTTGAGGCGGTTATACAGTGCCAAAACTGCTGGTTTGTCCTCACTGGCATGGGCTAAGAAAATTTGGATCTCTGACTTTTTCATAACTTTTTCTTATGACCACAAGTAGGGGAGAGCCAGATTAACTGGCAGAAAATCTCTAAATAAACCATTTAATTGATTATTACTCATTCTTAATTCTCCTGTCTCCTGTTTCCTAACTACTGATTCCTCACCAACCAGGACAATTTGGGATTTTTACAGCAAGTCCACTTTCTCACTTTCCCCACCCGTGACCTTTTTCCGTTAGATTATAAATGGATACAAAACTTAACATTTTATCCAGAATCTACCGAGAGGGCAGACCGTGCGGCCAGATACCCTAGAAAATAACCAGCATTCAGCCGATAATTCGCTAGTTCCCGAAGTTATCGCATTTAAACCCGAACTTGAGCCAGAGAAACCCGAATACTCGCCAAAACCGACAAAAACCAACTCGTGGCTATCGGGAGGAAAGGGTTTATTTATCGGTGTGGGATTAGGGGTTTTATTGACCCTAGGGGCGACTCGTTTCGCTAATCGACCCCAAACAGCCCAAAACCCCAATACTCAGCCCGTAGCGGCAAAAAATGAGGCACCAGCACAAACAGTAACCACCACTAGGGTAGAATCCACTCCCGTGGCCCGCACCCTGAAAGCGACTGGAAGCGTGGCAGCCGATGAATTAATCCCGATTCTTTCCCAAGCGACAGGACTACAAATCAAAGAAATCTTTGTCGATGAGGGTGATATCGTTAGCCAAGGTCAAATTTTGGCTCGTCTCGATGATACCGTCCTACAAGCGCAATTAACCCAAGCACAGGCAAATGTCGCCCAATCCCGGGCGCGTTTGGCAGAATTGCAAGCGGGGAGCCGTAAAGAGGAGATCGCTGGAGCTAAACAAACTATTCAACGCATAAAAGCCGAAATTAGTCAAGCTCGATCGGATTGGGATTTGGCTAAAAAACGGGTCCAGAGAAACCAAAGTTTAGAAGCGGAAGGAGCGATCGCCCGGGATCGTCTCGATGAAGTCCTCAACGAAGAAAGAAACAAAGCGGCGATCGTACAACAGACCCAATCCCGTTTAGGAGAAGCAGAGCAGCAGCTGGCACAATTGCAAGCGGGCAATCGTCCCGAGGTGATCGCCCAAGCTAAAGCCCAATTAGCGGAAGCTCAAAGCCGTTTAGCCATTGTTAAAGCCCAATTAAACGAGACGCGCCTGATTTCCCCGGTCAGTGGCAAAATTGCCGAAAGAAATGGCCGCATCGGGGATACCACCAACGGTCAAAATGCTCTCTTTAAAATCATCGAAAACGGCCGTTTAGAGCTAAGATTGCGGGTTCCTGAGAATCAATTGCCCTTAATCCGCGTCGGAGCGCCCGTTACTATCACTTCCGATGCTAATAGCAGTTTAAAATTATCAGGACAGGTGCGCGAAATTAATCCCATCGTCGATGAGGCATCCCGTCAAGCAACGGTTAAAGTCGATTTAACCGACAATACAGGGTTAAAACCGGGGATGTTTTTACGAGGTGCGATCGTGACGAATACTAGCAATAGTTTAACCGTCCCCATGACCGCAGTTTTACCTCAAAAAGATAATCAAGCTCTAGTTTATTTAGTGGAACCTGATAACACCGTTACCGCCAAAACTGTGCAATTAGGTCAAATTATGCCCAATAACCGCGTGGAAATTCTCACCGGTTTACAAGCGGGCGATCGCATTGTGGTCAAAGGGGCAGCCTATCTCGGTGATGGCGACAAAATTACAGCAATCAGCGATCAGTAATCAGTAATCAGTGATCAGTAAACAGTAATCAGTAATCAGTGATCAGTGAAAAGACAGTAGCAAACTGCCATTTGATCAGGCTCACTTAATACATACTGCTCACTCAAAACTTAAAACTTAAAACTCAAATCTGATAACTGATAACTGATAACCGGTAACTGAAAACTCACATCTGGTAACTGATAACTTACCCACTGATAACTGATAACTGATAACTGAAATTATGGCTTTTAATATTTCTAATTGGTCTATCAAAAATCCCATTCCGACGATCCTGATCTCCCTGGTTATGGCATTAATGGGATACATTGCCTTTCTAGGATTAGGGATCGATCGCTCTCCTAATATTGACATTCCGGCCGTGATTATCACTGTTAATCAACCCGGCGCCGGTCCTGAGGAATTGGAAACCCAAGTCACCAAAAAAGTCGAGGATGCGGTGGCTGCTTTGGGTAATATCGATCAAATTACTTCTACCATCAACGAAGGCAGCAGCACCACCACCGTTAACTTTATCCTTGGCACTAACAGCGATCGCGCTACCAATGATGTGCGTAATGCCATAGCGCAAATTCGGCAGGATTTACCCCAAGATACTAATGATCCAATTGTCCAACGTTTAGAATTTGCTGGGGGTGCGGTGATGAACTATACCATCTCCTCCCCGAAAAGATCGATCGCCGAATTAAGTGATCTAGTTGATCGTCAAATTGGCCGCGCTTTAACGGGAGTGCCGGGGGTAGCACGAGTCGATCGCGTTGGGGGAGTTGATCGAGAAGTGCGTGTAGATTTAGATCCCGGCCGTCTGATCGCCTACGGTATCACGGCCACGGCGGTTAATGACCAAATTCGTAGTTTTAATATTAATTTACCCGGAGGGCGATCGGAAATCGCCGGCAGTGAACAAACTGTCCGCACCCTCGGCAGCGCTGAAACGATCGAAGATTTAAGAAATTATCAAATCTCTTTACCTAACGGTGATAGCGTCCCCTTAAGCAATTTAGGGACAGTTAGCGATAGTTCCAGTGATCCTCGACAAATGGCCCTCTTAGATGGGCAGCCAGTGGTGGGTTTTTCGATTTTACGGGGGACTGGCAGCACCTTGGTGACGGTAGAAACAGCAGTGCGCCAAGAAATCGAGAATTTAAAGAAAAAACTGCCAGAAGATATTAAATTTCAATTAATTTTTACCCGTGCCGACTCAATTCGTGCTAGTTACGAAAGCCTTCTTAGCGATCTCCTGATTGGTTGTATGATGACGGTGATCACGGTGGGTCTATTTTTAGGCAATTGGCGCGCCACGATTATCACGGGTTTGGCCCTGCCTTTGTCGATTTTCCCGACTTTTTGGGTGATGCAGTCCCTGAATTATACCCTTAACGGTATGACTCTACTGGCGTTAGCTTTAGCTTTGGGTAATCTGGTGGATGATGCGGTGTGTATGGTGGAGGACATCGATCAACATTTAGCTATGGGTAAAAAACCCCTGCAAGCGGCTTTTGATGCCTCAAAAGAGATTGGATTAGCCGTTTTAGCCAGTGCGGCGGCAATTATTGCGGTATTCCTGCCGGTTGCTTTTATGGGCGGTGTGCCGGGCCAATTCTTTCAACCTTTCGGCGTTACGGTGGCGGTTTCTACCTTGTTTTCCAGTTTGATCGCTGTCACCGTCACCCCGATGTTAAGTGCCTATATTCTACAGCCGAAAAAGCTCAAAACTGGTGATAATAATCCCTCCTCGCGCCCCCGTTTTCGTCCCTACAAAAGTTTGTTAACTTGGGCTTTACGTCATCGAATCCTGACTTTATTGGCGGCTTTGGCCTTTTTTATCGGTAGTTTACAGTTAGTTCCCTTGATTCCAAAAGGGTTATTTAGTTCTGGGGATACTGGATTAAGTACCATAAGCCTAGAATTGCCTCCTGGTGCGACTTTGAATGATACTGTTGCCGTGGCCAATCAGGTGAATAGTTTACTGCAAAAAAATCCCGCCGTCGCTAATGTTTTGGCTATTCCGGGAGATTCGGGACGGATAAATACGGGCTTAATATATGTTAATTTGGTTCCTAAGGAACAGCGATCGCTAACTCAACGGCAATTTGAGGAACAAACCCGTCGGGATTTCCAGAAGATACCGGGGGCTAGAGTGACTTTTCGAGCGCAGGGGGGAGCAGGAAGCACTAAGGATGTCGCTATTATTTTAAAAAGTGAAAATGGCGATATTTTAACCCAAACTGCCCAAAAATTAGAGCGACAAATGCGAGCTTTACCCGGTTTTGTCGAGGTCAGTTCTGGGGTAAGTTTAGTTAAACCGGAGATTATTATTCAACCGGATCCTGTCCGAGCTGCCGATCAGGGAGTCTCAGTCAGAGCGATCGCCCGTACTGCATCTTTAGCTTTAATCGGCGATAATGAGTTTAATTTAGCTAAATTTAACCTTGCTGACCGACAAATTCCCATCCGGGTGAAAATTACCAATGATGGACGCAGCGAGATAGAAACTCTGCAAAATTTGCGCGTTCCTAGCAGTAATGGGACGTTAGTTCCGCTTAACTCGGTGGCGACAATTAGCTTAGGTAGTGGACCTGCGGAAATTCAACGCTTTAACCGTCAACGTCAGATTAATATTGGAGCTAATTTAGAGGGAGTTTCTTTGGGAAGTGCGGTGACACAAATTCGCACTTTACCAATCATGAAAAACCTACCCCCAGAGGTGACAGAAGAACCCTTTGGTGATGCTCGTATTATGCGCGATATCTTTGCTCGTTTTTTGGGGGCGTTAAGTTTAGCAATTATTTCTATCTATGGGATTCTGGTCTTATTGTATAACAATTTTCTCTATCCCCTAGCGATTTTAACTTCCCTTCCTTTATCGATTGGTGGTACTTTAATCGCTCTTTTAATTACCCAAAAAGAGTTAGGTTTATACGCTTTAATTGGCATAGTTTTGCTGATGGGATTAGTCACTAAAAATGCGATTCTGTTAGTAGATTTTGCCCTGAGTGGCATTGAGTCAGGGAAACCGCAGTTTAAGGCGATGATTGATTCGGGAGTCTCTCGTTTACGACCAATTATTATGACCTCCGTTTCCACAATTGCCGGGATGTTACCGATTGCTTTAGCTTTAGGTGCAGATGGGGAAATTCGCGCACCGATGGCAATTGCTGTTATTGGTGGTTTTACCACTTCCACCCTGTTAACTTTGGTGGTTGTGCCGGTAATCTTTACTTACATCGATAGTTTTTACTATTGGTTGCGGGGATTATTTGTTAAACAAAAACCTAAGTCGATTTAGTACAGAAAACGGGTTTCTCGGAGAAACCCGTTTTCTTCTCATGCAAAAGTCAAAAAGGGGAATAAATAATCAGTCTTTAATAACCAGATTTAGTAGTAAAATATCTTGCTGAAAGCTTGAGAAAAAACCCAGAGAAACTAACCCATGAATCCCTTGACAGTCACACATCAAACTCTATCTCTTCCCCCCATGGGCTGCGGTACTTGGGCCTGGGGAAATCGTCTTCTCTGGGGTTATGATGAGAGTATGGATAGCCAGTTACAAGCGGTTTTTAATCTCTGCGTCGAGCGGGGTGTCACCCTATTTGATACGGGAGACTCCTACGGGACAGGCAAACTCAACGGACAGAGTGAGAAGCTATTAGGACGCTTTACAGGGGAATATAGCGGTTATAACGCTGATCATATCCGTATTGCCACCAAACTCGCCCCTTATCCTTGGCGTTTAACCCGTCATGCCATGGTGAAAGCTTGTCAAGCTTCGGCAACCAGATTAGGCCGCCCGGTGGATTTAGTGCAAATGCACTGGTCAACGGGCAATTATGCGCCATGGCAGGAGGGGGGATTATTAGACGGATTGGGGGATTGTCTGGAAAAGGGGTTAGTTAAAGGAGTCGGTTTATCCAATTTTGGACCGAAAAGATTGAAGTCTGCCTATCAAAAGTTTGCCAGTCGCAGCATTCCTATTACCAGTTTACAGGTACAGTATTCTCTCCTTTCTACCTATCCTCTCACTGACTTAGGATTAAAGGAACTATGTGATCAATTGGGCATTAAAATTATTGCCTATAGTCCCTTAGCTTTGGGTTTATTAACCGGGAAATATCGAGATAATAAAAACTTACCCACTGGATTACGTCGCTTCCTTTTTGGTCAATTAATTCCCGCTATTTCTCCTCTGATTAGTTGCCTAGAAGTTATCGCCCAAGCTAAAGATAAAACTATTAGCCAAGTTGCTTTAAATTGGTGTATCTGTAAGGGAACAATTCCTATCCCCGGAGCTAAAAATGTTCGGCAAGCTGAGGATAATTTAGGTGCTTTAGGATGGAGTTTAGACAGTGGGGAAATAGCAGAATTAGATAAAATTGCCGCGGGTTTGGATAAAAAAATGGTACAAAATATCTTTCAAACTAAGTAGGGTTGGCTGAAAAAGCTTGTTGGTGGGGTGTGGAACGAACCACAAAGACACAAAGGACGCAAAGATTGATCGCTTATAAGTTAAACTGATCAGACAAAGAATAAGAGAGCCAATTTCCCCCCGATTACTCGAAGAACTGGCAATTTTTGAGGTCAAAAAAGCCTAAAGATATTATCCAACAAGGTTTTTAGATTTATTCAGCAAACCCTAAGTAATACTAAATCTGGTTATTAAGAACTGATTATTTATTCTCCCTATTGCCTTTTGCCTCTTGCCTTTTGCCTATCCTAACCAAGAAGTTAATTTTGCACGACTACTTATCTTGAGAGACCAATTTTAAGCTAGGACGGGGTTGGATTGTTCCCCCGTAAGCGACGGCAGTATGAGGAGATAGGACAAGATGAGGAGATACACCCAAAGAAATTCGATAGATTTCCCCAGCTTTATCGATTAATTGCTGTTTAACTGGCTCTTTCGGCAAATTTTGCCGCCAAGCTAGGGGAATCCCCTCGATACCGTTGTACAATCCCGCCCAAATTCCCGCTAAAGTGGTGGTTAATTGCCGTTGATAGGGACTAGAATTAGCGCGACGCACGCTAACGGCGAAATCCTCGCTCGTTTGCAGAAAAGTATAAAGAGAAACTGCGATCGCAATTCCTAAAGGTGAGATATCTTTCACCCAAGCCGATAAAATGAACTCTAGGGGACGATTTTGCCCTAAAGCTGACTGAATCTGCTCTAATAGCTTATTCTTGGGGTTAATAGTTAGTAATTGCCCGATTAACTGATTTAAAGGCCTTTTTCCCTGTAATAACATACCTACCGCCTCTCCCCAAATTATCGCTTCTTGTCGGGTTAACTCGGAAATTAAACCCTTTTTCAGCCAAAAATTTAATCTAGCTTGCCAACGTTCTCCATGGTCAGGCCAGGTTAAAATTTCCGGCAACAGCACAAATAATAACGCCGATTCCGACTGCTGCCTAGCTGCGATCGCAATGGGCAAATCTTCCTGAGATTGCAGAGCTTGCAAAAGCAGGGTCGTCCTCGGTGTAGCCTCATAGTTAAAGGCTGGTATTAGGGGTTGATTATGCAAGGATTCCCCAATATATGCCCCGATTAACCCTCCCTGAAGGCGATCAAGGGGTGAAAAGACCTTCTGCATAAATTAGCTCAATTTGCCCGGTAGGTGACTTCCCCAACTTTGCCCGGTTGCCCCAGTTGTTTAGCATTGGCATTATTAACCGCAACGTAAACCCCGCCGGCATTACCCGCTCTCACGGTTAATTCTCGGTTTGCTTGCCAAGTGCGATGGCTTCCCTGGGGCAGCACACCCTCAAATTCTGTCTTGCCATCCACCACCACCCGCATCCAGCAGTCATCTTCCAGTTTTACCTCCACCACCAGCTGCTGATTATTGCTGGTTTTGTTGGCTACTGGTTGAAGGGGGTTGCTTTTCGGTTGGACAATTTGCTGTTGTGGTAAGGAAGGCGGTGGTAAGCGATTCGATTGCAGTACCGATTTTTGCAGGACGTGGGATAGGGTTTGTACGGAACCAATAACTAAGATTAAATAGAGAAAATAGAGATGAATCGGGCGAATTTGAAGACTCGGCAGCGATAAAGATGGTTTTGTTCCCCTGAAAAAGTTATTGACCTTGGTGGGAAAACGCCGGCTAATCGTCTCACCATCCAGGGACAGACTATCGGCAAATTGTTTGATTAACCAACGAATATAAATCGGTTCGGGCAATGCCTCAAGATTCCCCGCTTCCAGTGCTTCTAGGCGATGGCGCGGGATTAGGGTTTTCTGGGCAATTTCCTCGAGAGAAAGGGACTGTTCTAGGCGATTTTTTTGCAAATAAACGCCGATTTCCAGTAATTTGGTTCGTTGTTTATGCTGGGGATCAAGTTGTGATTGGAGAAGGCGAAACATATCGCTATTAGGGGCTGACTTTCAGCTTAGTTAATCTGGTTTTTTAAATATTTCAGTTCATCAAGGGTTAAAAAACGGTAATGACCCAAGGGTAAGGGGGAATTATTACCAGAGTTTAGTTTAATAGGACCGATGGCACTGCGATGAAGTTTCAGGACGTGATAACCTAATTCTTCAGCTACAGAGCGAATCTGCCGATTTCTTCCTTCCACTAAAATAACTTCTAGTAGGGTTTTTTGGTCGGTTTGCTTGAGTATCTCAACCTGTGCGGGTAAGGTTTTTTTTCCCTCTAAGAGGATACCTTCTCGCCAACGCTGGAGAGCAAGTGTATCAATCGCACCATCTAGCCAAACCCGATAGGTTTTGGGCAAATGATAACGGGGATGGGTGAGGGTGAGGGTGAGTTGACCGTCGTTGGTGAGGAGTAAAGCCCCAGTGGTGTTGATGTCCAACCTTCCTACGGGATGTAACCCCGTCTCGCTGGCGAGGGAGTCGGGCAAAAGGTCAATCACCGTCGGCCGGTTTTGTGGATCTTTACAGGTAGAAACCACGCCAATGGGTTTGTTGACCAGTATATACAATCTTTTGGGACGATTGGCCGGTTCAATTTTTTTTCCGTCTATCTCTAGGTGATCTTTTTCCGGGTCGGCTTTTTCTCCTAACTGCACGATTTTGCCATTCCGTCTGACTCGTCTGGCCACAATCATCTCCTCCGCCCTTCTTCGGGAGGCAATCCCCCACTGGGCAAGGATTTTCTGGACTCTCTCCGCCATTTTTTTTTAATTTTTAACCCTTTCTATCTCCTATTATAGGCATCCTAAAAGGGTTTTTTTCGCCCAAAAAGTGAAGAAAAACCGAATATCTCCGGCCGCCTCTTTGATTTTTTTCTTGGAAAACTTCTGAAAAAAAAGAGGAGTGATCCCTTGACTTGGGCGGCGGCTTCGGTTATACTTTTCTTATAATGAGAATCTTTGCGTTTTTTACTAGACTCCAAGACTGCATTATATATAAAGTCTTATAAAAATATTATGGCAAAAAGCCGTGAAAAAAGCAAGCAAAATTTTGCCGACAATTGTTAAAAAAGTCGGGTTAATTTTCCTGACGGGGGGATATGACTTTAAACGGGTTATTTCTCGGTTAAGTAGTCTTGCAAAATAAATTTCCTAGTGAAGATAGGCAAGAGGCAAGAGACAAAAGGCAAAAGCTTTATCGAAATATCTAACTAATTTTGCTTAGGTACTTATCCAAGCGGTAAACCTTGATTGATGATGAATTGGGGACGTAAATAACGGAGTTTGCGTCTCTTTGTTATAATTCAAAGGCTAGGCTATAATAACTCTTCATAAATACCGATAATTTTGGTCAAAGATGTAAAAAAATGAATATTCAACTCGTGGAATCTCTAGTTAATGCAATTAAATCCTTGTCCCTAGAAGAACAGGAATTGTTAGGAAAAAAACTCAAAGATCACCCCTCTTGGGAAATTGCATTAGAACGAATTGACGCAACTCGAAAAGCCATTTATGAACGTCGTCAGGGAAACCCATTTGAAACCGATGTTACTGAAATTATTCATCAAATGAGAGAAGAAAGAAATCGGCAATTGATAGAAGTGCGATGCCGAAGGCACTGCGTAGTAGTACGCCGATCTGGTAGGGTGCGTGTTTGCGGTTACTAATTCTGATGAAAAACTACAATTAATAATCCGCCGTAACGCCCAAATTTATCATCAAATTGGTGCGTTACGTTGTCAAATATCATCTTCAGTTAATCCTGAATCTTTGAGAATACCTTTTAATGTTCCTATCGGTAAATCTCGATTTACATGGGTTGGTATAACAATAATTGCAGAAACATTTTCGGTTCTTCGTTACTTGGTATGGTTCGATAGGGGGGCATAAATCGACTAAATCCTTATCTGGCAAGAGATTTAATTGATTAGTTCGCTCCAGATCGCAAACAATTGACAAAAATTGCGGTAATGTCTGTTTCTATAAGGGTTTCATCCCTTATAACCCCCGTCCATTGCATAACACAAACCGAAGAACCAGAAAATAGAAATAAATACATAGGGCAGCAATTCTCAATTTGCCCTGTAGCAAGGCTTTTGGGAGTTAGTTCGCATAATACGGGGTAAAATTCAATGGGATGGCGAATTTCATTTCACGAGTCTTCAGGCTTTTGAGATGATAGTACACCCAAAGTTGCCCCAAAAATCCCCCTTTAAAATGTTCTTTAAATCCCTAAAAGGCTTGCTCTAAAACTGAGAATTGCTGTCACTGCGGCGAAAAAAACCGAGCCGGACTCCCTAAAGACGTGGAAAAGAACGGCCACTGTGAGAGAGTAGTATCCATCGTCTCAGTCTTGAGATGCTCTGAAACTATGCACAACCACTGCTTGAGATATTTGTTTTTCGGCATTGCCTTTCACGATGCTCCTCTAAATCTCTAGCTTGATGTTCTCACCTTGAGTGTGTGACTGCTCACCTCTTTATAATAAACCTACACCTATCAGGGAGAAGGGAGGGGGGAGAAGGGAGAAAAAAGCTGATCGATTAGTGATCACTGATCAAGTCTCCTTCGGTGCTATGATCAAGGATGTAAAGTTTTATCAACACTACCTTAAACAAGCTCTCAAGAGAGGATATAAAGAACAACAGATGGCTTACACACTTCCCCCTTTACCCTACGATTACACTGCCTTAGAGCCTTGCATCACCAAAAGTACTCTAGAATTCCACCACGACAAGCACCACGCCGCTTATGTCAATAACTATAACGGTTTGGTCAAAGATACGGAACTCGATGCTCTCTCTTTAGAAGAAGTTATCGTTAAGGTTGCTGGTGATGCTTCTAAAGCTGGGGTTTTCAACAATGCCGCCCAAGCATGGAATCATAGTTTTTATTGGGACTGCATGAAACCGGCGGGTGGCGGTGCGCCTACTGGTGCTTTAGCCGCTAAAATTAACGCAGATTTCGGCAGTTTCGAGAAATTTGTCGAAGCTTTCAAAACCGCCGGCGCGACTCAATTCGGTAGCGGTTGGGCTTGGTTGGTTCTCGATAACGGTACTCTCAAAGTCACCAAAACTGGCAACGCTGACAATCCTTTAACCGCCGGACAGGTTCCCCTCTTAACTATGGATGTGTGGGAACACGCTTATTATCTCGACTACCAAAATCGTCGTCCCGATTACATCAGCGACTTTTTAACCAAGTTGGTTAATTGGGATTTCGTGGCTGCTAATTTAGCGGCGGCCTAAAAATTTGGCTCAGTTAATCAGTTATCAGTTATCAGTTATCAGTTATCAGGGGTTGGCGAGCAGAGAGAAACCATCCATAGGTTGGAGGTTAATACTACTCTTAAAACTGGCAAATCTCTCTAATATTAATTATCCTTAAAATAGATAACCAGAAAAAACTTTTTTAACATCGATCGCGCTTGTTGCACAATGGAACAACCTGTCAGTTGGATTATTCCCCGTCATCCCCGTCCCGATTATCCCCTGTTTGTATTTTTACCCGGAATGGATGGCAGCGGCCAACTATACCATCGTCAGATTAAAAACCTTGCTCCTTACTTCGATCTGCGTTGTTTGGCGATTTCCCCGCAATATCTCGGCGATTGGGAGGAATTAAGCGATTGCGTGATTGCTTTATTGGCACAGGAATTAAAGGGACAATCGAGAAAAGTCTATCTCTGCGGTGAGTCTTTTGGTGGCTGTTTAGCCTTGAAAATAGCGACAAAATCACCAAAATTGCTTAAAAAACTGATTTTAATTAACCCCGCTTCTTCTTTTAATCAAAGACCTCTTTTAAGCTTGGGAATCGGTATCACCCAGATGATGCCCGATTTCATCCATAGCAGCTCGGCACTAACTATTTTACCCTTTCTGGCCGCTCTGGGTCGAATATCCCGGGAAGATCGCCGCTCTCTCCTGAAAGCCATGCAATACGTCCCACCGAAGACGATTAGCTGGCGTTTATCCCAGTTACAACGGTTTCAGGTTAGTGCCAGCGAGTTAAAAAGTCTGCAATTGGAGGTGTTAGTGATAGCCAGTCAAGGAGATCGACTCTTACCATCGGTAGCGGAGGCTAAACGCCTAATTCAGCAGTTACCCGCCGCAAAATTAACAATTCTGCCCCATAGTGGTCACGCTTGCCTACTGGAAACCGATATTCACCTCAAAGACATTCTTCATCACCATGCTTGTCTCCCCCGAAGCTTACCCGCAAAAAGTCACTGAGGATGGTTCTTATACCTTTTTTTCGACCGAATTCGGCGAATGTTATCATTCTACCTCTGGGGCAAGGGAAGAAGCCGAGAAAAAATTTATCCTCTCCAGTCGTCTGGCAGCAAAAGCAGACCAGAGCAATAATCTGAAAGTTCTTGACATTTGTTACGGCTTAGGGTATAATGCCGCCGCAGCCTTGGCAGCCATTTGGCGAGTTAGGGGGGATTGTCGGGTAGAATTATTAGCGTTAGAAAGCGATCGAATGGTTCCCCTAGCAGCTATTAGAGAGAATCTCTTAAATAGTTGGAGTCAACCAATTCCCGAATATTTAAGTGATTTTGCCCATAATCACCGGCTGGACTTGCCTAATCTCACCGCTAAACTGTTAATCGGGGATGCGCGACAGACGATAACCAAGGTGATTGAGGCGGGTTTTCAAGCGGAGGCAATTTTTCTCGATCCCTTTTCCCCGGGTAAATGTCCGCAACTGTGGACGGTGGAGTTTTTAGCTTTAGTGGCCAAATGCCTGAGTCCGACGGGTTATTTAGTCACCTATTCCTGTGCTGCCTCGGTGCGAAGGGCTTTACAATTAGCAGGATTGCAGATTGGAGCCACCGATAGCGTCGGTCGGCGATCGCCAGGGACAATAGCCAGTTTTTTGTCCTTACCCCCATCTCTATCGGCACAGGAACGGGAACATCTGCAAACTAAGGCCGCTATTCCCTATCGAGACGAGACTTTAACCGACCCAGCCGAAGTGATTATACAACGTCGTCGCAGCGAACAGGCTCTCTCTGACTTAGAACCGACTAGCCACTGGAAAAAACGTTGGCAAAGAGCGGTGAGTTCGATCGAAATCTCGGAATGAGATTAATTGGGAAAGAATCCCCGGGCTAAAATTTGTTTGTATTGCTGATGCTGTCTCGGTTCTAGGGTTTGACTAGAGACAATTCTCGCTCGCGTTTTCCGAAAGTCCCACCCTATAGGAGTAATTTCGGGGCTGTCAACCAGAATAACTGACACTTACCTAGGGGATTTTGTTGATTGGGAACCTCTAGACCAATTATTCCCGCTTTTTTGACCGATAATTTTCCTTGAAACTTGCCCCAAACTAGCATTTCCGTCCAATAGCCTAAATCCGGTTCGTGGCCCACCAGTGCAATCGCGTTTTCCTCTCGCTGATAGTCGGACTTTTGCCACCACTGCACCCAATCTTGAATATTGCCATTGGGCGATAGGGGATTAAATTGCTCAATTTTACTGCTTAAACCCGCTTTTTGCAAAATTTCGGCGGTTTGCACGGCACGCACCAATGGGGAAGTGAGAATTAGGTCAAATTTCACCCCCAACTGTCCTAATCTTTGGGCAACTTTAGCAGTTTTTGCCTTACCTTCCTCGGTTAAAGGACGTTCCCTATCGTTGAGATAATCCTCCGATTGTCCTGCTAATCCATGACGCACAAAATAAAGTTTCATATCAGTGTCGGGTCGGTCTTGGCGATGATAATAGATAGCTGAGGTCTGATACTTAGGTGCGAATTACCTTTTCATCGGGGTTAACTAGATGGGAAAGTTTTTGTTTGATTTGGGTGTCATACATTTCCCACTTAAGTTTAGCGTATTCGGCATTATTATTAAAACCACCGAGGAAACCGATAGGAATTTCAAAACCTCCGGCCATATAACGGCCACCACCAAAAAAGCGACCTTGGTTATCTTGTCCGAAAGCTTCCTTAAGAAATTCATCGGGATCTAGGGTAATTTTACTGGTACGCATAGAACCAATGACTAACTCGATATCCTCATCTTCATCGTGAACGATACCATAAACTAAAGCCGTGTGAACATTTTCTTCTGTCACCAAAAAATCGGCAGCCTGGGGAATCGCATCTCGGTCATCATAACGCAAATAACCGACCCCGGCGATCGAATAATTATTTTTAATAATACGGTTTTTTAAGGCTCGTTCGATCACATCCATCACCCGTCGGGATCTGGCCGATTGCAGGACAGCGTTTAATAATTGAGCATCGTAGAAACGACTGAGATAACCAGCAGCAATAAATTCACACTCTTGCGCTTGCATTAAATTATTCGTATCCGATCGCAATCCGTGCATCAAAGCTGTGGCACACTTAACATGGACGGTATCGCTAGTATTAAAATTCAGTAACCCTTTTTGGATATATTGGGTTAACATCGTCGCTGTTGCCCGGATTTGGGGACGAATATCAACAAATTCCGCCTCTAGATCCCCTTGGCGAGTATGATGATCAATCACGGCAATAACGGGAATTTTTGCCTGTTTAACCAGAGTGGTTAACTGACTATTGGTTCCCTGACCATCGACAAAAACACAACCCTGATAAACCGAAAGATCTCTATCCTTGAGGGTATGGACTCCCCAACGTTTAGCTGGTAAACCTGTTAGTTTTACCAAAGCGACATTTTCCTGATGGGAGAGAGTACCCGCATAGACTATATCACAGTGAATATCGTACTGCTCGGCGATAATTTGATAGGCCCAGGCACTAGAAAGAGCATCGGGATCCGGGAAATCCTGCATCACCACAATTTGATTTTCGCCACGATGATTTTCCAAAGTACGTCGCAGGCGATCGATTAGGGAAATAAGTAGGGTATCATTACTAACCGTGACTGGAGGAAGGGGACATACTGCCGACGGTTCCCCTAACACTACATCGGTTTCGAGGGACTTGGCAGGAACTAGACTCAGTAATTCAGCCATCATTTTTAGAAAAGTTTGCTTAAGGGTAGATTCAGTCGGGATTTTTTGAGCTAATTAATTCTAGACGATATTCTGGCTCGATCGGTTCATCTCAAATATTAAGCTTTTCTTGCCACTAGCTCCCCACTGTCGGGCTATAACTCTAGTCTATCAAAAGACCTTTCCTGTTTGTTCTGGGAGAGCGGTTAGGAGTGAGGGCAATTAACCATCGCTGCCATTACCTGTGAAAATAGATAATTTAGATAGTCAACGCCTTACCATTAATCATGGATAAACCGATAGATATTGAAGTAGTTAGAACTGAAGCACTAAGAAAGCTAGGCAGAAATATAGTTAATTTTTCAAAGATTGAAGGTATTTTAAAGTATCTACTTTCAGTTAGTCAGATTGAGAGATTATCAACATCAACTTGTAACCAGTTCGTTGACAGTCATGAGAGATTTCGTAAGCGCACATTAGGTCAACTGGTTAAGGAATTACATAACACTGTGCTAGTGGATGATAGTCAGTCTGAACCTCAACTAGACTCTTCTGAGTTAGGTATGTCTTGGTCATTTAAGGCTACCTATAGTGACTCAGATTTCTTAAATGCTCAGAAACAGGCTCTCTCAGACATTGTGTTGGAACGAAACAAGTTGATTCATCAAGATTTAGCACTACTCAATACTAGCTCTATAGAAGACTATTATAAGTTAATCAGTTTTTTAGATGAACAAAACCCTCGATTATTAGCTCATCTTGAAGAGCTTGGGTGGATGCTAACCTCATTTATAGAGGGAATAAAAGACCTTCAAGAATTCATTAAATCACCAGACTTTCACCAGTTTATACACTCTAGCCAGTCCGATGCCTAACAAGTGCGTGTACAGGGAACGGCGGCAGACACTATCGGTTATGATGCAGACAGTTGGTCACACCCTGTCCCCAGGAAAAACTTTTTCAGCAGACCCTAGCTATTATACCGATAGGACGGGTTGGCTGGTAGAAATGGCTTTTTCGACGATATCGGCGGCCATTTTCACCCCTCCAGTCTTCTGTAGTGCTTTTTGCATTCTCAGGGCATTTTCTCGGTAACTGGGGACGGATAAGACCTTTTCAATCGCCTTTCGTAAACGGGGAACTTCTAGACGGGAAATCGGAATCACTTCCCCTGTCCCCGACCATTTTATCCGAGCAGATACCCCCGGTTGGTCGTTAGTGATGGGAATGGCCACCATCGGTACAGCTTGGGCAAGGGATTCTAGGGTAGTATTTAAGCCTGCGTGGGTGATAGTAAGAGAGGCTCTGGTTAAAAGCTCTAATTGGGGAGCGTAGGGAACAACTAGGGCGTTTTTGGTGGTTATTTGAATGTTAGAGTCGGTATTGCCCAAGGATAAAACTAATTGTACCGGCAAATCGGCACAGGCTTCGGCGATCGCATTAAAGGCCGATTGTAGGCGATTTTGAATTGTACCGAGGGAAGCATAAATCAAGGGTTGTCCGGTTAATTTTTCGTAGGGAAAAGGAATCGTTTTTCTGGTGGAGGAATCGTGAAAGGGACCCGTAAAGTGAAAGTGAGCGGGTAAATTTGACCGAGGAAACTCGAATTCGGCAGGTTGTTGGCTAATTTGGGCGATGGGTGAATAGCGTTGATTGATGTTTTGATAGGGAATTAACCCCCATTCTTGACGTTGCCGGTTGATTAACTCATTCAGAGGACGAGTCAGAGAGTCAAGGAGTTTATAGCCAAGTTTATTGCGAATAACCCCGATAAATGAGGGATTATAGTCCCAAGTAGTCATAAAGGGCGGAATAAGCGGGTCACGATTTAAAACCAATGCCCCAGCAAAACTGACAAAGGGAATAGCTAATTTTTCTGCGATTGTACCCCCTGAGGGGGAGACTTGATCGACAATTAGGGCATCAATTCCCAAGCGACGCATCTCTTGAGGGATAGTTTCAAAGAGGGCAGCGGTAGAATTAGTCACTGATTGTACCGTGCGACGGACGGCGGCTGTTCCCCGTAATTGACCAATTTCGGCTAAATTTTTGGCTGATGTGCCTTTCGGATATTTGTCGGGTGCAATTGCCTGAAAATCTAACCCGGCTGCTTGCACCATTTCTTCACCATCAAGAGTTAGAAAACAGGTAACTTTATGACCGCGTTTTTGTAATTCTTTTCCTAAAGGTAGGAGAGGATTAATATGTCCAGAAGCGGTGGGACAAAGAATGCCAAAATGAGTCATTAAACACCTCCACAGGTTTTCTTTAATTCTTCTAGATTCCAGAATGCTCCACCCAAGGCGGAGAATTGTATTCCTTCAAAGCAGTTACGCACAGCCCCCAAAGCGAGGGGATTAACTAGATAAATAAACGGGACGTATTCCTGTTGAAGTTGTTGAATTTCATTATAGATAACTTTGCGCTTCTCAAAGTCTAATTCTTGGGAACCTTTGACGTATAAATCGGCGATTTTTTTCTCCCAATCCGCCGCTTGCCAGCCTTGAATCGGCGGGCTGCCGGGTTGAGGTTGTTGGTTAAAAGCGTGGAGATTTCCATCTACATACCAAATATTAGGGGCGTGGGGTTCGTTATCACCAGTAAAACCTAAAATATGTGCTTCCCAATCTAGACTATTACTTAGTTTATCAACTAAATTGCTAAAAGCGATCGCTTGAAAATCCACTTGAATTCCTATTGCGGCTAAATCATTTTTAATTTGCGCCCCAATAGCTTCCCGGATTTTGTTACCTGCATTAGTAATCAGGTTAAATCTAACGGGATTATTATCGGCATCGACTAAAAGATTATCACTATTATACTTAAATCCCGCCTCTAATAATAATTCTTTGGCTTTTTCGGGATTATAATCGTAACCTTTCAGGGTTTTATCGTAAAAAGGCGATTGGATAGAAAGAAAAGAATTTTGTTCTTGTCCTAACCCTCGATAAATATCATCAATCATTCTTTGACGATTAATGCCGTAGGCAATAGCTTGACGGAAATTTAAGTTATTAAACCACCTGGATTTAATTGGCTCTACTAGGGGTTTTCCGTCGCGTTTGCCTTGGTTGAGATTAAAACCGATAAATTGGGTTCCGTAGGCAGGTCCGCCGTTAAAAATAGTGAAATTTCCTCTTTCTTCTTCGGTTTTTAAGAGGGAGAAAAATTCGGGAGTTACCCCAATAGAATCTAAACTTCCCGAACGAAATTGTAGTAAAGTTGTGTCCTGTGATTCAACAATTGCCCAAATTACTGAAGTTATATGGGGTAATTGTTGTCCACGGTCATCTTTTTTCCAATAGTAAGGGTTATTCTCAAAAATAATCCTTTGTCCCGTGATATATTCTTTTAGTTTATAAGCACCATTAAAAACAATTTTATCGGGAGGAGTATCTAACCCCCAAGTGGAGAGAAATTCTAACCTACCATCGGGGCTTTTTTTCTGAATAGTTTTTTCTAAAGCGTGTTTAGGTAAAATCGGTGAACTGACAGCATCTAAAAAAGGAGCAAAAGGTTCGGGTAGTTTAAATTCGATTCGGCGATTATCTAGTTTAGTGATAACTGGAAATTCTTTTTTTAATCCTATTCTTAAACTATCGCGGTAGTTGTTGGGAATATCAGGATTTAGATATAAATCTTTATAGGTAAAAACCACATCATCAACGGTTAAGGGTTGACCATCCGACCATTTTAAACCCTCTCTCATAGTAAAAATAATGTTCAAATTATCATCGGAAATTGTCCAAGATTCTGCTAAGACTGGTTCTTTTTTGCCAGTAATGGGATTTTCTGTTAATAGTCCTTCGTAGGTTAAACCAAAAATATTCGGGGATTCGGCCGATAAAACAGCATTAAAGGTTTTTGGGTCACTTAATACCGATATGACCACTTGATTGCGTCTAACTTGATTACCACAAGCAGTTAGGGAAATCAGCAATAAACAAGAAATTAAAAATACCGTTAATCTGCGCCAAAATTTCACCATAATCTTTAATATTTTTCTGTCCGACTATCTAGAAGTAAAGACCTTGTCTTGCTATATACACCGAAACTGACCAAGCTGAAAGCCGATGGACTGTTTCCTTGTCCCATCAATATAACAGGAAATGAGACAAAAAATCTCGCCTAGGAAAGATTGACAAAGGCGAGAAACCGTGTTTCCATTCAAAAATGGGAGATAAAATCTAAGAACGTTGTTCGATCGGTGTATAGGGGACTTCGTGTTGTCCGGTGTAGATTTGGGTAGGACGGAAAATGCGGTTAGCATTTAATTGTTCTTTCCAGTGGGCCAACCAACCGGCCACCCGGGAGATGGCAAAAATCGGGGTAAATAAATCACTGGGGATGCCTAATTTCCGATAGACCAATCCCGAATAGAAATCCACATTAGCATAGATACCTTTTTCGCCGTAGATATCCACCACTGCTTGTTCTAATTCTAGGGCTATATCGTAGTATTCATCGGAACCTAATTCCGCGAATAATTGTTCGGCAAGGTTTTGTAAAATCGTCGCCCGGGGATCCTTAACTTTATATACCCGGTGTCCAAAACCCATAACTTTTTGTTTATTGGCGATACATTTTTCCACATAGGGACGAACATTAGCCACCGAACCGATTTCCTCTAACATTAACAATACTTCCTCGTTTGCCCCACCGTGGAGGGGGCCGGCGAGAGTTCCCACTGCTGAAGCGATGACACCGTAGGGGTCGGTTAAAGTGGAAGCCGTCACCATGGCCGAAAAAGTCGAGGCATTCATGGTATGTTCGGCGTGGAGAGTCAAACAGACATCGAAAACTTTCGCCGCTAAATCCGTCGGTCGTTTTTCCGTCAACATATAGAGGAAATTGGCCGCATAATCAAGACTATCGTTGGGCTGAATGGGGTGATTACCTTTGCGAATTAATTGAAACGCCGCCACCATAGTCGGGATTTTCGCTAATAGCCGGACTACTGCCTGACGGATATAGTCGGGATTATCCAGGGCCCGCCTGGCATAGTATAAACCCAAAGCCGCCGCCGAAGTTTGTAGCGCATCCATGGGATGGCCTTTTTCGGGGAAGCATTTCATCATGTCTTCGATACGGTACTTGATGCGTCGATGATAACGGATTTCATCGGCAAATTCTTCCAGTTCCGCCCCCGTGGGCAGAGCACCCCAGATAAGGAGATAGGCGGTTTCGAGGAAGGTACTTTTTTCGGCGAGTTCCTCAATCCGAATGCCCCGATACTCCAAGATTCCCTTTTGCCCATCCACAAAGCTGATACTGGACTGGGCGGCGGGAATTCCTTCTAAACCTGGACGATATTCACAAACTGTCATAGTTCTACCTTTCCGTGGCGAAGATTAAGCCCTAACGCTAACTTACTTGATCTTTCCACCCTTACCGAAATTTTATAGAAATTCTTCGGTTCTGCCTCTCCTGTTCAGGATTGGGGAGAATTGGACGGAAATTAATCCTATTTAGCGATTGCTTCGTCGATTTAGTCAGCCCTGCCCTAGCGCATTTTTTCTGGGCTTACCGTTCCGACTCTAGCTAGTGGACTTGATATTTATCTACTTTCATTGTAGCGATAATTTTTTTAAGTTTCTTCGGGATTAATATTTAACTCCCGCAGTTTTGCCGCCAATCGTTCGGCCCGTTGCCGTTCCGCTTCAGCCCGTTGACTTTCCGCTTCAGCCCGTTGTCGTTCCGTTTCGGCCCGTTGTCGTTCCGTTTCGGCCCTTTGTCGTTCTTGGTTGTAACTGGTGAAAAGTTGACCATCGGGATAATACAAGAGTAACTCTGGTTGGGCTAATTGAAAACGAATGCCCAAGCGAGGACTGACCCAATTATCGAGATTTTCCAGACTTTCGAGCCGATTTTCCCGACGAATACAGCCACCCAAATCATTTTTATCGGGATTATAAATGTAGTATTCTTCCACACCATAACGGTCATAAAACAGTAGTTTTCTGGTCATTTCCGTTTGGGTATTACCCAGAGAGAGAATTTCAAAAACCACTTGTGGGGGGATATTGTTCTCTTTCCACTGTTGATAGGAACCTCTTTCGCCTTTTGGTCTGCCGAAAGCTACCATCACATCGGGTGCTTGTCGAGTCTTATTATCTCCCTCCACGGGATACCAGAGTAAATCACCGGCGACAAAAACATCGGCATCATTGGCAAATAACCAGTCTAAATTCGCTTTAATCGTCGTAATCCAGCGAAATTGTCTTGTATTGTCGGCCATCGGTTTACCATCGCTATCGGGATAGACGATTGTGGTTTTCGGGCTGTCGTCGAGTTGTCTAACCATTGCTTAACCCTAGAATTTCGTCTTTGCTTCCTTAATAGTATAACTTTACTATAAAAAATCGGAGCAAATATTTAGGGATGGTGATGGTCTTAAATGCTGTTTAAAAAGTATCGGGGAGTGGGGAGTGGAGAGTGGGTTTTGAAAGTTCGATTGGGAGTTTTATCATCTTATACTTTACAATACCAATTCTCCAAAGTCTGACTACAGAAGTTTAATCCCCCCAAATCCCCCTTAAAAAGGGGAACTTAAAGGGGGATTTAAATTCGATGTGTAGTTTTCATTTAGAGAAATGGTATAAAAACCTTTTCGGCAAACGTTAGGACAGATGAACTTCTTTCTTGCCTTTGATGTCTGTTTTTACAGATACGGGCTCTTCTAGGTTCTGTGTGATAAGTTTAACTTACTATATGATCGATCGATCTTTGTGTCCTTTGTGTCTTTGTGGTTCGTTCCACCCCCTCGCTAGGAGGAATGTATCTTAGAATACATTTTACCCACCAAACCTGGGAGAGCCAGATACGACTTAGCATTTGAGATTAGTCAAAAATAGTTTGACTAGAGAAAAAAGAGGTGTGTTAGATTTCATTAACTACCAGAGCGGCGTACTGCTACGCAGTGCCTTCGGCATCGCAATAGAGGAAATGCGATCGCAATAAATCCTCATCTGGCCAGAGACTTAATTGATTGACAAAAATCGCCCTTTATAACCCCGTCCATGGCCTAACACAAACCGAAGAACTATAAAGATTAGATTGAACATTTCTGGGATTTCTGTCTAACAGCAAAGTTAGCCTGCTTTTGGGGCAGGGATTAGCGCAAAGGTGGTGTTATACTCAGACAAAGTGCAGAAAGTCAAAATCCGTAACTTTCTTGAATCCATGCTGACAACTACTCAATTTGCGCCCCTGCTAAAGCAATTGTCTTACTCCGATAAGCTCTTATTACTTAACTTTCTTGTAGCCGAGTTGCTCAAGGATTCTGGTATTGTACCGATGTCTATTGAAGATGATCTCTCTAGACAAGGTTTACATGACTCTTTTGAGGCTGCCGCCATTCTTGCTCAAGCATTAAAAGAGAAACAAGAATTGACTCATGGCTAATAAGGTAAGATTTGCTTTCACCGAGGTAGATTCTAGTCTTGGGGCATTAAGTGCGCTTCCTTATTTACCATTGACATTAACTTATCAAAGTCAATCCTTGAATGTTTCGGGTCTCTTGGATACTGGCTCTAGTGTTAATGTGTTGCCCTATGAAATGGGTTTAGCTTTAGGTGCAGTCTGGGAAAACCAAAGGCTATCTCTGCCATTAGGAGGTAATTTAGCTAGATTTGAAGCTGGTGCATTGGTTGTTAAAGCTACTGTTGAGCAATTCCCCACCGTAGATTTAGCCTTTGCTTGGACACAAGATAAATATGCGCCGCTAATACTAGGACAGATGAACTTCTTTCTTGCCTTTGATGTCTGTTTTTACAGATAAGACTTAGCATTCGAGATTAGTCAAAAATAGTTTGACTGGAGAAAAAAGAGGTGTGTTAGATTTCATTAACAACCAGAGCGGCGATCGCAGTTTCACCTCAAGCGATCGCCCTATGAAAAGAGATTAATTTGTCTAAAGATTTGCTAAACTGAGGACAATAATCGCTTATTTTCAAGGTGTTAACTAAATGTGGTGGCAAAGTTCTCGGTTAGACCGTATTGAAGCCAGTCTAGAGGCAAGTCAGCAGCGAATAGAGCGAATAGAAAGCAATATTGACAGATTAGCAGAAATCAGTGAGGCAACGAATCGGCGTATTGATCGGTTTGTGGAAGCTACTGCTCAACAAATGGAGGAATCTAAGGCTCGTATTGACCAACTGCAACAAGGGATGGAACAGCTTCAAGGTGCAGTTGGCTATTTTTTAAGTCAGGACGGTAACTAACGATCGCCTTTTCAAAAATCAAAAAACCCCGTTAGCTTACAATAACTTGCTTCAATGAATGAACATGGTGCTACGGCTAGAGAAAAAAAGAGGTGCGTTACATTTCATTAACACACTCTACCAAAGCGGCGTACTACCAGAGCGGCGATCGCTAAAGGAGATATCCTCAATTATCGCTTACCCAATCAAGGTCAAGCAGCATTCAAGACTGTGAATTTACATTATCCGAAAGACCAAAAACCAGACCAACCACACTACTAATTAAACCACCTACTGCACTACCATATTTATGGGTTGATTTAAACGAGACATTATTTTAGTTAAGTCGGATAAATCATCCCAACTTCTCATTTGTGTTTTAAATCCTTCCCACTCATCATGTACTTCCTTAAACTGCGGATTCGCATCATACAGTTTAAGAAGTTCCTCTGTGTTAGCTTGAGCTACCTGTAGAACCTCATCGGGAAATGGTAGGATTTTGATATTTCCTGAACTTTCTAACTTCCTTATATCTCCAAGCGTCCGAGCGTTTCTTCGATCATATTCGGATAATATCTTTGTGTAGGTTTCATGGCAAACAGCCTCAAATATTCTTTGATACTCTGGGGGCAAATTTTCCCAAGCATCTTTGTTGACTTGCACATCAAAAGTTGTGCTTGGTTCCCACCATCCAGGATAGTAGTAGTATTTAGCTCCTGCTTTATGCAAATTTAACTGAAAGTCATCGTGCGGTCCAATCCATTCAGCAGCTTGTATAGTGCCTTTTTCAAGCTCGGTAGATATTTCTCCTATTGAGAGTGCTTTTCCAAAAATCTTTTTATCTGTCTTGATACCGAAATAATCTGATAATACATCTGCTCCCAATCCAGGAATACGCATAGTTAACCCATTGAAGTCTGCAACTGTATTAATCTCTTTCTTAAACCAACCTCCCATCTGTCCCCCTGTCGCTCCTGCTGGAAAAGGAATTACATTCAAACCTATTTCTCTGTAAAGACTTTGTATATAAGTTAGCTGGTCGTTAGGATCTTTTTTATATGAGAGCCAAGCAGTTTGTTCTTGAGGACTCAACCCGAAAGGAACAGCACAACCAAAGTAGAGGGGTCTATATTTTTCTTGTTCATAATAAATTCCACTAAATCCGCATTGAATATCGTCTCCCGCACTTACTTTTTGTAATATTTCCTCTGTTAGTATGTTTCCAGTTTTATCAACTTCGATAATAAATTGACCGTTGGTTATTGCTTTAATACGTTCACTAATCATTAATGGAGCGTCAAAAAGAATTACTTTGTTCTTTGTGCTTTCTCCTAAAAAGCTAACCATCTTCCATCGAACAGATGGTTGATATTGACGAGCAAACCAACCAGCCGTCCCAGTCGCAATGGCTGTAGCCGTTCCGATAGCTGCATACACAACAGTTCTACGGCTTACAGGTATAGGTTGTTTCGGTTGTTTAACCGGTGGTGGAGCTTCTCCATTTTCTGTAGCAATATTGACTGCAAGTGCTTTAAATCTGCCACCAGTAGTTGCAATTGTTTTAATATCGCTATCGTCTTCAGGAGTATTATTTACAATTGCTTCTAATAGCAAGGATAGCTCTTTTTCTTTATCTTCACCTATAGATTTACTAATGCTTTTGGGAAAATTTCTAGCATATTCCTGAAGTTCGCCCCACCTGCCATGATAGGGGTTGCCATTTCTAAGTTCCTGTTCAATACCCAGAAGGCAATCCCCTACTTGCTCAAAATACTTTATAACCCGTTTTCGATCTTCATCCTCAGATTGCTTCAAGCGATCGCTGACTTCAAATAATTTGGTTACAATTTCAACTAATTCTCCTAGCATTTCTGTATCTCAATATACTTTTTGCACAATTCTGCCGACTGTATAACACTGCTGAGAGTAAAGATAATTGGAAACTTTCAGCATATCACACCATTTTAGCGCCATCGCCGGAACTTTTCCCCATATCATAACCAAAAGCGTATTAGCCAGAGCATATCCCTAACAAGAAGCTGAAATAAAATAGACTTTTCGGGAAGTCTAGCACTAATTGCTTCAGTCCACCCCACAATTACCTAATTTTCGGGGAAAAAGTGCCAAAATTTTGCCTTTGATCGCTCTTATGTTCGGCACTTTTTGAGGGCAAAAAAATCTAAAAATCTTACCCAACAATGTTTTTAGATTTATTCAGCCAACCCTAAGTTAAATTTTGAGTTGATCGATTAAATCGCGCATGATTTTGGCCGAATTATGTAACTGTTGGGTTTCTCTGGGACTGAGAGCAAGATTCAGGGTTTTAATCACTCCTTTCTCGTTAACCACCGAGGGAATACTTAAACACACATCTTTGAGACCGTATTGACCATCGAGGAGAGTGCTAATAGTCAGAATTCTTTCTTGGGAACGTAAAATCGCTTTAACGATATCTGTGGTAGCTAAACCGATCGCATAGCTAGTATAACCCTTGCGTTTGATAATTTCATAGGCGGCGTTTTTAACCTGAAGAAAAATTTCTGTTAAGCTTTCTTGGTCGGTTGCGCTTAAATCCTGCCAATCTCCTTCTAGTAACCTTGCTCCTCCGATATTGGCCGAACTCCAGACAGCAAGCTCACTATCCCCGTGTTCACCGATAATATAAGCGTGGACGTTACGCGCATCTACATGGAGTTGGGTGGATAAAAGAGAGCGTAAACGGCCAGAATCTAGCACCGTACCCGAACCAATCACCCTAGAAGGCGGAAAATGGGTGATTTTCAAGGTAACATAGGTCATGATATCGACAGGATTACTCACCACCAAAATCAAAGCACTGGGGCAGTAAACAGCCACATCCTCCAGAATACGGCGAAAAATCGCCACATTTCGCTCAAGGAGATGTAATCTGGTTTCTCCCTCTTTTTGGGCGGCCCCGGCAGTAATAATCACCACATCGGCATTTTGTCCCACATCGGCCACGGTTCCCATTTTCAAGTCTGTGGGTTCAATAAAAGGCATTCCGTGCCTTAAATCCATCACTTCCCCTTCGACTTTATCCGTGGCGATATCTTGCAGAATTAATTCATCAAAACAGTCTTGAATTAACATCGAGTAAGCGCAGGCCATCCCCACCTGACCAACACCGATAATTACCCCCTTGCGAGGACGCAGAGGTGCGGGTTTTTCAGCGTAGGGATTGGGAGTAAATATTTTATCTAGCATAGATTTTTGCAGTTATTGCCTCGGTAAGCTCATTTTAAGGGGAAAAGGTTAATATCAGGTAAAAAGAGACTATCAAGAGATTTTGAGGCCGTTATCGGCAATTTTGTTCTGGTCAGTGGTCGGACAAATTTCTTGTCTTTATTCCCTGACCCCTAGTTTAAGAGAATTGAGGGACGCTGACAGCTTCAGGCTATATCCTAAAATTAGGAATAAGGTAACAGTAGGAGGCGAACCGATGATCTATCACATCACTACAGAAAGAGGTTGGCAAATAGCTCGTGAAATGGGGGAATATCGGGCGTATTCCCTAAAAAATGAGGGATTTATCCATTGCTCCACCTTAGAACAAATTCCGAAAGTTGTGGACGCTTTTTATCAAAATCAGCCAGACTTGCTGGTTTTAGCCATTTCTCTCGAACAATTGCAGGCCCCGGTCAAATGGGAGCAGCCCCAACATCCTAACCCAGAAAATGCCACTTTAGAGCTAGAAAAAGAGACCTTTCCCCATATTTACGGTGCTATCAACCTAGAATCGGTGGTTTTTGTCAAACCCTTACAGGAGTTGCTCAATTCCTAGAACTAAATCATCTAACTCTTGGTAATCGGGGAGAGTAGTATCGATGCTCAACCCGCGCCGAATCACAAGGCGATCCCACTGTGGTCGCGATAATAGCTCGCTAAAGTATCGCGCCTTGAAAATTAACAAATTTGCCTCTAGACCCGTCTTAATGCGCCCTAAATGGGGCAATCCGAGCAGATTTGCTGGGGTGAGGGTGACACTATTTACCCAGTCAGCGTAGGGTGTGTCGAGATGGGCAATCCGCACCGCTTGGGTAAAGACTTCTAAACCATCGTGATCCCCAAAACCATAAAAGGGATCGCGACAGTTATCACTGGCAAAAGCCACCGGAATTCCCGCTTTTTTCATCTCTTTTATCTTAGTTGTTCCGCGCCAAAAAGGGGTTTTTTCCTCTTGACGATCCTGTAGGTAGAGATTGCACATCGGCAAGCTAACGATAGCAATACCCGCATTTTTGACTAAATTTAGGGTTTCTTGGATTATTTCAGGGGATTGTACCGCTAAACTGCAACAGTGACCACAGATGATTTGTCCGTCAAATTGCTCTTTGATAGCAGTACGGGCGATCGCTGCTAAACAGGTGGAATCGGGGTCGCCGTTTTCATCCAGATGAAAATCGAGATTTAAGCCCCTTTCTTGGGCTAATTTGAAGGTAATATCAATTTGTGCCTGTAAATCGGGATTTGTGTAGGCTACTCCCCCTAATATGCCCCCAAATTCGGCAATTTTATCGGCTAAGGCCGCTCCCTCGGAGGTTTGATAGTAGTCAAGGGAAACTAGAGAAACCGCTTGCAGGGTGATTTTACCGGCCCATTGTCGTTGCAATTCTCCCAAAGCGGTTAAGCTAATCTGTGCCTGTTGACCAAAAGAGTCGATATGGGTGCGAATAGCGGCGGTTCCGTGGGCATAACTGCATTTAACGCCGAATTCCATGCGACGATACACATCCTCTAAGCGCCACTCCCGTCGGGAATCCTCTAGGGCCATTTTTAAGGCACTGTCAAAAGTGCCATCATGGTTAGGACAACGATGCCAACTATGACCTTTATCGAGATGGGTGTGCATATCGACAAAGCAAGGAAAAACAATCTTTTTTTTGAGGTCAATAACGGGAATATTATCTTCGGGGGGGATGGTTGAGGTGATGCGATTAATGTTACCGTCATTAATTTCCAGATTAACTAAGGTTAATCCCTCGGCGGTTTGGGGAGAAAACCCCTCATTTTCTAGCAGGGAAACGGGAATATGAGCATTTTTGAGCCAGTAGCGCTCGCTTGAGGGAATCATAAGACCTCTGGTAAAAATCAAAAATTGTTGTTAGGGTTAGGAGTCGGTCGTCAGGCGCTAGGAGTCGGTCGTCGGTCGTCGGTCGTCAGGAGAATTAAGAATGAATAATAATCAATTATGCGGTATTAAGTAAGGCGTGTTAAATGGCATTAACAGTGCTATCTTTTCCCTGATTACTGGTCACTGATTACTGATAAACCGGCAGACGCGGCTTTAATTCCCAGCCATAAACTGCTAAAAATTCCTTTAATTTATCGGGGTGTAAATGGAGGTAATCGGGATTAACTTCATCGATCAGGCCAATACCGCCTAAATCCCGCGCTCCTGCCGCTAAACAATCCAAGAGAAAAAGAGGATCAGGGACTAGATTCGGGGGAATTTGAATGACAATATCTGGGGGCAAAATTTCCCTAGCTTGTCTAACCAGATCGGGTAATTTTTGCAGATCAAAAGGGTTATTTTGCCACTGTTCTCTTTTACCCGGATTGTAGGGTTGTAGGATCACTTCTTGAATATGTCCCCAACGTTGATGAATAGTGGCAATAGTTTCTAAGGTCACTAAGCGATCGTATTCTGTTTCACCAATTCCTAATAATAAACCCGTGGTAAAAGGAATTCCTAATTCTCCCGCCCATTGTAACTGTTCTAAACGCAGGGATGGCACTTTACTGGGGGCATGACGATGGACAGTATCTAATAAAGTCACCGTCATTTGTTCTAACATTATGCCCATAGATAGATTGACATTTTTCAGGTTTTCCATCTCAGCAAAAGTTAAAATCCCCGCATTGGTATGGGGATAAAAACCCATATTTAAAGCCAATTCTCCCAAATTATAAATATGCCGAAACCATAACTCTCGATTGGCTGCTAAAGGATGAACTTCGCCGCTAAGAATTAAAATTTCCGTAATTTCCGAACCCTGCAAAGCAGTTAAAATCTCTTTGGCTTTTTCCAAACTTAACCAGCCATCAGTGCCTAAATCCCTGCGAAAATTACAATAACTGCAACGATTGAAACACTCGTAGGTAGGTACAAGGGTATGAGAGGGACTATAGGTGACAATTCTTGACATTTTTTTCGGGATTGCAGTTCATTACGAGCATTCAAGGGCGAGAAAATTTGCTATCGTGGGGAGAATTGCTGTTTTATTCACCTAAAAACGCTCTCCCTTTTCGTTTCCTCCTATGATTTTCGATCCTGCCAGTCTTCCCTCCCATCGTCAAACGATTCGTCCGATTAGCGCCACGGCTCTGCACGGAATTGTATTTCAAGATGACAAATTAATCGCTATCGACGCAAAAAACGGCTATTTATACCAAATTGCCCTCGATACTGGTCATACAAGCGTACTTAATTCCCATCGCTGGCAGGAATTCGTCGGGACGACGGGATTGGCAATCGATGATCAAAATAACCTCTGGTTTACTACTCGCGAAAATCTCTACTGCTGCACTCTCGAAGATTTTACCCCGAAATTTTTTACCCGTCTTCCCTACACCGCTAACGGAGTCGCCGTAACTGGTAACACAATTTATGTCACTTGTCAACGTTCTGGACAAATCTTTATATTTGATCGCCAATCGGGACAGGAAATTACTCGTTTATACGCGCCTGGTATCGGCATCGAAAATATCACCATTCGCGGGGAAGAACTTTGGTTAACGGATACCCTAGAACAAACGGTTTACTGTCTTGATCGCGCCACGGGAGAACAGCTTTTTAGCATGATAACTCCTTTTGAATCGCCGACGGGATTAGCATTTTATCGCGATGCTAACAGTGGCAAGGATATATTATATGTGGCCTATGCTTTCCAAGAACCCTGTATCCGCGATAATCCCAATTCTGAACAAGTTCACGAACTTAGTTATCGTCCGCGTACTTTTGTCCATCCTCTATATTTTCACTACGATCCCGCTAAAAAATACACCCTTTCTAACGGTTATCTGATTGAATTATCCTACGTCGAGGAATTAGAACCCCTCTATAATATCGAACTCAAAAATGTGGAATGGCGCATCGCTTTACCCTTAGAAACACCGCGGCAAAAAATTCGCAGCGTCGAAGCGGTGGGATTGCCTTTTATTGAAGAAATTCAGGACGGGCAGCGGGTAGCAGTATTTAAGTTCGAGCAAATAACCGGCAAACAACGTCATATTTTTGGTTGGAAAGTCGTATTAGAAGTATGGGGTATTAAATACCAAATTACCCCCCAAGATTGCGAAGATTTACCCACCTTACCCGCCGATTTTCCCGATCGCTATTTGATCGATAATGATGATCTGGCCATGAGTACAGAAATTATCCTCAATGCTGCCGAAGAAGCGACCGGTCGGGAAACCAATCTGCTCCGAAAAGTTTATAGTATTCGTAATTACGTCTATGATCAGCTTTCCTACGGTATCAAACCCAACATCGACACCCCTGATATTGCCCTGCGGCGCGGAGTCGGTTCCTGTGGGGAATATGTGGGTTTATTATTGGCTTTGTGTCGTCTCAATGGTATTGCTTGTCGCACGGTAGGACGTTATAAATGCCCACCCCATCCCCTCGAACGTAATTTACCCCTCGAACCAGATTACAATCACGTCTGGATGGAATTTTATCTTCCCTCTATCGGTTGGGTTCCCATGGAGTCCAATCCCGATGATATTTTTGAAGGCGGTCCCTATCCCAATCGTTTCTTTATGGGTTTAGCTTGGTATCACACGGAAATTGCCAAAGATATCCCCTTTGAACGAATGCTCAGTGAAGGACAACCGGTGTTAAAAACCCAAGTTCCCATCGGCGATTTAGCGATTAATCACGTTCAATTCATCATTCTTGAGGAATTAGCCCCAAAAGACTAGAATTCTGACCCATCATCTAGGATGCCCATTTCTCTATCTCTGGCTTCTTTGAGTTCTTTGACCATTTGTAAACCCGCACCCACACAGAAGCCCAGGGCTGCCCCGGCACCGGCAAAATAACGTCTATAGATGATTTGATAGTTATAGGGATTTCTATAGTTGACTTGGCTGGGATTGCGTTCAATGCGGCTAATGCCATAACCGATACCAGCACCAACTAAAGCCGTTACTAGGCCTGAAAATAGAACTAGACGAAGGTTCATGATCTTATCTCCCGATAGACTCTGACTTTAGATTATCGCTGAAAATTAGTTAATGGCAAGCTATCGCAATAATTCGTTATCAAGTGAACCAAATCGCCCACAAAGCTAGAACTGTGGATAGGAAACCATAGGATTTATCGAATCGCCAAAAAACCAATCTTTCCCTATAGGTAGTTATTGGTAAAAGTTAAGGTGATTTATCTATTACCAGACTTTTTTTACTCCTGTAGGTAAACCAACTCGCATAAAAAATCTAGCGAAAGCTTGAGATAAATGTTCACGATAGGGAGGACGTAAACGAAGTCGAGGTTGCTGTTTATTTTGCAAGAAGGATTCCAAAAAAGTCCTCGGTAAAGTGTACACATCATGAAAATCAACTATTCGATGAGTTAATTTTAGGTTGCCGATTTCCCCTTCGTTGAGCATAGAAAGATTCCATATATAACCATTTTTAATATCATCACAATATCTCCCCCACGCCTTGGCCGTAGGATTTTGTTTCATATTGTTCATTGTCTGTTCCCAATATTCTTGATATTGACTGAGAGCAAAGTGAGGGGAAAGGATGACATTATTGACTTTCTTGTTTTCTAAGTCGCAGCCTTGGGTGATAACAACCAGATCAATCTCAGCTACTTCCACTAAGGATCGAAGGGTTTCAATTTCTGTTTGATTGCTTACCTCAACAGATTTAGAAGCCCAACGAACCACAGGACAATTAAGAATAATATCCCCTTGGGTTAACTCAACATTTGCATCTACCGCCTCATACCAAAGGTCATTAGTTATCATCTTCGATTCGAGACTTATCAATTATAACACAAGGTTTCCAAGTGGATTTTTCCTGAGATTTAATGTTTACTTCTTCGGAAAATAAGATTTTCGGTTGATGAGAAACTACAAAAACTCCCCGACAATCCAGTTCATCATCATCATCTTCTGCTGCGTCTATCCGGCAAGATTCTGATGATAAAACTGTAGGTAATTTTACCACTTCTATTAGGGGTGGTTGTTCGTAGGAGGGTAATTGTTTACTGTCTGTTTCCACTTTCACGTTAACTGCCTCGTTGACTAAGTTGGGCGATTAATTAGGTTATACCTCAATATCTAGGCTAACTCAAGCCGGCGGGCCGATTTGCTCACACTTTACATCGCGTAAAATGGTAGCACTTCCCACCAATGGGGACGTTTTCCCGCTTACCAGCTAAATCGAGAATATCAGGGGCATTTATGCCTAAAGGGAGAGAAAATGTATTAGGCTAAAAACTAAACTATTTTGGCAAGATTTCTTTGAAGACCTCCTCAGCCTATTTATTGGTTTTCCACGGTAGTCGCGATCCGCGTCCAGCCATGGCGGTGACGCAATTAGCAGCCTTAGTTCAAGAAAAAATCAGTCAACCCGCCGAAAGATTAGGGAGTAAATCGGAGTTTAGCCCATCTCTAGCGGTTCTAGAAGCAGATAATCGGGTATTAGTCGGGACTGCCGCCCTAGAATTAGCGATAACACCGCTCCATCAACAAATAGAAGCTTTTGCCCAACAAGCACAAAGCCAAGGATGTAACCGGTTGCAGATTATCCCCCTGTTTCTCCTGTCGGGGGTTCACGTTAAAGAAGATATTCCCGCGGCCGTGGCCAAAGTGCGATCGCCGATCAAGCTAGAGTTAAAGCCCCATTTAGGCAGTTATCAGGGCATAAAATCGCTGTTATCCCGACAATTTGCTGATTTAAGCCCCCAAGACCGCATTTTACTATCCCACGGTAGTCGTCGCTCCGGGGGTAATCGGGAAGTGGAGAATCTAGCGGCGTTTTTTGGAGCAATTACAGCCTATTGGTCGATAGAACCGAGTTTATCCCAACAAATCGAGAGTTTAATCGCTCAAGGTAGCCAAAAAATCGCTATACTGCCCTATTTCCTCTTTGCTGGTGGAATTACGGATGCGATCGAAGCCCAAGTTTTTGAACTATCACAAAAGCATCCAAATGTCAATATATTTTTAGGTAAATCTTTAGGGGCGACGGGGGAATTAGCCGAGATTATTGTTGAGGAAGGATGTGGATGAAGCGAGCAGCGATCGCTCTGGGCAGTAATTTAGGAGATTCAGCGACAATTTTAGGGCAAGCTTTAGGGGAATTAGAGCGAGTCAAAGGAATTAAACTAGAAGCTCATTCCCAATGGTATCAAACCGCGGCCGTCGGGCTGCCTCAGCCCGATTATCTCAACGGTGGCGCCATTGTGCAAGTGGATTTATCGCCCCTAGATTTACTGCATAAATTATTAGAAATCGAGCAGTTATTCGGGAGAGTCCGACGGGAAAGATGGGGACCGCGTACCCTCGATTTAGACTTAATATTTTATGATGACCTGATCTTAGAAACACCCGAATTACAGATACCCCATCCCCGCTGCCGAGAAAGGGCCTTTGTGCTGCTTCCCCTGGCAGAAATTGCCCCCGATTGGCGAGATCCCGTAACCGGAAAAACTATCCTTCAGCTATTGGGTCAATTGGGATTGGCGGAGTAGGATGTTAGGTGTTAGGGTTTTAGTGGAAAACTTCGCTAATTTCTTTTCACTGATTACTGAAAAGTCTTCCCCTGGCCCCAGATAACCTCATCTCAGTTACCGCCCCGAAACTCTACAATAAAGGCAGCAGCATCAATAAACAGTTAAAAAATCAACCGTGACCAAGACCCCATCCCTCGAGGAAACTCATTACAATCAGGCTAAGGCTAGTTTACAACAGGCCTTAACTTGGTATGCCAGTTTTCGCCGCCATTGGAATTATCCCCCCGATCCCCAACTTCAGGCCGCCGTTAAACAGGATTTGCAGTCCTTAAAATCGGCCTTGGATAAACTGGATGAAACGGTGATTCGGGTGGCGGCCTTCGGGTTAGTCAGTCGCGGTAAATCCTCGGTGGTAAACGCTTTAGTCGGTCAAAAAGTCCTGACAACTGGACCCCTGCACGGGGTGACACGCTGGCCGCGATCGGTGCGTTGGACACCAGCCACGGGTAAAATTCAGATAGAATTAATCGATACCCCCGGATTGGATGAGATTGAAGGGGAAGCGCGGGCGAATATGGCCAGGGAAGTCGCTAAAAGTGCCGATTTGATTTTATTTATCGTCGCCGGGGATATTACCCGCACCGAATACGAGGCCTTAGAAGAATTGCGCCAGGCGAAAAAACCGATTATTTTGGTGTTTAATAAGATTGATCTCTATCCAGAAGCTGATCGCCGTCAGATTTTTCAGCAGTTACAGAGATTAGGAACCAATCGAGACGAAAAAACGTTAGAAGATTTGTTAACTAGCGATGAGATAGTTATGGTAGCCGCCGAACCGCAACCGATTCCCGTCCGGGTGGAATACCCCGATGGGAGCGTGGTGACTGAGTGGGAAACCCCTCCCCCCCAAATTGAGGAGCTGCAAGATAAACTCTTAACGATTTTAAATCGGGAAGGGCGATCGCTGCTGGCCTTAAATGCTTTAGTGCAGGGGCAAGAAGCGGAGGAAAATATCGCTAGAAAAACCCTGGAACTCCGGGACAGTCAAGCGGAGGAAATTATCTGGCAATACGCAAAATATAAGGCTTTAGCGATTGCGGCCAATCCGATCGCTATTTTAGACCTACTAGGGGCTTCAATCGTCGATTTGACTCTAGTTCGGGCTTTAGCTCGTTTGTACGGCCTGCCAATTACCAGTCACCAAGCTGGTCAACTCTGGCGGACTCTACTTTTGAGCAGTGGGGGGTTGCTGGTGGGGGAAATCCTCAGCACTGTGATTATCGGTTTGGGCAAAACGGCAGCGGCAGCGGCGAGTATTTTTGAAAATCCCACCTCTTTAACTCTCTACGGTAGCACCGCTCTCCTACAGGGAGCAATTGCTGCTTATGGAACCTATATCATCGGGAAAGCCGCTAAAATCTATCTAGAACGCGGTTGTAGTTGGGGGGCATCTGGACCGAGTACGGTGATTAATCAAATTCTCGCTCAAGTTCATCCGCAAACTATCTTATATCGTTTACGTCTAGAGCTAGAACAGTGATTTTAAGGTAAAAAGAAAAAAGGAAAAAAGGCGACAGTGATCAATTAAATATTTCCGACTGACTACTGATGACCGACTCCTAATTTTAGAAACTTAATTTTTGACAACGACCACTAGCTAGAAATGTTGAGAGAAAATCATGTCTGCTGCCCATAATTCTTATATTCCCCTTCCCGTTTCTCGCCCAAAAAGCCAAGGCAGTCAGCCTCGTCCCCAGTCAGCAGTAAATCAGACGACCCCAACATTAAAACCGACGACTAAATCGGTGGTGAGAGTTCCCGTGGCCCCAACACAAAAACAATTAGCCTCGCGTCAATTACGTTTCCTTTGCCTCCTAGAAAGAATAGTAGCTGTGATTACTTTTTGTCTGTTGGGTTCGACTCTGGGAATATATGCTTGGACGGTATATATTCCCAAGGTTTGGGACAAAGAATTTGGTAAACTGGAAACACTGCAACGTCACGAGCGCAATCTTTTGGCTACCAATGAAACCCTTAAACATCAACTAGCTGAACAAGCAGAAAAACCCGAAACCGGATTAACTCATCCCCAACCCTTCCAAACTATCTTTTTACAGCGTAAATCTGCTCCTAACCTGAAACAGTATCCCGCTTCTCAATCCCAATCTACCGTCAATTCTCAACCCAGAAGTGCCTATTAACAGTTATCAGTTATCAGTTATCAGTGGGTAAGTTAAAAGTTATCAGATGTGAGTTTTTAAGTGTGCAGTATTAAATAGAAGTTTCCTACTGTCTTTTTACCGATCACTGATTACTATTTACTGATCACTGTTTACTGATAACTGATCACTGTTTACTGATAACTGAAAGATACTGCTCATGACTGACACAAAAAGACCCCAATTTAGAAGCAAAGAAACTCGATCGCCCTCGGGCAGGATTCGGGACAGAAAGTCCTATTTAAACGACAAAAAAAGGCAACAACAGTCAAAAAAAATGCCTGTGAGTAACGGGCGATTGATGGCGGTGTGGTTGGTTTTAGTCATGGGTATTGTGGGTTTAGCTTGGCGCTTGTACCAATTGCAAATAGTACAAGCACAGGAATTACAAAAAAGAGCCAGACAACAGCAAACTACCAGTATTAGACCCTATATTCCCCGGCGGGCGATCGTCGATAGTAATGGTAATGTTTTAGCGACTGATCGCTTGATTTATACTCTTTATGTACACCCAAAACTGTTTGCTATTCCCCCGGCAGAAGTGGCTGATAAATTAGCTCCTTTATTAAATATTCCTACTAATCAACTGATTCAAAGATTTAAAGAAAAAGAAACAGGAATTCGTTTAGCCAATCAATTAACCGAATCCGTGGCTAGGGGCTTAAAACAATTATCTCTTGATGGTGTAGAATTAGAGGAAAAATACGCTCGTTATTATCCCCAAGACGATGTGGCAGCCGACGTGATTGGCTATGTAGATAAAGAACATCGTGGCCAGGCAGGATTAGAGAGAGGTTCCAGTCAGTTATTAGAAAGAGATCCTTTTTCTGTCAATACAAGACGCATGGGAGACGGGCGAATTTTACCGGCTTTTGTTCCCGATGGTATCTTTCAATTTGATGAATTACAGTTAGAAGTAACCCTCGATTTAAAACTACAAAGAGCAGCCCGGACGGCCCTACGAGAACAGCTAAAAAAATTTAATGCTAAACGAGGAGCTGTCATCGTCATGGACTCCCTTGATGGTTCTCTTTTAGCCCTAGTTTGTGAGCCAACTTTTAACCCCAATGAATACTATAAAGCCAATGTGGCTCTATTTAAAAATTGGACCGTAGCCGATCAGTACGAACCGGGGTCAACTTTTAAACCAATTATTATCGCCCTGGCCATGGAAGCAGGGGCAGTTAAAGCTAATACGGTAGTCAATGATCCGGGGGCGATTACTGTCGGTCCCTGGACGATTAAAAATGCCTCTAAACAGGGTAATGGGGCGCTAGATATGGCCCAAGTTCTGCAAACCTCTAGTAACGTGGCTATGGTGCAAATTGCCCAAAAAATGAGGCGAGTTGATTTCTATAAAAGTTTATTAGGATTGAAAATAAATCAAAGGGTTGGTGTAGATTTACCCGGAGAAGTGGCAGGATATCTCAAACCCGAACCAGAATTTCTGGATAATGCCATTGAATCGGCCACCGCTTCCTTTGGTCAAGGTTTATCCCTAACGCCTTTAAAATTAGTACAATTGCACGGTGCGCTGGCCAATGGTGGCACCCTGGTGACTCCCCATGTGATCAAAGGATTAGCCGACGACCGCGGCCGTTTGCACTGGCGGCCCGATTATCCCAGCAAAAAAGTCTTTTCTCCCACCGTGGCCCGGCAAGTGGTGGAAATGATGGAAACCGTCGTTAGCAAGGGGACGGGGGTAGCAGCCCAAATCCCTGGTTATCGCATCGGAGGTAAAACGGGAACCGCACAAAAAGCTAGTCCGACGGGGGGTTATCTACCTAACGCCAAAATTACCAGTTTTGTGGCGATTTTACCGATCGAATCGCCCCGTTATGTGGTTTTGGTGGTGGTGGATGAACCCAAGGGTGCGAATACTTTTGGCTCCACTGTGGCCGCTCCCGTGGCAAAAACGGTGATGAATACGCTCATTTCCCTCAAAGGTATCCCCCCCACCTACAAGGTCGTTCCGGCGGGTTCTGCGACCAATAAACCCCCGCGGCACGATTAATTTAAGTCTTGAGGAGAAAAGCCGCTAAATTGTCCGGTAACTCCCATTCTAAATAGGGTCTGCTGAAAAAGTTTTTCGTGGGTGTGGGGTGTAGGGTTTTACCGATTTTGAGGTAGTCAGTTATCTAATTTGGTTCTTCGGTTTGTGTTATGCAATGGACGGGGGTTATAAGGGATGAAACCCTTATAGAAACAGACATTACCGCAATTTTTGTCAATTGTTTGCGATCTGGAGCGAACTAATCAATTAAGTCTCTTGCCAGATAAGGATTTAGTCGATTTATGCCCCCCTATCGAACCATACCAAGTAACGAAGAACCTCTAATTTTCAGGGAAAAAGTGCCTAATTCTCCCCCCCGATCCCTCCCATATCTGGCACTTTTTGATTTCAAAAAAGCCTAAAGATATTATCCAACAAGGTTTTTAGATTTATTCAGCAAACCCTAAATAGGGTTTAACTATTTTGGGTGTTGCCGATTTCAGAGCCAATGGGAGAGTCGGTGGTCGGTCAAAGAGACACGCTCTCACGCGGTAAACAGCCTAAACTCTGGCCAGTATTGGAGCGGGTGTAGGGGTTCCAAGTTCCTAACTCCCGGGAGGAAGGACCACAAAGATAAGAGCACTCTAAATCGCTCAATACCCCGCAGAGCTGCGAACTGTAACTCGACTTTTTCAAGATAAGAGAATCGAGCAATTATTGGGAGAAGAAATAAAAACCGATTATATCATCATTGATATAATCGGGAGAGTCATGGATGACTTCAGAATTGTTGAATGATAGCTTCATAAAGTAAAAAAGCGACTGTCATATCACATTCCAGTCACATCTAACTTAATAATTGCTATTGTCATGATGCTAAACTCCTTTGGGAGGATTGTCAAAACAATCTTAAGAAGTTTGAGAGGGTTAGGGATAGCTCTCCAGAAGATTTAGTGGGGGAATCAGTGGCCGGAAAGCTTCATACCCCTAATTCGGTTAAATTAAGTACCTAAGCAAAATTAATTACAAATCTAAGCCGTCTCCCGTCCTGACTAGGAAATTAATTTTGCACGACTACTTATTGTTTTTGTCGTAACTTTGAAGCGATTCCCAACAGTCCGAAACCTAGCAATCCTAATATAGCGGAAGGTTCGGGAATGTCGGGAGTAGCGTCAAGGGTTATATTATCGAAACCTACCTGGGATCCATTTGAGGTCAGAACAATTCTTAAGTCCCCGGTCGGAAGAGTGCCGATACCTGCAGTGGTATAGCTAAAGCTGACATCTGCGAAGTCTCCAAGATTGGGAATAATATCATTCTTAGAGGCTAGAAGGTTAGCTCCGGCGTAAAGTTGGATATTGTATAAGCCCGAAAAGGTACTGACGATTCTTCTGCGTCCCACAGACGCGCTCAAAGTATATTTCGTGTCCGCTTGCAAAGTTGTTCCGGTAAGTGTCTGGGAGATAGTTCCCCCGTTACTGTAGGCTATTTGATTTCCATTAGGAGCCCCAACCCCTGGATTGTAAAAAGTGTTATTAAGGACAGTACCATTGGTGAAAGCAAAATTCTGAGCTTGGAATGGATTAAGAAGCCCCGCCAGCGCCGAACCTGTTGGGGTTACCACCCAGCCAGTGATGGTATTATCGTTGGTAAACCCCTGTGGGGCAGTGATGATCGGGGCTTCAAAGCTGTTATTCGCTACGGTAAGAAGTGCAGCCTTAACTTGCCCCTGCGGAACAATTACCAAAAAAGAAGATGCGATCGCTATCTTGAATAATCCTAGCTTATTGCTGCCAGCAAAAGACATTAATTTCGCTAATATTTTTTGAGTCATAATGTTGACACTCCAAAGGAAAAATCGGAAATTACTCTCGGCTCATCATAGCAACACCTCAAACTTTTAGCAACACCAAACAGTAGGGTGAGAGCATCTCAAAAGCTATTGACAATTGGCCAATTTTGTGATCCGCTTGCTGTGTGGGCATTTCAGGTGATACCAGTCAATCAGAGTAGTCACGAAATCCTCACATTTGGTCAATTTTTGCTTAACAATTGAGATGGCCAATTCTCCTCAAATATGCCTGAATCGCTCTCTGGGTAAGCAACTCAGATAAAGTTCATTTTGTTAAGGACTGTTAAGATGCGCTTACCCTGCACCCAACAATGATTGATAAGAGTCAATTTTGACTTTCTGTCTAATCTGCCTTTCTTCCTTGTTGTGACTCGCTTATAAGTTTTTGGGGATGTCTATTGATTGACCATAGAAATACTTAAGAATACTAATAGATTGAACGTTTAGGCTCCACACCCATGAGATTATACTAGAAACAAGCCATAGCCTGTGAAGAATAATGTTCCAAGAACTCGAAGCCATATTTGATGGGACAGTGCTTGAACCTGATGTTCCCTTAGAGCTAACGGTGGGTACGAGGGTAGGAATTCTTGTGGAGAGCGCATTGCCCAATCAAGTCAAACCGCCTAAAACGTTTCTTAAAACTGCCCGGTTTCTAAAATTGTAGGGTGAACCTGATTAGTCGGGGAAAATTGACCAATATTTGTCTGGGGAGTTACCAACTAATGCTTACTTCTCTTAATCGCATTTTCTCGCCTATAGTATCTGGCGTTTTGCTTACCATAATTATCTCCAGTTGTCAAGGTGCAAATGTATTAACTTCGGCGAATAATTCCCAGACCAATCAATGGCAAAAAGTGACCGTAATCGAGGGTTTAGAGCATCCTTGGTCGATGGTTTGGCTACCTAACGGGGAAATCCTGATCACAGAGCGTCCAGGTCGTTTAAGGGTGGTTAGAGAGGGCAAATTGCATCCAAAAGCCATCGCTGGAGTTCCCGAAGTTTTTGCCGTTGGACAAGGAGGACTGCTCGATGTGGCAATTCATCCCCAATTTGCCCAAAATCGCTGGATTTATCTAACTTATGCCCACGGAGACCAGGAGGCTAATCGTACCCGCGTCGCTCGTGCGGTTTATGATGGTGCAAGTTTGCGAGATCTGCGGGTTATTTTTGAAGTTTCCCAGACAAAAACCGGCTCTCAACACTTCGGTTCGCGGTTATTATGGCTACCAGATGGCACTTTATTGGTAGCAATTGGGGACGGGGGTAATCCTCCCCTACAATTAGCGGGAGATTTAATTAGAAAACAGGCACAAAATCGGCAAAGTCATTTAGGTAAAATTATCCGCATCAATGACGATGGTTCTATACCGAAAGATAATCCTTTTGGGGGTTCTAAAATTTGGAGTTATGGTCATCGGAATATTCAAGGAATCAGCTTTGATCCGATGACTAAAAGAGTCTGGGCAACCGAACACGGAGCGAAAGGAGGGGATGAATTAAATTTAATTGAAAAAGGTAAAAATTACGGTTGGCCAGTGGTTTCTGCCAGTCAAGAGTACGGCACTAATAACCCAGTTTCCCGCGAAGAATCTCGACTAGGTCTGATCAATCCGAAAACAATTTGGACACCTGCGATCGCTCCTTCGGGATTGGTCTTTTATACCGGTAATCGCTTTCCTAATTGGCAGGGAAATTTATTCGCCGGTGGTTTAGTTTCCAGGGATATTCGCCGTCTGTCAGTGGATAAATCGGGTGAAATTATCAATCAAGAAGCGATTCCCATCGGTCAGAGGGTGCGGGATGTGCGTCAAAGTCCCGACGGATTTTTATACCTGCTCACCGATGAAGGTAACGGTCAATTAATTCGCCTTGAACCGCCATCTAATTTGTAAAAGTTCACAGAAATTATTATGGAAACCTTGAAGATTTTTTAGCGACTTCTAGTATAGTTATGTTTGTACGGGAGTAAGCACTCGATTTATGAAGAAGATTTTACAGTTAGTGGGACTAGGTTGTATATTACCTATGTTCCTCGCCAGTGCGAGTTTAGCGGAAACAGTGGTGGAAAAAGTGGCTCGCACGGGATTTTTGACCGTAGGAACCCGTTTTGATGCGATTCCCTACTCCTACGTCAATGATAAGGGGGAATTGGTCGGCTATTCTATGGATGTGTTGGAACGAATTAGAAAACGATTGGAAACTCGTCTCGGTCGTCCCGTCACCCTGCAAATGATTGAAGCTAACCAACCCGGAGAGAAAATTAATCTCATTCGTAGCGGGGACATCGATATCGCTTGTAGTACGGCTTTTACTTGGGAAAGGGCGAAAGTTGTCGATTTTTCCATCAGTTACAGCATTTCTGGGATTAGGATTTTAGCCAAAAAAGGTAGCAATCTCTCCACTCCTCAATCCCTAATCGGTAAACGCATCGCCTTGGTTCCCACTTCTGCGGCCGTGGATGTGATTAAATTAGTACAACCGCAAGCGACAATTGTTACCACCTACAGCACTGTAGAAGAAGCGATCGAAGCTTTAAAAACCGGTAAAATTGACGCCATAGCGGGGGATAGCATTTCTTTAGCGGGAACAATCCTCAGAGATAACCCTAAAATCTACGAAATCGTCCCCGAAGAAGCTCTAGCTAATTTTGGCATTGCTTGCATGGTTCCCGAAAATAACTCTACTTTTTTGGATGATGTCAACTATGCCATTGTTAAAATGATGCAGGATTACATCACCAATGATACGGCCACCGTTAGTCAAATCGATCGCTGGTTCGGTAGTCAAGGCCTGGTTCCCATCCCCCCAGAATTATTAAAGGGGTTTTTTGCCTTCAAAGTTATCGAACACGCCCAAATTAATCCCCAAGAAGCCAAATAGGAGCATAAATTCAGGTGAATATCAGCAATAAAACTGGTTTAGTCGGCTTTCTTCTCGCTTTATCTGCCTTCGGTCTGACTAGCACCGCTCAGGCCGCCTCAGACGAGGCTAATCCCATTGAAGCGCGTTTAAGTCGTCTATCTAGCGCTGTACGCGAACGGGTTAACCAACTGCCGGAAGGTACTGCCGATCCTAGTTTACAAGCTTTAGGCTGGGGAGATGGTGGCAATCGCGGTTGGGGGAATAGTCGTGTCGGTGGTTGGGTAGATGGTCGCGGTGGTAGTTTTGTTAATGCGCGGCCCTGGGGCAATGGTTGGTCTGACCGTGGTGGTTTCTTTAATTCCCGACCGCGCTGGGGTAATGGTGGCGGTTTCTTAAATCGTCGGTAAGTAGGTTGGGTGAGGGGATAACTTTATCCTTATTATCCGGGAGCATCTCATTTATGCAAGTGAGTAATTAGGGTTTGCGGCAAAAAGTACGGGCGAAGCATTCGGATAGAAAATCTCCGGTTTCACCGATAGGTTATTGCCCGAATGCTTCGCCCCTACAGGACTCGGGCCGATGAAGACGCAAGGTTTTGAACGACGATTCTCTCAAAATCTTGCACCTGTTTCGCGAGAAAAGCCATAAAACTCTTACCTTGCCTACATTTCACATTTATTCAGCAAGCCCTAATTACAAATACCAGGCAAATGCTTCCGGATCATACTGGCACTACTTTCATATAATATTCCGCTTTTCCAATTTTCTCTCAGCACCTCTGAACGTTCTACAACTTTGATAAGTTTGTCTAATTTCTTTTTTCATTTCCCAGGCTATTCCTAAGCAGGGATGTTCTTTCAGGATAACTTCTAGTTGTTGTTTTTGCTCGTGCTTTAAGTCCTCTTTATTTTTCCATAATAAATGAGGTAATCCTTTTTCATGCACCCCCATTAACTTTCTCAATTTATTAAGCTCGTGATTGATGATAGCCATTACATAAAAACGGTCATAGATGATTTTAGCATTGGGAAATAATTCCTTGATCACTGCTGTAAATCCTGACCACATATCGACGCTCACTTCTTTCACCTTCTCCCGCACTGTTTCTGGCTGTGCTTTTAAGGATTCTCAATTCATCTTGCTTATGTCCTTTAATCACATCTAGTCAAATTTTCTTGTCCAGATCTACGAACATTGACCACTGTTACATTTGGTAAATCGAGGAGTTGATCAAAATTTATCCACATAACCCACCTCCTGTTCCGTGTTACTATTGTACCATGCTCACACAGAACCTAGAAGAGCCAAATGCGGTTGAGGAACTTTTCAACTTGTTAGCCAGCGAGCGTTCTCCACCTCAAAAAGACTTTGTACTATCTATCTAGGGCTTAAGGATTACTTTATTCTCAATAATCCCTGCTTCTTACTGTGACTAATTACGCCTATCCTAACCAAGAAGTTAATTTTGTCCTATTACTTACTATGTCTAACAACAATTCTGAACGAGTAGTGCGTCGTGGTCGAGTTTTTCCGGAGATTCAATCTACAGAGGAAGAAAAGGCCAAACATCGCGCCCGACAATTAGAATTTTATCATCGTTGTTGGCCGATTTTTCAGAGTTTACAGCCCCGGTTAATGAAACATTACTATGGTTGGTACATTGCGATCGAACCCGATAGCGGCGATTATTTTATCGATCCCGATCAAGAAGTGGCCAGTAAAAAAGCAAGGGCAAAATATCCCGACAAAATCCATCATATCTTTGGCATTAATGAAACTGGAGTTAGTGGCAGAATATGATTGCAGGGAGATTTGGAACCAAAGGACAAATTTATTTTGATATTGATTTAGTTGGCGATGATGGATTGATTCTACCCGCAGAAGTTATGCTGGATAAGGGTTTTACCGAGTTTTTAGCCATAAATAGTCAAGATGCTGACAGTCTTGATTGGCATTTTTTGCGACAAAATAAATTGATAACCGCCCAAGGCGAAGCATTTTTTGATATATATTTAGGCAGAGTAAGAATTGATGGTCAGGAATAGGAAATTCCCGTTTTTGCAGGGGAGGCAATTCAGGAGATTTTGTTAGGTTCGCGGTGGCTAAAACAATTTATCTTAGTAGCTAATTATCAACAAACACAGGTGACATTAGGATAATGACAAAAAAGGCGATTATTTTACTTTCCGGGGGATTAGATTCAGCGACAACAGCAGCGATCGCTATAGCAGCTGGTTATCAATTAATTGCCCTTTCTTTTCGTTATGGACAAAGACACGAGCGGGAATTAGCAGCGGCGAAAAAAATTGCTAATTTCCTCAATATTAAAGAACATCATCTGATCGAAGTCAATCTATCTTTGTGGGGAGGTTCCGCTTTAACGGATCAATCTATTGCTATTCCCCAAGAGGGAATTAACCCGAATATTATCCCGATTACCTATGTGCCGGGGAGAAATACAGTTTTTATTTCGATCGCTCTTTCTTTAGCGGAAGCAAGGGCAGCGGAGGCGATATATCTAGGAATTAATGCAGTGGATTATTCTGGTTATCCCGATTGTCGTCCCCAGTATTTAGAGGCCTTTCAAACTTTAGCTAATTTATCATCGAAAGCGGGTTTAGAAGGTAAAGCACCCCAATTAATTGCCCCTTTGGTGATGGATAGTAAGGTAGATATCGTCCGTCGTGCTGTTAGTTTAGGGGTTCCCATTGCTGATACTTGGTCTTGTTATCAAGGTGAAGTTAAACCCTGTGGTTTATGCGATTCCTGTCGTATCAGAGATCAGGCTTTAATTGAGGCTGGTTATCCCGAATTAGCCACTCGCCTATGGAAATAGTCGGGGAAAATAGGGAGGATAGTGAAAAATGGAGATAATCTAGGCAATTAAATGTTCAATAAGGATTTTACTGCCGATTAATATTAAAACTAAACCGCCGAGAATTTCCACCTTTTGACTAAATAAATTACCGAATTTATGACCGATAAAAACAGCTATAAAACATAAAGCAAAGGTAATGAAACCGATAATAGTGCAAGCTAAAAGTAAGGGAGTTTTAATCATCGATAAACCCAAACCAACTACTAAAGCATCGATGCTAGTAGCGATCGCTAATCCGATTAAAGTATAGGAATCTAGAGGATTAAACCTTTTTTCCTCATCATCATTTTGAACAGCTTCGTAGATCATTTTACTGCCGATCACCCCTAAAATAATAAAAGCGATCCAGTGGTCAAAAGAGGCGAAGAAATCCCGACAGGTTAGACCGATACCCCAACCGATCATCGGCATAATCGCTTGAAATCCCCCAAAAAACAAAGCTATTTTCAAAGCCTTATTAACATGAATATGACGAATCATCAGGCCACTGGTCAGAGAAACGGCCACGGCATCGGCGGCTAATCCCACGGCTACAAAAGAAATGGTCAAAAGTTCGAGTGAAGTAAACATCTATAGTTGTTTATCCTTTAATTTCCCCTTATCTTAACTAATTTTTCCTCAGAAAACTTTCATATTTGTCTCATGATCCTCTCATTTATCTATCATTTCTCTAACCTAAAAATTCACTGCTCGATTAGTGAGAGGAGCGAATTGAAAACGTTTAAAAGCACATTACTGGTTCCTCACCGATCGCCTGTACCTGATGGATTGCTTCTGGGGTAAAACTGATGCTATCCTCAGCTTCTAGGACTTTTTCGCCCGTTACTGCGATTTTATCGGGAAATTCAGCCAGAGGAGTCCGAGGAACCAGTTTGAGGAACCAGTTTTCGGAGTTAACTAACCAATGCTGCTGTTTCGTGAATTCCCCTGAATTTTTTCCCAGACAAAGTTAAGAAAGATACTTTTTCCCATCATCGATCATCCCGTCTGCTTTTCAGGTGGCGAATGCTACCCTATAGGAAAAGTACCAAGTAAAAAATTATGATAATTTCGAGAATTACCAGAGAATCAGAGGGGAGAAAACGGTGATAAAATTAGCTAATTGACTCCAGTAACTTAAACACCCAATAACCGCTCACCGAAAATATGGCTGATTTTTTTAACACCTATGGTTTTTTAATTGTTTCCATGATATTTGGAGCCAGCTTAGGCCTTTCAGTTTATCTGCCCTTAATGGCTGGTCAATTATCCTTAGCAACCCCCGGTTTTTACGCTTTAGGTGGTTATGTAGCCGCCATTCTTTCCACGAAAGTTTTTACTAATACCAGTAGCAATTATCCCCTTACTTTGGTCTTTTTAGAAATGTTAGTTGCTGGCATTATTTCAGGAATATTAGCCATAGTTTTAGGTATTCCTGTTCTCCGTTTGCGAGGTATTTATTTAGCTATTGCCACGATCGCCTGGGTAGAAATTTTGAGAATTATTGCCCTTAATCTCGAGATAACTGGTGGTGCAGTCGGTATTTTCGCCATTCCCCAACCTTTCACCACTCAATTAGCCTACCTTTGGCTGGCTTTGCCCCTCTTATTCCTAACTATGCTGTTTCTCTACCGGTTAGAAAACATCAAAATTGGTCGGGCATTTAATGCCATTCGTGCCGATGAATTGGCAGCTGCGGCTATGGGAATTAATCCCACCTATCACAAAGTTTTATCCTTCACTTTCGGGGCAGTTTTAGCGGCAGTTGTGGGGGCGGTAAGCGCCCATTTTCTCAATACTTGGAATTCCCGTCAAGGCACTTTTGATGCCAGTATTATTTTCTTGGCTTTCGTTTTAATTGGTGGTTCAAGAACTTTTATCGGTCCAGTGGTGGGAGGCATTGTTTTAACTGCTTTGCCCGAAGTTTTACGCGCCCTCGGCGGCGTGAATGGTTTACCAATTTGGTTGGGGAATTTCTTGCGCGATGGTCGTTTGATTATTTTTGGAATTTTAATTGTTTTGGGAACCATTTTTTATCCCCAAGGCTTAATCACACCTGAATTAATCAAAAAACTAATTCCTTTTAAAAGAGGTTCCTCTTCTAGTCAAGAAATTGATTCCTAATTACAGCAGATATAATTGTTAATAAATAAGCGGGAAAATCAAAGGTAATTAATTATGGAACTTCAAGATTATTTCTTATTTTTCAAAACTCATAAATATGTACGCGGATGACTCTTCAGGGAGTCAACCTTAATCTCTCCACATTTTCTCAAGCTAGTCAAATCCGAGAAGGAAGCATCTCACCTTTGTAACTCCTAAATTAAGTTTTGTGTCAAGCTATACCAAATAAGCAAGACGGATCACTACTACTAGCGAATCACTACCCAGTGAGAAAAAAAACGATCCGCCTCAAAACTATGGCAAAATTTCACTTTTTTTATTACAATGACTGGAAGTTAATTTACCCCTTGCAGAAAAATGTTAAAAATTCCTAACAAAGCCGCACTCTTAGTTAGCATCTGTAACCTTGCTTTCCTTGCCCAGCTTGTCCATTAAGCCTGTTTTAGCCCAAGCACCCAGTCTAGGAAATGCCATTCTCTGCGTTGCTAGGGGGAAGACAGACAAAGGAACGAAAATCTATTTTTATACCTCTGTCATTGATAACGCATCGATCCAGAGAAAACGGCCCGTTGCCGTAACAATAGTGGAATCAGTGACGGACATTGCCGAAGGAGACGTGGTGATTATCGACAAAGAACATCAATCTATCACGATTGATGCCTTTGGAGCGGCCACTCCCCCACAAATGCAACCCGTGGGACTAGCTCTTATACTGGGGTTTGCCACTAATCTCGACGAAGTACAGACAGCCTGCTTGCAGACACGAGTTCTGGATTGATTCCCCGTCTTCCCTCCTGACAATAAAAAATGGTTGATGCCAGTGTCAGGCAGATACTAATCAACACCCATTAAGATGACCTTCACAGATACTACAGAAAAAGTAATTGTCCAACCGGACATACTTAACGAAACCGCGGCAATTGTCCCCGAAGCTCACAGGTTTTCCCAGGACTATCAACTCCTTCACTCCGGTGGTGATTCGGTAGTAGTGATGGCGGCTTAATCCTTTGCCAGGTGTGCATTGTAGTCATGGATAAAATACCAAAGGGTTCCCCAACATGATTCTCCATTTTTTTAGAGAAAGATAGACTCTCTCTCACCAACCGAGAAATCCTTTGTCGAAAGGTATTATTTAATCTTTCAATAGGATTAGTTTGACCAGTTTCTTTCCCGACTGGTCGATGACGTTTACTGGGAATTACTGTCTTATATGACTCCCAAAAGTCTGTGTAAGCAACTGCACATTGTCGGTAAACGCCTGGTAAACTGGCACCAAAGTTTTTGGGCTGATTGACGACTCCTATCTCCGCGCATAGCAACCAATAATTTCCCTTGTATTTCTATCAATTAACCGCCAAATATAGACCTTTATCGTCTTAGAAAAAACAAAAGACCACATTTCATCACATTCTATAACCAATTTACCTTTTGGTTTGTCCGAAACCTTTATTTGACCAGGGACAGCCGCCAGTTTATTGTTGACATAATTTTGTAACCATGACCAACTTACCCCTGTTACTCTAGCAATTCCTCGTAAGGAAATTCGTTCGAGCAAGAGTTTATCAATTAATTGTTTGGTTTCGTCAGAGACGGTTTTATTAGTGGGATTGATCACAAACTGACGACCACATTCTTTACATTGACGTTTGGGTTTTCCATTATGAATAGAACCATTCTTGATCCTATGGTGAGAACCACAATTAGGACAGGGGAACGGAGGTGAACTAGGGGGGGTACTTTGTTCGGTGCTAGACTGATATTTCAGTAAGCCAGACAGGAGCCAGAAAAAGATATTTATCAGAAAATTCATGATCAAGCTAGAGGTTTAAAGACTGATCGGGTTCCAATTATTTTTATTAATAAATATTTTACACAATTCATACCAGGTAAGCAACAGAGCTACGCCACTACTACCGAATCATTACCTGACTTGAGAACTACTTAATTCTATACCTGTCTGTTCTGTCAGATAAGTGGCTAATCTTTTGGCTGTCCAACGGCCAAACTCATACCCCATTTCTTGAGGCTCTTTGTCAATTGTCTCTAATAATATTTTGATATACTCATCCGTCGCTTTTCGATAATTTCCCTCCATTCTCTTGTCTTTCAAGCTATCTAAATTATTGGCATCTCTAGGAATACATCAATAAGAGACTGTTCGCAGTGAACACCCAATGAGTTTGGAGATTTGGACTTGAGTTTTCCCGTCATTTAACAACAACAATATCAAAACTCTTTCTCTAATGTAAGGATTTTTTTCTTTTTTTATTGCTTTTTGTAACTTTTCTTTTTGTTCGGAATTCAAGTGATTAGGGGCTGGCATAGCTATTGATATTTGAATAGGTTACTGTTTCTATTATACGCTATTTAGATGCTGAACAGCTTATAATGCTCAAAAAGCATGGGCGACATACACCGTGCTAACTGCCCACCATCTGTTCTAAGAGTATGAGGTAATACCCGTGTCTAATTGATTTATCTCGCAAATACGCAACGCCAAATTTTGTTTTGCAAAGATGTCGCAGATTGTCCAAAATCCTCTAATGCTAATGAGTATCAGCTTATGAAATCATCTCAAACTGGTATTAATTTTCCCAATAACTCTGGTCGATTTCTCAGTGCTTTTCAGAGAAAACACTTAGAAAAAAGCCTAGAAAAAGGGTTGTCTAAGCGCCATTTTCAACGAATTCAAATTATGCTGCTGGCAGATGAGGGTAAAACTCAAACCCAAATTTGCCAAGAGTTGGGCTGTTCCCATAGTACAGCACGCCATTGGATAACCCTCGCCAAGTCTGGTCAGGCTCACCAGTGGAATAGTAGCCCAATTGGCAGCCAGAAAATCGGCAATCTGTTCCAGTTGCTCAATTTCTTCGTCCACTTCCCGCTCCCTCCAATCCCAGGCGACGGAATAGTAATCGCCCTTTTCCCCACTGTGCTTGAGGAAGGATCCTTGGAAGATGCCCAGTGCAGGTTCGCTGACTTTTGGTGTAATTCTAACCAAGTGTAGGAACAGCATAATTGCTATAACTACTGATCTGTTTAGCTTTCATCCACTAAATTTAACAGCCCATGAACGGGTAATCACCCATCATTCAGGAGTTTTTGCAATGCCAGGATTTCTTCCTTATCAAAAGATTAAAGAGCGGATCGATCAGAAATTATTAAACATATCAGACTTTGAACCATCTAACTTAGAAGCTTGCAGCTATGATTTGAGAATTGGAACAATTTTTCAACATGGTCAGATAATTAATAAAGCTCATGATAAACACTCTGAGCAGTTTGTAATAAAACCTGGTGAGGTTATTTATTTGTTGACTTGGGAAGAAATTAAGCTTCCAGAAAATATTTGTGCAACTGTTTTTCCACGAAATTTTGATAGTTCTGAAGGTCTTCTTGTTCTCAATCCAGGTCATATAGATGCTGGCTATGAGGGAGCTATTACTGTTACAGCAATTAATTTAAGAAAAACACCATTAGCTATACAAAGAGGACGAAATATTTTGACTATAGTTTTTGAAGAAATGCTATGTAACACATCAAATCCTTATAAAAGAAATATTAGTAGACAAGAGCGAGAAGATCAGTTTAATGCTGCTTTAGTAGCACAAGATACACACAATTTATCTGAAATTATAGCTCAAGGCTCAGATTCACCTTATCCCACTAAACAAGAAGTAGAATTTATGATTGTGAAGCATTGGATAACTGTGTTGACTCTTATTTTAACCGCTGTCGCAGCTTTAACGGGAATTATTGCAGTTTGGATCAGTATGCAACCGAAATCTGAGAATAATAATCAAAATCCAATTCCCTTAGAGAGTCCAAGTCCAACACCATCTCCAAAGGGAACTCAAGGTTAGTAATAATCAAGGTAATATAAAAATGGCTAAAAGTGGTCTGATTGTATTTGATTTAGATGATACTTTGCTAAATACCAGCAATGTTTATTGGCTTGCAAGAAAGCTTTTTGTGGAAAAATTATCTGAAGAATTACAAATTAACGAAGATAAATTAATTGAAGAATTTGAAAAAATTGATCATCTTCAAATGCAAAAACTAAAACATTCTCCTTATCGTTATACTCGTAGTATGATAGAAACTTATAAATCTGTTTCTCATAAGATAAATCATCAAATATCCGAGGAAACTTTAAAAGCTATTAAAGATTTTGGCCGTTTAATTTTAAAAAATACACCAAATACTATTAAGGGGGCTAAAGAAATTCTTGATTGGTCATCTCAAAACTATTCTCTTGCATTATTGACAAGAGGTGAAAATTCATTTCAAAAAAAGAAGTTACACAAAAATGAACTGTATAAATACTTTGATTTTATAAGAGTTGTACCTCACAAAAATGCTGAAGTTTTAAAAAAATTTATCCAAGATATAGGCTTTGATTGTCAAGATGTTTGGGTTATTGGTGATTCACTAAAATCAGATATTAATCCAGGCATTGAAATTGGAGCAAAGTGTATCTTGTACGGCTATCATCATCCACATTATCATTGGATACAAGATCATGAAAGTGTTGCATTAGGCTCTTTTTACAAAGTTGATAATTTATCAGATATTAGACAAATTCTTGAGTCAGATTCTAATTCTAATTCCGAATCGAGGTCGATGACCTGAAAAAATCCGATATTTTGCAGGACTGGCACTTGAAGCCATCGTAGGTTGGATTGACCTAAGGAAACCCAACACAGAATTAAATAACCAACTAAAATAATCTATACTAAGCCAATAAAGCCTGTTTTATTGGGTTTCCTGCCTCCTATTAACAGTAGGCTAAAACTAATAATTAATATCATCGTCGCAATCACTCGTGGACTGGAGACAACAACTAATTATTTTTACCCGTTATCCGGAATTGGGGAAAGTAAAAACCCGTATGATTCCAGCTTTGGCAGCCGAGGGAGCCGAAGAATTACACCGCAAACTGGCCGAATATACTCTCAGTAAATTAGCGGGTTTGAGGAATTTTCTCTCTCTGATCATTTACTACCATGGCGGCAGCGAGGAAAAAATGCGTACTTGGTTAGGTGTGCATTATTCCTATCATTCTCAACGGGGAAAAGACTTAGGAGAAAAGATGCAAAATGCTTTTGCTGATGGTTTTGCTCAAGGGATGACAGCGATCGCTATTATTGGCACAGATTGCCCAGAAATCGGGGAAAAAGAGATTTTAGCAGCCTTTGAAGCCCTAAAAACCCACGATATGGTTTTAGGGCCGGCGTTAGATGGAGGATACTACCTAATTGCTTTAAAACAGGTCTTTCCAGAGCTTTTTGACGGTATTCCCTGGGGGACGGGGGAAGTCTTGGCAAAAACTCAGACAATCGCCGCTAAACTGGCCTTAAAGACCGCTTATCTGCCTAAATTAGCGGATATTGATCGCCCGGAAGACCTGCCCATCTTAAAAAAATATCTGCCAGAATTAAGGTTGAACGATGACGGGGGTTCCCATGCGGACTAAATCAAACAACACTTTCACATCCCGATTCCGCATCCGCACACAACCATGGGAAGCGGCGCTACCGAGGGAATTTTCCGCAGGGGTGCCATGAAAACCGATGGAATTTTTGCCGTCACTCCAAAAACCGATCCATCTTTCCCCTAGGGGACTATTGGGACCAGGGGTGCTGACTTTTCCCGTCCAGGGACTTTTCCAGACGGGATTGCGAACTAATTCCCGCACTTCAAATTTACCGGTGGGGGTTTCCCAGCCTTTTTTGCCGACGGCGACGGTAAATTGTGCTAAAACTTGCTTATCTTGATAAACGTAAACTTTTCTCTCTTTCAGTTTTAGGACCAGATGGGTAGCGAGAGTTTGATTGGCTGCGGTATTCGGGGTGACGGTGCTGATTTGGTTAGCTTGGGCCGGATATACGGGTAAACAAGTTAATCCTAATCCGATGATTAAGAGGGTCAAATTTCGTTTGAACGCCATTATTCCCACACTCCTCAATTGCGATAGCGATAATTTTTAAGGATAGCAAATAGGGAACTGTTTGGAAGCTCAAGCCGCTTACACTGTGCCAGTTTTAGCTTCGTACTGCCGACAACCTTCACAGGGACCTGGGGGATTAACCGCACAACGCAAGTGGGGGGAATAGGCATTAAAACGACAACTAAGATCACCTATAAATGCCGGTTTATTTTCTGTCTCTACAGGGATTGACAAAAAATCACTGGCAATCACCGGGCTGTATTCGTGACGATGGCGAATCCCTCTCAAACGGTTGCTTAATCTCTGTTGGGATCGGTTAATTAACCAGAGACTAAGCAGAGAGGGAAAGAGAGCAAGGATAAAAACAAAGGTTATCCTGATCACGATTTTAGTTTAGGCGATCGCCAGTGCTGCTAACTTATTATCGAGGCCGGCGCTAGAAATTAGGCCATAACCAGGGAAGACTTAAGGGGTTCTTCCTTTTTGCTTTCATAAACTGCCGCAGGACCGGGGAATCCTCTGGTTAGTTCCCGCACTTTAATCTCACCTGCTTGCAGGGATTTGGTCAAAATTTCCATGGCAACCACGGGTTTACCGGCACCACAGAAGAATAAATCGGCGGCGAAATAGCCGTGTTCAGGCCAGGTGTGGATCGCGATATGAGATTCAGCTAAAGTCGCCGTCGCGGTAACTCCGTGGGGACTGAACTGGTGGACACACAAATCGATCAGCGTTGCTTCTCCTGCCGTAATTCCATCGAGGATAGCGCGACGAATGCGCTCGGGATCGTTGAGGAGGTCAGCAGGTACTTGCCAAGCATCGACAATCAAATGGGTTCCCAGTTTGGTCATTTTTTTTTCAATACTCCCTATCGAAAAACCTTCACAGATTTACCAGTATAACACAATTTTTCTAACTTGTGCAAAAAAGATCTGGTTTTTCTCGGTTACTTTCTCTAAAAAACTGGGACAGGGTGGGGGAGAAGGGTGTGGGGTGTGGGGTGTGGGGTGTTGGGAAAAGCGCAAAGGCCTAATTTTATCTAGGAGGGGGGACGGGATTAGTGGGGACGGTGGGACTGGGAGAAGCGGCGGGAATGGGTGGATTTTCGGGTTTACGGACTTGGGGGACGGGTAACAGATAGAAAAGTAGGGCGCAAGCGACAAGACTGCCTAATCCCGCCAAAAAAGGCACTGTTCGACTGGCCACCGATTCATTCACCTTATGGTAGCGACGGGAAACTGGCTGTAATTTCAGGGTTAGGTCAGGTAAAGTGCGAGTATCGGCAAAAAATTGGTCAATCGCTTCTATTAAATCGAATAACTGCACGGTACTGATTTCTATGTTGACTGGACTTTCCGGGATATTCAAGTCCGTTGATGGATACCAGACCAGACGATGGAGATTCTGGTCAATCTTTTCTAGGTACACATGATCTGGTTCATGGACGGGGTCTTGGGGATGACGAACACCACTCAAAAATTCTTGGGCATACTGACTGACCGCTTGTACCAAATTTTCCAAGAAAACCCGACCACCTTGCAGGACTTTATTGGCCCCGACTAACCGACATTCTACGTTAGTCAAAATTGAGAGTAAAGGTCGGCTATCCCCGGGGTTAGCCGGGGCGAAATCATCGCCGAAACCATCGAGAATCAGGGTACAATTGGGCAAGCTATACTGTCTTCTCATTTCTACACTATCTCCCCATCAAATAAACTAATCCAAAAGCGCTGCATTCCCGTCGTACCAGTACAAAATAATAACTGATCGAGGAGGGATAAAGCCAGTTCATTTAGGGCATTTTCATCAGCTAGATAAACCGATACTTTGGCCCGACGGGGGTTCATGCGACTGCGAAAATTGGAGCGAAATCTTTCTAGGTATTCTGATAAAAGAAAATTATTATCCACGGGTAAACCCTTTGATTCCATCTGTTGCCGCGCTAACAGTAATTGTCGGATGGATATAGCCAGGGGTTTGGCCCGATAACTGGCAATGATAACTAAAGCTTTTGCTTGGTCAAGGGTGAGACGGTCGAGGGTGTAGGAAATTCGCCAGGGATTAGTACAGCGTAAGCGCCAGAAAATAATCCGGTTTCTGACAATTTTATCAAGTCCTAGTTCTTTACAGAGGGCTAACAGGGCCTCCCCGGCACCGACTTCTAAGGATTCCAACGCTAACAGCATTAAATCGATATGCTGTTGGAGATGTAGGGCGCATTGCTGACTTGCAATCGGAAAATCGGGTAAAACGCTTAAAATAACCGGTTTTTCTGGGGCTGATGCTGTAGATTCGGGCGTTAGGCTAGTAGAGGTCATGATATAGGAGAACTAAAACACAAGGGCGATCGAGTCAGGGTATTGTAAATTGTATTGTATAGATAGCTGTCCCCCATTTTACGAGACACGGAAACCGAATGGATCTGAAATCACTGATTCGCGATATTCCTGACTTTCCCAAACCGGGTATTGTCTTCCGCGATATTACTACCCTACTCAATCATCCCCAAGGATTACGTTACACGATCGATACCCTAACGGCAAAGTGTCGCGATTACGGTTTATCCCCCGATTACATTGTCGGTATGGAATCGCGGGGTTTTCTCTTTGGTGTTCCTTTAGCATACCAATTAGAAGCGGGATTTATTCCTGTCCGGAAACCGGGCAAACTACCCGCCGCCGTTCATAGTATCGAGTATGATTTGGAATACGGAAGCGATAGCCTCGAAATTCATCAGGACGCGGTGGCATCCCATCATAAAGTCCTAATTGTCGATGATTTAATCGCGACGGGAGGGACGGCGAAAGCAACAGCCGATTTATTAGAAAAAATTGGTTGTGAGGTGTTAGGATTTGCCTTTATCATCGAGTTAATCGACCTCGGTGGTCGGGAAAAATTACCCGATTTACCGATTATTACCCTCATCGATTATTAGGTTTTTTTAAGTACCTAAGCAGAATTAATTACACATTTCGCTAACACTCTGGCAAGAGTGCCTATCTCAAAAATGGCAATTAATTCTGCGCGACTATTTGTCTCCTGACTCCTGAATTGGAGTCCCCACTAGGAAATTAACTTGGCATGATTACTTATGACGGCGACCGATGATAATTATAAGGCTAAAACCGCTCGATCGAGTGCTAATGGGTTACAATCTCTCCTAACTAGCGAAACTTTTTTGTATATTGTCAAGCGTGTTCTCCAGGGTTTATTAACTCTGTTGTTGGCCTCGGCTTTGAGTTTCGCTATTATCCAATTAACCCCCGGCGGTTTTCTGGCTTTGCTTGACCTTAATCCCAAGATTAGTCAGGAAACTAAAGAACAATATATTGCCCTTTTTGGTTTAAAAGACCCGCCGATTGTCCAGTATTTTAAATGGTTGTGGCAAGTGGTAACTCAGTTTAATTTTGGTCTGAGTTTTACCTATTTTCGTCCCGTGTCTTCCCTATTATTAGAGAGAATTCCAGCGACGTTATTAATGTCTTTGACTTCCATTATTTTAACCTGGGCGATTGCGATTCCCTTGGGCATTCTCAGCGCCGTCAAACAAAACCAATTTATCGATAAATTTTTCCGAGTTATCAGTTATCTTGGTCAAGGTTTTCCCAGTTTTATCACTGCCCTTTTACTGCTAATTCTCGCCCAAAATGTCTCGCCGCTTTTACCGGTGGGTGATATGACCAGTATTAACTATTCGGAATATTCCCCTATCGGTAAAGTTTTAGATATCGCTTGGCACATGATTTTACCAACTATTGCCCTGACAGTTACCAGTTTTGCAGGATTACAAAGATTGATGCGGGGACAATTATTAGATGTTCTGCGACAGGATTATATTCAAACCGCAAGGGCGAAAGGTTTACTGGAAAATAAAGTTATCTATGTCCACGCTTTACGCAATGCTATTAATCCCCTGATAACTCTTTTGGGCTTTGAATTTTCTAGTTTGTTAAGTGGGGCATTTATCGCCGAATTTTTCTTTAATTGGCCAGGATTAGGTCGCTTAATTTTGCAAGCTGTGACGGCTAAAGATTTGTATTTAGTTATGGGCAGTTTAATGATGGGTGCTACTATGTTGATTATCGGTAATCTTCTGGCTGATTTGCTTCTCAAAGCTGTAGATCCTAGAATTAAATTGGAGGATTTAAAGTAGGGTGATAGGGAAATTTCAGCTAAATTTCCCACTACCCAACGGGTGCATCTCACATTTGCAGAAATAGGGACAATCAGCAATTATCAGTGACCCTTAAATTATTACAGATGTATCAGCAGCTGCGTGTAAGCATCCCACCGAAAAACTAATGCGCGGGGGGTTTGGGGGCGGCGCCACGCCCCCAACGGGGGGTTTGGGGGGTAGAACCCCCCAAAGCTTGGATTGAGTGGTAAAATCGGAAGTAATGACCAATTTTAGAAGATAGTTTCCCTTTAAAAATCCCAACTCAGTAGATTTACAAAAATGGGATGTACCCCCACCCAACCCCTTTTTTCCTTTTCACTTTTCACTTAATAAACTATGTTAGCAACTACACATTATTTACTCAGGTCAAAACAAGACGGACAATACCTAGTAGCGCGTCTGAGAAAAGGTGAAAGCGAAACTCCGGCCAGTTATCTGCTTCTGTTTAAAGAATCCTATGATGCTTTAAGTTATATCAATACCCATGCTCAGGATTTAGCCAATAATTTTTCTGTGGAAACTCTCTCAGGAACACAATTAAAGGGACTGATGCAGCGATGGGGATTTGCAGGAATTGGTTTAGTTAGTGAACCGTTGGAACCACAGGTGCAGTTTTTAGCCTACGAAAAAGGATTTAATCTCTAAACTATGAAAACGCTGTTAATCACTGGAGTTAGTGGGTTTTTAGGTTGGCATATTTACCAAAAAACTCGCTCATCTTGGGCAAGTTTCGGTACATACCTTAATCACAATGTCAATAGTAATGACCCAAATTTAATTAAAATTAATTTAACAGACTTAGCCGCAGTTAAAGAACTTTTTCAACAGATTAAACCCGACGCGGTAATTCATGGGGCTGCCCAATCAAAACCGAATCTCTGTCAAGAATTTCCCCAAGCATCCGAGGCAATTAATCTGACAGCTTCTCTAGAAATTGCCCGTTTATGTAGTCAATATCAAATACCCCTAGTTTTTACCTCTACCGATTTAGTTTTTGATGGTAAAAATGCCCCCTATTCCGAAAATGATCCCGTTTCTCCAGTCAGTGTCTATGGTGAGCAAAAAGTAGCGGCAGAAAAGGGTATTTTAGCAATATATCCTCGGGCAGCTATTTGTCGAATGCCGTTGATGTTTGGTTCCCCTTCTCCCCGTGCTAATAGTTTCCTGCAACCATTTTTAAAAACCCTCCAAGAAGGAAAAGAATTATCTCTATTCACTGATGAATATCGGACGGCTGTTGGGGTTAATAGTGCGGTGAATGGGTTACTTTTGGCATTAGAAAAAGTGCAAGGGATTATTCATCTGGGGGGTAAAGAAAGAGTTTCTCGTTATCAATTTGGTTTACTAATGGCGGCAGTTTTTAAGCTTCCCAGGGAACAAATAAAACCCTGTTTACAGTGCGATGTTCCCATGAGCGCGCCGCGTCCGCAGGATGTTTCTCTTGATAGTTCTCTTGCTTTTTCTTTAGGTTATCAACCATTAAGTATTAAAACCGAATTAGAGGCAATTAGAGATGAAATTATCTGAACAAAAGCGGACTATATTAATTATCTTGCTCCTGTTTTTTACCGCTATTCTCATGACTAATTATTTCGAGGTAGGGATGACGGGAGTGTTAGCTTTTTTCGTTGCCTATCTTTCTAAAGGATTGCGAAAAGTTAAGTAGGGTATATTGAAAAAGCCTGAAATGCCGATAGGAAAAAGGTAAAATACCCTAAAAGTCCTGCACTTTTTTTATTCAGGACAGATGTATATAATCTCGGCGGCAACTCCATCAGAACCAGAATCATTTGAACTACCCTTTGCAACTTAATTGGCGTATTTACCTACTTATTTTCCCGAATTCTCTCCTATTTTAGTCTTTTCTTAAGTCATTTTTTAAGCATTTGGTTATAAACTTGTCGTGAAAGAATTGGGAAAAACTCTTTGCCTTGATAAAACTTTTTTTCATCTTCAAAGACAACTAAAATATAATGAGCTTTGTTATCAGGACTGACGATAATAGCCGCATCATTTCGATTATTAAATGTCCAGCCTATCTTAGCATAAAATTGAGTGTTAACGGGGGGAGATTGACCTAAAAAGTCTTGGATAGGATTAAAAGGTTTTTCTTTCCACGCTTGAGGATGTAAATCTCGTTTAATCAATTGTTTAATCGCTTGGCTATAAGCTGGTGAAATGGCTTGTTCTTGCTCAATTTCGATTGGAAATTTTCCAATTTTCACTCTCTTTTTTAAACCAATAAATAACATTTTTGGGTCTATTATACTGATCGTGATAAGTTTAACTAATCAATGATTGGCTGCTAACAGCGGTGAGTACAGATGTTGAAAATTTCTTAACCCATAAGTCTGACGCAAAATTACACGAATACGATTATTTAAAACTTATTTAGATGCTGAACAGCTTATTAACAAGTAATTTAGATAAGTCTCTTGCATAATTAATTTTTGAGGGTTCAAAAACGTCAAAAATAAGGATTAAAGGCTCTTCTAGGTTCTGTGTGATAAGTTTAACTTACTATATGATCGATCAATCTTTGTGTCTTTGTGGTTCGTTCCACCCCCTCGCTAGGAGGAATGTATCTTAGAATACATTTTACCCACTAAACCCAAGAGAGCCGATTAAATGGCATAAAATCTGTAAATAGACCATTTAATTGATTATTATTCATTATTAATTCTCCTGACTACTGACTTCTAATCCTAACAACAATTTTTGATTTTTACAAGAAGTCTGATGATTTGGTATTCTCAAAAGGTTTACTGGCTATGGTATGATTAAGGGGGGTTTGTTAGACTATGATATTTTTCATGATCATCTGTTTTTATCTGATATCATGTTTAGAAAAATTCACTCTCTAGATTTGGGTTTAAATTATGATAACTACACTTATCGAACGAGAAGCAGAACCAATTTTAATTAGTGACTTAACCTGGAGAGAATTTAAAGCTGTTGAACAGCTAATCGATCGCCCAGGGTTAAAGTTATCTTTTTTAGATGGAGTTTTGGAGATTAGAAAAATGCCAGGGAAAAAACACGAAACTATCAAAAAACGTATTGCTTCCTTAGTAGAAATTTATTTAGAATTTTTGGGATTAGATTTTACTCCTACTGGTTCTGTCACCTTAGAAAATGAATTTGAAAAGGTTAAAAGAGAAGGTGATGAATCTTATGAATTGGGAGCAAATAGAAAACATCCTGATTTAGTGATTGAGGTGGTTGTTAGTAGTGGAGGAATTAATAAACTGGAAGCATACAAACGGTTACAAATTCCCGAAGTTTGGTTTTGGATGAATGATGAGTTATTGTTTTATAGTTTAGGAAATGATGGTTATGAAGCTGTTAGTAAATCGCAACTTTTACCGAGTTTAGATGTAGATTTATTGATGCGTTGTATTGGTATAGAAAATCATGCTCAAGCGCTGGGAGAATTTAGAGCAGGGATTAAACCGAATTGCTTGGGTTAATATTGATAGAAAACGATTAAGAAATTATTGCTTCAGTTGCTGTGGATTCGTTGAAGCAGCAAATTATCAATCAGATTTTGGTTGAGAGAATTTCAGTATATTAAGGGGAAGAGAAATGTGAGTGACGAGCTTGTAAAATGGATAAAAGAAAGTTAGTGACTTTCTGAAAACATTCACGATCCCTTTGTAACATTAGGTATCCCTTGTGGATATATATTGACATGGGAATGTTGTATTGATTTAAAAAGCCTTTGCCAGTTGATTAAAATTTCATTAGCGTTTCCGTCCTGATTTTTTTGTAACCCAAGTATCACTTCAACAGTTCCTTGATAATTAGCTTGAGATATACTCTGGTGGTTAAGTTTACTTAAAATATTTTTTAAAGTAGCCCAAACTGAACTTACTCTAATAATTTCTATTAATGTATCTCCTTTATGAATTACTATTACAAGTTCATAGTTATCCTTTCGATTTTCTGAGCATAAAGATTCCCACTGGCTTGTTTTTAAGCGAATGATAGGATTGTTATAACTTATAGTTTTGACTTCACTGTAAATATTTTTACCTTTTGAATCTTTACACAAAAAATCATATCCTAAAGCTAAATAATCACTTTGTTTTTCAGCAAAATAACCTAGTAATTTATACATTCTTTTTGCTTTTCTCTCACCCCATTCTCCCCAATACTCTTTATTCTCACCTGTACCACCAGGAGAATAAACAAATCTAGAGTTATTAGATATATTTTTTTGATTTAGTGGTTCTTGGATATTTTCTGGAGGGGGCGTAAATTTTTCTTCTTCAGTAATATCCCCAATATCATAACCATTTTCTAGTAAGTATTCTTTGATGTCTTCAATCTCATCATCTAGTAACTGTAACATTAATTGCTCTGTAATTTTCACTTTATCTAACTTCAAAGCATCAAGTAAATGTTTACCCAAATTAACATTTTTAATACTATTCCACTTCCTTACATAATAAATAGAATTATTATCTTTATCATAGTAATTATGTAAAGACTCTTTATAGTCTATTAAACTACACATCATGAGAATTTTATGAGGATTATAAAATCGAATGTTATCTACTTTCTCTTTAATTTGCTCCTCTATTAAAATATTACGTTTTCCAGTAAGTAATATACCTATGAATATAGACCTTGCTTTAATTAAACCAGGTAGATAGTTATCAATTTCACTTTTATCCAAATTAATATCCATATCCTCAATAGTGATTTTTTTAACTCTTAAAATATCAAGTATTGTTTCAAATTGAGAACAATTTACACCAGAATCAGCAAATTTTACTAAACTAGAGTTGCGCTTAGGAGGTAATTTCAATGATGTACTAAAATAGAATAAATCATTAATAAAACGAAATTTACCATCATAAGTTAGTAATTTTCCACTATTTATCCAAGTTTTAATTTTTTCTTTATCTTCTTCATTTATTCCTTGTATAATACATCTTAAAAAATGTTCAAAGACTTGATTTAGTCGTCTATCATGTTTGTTGGTATGCTCAGTATATTTTTCAGCAATATCATCTAAGATAGTTAAACAACTTTCTACATTAAGCTCTCGCTTCACACCAATAAAATCTTCTACTTCTTCTTTCAAGCTACATATACATACATTGTAGCAATCTCCTACGAGTTCTCTGATTCGATTAGAGTATATACCCTCAGATGACTTATGGCATTTTTCATCAAAGCAAGGAATTGAGTAGTTATGTTTTACTGAAACTTGAAAATAGGAAATTACTTCTACTGGAATATTATTTCTCCATACTTTTGATTGCTGTCCTAAATTTAATCTATCCCAATTATCATTTATATACCTCCATATTTTCTGAGAAAATCTAAAATTATTAAAGTACAGATAATGGGGGTAATAAATAAAATTTTGAAAAAAGTGTTTTTGCTCATTAGAATCAAGTCCAATAACTCCTAAGTATTCTTTTTCAAATTGCGTTGAAAATTGAATTTCTCGCTTATCATTATATATCCAAAATCTGACTTTCTCTTCTACTCCTATATTTATAAAAAATTCCTTCCATTGCTCTTTATTAGATGATTCATGTTCGGAATATTTAGAACTAACAAATTGATAAAAATCAGTATCTTCATAGAAAGTTTCTAAATTTTGCTGGGGATTATAGTAATTTGATAAGTAACACTTTTTAGCTAGTGCTAAATTATTGTTTCTGACCAAAAGTTTTAATCCACATAATTTCTGAAAGTCTTCTTGAGTTAAATAGGTACGATATGTAAATATTTTTCTGCATATATCAACAGCATTTTCAGATGTTATAATCTCTGGGTTATTGAGGACTTGATAAATTTTCTCTCTAATTAAATCAACACCCTTTAAGTCAGATACTCCTAAGACACCAGTAAAAAACCTTTTCCATTCAATAATAGAATCTCCTTCTTGATAATATTTATTACTGATTAAATTAGGTAATGATACCTCTAATAGTGATATATCTTCCAACTCTTCATTTGTATAAAACTCAGATAAGTTACATTGACTTGCTACTTCTAATCCATTGTTAGTTAATAAAGGTAATTTATGAAGTGATTCAATATCCTCATTACTCAATGATAATGTTTTCCAAACATTAAAAATATATCTGGTAATATTAATGGTATTGGAATCATTAATTGCATTATTGGTAATCATAGGAATTATTGTGTTAGATATAATATCTAATCCATTAGGATCTTTAACACCTATAAATAAGAAAAAATCTTTCCAATTACTAACTGTAGCTGGAGTTTCACAATAATTATGAATAACAAACTTAAAATTTTCAATACCAATTAAATTTGCTACTTCCTCTGTTGGATATTGAGGTTTATAAAAATCGGATAAATAAAAATTACAAGCACAATCAAGATAATATTTATTATCCTTTGGATTACGATAAATTAATTGTAATTCATTTAATTTTTGACATTGTTCAGAATTCAGTTGAGAATAATATTTAAAAATAAATCTGACATAATTTATACAGTTATCTAAGGATAATTCTACATCTGGTTTGTATTTAGCTTGATTTATTCTTTCTTTCAATATTTCGTAACCATTAAAAATCTTAATTCTTAAATTATTTTTTGCCCATGCAAAGAGTTCTTGGTCTTGTCTAAGTTTTTCGTCTATATCAGGATGTATAAAATAAAAAATATCGAAATTTAATATTTCTTTTATTTCTTTCTCTGATTCAATAATTTGGAAATATAATAGATCAGGACTAGCCAAATTACTATTTTCATCCAAAATAAATTTTATAGAAAGTAATTCTCTATTAGATAAGTTTTTTGTTTTTAAATGAGCTAATACTTGAAAAATAAGCTGCGGGTTGCTTTTAACAATATTTTGGTAATGTATGGACTTCAAAAAACTACCAAGGGATTTTACATCAAAAATTTTAACACCAAAATTCTTTAGTTTTGTTTTATTGAGTAATGAATTACTTATAAAGTATCGTTTAGAATCAAAAGATGTTCTTACAGTTTCAACTGGTATTATTTTAGTAATTTCTGTCTCATCTAAAATAGAATTATTTACAGTTAATAATTTATTATCTTGTTCTGAAGGAATAAAAGCAATTAATTCTAGAGCTTGATCAAATTCTTGATTAAATGAGATAAAAGTTTCACTTTTAGCTAAGTTCAAAGAAAATTTAGATGGTAAAATATTAGTAACTTGGTTTCTATATTCTGTCTTTTTAGCAACTTCAGCTATCCATGTTAACGAGTAATAAGCTATATTAGCAAAAAGAAATATATTCCAAGGATTATCATGATGAATTTCTTGTCGGTTAGCTGTAGTTAGAAAATCAGCATTAACTAAAAAAGGTAATTTATATTCTTTTACATTGGTTGGTAAATATGTAAATAAAACAGAATCTTCTTCATTGACAGCAACCAGTTTATTATCTATAAGTTGAGCAGCAAAGGTAATTTTCGAGCGTTCAATTAATTTTAGTTTATCAGGTATTTTTTTATCGCTTTCCATTTTGTCTTTAACTTGTTTAGGCACATTAAAATCAAAATCCTGTACTAACCAATAAGTAATTTGGTTATTTCTACATATTTTGTATTTTCCTCCTTGCTTTTCTTTGGTGATGGAGACATCAACTATGTTGATATTATTTAAGCCTATAACATTTATATTTTGAACATGACGTAAAAATAAAATTAATCTAGGATCTTGAAATAATTTTTCTAACTTTGTTTTATATTCTTTAATTTTAGCTTGTCCCACATAAATAGCAGTTGCAACAGGAAAAGTAAAAAATTGTTGATACTGCTGAATTTCTACAGGATATTCTTTTTTATCTATCCAAATAGGTTTGATTTGCCAAGGAGTTTTCTCAAGGTTTTTATGTCTTTTGTCATTTCTATCAAATTTGAATGAAAAATTACCAGAATTAATATATACACATTCTGAATCCGCAAATACAGATTTAAACCCTATACCTTTATAACCTGTTTGCTCAGAATTATTGACTTTTGTACTTTTGGATATACTCGATATAGCGTCTACATTAGTGCTATCAAAAGGCTTACCATTATGCAAAATCAAAAAATGTTCGCGGAGAATGACAAATAGTACGTTTACTTGACCAGTTTCATTAGGTATATCATCAGCATTTTGCAAGAGTTCAAAGATAAATCGTTCTGTTTCTGTATACAAATCACCTGTAAGTCTTGTTAAAGCATTAGCAAGGTTTTCAGCATCTCTTTCAGACTGACCTGTTTCATTGAATATTTTCTCAATTAGTTGTTTAGGATTTTGCATAATTCTTTATTCGCAGGGAAATTTGGTCATTATTGTTACCTAATAAATCCAGTTCTAAGCAATTACCGAGTATATCGGTTACTCATTGATGATTTTATTGGGTAATATTGCCGTATCTATTTAGCATATCACTTTTTTATCAACTAACAACAATCAAAAATCTGACAGGGGGACAAGAAGGCTGAAATCCATATATCATAAGCTTTTCATGGTTTTAGATCGAAAAAGTCCGCCGCACCATCTCTCACTTATTAATAATAATTCCTAGTAAGCTCGCTCCTATTCCTAATTCTTTCGTTAGCTTTTTGCCTAGAATCGCTAGATCTATTTCTAGAATTTCTGGACTATTTTGTAATAATTCCTTGGTTCTTCGGTTTGTGTTATGCAATGGACTGGGATTATAAAGGATGGAACTCTTATGTAGAAAGGCATTTGGCGATTTTTGTCAATTGTTTTTTATCTAGAGCGAACTCATCAATTAAGTCTCTTGCCAGAGAAGGATTTAGTCGATTTATGCCCCCCTATCGAATCATACCAAGTAACGAAGAGCCATAATCCTTCATCTCTCAATCGTTTAATAATTTCCTCTGCGGATTCTCCTAGGTCAACAATTTTCGATAATACCTCTACCCAATTAATAATACTGATATAACACCCATTAATCAAGGCATTTTCTACAATTTCTGCTCCTGGTTCATCTCTAAGATAAGCTAAAAAGGCAGCAGCATCTAACACAGATTTATTCACTTAAATACTCCTGTCTGCGTTCTTGAATAAGTTCATCTACTAAATTTCTATCAGGTGATTTATCTTTTAATAAACCTCTTAATTTTTTAACTTGGTTTTTGAGACTAACTAATTGTAATATACCATTATCTTCCAGAGTTAAAATTAATCTATATCCAGATTCTAAATTAAGAATTTGTTGGATTTCTTGCGGTAAAGTTAAACGTCCTTCTGGTTCAATATCAAGTATGTATTGTTGAGAAAGTGATGAATTAGCAACTGTCATAACTTTATATTTCCTCGTTTTCTACCTATTTCTAGTTTAGCAAAATTCTCAAAGTTAATCCTGTAGGGTGGGTTAATGAAATGTAACGCAAACAGTAAGTTTTTAAAAGACTCACGCCCGAATCACAGTAATTCTATATTGATTTTCCGTCACCACAACTTCAGTTGATAACCTTTCTTCCATTGGTAAGGCATTTTTCCGCCTATCAAAGATAAATAACCAACCAAAATCTAAACCCAAACGCCCTAAATAAGATTCTAATTGTTCAATTTCATCAGCTTGGGGATCGCGTTTTTTATCCCGCCATACTTTTAATTCAATACCTAAAATTACATCTTTATAACGCAGACATAAATCCATTCTATCACTACCAATTGCATATTCCCTTTCTAAAACTCCCCCACCATTAACCACACGATGTAAAAAAGCCATTAATACAATATGGGGGGCAATTTCATGGTAAGCAGCACTACTTAATAATGGTTCGACCTGTTGTCGCCAAAACTTGAGAAATGCTGTTAATAAAGCATCTATATTTAATTCACCTTTTGCTGTCAACCAACTAGGACTAATTAAAGGTAAACTGTCCTGAGTTCCTTGGACTAAAACGCGGGGAATAACTTCACGATATATGGGGTTAGAAATAACTAATCCCCCCATCGGATCACGTCGTAATAATCCTAAATCTATTAAATATTGCCTATCATCTGCCAGGGTATCGGGTAAGGTTTGCCCTGCTAAAATCGGTTGAATAATGTTTTTAACTCGTTTTTCTCTGAGTTTTTCCGCTAAACTATCTAAATGAGTATCCTGACGATTAATTAATATTTCTTTGGCTGTTAAGATATGTTCTTTAGTAATAGTAATACTTCTATCTTTTACCATTTTTTCTACAATTTCTTTAGCTAAAGCATTGACTAGCCAAGGTTGTCCTTGGGTTAAATCATAAGCTGTTTCTATTGCTTCTGATGTGAAAATTTGTCCAGTTGCTGCTGTATGTTGTTGATATAATTCTCCCACTTCTTCGAGATTAAAATTTCTCATAGTCAGAGAAGCAACTTTGATATTAAAAGGACTGGATGTATTTAATCTGTCACTACCTCCCGATGCTACTTTATAATCTCTCACATCTCGTAAACCAATTAATCCTACTGACGAGGGAAAATTTTCTGGACGTTTAGGAAAACCATCTCTTAACTGTCGTAAAATAGAAATTAATGTTTGGTCTTGTAAAGAGTCAATTTCATCTATAAATAATACTATGGGACGATTGATAGCTTTTGCCCAACCTCTTAAAAAAGCCTTAATTCTGCTTCCTGGTTCTTCCTGTTGCCATTGTTTAGCAGGAGGTTGTAATTCGGTCGGTAAACTATCCTCAATTGTATTATACCATGCCCCTAAAATTGCTAATTCTGCGGCAGTAGGATCATGATTAAATGTACTTCCTACTTCTACAGATACCATGACTGCGGCATAATTTCCAGTATCAGTCAATTGTTTTGCTAGGGATAACATAGCGGTGGTTTTCCCCGTTTGTCGTGGTGCGTGAAGAACAAAATAACTACGTTGTTGAATTAGCTCCTCTAAATCTGGTAATCTGACTGTGGGAGAGAGCATATAGTGGATATCGTCTGAACAGGGATCTGCAATATTAAACCAGCGAGTCATAGAATTTTGGTAATAGATGAACTCTTTAAGTTTAGACATTTTTTATGCTCCCGATACATTATTAAAACCACTAAATTTGCTAATGAGAGTTGGTTAATTCGGCAATTAATTGTTCAGGAGTGATAATTCGTGGTGTGACAATGGGGAAATCTTGAGGATTACGGGTAATAATTGCATCCAATTTATTAACTACCGCAGTAGAGTATTGAATAGAATCTTCAAAATCCTGAAAATTGGTTGTGAAAGCCATTATAATTGCAGCCTGATTTACTGTAGCAATTTGACAAAAAGTAATTAACTGCTTTAAATAAGTAAGCGTCCAATCTCGACCTCTTGCCTTACGGATAATATAATACAAATCACTAAAAGTTGAGGCGGAAATATAACCTGCAATTGTGCCTTTTTCAATTAGTGATAAAACTTGTTCACTTGCATTCCAAAAAGGTTCTCTTTCTAAGGCATTATCAATAATGATATTAGTATCTATCAGGATTTTCACAGGTTATATTTCTCCTTTAAATATTCATATTTAGCTTGATCTGGATCAAAGTCTGCCGGAATGGCAGGGGCATTTTCAAATAAACCCTGAAATGCTTTGATCCTAGATTTTCTTTTTGGTGTTTCTGGTGCTGGTTCAGTGGTTGGGGTTGTGGTATGATCAAGGGTATCTGTGGCTGCCCAAACTACAATTTCCACATTTCCGGGGGGTAAATTCAGGGGTTCGGTAATCAGCAAGTTACCAGATTGATCAATTTTTCCTTTGAGTTTGTATGCTTGCATGATGTTTTTTATGATACTCTGTTTTTATATCATATCATAGTCAACAAAATTCACGCTCTAAATTTGGGTTTAAATTATGATAACTACACTCATTGAACGAGAAGCAGAACCAATTTTAATTAGTGACTTAACCTGGAGAGAATTTAAAGCTGTTGAACAGCTAATTGATCGCCCAGGGTTAAGGTTATCTTTTTTAGATGGAGTTTTGGAGATTAGAAAAATGCCAGGGAAAAAACACGAAACTATCAAAGAACGTATTGGTGCTTTACTAGAAATTTATTTAGAATTTTTGGGATTAGATTTTACTCCTACTGGTTCTGTCACCTTAGAAAATGAATTTGAAAAGGTTAAAAGAGAAGGTGATAAATCCTATGAGTTGGGAGCCAATAGAAAACATCCTGATTTAGTGATTGAGGTGGTTGTTAGTAGTGGAGGAATTGATAAACTGGAAGCATACAAACGGTTACAAATTCCTGAAGTTTGGTTTTGGATGAACGACGAGTTATTGTTTTATAGTTTAGGAAATGAGGGATATGAGGCTGTTAGTAAATCGCAACTTTTACCGAGTTTAGATGTAGATTTATTGATGCGTTGTATTGGTATAGAAAATCATGCTCAAGCACTGCGGGAATTTAGAGCAGGGATAAAAATTATTGAATCAACATAACAATATAAAATGGTAATTTTTTCTGCCTATATAAAGATTATGGGTTAACTTAACAGTTGCAGAATGCCGAGAATTAAATTCTCAATATTCCATCACAAGGGAACAAGTTTTTAACCGTTTCATCGCCTCCGTATTATTAGAAGAAAGACGAGCAGGTAATATTCCTGCTTGGGAAGGAATTAGGATTGTAAGAGAAAGAATTTAATAGCGATATGAATCCTTTGAAAGACAGTATTTTTTTGAAAATGCTCTCATTTGATCAACTCAATAACCAATCTAGATGATTCTGTAAACATTGTTTGAGGTCGTAGCGTTGCTTGATAGTTTCCCTGGCATTTAAACGCAGATTTTGCCAACCCTGGGGATAATCTAACACTTCATCCACGCGATCGGCTATTTGTTGGGGAGAAAAGAAATCCACTAATAAACCATTTTCCCCATCAGTAATTAATTCTCGCACGGGGGGAGTATCGGAACCAATCACCACGCAACCCATGGCCATGGCCTCTAACATTGACCAAGAAAGCACAAAAGGACGGGTAAGATAGATATGGGCCGCTGATGCCTGTAAAACCTGTTTATATTGACCGTAGGGCAGAGAACCGGTAAAATGCACCCGGGATAAATCCAAAGAAAGGCTTTCTAACATCAATTGTTTATAGGTTTTGCCGTCCGGTAGAGTTTTCCCATAAGCGACCCGATCCTCCCCGACAATCACGATATGACAGTTAGGCCGACGGGCTAAAATTAGGGAAACAGCCGTCATAAATTGGGGAAAACCGCGATAGGGCTCCATTCCCCGGGTTGCATAGGTGACAATCTCCTTAACACCCGATAAATCTAAACCTATCTCTGGAATCACTAACTGCACATCGGGACGGGGACAGAAATAGTCTGTATCGATGCCATCGTGTAAAACCGTCAGTTTCGAGTGAAATTCTGGGGGAAATTGTTGTTTTTGCCAGATAGTCGGCGATAAACCTCGATCGCAACTGACCAGATCGATGAGGATCGTCGCATTTTTAATTCTAATCCGGGCTTCGGCATCAGCATTGAGGGGATCCGCCGGATCAAAATCAGCATCGGAACCATGGGCATGATAAAACCATTCAAAATAGGCTAAAAACTTAGTTTTCGGGAAAATATCCTTGATAAATAGGCCCGGCACCCAGCCAGAATGTGCATAGACAATATCGGGATAAAATCCTTGATTTTTCAGTTGTTGGCAAACACCATAAACCGCTTGACCTTGTAAAACCGCACTTTCGAGGGGACGGACATAATGATGGGTTTGGGGAGAAACAGCGCGACTTTCCTTGTAAATAAATTTTTTTACCCCCGCTATCTCTCCCTCTTGCCGGGTAGTGCCGAAAATAACTTGATTTCGGGGGTCTTGAGCCAAAACCGTGCTTAAATGGCGAAATTGGGCGGGAAAATTGGAATGAAGGAATAAAAATTTCATCGCGGGTAAAGGTTTAGAAAAAGCGATCGCTAATCGTACATTGTCCCTGAAAACGGAGCAGATGATCGCATAATACCAAAGCCATCATCGCTTCTACCATTGGGACGGCCCGGGGTAAAACGCAAGGATCGTGTCTTCCTTTGGCTGCCAGGGTGGTTTCTTCCCCGCTGCGCGTCACGGTTTTTTGTTCTTTACCGATAGTTGCGGTGGGTTTAAAAGCGATGCGGATAATAATATTTTCACCGTTACTGATTCCCCCTTGGATACCCCCCGAACGATTGCTCGTGGTGCGAATTTCCCCGTTATCATCGATAAAATACTCGTCATTGTGTTCGCTGCCGGTTAAGAAGGTTCCCGCGAATCCCGATCCGATTTCAAATCCCTTACTTGCGGGTAAGGACATCATCCCCTTAGCTAAATCGGCTTCTAGCTTATCAAAAACGGGTTCTCCTAGACCTTTCGGCACATTTCTGGCTACACATTCCACCACACCGCCGATCGAGTCTTTATTCAGGCGAATTTGGTCGATCAGGGCGATCATTTGGTCGGCCGTTTCCCCGTTGGGACAACGCACTATATTACTTTCCACCTCGTCGAGGGTGACGGTGTTGGGGTCGATGATTGCCTCAATATCTTTAATTCGCTTCACATAACCGATAATCTCGACATTATAGACAGATTTAAGGATTTTTTTAGCGATCGCTGCTGCGGCCACCCGGCCGATGGTTTCCCGGGCCGAGGATCTGCCTCCTCCTTTCCAGTTGCGAATGCCGTATTTTGCTTCGTAGGTGGCATCCGCATGGGAAGGTCGGAATTTCTCGGCCATTTCGTTGTAATCTTGCGAACGAGCATCCTGATTCCGCACTAGAATAGCGATCGGTGTACCGAGGGTTTTGCCGTCAAAAACGCCCGAAATTATCTCACAAATGTCATTTTCTCGACGCGGGGTCACGATTCTGCTTTGTCCCGGTTTGCGACGGTCTAAATCGATTTGTATCTCCTCTTCGGAAATTTCTAAGCGCGGAGGACAACCATCGATAACCACTCCTACCCCACCCCCGTGAGATTCTCCAAAAGTGGAAACCCGAAATAGTCGTCCGAAAGTGTTACCCATAATCTCAATGTCTATTAAGCCTCAAGGTTTTATTGTACCTGAGCGGTTATCAGTTTTTCGGGAATAGGGGTTGGGAATTATGAATTATGAATTATGAATTATGAATTGGGTGGTGGAGTGGTGGGGTAGTGGGGAATTTAGCCGAAATTTCCCCATCTCCCTATCTCCCTAAATCCCTATCTACTGTCTTCAGGTTAAGATTCCCAAAAAAAGGCTATTCTTTACCTTATATTCCTCGGCAGAAATTTGATGACTCCCTTGTTAGTTCACACTTACCCTTCTCTTGTCAAGGGTATTTTAATTAAACGTTACAAACGCTTTTTTGCCGATATACAATTGGACAACGGAGAATTAATTACGGCCCATTGCGCTAATACCGGACCGATGACCGATGTATGCGTAGAAGGTCAACCGGTTTATCTTTCTCGCAGTGATAACCCGAAGCGAAAATTAGCTTATACCTGGGAGATGATTCAACTGGGGGAAACTTGGGTGGGAGTTAATACCAATCTTCCTAATCAGGTGGTGAAAAATGCCCTGTTGCAGGGAGTTTTTCCCGATTTGGTCAAAAATGACACCGAAGTGCGATCGGAAGTGGCCTACGGTCAAAATAATGGCAGTAGAATTGATTTTCTTTTGACCCATGAGGATAATTCCCTCACCTATATCGAGGTTAAAAATACCACTTGGAATCAGGGAGAAACGGCACTTTTTCCCGATACTGTCACCACGCGGGGACAGAAGCATTTACAGGAATTAATGGCTTTATTGCCGGCAGCGGAGGCGATTATGTTCTACTTTATTAATCGGGGTGATTGTGACCGATTTGCTCCGGGGGATAGTAAGGATGCTAAATACGGGCAATTATTGCGTCAAGCAGTGGCTAAAGGAGTCAAGGTTTTACCCTGTCGCTTCCAAGTGACACCCACGGGAATTTATTATTTAGGTTTAGCAGAATTGCAGCTGTGAAACCAGTGGTTTAGATGGGCCAGCTTTTGACAAAATCCCCTGAACCGCAACTGACCTTGAAAAGCTTAGAGACACAGTTACCTGTGCCTCTAATGGGGATTTTGTCGATACATATTTGGGGTAATTTGTCAAGGTTTTTGATAACTAATTCCGTGGCGCATTTTCTCTAATTTCTGTTGCACCTGAGCATCGAGAGAATGGAATAAAAAACGCCCTTTGGGACTTTGAGAAGAACTCTGGGATTTTCTCAGACGACGACCGGTTAAATCCACCTCGACTTCCAGACGTTGAGCGGAAATCCAGTGGGCCCCATAACCCATAACGGTCATTTTTTGGGCATTATCAGAGGTAGCGACGATAATCCGTCCGATAGCTGGGGCGCGATCGTGCCAAAAATCGGCGCAGGTTTTCTCGATATAGGTGTCGGCGGTTTGAGCGTGAGCGGTAAAATAAACCGATAAATGGTTAGTGTAGCGTTCTTGGCTGCCGGGGGTATCTTGAAGGTAGGAATCGAAGACGATTTGGGTTTGATAACCCTGATGGTGGGTGTAACCGATTAGGGTTTCAATTAACTTGTCTCGCGCTGGTTCGAGACCGTGGCGATCGCTAATTTTTTTCAGGGACGGCCAAGCGCCGATGACGTTGTAGCCGTCAACCAGCAGAAGGGAACGATCAGAAGAATTAACCATGGCTTTGAGAGTAATTGGTGTAGCATTAAGGGCAGTTCTAAAAAACAGCATCCTAATGATATTAACAAAAAATTTAAGATTCAACCGCCACACTTGCCAATAATCTCGCTTTTAAGTCTAGGGGATTTCCCCGATCCGTTACCTTACCCCCCTCTAACAAAAATGCCCCATCGCTGTAATCCAATTCCTCCAGGCGATGCGTCACCCAAAGGGCTGTAATCCCTCGGTTTTTGACCAATTTCTGCACTTGAGAGACTAATTCTATTTGGGTATCCCCATCCAAAAGGGCGGTGGGTTCATCAAAGAGCAAAACCTCGCAATGACGAGCTAAAGCCCCCGCAATGGCGATTCTTTGCTTTTGTCCGCCACTGAGAGCATAGATCGGTCGTTTTTCCATTTCTAATAAATTCACCGCCCCTAGGGATTCCCGCACCCGCGCCCGAATTGCCGGCGTGGATAAACCCTCGGATACCAACCCAAAAGCCACATCTGCCCCCACTGTTGGCATAACTAACTGATGGTCGGGATTTTGAAAAACAAAACCGAGGGGGTTAGGTATCTCTATTTCCCCGCGACTAGGTTTTAATAATCCCGCTAAGAGCCGCAGCAGGGTTGATTTACCGCTGCCATTTGTCCCCAACAACATCCAAAATTCCCCTCTAGGAACTTGTAAAGAGCAGCCATTTAATACTGATTTCCCATTCGGCCAGCTAAAGCAGAGGTCTGTTACTTTTATAGTCATGAATTATCAGTTATCAGTTATCAGTTATCAGTTAAGCTAAGACTTATTTAGGGCTTGCTGAATAAATGTGAAATGTAGGCAAGATAGGGGTTTTGTGGCTTTTCTTGCTCCCACAGGTACAAGATTTTGAGAGAATCGTGCTTCCAAACCTTGCGTCTTCATCGGCCCGAGTCCTGTAGGGGCGAAGCATTCGGGCAATAACCTATCGATGAAACCGTAGATTTTCTATCCGAATGCTTCGCCCGTACTTTTTGCCGCAAACCCTATTTAAACCGCTTATTCTTAATGATCAGCCCAATCTCCTCCAATCCCTTTACTGTTGCCTCTTGCAAGAGTGCCTCTTGACTCGTCTCAACGAGCAATTTAAATTATGAACAGCTTATCAGTTATCAGTTTTGAGTTTTGAGTTTTCAGTGGAAAGTGTTATCTAGGCGGTTGCCGTTTTCTTGTCACTGATTACTGATTACTGCTCACTGATAACTGATTCAAGAACTATTCTGTGGCTAAGGTGACAAACCCCGGCACTCTACCGGTGGATGCAGCCCCGGATTTTTGTGACACAATCACCGCACTGATCTGATCGCTCAAAACCGCCACCTTTTTATCGGTTTGTTTTTCGCAGGTTAATTCTAATAATTCGGGATTAGGCGATCGCATGGCGTTAATAATTGTTTGATACAAAGAGTCTGCTCCTGCTTCTTCCTTGCGCTGCACGGAAATGGGGATGGGCGAAAGTTTCAGGGTAATATCGATCGAATACATAGTTTAGCGTTCCCTTCCAAAAAACAAGTCAAAAACCATTGTATAGCAGGGGTTGGGAAGTCAGAGATCAGAGGTGAGTTTTCAGTTCACTGATTGCTGTTCACTGTGGGGATAACCCTAGCATCATAACCGATTGACTTTCATTCAGTAGTCGGTGTGCAGAGACGTTGTTAGCTGGCAATCACTTGCTTCAATGAATGTGCATGGTGCGTTCCCCAAAAATCTATCGGTGCAGCAGTAGGATCCAGATTAGGGAACGCACCCTGCATCGATAGCGATCGCACTATGGAGCGCAGCGGAATTGCCGTCCGCTGCAGCGCATTGTTGGGAGTCCATAAGTCTTTTGATCAGAGCATTACTCATTAGAATTGCTTTTTGGTGATCATTTTGTGCAATACTAATTACTTCTTCAGCATCTTCATCACTGATCATTTCAAATTGTTTCTGGCTTGGACATAGGCTATCGTTCAAATCCCTTGGTTCAAACTTGTCTAATTCATCACCATAACTTCGTTTATTTATTTTTATTATTTCCTGTCCAATATCACTGAGCAAATACACAAATAATTTATTAATACATTGTTCTCCGAATTTATTTGGATAAAAGGAATGAAAGCAGGTAAAATTTATTGCTGTTGTGAAATTGCGTATTACTTTTAACCTGCCCCTGCTAAAGACACCGAATAAAATTGGAGCCGGTTTTCTCTTTTCAATTTTGTACCAGGTGTTCCTTGTTTTTGTAAGATACCTCCCATGGTATCCCAATTTTTCGCCTTCTTTTATGTAATTTCGTATTTCAGAGTTGTCGTGATCTTTTACATCTAAACAATGGACTGGCTTATCCTCATTGTATAGTATATTAAAATCATGCTCAGTAAATACTGCTTTGCGGATTTGAGAGCTTTTTGTAATACACTTACAAATATTGTTATCACTTAACTTCCGTTGCTCAATTTTTGATTTTTTTAACGCAAAAAATTCATTTGCGCCAGTAGCAATACCTCTCGTAAACGTACCGTATAGGGACAACTTACAGAAGCCATTTGGAGATAGTTGTTCAGTGAACAATGATGAAATGATAGGTGTCCACTTTTGGTTGTATGGTAAATTCGATGGTTCGATTTCCCACTGATAGAATTTACTAATATCAGATATTTTATCTATTTCATCAATTTTTTTGATCTGTAAAATTTTAATGGTTTCTTTTTTTCCGTCATTTTTACAAAGAAGCACACAAACAGTTGTCGTTGCCTCTGGGAAAATTTCTTTTTCATTGGCAAAGATTATTATTTGCTTCAATAAATGATTTTCAAGGAGACTTTTTTTGATTTCTTTTCCGTAGCCAGTATTAAAAAATTCAAAAGGCATAATATACGCCAAGTTACCATTGATTTTAAGTTCTCTTAAAGACTTGACAAGGAATACGGAAGAGATATTAGAGTAACCGATAAGTTTCTTCCCTATTTTTTCTTCAATTTTTGGTAATATATCATGACGCTTAAGAAATTTCTGAAATCGCATATATGGTGGATTACAAATGATACCGTCAAATTTTTCAGTTTCAGCTTCGAGGTAATCACTATTGATAACTCTCAAATAAGGACTGTCACCATTACGATTGAGAAACTCAAATATATTTCTATCAATCTCATATCCAATGAAATTTACTTGATTACCTGAAGGTATTTTTATTGCTTCATCATAAAAAACGCCTAAGCCAAACGCTGGGTCTAATACTGTTTCTGGATTATCTTTTAAAACCCACTGTACCATGAGGCGAGCAACGCACATAGGTGTAAAAAACTGACCGTAATCCTTCCTATGATTAAGTGGAGTTTCAGCTATATATTTTAACTCACGCATTAATAACATCCCTTAGAAATATTTTATTATCAAGGTATCCCTTGCCGCCTGCAAAAGTCACATAAAAAAGCAGACGACCCCTGTCTAATTCTTTCAGAGCCGATTTATGTTCAGGCATATCAATTTTTCCAATGACTTCTTTTCCAATTTGCCCATTGATCTTGACAGATTTAAAGTTTTTTCGGGCTTCACTAAAGTTGACAATGTTGACGCTCATCATAGTTGTACATGGTTAAGTATAATTGTTATTATAGTTCTGTCCAAATCTGGTTGGCAAAACCCAAAGGCTTGGGGGAACGCACCCTTGAGATGCGATCGCTTGCTTAAAGTCCATAATCTTGGTGCGTTCCCAGGAATTTATTGGCGAAGTAATTAGGAGTTGTCGTGGGGAATGCAGCCTACAAGATCGGCGATCGCACTAAAGTTGACAATGTTGACGCTCATCAGAGTTGTACATAGTTAAGTACAATTGTTATTATGGTTCTGTCCGAATTCGGTTGGCAAAACCCAAAGGCTTCGGGGAACGCACCCTACAGCGATAGCGATTGCACTAGGACGGACGCACAACAAATCATAAAACAATTGGGGTATATTGATTAATTTGCTAGTCGCAAAAAACAGAATATCTGCTCTCAAACACTTTAGCTTAAAAATAAAAAAATGCAATTTTTAAACCAATTTATGACAAATATTCAGATATCACTTAACTGGTTTGTATCAAATAGTGAAGTGATCAGAAATGTAGCTCAAACCCTTCAGTCTATCGTCACCATTGTTGGTATTTTTGCCACTGCAATTTGGTTTTGGCAGAAAAGACAAATTCAACCCAAGGCGATAATTACTCACAAAATCACTCATCATTGCATTCATAGCAATATGCTACTAAACAACAAAATTTTGTTGATTCGTATTATTGCAAAGATAGAAAATATTGGTAATGTGCTAATAAGGATTGATCACGTCGAAGCAAGAATTAATTGGGTATCACCTATTATAGAAGATGTTATTTACTCTATCCAAGAAGCGGAACAATTTGAGAATTTACAAATCGATTTTCCAGGAATATATTCAAAAAAGGTAGATCTAAAAAAAAAGGTGAAATCATTGTAATTGAACCGGGGGAATCGGACGATATATACTGCGATTTCATACATAGAACAGATAAATATCCAGAGAAAATTAAAACTATAATGATTTACTTTTATGCTAGAAATATAAAATCTCATGGTCAACTGATGGGATGGTCTTTTGAGGAATGTTATAATTTTGACGATAGACCTGAAAATGGAGAGTTCTAATGTATGATTCTGGGCAAGAGTCTTGCGATTCTAAGCAAGAGTCTGAAAATATGAATGTTCTTGACAAGCTTGTTCGAGATTGGACAGAGTTACTAAATCCGACTAAGGAAATGCATCAGAAACGGGCCAAGCCGCCTTCCCCCCCGGTAGGGCAAAAAAAACCACCTGAGCAATATCCTCCTGAAAGTGACGAACCCAAGTCTGCCACATAACCATTAATTATACTGGGCGTTGCTGATTTTAAGGATGAATTGTCTTTGAGGAAATTCTTAAAACCAAAAACTGAGTTAACTTGTGGATACGATGCACAATCGCTTCCTTTAGTATTCATATCTCGATTCAGCAACGCCTTATACCGCCTCCTGCGATCGAGCAACCCCCTCTATATTATCCCACTTGCATAGATCCAACACCACTAAATAAAACCCAATACGACACTAGGCGGTTTAATCACCTCAATTTGGGCATAATTGCCGCACAGAGGGGTCTAGCATCCCACTCAAGCGGATTTTGCCGCATTTGCCAATGACAACAGCTTTGAGGGCGCGGGAAGTGATCTCCCGAAAAATTTTAGATTTTCTTAAGATCGACCTAAAAAATATTGGTCATTTTTTCCAATATAGTGTAAGTTAAGAAAAGTAAAGATTTCTCACAATTCTTCCACACATCTGCTCGCCTGCTCGGATAGATGGAGAAGAGAGGGCGGAATCTTAGCAATAATATACATTTTTCGGAGAAAACCCCCATGACCATTGCTGTCGGACGCGCCCCAGAAAGAGGGCTGTTTGATGCTCTCGATGACTGGCTCAAAAGAGACCGTTTCGTCTTCATCGGTTGGTCTGGTTTACTACTCTTCCCCTGCGCCTTCATGGCCCTAGGTGGATGGTTAACCGGCACCACCTTCGTCACCTCCTGGTACACCCACGGGTTAGCCAGTTCCTACCTGGAAGGCGGCAACTTCCTGACTGTAGCCGTCTCCACCCCCGCCGATGCCTTCGGTCACTCCATCCTCTTTCTCTGGGGACCGGAAGCCCAAGGTAACTTCACCCGTTGGTGTCAAATCGGCGGTTTATGGCCCTTTGTCGCCCTGCACGGTGCTTTCGGCCTGATTGGCTTCATGCTACGTCAGTTTGAAATCGCCCGTTTAGTCGGCATTCGTCCCTACAACGCCCTCGCCTTCTCTGGCCCGATTGCGGTGTTCGTCAGTGTCTTCCTGATGTACCCCCTCGGTCAGTCTAGCTGGTTCTTTGCCCCTAGCTTCGGCGTGGCTGGTATCTTCCGTTTCATTCTTTTCTTCCAAGGCTTCCACAACTGGACCCTGAACCCCTTCCACATGATGGGTGTAGCTGGTATCCTCGGTGGTGCGCTTCTCTGTGCTATTCACGGAGCGACCGTAGAAAATACCCTGTTTGAAGACGGTGAAGGTTCCAACACTTTCCGAGCTTTTGAACCCACCCAAGCGGAAGAAACCTACTCCATGGTCACTGCGAACCGTTTCTGGTCGCAAATCTTCGGCATCGCTTTCTCCAACAAACGTTGGTTACACTTCTTCATGCTCTTTGTCCCCGTGACTGGTTTATGGATGAGTGCTGTGGGTGTGGTGGGATTAGCCCTTAACCTCCGGGCCTATGACTTCGTTTCTCAGGAATTGAGAGCGGCGGAAGACCCGGAATTTGAAACCTTCTACACTAAAAATATTCTGCTTAACGAAGGTCTGAGAGCTTGGATGGCTCCCCAAGACCAACCCCACGAAAACTTTATCTTCCCTGAAGAAGTATTACCTCGCGGTAACGCTCTCTAAAGATGGCAAGAAAATTTACCGAATAGGGGGAAGGGTGAAGTTAAATCACCCTTCTTTTTTGTTGATTAAGGCACTTCAAGCACTACTACTCATTTTCTTGATACCCCTGTAAGATAAACTAGAGAATTTCTTGGAGATAAAAACAATGTTTCGCCAAATTTTATTATCTAGTCTCGGTTTGTTGCTAATTTATCCCCTGGGGAGCGAGCCAGCAGCGGCCAGAACCACGAGAATTAATTGTGAAAGTCAAAGCGGTCGCACTACTCGCTGTCCCGTCAACGCTAGACGGGCCCAAGTCAGATTAATCCGCACTCGCTCCGCTGCTCCCTGTGAGGGTAATTGGGATTTCGAAAACGGCAATATTGTGGTGAGAAATGGTTGTCGGGGCGAGTTTGAGGTACGCACCGACAACCATCACGGTAATTCTGGTGGCGGTTGGGAAGATAATCTTTACAAAGAATTTCGCCTCCCCAATATCGGTCGTTTTGTCGTCGATCGCCGCAGTTATTATGATAGTGGCAGAATTAGAGAATTTGATGCGATCGTTAATGGCAGTCGCGAACGTTGGTGGGCCAATTGTCGTGGTGGCGAACTCGGCAGCGGTAGTCGTCGCATCCGCTCATCCCGGGAAATCGATCGAGTAGTGGACTTTGTTTGTGAGGATCGGGGTTAAATATAGAAACCAAAAACCTATCTAAAACCTTTTGAAGTTACTCATTTATATAGCTAGATAGCTAAAATGAGTAACTTTTACTGAAGATAGATTTTAAGAACGTTATCAGGTAAGCTAAGACCCACTTTAACCGCCTATTTTTAGATTACCTGAATCTCTCCCAATCTCTTGACTTGCCTCGAACAGTGGCTTGAGAAAACTAAAATCCTTAAGATAACTGCTGTAAGAAACCCGTTTTCTTGATCTGCTGCTAGAATTCAAGTAGATTGGAGGAAAATATATGGAGCCGGCAAACACCTTAGATGCTCTAATGCTCAAAACTATCATCAAGGAAAGCGTCCGCGAAGTTATGCGGGAAGAATGGTTTAAATTCTTCGAGATGCTGATTCCCTATGTTGATGATATAGAACAAGCTGACATAGAAGCAAACTTTAATCCTGTTGATTACAAAGACGACCGCTTCGTTGATATTACAGACTGGTTTAATCGTGAAGATCAGAATCAGTAGATCAGCCAATAAATTTTTGGAGAAACTAGATGCCAATAGCCGAAAATCTGTTTTGACTAAAATTAGTATTCTCAAAACCTGCCTTGAAACTCAAAACGTTTATCCCCCTGAAGAACTTGATATCAAAAAACTCAAAGGTGAGTTGAAAGGATTCTCCAGAATTCGTGTTGGCAAAATGCGAGTTATTTTTGAAATCGGCAAGGAGACAGACGAAATCTTTATTTATGAGATTAACTTTAGAGGCAATATTTACGATTAATTAAGCGATTGGCAACGTTCGGATTTACCAATTATTTTCGATACTTCTTTCCGCAGCTATCTAACTTTCATGAGTTGATTTAGCAAATACTGCTTCTTCTTCGTCAGCAAAGTATCCAGCTTCGACTTGGGCCACTGCTTTCTTAATTTTCTCGCCAGCAGCCAGAATAATCACCCGATCTGGACGATTACTAGACTTCTGGCATAATTAACTTTTGAGAGTTCAAAAATGGGAAAAATAGGGATGAAGTTGCCTAAAATCTCTTTATGCCTAGTTCTCCTGACTACTGGCTTCTTACTCCTCTCTCTGAGGTTTACTGGTCACTGATTACTGATTAGAGAATACCCGCATTAGAAAGACCGAGAACCAGTCCCGCACCGAGAATATGGCCAAAACTCATGGTAGCCAATAATTCTGGCAGACCGAAGCTTTTTTTCGAGGCTAACTGCGGTAAGGGTAAAGCAGGGCCGGCCCCGGTATTTTGGATGGCAAAATAACCGATAACGAAGGCTACTAGGTTAGCTAAGGTCATGGTAATCCCGACGGATAAATTCCAGGGAATGGTTTGAGCAGTGGCTAAAAGTAAGGTGGAAGGGATCATTGGCACTCCAGTCTTGATAAGATTTTGTTAATCACAGGGCATTATAAAAAGCTCTTGACCCGAAACTGCTTTTTGTTTGAATACTTAACAGTTTTTGTAACGTTTTGTGAATAAGATTAAATGCGAATTAAAATTTGCGGCATTACCCAACCAGACCAAGGACAAGCGATCGCTAATTTAGGAGCTACGGCCTTAGGTTTTATCCTCGTACCAAGTTCGCCTCGTTACGTCAAAATCGAGCAAATTAACGCTATTATCGCCGCTATACCCGAAAAAATTGATTTTATCGGGGTTTTTGCCGACGAGCAACCCGAAATTATTCAGCAAATAATTTTTAAAACCCCCTTGACAAGTGTGCAGTTACATGGTAGGGAATCTCCCGAATATTGCCAAAGGCTGCGGCAATTATTACCCGACCGGGAAATTATCAAGGCTTTGCGGATCAAAGACAGAGAAAGTTGGGAAAAGTCGGCAATTTACTTCAATAGCGTCGATACTTTACTTTTAGATGCCTACCATCCCCAATTACTCGGCGGTACGGGACATACCTTAGACTGGCAAGCCTTAGCCAGTTTTTCGCCCCCCTTGCCCTGGTTTCTCGCCGGAGGACTCAACCCCGATAATATTGGTGAAGCTTTAACCAGGCTGCACCCCCAGGGTATTGATGTGTCTAGCGGCGTTGAGCGATCGCCTGGTGATAAAGATCTCAAAAAAGTCGCCCTCTTGCTAGAGCGACTGCAAAAAATCAGTGATCAGTGATCAGTTAGAAGGTTTTGGGTGTTGGGGTTTTAGTTGAATTCCCCCATTTCCCCATTGCCCTGACTAGAAGAAATTAGGTTTATGACGGATCAGGTTAAGATACTCCTCGCGGGTTTTCTGCTCGTCTTGGAAGACTCCTAACATGGCGCTGGTGACAGTCCAAGATCCCGGTTTCTGCACCCCGCGCATCACCATGCACATATGGGTTGCTTCCATGACTACCGCAACCCCTTGGGGGTCGAGAATTTCTTGAATCGCTTCGGCAATCTGACGGGTGAGGCGCTCTTGGACCTGTAAACGACGGGAATACATTTCCACAATGCGGGCCAATTTACTTAATCCGACCACCTTTTGGTTAGGAATATAGGCAACGTGGGCCCGACCCATGAAGGGTAACATATGATGTTCACAGAGACTAAAGAAGTCAATATCGCGCACTAATACCATCTCATTATGACCTTCATCGAAAATCGCACCATTAACGAGGGTTTCTAGGGATTGTTGATAGCCCTGGGTGAGAAACTGCATCGCTTCGGCCACCCGTTTGGGGGTTTTTAATAAACCTTCTCTTTCGGGGTCTTCCCCCACCGAGATCAGGATATTTCTGACCGCATCCATCATCTGTTCTTTGTTTTCGTCGCAAGTCGGATGAATTTGGGCGGTTTTGCCATTGTGGGTGTTGCGATCGGGGCGAGTGGTCACGCGTGCTTGGATAGCGTCGGTTAGATTACCGTTTAAACCGTTAGAAGAAGCTATGGTCATAATGAGGATGCCTGTAGGCGAATTGATTGATAAATAGAAGTATTTCGGGTTATAATGCCCCCGCACTGGGCATAATGGTCATCGTTTCCACTACGGCCTGTTTGGGCAGTAACACCGCTTGCAGAATGGCCTGAGCGATGATATCCGGGGTTAACATGGCCGAGCGATCGAAATCTGCTTTGACGCTATCGCTGTCCCAGATGGGAGTATTGACAGCCCCGGGGGTGATAATCGTGACACGAATGGCGTTGGCCCGCTCCTCGATCGCTAAAATGCGAGAAAATGCCACTAATCCAGCTTTGCTGACACTATAGGCCCCCCAATCAGGAAAAAAATTATCGGCGGCGATCGAGGAAACGTTAATGATCGTGCCTCCTCCCTGTTGACGCATAGCAGGTAAAATCCCCTGCACACACTGGTAAACACTGGTTAAATTCAGGTCGATCACCCGCTGCCAGTCTGACAAAGGTGTGTCAGCTAAGGGATTTGTGTAACCCATGCCAGCATTATTGATCAGGATATCGATCGGTCCGGATTCTTGGGCGATTTTAGCGATATTAGGAGCTACTTCCGGGATATCTGCCAAATCTAAGGGGTAAGCTTGGGCTGATACGCCTAAATCTGCCGCCATTGCCGCCACGGTTGCCAATTTTTGCTGATCGCGACCGATTAAAACCAGATTAATTCCCGCCTTGGCGAAAGCGAGGGCGGTTTCTTTGCCGATGCCGCTACTGGCTCCGGTGATCAGCGCTCGCTGTTGACGAATAACAGAGTTCATGGTATAGTTTGAAATCTCTTAATTCTTGGTAGTTAGGGCAAAATTTTGGCGGTTAGGGGGACCCTAGAAAGTTTTAAGGGAGTTGGGTTAGATCGGAGCAATTTTTCTCGCACCAAAATTGCTGCGGCCCACCCAGGCGGGGGGAAGCATTGACTATCGGGTAGGTTCAAGATTAAGAATCGTTACAAAATTTTACCTAGCCAATTATAGCACTGTTAAGTCAGGGATCACTAATCTTTGTGTATATTTAGATATCTAACCAGCGAGGGAAAAAAGCGGACTGGTTGGCAAGAATTGTTGAGGCTGCCTTGAAACTCCCTCCCCCCGCGCTGAAAACTACTCACCGGAGGAGATGGCAGCGGTGGGTTGAGTGCGATTGACAATCACCACTTGATCGCCGACAACGGGACTTCTAGCGAGGAGAATTCCTTCATTATCCTTCATTTCCAAGCGGCGAAAATCGAGACTTTGGCAACGTTGAAAAACCGAATTAGCCAATTTATCCTGTTGTGATGCCTCGAGACTATACCAATTATCGCCCAAAATAACTACTAGACGACTAGCCAAAAAGTCCGCTTCTATAGTAGAAATAATCCCGGTGGGATAACGAGTAGTTAAATCGGTAATTTCCTCTTGAATAGCTGCGACTAAACTTTGTTCGGGAGTTAATCGTGGTTTTGCTTTAGTAATCGGGACGGGAATCGGTGCCTCTGGTGCGGTTAATTCTGGGGGGGTTTCGATAATTTCCCCGGCTGCCGGTGGGAGACTAGGGATAACTTCGGGCATATTTTCGGCAATTTCCGCCGGATTTTTCGGTAAACTGATCACGGCTACTAAGAGGATAGTGACTAAACTTCCTGTTAACAAGCCGGTGATTAACCAATCGGGAATTTTTTCGCTAATTCCTGCCGGTAAAAGTCGGCGAATTTTGTTCAAAATTGCCGTCCACCAACCTTCCACCTGCTCGAAATCTGGTAAAATATCGTCGATTCCCTCGGCTGCTTCGATGGGAGAATCTGGGGTTAAACTTTGCTCAACTCCGGCGAATTCGTCTGGTTTTAAAGCAGCGGCTAACTGTTGCGTTGAGTTAAGAAGATTATCAATAGCAACTTTTGGGGGTAACACTATCCCCGTTCCCGTGTTAAGTTGGGAAACGATCGAATTTAACTGCTCGATCGCCTCTTGTAGTCGGATCACCGTTTCTGCTTGGCTGAAATTCTCTCGCTCATTTGGTTGAGTCATAATCTTTCTTAACTCGCTGCCATTCTTTTTCAAAATATCATTCTATGCGCCGTTTTCTCAGTTTTTTAACCAGTATTTTCCTTGTCTTCCTAACTGCTTGTGGTAGTGTCACTCCCCCCCAAGAATTTGCCCCCCCTGGAGAAATCGTCACCAAAGCCCTTTTATTACAATTTCGTCACACATCCGATCGCCTTAGTCAATCTTTACAGATCGATGAGCCGTCGGTAAAAATTGCTAAAATTAATGTCACCAGTCTGGAACCGATTTATGTGGGTAATTTGCCCGCTTATCACTTGCAGGGAGATTACGATCTAACTCTACAATTGCCCCATCAAAAAGATACCAAACAACACAACAATTTTGATCTTTATTTACAAAGACAGATCGAGGGGAAAACTTGGCGTTTACTCGAAGAAGTTGCCTCCCAATGGCGCAGCTATTTAGTGAGATAACTGGAAAAAGCCCGGGGATTTTGCTAAGTAGCTGGTTATAATCAAATTGAAGATAGATTTTGGGTTCGATCCCCCCTGCCCCCCTTGATAAGGGGGGTGCCGATAGGCGGGGGGATCTACCCTTGATAAGGGGGGTGCCGATAGGCGGGGGGATCTACCCTTGATAAGGGGGGTGCCGATAGGCGGGGGGATCTACCCTTGATAAGGGGGGTGCCGATAGGCGGGGGGATCTACCTTAGCAATAACAATCCTCAAAGGGAAAATTTAGCGATCATGATTACCTGTCCTCGTTGTCAGCACAAGGTCGATAGTCAAGCCTTACAATGTCCCTACTGTTCTAATATTTTAAAGGCTTATGGTCATCCCGGCATGACCCTACATCAAGCTGTCACTGGCGAGTTTTTGTGTGAGACTTGTCTGTATCATGGCGATGATAGCTGTAATTTTCCCCAACGTCCCTACGCTACCAGCTGCACTTTATACAAAAATAGCCAAATAATAGCCGAAAAAATTCCTCCTCTCCCTCTTCCTAGGGTTTTTAAAAATTGGTGTCTCAGAAATAAGGGATTATTGCTATTATTAACCATGATTTTGGGCAGTATTACTTTGGCTTTTATAAACTCACGTCGTTAATTTTTTTGCTGGCGATCGAGCCTTGATATGAATCTAGATCGAACCAGAAAGTTGTGCCAATTCCCACTTCACTAATCAAATGAATTTGACTATAGTGTTTTTCGATAATATTTTTGACGATCGATAATCCTAATCCCGTCCCTTCTAGGGTATGAACGCGATTTTCTACCCGATAGAAGCGATCAAATATAGCAATTTGATCCTCGGCATCGATGCCAATACCAGTATCGGATACTTCCACGCGAATTTTGAGAGTTTCTTGGGGATTATCTTTGCTGATTTCATAGGCACGAATCACCACTTTACCGCCAGCAGGAGTAAATTTTAGGGAGTTACCGACTAGATTAGTTAATACCTGTAAGAGTAGATCATAATGACCTAAAATTGGCAGTAAATTGGCTTCAATGTCCGAGCTTAATTCTAGTCCTTTATCCCTAGCATTGAGTTGATAAGTCCTCAGGGTTTGTTCGATTAATTGTCCGATATCGAGCGCATCTAAGTTATAGTTACGCGAGGATTCTAACCGAGAAAGATCGAGAACATCATTAACCAAACGAGTTAAGCGATCGGTTTCATGATTAGCGGTTTCTAAAAACTCTCTTTTTTCTGTATCGCTGAGATCCTCACCAAATTCTGTCAGGGTTTCAATAAAAGATTTGATGTTAAATAAAGGGGTTCTTAACTCATGGGAAACATTGCTGATAAATTGACTTTTTGCCTCATTTAATTCTGTTTCTCTGGTAATATCCTGTAGCGTCACAGCAATTCCCCGGACATTCTCCCGATACTGATCGAATACCTGAGTTAACAAAATGCGAATTGTGCAGGGTTTCGGGTGAGTTAAAGACAATCTAAATTCCGCCGGGGAATAGTTATTATTTTCCTGATAAATAACAGCATTTTTCTGATTTTGATTAGCGGATTCTTCTGGTTGGAGGGTTTCTCCTGCTGCAATTTGATAGAGAGGTTTAGTTAGTTTAACCGTTAACTCCGAAGGAAAAAGATGTAGAACATTTTTACCGATAATTTCCTGATCTTCCCAGCCAAATATTTCCCGAGCTGCGGGATTAATCAATAATAATTGAAAGTTAGTATCTAAGAGAATTGCTCCATCAGCAATAGTGGACATTAACGTATCTAGTTTGGCTTTTTCGGCGGTCATTTCTTCGATATTTTGTTCCTCGTATCGTTCTAACTTTTCCGCCATTTCATTAAAACTGAGAATTAATTCCCCTAACTCTCCTCCTAGTGGTAAATCAACGCGCTGCTTAAAATTTCCCGCTGCAATATTTTTGACCCCGACTAATAACTCCTTGATTGGTTTGGTGATAGTTAAAGCATTAAAAACTGCCCCGAGAATCACCATGGCCCAAATCGAGACAAAAACGGCAATAGTAACATCACGGGTTAGATTAGAAGAAGCCACCACAATAGCGTTAGGATTGATCCCGATCGCCAATACTCCCAAATATTTGCCCTCATGATTCAAGGGAACAAAGACATCGGTTACTTCACCGTCGGGGGTTTTATGCTGACGGATGAGGGGAGTTTCCCCATTTTCGCCATAATTTTCCGGTAATTGAATGCGACGCTCGATCGTCAGGGAATTTTTAACTTCGGCGGTAGAATAGGGAATACCGAAAAATATTTCACCCTCCTCGTTAGCGTAGATCAAATAACGCACACTGGAGGTACTACTATAAAAACGGGCTGAAAAACGGGCTAAATCGGTTAAATTGTCCTCAGCAATCAGAGGGGACACATTAGCGGCTAATAACAGCCCTAAATCCCTGCCAAAACGGGTATCATTGAGACGCACATCCTGCTGGATCGTGTTAACCGCCCAAAAGGTTAAACCACTCATCAACAAAGAAACGGCTAAAGTAGCCGCAGCCATTAATTTAGTTTGGAGAGTGAATTCGGACCACCAACGGGCGATCGCTTTTCGGAGAATGGGCAGAAAATTAAACACGGTTAGGCAGCATTAATCGGTGTTCTTAAGGAGTCTATCGCTCAAATCGCGGGTTAACATGATTATCTTAACTCATTATTAAGCTGGTAGCCGTTAAACCAGCACTAATCAAAGCCTAAGTCTCCGAGAAAGTTAAGAAATGCCCAAAAGCGCCAATAGTTCTAATTTTAGCCACCCCCGGTACTTCTGTGGTGTAAATACTGAACACACCTAAATTTTGCCGTTGACTAGAGGTTTCGATCGCTGGTTTTAAGATTTGATTTTTGATCACATTTCTGGCTGCCACCGGTAAAGAATCGATCGAGTCACAGAGACTGATTTTCTCGCAGGCGATTTTGTCGGCATGAGCGAGAAGTTTTTCGGCGGCGTATTCGCTGTAAAGTTCTTGGGGGGGATTGGTAAATCCCATAATCCCCGCTATTACCCCCAGGGCGATCGCTCCCTTGAAGAAATTACCCCCCATAGCTACTTAGCTCCTTGATTTTGTCTTCTCACTCTAATTTTGACAAGACATTTTCGATCTGGCTAGGGGGCAGTGTTAATTTCTTAAACCAATACCGGGTGCATAGCACTCTAGTACATTTCCCGTGAGACTGCAACTAACTAACAGATAATCACAGTGAGAACAGGCGGTGCTAACGAGATGGTGTTCTAAAATATGCTGTCTTTCGGCAAAATTTCCACAATTAGGACAGCGCACTTGTTGCAGGGTGATCATAGCAAACCTCATTAATTAGTTATGTTTTGTATATAAAGCTAGTTTTTCTTGATCCCAATCGGTTTAAGCCTATTTTTTCCTTGATCCCCATTATGAACTCGATCATCTGATCTGGCTAGTAATTTTTACTAAACTTTGCAATTTTTCTTGAAAAATTTAACAATTTCTTCCTAGGGTTTTTTACCGTGATCGGATATGTGTCGGTAATTTTGGCGAAGAGAAAGCCGGAAAGTAAACTCTTAAACTGCTAATCCCTTACTGCTATAATTACGGCTGAGATTATTGATTATCCTATGAAGTACGCTCTGGTTCACGAGTGGTTAACCCCAAAAGCGACGGGGGGATCGGAATTAGTGGTTAGGGAGATTTTACAATGTCTAGAGGCGGATTTATACGCTTTGATCGATTTTGAGTCCACTAATCCCGATAGTTATCTCTATGGTCGCTCGATCGGGACAACTTTTCTGCAAAATTTCCCGAAAGCGAGAAATGGCGTACAAAAATACTTACCTTTTCTTCCCTTGGCGATCGAGCAGTTAAATTTAGAGGATTATGATGTGATTTTATCCTCCTCCCATTGTGTGGCTAAAGGGGTTTTAATACGACCGGATCAGGTTCACATTTGTTATTGTCACACTCCGATGCGTTATGCTTGGGATTTAACTTTTGACTATCTGGCTAATAGTAAGTTAGGACAGGGATTACCCGGTATTTTCACCCGTTATCTTTTGCATGGTTTGCGTCAGTGGGATGTGATTTCTGCTAATCGTGTGGACTATTTTCTGGCTAATTCCCACCACACCGCTAGACGAATTTGGCGCTGTTATCGACGGGAGGCAAAAGTTATTTATCCTCCCGTACAAATTGAGCGTTTTCCCTACCAAGAGAAAAAAGAAGATTTTTATTTAGTAGTCTCTCGTTTGGTTAGTTATAAAAAAGTCCCTTTAATTGTGGAAGCGTTTAATCAATTGGGATTACCCCTAGTGGTTATTGGAGATGGTCCCCAGATGGCTTTAATTCGACAGTTAGCGAGGGATAATATTCAGATTTTAGGGGCAGTATCCGATCAAATGGTAGCAGAATATATGTCGAAAGCAAAAGCGTTTATTTATGCTGCTTGTGAGGATTTTGGTATTGCTTTAGTGGAAGCGCAAGCTTGTGGTACTCCCGTGATTGCATTTGCTGCCGGAGGTGCTTTAGAAACCGTGCGAGATCTGCGGGAAAATTCTCCCCAGGGAACAGGATTACTTTTTGGGGAACAAAATCCCCAATCCTTGCAGGAAGCGGTTAAATATTTTGTTGATAACGGTGATAAAATTGATCCAGAAAATTGTCGGCAACAGGCTAATAGATTTACTCCAGAGGTTTTTAGAAATGCTTACAGTTTGTTTATAGAGGAACATTCAATATCTAAAAATTATTGCTAAGTTTAATTAGAGCAGTTATCCTAATGGTGAGCTAGGAGGTTTTCGTTTTAGGGAGTCAGTCATCGGTAGTCGATAACAAATTAGGTTACACTTTATTTTGATGAGAAACGTTGTATTTCACCAATGGTGAAGATGCAGCCAAGGCGCCTAAAATGTAATATCATGGATATTTCTCTAAAGTTGAGATCTAGCCAACGCTGATAGCTTACCGTGGTGCTTGTGATGACAAAAAAGCGAGGATTATAGCCGTGCCTTGGAATCGAGTTAATCAATGGGTAGAAAGACGCTCTTTAGTGGCCTTAGAATCAGCTTATCAGAGAGCGCTGAAAATTAAAGCGATCGAAGATCAACATTTTGGGGGACAAAAAATTTCCCCAGCTGCCGTGGGAGGAAAAAGTGTTTATGATTACTTTCAAAGTACCCTAGAGCGAGAATTGTTCCAGATACGTCTCGATTTAACTCAAGTGCGTCTGGGTAATTTTCTTAACCCGCAAACTAACCCAGAAAATAATAACATCCTAGAGACTTTAAAGGTGATCGAGGATATTATCGGTAAATATCGCCTAGATTTAGGGGAATTGCTGCCCCCATTACCGAATAATCAAACCCCAAATCTGCCCAATACCAATCTCACCAGTGATAAACCCAGGGATAAAGATAACCAGATAATTTCTCCTGCAACCAGTAATAAATTTTTTAACTTCCAGCAAGAATTAACCCCCGAATACGAACAAACTGTCATCAAACAACTCCGTACCCTGCGACAACAGCAGCGCATCGCTATCCGTTTTATCCTGATTATTATTTTAGTTCCTCTCTCGGTGCAGGTTATTAGTAGAAACTTTATTTTTAGCCCTGTCTTAAACTATTTTGGTGTGGATAGAGCGAAAATATCAGAAGTTTATATTTCTCAGGAAATTGGCGAAAAATATCTCAGGGAATTTGCTAGACTTCAAGAAATTGAAGAAATCAAGCACGTTTTAGGAGTAGCAAAAGTAGGACATGAATCAGAAGAAACCTTTCGGGAACAGGTCGAGGAATTATTTAAAGAAGCGGGTTATGAAAGTCAAGATGGTTGGAAAAACTTACTCTCCGATATTACTGGATTAATAGCCTTTATTGCCATCTTAATTTTTGGTCGTCAACAATTGGCAATTACGCGAGCTTATGTTAGTCGTTATTTTCTCAGCTTAAATGATATCACCAAAGCCTTTATCTTTATCCTCTTTACCGATATATTTGTCGGGTTTCACTCAGCGGAAGGTTGGACGGTAATCTTAGAAACTTTGTTCCGGCACTTTGGTTGGCGCGAGAATATTACATTTATCAGCTTGTTTGTGGCCACTGTTCCCGTTATCCTAGATACCATCTTTAAACTATTAATATTTAATTATCTGACTCGTAAATCTCCCACTGCCGCAACTATCCTAGAAAAAATGAACCAGTAACGCCCTATGATCCTCAGTATTGCCGATACTTTCATTAAAAGACCCGTTCTGACCACAGTTTGCTCGATTTTAATCGTTTTGATCGGGGCGATCGCTGTTCCCTTTTTACCCCTAGAAAAACTGCCCCAGTTGGCATTTATTCAGGTAGCGGTAAATGCCAACTATTTGGGAACCGATGCCAAAACCGTACAGGATAACGTTACCACGGTACTCGATCGCCAGATTAACGGGACAGAACAGATTGTTTATATGCAGTCCCAGAGTACCAACACCGGACAAAGTACGGTGAATGTCTTTTTCCCGGTGGAAATGGATCGTAACATTGCCCAAGTCTTGGTACAAAACCGTGTCAGTACCGCCGCCGCCAGTTTACCGGAAGAAGTGAACCGGCAGGGGGTGACCACCAATACCCAATCCCCCAGCGTTACCCTTGCCTACGGGATTTCCGCCAAACCGGACGAAAAGGGCAATTATCCCTACGATACAGTCTTTTTAAGTAACTTTGTCGATCGGGTTATCGATGCCGAGATTCGCCGGATCGAGGGAGTTGGTAGTACAACCATCATCGGGGAGAGGGAATACGCCCTACGTTTTTGGCTTAATCCCGATGCTTTAGCCGCTAGGGGTGTATCGGCGGAACAAGTAGTACAGGCGATCAGAGAACAGAATATTCAGGTGGGTGCGGGGACAATTGGCGGTGATCCCAGTCCCGAAGATCAGCAATTCCAGATCGCCATTCGCGCCGTTGGTAGGGTGGCCACCGGGGAGGAAGCGGAAAATATTGTCGTCAAAGTCGGGGAAAATGGCGATTTAATCCGAATTAAAGACGTAGGACGGGCAGAAATCGGAGCCGAAAACTACAGTACCGCCGCCTATTTCGACAAATCCCCCGCCGTAGTCTATATCGTCTATCAGTTGCCCGGTTCCAACGCTTGGAATACCGCCAAACTGGTGAAAGAAAAAATGGCAGAACTAGAACCGAGTTTCCCCCCGGGGTTAAATATCGCCATTACCCTCGATAATACCGCCTTTGTCGCCGCCTCCCTCGAAGAAGCCCTTGGCACTCTGGTGGAGGCGATTTTACTGGTTATTCTCGTCATTTTTATCTTTCTTCAGGATTGGCGCACCACGATCATTCCAGCGATCGCTATTCCCGTATCTTTGATCGGAACCATGGCCGTCGCCCTAGCTTTAGGCTATTCTCTCAATAACCTCTCCTTGTTTGCCGTCATTCTAGCCACCGGGTTAGTGGTGGACGACGGGATCGTGGTTGTAGAAGCGGTATCGGAAAAATTACGACAGGGAATGCGGCCATTTCAAGCTGCCCTCGATGCCATGGGTGAGTTAACCTCGGCGGTAATTGCTAGTTCTCTTGTACTATTTGCGGTTTTTATTCCCGTCACCTTCTTCCCCGGTACGGTGGGGATCGTTTATCGACAATTTGCCGTCATCATCTCCGCTTCAATTCTGATCTCCACCTTTAACGCCCTCAGTTTTTCCCCCACCATGTCGGCGATTATCATGAAACCGCCCCAAGGCACCCGCGGACCCTTGGGACTGTTTTTCGAGGGCTTTAATCGGGGTTTCAACGCAGTTAAAGAAGGTTATCGACGCTCGATCGAATTTCTGATCCGAGTTCGCTTTCTGGTTTTACCCTTCTTTATCGCCGCCCTCTTTCTCACAGCTTGGAGTTACAACACCACTCCCCAGGGTTTTATCCCCGAAGAAGACCAAGGTTATGCCTTCGTTTTGGTGCAAGCACCCCCCGGGGTTTCCCTGCGCTACACCGACCGGGTGATCCGTGAGATTAACGAAGAAATTCTCGACGGTATCGAAGAAATCGAACACTTTGTCGGTATGGCGGGCTTTAGTTTTGCCGGAAGTGGCAGCAACCAAGGGCTATTTTTTGTCAAGTTAAAAGAATGGTCGGAACGGACCGGGGAAGATAAGTCAGTTTTCGGCATTCTTAGGAAAATTAACCGAGAATTAGCCACTAAAGTCCGAGATGCTCGCGCTTTCGCCGTTAATGCGCCCCCCGTGGATGGATTAAGTTCTACCGGCGGTTTCGAGTTATTTATCCAAAACCGCGCTTCTTTCCCCATGGACGCTTTGATTGCCAACGCTAATAATGTCATGGCCGAAGCCCGAAAAAGACCGGAATTATCGGGAATTTTCACCCAATTTACCACCGACACGCCGATGCTGGAACTTTCCATCAATCGCAACCAGCTACAGGCCCAAAACGTCGATATGCAGTCCGTTTTCGGTACCCTGCAAACCTATCTCGGTTCCAACTTCGTCAACCAATTCGTCTTAGGCGATCGCTTGTATCGAGTCTTTGCCCAAGCAGAAGCGGATTATCGCTCTAATCCCGAAGATATTAACCGTCTTTACGTCCGTTCCCGTACCGGGGCCAATATTCCCCTATCGGGTTTAGTTAGCGTCAAACGCTTCACCTATCCACCGATTATCACTAACTTTAACCTCTATCCCTCAATTAACGTTCAGGGTAGTCCCGCCCCCGGTTTTAGTACGGGACAGGCGATCGCAGTGATGGAAGATGTTTGCCGGAAAGTCCTGCAGCCCGGTTTCGGTTACGCTTGGACGGGTACAGCTTTCCAAGAAAAAACTTCCGCCGGGGCTGCCCCAGTTATCTTCGGATTAGCCTTTATCGTGGTTTTCCTCGTACTCGCAGCCCAGTACGAAAGCTATATCGACCCGATTATCATCATGATTACCGTTCCCCTAGCGATCCTAGGTGCCATGGGGGCCTTACTGTTGCGGGCGAATTTCCTACAAGTGGGTAGTCTGTTCCCGGCGGTGAATAATAATATCTATGCTCAGGTGGCTTTGGTCATGTTGATCGGTTTAGCGGCTAAAAATGCCATCTTGATCGTGGAATTCGCTAACCAGTCCCGTACTTTGGGTTTAAGTATTCCCGATGCGGCAGCCCGGGCCTCGACGGAACGCTTAAGACCAATTCTGATGACGGCTATTTCCGGTTTAGTCGGTTTCTTGCCCTTGGTTATCGCTTCCGGCGCCGGAGCGATGAGTCGTTGGTCCCTGGGAACTGCAATCCTAGGCGGTTATCTGATTTCCACGGTGTTGAGTTTATTTCTTGTCCCGGTTTTGTATGTGCTGATCAAACAGTTCGAGGCCCGATTCCTCTCCTCGAAACCCCCCAAAGGCGGCGATTCTGGCAATAGTAAAACTCCCTCTCTCGGTGGCGAAAGAAATACATCAGAAACCCCCATAGAAGAAGAGGCCATTTCCTCTTTGAAAATCTCTCCTCAGTCCCCGAATGACTAGGGTGTTAGGAGACTTTTTCAGTGATAACTGATAACTGATAACTGATAACTGAAAATAATGAGTCTAGAATCCACTGCTAACGAGGCGATCGCTCATAATTTAGAGCAATTCCTGCTGGTTTTGACCATTTCCTTGAGTGTCGCCACTTTATCGAGAACCGTTGCCTTCCTCCGCAAAATTCCCTACACCCTGCTGTTAGTTATTGTCGGTATGGGTTTAGCTTTTTTAGATTTGCGTTTGGTCAATCTTTCCCCGGAATTAATTCTGGAAATTTTTCTGCCTCCCCTGTTATTTGAAGCCGCTTGGAATATTCCTTGGGCTAAATTAAAGGAATATTGGGTTACTATCGTCCTTTTTGCCGTTATCGGGGTGATTATCTCCGTTTTGGGAGTCGCCTATCCCCTACATATCTTTGCTAATTTACCCCTATCGATCGCTTTTCTGTTGGGTGCTGCCCTAGCTGCCACCGATCCCGTCTCTGTAATTGCCCTATTTAAAGAATTGGGGGCCAGTAAAAAACTGACGATCCTGATGGAAGGGGAAAGTCTCTTTAATGATGGGGTCGCTGTGGTCGCTTTCGTCCTCTTGGTGGGGATTCCCTTGGGAGTCGATACCTTTTCCGTCCCCGTGACGATCGCTCGTTTCTGCACCTTTGTGGGGATTGGCATCGGTGTGGGTTGCGTGATCGGTTTCGGCATTTCCTACCTTACCCAACGCTTCGATCTGCCTTTTGTGGAACAGTCTCTGACTCTAGTTTCTGCCTATGGAACCTATCTCGTCACGGAAAAATTAGGCGGATCCGGTGTGATTGGGGTGGTAATTGTCGGGATTATTCTCGGTAATCTCGGTTCGCGCATTGGTATGAGTCCGCGCACGCGCCTGGTAGTTAGCGAATTTTGGGAATTTATCGCCTTTTTTGTCAATTCCATCATCTTTTTACTGATCGGTGATCAAACCCGTTTTGAGAGTCTTGGTAGTCACTTAAGCGGGATTTTAATAGCGATCGCTGCTATGGTGGTTTCCCGTCTGTTCTCAATTTTTGGACTAGGGGGAATTAGTAACCTAATTACGGGTAATAGGATCAGTTTCAAGGAAAGAACGGTGTTATGGTGGGGAGGATTGCGCGGTTCGGTTTCGATCGCCCTAGCGTTAAGTGTTCCCACGTCTATCCCCTACCGTCAAGAAATTATTGACGTGGTTTTTGGGGTGGTTTTATTTACTTTATTGGTGCAAGGATTATCTATACAATGGCTGTTAAATGCCCTCAATCTTATTGGTGATCAACCGATTCGCACCGAATATTCGGCCCTAATTGCTCGTCAAATTGCTTTAACTAGGGTGTCTAATTATCTGCAACAACCAGAACGTTTTCCCGATATCGATCCCGAATTTTATCGCGACAAAAAAACTCTGGTGGAAGGACAATTAAAGTCCTTGCGGGATCAGTTGCAAAAATTACTACAGGAACATCCACAATTAAAAGATGTGGTGGCCGAACAATTTCAAGATACTTTACTCGATATCGAAGCTAATACCTACGCAGAACTAATTCGAGCCGGTCGTTTAAATGAAAATCTCGTTCCCCTTTTAGTGGAGGTAGAAGAAGAAAAAGAGATGGTTTAATGATCAAGTCATGGAAAATCAAAGAATTTTTGCTAAAAATTGCTGAGTTCGATCGGATTGGGGATGATTAAAAAATTCTGCTGGGGGGGCAATTTCCAAAATTAAACCCTGATCCATAAATACCACTCGATCGGCCACTTCTCGCGCGAATCCTACCTCGTGGGTGACACAAACCATGGTCATCCCCGATTTGGCTAAACTTTGCATCGTTTCCAAGACTTCTCGCACCATTTCCGGATCTAAAGCTGAGGTGGGTTCATCGAATAACATCACCTTCGGCTGCATAGCTAAAGCGCGAACGATTGCCACCCGCTGCTGTTGTCCTCCCGATAACTGAGGGGGATATTTAAGTGCTTGTTCGAGAATACCAACTTTTTCGAGGAGTTTTCTCGCTATTTCCTCCGCTTTGGCTTTTTTCCAACCGCGCACCCACATGGGTCCGAGGGTGACATTATCTAATACCGTCAGATGGGGAAAAAGGTTAAATTGTTGAAAAACCATGCCAACTTCCTGACGGATTACCTCGATATTTTTCAGGTTGTGGGACACAGTTATTCCGTCAATAATAATGCGACCTTTTTGATAGGATTCCAAACCGTTAAAAGTGCGAATAAAGGTGGATTTTCCTGAACCGGACGGCCCCATAATCACGACAACTTCCTGTTTATTAACGGTGAGATTCACTCCCCGTAAAGCATGAAAGCGGTTATCATACCATTTTTCCACCGCTTCGGCAATTATAATCGGTTCACTGTTGTGAGATTCCATATTTTTGAGAGTTTATTGATTATCTGTATCGGGAAACCACTGTTTCTCAAGAATTTGTCTCAGAGAGTAGGGACAAATTATCGGTAAATTTTTTAATCCTGTCTTTTTTTCTGCAATTAAGCGAGCGTTTTCATAGATATTTTCTAACTCTAGTTCTAGTTCTAGAAATTTACTTAAATTGGTGGTGAGCTTATATTCTAATTGTACTCGAAAAGTGATAATCTCTGCCGCCCAATGATTACTATTTTTTTCTCTTTCTGTTGTCCAAAATTGATAGAGTAACAGATGGATTATTATTTGTAAACTTAAACTTTTAACAGCAGTTTTTTCGCTTCGTCTCAAAGCTGCCAACTCCTCGATTAAATGTTCGTAATCTACCCGATCGAACTGACGATTTTTTAATAACTCGATCGTCTCGCTTAACCAGCGATCATACTCCCGTTCATAAAGCTGTTCTAAAGCAAGCATTGTCTTTGATCAAATGGGGACATTATTAAAAATAACCCATTCCTAGAAATGATAGCACAAAATATCCAGATGGCACGGGATTAGTGTGAATATTCTTGAATTAATGATGATGACCGTCAAAAATGCTTGACCATGAGGTAAAAAAAAGGTTAAATTATGGTTAGGCTGAGAAGATAACTCACACATCCTAGATAATGAGGCTATCATGGAAATCGATAAACTCAAAGAAATTGCTCAAAAAGTTGAAACCTCTCGTTCTCAAATCCAAAACGAACAGGCAACCAAAACAGCTTTTATTATGCCTTTTTTGCAAGCATGGGGTTACGATGTATTCAATCCCATGGAAGTTCACCCCGAATATAGTGCCGATTTAACTGGATTAAAAGGGGAAAAAGTAGATTATGCTATTTGTTTGGACAATCAACCGATTATTTTGATGGAATGTAAAAGCTGTCATCAAAATCTTGAGCATCCTAAACATAGTTCCCAACTGCATCGATATTTTATCGCAACTGGAGCTAACTTTGGAGTTTTAACTAATGGGATTATCTATCGGTTTTATACGGATACCGTCAAGGATAATATCATGGACGATAAGCCATTTTTTGAGTTTAACATCCTCGACTTTGACGAATCTTCTGTTAACGAATTAAAACGATTTTCTAAATCTAGTACTAGCACATCTGACTTCAATTCTGGCAAAATAAAAGAGGCTGCTCGCAATTTATTGTACACCAAAGAAGTTAAAAAAGTGATTGCCCAGCAATTAAATGATCCTTCCCCCGAATTTGTTAAGTTTTTTGTTAGTCATGTGTATTCTGGGGTGAGAACTGCATCGGTTGTCGAAAAATTCACAGAAATTATTAAGCGTTCTCTCAAAGAGTATATCAATGATATCATCAAAGAAAAATTTGAGGAAGTTTTAGGAAAAGAACCTGAAACAAATCCTCCTGATACATCAGCAGCAGAAGATACTCCACCAGAAGAAACAGGGGAAGATAAAATTAATACGACCCCCGAAGAATTGGAAGGATTTTACATTATTAAATCAATTCTACGGGAAGAAATCAATACCGCACGCATTCAATTCAAAGACACTAGAAGTTATTTTGGTATCAACTTAGATGGAAAAGTAACCAAAACAGTCTGTCGTCTGCGCTTCCATGAAAAAACTGGCAAGAAATCAATCAGTATTCCCGATAATGTCGAAACTGGTAAAGAAGCAACCACGAATATAAACAATCTTGATGAAATTTATGGAGTCGCTGAATTTCTGAAATCTCGTATCCGCTATCTGACTCAAGATATTTATAAAAGCAAGTCAGAAAAAACGGAAAGTATCTAAAATAATTAGCCCCTATCTCTTTAACGACCGATAGGGGTTTTTAATGATATAATTTTTAGTAATCGCTGATTATGGTTGTAAAATTTTATCTAGGTATAGGAAGTTACGGTTAAGTAAGTGGTCATGAAAAGGAGACGGGAAACAGGAGATAGGAAAAAGCTGATAACTAGAAGTTCATTAAAACTTCAATACATTTGAGTAGATGACTTAGTTTTTTGTCACCCTTTTCAGCTAAACTAACTTTATGACTAAAAGCCTAGAAAACATTACCATTCACCAGTTTAGAGGACTGCGAGAGCTTGAGCTAAAGAATCTCGGACAGATTAACCTGCTTGTGGGAATTAATAATTCGGGAAAAACCAGCGTTCTCGAAGCGTTATCTATTTACTGTCATCCCTTAGATCTAAAAGTTTGGCTAAATACTGCTAGACAAAGAGAACAAGAGTACAGAGTTTCTCGGACTCCTTATCTAGATTCCCTACAGTGGTTATTTACCCACGATGCAATGATTGAGCAAGAAAAACTTAATCACGGGGTTATATCAATCACAGGAAATGGCTCCTTTAAAGTTCAGAAAATCGAGGCAATTTATGAAGAACTCGAAGGAATTATTTTAATTGACAATCCCGAAGACAAGCTTCATATTAATCAGATAATTAGCGAAGAAAATGAAGATTTAATCGATAATAATGAAGATTTATGGGAAACAAGAAAAGGTATTAACTTATCGATAATAGTATTTCTTGCTGAAGAACAATTAAGTTTAATTAATTATCCCCAAAATCCCCTGAAAGAAAACTATCAACTTTGGGAAAATAGCGCTCTCTCTAGACTATCGGGAAAAAAAGAACCTAGCTTACTAACTTCTCTGGTTAGTCCCGCTTCTCATCGTTCTGATATTGGTCAATTTCGATTACTTTCAGAAGTGAGATTTGCCAATTTTAAAACAGATGTTATCGATTTACTGCGTCAAATGGACAGTAATATTTCTGATTTAGAAATTCTCTTACCTCCTCATTCTTTATCTTCCAGATTTAACATTTATATTCAACACGAAAAATTGGGACTTGTACCCGTTAGTACCTTTGGTGACGGGGTGCGTCGCTTACTTCATATTGCCCTCAAACTTGCCAGTGTTAAAGGTGGAATTTTATTCATTGATGAATTAGAATCAGCTATTCATACAGAGGCACTGCAAAGTTCTTTTAATTGGTTAGTTAAATGGTGTCAAAAAATGAATGTACAACTGTTTGCTACTACCCACAGTCTAGAAGCTGTTGATGCTCTGTTAGAAGTTACTGAACGAGAATCAGATTTGGTGCTTTATCGTCTCGAACCAAAGGAAAATTATACTAGAGTAGTTAGACATGATTGGACTCGATTAAAAAGTTTACGAGAAGACTTAGGACAGGAGGTTCGTTGGTGAGTCGAGAACATATATTGATTGGAGTGGAAGGTAATCATGATCAAGCTTTTCTGGTGAAAGTTATGTGTAAACTTCTGGGGTTTTCTAAATGTGAAGAACTCTCAAATCTAGAACCAATTTGGAAAAAATTTATTCCGAAATATCCTCCTCCTAAAACTGGAAAACTTTACATCAGACTCGATATGCCATCTATTCTTTATACTGAGACTTTATCCGTGGCAATTTATGCCGGGGGTGGCAGTGAATTAATTAAAAATTTAACCAATAAACTTGCCGATATGGATTATAACAATGAATTATCAGCTTTTGCCGTTATTGCCGATGCGGATAAAGATAACCCGGCAGAAGTTGCTCGCAAATATCATCAGGGTTTTCGGGAATATTTTCCCGACTTTCCCAGGGTAGTAGCTGCCACGGGAACTATTCAAGAAAATAGACCAAGAGTCGGATTATATATACTGCCTAATAATGTTGATCAAGGTGTCTTAGATACCCTACTTTGTGATTGTGGAAAAATCGCCTATCCTGAATATATGAACAGAGCAAAATCATATATTCAACAATTTTCCGAGGAAGAAATTAGTCAAATTGGCTGGAAACCTTTTGATAAAGAAAAAGCCACTATTGCCGCAGTTGCTAGTATTCTTAAACCGGGAAAAACCAACACCGCAACTATTTCTGATGATCGGTGGATTAGCGAGCAAACTTTAATGCAAATACCATCACTAGAAAATCTCTTAACTTTTCTAAAACAACTCCTCAAAATGGAGTCAATATAATTATATTGATCTGCTGAAAACTTGGAGAGTTACCAACTAGGAAGTTACGGTTAACAAGTGGTCATGAAAAGGAGACAGGATATCCGAGCATTATAATAAAAGTTTTCTCTCAAGTTAAGTTCAAAAAATTCTAGCTGGGAGTTATCGAAGTGTGATTAAGCTTGACACAGTCAAATTAAGGTGTTACCATATTGGGCATGATTTATGCAGATGTTAAAATTTTTGTTTTGCGGTAGTCTATGAATTTAACAAATTTACCAATGTCTCTTGATGAGGTGACTTTACCTAGTTCTTTGCCGCCAGTTATTTTAACAGTTTTTACTCGTCCCGATCTACTCAAGGAAGTTTTAAAGGGTTTAACCCAACAGACTCTATCTCCTCCTCAGGTCATTGCCTATGTGGATGGAGCAAGAAGTGAACTTGATCTACCCCTGATTGATCAAACAATTGCTTTACTGCAAGAGTTCTCTAGTAAAATTCCAGTAGATATAAGGTTAAGACCACAAAATTTGGGCTGTGATCAAAATGTCATTTTGTCCTTTACAGAAATACTGTCCACTTATGAATCTATTGTTTACTTGGAAGATGATGACTTTCCCAATCCATATTTTTATGATAGTATGTGCCGTCTGCTAGAGGCATACCGTGAACATAAAAAAATCTTTTCGATTAGCGGATATGCAACCTTTCCAGAGCAAGCATATCCTCTGCTCGAAGAGGATTTTGCTCTCTCTCGTAGAGTTTTTTCTTGGGGATTCGGTATCTGGGCCGATCGCTGGAATGATATCGCTCTCATCAATCAGCCTAAACAATATAATCCTTTTGGAAAATTCTATAATATACCCGCCACCGTGCAAACAAAAATGACTATAATAAACCAGTTCTGGCTAGAGAGAAATGGTCAAACTGACTGGGTTATTACTCTTACTCTTGCATCTTTGTATCAAGATCGGGTTCATCTTATTCCTAAAACTTCTTTGATCTATAATATTGGTTTCGGACACCCAGAATCTAAAACCTATAAAGGGAAAGAAGCATCATGGGTAAACTCTGCCTATAGTTCCTCATTCTGCCCCAATAGCTTACCTAGCACCCTTGAGTTAATTGACCTTTTAAAAAATGAGATTAGTGGCATAGAATTGGCGCATTACCTGTATCGCAAGGGTGTTTATATTGATTTAGAAGCACTATTTTACTACCTAAAAAAATATCGTGATCTTCAAAGTCGCCTAGAATTTGTGAAGCTATTTATGGCTCACTCCCCCTTTAGTTTCAAAAAAACTCGCCGTCGCCTGGGTTTATAGTTTAGTAGATACTCAATAAAAAATATGAATAGCTCTAGAAAATTTCTGATTTGTCAAGGTTCCTCTGACATATTGAAAAAGTAAAAGCGAAAATTAGAGGTGTTGCCAAATAGTTTGTACGAGCAATTAACCAGAACTAACCTTAATGATGTCTATGTCATGGCAAACCTGGGGAGTTACCAACTAATGCTTAATTCTCTCAATATAACTTTTACCTGTTGCATAAGTGCCTCTCCTCTATAAGTAGCCTATACTCAACGGATTTAGTATTAATTGTGTCAAAGCTTAGAAAAAAGCGAACTTCTCCAGGGAGAAATTCGCCTTAATTTCCAGAAATTCTGAACTTAGCCAAAAATTAATTAGGCACGAGCTTCGAGACGACCGTAGAAAATGCCGCGAATTTTCACTTCTTCAGCATCTTTTGCGCCTAAATCGGTGTCGGAAGGCTGTTCACTTTCAAAAACACCAGCAAACTCGCCAGTAGAAGCGTCAACTTTAGTCACCTGTAAAGACATAGTACCTTTACCCAGTTCCGTCGCTTTGACGTTAGCACGCTGGAAATCTTGACTATCAGCACTAGCGGGTAAAGCGACAGCATTATCATAACCCGTCACCACACCCCGACCTTTGGGATCTAAGAAACCAGCGCCACGATAGGAGGGAACTTTAAAGTCGCCTTCAAAATCCGTGGAACTGTTGATAGAGCTAAATCCAGCTTCGGTTTTGCCAGTGAAACCTTTAATGGTAAAGAAGAGGGGAACTCTTTCACCTCCGGGTAATTGTACGGTAATGGGTTGGAAATCGATACCGTCTTCTTCCTTGAGGGTTAAAACACCGTCTTCGCCTACGGTTAAGGTCGCTGTCATCTGTTCTAAACTGGTGGTATCTCTGGTTAAGAGTTTACCCTGGATAAAAGTGGCCGCTTCCCGCTTATTAATGGGTTCACCCTTGACAAAATATTCTTGGGGTTCCAAGCACAAATCTGTCACTACATAACTTTCGCCGCTTTCTAAGGGGAGAGTCCCCCGGGTAAACTCGGAAATCTGCGGACATTTGTTAGCTAATCCAGTGTTTAAAATTTCATCATAGGTTAGCTCGTTTCTATTCAGGACGGCACTAGGCGCGTCGCTACAAGCTGTCAACACCCCTAAGCACAAGGCTAAAAAGGCAACTAACAAGGCACGAAATCTCATCTATGTCAACCTCTCTTTGTCAATCTTTACAATTACTACCCTTGATCCATAGCCTGATGAATTATCGAATCGGTTGCGCCAATTCACCGAAACTCAGTTTATCAAAGATCAGTGACCATTGAGAAGATGGGAGACAGGGAGAGGAGAGACAGAAGGCAATAGGCAATAGGCAATAGGCAATAGGCAATAGGCAATAGGCAATAGGCAATAGGCAATAGGCAATAGGCAATAGGCAGCTTTGTTCTCCCCACTTCCCCACACCCCACTTCCCCACACCCTCTTTCAAGTCAGGAGGCTCTAAGTAACTGATAGCTGATGACTGATATGATTGGTGTGACTGTTTTCAGATGCAGAAATTCCGATGAATAGCCGATTACCTGGAGATAATAGCCAATTAGATAGCCAACTACATTCCCTTGTAACGACAGTGACAGCGATCGCCGAAGAACAGCAGGGAGATTGTAACGGTTTGTTAAGGTTGCTGCGAACTTTAGAAAATTTACATCGGCAAATTCGCGAGCAGATGTTCGAGCCATCTTTACCCAATACGCGTAAGGATTTATACGGATTACTCCGGGATATCGGGGAAACCGGGGGATGGCCCTATATAGAACGGATGAAGTTACAAATGTTAATGGAAAAATTATTAATCAGTGAAGCCGGTGCGCTCGATCCGGCGGCAAAAACCGATGATCGAGAAAAATGAGTGTCCAGAGAGTACGGAGCGGGTTACAGTATTGAAAAAATGGATATTTAGGGGTAAATCATGACCACCGTGAACCCGATTAAATTTGGAACCGATGGCTGGCGCGGGATTATCGCCGCCGATTTTACTTTCGATCGAGTTGCTCTGCTCGCTCCCTTGGCGGCTCAGGTTTTAGCCGATAATTATGGTCAGATCACGGGTTCGCGGACGATAATCGTCGGCTATGATCGGCGGTTTATGGCGGAGGATTTTGCTCAAACTGCGGCGGAATCGCTGCAAAAAGCAGGTTTTGATGTGCTTCTCTCCCAATCCTACGCTCCCACTCCCGCTTTTAGTTGGGCAGCTCGATCAGAAAATGCTCTCGGTGCGATCGTATTAACCGCCAGTCATAACCCGGCTAAATATCTCGGTTTGAAGGTTAAAGGTTATTTTGGTGGTTCTGTCTCGCCGGAAATTACCCAACAAATTGAAGCTTTATTGTCTAATCCGCCACAATTTAAGGCCAATGCAGGTAAATTAAGCACTTTTGAACCCTGGTCAGGTTATTGTCAGGGTTTACGCCAAAAAGTTAATATTGCCGCTATTGCCGAGGCGATCGAATCGGGACAACTAAAAGTTTATTCCGATGTCATGCACGGTGCGGCGGCTACCGGTTTAGAGCGTCTTTTGGGGGTGGGGATCACGGAATTACGCGGCAATCGCGATCCTTTGTTCGGTGGCGGCTCTCCGGAACCTTTACCGAGAAATTTGACGGAAATCATCGATAAACTGGCTCACAGCGCAAATTTAGCCCCTTTGCGAGTAGGTTTGGTCTTCGATGGGGATAGCGATCGAGTGGCGGCGATCGATGGTCGGGGGAATTTTTTAAGCACCCAAAATCTCATCCCGATTTTAATCGAGCATTTAGCCGGCAAAAAGGGAATGAGAGGGGAAATTGTCAAAACGGTGAGCGGTTCCGATTTAATCCCCAAATTAGCCAGTTTATACGGTTTATCGGTCTTTGAAACCCCGATCGGTTATAAGTATATCGCCGATCGAATGTTGACCACTCCTGTGTTAATTGGTGGGGAAGAGTCGGGAGGTGTCGGTTATGGTACTCACATTCCCGAACGGGATGCTTTATTATCAGCTTTATACGTTTTGGAAGCGGTGGTAGAATCGGGCCAAGATTTAAGCGATCTTTACGCGCAATTACAGGATAAAACTGGTTTTTATTCTCAGTATGATCGCATTGATTTACCCCTAGCTAATATGGAAGCTCGCGATCAGTTAATTACTGCTTTGGATCAGGAACCCTTAAGGGAAATTGCCGGTAAACAAGTGACTGATTGTAATCCTATAGACGGTTATAAATTCCGTTTAGAAGATGGCAGTTGGTTGTTAATTCGCTTTAGTGGCACAGAACCGGTTTTGCGTCTCTACTGTGAATCTTCAACCCTCGATCGAGTTCATGAAATTCTCGCCTGGGCAAAATCTTGGGCTACTTATATCTAAACAATAGAAAAAGGGTTTTTTGAAGAAACCCGTTTTCTATTCTATTATTTTTTAACGCATTCAATAATGCAAATATCCTCTTGAGTTGGAATAATTCGATTTAATTTTAATCCCGCTTGACTCAACAATTCCTCAAATTCTTCTGCGGTTCTTTCCTTACCTCCCGGACACATAACTAACATATTTAGGTCTAACATTTTAGCGGCCGAAGGATTATTACCCGAAGGAACAACCATTTCCAAGACTAAAACTTTCCCATCGCTATCTAAAGCTTGACAACAGTTTTTCAAAATAGCAATCGCTCGTTGATCATCCCAATCATGAATAATATGTTTTAATAAATAGCCATCTCCTCCCGACGGTACGGATTCAAAAAAACTACCCCCAACGGTTTGACAACGATGGAGAATCCCGTGTTTTTCTAAAGTCGGTTGACAATGGGAAATTACATATTCTTCATCAAAAAGAATCCCTTTGAGGTGGGGATATTGCTCTAAGATTGTCCCCAACATCTCACCGTATCCCCCACCTACATCTACTAGGGTTTGAAATTCCGAGAAATCATACACAGCTAAAATAGCCTTCTCCTCCGAAAAAGAAAAACTATTCATCGACTGTTCAAAAATCTCTGCATCTAGCGGATGAGTTTGAAAATATTCAAAGACTCCCATCCCAAAGACATCATCAAAGGATGGTTGTCCCGTTTTAATACTATGTAACACATTTCCCCAGGCTTGATAATGGGGGGCTTCTCCTAACATAATTGCTGTCGCTTTTACTGACCGGGGATGGTCACTAGATAAATGTTCGGCTAAGGGAGTTAGTATAAACTGTTGAGATTCAGTTTCTTGAAAAATTCCCACACTAGCTAATGCTCTCATCAGTCGGTATAAAGCAGCAGGATTAGTCTCAGTTAGGGAGGCCAAATCTTGACAGGATTTCGCTCCTTTGCTTAAATGCTCGGCTAGACTTAATTTAGCCGCAGCATAGATGGCCTGAGATAGCCAATAACCCGAAACCATTTGGGTTAATTGAAGATGAAGAGGGAGTTCAGGTAAGGACATAAGCAACTTTTACGCGAATAAAATTAAACATTACCATATAGAATAAGCTGCCCGCGCATTTAAATTGCCTATTGAAATGAGGCACTTTTGCAAGGGTCAAGACCCACCTAACTCCCCCAACTTCGGGGGGTTGAGGGAGATTCAGCTAATTTCTAAACGCGAGTAGAGAGTATGGCTTATCGATGCACTCGAATCAATCCCTATACGTTTCCATTCAATTAATTTCTCTAGCGAGTAGAGAGTCGCAAGGCGGAGATGGCTGAATATGTGGCTAATTTGTTTCCATTCAATTAATTTCTCTAGCGAGTAGAGAGATGCGACCTACATATATCCAATTGCCGGCTTGATAAAGTTTCCATTCAATTAATTTCTCTAGCGAGTAGAGAGGATATCTAATAAGAACGGGGAGGTACCTCTCACTACCGTTTCCATTCAATTAATTTCTCTAGCGAGTAGAGAGTTTACAAATGGAGAAAGTACTGTTACGCGTAATTGAGGTTTCCATTCAATTAATTTCTCTAGCGAGTAGAGAGTAGCATTAAGGCGCTTAAGGGTTTTCTTCCCATCGGGTACGTTTCCATTCAATTAATTTCTCTAGCGAGTAGAGAGTACCACCAACACTAGCACTGCCATGAAAAGCATTATCGAGATGGTTTCCATTCAATTAATTTCTCTAGCGAGTAGAGAGTCGATCAAGGGCGCCTAAACTATCGCGGCAAGGGGCGGTTTCCATTCAATTAATTTCTCTAGCGAGTAGAGAGTTAACCCGTTCGAACGCAACCAAACAGGTCACCTTCGTTTCCATTCAATTAATTTCTCTAGCGAGTAGAGAGGTCACATTAACCTTGATGGTCATCGTTGGTATGTCGTGTTTCCATTCAATTAATTTCTCTAGCGAGTAGAGAGTCTAACCCCTCTAACCCCTCCAAAAAATACGTATTTGTTTCCATTCAATTAATTTCTCTAGCGAGTAGAGAGCCTATCAGGAGCGCGGACGCAAAATGCAGACCGCCAAGTTTCCATTCAATTAATTTCTCTAGCGAGTAGAGAGGTCATACCAACGATCACTTAGATTGGGGTCGGTGTAGTTTCCATTCAATTAATTTCTCTAGCGAGTAGAGAGTTAATGACGCCCCTATTCTTATCAGCCTATTGGCTGGTTTCCATTCAATTAATTTCTCTAGCGAGTAGAGAGAATCTCTAATTAGATACAGGTTCATATATCCTCTTTGTTTCCATTCAATTAATTTCTCTAGCGAGTAGAGAGTTATCACCAGCACTTGTATTTCAGAGGAAGAGGCCCACGCTCTCGTTTCCATTCAATTAATTTCTCTAGCGAGTAGAGAGAAATAAGTAGGGGGCCGCTGGCCCCTTTTTCCTCGTAGTGTTTCCATTCAATTAATTTCTCTAGCGAGTAGAGAGGATACCGCTCTATAGTAGCGCCTGGGTCTAGCCCGAGTTTCCATTCAATTAATTTCTCTAGCGAGTAGAGAGTTACCTACAGATTTAGGAGATGAGTGGGACAGCTCGTGGTTTCCATTCAATTAATTTCTCTAGCGAGTAGAGAGACATGATTTACAAGCATTTGCCCCGCGAGTATGACTGTTTCCATTCAATTAATTTCTCTAGCGAGTAGAGAGAGCCGGTAGGCAAACGTCCGAACAGGATTGGGGTTCGGAAGCCAGTTGCGACGGATAAGTTAATTATAGCTAGATACGGTCGCACAGTCAACCCCATAAACCACAAAACCCTTATCCCGTGGTAGATCGAGGGATTTTACCGGAAACCGAGGTTATCTGCTCCCACCCCTATCCGTCGCTAGTCGATGATACCCTAAAAAGCCAATAATTTAACCCCTCGATCGAGCGGCTAATTTTTCCAGTCCTGATCGGATTTTCTAGCCCTCGGAGTGAGGTAAATTTATATCGGCTTTCCCCTTGACTGAACCGATTGCATCTGTATGACTCAGCACCCCAAATCCCCTAGGGAAAGAACACTGCGTGAACGAGATAGTCGCGAGTTCCAGCGACTTATGCTCCTGATCGCCACCCTCGTCCGACACCCCGGAGTCGGTTATCAAACCCTCGATCCCTCGGAAAATTACCATTCGGGGAAAGATCACAACGCATTAACAGAAGTACAGGAACGGGTGAGAGAACTCGCCGCCACCCTCGCCCTCGGTTGGCCCGCGGAATATCCCTCCATTGCCACCCTGAGAAAAGACATAACGACCCTACGGGATTACAAAATTCTCGATCGCCACATCTATCGCTGGGGGTATTATCTCGGCACCGGCGTTATGAGTCCCGACGAACTTAAAATCGCCTTTGATGCACTCCGCTCCCGGGCCCTCTATCAGGGTGATCCGAGAATCCGTCAGGTCTATCACCAACTCGATCGCCGTCTTCAAGGGTTTACACTCGGCTCCCGGGCTGACTTTCTCTATCCCGTCTGGGAACAACTCGATCGCTCGATCAACTATACCGATCCCGAAGAGATGATGGAACGGGGAAAATATCGCCAAACTTTATACGAGAAAATCGACACCCTAGAACAGGCCATTGTCCGGGGAGAGGTAATCGAGATCGCCCGACCGATCGATCCCTATCAAAAGAAATTTACCGGGCCCTTCCCGATCTATCCCCTCCAGTTAATTTACCGTGACATTGGTTGGTATCTCCTCTACGAAACCTATCCCGATGGCTGTCTGGCCATCGGCCGCCTCAATCGTTTCGCCGGTCATTGTCGAATCCTCCCAGAACCCTCTCGCTCCCTCGAAGAACAGCGCCACAGCCTCAATAATGCCCACAAACTGATTAAAAATGGCTGGGGCTTGAATTTGGGGGATTTAGCAGCGCAAAAATTGGAATTAGCGGCACAATTAACCCTAATTACCGTTAAAGTTCGCTTTTTTCATCCTGTGAGTTACTTTATCTGGGAGGGAGAAGCACGTCACCCCCGGCAGCAGTTGACAAATCCCCAGATCGACCCGCAGACGAAAATCCTTAACTCGATCGATTACCACATCGCTCTCCCGTCCCGTTCCCTGGAAGAATTTCTCTGGTGGGTACAGCGCTATCTCGAACAGGCCCAGATTCTCTCTCCCCCAGAAATGGCCGAAAAACACCGGCGATCGGCGCAAATGTTGGTCGATCGATATTCTCCCCAAAAAGACGATAATCATAGTAAAAAATTCATACCACCAGAAACTTAGACAGGATAAGCTTTTGAAGCTTTTTAGAAAAAATCTTCAAAATATCGTGTTATCTCTAGCGGTTTCTAGTGCATATTGAATATAGTGGGAACATCGGTCAGCAACAAGTTGAGACAGACGTTTATGGCTCTAGGATACTGGCAAGCGAAAATCTGGGGACTACTACACGATCCCGTCTTCAAAGCCCTACATAGCAACTCAGGACGCGGTGATAACAGCTTCTGGAGAGATTTAGAAGTAATGAAGTTGTGGGGAAAACATAACCCCGAAGAATCGACTAAAAAAATTCTCAAACAAATCAAACTAGCTGACTATATCACCTCAGCCAGCGATCGATCGGCGATCGGTAGTTTAACCCAATTCGTTAACTACGATCGAGAAACAGGTCTAGAATTGCGTCACCTCCTCTCCGGAGAACCCTTAGATCTCAAATTAGCCGACACAACCCATAAGAAAATCGCTTCTAACCGCACAGATTACTTAAAAGAACAGGAAAAACGGCTATTTAACCAAATTCCCGACAGATTACGCACAGGAATCTCAGAAAACGAAGCTAAAGAACTATTTTGGTGGTTATGGCGCTGTCTTCCCCAAGCAGCGACGAAATTACTCGATGACGAAAATCTGCTTTTAATGCCCGCCGAAACCAGAATACCGGACGGATCGATCTGGAGTCATGCCAGTTTAACGGCGGCCATCGCCGGGTCCCTAGCGGGATATGATCTCACGTCCGAGGATGTGGTCAATAAATGGCCGACAGGAAAACAATTATCCCACGCTTATCTCGTTAGTTTCACCTTTTCCCCTGTGCAAGAACTAATCAAAGCCAGCCGCAAAATGCGCGATTTTTGGGCAGGTTCTTGGATTCTGCACTATCTATCTGCTCAAGTCTGCTGGCAACTGGCCCAACAATACGGCCCCGATAGTTTGATCTATCCCTCTCTCTACGCACAACCCTTAATCGATCGATGGTTACTAGAGAAATATCCCGATTTTAAACCCTGGATCGACCCACCGAGCGATCGACAATTACTAACCGCCGGATTTCCCAACATTATTATCCTCGTCTTGCCCAAAGATAAGGTGGCAGCGGCCATGCAAACCGCTAAATCTAGTTTATTAAAAGAATGGAAAGAAATTAGTCGGCAAGTTTTCGAGGAATTGGGAGAACGTCACTGGATGCCCAAATTAAAAGAAAATAGTCGTACCTGGGACAGTTGGTTAAATGCCCAATGGCAAACCTATTATGTGGGAGTCCCCATCGGTAGAGAAGACCAACTCCTCACCAGTAGCGAAATTTACCAAGAAAACGAAAATATCGACGAAAATCAAGCCGAAGACCCAGAAAAAGCGCAAAGCTGGCGAGACAAACAAAACGAACTTTATAATCTCTACGATAAAAAAGCTCTATTCTTAGAAAAAGAGCGGGAATTTCTGCAAAAAGCTGGAAAACTACGCCTTGAGAAATGGAAAAAACATCCCTTTAGTTCTAATGTTGGTTCTTGGTGGAGTAGTGCTTTCGATCAAAACCGTTCCGCCCTTGCTGCCGTCAAAAATGCCCGCGATTGGCAGATTCCCACCGCTTTCGGCACCCGTTCCACCATTTCTGGACTTGGCCCCGTCGTCCATCCCGATAGTAACAACGATTGGATTAGCGAAAAAGCAAGCAAAGAATATTGGCAACGAAATGCCGGATTATTCGATGGGATCGAACAACTCAACGCCACCGAAACCGTTAAACGCGGATTACACCTAATCCTGCCAAAACTCTTAAAAAATAGCGACCAAGAGCGTCTAGATGCCGCTTATCCCGATTTAACCGTGGGAGTCGCCGGTTATCTCAAAACAGGCGGTGATCTCGACCATTTTCATCACGCTTGTCGCACCATCTCGCGTAGGTTAAGAGAAGACGGGAAAAAGATTCCCCCGGCACTTACCCAACCCTGGGGAATCCCCTACATTGACGATCACATCGAACCAGAATATAAACGTTATCACCCTCGATTTCTCAATGCGGGATGGTTAGTAGAAGAACTAGAGATTACCGATGAAGAAATGGCTAATTATCGCCATCAATTAAGCCAATTAATTGACCAAAACTATCCCCACAATAACCCGGCTGATTGGTATGTTATCGCCGCAGGAGATGGTGACGGAATGGGGGAATGGTTAAAAGGCCAAAAAATGAAACCCTATCGAGAATATATCCCTAAGTCACTTCATCAATACGCCGATCATCCCCCGACCGAAACCGATACCCTAGAAAAAGAAGTACAAAAAGCTTTTGGCGATTTTGTCACCCTCAATAAACGCATGGGACCATCTACCCATAGCGCCCTCAGTCGCGCCCTTTTAGACTTCTCTAATCAACTCGTTCCCTACCTCACCGAACAACGCTATGCAGGACGCTTAATCTATGGTGGCGGTGATGATGTTCTCGCCTATACTAATCTCTGGGAATGGGATAAATGGTTATGGGATATCCAGCAATGTTTTAAGGGAGAAAAAGACCCCCATGGGGAATTTAATAACGCCGGTGACTATTGGCAATGGGAAGGCAAAAAACCTCCCGAAAATCTCTCCAAACGTCCCCTATTTACCATGGGAAAGCGGGCGACTATCAGTTTCGGTATTGTCATCGCTCATCATTCCGTACCCCTTGCTATCGCCCTAGAAAATCTCTGGGAAGCCGAGAAAAAAGCCAAGGAACACGCCTATAAAGACTTTGACGGCAAAAAAGTCAAAAAAGACGCTGTACAAGTGCGCGTTCTCTACGGCAACGGAAACATCCTAAAATCTACGGCTAAGTTTGATGTTTTTTATCAATGGCAAAAACTCTTAGAATTGAATTTAGATGCCAGTATCTTTGAACAAGCTGCGACAATTTGGGAACAACATCCCGCACCGATGATAGAAGCGATTTTTCCCTGGACAAAAGCCTTCTGTAGCCGTCGGGAGAACTTATCAGAAAAACAAACAGAGCAGATTCAAAAAGAACTTGCCAACTTTCTAGATAGCCTTTGGCAAACTACAGAAAACACACCAGAAGTTCTCAATAAAACTATCAACAATTGGCTTAAACTAGCGGCTTTTATGACTCGAAAAAGAGAGATTAAGATCGGAGGTTCCATTTAATGTATTGGTACACAATCACTCCCCTAGATGTTCTTCTCCTACGCGATGCCAAACCCTTTAGTCCCGGAGAAAGAGCCTGGGCCGGAAGTACATTTCCCCCCAACGGTCACACGATCGCCGGTGCTTTAAGTGCTTTACTAGATCGCTCTAAAAATAGTTATTTTAAAATCACCGGTCCATTCCTATCTTTTGCTGGAGATACTTTATATCTACCCCGTCCTTTAGGATTCGCCAATTCTGACCCATTAATTCCTGTTTCTTGGAGTGATAATTTAACGATTTCAGAAAACCATATATTTTGGGATCGATCGAAACCTGCCCCCTTAGCTAAGGCTAAACCTAACAAAAATTGCCAAAATCGAGAAAATCAAGAGGAAGAAGAGAACGAAAGTAAATATCGTCAGTATCTACCTTTTGAAGTTATTCTCGATTATTTAAAAACAGGAGCGATCGATCCCTCTCAGTGGTTAGTCAAGCACGAAGGAGAAGATAAACCCTGGCGAGAAGAAATTCGTTCCCATAACGCCATAAAACCGGGAAGTAAACAGGTAAAAGATGCCGATGGATACTTTGTCGAAAAAGCGATCCGAATGCTACCCGGTTGGAGTATAGCGATCGGAATTGATGTTAATATTCCCACTCCCACAACTTTGCGGTTAGGAGGAGAAGGACACCGAGTTATACTGGAAAAATGCGATAATTTAGGTCAACAATGGCAAGAGTTAAAACAAAAATCCGAGGAGAACTTTAAACAAAGAAAAAAAGCGATCGCCTATCTCGTTACCCCCGGTATTTTTGAACGCCGTCACGATAATAATCAAGCCATTTGTCGCTCTTGGCCCTGGGAATGGAAACTCGCCCATACTGTTAATAGTAATCAGAAACCGGGCAATCTAGTCAGTGTCGCAACCGATCGAGCTATTCCGATCAGTTGCCGCATTCAATCAAAAGAAAATACTAGCATTCCCGCCCCCCAAGTCTTCGCCGCCCCCGCCGGTAGTCAATACTATTTAAATCAACCCGATCGCCTATTTCAAGATCAGCCCGATAGTCCCGAATATCACCAACGCTGGCGCAAATTAGGCTACTCAGAATTACTTTGGATCAACTATAAAGGAGAATAATTAATCATGAACTTAATTCACTTTTATCTACTTTCTCCCCTACATACCGGAGGAACCACTCAAGAGGGGAATCTAGTGGGTATTGCTCGTGAATCCCATACCACTTTACCCTATATTCCCTCCAGTACAATTCGCGGGAAAATCCGTTCTTTAGCTACCGAAGAAAACCTAAAATTTAAGTTATTCGGTAATGAAATCGATAAAGGTGCAGAAAACTTGGAACAGGGAGACATCTGGATAGGAGATGGTTCGATTCTCTGGTTGCCCGTCCCTTCCCTTAGTCACGGTGTCGTCTGGATCACTTCTCCTTTACTTCTTCGTCGTTGGACAAGATTAACTAATCCTAGTCTGACAATTCCCCCCGAATATAGCTGTAGTTTTAAAAAGGCCAACACCAACGTTTATCTCAAGGATGCCATTCTCAAGGTCGATGATCTAAAAGACTGGTCAAATTGGCCAAGTTTTATTCCCAAAAACTCTGTCAGCAGTGGCATTAATAAAGTCTTAGTATTACCCGATCAGCATTGCACGACTCTAATTCAAATGAGTTTATGGAGACAAGTTAAAATTAAATTAGATGAGCATAAATCCGTCGATGGAGGATTTCGTTATGAAGAAGCTATTCCCCCCGACACCTTAATGTATTTTCCTTGGGGTATTACCTCTCAAGCTAATGGAACCAGACAACAATCCCAAGATGATTTTAAACAGTTATTAGCAGATAATGACATTCTACAAATCGGCGGACAGGAAAGTTTAGGACGTGGTTTTGTTCAACAATGGTAGAGGTAATTTATGACAGCTAATCTTGCCTTAGCTAAATGGTCAGTGGTCGATTATCATCGCATGATTGCGGCGGGAATTTTAATCGATCGGCGTGTAGAATTACTGAATGGAGATATTCTCGAAATGAGTCCAGAAGGCCCTTTACATAAAGACAGTGGAGAAGGATTAGCCAACTTTCTCCGTCAACGTCTCAAGGATAAAGCATGGGTAAGAGAAGTTGGACCTATTACCTTAGAAAACTCAGAACCTGAACCCGATATCGCTGTAGTTTTTCCCCCTCGTTCTCGCTATCGAGATCATCATCCCTATGCCGATGAAATTTTTTGGTTAATCGAAATTTCCGACTCAACTCTCAGTAAAGACTTAACCGAAAAAAAACACATCTATGCCCAAGCTGGTATTGCAGAATATTGGGTAGTTGCCATCAAAAATCGAGAGATTTATGTTTTCCGTCAACCGATAAATTCTGATTATCAATATCAAGAAAAATTTAGTACAGGAACTTTATCCGCTGCCGCATTTCCCGATATTGTTATCTCTCTTGATACCCTTTGGTCAGGTAATATTTTTTAACTTTTGGAGCCAAAATAACCATGACATTCGACCCTAGAACGATTAGCAATCCCGTATTCACGGCCTTGCAAGAATTGTCCTCAGCCACTGCTGATAATAGTCGCCGCAAAGAACAAAAAAATCAAGCTCTTGAACTTTATACCTATCTTTCTACTTGGGGAATGATGCGCCTAAAAGCCGAAGAAACTGCCCTCAATCAAGAAGGAAAAAAACAGGTGGTTAAAAAGTATTTTCAATGCCTAGAAAAGTTATCTCAAAGAAATAATATTTCTAATTCTCAAGGTTTAACTACTCTTAAGGATTTATCTACCGATGATTATCTAGGATTAACGGGTTTAGGCTTGGAAATCGCCCAAGAATTTAGCTTCTGGGCCAATGCCATCTATTCCGATGTGGAAAGTGGGGACTAACTCAGGTAAATTGTCACCACAGTTTTTATAATTCATTGAACTAGAAAGGAAATTATAATTATTATGTCCCATAGCCCCTTACAACGTCCTAATCCCCCTCAAAAACCCACCCTAAAAAATCAAGCTATAAAACCTACAAATAACAACCAGCCCCCCAGACAGCCTCCTAGGGGTGGCGGCGGCAATAATAACGGTGGTGGCGGCAATAACAATCCTCCTCCACCCTCACCTTGGTTAGACCCCGAAAACGAACCTCAACCCGACCAATCAGCCAGTTTTGTCGAATATCTCCGTTGGATGCGTGCTGCCGACTATCCACACAAAGATGCGACTAAAACCCAAATTCTGCAAAAAGCCCAAGAAAATGCTAACTACACTCAGCGTCTTGAGCAACTCAATCAACGTACCCAACTGTTAGCGAAAGACGGAATCGCTTTTCAAGTCAAATCCACTTGGCGTATTCGTGTCGGTGGTCATCGCGGACCGGAAAGTATTCTTTTACCTGCCTTTGATGCCCTCGGAATGCCCTATATTCCATCTAGTACATTGCGCGGTGTTGCCAGAAACCAAGCCATCCGAGAAATCATGGCGGAAAATAATCTGGAATGGAAAGACGCGGAAAAAGAAATCGCCCCCTATTTTGGTGATATAAACGCCAAAGAGGAAAAAAATAAAACGGGTAAAGTTGTCTTTTTCGATGCCTATCCTTTACCTTCTAAAAACGGGGGGTTAGAAATGGACATGGCTAATAATATTTGGTCATGGAAAGATGATTATACGCAATATTCTCCTAACCCTAATCCTTTTTTCTCTCTCAAAGAACCAACTTTTTTAATTGGTTTACGTTTACGTCTAGCTAGTAACTGTCAAGATGAAAAGATACTTGAAAAGGTAAAACAATGGTTAATTAACGGATTGCAATATGGCATAGGTTCACAAGTAAATACCGGTTATGGACAATTGATCTTGTCTGGAAAAAACCAAAGATTAGAATCGGAATTTTATCGCTTGGATTTCGAGCTAGAAGGTCAATTAATTCATGGTTATCAACGATTCACCCAATGGCAATGGAATGACCGACGCAACGAGTGGCAAATGCGCGGCGCACCGGTCGCAGAAGTTCGTCCCATAGCCTTTAAATCGATGCTGCGATACTGGTTTCGTGTTTTTGCATCTGGAGTTTTACCTATTAACGAAGTTCAAAATATTGAAGCTGAATTATTTGGAGGTATTAATCCTAAAAAATACGGTTATCTACAAGTGAATATTCTTGAGGGTAAAGTTACCCAAAAAGAACCCCGACCCAATGTTCAGGGTAAAAATGACCCCTGTGGTGAACAACGGGGAACTTTAGTCTTATCTTTGTCTTCCGAAACTCCAAAAGATAAACAAGAAGCTGTCAAAAAATTAGCTAAATATTTGACTTGGTTTTTAGCTAATATGGGTGGTATTGGTCAAGGTGCGAGAAGACCTAATTATTCTCGCAAAAGTCGTGAAAGCGCCCCATGGTTTCGTGGTTCTACATTTTATATTGACAGTGAAGAAGATTTTTGGGCAATGCCCAATAATGTGCAGGGGTTTAAACAACAATTTCAGCAAAGATTGCGAGATTTTTATAAATCTTTAAATCAAGTTACTGGCACTAATATAAACTCTAATAATTTAAGGATAGCTGGTCAAGTTTCTCAAAGTAATTGGATTGATGCAGCCGATAGTAATTGTCAAATTTTTGTCTGTGCAGGAAATGAACAAAGAGGTAAACCCCATGCTTTAGCAATTCTTCACAGTGATACTTTGAAAATTACCGGTAAAAATGGTCAAAGAGAATATGATGGTAATCTCTGTGGTAAAGTCAGTGGTGGAGCTAAACCATCTCCCGTGTGGATTGCTGATTTAGGAGATTACCAGATAGTTACTGTATTTGGTGCTAATCTGAATCCCCGTCAAGAGTTTATCAGGCAATTAAGAAGTAATACAAGTCCTCAAAATTTCGCTCAAATATTCCCTTTATAATCTCATGAAATCAATTTTAGTTGCAACGATCGGAACCAGAGATTTAATGTTTCAAGTCACCACTGGTGACTGGTATAATATTGGCGATGATCGCATGAAAGGTGATATTCTCGGAGAACAGATAGAAGTAGTGTCTGATTTAGCTCTGACCGAAAAATCATCTTTTCGAGAAATATCCCAATACCTTTGGGAAAATATTGAATATTATGGAGATCGAGTAAAACCTGTGATTCTGGGTAAGCTTTTGGAAGATAAAATCAATGATCTCGAAAAAGTTTATTTAGTAGTAACTGATCAAAATGAAACAGTAAAAGAAAGAGAAAAAGATAGTCTTTACTCAGGAGAATTAATCAAGTATTGGCTAAATAAATTAAATTCTGATTTGGTAGTAAATATTCTCTATATAGGTAGAAATGATGAAAACCCTTCTAACTTCGAGGAAATGTTCCGTTGGTGGCAACAAGTATGGAAAGAAAATATAAAACCTCAACCCGAACAACCCATTTTATTGTGCTTAAAAGGTGGGGTGGGGCAAGCTTCAGAAGCGTCGAGAATTTCGGGATTGAGTTTTTATGGAAACGATATTAAATTCTATGAATTTATTCCCACTCCTCATGACAATCAAAAGGGCATTTCTTCAGATTACACAGGGCCTTTTTTAGGGACTAACTATCTTTGGGATCGCACTCGACAACAAGCCCTACAATTATTAGAACGCTATGATTATGCTGGTCTTCAGAACTTAGTTAAACCTTACTATGAACAAAATAAACAAAAATGGAAAGAAACTTATGCTCTAATTAAATCTGGAGTAAGCTGGAATCAAGGACAATTTGAAGATTTTTTTCAGTCCGCTTCTTTTAGTTTCAATAATCAACAAAAAGAGCAGCATCAACAATATTGGTGGATGGCCTATGAACAAGCTTATACCGCAGTAGTTAGACTAAAACAAAAAAATACAACCGAGGCTATGCTTCATAGTTTCCGAGCGGTAGAAGGCTTAATTTATGAGTGTTTAAAACATGAATTTAAAGACTATATGGTTAATTCTGAATATACTTATTCATCTTTAAAATCTTCGGTCTTAACTAAGTATCCTGATTTGAGCATATTGTTTGTTAATGGGACAAATAAAACTGACATATTATTAGACAGTCGCAATCAACAACGAGTAATTGAGTTGTCTATTAATGTCGATCTAAAGGATTGGGGTTCTGCAGAATTGCGTAATCATAGAAATCGATTATCTCATAAATTAGGTGGCATTAGTGAGGGAGAATTATATCAAGCTTGGGGAAAAGATACTTACAATCAAAAAGACTGGGAAAAGCGAATTTTAAATTGTCTCAATCTAATCACAGAAAATAAATTTAATTATTTATGGCAAGGAAGTTTATTTGCTTCTATTCATGAGAGAGTCAGAACAGCTATCAAAAATTATAATGTTGTTTAAAGTACAAAATGCAATTAGCTCCTACAATATACACCCGGGATGCTGCCGATAAATGGCTCTCTTGTTCTTGGTGTGATCTCGCGTAGCGAGCGCGTTGCGACCAGTTTAACTTATATAAGACCGATCGATCTTTGTGTCCTTTGTGTCTTTGTGGTTCGTTCCAGTCGCTCGCTGGCAAGACTGTATTTTAGAACACATTTTACCCACCAAACCCTAAGAGAACCGATAAATTAGCCAGTCAAAAGACTATTTAGGGTGTGCTGAATAAATCTAAAAACCTTGTTGGATAAGAATTTTAGACTTTTTTCCCATCAAAAAGTGCCAGACCTTGGGGTGATCGGGGGGGAAATTTAGGCACTTTTTCCCTGAAAATTAGGTAATTGACCCCCTCAAAATCGGTAAAACCCTACACCCCACACCCCACACCCTACCCCCAGGAAAAACTTTTTCAGCAGACCCTATTTAAAAATCAAACTCGTCTAACCCCGATTCTGGGGGAGAAAAGCGACTGCGAGGAGATTTTTTCGACTTTCTCAAAAAAGCGGGAATAACTGCGGCCATAAAAAATCCCATTCCCAAAGAAAAAGCCAATAAAATGCCGATGGGTACTTTAATTGACTCAAATTGTAGAAACTTTAAAGAAACTGGTTGGATATTTTGGATAGCAAAAACTGCCATGGTCATAATCCAACCACCGACAATAGCACTAGCTAAAAAATTAGTGATTGTATTCATGTTTGTCCTCGCTAGGTTTGTAGGAGATTTTTTAACCTTTTGTAGGCTAAGTAGGTAGGCTTGAAAAATTATCAGATGCCCCCCTTATTAAGGGGGGACTAAGGGGGGATCGTCACCCCCCTTATTAAGGGGGATCCCCCCGCCTTCGGCTTCCCCCCTTATCAAGGGGGGCTAGGGGGGATCGAACCTAAAATCCATTTTTAATTTAATTATAACCAGCTACTTAATTTGGGAGTTATATCCCTATTAATTTAACTTTCCTGGGGCGGAAATTACCGTTAATTGACTAAAACGTTACAATTGTCGATCGATCTCAAATAAATCTCGATCGCGATAATATAATTGTAGTCTGATCGCCCTCAGCTAGAGCTAGTAAATATAAATAGCACCCTGTTGATTGAGGTTAAAGGTGGTATAACCGGGGGTACTCCCTGGAACTTTGGTGACAGTAATCGTGACTAAATTATCTTTATTGACTTCTACGGCATAGATTAAACTAGAAGAATCGGGATCCGAGGCGGCATTAGCCCGATTAATCAGAATATATGCTGGAATTACGAAACCTTTTAGGGTTGTCTCCGTACCAGGAGATAATAATTGGGGAGAGGAATCAATATTGGCCGATAGGTCATAATTGAGGTCAATATCGGTTTGATTGATGATTTTAATCTCCACAGGACGACTCATATTCACCCTAGCGACAGGCTGCCAAGGACCCGGTTGAAAGGTGGTAGCGGGGGGATTTTGAGCGGGTAAAGAGGGGGGAAAAACTAATCCCAGACTTAACACGAGGGAAAGAGTTAAAAAGCGATCGCATTTCATAGATAAATCCTGGTCTAGGGTTGTCATCCTATTTTAGGGAGGTATCCCCAGTGTTTTATACTTAAAGTAGAAGCTTTTGAAATTGTCTATAGCATTGATTGATCAGCTATCAGGGAAAATCCTAAGCTTCCCTGATTTTGCTCTATAAACAAGGCTAAATACACCGATTTTTCTCTAGAAGTTTCCCTAGTAACCCCTATCAACGGTTTAACTTAGGTTGAGATTGATTATATGCCTACCATCGACATATCGGGAGTATCCCACAGTTACGAGTTATTTTCGCCCCAAGCGGATAAACCGGTTTTAGTCTTTATACACGGTTGGCTGCTGAGTCGTCACTACTGGCAGCCTTTGGTAGATATTCTCTCCCCAGACTATCCCTGTCTAGTTTATGATCTCCGGGGCTTTGGCGACTCCCAAAAAATCACCTCTAACAGTCCTCCTAGCAGTTATAACCTTGAATCCTACTCCCAAGACGTTATTACCCTTCTTAACCGCTTAAACCTCGATGCTGCTTGGTTAGTCGGTCATTCCCTCGGTGGTAGTGTTGCTTTGTGGGCCGCGGATAGCTGTCCTGAACGCATTAAAGGGGTAATCTGTATGAATGCCGGCGGCGGCATCTATCTAAAGGAGGAATTTGAGCGATTTCGGGAAGCCGGAAGACAGATTTTAGAGAGAAGACCGCCTTGGTTGCCCCGTGTTCCCTTGATTGATGTTTTATTCTCGCGGATGATGGTCAAGCAAACCCTAAGTAAAAAATGGGGCAAACAGCGAGTGATTGATTTTGTCCGGGCCGATTACCAAGCGGCCCTGGGGTCACTTTTGGAAACCACCACTATCAGCGAAGTTCATCTTTTACCCCAGATTGTCTCCCGTCTCCCGCAGCCGGTCTATTTTCTGGCGGGGAAAGAGGATACGATTATGGAAGTTAAGTACGTTAACCATCTGGCCAGTTTTCATCCCTTGTTTGAAACTGGCGGCAACGTGATTGAGTTATCCGATTGTGGTCACTTTGCCATGCTCGAACAAACAGCAGCGGTGGCCGAAAAGATGATGGCTATTTTAAATCAGCATCGGGGTTAGGGGGTTTAAGTGTTGAGGTTTTAGTGGAAATTTCCCTATCTCCCCATTTCCCGATTCCATCCACAGATACTGTTATGAAGTGAAAATTTATGTAACAATGACTCTATAAGGGCGATTTTTTACCGATCGCCGAGGCCGTCTATTAATCGAATCGATGTCTTTGAAGAACGTAGTCCCAAACTGGAAACCTGACTTTCCTTTCCCATTCTTGCCACTACTAGCGGAATTTTTCTCCTTTTTGTGTTACCCACGGGAATTCTTGAGCTATTGCTGAGATTGGCATTTTTTCACTTCCCGTTAGTTAAATCCAACAAAAGAAGCTGTTTAGGAGCAATTTATGTTACACCGCAAGATTTATCAATTCTGTATGGATGGTCAGGAAGTCTGCATTTTCTTGCGCGATCAGCAAAGATGGATTGATAATGCTCGTATTATCGATCTAGAAAGCGATCTCGTCACCATTCGCTACGAAACAGAAGAAGAAGACGAGATTAGTTCTTGGGAAGAAATGGTGCGTTTAGAAAGTATCGGTGCGGTGAGCAGAAAACTGGCCTCCGTGTCGCGGACGAATCCTGATATTAATGTCTCGGAAGATTGTCCAGAAGCAGAACAACTTTATCCCCATTCTCCCGATAGCTTAGATTAATTTTGTCGATTTAACTGACAGTGGCTAGAAGTCCCGAGGTTTGAACAGTGGCCAAGGGACTTTGAGGGAATGGAAGGGAAGAGAGCCGCTAAGAATCGCCACTTGTTCTAAAATTATCGTCAAAGCCGCCAGATTTTCTCTATAAGCTGCAGGAGCAAAATGAATTCTAATCCCTACTTCCCTGTCCAGGATATCTATCAAAAATTTGTGGCAGTAGTAATAGTTTTAATTAGTTGTTGGTTAGTGACTTTTCCCGCCTTCGCTGCATCCGCCCCTCTAGAAGTTAAAATTAGTCTAGGCTCCGGGCAAGGAGAATTAAAATTCTTTCCTAGTCAATTAGACTTTATTGCCGGACAAAAATACAAATTAATCCTCGATAATCCCAGTCCTACTAAACATTATTTTACCGCTAAAGACTTCGCTGATGCTAGTTGGACCCAGAAAGTTGAAGCGGGAAAAGTGGAGATTAAAGGGGCAATTCACGAACTAGAATTAAAACCTAATGCACAGGCGGAATGGGTGATAGTTCCTCTCAAAACTGGTAAGTATAAATTAATCTGTACTATTCCGGGTCATGCCGAAGCGGGAATGGTGGGAGAAATTGCCATTAATAACCCATGAATTTAAGAAAAATTGTCTCCTTTGCTTTCCTATTATTTATTCCCCTATCGGTGGTCGCTAGTCGTCTTAATTGGGGAGATCAAGCTATTTTTATTACTGCCGCTTTATCGATCATTCCCCTGTCAATTTGGTTAAGTACGTCTGTGGAAAGAGTTGCCGTAGTAACCGGGCCAACTTTGGGAGGATTAGTTAATGCTATCTTTGGCAATACTACCACTTTAGTTATTGCCTTAATTGCCCTAAAAAAAGGCTTGGTGGACATCGTACAAGCCAGTATTACTGGCAGTATTCTCAGCGATTTATTATTATTTATGGGCATGGGAATGCTCACGGGAGGAATTCGCTACAAAGAGCAGGAATTTAAACCGATTTTAGCGCGGGTAAATGGTTCTTCCATGACTTTAGCAGTAATAGCGATCGCTTTACCAACTTTGGTAATATATACTTCTAACGTGGTGGAAGTTGCCGATATTCTCAGTCTTTCCCTAGTCACCGCCACGGTTTTATTAATAGTTTACGGGTTAACTTTATTATTTTCCCTGAAAACCCATAGCTATCTCTACGAAGTGGGATTAAGTAACGAAAATACCCCCGACAATCAGGTTAGTGAGGAAGAAAAAGCTCAAGTCTGGATTTGGTTACTTGTGCTGCTTACTTCCACCGTAGCTGTAGCCTATGAGTCGGATTTATTTGTTGATGTAGTGGAATCGGTGATGGAAGGATTTAATCTCACTCCTCTCTTTATCGGGGTGATTTTCATTCCTTTAATTAGCGATGTTTCTGGAATAGTTACCGTCACTCAATTAGCCCTAAAAAATCAGATGGATTTAACGGTTTCTGTGGCTATGGGTGATAGTTTATTGGTGGCTTTATTCGTGGCACCTTTATTAGTTTTTATCGGTCAATTTTGGCAGCAGCCGATGGATTTAAATTTTAATCCCTTTAACGTGGTGGCTTTAATTGTAGCGGTGGTTGTCACTAATTTAATCAGCTTTACTGGTCGTTCCAATTGGTTAGATGGAACCCTATTACTAGCCACCTATTTAATCTTGGCAGTGGCTTTTTATTATCATCCCACCTAGCCAAAAAAGAGATTTGGGTATTTTCTAAGATTTCTGTCTTAGAATGGATTGGTATCACCTTACTGCCGCAGGATTGCTGATGATGAAAAGAGGGTTTTGGTTTGTCGTCGGGTTAGTAGTAACGATAATTCTGCTTCCTTCCCTAGTTCTTTCTAATTCCATCGGTGAACAGGGAATTTATGCCGATCGCCTGCGGGCGGAACCCTATAATTTATTAGGGCGAAAAATTGCCATCGGTCAAGTGGAAATCGGACGACCAGCTCAGTTCGGTTATGATAAAGTGGCGGCTTGGCAGCCTCCCTATAAATTAGCTGGTGTTTTTTTTCGCGATCAAATTGCCAAACCCAACACCTATCTAGATAATCACGCCGCTATGGTGGCAACGATGATGGTCAGTGATGATAAAAAAATCCCCGGAGTAGCCCCAAAAGCGAGATTATATTCGGGGGCGGTGGGTTCTTTGCGACGCGGTGGACAACCGGAAGAATGTCTTACCAGTCAAAATATTGCCCGACAAAATAGCGGTGATGTCCGCGCCATTAACTTTAGTTTTGGGGAATCTTTGCAAAGAGATCAACGACAGGAACCAAAATTAGATGGTCAAGCTTTATTAACTCAATGTGTTGATTGGTCATCGCGAGTTGAGGATGTCCTTTATGTAATTGCTGGTAATCAAGGTAAGGGAGGAATTCCCATTCCCACCGATCATTTTAACGGCATTACTACCGCTTATACAGCGACAAGAGAAGGAAAATTTACTAAAGTTGATTTTGCTAATATTAGTGCTTTGCCGGTGGGTATTGGTCGCAGTTTAATTAAACGGGAAATTAATGATGGTTCGCGACGGTCAATTAATTTAGTTGCTCCCGGCAATAAAATAGAGCTTTATGACCTCAAAGGTAAATTAAATACTGTTAGTGGCACCAGTTTCGCCGCTCCTCATATTACGGCATCGGTGGCACTTTTACAAGAATACGGCGATCAACAAATTAATCAAAAAAATCCCCATTGGAGTCTCGATTCTCGTCATCATCAAGTGATGAAGGCAGTGATGCTTAATGCTGCCGATAAAATTAAAGATACGGGGGATGGGTTACGGTTAGGTATGAGACGGACAGTCTTAACTAAAGACCAAAAAACTTGGTTAGAGTCCGATGCTTATAAAGATCCGAAAATTCCTTTAGATATGCAGATGGGGACGGGACATCTTAACACTTTTCGCGCCTACCAACAGTTTAGTAATGGTCAATGGTCGGCCGCAGAATCTATTCCTCCTATTGGTTGGGATTACGCTACAGTTACCGCTAATGGTTATCAAGATTATGCCCTAGAGAATCCCTTAAAAGCTAATAGTTTTGTTTCGATAACTTTAGCTTGGGATCGTTTGGTAGAATTAATCGATACTAATCGTAATAATCTCTATGATATCGATGAAAGTTTCCAGGATCGCGGCCTGAATAATTTAGATGTTTATCTTTTACCTGCTCAGGAGGATAATAATGCTAAATACACCTGTGCTTCCCTGAGTGATAGTGATAGTTTAGAGCATATTTTTTGTCCTGTCCCCATCTCTGGAAACTATAAAATTCGGGTTCAATATCGTCAACAAGTTAACGAAAAAGAACAAGCTTTTGCTCTCGCTTGGTGGACGGTTCCTGAATAACAAAAATGATAGTAAAATAGTAAGTAGGGTTTGCTGAAAAAGTAGGGGCGAAGCATTCGGATAGAAAATCTACGGTTTCAGCGATAGGTTATGCCCGAATGCTTCGCCCCTACAGGACGCGAGCGCCGATCATAAACCAGATTCTCTCCCCCATGGCAACCCCTACAGGACTTTGATTTTTCTTTGGCACAGTTTCCAGGGGTTATTTAGAGGTTCTCCCGAATAATAGTCCCAATAAGCTTTTTATTATCCAGAGTAATGCTAAGGTTGCAATGGTCAACACAGCCCATCTTGGTAATACATTTAGTAGATAGGCTATTACTCCAAATCCAATAATAAAAAGAAGCAATGATTTCAAAGCAGAGATGAGGGGAGAGGCTTGTGTTTTATAGCTGCTTGGACTACTTCTTTGGGACAGGAAATAGTATATATTCAGAATTTGTTTGAGAAGCTGATAAGATTGAAGTCTAAGCAGTCGTTTACCAGTCTTACTAGATTCTATGATATAACTCAAAATTATCGCTGACCGAGTGCCTAAACTTTTGAGAATATTAGAAGGTATATCTTTCACTATTGTTTCTGAACCAACTCCATATTCACCCAGGAAGTATTCTTTTTCTTTCCCTTTTAAATCTTCCAGGAAACGTTGAGCAAGTTCTGCAGCAGCTAAGGGAGTTACTGCTTTGTCAAAATAGCCACCAACATATTTGTAGTTTGACTCAGGAGTTGGGTCAATTTTTTGTTGATTCCATTCCAATTGTTCAGAAATTGCGTCTTTGAATACATTCCCTAAATTTTCCTTAAGAATAGCACTATGTCCTAAACTGACAAGCTTATTTAAGAATTCTTCTAATTCTTCTTTTGCAAGGGTTGTATTAGGTTGAGCAAGTTTAATTAAGTCTTGAATTAGCTCATCTTTTTCTGTTTGTGTTTCTGTGGGAAAAGATTCATCAACAAGTCGCTTGACATATTCTTGAATTTTCTCTTCCTGAGTTCCTGAGAATTGTTCTAGTTCAATTTGGCGACTTACAACTCCAGAGAAGGCTTTTAAGGATTCTGAAGTTAATAACCCATCAACAATACGGTTGACTCCATCTAACCGTCCCCAAAGTATATCATTAGAACGCCAAGATTTCTTAAAAAAGCCTCCAAAAGCACGAAATTGATCTCCAGCTAATTTTTCTTCAAGTCCCTTATCTTTGCCAAATCCTTTATCAGCATCATTGGGAGAAATACGAACAAGTTTAATTGGACTGTTGTTTTGGACATCGGACAAATATTGATAGGGATATATTACTTGATCAATTAGCTGAAATTTCTCAAATTTGCCAATTGCTGGTTCTACATTCTCCGATTGTTCAGTTAACAACTTCGCCGAAGCTTGTTCTATTTTTTCTAAGATGGTTTCACCTTTGGTTATAGTTAATGCTTCCCAATCTTGATCTAGAGCTACATCTTTAACCTTCTTCCGTAATTGTCCCCGGATAAAATTGATTTTGTCAAAATCTAGCTCTTTGAGATTTTCTACGGTAACATCGGCTAAATCTTGACTATCTAAGATAAGACGCAACAACGTTAATAGATAATTATAGATTTTTTTGCGCTTCAAATTTACAGATTCTTGATTATTGTCCTCTTCCTCTTCTGTGATGAGTTGATAAAATTTTTGTCGAACAGGTTCGGATTTTATCACTTCTTTGATAACCTGATCAATGACTTTGAGCAACTCTAGCAGCCAAGTGATTTTATTGGCTAAATTTTTCAACTCTGTATATTTGGTAATATCATCTGTATCTTTAGTAATAGCATCAGATATCAGAGAGTAAATTTGGGACAAGAGAAAGTTATGTTTTCTAATAGCATATTGAATATCTAGATTTTCAACATCTTGAGCTAGGGAGTTTAAAGTTTCCTCTCGCTTTTTAATTTCCTCAGAATTATTAATAAATTGGGTCAATAAACTGGCACTTTTTTCTAATAGTTCTTCCTGTTCTTGTTCTTTTCCAACAAAATATTGATTGTCAAAAATTACGGAGAGAACACTATCTCTTAAACTGACTAAACGACACCTCCAATAACGATTTTTGGCTTCTGTTGTTTGTTCAGATACTTCTTCATCAACACTTTTTAATAACAAATTATAGCGACGAATTTTGTCGTTAATACCTTTGATTTGTTGAAGATCTTTGCTAATACTTTCATATCTGGGTAAACTGATTAGAGAACCTGTGATGACTTCCCAAACAGTAGGTTGCTCCATTTCTTTAAATTTGGTACTGTCAACAAAGCTTTCTGGATTGGGATCGAGATAAAATAATTGACGATTGACAGGACGATCTGCTGTACGATAATAAATGGCTTCAGTGGTATAACTAAAAGGACGATTATCTAGAACTCCCCCATCAACAAAATAGATTTTATATCCCTCTTTTGGAGGTTCTTGCGGAAGGATGCGATTTCTCAAAAGCTTTCCCCATTCTTGTAGTTGGTTATCTACCTTATTATCAGACTTGATTTCGACAGGTACTACAGGAAAAGCAAGGGGAAAACAAGAGGTGATTCGACAGAGTTTAGCTAAGGCTTGTTGAGTATCTTTATCTGTCGTAGAAAAAGGATCTCCAAAATCTTGATCTTCTCGATATTTAAGATGAAAAACGCAACGATTATCTTTGATTTCGATGACTTTTCCAGTGTTGTCAAAGGTTTTATAGATTCTTCCTAAAACATCAGTGCCAGTGATAAACAAATCTAATTCGTTAAACTCTGAATACCATTCTCCATCAGGAGCAGATTGTTGGTTATTTCCAGCTTTTTCAAAAGCTTTAAAAAGTTCTTCCTGATAGTATCCCTCGCCGTTTAAAAGAGAATTAACACCTTTTTGATTATTTTCTTTTTTGATCGGACGCAGTAATTTATTTATATCTCCACTTTCTCGCCAAATATCTCCAAATTCCTTAAAGTCAACTACAATTTTTTCGTAGCTATTAGCAACTGCATAGCTCAAGAGAACTCCATTAATTCCTCCCGCTGAAGTTCCCGATACAATATCAACAACAATATCTGAATCTGTCAGTGCTTTAATTAATTTATAAATTCCCCGACCCCTTGTTGCATTATAAAACTCTCGACAAACACCATTCATATAAACTGCTAGAGAAACCCCACCATAAAGCACTAATCCTAAGCGAGTTTCCTTACGAAAATCTGGTTTTTTCAAGCAAGTTGCTGACGAAGATTGTGTGTTTTTACTAGGTGTTGCAGTCATAGCAAGTCTCCACGATTATTTGGTGTTCTAAAAGGGACAGATACAGTTGGGAGTCGTTTGTGGCGGTTGTGGCGGTTGTGGCGATCAGGGTTGGGACGCTCTACCACATTTCCCAATATAAGAGGATACACACCACCCCGCCACAAACGTTGTATCCTAGACTATATTTTAATAAATCTTTACATTTATCCTGGTATTTGAGGTTGCGGGGAAACAGAAGTCAGAAAACCAACTAAAGCGGTGCAGTGGGAAAAAGCGAAAAACTGCACAGCTAATCAGGTTCTTGACTGGTAAAAATCCCCAGATATGGAAATCGTTGCTATGATTACGATTATCTCCCATGAAAAATATTCACCAGAAGGAACCTGAATTAACGGCAAATTATAGCGCGGTGCTTCTAAAAGATAATACTCTTTGATTGGTATCATTTAAATACCGAACAGCCTCTGAGAGACACCTCGTTTTCTTTTCGGGATAACATCGTCAGAGATTCCCCAATAGTTTGATGCCTGAGACATATTATATAGCAATAAGTCTTCGGGCATTCTTTCCAAAATAAGCTGGTCGAAATTGGCTGGATTAATATTCATTGCTCTCATCACAGAGGAGCCAAGTTCTTTCGATAATAGCGGAATAACTGCATTACCAATCTCGCGAAAACCATGCCATATTGTGCGGTGAAACTGAAACCAATCGGGGAATGTATGTAATCTGGCGGCTTCTCGTACAGTAATACAACGAGGAATAGAATAGTGAATGGGTCTAGGAGCAGTATAGGCCCCTTTGTCACTATTAGTTCCGGCCCGGAGAGTGTTACATAAACCAGTAGGAGAAAGCTTGAAAAAGCGACTTTTTGGTTCCACTGTACCCGGTTCGGTTACGATAAATCTATCAATTGATCTTTGGGTATGAACTGAGCCTATATGTCCATAGATTTTTGTATCTACTATTCTTTGATGGCAAAGTTTAAAAATATCCCCTGGCTGCACTGAATATTTTTTCCTCTTACCACTATAATCTAATTTTGATGCGGGTATGCCTAAATCAGTATCGATAAAGGCCGATATTGATTCTAAATCTGAAATCGCATCATAGACGCTGGTAAAAGCTGATTTTTTGGCTGAGTTTAAATCGACGGTCTTTGTCAAAGGATATTTAGCCATCGGCACGTCTTTTCGACTACCAATTAAGATTAATCTTCTGCGCTTTTGTGGTGCGCCATATTCACTGGCATCAAGGATTTTAACTGGCTGATTGATTGTATAGCCAATAGCTTCAAATTCAGAGATTAACTCCTCTAAAAATTGTTTATGTTTACCCGTCGCCATGCCGGGAACATTTTCAAAGATAAAATACTTGGGTTTAATTTCCCCTACAATCCGCAGATATTCAAATACAAGAGAATTTCTAGGATCATCTATTTGTCGTTTACCAATTAATGAAAAACCTTGACAGGGGGGACCACCAGCAATTAAACTAACATCGGTGGCATAGCCTTTTAGTTTTAATAATTCCCATATTTCTCTACTTGTTACTTTAGTTATATCCCGACAAATAGTTTGACAATAGGGAAAGTTAAAATGATGAACCAAGGAATGGACTGCATCAAACTCCACCGCTACAGCAATATCAAATCCGGCCGCTTCTAGACCAACGGACATCCCACCGCAGCCGGCAAATAAATCGATCGCAATTGGTCTATGTTTCACTTTGATGATTAGCTCTCTATTGTCTGCTTTTTATTATACTGTATTTCTGATAAAATTAAAAATTTAAGTTTTATTAAGAGTGGAATTACTTGAGCAAGTTAGTAATCAATTGATCGACTTTCTCTAATTCTTGAATAATTTGTTTAACTCTTTCTAATTCGTCGGCAGGGTTAGGCGTTTTTTTCGTTTTTATTCCCGAAGAATGAGCGATTTCACCGCGTTCTTCTCCAAAAGTATTCATATTGGCTAACCAAACTTTATCTAAGTCATCACTATCGATGCCGATTGGTAAGAGTAATTTTAATAGGTTAGTTTCTTTAATCCCATGATTTTGATCGATAACTGATTTAAAACATCTAATCGCTATGTCAATTTTTTTAGTTATTTTCAGTTTGTCTAGGGAGACATTTTTGTTACCTTTAAGAGGAGTAATGGTATCGGGAGGATTTTCCATTTCTTGACCAGAAAAAGCGATTACACATAACAAAACTTCACTAGCTTTACCTTGATTATCCCAGATATTTTTTGCTGTCTGTACTGTATCCCAAACTCGATCTTCAAGATAAGATTCAATCTCAGCATGAGCAAAAACTCGATAGGCAAAAGTTAAAGCTAATTGTCTTTCAGAATAGTCATTGATCTCGCTGAATTTACGAGGTAGGAATTGTTTTTTGAGTCGATTTAATTCTTTGGTTAGTTGTCTAAATCTTAGAGATTCCGGCATAGTAAAAAAACAACTATCTTAACCCCTTAAAAATAATACGATTGTCTTCCATCTGAGGAATATTGAAGTTAATATCTAATACTTTTGATAAAGCTTGACCCCATAAATGAAAACGATCATAGGTTGATTGTTTAGTATGTGGATTAATTAATACAGCATTTTTAAATCGATCAACGGCAGTAAGAAATAAACTTTTAAATGCTTCTTCTACCTGTTCTTTTTTTTTCTCGGCAGCTGCTCTAATTAGATCATCGCAAAAGTAAAAAACCATCACATCTAAAATTGCTCGATTCAACTGACTTCGATACTTTCCTTCTTTATATAACCAGAGACGAGAAAAGTTTTTCTCTCCAAAAATATTAATTGTTGTTTGGACAGCTTTTTCAAATTGATCAACAACATTGATAATTTCATCTGAGCGTTTTTCCCATTCTTGATTGAAATTTTGACAGGTTTTATCTAGAAGCATCTGAACATCACCGCGATAATCAGATAAATAATAATGAAAAGCTACATAACGCAATAATATATCAGTGTCGCGCATCCGGAAATCGGGATAGGAAGATTTAAATATTTTCTTTAATGCTTGACTTTCGATCACTCGATCATCTAAAAAATTAATAAAACCCCCTGGGTGTAATGCTTGTCTTAATTCTTGAGAAGACAAAGGGGTATTTTCCAGATTGAGACGCAGAAAAATTTTATGGAGGAAACTCTCCGTTTTCCAATTACGGATAACAATCGTGCGGATAGTTTGATTATCCAGTTGGTCTAAGAAATCATTTAAATTGAAGTCATTTTTTAGATCTTGATATTGGCAGCCATTGAGGTTATCTAAAAATTCTAAATCTTTTAAAGTAAAACTATTATTAGGTGTGTCACTGTCACCATAAAACTGTAAAATTGTTAGTAGGCGTTGTTTGCCATCAAGAACGATAAATTTCCCTTTTTCCTTATTATTAGTAGCTAAGACAATCTGTGGGACTGGAAACCCTAGAATTAGGGATTCAATAAATCGACTTTTACGAGTAATATTCCAAGCATCTCGTCTTTGAAAGCGCGGATTGAGTTGAATATTTTCTCGAATTAATTGATCGCGGATCGTTGCGGTAGTCCAATCACTGCTGGCAACAACAGTCTCGGAGATTTCTTTGAGTTGTAGCTTTTTTTGGTTTGCTGATTCTCCTGCAATATCTTCTTCTTCTTCGGCAAAATCCACCGCTTCTATTTCTTCCCACATCTCTAACTGTGCCATGGTAGTAATTAATCTCCTCAATTGTCTATTCTGCAAAAATCCCGCCCCAATATTTGGACGGGAATAACAATCAATCAATAATTCAATACTACTCCCATTCTATAGTTCCGGGGGGCTTAGAAGTAATATCATAAACCACGCGGTTAACTCCCTTAACTTCATTGACAATACGATTAGAAATTGTCTCCAATAAATCATAGGGAACCCGGGACCAATCGGCAGTCATTCCGTCTTCACTGCTGACTAAACGTAGGACAATAGGATAAGCGTAGGTACGTTGATCTCCCATCACTCCCACACTGCGGACAGGCAATAAAACCGCGAAAGCTTGCCAGAAATCGTGATACATTCCCTGCTTATTAATCTCGTCGCGCACCACCCAATCTGCATCGCGCAAAATATTTAATTTATCTGCGGTGACTTCCCCTAAAATGCGAATCGCTAAACCGGGGCCGGGGAAAGGTTGACGACGAACAATTTCTTCCGGAAGACCGATTGATCGACCTAATTTTCTCACCTCATCCTTAAATAATTTTCGCAGGGGTTCGACTAATTTAAACCGGAGATTTTTCGGCAGTCCACCAACGTTATGATGACTTTTAATTTTAACCGCTACTCTTTCCCCGGTTTTGGGATCCACATTACTATCGGCCGATTCAATCACATCGGGATATAAAGTTCCTTGGGCCAGATAATCAAAGGGTCCCAAACGATTCGATTCTTCTTCAAACACCTGAATAAATTCATGGCCGATACGACGGCGCTTTTCTTCGGGATCGGTGACACCGGCCACTTGCGCTAAAAATCGCTTTCTAGCGTTGACATACTGGACTCCGATATGGAATTGCTCGTTAAATATCTGCATTAATCGTTCGGGTTCACCCTTACGCATGAATCCCTGATCGATAAACATACAGGTTAGTTGATCACCGATCGCTCGATGCAAGAGGAATGCTAAGGTAGAGGAGTCCACACCGCCGGATAAAGCCAATAAAACTCGCTTATCGCCCACTTTTGCCCTAATTTCTCGGATCGATTCCTCGACAAAAGCTTCCGTGGTCCAAGTGGGTTCGCATTTGCAGATATGATAGACGAAATTGCGAATTAAGGCGATTCCTCCCACAGAATGGACAACTTCCGGGTGAAACTGCACTCCAAAGAGTTTTTTCTCGTGATCGGCAATGGCCGCACAATCGGTATTATCGGTATGAGCGAGAATTTCAAAACCCGCAGGCAATTCCACGCAGGAATCCCCGTGACTCATCCAAGCGGTGGAACCGTCCTCGACATTGGTTAATAAATCGGTAGGATCGTTGATAAATAGGGATGCTTTGCCGTATTCGGCCCGTTTTGCCCGTTCTACCCTGCCCCCTAACTGCTGTACCATCAATTGCATCCCGTAGCAAACTCCGAGGATGGGTACACCTAAATTCCAAATTTCGGGATCACAGTGGGGCGCTCCCGGATCATAGACGGAATTGGGACCGCCCGAAAGAATTATTCCTTTCGGGTTGATTTGGGCTAATTGTTCGGCGCTGGTACGATAGGAGAGAACTTCGGAGTAAACGTTCGTTTCCCGGATTCTGCGGGCGATTAATTCAGAATACTGGGAGCCAAAGTCAAGAATGATGATTATTTGACGATTAAGGCTATTAGTGAAGGACTCTGAGGGCAAAGTCTCTTGGGGGGTGGGAAGGGGGGTTTGAGTTGTCACTACGATCAAGAAAAGAAACTGGCAGGAAAAGGTTAAAGATTTGTAAACTAAATCGGCTATTGTTCTGAAAATAAGCTACAATGGTGTGGCCTTATTAGTTTCATTTTTTAAGACTAAATATTCCCACGATCATAGCACAGTCACTGGGGAGTAACTGGTAGATTTTGCAAAAATTTAAGGCCATTTTCGCTTTTGCTGATCAAAGAACGAGAGCGATCGAATAAAATACAACCGACCCCAAGATGACCGTTACTGTGGTTATAAACGTATTCTTGGCAACGGCGATCGATAGTATTAGCCATTTCTCCATAGATGCGTTCCACCCAATTATCTCCCGTTTGCCGGTCTAATTGACGCAGATATTCCAGACCGTTTTCGCTGGTGCTACTGTCAAAAATTTGCTGGAGATGGGGGGTAGCTAAACCCATTTTAGCGGCGTAGGCGGTAAGAATTTCCCGACGACCATCGGCGAGATGATGGTGAGTCTGAAAGATTCCCCCGGCAAGTTTAATTAATTTACCGTGATAACCAAACAAAAGAATTTCAGAGATTCCCTGTAATTGTGCCTCTAATAACATCGGCCCGATCCAATTGGCTGTTTTTACCAAAATATCAGGATTAATACCCATTTGAGGGGCTAAATCTAAGCCATTCTCCCCGATACAAAACACCAAGCGATCAAAACGAAAGGATAAATTTTTTAATTGCTCGCGAAAGATTTCTAACTGTCCGGGAGCGCTGAGGGGTTGGGAAATGCCGGTGGTACCCAACAAAGATAATCCCTCTACCACCCCAAAAGCGGCGTTAGAAGTCCTTGTGGCCAGTTTTTTGCCTTCTGGCAGGATAATCGTCACTTTGATGCTTTCTTGGGGCAGTAACAGGGGTCTGAGGTTTTCTTGCAGCAGACGCTGGGCATAACTATAAATAGCTGATTTTCCGCCATTATCAATCTGTAGGCCGATTCCTTCGCCGCCTTGAATCTCTATCTCTTGATTACCCGTCTTTATTTCTACTAACGCCCATATAGGGGTATTTCTAGTTAAATCTAAATTGTCCCCCGGATCGCTGCGGGTGATAGCTAGGGCAGCATCGGGGTTAAGTTGGGCAACTTGTTCGATGGCAATTGTAACGGTTTCTGGCGGTTCTAAAAGATTAAAAGTAACGGAATTTAGCTCATTTTCGCCGTGGAGATGCTGGAGAGATGCGATCGCACTGGCACAGGCAAAAACCGGCAAAGTGTAACCGGAACGGGGTGGGGAGATAGACATGAATAGGGTCGATAGCCAATCAAATTAGCCGTGATCTGATTATAGAACTAGGGGGCAACCGCTGCTATTTTTGATGATTGTTTGACATCCTCACCACCGGGGGTGAGCGCATCTCAAACGCTATTGACAATTGGCCAATTTTGTGATCCTTGTGAGAATTTCAAGGGATACTAGCAATCAGAATAGTTACAAACTCGACCTATTTGGTCGATTGTTGCTTAACAATTGAGATGGCAAATTCTCCTCAAATATGCCTTAATTGTCGGTAGGCAACCCACATAAAATGGCTAATTCAAGTCTGAATTGGCGATTCTATATACCCCAGAGTCCCAGAAGAGCGATAAGCAGAATCATCTCGATCCCGTTACAAATCACTGATTACTGTTGACTAACTCCTGCTTAATTACTCTAGAATTTTGATGAGCAAGGGGTAAAGTAAACCAAAACTGTGAACCAACCCGCGGGGTACTTTTTACTCCAATTCTCCCAGAGTGAGCCTCGATAATTTGCCGACATTGGTAGGAACCTAAACCAATCCCCGTTAGGTGTTGATTATGAAGATTTCTTACATATAAATGGAAAAGATGTTGACATTGTTCCTCATCCATGCCAATGCCATTATCGCTTAAAGTGCAGTAGAGCATATCTTGGTCAATACGAGCATCTAAAGCTAATTGAATTGGTGAAGGATTATGTTTCAAGGCATTATTTAATAATTGTTCAAAAACACTTCTTAGCTGATAAGGATCGGCATCAATAGCGGGTAAGTTATCGGGGAGAAGATTAATAAAAGTAGCTTGGTATAAATCAAAATCTTTTTGCCAATCTTTCAGCCAAATTTCCACCTGTTCTTTTAAAAATAGAGGTTGACGATGCAAGATTAAAGGCCGTTCTTCAGCAAAATGATTTTCTGATAAAGCATTAATTAAAGTTAATTGTCGATCGCAACTACGCACCACCTGATCGAGCATTGCTCGCGAGATAGTTACTTTTTCTGTTTGCCGACACTGGAAATTTTTTAATAACATCACTAATCCCATAATCGAAGTGCGTAGATCGTGGGATACTGCCTGTAAAAAAACCGTTTTCATTTCGTATAAACGCTGAATTTCCCGGACTTTTTCTCGCAGTTCCAGGGTTCTAGCTGCCACTTCCTGTTCTAAATTATTATTCAAGCTTTGCACCCTCTGATATAGTTGCGCTTGGCCGATAGCGATACAAACTTGGGTGGCTAACTGTTCTAATAATTTGACCTCGCTTTTTTGCCAATGACGGGGATGGGAATATTGATGGACAACTAAAGCACCTAAATGTTGATTATTAACCGTTAGAGGTAAAACTAAAGAGGATTTAACTTGCAGGTATTCGTAATAACCCTTGAGAGTGGGCAGCGTTTGCACCTTAGCGGTATTATCAGCAATAATTAACTTATCTAAAGAAAATAATTGTCCCAATTCTTCCAGTAATTCTGGTTCGGGAAACCAACCCATCAGCGAGGGAATCTCGGGACGACGGGACTCAGCGATTACCTTAGACCAACCCCGCTCTTGACAGTGACCGATATAGACTTGATCGGCATCGAGAAAATTTCTGATTTCCCCAACAATGGTATTTAAAACTTGATCTATATCTAAAGATTGATGGACTTTTAAAGCAACTTGTGTGACTAAATGTTCTCGTTCTAAAGTTTCATTTAAAGCTCGATCAATCTGTTGTCTTTCGGTAATCGCCGCCGATAAAAACAGAGAAGTTGACATGACAATGACCAAAAAGATTTGTAAGATCAGGACACCTCTGGTATGGTCGGGGGCTTGTAGGATAAAAGGACTGATTCCCCCGACCAATCCCATCAAAGCTAAAATAGATACTAAAAAATTGGCTATTACCGCTCCCCAGGTCTGAAAACGCATAGCAGCCCAAACCACAAAAGGAAAAGGCAGATATTCGAGGTACTGCACCATACTCCAATCGGGGTTAAGAAAATCCTGTTGACCACCAAAAACCACGAAAGTCACCACCGTTAGCAAACTCATACAAAGTAATGCCTCGCCAAGGCGTTGGGGTTGCCGGGGTTCCCGCAGGGAGTGACGATTGAAGCAAAAACGCAACAGCAGCGGCGTGGTCATTAAGATCCCTGTACTATCTCCGAGCCAGATCATGCCCCAAGACTGTCCAAATTGCCGCCAATCCCAAGTATTTAGCCAACTACGGGCAAAAGTATCGATAGTGGCATTAACTGCCGAGGCCAATAAGGCCGCTAAAAATACCAGTAAGAGAATATCGCGAATACGCTGTAAAGTGGCGGAAAATCTCAGATAATGTAGGAATTGCGCCCCTAACAGAGCCGATACACTGCTACCGAGCGCCGAAAATAGAGCTATGGGCCAACTGCCCCCTAAAAAGAAGGTTAGAAGCAAATCTCCGATAAAAACGCCTAAAACTAGCCTTTTTCCCCCTAAAAAAACAGCAGTTAAGCCAATACCAGCACTCATCCAAATTGGGGCAGGTCGCGACCCTAAATTTAAGCAGAGATAGCCTAGCCAACCAACACCCAGATAAGCTAGGGCAACAAGCACAATTTTAGACCGATCTGATGAAATACGCAGCATTTTCAGTTATCAGTTATCAGTTATCAGTTATCAGTTATCAGTTATCAGTTATCAGTTATCAGTTATCAGTTATCAGGTTTAAGTTTTAAGTTATTAGGTTTAAGTTTTAAGTTATTAGGTTTAAGTTTTCAATTTTCAATAAATTTAGTATCTTTCACTGGTCACTGGTCACTGGTCACTGGCTACTGGTCACTGGTTACTGGTCACTGGTCACTGAATCACTGAATCACTGTTAATCTCTCTCCAGATTGCCTAAACTAGGAGTAGTTCTGCTTCATGCAGATGGGTGAAAACCGTACATTTTCCCGTTAGGAATCAAAGATTATGCGGATTTTAATTGTTGAAGACGATCCTTTAATGCAGTTAGGTTTAGAACAAGCGCTCGGTGAACAGCCAGATTTTGAGATCGTCGGTCAAGCGAGTGATGGTCTAGCAGGGGTACAATTAGCCCTATCCCTACGGCCGGATTTAGTGGTCATGGACATCGGTTTACCCCGTCTCGATGGCATTGCGGCAACCAAACAGATTAAGGAAGGTTTAGCTAATGTTCATGTGGTTATGCTCACTTCCCACACTCTCCAACAGGAAGTGATCGCAGCTCTGGCCAGTGGCGCTGATGCCTATTGTATCAAGGGAGCGAGTCTCGATCGCCTTTTGGCCGCTATTGAAGCAGCTAAGGACGGGGCCACCTATTTAGACCCTCAAATTGCCCGTTTAGTCATGGATAATCTCAAACCGCCAGCAGTGCAACCTAATCCCAATCTAGCACTTTTATCGGAGCGAGAAATGGAGGTTTTAAAGTTAATTGTTGAAGGCAAAAGTAACGCTGAAATCGCCGAACAACTTTATTTAAGCACCAATACGATTAAAACCCATGTGCGGGGAATTATGAATAAATTGGCCGTGGACGACCGAGTACAAGCGGCCGTAATTGCCCTGCGTTCTGGTATTGTTTAAGGGAAAAATGACGATTTACCCACAGGAATATTCTACCTCAATTGCTACTGCTAAAATTGCCTAAAAAATCCCTTCAATCATTTATAATAACTTATCGACCTATCTCTGTTGGACAAACCATGACTATCGCTCAAAGCTTACCCCTAGTGGAGTCCCATGTCAACCCTGAGATAATCTTCCCAGAAGGCGAATTTTGGAGTGATGAACCACCCTTGGAAAGTAACTTACATCTACAACAAATTATTTTACTAATTCAGTGTTTAGAATGGTGGTGGCGCGAGCGAGAAGATTATTTTGCCGCCGGCAATTTAACCATTTATTACAGTCCCAACCAGAAAAAGTCAGAATTCTTCCGTGGTCCTGATTTTTTCGTCGTTTTGGGGACAAATCCCAACCCCAACCGCAGAAGTTGGGTAATTTGGCGAGAAGAGGGCAAATATCCCAATTTAATTATCGAAATTCTCTCCGATAGTACCGCCAAAGTTGACCGAGAGGAGAAAAAACAAATTTATCAGGATATATTTCGCACTCCCGATTATTTTTGGTTTGACCCAGAAAGCCTAGAATTTGAAGGATTTACCCTAATTAGCGGTCAATATCAACCGATTACCCCCAATGCTCAGGGACGGCTCTGGAGTCAACAATTAGGCTTATATTTGGGTTTATCTGCCAATAAATTGCGCTATTTTACCCCCGAAGGGGAATTAGTACCCACTCCCGCAGAAGCGGCACAACAGGCGGAAAATCGGGCTGTGGAGGCAGAAAACCGGGTTTTAGAGGCAGAAAACCAAGTCGAGCAAGAAAAGCAAAAAGCGGCGAAATTAGCGGCTAAACTGCGGGAATTGGGCATAGATGCCGAGGAAAATCTCTAATCTTCTTTTGTTATTTAATAACGCTATTTTCGGTGAAAGGTGAGGGTATTTGGTGTCATTTAGAGGCTGAATAGTTGATTAATCGCAGAAAGCTCCGCGCAAGCGTAAATTTTCCCGCAATTCCTCGGTCATACCCACGTTATCGGCAAACTTTGCCCCCTTCACTTTTGCCCCGCTAAAATTCGCTTGAGTGATGTTGACTTCAACCAAATTAGCTCCTTCTAAATTGGAGCCAATTAAATTAGCTAAAGCCAAACTAGAACGGTAAAAATCAGCATAACTTAAATCGGCATTAGCTAATAAGGCTCCGCTTAAATCTGCTCCCTTAAAATTAGCATGACTGCCATTAATTTCGCTTAAATCAGCATCGGTTAAATTAGCCCCCCGCAGATTAGCTTGATAGAGATTGGCCATACCTAAAGATATACCACTTAATTCCGCTGCTAGGAGATTTGCCCCAGTAAAATCCGTTAGGGGATTGAGTTCAGCTAATTGGGCTAATTTCAGAAAATCATCACTAACAGTAGCATAAATTCCCTCGATTTGTGTCTGCAATTTCTCTAAATTTTCTGATGCTGCCGGTTGCGGTTCAACTAGAACATTATCTAATTCCACCTGCGATGAACCCAAAGAAATACGACTTAAAAAAGCATCAAATTGATTTTCCATTAGGAAAAATGCTAACTTTCGCTCTAAAATACTATGTTTATTGGGACTTAGATCGTGTTTCCATAATCCCGATGTTTCCGTGATACAGATATCCGCAGCTGTCAGCGAAAATTGCACCGTCAGATGATAAGGTTCTTCCTCCACACTCACGGTTCCTAGGTTAATCCTTTCAATCGCTCCTGTAAATATTGACTGAGGACTTTTGAAAGATAACCGCCATTGATAATTATTAATACGATTTATGTATAACTCTTGACTAGAAAGAGGATTTGGTGTTAGGTGACAATTAACTAAAAGAAAATCTAATTTTCCTCCTTTTAGTCCCCATTTGATTTCCCCGCCAAGGAGAGATTGAATTTGAGCTTGTAGGTGTAAAGTTAAATATAAATCAAATTTTTGCGAGTCGGTGGCTACTGGTTCTAGGGTTAACGATACACTATCGGGGTAGCGATCAAAGGCAGCTAAAAGACGCATAATCCAAAAGAGAAAAGTCAAAATAAACAGTAAAAAAGTGGTGTTTCTCTGGCTCCAAAGCCGAGAACTCACCCCTATTTAAAACAATAGCTGATTTTCTCGATCCTTTGAAAATCAAGATTAAATTAGTTGACTTTCTCTTTTTTGCCGATATTGTCGTCCGCATTAAAAAACATCGGTAAAAAGCGTTCCATAAACATTTGTGGATCACGATTCCAGGCTTTTTGAGCCGCTTCTACCCGGAATAATTGCAATTTCGGGTCGAGAAGGGATTGGGGTAAACGTTCCATCAGATATTGAGGACGTTCCCAGAGCGGCATAGTGGCGGCGATGTCCATTAAATGACCGACGCGGCGCAATTCTGCTCCCAGGGTGATATCCATACCCGATTCATAGGCGGCCTGTTCGATCGCTGAGTATTTGGCCTTGGCTTTTTCGACTTTTTGCCGATGTTCGGGGCTTTTTTGGGCAATTTTGGCTAACCAACGATTGCCCCAACGCACATGACCTGCTTCTTCGGGAAAGATTTTGGCGATCGTTTCCTGAATTTTCAGATTTTCCGGGGTTTGTTCCCCTGCTTTGAGAGCATAAATATGGGCGGCAAAGTATTCGCATCCCCGTTTTTCCGTGACGTTAATTGCCGCTAGGGCCGCAATCAGTCCATCTTCCCTTTGTTCTTCGCCTTGGAATTGATCTTGATCGAGAAGACGTTCAAATTCATCGATATAGGACAACCCCGGCGGTTTCCCCACATCGGCCCCCAATTCGATTAATAAATCGGTTAACCAGTAGGCATGGCGGGCCTCATCGGCGACGTGACGGGAAAGCTCCTGGATCAGTTCTTTCGGTTGTCCGTCTAGGGTTTCGATCAGTTCGGTCAGGTCTTTACAGCTACGTTGTTCGTTGTAGCGGTAACGGTTGAGGGTGACAAGATGAATTTCGCGATCGCTAATGACACGCTTCATGATGTCGCGAGCGCTCATCGTCTTCTTGAATTTACGAGGGTAAGCAACGGTCATGATTTTGTATCGTTTTGTAAACGGCTTCCCGTATTCTAACGGAGTTTTTTGGCTCTCTTGGATTTGGTGGGTAAAATGTATTCTAAGATACATTCCTCCTAGAGAGGGGGTGGAACGAACCACAAAGACACAAAGGACACAAAGATCGATCAATCCTATGTAAGTTAAACTTATCACACACAACCTAGAAGAGCCGTTTTTTCCCGATCTGGCAAGGGATTGGCAAGTGGCCAGCTTTTTTCAGTGACCAGTGAAAGATAAGCTGCCCGCGCATTTAAATTGCTTGTGGAGATGAGATACTCTTTACTGTTGGCTCTTGCAAGAGTAAAGAGATTGGGGGGAGATTCGGCTAATCTAAGAATAAGCGGTTAAAATGCGTCTTAGCTTATCAAGGACAACTAGAACTGTCTATGAACACATTTACTCCCCATCAAATTGTTAGTTTATTCTGCAAAAATCGAACTTTATACGGAGAAGTAATTCAGGTTATCGAAAGTCGTTCGGCTCTTTGGGTGCGTCCTCTTTGGTTAATTATAGCCGATAATTTTGAGGCCATTGATGTGCGGGAATGCTCCGATTTAATTCTACCTATCAACTTATTTAACCCCGCCTTAGATACGGAAGTTTTACCCCTATTTTCTCAAGCAATTAAAGATAATTATATCGCCAATATTTCCTATCCTCTCCAGGACTTTGTGCAGAAAGTTTGTCAAAATTATCCCGAATATTTTCAGAAAAATCTATGATTGATGAAGGTTACGTTAAATACAATTGTACTTGGATTCCTGACCGTCCCTTAATAAGCTCAGAGATTGCAGAATTAAATTATTGGCGCAATCGCCTCTATCGACTGGGATTAATCGGTCAATACGATAACGGAATCGGTTTTGGGAATGTGAGTCAACGAGGAAAAATAGACAAAGAAATCATTATTTCTGGCACTAACACCGGGGGGATTCCAGTATTAAATGAATCCCATTACACCACAGTTATAGACTACGATTGGCGAGAAAATCGGGTCACTTGTCGGGGAACAATTGCCGCTTCTTCGGAAACTCTCACTCATGGAGCAATTTATGAAGCGAATCCCCAGATCAATGGGGTGATTCATATTCATCATCGCCCCCTGTGGCAAAATTTAATGTATCGAGTGCCGACCACTCAAGAAAATATCGCCTATGGAACCCCAGAAATGGCCGCAGAAATTATCCGTTTATGTCAAGAAGAGCGTCTAGAAGAGCAACAAATTTTAGTGATGAGTGGTCATGAAGAAGGAATTATCGCCTTTGGGCAGGATTTAGCAAAAGCGGGCAATTTATTATTATCCTATTACCAGCAATCTCAATCATCTTGAAAGTGACCTCCTTTCCAACTAACCGCCGGGGAGACAAAAGTGGTTTTGATTTAGTCGTTTTCATGTTAACTTATTCTGTAGATTTTCGTTTTTAAGGAATGCCATCGTGATCAACATCTTCCATCATCTATCTGTCTCGATCGACTTTTCGCCTCTTACCAATGTCTTGATGACTATTTCCGAGCAAGACGTGGATATCATCGGCAATGTCCAGAAAGCCTTCTCAAATTTCGTCAAAACTGGGCAAGCATGGGCCCTATTAATCGGTTTCATTGCCGGTTATATGTTTCGAGGTTTTACTTCTTATTAGCTTTTCGCCTATGGGCATTCAGCCAGAGCGAGCAATTCTTGCTATTCTTATGTTTGTAGGGTTGGAGATTTTTCTAACCTGAAGCGGTAATGCTATCAGCGCCGGATTATTCCCCAAAATTGTCCAGCATATTTTGGTTAACTTTATCCACAATCATCTAACGAAAACAGTGACAGCAAAGAAAACTTGGAGCGATCGCTTTGAAGGTAGTCTCCATCCTACGATCGTAGAATTTAACGCCAGTATTGGCTTTGATATCGAATTAATCGAGTATGATCTCACCGGATCGATCGCTCACGCTAAAATGCTCGCCTATACGGGTATTATCAGCTCCGAAGAAGCAGATAGTCTCGTCTCTGGATTGGAACAAATTCGTCAAGAATACCGCACCGGCAACTTTAACCCCGGCATCGATCAAGAGGACGTGCATTTTGCCGTGGAACGTCGTTTAACCGAGATTGTGGGAGATGTGGGCAAAAAACTGCACACGGCCCGTTCGCGGAATGATCAGGTAGGAACGGATATACGTCTGTATCTTAGACAACAAATTGATGATATTAGGCAAGAAATTCGCAATTTTCAGCAAGCTTTAGTCAATCACGCTGAAAACCATCTGGAAACCCTGATCCCCGGTTACACCCACCTACAGCGCGCTCAACCGATTAGTTTAGCCCATCATCTCCTCGCTTATTTTCAAATGGCCGAACGGGATCACCAAAGATTAGGGCAAATTCGCGCCAGGACTAATATTTCGCCTCTAGGATGTGGCGCTTTAGCAGGGACGACTTTTCCGATTGATCGTCATTACAGTGCCAATTTACTCGATTTTGAGCAGGTGTATAACAATAGTCTCGATGGAGTCAGCGATCGAGATTTTGCCATTGAATTTATGACGGCCGCTAGTCTGATTATGGTCCACCTGAGCCGTTTGAGCGAAGAAATGATTCTCTGGTCTTCCCAAGAATTTAGTTTTATCACTCTCACCGATAGTTGTGCCACGGGATCTAGCATTATGCCCCAGAAAAAAAATCCCGACGTTCCCGAATTAGTGCGCGGCAAAACAGGGCGGGTTTTTGGGCATTTACAGGCGTTATTGACCTTAATGAAGGGTTTACCCCTAGCCTATAACAAAGACTTGCAGGAGGACAAGGAGGCGTTATTTGATGGCGTTAAAACCGTGCGGATTTGTTTGCAAGCGATGACGGTACTTTTAGCCACCGGGATTCAATTTAAAACCGACCGATTAGCTAACGCGGTGGCGGAAGATTTTTCTAATGCGACGGATGTGGCGGATTATTTAGCCAGTAAGGGAATTCCCTTCCGAGAAGCTTATAATTTAGTCGGGAAAGTCGTTAAAAGCAGTTTGGCAGCGGGTAAGTTATTAAAAGATTTAACCCTGACGGAATGGCAAGAATTACATCCGGCTTTTGAGTCCGATATCTACGACGCGATCGCTCCTCGTCAGGTGGTAGCAGCCCGTAATAGCTATGGTGGCACAGGTTTTGAACAAGTGCGATCGGCTTTAATTCAAGCTAAAGCCATTCTCGATCATGATTGATATTGTTAGGGGTTTTGGGGTTTTGGGGTTTTGGGGTATTAGTTAAAATTTCCCTATCTCCCTATCTCCCTATCTCCCTATCTCCCTATCTTCCTATCTCCTAATTCCTATGGGTCGTGTTTGGCATTTTATTAAAAGTGTGATGGGAATTATCTTTCGTCATCCTGTAACTGGGGTGACAATGATTCCGCTGCTTGCTGATGGTACAATTGTTTTAATCCGACGCAGAGACACCGGCAAATGGGCCCTACCGGGGGGAATGATCGATTGGGGGGAAGATATTTTTAATACTGCCCAAAGGGAATTAAAAGAGGAAACAGGATTAAATTTAGTCAGTTTAGGGCGTTTAGTCGGGGTTTATTCCTCTTTTGAGCGTGATCCGCGCATTCACTCCATTTCATTGTTAATTGAAGTGACGGCCGCGGGGAATTTTCAGATCAAAGATACATTAGAAGTTAGCGAGGTGAGAGCTTTTAGCGTCGAAACTTTACCTCTAGGCAATCTCAGTCACGACAATGATCGCCAACTAGAAGATTATCTCAGGGGTGCCACTGTAGTGGCTTGATTTTTTTCTAGTATCTGCGACCCTAAGTAGCTGGTTATAATTAAATTAAAAATAGATTTTAGGTTCGATCCCCCCCAACCCCCCTTAAAAAGGGGGGAGAAGAGTTCATAGTAGGGTGGGTTAGAAGGCAACAATCTAGGCGTTAAAGTCAATCTAACAATCCGTCGTAACCCACCGCTTTAGTCAACCGAAAGGATGTTTGATTTATGTTTGAAAATAAAATTGATCAGGTTTTACACGCGTTATAAGGAGATGTTGGGATGAAGTATATGTCTCTAGATGATATCTGTGAGATGGTTACAGATGGAACTCATGCCTCATTTAAGGACTCTGGTAAAGGGTTTCCATTTTTAACCGTCAAAGACATGACAGAAAACGGGTTGGACTTTAGCGGATGTATTCATATTAGCCAGGAGGAGTATGATCGCGCTGATGCTGGAAACTCAGCACCAAAGCTGGGTGATGTCCTTTTCTCTAAAGATGGAACAGTTGGAAAAGTTTGCGTAGTTAGAGAGAAGCGAGAATTTGCCGTACTCTCATCAATTGCAATCCTAAGACCAAAAAAAGAGATTGCGGATAGTAGTTATTTAGGCTATATATTAGGTTTCCAGAAAACTATTGATGAAGCATCAAAGAGAAAAACTGGTTCAGCTGTTCGCAGAATTATTCTCAAAGACTTAAAACAAGTAGAAATCCCCCTCCCACCCCTCGAAGAACAGCGAAGAATTGCGGCAATTTTAGATAAAGCGGATGGGGTGCGACGCAAGCGCAAAGAGGCAATTCGTTTGACTAAGGAGTTATTGCGATCAACTTTCCTAGAGATGTTCGGTGATCCTGTTACTAATCCGAAAGGGTGGGAGATTGTAAAGTTAGAAAAAGTATCAGAAAGTATTAGCTATGGAATTACTGCGTCTGCGGATTTTGTACCTACTGCCACTAAAATGCTTAGAATTACTGATATTCAAAATGGTGAAATTAATTGGGAAAGTGTACCGTTCTGCTCAGGTGATAAAAAAGATATACAAAAATATTCTATAGTTTCTGGTGATATCGTTTTTGCTAGAACTGGAGCAACAACAGGTAAGAGTTTTTTAATTCGTCACTGCCCTGAAAATACTTTATTTGCATCATATTTAATAAGAGTCAGACCATCTAGCTTGATAAGTCCTGAATATTTAGCATATTTTTTTAAAACTGAGTTCTATTGGAAGCAAATCCAACAAAATTCCAGTGGTTCAGCTCAACCTGGTGTTAATTCCAGTAAGCTCAAGGAATTATTAATTATACTTCCCCCTATTGAGCTTCAAAAAGGTTTCGCAAGATTAGATATATTTATTCAAAATAATTTAATGAAGATGAATAACTTTCTGCATCAGCAAGACAATCTCTTTAATTCCCTTTTACAAAAGGCATTTAGGGGGGAACTGTAGCCATGGCAGCCGGCGGATTACTACCATAATCTTGTGGGAAATGCCATTAAAAAAGACCGTTGGACAATTAACCAAGATTCAGCTACCGCCGCGGCGACTTCGACCTCTGCGGTTTTCGGGTGGTGTGCGGTGCTGGGAGGACTTTGTAACCCTTTTTCTCTTTTTTCCCTTTTTACCCTTATTCCCTATTTTTTCTCTTTTCCTTTCTTTCCCGCTCTTAGGCGGGTCGATTTTTTTGAGAAAATGGCGTTAATGTTAAATTTTATACTAAATCCAGTTATTAAAAACTGATTATTTATTCCCCCTTTTGTCTTTTGCATGAGTAGAAAACGGGTTTCTCCGAGAAACCCGTTTTCTGTGCATTACTCAACGGATTTAAAAATTAGGTAAAACCCTACACTCAGCCCCCAGGAAAAACTTTTTGCCGCATACCCTAAATATTGGCTTTCTCTCTTTAACGGCTGATTCCGCGAAGTTGCTGCAGAAGTTGATCAAGAATGTCTTCCATCTCTTCCGGGCTTCTGCCCATCCTGACCGGTCCGCGCAGAAACTCTTTAACCGTTATCTTTTTATCGCGGAAGTCACGGACAAAATTATAGATTTTTTCGGTGGATTGAACTTGTAATTTCATCTCCTCTAGCATTTGCTCAATCGGGTCGATGCCATCCTTCTCACAAGCGCGGCTGGCCCTCACCATCTCGCCTTCCGGGGTATTTCGCACCGAGCGCAGTTCTCTTTTCAGGTTCTCGTATTGCTTTTTAAGTAGTTCGTTATTGGTTTCAACCCTCTCGCACTGTCGTTGGAGGTCGCTTTCCGATGAGCCTTCAACCTCGAAAGTGTCCCCCATTTGATACTGTCGTTCGATTTCGAGCAGTTTGGCAATATCTCCCTCTTTATAGGCACGGTTGACTTCCTTCATAATCTCGTTGTGACGCATCCGAGTTTCGGGGTCTGTAACCTTGTCGGGGTGAAAAATCTCGGCCATTCTCAGGAAAGTGCGGCGTATTTGTCTAGATTCAGGAGATTTAGGCGAGCTTTCAGGTGATATCTCTGTTCCATCCTCGTGACGGTTATAGGAGTCTCCCCCAGAGAAGAAATCCTGCGCGGATTGCTCCGATGATCCTTCTGGTTCTTCGTCTCCGAAAAGTTCGTCTAGTTCTTCATCTCCATCCTCAAATTTCGGGCTAATCACCCCCGTTAACTGAAGTGTCTCGTAAATTCCGAGAATGCTTTTTTTTGTCTGCTGCCCCATTTTTCTAGCAGTGAGGATTTCGTCAAAAAGGGCGTGTATTTCGCGGTCGAGGTCGGTAAGTTTTTCATAGAGAGGTTGCCCTCTCTGGAAAATCTCCGTCGCTAAGGAACGCATCTGGTCGAGGAATTTCTTCAGTTCGTTGCGTTTTCTGCCAATCTGCTTGAGGAGCCACTGATGCTCCTCCTCTAAAGCTTGGAGACGAAAATGTAGGGAAGACAGAGCCAAGGAAGGAGAGGTAGGCGAATCAGAGGAGTTCGGTGATTTCGGCTTTTTAGATCTGGTCATTACTTTGGGGTGAAAGCATATTGTCCATTCTACCAAGCCAGAAGGAGCCGCATTCCTAAAACTCACCCTTGGCTCATTTTGTTGTTTCTCCCCACTTCCATCACCCCATCACCCCTGCTCCAGCACCCTACGGAAACCTTTTTAAGTGGCTAGAAGCTAGATATATCAATGGTCTTAATTAATTCTTATCAATCGAATTAAATTTTTGTAAATAAAATTCTCGCTCGGATTAATTATTTTTTCCAAATTCCGCTAGACTTATTTAGTAAGTTCAATCGAGATTCAATATTCCATAGCTAAATTTCTATAGCACGGGCTAGAGGGAAAGTTTAGCGAGGGATTCCTTTACCCATAATTCAGCACACATACTTGCTTTAGCAAGCAGGTAGGAGGACTCTATGTCAAATTTTTCGAGACGGAAATTTTTAACCACGGCGGCAGTTTCAGCGGCAGGGGCTGTTGTCCTCAAAGGTTGTTTGGGTAATCCCCCCGACACTACGGGTGGAACCACCACCACCGCGCCCGCTGCCCCGGTTGCTTCTCCCGTCGCCATCGCCCCGGAACAAGCTCCTGAAACCACCAAAATTAAATTAGGTTATATTCCTATCGTTGAGGCCGCACCCTTAATTATTGCCAAGGAAAAAGGCTTTTTTGCTAAATACGGGATGCCCGATGTGGAAGTCTCCAAACAAGCAAACTGGGGATCCGCTAGAGATAACGTCGAAATTGGGGCAGATGCGGGCGGAATTGACGGGGGACAGTGGCAAATGCCCATGCCTTACCTAATTTCTGAGGGACTAATCACTAAAAATAACGTTAAAGTCCCCATGTATGTGTTAGCGCAGTTAAACACCCAGGGTAACGGAATTGCGATCGCGGGTAAACACGAGGGCAAAAATATCGGTTTAGACCTGAAACCCGCCAAAGATTACATCCTCGCCATGAAAACGACGGGAACTCCCTTCAAAGCTGCCTATACTTTCCCGAAAGCTAACCAAGACTTCTGGATTCGTTACTGGTTAGCCGCCGGTGGTATTAACCCCGATACGGATATTAACCTAATTGCCGTACCCGCAGCCCAAACCGTGGCCAACATGAAAACGGGAACCATGGATGCGTTTAGTACCGGCGATCCTTGGCCAGCGCGAATTGTGGCTGATCAGATCGGTTTTATGTCAGCTTTAACCGCAGAAATCTGGCCCTATCACCCAGAAGAATACCTCGCTATCCGCGCCGATTGGGTGGATAAAAACCCGAAAGCCACCAAAGCGGTGTTAAAAGGAATTATGGAAGCGCAGCAATGGCTCGATCAAGAGGCAAATCGGGCAGAAGCGGCGGCAATTCTCGCTAAACCGGCTTATTTCAACCTCAAAGAAGAAATTATCGCCGGTCCCCTCAAAGGAATGCAGAAAATGGGTGACGGTAAACCGGAAATCACCGACAAAAATAAAGGGGTTTTCTACTGGAAAGATCCCGCCGGTAGCGTTTCCTATCCCTACAAGAGTCATGATCTCTGGTTTTTAACCGAAAGTGTTCGTTGGGGTTTCTTGCCGAAAGAAACTTTAACCACTGCCTCAACATTAATCGACAAGGTTAACCGCGAGGATCTTTGGAAAGCGGCAGCTACAGAATTAGGAGTTCCCGCAGCTGATATTCCCACCAGTACCTCCCGGGGTGTCGAAAAATTCTTTGATGGCAAAACTTTTGATCCTGCCAATCCCCAAGCTTATCTCGATAGTTTGGCGATCAAAAAATAGCGAGCTTTTCTCGATAGGCTAGGGGCATAAAATATCTAGTCTATCAATCCCAAAAATGTTTTCTTCTCTTCCCAATCAAGTAACTTTATCTTCAACAAAGGAAAACGGCAAAATGGCAAGTAGCGTCAGCAGAACAGGTAAAGGTGGTTTCAACTTCGGTAAATTCTGGAAAAAGCATTCCCATGACATTCTTCCCCCCATTATCGGTACCCTGGGTTTTCTGATTGTTTGGCAATTAGTCTCGATGGTGGGATTAATCAAATTACCCCCCCCATCCGACCTAATCACCAATGAACGGACTCGTACTTATTTAATGTATCCTTTCTTTGATCGTGGGGGCATTGATAAAGGACTATTCTGGCAAACTTTAGCCAGTCTGCAACGGGTATTAATCGGTTATTCTTTAGCCGCAGTGGTGGGTATTGGCGTTGGGATTATGGTCGGTTTAAATTCCTTCTTAAATAAGGCACTCGATCCCCTTTTCCAATTCCTGAGAACAGTTCCTCCTCTTGCTTGGGTTCCCCTATCTTTGGCCGCTTTACAACAAAACCAACCAGCTGCTTTATTCGTTATCTTTATTACCGCAGTTTGGCCGATTTTGATTAATACCACCGTCGGTGTCCAACAAATTCCCCAAGACTATATCAACGTTAAACAAGTCTTGCAATTGTCCAGCAAAAAATTCTTTTTCAAGATATTAATTCCCTCGGCACTTCCCTACATATTCACTGGTTTGAGAATTGCGATCGGTTTAGCTTGGTTAGCAATTATTGCGGCTGAAATCGTTATGTCGGGTATCGTCGGTATCGGTTTCTTTATCTGGGATGCCTACCAAAATAACTACATCAGCGATATTATTCTTGCGCTGTTTTATATCGGTGGTGTGGGTTTATTACTCGATCGCTTTATGGCTTGGTTGCAAAATCAAATCGTTCGTCAATAGGGAATTTATGGGGAAACTTTCCCCATTTTTCAAATAACTGAAACTTGAGCCAATTTAAGGAGAAAAAAACTATGAGTTTGTTTGTCGCTGTCGATAACATTGATAAAGTATTCCCCCTCAGTAGTGGCGGTGAATATGTGGCCTTGAAAGGTATCGATTTACAGATCAAAAAAGGGGAATTTATCTCCCTTATCGGTCACTCCGGTTGTGGAAAATCTACCCTCTTAAACATGATCGCTGGTTTAGATTTGCCCACGGAAGGGGTGGTGACTTTGCAAGGTCAAAGCATTAAAAAACCAGGACCAGATCGCATGGTAGTCTTCCAAAACTATTCCCTTTTACCCTGGTTAACCGTCAAAGAAAATATCACTCTAGCCGTCGATCAAGTTCTCGCCCAACTATCAGAAGACGAAAGAAAAGCTGAAGTCGAAAAATATATCGATCTGGTCAATCTTCGTCATGCAGTGGATAAACGTCCCAACGAATTATCGGGGGGGATGAAACAACGGGTAGCGATCGCTCGCGCCCTAGCCATCCGTCCGAAAGTCCTCCTTTTAGATGAACCCTTTGGGGCGTTAGATGCCCTGACTAGAGGTAATCTACAGGAACAGTTAATGCAGCTGTGCGAAGAATACCAAATGACCTCGGTAATGGTGACGCACGATGTGGATGAGGCAGTTCTATTATCCGATCGCATCGTCATGCTCACCAACGGCCCCGGCTCAAAAATTGGCGGTATTTTGGAAGTAGATATCCCCCGTCCCCGCAAACGCATGGAAGTGGTGGAACACCCCAGTTACTACAGTCTCCGGAGTGAAATTATCTATTTCCTCAACCAACAAAAACGGATCAAAAAACTACGCGCTCGCAAAGTCGAAGTAATTGCCCGTCACGGTTTAGAAAAAGTCAATCTAGAGATCGGTTTTGTTCCCCTCACCGCTTGCGCGCCCCTAGCAGTGGCCAAAGAAAAGGGATTCTTCACTAAACATGGTCTAGATGAGGTAAATTTGGTCCGGGAAACCAGTTGGCGAGGCGTTGTGGACGGGATCGCGGGGGGATTCCTCGACGGGGCGCAAATGCCTTCAGGAATGCCCACCTGGTTAACCGTCGGTGGTTATCAGGAGCAACCTTTGCCGATTGTCAGCGCCCTGACTATGACTCGTAACGGTAACGGTGTCACCCTCGCTAAACGCTTCTATGACGAGGGGGTGATTGACGGTAACGCCTTAAGACAGATGCTATTGGAATCGAGGGATCAGCGCCATATTTTTGGCATTGTTCACCCCTCCTCGATGCACAATTTGCTCCTGCGTTACTGGTTAGCGGCAGCGGGAATTGACCCCGATAAAGACGTTCACCTCGAAACTATTCCCCCGGCCCAAATGGTGGCCGACCTGAAAACCGGTAGTATTGACGGTTACTGTGTCGGTGAACCTTGGAATCTCAGGTCCGCCATGGAGGGTATCGGTTACACCGTCGCCACCGACTTAGAAATCTGGCAGGGCCACCCGGGTAAGGCCCTGGGAGTCCGGGAAGATTGGGCCAATAAATACCCTAATACCCACGTCGCTTTAGTTAAAGCACTGCTGGAAGGTTGTCGCTACTGTGCCGAGGAAGGGAATCAGGAAGAAATTCGTCGAATCCTCGCCAGTCGTCAGTACCTTAGTACCAATATCGATTATATCCAACTGGGTGATCCCAACTCCTATGCGTGCAGTCTCGATCGACCGATGAAAGAATATGCACACCATCTGTTCTATGGAGATGGGGTAAATCGTCCCAGTCGTACCGAACACCTCTGGATGATGACCCAAATGGCTCGCTGGGGCCACATTCCTTTCCCCCGTAACTGGGTAGAAATTCTCGAACGCGTCTGTCGGGTGGGTGTTTTTAGTACCGCGGCCCGGGAATTGGGTCTAGGGGATATTAAATATCGTCGCACACCGATCCTTTTATTCGATGGTATCGAGTTTGATGCCGAGGATCCGATCGGTTATCTCAATAGTTTAGAGATCAAACAAAACGTCACTATGGCCGAAGTGGCTATTGATGCTCGTCCTAGTGCCAGTGAATCCCGCAAAATTGCCTAAAAATCGACTAAGGGGATAATTCCTAGCCAATTATCCCTAGCCATTGCTCCTATTATCTAATTTCCCCCAAAGACTAATCATGTACACCACCACCGACACCGTTAACCGGGCAACCCAGACCCCCACTAAAGAAGCTTTTGTTACCATTGAAGGAGTTTCTAAGGTTTATCCCACTCCCAGAGGCCCCTACACCGTCCTCAAGGATGTTAATCTCAGCATCAATGAAGGTGAATTTATCTGCGTGATCGGTCACTCTGGTTGCGGTAAATCGACCCTATTAAATATGGTGTCGGGTTTTTCTTCTCCCACCGATGGCATCGTTAAAGTTAACGGTAAGACAATTACTAAACCCGGTCCCGATCGCATGGTAGTGTTTCAAAACTATGCTTTATTGCCTTGGTTAAGCGTTTTTGAAAATGTCTATCTCGCGGTAGACGCGGTGTCTCCCAATGCTCCAGAGGCACAAAAACGCTCGATCGTGCGCGACCATTTAGCTATGGTGGGTTTAACCGAAGCTATGGACAAAACCCCTCCCCAAATCTCCGGGGGGATGAAACAACGGGTTTCGATCGCCCGGGCCCTTTCTATCCGTCCGGAAGTGTTGATTCTTGATGAACCTTTCGGCGCTTTGGATGCGATTACCAAAGAGGAATTACAGGAAGAATTGCTGAAAATCTGGCAAGATAAACGCTGTACGGTCTTGATGATTACCCACGATATCGATGAGGCTCTTTTCCTCGCTGATAAGCTGGTAATGATGACCAATGGACCGGAAGCGAAAATCGGCGAAGTGATGAATATTCATTTCCCCCGTCCCCGCGATCGGGAGAGAATTATGGAGGATCCGGAATATTATCGTCTGCGTAACTATGCCCTCGACTTCCTCTATAATCGTTTCGCTCACGATGATGTTAGCTAGATGTGAGCATTTGTATTAGTTTTGGGTGCGGTTGACTTAATAGCGATCGCACCTAGATTTTTTTTCTAGGGAAGCCTTCTTCAAGTAAAATTATTTCTAAGTAGGTAGATTTTAAAAATTGTCAGATACCCCCCTTATTAAGGGGGCAGGGGGGATCAACGCCCCCCTTATTAAGGGGGGATCAAGGGGGGATCAACGCCCCCCTTATTAAGGGGGCAGGGGAGATCAACGCCCCCCTTATTAAGGGGGCAGGGGAGATCAACGCCCCCCTTATTAAGGGGGGATCAAGGGGGGATCAGCTTACTTATTAACTAAATAGAACAATTAGCAATAAAATACAATAATAATTTTTACTTTTTACTTAATTGATCATGCTCAAACAGATACGGAAACTACTTATCAATTTTGGTCAACAATGGCGCGATGAAGATTTCATGAGGTCGATTCATCTCATTGAAAACATAGTTTCTAAGGTTTTATCCGTAGCCTTAATTGTTGTTATTATTGTTTCTCTTTATGATCTAGTAGTTATCTTAATCCAAGATTTATTTACTACGGAACCCGTCGGTTTTTTTAGTAAAACTTTAATTGAAATCTTCGGATTATTTCTCAATATTTTAATCGCCTTAGAGTTATTAGAAAACGTCACTGCTTACTTAAGAAAACACATCGTACAGGTTGAATTAGTCGTAGTTACGGCTTTAATTGCCATCTCTCGAAAAATTATTATTTTCGATCCCAAGAAATACAGTAAAGATGATTTAATTGCGCTCACCGTGGGAACCTTAGCTTTAGCGGCAAGTTATTGGTTAATCAGAAAAGTTAATCGCGATAATCGCTCTTGAAGTAGTGATTGAATACCTAGACAGAATTAATCACAGATATTTTTTACTTCTGGAGTTGAGCAGTTCTGGGGTTCTCTCCTGCCAGAGTGTCAATTTAATTTTGTCCAATTACTGATTAGGGAAAGGGGTAGATTTAGAAAACCTAACCCTTATAAATATTTACTCGACTCTGGAAATATTACCTGCTTTAATCCAACCTTCGCGACCATCGGACAGACGCACGCGATGCCATTGCCCATCGCTGCTGGTTCCCACCACACTGACTTTAGTATTATAATCCAGACCGCCGAGACGAGTGGATTCACTGGTAGGTTCCGAGCGCAGACTTAAACCGCTTTGCCATGTCACCCGCGCTTGATAACCCTCGGATGTGGTTTCTTTTTTTGTTTCTTCGGGACTGGGTTTCGGGGCAGCTTTTGGTGCTGGGGCAGCTGTGGGAGACTCTTTCACCTCAGCTTGGGGTTGTTCTTGGACGGGAGTAGTGGGGATGGGTTTAGCGGCTTTTTCCTCCTTAGTTTCCTCTTTTTTCTCCTCGGTAAAGACGGGTTTAGGAGGATTAGAATTCATACCAGAGAGAAGTATATAGGCGACAGCAGTGGCCCCACCGACTAAAATGAACACTCCCAGGACAAAACCAACCATAAATTGTAATAAACCAGATAAACGCTTCATATTGGTGCTAAATTAACTGTTAGGATTAACATTAAAACGATCATCGCGAGAGGCTAAACGAGCTTTACCGGACTTGGCCCAATCCTGTAGAAACTGGATCTGTTCTTGAGCAGTGCGGGCTAGGGGTATAATCTGACTAGCGGCCTCAAGCACATCATCGGTGCTAAAGTCGCGATTTTGACTAAACCCGATGTGCATCGCTTCCACGATGGTTTGTTCGATTTCTGCCCCCGAAAAATCGGGAGTTTCGTAGGCTAGTCGCTTTATATCATAACTTTTTAGATTATGGGGCCGGACTTTCCCTAAATGAACGCTAAAAATCTCCTCGCGGGACTTTTGGCTAGGTAGTCCGACAAAAAATATCTCATCGAAGCGTCCTTTTCGCAACATTTCCGGGGGCAAAGATTGGATGTTATTAGCCGTAGCGACGACAAAAACTGGCGATTGTTTCTCCGCTAACCAAGTGATAAAAGTCCCGAAAACCCGTCCGGTGGTTCCTCCGTCGCCTTTTCCCTCCGCTCCGGCGAAAGCTTTATCGATTTCGTCTATCCACAGCACACAGGGGGCTAAAGCTTCGGCGAGATTAATCATCTGACGGGTACGCGATTCCGATTCTCCCACCAATCCGCCAAATAAACGCCCCACGTCTAGACGTAGTAGCGGTAAGTGCCAATGATGGGAAATAGCTTTCGCTGTCAGGGATTTACCCGTTCCTTGAATTCCCACCAATAGTAAACCCCGGGGATTGGGTAAACCGTAGGCGCGGGCGCGTTCACTAAAAGCACCACCGCGACGAATCAGCCAATCTTTGAGATTATCTAGGCCGCCGATGTCAGAAATCTGCTCTGTGGCGGGATAAAAGTCCAATATCTGGGTTTGACGAATCGATTGGCGTTTTTCTGCCAAAATTAATTCCACGTCCTCTGGCTCAATTTTGCCGTGACTGGCTAAACATTTAGCTAAAACCCGACGAATTCTCTCTAGGGATAATCCTTGGGCAGAAAGCACTAATTCATCGAGGAGTGGTTCTTTGACGGGTTGTCCGGTGGCAGCGATTAATCGCTGAATTTCCTGTTTAATTTCTTCGCCACTGGGGAGGGGAAAATCGACGACGGTGATTACTTCGGTGAGATCCGAGGGGATAGACAGTTCGGAAGCGACGATAATTAGGTTTTTAGGCTGAGATTTCAGGGAACGGGCAAGATTACGCAATTTTCTGGCGATGGAAATATCTTCGAGAAAGCGCTGGAAATCGCGTAAAATCATGATGGCGGCGATGTTAGTCGGCAGCTTTTCGACGAATTCAAGAGCTTGCAGGGGATTACGCCGAGCAAAGTTCTCATTATTGGGATTATCTTGATAACCATCCACAAAATCCCAGACATAGACAGCACGGTTATTGCTCTGTTTGGCAATATCGGCGATCGCTTTTTCGAGACGTTCTTCTTCTAAGGTGGTAATATAGATGAGAGGATAGCGCGCCCGCAGCAGTAATTGAAATTCTTCACCAAAGCTCATAGCTATTCGTCTATAGTTTTTGCTATTTATGTCGTCATCAGAAAATATAGCAGTTAGCCGTCAGTCAAATAACGATAGTAGGTAATCTGTACTACATTTTAAGATAAGTTAAGCTCGTCTATAAAAAGATTTTAAAAAAACCAATTTACGCTTGTATTTTTTTAAATGTATGGTATAGTGTCATTGCCTTAATCGAGATTAAACCTGTATTAACTAAATCAATATCTTGTTAATTAGATTAAGCTTTAGTAAATTAAATCAGCCCATTAGGAGGGTAAGCCAATCTTAACAATCCTTGATCAAATAAACTTTATGTGAGTTGCTTACCCAGAGGCCGGTTCAGGCATATTTAAGTAGAATTTGCCATCTCAATTGTTAAGCAAAAATCAACCAAATGGGTCGAGTTCGTAACTATGATGATTGACTGGTATCACTTGAAATGCCGACGCGGATCACAAGTCAATTGTCAATAGCGTTTGAGATGCTCTCACCCTGGCCTATTAGGGGTTAACCACAGAAACCAAAAACCTAACTAAAGCTTTTTAAAGTTACTCATTCCTGTAGCTATATAACTAAAATAAGTAACTTTTGCCACCGATAGATTTTAAGAACGTTAAGTACCTAAGCAAAATTAATTACACATTTCGATAAAGCTTTTGCCTCTTGCCTATTGCCTCTTGCCTGTTTTCACTAGGAAATTTATTTTGCACGACTACTTATCAGGTATAATCAAGATATGAAGCTAGTTGAACGTCATATTATCAGTCAAAACCATCCCTTCTGGTCAGAAATCGACCATTATGCCTTTTTGTCAAAAAATTTGTTCAATCTAGCTAACTACCATTATCGCCAATATTTCTTTGAAAACTCCCAAAAACTGAGTTTCAATCAACTCTATTATCTGGTATCTAAAACCTCAGATTATTTAGCTTTACCCACGAAAGTGAGCAAGCAGATAATCAGAAGATTGGAGCAAGCTTGGGTTAGTTATTTTGCCGCTTTTAGAGCTTGGAAAAAACACCCTGAAAAATTTTTAGGAAAACCCAAAATTATTAAGTATAAGGACAAAACCAAAGGAAGAAACCTGCTGATATATTCTCAGGAATCAATTTATAAAAAACCTCTAAAAGAAGGAATTTGTCACTTGTCTATGAGCGACTTAAAAATTACCACTTCCCGAAGAGAAATAATTGAGGTGAGAATTGTCCCCAAAAGTAGCTGTTATGTCATTGAAATAGTCTATGAAAGACGGTCGGAAACCACAGATAAACAAGAGATAGCTGGGATAGATTTAGGAGTTAATAACTTAATGGCTGTAACTACAAATCAAACAGGTGTAGCACCTCTTTTGGTAAATGGCAGACCGTTAAAAGCAATTAACACCTTCTACAACAAACAACGTTCCCGCTTACAATCTCAACTGAAAACCCAAAATAATCAACCCTCATCTAAGAGATTGCTATTCCTGACCCATAAACGAAACTGTCGAGTAGAAAATTATCTACACACAGCCAGTAAAAGAGTAATAGATTGGTGTACTATTCATCAAATAGGGACGTTAATAATTGGGCATAATGAGTGGATGAAACAATCTCTTAATCTAGGAAAAAGGAATAATCAACAATTTGTCAATATTCCCCATAATAGATTAATAGAAATGTTAACCTACAAAGCTCAATTAAAAGGAATAAAAGTTATAATAACTGAAGAATCCTATACCTCACAATCCAGTGCTTTAGATAGGGATGAGTTACCGAAATATGGTGAAGAAAAACCATTATTTAAGGGAAAAAGGTTAGCTAGGGGACTTTATAAAATGGAAACAAATCAGTTGTTAAATGCCGATGTCAATGGGGCATTTAACATCATTAGAAAAGTAATTCCTGATGTCATTGACCAGGGAATAAAGGGTTTGCCGTTTAATCCTGTAGTGCTTGACCCACTACGAATGACTAAGCTTTCAGGCTTTTAAGTAAGTTTGAGTAAGTTTAGTTGAGCGGTAACAAAAGTTAGTCATAGGTTGGCCGTTTCTTTTCTGTAAATTAATTTCAGCCTTTCTCACAACCATTTCCTAAGGAGGGTTCAATTCATGTTTAAACTAGCTGCAGACTTTTTATCTTTGGATTTTCTCTGCCGACCAAATCAGAAAAATAAGCCAGAAAGTAAGGTTCTTCGGTTTGTCTTATGCAATGGACGGGGTTATAAGGAATGAAACCTTTATAGAGACAGACATTGCCGCAATTTTTGTCAATTGTTTGCGATCTGGAGCGAACTAATCAATTAAATCTCTTGCCAGATAAGGATTGAGTCGATTTATGCCCCCCTATCGAACCATACCAAGTCCCGAAGAGCCGAAAGTAAATTTAAGGCTCTTCTAGGTTCTGTGTGATCAGCTCAACTTACCATAGAAGCGATCGATCTTTGTGTCCTTTGTGTCTCTGTGGTTCGTTCCACCCCCTCGCTAGGAGGAATGTATCTTAGAATACATTTTACCCACCAAATCCAAGAGAGTCAATTTAACTCTTTGCCAATTTCTCAAATCATGAAAGAGGGTAAAGTTTTAGCGATAATTCTCCGACGAAAGTTTAACCAAGAGGGAGTTCATTTCCTAACTCCCGATGATTTTTCCGGCTCTTCGGTTTGTGTTATGCAATGGACGGGGGTTATAAGGGATGAAACCCTTATAGAAACAGACATTACCGCAATTTTTGTCAATTGTTTGCGATCTGGAGCGAACTAATCAATTAAATCTCTTGCCAGATAAGGATTGAGTCGATTTATGCCCCCATATCGAACCATACCAAGTAACGAAGAGCCGAATTTCAACAGGAGATTAGCACATTTATTCAACCCGAACAGGAGGGAGTTATGCAGATTACCACCAGTGGGATGCGCCGAGGTTTAGAACAGAGTTTAGCAAGAGAAAGAAATCTAATTATTCGTCTGATTAAACGTAAGTTAGGAGCTATTGATGTGGCTCTAGAGAGTTGGATTATAACCTTAAATATTGATGCTCTGGAACGAGTGGGAGAAGCTTTATTGGATTTTTTGACAGTGGAGGATTTAACTAATTGGTTAAATGCTTTAGACGCTTAGTATTTTTCTATTAAACTTCACAGAAGGATATTTATTGTTATGGGTATAACTTTTGAAAATGCTATCCAGCAAACTCAAGATTTACTAAGTCAAATTGAGTTTTTAGATACCGATACAATCACTCAGGAAATTACTGAGTTAGTCTCAACAGAAAATGGAGCCAGAGGATTCTTTGTTACTTATTCAACCAGCGATTTATCCTATACGGAATATCCTAGTTTGGAGGTAATCACCGCTTTAAAAACTTCCCCGACATTGGTGAATGAATTATTAGTTAAAAATCTGGTCATGTCCACGGCAATGGTCATCTATCATCGCAGTCAAGGAGACGAAGAAAATGCTCGAGGTTCTGAGAAAGTCCAAGAAAAAACCAGTCAACTAATTAAGCAGTTATTATCGCCAGCCTTGGGGGAAAAATTACGACAATTAGCTACCAGTTTAAACACAGGACAAGGAGAATATCAAGCCTTTCTAGAACGCTGGGGATATGACGATTGCCAACGTCAAGCGATCACAGAAATTATTCAAACTTTTCTTTAGTAACTAGCTGATTTTTTCCCAAAGATTTCGACCAAAATAGGGAACGATCGGTTAGAGGAATTAACTCTTTTACCTCTTGTTTGCTGCTAAAATGGCTTATTGAAGTCAATCGGCTCTCTTACTCTTGTTGTGATAAGTTTAACTTATATAAGACCGATCAATCTTTGTGTCCTTTGTGTCTTTGTGGTTCGTTCCATTCGCTCGCCAGTGGGAATGTATCTGAGAATAGATTTTACCCACCAAACCCAAGAGAGCCGCAAATCTCTGGCAAAGGCCTTAGGGGGTTTTGCCATAGCCGCCACAAAACCAAGGCATTTAACCACTGTACCAGTATTTCTTAGTCAACTTCCGGGAGGTAAAACCCCAAGCCGATGATGGGATTTGAACCCACGACCAATTGATTACGAATCAACTACTCTACCACTGAGCTACATCGGCACATTGCCAGTTCCCGATTATATCACGGACAATAGATACAAAGCTAGAAAGATTTTTTTATGAGCAAATCCCCTCGACTCGATACCCAAAAATACGCCCGCTTGAAAGAGGAAGCGGCCAATCCCTACCGAGGTCTGCGGCAGTTTATCTATCTCGGTTTAGGTGCTTCCGGTTTTATTGGTGCGGTGGTTTTTCTGGCCCAATTAGCGGCAGGCAGGGACGTAGCCACCGCTTTACCCAATTTTGCCCTACAAATCGGTGTGGTGGCCCTGATGATTTGGTTATTTCGTCGGGAGAAAAAAGCTGGCGGTTGAGGGAGTAGCCACCGATAGCCAAAACAGTCTCTTGCCCCAGAGAATAAAAGTTAACATTAACTCCAGTCTTTTCGTGTTATGATCGAGGCGAGAGTCAAGATTGGTGTTCAAGTTCGTTTTCAGTATTAATTCGGTAAGTCTTTTACTTTAGTATTGTTCGGCTTCTCCCTGAATTTTGTGTCTCCACACCGTTTCGAGTATTGTTCGAGGATTCAAGTATTATGTCTATTTTTGTTGGTAATCTCTCTTACGAGATTTCCCAAGATGATCTGGTCGAGGTCTTTCAAGACTACGGCAAGGTCCAAAGAGTCCATATTCCCGTTGAGAAAGAGACAGGCCGCAAACGCGGTTTTGCCTTCGTGGAAATGGAAAATAAAGCCCAGGAAGCCAAAGCGATTGAGGCACTAGATGGCGCTGACTGGATGGGGCGATCAATTAAAGTTAACGAAGCCCGCGAGCGTGAAGAGCGTGCGCCCTTCAATGGTGGTGGTGGTGACAGAAAAAAACGCTATTAAGCTTTTTTTGTGAATAATTGTGGGAGGGTGGACAGGGTTCACCCTTTTTTTGTCGTTAATTAGGGTTTGCGGCAAAAAGTTTTTCGTGGGGGCAGGGTGTGGGGTGTGGGGTGTGGGGTGTGGGGTTTTACCCATTTTCAGGGGGTCAGTTACCTAATTTTCAGGGAAAAAGTACCTGAATTTTACCCCCGATCACTCCAAGGGTCAGCACTTTTTGAGGTAAAAAAAGTCTAAAAACCTTATCTAACAAGGTTTTTAGATTTATTCAGCAAACCCCAAGTAAACTATAAGGGATATCGCCATCAGATTCTGATCGGCGATCGACTCTTTCTGTGTTATGATCGAGGCGAGAGTCAAGATTGGTGTTCAAGTTCGTTTTCAGTATTAACTCGGTAAGTCTTTTACTTTAGTATTGTTCGGCTTCTCCCTGAATTTTGTGTCTCCACACCGTTTCGAGTATTGATCGAGGATTCAAGTATTATGTCTATTTTTGTTGGTAATCTCTCTTACGAGATTTCCCAAGAGGATCTAACCGGTGTCTTTGCAGAGTACGGCAAGGTTAAAAGAGTCCATATTCCCGTGGATCGGGATACGGGCCGCACACGCGGTTTCGCCTTCGTGGAAATGGAAAATAAAGCCCAGGAAACCAAAGCAATTGCCGCACTGGATGGTGCTGAATGGATGGGGCGATCAATTAAAGTTAACGAAGCCCGCGAGCGTGAAGAGCGCGCACCCTTCAATGGTGGTGGTGGTGACAGAAAAAAACGCTATTAGGCTTTTTTTGTGAATAATTGTGGAAGGGTGGACAGGGTTCACCCTTTTTTTGTTGGTAATTGCGATCGCTGATCCCCTCAAAACCAATAGAAATCTAAATGTCTGAGTCTCTCCAAAAGGTAACAAGTAAACTATAAAGGATATCGTCATCAGGTCTGATCGGCGATCGACTCCCGAATATATGGACAACAAAAACCCATGGAGACAACCTCTACCCTAGCTGATGGGCGTGAAGCACTTCAATGCCCCACTTTAGTTGAAGACGATCGCACCGGCATGAGTCCCGAAACCCTAAAACGGGCTTTTCTGGACAATCTATTTTATTTGCAAGGGGTTAACCGCACTAATGCCAGTCCCTACAATTACTATGTCGCCCTTGCCTACACCGTTCGCGATCGCCTGCTGCGTCGTTTTCTGAAATCCACCGACACCTACAAACAAGAAAAAGTTAAACTCGTCTGCTATTTCTCCGCCGAATTTCTCATGGGGCGGTATTTAGGTAATAATCTCGCTAATTTGGGTATTTACGACCTAATCAAAGAGATGATCGAGGAATTAGGTCTTGATTTTGAGGAAATTATCGAACAGGAACCAGATCCCGGCCTCGGCAACGGCGGTTTAGGGCGTTTAGCGGCTTGTTTCCTTGATTCTCTCGCTTCCTTGGAAATTCCCGCCATCGGCTACGGTATCCGCTACGAATTTGGCATTTTCCATCAAATGATCCAAGACGGTTGGCAGGTGGAAATCCCCGATAACTGGCTACGCTTCGGCAATCCTTGGGAATTACCCCGTCCCGATGAAAGTGTGGAAGTAAAACTGGGTGGCCGGACGGAAATCTATCACGATGATAAGGGACAAGAACGGGTACAATGGCTGCCGGAACGTCGGGTTTTAGCCATTCCCCACGATACCCCCGTCCCGGGTTACAAAACCAACACGGTTAATGCTTTGCGTCTCTGGAAAGCAGAAGCAAGTGAATCGTTTAATTTTGAGGCTTTTAACGCCGGGTTATACGATCAATCCGTGGCCGAAAAAATGGACGCGGAAACCATTTCTAAAGTCCTTTATCCCAACGATAATACCCCCGCCGGTCGCGAATTACGTCTCGCCCAACAATACTTTTTTGTGGCCGCTTCCCTGCAAGATTTAATTCGCATTCACCTAAAAAGCCACAAAAATCTGCAAAATTTCCACGAAACCGCCGCTATTCAACTAAACGACACTCACCCCGCCATTGCGATCGCTGAGTTAATGCGTTTGTTAGTGGATGAAAACGGCTTAGAATGGTCAAAAGCTTGGGCAATTACCCAAAAAACCTTCGCTTATACCAATCATACCCTATTGCCAGAAGCCCTAGAACGTTGGTCGGCGGATCTGATCGGGAAATTGCTACCCCGACATCTAGAAATTATCTACCTGATTAATCACTTTTTCCTCGACGATGTGCGGACTTGGTTTCCCGATAACGAGGAATTATTGGGCAAATTGTCGATAGTTGAAGAAGCTGGTTGGGGTAATAAACAAATTCGCATGGCTAATTTAGCCTGTGTGGGTAGTCACTCGATTAACGGAGTCGCTGCCTTACACACGGAGTTACTGCAAAAAGACACCCTGAAAGAGTTTGCTATGCTCTGGCCAGAAAAATTCTACAATAAAACCAATGGTGTCACCCCGCGCCGGTGGATTTTATTGAGCAATCCCCAATTATCGGCACTATTTACCGAAAAAATCGGCGATAATTGGTTAAAAGACCTGAAGGAATTGCGAAAACTGGAACAATACCTTGATGATCCTGAATTCCGTCAGCGTTGGTATGAAATTAAACAGGCGAATAAGGCCGATTTAGCGGCTTATATGCTGAAAACCCGCAATATCGAAGTGGATGTTAATTCGATTTTCGATGTGCAGGTAAAACGGATTCACGAATACAAACGCCAACATCTGGCAGTTCTGCACATTATCGCCCTTTATAATCGCATTAAACAGAACCCTCAGATCGATATTGTGCCGCGCACTTTTATCTTTGGTGGTAAGGCAGCCCCCGGTTACTTTATGGCGAAGTTAATTATTAAGTTAACTAATGCTGTGGCTGAAATTGTGAATAAGGATCCTGATGTCAGAGGTCGTTTAAAATTGGTTTTCCTGCCTAACTTTAACGTTTCTTTGGGTCAACGCATCTATCCGGCGGCGGATCTTTCCGAACAGATTTCTACGGCGGGTAAGGAAGCTTCCGGAACCGGTAATATGAAGTTTGCCATGAATGGCTCCCTCACCATTGGGACTCTGGACGGCGCTAATATCGAAATTCGCGAGGAAGCAGGGGCAGAAAATTTCTTCCTTTTTGGCTTGACAGCAGAAGAAGTTTATGCTAAGAAAGCACACGGTTATGAACCGATGAGCTATTACAAAAATAATCGCGAATTGAAGGGAGTGATCGATCGAATTAAGAGTGGTTATTTTAGCCATGGTGACCAGGAATTATTCAGGCCGATCGTTGATTCTCTCCTCTACGATGACCAGTATATGCTTTTAGCTGATTATCAATCCTACGCTGATTGTCAGGAACAGGTAAGTGAAGCTTATCGCGATCGGGACAAGTGGACGCGGATGTCGATTCTTAACTCGGTTCGTATGGCTAAATTCTCTAGCGATCGCACAATCTGGGAATATTGTCAAGAGATTTGGAAAGTTAATCCGGTCAAGATTAGTTTAGAGGATTAAAAAACTCGGTCAAGTTCGGGTTTAGTCTTTGACTAGCCCGAATTCTGGAACCGTCGCCCCCAAAATGCTTTGTGAAAAGGATGAAATTTATTATTTTTTGCTATCCAAAAACTGGGTCAACACTTTTGAGTTTTAGGGTGAATGATTCGGGGAGCTTTTTGATTATGAGGAAAAATATAAATGTCAGTAATAATTGAACAAAACCTAGGGGAAATTTTAGCTCAAATTAATCACAAATTAGAGAATTTACAAAAAGATGTTACAGACATCAAAATTGAGTTAACAGAAGCTAAGGGGGAAAGACGGGTATTAAAGGTGGAAATCGATAACCTGAAGCAAGATGTTAAGGCAATTAAAGGTTCACAACAGGCTCAAATTTGGACATTAATTGGTATTTTAATTACGGCGGTAGGAGGGTTTTTAGTGGCAGTGGGTAGGTTTGTTATTTCCGGTAATCCTTAATTACAATACCGTCTAAACTATGATTGAGAGTGATTAAATGATCGACTATGATTAGATTGTTTTTAGACAATCACACAATCACAAAAATCCTATTCATTTGATTCCCAATTACTAAGGATATTCTAAGAATAAATTTTGAAAAGTATGGTTATCCTGCCAGCGATAGATTGAAAAATCGCGGCGATCTGACGTTAAAATTCTCCCGTGTCCTAAGTTTTCAGCTAATACTACTAATGAAGCATCAGCTAGATCCATTGGTATATCTTCATAACGGTCTATGAGTTGTTCCATTCGTCTAACATGATTTGATTGTAATTCAAATACTTCAAAACCACCTGCTAAGAAATTTTGAATAAATAGCAGTTGAGCATGATTACCGAGACGAGTTAGCAAAAGGTAACAAGTTTCGGTGACAACACACCAGGTTGTTATTAGGGGTTCTCGCAATCTTTGAATTACAAGCTGTGCTTGCTGATGATGATTATCTTGCTCATTGGCGAGAGCCAACCAGAAGCCTGTATCAACTATAATCATGTTTGGCTGACCATTCTTCCTTCAGGATGGTTTTATAATTAGTAGAAAGATCGGGCGAACCTTGTCCACACCCAATAAAACCGCTTTCTTTCAGCACTTTAAGGGAATCTGAGTTGCGCGGGTGTAGTTTGGTATATTGTTGCTCAATAACTTGATTGAGCAGGGTAGTGATATCCTGATCGCTATGTTGTTGGATGTAGGCGAGTTTTTCCCTTTGTTCTTGGCTAAGATGGATGGTGATGTCCATAGTCTTTCTCCTTAATAATGTCTAAACTATGATTAGAATAATTGAACGATAAACTATGACTAGGTTATCCTTTGTCCTAGACAATCACGAATATTTATTGTATCACATTATAGCGTTTCTCACACCTGTGTGGCACAGTGAAACCTTTGCTGATTAAACTTTTCACCATCGACAATGTACCTCTTGCGAACAGGAAACGCTATATATCATAGGGTTGGTCTCTCAAAAAAAAATCACAGTCCATCACATAATCACATCAATCACAGTACAGACAATGATGGAAAACTATGCAACAGGGTTAGAAGAACAAGGAAATAATACTCCTGCGGCTTGGTTACGGGATATAAAGTATAGAATCTTGTTAAGTACCTAAGCAAAATTGATTACACATTTCGATAAAGCTTTTGCCTTTTGCCTCTTGCATGAGTGCCTATCCTAACCAAGAAATTAATTTTGCACGACTACTTATGTAGAAGTCTAAAGCATGATCTATATGATTATTTAATTGACTGTCATTCTAGCCTGACCTATAATCATGGAAAGCTCAATCAGGAAAGTGAAAATGAGACAGGTACTTACAGCGAGAATTTTTCAAGAAGATAATTGGTTTGTTGCCCAATGTTTAGAGGTTGATGTTGCTAGTCAAGGGGAAACAGAAACCGAGGCGTTAAACAATCTGCAAGAGGCTTTAGAATTACATTTTGAACCGCCTTGTGCAACAGTTATTCCCCGATTACAGAAGATAGAGGTAGAAATCAATGCCGCTTAAGCCTTTATCTTATCGTGAGATTAAACGCAAGTTGGAAGCGGCAGGGTTTGAAGTTATTAGTCAAAAGGGGAGTCATGTTAAGTTTGCCAAGGATACTCCCGAAGGAAAAATGACAACGATTGTTCCCTGTTATAAGGAGGTAACAATCGGTACAATTAGCAGTATTTTAAGGCAAGCGGGATTAAGGGTTGATGAGTTTGAGCGTTTATAGTTAATATCCTCTATAGCATTCTGTGTCATAATCGCCCTATATCAAGGGGACTCATCCTATCATAGAGTCATCCGCCAAAAAACATCATAGTCCCTCATTCAATCATTCTAATCACAGTACAGACAATGAATGAACAACGCGCCCAAGCATATATTAATTTAATTAAACAGTTGCTCGCTTGTACTGATGATGAGGAACGAACTAATATTCTGCAAGCAAATCAGGAATTGATTGATCCCGAATTTTTGCAGGTGATGGAAAACTATGCAACATGGTTAGAACAACGAGGAAATCATAATCCTGCGGCTTGGTTACGGAATATAGCGCAACAGTTGGGGCAGTTTCTCACCCTTCGACTGGTCAATACTGGATTTAGGGCAAACGCATCTAAATTCTAGATTCCTTATCTAATAAGACTTTCAGCGTTTCAGAAAAAATCAACCATGATCTCGAAAACCCTTATCCAGCCTACCTTTCAAAAATAAGATGCGTTCCCCCTGATACTGGATTTAGGGAGATTGTATTTTTTGAAAAGCTATAATATAATTAATTATGATTATTCAGATAATATTGTTCAATGACTATGACCAAAACTAATCTTGCCAAAAATCTCAAAGAAGCTTACCGAGTTTGTAATCTTGATCCTCTAAGGGGTGAAGCTATGAAACGATATTATGTTGATTTATCAAAAGTTCGCAATACCAAAGCTATAGGTCAAGTTGATACAATTCTTGAATTTCAAGAACCTGAAAAATTTACAACAATTTTATTTACAGGTCATCGTGGCTGTGGAAAAAGCACAGAATTAAGGCGAATTCAGGAAAGATGGCAAGAAAAATATTTTATTATTTATTTAGAAGCTGATCGGGAAATTGACATTGAAGATGCGCGTTATATAGACTTATATTTAGTATTAATTAAGCAAATTGAATATGAACTCAGACAACGAGGAATTAAGTTTGATGATGAACTTCTGGGTAATTTTGAAGCTTGGTTTAAAGATATCACAGAAGAAACAGAGGAAACCGTTGAGAAGTCTGTGAGTATGTCGGGAACTTTAGATGTTAGTTCCTCTCCCTTTCCTATTCCTTTTGTAGCTAAATTATTAGTGAAATTATTAGCACAAATTAAAGGGTCTGATAAACGTAAAAAAACAATTCGTCAAACCTTGGAACAAGATATTTCTCGCTTACAAGCTGATGTAAATTTTTTACTAGATGATGGGTTTAGAAAATTACAGCAAAAATTTCCTCAATATCAAGGATTTTTAGTAATATTCGACAATTTAGATCGAGTAACACCAGAAGTAGGCGATCATTTATTTTTCGATTATGCAGCACAGTTACAAGCCTTGGGATGCAATATTATTTATACTGTGCCAATTTCTACAATCTATTCAGCTAAAAAAGTCAATAATTTTTTCGAGAACTCTAATATTGTCCCGATGATCAATATCTACAATTTACAAAGAAATAAGCCCGATTTAGACTATCAAGAAGAAGCCTTAAAAGCTGTTGCTAAATTAATTGAAGTTAGGGTTAATGTTCAGGATATTTTTGCTAATTACGATGATTTATTAAGTTTAGCTAAAGCTAGTGGCGGTCATGTTAGACAACTAATGCAAATGATGAGAACTGCTATTACTTCAGCAAATGCAAAAGGCGGCTCTAAAATTGATAGTGAAGACGTACAAACTGCCATTAAACAAGTACAATTTGATTTTGAAAGAGTCATTCCTGATGAGCATTATACTCATTTAGTAAATGTCTATTTAAACAAGGAAATTAATAACAATCAAATTGGACAACTTATGTTATTTAATACTTCTGCCTTAGAATATAATGGTAATGATAGATGGAACTATATCAATCCAGTTGTTGAATCTATTCAAGCTTTTAAAAAGGTATTAAAAAATGTTAGAAACTAAATCTTTCTCTATTTCTAATCATCGTTTATTTTTAGTAAAAAATCAGCAGAGATTAGCTGAGTTACTAACTTTTATTGATTTTGCCGAAGGATTAACTATTGGCTTTATTGAAGTTAACCGCAATGAGGAAGCTAACTGGATAGTTGAGAGTTTAATGAATAATTCTCAATGTCAAAATATACAATTTATTGTTTTAAATATAGATGATTCTCAGGTGCGTTTTTTATTAGATGAAATTTTAAACTATTTATCTAAAAATCCCCCTTTAGAAGATAAAAAGCAAGTGTTAATTATCAAAGGATTAGAAAATTCTATCGGATTTAAGGATTATCCCCCTATTTTACAAAATCTCAATTTTGTTAGAGACGCTTTTACTTATGATGTTCCTTATCCCATATTATTTTGTTTACAAAACGATACTATTACTAGATTTGCTAGATTTGCCCCTGATTTTTGGGCTTGGAAATCAGGTATTTTTAAGTTTGAATCTCTACCAGAAGAAAAAAATATTGATCGTCAATTTGTGAATTTTGCTCGGGTTCTTGAACGAGATGGAGTATCAGAAACTCAAGCAAGAATTGATCTATTAACTAGATTATTTGCAGAGTATTCAGCAGAAAAAAATATATCTATGATGATAACAACTTTACAGCAATTAGGGGTTGCTTATTACCGTAGAGGAGAGTTACAAAAAGCGGAAGAATCTTTGCTAGAAGCTTGGAATTTAAGTAATCAAATAACATCATTAGAACCGACAAAAGTAGCCACTCTTGAGACCTTGGGTTATGTATATAAGAAATTAAAGAAATATGAGGAAGCAGAAACAATTTATCAACAGGTTTTGAATGTTTATTCTGAGCAAAATTTTTCTCAAAAATGGGCTAAAATTCAAAATAGTTTAGGTAATGTTTATCTTGACAAGAATCAAGGCAGTAAAGCTGATAATTTAGAAAGGGCGATCTCTTGTTTTAATTCTGCTTTAGAAGTATATACCCGTGATAGCTTTCCTTCTGAATGGGCAATGACACAAAATAATCTGGGGGTTGCTTATAGTAATCGCATCAGAGGGGAAAGAGCGGATAATTTAGAGTTAGCTATTGTTGCTTATAACCAGTCTTTAGAAGTATATACCCGTGATAGCTTTCCTGAACAATGGGCAATGACACAAAATAATCTGGGCAATGCTTATAGTGATCGTATCAGAGGGGAAAAGGCAGAAAATTTAGAGTTAGCTATTGTTGCTTATAACCTGTCATTAGAAGTATATACTCGTGATAGCTTTCCTGAACAATGGGCAATGACACAAAATAATCTGGGCAATGCTTATAGTGATCGTATCAGAGGGGAAAAGGCAGAAAATTTAGAGTTAGCTATTGTTGCTTATAACCTGTCATTAGAAGTATATACTCGTGATAGCTTTCCTGAACAATGGGCAGGAACACAAAATAATCTGGGGAATGCTTATAATAAGCGCATCAGAGAGGAAAGAGCGGATAATTTAGAGTTAGCTATTGTTGCTTATAACCTGTCATTAGAAGTATATACCCGTGATAGCTTTCCTTATGAATGGGCAATGACACAAAATAATCTGGGCAATGCTTATAGTGATCGTATCAGAGGGGAAAAGGCAGAAAATTTAGAGTTAGCTATTGTTGCTTATAACCTGTCATTAGAAGTATATACCCGCGATAGCTTTCCTTATGAATGGGCAATGACACAAAATAATCTGGGCAATGCTTATAGTGATCGTATCAGAGGGGAAAAGGCAGAAAATTTAGAGTTAGCTATTGTTGCTTTAAACCAGTCTTTAGAAGTAATAACCCCGACTGCTTATCCTATAGACTGTTTACAAACAGGACGAAACTTAGGGAATGCTGCTAACCTAATCGAAGACTGGGAAACCGCTATCAAAGGCTACAATTTAGCCATCGAAGCGTCAGAAATAACCCTACTAGAAGCATTAAACCCCCAACGACAACAAGAAATCCTCTCCGATGCAATGGATGTTTATCATGGCATTGTTAAATCCTATCTCAACCTCAATCAACCAGATCGCGCCTTAGAATACGTTGAACGTAGTAAAAACCGCTATCTAGTCCAATTGCTTACCGATCGAGATATCTATCCTAAAGGTAATATCCCCCAAACTATTATTACCGAATTAGATCGCCTCCGTCGTGCCATTATTGGGGAAGAACAACGGTTAGCCATCCAAGAACAAACCCGCAATCGGGGAGGAATTTTAACCCTAGATGAACAAAAACAACCCATCTTAAATGACTATACTCACCTCAATCAATTAAAACAAGAATTAAATCAACTCATTGACCGTGAAATAACCACCATAGACCCCACTTTTAGCTTAACTCAAAAGGTTGAAAGCATTCCTCTAAGTGACATTCAATCCTTAATTGATCAAGATACTGCCATCTTAGAATGGTATATTGCAGGGGATAGTATTATGGCGTTTATTGTTACTAATGAGGGTTTGATCCCCCCTAACCCCCCTTCAAAAGGTTTGATCCCCCCTAACCCCCCTTCAAAAGGGGGGAATAGTGAGGTAAAAGGGGTTAAAGTTTGGCAATCTTCAGCAGAAGATCGAGGAAAATTGATTGATTTTATTAAAGATTATCGTGACGCTTATGAAAATAATAAAACCGAGTGGATTAAAAATCTTAATTCTTGTTTAAATCAACTGTCAGAAATTCTCCACATTGATGAACTTTTAGAACTGATTCCTAAATCCTGCGATCGTCTCATCCTAATTCCCCATTGGTTTTTACATATTATTCCCCTTCATTGTTTACCCCTAAAAAATGGACAATTTCTTTATCAACGCTTTTCTGATGGTGTAGGATACGTTCCCAATTGCCAACTTTTAAAACTGGTAAAATCATCACGGCGTGAAAAATTTGATCGTCTTTTTGCTATTAAAAATCCCACCAGAAAAGACCTAAAACCTCTCTTAGGAGCAAATCTAGAAATCGAGAGAATTAGTCAAGGATTTGCTGCTGAAAAAACTATTATTATTGGTGAATCAGAAGCATCAGAACAAACTCTAGAAAACCGTCGTCAAGAATTACAAGCATCTCATTGTATTCACTTTTCTTGTCATGGTAAATTTGATAATGAATCCCCTAGAGATTCCGCTTTAATGTTAGCAGATCCAGATGGTAACTTAGGAGAATCAGCTAACCTAACCCTAGCAGAAGTCTTTGAAAAATTTGATTTAAGACAATGCCGTTTAGCAACTTTGTTTTGTGATGAAAGTGGTATAATCGAAAGTAATGCTAATAGTATTAGTGATGAATATGTAGGTTTACCGAGTGGTTTTCTATTTGCAGGTAGTTCTAGTGTAGTTAGTACCCTTTGGACAGTAGATCCCCTAGCAACTACGTTATTTATGACTAAATTTTATCACGATCTTAAACGAATTTCTATCCGAGATGAAGGAAGTATCGCTATTGTTTTAAATCATACTCAAACTTGGTTAAGAACATTGAACAGTAAAAAATTAGCCAGAATTAAAAATAGTCAAAAATTCCAGCAATTACTTGATCGAGTCTTTGAAAGTAAACGGGATAGAAGAAAATTCCAAGACTTATTAGAAGCTGCGGTTAAACGTGAACCCTATCCCTTTGCCAATCCCTATTATTGGACGGCATTTATCGCAACAGGAGTTTAATCTATTGTTCCTTGAGAATACAATTAAGTTGAGGTATTCTCCCCCCTTTTTAAGGGGTGTTGGGGGGGATCACTTTGATTTAAGAATCAGGATAATTTTGACAAAATTTATCCAGTCCTTGATCCTGAATATAAACAGCAACTATAGCAGATAAAATTCCCGCGACTTGCGGAGGACACATCAAATATCCTACAATAATACCTGTTAAAGTAGGGATAAGTGCGGGTAAATATTTTTCTCGCAACTTCGGTTGACAAATAGAATCCCGACATTTATTAAGAACAATAACAAACCAACGAAAATCAGCATTATCTTCTACCCCTTCAATCCCGTTACGAGTGGCAATAGACTCAGCAGCATCTGCTAAATCTCCCTCCCATTCCTCAATAACATCAAGTGCAATTAAAGCGTTCTCATTGTCCGCAAATTGAATACGGTACTGAGCAATTTTTTCCGGTGTTAACTGCGTTGCGTCTGACATAATATGATTCTTAAAGCTAAAACCAATTTTTTCCCATTATCTCACCTTATAATCGTCTCGTCGCTAAAGGTTTTGACTTTACCGATGACAAGTTAATCCGGTCAAAATTAGCTTAGAAGACTAAGAATAAGCGAATTTTTTGGGGTGAGAATTTACTTTTGTCAAAAATTATTACATATTCGCCAAAAAATACACTTTTTTGAGCAAATTAATGTACCCTAATTATACAAGGCGATCAATTATTTTGTCCCAGGAATTACGCGCTAAACTTATCTCCTGTTATCCCGAAAGTCAGGAAAAAGAGGAAGTCTTAATGAAGATGATTTCTGAACATTAATCAATTGAGGATGGGGAGAGGTTGCTAACGGTCAATATTGCCACCTGAATCGCTTTTTCGATAGCCTGTTGTTTGCTTTCTAAACTAATCCCTTCCTCTTTGCTTCTTTCGGCAATCACAGCACAAATACAAGCGGCAGTAAATCCATAAACCCCCGCCATTTTAAATAAAGTTCCCGCTTCCATTTCATAATTGAGAATATTTAAACGTCGATATTCTTCCGTAATTCCCTCTAAGTGACGCTGAAGATAAGGGTTAGCAGAAGACAGGATTCTTTCCTGTCCTTCATAAAAACTATCCACAGAAGCGGTAATACCTACATGATAATTTACTCCCAAAAATTGAGCCGATTTGACTAGAGCAACTGTCAAAAAAGGATCCGCCACTGCGGGATATTCCGGAGGAGCAATATCATTAGCTGCACCTTGCCTACATAAAGCCGCTTGCGAGATAATAATATCACCGATTTTTATTCTATTTTGAATTGCGCCACAAGTACCGATACGAATAATAGTTTTAATTCCCACCTGTATTAATTCATTAACCACAATACTCAAAGATGGCGCACCCATGCCACTGGTAGCCAGAAGAATTGGGGTAGAATTATCTAGATAGCCAAGATAACTATTTAATCCGCGATAATCCGATAGTAAACGTGCATTTTGTAAATAAGTTTCAGCAATATAGCGCGAGCGTTCTGGTTCCCCCGATAATAGGGTGATAGTCGGTTTTACTGTGCCTAAATCCTCACTGCTAAAGTTGAGATGATAGGGTTTTTGGTGAGATAAGTTATTGGACATTGAAGTGAACTAAATACAGAAAAAAGGTAAGGAATTGATTTTCCTTACCTGATGATTGTACACTTTTGACAACAGAATTACACTTTTGCTGACTCTTTAACTAACTTATCCCAACCCAATTCCTTGAGGTTATTGTTGCGACGCAGGGGACGGGTAGCTAACTCTAAAATATCTCGCGCATTGGTAAAACCATGAATTTGAGCAAAAGTAAATTCTACCGACCATTTAGTGTTAATTCCCCGCGCTTCTAAGGGATTTGCATGGGCCATTCCTGTAATTACTAAATCAGGTTTTAACTCGTAAATGCGCTGAATCTGATTGTAGTTATCAGGTTTTTCAATAATTTTCGGGATGGGGACACCCATATCATTACAGGTTTTTTCTAGTAATGCTAATTCGGCCGCTTGGTAGCGTTTATCCATGTAGGGAATACCGATTTCATCACAAGTCATCCCACAGCGAATTAGGAAACGTGCCAGAGAAATTTCTAGTAAATTATCCCCCATAAAGAAGACCGATTTACCGCGCACAAGTTGCAGATAATCCTCTAAACTTTCCCAAATTTTTGCCTCTCTTTCTTCTAATCCCTGCGGTTGTACTCCCAAAACCGAACAGATTTTTTCTATCCAAGCGCGGGTTCCATCCGGACCGATGGGAAAGGGTGCGCCAATTAATTTACACTTACGACGACGCATTAAAGTGGTGGCAGTTCGTGATAGAAAAGGATTGACACCAGCCACATAATAACCTTCTTCAATTACCGGTAATTCAGTAAAACGTTTGGCCGGCAACCAACCATCTATTTTAATTCCTTGTTTTTTTAATTCTAGGGTTAAATTAGTCACAATTGGGTCGGGAACAGAACCAAATAAAACTAAAGGATGATGGTCTTTATATTCCGATTCTTCCTGTTTAATTTCTTCTTTTTTACGTCCAAAAGTTAAGAGTTTCTGGATGGCATTCCGTTCTTCTTTTTCATCTTCATGCTTAACTTTTTCGGGACATTTATGCACCATGGAAGCGAGGACGGTATCTTCGCCTTGGGTAAAGGCATAATCTAAACCATTAGCGCGTGCTGTCACGATAGGAATACCGATTTCTGACTCTAGTTTCGGTGCTAATCCTTCTAAGTCCATTTTGATAATTTCGGTGGTACAAGTACCAATAAAAACGATAACGCTAGGGTTTCTATCTCGTTTAATTTGTAAGCAGAGGCGTTTTAGTTCTTCGTAGTCTTTTAGTTGAGCGGAAATATCCCCTTCTTCTAATTCGGCCATAGCATAACGTGGTTCGGCGAAAATCATCACCCCCATAGCATTTTGCAGGAAGTAACCACAGGTTTTTGTGCCGATAACAAGGAAGAAACTATCTTCGATTTTTTGGTATAACCAAGCAACACAGCTAATCGGACAAAAGGTGTGATAGTTGCCGGTTTCACAATCAAATTGTAAAGCGCTCGGTTCTTGAGTGGCAGTCATGTTTTTTGGTTCTCCTTTAACTTGGTTTATTTAGGTTTTCTTGTTGTAACTCTTGGCGGATTTTTTGCAGTACAGGATCCTCAGTAGGATATAAAGAATTACTTAATTCTCTTTCTTTCTTTTCTAGTCGTTTTTTCTCAGGATCAAAATTTAATCCTAAAACTTCTAGAAGTTTGTTTCCATCGGAACTAAGCTGACAAAAGGGATACATCCACACTGATAATTGAGATTCTAAAACGGTCATTGCACCTATAATGATGTCAGCACTAGGACGTTTACCACCGTCGGGAGTTTTTCGCCACGAATCTTTAGAATCCATTAAAGACTTAATCCACGGTTGATTGTTTTGGTAGTAATCTAACCATTTATCTGGTAAGATTTTTAGCAATTCCTCAAAAATAATTACTTTGTTTTTTTCGACTGATAATTGTTTTTCTCGGAATCCGTTGAGATATTCAGTGTGCGAATTAGAAATCAGTAATTCTTTTTCCGATTTTTCCAACTCCTTTTTTTCAGAATCAAAATTTAGTCCTAAGACTTCTACCAGTTTGTCCCCATCGGAACTAAGTTGACAAAAGGGATACATCCACACTGATAACTTAGGTTCTAAAGCTGTTGCTGCCGCTATAATTATGTCAGCACTGGGACGTTTACCACCGTCGGGAGTTTTTCGCCACCAGCCTCTAGAATCCATTAAAGACTTAATCCAAGCTTGATTATTTTGGTAGTAATCTAACCATCGCCGCGGTAAGCTGGCTTTTAATTCCTCAAAGTTGCTCATTTTGTCCCCTTGGCTAAATAATGATGTTTTCCCTATTAGAATTCCCAATGAGAGGAAAAAATGATCATTATCAAGTCCTCGATAAAACTTCGTGGGTAGGGTGGGTTAAGTGACGATAAGGTTAGTCTATTAACTAATAAGTTAATTATTCGCCGTAACCCAACCAGAAAAAGAGTTTATTGGTGGTTATTGGTGGGTTACGCTGTCCCTAACCCACCCGACAAAATAATCTAAACCATCATTAGATCTAATTCCGCCTCGGCGTTAACTTTGGGTTTATCAGCATTAAGATAGAAATCCGATAATAAAGTGAATAATTCCCGGTCGGCAGATTCTTTGGGAATAACTCCTTCTGGTTTGGCTAAAATCTGATCGGCAATGTTGAGATAATAGTCACAAACGTAACTTAACATCGGATCTTTGTCGGCCATTTCAAAGAGAGTTTGACCTTTAACTCTGGAGACGCGAATATCTTCAATTAAGGGTAAAACTTCTAACACTGGCATGGGAACATGATCCACATATTTATTAATTAAATCGCGTTTTGAGGTGCGATTACCAATTAATCCGGCTAGTCGCAGGGGATGGGTGCGCGCTTTTTCCCGGACGGAAGCGGCGATGCGATTGGCGGCAAAAAGAGCATCAAAGCCGTTATCTGTGACAATTATGCAGTAATCGGCGTAATTTAAGGGTGCGGCAAATCCTCCACAGACTACATCCCCCAAAACATCAAACAAAATCACGTCAAATTCATCAAAAGCGTTCAATTCTTTTAATAATTTCACCGTCTCCCCGACGACGTAACCGCCACAACCAGCACCGGCCGGGGGGCCTCCCGCTTCTACGCATTTGACTCCACCGTAACCTTCATAGATAACGTCTTCGGGCCAGATGTCTTCGTAGTGAAAATCTTTTTCTTGTAGGGTATCGATGATTGTGGGAATAAGAAAGCCTGTCAGGGTGAAAGTGCTATCATGCTTGGGGTCACAGCCTATTTGTAGGACTTTTTTGCCTCTTTTGGCTAAAGCAGCCGAAATATTACAGCTTGTTGTCGATTTACCGATGCCACCTTTTCCGTAGACTGCGAGTGTTAAAGGCATGGAAGTTCTCCTAAATGTACGCTTGAATGGTGAGTTTGTTTATCAGTGCTTTGATCGCAATTATTGACCATCTCCCCACCCCTTGGCAAGAGGCTCAATTTTTATCTGCTATAGCTAGAGTGAGAATAAAAGCTTAAAAATTAGATTAACAATTTTTTACAGCCTATAAAGTCTCTGAAATCGACAAAAACTTATAAAAACAGTTTTATTTATATATTTAATTTAAATGCAAACAATAAACAAAAAACCGCCAAAGCTTTACAAAAACTCGATAAACAGGGTTTTACCGTGCCAAATCCAGATAAAAAAGGTCAAGATAGAGCCAGTCTAGAGACCGATGTCAGATTTTCGTGAATAATCATTACAATTTTCCCGGTCAGCAGATTAAATAAATCGATCCTGAGAAGGATGCCGAAAGGCTGTAGTACAATTAGAACAAAGTACCTGTAGGGTTTCCTATGCGAGTTAAGCAAAAAACGCTGACTACACTCTTATTAGAGAATAAAGCTCCTAAATATCGTCCTTTTCTGGGTTTTTTTCTGGCTGGGTTTCCTTTTCTGTTTTTAGCCTATGTAGTTTTTTCCCAGCGCGCTTATCTCGACTGCATTCGGTTAGGTACAAAAAGGATAGATTGTCAATATGTCCAAGAGTATAATTTTCCTATTTCTAGTCGGGAAAATTTTTCTTTAACTCACATTAAAGCTACGGCTGTCTATCAGGAAGTTTTTATCAGTGTTGAGCAGGAAAAAACTGTTAATAACGCGGTTTTATTGGTCGGAAGAAATAACCATCTCTACATCGAGAATTTTCTAGATGTGCAGTCAGCTAGTGATTTTAAAACTCGATTTGAGAATTTTGTGAATAGATATCAAGCTCGGGAAATTATTTCCAAAAGTCCCCTAGATACCTTGTCAGCACTGCTAGAACAGCATCATAATTATCCCTATTATCTCTGGGGTATGTTATGCTTATTCTCTGGTCTATTGTTATTTTATGATGCCAGCTATTGGGAGAGTTATGTCTTTAATCAGGGTACCGCCACCCTAACCCGTAGGCGACAACATTTAATTTTTAGAAGTGAAAGCGATTATCTTCTAAAGAGAATTGTTGAGGCAAAGATAGAAGATTACAATGGCTTTTTAGGGTCTAATTACCGAGGGATTATTTTAATCTTATCCAACGGGGAAAAAATTATTCTCAATCGCCGGTTACTGGAATCTATCAGTAACGGAAAAAGGGAAGAAAAAATCCTAGCAATGATTGCCGAAAAGTTAAACTTAACTCAAGAAGACCTGTTAATCTAAGTAAATGCGCTCAAATTCTAGTTATTTAAAGTCTCTTTTTTTCGGTTTCCTATTGGTGACTGTGTTAGTTTATGTATTACGCGGCATGGGAATATTATCCTTTTTACCCGGAGGATTAATTTTGTTATTAATTCTCTCTTCCGTGGTGACGGGAATCCTCTACGGAATCGATAAAACCCGCCGTTTTTAGGAAAATATTGGCTCTTCCTTCCAGTCGAGATACTGGAATCACTTCAACAGAATTAAAATACAAATTATTTGGAGATAGACTTGGCTAATTATATTCTACTCAGACAAGCAGAACGCTCCTTAGAAAGGATGCCTAAAAATGATCAAATTCCTATTCTTGAAGCTTTAGATACTTTGATTTCGGATTCTACAAAATTAGATACTAAACCCCTTTACGGAAGAGATGAACTAAGATTGCGAGTAGATAAATATCGAGTGTGATTTTTTGAAGATAGAGATAACAATCTATAGGTCATTACAACTATTAAACCTCGCGGCGATGTCTATAAATAATACCAGAACTCTTTTCTAGACTGCTGTTTCTCCTTTCGCCATAAGACAGTGATTCACAGAAGTAAGGAGTTTCTGGTGTTTTCCACTGTTTTACCGCTTCTCATGCTTAATATCGTCTTCCATAATGTCGAGGTTATAGCTCGTCTAGTAATTCTGGTGAAACCGTCTATTTGTGATAGCATAGAGTTAGACTTCGACCATTTGGGAGAGGCAAACTATGATAGATTATAATTTAGACGCGGCGCATAGCATTCTCTGTATGCGACCTACATCTGCACTTGCGGCAGAAGATTTTGTCAAGATTGCGGAGGCAGTGGATCCCCACATTGAAGCCACTGGTGGCCTTGCTGGCGTGATCATTGAAGTTCCCGAGTTCACTGGTTGGGATAGTTTTGGTGCCTTGGTCGCCCATTTCCAGCTCATACGCGACCATCACAAGTACGTCAGTAAAGTTGCAGTGGTGACTGATTCCACTCTGGTTAAACTCATCGAAAGTCTGGCTTCCCACTTTGTCTCAGCTGAAGTCAGGCAGTTCCCTTGGGGGGAGACTGAGGTAGCGACCCAATGGATCTTGGGCGGTTCCTGATTCCCTTGCAGTACATTGACATCTCCAGCAATTAACCTCAATCTAGCCTGAATTTTGGAGATGTCTAATAAGTAGTCGTGCAAAATTAATTTCCTAGTCGAGACAGGAGACTCCGAGACGGGAGACGGGAGACAGCTATTAGGGATCGGATTTGAGTTTTCAGTTCACTGTTTCCTCACACCAGAAGTCTGACGGAGTAGTGGCTTAGATGTGTAATTAATTTTGCTTAGGTACTTACCAAATCGGTTTTTAATAGTATGATTGACTGCCAAGTTATGAATTGTTTTTCGCTGCTCCCTGCTCTTCTATGCCTTTTAACAGGATTTAGCCATAATCGGTGGAGTTGTTAGGTTTCCTTCCGAGGGACTAACCTACGAAACTCACCCCATCACCGGCCAATTGATTTTTTTAGCAAACCCTAATCAAAAAATCTCCCCGTAATAAGGGAGATTTTAGCCAATATCTAGAGTTATTCCCCGACAAATTACACTAATTTCAGATCGGGATAATTGGCGAGAATGTCATCTTGACTGAGAATATCACCCTCGCTTTGGGGGGTCCAAATCACTTCTACTGCTAAAAGTCGATCGCCTCCCATACTACCAATTTGTTGCAGGGCTTGTTTCAAGTCTTGGGAATCATTAATTTTGGCTAGAGAAAATTTACCAACAATGCCGGCTAAAATAGTCACCAAAATATAGCCTTCCGGTGCGCTTTTAGCTAATTCCCCAGCCGATTCGGGTAAAATATTTTCTTGAGAACCTTGACGCAGTTGATTATTGTAATTAGTTAAGGTTTCCGCCGTTAGTTTACCGCGTTCGTTAAGAGACCACTGATTAAACTTCGCTTCTGCACTGCTGAGGCTGGTTTGTTGGCAATCGACGTTACCATAAACCCAGTATTCTGGATGACGTAACAGGGCGAGGGCCGATTCTTGTAAGACTTCGACTCGTCCCTCGGAGGTGCTAGTATCGACAGTTAGGGCGATTTGATTTAATTCTTGTTGCAGATAACGGGCATTAGCCAACAAACCCACCTGTACTTTAGCCACGGAGACGGTTTCATAACCGGATTCTATCGTCATACCATTCTCATCACTGCCTCCACCATTACGGAAAGCATTAACGAGGAAATTGGCAATAGCAAAAAAGATTAACAGAGAAATTAAGCCACCGCCACCACCACCCCAAAAGAAGGGTAAGAGGAAGGGAAAACCAATACCTCCACCGTAACCCGGGGAACTGTAACCACCACCTCTAGAAGGGCTAATACTGCGACTAGGGGCGCGAAAACTACCGCCACCCATTCTACCCCCCGATGCCGCTAAAGCACTGGGAATAGAACCGAAAATCAGCGTTGTCACTAATCCTAGAACTAATAACGGCTTGGCAAGCGATCGAACTTTAGTTAAAATTTTGTCAATCATAAGAACACCGAAGCAACCCTTTATTTACTAGCATAACCAGTTTATCGGTCAGGGATAGACAAATCTTGAATAGGGATAACCGAATCAGTTATCAGTGATCAGTTATCAGTTATCAGTTAGAAGGTGTTGGGTATTGAGATTTTAGGGTTTTGGGGTTTTGGGGTTTTTTAGTTGAATTCCCCCATTTCCCCATTTCCCCATTCCCCCATTCCCCCATTCCCCCATTCCCCCATTTCCCCAAATTTATGACTTGGAATTTCTCCCCTCCCACGGATTCGGACTTAGGCGATCGCGAAGTACCCTTAGAAAATCATCATCTCTGGGGTAAAAGGATTGCTTTACTGGTGACAGGAGGGATTGCGGCCATGAAAGCGCCGCTAATTGCCCGATCTTTGCGGAAATTCGGGGCCACAGTCGTGGCTTTTGTCTCGGAAGAAGCTTTAAGATACGTCACTAAGGAAGCTTTGGAATGGAGTACGCTTAATCCCGTAGTTAGTCAATTAACGGCAAAAGCAGAACATTTAAGCGATCAATCTCCCTTTGATCTTTATTTAGTCGCCCCTGCTACCTATAACACGATTAATAAGTTTCGTTACGGAATCGCTGACGGAGTGATCACTTCATGCTTGGCCTCGGCCTTGGGACGACTGGAAAAGGGAAAAACTAAAATTCTGCTCGTCCCCACCATGCACGGCAGTTTACATAATGCTATTCTGAGCGAATCTTTGCAAACTCTCGATCGCTTGGGAGTCGAGATTATGCCACCCCGGGATGATTACGGTAAGCACAATCTCCCCGGGGAAAAAGAGATCACCGTGGCAGCCTGTGGGATTCTCAGTAATTCTGTCCTGAAAAATAGGCCGATTTTAGTCACCGGTGGACCCACACCCGTGATTATCGATAATATTCGTCGTTTAACCAATCGTTTTACTGGACAATTAGGGGCCGCTATTGCAGAAGAATTATACCTGCGCGGGGCAAAGGTGCAGTTAATCCACGGACGGGGCAGCTATACACCCCCCGCTTATTTACCCCATGAAATTATTGAAACTTATGACGAGTATCTAGGGAAGGTTATGGGAGAATTAGAGAGTAAAGATTATAAATTTGGGATTTTTTCGGCGGCAGTGGCAGATTATCGCTTAGAAAGCCCTTTTTCTGGTAAGATTCCCAGTGGAGGGCAGTTAAATCTTAATTTTGTGCCGACGGAAAAAGTGATTGACAAGGTGAGAGAAAATTTTCCCGATTTAGAGATGGTGACTTTCAAGTATCAGGAGGGAGTCAGTCAGGAGGAGTTACTGGAAATCGCCCGCAAACGCCTAGAAAAGGGCTATCAGGCGGTCATTGCTAATAGGGGTGAGGAAAAGGGCGATCAAGGGGAACAGGTGGCTTATTTGGTCACAAAAGCGGCACTGGGGAAATTTATCGGTAAAAAAGCGATCGCTATTGCCATCGCCGAATATTTAGAAGAGCGAGCCAAAAATGTTACAATCAAAAAAATTTAATATTTTTTAATATTAATTTGCAAAAATTTAGGGTAATACAGTCATGGGTAACATCAACTTCGTCAAAGAGAATAAGATCGTGGTAGCGGCAGATGGAGCGAATTTACGAGAGAAAGCAGTCCAGAATGGCGTTGATATCTACACTTTTAGCGGTAAATTGATGAATTGTGGCGGTTACGGTCAGTGCGGTACTTGTATAGTGGCAATTGTCGAGGGAATGGAAAATCTCTCGGTCAAAACCGACTTTGAGCAGCGCTGTCTGAAGAAAAAACCCGAAAATTATCGTTTAGCCTGTCAAACCATGGTTAATGGCCCGATCAGCGTCCAAACTAAACCAAAATAGCACTTATCGGTTTTTTAGCTGCGGCCCGATCGGTGATCACCGATCACCGATCACTGATACAAACTAACTAGGAACAATATTTAAGAAAGCATCGAAGTCTTTTAATGCTTCTTGGAATTGATTAGCAGCAAGACTAGCATCTTTTTCTTTGGCTGCCGCATCGATACGTTCAAAGTGAACGAAAAGATTTTTCGCTAACTGCTTGGCTTTTTCTTGGTCTTTGGGCAGTAAATTACGGGATAATCCTACCATTTCCTGACGCAATTGCCCCAAAGGGCCGTGGATATAGGTGCGAGTATCTACCCAATTTTTGTCAGCGATGAGGTCTTGCAAAACGCTCATTTTTTGGCGAAATCCTTCTATGGGTTGGATGTAAACCTGTAACTGTTCGATTTTTTGGGGACTATAGACGGTGGGGATAGTTGCTTGGGGACCACTGCAACTAACCAGCAGGGTAGTAACTAGGACTAAAACTAGGGAAATAATCGAGCGAAGACGTGGCATTGGTTTATATGTACTATTTAACAAACTATTGACGTTCTCTCCCTTAACCAGTCAAGGTATCGGGACGATTTTTACTTTATCAGGTTGTGGGATTCCCAAATCAGATTTTACTCCCAACGGCCTTGACAGTAACTCGGTGCTATTGGACGATAATCAGCAATTTTGCCTCTGATCCCCCCTTAATCCCCCCTCCTTGATAAGGGGGGTGTCTGATAATTTTTAACACCTACCTACTTATTAACTAGAGCTTATCAAATTGTCTCATAAAAGCTCGATCGATCCGATCTTTCCATAACCATAATAACGGTGATTGCCAGCCAAAACCGCCCCAAGATGCGATCGCTTTTTGGTCTCCTGTGCCGATTAAACTCAGATAATTTTTCTGGGGAAAATAGGGTTTTAGGGGCTGATTTTGCAGAATTCTTGCTAAATTATCGAACAGGGGTTTTCCTTGTCGGACGGCAAAAACTCCCGCTTTCGGACGGGGATAATCTGGAATCGTGGCAATATCTCCCACGGCAAAAATATGGGGATGGGAAAGAGATTGCAGATAATTATTCACTAAAATAAACCCTTTTTCATCTGTCAGTAATCCTGACGCTTTTATCCAACTAGGGGCCGAGGCAGCCGTTACCCAAATTGTATAATCCATCGGTAAAACTAACCCCGATGAACAGATAATCTGGTCTGCTTGCACTGCCGTCACATCCGTTGATAAATATAATCTAATTCCCCTTTGTTTAAAAATATTCTCCAAACGTTGACCGACCCAATTATTATGGGCTGATAGGAGTTTTTTTCCTCGATGAATTAGAGATAAATTCAAATTACTGCTAGAGTTGAGAATTTTGGCCAAACGGGACTGCATATTTAAAGCTAATTCAACTCCGCCCGCGCCACCACCAACAATGACGATATTTAGAGTATTATTAGGGTTACTAACCGCTTTTTTGAGTATTTCTTGCCATCCTTCCCGAAAAATCGGCACGGGTTTGGCGGGGATAGCGTACTCTTTAGCACCGATAACATTATCCACTGCCGGAATGCTGCCGATATCGATCGAGAGATAATCAAAGGGAATCGGTGAAGAATTATGACAAATTACTTGACATTTTTCCGTATCTATGAAATTAGCCTTGTCTAAACAGAATTGCGCTTGAGAATACCTAGCTAGAGAAGGTAAATCGATATGAGTCTCGGCAAAATCATAAAAACCGGCGATGTGGCCGGGTAACATTCCCGAATAGGGGGTATGGGTGACATCGCTAATTAAAGTTAATTGAACGTTTTTTAGGGGTGATTGCCCCCAAAGACGAAGGGCGATCGCATGACTATGGCCACCACCGATAAAAACTAGGCGCTTGACTAAATCCATAAAAAAAGGGGATTGCTGCCGGAAAAGTTAAATTCTAATGAATATATCTTCTGACACAGAAATTCTGTTGCAAAATCGAGAGTAGATAGACAAAAACTCAAGGCATCGAGGCCAGGAACTTTTAACCAATGACAGTCAATTGGGATTTTGATCTTTTCGGACTCGATATTCTTAAGTAAATTCTATCTATTATCTTCGCTTCCCAATAGAGAGAAGTCTATGCAAGAAGTTTATATCGTGGCCGCTGTCCGGACTCCAATTGGTCGTTTTGGTGGGGGATTAATCGGATTATCCCCGGCCGATTTAGGGGCAACAGTGATGAAATCTGCCCTAGAAATCGCTAATTTGCCCCCAGAAGCCCTAGATTTGTACATTTTCGGCAATGTTTTGGGATCGGGTCATGGTCAGTTAATCCCCCGACAAGCGGCGATTAAAGCGGGAATTCCCGTAAGCGTGGACGGATATCGGGTGGATATGGTTTGTTCTTCCGGAATGATTGCCGTTAGTAACGCTGCCACCTCAATTCGCGCCGGAGAAGCGGATCTCGTCCTCGCTGGTGGTATTGAATCCATGTCCCAAACTGGCTTTTTTCTCTCCCATCGGGCCCGGTGGGGTTATAAATTCCTTATGGGTGCGCCGGAACAATTAACCGACCTATTACTACACGATGGCCTAACCGATGCTACCACGACTGAGGGCATGGGTTCCCAAGTCGATCGCCTCTGTCTCGATCGCGGGGTTTCTCGGCAAGCATTAGACGAAATTGCCGCCTTATCCCACCAAAGAGCGGCCACAGCCACAGAAAAAGGCTGGTTTAATGGCGAAATCGTGCCAATTGAGCTTAAATCTAAGAAAGGTTCCACAATTCTTGATCAAGATGAGGGTATTCGTTCCGATAGTACCCCGGAAGGTTTAGGAAAACTGCGGCCAGCTTTTAATCCGTCGGGAGTTTTAACCGCAGGGAATAGTAGTCAGATTTCCGATGGGGCTGCCGCTATCCTTTTAGCCAGTCAAAAAGCTGTGGATCAGTACGGTTTAAAACCAATTGCCAAAATCCTTGGCGGCGCTGTGGGTGCTGGCAAAACCGATCGCTTCCCAGAATTCCCCGTCCTCGCGGTGAAAAAATTACTGGCATCTCTCAATAAAACGATCGAAGATTTCGATTTAGTGGAAAATAACGAAGCTTTTGCCTTAAATAATCTGCTTTTTGAGATGGATCTGGGGTTAGCGAGGGAAAAACAAAACGTTCACGGTGGTGCGATCGCCTTGGGTCATCCCATCGGTGCTTCCGGTGCGCGGATTCTGGTGACGTTAATTAACGCGTTGAAAGTACAGGATAAAACCCTGGGTATGGCGGCCATCTGTCATGGGACCGGTGGCGGAACAGCGATCGCAATTGAAAGAGTTTAGGAGGAAAAAGCTATGGTATCTCTCGGACTAGAGGAGAAAGTTATCGTCGTTACCGGCGGAAATCGAGGCATTGGGGCGGCTATTGTCTCTCTTTTGATAGATTTGGGGGCCAAGGTGGCTTACACGGATTTAGTCGCCGATAATCCCCAGGGTTTAGGCATTGTCGCCGACGTGACTAAGTTGGAATCCATGGAAGCGGCAGCTCAACAAATTGAAGCGGAATTGGGACCGGTTTACGGTATCGTCGCTAACGCGGGGATTACCAGAGATAACTTTTTCCCTAAATTAACGCCGCTAGATTGGGATTTAGTGATTAATGTCAACTTAAAAGGGGTTAATCACACGATTAAGCCGTTTATTGAGGGAATGTATGAACGACAAGCGGGATCGATCGTTTGTATTAGTTCTATTTCCGGTGATCGCGGTAATGCCGGCCAAACTAATTACGCGGCTACAAAAGCGGCAGTTATCGGTTTAGTCAAATCCTTAGCGCGAGAAGCTGCCCGTTATAATATTCGCGCCAATGCGATCGCACCGGGGTTTATTAACACGGAAATGACTTTAGCGATTCCCGATAAAGTTCGCGATAAAATCACCGCCGAAATTCCCTGTCGTCGCTTCGGTGAACCCGCAGATATCGCCTGGGCAACTGCCTATTTACTCTCTCCTGTTGCCAGCAGTTATGTCTCTGGAGAAGTCCTTAGAGTTAATGGGGCCCATCACACCTAATCAGTTATCAGTTATCAGTTATCAGTTATCAGTTATCAGTGGGTAAGTTATCAGTTATCTAATTCAAAGATGGAGAATGTGTTTGTTATTGTCCCCGCTAACTTGCTTGATGGTAGCATAAATCTATGAAATTTTAATGGGATCAAGACAAGGCAAATAACAACATCAAAAAACATAGTATATCTTTTGAAGAAGCAGTGACCGTATTTGGGGCTCCATTGGCCGTAACGATTTTAGATCCCGATCATTCAGTGGGTGAGTTTCGTTTTCTGACGATAGGACAGTCAAAATCACAAAAGCTGTTAGTCATATCCCATAAAGAAAGAGAAAATGAGATTCGCTTAATTAGCGCCCGTTTAGCTAGTAAACAGGAGAGAAAAAATTATGAATCAGGAGTCTGAAGAAACGGTTAATGACGAGATGCGAACTGAATATGACTTTTCTGGTGGTATTCGTGGCAAATATTATCAAGCTTATCGACAGGCTAGTAATGTGATAATTCTCGATCCCGATGTGGCGGAAATTTTTCAAGATTCAGCCTCAGTCAATGAAGCGTTAAGATTACTAGCAAAAATTGCCAAGTCTGGAAAAATATGACTTATCGGTTATCAGTTATCGGGTGTAGAGTGGGTTAGTAAACTAGCGAAATCAGCGTTATAAGGAAAAGGGCAAAAATAATGGATAAACCGACACAAGCTTGGAGTGAGATGGCCACCGATTACGTCAATCTTTGGACAGAAACCGGGGCAAAAATGTGGTCAAGTTGGTTTGATATGATGGGAGCGATACCGACTCCTATGGGCAATATTAAACCAGAATTACAAGAGGCAACCCAGCGCTATTTTGATAATCGGGATTTATTGATCAAATTCCTAAAATTATCGATGGAAGCTTGGGAAAGTATCTTCCCGAAAATGCAAACAGGAGAAGACTGGCAAACAATTTTAGATAATTATACCCAACAGATGCGCGGTCAACTGAATAGTTTTACTACTACCACTTCCCAAAGTAGTCAAGATGTCAGTCAACTATGGACAATTTACCTGCAACAATTACAAAGTCTCAATCATTTATGGTTCGATCCTTTCGTCCTGTCAAATGACACAATAACCAAAGCTTGGTTAGGTAACACTTCTTCCTTGATCGAACTCAATAATATCTATTGGCAGAAGTTTTATGATGAGACTTTTGGCCAATGGTTACAGATGCCTTTATTGGGATTGCCACGAGAATTTAACCGCAAATTACTCGATAGTTTTGAAACTTGGCGCGTTCTTTATCAAGCTAGTATTAACTATCAAATTGTGCTGGCTGATATTCAAGTTAAATCCTTTGAAGCTTTAACTAAAAAATTAGTTTTCTTAGCAGAAAAAGGTCAACCTGTCAAGGATTGGCGAGAATTTCAAGATGTGTGGAGTGTCGTTGCTGATGATATTTTTGAAAAGGCTTTTTGTCAACCAGAAAACCTAAAAGTAAGGGGAAAATTTATTAATTCCCTCAATGATTATCGCCTCAAACAGCAGGATTTAATGGAAATTTACCTGCGCTCAATGAATCTGCCTACCCGCAGCGAAGTCGATGAAATTCATCGGACTATCTATGAATTACGCAAAGAGGTAAAAAGTCTCAAAAAAGCTTTAGGAGAAAAAAAAGAAACAGAAAGTAACAATTAGTTAATTGTGCTTGACAATCAGTTATCAGTTATCAGTTATCGGATTGCAGTTTTCAGTATATAGTGTTAGGTAAAAACTTCGGAACTTTCTTTTCACTGATTACTGTTTACTGTTCACTGCTCACTAAAAAATCCCCACTTCCCCAATTCTTTAGGAGAATTAAATTATGTGGCCATTTTTGACGCAAGTAAAACTGGAAGATTTTACCCAAGATTATCTAGAATTAACTCAGAAAAATCTCAAAGGTTTAGACAATCTCAAACGAGTTAAAGAAGAAGATATTGAGTGTGGAGTCTCGGAAAAAGAAGCAGTTTATCGGGAAGATAAAATCATTCTCTACCACTTTAAACCCGTGGTCGAAAAACCCTTCGAGATTCCCTTGCTGATGGTTTATGCTTTGGTCAATCGTCCCTACATGGTAGATTTACAGGAAGGGCGTTCTTTAGTGGCCAATCTGCTGAAATTAGGCTTAGATATCTACTTAATTGATTGGGGATATCCCACCAGAAGCGATCGCTGGTTAACCCTTGATGATTATATCAATGGTTATGTGGATAATTGCGTCGATTTTATTCGTCAAAGTCACCATCTCGACAAAATTAATCTGTTAGGAATCTGTCAGGGGGGAACCTTTAGTTTATGCTATAGTTCCCTCTATCCCGATAAGGTAAAAAATCTGGTGACAATGGTGACACCGGTGGACTTTTATCAAACCGAGACCCTCTTAAATATGCGCGGGGGGTGTTCCTTGGGAGCCGAAGCATTAGACATCGATTTAATGGTAGATACTATGGGCAATATCCCGGGAGATTTTCTCAACTTAGAGTTTCTGGAATTGAAACCTTTGCAGTTAGGTTATCAGAAATACCTCGATTTTCCTGACATCATGGAAGACGAATCAAAATTAGTTAATTTTCTGCGTATGGAAAAATGGATTTTTGATAGTCCCGACCAAGCGGGAGAATCCTATCGACAGTTTCTCAAGGATTTCTATCAGCAAAATAAACTGATTAAAGGGGAAGTGATGTTAGGAGATAAACGGGTAGATTTACATAATCTGACTATGCCAATTCTCAATCTTTACGCGGATAAAGATCACCTTGTCCCTCCCGCTTCTTCCCTCGCTTTAGGGAATTATATCGGTACTTCTGACTATACCGCTTGTGCTTTTCCGGTCGGACATATCGGAATGTATGTCAGTGGCAAAGTGCAACGGGATTTACCCCCCGCTATTAGCGATTGGTTGAAAGCAAGAGCTTAACAATCCTCGCACCTATCCCCTTTTCCAATTTGGGAGAGGGGTTTAGCAGTTTTCTTCTCTATCGGTGTAACACAATACAACACATCGATTAAAAAAAATCTACGGGCAGTAAAATAAACTTTTGTAACAGAGGATGTTAAGCACTGTTGCAAGATCGGGCAGAATCGGAGGATATCGTTCCTTTCGGCTAAACCCCTGTGGTACACTGCAAAGCGTACTCGCTCGTAAGTATGTAGGAGAAAACCTGAGTGTTAAGAGTCGCTGTTGTGGGTTCAGGGCCGGCCGGTTCTTCGGCGGCAGAAACATTAGCTAAAGCAGGCATTGAAACCTATTTATTTGAACGCAAATTAGATAATGCTAAACCCTGTGGTGGAGCGATTCCTCTCTGTATGGTGAGCGAATTTGACCTACCTCCTGAAATTATCGATCGCCGGGTGAGAAAAATGAAAATGATCTCCCCCTCTAACGTCGAAGTCGATATTAATCTCGATAATCAAGACGAATATATCGGAATGTGTCGTCGGGAAGTCCTCGACGGTTTTATGAGAGAACGCGCCCATAAATTAGGAGCGCATTTAATCAACGGAACCGTTTACGGTCTCGACATTCCCACCAATAGCACCGATCCCTATACCCTACACTACGCCGATCACTCCCACGGCAATTCCCAAGGGGAAATGAAATCTCTGAAGGTGGATATGGTTATCGGCGCCGACGGTGCTAATTCTCGCATTGCCAAAGCTATTGATGCCGGGGATTACAACTATGCGATCGCTTTCCAAGAACGCATCCGTCTTCCCCAAGATAAAATGGCCTACTACGAAGATCTGGCCGAAATGTATGTAGGAAAAGACGTATCCCCCGACTTCTACGCTTGGGTATTCCCCAAATACGATCACGTCGCTGTCGGTACTGGCACAATGAAGGTCAATAAAGCCATGATTAAAGACCTACAAGCTGGTATTCGCGCTCGCGCGGCCCGTCGTCTGGAAGGAGGCGAAATCATCCGGGTGGAGGCTCACCCCATCCCCGAACATCCCCGTCCTCGTCGTGTAGTTGGTCGCGTGGCACTGGTGGGAGATGCTGCGGGAACAGTTACTAAGTCTTCGGGAGAAGGCATCTATTTCGCCGCTAAATCGGCGCGGATGTGTGCCGAAACCATTGTCGAAGTCACCAACGGCGGCCAACGTATTCCCACAGAGGACGAGTTAAAACTCTACCTCAAGCGTTGGGATAAGAAATACGGTATGACCTATCTGGTATTAGATATCCTGCAACGGGTTTTCTACCGTACCGATGCCACCCGGGAAGCTTTTGTGGAAATGTGTTCCGATAAGGATGTACAGAAGATGACTTTTGACAGTTATCTCTATAAAACCGTTGTTCCCGCTAATCCTCTCGTACAGATGAAGATTACCGCTAAAACCATCGGTTCTCTCCTGCGCGGTAACGCTTTAGCTCCTTAAAATCAATGTGATAACCGGAAAACCCAATCTCCCCATAGCGGTGGTTGGGTTTTCTTTTGGGTTGTCCCTTCTTGTCTTCTCTAATTCGGGTTTGCTGAATAAATTTGAAATGTAGGCAAAGTAAAGGTTTTGGGGCTTTTCTCGCGAAACAGGTGCAAGATTTTGAGAGAATCGTCGTTCAAAACCTTGCGTCTTCATCGGCCCGCGTCCTGTAGGGGCGAAGCATTCGGACAATAACCTATCGGTGAAAAGGTAGATTTTCTATCCGAATGCTTCGCCCGTACTTATTCAGCAAACCCTAATTCAAATAAAAATGCCGAAAAAATATTTGATAAGCTGTTAAGCAATTTAAATGCGCGGGCAGCTGACAGTACAGTTTATGCCCTTTTGTTAAAGGGGAAGTCAAGATAGATGGTGTAAATGCGCTACTATTTAATGGCAAAGCCGTCCTCAAGAGACGGGGTTTCGGACTCAATTTTTCGATGACCAGAGTAAATGCGAAGTTAATTATTCATGGGGGAGCGAGTTCCCTAGAGGATAAAGGTGGTTTAGAATCAGTGCGCGATTCTCTCCGGGGGATTGTTAAGAATATTTACAACCTCCTTGACAATGGTGCTAGTGCTGTGGAAGCGGTGACAAAAGGATGTATGTTACTGGAGGATGAACCGCGATTTAATGCTGGAACCGGTTCGGTGGTGCAATCGGACGGTCAGGTGCGAATGAGTGCAGCCTTGATGGATGGTCGTCACCAGCGTTTAAGCGGTGTCATTAACGTCTCGCGGGTACAGAATCCCATTAGCCTGGCTCAATTTCTCCAAAGTCAAGAGGATCGCATTCTCTCGGAAATTGGGGCTGCAGATCTGGCCCGAGAATTACAAATTCCCCTCTATGATCCCCTAACCGATTATCGGATTCAAGAATGGATGGAAGAAAGAAAGACGAACTTTAATCGCAAAATGGCCCGTTTATTCGCCGATTCGTCAGCACAACGGGGAACTATCGGGGTGGTGGCCCTTGATCAGCAAGGAGACATCGCCGCCGGAACTTCTACCGGGGGGAAGGGATTAGAAAGAATCGGTCGCGTTAGTGACAGTGCCATGCCGGCCGGCAATTATGCCAATCCATGGGCCGGAGTAAGCTGTACGGGGGTCGGGGAAGATATTATCGATGAGTGTTTAGCCGCTAAGGTGGTCATTCGCGTCACCGATGGTTTTTCCCTCGCCGCTGCCGTGGAGAAATCGATGCACGAATCCCAAACTAATGGTCGGGATCTGGGCATGATTTCCCTTGATCGTCAGGGTAATATTGTTTGGGGGAAAACGGCGGAAATTCTCTTGGCTGCCTATCACGACGGTCAGGCGATCGGTGATACCCTAGAATGGCACGGTGAAAACGCGGGTTTAATCGGTCATGTCGCCGTCGGATAGTGGAACAAACTGCGATCGAGCCTAGTCCTTTTGGTTAATCTGTGCAAGATACTTCTTTGCGAAAAATCTCCGTGTGGCAATATATTATCCCTATTTTTGACCCCGATGTGAAAAACTGGTCAGCCGAAGCGCGATTATTGCGCTGGATGACTTTTTTGTGGCTGTTAGTCGGGTTAGTCGTGCTTTTTTCCGCTTCCTACGCTCTGGCTGACAGTCGCTTTGATAACGGACTATACTATTTTATCCGCCAATTAATCTGGCTTTGGGTTGGCTTAATTGGCTTTAATTTCCTGGTGCGATTGCCGATCGAGAAACTCCTCAAAATCGCCCCCTGGATGATTTTATTAGTTTTAGGATTAATTTTGATCACTCTCATCCCCGGTTTGGGAGCTAATATCAATGGTGCCACCCGTTGGATTAAAATCGGGCCGATTCTCTTGCAACCGTCGGAATTTATGAAACCGTTTCTCGTCCTGCAAGGAGCGGCGGTTTTCGGTGGATGGCCGCGTTTAAATGTCAATCAACGGTTAACTTGGATCGCTATTTTTGGACTAATTCTAGCCGGCATCCTCTTACAACCTAACTTGAGTACCACTGCTCTGTGTGGTATAACTCTCTGGCTGATCGCTCTCGCCTCTGGTCTGCCTTTATCCTACATGACCAGCACCGCTTTACTGGGTTTAACTATGGCCGTGGTCAGTGTTACTTTCCGCGAATACCAGAGAAAACGGATTTTATCTTTCCTAGACCCCTGGCAGGATCCCCGGGGTGATGGTTATCAATTAGTGCAGAGTTTACTGGCGATCGGTTCTGGCGGAACCACTGGCAGCGGTTACGGTTTATCCCAACAAAAATTATTTTATCTACCCTTCCCAGATACGGATTTTATTTTCGCTGTCTTTGGCGAGGAATTTGGTTTTATTGGCGGTATTTTACTGTTAATCATGCTATTTCTCTACGCTACTCTCGCCCTGATCGTGGCGGTTAAATGTCGTCATCGCATCAAAAAATTAGTGGCGATCGGGGCGATGGTAATTTTAATCGGTCAATCTCTGTTAAATATCGGTGTGGCTACTGGTTCTTTACCCACTACGGGCCTACCTTTCCCTCTCTTTAGCTATGGCGGCAGTTCCAGTTTAGCCAGTCTCTTTTTAGCCGCCCTCTTAATCCGGGTGGCCAGGGAAGAAAATGACCCCGATCCAGTTCCCACCAATAAAAAAAGTCCTCAGAAAACTGTCTCGGTTTTCAGTCATCAGTGATGGATTGGGAATTATGAAGTGGGGTGTGGGAAGAATAAATAAAAATAATCTCCTATCTCCTGACTTCTGACTCCTAACCCGATATTGGTCAAAGATAAGTAAAAATTATTGATTGATGCCAAAAACTTGAGAATATTCAAATTAACATTCCGCAATATTTACAAATTCTTAAAAATTAATTGAGAAAGATTTTTATTTAACAACGATGTTATCATGGTTACAGCGATTTTACTGAATTTCATAGTGGGCAGTTCTGTGCTTTTTTGGACAGCAACGCTTGAAACCCTTGCCACAGCTAGAAGGTGATCCTAATTAAGACGGGTAAATGAGTCAATTTCACCCACAACGATGATCTTTTTTTTGTGTAGTTTTGTTGCAAAAAAAAAGTTTTTTTGACAAAAAGCACAAAGTATGCTGCTGTCAACAGACTTCGTGGGTGTTGGGGGAGAGAGGGGAGAAGGAGAGCAGAGAGAATAAATAAAAACAATCTCCTGATTACTGATCACTGATTACTGATTACTGATCACTGATTAGGTGTCACCTGATCGATAACCTTGAGAGTGCCGTCATCATTAACAGTCCAGACATCGTAACTACCGACCACATCGCCATTTTCATCGATATCCACATTGCCACTGGCCCCCTGATAGTTAATATCTTCGCCTTTGCGAATCATTTCCATGGCTTGACAAGCATCGGTTACTTCCGTCCCAGGACCATTAGCCACCTCACGAATCTTGCTTTGAATCCCTTCCCCGGTGTTAGATTTAGCCGCCTCAGCTGCTAACATCAATAAAATCGCCGCGTCCCAAGTATGGGGAACAAAAGCGGTGACATCCTTGCCAGTTTTTTCTTTCCAGAGAGTAGTAAAAGCGCTTAAAGCTTGACCGTCGGCCCCGGGGACAGTGCCTAGGGCCCCAGCAATAATTGACTTACCATCAGTTCCTTTCCCCACCTGTTTGGTGAAATCTTCCGAATAAACCCCATCGGTGAGGAGGACGGTAACTCCTTTGGTCAATCCCTGTTTATAGGCCGCTTGTAGCAATAAACTGCCCGTTTCAGCGTAAAGGACTGCCGCTACAGCATCCGGTTGATTAGCGAAGGCAGCCGCCGCTTCACTATCGAGAGTGGCAGCTTTCGGGTCATAACGGACGGGATTTTGCTTATTAGTGATCGTGCCGCCTAATTTATCGAAAGCGCTCACGAATTCCCGTTCAAATCCGACTCCATAATCGTTATTGATCACGACGGTGGCCACATTTTGAAAACCCTTTTTCTTAGCTAGGACCGCTAAAGCTTGAGCTTGGTAGGTGTCCGGGGGAGCCGTCCGCGCCCAAAAACCTTGAAAATCGCCTTTTTTCGCCCTGTCAGTAAATACAGGACTGGTGCTACCCGGAGAGACTAACATAACTTTATTTCTCACCGCCACATCGACGGCTGCTCCCGAGACGCTACTGGCAAAGGAACCGATCACACCAGCTACTTTATCCACCTCCGCTAGTTTCGTCATTGCTGAAGCACCGGCGGCGGGATCGGTTTGGTCATCTTCTTTCACCAGGGTGACGGGTTTGCCATTGACTCCACCACAGGCATTGATAGTCTCCACCGCTAGGGCGGCTGCTTCGGGCATATTTTGACCAATAGCGGCTAAATCTCCGGTAATGGGCAGTAAAGCCCCTAATTTTAGTCCCTCATCACCGGGAGCAGTGGTGGTGGGACTAGAGGCAGTGTTATCGGGGGTTTGGGCATTATTACAAGCGGTTAAAAAATTAGCTAAGAGGCTGATGCTCAGGGTTAGGGCTAGGGGCGATCGAATATATCTCTGCATGGCAGTAAAATCAAGGATGAGTTAAGGTTGCAAGGCTGAAAAACCCGGACTGGGAAAATTCTAATCGATGTTAGCATTCTCTCCAAATCAAACAGGTTTTCATCTTAATTTAGATATTGATGGAAAAAATGGCTAATTTGTTCGATCTATGCCGTCCGGTGTGGGGTGTGGGAAGTTTTTTCAGTGTTGCCAAAGGCACGGCGTAGCCGTCCAGTGATCAGTAAACAGTAAACAGTGAACAGTGAACAGTGAACTGAAAACGGTTCTTTTTGTTTGTGTTAGGCAATGGAGGGGGTTATAAGGGATGAAACCCTTATATAGAAAGACATTGATGGGATCTTGGTCAATTATTTTCCCTCTCTAACGAACTAATCAATTAAGTCTCTTGCCAGATAAGAATTTAGTCGATTTATGCCACCCGATCGAAGCAGACCAAGTAACGAAGAATCCTGAAAACTCGCATCTGATAACTGGTAACTGATAACTGATAACTGAAAACCCCACTTAGGAAGCTTTGGCTAAAACGGTCTTCTGGTTTAAAAACTGAATTGCCGTTTGGTATTGACTATCTTTTTCGGTGCCGATTTCCTGATATGTGATCGGTTCCTGTGCCACCACTTGATCGGGCATAATTCCTAACTTATGAATATCATGGTGAGCGGGAGTTTCATATTTCGCCACGGTAATCGCTAATCCTGCCCCATCGGGTAACTCGAATAGGGACTGAATTAATCCCTTACCGAAAGTCTTTTCTCCCACTAAAACCCCTCGTTGATTGTCCTGTAATGCTCCGGCTAAAATCTCGCTGGCACTGGCGGTTCCCTGATTGACTAAAACGACTAAAGGCGAGTCGGTTAAAGCATTGCCAGAAGCGGCAAAACTATCGGCAATTCCCTCGCGATTAACCGTATAAACGATCGTTCCCTGATTAATCCACATCCGAGCGATTTCTATGCCCGCTTGCAGTAAACCACCGGGGTTATTTCTTAAATCTAAAATATAACCCTTGGCTCCTTGTTTTTGTAAGTTCGTCACCGCTTCCGAGACTTCTTTGGCAGCGTTAGCACTAAATTGATTTAAACGCACATAACCGATGGGCAAGGAACTAGAATTTTTATCTAAAACCGCTACCACTGGACTTAAAGAAATGCGTTGGCGGGTTAAAGATAGGGTTTTTGGTTGACTTTTTTGATCGGGAAGAATGACTAAGGAAACTTCTGTTCCGGGTGTCCCGCGCATTTTGGCTGCTGCTGCATCGAGGGTTAAAGTAGTGGTATCGATGCCATCAATAAACAAAATGCGATCGTGGCTAGTCAAACCAGCGGCCTCAGCAGGAGAACCGGCAAGGGGGGCAACTACTTCTAAGTAACCATTGTCAGGATTGATATTAATTTGCAGTCCTACCCCCGATAATTCCCCCGTGGTGCTAATTTGTAGGTTATGGTATTGATCCGGTCGCAAGAGACGGGTAAAAGGTTCATCGAGAGTGGCTAACATCTGTTCGATCGCATTATAGGCCGCCGTCCGATCGTTGAGGGGTTTTTTGATGAATTGTTCCCGCACCTGCCACCAGTTTTGATGATTAAAGGTGTCATCATAATAGGATTGGTTGACTAATCGCCAAGATTGCAGTATTAATTTTTGTTCTTCGCTAAAGGCGGCTGCTGTGGGTGTCCATGCCATCCAAGTCAGACAAAACCAAAATCCCACCAATAATCCCGCCCACAACGATTTTTTTCTCATCTTGCTTCTCTTATAAATCCAGTGCTGATCTGCTGATTATTTTCAGTATAGTCTTTTCTCTGAAATCGATTCGGCTCTCCCGGGTTTGGTGGATAAAATGTATTCTAAGATACAGTCCTGTGGCCGAGCGCGTAGAGCGAACCACAGAGACACAAAGGACACAAAGATCGATCGTTCCTGATAAAAAAGAGGGTAGTTATGGTTAACTACCCCAAAAAATTCTACTAGATCGGTGCCATTAAGCGATCGCTTAATTGTTCAGCCACTAGACAGCCACAACTTTTTTGCTGACTTGGGTTAATTGCCCTTTAGCATATTTGGCTGCGTAGTCATCGAGGGACATTTGTTTGATTTTGCTGGCGTTACCGGCGGTACCAAATTGTTGATAGCGATCAGCACAAACTTTCTGCATATAGGTGATCGAGGGTTTCAGGAAGGAACGGGGATCAAACTCTTTCGGGTTGCTGAATAGTGCTTCACGAACTGCGGCGGTAATTGCTAAACGGCAGTCGGTGTCGATATTGATTTTACGCACACCACTCTTGATGCCTTTTTGGATTTCTTCCACGGGAACACCGTAGGTTTCAGGGATAGCGCCACCGAATTGGTTGATTAATTCGAGGAGATCTTCGGGAACCGAGGAAGAACCGTGCATGACCAAGTGAGTATTGGGTAAGCGGTTATGAATTTCTTCAATACGGCTAATAGCGAGAATTTCGCCGGTGGGTTTGCGGGTAAATTTGTAAGCGCCGTGGCTAGTACCAATGGCTACTGCTAAAGCATCTACTTGGGTTCTTTCGACGAAATCCACCGCTTCATCGGGATCGGTTAACAGCATCGAGTGATCTAATTCTCCCTCAAAACCGTGGCCATCTTCCGCTTCTCCTTTACCGGTTTCTAAGGAACCTAAACAACCGAGTTCCCCTTCCACACTAGCACCGATCGAGTGAGCAACTTTTACTACTTCAGCAGTAACGTTAACGTTGTACTCGTAGGTGGCGGGAGTTTTAGCATCCGCTTCTAAGGAACCATCCATCATGACGCTGGTGAAACCGTTACGGATCGCCGAGTAGCAGGTGGCGGGTTCATTACCGTGATCTTGGTGCATCACGATGGGGATATGAGGATAGGTTTCCACCGCGGCGGTGATCAAGTGACGCAGGAAGTTTTCCCCTGCATATTTGCGCGCACCGCGAGAAGCTTGCAGGATAACGGGGCTATCGGTGGCTGCCGCCGCTTGCATGATCGCTTGGATCTGCTCCATATTATTTACGTTAAAAGCGGGGATGCCATATCCGTTCTCAGCCGCGTGATCCAACAATAACCGCATGGGGACGAGTGCCATATCCTTTACTCCTTAATCTATTTCTTGTTTTTTGTCTCTTTAAATTCAAGAAAGTTAATTCTCTTACCTGTTAATCTTAAGATAGTTTTTACACTTTGACGATCCCCAAAAAAAATTTTTCTAGGTTTCGTCCTAAGATGACCACAATCTCCGTTGCGCTGGTCCTTTAAGTAGTTCGTGTGTATCAAATAACAGACTGGGAATTGGCAATGTTTCCGGGCAGCGAGGTAAACAATCACCACATTCAGTACAATTATTCGCTTTGCGTCCGGGGAACCAATGACCGGCATTTTCCAGCATTCGATAGCGATACTGGCCAAAATCGGTCATTTCGTAAGCTACTGCCAGATTCCGCAGTCTCAACACTTCAGGGATGTTAATATTTTCAGGACAGGGTAAACATTGATAACATTGGCTACATAAATCTGTAGCCAATTTATCGGTTAAATGTGCCTCTAAACGCTTAAAAACGGCAATTTCTGCCGCATCTAGGGGCTGATCTTCTTCGCATACGTTAATAATTGCCTCTAATTCCTCTGGTATCGCTGCCCCGACGCTGAGGGTAGTAATGCGCGGATCGCTCAATAAAAAGCGATAATTTAGCTCTAGGGGTGAAAAAGGGGCGCATAACTCCTCTAGCTTCTTGGGAGGTCTGTGGAGACTACCTCCCTTATCAGCAGGGGAGATAATAAACACACCCATGTCCTTGGCTTGGGCTAAAGCGATCGCTGGTTGCTGTCTTTGCCAAAAAAAATAGTAATGGATATTGACAAAAGCGAAGAAATCTGTATTGATCGTCTCGAGAATAATTTCTAGGGGTGCATGGGTAGAAAAGCCAATATGACCGATTTTTCCAGCTTCTTGGGCCATAAAAACGGCTTTCATGCAGCCTTGCGGGTCTTTAATCCAGTTTAAATGCTCGCGGGTGTTAATACCGTGAATTGCTAGACAATCGAGGTGATTTAATTGTAATCGTTCTAGGGATTCGGCGATCGCTTTTTCCATAGTTTGGCGATCGGGAGTGGGGACCAATTTCGTGGTCAGATAAACCCGCTCCCGCACCCCTTGACGCTGCAGGTAGCGACCGAGAAAAACTTCGCTATTACCGTAACCTCTGGCCGTTTCTAGGTGATTAATCCCCAATTCTAGGGCGCGATCGAGTGTTGCGGCAAATACCGACTCTGAGGACAAACAGCGCATTGTCCCCAGAGAAAACAGCGAAAATTGCCAATTAGTACGGCCAAATCGTCGATAACGCATTGATTCAGTTACCAGTTACCAGTTACCAGTTATCAGTTACCAGTTATCAGTTATCAGTTACCAGTTATCAGTTATCAGTTATCAGTTACCAGTTACCAGTTACCAGTTAAGTAGGGCTTGCTGAATAAATCTAAAAACCTTGTTGGATAAGAATTTTAGACTTTTTTCCCATCAAAAAGTGCCAGACATTGGGGTGAGCGGGGGGAAGTTTAGGCACTTTTTCCCTGAAAATTAGGTAATTGACCCCCTGAAAATCGCTAAAACCCTAAACCCTACACCCTACACCCCACACCCTGCCCCCACGAAAAACTTTTTGCCGCAAACCCTAAGTAGGTAACCTCAGTTCGGGATAAGCTAAAACCCTGATGCTACCGTAGCCTGAAACTCGTATTCTTTCGTGGAAGCTATGGCAAAATTCCCTTATCCCGAACTGAAGTTAAGATACAGTCTTATGGGCGAGTGAGTGGAACGAACCACTCCAGACACAAAGGACACAGAGATCGATCACTACTATATAAGTTAAACTTATCACACAAAGAATAAGACAGCCACTGATAGAGCTTACAGTATAGTGATTAATATAAGCATTTTGCAAAGAATTATCGAGATAAAGAATGGATATTCGATCGACTGACACCTCGCTCCTTACTTGGACAGGAGATACTTTAGCCCTAGGTTTACCAGAAGGAGCCATAGAGATTGCAGGAGAATTGGCAGAATTGAACGATAAACTGGGGGGAACCCTAGGGGAACTCATCTCCGAGACGGAATTCGAGGGAAAATCAGGCAGCAGTGCGGCGACTCGTCTAGGTGGTGGGGGTCCGATTCGCAAATTAATCCTGGTGGGATTGGGAAAAACTGCCGATTTCGACCTGCAAACCCTGCGTCTAGCGGCCGCCGCCATCGCTCGTCTGGCCAAACAACAAAAAAGCCAAGCTCTGGCCATCAGTTTACCGGTAGTTGGGGATCAGTCCGCCACTGCCGGAGCAATCACGGAAGGGCTGCTGCTGGCCAATCATCAGGATACCCGCTTCAAGTCCACTAAGGAGGAAAAAGGAGCCAAATTAGCAACCGTCGAGTTATTGGGTTTAGGAGAGCAAGCATCTGCGATCGCCAAGGCCGAGCAAATCTGTTCCGGGGTGATTCTGGCCAGAGAATTAGTCAATGCTCCCGCGAACACCGTCACCCCCCTAACCATGGCAGAAACCGCCGAGCAAATTGCCACCGAATACGGATTAAGTCTTAATATTCTGGAACAGGAAGAATGCGAAAGCCTGGGTATGGGATCCTTCCTAGGAGTAGCCAAAGCCTCGGATATTCCCCCGAAATTCATTCATTTAATCTATAAACCCCAAGGAACCCCGAAACGTAAACTAGCAATCGTCGGTAAAAGTCTAACCTTTGATTCCGGCGGTTTGAATATTAAAGGGGCCGGCAGCGGCATCGAAACCATGAAAACGGATATGGGGGGTGGTGCCGCCACCCTAGGCGCGGCCAAGGCGATCGCCCAATTACGGCCAGAAGTGGAAGTACACTTTATCTGTCCGGCTACGGAAAATATGATTAGTGGTCGCGCTATGCACCCCGGTGACATTTTAACCGCTTCTAACGGCAAAACTATTGAAGTCAATAACACCGATGCCGAGGGACGATTAACCCTGGCCGATGGCTTGGTTTTTGCGGAAAAATTAGAGGTGGATGCGATCGTGGATCTAGCCACTTTAACTGGGGCCTGTGTCGTCGCTTTGGGGGACGATATCGCCGGTTTATGGAGTAGCGATGAGAGTCTCGCTGCTCAACTCCAAGAGGCCGCTAAATTAGCCGGCGAAAAATTCTGGCCAATGCCTCTAGAAGAAAAATATTTCGAGGGTCTGAAGTCTCCAATTGCCGATATGAAAAACACTGGCCCGCGCCCCGGCGGTTCCATTACAGCCGCTTTATTTTTGAAGCAATTCATTAATAATACTCCCTGGCTCCACCTAGATATCGCAGGACCCGTCTGGTCCGACAAAGAAAATGGCGTTAATAATTCCGGGGCCACTGGTTTTCCCGTCCGCACTCTAGTTAATTGGGTAATGGCCAATAATTAAGTTATCGGTGATCGGTAAGCGGTATTAAGTGAGGAGTATTTTCACTGATTACTGTTTACTGATCCCTGAAAAATCTGCCCCACCCCTCACCCCTATCTCAAGGTCGCGAGAGGACTCCCGTTAAACTGCGTAGCGGTTAACGGGAGATGAATCGCGACCAGAATGAAACTAACGCAGTAGCCTTTCCACTTTTGGGGAGTTTTGGTTCTCGACGTATTTTTTTAGTTGTTCGACAGTAACGTCGCCACAACTAGCCACGAAATAAGCTCCCGCCCAAAAATAGGGTTTGTTGTCGAAATACTTTGCCGCCAAATCTGGAAATTCTTGTCTAATTAAGCGACTACTAACTGTTTTAAGGTTAGCGATTAGTTTGGTCCATGATTGTAATCAGTTGAAATATTGGGCGGTAAGTGTTACAATTTAACTATACATCACATCACGAAGCTAACGACAGTGATAACGCTTACCTATCAGTACAAACTAAAGGTAAACAAGAAACAAGAACGAGAGATTGTCCACATTCTTGATGTTTGTAAGAGCGTTTATAATTACGCGCTCTCGGAACGGAAAGATTGGTTACACTCTCGAAAGTGTCTTGCGGATCGTTGTTCGTTAGTTTCCGAGTACATAATTCCTGCGGATGACCCCTATCCAAATTACTTCGTTCAAGCTAAAAATCTAACGGAAGCTAAAAAAATCTATCCGATATTAAAGACGGTTAACGCTCAAGTCTTACAGCAAGTCTTAAAAACTGTAGATAAAGCTTTTGACCATATAAAATCGAAAGGCTTCGGCTTTCCTAGATTCAAGAAAAAGATGCGAAGTTTTATTTTTCCCACGCTGTCAAAAAACTTCTTAGGTGACGAATACTTAAATTTTCCACAATTGGGAAAAATTCGGATTAGGAAATCCAGAAAGTACCCGTCTGGGTTTGAGCCTAAACAAGCTCGAATTATCCAAAAAGCGTCGGGATTTTACGTTTTGGTTTCTTTCCAATCTACGGAATTAGTTCCCGATATGACAGTAGGGAAGACCTGTTTAGGAATTGACGCGGGAATTGAGAGTTTTGTCGCTACTTCACGGGGAGATTTAATCAAAGCCCCTCGATTTTTGTTGAAAGTACAGAGTAAGCTTAAATTGCTACAAAGACGCTTGAAACATCAAGTCAAAGGCTCGAACAATTGGTTAAAACTCCAAGATAAGATAGCGAGATTACACGAAAAAGTGTCTAATACTCGTAGAGATTGGCATTTTAAGTTAGCTCATTACCTTTGCGATCTCGCTGATAATATCTTTGTTGAAGATATTAACTTCGTTTCCTGGTCTAGAGGGATCGTTAGAAAACAATCTCTGGATTCAGGTATCGGTAGTTTTATTAACGAGATATTACCGTTTGTCGCTTGGAAACGGGGAAAATATTATCTTAAGGTTGATAAAAACGGAACCTCGCAAGAGTGTCCGAATTGTGGCGCAATTACTGGTAAAAAAGCGTTATCGGAAAGAGTTCACCGGTGTGATTCTTGCGGCCACATTGAACCGAGAGATACGGCATCAGCGAAGGTAATTGAGAACCGAGGAAAAAACGCGGTCGGACTGACCGTGTTAGAAAACGCTCGCGGAGGCGATTTGACGGGGATCGACTGGGTTAAACTCGGTCGATCTAGTTAAAAGCCTAAGAACCGAGAATCCCCCGCTACACCGCGCGAGCGGTTAGCGGGGGAGAGTCAATCCCCGATAACTGATAACTGCTAGACTAATTGGGTGATGCTTGCAAGATTAATAAAACCAGTGTCGAGATTAGAATGCAGGGACTTTTAAGAAAACTTTGGCGTGCGATCGAAAACTTTTTTACCCGACTTTTGGGGGGACAAGGGGGAAAGGGGAAAGTACAAGCGATCGAATCTGTTCCCCTAACCGATACAGACTACGAGTTTCTCTATATGGAGTTACTCGATGGGGTGGCCCACGGTTGGCACGAAGGCAGAATTCTGAGATTTTTTGAGAAATTGGGCGATCGAGGTCGGCAAAAAGATTGGGTAGAATGGTTAGAGCTCTTTGGCACCCGTCTGCAATCCTCCGCTTCCCTTAACCAAATTCTCGCCACCAGAATGATCCGTTTGGGAGAATTAGCTCGCGCTTTCCCCGGGATTGAACGTATTGGTGAAGCTTCCTACGAGATCGGTTATCAACTCTACAGCAAAGAAACTGCCACTTTAATCTGGGAATACGCCGGGGAAGATGAGGCCCCGGGCAGTTATTCCCTGCCGCAACCCCCAGAAAATCTCTTATATTCCGGTGAAACTAGCGATTTTAACGGTAATGACCCAGAAAATCCCCAATTAGAAACCCTCACCCTCGATGAATTATTTGACCGTCTGCAAAACGATTCTACCCTAGCGGGCCAAATGGCCGAACAATTGGGCATCGAAAATAAGGACGCAGAAAGCATTATTGATAGTCTCATCGCTCAATTTTCCGCCCAGGAAGGTAAAAACCCTGAAACTGCCGAAGATTGGTTTCATCAGGGCTTAGAACAGGCAAATTTAGGCAATTGGTCAAATGCGATCGCCGATTGGGAACAGTCCTTGACGATCGACCCCCAATTAGCCTCGGCCTGGCATAATCGTGGTAGTGCCTTAGCCATGATTGGTAACTACGAAGAAGCGTTAAGTAGTTATGATCGCGCCCTAGAAATCACCCCCAACGATCACCAAATCATTAACGCTAGAGGCAGCGCCCTATACGGACTGCAACGTTGGCAAGAAGCTTTAGAATCTTGGCAACAGGTGCTAGAAGCGGACGATAATTTTTATCAAGCTTGGTACAATCGCGGCAGTACCCTAGAAAATTTAGGCGAAACCCAAGCAGCGATCGCCTGTTATCAAAAAGCTTTAGGGATTGCGCCGGATTTTGAGCTTGCCCAAACCCGTCTAGAGGCTTTACTAGAGCAAAAACCGCCCGAAGACGACGGTAATCCCCCTGCCTGATTTAATCTGAACTTGAGCAGTCAACAGCCTACAATGAGGAGAGGATAGAGAATAATTTTAATGAATCAGGCCCAGCAATGAGTATAAAAAGCAAACCTCCTTCACAATCCCGCCTGATCGGTAATGTTTTATTAGCCGTGGGCGGCTTATTTCTGATTGTTAACCTCCTTTTTCCGCAATTATTTGGCCCTAGCGTCCCCAAAGTTCCCTATAGTCTTTTTATCGACCAAGTGGAAGATGGCAACGTCGCTAGGGTATCCGTGGGACAGAATGAGATTCGTTATCAGCTTAAAAACGACCAAGAGGGCAACTACGGACGAATTTTCAGCACTACACCGATTTTTGACCTAGAATTGCCCAAACGTCTGGAAGCCAAGGGCGTAGAGTTCGCCGCCGCACCACCGCCAAAAAATGGCTGGATTGGTAGTGTCCTTAGTTGGGTGATTCCTCCCCTGATTTTTGTCGGTATTTGGCAATTTTTCCTCGCTCGCAGCGGTGGCGGTGGTCCAGCTGGGGCTTTATCGATTACCAAAAGTCGCGCTAAAGTCTATGTGGAAGGAGACACCACCAAAACCACTTTTGAAGATGTGGCCGGTGTGGAAGAAGCGAAAACCGAATTAGCCGAAATCGTCGAATTTCTCAAATATCCCCAACGTTACATTCAAATCGGGGCGCGGATTCCCAAGGGTGTCCTCCTAGTTGGTCCGCCGGGGACAGGAAAAACCCTGCTGGCAAAAGCAGTAGCGGGAGAAGCGGGAGTTTCTTTTTTTAGTATCTCGGGTTCGGAATTCGTGGAACTCTTTGTCGGTGCGGGTGCGGCCCGAGTGCGAGATCTGTTTGAACAGGCCAAGAAAAAAGCCCCCTGTATTATTTTTATCGATGAATTAGACGCGATCGGTAAATCTCGCGCTAACGGTAATTTTATGGGGGGTAACGATGAACGGGAACAGACTTTAAACCAATTATTGACGGAAATGGACGGTTTTAACGCTGGTGATGCGACGGTGATCGTGCTGGCCGCCACTAATCGCCCCGAAACTCTTGATCCCGCCCTTTTACGCCCCGGCCGTTTTGATCGCCAAGTGTTAGTTGATCGCCCCGATCTGGCTGGACGCTTAAAAATCCTCGAAATCTACGCAGGTAAGGTAAAATTAGGCTCGGATGCAGATTTAAAACAGATTGCTACCCGTACCCCCGGTTTTGCTGGTGCTGACTTAGCTAATCTAGTCAATGAGGCCGCTTTATTGGCAGCCCGCAATCAACGCAGCACCGTCGCCCAAGAGGACTTTAATGAGGCAATCGAGCGGGTAGTGGCCGGTTTAGAGAAGAAAAGCCGGGTTCTCTCGGAAAAAGAGAAGAAAATCGTCGCTTATCACGAAGTTGGTCACGCTCTCGTCGGTGCAGTTATGCCGGGGGGTGGTAAAGTTGCTAAGATTTCGATCGTGCCTCGCGGCATGGCAGCCCTCGGTTATACCCTGCAAATGCCCACGGAAGACCGTTTCCTTATGGATGATACGGAATTACGCGACCAAATTGCTACTCTTTTAGGCGGTCGGGCTGCCGAAGAAATTATCTTCGGTAGTATTACTACTGGGGCCGCTAATGACCTGCAGCGGGCGACAGACTTGGCCGAACGCATGGTGACAACCTATGGTATGAGTAAGACCTTGGGTCCCCTAGCCTACGAAAAAGGTCAACAGAATAGTTTTCTGGGAGATGGTATGATGAATCCCCGGCGTTTGGTGAGCGATGATACGGCCAAAGCGATCGATAATGAAGTGAAAGAGATTGTCGAAAATGGTCATCAGCAGGCCCTGGATATCCTGGCTCAAAATCGCGATTTGCTCGAAGAAATTGCCCAAGAAATCCTCAGTAAAGAGGTGATTGAAGGGGAACAATTGCAAGCACTGCTCGAGCGCGTTAAACCCCTCGATCGAGAACCTGTTACTGTTTAGATTGATTTGATTTTTGCCTTACCCCATCTTGAACAAAGATGGGTTTTTTGCCATTATACTAAATCTGATTATTAAAAACTGATTATTCATTCTTCCTTTTGCCTCTCCGCAGTCCCAGAACCCCAAAAGTTCCAATTAATCTTAACCCCTATTAGAGATTAATACTTTGTAGGGTTGATTCATGAATCAACCCTACAGCGTTCCCATTAATCTTAACCCCTATTAGAGATTGAAACTTGCAGGCAAAAATCAGCGATACTGATATTGAGATCACGATGGTGAATCCAGAAGAGCTAAAGGAGACAGAAAATGGCTAACGAAACCGTCACTTATTCCCTAGAAGCAGTTCTGACAAGGATTGAGGGGAAAATCGATTCTCTGGAAAAACGGATCGATGAGAGATTTGATCAGGTAGATGAGAGATTTGATAAGATAGAAGAACGGTTGACGAAAGTGGAAATAGGACAAGTCGAACTCAAAGGGGAGATTAAAGCCTTGGATGAGCGACTAACCACAGAAATTAAAGGGTTAACTGCAAGAGTTGCCTATCAGGAATTTACCAATCGGGGGATTCTCATCGCTCTGATTGTGGCCATTTTAGGAGGGGCTGCTAAACTTTTTGGTTTTTTCCCCAATCCCTAACAGCGATCGCCCTAAAATGCTGTAGAATTAACTTGACAAATATTAAAACGCAGCCAAAGACTCTCTGGGAAATGCAGTTAAATAATTGGATGGCGACCTAAAAATATGAGTGAATTAACTATTCGTCCAGCTAAAATTAGTGGTGTCATCCCAGATTCGATCGCCGCCGAGGTAGGTTTTGAAATCGGGGATTCGCTCGTCTCTATTAATGGTAATCGTCCCCGGGACTTAATCGATTATCAATTTTTATGTGCCGATGAATTTTTAACCCTAGAAGTGCTTGATAGTCAGGGCAAAACTCACCAAGTAAAAATCGAAAAAGATTATCATGAAGACTTAGGTTTAGAGTTTGAAACTGCCCTTTTTGATGGCTTAATTCAGTGTAATAACAAATGTCCTTTTTGCTTTATCGATCAACAACCAGAGGGCAAAAGAGAAACTTTATACTATAAAGATGATGACTATCGCTTAAGTTTTCTCTATGGCAGTTATTTAACCTTAACTAATCTCACCTCAAAAGAATGGCAGCGGATCGAAAAGATGCGGATATCACCGCTTTTTGTGTCCGTTCATGCCACGGAACCCGATCTGAGAATTCGTCTCTTAAAAAATCACCGCGCTGGTCAAATTTTAGACCATTTAAAGTGGCTACAAGCGAGACAATTACAAATTCATGCACAAGTGGTAGTTTGTCCCAATATTAATGATGGAATTCATCTCGAAAGAACCCTGTTAGATCTGGTTTCTTTTCATCGGGGAGATATTCCCTGTGTGGAGTCGATTGCCGTAGTTCCCGTGGGATTAACCCGCTTTCGTCCCCAAGAAGATGAATTAATTCCCGTTAGTCAAGAAAAAGCGCGAGAAGTTATTGAACAAGTCCAAACTTTACAGAAAAAATTTCGTCAAGAATTTGGCAGTAATGTGCTGTGGTTAGCCGATGAATGGTTTTTAATTGCCCGAGTCGATTTACCCCCTCAATCTCACTACGAAGACTATCCCCAAATCGGTAACGGAGTTGGCTCTATTCGTCAATTTATTAGGGATTTTCAGAAGACAGCCAAGAAGTTATTGCCTGCTCAAATTAGTCCCTCTAGACGGTTGGTATGGGTAGTGGGCAATGCGGTAGAACAAGCTTTTCAACCCCTAGTTAAACAGTTAAATAAGGTGCAGGGTTTAACCGTGGAATTAGTGGCTTTAAATAGTGATTATTGGGGGCAGGAAATCACGGTTACGGGTTTATTAACCGGGCAAGATATTCTCAAAGGATTACAAGGTAAAAATCTTGGGGATGGGGTTTTATTACCTTCTCTCATGCTTAAGCATGGGGAAGCGGTATTTTTAGATGATATCACCCTAGAAACTGTTATTAATCAGTTAAGAGTCCCTATTTATCCAGTCCTGGGAGTGGAGGAATTAATTAAAACTTGTCTTACTCTCAATCCTTTCTCTGACTTTCTCTCACATATAGGTGAGCAGTAAAAGTTATTAAAAGAGGGCGAATGCAATTCGCCCCTACAATAATATTATTGCGCCAATGGTAGGGGCGCATCGCGTGCGCCCAAAATGTAATATAGATATTTCGACCAAATTGATTTGAGTTTTTACTGAGCGGTATTAAGTAGAAAATTGCCGTTTTCTTGGCACTGATTACTGTTTATGGTAATCGGATTGGGTGCATCTCCTATCTGTGACTTTTTCTCACATATTGGTGAGCAGTAAAAGTGATTAAAAGAGGGCGAATGCAATTCGCCCCTACAATAATATTATTGCGCCAATGGTAGGGGCGCATCGCGTGCGCCCAAAATGTAATATAGATATTTCGACCAAATTGATTTGAGTTTTTAGTGAGCGTTATTAAGTAGAAAATTGCCGTTTTCTTGGCACTGATAACTGATAACTGATTACTGATAACTGTCTTAGCCGATTTCCACATTACCAGTCCCTTGAAACATCAGCCAAGAGAGGAAAAAATTAGCCACAAAAATCGCCAATAAAGAAGTTACCACAGCCGTGGTAGTGGATTGACCAACTCCTTTAGCACCGCCGGTGGTGGTTAAACCCCAACTGCAACCGATAATGGCAATTAAAATCCCAAAAATTAGGGACTTTAACATAGAACTAATTAAATCCCATGTTTGTAGAAAATTTTGGGCTGATTGTAAGAATAGGGAATAGGAAACACCGTAAAGACTATCAGAAATCAATAAACCACCCAGTAATCCCGTGACTAAAGAGATAATAGTGAGCAGGGGTAACATTAAACTACAGGCAATCACCCGGGGAATGACCAAATAATCGATCGGATCGGTTTTTAAAATATATAAAGCGTCAATTTGTTCTGTTACTCGCATTGTACCAATTTCGGCGGCAAAAGCCGAGCCAACTCTTCCCGCCACCACCACTGCGGTTAAAACCGGGGCTAATTCCCTGGTTAAAGCCAAGGAAAGGACTCCCCCAACAAAACTACCCGCCCCAAAAAAAATAAATTCTCTGGCTACCTGAATAGTGAAAACCATACCCACAAAAGCAGCAGTAATTAGGGCAATTGTCAAGGATTCTGGTCCAACAATGCTCATTTGTTCGAGAGTATTACGCCGGTGGATTTTGCCATTAAGAATATGTAAAAAAGTTTGTCCCGCTAACAAACCGGCAGCGCCCAAACGCTGAAACCATAAACTTAAACCACTGGCAGCATCACTTTTCCTTGGCATTTGTCGAGGGACTATCGCTAAAATTTAACTTATTATAGGCGAGAATTCCCTATGATACTAAATCCGTTGAGTAACGCACAGAAAACGGGTTTCTCCGAGAAACCCGTTTTCTACTCATGTATGATTATCCCTCGATTGTGGGGACTTGCTTTGATGCCACTCGATCGAGGGATAAGAAACTATGGTTTTGTGCTGCCAGCAGGGGATAATAGAGTTTCCAGTAGCCGTCAGCTATCAACCCTGATTCTTTATCCATGCCAGATTTACCGAAAATTATCCTGAGAAACCATAAAATTGATGCTGTTAAACGATTCCATCCTTGGATATTTTCCGGGGCGATTAAAGAGATGGAGGGGGAAGTCAAAGAGGGTGCTATCGTGGAGGTTTATAGCGATCGAGGCGAATATCTAGCCACTGGACTGTATAATCCTAGCAATATTGCCGTTAAAATTCTTTCTTTCCCAAAAGTCAGCGATATTGCTCAATTATTTCTCGAAAAATTCCAGAATGCCTATCAGCTGCGGCAACAAATCGGTTTAGTGGATAACCCGAAAACTAACTGTTATCGTTTAATTAACGCTGAAGGAGACGGTTTACCCAGTTTAATCGTCGATTGGTACAATGGCACGGCGGTTATTCAAGCTTATTCCCTAGCTTTATACCAACGTCTCGATCTGATTGTCGATTGTCTGAAAACTATCTACGCTGACAATTTACGGGCAGTTTACGATAAAAGTGCCGCAGTTTTGGCGAAAAGCGCCCATATTTCCGAAAATAAATACTTATTTGGTCAAAAAACCAGCGATGAGGTGTTAGAATCCGGCCATCGCTTTATTATTGATTGGGAAAAAGGACAAAAAACGGGATTTTTCCTCGATCAAAGGGAAAATAGAGCCTTATTATCTCAATATTCCCATAATAAACGGGTTTTAAACACTTTTTCTTATTCTGGTGGCTTTTCCGTCTATGCTATGCAAGCGGGGGCTGCCCTAGTCGATTCCGTTGATAGTTCCCACGGTGCGATCGATCTTACCGAAAAAAATATCGCCCTGAATAATCTCAGTCAAGTTCCCCATCAATCCTACAGCGCCGATGTTTTTAACTTCCTGCGCGACTGTCAGGAGGATTACGATCTGATTGTCCTCGATCCCCCCGCTTTTGCCAAAAGTATCCAATCCCGTCATCAGGCGGTTATGGCTTATAAAAGATTAAATCAGCAAGCTTTCCAGAAAATTCGCCCCCAAGGTATTATTTTCACTTTTTCCTGTTCCCAAGTGGTTAACGAAGAACATTTTCAGGGGGCTGTCATGGCTGCCGCCATTGAATCGGCTCGCCCAGTGCGAATTTTAGCACGTTTAAGCCAACCAGCCGACCATCCCACCAGTATTTATCACTCGGAAGGTTCCTACCTGAAAGGATTGGTTTTAGCGGTGGATTGATGGAAAATTAAACGATTACCATCGGGATCATAGATGTAGATTTCCGGACCGTGGGAAGTTTGGCTAATTTCTCCCCTAGCACCATAGCCGATTTCGCTCCAATGCTCAAGGGCTTTTTCGAGACTCTCCACCTCGAAACAAATGCTCATGCCACTGCCCCTAGAATCGCCAAATTCGTCTCTGTGGGACTCTTTAGGGCAAAAAAGACCTAATTTAAGGTTGATCAGCCTAAATTCCGCATAAACGTCGGCAAGGTAGGGGTTTGGTTCCTGTTGCAACAATTGACGATAAAACTGCACTGAGCGATCAAAATTACTCGTGCCTAGGGCAATAAAAGCCTCTGTGTAATTGAATGGACTATCGGGGGGGTTATTCATCGGGGTTGGCAAGCTTTTTCAGTGATCGGTAAACAGTAAACTGATAACTGAATAACTGATAACTGTTTACTGATTCAAGATTGATGCTGCTACCGTTGTGGTTGACAATCTTTTGGCTAAAGTTCCACAAATGAAAGTATCTTCGGGTGGACATTGCTACTATTTATTGAATTTTAACATTTAATTTATAGGTGGCATTGCCGCGAGTTCCTCCTACAATTATTTCATAATTTCCAGTAGCAGGTAATTTTAGACTAGATTGGGTAGCTTCTGTTGTCAATATTTCCCCATTCGGTGCAATCACATCAAATACGGCATTATTTTCTAATGATGTAATTTTCAGATCCATTCTCTGTCCTTGATTTGCTCTTAAGAGATAAATATTTCGACTCCCTCGCACAACCGATTGATTAACGGTGGCGCTATTAGTCCCTGGTGCAAACCGGATTTGAGACAATAAACAAGGTTGTCTTTGATAAACTTCTCGTCCCGTATTCAAAGAATCTGCGGTTAATGTCCAGATTGCTTGAGTTTTTTGGGTGTCTAACTCAATTTTTGTCGTGATATTTAAGTTTAACTGATTCCCCTTTTTTGTTCCTTGTAAGGTTTGAGTATAGGAACTATAATAAGCTGCTTGTTCATTATGAATTGTAGCTTCTACCCGACCCGTGACTTGATTTCCCTGAATATAAATCCTCGCGGTAGCATCCAGATTATCATTAGCGACCGAAAAACAATAACCTTGAATCGAAGAAGTGCTAGACGCTTGAGCAACTTGTCGGGGGGAATGAATTGCCATCCCTGGTGTAACATTGACTAAACTTGCAAAAATGACTAGACATCCTAATAATTTCATCATCATCGGAACCATTCCAAGTTTTCACTAATACTAAACTAATTATCGCCCTAGCCACCATATTTAGGAGAAGTTCATTTATGAACTATTTTACCCGATTTTAAAGAATTTTGTTCTGTTTTTTTCCTCCGTTGATTAAGATTCGTCGATCTTACTATTATAGACCCTAACCCTAGAAAAATTAGAGCGGCTGTTACCGAAGGTTCAAAAACAGTTACCGGTGAATTTTGGATTAGATGTAATGTGCTTTCTCTTTGGATGTTATAATCAGCTAAAGTTCGCCCCTCTTCTAAAACCTTACCAGCAAATATCAAAGTTTGCTGCTCTGGGAGAATACCTTCTTTGTCTTGAATCTTATCTTTTACATTCTCAATTGTATCAGATGGCTCAACCTCTAAAGTTATGGTTTTGCCAGTTATCGTTTTGACAAAAATTTGCATCGCTATTGCTGATGTAGCTCCTAAAGCTAAAAAGGTAATGGTTAACAAAATAACAATTGTACTCTTAGATTTTTTAAGCATTGATATTCTCTCGGGTATTTGACTCTTTTGGATTTGGTGGGTAAAATGTATTCTGAGATATAGTCCTGCTGGCGAGGGAGTGGAGGGAACCACTCCAGACACAGAGGACACAAAGATCGATCGATCATATAGTAAGTTAAACTTATCACACAGAACCTAGAAGAGCCCAGAGAGGGGAGAGGAGAATAAATAAAAATAATCTCCTGAATCCCGACTCCTGAATCCTGATAACTGATTAAATGCCGTGACTTTTGCCGATTACCCAATGACGACGGAAGAAGCGAGCGAGCGAAGTTTCTTCTAAGGATAAGTAAATCGGTCTTCCGTGGGGACAAGTGCGGGGATTACGAGTATTTTGCCAATCATCGAGTAAATTCTGCATTTCTTCTAAACTTAAAGCTGTACCGTTGCGGATCGCACTACGGCAAGCGGTAGCAACCTGAGCGGTTTGTAAATCGCCCCCTAAACTTAATTCTAGTAAAGCATCAGCCCGATCCTCCCGTTCTTTTAGTAGAACAGGAATACTACGAATTGCCCAAGAGCGATCGCTCTCCCCCTCTAAACTTTTGTGAAAAAAGCAACCTGAGGACTTAAAACTTAATCGCATAATTGGGAAAAAACCAACGATAACATCCTTGCAAGTATCCCTCGACTAAAGAGGAGCCAACCCGATGAAACCAATTACTTTCACCCTATCGGTGCTACTGGCCACCACTGGCCTACTCGTTCAACCAGGAGGCTTCCTGATGGAAAACATTCCACCCATCCTCGCACAGGAGCAGACCGCTTCTAGAGTCTATCAGAAAGCCAGCCCCGCCGTCGTCACCGTCAAAAATGGCAGCGGCCACGGTAGCGGCTTTCTCGTCAGTCCCGACGGTATCATCATTACCAACGCCCACGTTGTTGCGGACGGACCCCGGGTGGTGACGGTGAAATTTTCCAACGGACAGCAGGCCTCGGCAGACGTGATCGGCTTCGCTAAAAATGGCGTGGATTTAGCCGTCCTGCGGATCTATAACCGCCAAAACCTGCCCTATCTTCCCCTTGCCCGTCCGAACTCCGCCAAAGTCGGCGAAAGCGTTTTCGCCATCGGCACACCCTTAAACGAGGACTATCAAAACACCCTCACCCAGGGCATTATCAGCCGTCTCGACCCCGAAAAAGGCATTGTGCAACACAACGCTAATATCAACAAAGGCAATTCCGGCGGGCCGCTTTTGAATTCACGGGGGGAAGTGGTGGGGGTTAACGTCGCAGGCGATATCGGGAGTTACGTTTACGACGGTGCGGGAAACCCGATCGGCCTTACCCAGAGCGGCATTAATTTCGCCGTTTCCCTCGATCGCCTGCAAGCTTTCCTCACCGCAGTTAAAACAGGTGATGTCTCCACCGTCTCAACATTAGGACAGGACGATCGGATACAGTTACTCGCCCTCCCTCTTAACGGTCAGACCGTTCAAGGCAACTTGACCAAAGACCAAAACCAACAATATTACAGGTTCGAGGGTCGTGCCGGACAGAAAATCGTTCTGGATATGAACAGCAACGAGATCGCTCCCTATCTTGTCCTCTATCGCGTTCTCCAATCTTCCGAGGGGACAAAATACCCAGAGGTCGCCCGTAGTGACCAGCGCGTCGATCGCGCCCCCGGGGATTTTAACGCTCGACTTGTAACCGAATTACCCGCCGATGGAGTTTATATCCTAGTGGCCACCTCTCGCGAAGGGGGTGAATCGGGTCGCTACACCCTCAACGCCGCCGCTAACCCTTAAATAATCCCATTTTGACCCTAATCACGATTCTAATCCCTATTTTCTGAGGAACTATCCCTATGAACTCTAGATATATTTCCCACCGTCTCGCTTGCGTCGGCCTCCTCGCCACTGTCCTCCTCGGTGGTATCGCCCCCGGTTTCAGCCAATCGACCACCCCGAATCGCGTCACCTTCTTCTGTAAAGAGGTGTTCGATCGCGCATCGGGAGGAAAAATCCCCGCTACCCTGGCTTGGATTCCCCAAAGAAGCGGCAATGTGCGGATTATCGGCTGGAAATCGGAATATTTCTCCAAACGTTCCCCGGTTCGTTGCGAGGAAGTCACGAAAAAATTCCAGGAAGCATATAATCAAGGGCGTTTTAACTATCTCACCACCGGCCGGGCGAAGGGATACCCGATCATCTGCAGCGTTTCACGATCCGGCGATCCCTGCGACGGCAATAGCCAACTTTTTACCCTTAAACCCCACGACAATCCAGATTTAGTCTTGCAACAACTCATGGACATCCTAGAGGGGAAAACCTCGGATATGCTCCTCCAGAATTCCGGAGATAAAACCTATATCTCGATGAGGGAGTTTTTCGCCAAAGCTCCACTCGCCGATCGCGACGCACCCTGTGGTACGAGATCTGCTGGCCCGCAAAATAATTGCGTTCCCACCCGCTAGAATTTTCGCTGTTTTACCCCGAATTTCCCCATAATAACCATGTTGAAACCCTTTCCCCTACTCCTAAGCCTCCTACTTCTGCCCGTCGTACCGGTTAAAGCACTATCCCCTTTCTCTGCTCCGGCGATCGTGGCGGAAGACAGCCCAAACGCGCAGATCGAGCGATCGATCCGTCAAGTCACTGTTAAGATTACTAGCGAGATAAATCGGGGATCGGGAATCATTATCGGGAAAAAAGGCAGTATATACCTCGTTTTGACCAACGCTCACGTTATCCGCGGCGCGAAAACCCTACAGATCCAAACCCACGACGGCCAAACCCGCACAGCCTCGATCGCGCCGAATTCCCTTTTAAAAGATAAGGATCTGGCCCTGGTGGAGTTTAGCGATACCCGGGATTATCCGATCGCTAAAATTCGCGCCATTTCCCCGGATGCGGAACTAGATATCACTGTAACCGGTTATTCCGCAGAAACGGGGCAGTACACCACCGATAACGGGAAAATTGAACAGGTGAGCAATCGACCCCTCCTGGAAGGCTACAGCGTCGGTTATAGTGGCGATATCGTGCAGGGAATGAGCGGCGGTGGTATCTTTTTCGAGGATGAGTTAATCGGCATTAACGGGCGATCGGCCTATCCGATTCTCTCTAACTACACCTACGAAGACGGTACAAAACCCACAGACGCGGAAATCCAACAGATGAGAGCGGTTAACTGGGGCATTTCCATCAATACCCTATTAACCTACATCCGGCCCGAAATCCTGACCGCGTACCAATTACCCTTACCGAAAAGCTCACCGGGCATCGAAAACCCCACCTATACTGGCTATATCGCCCAATTAGAAACAAAAGCGAAGGGTTTCACCGTGCGGATCGATAGTAGCAGTCAGGCCAACGGTAGCGGCGCAATTATCGCCCGCGAAGGAAAAACCTACACCGTATTAACCGCCGATCATGTCCTCTGTGAGAAAATCGCCGAGGAGAAAACCTGTGCCGATTACACCTATACCCTCACCACCAGCGACGGCAAAACCCTTCCCCTCGACCGAAAAACCATTATTCGACAGGAAGGGGTCGATCTGGCCATTTTTACCTTCGAGAGTAACGAGAATTATCCGGTCGCAGAAATCGCCAACTATAGCCCCAATCGAGAGAGTCCCGTTTTTGTAGCGGGATTTCCCAAAATCGGCGATAAACGAGCGGGATGGCTCTTTAGCGGCGGTGCAGTGAAAAGTCAGGAGGAAGGACTTCTCGCCACGCGACAGAGTGATTTTACGATTACCCAAAGTGGGGCATCGATCAGGGTTAGTTCCCTGAGCGGCGGTTACGATATGGTCTATACCAGTATTACCTTCGGCGGTATGAGCGGCGGTCCAGTCTTAAACGCTGCAGGACAGGTGATCGGTATTCACGGACGCTCCGAGGGGGTTAAGGGGAAAATTCAGCTAGGTTTTAGCTTAGGGATTCCCATTAATAGTTTTATCGGTTTACAGGAAAGATTTCGAGTTAAATTATCTTCTTTCGTTACCGCTCAACCCCAGTTAACAGCACAACAACAGCAGGAGATCGATCGCACTCTTGTCAGTGTAGAAGTACCGGAAACCAACGCCTCCGCAGACATCTGGATCGAGCGGGGAAATCAACTCTGGCGCTTGAAAAAAGACGAGCGGGCCCTGCAAGCCTTCGATCGGGCGATACAATTAAACGATCCCGAATATACCTATTTAGCTTGGTACGGTAAGGCAATGGTTTACGGGCGCAAATACAAAGCTCGAGAAGCACTCGAAGCCCTCGATCAAGCCCTCGCTACTCTACCCGCTCGCGAGAAAGGTTCGGAATTTCATAGGGAAATTTTAAATTATCAGGGTGTATTTTATGAGCAGATGAATCAATCCGAAAAAGCGATCGCTTTTTTTGAACAAGCGATCAAAATCTCTCCCCAGAATCCCAACTATTACAATAGTCTATCGTCGGCACTACAAAACGTAAAACGGTACGATCGAGCCTTAGCAGCGATTAACCGCGCTATAGAAATCGCTCCTCGCTCCAGTTGGTATAGCAATCGCGGGAATATATACAAGGACCTAAAAAAATCGGATCTCGCTTTAGCTGATTATAATCAAGCTCTGGTGTTGAATCCGAATAACCCTAGGGCTTATATAGCTCGCGCCGATGTGTACGAAGAGCGGAAAGAATGGGATTTAGCCCTGGCTGATTATAACCGAGCCATCGAGATCGATGCTAATTTCGCGCCAGCCTACCGGTCCCGGGGATATTTTTACATGGCTCGAAAACAATGGGATTTAGCCCTAGCGGATTTTAACAAAGCAATTACCATCGATCCTAACAATCCTAACTCTTATGAAATGAGAGGTATTTTTTATAATTTTCAAAGTGAAGAGGAGTTAGCGATCGCCGATCTCACAAAAGCGATCGAAATCAATCCCTATTCCGTTGTCGCCTATTTAATGCGCGGTTTCGCTTACGACAACTGGCAAAAATGGGATTTAGCCCTAGCGGATTTTAATAAAGCGCTCGAACTCGATCCGAATTCCGGCTTCGGTTATGAGAGTCGCGGGCAATTCTATACGGAGCGGCAAGAATGGGACTTAGCTCTAGCGGATTTTAATAAAGCGCTCGAACTCGATCCGAATTCTGGCGCGGGTTACGGGTTGCGGGGAACTCTTTACAGTCACCAGAAAAAGTGGGATCTCGCTCTCGCTGATCTTAACAAGGCGATCGAACTCGGTTATTTTAGTAGTTATGGCAATCGAGGAAATGTTTATTTTCAACAACAAAAGTGGGAGCTCGCCCTCGCTGATTTTAACAAGGCGATCGAACTCTCGCCATACCCCGAATTCGCTTACGCAGCTAGAGCAATTTTATACTGGGATCGAAAAGAATGGGATCTGGCCCTCACCGATTTAAGTCAAGCGATCCGAATTAATCCTTATTTAGAGTTAGCCTATCGCTATCGGGGAGATATTTATCGCGATCAAAATCAATTCGATCTCGCCCTCGCCGATTATAACAAGGCGATCAAGCTTAATAGTAACGATGCAGAACTGTATTACAACCGTGGGGAAATTTACCGACAACAGCAAAAATCGGATATCGCCTTAGCTGATTACAGTCGGGCGATCGAACTCGATCCGAAATACTGGTCGGCTTATTTACAACGTTATATTATTTATGAGCAACAAAAGAAATGGGATTTAGCGATTGCAGATATCACGAAAGTTATCGAGATCAAGCAATTTCCCGGTGCCTACTTCGTCCGCGGATCCAAGTACCTAGAATGGCAAAAATGGGATTTAGCTCTAGCGGATTTTAATAAGGCAATTGAGCTTAAGCCGGATAATGCTTCATTTTACTTTACGCGAGGAATGCTTTACTATCAAACTCAAAAATGGGATTTAGCTCTAGCGGATTTTAATCAGGCGATCATTCTCGATCCCAAGCTCAAGGACTCTTATAATTTCCGGGGAGAAATTTACAAAAGACAAAAACGCTATAGCGAGGCATTACAAGACTATCAAAAAGTTCTCGAACTGGACGAAAAAAATCTGATTGCGATTACCAATATTGGCTTAATTCATTACGAACAAGGCGATCTAAATTTGGCCAGTAGCCAATTTCAAAAAAGTCTGGAAATTAACCCCCAATCTGCCGAAAATCAACTGGCTCTCGCTGTTACTCTCTACCGTCAAGGCAATACGGAGAAAGCGATCAAACTTGCTAAAAGTGCGCTTAAAATCGACCCTGAATTTGCTCAGGTTGAAACCCTGCAAAAAAATCTCTGGGGTGATCAAATCATCGCCGATGCTCGAAAACTGTTCTCGCAACTGTAGTAGTTTCTTAGGTTGGGTTGAGCGAATAAATATGTTAAAGAAAACCTCTAAATTCTCAGGAAAAGCGAAACCCAACAGCCAACATCTAAATCTGTCTGAATCTTTTTATTGGGTTTCCTTGGGTCTATGGTTGGGTTTCCTTAGGTCAATCCAACCTACTTTAGTTTCCTTGGGTCAATCCAATCGACGATAATTGCTATGATTACTATAGTCCGTAGTCGTGGTCTTTGGTTATTTTCCATATTATGCTCGCTTCTACTCAGGAACTCCTCGAAACCGCTCGCAAAAATATCTATGCGATCGGAGCTTTTAATGTTTATAACCTAGAAGGGGTCAAAGCGGTGATTAGTGCCGCCGAGGATTGCCGTAGTCCCGCTATGTTGCAAATTCACCCCAGTGCTTTGCGTTATGGCAGTTCCACCCTCGTCGCTCTCTGTTTAGAGGCCGCTCGCTCGGCCAAGGTTCCTATCTCAGTCCATCTTGACCATAGCACTAAAGCCAGCAACATCTACGAGGCCCTAGAAGCGGGAATGACCTCAATTATGGCCGATGGCTCTCATCTTCCCTACCAAGATAATCTCGCTTTTACCAAAGAAATGACTCGTCTCGCTCACGAATACGGGGCCGTGGTGGAGGCAGAAATTGGCCGAATTAGCGGCACTGAGGACGGGTTAACTATTGCCGAAAAAGAGGCTAAAATGACAGATCCGGAGCAAGCAGTGCAATTTGTGCAGGCGACGGGAGTGGATTCTCTGGCCGTAACTATCGGTAATGTCCATGGCGAGTACAAAAGTCCGCCCCGTCTCGATTTCGATCGCCTGGCCCAGATTCGACAACTTCTTTCTATTCCCCTAGTTTTACACGGTGCTTCTGGTTTACCCCCAGAAATGATCGGGCGATCGATCCAGTTAGGAGTCTGCAAATTTAATGTTAATACGGAAGTGCGTCAAGCTTATATGCAGTCCCTAAAACGGGAAATTTGTAGGCCAGAGGATAAGGATTTATTAGAGATCGCAGGAGAGGCAATTTCCGCAATGAAATCGGTAATTATCGACAAATTAACCCTTTTTGGTGCTGTCAATAAGGCCCACCTCCACGAAACTCCCTACGCTCAAATGTTAGCGGGACTATCAGTTATCAGTAAACAGTAATCAGTTATCAGTAGATATCTGCAATTCACTGAAAAAATACGGCTCTCTTAGGTTTGGTGGGTAAAATGTATTCTAAGATACAGTCCTGCTGGCGAGCGAGTGGAAGGAACCACTCCAGACACAGAGGACACAAAGATCGATCACTACTATATAAGTTAAACTTATCACACAGAACCCAGAAGAGCCCTCACATCTGATAACTGGTAACTGATCACTGATCACTGAGATAAAATGCCAATGAAAAAATTAATTCTAGCCACGAGTAATCCGGGTAAATTGGCAGAGATAGGGGAATACTTAACTGATATCGACCTAGAATTGCAGTTAAAACCCGATGATTTAGAGATAGAGGAAACCGGGGCGACTTTTGCTGAAAATGCCTATTTAAAAGCTGCTCAAATTGCCCTAACATTGGGAGAATGGTCGATCGCCGATGATTCGGGATTGGAAGTAACCGGGTTAGGAAATGCCCCGGGGATTTACTCGGCCCGCTATGGTAAAAATGATCGAGAAAGAATCGATCGCCTCGTCAGAGAATTAGGAGATAATCAGGATCGTTCGGCCCGTTTTGTCTGTGTAATTGCGATCGCCCGTCCCGATGGTGAGATTGCCTTGAGCGCCACAGGAATCTGTACGGGAGAAATTCTCACCAGTCCTAGGGGTAAAGGTGGTTTTGGTTACGATCCGATTTTTTATGTTCCCGAATACGCTTTAACCTTTGCGGAAATGTCTCCGGAATTAAAAAGAAAAATCAGCCACCGAGGACGAGCTTTTCAGCAATTGCTGCCCCATCTCAAGACTCTCGCGGGTACAAATTCATCAAGGCTCTGACTTGTTCAGCATGATAAGAGCTTCTTGTCAAGGGACTCGCAACAATTTGTAAAAATCCCAGAGATTCCCCGTATTCGCGCCAAGCTTGGAACTGTTCGGGGGTGATAAATTCCTGTACACCGAGATGTTTTGGCGATGGTTGCAGATACTGCCCGATGGTGAGAATATCACAATCGACGGCCCTTAAATCGCCCATCACTTGCCGCACTTCCTCGTCGGTTTCCCCCAATCCCACCATAATGCCCGATTTTGTGTAGGTAGCGGGAACAATGGCGCGAGCGCGCTGCAATAATTCTAGAGAACGCTGGTAATCACCCTGGGGACGCACGCGACGATAGAGACGGGGGACAGTTTCGGTATTGTGGTTTAAAACTTCAGGTTTAGCAGCAAGAATTAAAGCTAAAGCCTGCCAATTGCCGCAAAGATCGGGGATCAGCACTTCGATGGTGGTTTTTGGAGAAATGCGGCGAATTTCCTCGATACAACGGACAAATTGACTAGCGCCACCATCAGCCAAATCATCGCGATTGACAGAAGTGATCACTACATGATTAAGATCAAGACGTTGTACGGCTGCCGCTAGTCGCAGGGGTTCCGTGGAGTCTAAAGGTTGCGGTTTTTTCTCAAAATCTATATCACAGTAAGGACAGGCGCGAGTGCAAGCAGGACCCATAATTAGAAAGGTAGCCGTCCCCGCGTGGAAACATTCGCCGATATTGGGACAGGAAGCCTCCTCACAAACGGTATTTAAGCCTAAATCGCGTAAAACTTCCTTAACACTGCCGACTCGCTGCCATTGCGGTGCTTTCACCCGTAACCACTCTGGTTTGACCGTCACGCCTGAACTACTCCGATAATTTTTGCCTATATCCCTAATATCCTAGCAAGTCTCGACCCAATCAAGGCCGAATATGCTATGATGATTTAGCTGAAAATTTTCGGGATGTAGCGCAGCTTGGTAGCGCACTTCGTTCGGGACGAAGGGGCCGCAGGTTCGAATCCTGTCATCCCGATTAAAGACAATCAAGGTGTAATCTGTTCTACGGTTAAGTAGATAGGTGTTCAAAATTGTCAGTAGATCATGAAAATTGAGGAATTACTCAAAAACAAACGAGAAAAAATCATTGCTATTTATTGCTGCTAAACACGGCGCGAATAACGTGCGAATCTTTGGTTCTGTCGCACGGGGAGAAGCTGACGAAAAAAGCGATATTGATTTATTAATTGATTATTGTAGCGAACGTCGGAGTTCCTGGTTTCCTTTGCCGTTAATTCGAGAACTGGAAGCTTTGTTAGGCGGCAAAGTTGATATTGTTACCGAACAGGGACTTAAAGATAGAATCAGAGAGCGGGTACTTAAAGAAGCAATACCACTAGGAGAGATGATACCGAACGCTTGCGGGATATTTTAGAAGCAATTGAGCGTGTAGAAAAGTATGCTCCACAGGGAAAAACCCTGTTTGAACAACAAGAATTAATTCAAACTTGGATTGTCTATCATTGACAAATTATTGGTGAAGCAGCGAGAGCAACTTCTCAAGAATTTCCAGGAAGATACCCCGAAGTTCCTTGGCGAGATGCCAGCGTTCGGTGAGATGCGTCTGATGACGCATCCTCTCTGTTCAGGTTTTCTCACATTTTGCTGAGAATACGCTGGACTATATCCATTCCTGTGAAGGCTTGCCAGCCAAAAAGACCTAAAATGACGGCATTAAGGGTAATATGGGTGATTCTAGCCAATTCGTTGCCTTTTTGCATTAAAGGTACTAAAGCGGCACTGATTGAGATTAAACCCACCATCCCTAAACCGGCCAGCAGATGGGGACCAACAAATAATTTACCGTTATTAATATAAGTCACCGCCATACCTCCGATCGTCCCCAACACCATTAAAGCCAGGATTAGGGAGCCAATTTGATAGTGTTTAGTGCGAAAATTTTTGGGCAATAATTCTTTTTTTAGGTCTTTATCTGCTGTCCGCGTCCGTCGCCATTGTAGCCCCGAATAGAGCGCATAGATAGTTAATCCTAATAAAACCCACATTAAAATGGGATGGCCAAATTGTGACCAAGTTTTTACGGCACTGGGAATCTCGAAGTTCATAGTTGTCTGTTCTCATCAAAGATCGCTTCTTAATAAAAATTAACATGAATCGCTCGCGCTTCCTTGTTTTCTGGGTCATTAGACCTGTCATACTAAATCCCGTTTAAAAGCTATAGGAGAGGGGGGTATGGGGAGAATAAATAGAAATAGTCTCCTGAATCCTGACGACCGACTCCTATCTCCATCACTACTACCTTTGTGTAAACCAACGTTCAAATCAACCAAGGTCGATCGCAAATCGCTATGATAGAATATTGGGTCTTTAATTTCCGTCCCCTCCTCCCTTTATGAAACTGCCTGTCGTCGCTATTATCGGTCGTCCCAATGTGGGCAAATCTACCCTCGTCAATCGTATCGCTGGAGATCAACAGGCGATCGTTTTTGATCAACCCGGGATTACCAGAGATCGCACCTATCAACCGGCTTTCTGGTGCGATCGAGATTTTCAAATTGTCGATACAGGAGGGCTAGTTTTTAACGATGACAGCGAATTTCTCCCTTTAATCCGCGAACAGGCTTTAATCGCCCTAGCAGAGGCAAGTGTGGCGATTTTTGTTGTCGATGGCCAGGCAGGAATTACCGCCGGCGATCGAGAAATTGCCGCTTGGTTACGACAGCAAAATGTGCCGATACTTTTGGCAGTTAATAAATGTGAATCGGTGGAACAGGGTGTCCTGCAAGCGACGGAATTCTGGGAATTAGCCATCGGTGAACCCTTCCCCATCTCGGCCATTCACGGCTCTGGTACAGGTGAACTACTTGATGCGGTGATTAAATATTTGCCACCCGGGGCGGAAATTCCCGAAAATGAAGAGATTAAAGTGGCAATTATCGGTCGTCCTAACGTGGGTAAATCCAGTCTCCTCAATGCTTTAACTGGACAACAACGGGCGATCGTTAGTCCGATTTCGGGAACTACCAGAGACTCGATCGATACTTTAATTGAACGAGAAGGACAGGTGTATCGGTTAATTGACACCGCCGGGATTCGCCGTAAGAAGAATGTGGACTATGGAGCCGAATTTTTCAGTATTAACCGTGCTTTTAAGGCCATTCGCCGGTCTGACGTGGTGTTATTCGTCATCGATGTGCTAGATGGTGTCACCGAACAGGATTTAAAATTGGCGGGACGAATCATTGAAGAAGGGCGTGCGGTGGTGCTAGTGGTCAATAAATGGGATGCGGTGGAGAAAGACACCTACACCATCAATACTTACACCAAAATGCTCCAAGATCGGCTGTATTTTATGGATTGGGCAGAAATGATCTTTGTCAGCGCCATGACGGGGCAAAGAGTCACCAAAATCCTCGAATTAGTCGATATTGCCGCCGAATCTCACCGTCGTCGCGTCAGTACCTCGGTAATCAACGATGTAATCGAAGATGCGGTTAAATGGCACAATCCCCCCACCACAAGAGGCGGAAAACAGGGGAAACTATACTATGGCACGCAAGTATCGAGTCAACCTCCCACGATCGCCCTTTTCGTTAACGATCCCCAGCGCTTTAATGATAACTATCGCCGTTACATCGAAGGGCAATTCCGGCAACAGTTAGGCTTTAAAGGAACCCCGATCCGCTTAATCTGGCGCGGCAAACCGGCGCGAGAAGTGGAAAAAACGGTTAATAGAGCCACCAAGGTCTAATTTATGGATTTATTGCGAAGTTTGCCCATCGGTCTTTATCTCGATCAACCAATTACCCGACTACATCAACTAGATGCGCGGGTAAAATTTATCTGGTTAATGGCTTTTTTAGCAGCACCTTTATTGGCTAATCCTTGGTGGCGTTTAGCTTTGGTGGGATTGTTAATGTTGTTAACCCTGTTGGCTCCTATTCCCCCCCGCGTCTGGCGGCAACAGATGGGCTGGCTGATATTTTTAGCGATTATCGTCTTTCTGATTACTGCTATCACTCCCGATGGTTTAGGGGTGAGTATTCAGCCGCGTTTACCGGAGGAAGGGCTGAATTTACCGCCAGCAAGTGATTATCAGTATGTTTTATGGGATAGAGGCCGTTTATTTGTTACCCGACGTTCTTTGGAATTAGCAGTGAGAATTAGTACCCTAATTTTTACTTTGATTTATAGCACTAATCTCTTTTTATTGACGACGGCCCCGGAAGAAATTACCGAAGGTTTAGAGAATTTAATGAGTCCTTTACGGCGATTTAATGTGCCAGTGACGGAAATTTCTCTGACTCTGACCCTCTCTTTGCGCTTTATTCCCCTGGTTTTAGAAGAAGTGCAAAATCTGGCTAGGGCAGTGAGAACTAGGGCGATCGATTGGCAAAAATTAGGGATTAAAAGAAGTTTAAACGTCTGGTTAACAGTAGTGGAAAAATTACTAGATAATTTGCTTTTACGCGCCGAACAAATAGCGATCGCTATGGAGGTTCGCGGTTTTACCAGTCCCAATCAGCATCAAGTACGCTGGCACGAATTAAAGTTAAGATGGGCTGATTTTATCGCTTTATTTTTGTTAATTCCCTTTTGGGCAGCCCGATTAGTTTGGGGGGGTTTATAGCAGTTATCAGTTATTAGTTATCAGTTATCAGATTTGAGTTTTAAGTGTGCAGTATTAAATAGAAGTTTCCTACTGTCTTTGCACTGATTACTGATTACTGTTTACTGTTCACAGCAAAAAACTCCCCACAGCCTACACCCAGCCTAGACTTTAACCTCGTTGTCACCCTTTCAGGGCGGAGATGCTGATGGTAGTGACGAGCCTGCGTTCTCAGAACCGCAATGTTTTGGAATTTATAACCGAGGAACCCTTCGCGCCTCTGGGAGGAGTAGTAATTCTCCCTCTCTGCTACCCCAGGAGAGTCCTTCCATAGAATCAATGCCACTGGCTGCTTGCCCCCCCTAAATGGTTACATACGCTACATAATCTGTTATCATTTAGATACGGCGGTTCCTCTATCCGTGTGGCACCGATAACTCTTTATTGGATAAGCGTTTCCACTTAGAAGATGTACCAGACTGAGCCTGAATCTGCCGTATGTATAGAATTGTTGATTGGGAATTTTTATTATGACATTGCAGGAAGGCACTTACACCTGGGAATACGGCGACACCACCCAGGCTCTCTGGTTCACCGCTTCTTACAACACAGTCACAAATCAATGGACTGTTGATATGAAGAAGGGGTCAATGGACCTCAACGCGTTATGGTGGTCGAATGGCGATAGCAACGCGGATGGGACTATCAGATTGTTATCGAAGGATAACAGTCTCAATATGAATGGGACTGGTATCGTCTGGGATGGATACGACAAGATTTCCGATACGGGGTTAACGGGAACGGAGCATAATGGCAGCAGTCTTCTGACTGCGGGTAATACCTATACTTACAGCTACAGCAAGGATCAAGGGGTAGAGATTGAATCGTTATTGGCTCAGGGTGTTGTCACCCTTGGTGTCAGAGCCACAAGCGTCAACGGCACTGGTGGTATCAAGGCGGTAGATGGGCAATTTGTTTTCGTTCCCTACGACAATACCCCACCCACAGTGACGGTCGATATCGTTAATGCTTCTCTGAACGACGGAACTAACAGTTCTCTAGTCACCTTTGAGTTCAGCGAAGATGTCGCCGGTTTTGACAACAGTGATGTGAACGTCAGCGGCGGAACCCTGAGCGACTTCACCCTGGTGGATGGTAACAGCTATACGGCCATCTTCACGGCCGACGATGCGGTGGAAACCACCGGCTCGGTGTCCGTGGCAGCCGATAGCTACACCGATATTGCCGGTAACAATGGTGGAGCGGGTACGGATACGGTGACGATTGACACGCTCAATCCGACCCTTGCACTGGACATTGTTGATGCTTCCTTGAACGACGGAGACAACAGTTCTCTAGTCAGCTTTGAATTCAGCGAAGATGTCACCGGTTTTGACAACAGTGATGTGAACGTCAGCGGTGGAACCCTGAGCGACTTCACCCAGGTGGATGGTAACAGCTATACGGCCATCTTCACGGCCGACGACGCGGTGGAAACCATTGGCTCGGTGTCCGTGGCAGCCGATAGCTACACCGATATTGCCGGTAACAATGGTGGAGCGGGTACGGATACGGTGACGATTGACACGCTCAATCCGACCCTTGCACTGGACATTGTTGATGCTTCCTTGAACGACGGAGACAACAGTTCTCTAGTCAGCTTTGAATTCAGCGAAGATGTCACCGGTTTTGACAACAGTGATGTGAACGTCAGCGGTGGAACCCTGAGCGACTTCACCCAGGTGGATGGTAACAGCTATACGGCCATCTTCACGGCCGACGACGCGGTGGAAACCATTGGCTCGGTGTCCGTGGCAGCCGATAGCTACACCGATATTGCCGGTAACAATGGTGGAGCGGGTACGGATACGGTGACGATTGACACGCTCAATCCGACCCTTGCACTGGACATTGTTGATGCTTCCTTGAACGACGGAGACAACAGTTCTCTAGTCAGCTTTGAATTCAGCGAAGATGTCACCGGTTTTGACAACAGTGATGTGAACGTCAGCGGTGGAACACTGAGCGACTTCACCCTGGTGGATGGTAACAGCTATACCGCCATCTTCACGGCCGACGACGCGGTGGAAACCATTGGCTCGGTGTCCGTGGCAGCCGATAGCTACAGCGACGTGGCAGGTAACACCGGCTCCGCAGGCTCGGATACGGTGACGATTGACACCAAAAATCCGACCCTCGCAGTCGATATCGTTGATACTTCCCTCAACGACGACGATAACAGTTCTCTGGTAACCTTTGAGTTCAGCGAAGATGTCGCCGGTTTTGACAACAGTGATGTGAACGTCAGCGGTGGAACACTGAGCGACTTCACCCTGGTGGATGGTAACAGCTATACCGCCATCTTCACGGCCGACAATGCTGTGGAAACCACCGGCTCGGTGTCCGTGGCAGCCGATAGCTACAGCGACGTGGCAGGTAACAATGGTGGAGCGGGTACGGATACGGTGACGATTGACACCAAAAATCCGACCCTCGCAGTCGATATCGTTGATCCTTCCCTCAACGACGGCGATAACAGTTCTCTGGTAACCTTTGAGTTCAGCGAAGATGTCGCCGGTTTTGACAACAGTGATGTGAACGTCAGCGGTGGAACCCTGAGCGACTTCACCCTGGTGGATGGCAGCAGCTATACGGCCATCTTCACGGCCGACGATGCGGTGGAAACCACCGGCTCGGTGTCCGTGGCAGCGGCCAGCTACACCGACGTGGCGGGCAAAGATGGTGGAGCCGGCTCGGATACGGTGACGATTGATACGCTCAATCCGACAGTGGGCATCAACTTTGCCAGCCAACTGCTCACTGGCCAGAACTTTAGCACTACAGTTACCTTCCAGTTCAGCGAAGCCGTAAGCGGTTTCGCCGCCAGCGACGTGACCCTGACCAACGGGGTGCTGAGCAACTTCACCGGCAGCGGCAGCAGCTACACCGCCACGTTCACTGCCACCAACTTCCAGTCAGCAACGGGAACAGTGGCAGTGTCCAACGACTATTTCGATACCCTTGGCAACCAGGGTGTTGCCAATTCGGCCAACATCGCTATGACCGTGGGCGTCGGTCCTGACCCGAATGATGGTCCGTCTGGAGGCGATAGTGTGATTGGCTCAGGTACAATTGGCGCGGATTCCATCACTGGATCAACCGGTAATGACACCATCAATGGCGGCGAAGGCACTGACACCATCAATGGCGGCGACGGCAACGACATCATCGACGGCGGCAACGGCTACGACACTATCAGGGGCGGCACCGGCAACGACACCATCAGCGGAATCGGCGGCTTTGATCTGATCTACGGCGGATCTGGCAATGATATCATCAATGGTGGTAATGGTAATGACACCATCGTCGGCGGGTTCGGCAATGATTCCCTCGCTGGTAGCGGCGGCAACGACACCTTCCAGTTCCTGAGCATCTACGACCGGCAGGATGTGATTACCAATTTCAGTGCAATTTCCGGCGATACCGACACCATCGTGTTCAATACCACTGGTGCCAGCGCCTTCACGTCCTTGGGTAGCGTGTCTTTGGGAACCACAAACTATACCGACGCCCTTGCAGCTGGCTACCTCACCTACAGCGGTGGGGTACTCTCCTACGATGCCGATGGTTCCGCGGGATCAACCTTCAGTCCGTTGGCGATCATCACGTTGACGGGATCTCCTACTCTCAGTAACACCAACGTACTGTTCCAGAACCTCTAGCTCAAGCAGGCATTCCCCGCCTTATTTCTCCGGCCACTGCTGGCCATTATTGCGGGGAATGTTCTTAACTTCTTCTGCTCTGCACCTGCTGGTAATGATTTGGTAGTAAATGTTGATGGATGCAGCGACAACGGTTAAAGCTTATAAAAGTGTATCTCAAGTGGAGGAGGCATTTCGCTGTTATAAGTCAATTGATTTAACGGTGCGTCCTATCTATCATTATCAGGGTGATAGAATCAAAGCCCATATCTTTTTGTGTATGTTGGCTTATTATGTGGAATGGCATTTAAAACAGTGCTTGGCTCCTTGGTTATTTGAGGATGAAGAAATTGATGATAGTTCTCTGAATGTGATTAAAGCTAGTCGCAGTGAATCCGCTCAATCTAAAGAGAGAAAAAAACGGAATCAAGAAAACCTCCCTGTGCATAGTTTTCGGACTTTGTTGGAAGACCTGGGGACAATTTGCTTGCATACAGTAGAATGTACGATTAGAGAAGGAAGTTATCGTTTTTCTAAGATAACTTGACCGACTGAACTACAACAATCATGCGTTAGATTTATTAGGGGTTTCCCTAATTTGTACCCAGTAACGGGGCGGCGGAAATTCTTTTAATCCCTCCTACAGCACAGGTTATGGCCTTTTGTCAACAGGGAAGTCCAGTAATAGGTAAGAGATAAGAGTAGGGCTAATTCCGGAATTAGCCCTACTTTTTTAGGTTCCAACTAATCCTATTTGACCTAATAGGTAAAGACTACTCGAAACCGTCGAGCCGGATTGGGGAATAGCCTTGATGTTTCCAACTAATCCTATTTGACCTAATAGGTAATGGTGGTTCGATTGTCCATATCGACACCTACGATAAGAAGTTTCCAACTAATCCTATTTGACCCAATAGGTAAGGTTGCGAAAATTTCAAAGGCACTTGGTTAGAATGGGTGGAATTGCTTCCAACTAATCCTATTTGACCTAATAGGTAAGGCGATTACTTGGACAAGCGGACTAAATGAGGGGTTAACGTTTCCAACTAATCCTATTTGACCTAATAGGTAAGGGATAAGAGTAAGGCTAATTAATGAATTAGCCTTACTCTTTATGTTTCCAACTAATCCTAATTTGTCATTAATTTTGCTTAGGTACTTAACTATAAACGAGATTATTTCGGCCAAAGTTTTTGAAATTTTCCCTCTTGACCATTATTCTCGTCTAGAAAACCTAGAAAATAAGCACAATCATCAGAGTCATCAGGAAAAATTGTTAATAATTCTAGATATTTATAGGTGTCTTTCGGTCTTTTTTTGCCCTGTTCAGTAGTGATAATATTCACAAGGGGATACATTCGATGCCAAAGACAACCAATTTGATCGATACTTCCTGTCACCGAGGTTTTATAGATACTTAAATTATCCAATTTTTGATAGGCTTTGTGAAGCCATTTTATGGCTAGAGAATCATCTTTATCTTCGGCAATTCTTCCCCAAACCTCGACATTTTTAGGATGCCAACTTTCTCGCCAGTTAGCACTATTATCGGGAGTTATGGGGATATCTTTTTGTAAGGACATCCATTGTTTAGCAATAGTGCGAACATCTTTGATAAAGGGATGAACATGAGTTAAATCTATGACTTTATTATCGTTGATTAAAGAACTTTTATTCCCCCATTGCCAATGACAGCCAATTAAGGGTTTATTGGGATAATAATCCTCATAGAAAATACTATGATCTGCTCGTCGCCATGATTTACCAAATCCTCCTAATAACATGGCAAAACGAGTGAGAAAACAAATTAATTTTTTTAAGCATTCTTGCTGGTTTTCGGGGAGAGATTGGGATTGGGTGAGAATCCAGCGTAATTCTCCTGTTACTGTGTAGGTGGGTTCGTTGTAACCCTTGGCAAAGGTTCCTAACTCTAGAGATTTGACACAAAAATCGACCGCTAGTAAACCTTGGCTTGCTTCTCCGTCAATTCCTCCAAATAGCTGATTAACTAACTTTTCGGCATTTTTAGCATCAGTTAAACCGCCAAAAATACGCAAGGCATGACCGCGAATTGCTCCTCGAAAAATATTGGGTCGAAATTCCCTTGCACCATCGAGGCTTTTAGGAGCCATTCCTTGCCCTTTCAGAAAACATTTATATAAAGGTTCTTTTGAAGATTTAATGTCTTTTGGTAAGCCGTAACCGCTACTAACACGGCATCCTAGACCAGATTCTAAAGCTCTTTCCCAGATAGTCCAAATCTCCTCCCAATCGGGTTGTTCTATTGAGGTAGAAATGCCAAATTTTAGGGTAGGTTGATAGAGAGAAATTAAAGCAAAACCACTTTCTCCACTGGGTTTTTGTCGAGTGTTTGGGGTTTTTACTTGCCATCCCTGTTGCGGGTGAACAATATCTAAAAGATTTTCCGTCCAATCATTAACGGGATAACCGCCATGGAAGCGCAAAAGACTAGGGTTATCGCTATCTTTTTCGAGGTGATAACGTTGTTTTTGTTCGGGGGTGCAAGCTTGACAAAAGGCTCCTTTCATGCTGGAACCGGGATAAAATGGTATGCCATAAGCACCCATTACAGGCCGAATTATTCCTTCATCTTGTCCCCCATTAGTGACGAATCGCCACGATATTTGATATTCTTTGGTTTTTACTTCTTGACCAAATTGGGGAGGATTTTCATCGACTCGTTCTATCCATTCCTTTACCCATTTTTGGCTATCATTTTCATCTTTTTTAGAGTCAATATATTGTAATTGCGATCGCCCTTTGGTTTGTGCGCGAAACATCAGGGGGATTTTGTCACCAATATCGGGAATATTAACCATATAATTTATCGCTCCTTTGTTCCTTTATATCTTTGAGTCCACCAAACTAAACAATCGCATAGTTGCGTTAAAACAGCGAGGGTAATTCTCTGGTCTTCTAGCTTTAATTCCCAGAGTTTTTCTGCCATTGCTTGAACAGATTCGGTATCATTTACCTGTACGGTATCGTTAGGGATAGAAATCCCCGCTTCTGCCATGGTTTCGACTAATTTATCCCAAGTTTCTTTCCAGTATTGTGCTTTATTGGGTTCCTTGGATTGTAAGCGCAGATGTTCACCCCAGAATCTTTCTAGTCCATAGGAAACGGATTCACGCATTTTAAAAGATTGATTGAGAGAATCTCGATCCCGTAGTTTGGCAGCGAGAACTAATTTCTGAGCAATGCGATCGAGATTGTATTCTTTCCAAGCCATAATATTAGATAAAATGTAATTATTGATTAGCGTAGTTTAAAATAGTAACTTGGCAACGACCAAAACCGATAGATTCTAATCCTCCGAAATATAATTCTTTTTGGTTTACCGATTCTCCAAAAGGTTGCCATCCTGTTTCTTTGCAAGCAATGGGAAAAACTAAAATACTACCCACGGGTAAAGCTTCCACATTGAAAAAAGCTCCTTTTTCTGTATCCACTTTTTTCTGACCTTCTAGTAGTTTAACCCGGCTTTGTCGGTAGAGTGCCATATCGTGCAGCATGGATATATCGTTATCATCAACGACGACTAATTGAGAAGCTTTTAAATCCGCTTGCGGGGGAATCCACGAAGAAAGCTCCTCTAAGTGTTCAATTTCGAGAAATCCTAAGTTAAAAAATAAAACTTTGCTATTGCGGTTAACTCCCTGCACTACTCGCGCTTGTAAACTAGGGGAAGCAGTATAGGGATTGGGTACTTTTGCAGAGATTCCCGTGATTTGTTTGTAGCGTTTTAATAATAGGGGAGAAGTGACCCAAACTATCGGCTGCCCCGGACAAAATACCGGCAACCAAACGAGGGAAGCATATTCAAATTTAACTTTTGCTTCGGTGGTTCCTCCGTCTTCTTGTCCTGGGATTGTTTCGTGTCCGTACCATGTACGTTTTTCATCTATATTGTTCATATCGGCACGAAAACGGCCGCGAATAGAACTACCGGGGATAATTGCTGTTTGGGTGAATTGGTCACGAAAAATGAGGTTAAGATTACCCGTTTCTTCTCCTGCGGTTGCTCCCACATGAAGGGGTGCTAAGGTTTCAAGTATGCCATAACTTTTGTGATACATTTTTTGGTAAAAGTGAGTATTTTAGATGCTTAGGGATTATTCTAAACTAGGTTAACATTAATGTCAGGATTTTCTAAGATTTTGTTAATATTTGATCGTGGTATTTAGGCTATTAGGACAGCACAAAGCTATAGGTTTAGTCTTAATCAATTGCAACACCCTTTAATAATTCATCGATTTCTTTAGCCATTTCCTCTGTGTAAGGAGTGAGAGAAGAAGGGTTTTTAAAGGCATCTTCTACAAAAAAATCTAAAAACATACGCAGCATTTTATTTTTGCTAATTTTTGAGCTTTGATTATTACCACTTTTTCAATAATCTAATAAAGCTTTTCGGGTAAATCTAGTTTTTAGTTTTGCCATAGCTATCACTTATTCTCGTCTCATTTACCCTACTCAATAATTATAGGCTTTATTTGGCAATATTTTCTAAGGGTAAGGCTAATCCGCAGCCCCAACGTTTGAGAGAAACCCCTTCGCTGGGGAACCAAGATTCCTGCCAATTTTGCCAAGATGGTAAGGGGTTTTTTAAGCGATAAACTGTTCCTGCGGGAACTGCATAACGTCCCCTAGATAAGCGCTTAACTTTATCTTTTCCTCCGAATCGATAACGATAGGTTATTGGTCTTTCGGTGTTGAGGGTTTCTAATTGCCAATCACTGGGATTGCGAGTTGATAGGCGATTTGTTCCCCAGATTGCGGCAGTAATGAGGGCAAAATATTGACCGACATCTTGATTAAATAAAGTTTGGAGATGGCTGCTTAGTTCAAGTGATTTAACTTCCACTAGATGGGATTCTCCACCAAAGCGATACCAGCCATTTTCTAGGGGTTGATTAGCTAAATAAACTAGACAAGCATCTGGATGTAACTGGACGGCATTTTCGAGGAATAATTCTCCAGTTTTTACCTTTCTTTGCTCCTCTAACAAACGCGGATGGAGATGGGGATGATATTGCCACGGAGAACCATAGGCTTTTTGAGGATTATACCATTGGTTGATAGGAATCCAACTATCTCGATCGAATTTTCCCTCAATTTGTTTACTGTCTTTCTCTTGCCATTTTTCTTGCCATGTTAAGGTGTGTTGAATTTTTCCATTGTCGTTATTTTCTTGGTCTTGAAAATAATTTGCGAGGGGTTTTTTAGCCAAATAAATAAAGGGAGTGGGGACAAAAAAGTTATCTGGTTGTTCACTGTTTGCCCAAAAAGGGCCGGCAATTTGTAAATCGCGAATATTGGTGGGATTGCTGTGAGCAAATAGTCCCGAAACTGTGGCAGCAGTGGGGGGAAAACGATTTCCTGAACGTCCAACTAGATTTTCTGGAGACAGAAACGGACCGGCGCTACCGTAGAGAAATCCCAAAGGTTTAATTATGATCAGATATTGCAACATTTTTCTATGTTTAGGTGAGATGATTGGCCACTTTTGAGAGGTTAATTACCCAGTTATTTATATCTTGGTGAGAGGTGGTATCGATGGGTATATTTTGATTAAAATAAAGGTTAAAAACTGCATTGGCAATATCGTGATTATCATCGGTAAAACCGCGGCGATTTTCTAAAGTTGCTATATCATTATAGAAATGTGTCCAGTTTTTTCCTTCACTGAGATCGCAATAACTATCGAGGATATCTTTTAAGTTTTCCCAGGGACAAACCCACTCTAAATAGTTACCACTGTTAAAAAGGATTCGCACCGCTAGACGATTTTTACCTTGATTTTTAGCGGATTTTTCTGCTTCTCGACATTGTTGCAATATGTCACGCTGAGGAACTCCTGAAGCTGCCCAAACAAAACCGACGCTAACAGTTATATCCTGAGAATAACCGTGTTTTGGCCAGATTTCCCGATGAAATTGATCAAACCAATATAGACAATCTTGTAGGGTTAATTTTGGTTCTGATTTTTGTGAAAACAAAACCCCTAAAAAGTCATCTCCTCCCGCATAAATAATGCGACCAAAGTTAAGATAATTTTCTAGTTCTTCTCCCCATTGTCGCATTCTTTGACTAAATTCTTTTCTTGAGGATATGGACAGATTTTTTAGGTAATTTCCCATCCCGTCACCGTCCCCTTGAAACCATCCTGTATAGGATTTTTCCTCGTAGCGATTTAGTTCCACAAATTTTTTAGGAAGTTCTAGGTTTAAAGGCTTGCCAATATCATATAATGTAATCATTCTTTTGACTAATTCGGGAATGCTAAGACGTTCGGTTTCATCGAGGATAGCATTAGAAAGTTTTTGACTTAATTGCTGATAAAATTCAGTGATTTGCTGATTTTGTTGGGAAATACTAGAATATAAAGGATGGGTTTGATCCGTCATTCCATACCAAACAATGGCATCGGAACCCGATAAGCTAGAACTTTCTCCTTGCCAATTAATTCCCGTCCAATCTCGTTGATATTTTTTCTGTTGCAGACTTTTAAACGCACAATCGATCGAGTCCTCTTGCGCCCAGAAGAATTCCCAAGTATGATTAATCCATAGGTTCCATTCTCGTCGCCAAGTATAATTGTATTGTGGTAAATTTTGTTCAATCCAAACCCGACACTTATTAACCACTTTTTGCCATGCGTCATTGAAGACTTGTTCGGCCTCTTTTTTGGGAAAATTACCCGCGATTAAGATTTGGTTGGGAGTTCCTCTTTTAACGTCAATTAAAGCCGGAGAAATAAGGCTACATTCAGGATATTTATCCGCTGCCTGACAGATAGCATCGGCAAGATAGGATAATAAAAAAGAACCACCGTACAAGTCCCTTAGTTTACGCGATTTTTCGATGAATCCTTGCACAGGAGCAAAGGTAATTACAGTATAGTTCATTTTATCTTTATTGTCCTCGATAAAGTTTAAATTCCTGAAGATTAATAAGATTTCTGTAGGTAGAATTTTCGTATTGAGTTAGGAGAATTGGCCAGTATTGTTGAACGGCCATTCCGACAAGTATTCCCAAAGTTATAGGCATGGAATAAACTAGCTTAATCTCTTGATAGTTTTTTTGTTGAGCGATGTTGATAGTTTTAAAGATTTCTCTAGAATATTGTAGCCAATCTTCATTTTTTTCAATTGTACCACTGCCTTTACTTTTCAGATAAATTAAATCGCCGTAGTTTTCAATACTCTGATCATTAAGATTAATTTTATGGGAAGAAACATCGATGGCTATAGTTACTCTATCTTGACCTTTTTCGGTGACAACACGCTCAAATTTTTCGTATTCCTTAATATCTTCTTTGAGTTTGCGATCGCTAATTTCCACCACAGGATAATAACTATCAGAAGATTTATTATATTGAAAGATTTTTACTCCTTCAGTAGCGAGAATAGTGCCGACCATAATAGCGACGCTAATCGGACCGATATAGGCAAGATAAATAATAGTATTTTGGGGAGTTTTTTTCTTAAGTTTCTCTAGATTATAGCGGAGTATTTGCAGAAAAGCTTTCAGCATTTCTTGATCATAAATATCACAGGAGTAGTTAAAAATTAAGTCTGTTTCGCTAATATTGAGATACTGGTCAAGATTATTTTGATGATCTTTGTATTTATTTTCTGTTTCGATGATATTAAAAAGCGATTGCAGAGCCTTATTACTATCGGCAGGATTAGCAATTTTAATCACTATCGGTAGAGGAATCGCCTGATGTTTATAGAGGTCGTATTTCTGAGATTCTAGCCAGATACCGATGATAACTAGAGCCAAAGCAATCAGAAAAATTAGATAATATCCCTGGCCAAATTGATCGGCAATTAGTGCCAAAATAGCGGCGATGGCTAATGCTGCATTGGTGAGGGGATTAAAGATAATATTATAGGGATATTGACGCAGATTACCCAGGACATTTTTAAGAGATTTCAGCATAATTTTACTAGAGATTTAGGGCATAATATCGAGAAGACACAGAGACAATTCGGGAAAAACTGCCGAACTAATGCGCTCATAAAGACGATATAATTTTTGTTGATATTCATCACCTTCTAGCTGACAAATAGTCAAAGTAGGCTGTTTGGGTTTACCGATAAAAGAGATGCCACCCAATCCACGAAAATCGACAATCCAATATTCAGCAACACCTAAAGATGAGTATTCTTCAACTTTGCGTGCATAATCATCTTGCCAATTACTACTAACCACTTCTACCACTAATTTAATTGCTTGGGAGCTAGTTAAAATTTCTTGTTTTTCCCAGAGAGATTCGGTGCTAAAGTCCACTTCATCCAAAATGATGACATCGGGACGTAAAGCAGTAGCTTGACCCGATTCTGGACGGAGCAAACAGTTTTTAGGAATTGTCCAGAGTAGATGTAATCGCAAGATTTCTCCCCACAGTCTTCCTGCGATTTTTCCCGCTACGGATTCCTGAGGTCCAGTGGGTTCCAAGTCTCGCAACTCCCCGTCAATTAATTGATAGCGTGGGTCATCTCCATACTGGTTTAAAAAGTCTTCAAAAGTGAATAATTTAGGAGATAGGTAGGTCATGATTTTTATCGGATTAGACCTAAAGCTTGTTGTTGTTATCTATGATACTGATTGCTCGCCAGAATCGGGGGATTTTTGGGGTTAAAAAATCCTTAAAAAAAACTCCCACCCCTGCTACCCTCCTTAATCAGTAGCTAGACAATTAAGTAGGTAGGCGTTAAAAATTGTCAGATCCCCCCGCCTATCGGCACCCCCCTTATCAAGGGGGGCAGGGGGGATCGAACCTAAAATCCATTTTTAATTTAATTATAACCAGCTACTTAATTACAGATAATTACTTAAGCAAAATTAATTACACATCCAGAGGCGGAAACTGTACGCTAAAGTAGTAGAAAGGGTCAATCCTCAAGAGGATGATGTGCGCTTCTATGGGATTTCCGAAGAAGCTGTCTCTAGATTGTTGGTGATGGGAGGTTCTCCTCCTCAACCACCCCCAAATCTCTACATCATCTAGCTTGTCCCCTAACTCTTGACTGAAAATCGATGCACCCCCTCCCCGACCTAAAACCCCGATTCTCTGGTTAGATGTGTCGATTGCTCTCCCAGTCAGGGTTCTACCCTTTGGTATCGGGACTTTTACCCCCCCCAAGACCACTTTTTAACCCTCTTTTTGCAGGTGCGTCGATTTGGGGGTCTGTCTTCCCCTCTCGATGAGACTTTCCAAGGGGTACTCCTTACCTATTAGGTCAAATAGGATTAGTTGGAAACTTAACGGCAAAGAAATGTTTGCTGTAGGGTTCATACCCTTACCTATTAGGTCAAATAGGATTAGTTGGAAACCCAGAAATTTTCTTCACTTACGTGAATGCGGAACCCCTTACCTATTAGGTCAAATAGGATTAGTTGGAAACTGATAGATTGGGTCTCAATTATCTCAATTCCCGTGCCTTACCTATTAGGTCAAATAGGATTAGTTGGAAACACATGGATATCGTACGGGGCCCCTGCAACTTTGGCCTTACCTATTAGGTCAAATAGGATTAGTTGGAAACTAAAAAAGTAGGGCTAATTCATGAATTAGCCCTACTCTTACTCCTTACCTATTAGGTTAAATAGGATTAGAACGTAGGTTGGGTTGAAGCATGAAACCCAACGCCCGATTATGTTACGCTACCGCTAACCCATCCTACAAATAATTGTGCCTACCTACTTAGGACATTCTGGGCGCACGCGATGCGCCCCTACCATTGGCACAATAATAATAATATTATTGTAGGGGCGAATTGCATTCGCCCAAATAATTGTGCCTACCTACTTAGGACATTCTGGGCGCACGCGATGCGCCCCTACCATTGGCACAATAATAATAATATTATTGTAGGGGCGAATTGCATTCGCCCTCTTTAATTATAAACCCTTTTTCTAATAAATTGTGTCAAATAAACAAGATAAAAAATGTTAAATATATCTTGACAAAAATCGATAAAAATGCTAATTAAATTACGAACAGCTTAATATGTCCCGTGGGAAACAGTGGGACAAAAGCGAGCGGAAGACCGCCAAAAATGCCTCTTAGCTTAACTACTATAAGAATTCATCTTTCTATCGTATTGAGGACGACAGGGACTACCCCAAGCGACCTTTTGAGCGGGAATATCGGCAAATACGCTGCTTCTTGCCCCAATAACAACATTAGAGCCAATTTTTACCCCCGGAGCCAAAAAACAATCGGCCGCGATCCATGTACCATTACCGATGAGGATGGGAGTGGTTTTTAAGCCAAAAGAGCGATCGCCGGGATCGTGACTGCCAGTGCAAAGATAGCATTTTTGAGAAATCACACAATGACTGCCGATGGTAACATTATCCAAACTATAAATCACCACATCATCGCCGATCCAACTATAATCACCGATCGCCACTTTCCAGGGATAAGTCACCCTTACCGTCGGGCGAATTTTCACCCCAAGGCCGATTTTAGCCCCAAATAGCCGCAAAACAGCGCAGCGAAAGCTATCCATCTGGTGCAAACTGAGGGGAAAAAGAATTCCCTGTACTAACCACCAAAGTAGGATAATTAGATTAGAACGACCGCGATCGAACCAAGATTGATCGTAGGTACGCAGATCTAGCCACGCTTCCTCATCGGTGCGGATTTCTGGGGACATAGGACTTATTTAATCATTTCTACCGGTTGAGGTTCTGAGGGTTTAATCGGGGGATTAACATGGGTATTAACGTTTAATTTACCGCCAAATCTCCGTAATTCGTACAATTTAACCCCAATTTGGTATTCATACTGACTCAAAAGACGACCGTAGATATAACCAGCTTTGCCATCCAAGAAACCGAGACGGATAACATAAAAGAGAATAAAGCGCAGCAGCGGTTTAAAGGGCAATTTTACCCAAATTTTCTTTAAAAAACGTTTTCTCTGCACCGCATCACCGAACAGGTGCGCTCCGATCGTGCCACTTTCGTCATTACCCGTGAGAATATTGTAATAAACCCGGGCCTCCCAGTTGGAATAACGATTATGTCTTTCTAACCAATGATAGATATCGCGGAAATCGATGTGCAGCATATCATTTTTTAGATAGCCCACCTTGCCATTAAGGATAACGTGTTCGTGAACTTCGTTATCTCCCGTGTTGGGTATATCTTCCGTGTTTAAATTCTCATATCTACCCGACTTATGTTTAAATAAACGCAGATTCCAGTCGGGATACTTGCCACCATAACGAATCCATTGTCCGAGGAAGAAAACGCGACGATTGAGATAATAACCGTTATAGTTGGAATCTTGGATCACGGTGGCGATTTCGTCCCATAGTTCGGGGGTGATTCTCTCATCACAATCGACGATTAATACCCATTCGTTGCGAAAAGGCAGGTTATCAAGGGACCAGTTTTTCTTTTTCGGCCAACGACCATTAAAATAAAATTGGACTACATTAGCCCCATAGTTGGTAGATATTTCGATCGAGCGATCGATACTTTGGGAATCGACGACAAACACTTCATCAGCCCTAGCAACACTCTCTAAACAAGCGGGAAGGTTAGATTCCTCGTCTTTGGCGGGAATTAACACCGAAACGGGAATTTTTTCTGATTGACTAAACATTGGTACACTGTGGCTAGGTAAAGTGTTCGCATCTTTCCTTAAAACCCTCCGTCACTCAGAAAGCGAGAACTAGGACTTAAGATTTTTTTCAATCATACTATACCTTATTTGGTTTTTAAGTCATTCTCCTGCTTTTCTCCCTAAATTGCTAACTGCGAAATAGACGACTATACTGGGTTTCGTGGTTCATACTGGCAAAACTTAGCCCCCAACTCCAACTGGTCAGGTTTTCATCGGCTAAACTGATAATATCTGCTGTTGCTGTTAATAAACTGGGCTGTAAACCGATCAGAAGCGCTTGTCCTAGGGTTTGTCCAAGGGGAATTAAACGCAGTCCTGCATTGATTAAATTACTTGCCCAACTGTGTAAATAGCCTAAAACCGCTAATTCTTCCCCAATTTGCCAATGACTTGCCCCGATCGCAAAGGCGGTGGCATAATTAGCCTGTTCCGGTAGATTATCTCTGGCCGGTGCTAACTCCCGCAATAGGTTTAACAGCGATCGCCCCATTTGCCAGCTTTGTTGTCTTAATTCGGCCGTTTCCCGCGTTGCCGATAACCAATTGTCCCAATAATTAAGTTTTGTAAAATCTTCTTGACAAAAACAACGATATACCCTTAGCAAAACAGCCGCTTCTAAGCGAATCGAGCCTTGACAAAGCGATCGCTCTAACCAATCATTCAAGGTGGCACTATTGGAGATAATCCCCTTTTCGACGAGGGTTTCTAGCCCTTCAGAATAACTATAGGCCCCCACGGGTAAAATGGGACTAGCCAATTGTAATAAACACAAAAGTTCTTTCTGATCGAGCATAGAAAACCGAGAAAATTGTCCTTAACACAATCAGGGAAATGCTTGGCGCTTCGTTATTTAGATTGAGCGGGTAGAAAGCGGCACTTTGTGAATTATACCGTGATTAATAGGCACAATTATCAACTGTTATACTTATGTCCTCACGAAAACAGCATTTTCTGAAAATAAATCTTGTCGTTCTCCTCTTGATTTTAGCTTTGATTGCTGGGGTTGATCGGGCAGAATTACCCTCTAGTCTTTTGTTTTATCCTCCCGCTACTCCCCCAACTCCGATCGCTGGTTTATTAACCCATTCTTTTCAGTTTCTTTGTTGTTTACCTCCGATTGTTTGCCTTTTTAGTTATGCTTTATTGTCCCGCAAGACAAGTTTCAATAATTCTGACAATTTTTTACTTTTTTCTGGTATAGTAACGGGGCTTTTTGCCATCAATGAAATCTTCAGAATTCATATCATTCTCCTCTATTTTAATATTCCCAAATTCTTGACTATCTCTGTTTATGCCCTCGCAATTCTGATTTATGGGTTAGCATTTTGGCGGCGAATAGGACAAACTTATTACCAAATTTTAATCATTGCTTTAGCACTTTTAACTTTTGCGATTACTATCGATCTTCTCCAGATTAACAATCAAGGTTTTGCTAGTCTAAGTGAAGGAATTCCTAAACTGTTAAGCGCAGTGAATCTGGCCAGCTATTTTTGGGATGTATCTTTTCAAGAAATTTCAGACAAGATAAAATCTCAATAAATTATCCATTCATCTGTTTAACCAGATGTAAAATTTCAGGAAGAATCAGTTTTTCTAGGGCTAATTTAACGGCATTAGTGGAACCAGGGAGAGAAAAGACCAATAGGTTTTGATAAACCCCAGCTATTGCCCTCGATGCCATGGCACGGGAGCCGATTTCCTGATAGCTAAGATAACGAAATAATTCGCCAAAACCGGGCAAAGTAATCCTTAATAAAGGTACTAAAGCATCGTAGGTGGTGTCTCTGGGAGCAATACCCGTCCCCCCATTAAGAATTAAGACTTTTATCTGATTTTGATTGCTAATCTCTGGTAAAATTGCTTGAATTTGTAAGGGTTCATCGGGGATAATTAAGTATAGGCCGATATCATGACCCGATCGAGTTAGTAACTCTTGAATTATTTGGCCACTTCTATCCGTCTCTGGGGTACGAGTATCGCTCACCGTGACTACGGCACAGGTAAGGTGAAGGGGGGTGGTGTCGGGATGGGGAATAAAGGTCATAATTAGCGATCAGATGAGAGTTCGAGAAAAACAAGCATTAAGAACAAATGTATGTACTGACCGGCCAGTGCAGTCACCCTGAAATAAAAAACTTAACTTTGGCAAGTATTGCCGATTTTTGCTGGTTTTTGCAACCTTTTCGCTGGTAATGACGACAAAGTAAAGGGAACTTCTAGAGAACAGATTATCCCAAAATAACAAAATCGAGATTATCATCTAAGTTGGTATAGATTATGACTGGAATTATGAGTCAACTCAGTCCCCTACAAGCCGAACAAATCAAGGAAATCGGGACTTATTTACGTCAAAAACGAGAAGAAAGCTGCCTGAGCATAGACGATATCGCCGCCGTGACGATGATTAGATTGCCAATGCTAGAAGCGTTGGAAACGGGGAATTGGGAGAAATTACCAGAATTAATTTATGTCAAGGGATTTATCAAACGCTACGGTGATGCCCTAAAAATTGATGGTAAAGCTTTAGCCGATCGCTTGTCTCCTAGTGCGGAACAATTAGCCCAAGAGGTAACTATCCCGAAAACACTGCCCACAAAAGCTACCCCCATCTCCAAGGCTGAACCGGCTGCCCCAAAAGCGGAACGAGTGAAACCAGAAAACCCGGCCCCAGAAACTAGCCCCCAACCAGCTAAATCGACCTTTTTCGGGATATATCTCTGGTTAGGCTTACTGGCGGGCATATTTTGTGGTATTGGCTATCTTTTCCTCCGTCCCCCTCTCTCTAATCCCCCTGCCGTTACTCCCTCTCCTTCCCCCGTGGGTTCCCTCGCACCGGTAGTCCCTCCTGCGCTGGTAGCCTCTCCTTCCCCTTCTCCTCCGCCAAAAGTTCCCCTCTCAGCCGAAGTAACTATTGAACAGGCCACTTGGGTAAGGGTAATTGCCGATGGCAAAAAAGTCCACGAAGGCAATCTCCAACCCGGGACCAAACGAACTTGGACAGCCCAAAAGAGTTTAAATATTCGATCGGGCAATGCTGGTGCTGTTAAAATCTCTCTTAACGACAACCCTGCCCAATTAATGGGTAAAGCTGACCAAATCGGCGAAATCACCCTCACTGCACCCCCTCTCAGTGATCAGTAAACAGTAATCAGTGAACTAAAAACTCACATCTGAAAACTGAAAACTGATAACTGATTAGGCTGCATCATCCCAGATGGGGGTAAGGGTTTGATAATCGTAGCGGGAAGCGTTGGGATGACAGGTGACACAGGTGGTGTGACCGAGAGGAGTGGGTAAATTGACCCTAGGGTGCAAAACCTTTACATAGCTGGACTGTTCAATTAGGAGGGGAACAAAAGTAGTCTCCCTAAGAGGGCGGGAAGAATAACTGAGATAATCCCAGATAAGACGCTGAGTAATGCCGACAATTGGTTTTAAACGGATACCATAGTGAGAATTAGGATTTTCTAGGATTTTTTTCCAAGTTTGACTCGGTAGGATACTGGGAGCAATGGCAATATGGCAGCTGGCACAATTTTCTAGATAGGTTTGCTGTCCAATTTGATAACGATTTAGCAATGTATCCGAGGAGGGAGATTGGGCGATCGCTGGTTGTTGAAGTAGCGAAGCCAGTAGAATACCCCCTAGAATACTGAGGAGAAAGAGGATCAGAAAAAAAATCGATTTCACTTGACCGCTGGAAGGCATGACTGGGATGACGAGTAATTGAACACAATTTTGACACTCTCGCCATCACAATGCCAAGCTGTGTGATGGGAGATTCTTGCTTCACAGAAACCTGCTTTTTAAGACGAATCCCAACGAGTCTTACAGTCTCTCCACAAGTTTAAACTCCTGACTGCCCATCAGTATTTGGGTTCTTCTGGTTTATGTGTGGAAACGAGGTCTATACTGATATTTTCTAGTTTCTTCTGCGGCTCGACTGAGCATCGCCGAACGTCAAAATAGCCCTAAAAGTCTTGCTTGATAGGTATTTCACGGTTTCATAAGCAAAAATCAAGTAGGTAGGCGTTAAAAATTATCAGATGCCCCCCTTATTAAGGGGGGACTAAGGGGGGATCGGCACCCCCCTTATCAAGGGGGGACTAAGGGGGGATCGGCACCCCCTTTATCAAGGGGGGACTAAGGGGGGATCGGCACCCCCCTTATCAAGGGGGGACTAAGGGGGGATCGGCACCCCCCTTATTAAGGGGGGACTAAGGGGGGATTGGCACCCCCCTTATCAAGGGGGGACTAAGGGGGGATCGGCACCCCCCTTATCAAGGGGGGACTAAGGGGGGATCGGCACCCCCCTTATCAAGGGGGGACTAAGGGGGGATTGGCACCCCCCTTATCAAGGGGGGACTAAGGGGGGATTGGCACCCCCCTTATCAAGGGGGGACTAAGGGGGGATTGGCACCCCCCTTATCAAGGGGGGACTAAGGGGGGATTGGCACCCCCCTTATCAAGGGGGGACTAAGGGGGGATCGGCACCCCCCTTATCAAGGGGGGACTAAGGGGGGATCAGAGGCAAAATCCATTTTTAATTTAATTATAACCAGCTACTTATAACACAAAGTCGAGAAGAGCCTCTTAACTTTTTTTGTATCAAAATTACTTGAACGGGAGCATTAAAAGGGGGGAATTAATCCCCCCCATCAATTTAGACAAAGAAACTATTGACCGCAATAGTGCCGAGCGCCGGTAAATTACCCGTTAACCCAGTCAGATTAATCACCAAATCATTAGCACTTTGGAAGCCTGCTGTACCGTCGTTGATAATTAGGTAAGTAGAAGAACTATTGTCCCGCACTAAAACAGCGCTGTTCATCCCGAGAGCTTGATTTCCGGCTGTTGCCCCATTAGCATCGGTAAAGACGTTAGTAACAATGGTGTTAATATTGGTCGTGGTGCTATTTGTTGCCCGGGTAAAAGCGCCCGGGGCATTAATTGCCAGATTGACAAGGCATTACCCGTGCCATTAAGATTACCAGTACCAGTGAGGACGAGATTTTCCACGTTGTCAGGAAGGGTATAGGAAATGGAAACTCGCAGTGAAACACCTCGTGAAACTTGGCTGCAACCGATTGTCGCTCTTCTGGGAGAAGGGGAATTCGCCGAGGCTTATGCTTTGGCTGCATACTTTCCTAACACTCGTAACAGACAACTCGTACAACTTGCTGCATTGTTGGGACAAAATAAGTTTAGTGAAGCTGATACTCTCTTAAAGAAATTTGCTGCTGAAACTCAAAGCCTTGTGGCTGATTTTGCCACTATTATGAGCCAAGTCGATTTGGACCTCCTTGAGACAGCTTATCAAGCTATTAAGGATCAATATTTCGAGTTGGCTGATTTCTGTATTCAATTTCAACTGCTGACTCATCCAGAAACAAACTTATCAGTAATTGTTGATAGAAGCGCTATTACCAGTAAAGGCCTAACCATGAACGAGCGCAGAAGGATTATGCAAACGCTATGTATTATTGACGAGGAGACGAAGGATATAATCTTATACTGCGAGCAAAAACTACCCTTAATCTATCGGTTCCGTGAATATTTTGCTAGGGATAAAGATAAAAGCGTAACAATTGAACGCCACACTCGAATCGAATTCCCATCAGGATGTGTTCTTGAACAAAAAGTTGATTTAAAGATTCAGCTAACTGAAGAGATTCCAAAATTTACTCGTGTTCTAGAAAAAATTTTGCTTACAGTAGGACGTAATACTAAGCAAGTTGAACTAAATGTCAAGGTTACTGCTCCAGCATTTGCCATAAGACCTTATCAGCAGCAGTTGACTGTTCCAGTTAAAGGCGATTCCAACGAAGTGATTTTTACCCTTGTTCCTCTTGAAAGAGGTGAGCAAGTTATTGAGATTGAGTTTTTCAGAGGAGCAACAAGAGTTGGGTATGTAATCGTTCAAACTTATGTAAGTTCCTACAGGTATCGTGAAAAATCGCCAAAAGTTTTATCAATGGAAGACCCAATTGATGGTCTCAAAAACTTAGAAAGTATGACGGTTAATCCCGATAAACATACACTTAATGTTACTTGGATTGAGAGAGAAAGTAAATTACTCTATACTATCTTCCCAGCGAATCGCTTAGGCGAGTGGAAGAAAACAATTCCTAATATTCAGCAACAAATTGAAGATGATTTGCGAAGTTTGAATGCTTTCCTGACAGAAGTAGTGCAACAAGGAAACCCCTCTGATGAGCGTTGGGAGAGTATCTGTTTCAATCTTCAGAGTGTTGGCGCTAACTTGTTCGAGATGTTAATTCCCTCTGAAGTAGCAAAAAAAGTGCGAGATTGGAAGATTGGTTCTCCTGTCATTATCTCCACTAATGAACAGTGGATTCCTTGGGAATTAATGTACGACGGCGAAGATTTTTGGGGAAAGAAGTTTATTATTGCTCGCTCTCCTCGCCTCAGCGATAGTCAAGATTTACCAGATAAAAATAGACCTGAAAGTAAGGGAAAAAGACAAATCAAGCGGATTGTCAATATTGTCGGTGGAGATGTACCTTCCTCGGAAGCAGAGCGAGCTACCCATCTATTCTCTAATCTTCTCCCCCTGGAAGCGGTACAATTGTTAGCTAAACAGCCAATTTCGTCCCTTGTAAAAGCTATTCCAGGCACAGATGCGCTTCATTTTACCTGTCACGGACATTTAGAACCGCACCTACTCCAAATTGCTGGCGATAAAAACAAAACCCGAATTGAAAACTTGCTCCCTGAAACCATTCTAAGGCTACCCCTTGAGCCAGGTAGTCTTGTGTTTGCTAACGCCTGTGCTTCAACCGTTCCCGTGTTAACCTTTGGAAAATTTAGCAGTTTTGGCTGGAAATTTTATCAGCGTGGTGCAGATGCTTTCATTGGAACTTTAGGAGCCGTACCAGTGAAATATGCCGTCAACTTTGCCGAAATTGTTTACCGTGAATTATTCAACCCAGATGAGAAAATTACTATCGGACAGGCTGTAGCCAAAGCCAAAGAAGTTGCAGCCAATGAGAGAAACTTATTTTGGCTACTGTATTGTATTTATGGCGATCCAGATTTCTCGATTGTACAGCAAAAAAATTCCAAGGAGGAAGACCATGCCAATTAAAGTATATGCCACAGCCGTCGATCCAGCTTCAGTTAGTAGCTTACAAACTGAGGATGAGGAAATCCTGACTACTTTGGGACCACAAGAGGAAACCGTCGCAGTTCAGTTGCAAGAACTCTTTGAATCTGTCATGGAAGCTCTTTCTAGTAAGGTAGATGTAGAAAGTAAGTTGACTGTTGAAATTAATGGTTCAGTCAGCCTAAAGGCGCAGGGAGGACTCAAATATCTGTTTTTCAACATTGGAGCAGAAACAGCCAATACAAACACGATGAAAGTTACCCTATCTACAACTTTGCAGCCAAAAATACAGAAAACGAAGTAAATGTCCACCATTAAAACAAAAAGCCAGAGGTCGGTATCCGGTCTCTCAAAGAAAACGGGTTTCTCAAAGAGTTTCTCAAAGAAAACCGTTTTCTAGATATTGATTTTTGCCAAAGACTGCTTAAATTCTGCGAGAGAATTAGCAGTAGCTGCTAATTTAACAATCTCTTGTAATGTAGATAGTACCGAAACTTTATTCAGGTATTGTTCCACATCTAAAGGAACTTCACCTAAGCGAGCTTGCAAAACTGTTTTGACAAAATCACGAGCATTTTCTAACGCCCCAATTTCCTTACCGATTTCCTTACCGCGTTCTATCCCTCGTAACTCCCCAATTTCCTTACCAATTTCTTTACCGCGTTCGATTCCTCGTAACTCCATATTACTCATTAAAGGCATGGTTCTTTCCTCCTCAAATTGTTTGATTTTACTTTCTAAACTTGACTGTAATTCAGCGGATAAAGTCATCATATTGTCGATGATTTCAAACAGTTTAATTATCTGTTCTCTCTCGAACTCCTTTTCATATAATCCCCTGATTAACTTCCACTTCCACTGTTCCCGTTGTGGCATCTTTCCAGTAGTCGCTTTTGTTTTCAGGTGTGCCATCACTATTATAGCAAAGGGATTGCTACTTGTTTCTAGTTCTGTCCATCTTTCCTCATAGTCCAGTAATTTAACCGTTGGGAATTTCAGACTCACTTCACAGCCAGCAATGGTATAATTATAGGAATCTGGTCGCCAATTTACTCGTTCATCTCCTAAAATTGCCAGACTGATAACTGGTTTCTGATACAAATCAAAGGCACGATAGTTATAAATATACATCCTCTGAGGGAAGTTTTCTTCGTATTGACTTTGAATTTCAATATGAATCAAAATCCAGACTTCTTCACCTCTGAGTAACCAAACTTTATAGAGTTTGTCAGCGAAACGTTTTTTTGTCTTTGCTGAAGCGGTAATCCGTTTGAGTTCTTTTTCTAGGGATTCGGGAATTTTTGTCCAATCAATCAATTGGTGAACTTCGGGAAAAAAGAAGTATAAAAACGCTTCAAAATACTCGGTTAATGCTTCTTTCCAAGGTTCATCATAATTGGCGGTTGTTGGGTTCATGGCAAGTCGCTACCAATTGGAAAGTTAGGCACTCATCTAAATCTATTATTCCCCATAAATATCATCAATGCCACTTGTCGTCACAAAACTTCCCATTAGAGCAACCTACATCTACATCTTTGTCCTGTAGGGGCGAAGCATTCGGATAAAAAATCTACGGTTTCACCGATAGGTTATTGCCCGAATGCTTCGCCCGTACTTTTTGCCGCAAACCCTAGATAGAGTCCTATAGCAGCGGATAAAAGACAGGATTTTCGCCACTTTTGCCCCCTTTTAGAGAGATTCTTCGATCACGGAACCATCTTCTTGCACCCAGGCGAGATTTTTAATCATTCGATCGCGGGCATAGGTGCGAATTTGTGCCTCGCTGCGACCACCTAAATCGATCGCCACCCTCAGATTCGGATCACTGGTGCGAAGGGAGCGAGCTTTACTAAAAGTCGCTATCTGGGCGTTATTACCCAAAGGGATAAGTAACCAGTCGAGGGGGGGAGCTTGGGTGGGTAAAATCTGCCCTGATAATAGACTTTCGTGCAGTTCTTCGATATTTAGGGAAAAACCGATACCCGGAGCCGATTGGCCCTGGGGATGAAAAACGCCCAATAATTGATCATAGCGTCCGCCCTGGCCTAAAATACTGAGATTTTGCTGGTGATCACTAACCGCTTTAAAAACGATGCCGGTGTAGTAATCAAAGGTTTGAATCAGACTTAAATCGAGAATTAGGGGGAAAGGACTAGAGCGATCGGCATTAAGCAGCTCTACTAGGGATTTAAGGTTATTAACGGCTTTTTGGGCTGATTCTTCCTGGGCTAATAGGGCCACTTGTGCGAGGACATCCTCAGGATTACCGCGCAGATGAAATAATTGTCGGGCTTGCTGCCGGAGGATTTCGTTGGGATAGGGAAGATTTTCGAGGCTAACGTAGTCCAGGAGGGCTAAACAGCGTTTCACCTGTTCGCGTAAGGGACCGGGAAAAGGGGAAAGTAGGGAACGAGTCAAACCCGCTTCTCCTAAAATAATCTGCCAGTTAGGGACGGCCAAACTATCGAAACAGTCAGCCAAGAGCAGTAAAATCTCGGCATCAGCTAGTAAACCGCCAGAAAAGAGCAGTTCTACCCCCGCTTGATAGAATTCCACTTGACGACCGTGATAACCGGCGCTAGGGCGACGAAAAACGTTGGCCCGATAACAGAGACGTTGGGGATAGGACTCCCCACTCATGCGGGAGACGGCACTACGCGCAATGGAAGCGGTTAATTCAGGGCGTAATCCCGATAGTCCTTGACTATCCCCGTGGAGTTGGATCACGGTGCTGGGATCGATCGTACCGCCTGCGGTGAGGGTATCGAGCCATTCAATGGTGGAGGTGACGATCCTTTGATAGCCCCAACGCTGAAAGACAGACTGAAGGCGATCATTAATCCAGCCTTTTTGGGTAACTTCTAGGGGTAATAAATCCCTTGTCCCCGCCGGGGGTTGATGAATCATCGAAAATTTTGGGTCTGAAACCCCGTCGTTCTACGACGGCTTTACTGTTAAATATTAGCACATTTACAAAATATATGCTAGAATGTGAGACATGGAAAAAGCCTACTCGTTTCGATTTTACCCCACACCCGAACAAGAGTCGCTATTGCGGCGCACTTTGGGCTGTGTAAGATTAGTTTACAATAAAGCTCTCCACGAACGAACACAAGCATGGTACGAAAGACAAGAAAGAGTAGGATATGTTCAAACTTCTTCAATGCTAACCGATTGGAAAAAACAAGAAGAATTAAACTTTCTCAATGAAGTAAGCTGTGTACCTTTACAACAAGGGTTAAGACATTTACAAACAGCTTTCACTAACTTCTTTGCTGGTCGTACTAAGTATCCTAACTTTAAGAAAAAACATCAAGGAGAAAGTGCCGAATTTACCAAATCTGCTTTTAAATTTAAAGACAAACAAATCTATTTAGCCAAATGCACAGAACCTTTACCTATTCGATGGTCAAGACAAATACCAGAAAGCTGTGAACCAAGCACAGTAACAGTCAGATTACATCCTTCTGGACGTTGGCATATCTCAATTAGATTTGATGACCCAACAATTAAGCCATTACCAGTAACAGATAAAGCCATCGGAATTGACTTAGGAATTAGTAGCCTAGTAATTACCAGCGACGGCGATAAAGTGTCTAATCCCAAGCATTTTAACAAGTATTATCGGAGACTGCGAAAGGCACAAAAAAGCCTTTCGAGAAAACAGAAAGGGTCAAAAAATCGGGAAAAAGCAAGAATCAAAGTAGCCAAGATTCACGCTCAAATCACCGATAGTAGAAAAGACCATTTACATAAGCTAACCACTCAATTAGTTCGTGAAAACCAAACGATTGTGGTTGAGAATTTAGCTGTCAAGAATATGGTCAAAAACCCGAAATTATCTCAGGCAATATCTGACGTTAGTTGGGGAGAAATCACCCGACAATTAGCCTATAAATGCCGTTGGTATGGGAGAAATTACATCGAAATAGATAGATGGTTTCCTAGTTCTAAAAGGTGTAGTAATTGCGGGTATATTGCTGAGAAAATGCCGTTAAATGTTCGAGAGTGGGATTGTCCAGACTGTGGGACGCACCATGACCGAGATATTAACGCCAGTAAAAATATTTTGGCCGCAGGGCTTGCGGTGTCAGTCTGTAGAGCGACCATAAGACCAGAACAGAGTAAATCTGGGGCGGCAGGTGCGAAAAATCCTTCGGGAAAGAAGCAGAAACCCAAATCGTGAGGTTTGGGAATCGCCGTCCGTTTTACGGCGGCGAGGATGTCAAGGGAGTTTGCTAATCAAAATCGGTGGCACTGGTCAGTCCTATTTCTTTTTACCACCAAATCGAGACCAAAAACCGCCCTTGCGCTCTCCTTCCTCTTTTTGTCCTTTCTGGTCTGGCATTTCAGTATTAGAATTAATTACTTTATCTAGTTCCCGTTTGCTCCTAATCACCGTCGCATCTTTGGGGTTGGTTTGCCAAGCGCGATTGATATGAACCCGGGCCATGGATAGTTGATTTTGTCGCAGGTAGGCTAAACCGATCAGGGCGTGACAGATGCCATTATCCGGTTCTTGCCGCAGGGCATCGCGCAATTCTCGCAAAGCTTGGGCGGGGTTATTTTCGTCAAGAGAAGCTTGGGCGCGGCGAATATAGGCTTCTAGGGGCGATTCCTTCGCTTTAGCTGGGGCTGCCGTGGTTACAGTCGCTCTAACTAACTCGGACTGGTTAGTATTGCCCTGGGAGATAAAGACTTTCGGGGTGGTTTTCCTGTTGCCCCGACCTTCGGTTAAGATCAGATAAACGAGATTGAGTTCACTGAGTTGGGCGATTTTTTGATAGGTATTTTCCAGAGCGGTATATTGATCGATCGCCAAAGATTGCAGGATTTTTTGATAGACTAATTCGTAGTTAGCGCTAGATTGGGCTAGTTTTCTAGCTGGTTCGCTACTGATGGTGATTTTACTCAAATCTCTCCCCATTGCCTTGCCCATTTGTGCTAAAACAAGGCGAAATTCTTCGCGAGATAGATCGTGGCTCAGATGTTCGTAGGCGGGGTTAACTAATTTTGAAAGTAACTGATGAGCCTGTTCCTTTTCATCGGGGGTGTAAGTGCGACAGGTATCAGGATGGAGTTTATAGGCGATTTTTAAGTAACGCTGGCGAATCTCCTCCTGTTCGGCATCGATCGAGACTCCTAAAATAGCGAAGTGATCGATTAAATCATATTGAAATAATCCCTGGGAAATTGGAAAAGTCATAGAGAGTATCCTAACTTTAATCAAAATGATAATCACATTAAAACTGAAAGCTCCAAGAAGCCGCTTTTTGCAGAGCTTGGCTTAAGGGGGTGTGAATCTGTCCGTTAGTAGCCAGGATTCGCCCCGTTTCTATCAAAAAAGGACTCTCATCGTAGGCGCTAATTTTACCCCCAGCTTCTTCGATCAGAATAACTCCCGCGGCCAGATCCCAGGGATTAATTCCTCGTTCCCAATAACCATCTAAGCGCCCACAGGCCACATCGGTTAAGTCGTTGGCAGCGGAACCGCTGCGGCGTACCCCTTGGGTCAGATGGGTCAAATAACAGAATTCGGCATAATTATTATCGGGGGTTTGACAGCGATCGTAGGCAAAACCCGTCACCAGTAAACTTTTTTCTAGTTCACCGGTCCGGGAGACATGGATGGGACGACGGTTCAGAGTGGACCCCAAACCCTGGGCCGCCCGAAATAGTTCCTTTCTAAAGGGGTTATAGATGACTCCTACTTTTGCTATCCCTGCGATCAGTAGTCCGATAGAGACGACGGATACGGGATAACCGTGGGCATAGTTGGTGGTTCCATCGAGAGGATCGATCGCCCAGAGATAGTCGCTATCGGTCCCTGGCAGTTTTCCCGACTCTTCCGCTAAAATCCCGTGTTTGGGAAAGTGACGGCCAATAATTTTGAGAATTTCTGTTTCCGCTCGACGATCTATTTCTGTCACTAAATCGCCCGATCGCCCTTTTTCTTCTATTGTCTCGATTTTACCCCAATTATCGAGGATAATTGTTCCCGCCGCTAGGGCGGCTTCGCTGGCAATGTCTAAGTATTTTTCTAATTGGCTGCTGGTATCTAGCACGATTAATCCCTAATCTATTCCTCATCTAAGGGTAAACCAAAACGCACTTTCCCACGAGCAAAAAAGCGACCGAATTGCAGTTCATAGACTTCATCTTCGTCCTGGGTGGCTACTTCCAGATCGCCACGGGCATAACTGACACAAAGTAAAGCATAACCTCTGGCTTTTAATTCCGGCGATAGTCCGATCGCTTCTGGTTGATGGATATCTCCCGATAATACCCTGACCGCGCAGCTGGTACAAGCTCCATTGCGACAGGAAAAGGGTAATTGATAGCCCTGTTTTTCCAGACTGTGGAGTATATAGTTATCTTCAGGAACGGTGGTGGTAATTTTTTCGCCCGTCTGACGATTGTTAACGGTGATTTGATGATATTTAGTCATAGTTTAGTTAGGCGGAAATTAAAGCTGTAATTCTAGATAGTTCTGAATTTAGGTGCTATTTTGGTCAGCCGTCTTGATTATATCATAAATCATTGCTCAAATAGTCATCATAATCTCTATAAATGCTTCCTGACAAAGGGGGCGGTTTTCGGGGAATTTGCCTAAATCTAAGAATCTCCTACCATCATCTTTAATCCTCAAAAATCTACGCGCTTGAGATAGGCGAAAAATCAGCATCTTTTCTTAAATTACAATAAAATTGATTAATGTTAATAGTTCTCACAAAACGTTTAGGAGAGAGACTTATAAGGTTTCAGGCTGGGAATAGATTGACGCACGTATCTATTTGAAAAGATTGGTTACAATTTTGTAAATCTCTCGTTAGAAGTATAGCTAGTCTCTTAATACTGCATTACTCAGTTATTATCAATTACAAGTCAGCATCAAATCAGGTTATGCCGTCATAATCCCAATCGATCGCCCAGTAGTCAATCAAGGCAGCAAAGTTATCCTTAATCGCCTTCCTTAGTTCGGCTTTTTAGTGATCTTGTCAAAACCTGTACTTGATGCTTATCAATATTGTCATTAAACAGAGTATCGGTACATTCAGAACGTAAAGCTTTCCATAATGTTGCTTCTTCATAGTGTTCAATCTCTTTTGGAATATAGTCTAGGAGAGTTTTAGAGCAAACTACTATTAAACGCTTTTTAACTCTTGAAAATGCAACGTTTGAGCGATTTAAACTAAGAATGAACTCCACAGTCTTGCCAATTGCTGATGGATTACTTGCTGTTGCAGAAACGATCACATTGTCACGCTCACCACCCTGCACTTTCTCGACTGTATCAATTACATCTACAGCGTTTTCATAATAATTTGCTAATTTGGTTTTTAGTAGCGATCTTTGAGCGCGATGGGGTGTAAGAATTGCAGTAGAACCATTAGGAATATCTCCTCCCGCATCAAGAATTTTTTTGATTATTTTCACTTCAATTTGATTGCTACGTTTTGATTCACGTTCATCATGAACAACAAGATAAAGACCTCCATTTCCCTGTAAAAGTTTTTCCCAAGTTCCCGTAATTTCATCTTGTTTTATACGGGTATTTTGAGAATTTGATACTGCCCATTGATTATTTTCATCGATTTCTAAGTTTGTCTTAAAATCAAAAACATCTTGAAAAAAAACTTGATCTAAACTAACAACTTTACCACTAATTTTTCGTTGCCAATGATAACGCCTTCCAAACCACTTAAGAGAAGTGACAACCGCTAAATCTCTACCTGTCCATCCTAAAGCATAACGGCGATCTACTTCATCGGAAAGACAAGAGTAAATAAGTTGTTCTAAACTTTCTCGACATCCTAGTAACTCTCGTAAATGACTCAATAGTGCTGAATTAACGCGAGAACATCCCTCAACTAATTGAGTCATTTCTTGACGTGACCAAACATAAAAATGAATGGGGGCTTGTTCTGTTTCCGCAACCGAGTCGATTGCATCCACTAATTCTAATAAAAATCGTTGAATTAGCTGTTTTTCAGCACCATTATCTTCTTTGTAATCTCCTGTCCATCCTGATCTTTGAAAATCAATTACATCTTTTCCCTCAAGTTCTTTTTCTTTAAAAATAGGTTTATTATTTTCATCAATTCCTTCTTCTAAATATTCTTTAATATTGGGAACTGGTTGCCATTTACCATCTGCATTTTGCTCAAATTTTGGGTCTAATTTTCCCTCACTTTTAGTAACATGAGCAGCCAGCGCACCTATTCTATTTTCTACATAATCATACTCAACAGAAAGATAGACACGAATGAGTCTTTCTCCATTAATTTTATGTTCAGGAAGTTGACTGTTACCTGAATATTTTGGCAGTTGTTGCACTTCATAGGTTCCTGGATCTAAGTCTCCACCAGGAAGAGTCCGCCGACGAGTGTTTGCCTTTAATTTAAGCAGTTCTAGATTCTCTGTAAAACTTATATCTTTTTGAAGTTGAATAGCTTGATTTCCTGCTAAGTCAATCTCGGCTAAATCATCAAGATTTTGAATACCTACTTTATTCAATGATTTAACAACTGATGAATCTATTCCCAATAATTCTAAACGGCGTTCTCTTGCACTTTCAGCTAAACAATGAACACTCAATGTGCAGTCACTACATTTTTGGTCTAATTGATAATCTAAATCAGTTAAATCAGTTTCAATAATACGTTTTAGCACACCATCAGAAGCTACTAAACGATTAATATCAGCTTCTATTGTATCTAGGTTTAAAGCTTCAGATTTAATAATATCTTGACTTTTATTAGTATTTTCATCAATGCGAACTACAACACATTCAATATTTTTAGGCTTTAAATTTATTCCATTGATAGTGATTGGATTATCGTTTATCAGTTGACGTAAAAGCATTCTATATAAAGCAACTTGTACTCGATGATAAGTTCTATCTTTTCGAGACGCTTTACACTCAACTAATCGCAGTTTAGGTTGTTCATTTTCCCAAAAAACAATTACAAAATCAATTTGCCCACTAATCTCAAATTCTCCCAGTTTTCCATTGATACCAATTTCCCGTCCATAAGCTTTTTGTCCGACTGACAAATTTGTTAACTTTTCAACAAAGTCATTCCAATTAGTTGATTTGTCTTCCTTAGAATTCTGCTCTATTTGGGTTAAATCTACTAATCCTTCTTTCTGAAGTGATTTCTCCCATTCATCCTCTCTTTTTCGACCTTCTGCTTCTAAAACCGGGTCTAAAGAGGTTGAAAAAATCAACTCATAAAAAGGAATATCTTTTTTGGCAAGTTCATAATCTTTGTACTTTAACTTAAAACGGCGATCGCATGATTGATAACGAATATATTCAGCAATGTCAGTAGCTCTAACCAATGGCATTGTCATTTGAGCTTCTTGGTTCTCCGTATTTTCGTCGGGCATATTCGTAGATTTCTCGAATGTTTGTATTATAATTCACTAAAATTTGTCATTTTACAACACTTTAGAGGAGATATTTTCTCTATTTCCCCGTCCTCCTTCTTTTTTACCTGATAAATATCCCACCGCAATTGCAGATTCAGCCAGAAATCGGGTGAGTTGCCGAAGAACTTTGCCAGACGGAGTGCCGTGCTGGGGGTAATGCCTCGTCGGGCATTGACTAGCTCGTTGACTCGCTGGTAAGGAACGTGAAGTCTTAAAGCCAGCTCTCGCTGTGTCAGGTTCATCGGTTCCAGAAAATCATCAAGGAGAACTTCTCCTGGATGGCTGGGGGCGCGATGGGTTGGTACTCGGATCATCTTTCACCTCAATGGTAGTCCACTATCTCTACTTGAGAAGGTCCGCTTTCTGTCCAAACGAAACAGATGCGGTACGGGTCGTTGATTCGGATGCTGTACTGCTCCTTCCTATCTCCTCGGAGTGCCTCCAACTTATTCCCTGGTGGAATTCGGAGATGGTTTCTTGACTAGGTGCGCTTGTGCCACCTAGCAAAAGTGAGGGAATGGCCGCTAAAAAAGGAGATATTTTCATATTAAACAAGCAAGGGGAAATATCAGGTATTCCAGGAAGAATAATTTCCAAATAAATTGGTAAAATCGGCTGATTTCGCTTTTATCTTCTAAATTTACTCCGCGACTACGCCACCAAAGAAGAACAAGTAGGAGCAGATGGGCGACAATGGCCAGAGGAGAATTAATTCCCGTTATTCCCAAGAGACCGACGACAATCATACCTGCATAACACAGAGAAATTGTCAAGAGGGAAATTGTTAAGATTTTTTCTGGGCCGAGCAGCAGGGTAAAAGTAGTAATTTGGTAAATGCGATCGCCTTCTAGGTCAGGAACATCCTTGAAAATAGCGATCGCAACGGTGAAAACGAGAACAAAAGCGGTTAAAACCCAGACTGAGGGATAGATAGACTGATTTTGATTAATAACTGTGTTGTAGTGGCGAAAAAGACCTAAATTAACGATGACACCCCGGACGGTAAAAATACAGAAGGCTGCCCAGAGGGGAAAGCGTTTTAACCGCACTGGTGGCAAGGAATAGGCAGTGCCGATGAGTAAACTAATCCCCACGGTGATTGACAGCCAAAAACCACCGATAAAAGCCAGTATGATTGCTAAAATACCGCTAAAACCCACGATCAACCCGCCTGTTAACCGAGAAAATTCGCCCTTGGCTAGGGGAAGATGGGGTTTATTGATTTTATCGATGTCGATGTCTTCCAACTGATTTAAACCGACGATATAGACATTACCCGCAAGACAAGCAGTCCAAGTGAGCAATAAAACCGACCAATGGCTAAAAAAATCGCTAATATTGCCTAAAGCAATCAAATACAGACTTAAAACACTTAAAGAAGTGCCGATAATCGTATGGGGACGGGAAAATTTCCAGAGACTCCCTAACCGGTCGAGAAAGTTAGGCCGGGGATGGTTAACTGGAAGAAAAGGAGCTTGATTCATAAAAAAAAATCAATCCTAGGACAAGTAATCTGTTAAAATAATAATCCAGACTCAAACCCTGTGGAGAGGTGGCAGAGTGGTTGAATGCGGCAGACTCGAAATCTGCTTTAGGGTCACACCTAACGTGGGTTCAAATCCCACCCTCTCCGTTGAACTGATAACTTATAACTTAGTGCTGTCGTTAAGGAGCTTAAGGGATGTAGCGTTGTCCTGGGTGGTTTCCGCAAGAGCAAAAGCTTTTCTAATACCTCTTAACTTCTTCACTTTTTCATGGCCAGGGTCAAACCATCACCAATAGGAATAATACTGATATTGACCCGTTCATCCTGCTGAATTTTGGCATTAAGGGAACGGATAATTTTGGTGCGATTATCATTGCTATCGGCCGTCGCTACCCGTCCTGACCAAAAAACATTATCAATAGCGATAATTCCGCCGCTTCTGACCAATTGTAACGCCTGTTCGTAGTAGCAATCATAATTACTTTTATCGGCATCGATAAAGACAAAATCAAAACTATTACTTTCTCCCCCGGCGATTAATTGATCTAAAGTCTCCAGGGCCGGGGCAATTCTTAAATCGATTTTATCGGCGACACCGGCCTGCTGCCAATAACGGCGGGCTATACTGGTATATTCTTCCCTCAGATCACAGGCGATGAGCTTGCCTTGCGGGGGTAAAGCTAAGGCTACCACTAGCGCACTATAACCGGTAAAAACCCCTATTTCTAGGGCTTTTTTCGCCCCGATCGCCTGTACCAAAAAAGCCATAAACTGACCTTGTTCGGGGGCAATCTGCATGACTGCCAGGGGTTGAGAGGCAGTTTCTTGACGTAATTGAGCTAAAATCGGAGATTCTCGCAGACAGATAGATTGATAATAGGAATAAAATTGTCGATCGAGTCCAAGAGTTTGATTAGCCATAAAAAAATTCCTAGTGGATGGATTTATCGGGTAAAATTCTGGGTAATCTGAAGCTAGAGAGAGCGCATTGGTTGACCAAAAAGGAAGACTTGGCAGGAAGCAAATCATGATGAAACCCGACTGGGATCATTTCTTTAACGAAGATCTCGAACAGTTGTTAGAGAGTTTGGAAGACAAAGACACCGACGGTGACGAGACCCTAGACGAACTTAGCTTTTTATTTGAGCAGACTTCCCCGCCAGCGGCGAGGTATGGGGCTTCTCTTGACCAAACCCTGTCTTTCTTGCCCTTAGAACCGGAATTAGCAGAACTTTTTAGCGATAGCATCAATTGGGAAGAAACCGCCACTAATGATCTTCATTCTACCCGTGGGACTGCTGCCAAGTCAGAAGCCGAAGATTGGGATGATCTGGAATCGCTGCTGCTAGAAAATGCAACAGTCCAGGACTCAGAAGCAATTATAACCATCAGCAACCCGAATTTTTACGACAGCCTCGAAGACTTAGAAGCTTTTCTGGAAAAACCCACTCCACCAGCGCAATCGCCACTGCCGGACATCTTTGAATCCCTAGAGGTCCTCCTCTCGGAATCCACAGCAGGGGAGCCGCTGGCCGCGACAGAACCTCTCCAACGGTTAGAATCACTGGAAATTGCCACGGAAAGCTCCCCAGAGCCTGAATTCAAGGATTTAGAAAAACTCCTCGAAGAAACCAATCCACCGGTCGGGTTAAATAACCTGCGTCCCCTTGTTGGTAAAGCTTTTGAACAGACGATGCGGGTGCCGATCAAACAATTGGACAACCTCAGCAATCTGATCGGGGAACTGGTGGTTAAACGCAATCACCTTGAACAGGAACAGGATCGCCTGCGTCTCTTTTTAGATAATTTGCTAACCTGCGTCCAAAATCTCAGCGATGTGGGCGTTCGGATGCAGGATCTCTATGAAAGAAGCCTCCTAGAAGGGGCTTTACTGGCTAGTCGCAATGCTGGCGGTGCCATCGGTTATGGTGGAGTTCAGGGAAAAAATCAGGGCAATTCGACTATGACTGGGGAACTAGATGCCCTAGAGATCGACCGTTTTACCGATTTCCACTTATTATCCCAAGAGATGATCGAATTGATCGTGCGCGTGCGAGAATCGGCCTCTGATCTTCAATTTGTCGTCGATGAAACCGATCAGGTGACGCGCAGTCTGCGACAGGCTACCACCCAACTACAGGAAGGGATGACCAAATCGCGCATGGTTCCCTTTAGTCAAACTGCCGATCATCTACCCCGGGCAATTCACGATATTTCCCTGAAACTGCACAAACAAGCCAAATTAAAAGTGGAAGGAGGGGGTGTTCTCATCGATCAGATGATCCTCGAAAATCTCAATAGTCCCATGATCCATCTGGTCAACAATGCGATCACCCACGGCATTGAATCACCCGAAGAACGCCTGGCCAAAGGCAAACCTGTCCACGGTACGATCTCGGTCCGGGCATTCCTACAGGGCAATCAAACCGTGATCACCGTTAGTGATGATGGGGCCGGTATTGATGTTAATCTGGTTAAACTTAAGGCGATCGAAAAAGGCCTGATCAGCGATCGGGAAGCTCAAAACCTCAGTACCCAAGAAGTCTATGAAATTCTTTTTCATCCCGGTTTTAGTACCAAAGATCAGGCCGATGATTTTGCCGGTCGTGGGGTGGGTTTAGATGTGGTGCGTACCAGTTTAATCGATGTGCGCGGGACGATTACTATTGACTCGGTACTGGGCCAAGGAACCACTTTTACCCTCCGTTTACCCCTAACCCTGAGTATCTGTAAGGCCCTCTGTTGTGTTAGTAATCATGCTCGCATCGGTTTCTCCATGGACGGAGTGGAAGATGTGAGGGATTTCCGGGCCAGGGATATCCAAATGGATCGGGAGGGACGGCGCTGCGTTTTCTGGCAAAACACTTTACTACCTTTCCAACCCTTGAGCGATTTGCTTTCCTACAATCGACAACTTAGTCGCGGTAGTTTTTACACCGGCAAACAGGGGGAAGACTCTTTTGTGATCGTGATCCTGCGCGGTGGTAATAATCTCCTCGCGGTACAGGTGGATCAAGTGATCGGGGAACAGGAGATCGTGATCAAACAGATCGAAGGACCGATTCCGAAAACGGCTGGGATTGCTGGGGCGACGGTTTTAGGCGATGGTACGGTGATGCCCGTCGGCGATGTGTTAGAGTTGATCGACATCGCCAGCGGTCGTCTGCGTATCGATAACGGTGGTCTTTGGCACCAATCTGTACCGCCTGTAGATGTGGAAATTAGCCAAAAATCCGAGGCTATGGTTCTGATTGTCGATGATTCGATTACTGTTCGGGAATTGCTCTCTTTAAGCTTTAGTAAAACTGGTTATCGTGTGGAACAAGCTCGGGATGGTCAAGAAGCTTGGGAAAAATTACGCGGTGGTTTGCCCTGTGATATCGTTTTTTGTGATATCGAGATGCCCCGCATGAATGGCCTGGAATTACTGTCTAATTTGCAAAAATACCCCCGATTAGCGACGATTCCCGTGGCTTTGTTGACTTCCCGAGGCTCGGAACGTCATCGTCAGGTGGCGGCGAAATTAGGGGCCAGTGGTTATTTTACCAAGCCCTACACGGAAATAGATTTACTGTCGGCAGCTGAAAGAATGATTGCGGGGGAAGTATTACTAGCTAATAGTATTAAAGCGACCTCTAATCAGCTTTCATCCTCCGATACAACGATTATTGATAGTGATTCCGCTAATTTGTTAGCACAATCGAGTCCTCTCGTCTTGATTGTCGATGATTCGTTAATAGTGCGGGAAATGTTAGCGATTTCTTTGGTTAAAGCTGGTTATCGCATTGAACAGGCCCAGGACGGTTTAGAAGCATGGGAAAAATTACAGGCCGGATTAGCTTGTGATCTGATTCTCTGCGATATCGAAATGCCTCGCCTGAATGGGTTAGAATTACTCTCTCGTCTGCAAGAGGATGAACAACTTCAGGGGATACCAGTGGCGATAATTGCCTACCAAGGGACGCAAAAAATGCAGCATCTTGCCGCCGCTAAAGGGGCAAAAGGTTATTTTGTCAAGCCCTATATTGAGGATGTTTTACTTTCAGCAGCCCAACGTTTAATCGCTGGTGAGGTATTAATCCAGAAAGAAAGTTCCGTGGATTAGCTGAGGTTAAGTAGCTGGTTATAATCAAATTTAAAATGGATTTTAGGTTCGATCCCCCCTGCTCCCTAGGGTTGATTCATTTAAATTAAGTACAACTGATGCTAAATTCAGTTATTAAAAACTGATTATTTATTCTCCGTTTTGCCTGAGTGCCTCTCTTGATATGTAGTCCATACTCAACGGATTTAGTATGATAAGCATTTCAGGGCTCAGGAAGAAAGTATGGGGAAAATAGGCCAGCAATTCTAAATTTGCCCTGTAATAAGGCTTTTGGGAGTTAGTTCGCATAATACGGGGTAAAATTCAATGGGATGGCGAATTTCATTTCACGAGTCTTCGGGCTTTTGACGTGATAGTACACCCAAAGTTGCGCCAAAAATCCCCCTTTAAAATGTTCTTTAAATCCCTAAAAGGCTTGCTGTGTCTAAAACTGAGAATTGCTGAGGATTTTGCCGATAGCTTGCAGATGTTCTTGTAATTGCAGTTCTTCTTGAGCATTCATGATGCCTACATCTGGTATGGTTAGTTTAGGACTAATTATCCTCTATCTCCCTCTTCCTAGCCATCAGTATTTATACTCATTACATATCTGGGATGCTCCCCGTTGAACAAGCAATTTCCGATAGTGATAGGTCAAGAATCCCCCGTCACAGCGCAGCTTGACGGTGGGAGTATGTCAACTATTCTGATTGTTATTTGTGGGGCAACTGCCACAGGAAAATCCAGTTTAGCCCTACAATTGGCCGAAAAGTTTAATTCAGTAATTCTCAGTGCCGATTCCCGACAAATCTATCGAGAATTTAATATTGGTACTGCTAAACCTAGCTTAGAAGAATGTCAGCGGATTCCCCATTATCTAATTGATATTTGTGATCCTCAAGATAATTTTACCCTAGCACAGTACCAAGAACAGGCTGAGAATTTAATCAGCAATCTCCAATATTCTCCTCTGTTTTTGGTCGGTGGTACGGGACTTTATATCAAGTCCATTGTCAAAGGTTTAAAAATACCGAGGGTTTCTCCTCAAGCGGATTTGAGACGGCAATTACAAGCTTTAGGACAATCCTATCTTTATCAAATTCTAATGCAGGTAGATGAAGAGGCCGCTAAAAAAATTCATCCCCATGATCAGGTCAGGACTTTACGCGCTTTAGAGGTTTTTTATGTGACAGGAAAACCTATCTCTAGTCAGCAGGGAGAAAATCCCCCCACTTATCCAATTTTACAAATTGGTTTAGACTGTTCCCCAGAAAGTTTAGACAAGCGGATCACTGTTCGTACTCATCAAATGATCACAAGGGGATTAGTAGCAGAGGTGCAGAATTTGGGGGATAAATACGGTTGGGATTTGCCACTTTTGCAGACTTTGGGTTATGCAGAGATTAAGCAATATCTCCTCGGAGAAGTTTCTTTAGAACAGGCGATCGATCTAATTATCCTCCACACCCGTCAATTTGCCAAACGTCAGCGCACTTGGTTTCGTGCCGATGCTAATATTGTCTGGTTTCCCGTCGATAAAGAAAATTTATTGGAATTGGTGGAACGAAAAATTATTTTGTTTCTTGAGGGGTTGTCAAGGCCCGATATAAAAACACATCATCCTGATTAACGATTAACTGAAAGTTCTCATTTTGATTCAGTTTATTTAAGTGATCATCAATTAGTTCTGGTGAACTAGACCAACCGGGATGACGGCGATCAAGTAGAATATAATTAAATTGATTTAAATCTAGGGATTGGGAACCTTCGATCGCTAATTTGATCATTTTCCGATGGGTAAGATGGGGGGCAATTCTAGAAGTAGTCAAGACACTGTCACTGGTGGTAATTTGAGTGAGAGCTTTTTGGGTGGCGGACCAAGTATCGAGGGAATTTAAATACAGTGACCAAAAATAGCCGTATTTAGCTAGGGCAAGAAAGGCAATAGTTGCCCAAGTAATTATCCATTTAGGTTTTTTTAACCAGTTACCATTATGGGCTAAAGTGGCGATAACCGCTAGAAATAAAAAGGGCAAAATTGGCAGGGAATATTGAGTGGTTAAGTTTTTTTGTGGGGCATTATCTGCTAATAAATTTAAAGCGATTGCGGGAATAGCGGCAATTATTGCGGTAGAATAGCGCCAAGATAAACCCCAAACTAAGGGAATAATTAATAGGATGAGGTATTCTAGATTATTGCCAGTAAAGATTTTTCCTAAGACAAGATCGGGTTTGAGGAAAAGATTAAAGATAATTGCTGGCAAACTATCTCCTAGATAACTATATCGAGAATCAGCCATTTCAATAACTGCCGATTTTCCTGTCAGGAGAGGGATTAATAATTTCGTGGTGATAATAAACCAAAGAATGCCGCTAATCATAGCAATTATTCCTGGGATTTTTTTCTTTTCCCAGAGAAGTAACCAGATACCCATTCCCAACAATGTTAAAGAGAGAATTGCTTTACAACCGAGAATAATAATAATTCCTAGACAAAATCCCCAGAGATTATTTAATCTTGCCGCTAAAACCGTCCAAAAAATGGCTGGCACTGCGATAACTTCTGGATGAAAATCAAAGAGATTAACGTTAAAAATCAGGGGATAGAGCAGATAAACTAAGGCTAATGTATAAGCTTGTTTTTCTTTTAATCCCCCTTGTATTGCCAATTGCCAGAGGGGAAAAACGGCAAGGGAAAGGGAAAAAGCTTGCAAGAAAAGCAGCCAATAAACGCTAGGATAAATTTTATAAAGTAAGGCTATAGGATAGAGAATAAAAGCGATATGATCGCCTAAGATATGGTAGCCAACAAAAGATATAATCGGTGGTTTAGCTTGAGAAATTAAGTAAACTCCCTGATCGAACCAACCAAGATCAAGAGCATTAGATTGAAATAAAATATGTCTGATAGCACTGCAAATAAACAGGATTATTGTAGCGCAACCAATTAACCAAAATAAATCATTCTTTTTGTGCATAATCGTTAAATTTTACTGGGATCTTTCGGGATTATTACGACAATACTGCCAAGTATCTCTAAAATAAGAAGCAACTTCAGTAAACCATTTTTTAAAAATATTTCTGTTCTCACTGGTGACGATAACCCCATTAATAAACTCTTGCCATTGGGGATCATTAGCGGGAAGAATAAAACCATAATAATCACAATTTAAAGGATTGGGGGGTATAAGTTGATAATCTTTTCCTAGGGATAAACCGAGAATGACAGCTTCTCCAATTAGCAGAATCCCATCACTAGCAAAAGCATCTATTCTATTCCTTCTTAAACTTTGAATACCTCGCAGTCTTCCCGTCACTCCTTGAAATTCTTGATAGGTAGCAAGAGGATATTTTTGTCTTAATAATTCTTGAGTGGTGGTATCTCGCAAAACTCCAATACTTATACCTTCTAAGGACGAAGAAAAGTTAAAATTATTCTGATTATCACTCCGAACTAAAAACTGAGTTCCCGTCACAAAAAAAGGACGAGAAAAACTGACACCATTAGGTATAGTTTTTCTGATACTATTAGGACCACACTCGAAATCAACGGTTTTATTTTCCAATAACTGGAAGCGATTAAATAAAGTCGATTTATAAATTTTGACACTGATGATTTGGAGGTTTAATTTGTGCTTGAGTTCTTCTCTAAGCAATTGGATAAAATCTAAGCACAATCCCTGTAAATTATTATTACTATCTCGATAGCCAAACGGAATGGCATCTTCTCTCATCGCTACTTCTAATAATCCCGTGCGTTTAATTTTTTCTAGCACTGTTTCAGATTTAGCTGGGAGAGTAGCAAAAACATTAGATAAAATAACGAGAGTAAGAATGATTAATTTCATGGTTTTTGCCGAGATTATTTAAGATTTGTTATGGACTTGATCCCACTGATCTAAAATGTCTTTGAATAATAATTCATCTAACCATGTTTTTACTACCACTGTCAAAGGTAAAGCCAATAATAAACCTAAGATGCCAAACATTTGAGCGAAGAAAATTTGAGCGATTAGGGTAATTGCCGGTAGTAAAGATACCTGTTTAGCCATGACAGTGGGTGTCAGCCAATAACTTTCGACATTTTGGATAATAAAATAGAGAATCAGAATAGCGACAATTTTCCAAGGTGCATCGATAACAGCAATGAGGATCGGAAAAATCACACTAGCAGTCGGTCCGATATTAGGGATAAAATTGAGCAATCCTGCTAGGATAGCATGAACGAGAACTAGATTAATTTGTAGAACCAAAAGACCGAACCCACTTAATAATCCTACCATAGTTGAACTAATGGCAATTCCCAACAACCAATTACCTAAACCCGCTTCCGATAGGGTAAGAATTTCCTCAGCACGACGACGATAGAAGTTAGGAAATAATTTTAAGAAAGCTTGTCGATAGGGTTGGGGGTTGGCTAACATCATCATTGCTAACACCAGCACGAATAATAATTGCAAAATTGCCGCAACCGAGTTAGAAAAGAAAGTAAAAAAGTTACTAAAAACAAAAGTTCCTAAAGGTTGTAACTGCTGGACTAAATCAGTTAAATTAGGCAGGGATGGCAACCAATCAAATTGAAATTGTTGTCGCCATTGAATCGAGTTATTGCGGACTAAATTCCAAGCTTGCGGTAAAAGTTCAATTAATTTTTGAAACTGTTCGATAAAGGGGGGAACAATAATTATAAAAAATAAAATTGCAATTCCCAGACTCGTCAGCAGGGTAATTAAAATAGCCAAACCCCTTTTAATACCTAATCTCTGCAATCCTTTCACACATCTATTTAAGGCTACGGTAAACACGATCGCCATAAAAATCAATAATAACAGCTGTCGAATCTGCCACAATACATAAAGAGCCATTATTAAACAGATAAACCCCAACCACTGACCAAATTTCACGACCTTAATTTATCCTATCGGGACAAATTTTATCATACAGCAGTCCGCCGTCAGTGGTCAGGATTCAGGATTCAGTCTTCGGGAGATTATTTTTATTTATTCTCTCCATCTCCCCATTCCCCCATTCCCCCACTCCCCCACTTCCCACTTCCCCACCTCCCACTTCCCACTTCCCCTTTCAAATCAGCAACGCCTTGGCTTCTCTAGGATGATATTCTAGGAGTTAATCTTTATGTAAATCCGTTGTCACAGAGGGAGCTAACTCATGCAAGTAAATAATCTCGGCTTTATCGCTAGTATCCTATTCGTCCTAGTCCCCACCGTTTTCCTCTTGATTCTGTTTATCCAAACCAGAGAGGAAACCGAGGGTTAAATTCCTTCCCTATCCAGGGTAAGCGCATCTTAACAAGCCTTGACAAAATGAACTTTATGTGAGTTGCTTACCCAGAGAGCGATTCAGGCATCTTTGAGGAGAATTGGCCATCTAAATTGTTAGGCAAAAATCGACCAAATGGGTCGATTTCCTAACTATTTTGATTGACTGGTATCACTTGAAATCCCCATGCGGATCACAAAATTGGCCAATTGTCAATAGCGTTTGAGATGCTCTCACCCTGCTTCCCTATCCCTATTCTTCCTAAAAACCCCGGTGATTTCTGGAAGTCATGCGGGGTTTTTCCCTTGAATTAGGGGAAAATACCAGTTTCGTCACCTGATCCTCAATCCGCTGAGTATAGGCTACTTATGAGGACAAGCACTTATGCAAGAGGCAAGAGGCAAAAGGGTGAATAAATAAAGTGATTTCTGATCAAGAAGATACCTGATAAGTAGTTGGAAAAAAGTAAAGTTAACTGTGGGGTAAGGAGTCGGTCGTCGGTCGTCAGTAAGAATTACGGCAATTTACATTTCTTAAGATAGACAACAGAATTTATGTCCGACTACTTAGTAACCATAATTGAGAAAGTTTGTGCTGCTTAAATAAAGAGGTTTTGACAACCAAATTAAAGCATATCTAAAGAGTTTTGAGTTAAAAGTTAAACTTCAGGTTTTCATTTAGAACCAATTCACTAATTAACTAATTTTTCCCAAAAAATTAGTTAACTCGCCATTATAACATATAAGTAGGTAGGCGTTAAAAGTTGTCATACACCCCCCTTATCAAGGGGGGCAGGGGGGATCCCCCCGCCCATCGGCACCCCCCTTATCAAGGGGGGCAGGGGGGATCGAACCTAAAATCCATTTTTAATTTAATTATAACCAGCTACTTAACTAATTTTCAAGAGTTCTATAATTCATAATTCCCACTCCCAACTCCGGCTCTCCCTTTTGCTGAAGAAAAACCCCACGGTTATAGAAATCTTGGCGGAAAAGTCTCTACAACCAGGTTTTTCTAGGAATATTAGGAAAGGAGATTGCCGCGACTACCGTTAGGAAGAATAGTTTCTTCAAGGGAAGCGGAAAGAAGATTATTTTCGGTTAAAATCGCCCCGATTAAATTAGCTCGTTTGAGATTAGCTCGTTTAAGATTGCTTCCCACTAAATAACTCAAGAGTAATCCCGCTTGGTGTAGATTAGCACCGGAAAGGTTAGCGGAGGCTAAATTAGCGCCGAGAAGATTACAACCGGTTAAGTTAGCTTGGCGAAAATTGGCTTTATTCGCGTCAGTTTTGCTTAAATCGGCACCGGTTAAGTTAGCTCCCTCAAAATCACTACAATTGAGGTTAGCTCCCGTCAGATTAGCTCCTTCCAGGTTAGCATAACGTAAATCCGCCCCCCGTAAATCCGCCCCGCGCAAATCGGCATAGCTGAGGTCGGCGTATTGAAGGTGGCAGTTTTCCAGATTAGCTTGATAGAGATAGGCTCGAATTAGGTTAGCCTCTTTTAAGTTAGCGTGGCTAAGATTAGCAGAGCTAAGAATAGCACGAGTGAGAATAGCCCGTTTTAGGTTAGCTTTCTCCGCCATAGCATGGGTTAAAGTGGCTGAGGTGAGATTAGCCGCTTCCAGATTCGCCTTGAACAGTTGAGCAAAAAGTAGGCTACTGTGAATTAAACAGGCAGAACTTAAATCAGCCTTTTTCAGAACAGTATTACTCAAAATTGCGCCGCTTAGGTTACTTTGGTGCAAATTTGCCCCAGAAAGAGCGGCTTTAGTCAGGTTAGCATCGATAAGACAAGCTTTGCTTAAATTGACTTCTTCTAGGTCAGCAGCCTTGAAATTAGCGTTAATTAAACAAGCTTCGGTTAAATTGGCTTGTCTTAAGTAACTATGACTTAGGTTAATCTGGTTTAAACACTGTCTCTTTAAATTGACTCCGCTAAGTCTGACTTCCGCAAAGTTGCGTTCACCTCGATTATACAGTTCGATTAGATGTTCACGATCGATTAAGGCATTGCTACTCATAAAATAACTAAATTGTCCTGGAAGGTGATTTCCAGAGAATTGGTTGGGGAAAATTATTGATCATGAAGTCGATCTCTAGAATTAGTACAGGGAGCGACTGGGGATTTTTGCGAATAAATAGAAATTTTCAACCAATTATGGGCTTAAAATCCCTATTGGCAATTACTGAAGCGGGTAAATAACCACAAGAATCGGGGTTCAATACCAAAAACAACCTTTACCTAAACCCGCCACTTGTTACCAGCCAGGTCTAGGCATTAAATTAGAGAAGTCTTGTGCGTCAGTTTTTCTGACTGAATCTACTGCCTCGCCGATGTCTTGACTCGGTATCATACAGTTGAATTTGTTAGGTCTGCTTAGTCAGTCCAGTAGCCAACAGGCTAAAACTCTTAATCACCAGATTTCGGGGACTTTCCAGTTGGCAATCATAAAACTTCGTAAAAGTCAATCCCTCTTAGGGGTAAATCGCCCCATTCTCTTCCCTGAAACCCTAGTTTAACAAGTTTATCAGGTTGTGGTCTGTTTTGGCAAGAGGCGTTAATGGCTTTTCAGTAATTCCTAAGGCAAACGGTAGCACAGAATACAGAATCAGTCTTACTCTTGCCTTTCAAAATCAAGTGAAGGGTTTGAATAGTGGGTTTCGGGGGAATGGAAGTCAAACAACTGAATTTTATGGGGATGCGGAGCTATTTCCAGGTAGTTATCGCTGGGATAACTGACCCTCGAAATGCCAGCAATGCCAGCCGCTACAGTCTGAAAGACTCAATATTAGTGGCATTTGCCGAGTTTTTTCGCCAGAATGAATATTTCTAGAATATCAGCGTCAACTTAATATAAGTAGTCGTGCAAAATTAATTTCCTAGTCGAGACAGGAGACTCCGAGACGGGAGACGGGATACAGCTATTAGGGATCGGATTTTAGTTTTCAGTTCACTGTTTACTCACAGCAGAAGTCTGACGGAGTAGTGGCTTAGATGTGTAATTAATTGTGCTTAGATAATTAGCGATCCTAAATCATTTTCAAAAAAGTGATAAGACAATATTGAATGTTTAACTATACCAAAGACAAAATGATTTTTATTTGGGGTTGTAGAAGGCAAATCCTGATTTTTTGCAGAGGAGGGGATCGAGGTTGTCGAGCTTGTCTTTGTAATGGTTATAGGCTGCTAAGACCTCCTCTTTGGTCGGCTCTAACACGCAGTCGAAGCGACGCAGCACGGTGAAAGGCAAGATGACATCTTGATATTTGCCGCGCTTAAAGGTATCGCGGATCAAATCCGCGATACTCCAAATAAAACTTACCTTGTCACCGAAGTTGTTCATCTGTTAAGACCGCAGTTTCCCCGCGACCAACCCCATTCTTCCACTCCCACGGAAATTTGCGAACCGGGACGGACATCTCCTTTCGATAAGTCTATCAGAGTGACACTGACTGCGGCGAATAAACTGCCCCGATAAATCGGCTGTCCTTTGTTGTTAGTATTTTTAAAACTAAGACTAGAAACTTGGGGAGGTTGACCGGAGCGTGTCCAGCGAATGCGCTCAAAACGTCCATTGATAAATTCTGCTGAATAGGACCAACCGTTATTCATGCGGCCTCGACAAAAAAGCTGTTGTGTGGCTACAGTAGCGGGAATATTGACAGATAAACTCAGAAGGCTGAATGTAGCGAGAGCGATCGGCAAAAATTTCATAAAAGTTGGCACTATAGGGTCAAATAATCCTATTATAAGTTTTTAGTTCGCAAATTTAACTATCGCGGCCGCGGTAAGTTCCGGTTTTTCGAGGTGGGGAACATGACCACAGCGAGGAATCCAGACCAGTTGATTATTGGGTAAGGCCTGCTGAAATATCTTCGCGTCTTTTGTGCCTAAAATTTGATCGTTTTCTCCCCAAATAATCAGCGTTTCTCGGTTTATTTGGCTTAATTTCGGCAAAAATGCCCCATAACCGCCACTTTTGGTAAAGGAGATTAAAGCCGCACTCCAGTGGGGACAATTCAGGTGCAGATTGGCACAGGTGCAAGCATCAACAGTGGCTAAAGTTGCATCAAAATAGGCAGTACGACTGATATTTTGACGCACGCGGGGATTGGCTAAAAAATTAGTTGCCCACTTATCGAGGGGAGAAAACATCAATTTACCCAAAACTGGGGGGTTAGCTAGTCCTGCGCTGTCAATCAGGACTAATTTTGCCACTATTTCCGGGTAGGAGAGGGCAAAATCTAGGGCCACTGCACCCCCCATGGAAGCACCGACTAAAATTATCGGTTTAGCGATCGCAGTTTGCCAGAAATGGTAAAGATGGCTTTTAATAGTTTTCGGAGATACTTGTAAATCTGGGTATCGCTCAGTAAAACCAAAGCCGAGCAGATCTATCGCCCAAGTTTCCCTATTTTGGGCGAGTAAAGGTAGTAAACGCCGAAATTCCAGCAGGGAACTATCAAAACCGTGCAGGAGGAGAAAAGGCGGTTGACCTTGCCCTTGTTGACTATAGGTAGTTAGAATCGATCGAGGATAGATGGGGCTATCGATGGCAATTTGTTGGATATTTTCGAGGAGAGCAAGGGAGGTATCTTCACTCAATCCCTCCCTAACAGTGGGTAAAAAGTTGGGATAATTCACGGATGAGGGCGAAAGTTTTCTAGATTTTCCGAGCATCGGTGCTGATTTTAAGCTGTTGACTATCTAAATTACTCGTTAGGACTGTCTATGAGCAGGAGAGCGAGGAGAGAGAGTTTCAGCATTTGTACTAAAATACTCAATAGGCAGTTTAAATGCAGTACAGCTTAACTGATAGCTAAAGGTTATTTTAATAGCTAATTTCGAGGGTGACAGCAGCGCGCAGGGTTTGTTCCCCTCCGATAACTGGGCTACTGGCAGCATCGGCACTCCGAAAAACCGCTTCTGAGCGGGCTATTGGCACGGGATTACCTGTATTACCCACTTGGATAGAAACCGTTTCTTTCGGCACTAAACCGAGGGCTTGTAACACGATTGTAGCCTGTTCTCTAGCTTGTTCCGTGGCTTTGATGAGAGCGGTTCTTTGGGCAGCTGCGATCGCTGACTCTCCAGCAGTAAAACTGACCCCATCGATGCGTGTTGCCCCGACTTTGACCGCTTCATCGATTAAACTCCCCGCTTGGGCTATATCAATCTGAAAACTAATCAAATTAGCCCCGATATAACCGATTAAACGTCTTTGATTGTTGCTGAAGTCGTAATTGGGCTGTAAACTGATGCCAGTGGTTTCCAATTTTTCCACTTGACGGGAACGGAGAAATTTAACCACCGCATCGCTACGATTGGCGGTTTCCTGCTGCACTTTCCCCGCTTCTTTGCCTTGAACTTCTACCCCTAAGCGCACTATTGCTTGAGAAGTGGCGATATTTTCTATTCCTTCTCCCGTCACGGTAATTGTTCTCAATTCTCTTGCGTCTGCGTAACTAGGCATAACTAATCCAGTGTTGATGAGGATAAGGGACAGCAAAAAAGCCAAGCAAAATTTTTTGTAATTCATGAAAAATCTCTAGCGATCGATACTATATTTCGATTCTAGCCTTTATTTTGGGCAATTGAGTGGAAGATTATCCCTTTTCTGTCACTTTCAGAAAATCCCCGTTAACTCCAACTGCTGAAACTCTTACAGCCTTTCTCACAAACATGAAGTACAATGTTATCGATATCCTTTCCAAGAGAATTTACTGGAAATTCTGGCCAACTGGCGCAAGAGTTTGGAATTAAGAGATAATTTAAGTGCCGAAGAACAGGAGGACATTATGAACCTATCACCAGCTTATTTACAACAACGAGAAGAGTGGAAACAAGAAGGAAAGCAAGAAGGCACTTTAGAAGGACAACTATCCCTGATAAGCAGTCTTCTGGAAGGACGTTTTGGCAGCCTAGATACAGAATTATCTGGTCTGGTGGAACAGATTGCCCAACTTCCTATCTCGGAACGCACCGGGTTACTTCTTTCTCTGGCTAATTTATCTCGCTCAGAACTGTTAGAAAGATTCAGGGAAAATTAAACTTTCACTCCCCCTAAGCTAGGAAAAACTATCCCCAAGCATTAATAGAAAACGGGTTTCTCGGAGAAACCCGTTTTCTGTGCGTTACTCAACGGATTTAGTATGACAACTGATAAAAACCCCTCCAATTAATGAAGGGAAATTGTCGGATTTTATTGATGGTATTAGGAGACTTTTGTGGTTTCTTTTTCTGAAAAGACGGACAATAAAAGGAAAATACACACTTTTGTCTTTATAACTGTATTTTAAGCTACATTTTTATAAATATTTACATTCCTCTCCGTCAGGCTTCTTTGGCAACTTTAAGAGCGATCGCCTTCTATCTTTTAGTAGTCAATAATGCCGATGACAAGAGCTAAGTTAAGATTGAAGGGCATTCAGTTGTTAACTCATGTAATTCTTGAGTAGGGGGAAAATATGACGACACTACTTGTACAAACGACCTCGGCTCCTTTGATGATTGATCTTCCTTGGATTATGCCGATGACGGAGGAGCAGTTTTATGAATTTTGTTTAGCCAATCGAGATTTACGCATTGAACGCAGTGCTAGTGGAGAAGTGATCGTTATGCCTCCTGCTTTTTCAGATACGGGTAATCGCAATTTTAATATAGCTCTGCAACTGGGGAACTGGTCAGAACTAGATGGAACGGGGCTTGGGTTTGATTCTAGTGCGGGTTTTACGCTGCCCAATGGTGCGACTCGTTCACCGGATGCTGCTTGGATTAAATTAGAACGCTGGAATGCTTTAACAGAAAAACAAAAAACCTCTTTTGCCCCCATCTGTCCCGATTTTGTCATTGAATTACGTTCTGCTAGTGATACAGTATCCAGTTTGCAGAAAAAGATGGAGGAATATATTGCCAATGGTACTTTATTGGGTTGGTTAATAGATCGCCAAAATCGCCAAGTCTATATTTATCGTCCCCATCAAGAACCGGAGATTTTAAATGCTCCTGAAACCATTAGTGGTGATCCAGAATTGCCGGGGTTTGTATTAGTAATGGCTAAGATTTGGTAAATGCGATCGCTGATGAAAGGTTCCGTCAATATAGAACAACTAAGCACGATTAACGCTGTTCTATATTGTTGCTCAAGAGAATCCACTCAACATCGATAGAACAGCGATAACTAATCATCCTGTTAAGATTGGGTCAGGGTAGCCAATTCTAAGGCTAAAGGATCAACCCGGCGTAAATTCGCCCCTAATGCTCTTAATTTACCCTCTAAATTATCGTAACCTCGATCGAGGTGATGGAGTCCCTGCACAATAGTAGTCCCCTGGGCTGCCAATCCTGCTACCACCAAAGCTGCCGAAGCGCGTAGATCCGTGGCCATCACTGGCGCCCCGGAGAGGAAAGGCACACCGCGCACTAAAGCCACATTTCCTTTGACCTTGATATCTGCTCCCAGACGCTTTAATTCGGCCACATGACGCAGGCGATTTTCAAAAACCGTCTCATTAACCACGCTACTGCCCTCGGCTAAAGTTAATAGAGCCATAAATTGGGCCTGCATATCCGTGGGAAAACCGGGATAGGGCAGGGTTTCCATATCGGTGGCTTTTAAGTCTCTAGGGATAATCCGGAGACGATTAGGACCATCTTCCACTACTTCTGGACCGATTTCGTGCAGTTTGGCAATTACCGAAGCTAAATGGCTGGGAATCACGGGATAAAGACTAATTTCCGAGCGGGTAATCGCCCCGGCTATCAGTAAAGTCCCGGCTTCAATGCGATCGGGAATGATATTGTAATCGGTACTGTGCAGACGGGAAACTCCCTCAATAACAATTGTATTGGTCCCAGCACCGCGAATTTTTGCCCCCATGGAAACACAAAAATTGGCTAAATCAATCACCTCTGGCTCCTGGGCCGCATTACCGAGAATGGTTTCCCCGAACGCTAAAGTCGCCGCCATCATTAAGGTTTCCGTCGCTCCCACACTGGGATAATCCAGATAAATATTCGCCCCTTTCAGACGACCATTACCCTTAACGCGGGCGTGTACCATGCCGCCATCGATTAATACATCTGCACCCATTGACTGTAGGCCCCTAACGTGCAGATCCACTGGTCTGGCCCCAATGGCGCAGCCGCCGGGAAGGGGAACTTTTGCTTCTCCCAAACGGGCTAAAATCGGTCCGATGGCAAAAAAACTGGCTCGCAACTGGGAGACGAGATCGTAGGGCGCTTGAGCTTGTTTGAGGTCTCTGCCATCAATCTCTAGTCTATCTCCGGTGTGACGGACTTGCACGCCTAAAGCCGAGAGAATTTGACTCATCCGCTCGATATCGGCTAGGGCAGGTACATTACTAATCTGGCACTCGTCGGAGCAGAGTAAAGCTCCCGCCATAATCACTAGAGCGGCATTTTTGGCACCACTGATTTTAACTTCACCCTTGAGAGAGTGACGACCTTGAATTTCTAAATAGGGATGCTCGATATCGATAGTCATAGGATCATTCATTTATCTTAGTTGGGAGTCTTGGCTAAGGCAAGCTTCGGTAAAATTAGACTGCATCTTATCAGATTTTTGAACGAATTATCGGTGATTCTACCTCGAAAAACGATTTTTGTCTTAATTATCTCAACTATCTTGACTTATGGATTGTCCGATAGTATAATAAGAGATCGTGAAAGAAAAATGCGGAACTGGCGGAATTGGTAGACGCGCTAGATTCAGGTTCTAGTGTCTGCAAAGACTTTCGGGTTCAAGTCCCGAGTTCCGCATTATCTCCCTCAAAACGTAGTTATTTAGGGCAGCCCTAGCGGGGTGAAAAATCCGATTGGCTATGATTAGCAGTGTTCAAAACCCTTTAATCAAGCAAATTCGCAAGCTACACCGCACTAGAGAGCGACAGGAGCAGAATTTGTCCTTAATTGAGGGAACGCACTTACTAGAGACGGCTTTAGCGGTGAATTGTTCCCTAGAAACGGTTTGTTATACTGAAAAGTGGCAGCAAAGACAGGGAGAATTAGCAGAGAAGTTTCAAAATCAGGCGAAACGAGTCGAGATGGTTTCCCCGGAAGTCCTCGCTTCCCTAGCGACAACGGTTAATCCCGATGGTGTGATTGCCACTATTTCCCGTACTCACCTTCATCCAATCCCCCAAAATCCGCTACAATTGGGCTTAGTTTTGGAAAGATTGCAGGATCCAGGCAATCTCGGCACTATTATTCGCACTGCCGTGGCTACGGAGGTACAGGGTATCTGGTTAAGTCTCGATAGCGTCGAAATCGATAACCCTAAAGTGATCCGCAGTTCCGCCGGGGAATGGTTTCGATCGCCCCTGGTGGTAGAATCGGATTTATCGGCTTTAGTGAAAAAATATCAAGCACAGGGGGTAAAAGCGATCGCGACTTTACCCACAGCCACCAAAAGCCACTGGGAGATTGATTTTACCCGTCCGACTTTAATATTATTAGGCAATGAAGGAGCCGGTTTATCGCCCCAATTAGCGACTTTAGCCGATGAAACGGTGAAAATTCCCCTCTTTGGTGGTGTGGAATCTTTAAATGTTGCGATCGCTACTGCTGTCATCCTCTACGAAGCTAGAAGACAATTATCCTACAGTAGGGTGGATTAGCGTCAGCGTAATCCACCGTTAAACCAGACAAGAATTAGAGATTTATGTATTCTCGTTTTCTGTCTCCCAATCTAAATCATCTAGCATCTTCAATAATAAATCGATGAATACGATAATTGCTCCACCCTCCTCTGGTTTAGGATCGATGAATCGATGAGCGTAACGGTTACGAAAAAGCTTCATTGTACCCGAATATAAATCACGGTATGCCTCTAATTCTTCTGATGGAAGCTTATCTTTTTGTACAGATTTATTGCTTCCAAAAATTAGGTTAACAATACCATTACCCGTGGCTTTTTGATTAATATTATCAATATTTCCCAGTTTCCTCATGCGGTCCTCTAAAACCACTGTCGCATTGCGAATCGCAGTATCCCACGCTTTTGGATTATCTCCACCCGCACTCACAGAAAAACGGACTCTCTCCCATAGTTCGGAGTCTAAATGTTCAACTTCAGTCAAGGGAATTAGATGAGGAATAGCCGAGCGATTGGGTTCAGCAAAGTTAGAATCAACCGCTTCATAAGCTTTTCCTGTTAGAGTGCCTTTGTATTGATGCTGGCTTTTTTGTTGCCATTTAATATAACCATATTCTTCTAATATATCGAACGTTGCGAATTCGACATAAGGAGGGCTATCAGAACCCTTGTAATCAACCCAACCATAATCTGTAAGATTCCTAATGTACCAAATACTGTCCTCTTTAAGATTACCAGCCCGTACTTCTTTAACTATCCATCGCAAAAGGTTTTTTTGATTTTCTGTTAATGTCATATTGACACCTCCAAAAATAATTAACAGTACCATTATACTATGTAGTTTTGATTTTCGTAACGGGAATTTGCTAAAACCGACATCTATATAGGGTCTGCTGAAAAAGTACGGGCGAAGCATTCGGGCAATAACCTATCGGTGAAACCGTAGATTTTCTATCCGAATGCTTCGCCCCTACAGGACACGGGCCGATGAAGACGCAAGGTTTTAAACGAAGATTCTCTCAAAATCTTGCACCTGTGAGAGCAAAACAGAACCCTAAAACCCTTACCTCGTCTATATTTCACATTTATTCAGCAAGCCCTATATAAATCCCTCGGATAGGTGAAACTGTTTCTATGAATAGTGAAATTTGAGACAGTCAACCAATTTTTTACACTTCCGTTTTTTTGGCAGGTTTTGGCGGAATTTGCTCGGCTGTTAAGGTGACAATTTGGCCATCTTTGAAAATGCTGATAGATTCTCCTAAGAGGCGGTGTCTCTCAATTGCTTCTGCGATTGCGACTCTAACACCTGTATCGATTTTCTGATGCAGTTCCGTTAAGGTTGGTTCAGTCATTTTGGTTTCTGGTAATGATTCGGAAGGTGTCTGGGTTATAAATAATAGGAGGTTGATTAAATCCTAACGCAGCAACTAAGTGCGGTTCATCCCCAGAATTATCATAGATAATCCAAGTATCGCATAAAGGTAAATACAACTGCATGAGGTTATTACGTCCCCGCTCATAACGACGACGAACCACATCTTCAGGAATATTATGACCGCCACTGGCTACCCTTTTGTGAACTCTCTCTAAAGCTAATTGTGGACTTTGTAGCCAAAAATAAATAAGATTGAGCCTATAGCCAGAACTGCGACAGTCTCTCAAAAAACGGGCAAAATGTCGGGCTGCCAGGGTGCTTTCAAAGGCAAAATCTATTCCTTGGCACTTCAGTGTTATCAGTCTTTCTAACATCAACCGTCCTGCTTGGATAGCAACCGACTCAGGATTAAAAGGTGAGAGTCCGGCGGCAATTTCATCGGCGTTAACGTACTCGATAACGCCTAAAAAGTTGGGTAAAATTTTTTTAGCGACGGTGGTTTTCCCGGAACCATTGGGGCCAGCAATTAGATAAACATCAGACATGAGGGAAAAGCTCGTCCTCCAGATTATTTTGAGATAACCTCGAACTAAGTCGCTAGTTATAATTAAATTGAAGATAAATCCCCCCTTAATAAGGGGGGTTTTTGACAGTTTTTAACATCTAACTATTTAAGTATCAGTGGCTCTCAACTTTCCGTAAAAAAAGGTGAGATATCGATGGGGACCCAGTCTCCGTCTAATACTTGTTCGAGGGTGAATATAGACTCTAGGGGAATTATATTTTTATCGACAATTCTCCCATCAATTAGGGTTTGTCTTGCGTCTGAATAGGCCTCCCCAAAGGAATTAATGGCATGATTTTTTAGCGTTGGGGTTTTGATCTTTTTTTTCAGTTGCACTCGAAAAGTGGCTATCTCTCCTAGCCAATGACGCGCATTTCGTTCTCTTTCCGTTGTCCAATAACTCAGTTTTAAAAGATGGATTAATAGTTGAGTTAATAAACTTTCGACAGCTTGGCGCTCGCTTTTTCCCATGCACTCTACTTCCTCGATCAGATTTTCCCAGTCCACCCTGTCAAACTCTTTTTGCTTTAAAAGTTCGGCGGTTTTTTCTGTCCAGAGAACAAAATCTTCCTCGTAGAGAACGGAGAGCAATAGCGGGGTTTGTGCGGTCATAATAGATTTCTGGGGTTGCTGATTTGTGATAGGAATCTGCTTGTGTGGGGTTTTTAAAACCTGGAGCCAAACTAAGTAGCTGGTTATAATTAAATTAAAAATGGATTTTAGGTTTGATCCCCCCTTCCCCCCTTGATAAGGGGGGTGCTGATCCCCCCTTAATCCCCCCTTAATAAGGGGGGTATCTGATGATTTTTAACGCCTACCTACTTAACTTTTGGATAGGATGCACAGTTAGCATTCATAGCGTGAGTCAGCAACACCGCAGAAAAATTAATTATGACTCAAAAATAAACTGGGCAATCCGATAAGATTATCCTGCTTAAAAAAGATCGAATTTTGTTGTCGCAATTTACCGATTAATCTTGTTACTGTTACTCTGGTAGTGCCGATGGCACTGGCAATTTGAGCGTGAGTTAGGGGATAGGGGAGATAATAGCCTTCTACACAGGGTTGACCGTATTCTTCCAGTAATAAAACCAAGAACCCCATTAATCGATCGAGGGAGCGTTTTTGACCGAGAATACTCAACCAAAATAACTTACGCTGGTATTGATGGCGAAAAGTTTCCATAACAGCCGATCGCAATTGCGGCCATTGTTGTAGGTCTTCCCAGTATAACCAGACTAACTTGGTTCCGTCTAGATGAGCTTGGGCTTGTAATTGAAAGGGAAATTGAGAAACAATCTCAAAAGGTTGACCTGCACCCACAAAACCGAGAAATACTTCCTCACTATCAGCAATAGGTAGTTGACGGGGAAATTTTTGGTCGATAACGTTAACTTGTGCCTTACCAACAATACGAATCGCCCCAGATTCGACAAAGTATAACAGTCCGGGGCGTGTGGCGACTTTTTCATCTTTGGCAAAGGTATGATTACGATAATGGGATTTTGCCCAGTTAAAGATTTCTGTTTCTTGACCGATTAAGGGTATAAAATCCGACGAAGGAACCGAAGAAGACATTAAAATTAATAACCCATTGGGGCGTTGAGGGAACTGTAAACTAATGTAACAAAAAATTGCTGCGATTGGGGGGGTCTTGTAGCCGCTAGATGGTTATTGGTCAATAATCCCTAAAAGTTGCGGGGATTGAGCAGATAGGAGAATTATTAAGTATTCTTAACAGAATACCCGCCTCAATGTTACAAAAGCGAGATAATCACCTTATCTATTCTTAACTTTTTCTCGCTTTTCTGGGGACTATGGCATAAGATAGGATGCGTGACTATTAGTTTTCTATCTATGATATAGCGTTTCTCTTAAAGATGAAGTATAAAGAAATTTGGCATTATCTCTTGGCGACCGGCTACTGTTAACCGTTCCCTGTTCCCTAAAACCAGATACTTCGTACCTCACTATTAAGATAACTGCTATAGATTATAGTTGATAGATAATTTAAATTTATACTTTTCCTTAAAAACTTCGGTCAAACTTGTATGAATAGCATTAGACAAAAAGTGGAATCCCTCTTGAATCAATTACCAGATGATTGTTCAATTGAAGATATTCAGTATCATTTATACGTTCTGGAGAAGGTGCGTCAAAGTTTGAGCGCTGCTTCTCTAGAGAATACAATCCCCCAAGAAGAAGTTGAGGGTCTTTTAAACAAATGGCTGATCGAGTGAATTATCGCCTTGTCTGGTCGCCCAAAGCAATTGAAGACGTGGATGCGATCGCATCTTATATTAGTCGAGATTCCCCGTCCTACGCGGCGGCCGTCGTGCGTCGAATTCTTGATATAAGCTATTCTTTAGAAAATTGTCCCCTAGAAGCGAAAAAATGCGCCGAATTTAGCGATGATACCATCCGAGAAAAGTCTGCCTATGCCTACCGTCTGATCTATCAAATTCAAGGAGCAGTAGTTATTATAGCGGCGATCGTCCATAGTAAGCATTTCTTGGATTGATCGAGTCAGTGATCAGTTATCAGTGATCAGTTATCAGTGATCAGTGGTCAGATTTGAATTTTCAGTTCACAAGGGCTGAATCTAATACCAAATTTGTTAAGCTAAAAGCTTTAATTTACTCAGTTTCTAACCTTCTTTTTAGGTAGGAGAATTGCCAGATTCTTTCTGGGAGCCTATTGCCTATTGCCTGTTGCCTGTTGCCTCTTGCCTTCAGTTGACTGATTACTGATTACTGTTTACTGATCACTGAAAAGTCCCCCACCCCCCAATTTTGAGCCTAATTCCCGCTTAATCCGGTTGAGAATCGAGGTTTCGTCGAGGGAATCGAGAATACTGGCTACCACTGCCTTCGGGCCATCGGGTCCCCAGGTGGCCCCATTAGCGAGATAGGTTTTCGTCACTTGGCCGATCGCGTAACAGGATACACCGGCAACCCCCGCTTGAGTCAGGGCGATCGAAGTATAGGGAAGGAGAGAAATGCCGCCAGTGGCAGGAATCGAGAGGCCAAGCAGTCCTTTGAGGGAACTTAAGCCCAAAACCGCTAAAAATTCGCTGGCACTAATACCCCCCATATTGAGGGCAATTTTTTGTAAAAGAGCGATCGCCCCCTGACGAGTTAAATCGATGCCGTATAAGCGAGAAAGAGCGAGAATCATGGCTAAATCGATAACTGCTCCCGTCAACAGATCCAACACCGTCACCGGATTGAGAGCGATCGCCGATGCTTTGATCATCACTGCTTTTTGAATCAATTGATTAGCGCCGCGATCACGGATAGCCATTTTGCGGGCGACAATTTGCTCGTTTACCTCGTCCGCATACAGCATAGAATTGAGTGCCACGAGCGATTTACCCTCTCGCTCTAGAATTTCCAAAATTTTGAGTTTCAGGGCTTCTATCTGGGGGTTTCCCCGAAATCGTTGCGTTTTAAGCCGCCCATCCTGCCCTTTAACCGTCTCCGCCAAGAGGGGAGAGGCCGCCACCATAACGATCTCATCGGGGGAGAGTAGTTCTTTCACCCGTTCTGAGGCGATTTTCTCATAGATAGCGAGGCGATCGACTTCCGGATACTGATCGATTTTATTAAAGACCAAAATCATCGGTTTTCCCGCTTCCCGCAACTTGGCCAGGGCGGAAAATTCCACTTTGGTCATATCACCAGAGATGATAAAAAGGATTAAATCCACCTGCTGCGCCACCTGACAGGCGAGAATTTCCCTCGTTTGCCCATCTACCTCATCAATACCGGGAGTATCAAGCAATTGCACCTGAGCATTACCCTGGCCGTTCAGGGTCAGACGCGCTAGATTGGGGAAAGTATCATCGCTGCTCAACTGCCAATTTACCCCTTTAATGGTGCGGGTAACTCCGTGTAGAGGACCGGTTGTAAAGATTTCTTGACCGACCAGAGCATTTAAAATCGAGGATTTTCCCCGGCCCACCAGACCAAAAGCGGCAATTTGAATCAGGGAGCGATCGAGTTTTTCCAGCAGGGCCACTAGGCGATCGATCTCCGCTTCTAGACCAATTTTCTCGATCGAGGTAAGATCGAGACGCTCAACAAGTTTGCCCAGAGAATTGCGTGCCTGATTATAGTTGAGTTCTTCTTGAATAGTGCCGACACCTCGAAGCGCTTGTTCTAGGTCTTCGGTATTCCAAGCTCGATCGAGGAACGGGTCAGAGGTCATTTCAGTTATCAGTTATCAGTTATCAGTTATCAGTTATCGGTTATCGGTTATCAGTTGTCAGTGATTAAGTGGGTGGGTGTTAAAAATTGTCAGATACCCCCCTTATTAAGCTGTCCTTTAGTCACATCTTTCTTAACATTTCAAACCTTTGTAGCACAAGGCTTTCAAGACTCGGTTAACAATTTGTAATATTCCTTGTTGACACCCTTACAAAACAAAGAAAAAACTGAAATCAAGTCAGGATAAGGGTTGGAGTGCTTACTGCAAAAATTGTTAAGAAAGATCCCTATAAGGGATAGCTTATTAAGGGGGGATTAAGGGGGGATCAAGGGGGGAACCATCTTCAATTTAATTATAACCAGCTACTTTATTAAGGATAATCAGGATGAGTGTCATCTACGACTTGGAACACATCACCACCTATCATTATCGTAAACCGGTAACTTTTGGGGAACATCGGGCGATTTTTTTGCCTAGTGCCGGTCACGGTGAAAGAATTATCAGTTATTCTGTAGAAGCGAATATTGCCGCCAAAACGCGCTGGACTATGGATACTCTATCTAACAATGTGGTAGAGCTTGAATTCACTCAAGCAGCGTCAGAATTAATCGTTACCTGTCGATTACGGGCGGAACATTTTGGCTTAAAAGCGATTGCTGATTTTCCCCTCGCTCAACGGGCGATCGAAATTCCCATCCAGTACACCCCCGATGAATGGTTAGATCTAGTGGTGTTTATGCGTCCCCACGCTGAGGATGCCGACGGCAGCTTGGCAGCTTGGGCCAAAAGTTTTGTAGCGGGGGACCAAGATAATACCCTCGATGCCATGGCAAGAATGATGGCCGCTATCAAAGATAATTTTACTTACCAATCCAGAGAGAGTGAAGGAACTCAATCCCCCGGAGAAACCCTGCGGCTAAAGTCGGGAACTTGTCGCGATTATGCTTGGTTAATGATCGAAGCTTTGCGAAGATTGGGTTTAGCCTGTCGTTTTGTCAGTGGCTATCTCTACGATGCTGCCCTCGACGGTGGTGAAGTGGGGATGACTGGCTCTGGTGCTACCCATGCTTGGTTACAGGTTTATCTACCGGGGGCCGGTTGGCGTAATTATGATCCGACTAATCAAATTACCGCCGGCTTTGATTTAATTCGAGTGGCGATCGCTCGTCATCCCGGTCAAATCATACCTCTTTCCGGTTCTTGGTTTGGTGATGCCGATGACTTTTTGTCTATGGATGTTAAAGTGACCATTCGCAAGCTGGGGACGCTGCCGGATTTTGATCCGAGGGAATAGGTTGAATTATCGGGTTTTTCCTTGACTGGCGATTTTCCAACTAATCCTACTTGACCCAGGGTAAGCGCATCTTAACAATCCTTGACAAAAGGGACTTGATGTGAGTTACTTACCCAGAGAGCGATTCAGGCATATTTGATCAGAATTGGCTATCTCAATTGTTAAGCAAAAATCGACCAAATGGGTCGATTTCGTAGCTATTCTGATTGACTGGTAACACTTGAAATGCCCACGCGGATCACAAAATTGGCCAATTGTCAATAGCATTTGAGATGCTCTCACCCTGTACTACTACTGACTCATAGCTGTTATAATTAGATAAATGTCCCAGCCAGGGGAAAAACTATGACAACTCTCGACATTTTACCAGAAGTTACCTGTCCCCCCACGGATTTATGGAGTGATGAACCACCCTTGGAAAGTGATTTACACCTGCAACAAATCATAATTCTACTCAGTTGTCTAGAATTATTATGGCAAGAGAAAAACGATTACTACGCTTCCGGTAATCTGACTATCTACTATAACGAAGAACAACTGAAAAAGCGCGATTTCTGCGGTCCCGATTTTTTTGTGGTTTTAGACACAGAAAAACGTCCCCGCAAAAGTTGGGTGGTTTGGGGAGAACAGGGGAAATATCCCAATGTAATCGTCGAGATTCTCTCCGATTCCACGGCCAATATTGACCGAACTAAAAAGAAAATTCTCTATCAAAATACTTTTCGCACTCCTAATTATTTTTGGTTCGATCCTAATACCTTAGAATGGCAAGGATTTAGACTAATTGAGGGACAATATCAAGCTATTTCTGCTAATGAGCAGGGTTATCTATGGAGTGAAGAGTTAGGATTATATTTAGGCATATTTGACCGAAAACTGCGTTATTTTACCGTTGATGGTCAATTGGTTCCCACTCCCCAAGAAGCTGAATTACAGCAAAGACAAGCAAAGGAACAGATTCTTTTAGAAAAGGAACAGATTCTTTTAGAAAGGGAACAGATTCTTTCAGAAAAGGAACAGGAAAGACAGGCAAAAGAACAGGCTCTCCTAGAAAAAGAACAGGCTCTTTTAGAAAAAGAACAAGAACGACAAGCTAAGGAAAGATTAGCGGCAAAATTACGAGAATTAGGCATCAATCCCCAGACAATTTAGCCGGTTAAAATCTGCAAACAGCGATCGATAACCCCTTGAGTTACAATTATCTTGATTTGACTGGATAGACCCGAATGCAACTCACTCCCGAACAATACAAAGAAAAAATGCAGCGCCGCAAGGCAATCCAAGAAGAACGTTTAGCCGAAAAAATCGCTGAAAAAGGTTTAATTATCGTTAATACTGGCGATGGTAAGGGAAAAACCACGGCAGCCCTCGGTATGGTTTTACGTTCCCTCGGTCATGGTTACAAAGTGGCGGTGGTACAATTTATCAAAGGTGCCTGGGAACCTGCCGAACAAAAGATTTTTAGTGTTTGGGGGGAACAAATCGAGTTTTATGCAATGGGGGAAGGTTTCACCTGGGAAACCCAAGATAGAGAAAGAGATATAGAGAAAGCCCAAGAAGCATGGCAAAAAGCCCTAACTTTTCTCGAAAATCCCCAATATCAATTAATTTTACTCGATGAGATCAATATCGCCCTTAAATTCGGTTATCTGGATATTCAGGAAGTTATCGCTGGTTTAGCCCGAAAACCCGCTAATTGCCACGTTATTCTCACTGGTAGAGGAGCTTTACCCGAATTAATCGAGATAGCGGATTTAGTCACGGAAATGAAGTTAATTAAACATCCCTTTCGTCAACAGGGAGTGAAAGCGCAACCCGGCATCGAATTTTAACTACTGCTTAAGCGTTGTACCGTCTCTCCCGACAATAATCGATGAGTTTCAGCGAGAAGATGGGGAATTTGATCAGCGTGAGGACTAGCGGCTAAACAGGCAGTTAAATCGAGTTTTTCCACCTCTTTTGCCTGTTGACCCGGGAACCAATGACCCCCATTACCCAAGAGATTGTATCTGGCCCTAGCAAAGTCAATCATATCGTAGGCGATAGCGAGATTGCGTAACCAGAGGATAGAAGGAATATTGATGTGATTGGGGGTATTTTCCCAGCTAGGTAAACCTAAAGACCAAGTTTTCACCCAATTATCGCCTAAACAGTTGATCATCTCTCCTTGCAATCTCTCGATAATTGCTGGTAAAATCTCCTCGGCCCGATCAAGTAAGGGTAAAGTTTTCAGGTGTTCATCAAAATCCTTGGCTCGCGCTGCACCAATACTCAGGGTATGAACAGCCGGATGACTGAGACAGAATAGGTCATTAAAAACCATCGGACTGAGAGGAGAACAGAGAGCGACGAGCTTAGGGGGAGGATTGTAGAGATGGCCGCCCTTATCGGAGGGACTAATGATAAAAACGCCCATATCGTGCTGTTTTGCCGCTTCTATGGCCAGCCAGTTATTCTGAAAAATATAGTACCAGTGCAGATTGAGGTAATCGTAACAATTTGTTGCAATAATCTTGACAATTACATCAGTTGGTGCATGGGTGGAGAAACCGATAAAACGAACTTTTCCCTGTTGCTGTAATTTTTTCGCCTCTTGCCAACAACCGCCCTCGGCCATAGTGTCATCGAGAATTTCAGCGGTGTTGATGCCATGGATGCCCAACAAATCCACATAATCTAACCGTAAAAATTGCCTGGATTGCTCAAATTTACGGCGAAATTCCCGCACATCTTGACTAGGAGAAACTTTCGTCTGCACGATAATCTTATCCCTCGGTAGTTGCGGCAAAATTTTGCCCAATTGCATCTCGGAAGTGCCGTAACCCCTAGCGGTTTCGATGTGATTAATCCCCACTTCTAGAGATTTATTTATGATTGCCTCTAAATTGCCTTGATTCTCGTCGGGAATTTGCGACATCGGCACATCCTGCCACTGAAATTGATAGCGCATTCCCCCACAGGAAAACACCGGCATTTGTAGATTAGTGCGACCGAAACGACGATACTGCATATATTCAGTTATCAGTTATCAGTTATCAGTTATCAGTGGGGAGATGGGTGACCACTTCGTGCGCGTTGCGGGGGGTGATGGGGTATTAGTTGAAACTTCCCTATTTCCCCATTCTCCCATTCCCTGTTCCCTAAATTTAATCGGGTAAAGTGAGAATTTCGACACCGGTTTCAGTGACGGCAATGGTGTGTTCAAATTGGGCCGAAAGTTTACCATCTTTAGTAATAGCAGTCCAACCGTCTTTTAAGAGAATATGTTGCCAAGTACCCTCATTAATCATTGGTTCAATGGTGAATACCATGCCGGGGCGAATTGTTTTGCCTTTGCCGCGAATGCCGTAGTGGGGAACCTGCGGACCGGTGTGAAAAACATTACTAATACCATGACCGACAAAATTTCTAACCACTGAAAATCCTTGTCCTTCGGCGTATTCTTGGATAGCCGCGCCGATATCGCCGATTTTACCCCCCGGCTGCACTGCATCTATGCCTCTTTGCAGACATTCTCTAGTCACTTCTACTAACTTTTTCGCTAGGGGGGAGGGAGTACCGACAAAGAAAGTCTGGGAGGTATCGCCGTGATAACCCTCTAAAATCGGGGTGACATCGATGTTAATAATATCGCCGTCCTTAAGGATTTGAGCGGCGCTGGGGATGCCGTGACAGATAACCTCGTTAATGCTAGTACAGATGGACTTAGGAAAGCCATGGTATCCTAGGGGCGCACTTTTGGCTCCATGGGCGCGAGTCCAACGTTCTGCCTCGTCATTGATTTCTAGGGTACTTACCCCCGGTTTAACCATATCTGCCAGATGCTCTAAGAGTTTAGCTGCTAATCGTCCGGCTCGACGCATTTTTTCAATTTCCCGGGAGGAGAGTAAGGTGATGGTATCGTTGCCCATGAATTATCCGACTGTTAAGAAAGATTCTTGTTACATTTCTTATCCTAGCAAAATCGGGCAGCGTTATGGTTTCGGGAGTGGGGTGTAGGGTGTGGGGTGTAGGGTGTGGGGTGTAGGGTGTGGGGTGTGGGGAGAATAAATAAAAATAATCTCCTGTCTCCTGACTACTGATAACTGACTACTGATAACTGATCACTGATAACTGATCACTGATAAGAGAAATTAACCGAATCTACCGGCTACATAATCGCGAGTTTGTTGATTAACTGCATCGGTGAAAATTTTCTGGGTGGTGTCAAATTCCACCAAATGGCCGACGCGGCTTTCATCGGTATTAAAAAAGGCCGTGCGATCGGATACTCTAGAGGCCTGTTGCATATTATGGGTGACAATCACGATCGTGTATTGTTGCTTCAATTCATGGATTAATTCCTCGACTTTGAGGGTAGAAAGGGGGTCTAAAGCGGAACAAGGTTCATCCATTAATAATACTTTTGGTTTTACTGCCAAGGCGCGAGCAATACACAATCTTTGTTGTTGTCCTCCCGATAATCCTAAAGCGGATTTATTCAACAGATCTTTAACTTCATTCCAAAGAGCAGCTCCTTTTAAAGCTGATTCCACAATCCCATCTAATTCACTGCGACTAGCGGAACGATAAATTCTAATACCGTAGGCAATATTATCGTAAATACTAGCGGGAAAAGGATTAGGACGCTGAAACACCATACCCACCTGTCGCCGTAAGGTATGAAGGTTAACTTTGGGGGCGTAGATATCTTGGCCAAAAAACCTAACTTTGCCCTTAACTGTCACCTCTCCTTCTAATTCCCCGATGCGATTGAGGGCTTTTAAGAGAGTGGATTTACCACAACCGGAGGGGCCGATCATGGCGGTTACTTGCCTTTGCGGGATTTCTAAAGAAACCCCTTCCAGGGCTTTTTTACTACCGTAGAAAAAGCTAAGATTTTCGACTTCGATCGCCGAATTAGCTAGAGAAGTAGGGGTGTTCATGGTAGAGGAATCGATCATCATAAAAATGCTTAATTTGAGCGTTTACGAGTAACAAAACGGGAAAGAAGGCTAGTAATTAAAACTAAGATAATCAGCACTAAAGAAGCTGTCCAAGCTAGGGAATTTTGTTCAGGAAAGGGGGAACTAGCATAGTTATAAATCAACACCGTTAAAGCCGGTGTGGGCGACCAAAGACTTTCTTGCCAAAATTGACTAAATAAAGCCGTAAACATTAAAGGGGCAGTTTCTCCGGCAGCCCGGGCCACCGCTAATAATATCCCGGTCATAATCGGTGCGATCGCTGCTGGCAGGACAATGCGAAATACCGTATCGAAACGGGAACCCCCCAAAGCGGAGGAACCGAGACGGTAGGACATGGGTATTAGTTTTAGCGCCTCTTCCGTGGTTAAAGCGACGATGGGCAACATAATCACCCCTAAAGCAAAGGCCCCCGCTACGGCGGAAAATTGTTTGGTAGTTAACACCAAAACCCCGAAGGAAAACACCCCGACGATAACGGAAGGGGTACTACTCAACACCACGATCGCAAAGCGCAGAATACCGCCAATTTTGGAACCCCGAGCGAATTCCGAGAGAAAAACCCCGGTAAGAATCCCCAGAGGTATGCTGCCTAAGGCCGCTAAACCGACCATGGTTAAAGTCCCGACGATCGCATTAGCAAAACCGTTGGGAACACTAGGATCGGAGCCAACTGGGGCAGGTAAAGAGGTGAAAACTTGCCAATTAAATCCGGGTAAACCTTCTTTGACAATTTGAAAGAGGATAGCGAATAAAGGCAGAATAGCGACGGCACTAAGAGCGATCGCTAAACCCGTGAGACCGTTGGTAAAAAAATGCCGCCACGGTGACAGGGGTTGCTGTAAATCTTCTTCGGGAAAAGCTCCTTGAGTCATAAAATTAACGATTGCGGTTGATAAACTGTACTAACAAAGCCGCTACACTATTGACGGCCAAGGTAATAACAAATAGAATCAAAGCTAAATACATCAAAGCTCCGATGTGGATTTTTTCAAAAGCTTCTGGGAAAGTATTAGCTAGTACAGCAGGAATAGTATAACCGGGGGCCAAGAGGGAGGGACTAATAATCGAGGAGTTACCGATTACCATAGCCACCGCCATGGTTTCCCCTAAAGCACGCCCTAAACCGAGGATAATCGCCCCGATAATGCCAGAACTGGCCGCCGGCAACAGCACGCGCCAGATGGTTTCCCAACGAGTCGCACCTAGGGCCATGGAGGCGCTGCGTAATTCCGGGGGGACGGTAAGCAAAACATCGCGACTGATAGCGGAAATGGTCGGCACGATCATGATCGCCAGGATCACACCGGCAATCAACATACTCGGTCCCAAAGGTTGGGTACTAAATAAAGGGAACCAAGCAAGATTTTGAGATAACCATTCTTGCAGGGGTTTAAGCACGGGAATTAGCACGAAAATCCCCCATAAACCGATAATTACACTGGGAATCGAGGCAATTAATTCCACCAAAAAACCGATGGGATAACGGATACTGGCTGGCAAATAATTCTCGCTCGTGGTTAAAGCAACGGCAACACTGAGGGGAATAGCTAATAAAAGAGCCAGAATCGAGGAAACAACGGAACCGAAAATAAAGGGTAAACCACCAAATTTGAGGACGTTCACATCCCAAGTGGTTCCCCAGAGAAATCCCAGACCGAATTCATTGATCGCCGGCCGCGCATCCTGAAAAACAATCCAGGCCATCCAGAGCAGAAAAATTAAACCGGAGGCGGCACAAATCCAGACTAAGACTGTAAAAATGCGATCAAATAAACCGGCAGTGCCGGGGTTTTCGTTAAGATTGGCCGCTGAAAGCTCAAAAGACTCAACGGGTTTAGAAAAATTGGCCATAAGTATAGATCGCGATTACCAGTTATCAGTTATTTCAAATACAACTGTATGGGCTGAACATTGTTCAGCCCAGAGAAAAGAAATACTTGCCGTTATTAGTTATGGGGTTAACTGGTAACTTTTTTCCATCTTACTGGAAAGCGGTGACAATCAAGCCCAAACTAATACAAAAGTATTTAGGTTTGCTGAAAAAGTACGGGCGAAGCATTCGGTTAGAAAATCTCCGGTTTCACCGATAGGTTATTGCCCGAATGCTTCGCCCCTACAGGACGCGGGCCGATGAAGACGCAAGGTTTTCAAAGACGATTCTCTCAAAATTTGCACCTGTTTCGCGAGAAAAGCCACAAAACCCTTACCTTACCTACATTTCACATTTATTCAGCAAACCCTATTTATTTAATTTTGTTAACTTCGGCTAAAACTTTTTGAGTCACCGATTGAGGAATCCGGGTAAATTCCAATTGATTGTTAATACCTTGACCGGTGGTGAGAATCCAAGTCAACAGTCTTTTAATTTCCGCCGCTTTTTTGTTATCAGCGTAGTCTTTCGGTACTAATAACCAAGTAATCCCGACGATCGGATAACCACTGCCCGGATCGTCCATATTAGCGGTAAAATCGGCGTTAAATTTGATCCCTTCCATAGCTTTGTTAGCTTGGGTGAGACTGGGTTCGACAAATTGACCAGCTTTATTTTGAATTCTGGCGGTTCTCATGGTTGCCCCTTCATTTTTGCGGGCAAAGGTATCTTGAACGTAACCGATCGAGCCTTCTGTTTGTTTAACCAGGGCTGCCACACCATCATTTTTCGGTCCCTTGAGAACCGTAAAACCCCAGTTAGGTTCTTTGCTGGTTCCCACTTTACTTTTGAAAGAAGGACTAATAGCACTCAGGTGAGAGGTAAAAATCTCGGTAGTACCGCTACCATCAGCCCTAACCACTACTTTAATCGGTCGGTCGGGCAGTTTCGGATCTACTTGTTTCCAGTTGGTGATCTCGCCACTGAAGATTTTACCCAGGTTAGCCCGGGAAATTTGCAGGTTATTTACCCCCGGCAAATTATAAACCACGGCGACGGCTCCTCCGGCGGTGGGAACTAGCAGTAAACCGTTTTTCATCTGGCTTTTTTCCGAGGAAGAAGGAGCGGCATCGGAAGCCCCAAAATCGACGGTTCCGGCGATAAATTGCCGAATACCAGCACCGCTACCGACAGAATTATAGTTAACGGTGACACCAGTGGCGTTTTTATAGTCGGCAAAATAACGCTGGTATAGGGGCGCGGGAAAGGAGGCTCCTGCACCGTTCAGGGTTTGGGCGAGGGTTTCTCCCATCGTCCCTGCTAAGGCCGCTGCCGTGGCGAAGGAGACAGCACACACACGAGTTAGGGTAGCAGTTGAGAATATCATAAGTTTTCCGGTTGAAGAATCCTGCACAATTGGGAAAGTTAAACTTTCTTCAAGATATAGTTTAATGCACAAATATTACTTTTAAATCTAGAAATACTTTAGATTTTTTTGGTTAAGATTTGGTAAAGTTTAAGTTAAATTTACTTTAAAAAAGTCAAAACTTTTGGCAACAATTTAGTTAGACCGATCAAGACAAAAATCCATTGTAAGCTATAGGAATTTTCACACCAATTTGGCACATTTAAACCTTTGCTGATTGAACTTTTCAATATCAATAATGTACCTCTTGCGAACAGGAAACGCTATATAAATAGCTACCTTTTTAATGTTTCATCGCTTCTATTATTTTCATGGTTTCGACGCTGACAGTACAGACTCTTTGCAGTAAGTCAATTACTGTTTCTTTATAATCGGCGAAGCGATAGTTATTAAATCTTTCGGCGATGGTTTGATCTTTGGGTTTCTTTTCCTTATGTGAAGAAGCCGAAAATCAATTTAGTTGTAAAATACCTACACCTGTCAGAGAGGGCTCTTTTGGATTTGGTAGGTAAAATGTATTCTGAGATACAGTCCCCGTATTTCTCACAAAAAGTGCGATCACCAACCCCAGAAGCTTTACAGAATGAGGGTTTGAACAGAGCGCTCGCCTCGAAGTACAAAGGACAGTGTGTTGACGTTCCAAGACTTAAAATCATTATCAATTAGACGTTAGGAAAAAGAAGCAATTGATTACCATTTTTTTAGGCTAATTAATTGGGTTCTTCGGTTTGTGTTATGCAATGGACTGGGATTATAAGGGATGGACTCCTTATGTAGAAAGGCATTTGGCGATTTTTGTCAATTGTTTTTTATCTAGAGCGAACTCATCAATTAAGTCTCTTGCCAGAGAAAGATTTAGTCAATTTATGCCCCCCTATCGAACCATAACAAGTAACGAAGAGCCATAAATTTCCCAAAAGCTTCATCGAAATGTGTAATTAATTTTGCTTGGGTACTTAGCTGATTTTATTGGCTGTTCACTCAAAACGGTCGCCCATTGGTGTGTTCACGGCGATCCTAACAATTTAGAAAGTCTAGAAGATGGGAGAAAAAATGGAAATCATAAAAAAGCCACAGAGGAATATATTAATTTACTATTGAAAATAGTTGATGAAGACCCGAAGGAATTTGGATATGAATTCGGGAGATGGACAGCGGCAAGATTAGCAGAGCATCTAGAAAAGGAAACAGGAATTAAACTGAGTGGCTCGCAAGTGAGAAGAATATTGAGAAGAAAAAAGTATGTGTATATCTGGGCGAAATATAGTCTAGAAGATAAGCAAGACAAGAAATTAAGAAAAGCATTTAAAGAAAAATTAGATGAATATTTAAGGTTGGCTAAAGAAAAGCCAGAGTCAATCCAGGTATGGTTTTGAGACGGGGCTTTCAAGGTGGCGACGCAGGTTCGCCACACAGCTCCTCATGAGTGTGGATTTAGTTTGAGAGTAATAAGAAGGAGAGCTTGGACAAAAAAAGGAAAGCGAAAAAAAGTGAATGGACAAAGAAAAAGAGGAAGGGTGAATGTGATGGGAGCCTTAAGATATAATGACAAAAAACGAGTCTGTTTTATGATCAAAAAAGGAAATTCAGAAACTTTCCATGAACAATTAAAGAAACTTCATGAAGAGATTCGTCAAGAATGGATAAACTTGGGAAATCTGCCCGAAGATTTTCGAGAAAAGTGACCTAAGATTATCATTATATTAGACAATGCTAGTTATCACAAAAAGAAAGATGTTATTGAGCAGGTGGAAAAAGAGTTGCCCAATATTAGGCTAGAGTTTTTACCAGCTTATAGTCCAGATTACCACCTAATAGAATTAGTGTGGCATTCCGCTAAAGAATACATAGCTAATCGAGAATTTGAAAATAAAGAAGAACTGGAAAAAGTAGTCAATCAGCTTTTAAATGAAGGGGGATTGATTATTAAATGGAGTAGAAAACTTAAAAATAAGGGTAATGCTGTCAATGTAACTTAAATGCGTAAAAGCTTAGCCGATCAATTGATGCCCCGGAGTGATAAAGTTTTCTATTACTGATAATCTCGAAATTATCGTTCAACCAGATTAAAGATGCTTCTGTGACTAGACCTTCTTCAAGAGTGACTAGGGAAAAATTGCGAGATTTACCCTTATCGGAGTGGAGAATGCGAGGGACACTGGCAGCATTCAGATAAACAGTTCCCATCTCGGAAGTGACCACGGGATTGCGTAAACGGGAAGTAGTATGACGGAGACGGTGGTGCATATGACCGAAACTGACGAGAGGAACCTGTTTTCCTAATAGCTGTGCTTGTGCGATGGCCGCTGCTAAATCCGGATCCCCGTGGTCCCCTCCCAAGGGTTGCCAATCCCGACCACAGATAGCTTCCGCTTCCTTTCCCAGTCCGGCTGGACCATTGTGACCTAAAAAAATCAGGTTATTATAGGCAGTATCTTGAATATTAGCGATAATTTTGGCAGTAGATTCGGCAAAACTGCTGATATTATAGCGTTCTTGAAAAAATTCCCCATTTTTCCACTCGGAACCCCCCCAAGTAAAGGGACGACCCCCAACAATCGAAAGCTCTAAACTGGGTAGGTCTAGTTTTGAGTAACCCACATGGGCAACCCCTAATAATTCTAACTGGGCGGTGACACGATCTTCCTTGTTGCGATCGTAGGGACATTGTTTTCGTCCCCAGGGGGTGGCGCTATACCAAGCGTCATGATTACCGAGAATAACGGCTTTTGGTAAGGACAAACTGGCAATCCGACCGACAATTTCTAGGGATTCATTGCCAAAATCGCCGACAAATAGGGCTAAATCCACTTGTAAAGCTTCTAGAGCTAAATTATCTTCTATTTCCCATTGGTCGTGAATGTCACCGATGACGGCGATTTTATAGGTGCGAGGGAAAGAACTTACCATTACCAGTTATCAACTATCATTTACCAGTAACGATCATAGCTAGGATTGGCCGAATAAATCTAAAAACCTTGTCGGATAATATCTTGAGGCTTTTTTGAAATCAAAAAAGTGCCGGTCATTGGCGTAATCGGCTCAATTTGGTCGAAATATCTAGAGGAAATTTTGGGCGCAATAATATTATTGTAGGGGCGAATTGCATTCGCCCTCTTGGAATAACTTCTGCTGCTGACCTATAGGTGAGGTAAAGTCACAAATTAGGAGATGCAGCCGATAATTTTCTGGAGATGTAAAGATTTAAAACAAAGTTACCCACAGTCATCGGTTTGTTTGTAAATTTAGATACAGAATTATCAGGGTGATCTGTGTATGTCTTTACTACAATACCGCACTACTGCCGTTGTTACTTGTCCCCAAGCAAACACATGGGTACAACTCAGAATGCTCCCCTCTCCATACAGCTTTGATGAAGCGCTACTACTCTGTGAACAGGATCAGGGCCGTTGGGTGGCATGGATTCCCGATTTTGGCGAAATTATCTTGATCGAAGGGCAATTTGAGTCATAAACTAACTCTTGCTCACAATTAAAGCAGATAAACAGCGATCGATCACTTGTTTTAATACTAGAGCCGTCCAATCAATATCGGCTGCGCTGGTGTCCCTTCCCAGGGTTAAACGAATTCCCGCTAATGCTTCTCGATCGCTGTAGCCCATAGCTTTTAAAATTGGACTAGGGGAAAGTTTGCCACTATGACAGGCGGACCCAGAACTAATGCCGATTCCTGCTAAATTAAGCTGACGAACTAGCTGTTTTCCCGTGATCTGACTGTCATCGTCGGGACGGACAATAAAGCTGACGTGGTGGGGTAAACGATAGAATCGGTCCCCCGTGGGCAGCAGATAAGGATAATCGGCTAAGAGGTCAAATAATCGATCTCGCAGGGCGATTAAACGCATTTTTTCGCTAATTAAGTCTTTTTGGGCTAATTCAGCCGCTAAACCGAAAGCTGCGATCACCGGTACGGCTGGGGTTCCCGATCGCAGACCTTTTTCCTGGCCACCGCCCCGCAGTAATGGTAAAATATCGACACCGGCTCTGATGTATAAAGCTCCCGATCCTTGCATTCCATAAATTTTATGGCTGGAAAGAGATAATAAATCTACGGGCAGTTTCCGCACATCAATCGCGCATCTTGCCGCCACCTGCACCGCATCGGTGTGAAAAAGAACTCCCCTTTCTCTGGCAATGCTGCCCAATTCTTCAATCGGTTGTAGGGTTCCCACCTCACTTTGTCCGTAAATAATGGAAATTAAGACCGTATCGCTTTGAATTGCGGCTTTTAGGTCTAAAGGATTAACCCTACCTAGACGATTGACGGGAAGACGAGTAATTTGCCAACCTTGCTGCTCTAATTGTTTACAGGGTTCAGCGATCGCCGAATGTTCCACACTAGAAATAATTATATGACGGGGGCGGTTATACTGTTGAGCAACCCCGATAATCGCTAAATTATCGGCTTCCGTGCCGCCAGAAGTGAAGATAATCTGGTCTGGATTGGCATTAATTAACCCTGCTACCTGTTCTCTAGCCATTTCGATGACTGTTGCCGTATCCTGTCCCCAAGTGTGTAAACTGGAGGGATTGCCCCAATGATGCTGGAGAATAGTGGCAACCCGCTCGATCACTTGGGGATGAGTGGGGGTAGTGGCACTATAGTCAAGATAAATTTGCATTATTTTACAATCTGAGAAATGAGAGTCAAGACAGGCAGCTATTCTCAGTTTAGCCGTTTAAGAGATTAGAAAACGGGTTTCTTTAAGAAACCCGTTTTCTAAGAAACCCGCTTTCTTTAAGAATTGAGTTTTCGGCAGATTTGACGAGCTAAGTAAGGCAATCGATCACAAACTTCGGGGTCGCTTTCGAACGCAGATTTTTTTTAGTTAAAAGCATCACATTTCTGAGAGATATATCAGGAAGTCTTCTACTTTCTTCGGAATAGTATTCTGCCAGATCTTCAGAGGTAAAGCTGAAGCCTCTCTCAGAAGCCAGTATGACAGTAAGATCCATTAAACTTTGGACATCTGTTGTTAGTTCTAGACTATCTTGAATTTCTAGATCACTCTTAGCAATTTCATTAAACTGTCTGACGGCTTGGATAGACATAAGTTCTCCTGTGATGTATTAAGATTGAGACCAAGAACGGCCGATGCAAGTCTGAATTGCATCACTATCTGATCTAGCTTGATAGAATACCTCATTGGGTGTCTGATAGTCAAGACATTTTCGAGGACGATTGTTAATTAAGTTTACGGCTCTTTCCACCTCCTCTGGCTTAACGATTTTAAAATTCGTTTCCTTGGGGAAAAATTGTCTTAACAGTCCATTGGTATGCTCGTTTAATCCCCTCTCCCACGAATGATAAGGAGTAGCAAAATAAAAATCTGCTCCTAGTTTCTCACTCAACTCTTGATGTCCACAAAATTCTTTAACCTTGTCACAAGTAAAGGTTTTTCTTTTGTCAGGGTGAATCTCTTGGAAAATTTTTTCTGTGACTCTATTGATTTCCGATGCGGTTTTGTTTTTGGCTAATCCTGCTACTAAAAATTTCGAGGCTTTGTCCATATATGTAACGAGAAATCCTAGATGATTGCCTCCAATCATTGTGTCACTTTCCCAATGACCGATTTCGGTTTTCTGGTCAGCAATTGCTGGTCGCTCGCTGATATCTACACGCTCTGGAATCCCTCCACGCTTACTTTTTGCTCCATTTCGACTCTTTCTTTTTCCTCGTCCAGCCGCGTAGGTATTCTTGATACTTTCCACAGTCAAGGGTAGTTTTGATAGATCATTTGATAGATGGTTTCATGACTGAGCGATTCTTGACCAGCTTTTTTCAGACGACCTGCTATTTGTTCGGGACTATGATAATCTTTTAATCCTTTTTTCACCAACTCTAAGGCTGACTCGCTGACATTTTTAAAGGGTTGTTTGGCATTTTTTCGCCTTGTCTCGCTTTGAGCTTGTGCTGTGTCAGGTAGATAGCAGCCAAGGGAACTTTGATTCCTTTTTAATTCCCGTGATATTGTGCTTTGATGACATCCGAGCCAGACGGCCATTTGCCGTTGAGATAAATTTCCCTCCTGACTAAGTTGGTAGAGCAAGTTTCTTTGTTCTATGTTAAGATGTTGGTGGCTCATTTTGGGTCTGATTTGTTTTTGTTAATGATCAGACAGTACCTGATGAGCCTTTCTTTGTCAACTCTTGAGGTTGATGCGTTTCATTTTTGAATTGGCGAAATCATTGAAGCTAACAATGATGCAACTCTCGAAGAATTATCGGACTTACTGTATGAAAAGACACAGGTGAAAGTCAGTAGAGCCACCCTGGGGCGGCTGACGCAAAAACTCAATTACAGTTTCAAAAAAAAACACTACACGCGGCGGAAAAAGAAAGTGACAGGGTACAGCAAAAAAGAGTGGGATACTGGTCAGAAGTTCGGGAAATTGAGGCATCAAAACTAATTTTCATCGATGAATCGGGGGTAAATTTAGCCCTTTTGAGACTCTATGCTAGAGACTTAATTGGCCGAAGAGCTAGGGGAAGAAAACCACAAAAAAGAGGGGTTCTTCTAGGTTCTGTGTGATAAGTTTAACTTACTGTATGATCGATCAATCTTTGTGTCCTTTGTGTCTTTGTGGTTCGTTCCACCCCCTCGCTAGGAGGAATGTATCTTAGAATACATTTTACCCACCAAACCTGGTAGAGCCAAAGAGGGAGAAATATTTCAATAATTAGTGCTATAAGCTTAGAAAAAGTTGTGGCATCAGTCAACATATACGGTGCAGTGGATGCGGTAACATTTGAAGGATTTATTCTGAAGGAAGTGCTGCCAAAAATTAAAGAAGGAGACTGTTTGATCATGGATAATGCCAAGATTCATCTCGGAGAAATGGTCAGAGAAATAATCGAACAAGAAAAAGCTAGACTCATCTATTTACCTCCTTATTCTCCTGAATTCTCTCCTATTGAAAACTTTTGTTCAAAAGTGAAAGCGATGTTAAGAAAACTGGAGGTGAGAACTTACAAAGACTTAATAGAAGGGATTGAATTGGCTATGTTAGAAGTTACTCAAAAAGATATTCGCAATTGGTTTACTCACTGTTCTTACTGTACCTCATAAATCAGAGAATTGCTATAATTTATAATTTATAATTACCTATAGATAGTTAAGTTTTTGAGCGATTAGAGGTAACGCAAGAGCGATAGCAACACTAACAATCATACCGATAAAAGCTTTCAAGGCATCCCCTAAAACCAATTTACCCGTGGCGGCTAAATTAGGGTTTTCTCTGGTTAAAGTCAGAGAAATTTCTCGACCTCCTAATAAACCTAAAAATACCCAAGTGGTACTCATGGGAATATGATTATAGCCAACAAAAAAGAGTAAAATTAAGCCATAAATCAAGTTAATAATTGTTGCAGAACGCGGATCATGGGCGTTAGTTTTGCTAGTGACAATTTTCTCGATTTGACCACCATGATTAATAAAAATGATAGTTTGCAGGAGTAGCATAACTGTTAGAGATAAAACTAACCATGTTGCCGCTAACTTTCTGGGAAGATAGGCGAAAATATTAGCAAAATCTTGCATTAACCATTGACTCCAGAGAAACCCGGTGGATAACCACTGTAAAACTACCCAGATTTTTTGAGGTTCTTTATTAACTGTTTCTAGGAAAAAGTTTTCTAATCGATAAATAATTCGATAGATGACTAACCCCACTATAACAGCAATAGCATAACCCCAAGCGGATTTAACTAACATTTCATCTAGAGATTGGGGAGCAAAAACTGTTAAAACTAAAAAGGTTGTACTCACAGGTATTCCCCAAGTGGTGAGAATTAAAATTGCTAAGGGAGGAACGATATAAATCCAAGTAAAATTTTCTGGGAAGGGAATCATTTCTAGTCGATTATAGGCCACATCTCCCTGATTAATATACCAACCAGCGATAAAAATCGAGGCTAAGATTATACTGGAATACAGCCATAAAATCCACCAGGGACGTTCTTCATTGGCACTTAAAAAAGTCCCTAAAGTCTGTAGGGAATCGTTGGCAACAATCGCATAAGCTGATAGAATAAAGCCAGCAATCATAAAAAAATTACTCATAGACAGTGGGAATTATAAATTATGAATTAAGTAGGTAGCTGTTAAAAGTTGTTAGACACCCCCCTTATCAAGGGGGGATCAGAGGCAAAATCTATCTTCAATTTAATTATAACTACTTACTTATCAATTATGAATTAGGTAGAATAAATAAAAATAATCTCCTGACAACTACCTCCCTATTAATATAACCGCTATAACTCCTTAATTTTGCTTTAAAAAATCCCTCGCTAAATAGAAAGCAGCCAAACTACCAGAGACAGTAATTTCCTGGGTATTAATTTCCTGTAAAGGTCGAAGAATAACTTCAATTTCCTCGGTAACATCTAACTTTTGTTGACCGGTGGGGATAGCATTAAGAGCCAAAAAAATATGAATTCTGTTAGTATCTTTAACGGGATTATCATACAAAACACCTAGAGGTATTAGAGAATCACTTTGATAACCAGTTTCCTCCTCGAATTCTCGACGCGCTGCCGCAGTAATATTATCTTCACCCGCATCTACTGCCCCGGCGGGAAATTCTAATAAAATTTCCTTAACTCCGTGACGATATTGACGGACAAAAACTAATTGATTATCCCCGGTAACTGGAACAACTAACACAATTTCAGGACGAATATTAACAAAATAATCGTCGATAACTTGTCCAGAGGACAACTGCACCGCGTCTTGACGGACTTGACACCAACGATTCTGAAAAACTAGCTCAGATTTAATAATTTGCCATTTTTTTAAATTAGTCATCGACAATCCTGTTATAATTGCAGTGAAATTACTAAACTTTTTTCGCAGATAATTATAAGTAAGTAGGTAGGCGTTAAAAATTATCAGATGCCCCCCTTATTAAGGGGGGAATAAGGGGGGATCGGCACCCCCCTTATCAAGGGGGATCCCCCCGCCTTCGGCTTCCCCCCTTATCAAGGGGGGCTAGGGGGGATCGAACCTAAAATCTATTTTTAATTTAATTATAACCAGCTACTTAACCAGATTTAGTATGAATAGAAGCAAACCGGTTATCTAAGAGCTAATTTTACGACCGAGGTGGGCAAGCTTATCTAGAACAGATTGAAGCAAAGATCGCCGCTGCTCGACGACAATATCTAAGTTAGCCAACATATACTTTACGTCTTTGTAAGCATTGTCTAACAAGGCCAGTAATAATTCGCGATCGCCAGCGCTCTCTTTTTCTGATGGGGTGCGGGTCCGTTGGGGTAATAAGTCCGCCGGTGGAGAAGGAAGGGAGGGCGATCGCTCGGACTCTAGCTGTTGAATGGTTTGTTGTAAATTTTCAATCACCCCATACATTTCCATCGGGTCAAAAACCCTTAACAGACTGGTTTGTGTAACAATGCCCAACCCCCGACCCCAGTTCCAAGAAACCACCAAACGCCCCACCCGCCGTTTTTGCATTTCCTGATGGGCCGTCCACAGGGAATCCTCCGGGTTGAGGAGAAATAACGGCGTACTCATCACCGTCTGGGCCCTAGTTTTGTGCAGATCGATTTGAACTGCTTGAAACTGGACAAGATCTCGCTCTGTCACAATACCAACGGGGTAGTCATTGTCTTCGGAATTTCTCTGGGTGATCACCACACAACTAACACGATGTTCCGCCATTAACTGGGCCAATTGCAAGACTGTGGCGGTGAGTGGGGCCTGTACCACTTGACTGGTCATCACATCCGATACGCGACGAAACCGCAATAGATTGGCCGGACGCAATATCTGGCGAATACTTTCATGGGAGATCACCCCGATTAAGTGTCCTTGGTCATCCACAATCGGCAAATGGCGAATGCGGTAGCGCCGAAACAAAAACAGGGCAGCAAAAATGTCTTGAGCAGATTGCTGGGGTAACGTGATCAGGGGATGTACCATCACATCAGCAACGGTTGTCTCGGTCAGGTTAATTCCTTGAGCGGTGAGTCGCACCACATCCCGTTCTGTCAAAATTCCTAATAGCTCTTGCCCCTGCACCACCAGCAGACAGCTAACACGCGCTTCTCCGGCCGGAGCAGCTAGAGGGGATAGGTCATCGGTGAGTAAACACAGACGACTATGGGCCTGACCGATCATGGCGATCGCATCTGCCAGGGAAGTGGTTGGCGGCACCGTCAAGGGGTGGCGATCAATCGCTTTTTCCAGATCGGGGGCCCAACTCAGAGGTGTATCGAGAGACATCAGCACCATCCTGCAATCGCAAAGGCCAAGATAGACAGAACAGCCACTGGGCAAAGAACCCAGACTCTCAGAGTTGCCAAAACCCGTTCTAAAACTATCTCAAAGTGTAGCGTCATTTAACTTTTTCCTAAAAGATGTAACGTTTTGTTACAATTTTTATTAAACTCGTAAAGATTTTAGACCCACTTCGGTGTATCATAGAGGGATGTAACAGGTTAAAGCCTGAAACTTTTTATTTAGGGGTTATTCAGCCTCTAATGGTTTCAGGAGCGGTATCACCAGACGCTGGGGTGAGTACTTCCGGGTTCTGGTCGGCCTGAAGGGTTACTCCGGAAATTCTGGACACCTTTCCATAAAGTCGATCCAGCACTCGCTTTACGGAAATACGCTGCCATGGTTGACCGCGTTTGGTGGTGTAGCCCTGTTCATTAAGCCAATCGGCGATCTTCTGCAAGGATTTCCCCGATTTGTGATGACGGCGAATCAGTTCAATGACCCGGCACTCTTCCGGATCATCCACTAATTCCCCATCGATCGATCGTTGTCCAAAGGCAGGGGAGCCGTAGCCCGCATAACCACCGTTGCTTGCTTTTGCTTGTCTGCCTTGTTCTAGCCGCTCCCAGGCAGATAAATCGTTGGAAGGGGTCGCTGTCATAGGGTATCTAAATGCAATAACTTGCAAAACCATATTATCGCAACTTAACGTCGCAAATTTGTTTTGATTGGGGGCAGCCGATGACGACTTACAAATTAAAACCCCTGCATGAGCAGGGACTAGATGTCACCATCGATGTCTGGGACAACCAAACTATAGACGATACCCCCGGGAGGCGGACAAAGTTAAAGGGTCAAAGGCCAAGCATTTTTAGATGAGGAGCGGTTCAAAGCTGAATTTATCTTGTAAAACGCACCGAGAAGAGAATTTGTCCTGAGTTACACAGCATCAATCTGGAGATATAAACATGGGTACGGCTACATTTATTCAAGATGAAACTGAATTTGATTCCCTATTAAACAGTGAATCCCTGTTGGTGGTAGATTGCACGGCAACCTGGTGTGGACCTTGCAAACTGGTGGCGCCGTTGATCGATCGATTGGCCGATGACTATCGCGATCGCGCCAAAGTCTTCAAACTTGACCTAGACAGTAACAAACCCGTGGCCAAACGCTTTGGAATTAAAAGTATTCCGGCTGTCATGGTGTTTAAACAGGGGAAATTGATAGAAACATTAGTTGGGGTTAAACCCTATGAAGAATTTACGGCAGCCGTAGAACGACAATTATAGTCTTCCACCGTGAACAAACACTCTGGGCAAACGTCCGAAGTTGACCCTTTCCTTCTCACACCACTATTCAATTTTGAGGTATGGCGATGAACAAGCTTATAGAAATCCGGTGTCCCAACTGTGGCAGCGTAGCTCAACGGCTCTTGAGCGATCGCCTGCCCGCAGGATATAAGTGTCCGGCCCGGCAAGTTGCTCAGACGGAATGCCCAGTGTGTGATTATTTCATCGCCATGTGTTGGCAAAACGGTGCTGTGCTGGAGGCCTATGCTCCGGGCATTCAGGGGAACACAGCTGCGGCCATGCCGCCCCAGCCCCAACCAGCGATCGCCCATTGGTCTTTGTCATCTGTGTTCAAAGTGGCACTCAGCCCACAAGAGTCTAGGAAATTGCTATCGGGACAACCCTAGTCAACTTTTGCATTTATACCAGTTCTTTAATTTAACAACACCATCCAACTCCTATGCTGCAAGCTCAAGAAATTATGACCCAAAACGTTGTCACCATTCGTGGTTCGGCAACGGTTGCCGATGCCGTGAAATTGATGAAAGAAAAAAAACTGCGGGGTTTGATTGTCGAACCGCGCCATGAACAGGATCCTTATGGAATTGTCACCGAAACCGACATCGTTTACAAAGTGGCGGCCTTTGGCCACGATCCTAAAACTATGCGGGTTTACGAAATTATGGCCAAGCCCTGTGTGGTTGTCAATCCCGAACTGGGGGTGGAATATGTAGCCCGGTTATTTGCTCAAACCCGCATTCGCCGCGCCCCGGTGATTCAGGGTAAAACTTTGCTGGGTATTATTTCTGTCAGTGATATTCTCTTCAAGAGCGATTTTGTTGAAAAGCCCAAGCGGTTGTTCATTGAAGATGAAATTGAAGCAGCCCGGGAAGACGCACGGGCAATTTGTGCGGCCAAGGGTGAAACCTCTCCCGATTGCGCTGCGGCCTGGGATGTGGTTGAGGAACTCCAAGCCGAAGCCTCCCATCAACGGGTCAAAAAACAGGGGACTAACTCACTTCAGTCCTACTGCGAAGCCAATCCTGATGCCTTAGAGTGCCGCATTTATGAGGATTAAATCCTGGCGGGTTTTGGGAGAATCGATCGCCTTGAGGATCTTGCCGATCGGTTTCCCCGCGCGATCGAGTTCTTGATCTCCACCTTTTCGGATGCGATATAGATCGATCGCTTGCGCTTACCGAATTCGACTTGATCGGGGGTCTGTGGGTACATACACCCCTAATTCCCCTGAGAGGAGATAATCAAGAAAAGTCTTGGCGATCACGGATAGTTTTTTATCCTTGGGATAAACCACATACCAATGGCGTTGGATGGGAAAATCTTCCACGTCAAGGATGGTAAATTCCCCATTGGGAGGATCTAAATTTAAGACGTGCTGAGACAGAACCGAAATTCCTAAACCACCGGCGACCGCTTGTTTAATGGCTTCATTATTGCCGATTTCCAAACGCAGAGACACAGTGATGCCATGGTCGAGAAAAATTTGCTGTACTGCCCGTCTAATTCCCGATCCCATTTCCCGCATAATAAAAGGTTCCCCTTGCAGTCGTTTAATTGGAATTTTTTTCTGTCCCGCTAGGGGGTGATCTTTGCGAGCAATAACCACAAGGGGATTTTCCAGAAACGGTTGAATCTCCAGGTTTAGATCTTGGGGAGGTTCGCTTAAAATATATAGGTCATCAACATTATTGATAATCCTTGCTTCTAGGTCTTGGTGATTGGTCAATTCTAGGGACACATCCACCCCTTGGTACTGTTGACAAAAAGGACCTAGGATCTGAGGGATTAAATATTGGGCTGTGGATACCGCCGCTAAACGCAGTTTACCCTGTTTAATGCCCTTGATATCAGCGATCGCCATCTCAAAGTTATCAAGATCCTTGAGGACTGCCTGACAGGTTACTAATAAACTGCGTCCGGCCTCGGTTAAATACAAACGTTTGCCTATCTGTTCAAATAAGGGCAGACCCACTGCTTTAGTCAGTTGTTTCATCTGGGTGGAAACGGTGGGTTGGGTGATCAATAGTTCTTCAGCAGCCCTGGTGAAACTGCCATGACGAGCGGTTGCTTCAAAGACAATCAGTTGATGTAAAGTGGCGTGAATCAAGAGAGGCCTCTAGAGAGCTACACTTCTGTTACTGCCTTGAGGAGCTTTGCTAAACAGAAGCAGGAATGGAGGGGAACGAGTGAAAACCTCCCCACACCGCTTATATCATAGGTTTAAATCAATACTTTTGTAAAGATATATCGATTTAAACTCAATTTACAAAAATTTGCTTGTCAAGATATCCGTTCTAGTATAGATTTATAACAATCGATCTTTAAAAACCATAAAGTTTTGTCTATCAAGGCTGGTCTGTCAACCGCCGGCTTTGTTGTGGCAAAAAATCCTTTGCTCAGTTGGATTCTCATGGAAATAACCAATCGTATTCATTTTGACAATTTGCGGGGTGATATCTTCGGTGGTCTAACAGCTGCCATCGTTTATCACCCTCTAGCTCTCGCCTTCGGGGTAGCTTCTGGGACGGCGATCGGGGCCAGTTCAACCGCCAAAAATCCCGAATTAGGCTTACCTGCGGACTTGACACTGTCCAAAGTTCTGCCCGCAACAGGTTTGCTTAAGGGGTAAAGAGCCTTACTCTTACTCTCTTTCAGCTTTTGAAGGTTCATTTAGTCCGTTTATATTCAATACTCCTCATCAGGGGAGGCTTAAGGAGGTATTCGTGGATTTTTTCTCATTGTTTGTCATGGACTTTATCCAGCAGTTGCAGTCGCCAACGCTGGCCTTTTTGATTGGTGGCATGATCATTGCCGCTCTCGGTAGTGAATTGGTCATCCCAGAGTCGATTTGTACGATCATCGTCTTTATGCTGCTGACCAAAATCGGTCTGACCGGCGGGATTGCCATCCGCAATTCCAACCTGACGGAAATGGTATTACCAATGATCTTTGCCGTCATAGTAGGGATTATTGTGGTCTTCGTCGCCCGCTATACCTTAGCCAATCTGCCCAAGGTGAAAGTGGTAGATGCGATCGCTACTGGGGGATTATTTGGAGCCGTGAGTGGCTCGACAATGGCCGCCGGTCTGACGGTACTCGAAGAACAAAAGATCCCCTACGAGGCTTGGGCCGGCGCACTCTATCCTTTTATGGATATCCCGGCGCTGGTAACGGCGATCGTGGTGGCTAACATTTATCTTAACAAGAAGAAGCAGAAAGAAGCGGCCTACGACCACGAGTCTTTTAGCAAGCAGCCGGTGGCGGCCGGGGATTATTCCGATCAGCAGGATTATCCCAGCAGTCGGCAGGAATATCTCAGCCTACAGCAGCCAGCGGATAATCGGGTCAAGATTTGGCCGATCATTGAAGAAAGCCTTCGCGGACCTGCCCTATCGGCCATGTTATTAGGTCTGGCTTTGGGCATCTTCACCCAGCCGGAAAGTGTCTATAAAAGCTTCTACGATCCCCTCTTTCGCGGCTTGCTTTCGGTCTTGATGCTAGTCATGGGGATGGAGGCTTGGTCAAGGGTTGGTGAACTGCGTAAGGTGGCCCAGTGGTATGTCGTCTATAGCGTCATAGCACCGTTTATACATGGTCTAATCGCCTTCGGTCTCGGCATGATTGCCCACTACGCCACCGGGTTCAGCTGGGGCGGTGTGGTCATGCTGGCCGTCATCGCTTCCTCTAGTTCCGACATCTCTGGGCCGCCCACGTTGCGGGCCGGTATCCCGTCGGCTAATCCCTCCGCCTATATAGGTGCGTCCACGGCCATCGGTACGCCCGTAGCGATCGGCTTGTGCATACCCTTCTTCGTTGGTCTCGCCCAGGCCCTCAGCGGCGGCTAATCCGAGAAAGATTGTGGTCTGTCGGCGTTCCCTCGATCGGACAGACCAAGCAAATAAATGTACACATTTAAGGAGATAATCAACATGGCTAAACCAGCCAAAAAGCTCGTCATCGTCACAGAAAAGATTTTGCTGAAAAAAGTCGCCAAGATCATCGAAGAATGCGGGGCGAGTGGTTACACGGTGATGGATACTGGCGGTAAAGGCAGTCGCAACGTGCGCTCGTCGGGACAACCCCACGTTTCCGAAACCGATACGAATGTTAAGTTCGAGATACTTACCCCCGATCGAATTATGGCCCAAAATATTGCCAAGCAGGTTGCCGATCAGTTTTTCCTCAATTTTGCGGGCATGATCTATCTCTGTGATGCGGAGGTTCTGTACGGACAGAGTTTCTGTGGACCAGAGGGCTGTGAAATCTAGACAACTAAGCTTGTCTTGATCCGGGCCACCCCATCTGCAGCCTGACTGTCCTTGAGCGGTGGCCCTTTTTCCTATCCCCCAGTTTTATGACCACCTGAAATCTTTAACCCTCATCCCTTTAAACTGATGATTTTGTCCCCTATTCTGCCTCCTTCGATCGGGGAGATAGCAGCCCCCATGACTCCGCTCCCCTTGCTTGCCACCGTTGTGGCCGAGGATTCACCGATTATTCTCTCTGGCGTATTGCTGACACTGGTGGTGATTTATCTGGCCAGCAAGCTCGGCGCAGAGGCCGCCAGAAAATTAGATTTTCCGCCCGTACTGGGAGAACTGGTCGCCGGTGTGATTGTCGGCGTTTCGGCCTTGCATCTGCTCATCTTTCCCGAAGGGGGACTATCGGCCTCCGATTCGCTGATTATGACGGTACTGCAAGGATTGAATCAATTGGCCCCGGCTGCCGTGGACCGGATCTTTGAGTCCCAAAGTGAAGTGATTTCGGTTCTAGCTGAAATCGGTGTGATTATTCTGCTGTTTGAAATTGGCCTAGAATCCGACCTGCGACAACTCAAGGAAGTGGGAATTCAAGCCACGGTTGTGGCCTGTGTGGGGGTTGCGGCACCTTTTGCGGCAGGTACGGCCGGGTTAATGCTCGTCTTTCATGTGGCGGCTATCCCGGCGATTTTTGCAGGGGCTGCCTTGACAGCAACCAGTATCGGTATTACCTCGAAGGTGTTGTCCGAGTTAGGTCAACTCAAATCCAAAGAAGGGCAAATTATTGTCGGTGCAGCGGTGATCGATGATGTCCTTGGTATTATTGTTCTGGCTGTGGTCGCTAGTTTAGCCAAAACTGGTGAGATTGATGTGACCAATGTTATTTATCTGATTGTCAGCGCTACGGCCTTTTTGATCGGATCAATTTTGTTGGGAGGTATTTTTAACAAAAGTTTTGTGGCGATCGTGGAGCGGCTGAAAACTCGGGGAAATATTGTTATTCCGGCATTTGTCTTCGCTTTCTTTATGGCATTTTTAGGCAATGCTATTCATCTTGAAGCGATTTTAGGGGCCTTTGCTGCGGGTTTGGTGCTTGATGAAACTGATACCCGCAACGAGTTGGATGAGTTAATTAAACCGATCGCCGATTTGCTTGTACCGATTTTCTTTGTGACGGTGGGAGCGCGTGCCGACCTCGGTGTTTTAAACCCAACGGTACCGGAGAATCGGGCTGGACTTTTGATCGCTGTCTTTTTGATGGTTGTGGCGATTATCGGTAAACTGGTGACAGGCTGGGCAGTTTTTGGCATATCCGGAATCAATCGCCTCGCCATCGGTGTGGGTATGATTCCCCGGGGTGAGGTGGGTCTAGTTTTTGCCGGGATTGGCTCGGCCAGCGGAATTTTGGATAAGCCTTTGGAAGTGTCGATTATTATTATGGTAATCCTGACTACTTTCCTCGCTCCTCCCTTCCTCAGAGTCGCTTTTGGTAAGACGGAAACTGTTGCCGAAACCCTGGAAAGCAAGGGGCCAGCTAATCCTATTCCTTAATTTTGCGGGTAAAATCTGATTTTTTAGACGAGGCTGAAGCATTTTCAGCCTTTTTACAAATCTATGCTCAGGATAAGGGAGCGATCGAGGTAAGATTTGAGAGTATCTAATCTTTTTCCTATGTTCGAGCAGACATTTAATACCAATTCTCCAAAGTCTGACTACAGAAGTTTAATCCCCCTAAATCCCCCTTAAAAAGGGGAACTTAAAGGGGGATTTAAATTCGATGTGTAGTTTTCATTTAGAGAAATGGTATAACTGAACTTCCCCCATACATATATACTATAATAGCCGAAAACCCTTATCCATCAATGGATACGCCCCTTAACTTTTCTTAATGTACCCATGTAATTTGTAACATTTCTTAATGGACAAGAATTCTCTCTATTTGCTAGAATGGTGGTCATGTATATAGAAAAAGTTCCTAACCGTAATTCCCCCCCCCGCCGTTCTTCTTCGGGAGTCCTACCGAGAAGGAGATCAAGTCAAAAAAAGAACCCTGGCCAATCTCTCAAAATTACCCGATGATATTATCGACAATTTGAAACTGGCTCTCAAAGGGGCAACACTGTCCATGAATGAGGGCATTCCCAATCATTTTGAAGTGATTAGAAGTCTTCCTCATGGTCATGTGATGGCTATTTTAGAGACGATTAAAAAATTAGGTTTAGATAAAATAATCAGTGAAAAATCCTCACGAATCAGAAACTTAGTAGTGGCGATGATTGTGGCAAGAATCATCAATCCTAAATCGAAACTAGCCACAGCGAGAGGGTTTAATAGCGAGACTTGTAGTCAGAGTTTAGGACAATTGTTAGACTTAGAGAAAGCCGATGAAGACGAATTATATAACGCCTTAGATTGGTTATTAGAAAAACAAGAGGCCAATTCAAGTCTGAATTGCATCACTGTCTGATCTACCTTTATAGAATACCTCATTCGGGGTACGATAGTCAAGACATTTTCGAGGACGATTGTTAATCAAGTTTACGGCTCTTTCCACCTCCTCTGGCTTAACGATTTTAAAATTCGTTCCCTTAGGGAAAAATTGTCTTAACAGTCCATTGGTATGCTCGTTTAATCCCCTCTCCCACGAATGATAAGGAGTAGCAAAATAAAAATCTGCTCCTAGTTTCTGACTCAACTCTTGATGTCCACAAAATTCTTTAACCTTGTCACAAGTAAAGGTTTTTCTTTTGTCAGGGTGAATCTCTTGAAAAAGTTTTTCTGTGACTCTATTGATTTCCGATGCGGTTTTGTTTTTGGCTAATCCTGCTACTAAAAATTTCGAGGCTTTATCTACATGAGTAACGAGAACTCCTAGATGATTGCCTCCAATCATTGTGTCACTTTCCCAATGACCGATTTCAGTTTTCTGGTCAGCAATTACTGGTCGCTCGCTGATATCTACACGCCCTGGAATCCCTCCACGCTTACTTTTTGCTCCGCCTCGACTCTTTCTTTGACAAAGCCCCCGGCGTAAATATTTCTGGTACTCTCCACATCCGTGATAGTTCTGATAGATCATTTGATAGATGGTTTCGTGACTGAGAGATTCTTGACTGGCTCTTTTCAGACGACCTGCTATTTGTTCGGGACTATGATAATCTTTCAATCCTTCTTTGACCAACTCTAAGGCTGACTCGCTGACATTTTTAAAGGGTTGTTTGGCATTTTTTCGCCTTGTCTCGCTTTCAGCTTGTGCTGTGTCAGGTAGATAGCAGCCAAGAGAACTTTGATTCCTTTTTAATTCCCGTGATATTGTGCTTTGATGACATCCGAGCCAGACGGCCATTTGCCGTTGAGATAAATTTCCCTTCTGACTAAGTTGGTAGAGCAAGTTTCTTTGTTCTATGTTAAGATGTTGAGGGCTTCGTTTTTGGGTCTGATTTGTTTTTGTTAATGATCAGACAGTACCTGATGAGCCTTTCTTTGTCAACTCTTGAGGTTGATGCGTTTCATTTTTGAATTGGCGTAGAAAGATGGTAGAATCAGTAAAAAGTGTTGAAGCCGACTCTAATTCACCATCTAAAATGGGACCGAAACCTAAACTATCTATAGAAGAACAAGTTTTAGTAACGTTAGAATATTGGCGAGAATATAGAACATATTTTCACATTGGGACAAGCTGGGAACTATCAGAATCAACTATATGTCGGATTGTAAATAAGACGGAAAAAATGCTTTTACAATCGGGAAACTTCCGTTTAAAAGGAAAAAAAGCTTTACTCAATCAAGCAGAGATACCGGTCGTAACGGTAATGGATGTAACGGAAACTCCCATTGAACGTCCCCAAAAGAAACAGAAAGATTTTTTTTCGGGTAAAAGAGGTTATCATACTTTAAAATCCCAATTAGTAGCTGCTCAAAATACAGAGGAAATTATCTGTGTCTTTTGTGGGAAAGGTAAAGGTCATGATTTTAGTTTATTTAAAAAAAGTCGAGTTCGTTTTCATCCTTTAACTACCAGCATAGAAGACAGTGGTTATCAGGGAATAGCTGCATACCATAGTAATAGTTATACACCGAAAAAGAAATCGAAAAATAGAAAATTAACAGAGTTAGAAAAAGAGTATAACAAGGCTTTAGCCAAAGAAAGGATTATCATTGAACCTATAAATAGGAAACTCAAAATCTTTAAAATCTTATCCTGTAAATATCGGAATCGTCGTCGAAGATATAGTTTAAGAGTTAACTTGTTGGCGGCTATTTATAACTGTGAGTTAGGGATAGGTATAGCAGCTTCTTAAAAGTTGCCTAAAGATTAATCAAGTCAAGGAGAATTTATTCTCAATTTTTATAATTGAGATAGTTTGTGCCGCTTAAATAAAGAGGTTTTGATAACCAAATTAAAGCAGCTCTAAAGAGTTTTGAGTTAAAAGTTAAACTTCAAGTTTTCATTCAGGACGAATGTACTGATTAACTAATTTTTTGGGGAAAATTAGTTAGCCCATCATTATAACATATAATTAATTTGCAAGAGTTCTAATAATTAACTGAAAGTCCCTCCCATTATTGTTTCTATCGTTTGTTTTCGGATTTATGCAAGAGGTCTCTTGTAAGAAACCGTGGCACTTAACCTTAAACAACATTCCTCTAAAGCTGGACTAATTCTTTGATGGGATTCCAGATGTAAATACTCCGCTTGTTTTTCGGTGACGGGTAGTTGACCGATTATACTTTTTAGAATTCTTTCTCGTCCCGCTTTTGTTCCCGTTGTTTTTTCGATAAAAAAATTCCTAATTGGGGGGTAACATAATCTAAAGTCTGTTGTCGGATCGTTTTTTCAATATCCCCTAAACTGGCTAAGTCTTCGGGAGCGGCCTCTTGATAGAGAATTTCGGCGATTCCTCGGGCGTATTCTTGGAGTTTTTTCTGGTTTTCTGGGTTCATTGACCGTTTCCTCCTTTGATATATCCCTATTTTACTCGATTCTTCTACCGGTCTCCAGCGCACTCTTCTGCAAAACTGACTTGCTCCCAAGATAGACTCTCTCTCACCAGCCGAGAAATCCTTTGTCGAAAGGTATTATTTAATCTTTCAATAGGCGCGCTCTATCTGCACTGAATAGAATTTAACTTGGTATTACTAAGGCTGCGAATGTATGAAAACGCATCAATTGGGCAAAAGCTCAACAATGCTTTTTTAAGCTCCAAAAACCGCTATATTTGTAACCCAAAACAAATTAATTCTGATTAGAGTCAGTGTTTGTAGGCGCTTTTGCCGGTGGCGATTGATGTTCACTTATCGGAACTAGGAAGAACAATCTGTCTTTTACTTAGCTGTTGCCAAATATCTACTAGGAAAACTAGCAAGAATAGATGAACAGCACCTAGAAACTGATGTCTTTCAAAGATAAAGAAGAACTTGGGTAATAAGGGAATATTCGGTGGTTTTTGAAAACCTAAATACTGTTGTGCTTGTAGCACATAAGCATTAGATACTTGGGAATAAAGAAAACAACCGTAGGCAAAAGCAGCAAATAAAGAGGCGAGTAGGGCGCGTCTGGATATCAAGAAATCCTGATAGTAGAGCCAGATAATACTGATCAGGATAAAAGGATAACCTATATAGAGATAGCGCTGATGAGTGCCACTGAGAAGAATATTAAAACCTAGGTAACTTAGTCCATGGAAAAGGCAGAGAAGTACCATTAAATAGGTAGGATTATATTTAGGGCTAATCGCCTCGGTTTTGGTGGCGAGAATTTGCCAAATCTTGATTAAACCTGTACAGATAAGAAAACCCATGAAACCAGCATAGAGTAAAAGCCCTGCTTGGTGAGGGCTGATACCTTTTTTCCAGCTACCCAGTTGCAAATCCATAAAAGGTACTCGGGAGGAAGCACGGGGTTCTAAACCGAGAAATATCCAGATATTAAAGCCATTTCCTGAGATTTTGTCACCGTGACCACTACCAGATTTTAAGACAAAGAGGAAACTAGACTGAATCAGTCTGAGGGGAACCGCAAATAAGCTATCTAGGTAGAGGAAAAATCCGAGGCTTAAAAGTAGAGTTGCTCCCAGCCAGATTAAGCCTTTAGTCTGGTATCTTTGCTGGAATTTGTAACCTGTGGTGAGGATAAGTAGGGCAAAAAAGGGTAGGGAAAAAATAAAGAGTTGTTTAGTGAGAATAAATAAGACTAAACTAAACATCCCCAGGAGAAACCAGAGGATATTTTTGAGCAGAGTGTTTGTCTCACTCCAAGATTGGAAAAAAGCAATGGTCGCCAGAAGGCAAAATAATAAGCCTACGTTGTCAATCTGTCCCCAGAGAGAACCTGCCGCCCAGATAAATAGCACTAGGGTTATGCTTAAACCGATGATTACGGGGCGTTTGAATTTTAAGATTCTCGCTAGGTAGGTGAGAAGGAGAAAATTGACAGCATCAACAAATGCTAGGTAAAAACGGAAGTAGTAGATAGCTTCGGTTTTTTCGCTAATTCCCAATAGGGATTTTATCGCCGCAATTACGCCGCCACTCGCCAGTATACCTATACTAGGATAGTTGGGGACTTTGCGAGGACAATCCATATATACTTTACCTGCTGCGAGACAATCCCCCCATCTACTAAATTGGAAGACATCGGTAACGTGGTAAATGGGGAGAAAATAGACCAAAATAAAGGGTAGGGCCACTCCTAGCACATAGGCAAAGGGGATGAGGAAATTATTTTTTTCCCCTCGGTTAGTTGAGTCTAGAAAGTTTTTCATTATTTGGTAGGGTTTGCTGAAAAAGTCGCTCAAGTAATTGCAGCACTTTGCAGAACTGATACCATTTTTCTTTATTCGTGGCAGGTATCCCAGTCCCCTCTCCTTTTCTGGGAGAGGGGTTCGGGGTGAGGGTAATTAACCATCTCTGCCATTACTTTAGAAAAATGGCATGAGAGGCATAATAACAGCAATGGGGGAAATAGTTTCTCGAGTGTTTCTTGCTTACTAGCATCAAGCCAAGATGTAAGATAGCTTTTAAGGCTTCTTCCCTTTTCGGGGCGAGTTTTTTCACGAGAGATTTTAATTCCCACCAAAGATGTTCTATTAGCTCACCATTCAATTCTGATTAGAGTCAGTGGCTGTGGCCATTTGCATTCTCTGCACCAGATTATCGAGGGCTAATTCTAGATGCAAACCGGCATCCACGGCGGTCCAACCCTGTTCGGTTAGGTGTCGCCATTCAAAGTGTAGGTGCGGACCAGTAGAAACTCCCGTACTACCCACGCGACCGATAACCGCTCCCTGTTCCACCCATTCTCCCGGTTTGACGGTAATTTCCGAAAGGTGGGCATAACGAGATTCTTGACTACCATCGAGGTGACGCAAAATCACCGTTAATCCGTAACCTCCCAACCAGTCGGCGGTGGCCACTTCCCCTGCGTAGGCGGCTAATACAGGTGTTCCCATCGGTGCGCCTAAATCAGTACCCGCGTGCATGGCCCGATTCCCGCTGACCGGATGATTTCGCCACCCGAAAACCGAGGTAATTTGGGCGGGAAGAGCGAGGGGAAAGAGTAAATCGGTGCGTTGAGTTTGGTTAGAATCCGTGGGACTTAAACGGGTGGCCCGCTCATAGGTGGTCGCTTCGCTGATGGCCTCCACTTCTGCGCGAGTCACCGGGGCCAAAGCTAATTTTACGCCATTCCATTCCGGGGGATTGAGGGCTACCACCTGACTTGGAATCACCGTCGGGGCGGCCAGACGTACTGGGGAGCTAGAAGCGACGAGAGTGGGGGCATAACGACGCAGGGAATTATGAGCGATAACCGGCTGATTTTGAGACCGCCGTCCTACCCGCACGGCCGGATTAGGATTGAGACGCACCCGGGCCAGATTAACCGGGGGTAAGGGTTTGGCCACAGTGCTGACCGGCTGACGACGGGAGGCCCGGGCCGCCAGATTACAGCTACCTCCTACCAGTTGACCATTTTGGGCGATGGTTTGGCAACCACTGCGGCGCTCGGTGACGACAACGGAACTGGGGGGGTTAAAGTTTCTAGTATCGATAAAATTATTTTTACCGCCGGCCCGGGGGGCAAGGGTAGGCATATCGGTTTGATGGTTTTCGGGGATAGCCAGACGGGGGGCAGGATTAGTATTTTCTTTGATAACGGGGGCTTTCAGAGTCGGGGCGGGATTTTCCACTACCGGGGTTTCGCTGCCAATTTCGGAATTAGCGATCGCATTGGGAGCAAGAGTAATCAGACCGCTGATTACTAAACCGAGACCACTGCATAAACTCAGCTTCTTTTTTAAGGATTTTCCTAGAAAAAGTTTCAATATCACCGATGAAGGATACATAGGGCGGCCTCACTTCTCACAGTTTAGTCAAAAAAATATTTAGACTCAATTATAGCCGAGACTGACCCTACCGGCTGGTATATAGATTTCGCTACTGGCATTGTCCGAGGTTAATTTAACTTTTAATTCCCCTCGATCGCTTACCCCAGTTATTATGCCCTGATAGCCCTCAAAAGCTATCTTTTGACCAAAATTGGCAAAAAGTTCTAAATAGGAGGCTAATAGGGCTTTTATGCCGCGATGACAGTAATATTCATAGCCGTATAGGATAGCATCGCTGGTGAGAGAGGTTAACTGAGCGATCGAGGTACTTTTATTGCCAGTAAAAGCCTGTAAATTAATACCCGTGGGGGGGACAGGATTAGACCAATTGAGGCCTACTCCGATGACTGCTTGCGGGATTTTTTGACCCTGAATACGGGTTTCTAGGTTAATTCCCCCTAGTTTGCGCCCTAGTAATACTAAATCATTCGGCCATTTGATTTTAACAGGTATTTCCTGACAATTCAGCTGATGAGCGATGCCCCAAACTGTAGCGAGAACGAGATGGGCAGATTTATCCACCTCTAAATCCAGATTTAAAGCCAAAGATAAATATAATCCTCCCGGTTCAGAAATCCACTCCCGTCCCCATTGTCCCCTCCCGGCACTTTGTTGACTAGCAGTCACCACAAAAGGCGGCTTTTCCCCCGACTCTAATAATTCCCATGCTTTAGTATTAGTGGAAGGTAATAGCTCAAAGTGATGGATTTTGGTCATAAATTGGAAGTGGGGAGTATTTTCAGTGATCAGTAAACAGTAATCAGTGACCTGATACTAAATCCGTTGAGTATAGGCTACATATCAGGACAGGCAAAAGGCAAGAGGCAAAAGGCAAAAGAGGGAATAGATAATCAGTTTTTAATAACCGGATTGAGTATGAAAACTGACATCTGATCACTGATAACTGAATCACTGATAACTGATCACTGATAACTGATAACTGACCAAAAGCTTGGATTGAATGATCAAGTGGGAAGTAATACGGCCATCCGTTGAGTATAGGCTACATATCAGGACAGGCAAAAGGCAAAAGGCAAAAGAGGGAATAGATAATCAGTTTTTAATAACCGGATTGAGTATGAAAACTGACATCTGATCACTGATAACTGAATCACTGATAACTGATAACTGATAACTGATAACTGATCACTGATAACTGATAACTGACCAAAAGCTTGGATTGAATGATCAAGTGGGAAGTAATACGGCCATCCGTTGAGTATAGGCTACATATCAGGACAGGCAAAAGGCAAGAGGCAAAAGGCAAAAGAGGGAATAGATAATCAGTTTTTAATAACCGGATTGAGTATGAAAACTGACATCTGATCACTGATAACTGAATCACTGATAACTGATAACTGATAACTGATAACTGATCACTGATAACTGATAACTGACCAAAAGCTTGGATTGAATGATCAAGTGGGAAGTAATACGGCCATCCGTTGAGTATAGGCTACATATCAGGACAGGCAAAAGGCAAGAGGCAAAAGGCAAAAGAGGGAATAGATAATCAGTTTTTAATAACCGGATTGAGTATGAAAACTGACATCTGATCACTGATAACTGAATCACTGATAACTGATCACTGATAACTGATAACTGACCAAAAGCTTGGATTGAATGATCAAGTGGGAAGTAATACGGCCATCCGTTGAGTATAGGCTACATATCAGGACAGGCAAAAGGCAAAAGGCAAAAGAGGGAATAGATAATCAGTTTTTAATAACCGGATTGAGTATGAAAACTGACATCTGATCACTGATAACTGAATCACTGATCACTGATAACTGATAACTGATAACTGACCAAAAGCTTGGATTGAATGATCAAGTGGGAAGTAATACGGCCATCCGTTGAGTATAGGCTACATATCAGGACAGGCAAAAGGCAAAAGGCAAAAGAGGGAATAGATAATCAGTTTTTAATAACCGGATTGAGTATGAAAACTGACATCTGATCACTGATAACTGAATCACTGATCACTGATAACTGATCACTGATCACTGATAACTGATTAGGTGCAGGGGAGAGAACGCAGGTACTCACTGAGGTGGGAACGTAAACCGATGCCATGGAAAAGCGGGCCACGACTGCCTAATTCGACAATACTGACGGCGGCCACGGGCATTTCAAATCGATCGCGATAACGGCCCACATCAATGCCCATCAGACTACAGAGCATGATCCGGATGGTGGCCTTGTGGGAAACGATCAAGATATTGCCATCACTGTGGGTGTGTTCAATTTCCTCCAAAACGGCCGCGGAACGACGGGCGATATCGATCCCCCTTTCCCCGTTGGGGGGGGCATTCCAAGCCGGATCCGTCAACCAGCGTACATAGAGATCATGATATTGACGATCGATATCGTTGGGGTGCATACCTTCCCAAAGACCATAACCGATCTCTTGTAATCCCTGGCGGATTTCTAATTTCAGTCCCACCGCTTCACAGAGAGGTTTAGCGGTTTGAATAGCTCTTTGGAGGGGACTGACGTAGGCCGCACGCCAAGGTAAAGAACGATAGACATCAGCGAATTCTTCCGCCATTTCGATGCCTTCGGCAGTCAAACCGGGATCATTTTCTGGAGTACCACAGTATCCTCCCGTTTTGCTATAGGCTGTCTGTCCGTGTCGCAGAAAATATAACATCAAGCACATAGTTTTTCAGGAGACCAAATCCGGGGCTTCCTTGGTTACTGTTGACTGGTTAGGTTCCCGCTCGCGAGCGCAGGTCATTGCGGAGGTGAGAGCGATCGCCCATGACTTGAAAGAGGGGACCATGTTCGGCTAATTCGACGATCGTCACCGAGGCCACGGGCATGGCAATTCGATCGCGATAACGGCCGATATCAATGCCTAAAAGAGAACATAACACGATTCGGATCGTTGCTTTATGGGAAACGATCAAAATATGGCCATCATCGTGATGATGGTCGATTTCCTCTAATACTTCCGAACTACGGCGAGCGATATCGATGCCTTTTTCGCCTCCTGTGGGAGAATTCCAGCCCGGATCTGCTAACCAGCGCACATAATCATCATGAAACTCCTGATTAACCTCGGCTGCGGTTTTTCCCTCCCATTGGCCGTAGGCAATCTCTTTTAATCCTTCCCGTTTGTGGATGGGAATACCCAAGAGTTCGCTTAAAGGGTTGGCCGTGGCCATGGTACGTTTGAGGGGACTGGAATAGATCCCTGTCCAAGGCACATCTCGATAGGCAAGGGCGAAATCCTTGGCCATTTCATAGCCTGCTGGGGTTAGTTCCAAGTCTAATCGACCGCAAAAACTACCCGTTTGACTGGCTGTGGTTTCGCCATGACGCAAAAAGTAAAGTTTTAGACTCATCTTTTGGGTGCATCTCAATATTTGTGACTCTCTCCCACTTATAGTGATAAGCAGAAGTTATTAAAAGAGGGCGAAGGCAATTCGCCGCTACAATCATCCTTTTTACCTTTTGTTTCTCGGTAATTCTCTAAATTACCACTATATTTGGGACACCTCGAATAAAAGATTTTGTTAAGAAAGTGTTGGTCGGGGAAATCTCCTTTATATACAGTGGTGAAGAGGGAATAATTCGCCAATTCAAAAATGAAACGCATCAACCTCAAGAGTTGACAAAGAAAGGCTCATCAGGTACTGTCTGATCATTAACAAAAACAAATCAGACCCAAAATGAGCCACCAACATCTTAACATAGAACAAAGAAACTGGCTCTCCTGGTTTTCGTGTGTTAATTTTTGTTATAAATTAAAGCAAGCAAACAGCTTAAGTCGAAGATGTTCAAAATTGGTAAATCCATAACTCATTCTTTTAATAAGCTTGATTTTGGTATTCATTCCCTCAATTAATCCGTTGGTTGTATGATTTTCAAAGTAATTACAAATACCAGGCAAATGCTTCTGGATCATGCTGGCACTACTTTGATATAATATCCCGCCTATTCTTATCCATTTTTCCAATTTTCTCTCAGCACCTCTGAACGTTCTACTACTTTGATAAATTTGTCTAATTTCTTCTTTCATTTCCCAGGCTATTCCCAAGCAGGGATGTTCTTTCAGGATAACTTCTAGTTGTTGTTTTTGCTCGTCCTTTAAGTCCTCTTTATTCTTCCATAATAAATGAGGTAATCCTTTTTCATGCACCCCCATTAACTTTCTCAATTTATTAAGCTCGTCATTAATGATATCCATTACATGAAAACGGTCATAGATGATTTTAGCATTGGGAAATAATTCCTTGCTCACTGCTGTAAATCCTGACCACATATCGACGCTCACTTCTTTCACCTTCTCCCGAACTGCGTCTGGCTGTGCCTTTAAGGCTTCCATTAATTCTTCTTGCTTATGTCCTTTAATCACATCTAGTAAAATTTTTTTGTCCAGATCTACGACCGTTGTTATGAAATCTTTATGTCCTTTTAAGTTACTAAATTCATCCAAGCTTATTCGTTCTGGTGCTTCCCACTCTTCCTTTTCTAGTTCTTTAGCACAGTGATTAAATATTAACTCAACTTCTGACCATCCTAACCCTTCTTCTCGACTTATTTCTTCGATGCTACAATTTTTTACTCTCTCATAAATCATCGATTCATAGCGAATTGTCTGAGGCTGTCTTAATCTCATAAAACTCAGTCTTTCGCTGATATACTTTTGGCACTTTTGACAATGAAACTGGCGGCGTGGTACTTCTAAATATACCGGATTGCCTAATATTGACAAATCTCTGACTAGATTATACTCTGTCTGATTGATTCTGTCCAAGGTTTGATGGCAATTCGGACATTCAATTGTTTCATTTAAAAGAGCGAGCTTTAGGAAAATTGTCTGAGCAATTTTTTGATAATTGACCACTGTTACATTTGGTAAATCGAGGAGTTGATCAAAATTTATCCACATAACCCACCTCCTGTTCTGTGTTACTATTATACCATGCTCACACAGAACCTAGAATAGCCAGAAACTTGCTCTACCAACTTAGTCAGGAGGGAAATTTATCTCAACGGCAAATGGCCGTCTGGCTCGGATGTCATCAAAGCACAATATCACGGGAATTAAAAAGGAATCAAAGTTCTCTTGGCTGCTATCTACCTGACACAGCACAAGCTGAAAGCGAGACAAGGCGAAAAAATGCCAAACAACCCTTTAAAAATGTCAGCGAGTCAGCCTTAGAGTTGGTCAAAGAAGGATTGAAAGATTATCATAGTCCCGAACAAATAGCAGGTCGTCTGAAAAGAGCCAGTCAAGAATCTCTCAGTCACGAAACCATCTATCAAATGATCTATCAGAACTATCACGGATGTGGAGAGTACCAGAAATATTTACGCCGGGGGCTTTGTCAAAGAAAGAGTCGAGGCGGAGCAAAAAGTAAGCGTGGAGGGATTCCAGGGCGTGTAGATATCAGCGAGCGACCAGTAATTGCTGACCAGAAAACTGAAATCGGTCATTGGGAAAGTGACACAATGATTGGAGGCAATCATCTAGGAGTTCTCGTTACTCATGTAGATAAAGCCTCGAAATTTTTAGTAGCAGGATTAGCCAAAAACAAAACCGCATCGGAAATCAATAGAGTCACAGAAAAACTTTTTCAAGAGATTCACCCTGACAAAAGAAAAACCTTTACTTGTGACAAGGTTAAAGAATTTTGTGGACATCAAGAGTTGAGTCAGAAACTAGGAGCAGATTTTTATTTTGCTACTCCTTATCATTCGTGGGAGAGGGGATTAAACGAGCATACCAATGGACTGTTAAGACAATTTTTCCCTAAGGGAACGAATTTTAAAATCGTTAAGCCAGAGGAGGTGGAAAGAGCCGTAAACTTGATTAACAATCGTCCTCGAAAATGTCTTGACTATCGTACCCCGAATGAGGTATTCTATAAAGGTAGATCAGACAGTGATGCAATTCAGACTTGAATTGGCCATTTTAAATAACTAATACTAAATCCCTCTTTGCCACGGTATCAGTCGGTTCAAGTCCTGTAACTTGTCTTGGTTCTCTTCTGTCCCTGACTGGCGTTTTGGCTATTCTAGGTTCTGTGTGAGCATGGTATAATAGTAACACAGAACAGGAGGTGGGTTATGTGGATAAATTTTGATCAACTCCTCGATTTACCAAATGTAACAGTGGTCAATTATCAAAAAATTGCTCAGACAATTTTCCTAAAGCTCGCTCTTTTAAATGAAACAATTGAATGTCCGAATTGCCATCAAACCTTGGACAGAATCAATCAGACAGAGTATAATCTAGTCAGAGATTTGTCAATATTAGGCAATCCGGTATATTTAGAAGTACCACGCCGCCAGTTTCATTGTCAAAAGTGCCAAAAGTATATCAGCGAAAGACTGAGTTTTATGAGATTAAGACAGCCTCAGACAATTCGCTATGAATCGATGATTTATGAGAGAGTAAAAAATTGTAGCATCGAAGAAATAAGTCGAGAAGAAGGGTTAGGATGGTCAGAAGTTGAGTTAATATTTAATCACTGTGCTAAAGAACTAGAAAAGGAAGAGTGGGAAGCACCAGAACGAATAAGCTTGGATGAATTTAGTAACTTAAAAGGACATAAAGATTTCATAACAACGGTCGTAAATATGGACAAAAAAATTTTACTAGATGTGATTAAAGGACATAAGCAAGAAGAATTAATGGAAGCCTTAAAGGCACAGCCAGACGCAGTTCGGGAGAAGGTGAAAGAAGTGAGCGTCGATATGTGGTCAGGATTTACAGCAGTGAGCAAGGAATTATTTCCCAATGCTAAAATCATCTATGACCGTTTTCATGTAATGGATATCATTAATGACGAGCTTAATAAATTGAGAAAGTTAATGGGGGTGCATGAAAAAGGATTACCTCATTTATTATGGAAGAATAAAGAGGACTTAAAGGACGAGCAAAAACAACAACTAGAAGTTATCCTGAAAGAACATCCCTGCTTGGGAATAGCCTGGGAAATGAAAGAAGAAATTAGACAAATTTATCAAAGTAGTAGAACGTTCAGAGGTGCTGAGAGAAAATTGGAAAAATGGATAAGAATAGGCGGGATATTATATCAAAGTAGTGCCAGCATGATCCAGAAGCATTTGCCTGGTATTTGTAATTACTTTGAAAATCATACAACCAACGGATTAATTGAGGGAATGAATACCAAAATCAAGCTTATTAAAAGAATGAGTTATGGATTTACCAATTTTGAACATCTTCGACTTAAGCTGTTTGCTTGCTTTAATTTATAACAAAAATTAACACACGAAAACCAGGAGAGCCGCGTTTTTTGACTCTCCCCTGTCTTTTTACCATTTTCGTCGGCTCCTAAGGACTCTCCCCTCTAGTCCTATCCATTAGTCAGATCTTTCTTAACAAAAAGAGAAGAAACTTAAAAAAAGGGGAAACGATTGATAGGTATAGTTTTGAAAGAAGGAATTAAGGTGGAGGTAAGCAAAAAAATGGAGAAATGGGGGCTCTTCTCGACTTTGTGTGATAATTTTTGCTTATGGAATCGTGAAATGTTGACTGAGAAGGACTTTTACGACTATTTTGCCGAAGAAACTATCAGTATAGGCTTCGTTTCCACACATAAACCAGAAGAGCCAAATGGGCAGCCCAAGAATTACAGTATGCAGACCTGGGGGACACCAGAAGAAAGAAAAGGTTAATCAGTATCGTAGAAAACTTGGCCAGCCAACCTAGCACAAGTGTACCACAAGCTTCGGGAAATCTAGCCGCAGCGAGTGCCACCTACGACTTTTGGAATTCCCCCTATTTTCACCCCTCAGATATAATTGCCGCCCAAGCCAAAAGTACAGTAGAAAGAATCAAAGAACATCCAATAGTTTTGGCAGTGCAAGACACAACAAGTTTAGACTTTACGACCCAAAAAGCCAAAAAAGGAATGGGTTATCTAGATTGTAAAAAATCCTTTGGTCTCAAAGTTCATACCACATTAGGAGTGTCAGTGCAAGGAATACCTTTAGGACTGATTAATCAATATGTCTGGGCAAGAGAAGAAAAGAATTTAGGGATTGCCAAGCAAAGAAAAAAAAGAGAAACCGAAGAAAAAGAGAGTCAAAGATGGTTAGATTCTTTATCAGAAACACAACAACAAATACCCGAAGATATTCAAGTAGTAACAATCGGAGATTGTGAGGCAGACATATTTGATTTATTTGCCCAATCAAGAAGTCCTAACTCTCATTTATTAATCCGAGGAACTCATAACCGAAAAGTTAACGGTTCTTCCGAACTTACCATGTAAAATCAACTAGCAAAATGCCAATTTAATAAACATCTAAGACTAAAGTTTTTAAAGTTTCTAAATCCATAGCCTCTCCTTTTAATCACCTTCAGTTTATTATTACTGGACTTCCCCGTTGACAAAAGGCCATAACCTATGCTGTAGGAGGGATTAAGAGAATTTCCGCCGCCCCGTTACTGGGTACAAATCAGGGAAACTCCCAATAAATCTAACGCTTTTTGTTGCAGTTGGGTCGGTCGAGTTATCTTAGAAAAACGATAACTTCCCTCCCTAATCGTACATTCCACTGTATTCAAGCAAATTGTCCCCAGGTCTTCCAACAAAGTCCGAAAGCTATGCACAGGGAGGTTCTCTTGATTCCGTTTTTTTCTCTCTTTAGACTGAGCGGATTCACTGCGACTCGCTTTAATCACATTCAGAGAACCATCATCAATTTCTTCATCCTCAAATAACAAAGGAGCCAAGCACTGTTTTAAATGCCATTCCACATAATAAGCCAACATACATAAAAAGATATGAGCTTTGACTCTATCACCCTTATAATGATATATAGGACGTACCTTTAAATCAATTGACTTATAACAGCGAAATGCCTCCTCCACTTGAGACAAACTTTTATAAGCTTTAACCGTCGTCGCTGCATCCATCAAGGTTGACTCCAGAGAAGTTCTTAACACATACACACCATCCAAAGCCGTTTCTTGAGCGATTAATTCCCGCTGACGCTGATAAGAAAAGCCTTCCTCTGTTATCTCTAAGTTATAGTATTTATTGACCTTAAACTGATTAAGAACCTTGCCCACTCTCAAAGCTATCTTATCTTGACCCTTTAAAGCTCTTTTCTCCCTTTAAGTCGCCTGAACAATCAAATCTAGTTCCTTCTCTACCGCTTCTAATAATGCCTCTCTTTGTAGTTGATTTTTCTGGGCGATTAAGGGATTCCGACAAGCAATTAATCTTTCATCGGGATAATCTTCACTCTCAAATTCCACCAAGTTTACCTGATCAAATAATCCTAATTGAATCACTTCTACCTCAGCCAGTTTCCGAATTTGAGGCTTAGTTAAACCAGTAATATAGTCTAATCCTTCTATGGGTTTTACTAATTCGTTGATTTTCGAGTTGGTTAAAATTCCTCTATCGCTTACCCAGACAACATTCTCAATCCCCCAACCCTTTCTGACTTTCTCAATTTGTCCGCTTAAAGTAGCACCGTCTGAAGTGTTTCCTGCAAATACTTCTACCGCTATCGGACAACCCTTAGCTGAACAGAGCAGACCAAAAACTATCTGAGTTTTCCCTTTCTTTTTATCTCGGTTATAACCATATTTTCCCAGTTCACAACCATTTCCTTCTAGGTAGGTAGAAGTGACATCATACAAGACTAATGTTCCTGATTCTAAGTGTTTAATTGCTAGGTGCTTCTCAATTTTCTCTTGTTTTTCTAATAACCAATCTAAGGCGTTATATAATTCGTCTTCATCGGCTTTCTCTAAGTCTAACAATTGTCCTAAACTCTGACTACAAGTCTCGCTATTAAACCCTCTCGCTGTGGCTAGTTTCGATTTAGGATTGATGATTCTTGCCACAATCATCGCCACCACTAAGTTTCTGATTCGTGAGGATTTTTCACTGATTATTTTATCTAAACCTAATTTTTTAATCGTCTCTAAAATAGCCATTACATGACCATGAGGAAGACTTCTAATCACTTCAAAATGATTGGGAATGCCTTCAGTCATGGACAGTGTTGCGCCTTTAAGAGCCAGTTTCAGATTGTCGATAATATCATCGGGTAATTTTGAGAGATTGGCCAGAACGGAGGTGAACTAGGGGGGGTACTTTGTTCGGTGCTAGACTGATATTTCAGGAAGCCAGACAGGAGCCAGAAAAAGATATTTATCAGAAAAGTCATGATCAAGCTAGAGGTTTAAAGACTGATCGGGTTCCAATTATTTTTATTAATAAATATTTTACACAATTCATACCAGGTAAGCAAGAGGGCTACGCCACTACTACCAAATCATTACCCATCGGAGGCTATTTGGTTATCTCTTTAGTCTAGCGATCGCTCCGACTTGATACGTTATGACAGCAAATTAAATAGAGCATTCATTCGATCGCACTCAAGCGCGGGACTTCTGCTGACGCTAAGTTAAAATTATAAAAAGCCCACACTCCCAGAAAGCCATTTATTTTTTACAATGGAAGATTACCTGGATTATTTTTGCGGGGGGGCGATCGGTGATTCTCAATTTTTCCCTAAGGATTGTAGCGGCCAAAGGCAGACTATTCTGTAAGTTTTCACTCTACAAAACCTATCGGGTGGTCAGTAGCGCCCCCGTCGATGTCCTCTGGCAAAAATTAATCAATGTGGCCGATGTCTCTTGGCATCCTTTGATTGCCAAGGCCGATGTTCCCTTGGGTTTAATCGCTAAACCGGGGTTAATCTATCAAGCTGTCACCCGTCTGACTCCCATTCCTATCCGGGTTTTCGTGGAAAATGTCCGCCCCGGGGAACTCCTCAGCCTCAGAGTTCTCGCTATCCCCGGCATGGAACAGAAAATGACCTACCAAGTGGAATCAACCCTCTGTGGTACTTATATTTCCTATTCTGTCACCCTGCGCGGTTGGCTGTCCCCGTTTATCTGGTGGTTAAGTCGTCCCTATTTAGCCAAAGTCGCCGCCCAACTAGCCCACGCTGCCGAAGAATTAACGGCCTAAAAAAAAATTCCCCTCCATTGTGCTAATAAATAATCTGCCAAGGGTCAAGATCTAAGTCACAATAGTATATGGATAGACTTAAACAAAATTTTAGTCAGCTACATTGGTACATATAGTCTACTGATATCATCCCGACGAGTTGAGCGCAACAACCTCAATCCGCCGGGATGAACTATCTCTAGAGACTTTACTGATGAAGTAAGCTCTACAGGAGGGAATTATGGGGGAATTAAACACAGCCGAACTTCTAGTTAAATGTCTAGAGAATGAAGGGGTCGAGTATATTTTTGGGCTACCCGGGGAAGAAAACCTCGATGTTTTGGAAGCCCTAAAAAACTCCTCGATCAAATTTATCACCACCCGTCACGAACAGGGCGCGGCTTTTATGGCCGATGTCTATGGACGCTTGACGGGAAAAGCGGGGGTTTGTCTCTCCACCTTAGGACCGGGGGCGACTAACCTGATGACAGGGGTAGCCGATGCTAACCTGGATGGGGCACCCTTGGTGGCCATCACCGGCCAGGTGGGAACCGATCGGATGCACATTGAATCCCATCAATACCTGGATCTGGTGGCCATGTTCGCCCCAGTGACGAAATGGAATAAACAGATCGTCCGGCCGGGTATAACCCCAGAAGTGGTACGGAGAGCCTTTAAAACCGCCCAAAGTGAGAAACCGGGGGCAGTTCATATCGATCTTCCTGAAAATATCGCCGCTATGCCTGCCGATGGTAGTCCTTTGCCCCTCGACAGTCAGGAAAAAGTTTACGCTTCCTATCGGACTTTGAATATGGCGGCGGCAGTGATTTCTAAAGCCAAAAATCCCTTGATTTTGGCGGGAAATGGGGCAATTCGCGCTAATGCTAGTGAGGCTTTAACGGAATTCGCCACGGCCTTGAATATCCCTGTGGCTAACACTTTTATGGGTAAGGGGGTGATTCCCTATACCCATCCTCTGGCTCTTTGGGCGGTAGGATTACAGCAACGGGATTTGATTAGTTGTGCCTTCGATCGCAGTGATTTAATTATCGCTGTTGGTTACGATTTAATCGAGTATTCCCCGAAAAAATGGAATCCAGACGGGAAATTACCGATTATTCACATCGGCATGACTCCAGCGGAAATTGACAGCAGTTATGCTCCGGTGGTGGAAGTGGTGGGTGATATCACCGATTCTCTCATCGATATCCTCAAACGGGCCGATCGCCAGAATAAACCAACTCCTGTCACTGCGGGATTAAAGACGGAAATTCGGGCCGATTACGAAACCTATGCCAATGATACGGGTTTTCCGATCAAGCCACAAAAATTGATCTACGATCTGCGTCAGGTTATGGGACCAGAAGATATCGCTATTTGTGACGTGGGCGCTCATAAAATGTGGATGGCCCGCCATTATCACTCCGATTGTCCTAATACTTGCATTATTTCTAACGGTTTCGCCGCTATGGGTATTGCTATCCCTGGTGCGATCGCCGCTAAGTTAGTTCATCCCGATAAGCGCATTGTGGCGGTGACGGGAGACGGCGGTTTTATGATGAATTGTCAGGAATTGGAGACAGCTTTGCGGGTGGGAACTCCCTTCGTCACTCTCATCTTTAATGATGGCGGTTACGGTTTAATCGAATGGAAGCAGTTAAACTATTTTGGGACATCTTCTTTTATTAAGTTTGGTAATCCCGATTTTGTTAAATTTGCCGAAAGTATGGGATTAAAAGGCTATCGGGTGGAATCTACTCAGGATTTGATCCCGACACTAGAGGAGGCTTTCCGGCAAGAGGTGCCTACGGTGATCGATGTTCCCGTCGATTACGGTGAAAATCTGCGTCTTTCCCAAAAATCGGGCGATTTAAGCTGTCAGATTTGGGAATAGAAGTTGATAGCGGCAAGCAACCCCCTCGGTAGCTTGCCGTTAACTTCTCGAAAAAAATCCCCTAACTGAATCTCAGTTAGGGGGAAGTAATTAGGTTGGCTTTGGTAACGTTAGAAAACCCGATCTAGAATAACCATTCTAGAACCGCCTCATCTTTAGTGTTGGTATTGCGAGAGGGGGTTTCCCGGGTAAATTTCATGTGGATAGAACGATTTTGTTCACCATCGGCGGCCACGGCCATAATCGGATAATCGATTAAACCATCTTGGAAGGACATCTGATAGCGGAAAGTGCCATCGGGATTGAGTTTAATCGGACGACCACCGATAGTTACGGTGGCATCGGGTTCGGTGGCACCATAGACGATTAATTCTGCATCGGCAACTAACCAGAATTTGCGCGGACGTTGTAGGGTTTCCGAAGCACCCATACCGATACCAGAAGCAGTCATCCCGATACCGGAAGCGGTTAGTCCCGATACCGTGGGAACTGCCCACATACCAACCCCGGAGGGGAATACATAAGAACTGATCACTTCCGACATCGGTACGGAACCAGCGACGTGCTGCATGGAACCAAACAAGGAACCGGCCACCCGTAGGGCCTCCATATCGCCGACACTCTCGAAAATTTGGTCGTAGATAGGGCTTCCGGTGGTTCCGGTGCTGCTGTCGTAGCGTTTGCTGGGGGGAACGAGTTCGTAAACAGTTTTACCCACCAGTTCTTCTTCCCAGTTAACGGTGACAAAAATATCTTCAATCCAGTCGGAAGGATAGACGGGAGGAATGCGGACTAAAGGAGAACGGGCCAAAACTAACCAACGACCATCAGCACAACGATAACCGATATCGATAACATAATCTCGATCGCTGACCGGAATCGGTAAATACCATTCCCGGGCTAATTCATCACAGAGATATTCTTGGACGCTATGCGCGCCTTGGCTATTGATATCGATATCGGTGACATCATAAAGACGCAGGGCTAACTGTTGTCCTCCTTGACGACGGAGATCTTCTTTTGATTCGTTGGGGATATCCCAGTAAGCATAGGCCCACTGAGGATCGCGAGGTAGGAGGGTAATGCGATTTTCACCGTAGCCACCGGGCAGATCTCCTAAACCATCATCCACTGAACCTAGAATATCTTCGATCGGGTTAGCTTGACCTAATTCAAATTTTGCTGCTTCCACTGGTTTTTCCTCTTTAATAATAGATTTAAAATTGCCGCTTACTCCCATAGCTTGGGTAATTGCCTCGATTAATTGCGTTTTCCGCATCCGACTGTAACGAGAGATGCTGTATTGACTGGCAACTCGTCGTAGTTGCCGCAAGGTCATCTCATCTAAGGGGGGGTATTCTGGAACCATGAGTTGACGCTCTCCGATTAGTTACGACGGCAAATGTTTTTGGGCATTTGCAAAAGCAGTGATCTGGGTAATCCTTCAACTACTCATCGATTGCTTTGTGAACAAGAGATCCACTCGATGGGGATCAAGGGAATCGCTTGTTATAAATACCTATTAAACAGCAAGATTCCGATTTTGACCAAGTACATTGTCATGGTTTCTTGATAAAACCGCCAAACCCTTGATCCCAAAGAGATTGTTATATCAGAAAGTTTTGATATGCTGTGCTGCCTTGAAACTGTAGGCGATATTTTAGTACAAGTGTGCTATGCTAATTACTGATTACTGATCACTGATTTGTACTCCGATCCCGATCGCCTGTAATCTGATATTGAGACTTTTAGTTAAGGAGACTGAACCGCTTGGCTACTCGTGTGATTATTGTTCGTCATGGACAAAGCAGTTATAACGCAGAGCAGAAAATACAAGGTCGCAGTGATGGCTCGGTTTTGACGGAAAAAGGGCATCTGGACGCGGAAAAAGTAGGAAATGCCCTCAGTCAAATCGATATCGCCGCTTTTTACTGTAGTCCTCTCCAAAGAGCCAAATCTACTGCTGAGGTGATTCAGTCTCGTTTAAATCACTCTCCCGTCATTCAACCCACTTCGCAGTTACTAGAAATCGATCTGCCTATCTGGGAAAATATGGTCAAAGAGGAGGTAAAAGCTCAATACCCCCAAGAATATCGGGATTGGCACCAAAAACCTCACGAATTTAAGATGATACTGCCCAATGGTCAAGAACATTATCCCGTTCTCTCCCTCTATCAACAGGCCCAAGATTTTTGGCGAGAAATTATTCCCCAACACCAGGGCCAAACTATCCTCATTGTTGCCCATAACGGCATTAATCGCTGTTTAATCCTCAGTGCCATCGGTATTCCGGTTTCCTTATACCATTCCCTGCAACAATCTAACTGTTGCGTTAATGTTCTCAATTTTACGGGTAATTTTGGTGATCCTGTCCAGGTGGAATCCCTCAATCAAACGGCACACCTAGGGATAGCTTTACCCCCACCGCGTCCTCCTTTCCAAGGATCGAGGCTGCTGCTTGTGCGTCACGGAGAAACCCAATGGAATCGGGATAAACGTTTTCAAGGGGTGCGCGATATTCCTCTCAATGATAATGGCAAAGCTCAAGCTGAGAAAGCCGCCGAATTTCTGCGAGAAACGGCGATAAATCACGCTGTCACCAGTCCTTTATCCCGTCCCAAGGAAACTGCCCAAATTATCCTGCAATATCACCCCAATGTCACCTTAGACACCCAAGGGGATCTGACAGAAATCTGTCACGGACTTTGGGAAGGCAAATTAGAGGAGGAAATTGAAGCAAGTTTCCCCGGTATGTTAGAAGACTGGAAAAATGCCCCGGAAACCGTACAAATGCCGGAAGGGGAGAATTTACAGGAAGTTTGGGATCGAGCGATCGCTTGTTGGCGGCAAATCGTTAAAACCTATAGTAATAGCGATCAACCCAAAACAATTATGGTAGTGGCCCACGATGCCATTAATAAGGTGATTCTTTGTTATTTATTGGGTTTAAAACCCGCCAATTTCTGGAATATTAAACAGGGAAATGGTGCGGTTAGTGTTATCGATTATCCCAAAGGGGTTGACTCTCAACCGGTCCTACAAGCAATTAATATTACCTCTCATCTAGGAGCGGGAATACTCGATCGCACGGCAGCCGGCGCTTTATAACAGTTATCAGTTATCAGTTATCAGTTATCAGTGGGTAAGTTAACAGTTAACAGATTTGAATTTTAAGTGAGCAGTATGTGGTAAGTGTGCAGTATTAAATAGCAGTTTCTTGCCATCTTTTCACTGATTACTGATTATCAGCCAGTCAGCTGCCCTTGGCTTTCTTAATTAAGAACAGACTACCCCCAAGTATGGCGAAAGCAACAACCGCATTGGGTTCAGGAACTTTGGTAGCAAAAGAAGCATTGTCAATTTCAAAACCATCGACAGTTGTCGTATTATTGCTAAAGACAACAGAACTAAATTCTGCCGTCCCGACAATACCAAGAAAGCCATCACGTCCACCAATTGTATTATTGACGAGAATGGTTTGGTTCCCTGTGCCATCGAAATTCCCTATCAAGGTTAACCTGTCTGTATTAGTACTGAAAAAATCAGCACCGAATGCCCACACGGGAGCAGGAAACTGCCAGGTTATCGTATTAGAAGCACTATTAACTGTACCCGCTTGGGTAGCATTATCGTAAGCACCAGAAGTGACGACGTTAACACTGTTGTTATTAAACGGAGGATTAGGCAGTGTGGGAGGAGCGGAATTAGTGGAAACAATCCCTGAATCTAGGGTAATTGACTGTGCCGAAGAAATAGTATTGCTAAAGGTATCGGTGGTAATCTTGTACGAGGGGTTAGTGGCGAGTGCCGCTTCCCAGGCAGTCCGATTTGTATAAATGGTATAAGCACTAACAGAAGACACGCTACTTAACAGTAGAGTTACTGTCCCTGTGGCGAAAGCTAAAGAATTAAGGGTATTGAGCTTCACTAGGTTATTTCCTCTCATTAAAGGTGAATAAAAACCAGAGTATCAGAGCAGGTACGAAAAATCCTCTCATCTTTGTAAGGAATAATTACAACCCACCTTCCGCACTTCTTAACATTCAATTGATAATTTTTACTAATACATTGCTTACAACCCTTTGCCAGTAAAGATTGTAGCTACAAGGATCGATTTTCATCAAGGTGAAGAATTGTAATTTGTTTTCTCAGAAAAAATCAATTATTGAAAATGTTCTCAATAGTAGTTTCTACAATGAAGCTTTTTCGTCAAAACATCTTGGGGAATGTAAAAATATATAAAGGTATATGAAGATGTGCGGAATGTCGGATTTAATTCCAATTCCACCCACCCACTTAACTAGAAGCTAATAATTGATTCTCAATCTGTCTAACTACCGTGAGTGCCGAATAGCTGACTCCGGCAGTGCCTTCTCCCGGATGGGTGGAATCTCCTACTAACCAAAGATGGGGGATCGGAGTGCGCGTCGCTACGCCAAAAGGGCCAAAAGTGGACAGTCTTTGACCAATACCGCCGACAATGCCCTGATTTCGCCCCGTAAACCGTTCAAAAGTGCGAGGTGTAGCTGATTCGATATGAACGATGTGATCAGGACTAAGATGGAAATAATTACCGAGACGCTCGATCGCCTCTTGGGTGTATGCTGCTTTTAATTGCTGATAATTATCTTCTCCTTTTCGCCACCAAAGACTGGTATCGGTGAAGGAAGAAGCAATAATCGTCGCTTTTCCCACTGGAGCGCGACCATCCCCTTCTTTACTCACGGAAACAAACAAAGAGTTATTTTCGCCGATTATGCCATCGTAATCGTAGAGGAATTGCAAATGGGGGGGACAATCGGGGGGAATAGCAGCGCGATCGACTCCTAAGTAAACCACAAAAGCAGCGGATGCGGGGGGAAGTTTTTCAATTCTCCGGTGATAAAGACTGGGAATGGCTTCGCGATCGATTAATTGTGGTAAATTTTGGATCGGGATATTAGCGACAATCTCATCGGCCATTTCTGGATGTATTTGACCATTTTTTTGATTTCTGACGATAATTCCAGTGGCTTTTCCCTTTTCTGTCAGTATTTTTTTCACTGTGTGGCGCATTTGCAATTTACCGCCGTATTTTTCCAAAGCTGTTACTAGGCGATCGCTTAATACCTGCATACTACCCTGAAGGTGGGATAAACCTTGGGGAGACTGAGAAACTGCTAAAGCGGTGGCGGCATAAAGTAAAGCGGTTTCATCGGCAGTAACTTGGGAATAAAGCTTTAACTGGAGATCAAGGAAGGTTTTTAGGCGTTTATCCCTCTCTAAGCCGTATAATCGCAGAGCATCCCCCACAGTCATCAAAGTAAAGGGGAAGGTAATGGCAGTATCTACACGCAAAGCGGCGATTAATTGCCCTAAATCCCACCAGTTGCGCGGGGGTAAAACTGGATCGCGACTTTGAAAACGCCAACTTGCTTGAAAGAGTTTTTGTAATAATTGCCAAAAAGGTTCGCTGCCCGGAAATTGTTTTTGTCTTTCCTCTTGCCACTTTTGCCGATCGCGCCAGACATTAATCGGATTGGTTTCCCCCGGCAGAAAAACGGCACAGGCGGGATCGCAGGGGACAGAATCGGGTAAATCTATCCCTAATTCGGCAAAAATGCGCTGATGAATGCCCCCTACTTCTAATCCTGCCACTTGAGTTGCCCCCACGTCAAAAGTAAAACCCCGACGGGAAAAAGTCGAGGCACAACCCCCGGGGACAAGCGCCTGATCATATACTGTGACTTGATAACCTCGACGCGCCAATAATGCCGCCGCCGTTAGTCCGCCAATCCCTGCACCAATAACGGTAATTCGCGTCATTTTCTTAACAATTATGGCTCTTCTAGAGTAGTTATGATATGTTAGCAGAAAATAATCGACGCAAGCCTTGCCAAGTAAGGCTCACCAGAATTCAAAAAAGCAATTTTAATAAAAAAAGCTTTTTGCTTTGTTGGATTCCAGGCTATTTAAGGGTTTAGGCTCATTTAAACTACTAATTAAGGAAACTCTATGAACCAAGAATCCCTCGCTTTTAAGGACGGGAGTGTCAACACCTTAGTGATTTGTACTGGTTTTCATGATTCTAGATTGACGGAGGATTTTTTAGGACATCTGGGGAGCAAATCGGTCAAATTACGCTCCTATATTATTATTTCTCCTTTTTCTTGCTTAAATGAAGCTTTTTTACCCGGAGAAGACCTAACCTTGATTGGGTTTAGTGCGGGGGTGGTAAATGCGATCGCTTTAGCCTATTATTGGCAAGCTCAAGGGGTGAAAATTCGAGCTTTAATGGCTCTGGACGGGTGGGGAGTGCCATTAATCGGTAATTTTCCCATTTATCGCCTTAGTCATGATTATTTTACCCATTGGAGTTCCTGTTTATTGGGTAGCGGTGGAGAAAATTTTTATGCGGATCCCCCTGTAGATCATCTTAGCCTCTGGTCGTCCCCCGATCGAGTGACCGGTTGGTCTGTCAATGGTAATTTTGTCCAACGCACCACAGCGTTAACTTTTTTATCTAAAATCGGTTAGGCAAGAATGAATTAAGTATAATTGGCCAGTCGCCTCCCTATCTTTCCTATTTCTTTACCGCTGCCGACTAATGAGTACACCAGTTCTGAGTTCTTCGATTCTCTTGGTGGGAATTGAGGAGAATATCGCTAAACTAGCTAGTGCGAACTTGCAAGAAGCAGGTTATCGTCCCCTGATTGTGCCTAGCATTGATAGCGCTTTCCCAGAAGTGGAAAGTTGGCAGCCAGCGATGATTATACTCGATCGCCTCCTCGCGGCGGAGGCCGGTGTAAAGTTTTGTCGTCGTTTACGTTCCCAGGGAAGTCGCGTTTATATTATTTTATTAGTATCTCAAGAAACTCTAGAAGAACGTCTCGCCTGTTTGGAAGCGGGAGCCGACGATTATTTTCTCAAACCCTATAATTCGCAATCTTTCCTCAAATTAATCCGTTTTTACCTGCAACCGATGGAAACTATCCCCGAACAATTGCGCTTCGGTGACTTAGTATTGGATTTAGCCACTCGTCGTCTCTCCTATAAGAACAAAAATATTGAGTTGACGATGAAGGAATTTGAACTGCTCCGCTACCTGATGATTCACCCGAAAGCAGTATTATCAAGGGATCAAATTCTCGAAAATGTCTGGGGAGATGAATTTCAAGGAGAATCAAACGTTATTGAGGTATATATTCGCTATTTGCGCCTGAAAATGGAAGCTGGTGGTCAAAAACGCCTCATTCATACCGTGCGCGGTGTCGGCTACGTTTTACGCGAATCTTAACAGGAGATAGGAGCCGGTCGTCGGTCGTCAGGAGATTATTTTTATTTATTTTCCCTACACCCTACACCCCACACCCCACACCCCACACCCCACCACCCTAGTCAAGCTCTGCTATTCGATCTGGATAGAGGTGGGGGAATCGATGGGAGGGGTGGAACTCCCCGGGGTAATAGTTTGACGGTATTGACTATAAAGACGATCACGCCAGACAAAAAAGCCCTCGTAGGCGCTATTATCAGCTAACCCCGGAATCCCCTTGCCTTGCAATTCCGGGGGTAAGTTGAGATAGGAACCCTGGGGAAACTTAAGCAGTACACTTAATCCCGCCACAGCTAAATCGGCTAAAGTGGGCTGATCCCCGACTAAATAGGGACGATTGGCTAAAATGAGGTTTAAAGCCTCTAAGTCCTGTTGTAGCCCTTTTTTAGCCGTATTGATAGCATCTTTTCCCAGACCTACACCCGTCCCAAAAATATCAATTAATTCCCCCGGCAAGGAACCCAGCAACAAGCGCATAAAATCGGGAGTTTCCCGGGGTAAAAAGGCGGTACGAAAGTTTTGATTTTGGGCAAAAGCGCCGAGAAAAGCGGTTCTTCCTTTTAATCCCAGGGATTCATCGGCCCATTCTTCGATTAATAAACATTGACCCCGTTGGAGGGGATCCGTAGGGATAATTGGTTTTTCAGGATACTTGCGATCGAGATAAAAAGCAATCTCCGTCGAGTCAGCGATATAAGTGTCACCATCCTTGAGGACCGGGACCTGGCGCTGTCCGGAAAGACGGAATAATTCCAATTGTCCCACCCCTGGCACCACGTCCCTTTTTTTATAGGCAAGACCTTTATAGTCGAGGATGAGACGGACTTTCTCACAATAGGCAGATAATTCAAATTGGTAGAGTTCTAGCATAGGATAATATAGCCTCTCGATAAATCAGTTTCTCCCTGATTACTCTAACCCTATCCGGCATCAATCGCCTAAACCTAAAGACTTTACTCCGATTTTACTCAAACATTTGTGGTTCTTCGGTTTGTGTTATGCAATGGACGGGGGTTATAAGAGATGAAACCCTTATAGAAACAGAGATTACCGCAATTTTTGTCAATTGTTTGCGATCTGGAGCGAACTAATCAATTAAGTCTCTTGCCAGATAAGGATTTAGTCGATTTATGCCCCCCTATCGAACCATACCAAGTAACGAAGAAGCAGATGTTTTAAATTCATACCACACCCAGGAGTTTGAATGGTCTAATTGTAGTCGCTCAAATTCAATCTGTAAACTTTTAGAGGGAGGAAATTAAGAATTCTGCTACATTAATGAATATTCTAGACGAGAGACAAAAAAATGACCCTCGATCGAGTGATCGTCGGTTGGCGAGAATGGCTCGATTTACCCGATTTAGGCATTACCAAAATTAAGGCCAAGATTGATACAGGCGCTCGCTCCTCGGCCCTACACGCTTTTCATCTGCATCCTTTTCGAGATGGCGATCGCAATTGGCTGCGCTTTCAAGTTCATCCCTACCAAAAAGATAGTCACCACACTGTCACCACCACCGCAGAAATCCTCGAATGGCGACAGGTAAAAAATTCCGGTGGTCAAAGTCAACTACGTCCCGTTATCAGAACAAGTGTATTGCTTGGCGGTCGTCAATGGCCGATCGAATTAACCTTGACTAATCGCGATGTCATGGGGTTTCGGATGTTATTAGGACGAGAGGCCCTAAAAAAAGGCTTTCTTGTCCATCCGAATAGGTCTTTTTTACTGAGTTAAGTTATATTTAAAGCCGTCAGTTTTGAATCAGTTATCAGTTATCAGTTATCAGATGTGAGTTTTTAGTTCACTGTTTACTGTTTACTAAAAAGGCTCCACTACTTCCCGATCTCCTATACCTTTTAAACAAGATTTAGTATTAGATGCCCATAATATTGATTCTCTCTCAGATTCTTGAGGAATGCCTCTCGACATTCTTAATAATTTCAGGTGTATTATTATCTATCTAAATTCTTGGAGCTTGTTGCTGTATAATTGTGATGACTGCCCCCGCTTTTCATCTGAACTATGCCTATTCCCGATTTTCAATCGATTATGTTGCCTCTATTAAAAATACTTGCAGATGGCAAAGTGTATAAATATCGAGAAATTATTGAAGCCTTGGTCAGAGAGTTTCAAGTCACAGAAGCGGAAAGAAAAGAAATGCTTCCCAGTGGACAACAAGAAATTTTTTCTAATCGAGTCGGTTGGGCAAAAACCTATTTAAAGAAAGCGGGATTAATTGACTCACCCAAAAGGGCAACTTTTGTAATTTCCGAGAAAGGAAAAGAAATCTTATCTCAAAATCCTGCTCGAATTGATGCCAAATTTCTCAGACAGTTTCCTGAATTTCAAGAATTCAATCGAGTCAATAAGCAAAATGAAACTATTACTCTTGAAAGCAATTTATCAACTTCTGATCAAGAACAAAACCCAGAGGAATTACTAGAAAACTCCTATCAAGAAATTCGTCAAGCATTAGCAACAGACTTACTTTCTATTTTGAGAAAATTATCCCCAGATGCGTTTGAAAAATTAGTAGTAGAATTACTGGTAAAAATGGGTTATGGTGGCTCGATTAGAGATGCAGGTAAAGCAGTGGGTAAGAGCGGGGATCAAGGGATTGATGGGATAATAAAAGAAGATAGACTCGGTTTAGATATAATCTATATTCAAGCCAAAAGATAGGCTGATAATAATGCCGTTGGTCGTCCAGAAATCCAGAAATTTGTCGGGGCATTAGCGGGACAAGGAGCCAAAAAAGGTATTTTTATCACCACTTCCTATTTTACCCAAGAGGCTTTAGAATATGCCCCCAGAAATGAGATAAAAATAGTGCTGATTGATGGGGAAGAATTAGGTCAATTCATGATTGATTATAATTTAGGTGTATCGACAAAAGAAATCTATGAAATCAAGAGAATTGATCATGATTATTTTGGGGATGAATGAGAGAGAGAGAGGGACAAGGGTTACAGAAAACGGCCATGGCGTTAAAATAGATGGAAAAAACAGAGGATAAAAACTATGGACGGTATGACCTTTTTTCAGAAAAGTGCGGGACAGTGGAAATCTCAGCGCACCACCCATCATTTACCCTTTCGACGCGCAGAAACCGGCGATTCCGAGATTTATGTGGAAGCTTTAAGCGCCGATAACCCGAAAATTATCGCTATCTGTGAAATGCACGAAGTCGATCCCGCTAAGACTGTGGGGGGTGCCTTTGTCAGTTGGGATGGTTCGATGCAGTGGGACAAAGAAGACGAAAATCATCAAGGAACCACCGTTTTTGCGCTAATTCCCGATGAAGATAATCCCCAAGCTGGTGTTCTCCTGCGGGAGCGAGGTTATGCGGAAATCATTCCCGTGGCGGGCCGTTATCACATTGATGAACAGGAAGGTTTAGTCTTAATTACAGAATACGAAACTATGACCTCGATCGAGCGTTTTTGGTTTGCCGATGCCGATTTACGTCTCCGCACTAGCACAGTTCAACGTTTTGGCGGTTTTAATACGGCCACTTTTTGTGCTGAATCCCGCAATCAGTCATCGGAGTCAGTCTCTAGTGATTCCCCCGAACCATCATCCTATTCGATTAGTGGCTGGTAAATTCAGTTATCAGTTATCAGTTATCAGTTATCAGTCGAACGCTTTTTTCTCCCCTCTCCCTGCTCCGGCGCTCCCCAACACCCTGGATGGTAAGCAAGTTTTCTTAACAATTGTAAGAATTTTTAATATTTCTTTTCTAGTTGGCACCTACTCCCTTATCATTAGGAGGAAAGTTTTTTAAGCATTTCTAAGGATACGGAGGTTTACCCTTGGCCATTCCTCTTTTAAATTACGCCCCCAAGTCCCAAAACGTGCGGGTAGCTGGTTATGATGTCGGTGGAGACGAAAAACCGAAAGTTTACACGACAGAAAATGTCCTCTCCCCTACCGACCTGGACGATTTAATCGAAGCCGCTTACCGTCAGATTTTCTTCCATGCCTTCAAATGGGATCGGGAACCCTTCCTCGAATCCCAATTACGCAATGGACAATTATCGGTGCGGGATTTCATTCGTGGTTTACTGTTATCGAAAACCTTCTATAACAGCTTCTACGAGAAAAACAGCAACTATCGCTTTGTCGAACAGGTAGTACAAAGAGTTCTCGGTCGCGATGTCTATAGCGAAAGAGAAAAAATTGCTTGGTCGATTGTCGTTGCCACCAAAGGCATTCAAGGTTTTGTTGATCAACTTCTCAACAGTGACGAGTATCTGCAAAGCTTTGGTTATGATACCGTTCCCTACCAACGTCGTCGCACCCTGGCCAGCCGCGAAATCGGTGAACGTCCATTCAACATTACCTCGCCTCGCTACGATGGCTACTATCGTGGTATTTTGGGCTTCCCCCAAATCGTTTGGCAGAATGCTGTCCGTCGCTATGTTCCCCAAGAGCAAAAACCCAAAGCTGGCGATCCTTCCAGCTTCTTGGCCATGGCCCGGGGTCTCGGTAGCGCCAAAGGCAATCCTGTACCAAGAGTCTCCGCTATGAATATTAACATCGAGGCTTCTGTACCCCGTCGTTAATTTTTAGCTCAACTTGCCGGGGAGAGTCCCTAATTGGCAGAATGACCCGCGAACCATAATCAGGTTATTCTGTGAATTGGTGGCTCTCCCTATGGGGTGGCTCCTGAGATAATCCCCCCACCGAGGACGATTTCCCCTTCATAAATCACGGCTGCTTGGCCCGGGGTGATACTAAATTGTGGTTCATCGAAAACCAGCTTCACTTGCTCATTTTCTAGGGGGATAACATTGACGGGAACGGCCGGAGAACGATAACGTACCTGTACTTGAGCGCGGATAGGGGTGGTAGGTTCAGCAATAGAAACCCAGTTCATCCGTCCGACAAGACAAGCGGCACTAACGGCACTTTCGCGATTACCGACGATAACCCGATTCATGACGGGATCAAGTTTTACCACATAGAGAGGTTCGGCGGCGGCGATGCCGATGCCTTTGCGTTGTCCGATTAAGTGAAAGATAGGAAAAGGTAGTGTTGGGTTTCGTTGCCTCAACCCAACCGACAAGATCGGTGTACTGCTACGCAGTGCCTTCGGCATCGCACTATACAATTTGTGTTAATCTTCTTTTTGTACCAGATCTAAAACATTGCGTTTGGAGAAACCCCAGACAAAAATAAGAGCGATCGCACTAATCATATCATATTCCAAGGCTCTGTCTTGGAACAAGGATATGGTTATTGATTTCTTTTTGCTTCCTCCGCTAACTTTTTGTTATTAGAAGCATAAGGATGTTGAGGATTAATTTCAATGGCTTTATTAAAATCTTTAATAGCTTTATCATATTCTTTTAAATTATAGTAAACATACCCTCGATTATTGTAAGCATAAGCATCTTGAGGATTAATTTCAATGGCTTTATTATAATCTTTAATAGCTTTATCATATTCTTTTAAATTATAGTAAACATACCCTCGACCATTGTAAGCATAATCATTTTGAGGATTAATTTCAATGGCTTTATTATAATCTTTAATAGCTTTATCATATTCTTTTAAATCAGAGTAAACATTCCCTCGACCACTGTAAGCTTGAAATAATTGAGGATTAATTTCAATGGCTTTATTATAATCTGCCATTGCTTTATCATAGTCTTTTAAAATACGGTAAACAACTCCTCGATTATTGTAAGCTTCGGCATATTGAGGATTAATTTCAATGGCTTTATTGTTATCTGCCATTGCTTTATCATAGTCTTTTAAATCAAGGTAAACAATCCCTCGATTCTTGTAAGCTTCGGCATATTGAGGATTAATTTCAATGGCCTTAGTATATGCCGCAATCGCTTTATCATATTGATTATTATTACGGTAGTCTTCCCCTTGCTTAAAATAGGTTTCAGCAGTGGTAGAATTAGGTTGAGATGATTGCGCTACCGTAACAGGATTAAAAGAAAAATCCCCCACCAAAGAGGAAGACTCCCAAGGAACTTGCTTATTTTGAGTAGCTTGTACAACATCCTCCCGCACCCGTTTAAACATCAACTCCACATCTAAATTCGGTGTTTTCAGATGCTTTAATAAAAAAGAAGTATATAACCCATTTTCTCCCTCTCCATCAGCAGCAACCCCTCCTGGTTCCGTCGCAAAAGCAATCAAGGCACCCCTAGCTGATTGTATCGGAGCCAAACCCCGTTGACTAGAGCGCCATTTTCGAGCAAAGGGATTATTGCGACAAGCATCAAGAATGACAATATTCATCTGATTTGCCGCATCTTCCATCCTAGCTAAGACTTTTCCTACCGGAATCGCCTCATAGCGCACATCTTCTGCCACATCCAGCTTCGCATTTACCGGAATAAGATAATTTTCGCCATCCACTTGTTTACCATGTCCCGCATAATAAAATAATCCCACTCCTCCTGCCTTAAGTTGGTGGTGAAATGTGTCAATAGCATTTTCAATCTGCTTTAAATCAGCATTTTCCAGCAAAATTACGTCAAAACCAACATCTTTAAGCGCATTCGCCATCGCTTCTGCATCATTAATCGAGTTTTTGAGAGGATTATCCTGATAACTCGCATTTCCAATGACTAAGGCTGTGCGTCGTTGTTTTTGTTGACTTTGTGACTGATTTGTGGTAATAGTAATTCCACGATCTTGAGTTTGCTGGTTTTGACAGGATACGAGGGAGAAAATTAGGGGAAATAGGGATAAAATTAGGCAAAGTTTCAATAATTGCGGTTTCATGGCAATTCAGATAAGCATTGGAGGATAATAATGGGATTGAACTGATTAGGGAAAGGATAAAATTATTTCCCTACATTATCATATCTATTCCAATATTTGCTATAATTAACAATTATTTATTATTTGCTGACAACACTAGACGGCGGATGCAAGCAACTGTCCAGTATATTACTATGGAGGATGAGTTATCTTATGAAGATATTCAAGAAGCAGGGGAGGATTTCTCAGAGCAGTTAGGTCGAGTTTTAGAAGCTAAAATAGTAGTCAATGGAATTAGAATCCGATTGGAGAATTAACGATGACTTCAAAACCGTTTACTGAACAGGAATTAGCAGAAATCTTAAAAATCGCTCAGCAAGGAGAAAATAAACTCAGAGAAATGAGCGATTATGCCACAATTCTAGCAGAAAAATGGAGAAGCAAAACCCAAAACACTCCTAATCCCGTAAACAAAGGTATATTTTGAGTCTAAAACGCTGCACCATTGTTTGGATTAGATTGCTGTTTTGGGGATTTTTCTACTTTCAAAACCTCAGATAAATCATAAAAAACTTGCTGCTTTTTACCAGAATTTTTAGAATCATTTACTCCTCTAGTTAAGGGTGTATTGTTATCAGGTGCTTGACGAATTTCCATAAGATCATCTAATACTGCATAAGGCTCATCCTTAGTTTCCAAAGTAAAGAGTAAATCATCTTGATCACAAGTAGCACTTTTGGATTTTACTCCACAGACAACGGGAACTTCTCGATCATTAATCCAACTTGCTACCGTAGCCGTGACATACTGTAGTCCATCCCGATCATAAATATCTTGGAATCGTCTAGAAACTTGATCACATCGTTTTCGAGGATTCCATTGATTACCAAAATAATAATTATCTGGTTTCCAAATAATTATAGTAAAATCTCTGTCTGAATTTGGATTATGGACAATAGTAGCTGGCACATTTTTACCTAAATATTGAGCATTTCCACAAAAAAACTTAGATTTTGTTGCAGCATTAGAATTTCCTTGACATCCTGATGTCAGCATTAGCAAACCAAATAAAAGTGAGACTGCTATTCCCGAAGTATGACGCTTCATAAATCTTACTTACTCCTGTTAAACTTGTTCCTATTACCTTTATAGCTTAAAAAGCAGGTTGATGTTGTGTCTCATTGTTTTGTTGTCTCTCAGATAAATTGATCACCCCAATACCAATTACTCCTCCTAAAAGTAACATTAAAATTAGGGGAATAACGGCAATTTTACCCCCTTTATTTTGTATAGATGAAGAATGAGACATAAAAACTGTTGGCGCAATGGTAGGGGAGACTCCCTGTAAACCTTGAATTGCTTGCAAAGCTTCTGTAGCTGAGGGATAGCGTTGTTGAAAATCTGGATGACTCATTTTAACTAAAATATCAGTAAATTTAGGTGTTGTTTTGACTTTATTTTGCCAATGTATTTCTCCTGTTTGACTATCAACTAATTGGGTAGGATAATATCCCGTTAACATCTGAATAGCAATCATTCCCACAGAATAAATATCACTGCTAAAGGTAGGTTTTCCTAGATTTTGTTCATTTGACATATATCCTGGTGTTCCTATTCCAATTGTCTTAGGTTGGTTTTGAGGATTACTTAAATTAATAATCTGTTTTACCGCACCAAAATCAATTAAAATAATTTTATTATCTCGTTTGCGTCTAATTAAGTTATCAGGTTTAATATCCCGATGAATAACGTTATGCTGATGTACAAAAGCTAAAGTTGATAATACATCTTCTAAAAATTCAATTACTGCTATTTCTTCCCATTGTTTCCCTAGTATAGTTTCCTCACCTAAAGGATGTCCCTCAATATATTCTTGAACGAGATAAAATTGATTATTTTCAGAAAAATGGGCAAATAATTGGGGGATTTGAGCGTGTTTTCCCAATTGATAAAGACTTCTTGCTTCTGTATCAAATAAACGCATTGCTATTTGCCAAGATTGGGGATCAGATTGGGGTTTAAGTTGCTTGACAACACACCAAGGATGATCTGGTAATTGGGTATCTTTAGCTAGAAAAGTTTCACCAAATGCACCAGAAGCAAGCGATCGCACAATTTGATAACGATGGACTAATAAATTCACCCTTATCTTACCTGCTGATAAATAGTGGTTATTATAGCATTGATTGATCCCCCCTAGTCCCCCTTAAAAAGGGGGGAACCGGATTCAAAGTCCCCCTTTTTAAGGGCGATCGCAGATATTGTATATACTTTAGACGTTCATAATCTGAGATTTATTAAACTTCTGAAATCGTAGAGTGAGCAACGAATCCAGTTCTTTTTTATGTTTCAGATGGACATCATTCAGACATTCATAAATAGCTGAAGAAAAGTCAGAAAAGTTTTCATAATATTTACCATAACCCAAAGCTGGCGATCCTTCCAGCTTCTTGGCCATGGCCCGGGGTCTCGGTAGCGCCAAAGGCAATCCTGTACCAAGAGTCTCCGCTATGAATATTAACATCGAGGCTTCTGTACCCCGTCGTTAATTTTTAGCTAAACCTGCCGGGGAGAGTCCCTAATTGGCAGAATGACCCCCGAACCATAATCAGGTTATTCTGTGAATTGGTGGCTCTCCCTATGGGGTGGCTCCTGAAATAATCCCCCCACCGAGGACGATTTCCCCTTCATAAATCACGGCTGCTTGGCCCGGGGTGATACTAAATTGTGGTTCATCAAAAACCAGTTTCACTTGATTATTTTCTAGGGGAATAACATTGACGGGAACGGCCGGAGAACGATAACGTACCTGTACTTGAGCGCGGATAGGGGTGGTGGGTTGAGCAATAGAAACCCAGTTCATCCGTCCGACAAGACAAGCGGCACTAACGGCACTTTCGCGATTACCGACGATAACCCGATTCATGACGGGATCGAGTTTTACCACATAGAGGGGTTCGGCGGCGGCGATGCCGATGCCTTTGCGTTGTCCGATCGTATAATGATGGATACCGCTATGTTTACCCAAAACTTTGCCATCGAGATCTACTATATCGCCCTCACTAACGGCGATATACTTATCCAAGAACGATCGCATAGTTCCGTGAGCTTCAATCAAGCACAAATCCTGACTATCGGGTTTATCTGCCGTTTTTAAGCCAAATTCCTGGGCAATTCTGCGGGTTTCTGCCTTGGTTTGTTCTCCCAAGGGAAATAAAGTCCCACGCAGTACATCTTGAGTTAGATCATAGAGAAAATAAGATTGATCTTTATTTTTATCGACGGCACGCAGCAGTTGATAACGGTTATTTTCCGGAGAAAAACGAATTCTGGCGTAGTGACCGGTAGCAATAGTATCCGTTTCTAAGGTTTCCTTAGCATAATGCAGCATCGGGCTAAATTTTACCGATTTATTGCACTGAGAACAGGGCAGCGGTGTGATTCCCGCTTCGTAACCGGAAACTAGATAATCAATAATTTCTTTTTGGAAAAGCTCGCGACTATCGACGATATGATGGGGAACCCCCAACTGCTCACAAATAAAGGCCGCATCTACCATTCCCTCGGAGCAGCATTGACCTTTACCCTTCATTAACCACAGGGTCAAGCCAATAACATCATAACCTTGAGCGTGTAAGGCGGCAGCGGCAACAGAGCTATCTACTCCCCCTGATAGACCGACAACAACTTTTCCCATAAATCTTGTAATGATTTTTAACCAATATACTTTCTAGACTAGCATCTCCTACTTTAAAATTTGGACATGGTGTACCCAAATTTCGTGTGAGGACAAACCAGCATGATGAGAACAAACTTACTGTTTTTCTCGGCTTTATTTTGGTTAAAAGTCGGGATAATCGCTCAAGGAACGCTACTGCTAAAAGCAGACTTATCTTTTGCCCAGAATGTTTATCCCGGTCGTCGTTTACCCCCACCACCAGCGGTGAGACAACCAACTAAACGTTCAGACAGTCCCAGTGGTGCTAATTGTTCCCAATGTTCACCCTTAAATTTACCCCCAGTTAATTCTCCTTCAGTTCGTCCTCTGGTGGCGGACCCAGTTTCCGGTAATCAACCCCTGAGAGAATACGTTTTTCAAGCTCCCGCTACCGTGCGGCCCGCCGATGCTACGGTGGTTAATAATCATAATCGTCAAACTGTCAATCCACCAGCACCCAGACCTCAAAATCGCGCCAATAAACCCCCCGCACCACAGCAGCGGGTTATTGCCGCTAATCAACTCTTTCGCGTGGAAGTTAGTAGTAATAGTGCGGAAGCGTTGGCAAAAATTCAAGAAATTGAACCCCTCGCATTTATCCGCGCGGGAGAAAATGTTATTCAAGTGGGGTTATTTCAGCAACAATACCAAGCTAAACAACGGGTACAAGATTTAACTAAACAGGGTTTTAGCGCTCAGATTATTACCCTCAATAATTAGGGTATGCTGAAAAAGTCTGTTGGTGGGGTGTAGGGTGTGGGGTGTAGGGTGTGGGGTTTTATTCCCCCCCGTTCACTCCAATGGCTGACACTTTTTGATATCAAAAAAGTCTAAAATTTTTATCCAACAAGGTTTTTAGATTTATTCAGCAAACCCTAATTAGGGTTTGCGGCAAAAAGTCTGTTGGTGGGGTTAGCAGTCGGTCGTCAGGCTCCTTACCCCACAGTTAACTTTACTTTTGTCCAACTACTTACCTAGCACATAGAGTTAATTTTGTCAAGCAAAATTCTGACCGCATCGATGATCACATCCGGTTGATCCATCCAGATAAAATGGCCACTTTTATCCGCTTGTATTTCCATAAAATCTCTGGATAACTTGCCTAATTCTAGGTGCATCTCCTCCCGGAGTTGGTTGGCACTTTTGAGGGGAATAAAGCGAGTCCAAAGGGAAGGTTTAAAAAAAGAATTAGCTTTAATACTAACTATCGGTAAATTACCGAAATTGTTAGCCTTACTCACCTGACGAGCGCTTTGGTCGAGATTAAACATTTCTCTACTCATCGTCATCCAGTGTTTAGCGCGACAGAAAGAACGCTTAACTCGATGACAAGAATCTGGGGAAAAGCGACGCAATTCTGGTTTTAATAATTCAAAAACTCCCAGAACTCTCATAACTCTTATAATGCCTAAAATTGAGCCAATAATCGACATCAAAAATCCAGAGATGAAAAATAATTTTAATGCCTTTAATGCTGGCGACATTTTCAGCATTCCCTGCTCGTGTAAACCATCGGTGAGTACCAAACCTAATACTTTTTCTGGGAACAGATGAGCATACAGTCGAGCATTATAACTACCAAAAGAATCACCAACTAAAATATAAGGCGGTTCTATTTTTGCTTGGGTTAGTAATTTATCTAATTCCTGAACAATTTGGTAGCTAGTCCGGGGATAAGGACTAGAATCGCTCCAACCATAACCCGCTCGATTATAAATACAAACCCTAGCTAATTGTGACAATTCTTCTATCAAAAAATATCCCTCAATTCCCCCTAAACTATGGTCAATAATAATAGTGGGAATAGCCTCTCCTGCTAGACAAAAATGCAGGCGATATTTACCCAGATTAATCAAATGACCCGGCGGTGCTTTTTGTTCTTCTAACCAAACAGATAACGTCTGATAAACTGTTGTCGCTACTAGGAGAATTACTCGAATTGATAAATACATAACTACACCTCTTGTAAAAATAAAAAATTCTCTTGGTTGCTGGAGAATTAACCATGAATAATCATCAATTAAATGGTCAATTTAGCAGTGATTAAAAGAGAGCGCCAGCATTGCAGCCAAAATATAATACAAATGAACGCTTGACACGATGATTTTGAGCCAAGTATTGCCAGTCAATTGAGCATAAATACTTAAAAATACCCTCAAGTGCGAGCTGCTACGCAGTGCCTTCGGCATCGCATTTACCTAAGAAAAAGCGCTTAATAAGTTGTTAAATTTCGAGAACAACATTAGCAGTATGCTGATAATTGGCGAAAACTATTAAGATCATAGACCGAGTTTAATCTTATGCTAGAGAAAATACTATACGCTGATTCCGGCACAGGTCAAACCCAAGAAATGCTACAAGCATTAATGGATCTCCCGGCTATCCGGAAAGCGTCGATTACCATTCTCCGGGTTGTTCCCCCTCAGATTACCACCGAAGCTCTGGCCAGTAAATGGGAAGAAGGGACCCAAATGCTGACTAAAATTCTGCAAGAAGTCAAAATTGAACCGAGCAAAGTCTCCACGATTCTGCGGCAAGGAGATCCCAAAGATACCGTCTGTCAAGTTGCCGACGAAATCGGGGCCGATTTGATCCTGATGGGTTCCCGAGGACTGAAGCGACTGGAGGCAATTCTAGAAAATTCCGTCAGTCAATACGTCTTTCAACTGACTAATCACCCGATGTTATTGGTAAAAGACGATATTTACGTCAAAAAAATCAAAAAGGTGATGGTAGCTCTCGATAAGTCTAGTTCGGCTGATTTAGCTCTCGATCTGGCTATTTATCTCCTGCGGGATTATCCTTCAGCAGAGTTAATTCTGGCCCGCGTCAACCCCGACTTAAAACCGGAATTTGCCCCCACTTCCCCCAAAGAAATGGAAGAAAACCCGATTATAGGGCCGGCAGTGGCAAAAGCGAAACGGATGAATATACCCTATCGCTGCGTGGTGACGGGGGGTAAACCGGGAGAACAACTCTGCAAACTCGTCGATGATTATGGTGTCGATCTCTTACTGTTGGGTTCGCCCGATCGCCGTCCTTCCGTGGCTAAGAGTTTACCAGATCTCGATCGCCTTCTCGGTACTTCCCTCTCGGATTATGTGCGGGTTAATGTCAATTGTCCCGTCCTTTTAGCTAGAAAAGAAGGGATTTAGCCCCTATTGGGTGTAGGCAGGTAAGTCTTGACTCATTTGATTTAAGTTGCTGGCAATGGCTTTCATCGTCATAAAAGCCGAGCTAAAGGCGATTAGCTCATTTAAGGGATAACTTCGACTCTCAACCCCCAAGCTCAGTAATTGCTTCTCAAGAGATTCGATTTCTTCGATGAGCAATCCTAACTTTGGTGGGTTGAGAATTACCTGGGCAGCGATCGCAGCTTGTTGTGCGATCGCTAAAATCATCGGCCATTTTTACTTTTTTGGTGAGGACGGTGGGCAGACATTTGGAGCGTTTTGCCCGTAAATATGCACCGATATTTTCCAGTTCAATTTTCAGAACTTCTCGATAAAGGAAGAGGATGGCGTTGAGGGCTTGGTTCTGGGTGGCGGCGGCAACGTTTTTATCAACGGCAAGATGGGTCAAAAAGGCTCTAATTTCTTCACCCCCCATTTCACGGGGATGTTTTTTCTGATGGAAGAGCAGATAACGCTTAATCCAGTCCAGATAGGTTTGTTCGGTGCGGTAGGAGTAATGCGGTAGGGCGGCTCTCGTCTCTCGCACTACGTCTAGGAGTTCTCGGGGTGGGGGAGGGTTCATAACAGAGTATGCTAATCGGCATAACACGCTTATCGTAATATTATACGGAAAACTTCTCGCGATCGCTCCATTTGAGCGTAATATACGGAAAGATTCTTAAAAAAATGTGTATTTGGCGTGATATACGGAAAATTTCCGCATAATATGTAGTTATGCCAAGTCCGGTAAGCCCATTAAAATTGTCTGTCTTGATCCAAGGTTAGGTAATCAAAAATGGGTTGCTTCGTTGATAAGTCCCGGTAGATTTAGAGACGATCGTCTAGGTTAAGTGATTGCCAAAGCGATCGGGCATAACACACCATTCGAGCGGACGTAATCGGTATTTGTAGTGATAAACTCAGAGAAACGATCGCCGCTCAATTCAACCGTTATGCCAAAGCGCGAAGTCCGTTAAGGTTATCTGTTTCATGTTTAGGACTAGGTAATCAAAAATGGGTTGCTTCGTTGCTAAGTCCCGGTAGATTTAGAGACGATCGTCTAGGTTAAGTTATCGCTAAAGCGATCGGGCATAACACACCATTCGAGCGGACGTAATCGATATTTGTAGTGATAAACTCAGAGAAATGATCGCCACTCAATTCAACCGTTAGCTCTCTAGGTTGTCTTAGAGATCGCAACTCTAACATTATATGATAATTATCAGGATATTAGTAGAATGGATCGAATTTCGCACTCTATAAAATTAAATACCATTTCTAGAGAGCTATGGCTGAATTAATTAAAGCTATTGCTGATCTTGCCAGCAATCAAAGCAGTTTATTAATTGTGGCTGGCCTGATTTTCCTGGCAATAGGTGCTTGGGGAAAAATTGAAGGGAAAATCAATCTTGGTCGACCGGGTAGAATTATTTCTGGATTGATTGGTTTTACTCTTTTAATATGTGGCCTCTTATTGCCGCAATTAGGACTTAATAGAACAGATACAAACAGTAGTAGTTCTCATGCCACGTTACAAAAATCCTATGATTTAGCAAGCAGAGGAGACTTTGCAGGAGCAATTCAACTTGCTGAGACGATTCCGGCAAACTCCGATAAATATTCACAAGCTAAGCAGAAAATTGTGGAATGGCGGCAAGCCCTCAGCCAACAAGGGGGTAAATCGGATCAAGAGAAATTACAAAAATCCTATGATTTAGCAAGCAGAGGAGACTTTGCAGGAGCAATTCAACTTGCTGAGACGATTCCGGCAAACTCCGATAAATATTCACAAGCTAAGCAGAAAATTGTGGAATGGCGGCAAGCCCTCAGCCAACAAGGGGGTAAATCGGATCAAGAGAAATTACAAAAATCCTATGATTTAGCAAGCAGAGGAGACTTTGCAGGAGCAATTCAACTTGCTGAGACGATTCCGGCAAACTCCGATAAATATTCACAAGCTAAGCAGAAAATTGTGGAATGGCGGCAAGCCCTCAGCCAACAAGGGGGTAAATCGGATCAAGAGAAATTACAAAAATCCTATGATTTAGCAAGCAGAGGAGACTTTGCAGGAGCAATTCAACTTGCTGAGACGATTCCGGCAAACTCCGATAAATATTCACAAGCTAAGCAGAAAATTGTGGAATGGCGGCAAGCCCTCAGCCAACAAGGGGGTAAATCGGATCAAGAGAAATTACAAAAATCCTATGATTTAGCAAGCAGAGGAGACTTTGCAGGAGCAATTCAACTTGCTGAGACGATTCCGGCAAACTCCGATAAATATTCACAAGCTAAGCAGAAAATTGTGGAATGGCGGCAAGCCCTCAGCCAACAAGGGGGTAAATCGGATCAAGAGAAATTACAAAAATCCTATGATTTAGCAAGCAGAGGAGACTTTGCAGGAGCAATTCAACTTGCTGAGACGATTCCGGCAAACTCCGATAAATATTCACAAGCTAAGCAGAAAATTGTGGAATGGAAACTGCTAGCAGAAAAGCAAAAGAATTAAAGTCCTATTAATTTCTTTATCATGATGTTAGTGATCGTGGGCTAACAATCGTGTTGCAGCGGAACAATGAACTTGGTCGGTTGAGTTCGAGAGGTGATCTATGTCCGCTGAACACGGTCGTTAGGCGTGTTCTTTCACAAGGTATAAACGAGAATGTCAAATCTTATTGAGTATAACTGAACTTACCCCATACATATATACCATAATAGCCAAAAACCCTTATCCATCAATGGATGCGCCCCATTAACCTTTCTTAATGTACCCATGTAATTTGTAACATTTCTTAATGGACAAGAATTCTCTCCATTTGCTAAAATAGTGGTCATGTACATAGAAAAAGTTCCTAACCGTAATTCCCCCCCCGCCATTCTTCTTCGAGAGTCCTACCGAGAAGGAGATCAAGTCAAAAAAAGAACCCTTGCCAATCTCTCAAAATTACCCGATGATATTATCGACAATCTGAAACTGGCTCTTAAAGGAGCAACACTGTCCATGAATGAAGGCATTCCCAATCATTTTGAAGTGATTAGAAGTCTTCCTCATGGTCATGTAATGGCTATTTTAGAGACGATTAAAAAATTGGGTTTAGATAAAATAATCAGTGAAAAATCCTCACGAATCAGAAACTTAGTGGTGGCGATGATTGTGGCAAGAATCATCAATCCTAAATCGAAACTAGCCACAGCGAGAGGGTTTAATAGTGAGACTTGCAGTGCGATCGCCGATCTTGTAGGGTGCGTTAATGAAATGTAACGCACCTTATCTAACCCCAGTTCGGGTTAAGCAGCGGGGGGTAAAGCCCATTCCATCTTCAAGGAGGGTTTTTTCGGCTGGTGACAGTAAGCAATCAAACCACCCTTATTAGAAGCGGATAATTTCGATCGTGCATCGCGATCGTTGAAAACAGACATCAAATTCTCAAAAAAAGTTTGTTTGCCCAAGAATTAAGGGTATCTGAGAGGTTTTTGCCCAAGCAAAGGCTAGACGAACAGGTTCCAAATTCCCAATTTGAACATACACAAATAACCCTCGTGCTTCAACCCTTGCAAGATTTCCGGCCAATGGCAAGCGGACAGTTTGTTCCTCCCAAATTGCACCCAATTGCAGCCCGATGTCGTAAGGTAATAGATTGACCGTAGATCCGGTATCCAGCAGGGCATTCGCAGAAACAGAAAGGCCTGCATGACTCAGAGTGATGGGAATCGTGGGTAATGCTTCATCGTCGGAAAGGGGAAATTCGACTGTACTAGGCATGGGTAGATGCCTCTCGGTCATCCTGAATCATATGCATCAGAATATTGGCGGCTTCCGTGGCATCGTAGGGCGACCAAATCGGATACTCTGATGCGGAAAAGATAACCTGTAGTTCAGCATCCGGGATTTGTGCAGCTAGGAGTTTGAAGAGTGATAATTTGTCTGTCTGGCTCAGATTGTTGACCAGAAGAATTAACTCAGTGAGTGACATGGCTTAAACTTCTAGATATGCGAGAATAAATTGATCATAAGCGATCTGTGAGGTACGGTCTAACAATCCCGTTGCACACCGACCGTATCAGGTTGGTCGGTGCTGAGTAACAAGAACCACATCATGTGTTGCTACAATTTGATCCCACATCCATAATTCTATCAAGCTAAAATGGAGTGCTATCTAGAAGGAACTTATGATGAAATACAAAATTGTCCTTTATCGTTCTGAAGAAGGAATTACTGTTGGCGTTCCTGCGCTCCCCGGTTGTTGGTCCGAGGGAGATACTGAGGAAGAGGCATTAACCAATATCCAAGATGCAATTCGTGAGTATCTTGCAGCCTTAGAAGAACGCTTGCAAGATGGGGAAATTCGTGAAATTGAAATGCAGGTGTAACTATGCCTAGAATTCCTGGCGTAAATCACCTAGATGCAGTACGAGCCTTGGAGAAGGTAGGCTTTCGGATCATTCGCCAAGGCAAACATATCATCATGAGTGATGGGGTGCGTCAAGTTGCTCTTCCAAGGCACAATCCAATTAAGGCATTTACAATGGGTGGAATTGTTCAAGATGCTGGTTTGACAGTCGCAGAATTTCGTCAACTATTATGAGTGCGATGCCAAAGGCACTGCGTAGCAGATCGCCTCGCCCGTAGGTTGGATTGACCCAAGGAAACCCAACATCAATCAACTCATAACAGAGTGCGATGCCGAAGGCACTGCGTAGCAGCACGCCGATCTTGTAGGGTGTGTTAATGAAGTGAACGCACCTTATCTAATGTTCAAAATCCGTGGGTTACGCTAACGCTAACACAGGCTACATCATATCGATCGCCAAGATTAAGTGATTGCCAAACACACCCTATCAATTCAAAAGAGCGAGATCGTTCAGGTTAACATGGAGAAGGCAGTCAATGGGGCAAGGCTATGACAGTTCGGCAAAGGCGTTACAGCAAAGAGGAGATGGCTCGTCGGGGGAAAGAACTCTACGAGTCTGGCATTCGGCAGCAAGTCGAAGCGGGTAATGAGGGTAAAATTATCGCGATCGACATCGAAACCGGAGATTTTGAGGTTGATGAAACGGTCGTAGCTGCAACCAATCGGCTATTTGAGCGTAACCCTGATGCCCAGCCTTTTGGAATTCGGATTGGACACCCTGCCGTGTATCACTTTGGTTCGCGGAGCTTAAATAAGAATTCATGATACGCGGAGTTGTGAATTTGCGCCGTGAAGCTACACTTTCCCTTGTAGCCGTAGGGTGCGTTCCCTAATGCAAGTCCTACTGTTCCACCAATAGATTTTGGGGAACGCACCATGCACATTGATTGAAGCTGATTTTTCTTGGTATATTGGCAAAACGCGGTTAACTTGAGTTTCAGTCTGTCCAATTTGTCACCTTTAGAGAGGTTAGATTGTCGATGGAAAGTAGCGATCGCGTAGTCTGGCGCTATGCTCAAGAACACGAGATATTGAGTTAGATTCAGGAACGGAGGTACTGGCAAACTGTAATTGCGGGCTTGATTCGATCCGCTATAATTAAGAAACTATCCTTTGTCTACAAGGGGTACACCACACCTTTCCGAGTTGATGGGACTAAGACGGCAGACTAACACGACTATCGAAAGATAGTCCGCTGTGTGGGCAATCGGGTTAATCCTTAGTCCCTGATCTCCACTGTTATCTTTCCTGCAAAGGGAGAGCAATGCCGGTTCACTCGATCCGGAGGAAGACAGTGTTAAAGGGAAGTAAGCTCAACGGCAACGGGCAGCGCAAATCAAACCAGTCACTTCAGTCTTTTTGCCAAAGGCTAAAGGTGAGTATCAAGCGTCTAGATAAAACTTCTCGATCTTATTATCGAAGATTTAGATTAGTTATTAGGCGTTTTTTACCCTTCTTACAGGCTATCGCTGCACTCATTGCAATCGCTAAATCTCTAGGGTTCTTGTAACCCAATCTAAGTTCGTAAGGCAAGGGAGAGATGTTTCTCAATCTTGCCTTTAACGTTAGTAGAGGAAGTGCGATCGCTGATCTTGTAGGGTGCGTTACGGCGAATTATTAATTTTAGTTTTTTGACTAAATTGATAGCCGCCTAACGCACCCTACACTCTACTGAATATACAGCCCTGAGAGCAGAAATCCTTCAGGCTGATAATATTTGCCTATTACCTATTGGGTGTAGGCAGGTAAGTCTTGACTCATTTGATTTAAGTTGCTGGCAATGGCTTTCATCGTCATAAAAGCCGAGCTAAAGGCGATTAGCTCATTTAAGGGATAACTTCGACTCTCAACCCGCAAGCTCAGTAACTGCTTCTCAAGAGATTCAATTTCTTGGATGAGCAATCCTAACTTTGGTGGGTTGAGAATTACCTGGGCAGCGATCGCCTCAGCCATTTGATCAAAAGCGATCGCGGTCTGTTGTGCGATCGCTTGTAATTCAGGTAAAAACTTTTGTCGTATCGGTTCAGGAAGCGGTTGCTGTAGCCCATCTTGTAAAGCATCCAGTTGAGCCGAGAGTTTTTGTTCGTAGCCCATGGAGAAATTCCAAAAATTTTTGTTTTTAGTTGCTAAAACTGTGGAAATTTGTTCGAGACTGGCAATCTTAACCGAGGCTGGATGTTGAGCGATCGCCACTGTGATGGCCTGCTTCAGTTGGGGGATATCTGACGGTGGTATCGTATCCTGAAAATAGCCTGACAGCAGTTTTTGATATAGCTGTCCCATTTTCTTAAAAGTCACAGAAAAATCTGTTTCCAGTTGGTTTGTAGCCGATTTTGTCATAAATACAGTGGTCAGCAACACCCCCAGAAACGCACCTACGGGAACTGAAATTAGTGCGGCCCAAATTCCTTGCTCGAAAAAAGGAAAAATATCCTTCCCGATGGCATCGGCTGCTACAATCGCACCGATGCGAGCGATGGGCGTAAACCCCAGCCAAGCACAACTGAAGTAGGCGAAAAAATAAGCCAGACTGCTACTAAAAGGATTATAACCAAAGGACTTGACCAACAGGTAAATACAGAGAATCGTCAAACTCAACGAAACAGTGGCCGCCCAACCGATCGCGATCGCTCGACCCCTTGTCGGTTGAATGACAGTGACCACTGCACCTATGATCACAATATCTGCCACTTTTTCGTAAGCAGAAGGATAGGGAAACTCGATGTGACGAATAATAGCCAGTAACAAACCAATAACCACGCCAAGACTGACAATTTCTCTCAGGCGTTTTAGGGATATAGGGGCCCATTTGGGAAAGGTAATCAGGTGTCTTCGTCTGAAAGTTGCAGTTACTTTGGTTTTATCGATTATCCTGCCTCCTAATCCCTCGCATTGTTGGATAAATCGAGATACAAGTTGAATAAATTGATAAAACTGTAGTGATTCTTGAACATCATACCGATCAATCTCTCCACTTGTTCGGAGATGATCAAGTTTACCCCCAATATTCGCTAAATCTTCTTCTAATTCTGTCAGGTAGGGGGTAGCTAAGATTTTTTGGCCGTTACTCAAATCCCTCAAGCTATCAAAGCTGTCGGTAAGATGAGTCGCCAATTGGTTTAATTCATCACTGAACTGATGCACTAAATTTTGTTCATGCTTTTCGCCCTTAAAAGCCATCAGATCAGCTAATTGTCGAGTCAATTGGTTCTGAATTGCCAAGATTTCACTCCAATTTTCTGCCACCAATATCTCACTACCGAATTCATGGGTTGCTTTTGTGAGTATTGAAAGGCTAGTTTGTGTTGATTTTTTAATCTGATTGAGTAAGTTAAGCTCGTTCTGCTCAATAGAAAGAGAATAATCCCGCTCCTCGACCTCAGTTTTTAAGTGGCGATCGAGGATTTTTTGGAACAAGCGCGGTATATCTTGAAGGATTCCCATCAAGTTCCGGTTGAGATCGGATCGAGTATTCTGGGGCCAAAATAGTAAGGCCACAGCAATTCCCACAGCGATTCCGATCCAGTTATCGATCAGGCGCGACCGCAAATAGAGCCAGATATCTTGTTGTGCTGATGTTCCTACCACTCTCATGGCAATTAAAGCGCCCAGTAGTGTGGCTTGGGAATAAGCGGCTTGCCATCGGTAAGTTTCACAGATCAGGGCGGCTAAAATGTAGGTGAGAGAGGGAATGACAAAAAAACTTGAGCCTTGGATTCCGTAGGCGTTCACCAGGATAGCGGCAATGATTCCCCCCAAAGCACTTCCCCCCAAACGCCCCAAACCTGCCGCAATCGCACCTCCCATCGATGGCTCAATCAGTACAGAGACATACCCAAAGACGGGATAGACAAAGTTGTCTAATACATTTCCTCGGTGCCAAAAGAAACTCGTTAAGAGAGCAGCACCCAGGGAAAATTTCAATCCCTGTCTGATCATTAGCCCGTTTTTACTGTCCAAGGTATCTCTATATCCTTTTTCGACTTACTCATTGTTACCCATTAATCGCTCGCTCAATCCCATATAAAATCAGTGCCAAAAACGTCACCAACCAAAACCAAAGCTGAGGAGGCTCACTATGGATCAAGATTACTAAGACAAACGCTGCGGCAATAATCCACCACTTAAACCACCAAGTCCACCATTGAGAACGTCTTTTCGGATTTTCCATATTAGGTTTAACCGTTTATTCTAGTCGTTGTTTCTTTCAGCTACTTACGCTCGCAAGATTGTGGTTAACGGTCGTACACCCCTGTAATCCAGCGAAAAGCAGGGGTTATATAACTCACTAAAGAACGCTCTTCTACCACAGCATGGACATCTGCGGTAGTCCCGTTGGTAATTCTTTGGGGCGCTCCCTTGGCTTGAGTCCAGTAAAAACCACTCGGTGTATTGCGATCGACCTTCAGCGCTAAAGTGGCTTTGATAACACTTGCATTGACGGGTATAGGCTTATCGCGATCGTCTTCATCTCTACCCAGAAACAGTTTGCTGGCGAGTTCATGACTTCCGACTATATTTGCTAGTTCTGCCACAGTTACCGGCTGCTGATCGACGGTAATTACCTTAGCAACGATACCCCCATAGCGTTCGCGATCATAGAGATCGGGAACGACTTCTACTTCCTGGCCCGGTTCTAATCGTTTGGCATCACCGCTCTTAAACAAGGCCACCACGTTGGTCTTGGCCTTTAGATTGGAGACTTCTAACGTACCGATGCGCCCCCCCGGAGCCAAAACTTCCCCCGGATTAACAGATAAGTCTAAAATCTGGCCGTTGTACAGACTCACTACATTTTTGTTGGCTTGAATAGTGGTTTTTAACGTATTAATCTCTCGTTGCTGGTCAGCGATCGCATTGTAACGAAGAATATCACTGGCTGTATCTTGCAGGTCTATTTGCCGTTTTTCCGTGTTTAGTATATTATTCTGGGCCGTCAATGCGTTCATCTGCGCTCGCAGGCTTTCATCAACCCCCTTCAGGCGATCAAGTTCTATTTGGACGCGATTGATACTATTAGAAGCCTCTAGATTATTGAACTGAAACAAATAGGAGGGAAAATCTAGCTTGGCGACAGCCCCCTCTTCGATAAGTTTATCGTAGGCGGCTAGTCTTTCATCCGTTGAGTTCTGGAAATTTTTAAGATATCGAGCATGGGAGAGATAGGCTTCTCGCTGTTTTTGATTACTGGATAATTGAACTTGAAGTGCTTTAATCTGAAGCTGATTCGCCTTTTGCTGGCGATCTATTGAGGCTGCATTCAATTGGCGACGACTCACTTCAATAGAGTCAACTCTTTTATCCTGCTGCTTGAGATCTGCTAGTCTATCCTTTTTATCTTTTAATTCTGTTTCTAATTCAGGAAACTCTAAAGTTGCCAGTAATTGCCCTTTTTTGACAGAATCTCCCGGTTGAATCAGGAGGGTTAACACCCGTCCACCTTGACGGGGTTCGATATTAACAATAGAACGAGGAATCAAAATGACCGCTCGTCCTTGAATAGGAGTCGGAATCTTACCAACTATCGCCCAATAACTCAGTCCTCCGAGCAAAAGACCCAACGGCATTAAGCGCAGGATTATCTCCCCTAATCTTCCTGTTGGCTCCGAATATTTAAACGGTTTTTCCGAATCAATTTTAGGATCAATTCCCGTTTTTATTTGATTATTATCCTGATGTTCTATCCTAGCCTGCGTTGTTTTCTTCGCACCCATATCTGGCTGCTGATGATTCTGATCAGACATAGATTCTGCTTGATTTTTTGCCATTGTACTGAAATGAGTAAAAATCACTTAATTTGTAACATTATAAGCATTCAGAGGATATTACTTTAGACTAGAAAAATCCTCTGAAAAAATCGCTCAAGCTATTTTTGACATAAGATAACTAGGCTACATCGAAAGATTTACCGAAGGCTCAAACCTTTAAAATTTCCTGTAAGAAACCTAATAAAGTATTACTCTTGATGTGACCTAAAACAACCTAATTAGGGATCAAGTGTTTGAGTCCAACACTCCGACTAGAGAGATAATCTATCGAACGAGTTTACACCATTCTAGCTTCTAACTTACATAAGGCGCATAGCTTTATTGTAACCGTTCAGGGGGGGGATGTCAAGCCGCCAGTGGCATTGACTCAGTGGAAGGACTCTCCAGGGGCAGCACAGAGATGGATACTACTCTTTCACATTAGCCGCTCTTTTCCACGTCTTTTTAGATTATCAGATTTTGTCACCCCCTGAACGGTTACTTCAAGGGAGAAAAAGCGATCGGGCTATAATAGAGAAAATTTCATTTTAACTTGAGAAAATTCATTATGACAGCCACTATTGAAGACATTCGGGCAATACTAAAGGAATTGGCCCAATCCCAACAAGAGTTATCCCAATCCCAACAAGAGTTATCCCAAGCTCAACAAGAGTTATCCCAAGCTCAAAAAGAAACGGATAAACAAATCAAGGAAACAGATAAGCAAATTAACAGAGTTAGTAAGCAGATTGGGGAGTTGGGCAATGGTTTAGGAGAGTTTGTCGAGTGGCAAGTACGTCCTGCGGTGGTGCGTCTTTTTCAAGAGCGGGGTATTGATGTGCATGAGTTTCACCCTGGTATTTCGGTAAAACGGGATAATGAGGGTTTAGAGATTGATCTATTAGTAGTGAATGATACGGATGCCATTTTAGTGGAGGTCAAAAGTAAGTTAACTCAAAGGGATGTGGATGAGCATTTACAACGTTTGGCGAAGTTTAAGCGGTTAATGCCTCGTTTTCGAGATGTAAAGGCCTTGGGAGCGGTGGCAGCGATGATTGTTCCCAATGAGGTGGCGAGTTATGGTTGTCGTCAGGGTTTGTTTGTGTTGGTGCAGTCAGGAGAAAATGTAATAATTTTAAATGATGCAGAGTTTACGCCCCGGGTTTGGTAGGTTTAGCTTTCGTTCCACCCCCTCGCTCTTGAGAAATATATCTTAAAATACATTTTACCCACCAAATCCAAGAGAGCCGATTCCATTCCTGCCAATAATCAACTTAACTTGAGAAAATTCATTATGACAGCCACTATTGAAGAGATTCGGGCAATACTAAAGCAATTAGCTCAATCCCAACAAGAGTTATCCCAATCCCAACAAGAGTTATCCCAAGCTCAAAAAGAAACAGATAAGCAAATTAACAGGGTTAGTGAGCAGATTGGGGAGTTGGGCAATCGTTTAGGAGAGTTTGTCGAGTGGCAAGTACGTCCTGCGGTGGTGCGTCTGTTTCAGGAGCGGGGTATTGATGTGCATGAGTTTCACCCCGGTATTTCGGTAAAACGGGATAATGAGGGTTTAGAGATTGATCTATTGGTAGTGAATGATACCGATGCCATTTTAGTGGAGGTCAAAAGTAAGTTAACTCAAAGGGATGTGGATGAGCATTTACAACGTTTGGCGAAGTTTAAGCGGTTAATGCCTCGTTTTCGAGATGTAAAGGCTTTGGGAGCAGTGGCAGCGATGATTGTTCCCAATGAGGTGGCGAGTTATGGTTGTCGTCAGGGTTTATTTGTGTTGGTGCAGTCAGGAGAAAATGTAATAATTTTAAATGATGCAGAGTTTACGCCCCGGGTTTGGTAGGTTTAGCTTTTTCTCGAAATCTTATAGGTTCTGTGCGATCAGTTTAACTTACAATATGAGCGATCTTTGTGTCCTTTGTGTCTTTGTGGTTCGTTCCACCCCCTCGCTCTTGAGAAATATATCTTAAAATACATTTTACCCACCAAATCCAAGAGAGCCGATTCCATTCCTGCCAATAATCAACGCTAAAATTATACTAAATCGCTTGAGTATAGGCTACATCACTTTAACTTGAGAAAATTCATTATGACAGCCACTATTAGAACTCTTGCAAATTAATTATATGTTATAATGATGGGTTAACTAATTTTCCCCAAAAAATTAGTTAATCAGTACATTCGTCCTGAATGAAAACTTGAAGTTTAACTTTTAACTCAAAACTCTTTAGAGCTGCTTTAATTTGGTTATCAAAACCTCTTTATTTAAGCGGCACAAACTATCTCAATTATAAAAATTGAGAATAAATTCTCCTTGACTTGATTAATCTTTAGGCAACTTTTAAGAAGCTGCTATACCTATCCCTAACTCACAGTTATAAATAGCCGCCAACAAGTTAACTCTTAAACTATATCTTCGACGACGATTCCGATATTTACAGGATAAGATTTTAAAGATTTTGAGTTTCCTATTTATATGTTCAATGATAATCCTTTCTTTGGCTAAAGCCTTGTTATACTCTTTTTCTAACTCTGTTAATTTTCTATTTTTCGATTTCTTTTTCGGTGTATAACTATTACTATGGTATGCAGCTATTCCCTGATAACCACTGTCTTCTATGCTGGTAGTTAAAGGATGAAAACGAACTCGACTTTTTTTAAATAAACTAAAATCATGACCTCTACCTTTCCCACAAAAGACACAGATAATTTCCTCGGTATTTTGATCAGCTACTAATTGGGATTTTAAAGTATGATAACCTCTTTTACCCGAAAAAAAATCTTTCTGTTTCTTTTGGGGGCGTTCAATGGGAGTTTCCGTCACATCCATTACCGTTACGACCGGTATCTCTGCTTGATTGAGTAAAGCTTTTTTTCCTTTTAAACGGAAGTTTCCCGATTGTAAAAGCATTTTTTCCGTCTTATTTACAATCCGACATATAGTTGATTCTGATAGTTCCCAGCTTGTACCAATGTGAAAATATGTTCTATATTCTCGCCAATATTCTAACGTTACTAAAACTTGTTCTTCTATAGATAGTTTAGGTTTCGGTCCCCTTTTAGATGGTGAATTAGAGTCGGCTTCAACACTTTTTACTGATTCTACCATCTTTCTATATGTTTGTTTGTACACACCGAAACGGCGTTTGAATTGTTCATCTGATAAGTTTTGATAATCCATAATTTTGCTAATAAACATAGCAAAATTATAGATGATTTCCTGACCTAAGATCACATTTTATTCTTTTTTCCACTTCAATCTAAGAATTGAGAAAAAAGCAAAACCTTATATTATACCATAAAAAAATTATGCAAGAGGTCTATTGAAGAGATTCGGGCAATACTAAAGCAATTAGCTCAATCCCAACAAGAGTTATCCCAAGCTCAAAAAGAAACAGATAAGCAAATTAACAGAGTTAGTAAGCAGATTGGGGAGTTGGGCAATCGTTTAGGAGAGTTTGTCGAGTGGCAAGTACGTCCTGCGGTGGTGCGTCTGTTTCAGGAGCGGGGTATTGATGTGCATGAGTTTCACCCCGGCATTTCGGTAAAACGGGATAATGAGGGTTTAGAGATTGATCTATTGGTAGTAAATGATACCGATGCCATTTTAGTGGAGGTCAAAAGTAAGTTAACTCAAAGGGATGTGGATGAGCATTTACAACGTTTGGCCAAGTTTAAGCGGTTAATGCCTCGTTTTCGAGATGTAAAGGCTTTGGGAGCGGTGGCAGCGATGATTGTTCCCAATGAGGTGGCGAGTTATGGTTGTCGTCAGGGTTTATTTGTGTTGGTGCAGTCAGGGGAAAATGTAATAATTTTAAATGATGCGGAGTTTACGCCCCGGGTTTGGTAGGTTTAGCTTTTTCTCGAAATCTTCTAGGTTCTGTGTGATCAGTTTAACTTACATTATGAGCGATCTTTGTGTCCTTTGTGTCTTTGTGGTTCCTTCCATTCCCTCGCTAGGAGAGATGTATCAATGATAGAACAGATGAAGAAGCAATTTTTTGTCAGCTATAATGGGCGTGATGAGCAGTGGGCAGAATGGATTGCGTGGATACTCGAAGAAGCGGGTTATTCTGTCATTATTCAAGCTTGGGATTTTCGCCCCGGCAATAATTTTGCTTTAGAAATGCAGAATGCGACTGCTCAAGCTGAAAAAACGCTCGCTGTTCTCTCCAGTAACTACTTAAATGCGCTCTATACCCATCCAGAATGGGCGGCAGCTTTCGCTCAAGATCCAAAAGGTCAAAAAAGAACTTTAATCCCCATTCGTGTCTCAGAATGCGAAATTAAGGGGCTGTGGCAACAGATTGTTTATGCAGACGTGGTTAATCTTTCGGAAGCTGAGGCGAAGGATGTGGTTTTAGCCGCATTGCAGGAGAGGGCAAAACCGACGCAAGCACCGGGCTTTCCGGGAGTCAGTCTTCCCCCTGCTGAACGTATTACGCCGCAGCGAGTGGATTATCCGGGGGCAGAAGTTCCCCATAATTTAGCCAAGGCGCGTACTGGGGCGGTTAATTTTGTGGGGCGTGAAGATGCAATGACACAACTGCACCACCATTTACAGCAACAAGAAAGAATTGCGATTACCGCCGTCGTTACGGGAATGGCAGGAGTGGGTAAAACAGAGTTAGCTCTCCAGTATGCGCTATACCACAAGAAAAAATCGACTTATCCCGGCGGTATTTGTTGGATAGGGGTGCAAGCGGAAACAGTGGGGGTACAACTATTAGATTTTGCTAAGTCGCTGTTGGGTTTGTTTCCCCCGGAAGATTTGAATTTGCGGGGGCAATTGGATTATTGTTGGGCGAGATGGCAACCGCCGGGGGATGTACTGCTAATTTTAGATGATGTGCATCAATACGCGGAAATCCAAGATTATTTGCCTCCCCAAGAACAACGTTTTAAGGTATTGATTACGACTCGGCAAAATTGGCTGGCAGCATCGTTTGAGCAGTTGCGCTTACCCGTTTTAAGCGAATCAGCCGCCCTTGCTTTACTGGAATCTCTGATTGGTGCGTCACGTCTGCAAGCTGAATTAGAGGTAGGGAAGGGGTTATGTGCGTGGTTGGGTTATTTGCCTTTAGGGTTGGAATTGGTGGGGCGTTTCCTCAAGCGGCGTACTAATTGGACGTTGGCAAGGATGCAGCAGCAGTTGATAGATAAGGGTTTACAGTTGTCTGCTTTGCAGAATGCTTCGGCAGATATGACGGCGCAAAGAGGGGTAGAGGCTGCTTTTGAGGTGAGTTGGGAGGGGTTGAATCAACCAGCGCGGGATTTAGGCTGTTTTCTCAGTCTCTTTGCTTTGGCTCCTATTCCTTGGCGGTTGGTGATAGAGCGGTGTTTGTCGGCTGAGGATGAGGAGGAGTTGGAAGATATTAGAGAGGACAAATTACTCAATCTTCATCTGTTGCAAGCGGTAGCAGGAGAAGTTTATCAGTTTCATCCGTTGGTGCGACAGTTTTTTCAAGCTAAGTTAGCACTGCGAGAGGATGGAGATGAGTTGAAACGCTCCTTTTGTCGGGGTATGGTTGAGGAGGCAAAGACTGTTCCTCAAGATTTAACCAAGGAGCAAGTGGAAGCTGTCGCCCTATCTATTCCCCATATTGCGGAATCAGCGACAGAGTTAGAACAATGGCTGGAGGATGAGGATTTAATCCCGTCTTTTGAAGGATTGGGACATTTTTATTGTGGGCAGGGATTGTACGAACAAGCTAAACCCCTGCTTAAGCAATGTCTAAAACTAACTCACCGCCGTTTGGGAGAGGAACATCCCGATGTTGCACAATCCCTCAATAATTTAGCCACATTGTACGTATCCCAAGGAAAATATGCAGAAGCCGAGCCACTCTTAATACAAGCTTTAGAGTTGTATAAACGAATATTATGGGAAAATCATCCCTATGTAGCTGATTCTCTCAACAATTTAGCCATATTGTACCATTTCCAAGGAAAATATAAAGAAGCTAAATCCTTCTTTATAAAAGCTTTAGAATTGAGGAAACAACTGCTAGGTGAGAATCATCCCGATGTTGCTGCCTCTCTTAATGGTTTATCAAATGTGTACTATTGTCAGGGAAAGTACGAAGAGGCTAAATTACTCTTAGGACAAGCTTTAGAATTGGATAAACGACTATTAGGGGAGAATCATCCCAATATAGCTAATTCTCTCATTAGTTTAGCGAACTTGTACCATGCCCAAGGCAGATACGGAGAGGCTGAACCCATATTAATACAAGCTTTAGAATTGGATAAACGACTATTAGGGGAGAATCATCCCAATATAGCTAATTCTCTCATTAGTTTAGCGAACTTGTACCATGCCCAAGGCAGATACGGAGAGGCTGAACCCATATTAATACAAGCTTTAGAATTGGATAAACGACTATTAGGGGAGAATCATCCCAATATAGCTAATTCTCTCATTAGTTTAGCGAACTTGTACCATGCCCAAGGCAGATACGGAGAGGCTGAACCCATATTAATACAAGTATTAGAGTTGAATAAACGACTATTAGGGGAGAATCATCCTAATGTAGCTAATTCCATCAGCGGTTTAGCAGGATTGTACCATACTCAAGGCAGGTACGAAGAAGCAGAACTCCTCTTTTTACAAGCTTTAGAATTGGATAAACGACTATTAGGGGAGAATCATCCCAATATAGCTAATTCTCTCATTAGTTTAGCGAACTTGTACCATGCCCAAGGCAGATACGGAGAGGCTGAACCCATATTAATACAAGTATTAGAGTTGAATAAACGACTATTAGGGGAGAATCATCCTAATGTAGCTAATTCCATCAGCGGTTTAGCAGGATTGTACCATACTCAAGGCAGGTACGAAGAAGCAGAACTCCTCTTTTTACAAGCTTTAGAATTGAGGAAGCGACTATTAGGAGAGAATCATCCCGATGTAGCCATTTCCTTCAATGAGTTAGCATTATTGTACGAATTGCAAGGAAAGTACGAAGAAGCAGAACTCCTCTTTTTACAAGCTTTAGAATTGAGGAAGCGACTATTAGGAGAGAATCATCCCGATGTAGCCACTTCTCTCATGAGTTTAGCAGGATTGTACGAATCTCAAAGAAGGTACGAAGAAGCAGAACCCCTCCATTTACAAGCATTAAAATTGTATAAGCGACTATTAGGTGACAATCATCTCGATGTAGCTAATTCCCTCAACAATTTGGCAGAATTATACCGTTCCCAAGGAAAGTACGAAGAAGCAGAACCCCTCAATTTACAAGCTTTAGAATTGTATAAACGACTATTCGGGGAGAATCATCCCTGTGTTGCTACTTCCCTCAACAATTTAGCACTGATTTATAACTCTCAAAGTAAGTATGCCGAAGCCGAATCTATTCATTTGCAAGTACTGGAATTGAGGCAACGACGATTAGGGGAGAATCATCCCTATGTAGCTAATTCCCTCAAGAATTTGGCAGAATTATACCGTTCCCAAGGCAGGTACAAAGAAGCGGAACCTCTCTTTTTACAAGCTTTAGCAATTGCCGAGCAAGCTTTAGGGGAGAATCATCCTACTACTGTTAGGATTCGGGAAAACTTAGAGTCGCTCCCGTAGGATGGGTTATTAACCTATCCGATAATACAACAATATAAAATAATAGAATCACCTTCAATCAACCAAACAATCATGACTACACTCAAAGATATTGAATCCGCGATTCTCCAGTTGCCTGACGAAGAAATCCATCAATTATCAGCTTGGTTACAAGACTATCTTGATGATAGTTGGGACAAACAGATAAAAAACGATCTCGAATCAGGGAAACTCGATCGACTATTACAAAAAGTCAACAATGATATCAGTAACAATCAAGTTAAGCCTTTAGATGAAATCCTTAACAACTCCTGATTTTTGGCAATGTTATGCCAACTTACCTCCCTACATTAAGCAACAGGCCAAAAAAGCCTATCGTCTCTGGATTAGTAATGTTTTCCATCGATCATTACATTTCAAGAAAGTAGGGAAAAATGTCTGGTCAGTCCGAATAACTGAGAATTATAGAGCTTTAGCATTGAAAAAAGGTGAAGATTATTACTGGTTTTGGATTGGTTCTCATGATGAGTATGAAGAGTTAATTAAATAGAAGGAGAAAATTAACCATGCTAGATCCTAAAGAATTTCGCAATATTATCCACCAATATTTTACTGAAGTTACCTCACAGGAATTTCTGGCAAATCAAAAAAAATACTGTCCAGAAATTTTTGAAGGCGATAACTATCCCAATGTCACTGAAAATCTTAATAATTTAGCAAAACTCTACCAATCTCAAGGAAGGTACGCGGAAGCTGAACCCCCTCTATTTACAAGCATTAGCAATTGCCGAGCAAGCTTTAGGGGAGAATCATCCTGCTACTGTTAAGATTCGGGAAAACTTACAAACGCTGCGACAACAGCAACATCCATCGTCTTAACTGTGATTGATGGGATTATGGGATGGACTATAATTGAATTAATCACTGATAACTGATATAGGCTATAGTTGAAGAACTTACAAAGGTAAAATTATGACCATTAAAGAACAACTAATTCATGAAATTGAAACAGTATCCGATGAGGTAATAGAAGAAGTTTTTGACTTTTTATTGTTAGCCAAAATCAAACATCATCGATCGCAAGAACAATCTAAACCTTTCGCGCGATTTATCGAAGAACTCACTGCTGATATTCCTCAAGAAGTTTTAGATACCTTACCAACCGATAGTGCAGAGCAACATGATCATTACATCTACGGTACTCCTAAACATTAACCATGAAGCAAATTTTTGCCGACACCTTTTATTGGATCGCTTTACTCAACCCCAAAGATGACTGGCATCAAATCGCACTCAACTATGCTCATAATTGTATCAATGATCAACTAATAACAACGGATGGCATTATTGATGAGATACTGAACTATGCTTCATGTAGAGGAACTATTATGAGACAGAAAGCACTCTTAATGTGTACGCAAATGCTACGGGAAAAAACAATACAAGTTATTTCCTATACACCAGAATTACGTCAATTAGGTTTTGAATTATATAAACAACGGTCAGACAAAGGTTATAGTATTACAGACTGCATATCAATGATAATTATGCAACAAATGGATATTTTTGAAGTGCTTACCCATGACAAGCACTTTACCCAAGAAGGTTTTATTATTCTTTTTTAAAAAATAGAACTACTATAAAATGGAGTCAACGACTATTAGGAAAAATCACTCTACTATTGTTCAAATTCGGAAAAGTTTACAAATGATGCGACAACAGCAATATCCATCGTCTTAACTGTGATTGATGGGATTATGGGATGGACTATAATTGATCATTGATGAAGGCTTGCTGAATACAACACAATCATAGTATTCATTCAATCATTTCAATCATAGTTTGGACTTATTATGGGATTATGGGATGGACTATAATTGATCATTGATGAAGACTTGCTGAATACAACACAATCATAGTATTCATTCAATCATTTCAATCATAGTTTGGACTTATTATGGGATTATGGGATGGACTATAATTGATCATTGATGAAGACTTGCTGAATACAACACAATCATAGTATTCATTCAATCATTTCAATCATAGTTTAGACTTATTATGGGATTATGGGATGGACTATATTGTTAATATTGTTTTGCAGTACAAAAAGGTCATAAAAAATCATGGACAAACAACTATTACTCAATAAAATTAAACAAGCAGTACAAGCGATCGAACCACAAGCGCAAATATTTCTTTATGGTTCACGGGCGCGAAACGATGCTCAACCAGACTCTGATTGGGATATATTAGTATTAGTTGATGGGATCACTAACCCTACTCGCACATCTCAAATCCGTCGTCAAATTTATGAAATCGAATGGGAAACAGAAGAAGTTATTTGTACCATTGTTCGCAGCAAAAATCAATGGGAACATCCCTTATTACAAACTACTCCTTTCTGGCAATCAGTTAACAAAGAAGCTATTATGCTATGAGTAAAAATTCCCCTCACGATCAACTAATTAGGTATCGTTTAAATCGTGCAGAGGAAGCTTATCAAGATGCTTGTTCTCTTGCTGATGGTGCAAGATGGAATAGTTGTATCAATCGTCTGTACTATAGTTGCTTTTATGCTGTTACGGCTTTACTTGCTTATGATAATCTTTCATCTCCAAAACATACAGGTGTCCGTAGTCTCTTCAACAAAAACTACATCCGTAGCGAAATTATTTCAAAAGACTTTGGTGCAATTTATAACGAATTGTTTGAATACCGTCTCGAAGCAGATTATACAGACTTTGCAGATTTTGATGAATTACAAGTTCTTCCTTTCATTGCAAAAGTGAGAGATTTTTTAAATATAATTTCAGACCTACTTCCTACTGATTAAATGACAAAAGTATTGTATGTCAATACATTAAGTAAAGAGCATCTCAATACACAAATGATTCGTAATAATTTACAAATGATGCGACAGTCACAGCCATCGTCTTAACTGTGATTGATGGGATTATGGGATGGACTATAACTGATCATTGATGAAGACTTGCTGAATACAACACAATCATAGTATTCATTCAATCAAATAACAGTTTAGACTTATTGTGGGATTACCGTAGGTGCTTCTCATCGATGCCTCTTAGATTACCAGATTTCGTCCCCCCCGAACGGTTACAATTTATCAGCGTTTTCTCCTTGTTTGTCGCCGGTGATACCGTTGATGAACTAGGCGATAGCTAACAAAATAGGTTATAGTAGCAAATACCGTCGCTGATAGTAAGCAACCAAAAAACAGGGTCAAAAGAAATTGGCCGCCAGAACTAGCTAACTTTTCGATGAAGCTTTGATTAGTTTGAAAAATGTCACCCACATTCGATCGCCCGCTTTGACCAAGAATAAACTCTCCCAATCTATAATTAAACAGGAAAATCGGCAGATCGGTCACGGGATTGCTGATATAAGTACCAGCAGCAGCGGCAATTTTGTTGGCACGAAATAGGGTAGCTAAAAAGATAGCGATGATGATTTGAAGGCCGATCCACGGGAAAAATCCCGAAAAAACTCCCAAGGCAAAACCCCTGGCAATTTCCCTAGGATGTCCTTGTAATCGCATTAAGCGAATATACCAATAGCGCAAAAATCGCAGTAAGCGATTACTTGAATATTTGCGGCTTTTTCTCGCTTTTAATGACCTTGAGCGCATATTTTCGGGATAAATGCTGACAAAATTGATCCTGACTTCAATTTTAGCAAGGAGTGATTAAGAGATGTTAAACACAGGGGATACGATCGCCGCCATCGCTACGGCGATCGTTCCGGAACAGGGTAGTATCGGTATTGTCCGTTTATCCGGTAGTCAGGCAGTGGCGATCGCTCGTCGGCTTTTCCATACCCGCAATCGTCAAAAATGGCAAAGTCATCGTCTTCTCTACGGTTATATCCGGCATCCCCAAAGTCAGGCAATTATCGATGAAGCTTTGCTGTTGCTCATGTTAGCGCCCCGCTCTTTCACCCGCGAGGATGTGGTGGAATTTCACTGTCATGGCGGCATTATTCCCGTACAACAGGTGTTACAGTTATGTCTAGAAAATGGGGCGCGTTTGGCACAAGCGGGGGAATTTAGCCTGCGTGCCTTTCTTAACGGCAGAATTGACCTAACTCAAGCCGAAAGCGTCGTCGATCTCGTTGGGGCGCGTTCTCCCCAAGCGGCACAATTTGCCCTCGCTGGGTTGCAGGGGAAACTCGCGCAACCGATCCGCCATTTGCGGGCCACCTGTCTCGATATTTTGGCTGAAATTGAGGCCCGTATTGACTTTGAAGAGGATTTACCGCCCTTGGATTGCGAGGCGGTTCTCCATAGCATAGAACAGGTTTTTTGTCAAGTAAATTTAATTTTAGCCACCGCCGAGCGCGGGGAATTGCTGCGTAGTGGTCTGAAAGTGGCGATCGTGGGGCGGCCGAATGTGGGTAAATCCAGTTTGTTAAATGCTTGGAGTCGGAGCGATCGAGCGATTGTCACCGATTTACCCGGCACTACCCGCGATATCGTCGAATCTCAGCTAGTTGTGGCGGGAATTCCCGTACAAGTCCTCGATACGGCAGGAATTCGCTCGGCCAGCGATCGAGTTGAACAAATTGGGGTGGAACGTTCCCGTCAAACGGCCCGGTCTGCTGATTTAGTTCTCTTAACCGTCTCCGCAGAGTCCGGATGGACAGAGGAAGATGAGGAAATTTATCGCTCTGTCAGCGATCGCCGATTAATTTTAGTGATTAATAAAATTGATTTAGCTCATCCCGAAACGGTAATTTATCCAGCAGAAATTGAGCGAGTTGTCAAGCTTTCCGCCGCCCAAAATCAGGGTATTGAAGAGTTAGAAAAAACTATTATTAATGCTGTCCAAAATCAAGAAATACAGGCGGCTAATTTGGATTTAGCCATTAATCAACGACAGGCGGCCGCTTTAACTAGGGCGAAAATTGCTTTGCAACAGGTCAAAAACACAATTGACCAAAATTTGCCTTTTGATTTTTGGTCGATCGATCTGCGTACTGCCATTCAAGCTTTAGGAGAAATTACCGGCGAAGAAGTGACTGAATCGGTACTTGATCGCATTTTTAGCCGTTTTTGTATTGGTAAATAAGCAATGAGGAAATCTGGTCAACTGTGTTGGGTTAACTGTAGTCTTGTTGAGGATTGTATAACTCAGATATTACTGGAAAAAAAGACTTTCCAAGCGGCCGTAATAATGGCACTTCCCAAAAGGATAATCAATGTCCAGACCTGATTTTTTTGGGTTCCTTCCACTGATTTTAGCCGATTGTCGATGCCTTCAATTTTCCCGTCTAAAACTTTAATATCCCCTTTGATATCTGCTTGTCCTATCTCAAGTTTTGTTAAGCGATTATCTAATCGATCAAACCGTTCATCAATCTTATCGAATTTCTGGCTAACTTCCTTGATACTGTCTTTAATTTCTTTAAGGACGACATCCAGGGAATAAGTAACAGTTTCGTTAGACATTGGGTCAACTCCTATACTGCATCTGGTTGGATATAATTTTATCTTAGTCTAGGCTTTAAAAAAATTTTCTTTCAGGAGCGGTTAACTGTAGTTTTGTTGAGGATTGGAGAACTCAGATATTGCCGGAAAAAAATACTTTCCAAGCGGCCGTAATAATGGCACTTCCCAAAAGGATAATCAATGTCCAGACCTGATTTTTTTGGGTTCCCTCTACCGATATTAGCCGATTGTCGATGCCTTCGATTTTCCCGTCTAAAACTTTAATATCCCCTTTGAGATCGGCTATTCCTATTTCTACTTTGGTCAAGCGCTCATCAATCTTATCGAATTTTTGACTAACTTCCTTGATACTGTCTTTAATTTCTTTAAGGACGACATCCAGGGAATAAGTGACAGTTTCGTTAGACATTGGCTAAACTCCTATACTGCATCTGGTTGGATATAATTTTATCTTAGTCTAGGCTTTAAGAAAATTTTCTTTCAGGAGCGATTAACTGTAGTCTTGTTGAGAATTAGAGAACTCAGATATTACTGGAAAAAAATACTTTCCAAGCAGCCGTAATAATGGCACTTCCCAAAAGGATAATCAATGTCCAGACCTGATTTTTTTGGGTTCCCTCTACCGATATTAGCCGATTGTCGATGCCTTCGATTTTCTCGTCTAACACTTTAATATCCCCTTTAAGATCAGTTACTCCTATTTCTAGTTTGGTTAACCGATCTTCTACCTTGTCAAATCTTTCGTTAACCCGCTTCTCAAGCGAGTCGATCTTTCCCTCAATCCTTGTGAGGACAGCTTCTAGGGAATAAGTAACAGTTTCGTTAGACATTTGGTAAACTCCTATACTGCATCTGGTTGGATATAATTTTATCTTAAGTCTAGGCTTTAAGAAAATTTTCTTTCAGGAGCGGTTAACTGTAGTCTTGTTGAGAATTAGAGAACTCAGATATTACTGGAAAAAAATACTTTCCAAGCGGCAGTAATAATGGCACTTCCCAAAAGGATAATCAATGTCCAGACCTGATTTTTTTGGGTTCCCTCTACCGATATTAGCCGATTTTCCATGCCTTCGATTTTCTCGTCTAACACTTTAATATCTCCTTTGATATCGGTTAATCCTATTTCTACTTTTGTCAAGCGCTCATCAATCTTATCGATCTTCCCCTCAATCCTTGTGAGGACAGCTTCTAGGGAATAAGTAACAGTTTCGTTAGACATTGGCTAAACTCCTGTACTGCATCTGGTTGGATATAATAATTTTATCTTAGTCTAGGCTTTTTGGCATTCCTTACCCTATAGTTAACTTCACTTCTGTCCAACCACTGAGATAGTGTTAGGTGAAAATTTCCCTACTTTCTTGTCACTGATTAGCGGTTACTGTTCATTCTCTGCGAAAAAACCCTAACCCCTAACACCGATAACCCTAACTGCCAATTTTTTCGGGAACTTCCTAACATCCCATTCATCTTAAAGCCTAGATTCCGCCTGGAAAAAGGAGGAAATCCAGAGGAGTTTCCGGCTTTTTTCCTAGCCCTCTCGGTTTTCTTTTGGTATAAATTGGGTTATGCGTGCAAAGGAGTGAGCGAGTGACGTTTAGCATCGAACCAAAAATTATCAATCCGCCCAAAAACCGTCATGATTATCAATTGTCGGAAGTAATTCGCTATCGTGCTTGGGTAGAGATCGATCGCTCGGCATTACAACAAAACGTGCGAAAAGTCAAGGACTTATTAGCCCCAAAAACGGAATTAATGGCGGTAATTAAAGCCGATGCTTACGGACACGGGGCAGTTAAGGTGGCTAACAGCGTTTTAGAAGCCGGAGCGCAGTCTTTAGCCATCGCGACTATCGGGGAAGGTATCGAACTACGCGAAGCAGGAATCGTTGCCCCAATTATGATTTTAGGGGCAGTCAATACCCTGGAAGAAGTGGCAGCCTTGGCCCATTGGCAATTGCAACCCACCCTGGTACAAATCGAACAGGTGCAAATTTTTGCCAGCGTTATGAGACGCTTAGAGCAGCGGCTGCCAGTTCATATCAAACTAGATACGGGGATGTCTCGCTTAGGTACACAATGGCACAACGGCACCAAATTCGTCGAACAGGTTTTAGAGGCTCCTAACCTGAAAATTGCCAGTATATACTCCCATTTTGCCACAGCTGACGATCCTAATCCCGAGATCATGCAGTTACAACGGCAAAGATTCCAACAAGCGATCGCCGAGTTAAGATCAAAAGGTTATCATCCCCCCTGTCTGCATTTAGCCAACTCTGCCGCTACCCTAAGCGATCGATCTCTGCACTACGATCGAGTTAGAGTCGGATTAGCTCTCTACGGTCTTTATCCTGCCGATCATCTCACCGATAAAGTCCCTTTGCAACCCGTCCTGCAAGTAAAAGCGCGCATTGCCCAAGTCAAAACCATTGCCGCTGGCTCCGGAGTGAGTTATGGTCATCAGTACATAGCGGCAAAAGACACCCGTATTGCTGTGGTCGGTATCGGTTACGCCGATGGAATTCCCCGCAATCTCTCCAATCGTTTAAAAGTATCCCTGAGAGGACGTTTAGTACCCCAAATCGGCGCGATAACCATGGATCAGTTAATGATTGACGTGAGCGAGATTCCAGAGGTAAAAACAGGGGAAATCGTCACACTTATCGGTAAAGATGGCCCGCAGTGCATCACCGCCGACGATTGGGCGCGGGATTTAGGTACGATATCCTGGGAAATTCTCTGCGGGTTTAAGCATCGTTTGCCGCGAATTACTATTAGCAATGGGTGATTATGGCGGTGATCTTAAAAAATGTCAATTGGCGGCAATTCTTGTTGTTGACTGACTGGTGAGATGTGTAATTAATTTTGCCTAGATACTTGCCTTGGTCAAGTGCGATCGCTGGGGGATGAATTCCCCAGTGCTTTAGGTTAGAATAAACAGGGTTAATCGACGGCAAATGATTAGTTTTACCCTAGAGGCAGCGATGACTACAAGCAACGATTTACCCCTACCCCCCGGCAGTTTCGGATTACCCCTATTAGGAGAAACAATCGCTTTTTTAACCGATGGGGATTTTGCCAGCAAACGTCATAATAAATATGGTCAACTTTTCCGTACTCATATTTTTGGCAGTCCCACGATAATTTTATCCGGTGCCGAAGCTAACCGGTTTCTCCTCAGCAACGAGAATAAATACTTTGCGGCAACTTGGCCTAAAAGCACCAAAACTCTCCTAGGCAGCGCATCTTTAGCGGTGCATACAGGAGATGTCCACGCTTCCCGTCGTCGCTTAATCTATCAAGCTTTTCAACCCCGGTCCCTAGCAAGTTATATCCCTACGGTAGAAACAATTACCGCTCACTATTTAGAGCGTTGGCAAACCGCAAAAACCCTGTCATGGTATCCTGAATTAAGAAACTATACCCTCGATATCGCCTGTAAATTATTTGTCGGTCTTGACCAGGGTTCTGCTACCAAATTAGGAGAAGCTTTTGATACTTTTTCTGCGGGACTATTTACCCTTCCCCTTCCCCTTCCTTGGACAGCTTTCGGCAAAGCATTACGCTGTCGAGAAGAATTACTGCAAGCGCTCGAAACTATCATTTTAGAAAGACAAAAAAATGATAACCCTGGCCAGGATGCTCTTGCTATCCTTTTACAAGCTAAAGACGAAAACGGTCAAAGTTTATCCCTAGCGGAATTAAAGGATCAAGTGCTATTATTACTCTTTGCTGGTCATGAAACTTTAACCTCTGCTATCGCCACTTTCTGCCTACAAATGGCACTGCATCCCGATATTTTTCAGCTTGTCCTTGAGGAAATAACTAATTTTGATCTATCCACTCCTTTAAGCGTTGATACCCTCAAACAGATGACCTATTTAGATCGCGTTTTAAAGGAAGTTTTACGTTTTACTCCCCCCGTGGGAGGAGGATTCCGTCGGGTAATAGAAGACTGTCAATTTAACGGTTATCATTTGCCGAAAGGATGGATAGTGCAGTATCAAATCAGCAATACCCATAAAGATAATAATATTTATTCCCATCCTGAAACCTTTGATCCCGATCGCTTTTTAGCCGAAGAAAAACCCTACGGATATATCCCCTTTGGTGCGGGATTGCGCGAATGTATCGGCAAGGAATTCGCTCGTTTAGAGATGAAAATTTTAGCCGTCCGTTTAGTACAAAAGTATGATTGGCAATTACTCCCTAATCAAGATCTCACCCTCACCACTATCCCCACTCCCCACCCCCGGGACGGTTTACAAGTCACCTTTAAACCCCGTTAACCAGTTAGGATAAAAAAACTTTAAAAACAGTTTAGCGTTTTTCTCGTAGCCGTGAAATTTATTTCACGGCCTTTATTGTCGGAAATGCTCAGATTTTGAGCAGTCGGTGGAACTGACAGAGGTTAATCGGCAGCGGGTAAAGCTTTCGATAATTCTCCATTTTGCCGATGATTTGGTCTATCAAATTCGAGAACTAGGTAACGAATTAAACGCGCTAGGGATTTTTGTAGCAAACCTTCAGCAATTTTTTGTCCCATCTGTTGGGTTTCCGGTTTAGCGATTAGTTTCGTCATCACTGGCACCATAGCCATGGCATCGAATCCTTTTGTTTCCTGTAAAATAATAAAGATGTTGCGAAGATGCTCAAAACTCTTAGCATCACCCAACAATTCTGGGGGAGTTTCTTGTACCGTTAAACCGACCTGTTGCCGGAAATTAACCGTGAGATTAAACCAAGTGCGACGGCCGAAATTATCGAGGGTATTTACTAACTCATTCACTAATTTTTCGCGGATAAATATACCCCTATCTGACAGAAGAAAATCTAATGCTTGTTCGCTGACTTTCTCGAAGTTAAAATCATTAGAATCTTTAGCATTACGCAAGAGATTTTCTAAACGATTCCAGCGAAAAGTACCGTCTTTAAACAATAAATCCCGCAGGGAATCTCGCAACTCCGTGGAAGGATCGGTTAGCAGACGTTTGGCAATATAAGGATAGGCTTTACTCAGTACCTTAAAATTAGGATCGATGCCAATCGCTATTCCCTCTAAAGTCACCATCGAGCGAATAATCAGGGCATAATAGGCAGGAACTCGAAAGGGAAACTCGTACATCATCGCCGACATTTTATCGGTGATACTTTTAAAGTTTAATTCTGCCACACTCGCCCCCAAAGCATTACCGAAAACTTCCGAAAAAGCGGGAATAATTGGCTCTAAATTGGTAGTTGGTGATAGGAAGTCTAGTTTAACATAATCCTTGGCCAGAGACTCAAAATCCCGGTTGACTAAATGCACCACCGCTTCGATTAAACCGTAGCGTTGATAGGGTTCAATATTGCTCATCATGCCGAAATCAAGATAAGCTAATTTACCATCGGGAGTCGCTAATAAATTACCCGGATGGGGATCTGCATGGAAAAATCCGTGTTCAAGTAATTGACGCAAAGAACACTGCACCCCCACATTAACTAAGTAGGTGGCATCAATACCTTGCGCTTGAATTTCTTTGATATTAGTTAATTTTGTGCCGTCCACCCACTCCATGGTTAAAACCCGTCGCCCGGTATATTTCCAGTAGATTTTGGGGATGTAAATTTCGGCAATGTGACCATAAAGTTGAGCGAATTTTTCGGCGTTTTGTCCTTCGTGCAGATAATTAATTTCTTCAAAAATACGACCAGCTAATTCGTCGGTAATTGCCACTAAATCGGAGCGAAGTCTTTTAACATTAATTTTCGCCCAACTCGCCAAACTACGCATGATATACACATCTAAAGTTATACAGCGAATCAAATCGGGACGCTGTACTTTAACGGCGACTCTCTCTCCGGTTTTTAATTTACCTTTATAAACTTGTCCTAGGGAAGCGGCCGCTATGGGATTGGGGGATAATTCTGCATAAATTTCTTCAGGAGAATAACCTAATTCTTCTTCGATAAAACGATAGGCGATTTCGTTAGGAAAAGAGGGAATTTGATCCTGGAGAGTGGTTAATTCTTCTAAATATAAAGGCGGTACTAAATCAGGACGGGTAGAGAGAGCTTGACCGATTTTAATATAGGTCGGTCCCAATTTGGTCAACATTTCCCGCAATTGTACAGCCCGTCTAATTTCATTTTTCGGCGATTTTCCCCGCAGTTTATCCCACCAGATACCGATGAGAAAAGATAAAACTGGTAGAGTAATTTCGATTAATCTCCCCACAACGTCTAGAGGTCGCCCACGGTAATAGTCGTTAATAACTTGGGGATTGTAGCGCCAACTCTCGGCCACGTTGTCATCCATGGGGCCGATATCTTCCCGATGCTCTTCGGGAATATGGACGGGCTGCACTTCAACAGTAATCGCTTCTTCGGGTTGCGTCTCTGGGGAGATCATCTGTTCGGACATAGTTCGGTGACGGGGCAGGGTGATTTGTAAACTATTGTAACAAGTATCGGCTTTCTGCCCGATCTTGTTTTTGTCTCCCTAGTTCTAGGTTCAGGTTGGCCGTCAACTTTCCCCGGATGGTTATCGGTGTTTTTGACGATTTCGAGGCTGATACTGCCCTGATTATCCTTAATTGTAGGTGTCAAAAAATAGGGCGGTAATTTGGCTGATTTCTAGGACTTTGTTCAATAATTAGAAGGGTAAGTAGTCGTGCAAAATTAATTTCTTGGTTAGGATAGGCACTCATGCAATAGGCAATAGGCAAAAGCTTTAGGCTCTACCGAAACTGTCATGCAAAACTATCAACAACTCATGCTTGTAAAGCTTGTACAATAGGGCTTTGAGTTTTTATTAGATTGATATTTATCAACTTTAGAGCATTGCTGGACAGAGAGGAAGCTTGGGGAATTTTCTACAGTGTAAGTTCGGAAGAACCAAGCTTTATCGAAATGTGTAATTAATTTTGCTTAGGTACTTAATAATGGGAATTAAATGTCAGAGTTTGTTAAAAATGTTTAATGAATGGGTATTAGAAGAATATGGACAAAGATATGATATAAATTGGCTAGACATAGATAGAAAAAGTCTCAAAAACACCCTAAAGAATCCTAACAATGAACAACAAAATTTTATCATGCTTGTCTCATTGTTTAGTCAAGAAAGTGTCACTGACCCTTTACATTGAGCTTGTCAAAATGTGTCGAAATGTGTCGAAGTGTGGATTAGTATTACACTTAAAAAGAGTCGAAAACAAAAAAGGGTCTGAAATCGACGAAGGTTAAGCTATAATTGAGGATTGCTCTTTCCAAAATAAAGTTTTTACTGGGGATGCTTGACACTGTCAGAAAAAAACAATCAGCTTAATAGCCAAGAGTAAAAATGATTATGTTATCACCGTCAAAATAATAGTCATGGACGAAAAATATCAAGAAAAATAGAAGTTTTTAAAGTGAGGAAAAATGAAAGACAAGGGTTTGAAAATCTGCGAAGAATTATTAAAGTAGAAAGAAGGGGTAGTCGCGGGGATAAAACTTATGAAGAAACAGCTTACTATATCAGCGGTCACTGAGCCTGTCGAAGTGTAGCCTAACCGAATCCGCTCAAGTATTTGCTAAAATTATTCGAGGATATTGGAAAATAGAAAATCAGTTACATTGGGTAAAAGATGTAATTTTTGAGGAAGATAAAAGCGAGATCAGTGATTTTCAAGCGGCAAGCAATTGGTCAATTCTCACAACTATAGGATTGAATCTTTTCAGAGGTTTGGGTTTTCTCTCAATCACGGAGGGACAGAAGTGGTTAGCTGAACGTTGGGAAAAATTGATAGTTTTATCGACGTAAGAAGCAGAAAAATTAGCTAAATTAACAGGATGTACTCTCAGACAACTTCAAGAGAGATAGGCTTTTAGTGCCTTGAGAACAAGTTTTATCAATTTATTCATAATAAATATTGGCAGAGGATTAAAGATTAGTTATTGTAACTAACTCTTTTGATTAGAAAAAGATAAACTTGAGAATCTTAAGTCAAATTTATTGACTCAAAATCAGCTGTACTTAATTTAAATGAATCAACCCTACCTTAATCCCCCCTTGATAAGGGGGGTGTCTGACAACTTTTAACAACTACCTACTTAACTGCTCGATTAATCTGATAACTTTAGCCTTAATTTCATCGCGAACTCGGCGAAAAGTTTCCATAGGTTGACCATCGGGATCATCAATTAACCAATCCTCGAAAATTTCCTGTAAAACCCATCCTTCCGGCAGATTGACACCGCAACCACATAGGGAGATAACGGCATCGTAATCTTCAGGATTAAAATCCCTAATTGATTTAGAAGTTTGGTCAGTAATATCGATACCAATTTCCCCCATAACTTCGATTGCTCCGGGGTGAACTTTGGCCGCTTCTAATCCAGAACTGGTGACAGCAATTTTACCCGCACCTAAAGTTTTAGCGAAACCTTCGGCGATTTGGGAACGACAGGAATTTTTTCTACAGGCAAACATGACTTTTTTCATGATTTTAACTCCTAGAAATTGATTTAATTAATAGCTTTATGGGCAATTGTGGCTATTTCTTGGGCGGCTTTTTCCTTTCTTTCACTATAGCGATCGGTCAGATAATCTACCTGATCTCGCAGGAGAATGGTAAACTTATAAAGTTCCTCCATCACATCAATAACTCGATCTCGATAGGGGGAATCTTTCATCGTGCCATCCTCGTTAAACTCCTGATAAGCTTTAGCCACCGAAGATTGATTAGGAATAGTAAACATTCGCATCCAACGACCAAGAATTCGCAGAGTATTAACCGCATTAAAAGATTGGGAACCTCCGCTTACTTGCATAACTGCTAAAGTGCGGCCTTGGGTAGGTCTAACCGCACCAATACTTAAGGGAATCCAATCAATTTGGTTTTTGATAATGCCGCTAATATTGCCGTGAAGTTCGGGAGATGACCAGACTTGACCCTCAGACCATTGACTTAATTCTCGTAATTCTTGCACCTTGGCATGAGTATCGGGAACACTGCCATAAATCGGCAATTCACGGGGATCAAAAAAGCGCACTTCTGCCCCATATTCAGTGATAATTCTGGCCGCTTCTTCTGCTAATAAACGACTGTAGGAACGTGGCCGCAAAGAGCCATATAGAAAAAGAATTCTTGGTTTGTGAGTCGATTGGATCATGGTGAATAATTATTTGTAAGGACTCAAGCAACGAGGATCGAGAAGGGTGGCTTTTTCTGGATCTCTGGGAAACCAAAAGGCGGTTTTTTTACAGAATTCTACCAACATTAACATCACAGGTACTTCAATCAATACCCCCACTACTGTCGCTAAAGCAGCCCCCGAATTCAATCCGAATAACATCACCGCAGTGGCGATCGCGACCTCAAAATGATTACTAGCACCAATTAAAGCAGCGGGAGCCGCATCTTCGTAAACTAAATTGAGTTTGAGAGCGGCCACATAACTAAGTAAAAAAATCAGATTAGTTTGAATAAACAGGGGAATAGCAATCAGGAAAATATGCAGGGGATTACTAACAATTAAATCGCCTTTGAAAGCAAAGAGGAGGATTAAGGTTAACAATAAGGCAGTGATTGCCACAGGACTGAGATAGTGAAGAAAACGCGATTCAAACCAGGCGCGTCCTTTATGTTTAAAAATCCAGTGACGGCTATAGATACCAGCAATAAGCGGTAAACCAACGTAGATTAACACAGAAAAAACAATGGTCTGCCAGGGGACTACAAAATTATTAGCTGCCAGTAACCATTTACCTAGAGGAGCGTAGAGAAAAAGCATCGCTAGGGAATTGACTGCTACCATAATTAGGGTATGACCCTGGTTACTGTAGGAAAGATAGCCCCACATCAAAACCATGGCCGTACAGGGAGCAATTCCTAGTAAAATAGCTCCAGCAGTGTAGGAACTAGCTAAACTTACCGTCTGTCCTCGGATAATCTCCGTTTGACTCAACCAAGGCAGAAACAGCCAGCCGAGAAAAAATTGAGCCAGCGCCACCATGGTAAAGGGTTTGATCAGCCAATTAACCACTAAAGTTAAAATAACTGGTTTGGGAGTACGGGCAGCCCGAAGAGCTTGAGAAAAGTCGATCTTAACCATGATCGGATACATCATGAAGAAAAGACAGATGGCGATCGGAATAGAAACGTTATAGATACTCATGGCATCTAAAGTCCGCGCTACGTCCGGAAATGACCGACCGAGGGCAATTCCCGCCAAAATACAGAAAATAACCCAAAGGGTAAGGTATTTTTCAAAAATACTAAGGCTACCGCCAGCTTTGGCGGCTTTAGGATTGATTTGATTAGTCATCGCACAAAGGTGGAAAGAGAATAATGGGAGATTGGGTAATCCACCTTTATTATTTCAAAAAAAGTTGATATGTCAAGGGTAAAAGCTAGTTATAAAGCTTTAATATTTCTAAAAATCTTGATTGGTTACTGATTTTCCTCGCAGAAACGAGCGGGGACGAGGGCAGCAAAACGACGATATTCGGATAGATATTCTTCTAGGAGAAGAAATTGAGATAGATTCAGGCTGTAGTAGATCCAACGACCCTCTTGACGACTGCGGACTAAATTAGCTTCTTTTAGCGTTTTTAGGTGAAAAGATAATTTAGATTGGGCGATATCGAGATGGTCGCGCAATTCACAGACGCATAATTCCTGATGTCGCAACAGTTGCAAAATTTGCAGCCGTAGGGGATCCGAGAGTGCCTGAAAACCAGTGTAAATTTGGGTTAACGAGTCGGGAGATGTGGTCAGAGAGTTGAACATTGAGATGGTCCCTCGGTGGGAAGGAAATAGGAAAGCGGGAAAATTCAGAATTGCAACAAAACTTTATGTATTTTTGTATCGAATCAGGAAAACCAGCGAATCATCCCCTGTATGATAGACAATGGTTTTGACCAGAGACAATGGTTTTGACCAGATTAGCCTTTTAAATCATTGTAAACAGGTTAGGAGACATCATGGAATTATTTGCGGCTCTCAATTTAGAACCCATTTTTCAACTCACCTTCGTGGCGCTAATCATGTTAGCTGGCCCCTTTGTCATTTTCCTACTAGCTTTTCGTGGTGGCGACCTATAAAAATCGCCTCCCACCCATTGTTATTCGTGCTTTTTTTGACTTCTCTCCTCTTTAGGGAGAGATTTTTTGTCTAAAAGTCAGGAGTCAGTTATCAGTTATCAGTTATCAGATGTGAGTTTTCAGTTATCATACTAAATCTGGTTATTAAAAACTGATTATTTATTCCCCCTCGTGCATGAGTGCCTCTCCTTATATGTAGCCTATACTGTATAAATCAGTTTTATATTGGTAGCCAGGATGTGGGAAAAAGGCAAAGAAACGGTACAGACAATGAAGTTTATTCACTGGAAAAAGCAGCAGTTATTGATGATTTTTGTCCTAGCGCTGGCAATTTCAGTCGCGTGGGGGACAATTTTGCCTGTTTTTACTCAAAAGCTTCCTGCACCTAATCCCTGTAACCAACTTAGGGGAGATATTCAAAATCGGGCAAAACAAGATGCAAAAGCTGACCAGTGGAATTTTTTCAATACTGATAAAAAGAAAAAGACAATTGGTGATATTTTAAATTTGTATAAAGAGGTAAATTCTCAAGCTTCTTGTTTTCCACAGGATGAATTATGGGATATCTATGAACAACAATATGATAGTAATAAATATCCTGCCTGGATACCTGTGATTGTTATTCTTGTTTTGGGTGGTATTTTGGGGACTGTTATTAGTGATACCTTAAAAAAATGGCTCAATCAGTCTTTAGAAGCGATTAGTAAATGGATTTATAAAACCTTTGCTGGAACACCCTTATTTGAAAATATTGCTCTTAAAAAGTATCGACAAGCATTAATTGATAAATATCAAAAACTTAATATACCTTTTCGTCCTCATCGTCCCCTAGAAATGCGGGAGATTTATGTTTCTTTAAAAGCTTTTAAAGCGAGCGATCGCTCTTTGATTGAAGCAGAAAATGCGGTGCAAAAATACCGCCGCTTAGTGGTTAAAGGTGCGCCTGGTTCGGGGAAGTCGATGTTATTAAAATATCTAGCACTTTCCTATTCAGAAGGACGATTCAAAAATTTATCGGATCGTCCCGTGCCAATTTTACTAGAATTGAACCGCCTCAATGAGGCTAATTTGACAGTAGAAAAGTTAGAACAACATTTAGTAGAAGCTTGCGATCGCCATAATTTTCCTAAAGCTAATCGTTTCATCTCTCAAGGTTTAAAAGACGGACGTTTGCTGCTGCTTTTAGATGGGTTAGATGAGGTTAGTAGTGGCGTTCGCTCTTCTGTTGTTCGGTGTCTTAAGGACTTTTTAGAATTAGAAAATTATAAAAAATGTCGAGTAATTATTACCTGTCGGACGGCTGTTTATCATGATGAGTTTGTCGATAATACCGAGGAAACTTTAGAGATTGACGAATTTAGTGACCAACAAATGCGCCGCTTTTTGCAAGCGTGGAAGTCGGAAATGCCGCCAGAGAAATCAGTAGAACAATTGATTCAAAACTTGCGAGCTAAACCGAAAATTATGGCACTGGCGCGGAATCCCCTACTGTTAACAATCATCGCTTATCTTTATACTGATACTCCCTTCGTTTTACCTCATTCGCGAGCCGAATTTTACACTAAAGCTACTGATGTTTTATTAGAATTGCGCGATCAAGAAAGAAATATTGATAATCAATATAGGGGTGTCAACAAGCGGCGAGTTCTGCAACATTTAGCACTCTATGCTCAGAATAGCACTAATCGACAACAGCAAGATCGCCGCAGTCTTCTTGATTCTGAAGTATGGGAACAAGTTAAACAAGTCTTACCTTCATTAAATCTAGAGCCTAAAGATGCTAATTCTATCGTTGATGAAATCGTCAAACGCAGTGGATTATTGCTTCGCATTGATGGCGGACAGCGTTATTATTTTCCTCATCTCACTCTACAAGAATATTTCGTAGCAGCAGCTTTAACAAACAGACAAGATGAATTAATTCAAAAATGGCAAAATGCTCCTAGCGACTGGCTAGAAATTGTTAAGTTATGGTGTGGATTGCCAAACAACAGTAGTACGGATTTAATTGCGGCGGTATATCAACAAGATACACTGACAGCATTTGAATGTTTAGCAGATGCTCAAGAAGTAACACCAGAAGTTGCTCAGGAGATTATAGATTATTTTAAGACACAATTGAAAACTGATGAATCAATTTGTAGTGCTTTCGGCTCAGTCGCGGCTGATTTTCGTCCTAGAGGGAAAGCATTATTTGATTTTTTAGTTGCTAGTTTAGATAATTCAGCCAGCCAAAAAGCAGCGGCTCAAGCCTTATCCGCCACTAATTTGCCTCAAGCAGTAGAAAAATTAGTTATTTACTATGATCCCAATCAACCCCATTTTATAGAAGTGCGAGAAGCGTTGATCAGAATGGGAGGTTTAGCAGTTAATCAACTAGAATCTTTAGCTCGAAAAGGCTCTATAGAAGCAATGGATGATCTAGTTAAAATTGCCATACCAGAAGCGGCTGAGGCACTTGAAAGATTGCAGGAAGATCCGAACTTAAGCGGAAAAGTAAGTTTTCGACTTGCAGCACTGTTGAAGGAGTTAGAAGATAGTCAAGCTGAACGCGATCGCACTCTATCATAAAGGAAAACTAATGCTATTCAGATTCATTCGCCGACTAAAAAATCGAGCCGTCAAACAAAAGCTCCAGCCACAAGAGGTAATCGAAACGGACTTAAATTGGATTTGGCAACCTTTTGAAAATTCAAGCAATTTTCAGTTCTCTGCTACTGTCAAGAAAGTTGCTGCTGCAATTATTGAAAGCTCTGCTGATGATATTCCCACAATCACTCTTGAAGTCGATCCTCGGTTAGTCATTCCTTTATGTGCGATTCAGTTACAAGATGAAATTAATCTGACTCAGTTGAGTTCTTTTAAAAATGAATTGGAATCGGTTTCACTTGAAAATTTAGACAATAAAATAGAGTTTGTTGATCGAGTTTTAAGTAAAATCACTCCAAACCAGCGTTGGTTATATTTATTTAATAGTCTGACACCTGAATTAAAATTTGCCTTACTGTTTCGCTTAATCAACTACCGCCGCCCCACAAGAAACGACTGGCGCAATCTTTTTAAAAAAATAGAATATGAGTTTAAAAAAGGCCGAGAATATCTAATTGTTTTAACTGTTGTCTTCTTGCTTTCTCTTGCATCTGTATTTGAAATATTCGCTATCATGTACAGTCAGCCAAAAAGTTGGGTTAATGGCTTGATGGCAATCACAATTGTTGTTGTCTTGTCTTTTTTAATAGTTTTATGGCAAAAATTTAAGGCCAAAGAAGAAAAATCAGAGCTATCAGAGCCAACTTTATTGATGCAATTGAGCTTACTGGGACCCTGGACGTTTTGCCGAGAATGGTATCGACTACTCAGAAAAAACCTAGTTTGGGAAGGAATAACAGCTTTGTATGAGGCTGTGGTTGGGGCTGGGGCTGTGGCTTGGGTTGTGGCTCGGAATGGGGGTTGGGCTTTGACTTTGGCTGGGGTTGGGGCTGTGGCTGTGGCTTGGGCTGTGACTGTGACTGTGACTGTGGCTGTGGCTTGGGCTGTGACTGTGACTGGGGCTGTGGCTGGGGTTGTGGCTGTGGCTTGGGCTGTGACTGTGACTGTGGCTGTGGCTGTGGCTGCGGCTGGGGCTGGGGATGTGGGTGTGCCTGTGGGTGTGCCTGTGGCTGCGGCTGTGAGTGTGCCTGTGATTGTGGCTGTGACTGGGGATGTGGCTGTGGCTGTGGCTTGCGCTGTGGCTGGGGCTGGGGTTGCGGCTATTGGCTTTGGTTTGGGAATTTGGTATCGGGCTAAAGAAAAAACAGATTGGCTATGGGTGCGATTCTTGTCGATATTAGCTTTTCCCTGGTTTTGTTGGTTTCCCATTGTATTTGGGTTTACCTCTTTTGCTCTGTATCATCGCCTATCTTGGGAATGGCAATCAATATCCCTATTTTGGCTAGTTATCTTCGGATTTTGTGCTGTCCTTTGGGTGCGAGGTAAAAAATTAGAAGAAAAAGCCCGCAACCCCCTCAGAGGCATTTTAGATGGGCAGTAATAGTCGCCCAAACAGTAATAAACTTGACGATGTTATAGAAATTCTTCTACTGTTGAGATACAGTGAACAGTAAACAATGAAATGACAACTGATAAGGGACTTGCGCTTTGATAATGTACCTTTTGGGCGAACGCAGTTCGCCCCTACATTGTGGGCAAAATCCGTTACTGTAGGGGCGCAAAGCTTGCGCCCTCCGATCGATTGGGATATTATTCCCACGCAAGTCCCTAAGCTGTTCGTAATTTAAATTGCTTGTTGAGACGAGGCAAAAGGCAAGAGGCAAAAGGCAACAGTAAAGGGATTGGGGGAGGTTCGGCTAATCTAAGAATAAGCGGTTTAAATGCGTCTTAGCTTAACTGTTTACTGATTACTGTTTACTGAAAAGCCCCCATTGCCACTTCCCCACTTCCCCACTTCCCCACTTCCCAATTCATAATTTATAATTCATAATTCACAATTCCCACTCCCCCTCTCCTAACAATCGACTGCTAAGATCGAACAGAGCGATCGATCTCTCGCTCCCACGACACCTGATAAAACTATCTATGATCATTAAAAATAACCCCTATTATCGGGCTGTAATCGGCTTTTGGGTCGCTTTCCTTGTGTTTTGGGGTTTTGGGAGTTTCTCACCCCTTCTTGCCCAAGCGAAAGAGGAACCAGCCGATGTACAATCGATTACCCCCTACCTTAAGCAATTTCAACAAAAAATTACCGAATTTCGCCTCGATAACGGACTAAAATTTATTATCCTAGAAAATCGCGATGCCCCGGTTATTTCCTTTGTCACCTACGCGGATGTGGGAGGTGCCGATGAACCAGACGGTAAAACAGGAGTTGCCCACTTTTTGGAACATTTAGCCTTTAAAGGCACAAAAACCATCGGTACTAGCGATTATCTTAGCGAGAAAAAAGTCCTCGATCGCCTTGAAGCTATAGACAAAGAACTGCAAGCGGCCAAAAAAGCAGGTAAAAGCGCAGAAGTGGCTAAATTAACGGAAGAATTTCAAAAAACTAAGGCAGAGTCCGAGAAATTCGTCCAACGCAACGAATACGGGCAAATTGTCGAAACTCAGGGGGGAGTCGGTTTAAATGCCACCACTTCCAGCGATGCAACTAGCTATTTTTACAGCTTCCCGTCGAATAAATTGGAATTGTGGATGTCTTTGGAATCGGAACGATTTTTAGAACCGGTGTTCCAACGGGAATTTTACAAAGAAAAAGACGTAATTCTAGAAGAAAGACGGATGCGGACGGATAATAGCCCCTTGGGTCTATTAATCGAAGCTTTTCTCGATCAAGCTTATACTGTCCATCCCTACAAACGTCCCGTTATCGGCTACGATCGAGATATTCGCAATCTGGAACCCTCAGATATCCAAAACTTTTTCGATAAATTTTATCCTGCCAGTAATTTAACCATAGCTATCGCCGGGGATGTGGACCCAGAACAGGTCAAACAGTTAGCTAAAGTTTATTTTGGTCGTTTTCCCGCTAAACCGAAACCCCCACAGGTGACGGTAGTGGAACCGAACCAAACCAAAACCAAGGAAATTACCCTAAAATTAGCCTCGCAGCCTTGGTATTTAGAAGGATACCATCGTCCCGCCCTCAATCATCCCGATCATGCGGTTTACGAGGTTATTGCCACTTTAATGAGTGAAGGAAGAACTTCGCGACTGTATAAAGCTTTAGTGGAGGACAAACAACTTGCCCTCGCTGCCCAGGGATTTAACGGCTTTCCGGGGGATAAATACCCGAATTTGCTGTTATTCTATGCTCTCAGCGCTCCTAATGTCAGCCTGGAGGAAGTAGCGCAGGGTTTAAATTTGGAGTTGGAAAGATTGAAAAATGAACCGGTTTCGGAACAGGAATTAGAACGGGTTAAAAATCAACTACGGGCAGCCCTATTAAGAGGTCTTGATTCTAACATGGGCATGGCGCGATCCTTGATTGAATACGAGGTAAAAACCGGCGATTGGCGTAATTTATTCGCCCAATTAGATGCTTATAATGCTGTCACGGCAGCTGATATTCAACGGGTGGCTAAAGAGACTTTTACCCCGGAAAATCGCACTATTGGCCGAATTTTACCGAAATAGAGAGATGGGGAGATAGGCGATTTTTCAGTGAGCGGTATTAAGTGAGCATGATTAAATGGCAGTTTTCTCCTGTCTTTTCACTGATTACTGTTTACCGATCCTTGAAAAAACCTACCTTCTCTCCTCCCCAGTGCAGTCTTAACAAGTAATTTAGATACCAGTTCATCACCCACTGCAGGATCGCAGAATCCAACCCAGTAAGACTCCAATACCACCAAAGCGGACAATTTGCCAAAAAACTTCCCCCAGCAGTCCGCGACGGATTCCTTCCCAGAATAGGCGCTTTAATTCCCCTTCTTTAAGCAAATTGCTTTCTAAAATTACCTCTAATTCTTGAATCTGTTCGCGAATTTGTACTAATTCCTTTTCTAGTTCAGGTAGGGGATTTTCGCGCCATTGGGGTTCTATTTGGCTAAATTGTGCTTCTAGGTCTTTTTTTTGCTGTTCTGCTTCACTGATCTGTCGATAACGGTCTTTTAGTGATGCGATCGCCGCTTCGACTTCTTCAATCGCTTCGGTAAATTCTGCCGATTCATCGTTAGGGTAGGGGTTTTCTTCTAAGGACATGGACTCGATCCGATTGCCTGCGTCTAAACTATAGTTATAGACGATTTTACGGTTTTACGAAACCTTTTGATTATGATTCCATCCCCTGTCTCTTCCTCCTCTCAGACTGTTGATGATCTATCTACCCTGGAATTGGCGCGGATTTTGGCGGAACGTTTGGCGATCGCACCAATTGACTGGCATCGTCTGAAGGCCAATCGTAATGCTCGGGCTGCTGAACAATTGGGGACGGCTTTGGTGTTTTTATTAGATAATCAGCCAGAAGAAGCACTTCCTCGGCTACAACAGGCTACAGGCTGGCTTGATCGCTCGATTTCTGCTCCTCCCTGTCCTTCTCACGGTCATGGTCATTAATTCAACCAGCGTTCCTGTTTAATTTGTTTAGAAAGTTTCAGTTGGGTTCCTGTTTGATTCCAGTGAACTTGGTCGAAGATTTGATATAACATACACAGTCCTCGGCCATTTTCCGCTTCTTCAGGGGGAAAATTGGGGCAATCGCAACTACAGCCATGATGGTGACAACCTGGCGTAAATCCACCACCTTCGTCGGTAATTACCCAAGAATACTCGTCTTTACTGCTAGAAAATTGAACAACGACGGTTTTGCTGGGATCGAGATGATTACCGTGTTTAGCGGCATTAACTAAAGCTTCCTGCAATCCTAATCTAATTTCTGGTTCTAATTCTTCGGGAATACTAGCGGTCAATAAATCTAAAATCGGACAAAGATACAAGGTGGAAGCGAAACTCATGGTGTTCCAGCTTCGTTTGCTTGTTGGCAGTGAAATAGCAATCACGCGCTTTACCTCTAGCTTTTATTCAATGACTGTTCTCTTGCAGAAAGATTAAGGTCTCTTAACCGTCGATCTAGATGATTGCCATACCTAATGAGTCATATTTTGTCCCTTTTCTGTCTCTGAGATTGATTAGATATTTTTATGATTGATCTACACACCAATCGAAAATCAAGGCAGCTTTGAGCGAGTAGTTAATCAAAAAAGTAGTTAACTGGAACGGGGCTTAATATGCTATTATCCTTAACCGTTGACTTTTCAGCTATAAACGGCTAAAGGGTCGGGTTTTTCCCCTTATTTCATCATACCATATTTGTGTTTTTTTGTCTAAGAAAAGCAGCGCATTCGACGTGGGGAGTTTGGGGAAAGAAATCGGCGGTTTGCACTTCTAGCAGTTGATAATCGCCTGTTTGACAGAGATATTGCAAGTCTCTGGCTAAAGTTGCACTTTGACAACTGATATAAACAATGCGTTGACTTTGCAGCTGTAACAGGCTATCAAGGACAGAGCGATCGCAACCTTTGCGGGGCGGATCGAGTAGAATAATGTCGGGTTTAACTGTCAGTTGCGGTAAAGTTTTTTCTACAGCCCCTAAAATAAAGGTTGTGTTGGTAATATTATTTAATTGGGCGTTAATCTTGGCTCGATCGAGGGAAAAGCTATAGGATTCTAGTCCAATCACCTCTTTAACCCGTTTAGCGAGGGGTAAAGTAAAAGTACCGATACCACAGTAAGCATCAATAAGAATTTCTTCACCTTTAAGCTCTAATTTCTGGCAAATAAGCGCCAATAAAGCTTCAGCAGCCTCTGTATTAATCTGAAAAAAGGTATCGGCAGCCAATTGATAGGTTAATCCGGCGAACTTTTCGTTAATATAGTCCCTTCCGGCGATAGTTGTGGTCTGAGTGCCAAAAATAGCATTACCTCGATCGGGGTTATAATTCAGGGTTACACCGACTAAATTGCCGTATTTTGCCAGCCATTGCCGCGCTTGGGTCTCAATTCCCTGTAAATTATTATCGGTACTAATCAGGGTTAATAAAATTTCTCCCGTGTGGCGGCCAATTCTTAGGGATAAATGGCGTAATTGTCCTTGATGGGTCTTTTCATCGTAAATTGACCAGCCTTGCTCCTGAATATCCTGTTTTATCTCTGCTAGAAACGGATTTAAAGCCTGATCTTGAATTGGACATTGATTGAGATTAATCAGATGATGGCTGCCGCGACGATAATAACCCGCTTGCACATTGCCGGTGGGGGAAAATCCGAGAGGATAGGTAGCTTTATTGCGATAAGCGAGGGGAGAAGTACCGGTGAGGGGAGGATAAACCAAAGGATCGGTAAAACCGCCAATTCTGGTTAATACCTCTTGTACTTGCTCTTTTTTGACCTGCAGCTGAAATTGATCCTCGATGTGTTGCCATTGACAGCCACCACATTTATCGGCGACGATGCAGCGAGGCCGGATACGATGGGGAGATGCTTGTAGAATAGTTTGTAGTTTGCCGATCGCATGACTTTTTTTGATATAGGTGATGCGAGTTTGAATGCGATCGCCAATAACCGTATCTGGCACAAAAATCACCTGTCCTCGGTATTTTCCCACACCTTCGCCCGTATGGTTGAGGTCGGTAATCTCGATCTCGATTAAATCACCTTGTTGCATAGTTAGGGAAACCAGTTTTCATCTAGGGTTTCTTCTCAGTAAAAATAACCCAACTCTATTCTACAATCAAAAATTAATTTTTCTAAAATCCTAGATCAGCTTTGGCAATTTTGGCCGCCGCTAAAACTTCCTCGTCGGGTAATTCTCGCCAGTCGGTCGCACCTATTTCAGTATAGAATTTTTGATCGTAGGCGCGAGTACGAATTACTACCGGCATAGGGACCGCATGACCTAAAACTAAAGCTTGTTGTTTTGAGTCTAATTTTGCTAAAACTGATCGCAAACTTCCCCCTCCAGAAACCCCAGTAAATATGGCTTCGATGTCCTTTTCATCGTTTAATAAACAGGTGATTCTCGTCCCTACCTGAGACATAACTTCGTTATCAATTCCTGAAGGTCTTTGATCGACAATTAAGAGAGTAACAAAGTATTTTCGCATCTCCCTGGCGATGGTTCCAAAGATAGTTTGATGTACCACAGCAGAATCGAGAAATCGATGAGCTTCTTCAATGGTAATCACTAACTGTTGCGGCCGATCAACGGGGTTTTTAGTTTGTAAAAAATATTCAGCTTTTTTAACATAATTAGCATGAATCCGACGGGTGATCATATTGGTGGCTAACATATAGGAAAGCATATTACTTTGGGAGCCAAATTCAATGACAACGTGCTTACCCGCATCTAAAGCTTGTAAAACCTGATCGATATAATTGTGAGGACAAACACTTCTTAAATATTTCAAACTATCTAGACGCATTAATTTTCTCTGGAGGGACATGATTGATCCCGCATGGCCTTGTTTTTCCGTACAGAAGATTTTAATATCCTCGTTACTCATATTTAATAACTGAGTAATCCAAGATTCTCCATACTCGTTATAGAGAATATTGGCATTATCTAAACTAGCTTCCGAGATACCTAATTCCCGACCGATTAAACGAATATCTTCGATTTCAATCTGATTATAACTTAAGAATAATTCCTGCGCTCCTCGTACTCCCCGGCGTTTGGTAGAATCGGGATCGAGGGTATAAATTTCCACCTGTCCGGGGAATAATTGACATAATCCTTTCACCGTAGAAACCTCCTTCCCCTCTTTCATCGCTTCCCAACCGTATTCCGAGTGCATATCAAACATGAGGTTAACCCCTGCTTGTTTGCGAATAATGCCCGAAATTAGTAATCTGGTTAAAAAGGATTTTCCCGTCCCGGATTTGCCAAAAACACCGTTACTACGTTCCACAAAGCGATCGAGATTAATACATATTGGCACGTCCATGTCAAGGGGTTGACCAATAGCAAAATTCTTTCTGGTGGGATCATCTTCCCAACCGAAAACCATGCGAAAATCCTGCTCACAAGCTTCATAAACTTGGCTAAAATGCGCGGGAATAGTTTTAACTGGCAGTAATTCTAAATCGGCGCTAGTTTGGGGTTGAAAAGAGCCTAAGGAAGTGTCGGAAACTGCCGGGGAATTACCTCCAGTCGGAGTAAACATGAGCATAGGCGATAGTTCAATAGTACCATAAGTACCGCTACCCGCTAAAACATCGCGCATAAAACTATCATCGGGATGGGGAGGATTCGCGATAATCCGGGGACTAGAGTTACCCAGGGAGACATCGGTGAGGAGACAGAAAAAACGCGAGCGAGTGCCTTGCACAACCAAAAACTTACCGACGCGCATATCCTCCACGGAAATATCCGGATAAAGACGGATTTCTAAACCTTCACTCAGGGAACCTTGAATAACCGATCCGAGGGGCTGTTCACTCATGCTAACCTTGATTTGTGGCGATCTATCTCCCTATTCTGTCACTTTTCCGTTAATCGGTGCAAACTCGATCGGGGACAGTCATCAGTGATCAGTAAACAGTAATCAGTGAACTTAAAACTCAAAACTAATAACTGATAACTGATAAAGGGGTTTAAGAAAAAAAATCGGGTTGATCAACGGGAAGCAAGGAAATAGCCAAGGGAGAAGAGAATGCCACTAAAAAAGTGAAGATTAACCGCTATAAACTTGCAGTTACTGACTAGCTGAGGTTGATCGTGATTTTGGTTAACGTGGTGGACTAATTGCCAAGCGAAAGGGAGACTAAGGAAGATTAAAAGGGTGAGAGGGGGATAAACTTGCAGCAGCACAAAAACCACCGTTAAAACGTAAACGAGAACCGTCACTACGGTTAAAACTCTAGAACCTTTTAAAGTACCTAAACGAGCAATGGGTGATTTTTTACCCGCTTTGAGATCATCGGCAACTTGATGGAAATGGGAACAAAAAAGGATGATAGAAGTGGTAATCCCGATAATAATTGAAGCTGCTAGACTAGAGACAGAAAAAGCACCTGCTTGGGAATAGTAGGCAGCAGCAATCGCCAAGGGTCCAAAAGTAAAGAAACAGATAATTTCCCCTAATCCTTGATAACCGAGACGGAAGGGAGGTCCTTGATAGGTATAGCCCAAAAAACAACAGAGGGCGATTAATTCTAGGATAATCCAATCGCCTCGCCAATAACTAATGGCAAAAATGCCAGCAATACCGACTAATAGAAAAAGATTACTGAGCCAGAAAATTAAAGATTTATTGCCAGTTAAATTAACGATCGAATGAGCTTTATTAACATCGATCCCAGTATCGGCATCAAAAACATCATTACTGAGATTTAACCAAGCGAGAATTAAAATAGCTGAGAGGATAAAAGTGGCAAAAATCGGCAGGGAAAATTGACCTGTTTCCTGATAAGCGATCGCTGTTCCCAAAATAATCGGTATAATCGCCACACTATACATTGGTGGTTTCAGGGCTGCTAACCAGAGTTTTTTGGGTGAGGGAGTGGTGATAGTATCGGTGGTCATAGCTGAATAATAATCAGGAAAACTCGATCGCTCTAGGGATAAAAAACGAGGGTTTAAGGTAGAATTATAGCTTTTTGTGCCTCCACTAGAAAAGCGGCATTTCCTATTTGTGATGATAAACAGAAGTTATTAAAAATGGTAGGAGTGCAGGGGATGCGCCCAAAATTTCCTATAGGGTGTTATTCTCTAGACGGTAAACTGAAAATTCCTATAACTTTCCTAGCCACCGATGAGAGCGACCGCTAAAGATGATATTCTTTATATTCACCATGAGGATGTGCCAGTTTATAAAAAAGGCGGTTCGGTGGTGAGAAATAGTTATTTTTGGGCGCTAAAATCGATCGCCTGTGGAGCGCGTCGGGGACAGGATTGGGAGTTCGATGCACAGGTGTGGGTGGCGCTGGTGCGGATGTTGCTCTGTTTTGCCAATTCTGGCTATTTGGGGGATGGTGAGACAATTTTAGAGTTTACTGTCGATTGTCCCATTCCCGAACCTTTACGGGGGATATCTACTTACTTATAGCCTCGCTGAGATAGTTAGCGGTGGATTCCACTAGGGGAATAGTATTTTCGTATAACATTCGCGTCGGTCCGATAATGCCGACACTACCGACGGGAGTATCTCCCTGTTTATAAAAAGCGGAGATAAGAGTACAAGGGCGCATGGATTCCAGAGGATTTTCGGAACCAATGGTGATTTTGACTTTTTTAGCTGATTTTTCTAGTTCTGGTCTTTGTAAAATCAGGGGTAAAAGGCGATCCTGTTCTGCTTCCAATAGATGCAGTAACATTTGTACTTGTTGCCATTGGGCGAATTCTGGCTGTCGAATGACTTCAGCGACACCATGGACGATAATCTCTGGGATGGCAGTGGATTGGAGACTAGCGCTGATTTCTTGGCTTAATTGTCGGAGAAAATGGGTATAACGGGTAAATTCTCGCTCGATTTGCTGCCAATCGAGGTTAATTAAATCTGCCAAGCAATAACCTTTTAATTTTTCCCCGAGAAAATTAGAGAGGATTTGTAATTCTTCTGCTAATCCATCCTCCTTGTCCGTTGCCATAGACTCAGGAATCTCTATCATAACCGAGCGTGTTTGTAAACTATCTGTAACAATAATTAACATGATCTGCCAGTTCGAGACAGGGATTAATTGCAGATGACGCAGGGTATTGGTGAGGGTGTGGGGAAGAGTAACGATAGCGATATAACCGCTTAAACCGGCTAAAAGTTGGGTGGCCCGTTGCAGCAGACTTTCGAGACTCCAAGCGGGAGATTTAGCATTTTGATGCAGATAATAGCCGATTTTTTCGCCGATACGGTCATCGGGAGTCATCAACTCATCGACGTAGAGACGATAACCCCAATCGGAGGGAATGCGTCCGGAGGAAGTGTGGGGTTGATAGAGTAAACCTTCTTTTTCCAGTTTACCCAGAGCATTGCGAATCGTGGCGGAACTAACAGTAAACTTGTACTCATCGAGTAGAGTTTTCGAGCCAACCGGTTCGGCCGTGGCGATATAATGTTGGATTGTCGCCTTTAAGATATGTTGATAGCGATCGCTGAGATGGGTTCTAGCGGACATAGGGGAATAATCTTAAGATAAAGATTTATAACATTTTTTTAGACAGTATAACGCTTAATCAGTTATCAGTTATCAGTAATCCATGGTGAGAAAGGGGATAGTTTGCCTCTCTCTTTTCCCGATGGTGGCCATGAAAATTAGTAACGGGGAATATTAGGGTCGACGAGGAGGGAATAAGCATCGATGCCACCGTTAATATTCTTAACATTAGTAAAACCCTGACTTTGTAGCCATTGGCACATTTGCAGGGATCTCATGCCATGGTGACAGATAACGAGGGTTTCTGCTTGGGGGTTGAATTGGCTGGCAATAGTGGGCGACCATTCTTGGTATTGACTCAAGGGTAAAATGGTAAAATTGGCTACAGATGCCATGGCAACTTCCTCTGGTTCGCGCACATCAATAAGTTGTAAATTAGGATCATGATCGGCTAAACGGAGAGCGAGTTCATGGACGCTAATTTCGGTAATGCTCATAGATTTGGTTTTAAGAATCGGTTATCTTTCCTTTAGAGTAGCAAATCGGGGGACCCTGAGCGGTTAGGGACTTGCGTAGGAATAATATCCCAGCCAAGTGGGGGGATTTGGTCAGTGCCAGAGCGGGGGGGGGTGATATGATGGGGAAAGGGCAGGTATTGAAGAGATTGATGCTTTTTAGTACGCCGATTAATCGACCAGCTGAATTTTGATGAATATTGAACAAGCCGTTATCGAAAACTTGCGAAAACTTCCTTTAGAAAAACAACAAGAAGTCTTAAACTTCAGCCAATTTCTAACTCAGATAACTTCGCCAAAAATTGAAGAGATGACCTCCCAAGAAAAAGCAGAAGATTGGCTAAAATTTCTGGAAAGTCAACCCAAGGATACCCCCGGATTACCCGATGAAGCATTAGGGCGTGAAACTATCTATGACTAATGGCTAAATATCTATTTGATACTAATATTTTACTGAGGCTGAGTGACCGAATTTCCGCTAATTATGCCTTGTACTGCATTCTCCCCATCTCCCCATCTCCCCACTTCCCCACTTCCCCACTTCCCCACTCCCTAGCTTATGATTCCCCTACAATTAACCCTAAAAAATTTTCTCAGTTATCGCGAGGCAGTGCTAGATTTTCGCGGATTACATACTGCCTGTATTTGTGGTGCCAATGGTGCGGGAAAATCCTCTTTACTCGAAGCAATTACTTGGGCAATTTGGGGAGAAAGTCGCGTCTCGATTGGTGATGATGTGATTCATGCGGGCAGCGATTATGCGCGGGTAGATTTCGAGTTTAGTTATGGGGGAGAAATCTATAAAATTATCCGTAGTCGTCACCGGGGAGGGAAAGCTTCTGGTTTAGATTTTCAGGTGATTAATGATCAGAGTTTTCGTCCTTTATCGGGTAAAAGTATTAAAGATACTCAAGCACAGATTAATACTTATCTGAAAATAGACCATAAAACTTTCATTAATTCTGCTTATTTACGACAGGGACAAGCGGACGAGTTTATGAAACAGCCTCCCAGTGGTCGTAAACAGATTTTAGCAGAATTATTACAACTCGATCGCTATGAAATTTTAGCGAATAAAGCCAAGGATATATCGAAACAATTTGATGGACAATCCCTCCAGATCGAGCAGCAAGTAGAAACTATCAAACTCCGTCTTCAGGAGAAAAATTCTTATCAGGAACACCTGCAAGAGTTAAGCACCCAAATTAACCAAATTAATCAAGAACAAGAGGTAAATAATCGGCGTTTACAGCAACTGCAAGGGGAAGAAAATCAGCGTCAGAATTGGGAAAAACAGCTGCAGTGGCAACGAGAACAGGAGCGAGCTTTATTAGCAGAAATCGAGAGATTAGACCGGGAAAAAGTTAGTCTAGACAATCAATTAAATCAAATAAGGACTATTCTTCATCGCAAAAATGACATTATTACTGCACACGAGCGCCTAATCAATTTAGACCAGAAAGAGGCAAGTTTGTCAAGTCAATTGCAAGCTTGGCAACAGGCCCAGTATGATAAACAACAATTAGAACAGAAATTACAGCAAAAAATTAACGAATTTACCCTTCCCATCCAACAAACGAGCGCTCGTTTAGAAGAATTGCGAAGACAGGAACAAGAAACTCAAAAAATTATCGAGCAAGCGGGGGATATTCAAGCAGGATTAGAGAAATTAAATTATCATCGTCAACGTCTTCAGGAATTGGATAGATTAGCTTTAAAATATGCTCCTTTAAATAGCCGAAAAGCTGATCTAAATATGCAGTTGGAACGGGAAAAAGCCAGGATTAATGCTCGTCGGGAACAACTGCAAAGAAATCGGCAACAATTAGAGACAGAAATCGCTCGTATTCCGCTTCTAAGAGAGGAAGCTCTCAATTTAGCCAAGCGAATTAAGGAACTAGATAAAAAACAAACCTATTGTGAACGAGTGGAAGAAAAGGAAACTGTTAAACAAGTGGATAAAAAAAGTTTATTGGATCAACAGAAAAGATATGAAGAACAACTTTTAGAGTTAACTGATAAATTGGAAAAATTAAATATTCCTGATTCGGTTTGTCCTCTGTGTGAACAGAATTTAGACAGTCATCACCGTCATCAGGTAATCAGAAAAACCCATCAACATCAAGAACAAATTCAAGAGCAAATTTGGTCCCTACAGGAACAGATGGCAGACTGCGATCGAGATTTAAAACGTTTACGCGAGGAATTAGCCCAAATTAAACAAGAATTGCCAGCAAGATCGAATCTACAACAAAAATATGTGCAGTTGGAAGTCAAGTTAGAAACTATTGAAGAAAAGGAAATAGAACTAGAGAAAACCGAGGAGATACTTGTGGAGTTAGAAGCACTTTTACGCAGTGGCAATTATGCCCTAGAATTACAGCAAGAATTGCAAATTGTCAATCAAGAAATCGCCTTATTAAATTATGATGAACAAAGTCATGCTTTAGTCAGAGGAGAAGAAAAAAGATGGCGTTGGGCAGAAATTCAAGAATCAGAACTTAAGCAAGCAAACCGTCGTTTATCTAATATCAAGGCTGAGAAACCTAATTTAATTAACCAATTAGCTAAACTAGAACAAGAGAAGCAAGAACTAGGTCAAAATTCCCCACTTAAACAGGAAATTGAACGCTTAGAAAAGCTTATTCAAAACTTAAATTATGATCGCAGTGAACATCAGAATATTCAAAATCTGATTCGACAATTACAGGGGGTAAGATTACAGTATCAAGACTGGCAACAAGCGGAAAAAATTTATCCAGAAATAGCCGCTAAAATCGCTGACATTGAGCAAAGATTACAGCTGCGAAATGAGGATCGCCAGAAGCTGAATCAGGAGTTAGCAAATATTATTCAAAAGATTGGTACTTTGACCGACTATCGCCAAGAAATAGCCGCATTATCGACTAATATTCAACAGCGGAGACAGATAATTGATGGATTGCTCTCCCAAAAAGGTCGGGTTGAGGAGAAGTTACATCAACTGGAAACTTTAGGTAAACAACTGACAGAAAAAGAGAGCGATTTAGCTAAAGTTAAAAAACAATATAGAGTTCATAAAGAGTTAGCCCTAGCTTTCGGCAAAAATGGTTTACAAACTCTAATGATTGAGAATGTTTTACCAGAGTTAGAAGCACAAACTAATCATATCTTAGCTCGCTTAACTGGTAATCAATTTCATGTGCAGTTTTTAACCCAAAAAAGCGGTAAAGGTACGAAGAAACAGCGAGAAAAGTTAATCGATACTTTAGACATTATTATTGGTGATACCCGGGGATCCCGTCCCTACGAAACCTATTCAGGAGGGGAAGCTTTTCGGATTAATTTCTCGATTCGATTAGCTTTAGCGAGATTATTGGCACAAAGAGCCGGAACAGCTCTACAAATGCTCATTGTTGACGAAGGATTCGGAACTCAGGATGCGGAAGGATGCGATCGCTTAATCGCGGCAATTAACGCTATATCCGCCGATTTTGCCTGTATTTTGACTGTAACTCATATGCCCCAATTTAAAGAAGCTTTTCAACATCGCATCGAAGTCCGCAAAACCGAACAGGGTTCCCAATTGATGTTATTATCCTAGGAAAAATATTGATGTAAATATGGAAAAAATTACGGTAACAGTAAAACTATTTGCTATTTATCAAGAAGTCTATCAAACTTCACAATTAAACCTCGAATTTCCTGCCCACACTTCCCTTACAGAAGTGTTAAACTATATTATAGCCCCCTATCCTCAATTAGAAAGATGGCGCAATGTTACTCGTTTTGGAGTTAATCTTCAGTTTGTTTCGGGAGAGAAAGTCCTCGAAAATGGCGATGAGATAGTTCTAATTCCCCCCGTTAGTGGTGGCTAAATGGGGTTTGCTGAAAAAGTACGGGCGAAGCATTCGGATAGAAAATCTACGGTTTCACCGATAGGTTATTGTCCGAATGCTTCGCCCCTACAGGACGCGGGCTGATGAAGACGCAAGGTTTTGAAGCACGATTCTCTCAAAATCTTGCACCTGTTTCGCGAGAAAAGCCACAAAACCCTTACCTTGCCTACATTTCACATTTGTTCAGCAAGCCCTAAATGGAGATAGGGAAAATCACAAAAACTGCCACCTTTTTCCCTTTTTACTTTTTCCTTGATATCCCGTGTCTAACTGGCAAATTCCCCCATCGGTAACTCTTCCCCAAGAGTTTTTAAAAATAGTCCAAGACTACACCCCAGAGTCGGATGGCAGCGTCGTGGCACAAATATTATGGCATCGCGGTGTCCGGGATGGGGCGACTCTGCGGACGTTTCTGGATGAGAAAGCTTATCAGTCAAAAACTCCCTTTGATTTTGGGCAAGAAATGAACTTCGCCGTCAAAAGACTGGAAAAAGCCCTAAATAAAGGCGAAAAAGTGACTATTTGGGGTGATTTCGATGCCGATGGTGTCACCGCTACCAGTGTCCTCTGGGAAGGATTGGGGCAGTTTTTTCCACCCTATCAACAGTTAGATTATTACATACCCGATCGCCAAAAAGAATCCCACGGCCTCAATTGTCCAGGTATCGAGAAACTAGCGCATCAAGGAACCCGTTTAATCGTCACCTGTGACACGGGAAGCACGAATATCGCTGAAATTGACTATGCAAACGGTTTAGGCATCGATATTATCATCACCGATCATCATACCCTACCCGACGAGCGCCCCGAGGTGATTGCCCTGATTAATCCCCGCTACTTTGTGGAAACCCATCCTTTCTATCATCTTTCTGGGGTTGCTGTTGCTTATAAATTAGTGGAAGCGATGTATTTAACCCTAGCAGATATTCCCAGAAAACCCCTAGAAAATTTACTTGATTTAGTTGCGATTGGTTTAATTGCCGATTTAGTCAAATTGACGGGAGAATGTCGTTATTTAGCTCAAAAAGGTATGCAAAAACTGCAAAATACTCAGCGTTTAGGAGTTAAAAAATTACTCGAGTTATGTAACAAAACCGGAGATAGACCGATGGATATATCCTTCGGTATTGGACCGCGAATTAATGCCGTCAGTCGCATTTATGGCGATGCTAAATTTTGTGTGGAATTACTCACCAGTGAAGATGAAAAACGTTGTCACGAATTAGCTGAACAAGCGGAATTAGCCAACATTCGTCGCCAAGAAATCCAACGGGATATTATTAAACAAGTTCAGAAAAAACTAGAGAGAATTGATCTTTCCACCACTAATGTAATTATTTTAGATGATCCCCAATGGCTGGCGGGAATTTTAGGATTAGTTGCGGGACAAATTGCCCAAGAATACCAGCGACCAACAATTTTATTAAGTACCAGTGAACCACCTTTTGCTAAGGGTTCCGCTCGGTCAATTCGTGAGATCGATCTCTATCAATTAGTATCCTCTCAATCCCATCTTTTACATCGTTTTGGTGGTCATCCTTTGGCCGCTGGTTTAAGTTTAACCATAGAAAATTTACCCCTATTTATTGAGGGAATTAATCAACAGTTGCGACGCACAGGAATTGATTTAACTTCCCTTTCTTCTCAGATAGAAGTGGATGCAGTGGTGACGGTTTCCCAATTGGGAAAAAGTCTATTTCGAGAATTAAAATTACTGGAACCCTGTGGGATGGGTAATCCGACACCGAAGCTATTAATTCAAAATTGTTATTTTCACAATCTTTGGCATAAAAATCTTGAGGATTTCAAAGGCAAAAAAATCGCTTATCCCCGGACAACTTTTGATCTCTGGGATAGTTCAATCGAGCAGGGATTCCCCGGTATGTGGTGGGGTCATCAGAGAGACGAAATTGCTGCCGATACCCATTATGATGCCGTAGTTGAATTAGATTTTAATACCTCCAAAAATCGCTATGAAGTGCGATTAATTGCTCTGCAACCCTATCAACAAGAATTCCTAAGCTATGGCAATAAAAAAGATTTTTTAATCGACAATCGTAATCGAGAAATTAATCAAGAAGTTAACCAATTAAATCCCCTTTTTCTCCGGGAATGTCCCCGGGATTGGACAAAACTTTCTAGGGAATATCAACAGGCAATTTTACGCGATAAAAAGTTAGTTCTTGCCTATGCTAGTCCTTTAAAAAAATCCGCTCACACCTCATGGATAAACCTTGTGGGGATTGGGAAATATTTAGCTAGAACTAAAACCAGTATTTCCCGTCAACAATTACAAAACCGTTTAAACCTCAGTTATTATACCCTAGAATTAGGATTAGTTTCCCTAGCAGAAAATGGCTTTAAAGTCAAGGAAAATCAAGAAAATTTATCCTTTGAATTAGTCAATCATGAGGCAAAAATTAATAAGATTGAGCAATTTCTGGAAGCGGTGGCCTTAGAAAACTTTCTCCAGCAATACTTTGCTACTGTTCCCCTAGAAATTCTGCAAACAATTCTTAATCATGAAGACTCGATCGATTTCTAATTATAACTCTTATTTACTGATAACTGATAACTGATAACTGATAACTGATGATTACTGATTACTGATAACTCCTTGACCGAAGAATTTCGGGGGTTTTGCTAGGGTATAAACTTCCGTATTTTGTGCGATTGCTTGACGAATATAGAGAGGAGTTTGTAACATTCCTAGTAAAGTCATGCCATCAATTAAACGTAATCCTCCCGTAGTTGTATCGGTGATTAATTCATCCACCACATCGGGATCGGGACGAGTATTTAAAGGATGATTAGCACAAAGAGTAAAACCCCAAGGAGAACCATAACTAGGAGTGGGAGCGCAATAGGAATGAACGTAGGGAAAAACTGCTTTTAAAGTATTCACCAAACGCGCATGATACATCACTGAAGGAGGAGAAACCGGGCCAGATTGGACAACAACAATGCCATTTTCGGCCAAAACTCTTTGTAGTTTTTCAAAGTATTCTTTCGTGAATAGGGGGAAAGAAGGACCCTCTCCGATGGGATCAACCAGATCAGAAATAATAATATCCCATTGATCGTTAGTAGTGTCTAAAACTTCTAAAGCATCGGCCACAACTAACTCAAAACGAGGATCATCAAAAGTGCCTTGGTGCATTTCGGGAAGATGTTCCTTACAAGCTGCCACCACATCCCCATCGATATCGATCATCATCACTTTTTCGATTGTTTTCCAACGCAATAACTCCCGGGTTGTCGCACCTTCACCACCTCCCAGAATTAAAGCAGTTTTTGGTTCTTGGTGGGCAATCATTGCCGGTTGCACTAATGCTTCATGATAAATAAATTCATCCCCCGTACAAGATTGCCATTTCCCATCCAGTACCAAGGCTTTTCCATAGGCCCCCGACTCTACAATATACATCTCCTGAAAAGCGGTTTTTTTGTAGGCTAAAATCCGCGAAACCCCATGACTATAAATGTCCCAGGGGGTAATATATTCGTTAACCCATAGATCCGCTTTTAGTTCACTTCCTGCCATAACTAATCCTCCTTGGGGTGAAAAAGGCACGATCTATCATTATACAACAATTGACAAAATTCGATCGATAACCTGAAATTATCTCCCAGTCATCCCGAAGCTGCCGATAATCGATCGCTGAAAAACGTTAAGCTAGAAAAGATTAAGTAAGTAGTTATAATTAAATTGAAGATAGATTTTGCCTCTGATCCCCCCTGCCCCCCTTGATAAGGGGGGTGCCGATCCCCCCTTGATCCCCCGTTGATAAGGGGGGTATTTGATAATTTTTAACGCCTACCTACTTAGCGAACAGTAAACTTCTAGCCACTAACCTATGACCAAAAACGAGACTACCGAGAAAAAGATTTTTCTCCTAGATTTTGAAAAACCCCTCTACGAATTAGAATCCCGCATCGAACAGATTAAAGAATTAGCCCAAGAAAATAGCGTAGATGTCTCGGAACAAATTAGTCAACTAGACGAACGAGCTAATCAATTACGTCGTGAAATTTTTAGCAATCTCACCCCTTCCCAACGGCTACAATTAGCCCGTCATCCCCGGCGCCCCAGCACCCTAGATTATATTCAGGCCATCACCGATGAATGGTTCGAGTTGCACGGGGATCGCGGTGGTTACGACGATCCCGCTCTTGTGGGTGGTGTTGCCCGTTTTAACGGTCGTCCCGTGGTGATTATCGGGCATCAAAAAGGCCGGGATACTAAGGATAATGTGGCTAGAAATTTCGGCATGGCTGCCCCCGGTGGTTATCGTAAAGCCATGCGTTTAATGGAACACGCTCATCAGTTTAATCAGCCAATTTTAACCTTTATTGACACCCCCGGCGCCTGGGCGGGGGTAGAAGCGGAAAAATTAGGTCAAGGAGAAGCGATCGCCTATAATCTTCGGGAGATGTTCCGTTTAGATGTGCCGATCATTTGTACTGTTATTGGCGAAGGTGGTTCGGGCGGTGCTTTGGGGATCGGTGTCGGTGATCGCCTGTTAATGTTAGAGCATTCTGTCTATACCGTGGCGACTCCCGAAGCTTGTGCAGCCATTCTCTGGAAAGATGCCAAAAAATCTGATAAAGCGGCAGTGGCCCTCAAAATTACCTCAAAAGATTTAAAAGAGTTAAATATTATCGATCAGATCGTTCCTGAACCCTCCAGAGGGGCTCATGCTGATCCGATTAAAGCGGCAGCCAATTTAAAAGCCGCTATTAGTGAAAATTTAGAGACTTTATCTTTGTTAACTCCCCAACAACGACGCGAATCTCGTTATCAAAAATTCCGCAATTTAGGCGTATTTTTAGAAGCTACCGCTTAATCAGTGAGCAGTGATCAGTTATCAGTTATCAGTTATCAGTTATCAGTTATCAGATGTGAGTTTTCAGTGATTAGTTTGTTTTGTAGATTTGGAAGATTTCAGCTTCAGCTTAAGGGTTGCACCGACAAAGCTATAATATTGATGGCAGGTTCAAAGACACACCAAATGAAACGGGACGAGGTGCTGGCAATTCTAGAGGCACACCGAGAACAGTTACAAAAACTAGGGGTGAAATCTTTGTCTTTATTTGGTTCAGTGGCCAGGGATGAAGCTGATGCCGATAGTGATGTAGATTTGTTAGTAGAATTCGATCGACAAGGTGGTTTTTTTCAACTTCTGCAAGTACAGTATTATTTAGAAGATATTCTGGGATGCTCTGTGGATTTAGGAACTCAGGATGCCTTAAGAGAACATTTACGAGAACCTGTGCTTGAGGAGCTGATCAATGCCTTCTAGAGATTGGCGACTTCGCCTTCAAGACATTTTAGAATCTATCAGTGAAATTGAACAGCGAACAAAGGCAATGACGTTTGAGGAATTTGCCAAGAATCAAACAAATATCAAAGCGGTTCTCTATGATTTTATTATTATCGGAGAAGCAACTAGAAATGTACCGAAGGAAATTCAGTCTCGCTATCCTCTTATTCCTTGGCGTTTAATGGCAGGAATGAGAAATGTTGCAACTCACGAATATTTTCAAGTTAATTTAAGTAGAATTTGGGCAACAATTCGAGAAGATTTGCCGACCTTAGTACCACAACTACAAGAAGTATTAGCAAGGGAAACAGACCCGGAATAGTTGCGGGGCATTTGTCATATTTATCGGGCAATTTAGCCTACTTTTGTGGTTTCTTTTTCGCTGGATTGGGAGGGTTTTAGTTTGCCCTTGATGGTTGAAGCTGCAGGGAGAGTAGCGAGGGTAAGGAGGACTTGAGTCCTACGCCCCCTCATAACAACTAATATGTAGTAATGTCGGGGCGCAATTGACACCATGATGTCGAGAGAGTCGATTAACTAGCGCTAACTTCAGCAGGATAAACGCTAACTTGACGGCGACTTTTATCCTTGTATTCAAATTTGACCACACCATCAATTAAAGCGAATAAAGTATCATCGCCACCACGACCAACATTTTTACCCGGGTGAACTTTAGTACCCCGTTGACGGATGAGAATACTTCCCGCTTTTACCACTTGACCACCGTAGCGCTTAACGCCTAGTCTCTGGGAACGAGAATCGCGTCCGTTGCGGGTACTGCCCGTACCTTTCTTATGAGCCATAATTTCTCTCCAAATGCTTTTTTGATTCTAAAAGTTATTCTTCTTCGTCGCCACTATCTTCTACAACTTCAGCGACGGAGGTGGCAGCAGTGGCGACTAGGGTTTTACCGTTATAATTGATTGAATCAATCATAAAACGGGTAATTTCTTGACGATGACCGCGTTTTTTACGGGTTTTCTTTTTCGGGCGCATTTTATAGACAATAACTTTTTTGCCCCGACGATGTTGCATGACAGTCCCTTCGACGCTGGCCCCTTCGATAAAGGGCTGACCGATGCTAATATCATCCTCATCATGGATTAATAGCACTTTGTCGATGGTATGGGTACTTTGTTCATCAACGGGAAGAAGTTCGATATCGTAATAGCGACCAGGTTCCACCCGAATCTGTTTGCCACCGGTCTCAATAATTGCGTAACTCATGAATTTTCTGCGCTCGTTTTGCCGTACAGGTAGCTGAAAAAAATTCCAGCTTTTGTGCTAATGTCTTCACCTGATCCGAGCAGGAATTGACACGATTTACTATTGTCTAATATCTAGGGGGCAGTTGTCAAGCCTTTAGCCCACCGATTCGCTATATACTAAAAATAATCTTACGAAAAGCTCAATTAAACCGTTATGGAACAGTGGGAAAGCAGAGGACACCTGTTAACCGAACAAATTAACCCAAACAGCCTAAATTTAGACCAATTAAACCCGCTCGAATTGGTGGATCTCTTCAATCGCGAGGATGCCCAAACCCTAAAAGCGATCGCCATAGCCCGGCAAGAATTGGCCCTAGCAATCTCCCTGACCAGTCAAGCTCTGGCTAAGGGTGGTAGGCTCTTTTACATTGGGGCGGGAACCAGTGGCCGGCTGGGGGTTTTGGACGCGGCCGAATGTCCCCCCACCTTCTGCACTCCCCCGGAATTGGTACAGGGAATTATTGCCGGTGGAGCGGCAGCGCTGGTGCGTAGTTCCGAAGATTTGGAGGATAAAGCGGAAGATGGGGCGGCGATTATTGCCCAGCGAGAAATTCACGAATTAGACGTGGTAGTGGGGATTACCGCCGGGGGGACAACCCCCTACGTTCACGGGGCTTTACAGGCGGCAAAACAGCGAGGTGCGACGACGATTGCCATTAGTTGTGTCCCCGCCGAACAGGTGGAGATCGCCGTGGATGTGGATATCCGCTTATTGACCGGACCAGAACTTTTGGCTGGCTCCACCCGCCTGAAAGCGGGAACGGTGACGAAAATGGCTTTAAATATCCTTTCCACAGGGACAATGGTAATGTTAGGCAAGGTTTACGGCAACCAGATGGTCGATGTGGCTGTTACTAATCATAAACTCCATGACCGCGCCCTACGGATTATCTGCCACCTTAGCGATATTAGTCGTGAGGAAGCGGCAATTTTACTGGAAAAAAGTGGCCGCCGGGTTAAACTGGCTTTGTTAATGCAGAAAACGGGACTTTCGGCGGCGGCAGGACAAGAATTGTTACAAAAGCATCGAGGGCAATTACGGGCTGCCCTGCAAGCTTATAATCAAATTGATTGATAAAAACCTATTGATTTTGACTTTCCTATGGTTAATATTTCTTCGGAAATTGCTGCGGTCGCTGTTATTTTCCTCGTCGCTGGTGCTATCTTGACTTGGAGTTTTTATCGAGCTAAACCCTACGGCCAACTGGGAATTTTACCTTGGTTACAATCCTTGGTACTAATAGCTCCTTGGTTAATTTTTTTCGGGCTATTTGCGGCGGGAATTGCTCTCAATCTAGCGGTAATTCTCTTTTTACTGGTTGCTTCCACAATTATCTATATTTATTTAGGCAACCGGTTACGCTTACTGAAAACCAATCAGATAATTGAACCAAAAGTTAACCCAGCAGTTAGCCAGTCCGTTACTCCCCTAGAAACCCCGGCAGCGGTGACAGTAATTGTGCCGGATGTGATGCCAATTTCCGAACAGGATATAAAAGTTATTCAGAGTATTTTTGGGATAGATACTTTTTTTGCCACCGAAACTATCTCTTTTCAGGAAGGGGCAATTTTTAAAGGCAATTTACGGGGAGAACCGGATATAGTTCACTCGCGCTTAACCCAGAAATTAAGTAATCATTTTGGTGATAAATATCGTTTATTTCTGGTGGAAGGAACCGAGGAAAAACCGGTGGTAATTATCCTTCCCAAAACTAATGATCCTAGTCCTGCAACTCTTGCTCAAAAAAATCTCTCTTTAGTTTTGTTAGTCGCTACCATTGTCACCAGCTTAGAAGCGGCGGGAATTTTATTAGGTTTTGATTTGTTTAGTAATTGGCAGAGATATCGAGAAGCAATTCCCCTCAGTTTGGGTTTATGGTCGGTATTAATTGCCCACGAAATTGGTCATCTAATTATCGCTAAACGCCATAATGTTCGTCTCAGTTTACCCTATTTTCTTCCCACTTGGCAGATTGGTTCTTTTGGGGCGATTACTCGTTTTGAATCTTTATTACCTAACCGCAGTGTCCTATTTGATATAGCTTTTGCTGGTCCTGCTTTGGGAGGTTTGGTTTCTTTAATCTTGTTAATTGTTGGACTGACTTTATCTAATTCTGCCAGCCTTTTTCAAATCCCTAGTACCTTTTTCCAAAGTTCAATTTTAGTGAGTTTTTTAGCGCGGATAGTTTTAGGTGACGAGTTACAAAATGCCGTTATCTCCGTGCATCCTTTAACTGTTATTGGTTGGTTAGGATTGGTGATTACTGCCCTTAATTTACTGCCCGCCGGACAGTTAGATGGTGGCAGAATTGTTCAGGCTATTTATGGTCGCAAAATTGCCCGCCGTACCACTGTGGCCACTTTGGTTATTTTGGGCATTATTTCCTTAGTTAATTCTAGCAATCCCATTCCTCTCTATTGGACAATTTTAGTCGCTTTTTTACAAAGAGAGTTGGAAAGACCTAGTTTAAACGAGTTGACCGAACCCGATGACACCCGCGCTGGTTGGGGTTTATTACTGCTCTTTTTAATGTTAGCGACTCTGATTCCTTTAAGCCCTAGTTTAGCGGGACGTTTAGGCATCGGTGGCTAAATACTTCCCCGAAATTCTTGCCATTGATTGCCGTCAAAAAAAAGCTTGACAAAAACTCAAGTCTTGACTTATTATTTTATTATAATGGGAATCCGCGTCCGCCTATAGACCCCTGATTTTTCCGTAAGATATAGCCCCCAGCATTTAGCCCTGGAGATTTGACTTTTGGAGTTGCTCAAAATGTCTAACGAAACTGTCACTTATTCCCTAGAAGCTGTCCTGACAAGAATTGAGGGGAAAATCGACTCTCTGGAAAAACGCCTTGACGAGAAAATCGACTCTCTGGAAAAACGTATTGACGAGAAAATCGACTCTCTGGAAAAACGTATTGATGAGAGATTTGACAAGATAGAAGACCGGTTAACTAAAGTAGAAATAGGACAGGCCGAACTCAAGGGAGAAATCAAAGCTTTGGATGAACGAGTAAGTACAAAAATCGAGGGATTAACTGCAAGGGTTGCCTATCAGGAATTCACCAATCGAGGGATTCTGATAGCATTGGTAGTCGCTATTTTAGGAGGTGCCGCTAAACTTTTTGGTTTTTTCCCTAATCCTTAGAAGTTGCCGGTAGCCGCACCTAGTAGATAGGCTCTTCCCAAAAATTTTTCCCTCATTACCCCGATCATCCGTTAGAATAGATTCAGAATTTAAGGATAAAACCTCATCTATGAATCCCGTTGTTTTGGTGCATGGTTTTCTGGACACTACGGCTGTTTTTAAACCGATGAGCGAGTATTTAAACTATCATGGTTGGCAGGTGCATAGTTTTAATCTAATTCCCAATCATGGTTACGAAAAGTTAGAAGTTTTAGCCGGTCAGGTGGACAATTATATCGAGAAAAACTTTGCTAAAGAGCAGAAAGTAGATCTGATTGGGTTTAGTATGGGAGGATTAATTACCCGCTACTACCTGCAAAGATTAGGAGGGGTGGCAAGAGTGCAACGTTACCTAAATATTTCTGCCCCGAATCGAGGCACTTTAACCGCATATAGTTTACCCTTAGATGGGATTAGACAAATGCAGCCAGGGAGTCAATTTCTAGAGGATTTAAATAAAGATTGTCAACAAATTTTAAATAAAATTAAAACCACAATTATCTGGACTCCCTACGATTTAATGATATTTCCTGCCCATAGTTCCCGTTTATCGGTGGGGAAAGAAATTTCGATTCCCGTATTGCTTCATGCTTGGATGGTCAAAGATAGCAAAGTTTTAACAACAATTAAAGAGACCTTATTAGAATAGAAATACTGGTTGTCTCCAATACCGGAACAAGGTCAAAATATTACCAATAAAAACGTTAATTATCATCAAAAAAGCTTGACTTAAGGTTATAATTGTGTTAGGCGATCAAATTCCCGAAGGTGTCACCATGTCCACTCAAGAACCCACCCTAACCGATGTTCTCAACGAACTGAAAAGCTTCCAAACAGCAGTAAATCAACGTTTTGAGGCGATAGATCTACGTTTTGAGGAAATAGACCAACGTTTTGATGCTATGGGACAACGCTTTCAGGAAATAGACCAAAGATTAGACAAGCTCGACTATAAATTTGACACCTACGAAAAAGCCTCCGAGAAAGTGCTGAGATTGGCCACGACAATTATTATCGCAGCCGCCACCGTAGCGGTTTTACCCTCGGCTTTTCAGGCAATCGGTCCCCTATTAACCCAAATCATCGCCGCCGGCAATAACTAACTTGTGATCGAGACTTGACGATTGCATGGTATGATAAAGGTTTTGGAACTATTGTTTTAGGTCAAGATCATGGCGAAACGAATGCAGGTTATCCTCAATCAAAAAGTCAGCAAATTAGGTGAAAATGGCGATGTGGTGGAAGTGGCACCCGGTTATGCGCGCAATTACCTTATCCCCCAAGGTGTGGCCGTTTTAGCCACCAAAGGCGCGATTAAACAGGCAGAATTTAGGAAAGAAAAAGAGCGTCAACGTCTCCTCGCCGAAAAACAAGAAGCGGAAACCAGAAAAACTGCGATCGAAAAACTCAGTCCCTACACCATCCCTAAACAGGTGGGTGAAAACGAGGCGATTTTCGGTACTGTCACCAGTCAAGATGTGGCTACGGTTATTCTAGAAAATGCCAAATTAGAAATTGATCGCCGTGGTATTACCGTTCCCGATATCGGTCAATTGGGAGTCTATAAAGTACAAGTCAAACTCCATCCCGAAGTTAGTGCCGATATCGAAATTAAAGTAATTGCACAATAAAAATTGTCGGGGCATAGTTATCAGTAATCAGTGAAAATTTATCAGAGCGATTAACTAGCTGATCGCTGATAGCTAATAGCCATTAAAATATCAAAAATTATGACTCATTCTACGGATATAAAAACCCTAGCACGCTGGATGGCGGCCGATTTTAGTAATCAAGAACAAGCTTTTGCTAATCCGCCTTTTTTTGCCCATATTCGCGTGTGTATGCGTCCTTTACCCGATGAATTACTGAAGGGAACCAGTTTATTTTTAGAGCAGGCCTACGATTTTATGCTCAATACTCCCTATCGTTTACGAGTATTTAAATTATCGGTAGTCGATGACCATATTGAACTAGAAAACTTTAAAGTTAAAGAGGAAGCTAACTTTTTTGGTGCTTCTAGAGAACCCCAGCGTCTCAAAAATCTCAGCTTAGAATTATTAGAACCGATGCCGGGTTGTGATATGAATGTAACTTGGACAGGTAAGAGTTTTAAAGGGGTGGTGAAACCGGGGAAACAATGTTTAGTCTTTCGCAAAGATAAAATGACTTATTTGGATAATAGTTTTGAAATTAGTGAACAGGGATTAATTAGCGTTGATCGCGGTTTAGATCCCGAAACCGATCAATTAGTCTGGGGTTCGATCGCCGGTTCCTTTGAGTTTGTGCGTCGCAGTAGTTTTGCTGAGGAAGTGTGAGAAAAATTCTCGGTTTTTAGCTATGAAAATCGCCACATGGAATGTCAACTCGATTCGCAGCCGACAAGATCAGGTAATTAATTGGTTACAACTCAATCCCGTTGAGGTTTTATGCTTGCAAGAAACCAAGGTAATTGATCGAGATTTTCCCAGAGAAGCTTTTGAATCTTTGGGTTATCATCTCTATATTTCTGGACAAAAAGCCTATAATGGTGTAGCGATTTTTAGCCAGAAACCCCTGGACGATATCACTGTGGGATTTAGTCCGATTATCGGCGAAAATTTAACGGGAGAACTAGACGAACAAAAACGTTTAATTACTGGAGTAATCGGCGATATTCGGATTATTAATCTCTACGTTCCTAATGGTTCTTCCCTAGATAGTGATAAATATATTTATAAGCTTAAATGGTTAGAAACTCTTAGGAAATATCTAGATAAAATTATTAATTCTCAACCCCAGGAATTATGTATCTGCGGTGATTTTAATATTGCCTTAGAAGATAAAGATATTTATGATCCCAAAGGCAAAGAAAATCATATTATGTCTTCAGCTAAAGAAAGAGAAGCTTTAGAAAAGGTCTTAGAAATTGGTTTACAAGATGCCTTTAGAAAATTCACCTCAGCAGCAGGACATTATAGTTGGTGGGATTATCGCAGCGGTGGTTTTGCTCGTAACCGAGGTTGGCGAATCGATCATCTTTATTTAACTCCTCAGCTATACGAAAAAGCCGTTAATTGTCTGATCGATCGAGAACCCAGAAAACAAGAAAAACCTAGCGATCATACCCCCGTTATTCTCGAAATATAAGGCAAAAATAGCTAACTTCAAGGAGGGTTTTTTCGGCTGGTGACAGTAAGCAATCAAACCACAGAGAAGATTAACGCAAAAATTAACAGGACTGCGGTGGTGGGAATGTTCAATCCCAGAGATGTTCTTGAGTTGGTCAATAATAGTCTCGACAATAGAACGCTTACGGGATAAAAGCTGGTCATGAAGGCGGATTAAGCGATTTTTCAGGTTCCGTTTGGGTTTAGCAAAAAACTCAATATCCGTCGTCGACAGGACAGAAAAGAGCTTCTCGACTAGACATAGATGGGTTGGGGGTGCTGAGTTTATATATTTTTCAGCTTACTAGCCCCCGCCTTTTCTTTCCACCCTTATCCCGAACTGACGTTAATATAAATTGGGTTAGGGATAGGCCGAAACGCTGCTGCTATCCCAGCCAGTCAACCTGATTTTTTGGTGGAATTGATGGCAAAATCTTCTTAGCCTCAACTAACTTTAATCAAGCCCAACAATTTCTCCCTTACCGGCAATCACTTCGCCGATTTGGTAGGCATTAATCCCAGAGGATTGTAGTTGATTAATAGTCAATTGCGCCAGATCTGATGGGACAATGATCACAAAACCGATACCCATATTAAAAGTATTAAACATGGCTTCGGGATTAACCGAACCCATCTGGGCTAACCAGTGAAAAATTGGCAAAACTGGCCAACTTTCGCGGTAAATCCGCACAGACTGCCCTTTACCCAAGCAGCGGGGCAAATTTTCCGGGATGCCACCCCCAGTAATGTGGGCCATGGCGTGAATATCTAACCCAGAGCGTAGCAGTTCTAGCACAGGTTTAACATAAAGTCTAGTGGGAGTTAACAAAACTTCACCTAAGCTAGAGCCGGCTAAAATTGCGGGGCAATCTTGCCAATTTAAGCCCTGGGTGTCGATAATCTTACGAACAAGACTAAAACCGTTACTGTGAACCCCACTACTGCCTAAACCGATAGCCACATCGCCGATTTGCACCTTACTGCCGTCGAGTAATTGACTTTTTTCGACAATACCGACGCAAAAACCCGCCAAATCGTACTCTCCCGCCGAATAAAACCCCGGCATCTCCGCCGTTTCCCCTCCCAAAAGAGTACAACCACTATCACGACAGGCACTAGCGATTCCCGATACCACCGCCGCTAACTGTGACGCTTCCAGTTTACCAGTGGCGAGATAATCCAAGAAAAATAAAGGTTCGGCCCCGGAGGTTAGGACATCGTTGACGCACATGGCCACCAGGTCAATTCCCACCGTATCATGGCAATTGAGACTATGGGCAATTTTCAGCTTGGTTCCCACACCATCAGTTCCCGATACTAACACCGGTTGCTGATAACCAGAAGGTAACTGAAAATAGCCGCCAAAACCGCCTAAACCGCCGATAACTTCGGGACGGAAGGTACTTTCCACATTTTGGCGAATTTTCTCGACGAAAGCGCGTCCCGCTTCCACATCCACGCCTGCTTCTTTATAATCCATGCCCAATTGACCGATTGTATCTCTCAAATTTTACCCGGATTTCAGTCCTATGGGAATTATGAGTTATAAATTATGAATTATGGTTCTTCGGTTTGTCTTATGCAACGGACAGGGTTATAAGGAATGAAACTCTTACAGAGAAAGGCATTTGGCAATTTAGGCATTAGGCAATAAGCAAAGGAGAATAAATAATCAGTTTTTAATAACCAGATTTAGTAAGTAGTCGTGCAAAATTAATTTCCTAGTGAAGATAGGCAAGAGGCAAGAGGCAAGAGCGGGGTTAGATATGTGTAATTAATTTTGCTTAGGTACTTAGCAGGATTTCCTAGGGATTTTTACTGATCAGAGAAAGGTTAGAACTGGTCGTAAAGTGAAAGAGATAACTATTTTGGTTATCGTCATTTCAGATAAGTCTGATACAATCTAGACTGGTTGAATCCTTATGAACTCTGGCATTGATATTCTCAATCTGAATTGAAATGACTATATCTAGATCACCGACGGTCAAAATTCCCTTGACTGAATCGGGGATGCGCGGAGATTGTAACAAAAATTATCGATTTCTTGACAAAAAACACCGATCATGCTATCAACTGAACCTAAAATCAGCAATTCCGGACAAAAATATTTAGCCTATCAAGATTGTCTATCCCCGAATCAAACCCTGTTACCCCTGACAGCCAAGGTTAATAACCGCGATTGTCTAGAAATCGGTGGTTGCGATGTGACCACCCTAGTGGAACGTTTCGGTTCACCCTTGTATATTATCGATGAAGTCACCCTCCGCACTGCCTGTGGTCAATACCTGCAAGGTTTCCAGACACATTATCCCGGAGAATCTAGGGTAATTTATGCCTCGAAAGCGTGGAATTGCCTGGCCGTATCGGCCGTGGTCGCTAGTGAAGGATTAGGTTTTGATGTGGTGTCGGCCGGAGAAATTCACACGGTGTTAACCGCTTTAGACCAGATCAATAAAACCGCTGTGCCAATATACTTTCATGGTAATAACAAATCGATCGCCGAATTAGAATACGCGATCGAGCATAACTGCATTATTATCGTTGATAACTGGCTAGAGTTAGAAAATCTGGTTAAATTAGGCGAAAATCGTCCTGATACCCCTATTCCGGTTCTATTGCGGTTAACCCCCGGTATCGAGTGCCACACCCACGAATACATTCGCACGGGTCACTTAGACAGTAAATTTGGTTTTGACCCCCATCAAATCGAAGCAGTATTTGACTATGTTTTAGCTCATCCGCAGCTGAATTGTCTGGGTTTACACGCTCACATCGGTTCCCAGATTTTTGAACGTCAACCCCACCAAGACTTAGCCTCTGTCTTGGCAGATTGGTTTAAATTAGGTTTAGAACGGGGTTTACCCCTAGAGCAATTAAACGTCGGTGGTGGTTTAGGGATTCGCTACCTTGAAAGTGATGACCCCCCAAGTATCGAGGAATGGGTACAAGCGGTGTCCTTAGCAGTGGCCAAAGCTTGTCAGGAAAGAGGTATCGCTTATCCGCTGCTTATTGCCGAACCGGGACGCTCTCTGATTGCCACCGCTTGCGTAACAGCCTATACAGTGGGTAATCGCAAAGAAATCCCCGAAATTCGCACCTATATCGCCGTCGATGGCGGAATGTCCGATAATCCCCGACCGATTACCTATCAATCGGTTTACCGGGCCGTGGTCGCCAATAAAATGAGTCAAGAATGTCAGGAAGTGGTGACAATAGCTGGAAAACATTGTGAATCTGGCGATATTCTAATTAAGGATATTGCGCTACCGAAAACCAACCCAGGGGATATTTTAGTGGTTTTAGCCACGGGGGCCTATAACTACAGTATGGCTTCTAATTACAACCGCTTACCCCGTCCAGCGGCGGTAATTGTCCAAAATGGAGAAGCTAATCTGATCCTTGAACGGGAAAATCTGGCGGATCTGCTGCGTCAAGACCGCTTACCCAATCGACTCTCCTTAATATAAACCTCATCGCTATTGTCCCCCCATGTCGGGTTTTTTTCTGGACCCTCGCCGGTTATTGTCCTGGATTCTCAGCCATGGTCTGTCATTCCTAGACTTTGGGTTAGTTCTCCTCCTTACCTATATGCTGCTGCTAATTATCGGCGAGCGGCGTACCTTTTGGATGGTGCGAGGACTAATCTACTTAATGCTGGCCTCGGTGATTAGCGATGCTCTAGGATTGCGCTTGCTGGGGTTAGTCCTAGAAAAATTGATTTTGGGGGCAGCTGTGGCGATCGCTGTGATTTTTCAGTCGGAATTCCGCCGTTTTTTAGAATTATTGGGCAAAGGTCAAGTGTGGGAGTTATTTCAGAAAAGTTCCCCCACTCCCAAGACCGATAATGTCATTGATGAGTTAGTGGACGCGGTGAAGGATCTATCTCAAAATCGCACCGGTGCGCTGATGGTATTAGAAACCAGTGGCAATCTCGACACCAAGGTGTTTGTCAATCCGGGGGTGATGCTAAATGGCCAAGTATCTAAGGAATTAATTCAAACTATTTTTCAAACTAAAACTTTACTGCACGATGGAGCCGTATTTATTCGGGGCGATCGAGTGGTGGCCGCTGGTGTTATTCTACCCCTATCGGAGCGCAGTACCTCTAGGCAATTAGGCACCCGTCATCGGGCAGCCATGGGCATTACCGAAAGGCTAGATAATTGTATCTGTATTGTGGTTTCTGAGGAAACCGGCTCGATTTCCCTCGCGTCCGGAGGTAATTTGGATCGGCCTTTAACCAGTAGTAAACTAAAAGAGCTGCTCGAAGCGAAGTTTTCTCCGTCGGGAGAGGGGGAAGTGGTCGCACCGAGTTGGGGACGTTTAGGGCGTACAATTGGCTTAAAAGGCCGTCTAATCTTAGAAAAATTCTCCCGTTCGCCTAGCGCAACCCCCAAAGATAGAAAATGACTGTTAAACCGAGCTTGTCACCAGAATTACCTACGGATTTAGATAAAAACCGTTTGCCTCAGCACGTCGCAGTGATTATGGATGGGAACGGTCGTTGGGCGAAAAGTCGTGGTTTGCCACGGACTATAGGCCATCAACGGGGAGTAGATGCACTCAGAGACTTGCTGCGCTGTTGTGGTGAGTGGGGGATTCCCGCTTTAACCGCTTACGCTTTTTCTACGGAAAATTGGGGTCGTCCCCTTGAGGAAGTAGAATTTTTAATGACTCTATTCGAGCGGGTTTTGCAGCGGGAATTGCAAGAAATGATGCAGAAAAATGTCAAAATTCGCTTTATTGGTAATTTATCAGCCTTGCCAGAGTCTTTAAGACGGGAAATTGCTAAATCTCAAGCAGAAACTAGCAAAAATTCCGGTATTCAATTTACGGTGGCTGCTAATTATGGTGGCCGAGAGGAGATCGTGCAAGCTTGTCAGGCGATCGCTCGTCAGGTGCAACAGGGTTTAGTCTCCCCAGAAGCGATCGATGAATCTCTCTTTGCACAGTATCTTTATACTGCCGGGATTCCTAACCCAGACCTGTTAATTCGCAGTAGTGGGGAAATGCGAATTAGTAATTTTTTACTCTGGCAAATGGCCTACGCGGAAATCTACGTTACTGACACCCTCTGGCCCGATTTCGATCGAGTGCAATTTCACCACGCTTTAAAAGATTATCAGGGTCGTCATCGTCGTTTTGGCAAATTATAAGGGCTACAGCCCAAATTTAGCGAAATAGCCCCTGTGGGGCAGTTAAAGGACAATTTTTGATTTTTCACTTTTTATCTTAAACTTCCTGGGGCAACGGTTAAACCGCGACGGGGGCCGTTTGTGATCCTCTCCATTTCCCCAATACGGTAATCCGTAAATCGGCCAGAGCTAGACTTTTTCCCCGGCTAAAATAAAATAGGATGGAAAATAACTATCGACGATAAGCAGTTTTAAGATTATGGGATTCTTTGACTCAGAAGTGGTTCAACAGGAAGCTAGACAGCTATTTGAGGATTACCAGTCCCTCACACAACTGGGCAGCGAGTACGGGAAATTCGATCGAGAGGGTAAAATCATCTTTATCGATAGGATGGAGGAGTTAATGGAACGCTACAAGATATTTATGAAGCGTTTCGAGTTATCTGAAGATTTTTCCGCCCAAATGACCGTAGAACAGCTAAAAACCCAATTAGGTCAATTTGGCATGACTCCGCAAATGATGTTCGACCAAATGCAGCAAACCCTTGAGCGGATGAAGGCAGAAATTCGCTAAAATTGCCGATATTTATCGGGTATTGGCTGTCTTTTGCCCGATAATGCTCTCTCCAGTTTACTGCTGAGAAATTTGGGGTTTCTGCGGTTTGCGGTTTTTTGAGAACGATGATCTAATAATTTTAAGTAGGTTAGCTGGTCACTAACCCCGCACTAAAAGCGACGGGGCTTGCCTAGACCAATTTAGGCGACGCAAGTAGAGACTACCGCATCGAGACACAATCTGGCCTAGACCTCCGAATACTTCCCTAGTTCGGATTCTCTCTAAGCTTTATTGGTAAAGCGTTGTTAGACAAGACATCTTGATTGTGTTGCGGGAAGGGACTTTAACTTTACTCTTAAGGATTATCTCCATGGCAAGAGTTCCTGTTATCTCAAAAGACGGAAAGCCGTTAATGCCCACCAAACCCAGTCGGGACAGACGGTGGATTAAGGAAGGAAAAGCTATCGGCAAATTCAACGACTTAGATATTTTCTATGTCCAGCTAACCACTGAATCCTCTAACAATAAAACCCAACCGATTGCTATTGGTATTGACCCGGGTAAATTATTTTCGGGAATTGGTGTTCAATCCTCTCTTTTTACTCTTTGGAAGGCTCACTTAGAACTTCCTTTTAAACGAGTCAAAGAGCGCATAGACAATAGACGGTTAATGCGAAGAGGACGTAGAGTAAGACGGATTAACCGCCAACTTTCTTTTAATCTAAGAGCGCATCGACAAAAACGATTCTCAAATAGAAAACAAGGAAAATTAGCTCCCTCAATCAGAGCTAATCGTCAACTTGAACTTCGAGTCGTTTCTGAACTAACCAAAATCTATCCAATTACTGACATTTACTTTGAGTACATCAAAGCCTATATTGATCTAACTTCTGGTAGAAAAGGAGCTAAGTCTGGAAAAGGTTTCTCGTCGGTTATGGTCGGACAGAAATGGGCTATTGAGCAACTGTCTCGATTGGCAACAGTCCATACTCGCTTTGGTTGGCAAACCTCTAATCTTAGAAAATATTTGCGACTAGAAAAGTCTAAAAATAAAGCAGAACAATCACCCGAAAGTCATGCTAACGATGGCATTGCTCTTGCCTGTTTTCAATTTTTAGATTATTTGCCATTTCACAATTCTAATGGACATGGATATGATTGGAAGGGTTATGTTAAAGTAACAAACGCTCCCTTTGCTGTCATCAAACGTCCTCCTGTTAGTCGTCGTCAACTTCACCTGATGGTTTTTTCTAAGGGTGGTAAACGACGTAAATATGGTGGCTCTACCACAAGACATGGGTTCCGTAAAGGAGATTTAGTTTCTTCTCCCAAAGGAATTGGTTATGTTAGTGGAGATACCGAAAAACAGTTATCTGTAAGCGATGCCAATGGTCAACGATTGGGACAGATGGCTGTTAGCAAGATTCAGTTAATTAGTCGTTCTAACGGTTTAATTGTTTCTCACTAACTTGTATAAAGCCGCCCTCCGTTATCGCTAAAGGGCGGGGTTTCAGACCCAATTTTTCGATGAACTCCAGGCCAGATTCACAGGAAAATATTGAGCCACCTCAGTATAGTGAAAAAACTAACCGTATTCAGGCAATCAGTCAACTGATTAAGGCGATCACCCCGTTAATTTGGGCTATAGTTGTTCTAGTGGTTATCGTGCCTCTTTTAGGGAAAATTTGGCTAGGAACTGCCAGCAATGAACCGTTAAAAACTAAGGTTGCTACCGAAACTAACCTAGAGATTCCCATCACTATACCCCAAAAATCTAACAGTAAAATCGATCGAGAAATTAGCCAAGCTTTACAGACAGCGAGAGCCAATTCTCAAAACTTCGCCCTAGGAGAAATTGAGGGATGGGTGGAGGAGTTGATGACACGAGTAGATCAGGGTTTTTTGCCTTGGTATTTTAACTATTTCAATCAAAAACAATTTGAGGGTAAGGCCTTTTTAAGCGGATTATACTCCTCGATCGCTCACTGGGTCAATACAGATAATCCACCCTCGGAACAGGTGGTGGCAGAAAATTTGACCAAAACTATTCAAACCGAGTTTACTAAACGGGTAATTCGTCCCCAAGAAGCACAATTACGTCTAGAGAGAATTACTAGGGATGCTGTTAATTTATATGTCAATAATTTAAGCAATGAATTAGAGAATATTCAGGCCAGTTATCAAATTCCCCAAGGTAAATGGGATCGTTATCTTAGCGATATAGCCATAACAATTCAAGATACCGAGGGCAATATTTCTAACACATCAATTAAACTTTTAGTCGGTGGTGCCACTGCTTTGGGAGTTAAATCTCTCATCCCAGTGGTGAAAGTGGGCAGCACAGTTTATTTGTCCCTAGCGGGAAAAACCGGGGCGAAAATTGCCACTAAAACGGGTGGAGCAGTAGCGAGTAGTTTTGGCGCAGAATTAATCGATCCAATCGTGGGAATTGGTTTGATAGTTTGGGATTTATGGGACTATCAGCACACGGTAAACATTGAAAAACCGATTCTGCGGGATGCCATTTTTAATTATTTACAAGAAGTCAAATATGATCTAGTCAATAATCATCAAGGTAGCGTCCTTTCATCCATTTATCAAATTGAAACCAGTGTCAATAAATCCCTAGGCAGAACCTAAATAAAATCATCTAAGTAGGTAGGCGTTAAAAATTATCATATATCCCCCTTATCAAGGGGGGATTAAGGGGGGATCGAACCTAAAATCCATTTTTAATTTAATTATAACCAGCTACTTAATTCTAACTGCGCCACCGTAAAATTTGTGCTTTAATGGGGTTGACAAAATCCCGTTTTTCTGCTTGAGATTTTTCGTATTCCTGCTTGAGGCGATAATACCATTTGGCCTGGGTATCGGCATCATCAATTAACATCAAAGCTGGATGATAACTAAGTCCTTCCTGTTGTTTAATCACCACATCGCGATCCTGTTTGAGGAATTGTAGAGTTAAATAACGCAAAAGAGGGGTTAAAAATGCCAACCAAGGAATCGTATAGTATAAACTTTGATGGACTTCGCAGTGATTTTCATCGATGGGAGTAATTGCCGTAAAAGCACAGGCCAAATAGCGATCGCCTCGTAGTATTTCTGTACGCACCGAGGGCAATTCAAAAACGATTTCAATCGATACCTTATTACCCAAAATTTTATAGGGTTTCGCACTTACAGGCATATCATAGGGAGCAAGACGAAAACCGAGGGGAACAGGTTCGTATTGTTTTTCCTTGACCCGAAATTTGCGCGGACCGCTGCGCCACCACCAAGAAGTATGAACGTAGGGACCGTGGGCCGGATCCATCAATCCCACCACTGCATGGTCAATATTGCAGTCAAAAGTGATAGTTTCGGCTATTTTGGGGGTAAGTTTGCCAAAATCGGCAATAGTCGGCACAGGAGGCAGATTTTCTCGATTAATTTCTCTTTTTGAGTCTGCCGGAATAAACACCCAGATATGACCTTGTATTTCACGACAGGGATAACTGGTGACACAAATTCTGCTAATATCAAGGCGATCGTGTTCCGTTAATGAGGGGATCTCAGAACAAACGCCATCGCTAGTGTTAAATTTCCAGCCATGATAGCAACAGTACACCCCATCCCCTTCAATCCAGCCATGGTGCAGCGGAATGCCACGATGGGGGCAAATATCCCGCAATGCGAACACTTCTCCATCCTCTCTCCTACCGACAACAATCGGTTCACCTAGCATTTTTTTGGCCATTAGCTGACCGGGTTTAAGTTTATTTGCCGGTGTGGCCACATACCAAAAGTCGCGCAGTAAGCTAGTCATAGGGTTTCTCTGGAGAGCTTCGATCGTTCATCCTATCATTAGAAATGAAGATTATGAGACTGGAAGCATAACTTTGCAGTAATTAGGAGGATGAGATTGCAGTAGGCAAGGCTGAAACCTGACAGGGGGACAAGAAAGCTGAAATCCATATATCGTAAACTTTTCATGATTTTAGCTCGAAAAAGTTCGCCGCACCATCTCTCACTTATTAATAATGATTCCTAGTAAGCTCGCTCCTATCCCTAATTCTTTCGTTAGCTTTTTGCCTAGAATCGCTCGATCTATTTCTAGCGAGAGAAGCCAGAAGCCTTTGTTGGCAAATTTTCTAGCTCGCTTGTCCCCCTGTCAGGGCTGAAACCCCTATTCTCTCGTTGACGAAACTCTACTCCTCATCAATGGAAACATAACGCTTCAGTGAGTCCAGAAAATTTGATGACCTTTCCTGCTGGAATTTTACAAAAGTTTACTTAAAATGATTCAGTTCTGTCTAATTATAGCGTTGCCTGTTCGCAAGAGGTACATTATCGATATTGAAAAGCTTAATCAGCAAAGGTTTAACTGTGCCACACAGGTATGATAAACGCTATATAATCTGTTTGATTAATCTAAACTTTTCGTTTTCCTTAGATTTTCCTCTAATTTATCTAAACGTGGGATAATCCATTGATTTTTCCAGTATTTAATCAGTTGATTACGATCTAAAATCTTCCATTGTAGTTGATTGGATTCTCCTAATAAATACTCTTGCCAATTCTCAGCTAGTGGACAACTATAATATCCTCTTTGCCAACCAATACTTAGCATATCTTCTGAAAATCCTAGTTCTCTTAGTCCTTTCTTTAAAACTCTTAGTTTCCAATTGGGACCTTGACCAAATTTATAAGTATCAAAAATGGTTTCTGGAACGACTTGTTTAATTAATTCCCAACTTCCGTTAGCCGTTATATGTAAATGGCTTTGACCTTTTGTATAACCTATAAATTTCCAGTTCATTAAACGGTTATATATTGCTGATTTTCCAAATGCTCCTAAAGTATCTATATAAACTAAATCAGCTTGTTTATTTTGTCCAGAAATAATGGATACTCTATTGTTATACTTTTCATAGAAGTGCTTTCTAACTTCAGGGAACATCAAACATAAAGCAATTAATTTACTGCTGAGAACTAGATTATAAGGAGGTACAGCACCTAAAATATAAGCAGTCATACAATTATATAATCTCTCTAGCTTTTGATCTTTTGTCCAAGTGATATACTGATCTCTAACTCCTAAACCAATAATTGGATCACTGAGGCCAAAAATACCAATTAATTTATTATTTTGTTCATCAAAAACTAAAAAACGTATTCTTCTACCATAACCAGTTGTAACAGGGATTGACCAAAAAGAAGTAGCATAAGTCCAAAGTTCTCTTTGTTTCTGGGTGTTCACAACTTCTAAGTAAGGATTGATTTTAAGAATATTTATTTCTTCAGGTTTAGCTAAACAATTTTTAAATTCCTCCTCATATTTTAAACCTTTTGAGTTCGTATGTTGAGCTAATCGATTTTGCATAAATCGTAAATCATCAACTATTAACTTTTGAGAGTCAAAATCCCATTCAACTCCATATTCAGATAACTTTGATAACAATTGATCTCGAACGTGATCTTTTTGGTGTTTTTTCATGTTTAAAAATGGAACTCATCCGAGGATTGAAGATTATTAGCATTTTGAAATTGACTGAATTCTGTAAACATCTGAACAAATAAAGGAGAACCCGTAAAAGACAAAGGGGAAACCGGACCGAGAAACATAAACGGATATTGTTTATTACTTTGAGGGTCAACAAATGATTTGTATAAGCTTAAAGCCTGTTTATCACTTACTAATTCTTCAATTTGTCTGTATTCACTACCAGAAGTTAAACCATATCCAAAAGCGTAAAGTCTTAATTGACCGACAATTTCTTTATGTAAAGATGCAATTGTTTGAGTAATAAACATATAACCCAAGCCGTATTTTCTTGTGGTTCTTACACCATCTACAAATGTTCTTGTTAGGTTGGACATTTCACTATTATCATCATTACCAAAAGAGGATTTAACAAAGCGATGAGCTTCATCAAGACAAATTAAACAGTTTAATTTTTTATCCTCTTTAAAGGCATTTTCTCCCGCTACTTTTAAAATTGTGCTAATCTCTTTAAGAATCAGTGCTTTGATTTCCTCATTATCTGCGAAAGTTGTACCCTCACCCTTAATATCTAAAAATACAATAGGCTTTTGCTCATCAGTAGCAGATTTTTGAACAATATGCCACAATGAGCTTCTATGATTACCTTGACTATCATTTTTAAGAAATAAATCTAATACAGGTTGCCAAATATCGTCTTTGATTCTTTGAAATTCTAGAGACTTCTGTGATTTTTGATAATCTGTATCATTCTCTTTTTCAAGAAAGCTATCAAGAGTTTGTTCTAATCTTTCCTTTGTTTGTTTGGTAGCATATATTCTTTGTAGAGCATTATTATCATCTCTAAGACAAGTTAATACATTAAGTAACAAATTGTCAGGAGAGTTATTCAATTCAAATTCTATGTTTTTTCCTTGCTGTTTTGACAATTGAGATAAAATAATTCTGATGATTCGAGCGATTTCTTCCGAAGCATAGTCTTGATTTTCTTTACTTCTAACTCCAATATTTCTATAAAACTCTGTTTTTAATAAAAGAGAGCAAAATAAATTTACAGCATTATTTTTAGTTCCTAATCTAATTTGATTAGTTAAACGATAAACTTCAACTTTTCTACCTAACTTTCGGAGCGAGTCATGCAGTTTAAAGGGCAAATCTGTCTGACTTGCAAATTGATTTTGAGGATCTATGAAAATGATGCCCATATTTTTATGTTGAGCATAACCTAGAAGCATATAAGCGGCTAAACCAGACTTACCAGAGCCACTTTTTCCAAAAACTCCGATATGATAAGCTTCTCCCGCACCCCCTTCTCCTCTATCAAAATGTTTTAACCAAAGAGGCATTTTAACATCAGTAGCATAAGCATTACCTAAGTAAATAATTTGATTTTTGTATTGCTCTAAAAGCTTATCTAAAATTTCATCTCGAACTGAAATAATAGGCGTACCCGTTGCCGGGGAAGTTCCTAACGTTCCTGCGGTGATTTTTCCATCTGGCGCAATACTAAAACAAGCCTGAACGTTTAATTTAGCTGTTCTCACATCTGCTTTTTCACTAAGATGAGGAAGTGAACCTCTACGCTTAATAATACCTCTAAAGGTTAAATCTTCATGCCAGCGATTTTGAGTTTCTATCTCACTAATTTGTCCGATAACCACTAAATTTTCTTGATCTTGCGGTTGAACCAGACAGACTAACTGCCCTAAATTTCTCTTTTTCTCACTTTTTTGATTAATATCTATAATAATTTCTGTCGTGTTACTCGGTGAACCAACGCTACCGATGTTAAATTGATCTGAGTGATTGTTGAGTTTGTCAAGTAAATCCATTGTCTTTTTCCTGTAATTTGATGAAGATTGATTAAGTTCTGTAAGATTGGGTCAACAATTGGAGAAAGTCAGGGTTATCACTAAATTGATATTGTACCACGGCTCTTAACGCTTCTAAACCATCACTAATACTTTTAGCCATCAGATCCGCTAAATATTGAGGATAAGGTTCTTTGATCTCTGTTGAAACAACTTGTTCTTTGATAGCTTTTAATACTTTGGCTAATTCAATTTCTGTATTAGCACAGCTTTCTTTCATTTCTATCCTATAAGCTGGCGACCATTGATAAGGTTTATAATAAGTAAAATATACTTTTCGGCTTTTAGGCAAAATAATAGCTTGGTTTAAGTCCTCTTTTATCTTGTCTCGCTTACCTTGAAAATCAAATTTACTTGAAACTGAAATATATAAATCTTTCCAAACTCGCTCTGTTTTTGTGGTTTGACCCACAGGTAACGGTTTAGTAAATTCACCGGCATTTAAAATTAATGTCATGCTGGTTTTATCGTCAAGCTTGAGGTCAAAGTTTTTTAAAACACTTAAGCCAATTTCTTGAGAAGAATCATATTTAACCATATATACTATATTGGGATTGGTCATCGCTTTTTTAAGAGAATCTATCAAGCTAAACCTATTAATGATATCCCATGTAGCTTGTTGAAAATGCGGTTCATCCAACGTTGACATACTGGTTAAGCTGTTAATTCCGATAACTGGTGTTTGATGAGAACCATCGGCAATAATCACATCATGTGGTGTTTGACTAATAACTAATAATTCTAAAGCTGTCATCGCTCCTCTAGTCACTTTAGGATTACTCTCAGAACTGTGCGGGAGAACATCTTGCCAATTTTTGTATTGAACTGAACCCCATTTTCGCTGATCTTCTCTAACTAATCCTTCAACACCAACACCAACTGCAATTAAAGTATCAGCACCAATAGATTTTTCAATAGCTTGTCCACCGTCAACCGCTGCAACAGAAGGAATAGGTGGGTTTTCTAAATCGTCAACTCTACAAATTAAATCATTATCATCCAAGATTTGATGCAGGGTTTTTCTTTGTTGTTGTAATTCATTGAAAAGTGGCTTGATTTTTTCTGCTATTTTAGGAGCATCTTCCAGAATGTCTTCTAGTAATTCATCTGGCAAGTTAGCATAGTTATCATTTTTATTGTTAGTCATGTTTAGAAAATCATAAAAAAACAATCTAAAGGCCAGAAAATCACGGGCTTGATATTTTTAGCTCACGACAGAGCGTTTTGTCTGACATACCGTAAATTTACCGAACATCAAGCCAGCTTGTCAGGTTTAGCTTTTGCCCGTTGCTGAAAGCTATCAAAATTAACTATGGACGTAACTGGATTCGAACCAGTGACCCCATCGATGTCAACGATGTACTCTAACCAACTGAGCTATACGTCCGTACGAATTGTTATTATAACACGATTGCTCCTAATTAGGCAAGCCCCTAGGCAGTAAATTGATAGCCAATTAACTTATAAATTAACTTGGCAGTGGTAAATTCCGAAACCACCGAATCACTAATCGGGGCCAATTCCATCACATCGCAGCCAATCACCTGATGAGTTTGGAAAAGACGACGGAGAAAGCCTAGGGTTTGATGCCAACTTAACCCCCCCGGTTCAGGTGTTCCCACCCCCGGAATTAAAGCCGGATCTATGCCATCCACGTCTATGGTTAAAAATACCTTCTCGGTGGTGATTTTGGCGATCGCTTTTTCGATCCAATTCGGATCACCGGCGATATCTCGATCCCAAACCACGGGAATCTGTTGTTTAGCAATTAATTCGGCTTCTTCCCGACAAATAGCCCGAATTCCCACGGGTAAGGTGGGTAAACCCATTTCTAACACCCGACGCATCACACAGGCGTGGTTATGGTGCGATCCTTCGTACTCAAAACGCATATCGCCATGGGCATCAATTTGAACCACCGTAAAAGGGTCCGATAAAGCCTGTCGGTAAGCTTGTACTACTCCCGTAGTGATAGCGTGTTCACCCCCGACGGCGACGACAAATTTATCATCGGCAATTAAACGAGAAACTGTAGCTGTGGTGACGGCTAACATCTCCTCGGCGGACAATTGCGGTTGTTGACGGGTATCTGCGATCGCATCATGGGTATAGATGCCCACTTCTAAACAGGTTTCCCTCTTAAGTTCCTCGTCATAAGCTTCCAATTGTTGGGAAGCAGTAATCACCGCCGCCGGCCCGGTTTCACAACCCTTGCGATAGGTGGTGGTGGCCTCGTAGGGAATCGGCAGGATTACGGCCTTAGCTTTGGCGTAAGTGGCGATCGCTTCACTCCCTAAAAATTGTTCGCTACCGGTGGCGCAAGACAATAACATGGGCAAGTCACAGAAAATTTTAGTCCAATCTTCTATTATAAATATTTTGACTATTTTTGTCTATCTCAACTGACTCCAAACGTATCTACTACAATAGCCACAACCCCTTATCTATCAATAGATACATCCCTTAACTTTTTTTGCTGTACCCATGTTTATTCAAGAATGTTTGTCAGAGTATCCTAATTTTGAACAATTTGTCTGGGATTTGGAAACCCGAGGAGTTTCTGATATTGATATTCCCGTTCTGATATTTGTTGCCAGATGAAAAAGAAAGCCAGATGTTGAGAATCAAAATGGGTGATAGCGAGAATCAATTATTAAAAAATGTTCAGAAATCAATGTAAGGAAGAAAAAACAAGGTACAATTACTTAAATTTTTTCAAACTTGATCAGAATGGTTAATACCCCTCCTCCCACTCCTTGTCTGCCCCAAAATGAACCAGATGCGAATCGGCGGGCTGATTCCCTCAATCTTCAACGCCAAGCCTATAGATACGACTATCAGTATCTCCCACCCTTAGTCCTCATGGAATCCGTGCCTGCAGCGGAAAACTTTTCCCTTCAGTACATTACTGAACGGTTGGCGGCAACTGCGGAACTACCGGCCAATATGCTGGCTGTCAAAGTCAAATCTTTTTTAGATCCCCTCGATGAGCTACAAGATTATGAGGACTTCTTTGCCATTATCCCCTTACCCAAAATCGCCAAAGTCTATCAAACCAATGATGCCTTTGCCGAACAACGTCTATCGGGAGCTAATCCCCTAGTATTACGTTTACTGAAGCCGGGGGATGCTCGCGCCCAAGTTCTCAATCAAATCCCTAGTTCTAAGACAGATTTCGAGCCATTGTTTCAGGTCAATCAAGAATTAGCAGCGGGAAACATTTATATTGCCGATTATACGGGTACGGACATTAATTATCTCGGTCCCTCTTTGATTCAAGGGGGAACCCATGCCAAAGGGCGAAAATATTTACCGAAACCCAGGGCCTTCTTTTGGTGGCGGAAAAGTGGCATCAGAGATCGGGGCAAATTAGTTCCGATCGCTATCCAATTTGGGGAAAATGCGGAAAAGCTTTATACTCCTTTTGAGAAAAACCCCCTTGCTTGGCTATTTGCTAAAATTTGTGTTCAGGTGGCCGATAGCAATCACCACGAGATGAATTCCCATCTCTGTCGAACTCATTTTGTCATGGAACCGATCGCGATCGGCACGGCCCGGCAACTGGCAGAAAATCATCCCCTCAGTCTTCTGCTTAAGCCACACCTAAGATTTATGTTAACGAACAACCATCTGGGACAAGAGAGACTGATCAACCCTGGTGGACCGGTGGATGAATTATTGGCCGGCACCTTGGGCGAGTCGATGGCACTGGTTAAGGATGCCTACGCAAACTGGAATCTTCGAGACTTTGCCTTTCCTAAAGAAATAAGTAACCGGGGTATGGACGATACGGAACGACTACCCCACTACCCTTACCGGGATGATGGGATGCTGGTTTGGCAGTCTATTAATCAGTTTGTTTCTGATTATCTCCATTATTTTTACCCAAACCCCCAAGACATCACTAACGATCAAGAATTGCAAGCATGGGCCGGGGAATTATCTAATTCTGCGGCAGATCAAGGGGGCAATGTGAAGGGAATGCCGGCCAATTTTACGGATGTAGAGGACTTAATTGAAGTCGTTACCACAATTATTTTTATCTGCGGGCCACTGCATTCAGCTGTTAACTATGGTCAGTATGATTACATGACTTTTGCCGCTAATATGCCCTTGGCCGCTTACTGTGATCTTCCAGAAGCGATTAAGGATACTACAGGATCAATAATTGGAGATGCCAGAGGATCAATTACCGAAAAAGACATTCTTCAGCTATTGCCTCCTTATAAAAAGGCTGCCGATCAGTTACAAAGTCTGTTCACTTTATCCGACTATCGATACGATCAATTGGGCTATTACGATAAAGCTTTTCGAGAACTCTATGGCCGGAAGTTTGAGGAGGTTTTTGCCGAGGGTGATCAGGCAACAATTACGGGCTTCCTTCGACAATTTCAGCAAAATCTCAATATGAACGAACAAGAGATTGATGCCAATAATCAAAAACGGATCGTACCCTATACCTATCTAAAACCTTCTCTAATACTCAATAGCATCAGCATTTAAGTCTAAGATAATATCTCTAAGCTTGGCTTTCAACTTTTGCTATTTTACCCTGAAAAAAATCCCCCGGTCTTAGGGGGGATTTTTATTAGCGATCGCCGATCTTGTAGGGTGCGTTCCCTAATGCAACTTCTACCGCTCCACAGATCGATTTTTGGGGAACGCACCATGCACATTGATTGAAGTTGTAAGTCTAGGCGTTGCAGAATCAAGGTATGATACTAAATCCGTTGAGTACAGGCTAGTTATGAGGAGAGGCAAAAGGCAAGAGGTAAAAGGCAAAGGGGAATAAATAATCAGTTTTTAATAACCAGATTTAGTATGAATGCCAACTGTGCATCGTATCCAAAAGTTAGTTTGGGTCTAGCGGCAAGATGTAGGCAGAGTAGTCAAGTGAAGTGTCCCATGCCTGAGCCTCACCTTGTATTGTAAAGTTTTGTAAAAAATATATGCAAATGACTGCAAACAACTGCTAATATGGTTAGTACAAGTTTACGTTGCAGTTCACATGAAACTATCAGATTATGCTAAGAAAAAAGGGATCAGTTATGACACTGCTTGGAGAATGTGGAATCGAGGGCAGTTACAAGGAGAACGTCTTCCTACAGGAACAATTATTATTTTTGAAGATGACCGTTCTTGCGGTGAAAATAAAGTAGCTATTTATGGGCGAGTTTCTAGTTCAGAAAATCAATCTGACTTAGAGACTCAGGCAAAAAGATTGGAAGCTTATTGTATTGCGAAAGGCTATCAAATTGTTCGAGTAGTTAAAGAAGTAGGAAGTGGAGTCAATGATCATCGAAAGCTATTATTAAAACTTCTAGAACAAACTGATTATAATTTGATTGTCGTAGAACATAAAGATCGTTTAAGCAGAGTAGGGTTTAATTATCTGAAAGTTCTTTTAACTCAAACAAATAGAGATCTAGAGGTCGTTAATCTAGCAGAAGAAAGAAAAGACGATTTAAGGCAAGACTTCCTGAGCATAATTACCTCATTTTCCGCTCGATTATACTCATTAAGACGACGAAATAGAAAGACAGAATGTTTAATTAAATGCCTTGAGGAGAATGATGAAATTAGTTCAAAAACATCTAATTAAATTTAATCACAAAAATTATTCAGTAATTGATAAATTAGGATTTTTATCGAAGAATCTGTATAATTGTGCTGTTTATTTAAACCGTCAAGTTTTCTTTTCACATCAACCATTTTTAACAATGACTGAGTTACATCATGCCTTAAAAATGAGTCCAGATTATCAAGCCTTACCCGCCAAAGTAAGTCAGTTAGTATTAAAGCAAGTAGAAAAAACCTTTAAATCCTACCAAAAAGCGAAAGAACAATACAAAAAATCGCCAGATAAATTTACAGGAGAGCCTAAGTTGCCAAGATACAAAGACAAGGAAAAAGGTAGAAACGTTTTAACTTATAACTATCAAGCCATTTCTAAAAAAGCGTTGAAGCAAGGTTTAATCAAGCTATCAGGGACTAATTTAGAATTTAAAACTAATTTAAAGAAAGTCTTAGAGGTCAGGATTATTCCTAAATTGGGTGCTTATTGTTTAGAGATTGTCTATGAACAACCATCCTCATCAAGTCAAGAGGGAGAAAGATATGCTTTTATCGATTTAGGCTTAAATAACCTAGCTGCTGTTACCTCTAATATTCCCGAATTTCAGCCAACTTTAGTATGTGGAAAAGCCTTAAAATCCTGCAATCAAAAGTACAACAAGACACTAGCTAAACTCAAATCGGAATTACCCAGTCTCCAGAAGACCAGTAAAAGAATACAAGGTTTAACTTTAAAGCGTAATTGCCAGGTGGATTATTACCTCCACACCGCTAGTAAATATATTATTGATAAATTACTAGCTCATCAAATTAACCTTTTAGTTATTGGTCATAATCAAGGCTGGAAACAAAACATTAATATTGAAGATAGAAATAACCAGTCATTCGTAAATATTCCTCATTCAAGGTTTATCGAACAACTTACCTATAAAGCAAATTTAGTAGGAATAGAGGTCAAAACAACTAATGAAAGCTATACCTCTAAATGTAGTTTCTTGGACTTAGAGTCTATTCAAAAGCAAAAAAGCTATTTAGGCAAGAGAATTAAAAGAGGACTATTCAGAAGCTCGTCGGGTTATTTCTATGGAGCAGATATTAATGGTTCCTTAAATATTGGAAGAAAGGTAGTCGGAGAGGCCGCCTTTAGCGGGAATCCGATAGAGAGGTTCGTAGTTAACCCAGTACGGGTCAAAGCGTACAAAGCTAATTCTAGATGCAATATTTGCCTACAGAATTAGTAACTATTAGATAAAGTCTCTCCAGGAGAAGTGATTGAAGTTGCAGGCTCCTGAAAGTTGTGTTGGCGAAAGCAGCATAACTCCGCATCCCTGAGGATATCTCGATCCCAAATCACGGGAATCTGCTGTTTCTTCTCGACAAATAGCCCGAATTCCCACGGGTAAAGTCGGTAAACCCATTTCTAACACCCGACGCATCACACAGGCGTGGTTATGGTGGGAGCCTTCGTACTCAAAACGCATATCGCCATGGGCATCAATTTGAACCACGGTAAAAGGTTCCGATTAAGCTTGCTGGTAATCTTGTACTACTCTCGTGGTGATAGCCTGTTCACCCCCGACGGCGACGACAAATTTATCATCGGCAATTATTGGTTTCCTGCGGGCGATAATCTGGAAATATAGCCATCAGTTGGGCTGCTTCATATTGCTGTAACAAAAAACAATTATCCCCCGATAGCGATCGCTAAAGGTCGAATAATTATCAATTTTTGTCAAGAGGTGCGGTCAGATCTAAGAATCATCGCTAGAAAGAATGAGCCTAATTGTCAGGAATTTAGTTAAACAAGGTTTTTGGCAATATACTAATCTGGCTAACAAGCTTTTGGGCGTGATATAGGGAAAAGTTCTGGCGATAGTTGACCCATATCGTTACTCTGGAGATTGTTATACAGAAAGTTGACCTATAATATGTGGTTAGGCGTTTGAACACCCTCCACTCTCTCTTTGGTCCGAAATCATGAATTGAACAAATTTACTGGGGACTTAAGCATGACTACATCTGAAAGCGCCCGCTATCTTATGGCAAGAACGAACTTAGCATTTGAGCATCCTGAACTTGCAGTCTCTCTAGGGGATGCTGCCAAATGTTGGTCTTGTAAAATTGGGCTAAACGTAGGCTTGGGCGCAGTCATTGCTGCTGCAATTGCGGCGGCAGTTGCTACTGGCGGACTTGCCCTTATTCCAGAAGTTGCTGTGATTGCTGCGGCTACTGGTCTTTCAGAGGCAGTAGTGGTGGAAATTTTATCAAGTGTTGTTGGTGGAACAGCAGCTGTAGAGCTTATGATTGAAGAACTCTGTAAAGCTATGGGGGCATATAATTAGAGAGATCCCCTATATAATGGTAATTCTATGGGGTAAAACTTTTGGCTTGAGGGGTGTGGCAATTTTGTATTATGAGGATTTATTTTGATATGTGCAGCTTGCAACGCCCACTTGATACCAAGACGCAAATTCGAGTTGCTGTTGAAGCTGAGGCTATTCTCAATGTCATCTCATTGTGGGAAGCTGGGCAATTTGAGTTAGTTTCTTCACAAGCCTTAATGTTTGAAGCTGAACAAATTACGCCTTCTCCAAGAAAAGCATATATTTTAGAAGCGTTATCGAAGGCAGACTTATTTCTCCAACCAAATAAGCAAATCGAAGAACAAGCGCAAGTGTTTGTCAACTCAGGTATCAAACCACTTGATGCATTGCATTTAGCTTTTTCGGTTGAGGCAGAAGCAAATTATTTCTGTACATGCGACGATAGATTTTTGAGACGGGCTAAAGAAGTTGATACTTTGCAGACCAAAGTTGTTTCTCCTCTTGAACTGATTACGGAGCTATCGCAATGAGCAGTCAAACAAAATCCCTGAGCGAAATTACGCAGCAAGCAATTCAAGTCCTATCTAAAGAAATTGGCATTGCCAGTACAGTACGTTTTCTAAATCAGTTTTCAACTGGGTATGGCAACTATACAGAAGAACGCGAAAGTCTATTCAAAGACTTAACACTAGATGAGATTTTGAAGCGTATGCAAGACACCTAACAATTCAAATTCAGCGGAAGGTCAGGAGATATTGGTGCTGAGTTAGACGTCCTCTGCCGCCGCTTATCTTAGCCGTTATACTGAATCGGTTTTTAATAGCATGATTAACTCCCAATCCCACTTGAAAAACCCGCTCCCTTCTCCACACTGCTGTAACAAAAAACAACTATCCCCCGATAGCGATCGCTAAAGGTCGAATAATTATCAATTTTTGTCAAGGGGTGCGGTCAGATATAGGAATCATCGCTAGAATAAGCCTAATTGTCAGGAATTTAGTTAAACAGGGTTTTTGGCAAGATGCTAATCTGGCTAACAAGCTTTTGGGCTTGATATAGGGAAAAGTTCTGGCGATAGTTGACCCATATCGTTACTCTGGAGATTGTTATGCAGAAAGTTGACCTATAATATCTAGTTATATTTTCAAGAGAAGAGAAGAGAAAAAATGTTATCAACACTTCTAAGTAAAGCCGTACAAAAAGCTCAAGAACTGCCAGAAGCAATTCAAGACGAACTGGCAGAGCAGTTTATTGAAGACATCGAAAATGAAATCCAATGGCAAGAAACATTATCTAAACCCCAAGACAGCTTAATTCTCAAAGAACTTGCTCAGAAAGCTATTGCGGATTCAGAAAACGGACAGACTGAAGAAATGGGATTTGATCAGCTATGAAGTCGGAACTAAATCCAGATTTCGTCGGCTTATTTCAACAGCTACCAGAAAGAGTGAAAAGAACAGCCAGAAAAAATTACAAGTTATGGAAAGATAACCCAAGTCATCCAAGCTTAGAATTTAAGGAGGTCAATCAAGAAGACCAGATCTGGTCAATCAGAGTCGGTATAGGTTGGAGAGCGCAAGGGAAGAATCAAGAGTAAGAATGTAATTGTTTGGTTTTGGATAGGCTCTCACCCAGAGTATGACCAATTGTTAAAGAAGTTGTGAACCAAGAAACCTAACAAATCACCGCACCCGAAATAATAGTGAAATTTTGTGACAAAGTGCAGTCATATCTAAGAATCTTTGCTATGGTTATGGAAAGCTTCTGTGATAAGTTTCCTTAAAGGAGATTGTTTGCAGTAAGCTAATCTGGCTAACACGCTCTTGGGGGTGATATAGGGAAAGTTGACCCATATCGTTACTCTGGGGAGTTTTGTGCAGAAAGTTGACCTATATATAATATTTATGCCGACGATCATATGCTAGAGATGCCTCAAGGTGTGACAGCAGCTATAATTAAGAGCAGTTTTTCTCCAAGCAGAAAACTTGCATCCTGTAAAATTTAATACAATAATTATACAGAATACACTTACAGCATGACTTCATCTTCATCTTCGAGTATTGGCAGAACTCTTACTCTTGTTATCCCTGCCCTTTTAAGTTTAGTGGTCAGTATAGTTGGTGGTGTTACAGTTTTTCGTATTAATGATAAAAAGACTGATTTAAACTACAGTGTGGTCACATCAGCAGTATTTTCCGGGCAAACACAAAATACAGCCATTGTTGGTGTAGTTATCAATAACCCAGCCCAAAAAGAATTAGAGAACGTTCGTGTAATTGTTCCTTTGGGAAATGCAAAATTGACCGAACCTAAAGTCATAGGCTTGCAACCAGGCTCATACACGCAAGTTGTTGATGCCAAACAAATTGAAATTCAAGTTCCTTATCTAAATCCGCAAGAATCTTTCTCACTTCAGCTTTTGTTAGCATTATCTTCTAATAGGTGGAATATTAACAATTCTTCGGTATCAGTTCGAGCAAAAGGAATTACAGCAATTCCTACATCTTCGACAGCTCGGAATGATGGAGTTCTGGAATTTCTAGTTCCAGCAGTTACCTCTGTATTAGCGCTACTCGTTTTAGCCTTTAGCCGTTCATCGATCTTTTCACCGCTCTTTTACACCAGAAAACATGATTCAGATCAAAGGGATGTAGTTGCCTATATTCTCGGAGTTTATGAGTTTTATCAGGAAGCTGCTCAAATACGAACTTTAGAGAGGAAGACCCCTTACTGGGCACTTACTGATTCTCTTGCAGAAAAATGCTTATCATCCGGCGATCACACCAGGATTCAACAAGGTATTCAATGCCTTACAAGCTTATTATCATATGCTGATATACCAGACACTTCACAATTGCTTATTCACTATAATCTAGCTCGACTAGCTGCTGCTGTTGGTGATTTAAAGCTTGCAAGAAATCATCTTGAGTTAGCACGTAAGGGGAATCACTCTGTTATTAATATGCGTATCAGTTTTGATAAAAATTTATCACAAATTGTTTGAAGCCAGAAACGTTTAATCCTGTAATAAAACTTTACATTGACAAGCATAATACCCCTATAACATCAAATTTTAAGTTGAATAGACAATTCTCTGGAACCAGTGCGATCGCCGATCTTGTAGGGTGCGTTCCCTAATGTAACTTCTACCACTCCAGCGATCGATTTTTGGGGAACACACCATGCACATTGATTGAAACTGGGCGTTGCAGAATCAAGGTATGAATGCCAACTGTGCATCGTATCCAAAAGTTAGTTTGGATCTAGGTTTTAAAAATCCCACAAGAGAAGATTCATATCTCAAATCAGCAACGCCATGCAACGCCTTTAACCTTCGATTCTAATTTTTTCTTTTATCGAATTAACGATTCCGAAGCATTTGAGGTGATCGATCTATACAATTGATAGATTTAAATGATGTTGATCATGGAATAATTCCGATTTAATCATTTCTAACTAATAAGATTGAGCTGCTCTGTTTACTCACTTAAACTAGCAGTTTCTAGCCATTTTTTACCCATTTCAATGGGAATACCGAGGGGAGGACAGAGAATTTTAATTAATTCAATTCCTCCCGGGATTAAAATGCTTCTTAGACGAGAATTTTTCTTGATTTCTGCGTCAACTTGTGCGACAAAAGTTTGTTTTTCAACTTCGGTATTAGTGGGATAAGTTTGGGTAAGTTGGCTGATAAGTTGTTGGATTTCTTGGGCGGCTTCGGCTAAATTTTGGGGTGTGGCGTAATTATGTTGAACTGCTTTTTGATCTCCTTGCACCGTATCGGCAAAGTTAGCAATATTTGCTCCACGAAGGTCATATTTAGGAGTTTCTGACATAGGATTAAAAGATTGAAGATTACTGATGAGAATTAGGGTTTGCGGCAAAAAGTACGGGCGAAGCATTCGGATAGAAAATCTCCGGTTTCACCGATAGGTTATTGCCCGAATGCTTCGCCCCTACAGGACGCGGGCCGATGAAGACGCAAGGTTTTGAAGCACGATTCTCTCAAAATCTTGCACCTGTTTCGCAAGAAAAGCCACAAAACCCCTATCTTGCCTACATTTCACATTTATTCAGCAAGCCCTAATTATAGCATCCATAATGGCAAAACTGAGAACATTTCTCTGAATGAAAGCGATACGTCGAATTCAAGTCCCCCTTTTCAAGGGGGATTTAGGGGGATCAAAATAAGGATTGAGCGGCTTTAATCCGAATACTTGGGTTCTTGTCTGTGAATAGTCTTTTGGCAAGAGTTCTGATAATTAAATCGAGGGATTCTGTACTCAATTTCAGATCAGTTTACTGCATAACGAGAGCCAATTTTACCGAGGGCATCAACAGCACTGAAACGAACGCTATCATCTTCATCGGAACAAACATTTACTAGATAAGGAATAACATCTTCTAGTCCAATTTCACCTAAAGCAATTGTGGCTGTGACACGAACTTTTACTTCCGTATCTTTTAGGGATTGAATGAGATAGGATATTGCTTTTTCACTACCAATTTTTCCGAGAGATTCCGCCGTGATTATCCGAATATCGGGATTAGTATCAGATAAGCAGGAAGCTAGATAAGGAATTGCGGATTCATTGCCAATTTCTCCTAAAGCTCGAATCAGATTTAGGCGAACATTAAGATCATTTTCTCCTATTAAATGGGATACTAAGGTGTCGGCAAGGCTGCTATTGCCAATTTTGCCCAAGGCTTCGGCAGCTTTAGCGCGGATCTGGGGGAGAGAATCGTTGAGTTTATTCAATAAAGTATTGATGGCGATTTGGGTGTTATTAAGTTGCTGAACCATGTTATTTTTTCTCTGGGTTATTGTTATTAGTTTGCTGGGGATAATTCTGTTGGTTTCCTTGCACATTATGAGCTAAATTGCCAATGGTAGCTCCTCTGAAATCATAGGTAATAGATGAGGTTTCAGAGGTTGGGGATTGAGTGGAGTAAGAAATAGATTCAGGGAGGGGGTGATAGTATTTAAGTTTGTTTTGAATTGTGTCTAGTGCTTCTCTAGCTTGAGAGAGAGTATAGCCATTATTTAATGTGACAAAATCAGGATTTTTCAGGCATTTGATAAGTTCAGTCATCGCTGTTTCTGAGCTAATCTTACCCAAAGCGAAGGCTGCGCACCAACGAACATCGCTATTAGAGTCTTCTAAAGCCTTGAGTAACCCCGGAATAGCTGTTTCTGAGCTAATATCACCCAAAGCGAAGGCTGCCTTCCAACGAACATCGCTATTAGATTCTTCCAAAGCCTTGAGTAACTCCGGAATGGCTGTTTCTGAACCAATCTTACCCAAAGCCTCGGCTGCGTACCTACGAACAAACACATTAGAGTCTTCCAAAGCCTTGAGTAACTCCGGAATGGCTGTTTCTGAACCAATCTTACCCAAAGCCTCGGCTGCGTACCTACGAACAAACACATTAGAGTCTTCCAAAGCCTTGAGTAATCGCGGAATAGCTGTTTCCGAGCCAATATTACCCAAAGCCTCGGCTGCGTTCTTACGAACATACCCATCAGAGTCTTCCAAAGCCTTGAGTAATCGCGGAATGGCTGTTTCTGAACCAATCTTACCCAAAGCCTCGGCTGTGTTCTTACGAACATCTTTATCAGAGTCTTCTAAAGCCTTGAGTAACCCCGGAATGGCTGTTTCTGAACCAATCTTACCCAAAGCCTGGGCTGCTGTGATACAAACAAAAACATCAGAGTATTCTAAAGCCTTGAGTAACCCCGGAATGGCTGTTTCTGAGCCAATCTGAGCCAAGGCGAAGGCTGCGTTCTCACGAACATCTTTATTAGAGTCTTCTAAAGCCTTGAGTAACCCCGGAATGGCTGTTTCTGAGCCAATCTGAGCCAAGGCGAAGGCTGCGTTCTCACGAACATCTTTATTAGAGTCTTCTAAAGCCTTGAGTAATCCCGGAATGGCTGTTTCTGAGCCAATCTTACCCAAAGCGGAGGATGCACTCCTACGAACATCTTTATTAGAGTCTTCTAAAGCCTTGAGTAACCCCGCAATGGCTGTTTCTGAGCCAATATTACCCAAAGCCTCGGCTGCCTTCCAACTAACATACACATCAGAGTGTTCTAAAGCCTTGAGTAACCCCGCAATCGCTATTTCCGAGCCAATCTTACCCAAAGCCTCGGCTGCCTTCCCACGAACACCCCAATCAGAGTCTTCTAAAGCCTTGAGTAACCCCGCAATCGCTATTTCCGAGCCAATCTTACCCAAAGCCTCGGCTGCCTTCCCACGAACATCATTATCAGAGTCTTCTAAAGCCTTGAGTAACCCCGCAATGGCTGTTTCTGAGCCAATCTTACCCAAAGCCTCGGCTGCCTTCCCACGAACATCATTATCAGAGTCTTCTAAAGCCTTGAGTAATCCCCCAATGGCTGTTTCTGAGCCAATTTTACCCAAAGCTAAGGCTGCGTACACACGAACATCTTTATTAGATTCTTCCAAAGCCTTGAGTAACTCCGGAATGGCTGTTTCTGAACCAATCTTACCCAAAGCCTCGGCTGCGTACCTACGAACAAACACATTAGAGTCTTCCAAAGCCTTGAGTAACTCCGGAATGGCTGTTTCTGAACCAATCTTACCCAAAGCCTCGGCTGCGTACCTACGAACAAACACATTAGAGTCTTCTAAAGCCTTGAGTAACCCCCCAATGGCTGTTTCCGAGCTAATATTACCCAAAGCCTCGGCTGCCTTCCAACGAAAAAAATCCCCATCAGAGTCTTCCAAAGCCTTGAGTAACCCCCCAATGGCTGTTTCCGAGCCAATTTTACACAAAGCGAAGGCTGCGTTCCCACGAACATACTGATTAGAGTCTTCTAAAGCCTTGAGTAACCCCGCAATGGCTGTTTCTGAGCGAATTTTACCCAAAGCCACGACTGCGTTGCTACGAACATCTTTATCAGAGTCTTCTAAAGCCTTGAGTAATCCCGGAATGGCTGTTTCTGAGCGAATTTTACCCAAAGCCACGACTGCGTTGCTACGAACATCTTTATCAGAGTCTTCTAAAGCCTTGAGTAATCCCGGAATGGCTGTTTCTGAACCAATCTTACCCAAAGCCTCGGCTGCGTACCTACGAACATACTTATCAGAGTCTTCTAAAGCCTTGAGTAATCCCGGAATGGCTGTTTCTGAGCCAATATTAGCCAAAGCCTCGGCTGCTTTCCAACGAACAACCCCATCAGAGTCTTCTAAAGCTTGACTTAACTGATTAACAACTTCATTAGACTTTGTTAATCCCAATAACTCCACCTTAAACCGTTTCGGCACATCCAACCCAAGCACTAACCCCACTGTCTGCTTTTGAAACTTAAAGTTGACTTCTCCTGCTAACCTCGCTCCTAATTTTAAATCAATCTCTAACCCTAATTTAACCACCCGTTTTGCTTGGGTTTCATTATCCAATAACCCCAACAGTAACGCCATAGGTTCCGTCCATTTGAGATAATTTAAATAGTCCCACTGTAACTGCTCATCCCTGAGATGGGGTAACTTTTTCTTTAATTCCTCAGCCGTGTAATATTCTTGAATCAGTTGATGGCGAAAAGCAATTTTATCATTACCTTCTAGGTGAATTAGATGATATTTCAGTAAATCCTTTAACCACTGCTTACTGTAATATTCTGGAAATCCTTTATTTTTGATAAATTTGCTTAATTCTTCCTCTGCTTCTGTTCGGGAAATAGCCACCTGAATCTCGGTTTTTGACTCCCCTTGGGTCATTTTCCAAGCTAACACTTGCAGCAATTCTCGCCACCAATCCCGGGATTCTTGGTAAGTAGGAACATCTGCTTTTAATTTCTTGTCATAAATTCCTGTAAAAATCTGGAAAACTAAGCCTAAATTAGCAGGAATTTTGTTCTGATTATCATCAAAAACTGAACAAAGCATCCACAAAAGTAGAGGAGTTTCTGCCAATTCCTTGAGACGATTTCCCAACTGTTTAAGCATTTCTTCGCCTTTTTCAGGCAAATAGGCCTTGACAAAATCCTGCATCTGTGGTTCAGTCAGGGGGAGCATTTCCAGCTTTTTTTCAATGTTTAAGTCGTCGCTGCCTAAATCCCTTGTGGTGAAAATCATCGGAATTTCTGCATACTGCTGGCGAAAGTTTTTTAAATTCTGTCGTGCAGTATCTGAGGGCAATTCATTGATACCATCAAATAATAATAATGGTCTAAAATTCTGATTTTCTAACAGCCAACTTTCTAGGGTATTACTATCAATAATTAATTTATGGCGTTTCAGGAATTGTAAAATTAAATCAAGAATTGAGGTTTCATACAAGCGTAATTCGATGAGAATGGGAATTTGAATGATTTTAGCCTGATTTTGTTGATTTAGGCGCAAGCTTTGCGCCCCTACAGATTCTTCTAATAATAATCTGGCTAAAGCGGTCGATTTTCCTGAACCGGGACGACCTTTTAAAAGAACGTGATTAGCGGCATACTTGCGTAAACCATCTAAAACTGTGAATCTTTCGGTTTTTTCTGGTCTTTCTGGTCTTTCTTGTCGGTTTTGTGGTTCTTTTTCAATCGTCTGCACCCACAAATCCCTTAGCAAAGGTGCAGTTTTCGCCGGGCGTGTTTTTCCCTCTACGTCCGTGAGGGTGTAAAATGTCTCCCACTGGGCGTACTGTTCCGAGTCCGAGATTGATTTGAGATAGGGAGTCCAGTCAATCATTGATGCTGTCTGTTAGTTCGAGAAGGAACCCGGATTAAACTTTCTAATATTTTAATCGTAGGCTAAGAAGATTTGGTCATGACTTAAGTAGCTGGTTATAATTAAATTAAAAATGGATTTTAGGTTCGATCCCCCCTGCCCCCCTTGATAAGGGGGGTGCCGATAGGCGGGGGGATCCCCCCTTTAATCCCCCCTTGATAAGGGGGGCATCTGATAACTTTTAACGCCTACCTACTTACAAGATAGAATCGGAGTTTCTGCATCCCTCTCCTGTCAGACAGGGAAAACCCCATCCGAATATAAACACTCACGCTGCTGTCGTACCTTGTTCCAAGCACTTTAGCGTATATCTGGCACGAGTTTTAAGAATTGTTAATTGATCTGTTTTTGCCAACAACTCATCTAACTCAGCTACTTCATCAGCGCAGAGTAAAGATTCTGCATTTCTCGTCACTAAATCATCTAAACGGGTTTGCTCTACGAGGGACAATTGACAACTTGCCAGCGCTTTTAATTCATCCACACTCAAACCAATCAAACAATCTTCATCGAGTCCTAATGAATTGGCAAATCGAGAATAGGTGTTCCAGTCTAATAAAACCCCAACTCGTTCCCCTTGCTCATTTGTTAAGTATTCTACTGGCTTGGACATATTAGAAACACTCACAATACAATATAATCCTATTTTAGTAATTAATTCCAGAAAATGCCATCGATCGCCGATAAGGTTATCTTATTTTTGTTTTCCTAATTGTTAGATTTTCTAAAAAGTTGAAAAAGTACGGGCGAAGCATTCGGATAGAAAATCTCTGGTTTCAGCGATAGGTTATTGTCCGAATGCTTCGCCCCTACAGGACGCAATTGCCGATAAGGTTATCTTATTTTTGTTTTCCTAATTGTTGGGCCTTATAAAAAGTTTCTAAACTGTGACTATCCCCGACAAAACGCCAGTGCCAGGGTTCATAATTAATACCCTGGGGATTATTTTCAGGGAAAGATAACTCGAAACTATACTGGGCAGCGTTATTTTGCAACCAACGAAAAGCGGCAGTATTAGCAAAACTGCTACTTAAATTCGTTGCGGGAGCGCGACCATCGCCAATATCGATCGCATAACCGGTATGATGTTCGCTGTAACCCGGAGGTGCGCTCACTTCTGCTCGTTTGCGGGTTTGCTGATTGCGTTGTTTTTTAACTTCAAAAAAGAGCTTTTCTTGGGTTGCTTTCGATCGAAATGCGGAAATCGGCATTAAAATCACCCCCGACCTTCTCGCGTCACTCTGCATCTGGATAAAAGCTTTGGCTGCTGCCTTCCTTAAACGCATAGCACCATCCCCAGTAATAGGGGCTAATTCCGTCTCCGGGGCCTCTTGATAGGGTAAATGACCTAGAATGTTCTCAATGGGGCTAGGAGTGGCTTTAATGGGGGGGGAGGGGTTAATAACCGGTTTTTTTACGGTAGCAGGGGGACGATTCAAGACTGCTATGGCAATTAGGCCGGTTCCCACCAGAGCAAGTAAACCGCTTACGATCGCTATTAGACCATTAGGATTAGTAGTTTTTGTGTACTGGTTGTCCCGCAAAGCTTCGGGAATATCATCGATCGGTTTCACGGTTTACTTACCCTCCTGCACCATAATTACATTATTCCCCGGCCACTCCATCTTGACGAGCAGCGTGTTGAACGGCGGCGGCCACAGCCGTAACTACACGACCATCAAAAACCGAGGGAATAATATTCTCTCGATTGAGATTAGCAGGAGTGATCAGAGAAGCGATCGCTTTGGCCGCTTCCAGATACATATTATCGGTGATTGCCCTAGCGCGACAGTCCAGGGCCCCGCGAAATAATCCGGGGAAAGCGAGAACGTTGTTAATCTGATTGGGATAATCGCTGCGTCCGGTAGCCACCACGGCCACCAAATCATTGATTAATTCCGGTTGAATTTCGGGAATCGGATTAGCCATGGCAAAGACGATCGCATTTTTAGCCATTCCCTTGACCATTTCGGGAGTCAATACCCCCGGTGCGCTCACCCCCAGGAAGACATCAGCACCTTTGAGAGCATCCCCTAGCTTACCACTGGCAGCCACGGCCCAAGCTTGTTTTTCTGGGGTTAAATCGTCCCGGTTTTGGGAGAGGATACCAAGGGAATCACAGAGGATTATATCTGTGGCTCCTGCGGTTTTAAAGAGAGTAGCGATGGCGATTCCGGCCGCACCTGCACCATTAATGACGATTTTGACTGTATCAAGCGATTTTTTGACAAATTTGAGGGCATTAATCAGGGCAGCCAGGGAAACGATCGCTGTACCGTGTTGATCATCGTGGAAAACGGGAATATTTAATTCCGCTCGCAGACGTTTCTCGATTTCAAAACAGCGGGGAGCGCCGATATCCTCTAGGTTAATACCCCCAAAAACCGGAGCGATTCTTTTGACGGTTGCGATGATTTCTTCGGGATCCTGGGTGGCTAAACAGATGGGAAAAGCATCAATTCCGGCGAATTCCTTGAATAACATCGCTTTCCCTTCCATGACTGGCAAGGCAGCCTCTGGCCCGAGATTTCCTAATCCTAATACCGCGCTACCATCGGTCACTACAGCGACGGTGTTGCCCTTGATGGTCAATGAGTACACCAGTTCGGGTTGGTGAGCGATAGCGGTGCAGATGCGACCAACTCCGGGGGTGTAGGCCATGGCCAGGTCATCTTGGGAGGTGAGGGGAATACGACTCTCAATGGAGATTTTACCCCGACGATGGAGATCGAAGGTGCGATCGGAAACTTTGAGCAGTTTAACATCCGGTAGAGCTTTAACCGCGGCGATAATCTGTTCCGCTTGGTCGGTACTAGCGGCATCAACCATAATCTCGCGGGTGCTAATCTTTAAATTGCGTTCGATTAGAGAAATTTGCCCTAAATTCCCCCCCACATCGGCGATCGCATTGAGGACAGAAGCGAAGGTTCCCGCTTGATTGGGGATTTCTATCTTGAGACTTAAACTATAGCTAGGATTGGGCGTTAAATGAACCATGCTGAAGGCTTCCAATACTGATAAATATTGATTATCTTCTATCTGTGAGAGACTTTGGTATCTAATCGTGCAGTTTCTTTAGCTATTATGATATCTGTGGTCATAATACCAGTGGAGCGGGGTGTGGGGTGTGGGGAGATGGCAAATTAGGTTAGACTTCATCTTAATGAGAAAGACTGTAAATATGACTAGAGAATTATATCCAGCGATCGATCCCTATTGTACTGGTTACTTAAAAGTATCGGCTCTCCACACAATTTATTATGAAGAAGTGGGCAATCCCCAGGGTAAACCGGTAGTATTTCTCCATGGCGGGCCCGGAGGTGGTATTGAAGGGATTTATCGTCAGTATTTCGATCCGCAGAAATGGAGAATTGTCCTTTTTGATCAACGGGGTTGCGGTAAAAGTACCCCTCACGCTGAGTTAAAAGAAAATAACACTTGGCTGTTAGTGGCAGATATCGAAAAACTACGAAAATTATTAAAAATCGAGCGCTGGGTAGTTTTTGGCGGTAGTTGGGGAAGTACCCTATCTTTAGCCTACAGTCAAACCCATCCCGAACGCTGTTTAGGCTTAATTTTGCGCGGAATTTTTCTACTGCGAGAAAAAGAATTAAAATGGTTTTATCAAGAGGGAACCAGTTATATTTTTCCCGATATTTGGCAGAATTATTTAGCACCTATTCCCCCAGAAGAAAGGGGTGATTTGCTCGCCGCTTATTATCGGCGCCTGACTAGCGATAACCCCCAAATCCGTCTAGAAGCTGCCAAAGCTTGGTCAATTTGGGAGGGAAGTACCAGCAAATTAATTCCTGCGGACAATTTAATCGAGAGATTCGGTCAGGATAATTTTGCCGAAGCTTTTGCACGCATTGAATGCCATTATTTTGTCAATAAGGGTTTTTTAGAAACGGATAACCAACTGATCGAAAATGTTGATAAAATTCGTCATATTTCTGCGGTTATCGTGCAAGGACGTTATGACATTGTTTGTCCGATGATTTCTGCTTGGGAATTACATCAAGCTTGGCCGGAAGCGGAATTTATCATTGTTCCCGATGCGGGACATTCGATGACAGAAGTGGGAATTCGTAGTGCTTTAATTGAGGCTACCGATAAATTTGTTAACTTATAAATCACCTAATCATCGTGATGATTTTGCCAAATTTGTTCATAGGCTTTTTCCATATCTATCGTAAATTTTTTTCCATTCCAGAGGGGAGATGTATGACGAGATTGACGTAATTGATAACGGACTTCTTCCCTTAAATTTTGATCTAATCCTAGCTTAATTCCCCACTGCACATATTCCTCCTCACTCCAAGCTATACCCTGACTAATGCCGGCATTTTTCATAAAAGTATAGCTATTGCGGGCTGCGAATTGTTCACCAACCCTAGTGACTAAAGGAATCCCCATCCAGAGGGTTTCTAGGGTTGTGGTAGCACCACTATAGGGATAGGTATCGAGAATTATATCAGCAATTCCTAGATTAGCGCGATGGGTTTCCTCATGCAAATCATTGGGCAAAAATCTTAATCTATCTTGACTAATTCCCAATTCGTCAGCACTTTTGAGAAATAATTATCGAATGGTTTCTTTGTCGGCAAAACCTTTGATTAAAAGATAGCTATTAGGAACCTGTTGAAGAATCTGCAATTGCAGATAAATCATGTTTAAGGTGCGTTTTAATCCCGATTGCACGGTCAGATAAATAATAGCGTCATCGGGAATATTTAAATCAGTTCTTCTCCTAGTGGGAACACCCACTTCAAAACCATCTACAGATAAATAAGAGTTGGGAAGTCGGATGATTTTTTCTGAATAAATTTCTTCAGCATTTTCGGGTAAAACGTAGTTATCGGCAATAAAATAATCAATCGCAGGGATTCCCGACGCATCTAATCCTAACCAAGTTACCTGTATCGGTGCGGGTTTTAAGGCCATTACTAGATAAGTTGTATTATTGGTTAAGCTATCAAGATCCACTAAAATATCTAAGTTATCTTGACGAATTCGGGCAGTTATCTGTTCAATTTTTGCGGGCAAATTATAGCTATAATCTGAGTTATTTATAAACCATTTTTCAGTAATTTCGTCCGCTGCTTGGTTGACAAAATAGGTGTAAATTTCAAATTTATCTCGATTATGATAGTGAAATAACCAGCGACTTAACCAACCCACAGAATGACGACGGAGAGTATGGGCAATATAACCAATTTTTATTTTTCTTGCTGGAGATTTTGGAGAAGAAACAGGAGCAATATAGTTATAGCGGGTTCTTACATCTGCTTGAAAAATTTCTGCTAGTTTACTTTGTAAATAGCGATTGATTTTCGGATTATCTTGATAGTAGGGAAGACAGATAGTAACTCCTAAAATAGAGTCAATAATAAAAGGACGTGCATTAAATTGTTTAGCATTAATTTGTCCCTCGATTAGTTGTATTAATTCATCAATAAATTTAGGTAAATTTCCCCAGTCTCCTTTAGCTTGTGAAATAGCAATCACTAGAGAAATTCCCAAGAGCTTTTCAGTGGTTGTCTGGCAACTTTTATAAAAATTATCAGCAATTTCTAGAGATTTTTTATAGTCAACAGTGGTGGTTTTATAAAGATTAAACAAACTATTTTGTAGGTATAAATCCTCTGGGAGAAAGCGCAAACAAAGCTCTACCAAATTAATAGCAAATACACTTTGCTTTTGTTGATAAGCATAATTGACAATTGCTGATATAACTTTGGTTGCAATTATTTCTGGATTATTGATATGTAAGGCTGCTAATTCTAAAAAGTGGATGGTATCAGTACAGGGGTAGATTAAAACTTTTTCCGTCACTCGCAGCAGTAAATCAAGATTAATTGCTGCTGTAGCTGTATTCTCTAACAGTTCAAATACACACCAATCATGGCACTTTTCCATCGCAAAAATTTGGAATTGTATTTCTAATTTCATCAGATGCAGGAGATTGTTTAAAAAACTAGGATTAAGGTTTTGTAGATGCAATCGAATTAGATAACTTGTCTCTAGTCTTTGGGAATTTTCTTGTCTGGTTGCCTCTGCATCTAAGATTTGAGTTAAAGTTTCTATCCACCCCGATAATTCTGATTCGGCTGCTTGACTCAACACCAGTAACCAAGTAGCTTGTGCGTCTTCTTCTCTATCTTGTAAAAGATAGGCTAATCCTAGATAAAAATAATCCTCAATCACCAGAGAATTGGTTTCAATTAATTGTTCATAAAACTGCACTACTCTTTGATAATTCTTGTCATTTAAATGGGTTTGTATGTCTTGATGCCATTGCATAGTTTTTATCCGCTAAGATTGACAATAAATATTCCACATTTGTTGATAAGCAGTTTCTAAATCTCTGGTAAATTGTCTGGCATTCCAGAGGGGAGATGTATGACGAGACTTTCGGAGTTTCCACCGGACTTCTTCCCTTAAATTTTTATCCAACCCTAACTTAATTCCCCACTGCACATATTCCTCATCACTCCAAGATATACCCTCAGTTATTCCCGCATTCATCATTAAAGTATAACCGTTGCGCGATGACCATTGTTGCCCCACTTTAACCACGAGAGGAATTCCCATCCAGAGGGTTTCTAAGGTGGTTGTACCACCATTAAAGGGATAGGTGTCCAAAACCACATCAGCGATGGCTAAATTTGCCCTGTAGGTTTCCGTCTGATAGAGAGGAAGCATCTTAATTCGATTAGTTTCTACCCCAACTTCTGCGGCAATTTGACAGAATAAATCCCAGAGGGAATTATCATCAGCAACTCCTTGAATCAGGAAATAACTATTAGGTACAGATTTAATGATTTGCATTTGTAAGCGAATCATCGCAGGATTACGCTTAATTGCAGTTTGAGAACTTAGGTAAATAACCGCATCGTTATTAATACCTAAATCTTCTCTTCGCAGGGTAGGAACGGCTATTTCAAAACCATCCACAGCGACAAAAGCATTAGGTAAACGCCAGATTTTTTCTTGATAATATTCTTGGGCATTTTCTGGCAATACATAAGGATCCGCTAAAAGATAATCTACTGCTGGTAAACCGGAACCATCAAAACCTAACCAGTTAACTTGAATAGGAGCAGGTTTTAAGGCAATAACTTGGACAACGATTGCCCCAGTACCACTATCCAAGTCCACAAGAATATCGATTTTATCTTCTTTAATTTTGCGATAGGTTGCTAGGGAATCAGCAGTAGCATGATAGATTTTATCTGCGGGATTAGAAAACCATTGTTGAGTTATTTCATCCACAGGTTGATTCACCATATAAAGGTGAATATCAAACTGTTCACGATTGTGATAATTAATAGTCCAACGACTCAATAAACCCACGGGATGACGTTTTAAGGTTTGGGCAATGTAACCAATTTTAAGTTTTTTATCAGGATTATATTCTCTAGGTTTGTCAAAACTTTCCTCCTGAAAACCCAGCATTTCTTTGTAAGTTTCTTGAAAAAAACTGCCAATCTGACTTAAAAGCGGTCGATTCTCTTTCGGGTTATCTTCATAGTAAGAAATAGGGTTCATAACTGTTAGCAAAGCTTCTCTGACTAAGGGATGTATATCTTGAGGCTTTTCTTTTAGAAATTTTTTAATTAAGTGTTTATACTCTTGACAAATACTAGGAATGTCATTCCATTTTGAGGCTAGTAAAGAACCACTAAAGAGGAGAGATTGACTAAACATTTTTAAATCAATTGTTTGGCTTTTGTATTTGAATTCTTTGATAAAGTTTATCGCTTTTTGGTAGTTAGGGACAAAGACATAAAACCAAAATAAATTAGCTACTAAGTACAAATTTTCTGAATAAAGGGGAAGAAAAGCTTCCGCTAAGTCAACGGAATAAATAGGTTGATATTTCTCAAAAGCAAAGTGTCGGGTGACAGTGATGACGTGATTAAGTAATTCTGGAGAATTGTCAAGATAGGGTAAACTTAACCGAACTAATTCTATGGTATATTTATGAGCGTAAGGTATGACGGCAATTACTACCCGTTCCAATAATTGAGAGTTAACTGAACCCTGAGTAATTAATTCTAGTATTTGCCATTCTTGCAGTTGTTGAGGATGAAATCTATTTAATTTAATTTCAATGAGGGTTAAATGCAGTAAATTATTGAGATAACTGGGATTAATTTCCTGTAGATGTTTACGAATTAACCAACTGATTTCTAGATTTTCTAACTCTAATTGTCGGTTAGCTTCGGCTGCTAAAATATTGCTTAATTCTAGCAGCCATGACTCGGTTTCCTGTTCATCTCCTTGAGTGAAAACAAATAACCAAGTAGCTTGTGCTTCTTCTTCTTTTGCTTGCAAAAGATAGGATAATCCTAAATACCAATAATAACTAATTTCTGTGGTTTCTCTTTCTATCAGTTCTTCGTAAAACTGACTAACAATATCGTATTGATTGTTTTCTAAAGCGGTTTTAACTTCATTTTGCCAAGACATGATTTAATTCTCCCTGATTAACTTTCACAATAGATTTGCCACATTTGACGATAGGCATTTTCCACATTTTTAGTAAACTGACGTGCATTCCAAATCGGGGAAGTTTTTCTAGATTCATCTAATTTAGCGATAACTTTGCGTCTCAGGTTTTCATCCTTACCTAACTTAATCCCCCAGTCGATATACTCCTCATCACTCCAAGCGATACCCTCACTAATTCCCGCATTAACCATTAAAGTATAACTATTTCTCGATGACCATTGTTGACCAACTTTTGTAACTAAAGGAATCCCCATCCACAGCACATCTAAAGTCGTCATTCCTCCCGTAAAGGGATAGGTATCTAAAACCACATCAGCTATCCTTAAATTTGCTCGATAAATTCCTGTGGGATAGAGGGGTAAGATTTTTAATCTCTCATAATTAATTCCTTCTTCCTCGGCAATTTTGAAAAATAATTTTTCCACTGATTTAGCATCACTTAACCCTTGAATACTCAAATAACTATTAGGAACTGCCTTTAAAACTTGTAGCTGAAGTCGAATAATTTCAGGGTTACGTTTAACCCCCGTTTGTACGGTTAAGTAATTAATTGCATCCTCTGGAATCCCTAAATCATCCCTTCGGAGAGAAGGGGAAGCAACCTCGACACCATCCACACAAATATAGGAATTAGGTAAGCGCCAAATTTTTTCTCGGTAATATTCCTGTGCATCTGCTGGTAAAACGTAATTATCAGCAAGATAGTAATCAATTGCAGGAATTCCTGACGCATCAAAACCTAACCAAGTCACTTGTATTGGTGCGGGTTTTAGTGCCATGACTTGACAAGTTGCTTCATTAGTGATGCTGTCTAAATCTACCAAAATATCAATATTATCATGACTAATTTTTTCAGCAATCAGTAGAGGCTTAATCGGTAAATTATAGCAAGCATTTACCCGATTTTTAAAATCATTTTCAGTAATAAAATCTTCTTTTTGAGATACTAGGTATAAAGAGACATGAAACTGGTTATAGTCATGATACTTCATTAACCATCTAGAGATTAATCCGATAGAATGATTACCTAAAGTATTGGCAATATAGCCAATTTTAAGAACTTTATTGGCATCTTTAATAGTCGATTTTTGCAGAGAATGACGGTTATAATTATTGCGGACATATTCTTGAAAAAGTTGACCAACACAATTATTAATGTAACGGTTTTTTCTTGGGTTATCTTCTAGGTAAACTAGAGGGGATACAATTGATAGGCATGGTCCATCCAATAATCTTGGACATTCTCGATTAGTGATACTTTTTTGCAAGGATTCTGTATATTCTTCAATATCTGCCTTAATATCGACCCAATTACCACTAAATAATTTTACATAAAGAGCCATAAAATCAGCGACAGCTTGAGAAGGCAAACCTTGACAACTTGTTTTTAATTGACTAGCTACTTGCATAGCAGCGGCAAAATCTCGATTATCAAAATAACATTGATAAAGTTCAGCTAACAGATAAATTTGCTCCGGTTCCACTGCTAAACAAGTATTAATAATATCAATAGCCAATGGTTTATTATTCATGGCTAGAGAAGTTACTTTAGCTTCTACTACTTTGATGAAAGTTTGTCGCTGACAGTTAGATTGAAATATTGCCTCTAGGTAAGGGACAGTTTCTGGTATCTGATAATCGAGAAATTTTTCTAAAACTTCTTCCAATAAACTTAACTCTAGAGTCTGGAAATTATTTGTTTTTAACACATCAACAAATAACCAAGCTTTTAACTGCTCTTTCTCGAAATAATTCAAATTAATTGCCAATAAAATAAACCGCAGCAAATTATCAATATTATCGTGAATAATCTCGCGAATATGTCCTCGAATTAACCAACTGGTTTCTAAATTGCCTAACTCTAATTGTCTGCGTGCTTCCCCATCCAAAATATTGACTAAATCTACTGTCCACAGCATCACCTCCTGTTCATCTCCTTGAGTGAAGACAAATAACCAAGTAGCTTGTGCTTCTTCTTCCCGAGCTTCCAAAAGATAGGCTAATCCTAAATACCAATAATGACTAATTTCTAAGGGTTCTCTTTCTATCAGTTCTTCGTAAAACTGACTAACTTGCCAGAAATCCCCTTGCATAATTGCAGGTTCAACTTGGAAATGCCAAGACATAAGTATTTATCGTTAAGTGTCTCTACTAGCGTACCCAAATAGAAGCAAAATTTTTCTATATAAGTAAAATTTATCAGTTTCTCAGGGGTTGGGTTTTGGGGTGGTCACTGCGTGTGCGTTGCGGGGGGTGTTGGGGTTTTAGTTGAAATTCCCCATTCCCTCACCTCTCCATTCCCCACCTGCCACTCTCCACCCAGTTTCAACGAGTCCTAGCTTACCATCAACGTCAGCCAAGAGTAAATCCCGATGAAAAAGTTTTCACCCCCACAGATGAAAGAGGTTTCCTTCCCTACACCCCACACCCTCTTTCAAGTCAGTTTTTTGAAAGCTTTTCTAAATAAACCAATAAATCGGCCATAGCTTGAGGATCGGGCTGAAATTTGGGCATTGGCGGGGTTTTACCACTAATTACCTGTTCAATCAGACTAATTCTCGATTTGCGATGGGAAACCTCCTCTAAACTTGGTCCGACGATGCCATCAGCAAACTGACCGTGACAAGCAGCACAGTTAATTTGAAAGATTTCGTAACCGCGACTCACATTACCTTGTCGGGATAACACCTCCTTAATGTAGGGATCCGACATCTTAGCCAGATGAAAAGCGATTAAAAAGGTGCTAATCAGCAACAAACCCACGATTATAACCATTAAGAATCGATAAAGCCCGAATTTTGGTTTAACTAACTGACTATTCACGAAGGCCGCCGAAGGAAAGATGAGTTTCTCTTTACATTTTGCAACTTTTTGCCCGAAAATTCCACCGCCGCTGCTAGAGATAGGCAAATGGAGAATAATATAAGACAAAACTGCATCTTTTTCTAAACCTCTAGCAATGAACCTATTAACCAGACTGGAAGATTGGCCCTATATTATCCTACCTATCACCATCGTCCTCAGTTTCCTGCTGTTGGGATGGCTCGTAGAAAAGCGCGTTGTCAGTCAACTTTTATCGATTGCCAGAGAAAAAAACCTGCGTTTCTCGGAAGGGGTTTTACGTTCCCTTCGTGGATTAAGCATACTTTGGTTCGGACTTTTGGGTTTAAATATTGCCCTCTCCCTTCCCAATCTTCCCCTCTTTCCCTACCTGATTCTCCTGAGCCAAAAATTGCTGCTAGTGGCTTTTTTAGCTTCGGCTACTTGGGCTATTGCTCAATTATCCGTGGAAATATTACGATTTTATACCACGGGAGATGATGGCATTTCTTCCCTAACTTCCCTATTTGAATTTCTCGCCAAAGTTCTGATTTTTAGCTGCGGTTTTTTGCTGATTTTAAGCTCGATTGGCATTTCGATAACTCCGATGCTTACTGCCTTTGGTATTGGGGGTGTTTCCCTCGGTTTAGCTCTCCAAAATACCCTAGCTAATTTAATGTCAGGGATTAATATTATCACTTCTAAAAAAGTTAGACCGGGAGATTATATTGAACTGAAAACGGGAGAAGCTGGTTATGTGCGAGATGTGGATTTAAGATGCACAGTCATCGAAGAAATTACCAATAATATTTTGGTCATTCCCAATGCTCAGATCATTTCTTCTAGTTTCCGTAACTATAGTTTACCAGATCACTCCCTACTGATTCCCGTGGAAGTGGGCATTAGTTACGATAGTGACTTAGAAAAAGTCGAAAAAGTTACCCTAGAAGTCATGCAAGAAATCGCTCAGTTATTGCAACCTCACCTCGGTAACTATCAACCCTTGATCCTTTATGGTAAACTCGATTACTATAGCATTGTGCTAACAGTTTATCTCAAGGTGGTAGAAGAAGAATTTTTTCAACATCTCACCATTAAACACGAATTTATTAAACTCCTACACCGACGCTATCAGCAAGAAGGAATTAAAATTCCCTATCCAATTCTTTTTCCCTATCCCCCCAGTAATCCCCCTAGTTAACCTCAATTCGCTATCGCAACAAACAATTTAAATGCGCGGACAACTTACAACTGGTAATTCTCCTCAAAAAACTTACGAGTCATCGGTTGGGCAACTTCAATACCGTGGCCTTCTCCTAATAATTCTAGGGGTTTTCCTTCCACTTGAATCCAGACTTTGGCATTGGGATCCTCGGTAGTAGTAGTATAGATGATTTGTGCCAAACGACCGATTAACATATCAGGGCCATCATCATTGCCAAACTCGCGCGAGAGATTAATCTTAATTCCCGTTTTATCTACTTTTAAATCAAGTAATTTAGTCCCAGAAGGAATAGTAGTCATATCCTGAGGATTACTTGGACCAGCTAATAGAATCTTCAATACTGCTGTTAACTCTCGGTCGTCGCTATCTGCTTTTTGAACGGTAATTTCTTGGCTGACTAATTGATTACCCGTATCGGTCACTTTTAACCAATAAACCTGTCGAGTTTCCCTAACAGGAATAGCTGCAGGAGTTACTGTCGGACTTGTCTTCACCGGACCCGGAGAAACCGGTTCAAAAATTGGCGATTGACTTATCGGCACCGGACTGGGAGATTCAATCGGGTTTTCGCTGGTTTTCTGGGGGGAAGATAGGTGATGGACGGCAAACCAAGCAGTGGCCCCACCAGCAGTAAATAAAGCGAGGCCGATACCAATTATCCAAGGTAAAGAGATTTTATCACTAGAGCGAGAACTAGGCATAATTCAGTTATCAGTTATCAGTTATCAGTTATCAGTCGAACGCTTTTATTCTCCCCACTTCCCACTTCCCATCTCATCTTTTCCGACCGTTAAATTTAATTGGGGTTCCCCGATCGAGGTTCAATTCTGCCAAAAGCCGCTATACTTAGCTTATCATCGTCAATCTGTAATTGGAGAAGGCGGGCGATAATTCCTTGTTTCTCGAAGTTTTTTAAATCTAACTGGGTGGATATACCCTCGGCAAACCCCTTGAGAAGGCGCGAGGAGATGCGACGACCATTAAGAGTGGCTGTGGGGTCAATAAGCTCGATTTTTCGCCCCTGCACTAGCTTAAATCCCACTTCTAAGCTCAGATTGAGGCTGGCTGCTGGTTCGTCCGGCCTTTGGGTCTCTAGCTGCAGGCTGAGAGCGACTCGATTATTATTAAGAAAGTTAAAATTTGCTTGACTAAGTTGATATTTTGTGCTACCAAATTCTTCCCTAGAGGGAATCAGATTATTAATCAGGGTCTGAATTTGTTCTTTGACCGCTGCCGATTGTAAAGCTTGATTAAGATTAGTTTCCGTGAGGACAAGATGCAATGCTCCCGCAGCTGGTCGGCGCAGTGCGGCGGCTAAACTGCTGTTTTTTTGCTGTAATCGCCGCAAATCGAGGCTAATTGGCTCAGTTTCTAGCTCGATCTTCTCAATGCGAACGCCAGCAAGGGGATAAATTCCCCGTGCAGAAATGCGAACTCGATCGATTTTGCCTTGCAGAACCTGATAATTGGGAGTATTATCGACCCTCACGGCCAATTGTTCCACTTTTTGGACTTGGGAGCGAAGGGTATGGGCTAAAACCGTATCAATAATTGCCCCTGCGGGAGTTAACAGGGTCAAAACACTAGCGAGAGTGATTGTTAGCCATTCCATCGCTCAATTACACCCATCCAGCTAAATTTTGCCAAGCATTAGTGAAAAGCTGACTTAACCAACGTCGTTGCACTTGATCTAAAATCGGGTCTTCTGCGAGAATTTCTTCAGTCAGATCATCGAGGGATTGACCCTGAGCGTGGGCCATTCTAATAATTCCCGCAATCACGGCAGCGATCATCTCCTCATCGACGGGACGCTGTCGGAGGGCGGCAATTTCTTCGGGGGTAGTCGGGATGGGATAATTCATAATCAGATGGGTTAGGCTGTGTATTAATCTGGGTATGTAAAGTTTTTTAAACTTTTTTCAGAAAACTTTTTGTGTAGTCTAGCGTAATCAGACGATTTTTGGGTTTAACAGCTAAATCAAGATGAGAGAAATACTTTACAGAGAAATTCCGACTCCTGACTCGATCGCCGTTTGTCACTGGTTACAATCCGATTGGCAACCCAGAAGCGGTGTCAAGACAAATACACCTAACGGGGTGAGATTGCGCTTATCGGAGGCGATCGAATTGTCGATTTTTGTCTGGACGCTGCAACGGACTACTTATTTAAAAGTTTTCCGCTGGGGTGAGCGATCGCATGATCAAGAAACATCCCTGACTCGGCAGCTCGATCGAGCTTTACAAAAGCGTTTTCCGCCGCAGTATAACACGATACCAAATATCGATCAAAAAAATCACTCAATTTTTACAGCTTTAGAAGCGGACTATCCCCTAACGGTTCACTACTTCCGCAAAATGCCCCAAGGAGAGGCGGATTTAGAACGTTTGTATTGGTGGGAAAAACGTTGGCGCGACAGTGCCAAAAATCCCCAACAACCGCAGCCGGTAATTTTCTCTAGCAGTGAGGAAAATGATCATCCCATCACCTACGACTTAATTTATATTGGTGGTGCCTTGGGGGCAATTCATGCGGCACAGATGGCCAAATTAGGTTATCGAGTCCTCCTAGTAGAAAGACTGCCTTTCGGACGGATGAATCGGGAATGGAATATCTCTCGATCGGAGTTTCAAAGTTTAATTAATTTAGGTCTATTTACGGCCGAAGAATTCGAGAAATTAATCTTCCAAGAATACATCGATGGCTTTAATAAGTTTTTTGATGGCAATAATCCCCCCCATCTGAAGGCGGAGATTCTCCATACTCCCACGGTTTTAAATATTGCCATTAATTCCGATCAATTGCTGCAATCCTGCGGTAAAAAATTACAGGATCATGGCGGTAAAATTCTCGATCAAACCGAATTTATCAAGGCTGATATTACCGCTAATAGTGTTACTGTCACCCTTAATCATGGTGGGGAAATTCAACAGATAAAAGGTCGTTTATTGATTGATGCTATGGGTTCCGCCTCTCCCATCGCTTGGCAATTAAACGGAGTGCGTGCCTTTGATAGTGTCTGTCCGACGGTGGGGGCAGTAGTAGAAGGATTCGATCCGGTGGTGTGGGATTCTCACTATGGCGATGTCTTAAATTCCCATGGCGATATTTCTAAAGGCAGACAACTAATTTGGGAATTATTTCCGGGGGAAGGAAAAGAATTAACCTTTTATCTATTTCACTATCATCAAGTCCATCCCGATAACCCCGGTTCTCTGTTAGAAATGTACGAAGATTTCTTTACTATTCTGCCCGAATATCGACAGTGTGATCCAGAAAAATTAACCTGGAAAAAACCCACCTTTGGTTATATACCGGGGCATTTTAGCACAGGGAAAAAAGATCGAATTGTCTCCTTTAATCGCATTTTAGCCATCGGTGATGCCGCCTCTCTGCAATCACCGTTAATCTTTACTGGATTCGGTTCTTTGGTGCGTAATTTAGAGCGCTTAACCCATCTTTTGGATATGGCATTAAAACATGATTTACTAACAGCTAAAGACCTAGAAAATGTGCGAGCTTATCAAAGTAATGTGGCGGTAACTTGGTTATTTTCTAAAGGAATGATGGTTCCCACGGGAAAAACTTTACCACCCCAAAGAATTAACGCCATGTTAAACACATTTTTCGGTTTATTGGCTGACGAACCGCCGGAGGTTTCTGAAACCTTTATTAAGGATAAAACCGATTGGTTAACCTTTAGCCGTTTAGCAATTAAAGCGGCCAGAAAAAACCCAGCTTTACTGTTATGGATAGCAGAAATGGCCGGCAGTCAGGATTTAATACGTTGGTTGGGTTCCTATCTCGATTTTAGCCTTGATGGAGTCAAAAATCTGTTTTTTAGTTCCTGGTTTCCCCAATGGTTAAAAAACTCCCAAAGCTGGCTAGAAAAAGACAATCCTCGCCTCTGGTTAAAGTTATTGAGTTTTAATTATGGCTTAAGAAATTAGAGAATATTTATCAATTGACGCTCCCATCAACCTAGGCGCGTTAGAAGTCAAAGTAGATGAATTGTTTAAGAAGTTAACTCCCCCAGAGGGTTGCTTCTCTAACAGGATTTCCCCTAATCCTTACTGAATACAATTTAATTTGGTTTCATTAATATCTTGGCGAATAAATTTCTCAGTTCTAGAAAAAACCGGGTTAAACCAGCGAAAAATTATTCCTACCGGCAGTTGATCCGGTGGCGAGATTTTCGAGACATTTTCGATGACAGGAGAAGATATGACGATGGTTACTTTCGCCATGGCACGGATGAAGCAAGATTTAGATCAGCAATTAAAAAAAGGAGACCTATCCGAGAATATCTCGACCGAACGTATTTATCCAACCCTAGAGAAAGCGATCGAGGCGTTTCATCATCGTAACTCACCCCAATCATCCGAGCCTCAATATTGACACTTTCACCGTTCATTCCTAGACAATCTAGGGGTAAATTCTCGGTTGACAGACTTAAACTAATACTACCAAATCATTACCCAAAAAAATAAACAGAAAACTTCCTACAGAACTGGGGCAAGGGGAAAATTTTCACCTTTAACCCGGAATAGTCCCCCCTTTTCCCGACAAAAGAGCGAGATTTTAGCCCCTGGCCGAAGGCTGACCATTAGATAAAATTTTGTTAAGATTATCCCGCCAGCAATTTTTGAGCAAGATATAATCGAAACAGTAGAGCTGCCATTGGGCTAAAAGTTAAGCAAATTTAAGAGATAGCCATTTCAGAAAAAATCTATCATTGATGAGGTTGATCTTTCCCAGATAAGAAACGAGTGAAGATTAATTGTTGAACCGAGCATCAGAAGCTATCTCTAAAGGGGGAAATGTTAGAAAGTTATCCCAGAAGGGGAACCGTAACTATTGACTTATCTATTTCCTATTGCTTGTATTCATTTAGTCATCTAACAGCAAGGGATGTAATCTCATTCAGGGGAAAAAGTCGCTATGAACCACCAAATAGAAACCCCGATCCGCTCACCCTCTCAAGCTCGATTCCGTTCACGGGAAGAACGCATCCAGATCGGTAAATCCCTGCGGGAGCGATTGCCGCGTTCTAGCCACGCTATCTGGCAACCCCCCGCAGCTGGTCGAGAGCCGATCGAAATCATCGAAGCATCAAATCGGGGGCGATTACAGGAATTGATTCCCATCCGCTACGGACGAATGTTGCGGAGTCCCTTTACCTTCCTGCGCGGTTCCGCTGCCTTGATGGCCTACGATCTGGCCACCACTCCCAAAACCGACATTATCGTGCAGGCCTGCGGGGATTGCCACCTGTTGAACTTCGGATTTTTTGCCACCCCCGAACGCAATTTAGTCTTCGATATTAACGATTTCGACGAAACCCTGCCCGCACCTTGGGAATGGGATCTCAAGCGTCTCGTGGTCAGTTTTGTCATCGCCGGCAGGGATAGCGATCTATCTGATCGAGAATCGAAGGCAGCGGCGATCGATTGCGCTCGTTCCTATCGAGAACACCTGCGGGAATATTCTCGCCTCAGTCCCTTAGAGGTATGGTACACGCGCATAGGAGCAGAACAGGCGATCGAGATGGCTCCCGACGAAAAGACGCGGAAGTTGCGGGAACAGATGATGACAAAGGCCCGCGAGCGCATCATCGAACATCTCTACCCCAAGATCGTCACCCAAACTGGGGGACGCAATCGCTTTGTCGATCAGCCGCCTATTCTCTACCATGTCAACGAACCGGATTGGGAGACTATCGTGCGCGAGGGTCTGGAAGACTATCGCCAATCCCTGCCGGAGGAACGCCGAGTCCTCTTTGATCGCTACCAGTTAGAGGACTTTGCCCTGAAAGTAGTGGGCATTGGCAGTGTCGGCACCAGATGTTATATCGCCCTATTGTTCTCGGAAGATAACCATCCCCTCATCCTACAAGTTAAGGAAGCCCGCCCTTCGGTTCTGGAACCCTATACCGCCAAGAGCCAGTACGAAAATCAGGGACAACGGGTAGTTACAGGCCAGAGATTGATGCAATCCTCTAGCGACATATTTTTGGGCTGGACCCGGGGAAGAGGGGGCAACGACTTCTATTTACGGCAACTGCGGGATATGAAGTTTTCCCTACCCATTGAAGGAGTATCGGCCGTCCAACTGCAACGCTACGCCGAGTTCTGCGGCTGGACCTTGGCCCGCGCCCACGCTAAATCTGGAGATGCGGCCACTATTAGCGGTTATTTGGGGAAAGGAGATCAGTTCGATCTAGCCCTGGGCGAATTTGCGATCGCTTATGCCGATCAGACAGAACGAGATCACGCCGCTTTGGTGGATGCGGTGAAAACAGGACGGGTGGAGGCTTTGGTAGAAGAAAATTTATAGCATTAAGCTATCAGCCTGTTATTTCTCCTCCTATCGGAGGGCGCAGGTTCCTTGCGCCCCTACAGTAACGGATTTTGTCCACAATGTAGGGGCGAACTGCGTTCGCCCAAAAGGTACATTATCAAACCCACATTCCGCACCCTCAACTGTCACATAAGCTATCCCCCTCCAGAGACTTGAGTAAAAATACTTAGCTGGTGAAGGTTTTCTCGGCACCAGCTAGGGGGGTCTTGAAACCCCTAATTATGAAAAAATAGGGCTCTTCGGGAATTGTTATGCAAATAATTAACTTAAAATAAAATTCGATGAGAGTAACTAAGCTCAAAAGTAGCTGAAATCCATACAGGGAAAGACTTAAGGCACAAACAGGTTAATGCCAAAAGATAGACAATTGAGTTAAGATTTGATATAATTGCCAAAAACGAGATTATTTTACTTATGATACTTGACAAATTTTTGAACCTACAAGGAACCTGTATTCAAGGCTATCGACACCTAGAAAATATCGGTATAGTTTGCCGAATCGAATCGAAAAATAAAAAAGTAGCCTGTCCTCGTTGTGGGTTAGAGAGCGATAAACTACACCAAAATCATCGACATTTAGTCAAAGATTTACCAATCTCAGGTCAACCAGTGTACCTACAAGTTAATCGTCGTCAATTTAAGTGCGGTAATTGTCAGAAACCCTTTAGCGAAGAGTTAGATTTTGTCGCCAAGAAACGAACCTATACGAAAAGACTAGCCGAGAATATACTCGAACAATTAAAAGAAGGAGATATTTTAGATGTTAGCCGAAGAAATGACGTAACGGAAGAAGAGATTCAAAGAATGATAGAGGACATAGGACATCGCCGAAGAAATTACAGAGCCAGACCTATCGGAATTAAAAAGACTAGGAATTGACGAAATCGCTCTAGTCAAGGGGCAAAAAAATTACTGTGCAGTTTTAGTAAATTTAGATACGGGAAAACTAATAGCTATTCTAGAGAAGCGAACACAAGAAGAATTGAGGAAAACGCTTACAGGGTGGGGAAAAGAGGTGTTAGAGCAAATTGAAGAAGTCAGCATATATCTTTGGTTGCCCTATAAAAATTTGGTGAAAGAATTGATGCCATCGGCCGAGGTAGTCGCCGATAGATTCCATGTAATGAAACAAATTAATCAAGAGTTAGACGAACAAAGAAAAGCAGAAAAAAGAGCCGTAGAAGCGCAGAAAAATAAAAAACAGAAAACAGAAAAATAAGCAAAGCTAGAAGTTTTAAAGCGAAGTAAATATAGTCTGTTAAAAAATGAAGAAGATTTAACGGAAACCCAAAAAATCAAACTAGAAGCTATCAAAGAAAATTTCCCAAATTTGCAAAAGATGCAGGAATTAAAGGAAGAATTCAGAAAGATTTATGAAACCTCAGAGAATCCGACAGAGGGAATGCTATCCATCTCGGAATGGTTGGCAAAATCCTCCAGTGTTTTTACTAAGAGTTGTCAAACAATCCGAAACTGGTTTGGAGAAATAATTAGTTATTTCGAGCGAAGGACAACGAATGGGATGGTCGAGGGAATCAACAATAAACTTAAACTAATAAAACGGAGAGCCTATGGCTTTAGAAACTTTCGGAATTTTTGGGTTAGAAGTATGTTGTCTTGGCATCTTGTATGTTGATTTAGCATAAAGAGTAACGAAGAGCCATATTTTGTCTGCGACTCAAGAGTTTTTATCAGAGTTTAAATCTATCTTTGTTATAGTTTCATATCTATACTTTTTCTTCCCCAAAAAATGTAATATTATCTTACAATAAATCCAGTTATTAAAGACTGATTATTTATTCTCCCTGTTCCCTTTTGCCTGTCCTGATATGTAGCCTATACTCAACAGATTAACAAGGGAGACTTAAAGCTGAAAAAAGGGGCTTCGCGCCCCCAAAAATCTTTAGTCAACCGATTAAAAATCTACACCAGACTATAGACAATTACTAAGCCCAAAACTGCGGCAAAGACAATTAAAGCGTAGAATTGGGCGCGACCATTTTCAAGGTATTTAAGACCTTCACCACTGACAAGAGTAGCTAAACCGGTTAAATTCACAGCCCCATCGATAACGCGATAATCCACTTCCATAATTTGCCGTGCGAGACGACGACAACCCTGGACAAAAACTCGATCATAGAGATTATCAATGTACCATTTGTTCAGGGAAAAACGATACAAAGCGGGGAATTTTTCCGCAATAGTTGCGGGGTCAATTTTCTTCTGGAGATACATCAAAGAAGCGACAGTAATCCCGATTAAAGCAATCCCTACCGAATTACCCGCCATAATCAGAAACTCTGTCCAATCAAAAGCATGAACTTCTTCCACCACTTCGTTAGGAACATGAATAAAACCCTCGAAGAAATTCTGCCAAGGTTTACCCACCAAACCAATCAACAAAGAGGGAACCGCCAAAATCATGAGAGGTAAAGTCATAGTAATTGGCGATTCGTGGGGTTCATGGGCATGATGGCCGTGGTTGTCTTCTTCCTGTGCTTCCGAGTCTAATTGCTTAACATTCATTGCCCCCGGTCCAAAAGCCGGAATCGCGCCCGCATTGGCTAACAGTCGGCGTTTAATCTCCTTATTAGTCCCTCTAAACTCCCCTTCAAAGGTGTTAAAGTACATCCGGAACATATAAAAAGCTGTTAAACCCGCAGTAGCCCAACCGATTAACCATAAGGACGGGTTCGCCTCAAAAGCTAAACCGAGAATTTCATCCTTCGACCAGAAACCAGCGAAAGGAGGAATCCCACAGATGGCCAGAGTTCCCACCAGGAAAGTTAGGGCAGTAATGGGCATATACTTGCGTAAACCGCCCATCATCCGCATATCTTGCGCTAAAACCGGCTCATGACCGACCACATCCTCCATACCGTGGATGACCGAACCGGAACCGAGGAACAACATCGCTTTAAAATAAGCGTGGGTCATCAGGTGGAATAACCCGGCACTATAGGCACCAATACCCATAGCCATAACCATATAACCCAATTGGGAGATGGTGGAATAGGCTAAACCCTTTTTGATATCATTCTGGGTGAGGGCGATACTTGCCCCTAGGAAGGCAGTAAAGGCCCCCGTCCAAGCAATTACCGTCATCGCCGTGGGAATTGGCTCAAAAACGGGATACATCCGAGCAATCAGGAAAACTCCGGCGGCCACCATCGTGGCGGCGTGAATCAGGGCCGAAATCGGGGTCGGACCTTCCATGGCATCCGGTAGCCAGACATGAAGGGGAAATTGGGCTGATTTGGCCACGGGTCCAAGGAAGACTAAAACGGCGAATAATGCCGCTAAACTGCCGGCAATGGCTCCAGAAGAGACTAATTCCTCTAGACGTTCACCCATGATATCAAACTCGAAGCTACCGGTGGCCCAGAAAAGCCCCAGCATTCCCAGTAATAAGCCAAAATCGCCGACGCGGTTGGTAACAAAGGCTTTTTGACAGGCCTCGGCAGCCGCCGGACGAGTGAACCAGAAACCTACTAGCAGATAGGAACACATCCCCACCAATTCCCAGAAAATGTAGATCTGGACGAGGTTGGGACTGATGACCAAACCGAGCATAGAACTGCTAAAAATGCTCAGATAGGCGTAAAAACGCACATAGCCGGGGTCGTGGGCCATGTAACCATCGGTATAAATCATCACCAAAAAGGCTACGGTGGTGACGATAACCGACATTAAAGCGCTGAGGTGATCGATCGTATAACCCATTTTCAGGTGAAAGTTACCCGCCGATGCCCAATCGATCATTTGGGTATAGGGAGCGTGTCCATTGATTTGACTCCACAGCAGTGCAAAAGACAGCACCATCGACGCACCGAGGGTAGAAATGATTAATACAGCATTTGCCTGTCGCAGACGATTGGTGACTTCATTAAAGGAAATTAAGCCCGCACCGACTAGGGTAGCGCCTACCAAGGGTAGGACGGGAACTAGCCACGCGTACTGATAAAGCGGTTCCATTCAGTAATACCTAGTTTACAATTTCACACTATTTGGTTTATCCTCATCTATTGTGACATAGGTTAATTCTTAAGAAAGTGTTTATACCTAGTTTTGCTCCATAGGGCGGCGAAAGGTCAAAGGATCTTATCGATTTGGCAGTTTAGCGAGCGGGACGGTAATTTTTAGGGAGAAGCGGTAAAATTATCGAATAACCACGAAAGCAAGGAAACGATTAAACCAGCAGAAAAGGAAATTATCGCCACGATCGCCTCGCTGCCAAGATAACGGGATAAAAAACTGCCTTGAATTTGGGCGATCGGTAGTCGCGGATTTAACCCCACTTGGATGCTGTTGGTATTGCCGGAAACGCTCACTTCTAAACCTTGTGATGCTTCGCTAATCTGCAAGTTTTCCCCCGTGGTTTTTAGTTTGAGGTTTTGGTTGCTATCCTCTCGGATAATTTTTATCTGATTTAATATCTCTACCCCCGGTTTCTCGACGATCAGGAATTGGTTTTCTTCTAGCTTAAGATCCTGTTGAGCCATCCGGATATTACCAGAAATAATTGTTGATTCCACTAAGTCATCTCTCACATTATTACCAGTGATAATCGGTCGCTCAAATCTAACATTATTAACTTTAATATTGCGCCAAAAAATAGGCTGTTCTTTATCTTGAGAAAGTTGTAAATTAACATCGATCGCTTGTTGTATTTCTAATTTAAATTCGGTGGTACTGAGATTAAATTCGAGGGGAATATCCTCTTTTTTTTGGGGTAAATTAGCAATTTTATAACCAGAAAGAGTTATTTTAATCGGGTTGCCGCTAGGGTTAAATGATAAATTTACTGGTTGAGAATTTGGCTGCAAACTAAAAGCCAAAAGATTATTAAAAGGCGCGTATTTGAGATTTTTTACTCTAGTTTCCTTTTGTAAACGGAGTTCTTGCAGGATAAAATCCGCCGTCGGGGTAATTGTTAAAGTGCTATTTTCCCGGATTGATTCAATTTCTAGTCGCTCTCGTTTATTCAGTTCGGGATCTGCAAGACTGCTAAAGGTGCCAGCGAGGGTAAATTTTTTCAGTCCCGATAGATCTATTTGGGAAAGATTATAGACATCTTTGAGCAATAAACTTTCGTTTTCTTGACAGGTAAAACTAAAGCTTTTTACCAATAAATTGCCTTCAAAGTTTTGTTTAACTGGGATAATTCCCCAAAAAATCGACAGGAAAACCAGTGCTAGAGTAACTATAAAAACTGTGCAAAACTTGAGATTTTTCCTGATAAATCGCCAGAAACTTTTAAAATTATGCTTGGACTTCATTTTAGCCACTGGGGATTATGTTCAAAAGTTATATTAGTCGGGGCATTTCTGGGAGGAGCATTATCTTGTTCTAATAAAGCTTTGACTCGCAATTCGTACAATCCCGCCTTAGCCAGTTTACCATCAGAAGTACGACCATCCCAAGTAAAGAAAATTTCTCCTTTTGGTTGCCAGTTAGGGCGAGAAGTCTCATAGATAACCTCGTTGTTCTGGAGGATTTGTAATTCTTTGATCTGGCTACGCGCATTAGCAAAAAGGACGATATCGTAGGTTTTTGCCGGATTAAAAATAACTGGCAAATAGATCAATTTACCGTCACTGATAAAGGCCGTGGCCCGCAGACTTTCAAGGGCGATATCTTCGCGATCAATAACATAGTTAGACCATTTAAATTGATAGCGAGAACCTTGGGGACGCAAGGTGAGGGGATCGAGTTGATAATTTTTTGGCACAGAACGCACTATCACTTTTGGCGCTCGGTTATTACGACTAGGTACTTCCAACTTTAGGGGGTCAGTCATCTCCCGAATCCGGCCGATAGAAAGGGAAATAAGACTAAAACTGCCCGCAATATCGATCGGAGCTATTCCCTCACAGCGCTTGTCATTATCTCTCTGGATATAGTTGCTAGATCTAGTATTTCCCGTCCCACAGTTTTGAGCTTGAATAGGGAAGAACGAGACCAAAATAAGACTAAGAATTGTTAAGTTGAGGGCAATAAATGATTTTTTCATGGTACAACCACCTGCCATTGAGCTAATTTTTGGAGAACTCGATCGATTGGGTAAGCGAAACCGATACCGGAAGAATCGATTTGGGACTCGTTAATCGTTTTAAACATCAATCCGATCACCCGCATTTCCTGATCGAATACTGGACTACCAGACCCCCCCACGGCCAGACTCACATCGATTAATAAATTGCCGCTACTAGACTGAATGCCGATGGTAATCGCCTCGTACTTCGACCAATCTTTTGATTCAGGATGTCCGATGATAGAAATCGGTGTTTGTGGGTTAATTTCGCCTTGATGAAAGGTTAAAGGACTGATATCGTCTGGTAAACCCGTGACTTCCAGCAAAGCTAAATCCAAGTTTTCTTGGGGTTCGGTGATCTGACTTATTTTAGCCACTACACGATCGCGCGGGAGGTTGGGTAGATTTTCGCCGTAATAGGGTTCCACTTCCAGATTATTTTCCAGATTATCGGCCCTCTGTTCCGTGTCGCGATCGACCACCACATGACGATTAGTGATAATCCACACCGTTGTTCCCCGGCGTTTGACCACATAACCCGTACCGTAGGCAGTCCCCTTGGCGTTACCGGTAAAGACCACACTGATTTTAACGATCGATCGCTTGATCCGGGTGAGGGGATCCTCTTGGCGTAAATATTCGGTATTATTCAAAGCGATGATCTGATCCGGTTGTTGCTGCAACGATAACAAGCGCCGGGCCTCTTGCAGGTTATTGCTGGCAAATTCAAACTTCGGATCGATTTTCGTCGCCTTCTCGAACTCAGCGATCGCTGCCTCTAGCTTGCCCTGTTCCTGTAGGAGCCGACCCAAATTATTATGGGCAATGGTGTGAACGGTAGTCGGGGTGGCAGAGGTATCATCGGGTAAATCTAAGGCCCTACGGTACATTTCCTCCGCTTCCGTCAGTTTTTTCTGGTCCGACAGCACGTTACCCAGACCGTTGTAGGCATAGACATACTTATCATCAAGAGCGATCGCCCTACGGTACATTTCCTCCGCTTCCGTCAGTTTTTTCTGGTCCGACAGCACGTTACCGAGACCGTTGTAGACATCGACATCCTTATCATCAAGAGCGATCGCCCTACGGTACATTTCCTCCGCTTCCGTCAGTTTTTTCTGGGCCCTCAGCACGATACCGAGATTGTAGTAGGCAGGGACAAACTTATCATCAAGAGCGAGCGCCCTACGGTACATTTCCTCCGCTTCCTTCAGTTTTTTCTGGGCCCTCAGCACGTTACCGAGATTGTTGTAGGCAGGGACAAACTTATCATCAAGAGCGAGCGCCCTACGGTACATTTCCTCCGCTTCCTTCAGTTTTTTCTGGGCCCTCAGCACGTTACCGAGATTGTTGTAGGCACGGACATACTTATCATCAAGAGCGAGCGCCCTACGGAACATCTCCTCGGCTTCTGTCAGTTTTTTCTGGTTTGCCAGCACGATACCGAGACCGTTGTAGGTTTCTGGAAGTTTTGGATCGAGAGCGAGCGACTTTTGACAGAAAATCAGTGCTTCGTCTAACTTATTTTGACGGAATAGCGCAGCGCAGAGATTGCTAAAAGCCACAGCACTGTTAGGATCAAGCTGAATAATTTGTCGCCAGATTCTTTCGGCTTCCGGGTATTTTTTTTGCGCTTGAGCGGTTTCACCCTGTTGCCATAACTGCTCTAGTGTTTGTGCCACTGTTGTCGGCGGCATGATCACCAATGCCAAAGTTAACACCCAAGCCAGCCGCACCACTTTCATAAGCTGATTGAAAATATTCCATCTATAGGTTAACAGATAGCAATGGAGTCAGGAACATTGCTGCATCTTAGTCGGTTAAGTAGGGGTTTGCGGCAAAAAGTACGGGCGAAGCATTCGGATAGAAAATCTCCGGTTTTACCGATAGGTTATTGCCCGAATGCTTCGCCCCTACAGGACGCGGAACCATGAAGACGCAAGGTTTTGAACCACGATTCTCTCAAAATCTTGCACCTGTTTCGCGAAACAAGACCCTAAAACCCTTACTTCGTCTATATTTCACCATTATTCAGCAAGCCCTAAGTATATCCATAACTTATACTTTTTAATAGCAGAACCGACTGAAGAGCAATATTTACCTATTCAGGTATTAGATACCCTAGCTGATCCATCTGCCAACCTAACTTAGTTGGCTGCTGATAAACCTTTTTTAAAGTGTTAATATCCCGGCTAGAAATCGGGGCAATATCTCTAGTTTGAGCGAAATACATCACATCCGTCTCTAGGGGACTATGACCCCAAATTCCCAAAGCGTGACCTAATTCGTGCCGCGCTGCCGCTAAGGCCGACCGATCGGCTAAATTAGGACTAATCTGGATACTCATCCGATGAGTTAGGCGATTTTCCTTGACAAAAATCTCGTATTGTGTTATGGCAGAACGCACCCGGGGCAGTTCTAACTTACCAGTTTCGACATTAAAACGGACTCCCGACGGCGGTAACTCCCGTTTAATGAGGATATCGGCCAATTCTGCCCGATTTACCAACTCCATCGGCAAATACTGCCCCCATTCAGCGATCGCCTGTTGTACCAAACTCAGCCAAGAACTGCGATCGCTGTGAACGTAGATCTTCACGGGAAATTGCGACCAAATCAACGCCCCCACGGGACTGATTTCCACAGCATCAAAATAATCCCCGGACTGGTTTTGCTCTTGCCATTGGGCTAAATTAGCGGGTAAAGGATGGGTTTTTAACTCTGGTAGCGATCGACTGTCGGCGATCAAAGAATAGGAAAACAGCAAAAGACTCGCCAAGGCTGCGAGTCCTAGAAAAGAGAACCGACCTCTTAGCATTTAGCGATTTAACCAGCCGGCGCTCAGTACAATAGTTAGGGTGATAAATACCGTCCCCAACGCCCAAGTCACCTGATTTAAGGTTTTTTCCGCCGTTTTTGCGCTGGTAAAAATCTGTGATTGACCGCCAATACCGCCAATACCATCCCCTTTGGGACTGTGTAATAACACCAAAATCGCCAGAAAGGCCGCCGCCAGCGCCCAAATAATCTGTACTACCAGCACCACTGTCATGATTATTACTCTCTATTTTCCATTACAAAGTATAGCAGTTATCAAGCCGTCAGCTTTGAATTAGTTATCAACTAGGGTCCTCTTCATCCTCTATATCCTCAAGTGTTAGTGGTGCTTGGGCGCTATGGCGAACATATAACACATAAACCGTACTATCTCTAATTGTAAAAAGCACTCGATAGACATTTTTGCCTTTCCCATAAAAAAGTTGTCGGACTTCTTTGGGTAGAAAAATCGTCTGTTCGAGCGCTAAAGCACAACGAGTTGGTTTCTCTTGCAGAGTCGCAATAGCATTCATTAATCCTCGAAACCAACGGTCAGCAAACTCGGCATTATAACCTCGATACCAGCGATAGGCTTTTTCGATCTGTGCCGTGGCAGTTGGGGTAATTTCAACCTGAAATATAGCAAAGAGCGGGGTGGTTAGGACAATCAATCGCTGAAACCCTTGACCGATAAGAGTTTGAAAATTGAAAGCGTCCTAACTAACTCGTTCTATGCCATACCATATTTTTCGGCCATTTCTTGGGCAAAATCGGCAAGAGGACGGGTTTTACCGGAATTTATCTCCTCGAAACCTTGCTGAATCCCCTCAATGCTCTCTAAATACTCCATCAGTTGTCTGAGCTTACTAGGATCGATTTGATCGAGAAAAGTCACCAGCACTTGTGAGCGATCGCTAATATCATTGGGTAACTCGGTTAGGTGTATTTGTCCATCTCGATAAACACCTTCGATGGTTTTCAGCATAAAATTCCCCTTTCTTGACTTTTTACTCGTTAAAGCGAGATGCGGACGGGAGTGCGACTGGCTTTAATTTCCACTTCGGCCGGTTTAATCAGCGATCGCCCGGTCATTTCTACTGGGACGGGAATTTGTAGAATTTCCAGGATAGTGGGGGCAATATCGGCTAAACGACCATCATCCCGCAACTGCACATCGCCACCGTGGCCGGGTATTTTTCTTCCTTCCCCTTCAATTAAAATTAAAGGAACGGGATTAGTCGTGTGGGCCGTCCAAGGATTACCCGACTCATCCACCATCGTTTCCGCGTTACCGTGGTCTGCGGTGATTAACACTGTTCCCCCCAATTTATTGACGCTACTTAACAACTTAGCCAAGCATAGATCCACCGTTTCCACTGCTTTCATGGCCGCGTCTAAAATGCCCGTATGACCCACCATATCGGGGTTAGCGTAATTGACTACCACGAGACTATAGATCCCCTGTTCGATCGCCCCACAGACCGCTGCTGTCACCGCGGCTGCCGACATGGCCGGAGCTTGGTCATAGGTGGCGACTTTTGGACTGGGAATTAATTCGCGCACTTCTCCCTCAAAGGGTTTTTCTAACCCCCCATTAAAAAAGTAGGTGACGTGGGGATATTTTTCGGTTTCCGCACAACGAAACTGTTTTAATCCCTGTTGAGCGATCACCTGTCCTAAAATATTATTTAAATTCTGGGGAGCAAAGGCCACATCTACCGGTAATTTCGGATCGTATTGGGTAAAAGTGACAAAACTGAGGGGAGAAATTAAATCTCGATCGAAATCTTCAAAATCGGGCATAGTCAGGGCATAACATAACTGTCTAGCTCGATCGGGACGGAAATTATAGAATATCACCCCATCGCCCGCTTCGATCGCCCCCGGGGCAATTCTGGTGGGGGGAATAAATTCATCGGTAATATTTTGATCATAAAATGCCTGTAATACTTCCGTGATCGATCGCCCGTCGATACCTTGATCACTGGTCATCACGTTATAGGCTTTTTCCACCCGATCCCAACGGCGATCCCGATCCATGGCATAATAACGGCCACTGAGAGTCACCATGCGACCGAGTTTGATTTTATTAATATGTTCTTGAATCCGTTTAATAGCTGGCATTCCGTCGGTGACGTTGGTATCGCGACCATCGGTGATGACATGAATGCAGACATCGCTAATCCCTTGCACTTTCGCTAAGTCTAATAATCCCAGTAAGTGATCGAGATGGGAATGGACTCCCCCCTCGGAACATAAACCAATCAGGTGTAATTTGCTTTTTTTAGGGCTAATCTCGGCGCATAGTTTTAATAAAGCCTGATTTTGTTGAATCGAACCATCTTCGATCGCATCGGAAATTCGTACTAATTCCTGTGGTACAACTCGTCCCGCTCCGATATTCAGGTGGCCAACTTCCGAGTTGCCCATCTGTCCTTCTGGTAGTCCCACATCCTTAGCGGAGGTGCGGATTAAGGTGTGGGGATACACTTCCCAGAGGCTATCCATAATCGGGGTTTTCGCCATTGCAATCGCATTATCCGACCTTTGCGGGCGATAACCCCAACCATCAAGGATAACCAGTACGACTGGGGATATAGGTGCGTGGGTCATGATATACAGTCCTAAATTAAGAGTGGATTTCCATGCACTAAGATAATATCATCGAAACTTCCATTGATCACCGGTGTCGGGGCGATCGACCCCCTAATGTCAGCAAATGATGGGTATGTCTCAAAAAAACGAAACAACTGCTTTAATAATCGCTCTTTTAGCCACTGCGGGCATTTTAGGTGGGGGTTACTTCTGGCTACAAAGTCAATGTGCCGCGGGTCAAGAATTTTTTCTCTGTGGCAGCAGTAAAAGTCCGCAAAAATCGCCGGTATCGGGAAGTGCCTCCTCTCCCCTACCCCCTCCCCCCTCACCCCAGGGAGTGGTTAGTTTTGCCCCACCGACTTCTATCCCCAGTGGCACGACAATTCGCATTAACGGCTCTACCAGTATGGTACAGATTAATCAAGCCTTAAAAGCCGCTTTAACTGCCAAATTTCAGGGGGTAGAAGTCTTGACAAATGCTCAAGGATCTGATAGGGGATTAGAGGAAGTAGCCCGGGGGGCGATCGATATTGCGGCGGTGTCACGACCTTTAACCGAGTCAGAACGCTCTCAGGGATTGGCTTCTAGTCCGATCGTTCGAGATGCGATCGCTATTGTGGTGGGAGTAAAAAACCCCTTTGCGGGGGGGTTAACCACTACCCAAGTTAAAGATATTTTTACCGGAAAAATCACCTCTTGGTCGGAGGTGGGCGGTTCTGCTGCTACTATTCAAGTGATTAATCGTCCTCCGATTAGTGGCACTTATCAAAGTTTTCGTCAGGAAGTGCTGCAAGGGGGAGAATTTGGTACAGGAACTAATTTTAAAATGATGGACAGGGATGCCACCACCCCAATTTTGCGAGTTTTGGGACTGAATGGCATTAGTTACGCGACCTATAACCAAATTGCCAACCAAAAAACCGTCAGGGCGATCGCTGTGGACGGAATTTCAGCCAGTGAACCTAATTATCCTTGGCAGCGTACCCTTTACTACGTTTACAAAGAACCTGCTAGTGAAACAGTCAAAGCTTTTATGGGTTTTGTGTCCTCTAGTGATGGTCAAGAAGCGATTTTTCGGGCCAATGAAGACCTACAAAAGTAGTTAGCGAGAATATCTGAAAATCTGGGAAATTTTACGCCTTGCATGACTAGGGTGAGCATTGCCTATTTTACTGTGGAGACGGGGAAGCATTGAGAATGGTTAGCTGAACACCATTATCTTTTTCATAAACGATCGCCACGGGAATGGTCAACCTGGAATCTTTTTTCGGTAGATATGAAATTAGAAATTTCTCAGGTGAGACGAATGGAGTCATAAATTAAGTTATTCATTCCCATCGGCGATTCTACTGTTAAAATCAGAAAAAAGACGAGCTTAAGGTGGTATTGATGTCTATCATTAAACGGCGCAAATTTTTGGTTGGCTTGGTTTTGAGCCTTTTTTTCCATCGATTCTCAAACCAAAGCGTTTCAGCGCAGGAAAGTCAATCAGTCAACATTCAGTGGCGCGTTCCCGCAGAACAGGTGAACACTGTTCGGGAAGAATTGAACTTTGAAGGGCAAGTCATTCCAGACAAGTCAACGATAACGGATGATCGGGGATTACCCCTTATTTATATTTTAATTGGGGCAGTTGCTTTGGGGCAGATTGCCACAACTTTATTAGAAATTTATAAAGATACTAAATATGGAGGAGTTATTGTCCGTAAAAACAAAAAAGGAGAATTGTTAATCGAAAACAACGCAAATTTAGAACGAGGGACAATTATTATCGATCAAGGTAATGAAGTCAAGATAATTTTTAGAGAAAAAAACGATCCAAAGGCAACCGAACTCATCCAAGCACTAACCCCATTAATAAAATGATGTGGAAGGAGTAAGGTAATGAAAAAGGCTTTTTGGGGATGTTTGGCATTAACGGGAATAACAGCTAGTCTTGTTGGTATAAAAATAGCACAAGCTCAGCGTAATTCCTTGATCGTAAAAGATGCTAATGGGAAAGAAGTTATTGTTTATCAAGAAAGCCATGCTTTAGTTATTTGGGCTGGAGATTATAAAAATTGGGGAAAATTAAATAACCTTCAATATGAAGCGAAAGAGGTCATAACGGCACTACAAAAACAAGGATTTCAGGTTAGAGAAATTCCCAATCCCAATCGAACTAAATTGAGTAATGGGATCAAGGATTTTATCGATGATTATGGTTATCGACAGAATAATCGTCTAGTGATTTTTTTTGCAGGGCATGGTTACACTCGTCAGCAGACCAAAGGATATTTAGTTCCCGTTGATGCACCCGATCCGATTGTTGATGAACAGGGCTTTCTGAAAGCGGCATTGTCAATGGAACAGATTAATTCTTGGGCAACTCAAATGGAGGCAAAGCACGTTTTATTTGTGTTTGATAGTTGTTTCTCGGGAACGATTTTTAAACAAAGATCTAATGGAGAGGATGCGGGAAATGCTTATATCCGAGATGTGATGAATAAACCCGTGAGGCAATTTTTAACGGCTGGTGATGCGAATGAAAAAGTTCCTGCAAAAAGTGTATTTACGCCGCTATTTTTGAGAGCATTAGAAGGGGAGGCTGATTATACAAAAGATGGGTATGTAACGGGAAGTGAATTAGGTCTTTATTTGACGCAACATCTTCCCAATTTAACAAGGGGAAATCAACATCCTCAATTTGGGACGATTCTAGATGTTAACTTAAATCGGGGAGATATTGTTTTTCGCTCATCTATAGCCGTAGTATCCCCCCAACCCAGTCCATCACCTCCCGTGGTTACGCCACCGAAACCAACACCATCAAATCCGCCAATCCAACCGCGATCGACCCTCATCTCCTCAACCACTGGCGTGGACTATACAACGCTACTAGAACTCCTGCAACAAAAGAAATGGAAAGAAGCAGACGACATAACTTTTAAGTTAATGTTAGCGTCAGCCAAGTATCAAAATCCAGATTGGAAAAATAGGGACTGGTTGGATGAAAAGGATATTAATAGTTTTGCTTGTGAGGACTTAAAATTTATTGATCGGCTTTGGTCTGAGTACAGTAATAATCAATTAGGACTGTCGGCACAATTAAAGTTTTGGAATGATGCTAAAAATAATTCAACAACTATCATTGAAGCTTATCGTCAATTTGCTCAATGGGTTCAATGGATACTACCATCTAGTACCAGTTCTGGTAGTAGCTATATATCGAGTGATGATATTAAATATGCCAATCCACCTCAAGGACATCTTCCGGTACAAATAACTTATCCTTTAGGAGAGGGTTGGTCAGATGGAGGAAGCAATACGAATCGGCACTTGCTATATTCACGCTTTGCAGATTGTCGAAAGAAAGGTAATTAATATCAAGAATTGCTTAGATGTTTTTAGATGTTGTTTAACATCTTATTCCTGTACTTCCATCGGGTGCAATGGCGTAGCCGCAATCTCGAGTACCATTCAGAATTACACCACTCATATCAGCCCCAGTAAAGTTGGCACCAAATATATAGGCATTAGCTAACCTCGCTCCCGTCAAATTAGCATCCATAAATTTTACACGACCCAAATCAGCACTATTTAGCTTGGCATTCTTGAGGTTAGCCCCAATGAGGTTAGCATAACCTAGGTTAGCACCTGTTAAAATTGCCCCTTCCAAATCAGCTTGTAGTAAATTACTTTCGCTTAAATTGGCACTTCTTAAATTAGCACCTTTCAAGTTGGCATTCTTTAAGTTCAACTTGCTTAAATCTGCCCCACTGAGATCGCAACCCGGACATTGTTTTGTCTTTTTTAGTTTTGCTACATGATCGGGGTTTTCTGCATAAATAGGGGTGGTTAACCCAATAAAGCTAAAGATAATGGCAACAGTTAAGGTTTTGAGCCTGATTTCCGCTAACATTTTGTCCACGATTGAAGATGAATAGTCCTTATCTTAGCTTTATCCTGTAAAAATGTCAAAACATTAAAGGGTATTCCACTGGGGGCATCTCACTATCACACTTTTTTAGTGCGTGTTTATGTTCAAGGGTTTGGACAGTCCTGTGTCAGTGAATTGTAGCATATAAGGCGTGTCGCAGTTTTTTCAAACTCCGATCCTACAGGGGTTCAACACGAGGTTATCAGGGGTTCCGCGATTCGATACCTGTCACCGTCACCCCAGGAGGGTAAATGCCATTTTCCCCTACATAATCTATGGTTTATAATTACGATAGATATTAACCAGCGCAAGTTAGGAGTAAATACTTGTCAAAAAAGAAATTTCGTAAATCTGTTGAAAGCATTCGTTATCAAATTCTGATCCATCATCAAAAAATTGCCAATGAGGAACAAAAAGAATCCCCCGATGAAAACTTAATTAATTACTAGAAAAGAGAAATTAAAGGTTTAGAAAAAAGTTTATCTAGAGCAGAAAAGCGATTAAACAGAGGAAAATAAGCAATGATTTCAAACACTGAAAAACCCTTGAAAGTCAACTCTACCTTGGCCACTCTATTATCTGAATTAGGTGAAGAATGCGAGGCGGTTTTATTCTTACTAAGTCAGCTTAAATTACCAAGCCTAACTGATGACCAAAAAGGGGATATTTTGGCAGAATTAATAGGCTCAATTACTCACTTGCACGTTCATACCGAAAATTTACCTGATTTAATTGGGGATGAAATTTTAGCTTTGCCAGATGATCAATAATGTTATGATGATTCTTTGTTCTCTGGTTCAGTAGTAGTAGGTTGGGTTGAGGCACGAAACCCAACACAAAGCCTATAATTGTTGGGTTTCACTCTGTTCAACCCAACCTACATAACTTATCAAATCAAACAAATTCGTAATCTAATTTTAAAATATAAATTAGGAGGGAAAGATGAAAATTCGCTATGAATTAATTATTTATTGGAGTGAGGAAGATCAAGCTTTTATTGTTGAAGTTCCAGAATTAGCAGGATGTATGGCAGATGGAGAAACCTATCAAGAAGCTGTACAAAATGCTGAACTTGTTATTCAAGAATGGATTGAAAGTGCCAAACAACTAGAACGAATCATTCCTGAACCAAAAGGACGACTATTATTTACCTAATGATGAAGTTTCTCTGATTGTTTCCCCATTCCCCCTTGTCAGGCTGCAACAATAACTGATAATTTCCTCCCAGAGGTTTGAACACAATAAAACCGTCTCCTATCTGCATCGCCGCCAATCGTTTTGAAGTAACCAAAACAACCAGTAAAGTTGTCGCCAGATCATTAATATCTAACTGTTCTTTTTCGGCTTTTTCTTGGAGAATTTGCTGAACATAAGCCAACATTTGCCAGAATATTTCCTTTAATTCCGCTTCAGTTTCAGTTGCCGCAAATGCTGTTTTTTCGAGATTTTCCTCTAAAAAATGCAGCGCTGCTTCAACTGTTATTTTCGCACCCAAATCCGAATGTTTGGCACTACCGGCCCCATCAGCCACGGCTCCAATCAAAACATCCTGACCCAATAATTTATAATCAAGGTTTTGATCCCATCATTGAGAGCCTTAATCGGTTCCCCTTGCATTGAACCAGAGGTATCTAGTAGTAGTACCACAGGACAGCGATTTTCCTGATTTTCGACAAATTCAGCCACACCAATCGGCATTTTTTTCAAGCCTCCTAATTTTTTGAACTGGGGGAACTATGGGAGTTGTAGCAATTGGGATTATCTACTTTTTGTCCCATTATATTATCTCTGCCAGTCCCATCAGAAAAGATATCTTTCCCTTAAGCTGAACGCGGGATTTGATTTTTGACTATTAGTCGCAGGGTTTGTTGCAATTCCTCGCGACTGTGAATTTCCTCCAGACGGTGAACCGGAACACCTCGATCGAAGAGAATTAAAGTAGGCAGACTACGCAGACGAAAACTATTAGCTAATTTAAAATTATTATCGGCATTGACACCGACTAATTGAATCGCATCTTGACACTCATTTTGCCAAGAAAAGAGGGTGGGTTGGATTAAACGACATAAACCACACCAAGGCGCCCAAAAATACACGAGAACCGGACGAGAAGACTCTAAAACTAGCTTAGGGAAGCTCTTTTCGTTGACAGATAGTATCATGTCTAAACGTATTTTATGAAAACTTTATTTTGATATAGAAGCCATTCTACACCAATCGGGATCAACAGGAAAGGAGTTGGGAGCAAAATCACCAATAAATTTTACTTGTTGCTTGCATTAGCCAAGGATGCGCCCACCAGAGGAGTAAAATAAACCCTGTTACTCCTAGATAGGCAGGACGAAGGAATTCTTGCCATTTTAGACTTTGCCGACCATCGATAATTGCTAAAAAGGGAACCACTGAGGTGCGTTCTTTGATCTTTAAAAATGCCTCTCCGTAACGGTCTTCTAAACGGCGATCGCCATGCCAGACAGCAAAAAGATGATGAGCAATTAAACCTAGGGAAGTTAATAGGGTAAAGCTTGTCCCTAACCAGAGGGTGTGACCAATACACCAGATCACCTGTCCTACCATCTGGGGATGACGGGTAACGCGCAGGATGCCGGTTTCATAGAGATGAACCTGGGGTTTTTGGATAGCGGCGATCTCCAGCAGGTTAAAGGTGGCAGGATAGAGAAAGAAAAAAGAAATGGCCGAAAGTATCCAAACTAGGGTTTTAACTCCAGTTACTCCCTGTACTTGCCAGAGAAGCAAACCATCATAACGATGATTGAAGAAATAAACTACTAAAATTACTGCTAGAGGGATACTCACAAGGGCAAATAATACCCGATACAGTCGCGCACCGATGATGACTTCTCCCCGCATTCGTAAACTGGCTAATCCGCTATGGGCAACAGCAAAACCCAATAATAAACCTAACATGATCCAATGACTAGCGAATGCCACTTTTACCCTCTTGATTGACTAAATTTTTCTCCCAATTCTATTTTAAAGATTGATGGTTAATTTTCAGCCCCTTTTTTTTGTGTTGCCAGTATCGGGGATTCGGGGCAAAATAAAACTATGCTTCCCCAAAGCGACTCCCAAGAATATAACCGGGGAACTATCCAATTTTGCAACTTTTTAGGTAATATGTCTTATCCCCAAAAGCGATTTGTGATGGTCTGTCAGCATTCTTCCTGTTTGGTGCAGGGTGCGTCCGAGCTTCTTTTAGCTTGGCAAACGGCAGCTCTCCCAGAAGATGTCATCGTTATGACCAGTGGTTGTCAAGGACAGTGTAGCACTAGCCCCACGGTGAGGATTATTCCCGAAGAAACTTGGTACTGTCGTGTTAAACCAGAGGATGTCAATCAGATTGTCGAGGAACATTTAAAAAACGGTCAACCGGTCGAGCGTTTACTCCATCCACGCATTCACGCTCAATGGCAGTAAACTCGGTAATCAATTTTTAGGTTATGCTTCGCAATAGTCTTTTGCTACTAGGTTAACCCCTGTGAGTGCCTGTGATTTCAATCCAGAGACTTAATTCTCGGATAATACATTTGTTTTAAGTAGGTAGGCGTTAAAAATTATCAGACATCCCCCTTATCAAGGGGGGCAGGGGGGATCGAACCTAAAATCCATTTTTAATTTAATTATAACCAGCTACTTAAATGATCGGGTTCCTTTCGGGATTTCCGAAGAACAAAAAAGGGGACTTAGCCCCTTTTTCTGGATTAGTTAGTTATTTTTTCGGCGATAACATCATCATCATGTTACGACCTTCTTTTTTTGGTGCTTGCTGTACCTCAGCCACATCCTCTAAATCCTTGGCCATGCGAGCCAGTAATTCTTCCGCTAGGTTAGAGTGTTGAATTTCCCGACCTCGGAAGGTAATCGTCGCTTTTACCTTATCTCCCGCTTTTAAAAAACGTTGCGCTTGGTTGACTCGCACGTTGTAGTCATGCTCATCGATTTTATAGCGCATTTTAACTTCTTTTATATCGGCTGTATGCTGTTTTTTCTTGGCTTCGCGGGCTTTTTTCTCCTGTTCAAACTTGTACTTGCCATAGTCCATAATCCGGCAAACGGGAGGACTTGCCGTTTCACTGACGAGGACGAGATCAAGTTCCTTTTCTTCGGCCACGCGCAAAGCTTCGGCAGGAGTAATAATTCCCAGTTGAGAGCCGTCGCTATCGATAACGCGGATTTCGGGAAAGCGGATTCTTTCGTTAATTTGGGGGAGATCGCGAGTAGTGCGTCTTTTATCTATCACAGGCGTTCTGGGTTATCTCTATTCTAGTTAGTTAATCGGTTGGAGTTTACAAAATGGTTTACTTGCTATTCTACCTACTCGATCGAGTTTCTTGGCCAATTGTTAAGTTTTCTTGCAATGTTAATTTTTAGCCGCCGGTCGTCAGCCCCCAGCCGTCAGCCAGATAAGCTGTTGTCTATGGGCTTTGTTAGACTAAGACGCTATACTCTCAGGAATCGATCGGTAAGGTGCGTTCCCTTTGCGGCAGGTAACGCACCCGACAAAATCGGCGTAACCGCCCTACCTCTGTAAACCAATGTCTAGATTATAGTAGGACAGTATCGGGCGAAAGTTGATAAGATTTTCCAGTATGGTTAAATGTTGCACTGATGTTTTAATATTACCTATCGCCTAAAACTATGATTACTTATATTAAAATTCATGGCTTTAAATCCTTTCATAATTTTGAAATGGTATTCACGCCGCTTACTGTAGTTGCTGGGGTTAATGCTTCTGGTAAGAGTAATTTATTTGATGCTTTGAAATTGTTGGCGCGGTTGGCAGAAGTGGATCTGAAGACGGCTTTTAGCGAGCAACGAGGACATCCTAGCGAACTTTTTACCCAGTATGATGAGGACGACTACGCCACGGAAATGGAATTTATAGTTGAAATGTTAGTCAATCGCAAGGTAAAAGATAATTGGGGTGGGGAAGTCGATCTTAAATATACAAGGTTGCGCTATCAATTAAAAATTAAACGAGAGTCTAATATAAGTGGATTTGAAAACTTGTATATTGTTGATGAATGTTTAGAAAATTTAAAGCACAATGAAGATAATTGGGTAAAAAATTATATTCCTAAGACAGTATTGGAAACTTGGCGACCAAAAGTAGTAACGGGTAGGAGAGCGATTCCTTATATTAAGACTGAAGATATTAATGGTATTGCTACCATTGTTGTACCTCAAGACGGTCAACAAGGGAATAAAAAAGTATTTCCCGCAAAAAACGCATCACAAACTGTTTTAAGCAGCATTAATACCATAGATTTTAAACATATATTAGCCGCCAAACAAGAAATGCTGAGTTGGAATTTTATGCAGCTTAATCCCGAAGATCTGCGAGAACCTACGCGTCAAGATATGGGCATCAGAGATACAATAACAGCAAGCGGAAAGAATTTAGCCGCTGCTTTATTTCGCATTAAACAAGATGATGAATATACCCTCACAGCAATTTCCCGTGATCTCAATAATCTGCTACCGAATCTTACAGAAGTTAATGTTTATGATGACAAAGCAAATCGACAATTTATTATCAAGGTAAAAGGTGATGATGGTCGGGAGTTTTCTTCAAGAGTGCTTTCCGAAGGAACCCTACGTTTATTAACATTATGTGTCCTGCAATACGACCGACAACACACAGGATTACTGTGTTTTGAAGAGCCAGAAAATGGCATTCATCCTTTTCGTATTGAAGCAATGGCAAGATTATTAAAAGAGCTAACTGTCGATTTTAAAGATACTGAAATGCCTTTACGCCAAGTAATAGTGAACACTCATTCTCCAGTTCTGGTGAGTCAATTAATTAATTGGCAAGATGATAAAAATGTCAGCATTTGGCTTTCTCAACTTACCAATCGAATATCCACTATTGAAGGGAAGCGAATTAAGATGAAAAGCAGTAATTTTCACCCTGTTATCAAAGATAATAAAAAGCAATTAACCTTATTTTTCTCCGAAAATGAGGCCAAGCTAACTCTCTCGGAAGTTGTCGAATATCTAAAAACTGCTGATGCTGAAAGTGCGATTAAAAATATTAAAAATCAACAAAACCAATTAATGTAAATCAATTAAGATGGCAAAAAAAATCAAACAAATAATTATTGCCTTAGCTACAGAAGGCAGTTCCGATCATAGATTTTTAACGAATATTATTCAGCGCACTTTCGAGAGAGTTGCTCTTGACGATGAACAAGAAATAGAAATTTTTGACCCAATTTGTCTTCCACAAATCTCTGGCGAAAATATCCGAGAAAAAGCTAAAAAATATGCAATTCAAGCGGTGGAGAAGGGAGCAATGGTTTTGTGCTTCCATGCAGACGCAGATGATAAAACAGATGAAAACGCATTTAAGGAAAGAATTGATCCGGCTTTTAATGCTATTAAATCAGACGAGCGAGACTTATGCAAAAATTTAGTTGCTATCGTTCCAATACAAATGACTGAAGCCTGGATATTAGCAGACAAAGAATTACTAAAAAAAGAATTGTGTACAAATAAAAGTGATAGTGAGTTAGCAATCGATAAAGATCCCGAATCTTTTAGCAATCCGAAAGAAACGATTAAAAATGCCATCAATAAAGCCAGAGAAGGTATAACTAAACGGTATCGAAATAAACTAAAAATTGACGATTTATATTCACCGATTGGTACAAACATCCCATTGTCGAAATTAGAATCCTTGTCTTCCTACAAAAAATTTGAAAAGGCAGTACGAGATATTTTTCCACAATTAACGAAAGTCAACAATATAGAAGATAATCCTGATCAAACGTGAATAGGACCTTGCTAATACCATTTTTCTAAAGTAATGGCAGAGATGGTTAATTTTCGGCATTGCTGAATCAAGGCATGAATGGCAACTGTGCAGGTTCCCGTGCAAAAGTTAGTTTGGCTCTAGGTTTTAAAAATACCAGAAAAGAAGATTCATATCTCAAATCAGCAACGCCGATTTCTCTACACCTATTTTTTATACTAACTATTGATTAGGCGACTTACCATCTCTACCATTCCATATATGTTTAAATTTTTAATCTCTTCCTGAATTTGATCGATTGAACTTTGAGAATCATCACTACAGTAAGCCAATTGAACTTTCTTTCCCTGCGGATCGGTTAATAGGGTGATCAAGTCTCGATCGCTCGACACCTGATAATCTATATAGATGCCTTGTCTATCTTTGGTGGGAGTGAATTTACATAAATAATAGTTATCCTGTTCACGTTTGTCCGATGCTTGTCTAGCCAACAAGTTTTCGATTAACAAACAATCGGATTCTTTATGTTGCTCGTCGTGAATATAATTTATTTTGCTTAAATCCGCTTTCCTGTAAGTCTTGGAAACATAAGGATAAAGCTCCGCTTTCAAATTATACTGGATAGGTAAAATAATAAATCCTTTCTCCGCTTCCTCTTTGATCGCCTTTCGAGGAATATCGGCATTATAGGGAGTTAATAGGATAGCTTGTAATTTATATTTAAGTTTACTGGTGACATGATCGGCAATTTCTTGTTTTAAAATATCTCTAAAAGTTGTAATTTGTTCGATACCTGTACTCGTGGAATTTTTATTAGTTCCCTTCATCTCGATAATTGTCAGCAGAAGTAAGTCATTCTGAATAAAAAGAGATAAATAATCAGGTCTTTTCTGCTTTTGATTTCTAACGAGAGGATCCTTCTGACGATCAGTTTTAAATAAAATACAAACGGAATCTTTTTCTGGCTTGGTAATCCGAAAGCTGACACCGCTTTCGGGTGGAGCGATCCGATTGGGTACGGTACAGAAAATAAGCAAATTTTCTAAAAAGTTAAATTTCTGCCAATCGAGTTTATTCTTCTTCTGAGGAACATTCTTCTTCGGTTTCTTGGTTTTGTTGTCCTGCTTCATAAATTGCAAAAAACTTTTGTTGAATATCAACTGATACATCGCTGAGAGTATCCCAACGAATACCGTATTCAGGGTCGTGTAAAGAAAGTAATTGATTATTTTTCATTTCATAGGCGCTAACCTGTTCCATTTTAAGAAAAGCTCGGCTATCTTGCAGATAAAGCAATTTAGCTTGTTCGGCTAAAAGTTCTGGATTTTGGTGATTACCATTAACGATATTGTTAAGATGAGCCATCAAATAGGGGCTATGAGTCGTCAATAAAATTCTAACTCCTAAATTTACTAAAATCGCTAAAGATTCTAACAATTTTACCTGAGATTCTGGATGTAAGTTCATTTCAGGCTCATCGATCACCAGAAAATCCCCGGATTTTGCTCGATAGCGTAAATAGAGTAAAAGCGGGGCTAATTGTTTAATAGACGAGGAAGCATTATAAAGATCGATTTCTAAACTTCTTTTTACCGAAACTTTAATTTCTCTGCCTCCAATTTTAGTCTTTTTAAAGATTGTTTTATTGTTATTTTGAATATACTTTTCAATTTGATCAGCTAATTTTTGAAAATCATTTTTGTTTTTGGCAATGGGATCGGGCTTATTTTCTAGTTCTATGTCAGTTAAAAAATCTAAAAAATCCTCTACTGGTTGAGGATAGCGAATATCTCCCTGTTCTTTCAGTAACTCTAACTGTCTATCTCGATTAATACGTCTATTAATACGTCCTTGTGTCAATAGCTCTCTCTGATTCCCTTTAAGTAGCTTATATCTTCTATTGCCCAGCATTTTATAGGTATTTATAAAAGCGTTTCTTTCGGCGGGTAAAGGAAGTGCGTCGGAAAATGAAAATTTTACAACAGCAGCAACAAAATTAAGAAAAACTATGTCTTTATAATTATTAATTTTATCTTCCTTTTCTTGATAAAATAAAATCTCATTATTGTTCTCGCTTCGCTCGATTTTCTTGATTCCAAGTGAAGCTAATGACCCGCGATATTCAATTGTATCCGCTAAAACTTTTTCTATAGCTGTTTTAATATCATCTTCGGAAATTTCGATACTGAATTTCGTTTTTTCAAAAATCTTGCCGCTAGAATCTTGGAAAAAAGATTGTAGTTTTATCCCGCTAAATTCAGATGCGGACTTTTGAACAATTTCGGATATAACATCATAAAAATGTCGGTCTATTTTTAAAGACCAATGATCGGCTTGATTTGTAAATTCTATTTTTTCTAAAATTTCACTAGAAAAATAAAAGCCGTCAAGCTGATTAATCCATAACCCATAAATCGAGTAGGCGATATAAGTTTTATTAGAATTATTCGGGCCAATAATAACGGTTAGAGGCCGAAGATCCACTTCTGCCTCTTTAATACTACCTAAATTCAAGAGTTTGATTTTCATCATAAAAACGAACACTCCGAATACAGACCCTTATTTTACCCGATTCGTACTCGCCTGCGCCGATTCTTTAGTTTTATCTTCAAACGCGACCTTGATCGAGAAACGAACAGCGATCGCTTTCTGAGAAAAGATCGATCGCCAACCGACAATCCAAAACGCTGTCATTACCTTTCTAAAGCAACAAGCTAGTGGTTAGCTGATCACTGAAAGCTCCCTAAATATCTAACCTTTGGTAGATGCTATTAAGATGATTTAGGTGCTGCTGGGGATCAAAGCAACTTTCGATCTCGTCGGGGGATAAAATAGTGGTAACTCGCTCATCTTGACTGATAAAAGCTTTAAAATTGCCGTTATCGGTGTTCCAAGCGCGATGGGCGTTTTCTTGGACGATTTTATAGGCAGATTCCCGGCTAATTCCCTTACTCACCAAAGTTAAAAGAACTCTTTGACTGAAAATCACGCCACCGTAAACATTCATATTTCGCTTCATGTTTTCGGGATACACCAGCAGATTTTTGACTAAATCGGTGATTTCCTTGAGCATAAAGTGGGTCAAAATGCAAACATCCGGCAGCATCACCCGTTCTACGGAACTATGGGAAATATCTCTTTCATGCCAGAGGGCGATATTTTCTAAGGCGGAAACGCTATGACTACGGATAATTCTCGCCATTCCCGTTAAGCGTTCTGAACGGATGGGATTACGTTTATGGGGCATAGCGGAGGAGCCTTTTTGTCCTTTGGAAAAGTATTCTTCCACTTCTAGGACATCGGTTCTTTGCAGGTTGCGAATCTCCACGGCAAAACGTTCGATCGAAGCCGCTAATAAGGCTAATTGTTGCACATAATCGGCGTGTCGATCGCGCGAGATAACTTGAGTGGAAGCGGTATCCGGTTCTAATCCTAACTTCTGACAGGTTAACGCCTCAATTTTCGGGTCAATATTGGCATAGGTCCCCACTGCACCGGATATTTTACCGATGGCGATGTCTTGGCGCAAGCGAATTAAACGATCGCGTCCTCGCAGCACTTCCGCTAACCATCCCGCTAGTTTAAAGCCAAAGGTGATCGGTTCGGCGTGAATGCCGTGGGAACGTCCCACCATGACTGTATAACGGTGTTCTTGGGCGCGATAACGCAGGGCTTGGATAAAATCTTCTAATTGTTCTAGAATCAGGTTTAAACTGGCGACTAATTGTAAGGACAGGGCGGTATCTAATACATCAGAACTGGTTAAACCCAAATGAATATAACGCCCCGGCTCGCCCACATATTCGTTAACATTTGTTAAAAAGGCGATGACATCGTGGCGCACTTCTGCTTCTATTTCTAAAATGCGATCGGGATCAAAATTAGCTTTTGCCTTAATTTCTTCTACTGCATCCCCCGGAATATAGCCTAATTCTGCCTGCGCTTCACAGACGGCTATCTCTACCTCTAGCCATGTTTGATATTTATATCTATCCGTCCACAAATTCCCCATTGCAGGGAGAGTATAACGCTCGATCACTATTAATTCTTCCAAGACAACCGTTTAATTGTATCGGATCGGGGTAAGTCTGGGAATAGGCAGGGGGCAGCGGGGAGTTTTGTTTTCCCCACTCCCTTTTCACCGGTTAGTGTTTTAGGTTCGATCCCCCCTTAATCCCCCCTTGATAAGGGGGGCATCTGATAATTTTTAACGCCTACCTACTTATCTTGTTTAATTTAGCTTGAATCGAATCCCTACCCCCTTGCTTCAACCCATGCTCGCATTTTACCCGGATTGTTTAATCCGTAGGGATCGACGAGTTGTTTAAATTCTAGTTGTAGCGGATTAATCTGTCGGCTGCCACCATCTTCCATGATATAAGTGTGAGGATTGGCAATAGCTGCCCCCTGTTGTTCATAGATAGCAATAATCTCATTTAATCGAGTTTCTGTGGTAAATTCTAGCAAGGGAAGACCGGCGGGAATAACTTTACCTTGAAATCTCAAAAATTCTAGGTGCATCATTATTTCCTCCCCAAAATAATTATAGAGTTTCTCTACCGTGGCTAGATTAAAATAAAAAGCCTGTAGATAAGTTATTTTGGGGTTACAACTACGCGCATGGAGAGTGGTATGATTCCAAGTAAATTCTAAGATACTGTTGCCTTTTTGGGTTTCTTCTGGCGTTTTATAGTAGGTAAGTTCACCATTATATTCTTGAATTAAAGACTCTAGGGCAACTCGATCGCTGTCCGATACTATTAACAAAACTGCCGCTTTTCCCGTGGGTAAATAATCCTTAAGAGCAGTAAAATAAGCGGGAATTGGCCAGGAGTGAACACTAACCATTTTCTTGACAATGCCATCACTATCACTAAGAGCTTGACCGAATTTAGCGGCGGTGAGAAAATCGGCAAAAGTAACGATAAATTCTGCCCAAGGATAACAGGGAGCGAGGGCTATTTCTAACTCGGTAATAATGCCATTTGTTCCGTAGGCATGATTGACTTTTTCTACTTCATCCCCCCGTAATTCGATAATTTTTGGTTCTGTTTCTAGGGTGACTAACTGCACTGCTTGCAGATTGCCTCTATCCTTCAATTGTCCATAATTAATCGAACCCATGCCCACACTGCCACCCCCGATAAAACCGCCAATTGTCGCCGTCCGATAGGTAGAGGGAGCCATTCTTAATTCCCAACCGATTGCGCGAGCTTGTTTATCAAAAAAGGCCATTTTTACCCCCGCTTCTACCCGTGCTGTACCCGGTTCGATCGAGATAATTTTTGTTAGTTTGGTTGTGTCTAAAATTACTCCTCCCTGCAAGGGAACACATTGACCATAATTACCTGTACCCGCACCTCTAACTGTTAAAGGAATTTGGTATTTAACGCAGGTTTTAGCGATGTCAATAACTTCTTGGCTATTGTGGGGACGAATGACTAAATCAGCCCGTTTATCTTGCAGTTGTGCCTCTAAAATGGGACTAAAATGATAATAATCTAAGGAAAGTTTCGCCACTTGCCCCGGATCGGTGATAATTTCCAGATGGGCAAGTTCTTCAATGAGATTTTGATAGTTAGATTTCATGGTTAGGTAGAGATTGCTGAAAAGGTATATTGGTGGGGTTAGGATTCAGGAGCCAGGATTCAGGAGACAGGATTCAGGAGTCAGGATTCAGGATTCAGGAGATTATTTTTATTTATTCCCCCCACACCCTACACCCCACACCCTACACCCTACACCCTACACCCTACACCCCAATCAGCGATCGCTGGATAAGAAAAAATTAAAAACCGATCGCCTAGGGGATCGGTTTTACTAAGAAGTATAAACTTTTATTAACTTTGTTTGCTGAGAAACTGTTGAGCTTGTCTAATAGCGGCAGCGCCGATATTGAAGAAAGCCCAGCCACCAGCAATAAGCAAAGGGGTTAAAACGATTAACACTCTCCAGTCCATAGATTTCCTTCTCCTCGGTCAGTGCTTAAAAGATTGTTACTTGATTCTCATTTTATATTTATACCCTAAACCGCCCCTTTTGGGAATCCGGTATCAGTACCTTTTCCCCCATGAACGAGGGCAAGTTTAGCATAACGCTCGGCGTGTTCAATCAACTCTTGAGCCTCCTGTGACGACACTTCCCGGACGCGTTTAGCGGGAATACCCACCACTAAAGATCGCGGTGGTATATCTTTTGTCACAATACTACCCGCCCCGACAATACTACCCGCCCCGACGCGCACACCATCGAGAATCACTGCCCCAATGCCGATTAAACAACCGCGTTCAATATGGGCTGCGTGAATTACCGCCCGATGCCCGATGGTAACGTAATCTTCAAGGATAGTAATTTTGCCTGGATCTCCGTGTAGGATCGCCCCATCTTGGATATTAGTATAGGACCCAATTTCGATGCGTTCCACGTCGGCACGCAATACCGCCCCATACCAAACACTCACCCCCACAGCTAGGGAAATATCGCCTATTACCGTGGCATTAGGGGCGATAAAAGCCGCTTGACTGACATCGACAATCGGCCAGAAATTAGAAGTTGATCTTAAGTTATCTAAAGACATGGGAGGATCTGCACTAAAGTCGAAAGAGAATACCCGTCCAATTTGGTTGGGTATAATATATATAGGATTATTGGTACAAAGATAACAATTTTTAGTTTAGGTTCTTCCATGATCAATGCAAGTTTACAATACCCTGTTTTTGGCCCCGATATCCATTGTCCTCACTGTCGGCAGCTAATCCCCGCCCTCACTTTGACGGATACCTATTTGTGTCCGCGCCATGGGGCTTTTGAAGCCGATCCCAAAACGGGTGAGTTGGTTCACTTGCAGTCAGGACGGCATTGGCGACTCTGGAATGGTGAGTGGTATCGTCAACACACTCACCCGGATGGTATTCGTTTTGAGATTCACGAAGCACTCGATCGCCTCTATACCCAAGGATTTAAAGCGACTAAAGTGATTATTGCCAACCGTTATCGCGATCTAGTTAGTTCCTACCTAGAACGTAACACTACTTGGCGCGGTAATGAACCGGGGGAAGCTACTATTCCCCGTCTCTACGGTTTACCAGTAGAATTTAGTCCCGATGCCCCCGATGAACCCTGTTGGGATGTAATTAACTTTGATCTGGAAAAAGAACCGGGGGTTCCCAAACGTTATCCCTATTTTCGTCTTTTTGACTGATTACTGATCACTGAAAATGCACCATGCTTCTATTCGGACGGCTAATATCCATCGGGCGATCGCTTTTTATCAACTTCTCGGTTTTACCCTAGAGGAAAGATTCACCACGGGTTATACTTTGGCCTGTTGGCTCATCGGGTTAAACGGACGCATCGAATTAATCCAAATTCCCCAACCGAAACCCGCACCCGATGCCTTTGGTGATCAGCATTATGTCGGTTATTATCACTTGTCTTTTGACCTAACAGAAAATGTCAGCAATTTACCAGAATGGTTAGAAAAATTAACAAATAACTTTCAGCAAGCCCATCAAGAGGATGCCAATTTATATCAACCTTTAAATATTCTTTTGCCCCCCCAACAACAGATGATCGGCGATCATGTCTATGAAGTCACCTTTATTGCCGATACAGACGGTTTACCCTTGGAATTTATCCGTCGTTTAACCTAAAAAGATTGTCCCACTTCTAGGACTTTTGTTTGGCCATTGCGAGACAAAATAACCTGTTGATTGCCAACTTCCACTAAAGTCCAACCGTTGACAAATTCCCCCGGAGAAATACGGGTAGTTATGCCCTTATTATCAAATAAAGCTGTAGATTGATCGCCTAAATCCATCACCCCCACCAGGGTATTTTTCACCTGATTATTGGTAGGAATAACCGCTGCCACCGGTCGATTTACCTGGGGAGCAGCCGGTAATGGTGGTGCAGCAATGTCGGGACTTGAGGGTGTAACTGGGACAAGTTTGGCAGTAGTTTCAGGGGTTTGGGGATAAACAGGAACGTAAATTCTTTCTATGATCTGGGGAGTATTATTAACCGGTAAATTAGCGGGTGGTGCTGGTAGAACTGGCACTACTGGAGAAGGGTTATTTTTGGCAGCAGGATTGGGATCGGGGGATGAAGTTTGACTTTGGCGATCAATAATAGCAAGGGATGATTGCAGATAGGCAATAAATTTTTTATCTTCCTGGGAAATCGTGCCATTTTGAGAGATAGGGGCATTTTTTTGACTGATTAGCCATGCCACCACCCAACCTAGATAGATGCAAGCAATAACAAAAATAACTTTATCTAGGGGCATTCTGGGATTTTCTTCATAGCCCGCCGGCATATTTGTTTCACTCCTTGATCGATGCTGTAGTTTCGATTCTAACAGGATAACACTCATTTATTCTACCTCAATTTTCCTTTTTAACTCAGTGACGGATTTTGTTCACAATGTAGGGGCGAACTGCGTTCGCCCAAAAGGTACATTATCAAAGCGCAAGTCCCTAACCTGTTGGCGGCTGTTTGTAAGTGTGAGTTAGGTGTAGCAGCTTCTTAAAAGTTGCCAAACATTAATCAAGTCAAGGAGAATTTATTCTCAATTTTTATAATTGATAAAGTTTGTGATGCTTAAATAAAGAGGTTTTGACAACCAAATTAAAGCATATCTAAAGAGTTTTGAGTTAAAAGCAAAACTTCAGGTTTTCATTCAGAAGAAATGTACTAACTAATTTTCCAAAAAAAAATTAGTTAACCTATAATTATGACATATAATTAATTCGCAAGAGTTCTAATGTAAAAAACCTATACCTATGAGGGAGATGGGAGATGGGAGAGAAGAATAAATAAAAATAATCTCCTGAATACTGACTCGGAGAATACAGCTTTCTTTTGCCTTTGGCCTTTTTACTTGCTATAAAGTAGGTTTATTGAAAAAGTGGAGGGAATCATCATCCTATGGCGATAATGGCAAAATCATTTAGACAAAGACTGGCAGAGATTTTCGGGTTTGACCTGCGATCGCTGGCTTTATTTCGCATTGCCTTGGCGTTAGTGGTTTTAGTCGATTTATCAGTTCGTTTTAGCCAAGTAACTGCCCATTACAGTGAATTAGGGGTTTTACCTCTAGGAAGCTTATCAAAAGTCTCTGCTAGTCCTTTTTACTGGTCTATTTTTGCTCTCAGTGACTCGGTGCTGGTGCAGAGTATCCTGTTTATTGTCGCTATAGCGATCGCATTATTGCTCTTAATTGGCTATCATACCCGTTTAGCCACGATCGCCACTTGGGCGCTAATCGTCTCTTTGCATCATCGCAACCCCCTGTTACTATTTGCCGCCGATGACGTAATCCGGGCAGTATTATTCTGGGCGATGTTTTTACCCCTCGGTGCCTGTTATTCCGTGGAAAGTGCCTTAAACACCAATCCCAACCCCTTACCCAAGCGCGTAGTTTCGGCTGCCACGGTGGCTTTTATGATACAGGTGTGTTACATCTATATGTGGTCAGCGGCCTTTAAAACCAAAAGTGAGACTTGGTGGCCCGATGGTACGGCCGTTTATTACTCTCTCAGTTACGATCAATACGGTACTGCTTTTGCTGGTTTCTTACTATCTTTACCGCAACAATTACTAAAAATCCTGACCTTTTCAGCGTTAATCTTTGAATGGGTGGGTCCACTGCTAATTTTTATTCCCTTTCGCAATAGTTTCTTTAAAATAGTCGCTATTCTCTCGTTTATTCTTTTACATATCGGTTTTGCTCTCAGTTTTCATCTGGGAATTTTCCCGTTTTTGAGTGTCACCCATTGGTTGCCGATCATACCTAGTCTTGTCTGGGATTGGGGACAAAAACGGATGATAACCCCAGAAAGAGAAGGTTTAAGGATTAATTACGATCGAGATTGTGGATTTTGCAAAAAAGTTGTTCATCTTCTCCGCACTTTTCTCATTTTACCTGGCACTCCCCTGTTAGTCGCGCAAGATAACCCCTCAATATACGAGGATATGGTAGCCCAAAATTCTTGGGTAGTGGAAGATTGGCAGGGAAAACGCTGGTTTAAATGGTCAGCATTGGTTTATATTGTCAGTCTTTCGCCGATTTTCTGGTTTTTAGCCCCAATTTTGCGTTTACCGCCCCTCATGATCCTAGGAACGAGAATTTATGAGTGGATTGCCTCCCATCGTCGTTTTATGGGCAATTTCACTAAACCTCTCAAGTTTCGTCCCCTGACGATTAAATCCTCTTTACCCTTAAATATTTTGGTAATTTTCTTCTTATTGTTGACCAGTATCTGGAATTTACGCAGTTTTGTCCGGCAATCGGTCGATAGGGGTGATTTAAATACACCTTTAGTTCAATCCCTCGATCGCTTGCTCACCCGTCGTACTTTTAATACAATTGATATTCTCGCAAGAGTTACCCGTTTAGACCAATATTGGAGTATTTTTGCCCCTGGTCCGCCCCGGGATGATGCTTGGTTTCTGGCAGTCAGTCAATTAGTCGATGGTTCCACGGTAGATATATTTAGAGAAGGACAGCCGGTAATTTGGGATAAACCCACGGATAGCGATCGCAATCGTTTGTATAAAACCATGCAGTGGCGACAATATTTTATTAATCTTAATCGAGCTATCGGTCGGTCAGTTTATGGAGAGTTTGGTCATTATCTCTGTCAAAACTGGAATCAGCAGCACGGTAGTGATCAACAGATTAAATCCCTGCAACTTTATATTATGCGGGAAAGGACTGTACCCCCCGGAGAAAAACAAGGAATCGAAAAAGAGCTACTCTGGCAGCAAAACTGTCTTTAATCAGTTATCAGTTATTAGTCAGATCTAAAGTTATCTTGTAACTAAAATCTGATTGCTTCTTTTTCCCTTTCAAACTAACTACCGCTCAACTTTAAAAATCGCTGGAACCGCTCTGGAGAGTAGCGAGGGATTTTTCAAAATTCATTCTCTGTTCAGCATTGCGGAGAAAGTAACCACTCATCATTGCCGAGGCCAATAACCGGCCCAGATGTTCGCGACTGGTACTGATAGTGACACCGAAATGTTCGGAGGGAAGGTTGCCCAAAAGTCCGATAATGTTGCGTTCCATCACTTGGAAAACCTCTTGGGATTCTGGTTTCGAGAGTTGGGCGATTGTTTCGGGACTTAAGGTCTGGACATATTGCCACAAACTCTCGGAAAATTCACTATCGGTACCGAATAAATTGTGAGGGCGATCGTTTTCTCTATACACCTTTGATCTCCTTAACTCAATTTTTTTATAAACTATCCTTTTGGTTCTTCCAATTTAACAGTTTTTTGAGATAGTGGCAGTCGGTAGAACCGAACCTGAAGGGGATGGTCATACCAAGCAAAAAACCCATCTCCAGCACAAATCAAAAACTTAACACTGATGATAACCGATCACTGTTCACTGATAACTTTTATTTACCCATACCTAAATGCTGGGCCTTTTGATAGACTTTACCCTCCGTCAGCAGCGAGGGGGCAATCACCACTTCCACCTGTTGCATTTCCTTTAAGTTCTTAGCACCTAAAGTCCCCATACTGGTTTTCAGCGCCCCTAGGAGGTTATGAGTACCATCATCTAATTTTGCTGGTCCTACGAGGATTTCGGCAATAGTTCCCGTACTGCCCACACTAATCCTGGTTCCCCGGGGTAGAACTGGACTAGGTGTGGCCATACCCCAGTGAAAACCGCGGCCGGGGGCCTCCACGGACCGGGCAATGGGAGAACCAATCATCACCGCATCGGCGCCACAGGCGATACATTTGCAGATATCACCGCCGGTAATAATGCCGCCATCGGCAATAACGGGGACGTATTTACCGGTTTCTCGGAAAAAATCGTCCCTAGCGGCGGCACAATCGGCCACAGCAGTGGCCTGGGGAACTCCCACCCCTAAAACGCCGCGAGAAGTACAGGCAGCCCCGGGACCGATACCGACTAAAACCCCGGCTGCCCCAGTTTTCATCAGGTTAAGGGCGACTTCGTAGGTGACGCAATTGCCCAAAACCACGGGAATGGGCATTTCTTGGCACAATTGCACTAAATCGAGGGGGGTGATAGCTTCCGGGGATAAATGGGCAGTGGAAACAACCGTTGCTTGGACAAAGAGAATATCGGCCGCTGCTTGGGCAACAATAGCACCGTATTTGACGGCACCGGCAGGGGTGAGGCTAACTGCCGCAATACCGCCTTTTTCTTGAATTTCTTGGATACGAAGCTCGATTAGTTGCGGTTTAATCGGTTCTGCGTAGAGTTCCTGCATTAAACCGACGAATTCTGCTTTGCCGACTGCGGTAATGCGATCAAGAATCGGGTTAGGATCCTCGTAACGGGTTTGAATACCTTCGAGGTTTAGTACCCCTAGCGCCCCCAACTCGGAGAGAAGGACGGCCATTTTAGTATCCACCACCCCATCCATAGCGCTGGCGATAATCGGGATTTCCCGCTCGATATTGCCGAGAGACCAACGGGTATCGGCTAAACTAGGATCGAGGGTTCGCACTCCGGGTACAAGTGCGATTTCATCGATACCGTAAGCTCTACGGGCTGTTTTGCCCCGACCAATAATTGTATCCACGTTTCTATACTATTTCAGACCTATTTAGCCTAGACTAGCAAATTTCGCACCATCTCGAAAAGCTTTTCGGTATTATGGCAAACTAGGCATCGGGAAAATAATCGCCACAGTCGATCGCTTGTTCGGTGTTGGCGCTCCTGGGTTGTACACTACATTTGAGGCGATAATCGTTGGTAAAGTAGCGGCAGTGGGAGCAAGGGATAGAGTGCATCCGTCGGGCAACTTGCCAACTATCGCGCACGGCACTGGTTAAAGACCAGCAAACTAAAGCGATAATGGCAGCGGCGATTGAAAAACGTAAAATAATCCAGATTTCCATGGCGAGCAACTAAAATTACCTGATTTGAATAGGAATCAACTGAGGCAATCGGCAGAGGGTTAGATACTGAACAGTTTACTGACATCCAGACTAACCGTTAGCAATCACCAGACTTTTAAGAACATTTTCGGTCATGGCCGCTATTTGATCCAATTGTTCCTGATGGCGTTTTGCCTGTTTTTTGGCTTCTACCTTGCGTTTCAGGGCTTCCCGGGCTAAATCATCGCGATTTCTGCTTAAAGCTTCGATCGCTACTCGATTCCATGTTTCTGCTTCTTGAATGGCTTTTTTGTACTGGGGTTGAATTTCATCCCAACTGACCTTAAGATTGCTTAAAGCCCCTTTTAACAGGGTTTGGGCATTGTTGGGGTCGGCTCCGATCAGGGATTTTTTCAGAGGTTCGTAGAGTCCCACCGCTTGTAAATGGGTAATAATCGGGATAAATTCTTCTATCTGTTGACTTTTGCTAATACCGGTCTTACACCAAGTGGCAAAATGTTCGCAGTTGTTAAAAAGAAGATTATATTTCTGCTCCCCCAGACGACTTAGCGCCCTTTCTACCACCACATCGGGGATAAAGGAAAATCCCACCTCTACATGGCGCACCACATAGATTTTACCGCCCCTAGCAAAGGTTTCTAGGGAAGTTCGTTCCACAATCTCGCTCGGTTTTCGGTAATGAATGACGCTACCATCACCGCAATCGATGCCATGATGAGCATAAACACCCTGAAGATTGAGCAATTCCCGATAGGCGTATATTTGATCCCCTTTAGCCATATTTTTTTAGTGATAAATTAAACAAGGAGATTATCTATTGACCCAGTTTTTCTGGTTATTACTCTTATATTTTAGAGATTATGGATGCTTTTAGTCCCTTTCCCCCTGACTGGACAGAGAATGCTGTTCACGCCTACAATTTTTGTTGTCCTTACTGTGGGGCAAAAGCTAAAGAAGCTCAGTCCGTTTGGATCAATCGCCGCGCTCCCGTTTTAGGAGAAGATTCCCGTCGTAAATGGCAGGAATTCTATCATTGTCAATGCGATCGAGTTTGGTGGGCCTGGAGTAGTGATCGACCTGCCGAAAATAAGTAATTCTGAATCGGGAATGGAAAATATGGCCGATGTCTATGTTTCTTGGGATGAATACCATCGTCTGATCGAAAAATTAGCAGTAAAAATCGATCATTCTGGTTGGCAATTTGCTCAGATTGTCTGTTTAGCTAAGGGAGGATTGCGCGTCGGTGACATTCTCTGTCGTCTTTTTCGTCAACCCCTAGCCATTCTCTACGCTGCTTCCTACGGGGGGCAAAATCATCAAATTCGGGGAGAATTAACTATTTCCTCAAATTTAGCCATGCTCGAGGCCCAATTAAAGAGTCCCCTGTTATTAGTGGATGATTTAGTCGATTCGGGAATCACCCTCCAAAAAACCTCGATTTTATTGCAGGAAAAATACGGGATTACCAATATCAAAACTGCGGTGATCTGGTACAAAGCGGCATCAAGAATCAAACCTGACTATTATGTGGAATATTACCCCGATAATCCTTGGATTCATCAACCCTTCGAGCGTTACGAGTTAATTACACCCAAAGACCTCCTAAGCTGAGACGTATTTTAACCGCTTATTCTTAGATTAGCCGAATCTCCCCCAATCCCTTTACTGTTGCCTCTTGCCTCTTAAATGCGCGGGCAGCTTAGTCAATGACTTAATTAGTATTCTTGTATTGTTTGGGGGGAAAACTCAGAAAAATTGCTAGAATATTAGCCTGATTAATTAATTTTCCCCTCGATCGAGTATGACTTTCTCCTCAGCCGCAGACTTTCAAGATGAATTTGATGTCATCGTCGTCGGGGCGGGCCATTCCGGCTGTGAAGCGGCCCTAGCTTGCGCCCGTCTCGGTTGTCGTACCCTTCTCCTCACCCTTAATCTCGATAAAATCGCTTGGCAACCCTGTAACCCCGCCGTCGGTGGTCCGGCTAAATCCCAATTAACCCACGAAGTGGACGCTTTAGGCGGCGAAATTGGCAAAATGGCCGACCGCACCTATCTGCAAAAACGGGTTCTTAATGCCTCTCGCGGACCGGCAGTCTGGGCCCTACGCGCCCAAACCGATAAACGGGAATACGCGGCGGTGATGAAAGGTATCGTCGAAACCCAAGCCAATCTGGTTATTCGGGAAGCCATGGCCACAGACCTGATTTTAGGGGCAAATGAGCAAGTTTTAGGGGTAGAAACCTATTTCGGCACTTGTTTCGCCGCTAAAGCCGTCATTTTAACCACTGGCACTTTTTTAGGCGGTAAAATCTGGATTGGCGGCAAGTCTATGGCCGCCGGACGGGCGGGCGAATTTGCGGCGGTGGGTTTAACAGAAACCCTAAATCGTCTCGGATTCGAGACCGGTCGCCTAAAAACTGGCACTCCTGCCCGTGTGGATAAGCGTTCGGTGGATTACTCCCGCATGGAACCGCAACCGCCCGATGACGAGGTACGTTGGTTTAGTTTTGATCCAGAGGTGTGGATCGAACGGGAACAAATGAACTGTCATCTCACCCGCACCACGGCGGCAACTCATCAATTAATCAGAGATAATTTACATTTATCCCCCATTTATGGCGGTTTTATTGACTCCAAAGGACCGCGTTATTGTCCTAGTATTGAGGATAAAATCGTCCGTTTTGCCGATAAAGAAAGTCATCAAATTTTTATTGAACCGGAAGGGCGCGATATTCCTGAACTTTATATCCAAGGCTTTTCAACCGGACTGCCGGAAAATGTTCAATTAGCAATGCTGCGGACTTTACCCGGTTTAGAAAACTGTGTAATGTTGCGGGCTGCCTATGCAGTGGAATACGATTATTTACCGGCAACTCAGTGTTATCCAACCCTGATGACGAAGAAGATTGAGGGGTTATTTTGTGCGGGACAAATTAACGGGACAACCGGTTATGAAGAAGCGGCAGCCCAGGGACTGGTGGCGGGGATTAATGCGGCCCGGTTTACTTTAGGAAAAGAGTTAATTGTTTTTCCCCGGGAGGAAAGTTATCTAGGAACTTTGGTCGATGATTTGTGTACTAAGGATCTGCGGGAACCCTATCGAATGTTAACCAGTCGTTCCGAATATCGCTTAGTATTGCGATCGGATAATGCCGATCAAAGATTAACACCTTTAGGGCGAGAAATTGGTTTAATTGATGACCGGCGTTGGCAATTATTCCAAACGAAACAGGCTAATATTATCGCTGAAAAAGAACGCCTACACGAAACGAGAATTAAAGAACGGGATCAGGTGGCAATCGCCATCGTTAAGGATACGGAACAAAAAATTAAAGGTTCTCTCTCTTTAGCGGATTTACTGCGTCGTCCTAGCTTCCATTATCCGGATCTTGATCGCTATGGTTTAGGTAATCCTGATATAAATTTAGCCGAAAGAGAAGGGGTAGAAATTGAGATTAAATATTCCGGTTATTTAAAGCGACAACAAAATCAAATTGACCAAATTAGTCGCCACAGTAACCGTCATTTATCCCCCGATATTGACTACATGAAAATCGAAACTTTGTCAATGGAATCCCGGGAAAAATTAACAAAAATTAAACCCGCCACCATCGGCCAAGCCTCGCGAATTGGCGGAGTCAATCCTGCTGATATTAACGCTTTATTAGTATATTTAGAAATGCGGCAGATGTCGGCAGTTAAAAGTTAGGAAATAATCCTGATTATCAGCGATCAAGAGTTCTTATCGGCTGCCTAATTAGCAGCCCCAATCAAAATAAATGACCGATTACTCCTGACAAAAGAAAAACCTTTACTTGTGACAAGGTCAAAGAATTTTGTGGACATCAAGAGTTGAGTCAGAAACTAGGAGCAGATTTTTATTTTGCCCCTCCTGATCATTCTTAGGAGAGGGGATTAAACGAGCATAATAATATTGCCAACGGACAGAAGGCGATCAAAAACCGACTAATTACCTTGGAAAACGGACAGAAGAATTTAGAGTTAGGGCAGTCGGAAATTAAAGGCGATATCTAAACCCTAGACGGAAAGATAGAGGGTTTAAGCTGCAAGCAGCTCGAGTTAAAGTATGGCGAACGCGGCGGGGAAAACCACCGATCTCGCCGAAAAAGTCGGAGAATTGAAAAACCGGAAACAGATCGGGATAGTGGTGATCACCGCTTTGATCAGTTCGGTCTAGCCCTAGGTTTTAAAAGTTACCCAAAAAGACAGGCAATAATTATCCCCAAAATACTCTGGGGAGTAACCTAAATAACCAACCTTAAAAAAACTCTCTGCTAAACTTGAGTCAGTAGATGCACCCTGATGAAAAAGGAGAGTCAAAGAAAGCTCTCCTTTTTTTTTGTTGAGAAAGCAATCTGGGGGATTTAGCCGCGGTTAGCAGGTAGTTTCGCCTTGCGTGCCATGTCTTTGAAACCATTCAAACTTGGACCGGGGCGACGGCGAGACAGACTAGGAGTAATCAAGTATTTTGTCGCAAATTCCACCTCTTGCGGCTCTACTTTACCGTTAGTAGCGGCTACGGGTGCCGGTGCGCTCACAGGAGCGGCGGGAGTTTCTTTTACTTGCTTTTCTTTCTTGATAGAAGTTTTTTGGGCTTTTTTCTCGGCTACAGGGGCAGGAGCAGACTCCACAGCAGCGGCGGGCGCTTCCACAACAGGGGCGGCTGCTGCCGTGGTTGCTGTCGCTTTTTGTTCACCATCAGTTTCTTTTAGTTCTAGGTAAAAGTCAGATTTTTTGCCACCAAAGAGATTTTTTAACATCGGGGATCACTCCGAGAGTTGGGAAAATGTAAAAGACTAGGTATTTAAAAATTTATCATTGACCGGGATCAGGCAGCAAACAAGATTATTCTCTTGACAATTTCTCTGCTTCATCTATTTTTCTTTGGATAATCCTTAACAGAAAAAGGTTTTAAAAACAAGTTAAATTTACAAAAATTTACAAAAATCTAGAACGAGAAACCCCGACGCAACCAATGACAAAAACTGCTAGAGACGTTGCTGATAACGTCTCTAGATTATTTATTGGGGATTTGGTCGGATTTAGCTGGCTGCAGGTACACGGCTGCCGCTAACTCCGGGGACAGGACCACGACGAATGTTGGTTTCCGCTTCGATGGGAACGAATTCAATATGATTAAGGAGGGTAGTAACGAAAGCAAAGAGTAAAAAAGGCAAAGAGAGGACGACGACTAACCCCACGGTAGCGAGGGCGAAAATTTGTCTAGTGCTACTCCAAAGAGCTAGAGTGGAAGCGAGAGTAAGAAAAATAACGATTAACCAAACGATTATTTGTCCGTAAATATCTCCAAAGGTGAGAGTGCAAACCATGCGATAGTTACGAAAATCCTTATCCATAACAGTAAACCCGTAGATAGTCAGTTATTATCTCAGGGTAAGTCTAGAATCCTCACCTTGGTCAATATTTAAAGGTTTTTATAAACACTTGTTGATAAATCTTTACAATTACGCCCCGAGCGGGTAGCCAAATCTAGAAGTAAGAGCGGTATTGTTTGGTTGCTCTCCTAAGAATTGATAAGAATTGATAAGAATTGCTAAGAATTAGCAAAAAACTTGCCAAAATTTTGGCGAACGCTCTTTACAATTAAGTTAGAAAGGCAAGGAGGAGCAAGCCTAATGAAAACTTTTGTTGAGCGTTATCGGTCTTGGTTTAATTGGACAACCCTAGCCATGGTTGTTCTTGGTTTCTGGTTAAGTGCCAGTTTCGTCATAGATTTAATCATTATCCCCAGCTTATCCGTAGCTGGCATGATGACACAAAATGGCTTTGCCAGTGCCGGTTACTTGCTATTTGGCATTTTTAACCATCTGGAATTAGTTTGTGCGGCGATTGTGCTGTGTAGCTTTGTTGTCTTCCACCGCTATCATACCTTAATCCATCTCCCCGAACATCGATCGCTTCTATTCGCCGGTGTTCTCTTAGTAATCACCCTAATTTACACCTATTTTCTCACTCCCAATCTGAGCGCTATGGGTTTACTGGCCCCCGTTACTGCGTCGGGAATGTCGGGAGAAATGATGTCTTTGCAGATTGGTTATTGGTTTCTAGAAGTGGTTAAAGGTTTGATAGCTTTTACCCTGTTGCGCTGGTGTTGGCGAGATGCCTTTAAGTTAGCTTAGTTGTTGATTAAAAGCGGGGTTCAACCCGCTTTTTTTAGTTCTAGCAATATAATCCGCCTATTGGATTCATGGACGGAGACCCAGCACAACCGGCGAAGCCAGAAATAGAGGTGGTAAGGGACTTGCGCTTTGATAATGTACCTTTTGGGCGAACGCAGTTCGCCCCTACATTGTGGAGAAAATCCGTTACTGTAGGGGCGCAAAGCTTGCGCCCTCCGCTCGATTGGGATATTATTCTCACGCAAGTCCCTAAATTTTTTACACTTCATTTAGGCAGACTGGGGCCAAAAAGAATCAAGGAAATTTTTCAACCATAGTTGCAGTAAGGACGATAGAAGGAGGTGAATTGACAATTGCAGACACCAGTAAAGGAAAGATGGTTCTTCTCGTTTCTGTAGGGAGAATTTTCTTTCCAGAAAGATAGTCTTCAAAGCCTTGCCTAGCAAGACTCACACCAATGATAAGCAATGATTATCATACAGAGACCGCAACTTTGATAATTTGCTATCTAAGAATAAATCAGTTACAATTCTTGCAAATTAATTTCGTCTGTGAGGAAAGCTGGAAGTGTTATTAAAAAAAGCCAAAAGAAACAGCCAGATGAGACAGATATTTTCTGGAGGAATTTTCATCACATCCTGTGTGGGGACAGCCATACTTTGTGATGGGGTGAAGGCCCTTCCTTCCCCCTTAGACATTGACGCTGCTTCTATTCGGGTATCCCAAGAAAAAATTAACATTAATTCCCCCGTGGAATTAGAGATTACAGAAAGAATTATTACAACCAATTCCTTCTCGACAACAGAGGGATTAGCCGATAGTAATCTGCCCTCATCCTTAGAAAATAAACTAGAGAAATCTTCCCTCGATACTCTAGCAACAGAAAAGACCGGGACAATTTCAACCCTAGAAGAATGGAAGGCGAATCTAGGGACAACGCAAGCGAGTCAGCTTTTACCAGCAGGGGGTAATAACTCGCCAGAAGTCGAAAAATGGCAAGCGCAAGCATCTACCCCCGTTGATACCAATGTTTCCCCCGAATTGCAGCGTTTACGTCAAGATTTTCTGATTGAGGAACCGCAAACCCTTTCTGCGAAACTGGCGGAATTTGTGGTTGCCCCTAGTGCCAGTATTTCTACTCCCATCGGTTTTGGAGCCAATTTTGGGCAGATTTTCGGTGGTTTCGGTTTCCAGTCGAGAACCCGTTTTACTAATGAAGCAGATGGTGGGTTAGCCCTAGGGGTCGGTTTAGGAGAACCCCAGAAAATTGTCGGTTTGGATGTAACTATGGCGATTTTGAGCCTTTTTGGTGATAACGCTGGACGGGGTAGTTTTAGCTTTAAAATTCACCGTTCTCTGCCAGAAGGTTTTGCTGTCGCCCTAGGATTTGAAAACGCCATTCGCTGGGGTGGGACAGATGCCGGTAGCAGTATCTACGGGGTGGTGAGCAAATTTTTTCAGTTCACAGAAACAACGAAAGAACCCTTTAGTCAATTGACGCTCTCTTTGGGTGTTGGTGGTGGTCGTTTTCGCTCGGAAGGAGCCATCGAAGATGGGGTAAATTCCCTGGGTGTCTTTGCTAGTGCGGGTTTACGAATTGTTGAACCGGTCTCGGCCATTGTCGAATGGTCGGGTCAAGATTTAAACGCAGGTATTTCCCTGATTCCTTTCCAGAACATCCCCTTGACGGTTAACCTTGCCGGTGCTGATTTAACGGGCAATGCCGGGGACGGCGCTCGCTTCGTCATGAGTATCGGCTACAATTACTTTTTCCCCCGTTAGTCGGTTTTTACACTATTAATTTAGCTTTTTGAATGAGGATAAAGACCATGTTGATGAAATGGTTGACTAATTGGCAAGTTTCCTTAGTGGCGGCGGTTTTGCTGACCAATTCCCTAGTCTCTCCCCTTATGGCGCAAACCGGCAACCAATCCGATGCCACTGGGCCAATTCTTTCCACCGGTGATTTTGCCGGTCAAACTTTCCCCAGCACCAGGACGGTAACGGGATTTCAGGGGGGAGAACCGGCTCAAATCGCTGTTAATCAGGCGGCTGCTTCTCTGAATACTCTGTTAGCTGATAATAATTTAACCTCCCCCACGGGTACCCCGATTCCCGCAGCCGTTCAGCAATCGCTACTGAGCATCTTAACAGGGGATGCACAGGCGGGTAATAATATCAATGCTGTCATTGCCGCTCTTTACTCAGCCCCCGGCACAGCGCCTTTAAATGTTATTGAAGACTTATTGGCCAGCTTAGAGAAACTGACCAAAGATAAGAAGGTAGTTCCAGCTAAATTGCTGGCGGCGGTGCGGGCCTATAATGCGATGATTTTAGCCAGTAACGAAGAGTTTCTCCGCAATCCTCCCGCAGAACTGCGAGCAATTCAAGCATTCTTAGCTAAATTGGTGCAACCCACTATTAGCTAACCGCATTTTCCCTACTCACTTCACCATAGTCTTCTCGGATTAGAGGGCTGTGGTGAAGGCTCCACGGTGGGCGCGGTGGTTGGCTGTGAGGGGGTTAGAGAAGGGGTATTTCCTCCCCCTAAAGATTCTTGGAGCTTGTCGCGCAGTTTTTTGGCGGTATCGGAGTCAGGATTAATTTTGAGAGCTTGTTCGTAGGCGGCCAGCGCCTCTTGGGAGCGTTTCCAGTAGGTCAAGACCAGACCTTTACCGTACCAAGCTTGATAGAGTTGAGCATCGAGTTGCAAGGCTTTTTCATAGGCGGCATAGGCGAGGGCTAATTGTCCTAACCGCCACATTTTATTGCCTTGATTAAGCCAGTTGAGGGGATTAGTATCGTTATTATTGGGAACTTCAAAAGCCTTGTATAATTCATCACCAATTTCTTGCAAAGATAAGGCATTGGGGGGCGAATTTTCGACATTTATCTGCCCTTGAATGCCAGACTGGGGTGCTAATTTCAAAAAAGTAGTGATGGGAATAGCGAGACTAAAGCCAATTGGCACGGGAACCTTTTCGATTTTTTCGGCTTCATTTTGTCCGTGAACCGCGATGACTCGTCCATTTATATCTAACACTGGACCGCCACTCATGCCCCCATAGGTGACACTGGTATAAACTATCTCATACCCCAACTCTGGGGGAAATATTTTCAGCAAGGGTGTAATGTATTTGGGCAGCACTTTCCCCACATTGAACAATCGTTTCCGCTTGCCGATAAATTTCGGGTCGGGCCATCCAGAAGCAAAAATAAATTGTTCGTCAGCTACTTGATAGTTAGCCAAGGTCGCTAACTGATAATTTTGGTCGCTCTGAAACTGCACGAGAGCTAGATCTACTCCGGGTAATTTTTTGATGCTATTGTAATCGAGCGGATATTGCTTGCCATCCCAGGTAATAATTTTAAGTTGATCGTAATAGAACTTGCAGGCATCTCTAGCATCTTTACAGATCACATGACTGGCAGTAAGAACAGTATAAACTTTTCCTTCTTTGGCAATAATTGATCCAGAGCCATTAGCAGTAATTTTCCCATTTGCCCCCTCTTCTTCTGAGGGGATTAAAACGGTAATCTTTTCAGCAATTTTTTCTATCTGCTCAGTTGTTGATGCCTTAGCAATCTGAGGAGAAACCACAAACACCGCTATACTAACTAGGGCGGCGGAAATTTTCAAGAAATTGTTGCTCATCTGGTTTAAAAATACAGTTGAGTGGAATTTACCAGAGGGGTGTGGGAGCGGGATTCTTTTCTCTTGGGGTTGACGAGGATGGAGAAGGGAAATCTTCCGAGAAAGTGGGTTCTCTATGGGTGGGAAGCGATGGGGGTGACACTGCGGGCCGTTGCCGACTGGAAGCAGATGGAGAAGATGACCCCGATTTTAAAAAAGTCCTGATAGGAATCGCCCAACTTAATCGACTCATTTGTTCCCACAGTGCTGGTGAAGTCACCGTTCCATCAGCAAAAACGTAGGATTTACCCCAGAGAGGATAAGCATGAATCCCGTTAATACCAATAACTTTACCTTGCCGATTCAGCAGCGGTCCGCCACTCATGCCATTTTTAATCTTATTGGTGTAGCCGATTTGGTAGCCTCCCGAAAAGGATTTATCACTCAAAAGCGACACTTTACCCAGGGTGAAGGTAAATCCTTGTTCTGTCGGGCGATCGCCATCGAAGGGAAAGCCAGCGGCGAAAACTTCATCTCCGATAGCGAGATCATCGACATTAGCCAAATCAGCAATAGAATAAACTTGGCTACTGCGAAAAGAAACTAAGCCTAAATCATAATCATTCAAGCGAACTGTTCTGACCAACTCCCCCCGATGTATCTTGCCGTCAGGGGTTTGTATTTGCCAAACCCGATAGCGATACCGCCCTAAAACATGGTCATTCGTGAGGACTTTGTAGGAAGAACCCTGCTTTTCAACTAAAATGCCCGAACCCCAGCCTTGCCCTGATAACACCTTAACGGTAATTGCTCTGGCTAACTGACGCAGCTGTTGTTCCGAAAGTTGCTGAGAGCTATAGGCATTGGCCTGGTTAGGTTCCAGAGCAGGAGCATAGCTTTGGACAGCAAGCAAAGGTGTGGACAGTCCCAATAATAAACTGCCCGCACCAGCCAAAATTCTTTTTATAGGCCGACTCACTTGATTGCTATGCTCCTATCTATAGAACTAGAAAAGTTTACCAAACAGAACCGCCTGATGGTTTTTGGGGGGGTTGTTCGGGAGAAGTCTCCGGCAGTGGAGAGGGGGACGAACCGGTGGCAGGATTTGTTTCCACGGGAGCATTTTCTAGGAATTTATTGAAATAGACAATGACAGAATCCGATGAGCTTTCAAACAAAGGATCGGTTCCGGAACCCTCCCGGAGGTCGAATAGCTGTTGGATTTTCTGGGTTGCGTTTTCCCCTCTCTTGAGGGTAAATAATAGGTTACTGCTATTTGCCCGTTCTCGTCCATGACTAGGGGAATAGATGACCGGCAGACCATTGAGATAGCCAGTGGTAATAATATCAATTCCTCTAGGTCGAGCGTCAAGGGTATTGAATCGTTTAGTTACTTCTAGACACCGTTGCCGGGGAGTGTAACCGGAACCGCTAGAATAACGAGAAACCCAACGAATCACAGCTTTGCGTTCATTAGGGCGGACTTTGACATAGGTTGTGGGAACTCCCACATGGGGGCCTGTCACTGGTAAAAGACACTCGAATCTGGCTTGAGCTTGGCTCGGTGATTGTAAGGTCAAGGCAGGTCCTACACCAATCAGAGCAATAGTCAGAGTTTTTGTCAAAGTTTGTAATTTCATTGTCCTTATTCTAATCCTGCAAAGGGACTCTACTATACACTTCAAAGGTAGCTATTATCTCTCCGCAAAACCAACAAAAGCAAGGCTTTTGCAACAATTCTTATTTTTTGGGATTACCCTTTCTTCAAACTCCTTTAAGAGAGCAATCAGATGAGTTCGTTTACCCCAAAGCAGACCAAACTTCTAACTTACTGACCACGCGACGAATCACCTCATCGGTAAACTCAATCATGGTCATTTGGCCCCCTAAATCGGGGGTTTTTTTGCCCTCGTGAATAGTTTCAAAGACACTTTCATAAATTGCCCGAGAAGCTTTGCGCGCTTCGCTAGTTTCGATATAACCTAACAAAGCTGCCGAGGCTAAAATCATCGCCATGGGATTAGCGATATTTTTGCCCTCTAAAGCCGGGGCCGTGCCGTGGGGAGCTTCTGCCATAATAGTTTTAACCGCTAATGTCTCCTCATCAAATCCCAAAACTAAACTTTCGGCCCCGGCAATACTGCCATAGAGTTGCAAGACAAAATCGGATAATAAATCGCCATCGCGATTAAGTGCTGGAATCACCAAAGCTTCGCCGTCGGTTTGTAAAAGTAGGGCAAAAGTTGCATCAATTAACAGGGGTTGATAACGCACTTCCGGATGTCTTTGGGCCGCCGCGTCTAATTCCTCTTTAAACATCCCTTCGTAGGTGGCACTAACGGTGAATTTTGGGCCGCCAAATACCCGCGCCCCGGTTTTTTTGGCCTGTTGAAAGGTAAACTCGGCCACAGCGCGACTGGTAGCCCTAGAAATGCGCGAGGTGCGATAGGCAATTTCATCGCCAGTGGCAGTGGTTTCTCGCCATTCTTTGGCCCCGTAGGCATCATCAACGGCCATGCGGACAATGGCAATGGGAGAATAAACGCCCCCAATCGGACGAATGCCGGGGATACGGCGACCGATGCGGAGAATTACCTGAGAATTCATTGCTTCTCTTAAAATAGCGTTAGGACTGCCCACATCTCCTTTAATTTCTGGGGTAATGGTGGCAGCTTTGAGAGCTAATCCGGTTTTTAGAGTCGCTTCGGCGGCCTCATGAACCACTTGATTGTTACTCTGGCGACGCTGGGCTAAACTAAGATCAAAATCGGCAAAGTTAAGCGGTTGACGAATTATCGAGGGTTGCAATACTCTCAGGGCTTCTAGTAATAGTTCTTCTCCAGTTTGGTCGCCGTGCATGACCACAATAGTGGGGATATTTTCTGTCATAGTTTTTGAGTTTTAATGAAAATTTTCAAGTATATGTTAATGCTGAATTGGCTGGTTAATCGGCTAAAAAAGATACTTTTTACCTTAATTAATTCTGTAATTTTATCAATCTTGCAGAAAAAGATATATAACAGCAAATCTGGTTATTAAAAACTGATTATTTATTCTCCCTTTTGCCTTTTGCCCCCCTTGATAAGGGGGGTTTGATCCCCCCTGCCCCCCTTGATAAGGGGGGTTCGATCCCCCCTGTCCCCCTTGATAAGGGGGTTTGATCCCCCCTGCCCCCCCTTGATAAGGGGGGTGCCGATAGGCGGGGGGATCTACCCTTGATAAGGGGGGTTTCTGAAAGTTTTTGACACCTAGCCACTTAGAAGAAAATATATAATTAATATTATGCCCGATCGCTAATTAAATTAGCAATCGGGCGGTGGTGAGAATTAATTAACCCAAGATTTAGAAAGCTTGTTCAACTTCGGCAATTTCGGGAATCACTTCCCGGAGACGACGTTCGATGCCCATTTTTAGGGTCATGGTGGAACTGGGACAAGAACCGCAAGCGCCTTGAAGACGCAGTTTGACGACTGGCCCGTCGATTTCGACTAATTCCACGTTACCACCATCCGCCATCAGGTAGGGGCGCATTTCATCTAAAACTTGTTCGACGTTATCAGGAGTCAGTGTTAAAGACATAATCAGCTTCTGGTCAGAGATTTATTACAGTGTAAGTAAGTGGTTTCAATTAAATTGAAGATAGATTTTGTCTTTGATCCCCCCTGCCCCCCTTGATAAGGGGGGTTTGATCCCCCCTGCCCCCCTTGATAAGGGGGGTGCCGATAGGCGGGGGGATCTACCCTTGATAAGGGGGGTGCCGATAGGCGGGGGGATCCGACAATTTTTAACACCCACCTACTTAGTTACTTCAATCCTAACGCTTTTTGGGCGGGAATAACCCTTAAGCTTCTAAAAGCTGTAGATTGATAAAAGTAAATTCTGTGGTGGATTTTTCGCCACCGACATCGATTGCGTTAATCACTTGACAGGAGGGTAAATAATAATTACCGATTTTTTCGTAGGTTTCCTTAAAGTCACGTTTTCCCTTTAATTCATCGGTTTTAGCATTGCGGAAAATGGCATTATAGCGAATAGAAATATAACCTTCTCCCGTATCGAGACTTTCCTCGGTATTAATAGTAAAAGCCATCGGTCCCATGACTCGACTGACTTGACAGATTTCCTGACCGCGGACCTTATAATTAGACCCCATCGCATCGCCGGTGACCAGAATTTCTACCGCACCGGTGGGATCATCTTGCCCGAAATTAAACTGGTTTTTGCCGTGGGAAGCCTCAAAATTGCCTCTTTTGCGGTGAGTAACGATGTCGCGCATTTGATTATAGATACTTTCTTGCACTTTCTCGTCATCAATGCCCGTTACTTCCACACTATAATCGGCATTAACTTGAATTTTGCCCGTATAGACTTCCTCTCCTTGGGTGAGGATAATATCAGCAGTGTAACCGGGGAATCCTTCATCCCAAGTGTAACGGTTTTCGTAGGCGGAGCGGAAAATATCTCGGGCGTTCGTCGTGGCTACAGTCATAATCGCTTTACTTGTGTTGATAACTCCATTTATATCATTGTCGCTGATTTTTTCGCCTCTGGCCGAGATTTCTAGAAAACTAGATGAATTCCACAGCTTAGGGAAAAGTCAGTTAGAATGGGTCAATGACCCGTCCCTTGCTCGATTGCCATAAATCTAAATAAGCAAAAAATAAACATGAGCAATTATGACAAAATTAAGTCCAAAAGTTACCGCAATTATTCGTTCTGGTGAACAACAAGGATATGTAGGTGAATGCGTGGAAATTTCGATTGTCACCCAGGGAAATACCTTAGATGAGGTGGTTAATAATCTCCAAGAAGCCATTTTACTGCATTTAGAGGGAGAAGACCCCAGGGAGTTCGGTCTAGTTGCCAAACCTTCTCTACAGATTATATTTGAGTTACAGCCAGAATATGCCTAAGCTGAAACAACTATCCGGCAAAGACATTATCAAAATTCTTGATCGATTTGGTTTTACTATTCATAGTCAACGAGGAAGTCACATAAAATTGCGTCGTGTCATCTCGGAGAGAAAGGAGACTTTAACTATTCCCAATCATCGGCAACTTGATCCTGGAACCTGTTACGCTATTTTTAGGCAAGCAAGTCAATATATTCCAGAATCAGAGCTTTATCCTTACTTCTATGACTTATAGAAAAGGTTAGGTAGTTGCTCGGGGCGTATCCCGATAGTATTTGATCATCAAAAAATCGGGCTAAAATAGAAAAAACTCACCCTCAGCGACCACGGCGATGGCAGAAGAAACGGCGAAAATCAAGCTTTATCGGAAAACCTATCAACTTCCCCAACTAAATCGCCCCGATTTATTAGTTTTGCAGGATCAGATTCAAGAAAGACAGCAACTGATTAAAACTGGAAAACGGGTCCGCAATACATGGTTAGGATTGAGGAAAAAAGAAGAACCCCTCAATTTCGAGGAAACTTTTCAAGAATTGGAAAGGTTAGTCAAGGACTATAACCAGTTAATCAGATTTCTCACCGACCATAAGGATGAATACCGGCGGTTTTTCCAGTCACTGACCGAGGAAATCAAGGAGGCAGTGGCGGTTAAATGCCAGAAATTGACAGAAACAGAGCGAAAACGCCAATCTTTGGAGAATAGCATCGGCTCGGCCGACCTGCGAGATACCCTGAGACTACAGAAACAGCAGATTTTCCGCACTGTGATTCTTGTTGGTCGCGCCAGCTTGCTCATGCTCAAGAAAATCGACCTAATCAGCGAAAGTATCCAGAAATTAGCTGAAGATCAGGATACACAAAAACAGGTTTTCTCGAAAATGATCGGCGAGTTGAACGGGTACAAACAAGTGTATCAGTTGCAGCTAGAGTTAGATAGTCTGGAAAAAGAAGCGATCGAAATGGCCAAAGTAGCCATTAATCTAGAACAATACCTAAAACCAATTATCGGACAGTTTCAAGGCTTAATCGATCGAGTAGTGACCATTGACGGGGAACTTTCCCGCAGTGTCAGCGAAGTGGAATCCCTCGTCCAGAACATTCTTAGTTCCGAATCGGCCGTATCTTTCCGCAAAAACGAGAATCTATCGGCTAGTTTGCTCAATTTCCTCGTCACCAGCGAAGAAAAGCGCGGCCGTTTAGCGATCGCATTAGAGCGAGCCGAGCAGGAAGGATGGCAATGGACAGACGTGGAAATCCCCGACGAGGAAATCGAACTGGAAACCGCCATTCAACGCATCAACAACCATGTAATCGAGAGAGTTGGGAATTTTAGCACCTCCGTCGTCGGTGACTCTCCTATTCCTCAAACTTCATTTACCGAAAACCTACCCAATCGAGTCACACTAGAGATGGTGAGCTTACCAGCAGGTCAATTTCTCATGGGATCTGCTGACAGTGATCCCGATGCTCGAAGTTATGAAAAGCCTCAACACCAAGTTAAAGTAAACAGTTTTGCGATTGGGAAATATCCGGTGACTCAGGCACAATATCAAGCAGTAATGGGAAAAAATCCCTCTTATTTTAAAAACAATCCCCAAAATCCGGTAGAACAGGTTAGTTGGGAGGACGCTCAAGCCTTTTGTCAGAAATTGAGTCAAATAACTGGCAAAACCTATCGCCTCCCCACAGAAGCGGAATGGGAATATGCCTGTCGTGCGGGGACCACTACTCGCTATTATTTCGGTGATGATGCCAATCAGTTAGGAGATTACGCTTGGTATGACGGAAATTCTCAGGATAAAACTCATCCTGTGGGCCAGAAAAAGCCCAATGCTTGGGGACTCTATGATATGAGTGGCAATGTTTGGGAGTGGTGCGAAGACAATTGGCACGATAACTATAAGAATGCGCCAAAGGATGGTAGTGCTTGGCTAATAAAGGATAATTATTCTCAAATACTGCGGGGCGGTTCTTGGTACTACAATCCGAATTACTGCCGTTCTGCTTACCGCAACAGCAACAACCGCCGCGCCGACGACAGCAGCAACGGTTTTCGGGTGGTGTGCGGTGCTGGGAGGACTCTGTAACCCTTTTTCCCTTTTTACCCTTTTTCTCTTTTTCCCGCCTAGCGGCGGGTCGATTTTTTTTTGAGAAAATTGAGGTAGCATGAGTAGAAAACGGGTTTCTCGGAGAAACCGGTTTTCTGTGGGTTACTCAAGGGATTTAGGATAATTTGTAGGTTGAGTTAAGGTTCGTAGTTGCGCTTTAGCGCTTCATGTTGTCCGCACTACAGTAACGGCAGATTTGGCTTCAGCGTCCAGAAAGAAATCTATGAGAGTCTCCGTGACACGAGAGAATATAATAGTGAAGTGTGGAAAAAGTTCGGCGATCACATCGGCTGGAAAAAAGGAGAAAATTGCTTGTCTTACTCTGACCTAATCTTTAACAAGAATGCTCCCAAAGCTCATTTCCTTATTTGTATTTTTCACATTTTTTCAAAAAAATGGTAGATAAACAACTGAAAACTGTTATCTGGATTGGAGCATCAAAAAAGGAGCTATTAGAATTTCCTGAAGAGGTTATTGATGAAGTTGGCTATATTCTTTATCGTGTTCAGAACAATCAGAATCATCCTAACATCAAAGCTTTAAAGGGCTTTAATGGTGTTTTTGAAATAGTCAGCGATTATCAAACCGATACCTATAGAACAGTTTATGCCATCAAACTAAGCAATGCTATTTTTATTCTCCATGCCTTTCAGAAAAAATCAAAATCGGGGATTAAAACACCAAAACAAAATGTTAATCTAATCAAAGAACGCCTAAAAAAAGCACAGGAGATCGCAAAAGAGCAATAATAAATAACAAAAAGGAGATAAATGATTATGACAGAATATACTATTAGTTCGGGAAACATTTTTGAAGACTTAGGCTTTGCTAATGCAGAAGAAAAACTCGCTAAAGTCAAGCTGGCTTCAGTGATTTACGATCTGATTACTGAACAAGAATTAAGCGAGCAGGAGGTCAGTCAAATTTTGGGGATTGACGAGGCTAAAATTTCTAACTTAAAAAATGGCAGATTGCAAAAATTTTCTCTTGAGCAGATGTTTGACTTTCTAGTAGCATTAGGTCAGAAGATAGAAATCTTAGTAACTCCCCAAGCCTTAGCAAACTCTAGTTTAAGTATCCAGGTCATGTATCGAAATCAATCCTAATCTAAGCGCGATCGCCGATCTCGTAAGATGCGTTAATGTTAATGTAACGCACCTCAACTAACCTATTTTAGCTAATCCTTGTAGTAAAAAGAAACAGGACACTGGACTTAACCCTTAACCTTACAAAAGTCATCATGAATATTCAACTTAGTAACCCCGTTGATCGTTCCCTATCGCCTCTAGAAACCGCAGCTTTGGCTGATACGGGAGCCTTGCATCTCTGCATTCCTGCACATATTCAAATTCAGTTAAAATTAACTGAAATCGATCGCAAAGAGGTAATTTTAGCCGATGGTTCCCGTCAACTGGTTCCCTACGTTGGGCCGATCGAAACTCGTTTCAAAAACCGCGTCGGTTTCGTCGGTGCTTTGGTGATGGGGGATCAAGTATTGCTTGGTGCTATCCCAATGGAAGATTTAGACTTAATCGTTATTCCCGCAACCCGGACTATTGATATTAACCCCAATAGTCCTAATGTAGCCACCTCGATGGCTAAATAGATAGGCCCCAGAAATTATATTAATTTATCAAAGTTCCGAGAATAATTTACTGTTGATTGATAGCGATCGAGATTGGGAAACCATTATTAAAATGCGATCGCTTTGAACTTTTCCTATTCCCTTTGAGTTGCTTGTCTAACCTGTTCGATCTCTAATTCTAAAGCTTGCGCTAAGTAGGTAGGCGTTAAAAATTATCAGATGCCCCCCTTATCAAGCTGTCCTTTAGTCACATCTTTCTTAACATTTTAAACCTTTGTAGCACAAGGCTTTCAAGACTCGGTTAACAATTTGTAATATTCCTTGTTGACACCCTTACTGACAAAGAAAAAACTGAAATCAAGTCAGGACAAGAGTTGGAGTGCTTACTGAAAAAATTGTTAAGAAAGATCCCTATAAGGGATAGCTTATTAAGGGGGATCCCCCCGCCTATCGGCACCCCCCTTATCAAGGTAGGGCTGTTTCATTCTCCCATCAGAATATCAAAAGTAAAAGCGATCACAGTCAGGTAAAATGAGGAGTGACCGCCAACTTTTAAAACATATGTTGAGCTTAATAGGAAAACTAAAACAAGTCAAGGACTTTCGTAAAGATAAAGGAAAAAGACACCCTTTATGGATAGTATTAGTAGTAATAATACTGGGAACAATGCTAGGATATTCAGGTTATAGAGAGCTAGGAGAGTTTGCTAAAAATAATCGGCACAGGCTCAGTCAAGAATTTAACATAATTCCAGAAAGAGTCCCATCCTATTCAACAATTAGAAGGGTAATGATGGGAGTTAAATGGCAGATTTTGTTAAAAATGTTTAACGAATGGGCATTAGAAGAATATGGACAAAGAGATCATATAAATTGGCTAGATATAGATGGAAAAAGTCTCAAAAACACCCTAAAGAATCCTAACAATGAACAACAAAATTTTATTATGTTTGTCTCATTGTTTAGTCAAGAAAGTGGATTAGTATTACACTTAAAAAGAATTGAAAACAAAAAAGGGTCTGAAATCGACGAAGGGCAAGCTATAATTGAGGATTGCTCTCTCTAAAATAAAGTTTTTACTGGCGATGCTTTACACTGTCAGAAAAAAACAATCAGCTTAATAGCCAAGAGTAAAAATGATTATGTTATCACCGTTAAAGGAAATCAGAAAAATCTTTATCAGCGAATACAAGACCTGAGTAATTCCTCAAAGCCAGAAAGTTGCTTTCTCAAACAAGATAATAGTCATGGACGAAAAATATCAAGAAAAATAGAAGTTTTTAAAGTGAGGAAAAATGAAAGACAAGGGTTTGAAAATCTGCGAAGAGTTATTAAAGTAGAAAGAAAGGGTAGTCGCGGGGATAAAACCTATGAAGAAACAGCTTACTATATCAGTAGCCTAACCGAATCCGCTCAAGTATTTGCTGAAATTATTCGAGGACACTGGAAAATAGAAAATCAGTTACATTGGGTAAAAGATGTAATTTTTGAGGAAGATAAAAGCCAGATCAGTGATTTTCAAGGGGCAAGCAATTGGTCAATTCTCACAACCATAGGATTGAATCTTTTCAGAAATTTAGGTTTTCTCTCAATAACAGAGGGACAGAGGTGGTTAGCTGAACGTTGGGAAAAACTGATAGTTTTATCGACGTAAGAAGCAGAAAAATTAGCTAAATTAACAGGATGTACTCTCAGACAATTTCAAGAGAGATAGGCTTTTAGTGGCTTGGGAACAGGCTTTATCAATCTATTCATAATAAATATTGGCAGGGTATTAAAGATTAATTATTGTGACTAACTCTTTTGGTTAGAGAAAGATAAACTTGAGAATTTTCAGTCAAATTTATTGACTCAAAATCAGCTGTACTTAATTTAAATGAAACAGCCCTACTTGATAAGGGGGGCATCTGATAATTTTTAACGCCTACCTACTTATAAAGTCGATGTCTGATAACTGATGATTGATCGCTGAATTTAACTTCTTAAAGAAACTTGGAACTGTTTAACTAAAGCTTCTCGCACTTTTGTCATTAAGGGTTCCACATCTTCATCGGTTAAAGTTCGATCGCTGGCACGATAGACTAAACTAAAGGCCAAACTACAATGATTTTCTGGCACATTCTGCCCCTGATAGCGATCGAATAATTCGACTTTTTCTAAAAGAGTTCCCCCAGCATTTTTGATAGTTTTTGTCAATCTATCTACGGGTATATCTGTAGAAACAAAAAAGGCGATATCTCGCGCTGCCCCCGGATAGGTAGAATAGACCTGTAAACGCGGGGTAATTTTGGCACTATCGCTAAGAGTTGCTAACAGGATCGGGAACTGGATTTCAAAGGCATAAACTGCCTCAATTAATCCCTTTTGCTGACGCAATTGCGGGTGTAGTTGACCGAATATACCTAGGCGTTGTTTACCAATCCATAAAGATGCTGTTCGTCCGGGATGAAAACGCGCATCTTCGGCATATTTTTCGTAGCTTACCGTCAGCGAAAGGCGATCGAATACTGCTTCTAAAATGCCTTTTGCTTCATACCAAGTCATGGCCACCTCTTTACCCGATCGCAGCCAACGTCCGGCCGGGAAGAAATCACCGCCAAAAATACCAGCAATTGCATCGTATTCGTTGATATTATCCGATTCTAAGCGGAAAACTCGCCCGATCTCGAAGCCATTTAAGGAACTGTTACCCTGAGACTGATTATACTCAAACGCTTCGATTAAACCGTCTAGGAGATTAGTCCGCAAAGCAGAATACTCGACAAAAAGGGGATTAGCGAGGACAACTTCCGCTAATTCCGGTTTAACTAGGGAATACTGGACTAATTCCGTCAAACCCACTGCTCGAAAAGCTTCCCGCACTCGACGCTGTATAGTTTCCTCAAAGGATAATCCTCCGGCTGCGGTTTTTGCCGGCAAAGTATCGACAAAGCGATCATATCCGTACAGTCGCGCCACTTCTTCAATTAAGTCAATTTCTCGTTCTAAATCCCGATAACGGTAGTCTGGCACTGTCACAGTCCACAGAACAGGGTTTTTTGAGGTTAACCGCAATTCACAGCCTAAATTGCCTAAAATCCGTTCCACATCTTCGGCGAGAATTTCACCGATCGCACCGTTATCTAGGGTAACTTGACCCAGTAGCTGCTGCAAACGTTCTAAACGCAATTCGATCGAACGACTGGACTGATCGGCACGATAATCAGCTTTAACCTGACTGCTGACAGTTCCCCCAGCTAACTCTAGAATCAAATCGATCGCCCTTTGACAAGCATATTCCAAAGCGGCGGGATTAACACCGCGTTCATAGCGTCCGGAAGATTCGCTGCGTAAACCCTGCGCTTTTGAGGAACGACGGATAGCGATCGGATCGAATAAAGCCGACTCTAGCACAAGATTAACGGTTTCCTCGTTAACTTCTGTATCTTGACCTCCCATCACTCCCGCTAAAGCTACCGGCTTATTATTGGCAGTAATTAATAAATTAAGCTCTTTTAAGCTTCTTTCCTGACCATCAAGGCTAATAATTTTTTCCCCTTCCTCGGCAAAACGGACCCCAATAGTAACGGATTTACCTCCGGCAAAACTCTGTAAACGATCGCGATCGAAAGCGTGTAAGGGTTGTCCCCACTCCAAGAGGACATAATTAGTAATATCGACCACATTATTGATCGATCGCAATCCGGCAGCCTGTAAACGCTGTTGCAACCATAGCGGAGATGGGCCAATTTTTACCCCCTCGATCACCGTACCAATATAGGCAGGACAGGCTTTATTTTCTGATATTTCCAGCGTTAAATCTTTTTTAGGGGAAAATTCTCCTAATTTGACTTTTGGTAGGCTTAATTCTCCTCCTGTCAAAGCCGCTACTTCTCGCGCAACTCCGATCATACTCAAAGCATCGGCACGGTTAGCGGTGGGAGAAATATCTAAAATCACCTCATCGAGTCCCAAAAGGGGACGAACATCTGTACCTAAAGGGAGATTTTCCTGGCTAAAAATGTGGATTCCTTCAGAATCTTTAGTTAATCCTAATTCTGCGAGGGAACAGATCATCCCTTCCGATTTTACCCCGCGCAATTTAGCCGGTTTAATCGTTAAATTGATTTTTGGTAAATGAGTTCCCAAAGTAGCCACGGGAACTAGAATATCAGCCCTAGCATTGGGCGCACCACAGACAATTGTACTAAGATTTTCCTGACCGATATCCACCTGACAGACACTTAGTTTATCTGCATTGGGATGGGGTTGGCGATCGATAATTTTACCAATAACCACACCCTTTGCCCATTCTCGGCGATCCTCGATCTCTTCCACTTCTATTCCCGCAATTGTCAATAATTCGGCTAATTCTTGGGAAGATTGGACAATTTTGACTAATTCTCGTAACCAGTTGATCGAAATCCGCATCGTTAATTCTTGCTTGCCGTTGGTTCTTAACTATTGTAAACCGTGGGTAGTCAATGATTTAGAGATTAGGGCCGATCGGCTGTTAAAATGTTAGGGGGAGGATGGAACGACTGTGTAAATAACCGCTCATTTTCCTTGGCCAGGGGTGATATTATCTTTGAACAGATTACCGATAATTTGGGGAGATAATCAGTAGTTAGCTATCTATATCAAAAAGGATTATTGATGCCACCCGATCAAATAGAAAACCTCCTCAAGGGAATTTTGAGACAATACCAAAGTTCTTTTAGTGACAAAATCTATGGAGAAGAAAATGATGATTATGATTCGCTTATGAGGGTATTTGGAATTACTCCTAGTTTAAAAAGGGAAAATCGCCAGTATTGGGGCAGGGAACTAGGAATGTGTTGGCAACGTCTGGTGACAGAAGTTTTTAAGGCTAATTGTTTAGATTATCAACCGGCTTTAAAGATTGCAGATGATCAACCTTGTGACTGCATTTTAGGTAGAGATGCCATTGATACTAAATATAGAATTGGTTCGGGAGATTCTGGCACACTTAAAAAGTTTAAACAGTATGGAAAAATATTACAGGAAAGAGGACTTAGACCTATTTTACTGATTGTGCGAGAGGATAACTTACCAGCAGCGATTAAAGCTTGTCATCTGGGTGGCTGGACTGTTTTGCAGAGCCAACAAAGTTTTGATTATATACTTGATCGCAGTGGGTTCGATTTGCTGAAAGCTTTTAATAAATTTTCTGAAACACAGGAGTTTTATATTGCCCGATGAATATCTCAAAAAGATGGCAACTTCTGCACGGTGATTGTAGAGAACTCCTCACTTTACTAGAAGAATCTAGTATATCTTGTGTGATCACAGATCCACCCTATAATTATGAGTTCATTGGCAGAAATTGGGATCATGATGAAATCCAAAGACGCAGAGAACGCATTCAAAACAGTTCCACACTGGTAAAAAATATTCCCTATGGAAGTGGGTTAGCTGGTGGGGTTCGTAATCAGCGTTGGTATCAACGCAATCGCGAAAATGTGGTCAATTATATTGAATGGGCAACAGATTGGTCAAAGGAACTAATGCGTGTTTGTAAAAGGGGGGCTGTTGTCGCTGTTTTTAGTAGCACAAGAACACTAGCTCATATTCAGATTGCTCTTGAAAATGCCGGTTTTTATGCTAGAGATGTGCTGGTTTATAGACGACATTCAGGCATTCCCAAAGGATTAAATATTGAGAAAAAACTTGACAAAATTGGTGATACTAATGCCAAACAATGGCAAGGTTGGCATACTTGCTTGAGAAATGAATGGGAAGCTATAGTTATTGTGCAGAAGCCTCTAAAAAACAATTATATTGAAACTATACAAATGACTGGATTAGGTCCCTTCAAAGCTATACTAAATGACGGCTCTTTTCAATCCAATATTTTAGAGGGCTTTTCTAAAGGACGGGATGAAAATTTTGATGAGCATTGTACGATTAAACCTTTATCATTGATTAGAAAACTGCTCGAGTTATTTCTACCACAGGATAACAGTCATATAGTTCTCGATCCTTTTGCTGGAACGGGTACAACTTTAATTGCCGCTCTAGAATTAGGTTATCAGACTATTGGTATTGAAATTGAAGATCAGTATATTGATATCATTCAACAACGTTTGGGGGAATATTTTGGCAAGATCGGACAAGAATTTGAGGTATTTGATTAGTCAATCAAAAAGTTAACAATAACAACCGCTAGGGTAGAAAATCGGCTCGACAATAAATCCCTCGGAGAATTAAGGAGAGTTAGTCAAGCTGAGGACATAATTAGTAATATCGACCAGATTATTGATCGATCGCAATCCGGCAGCCTGTAAACGCTGTTGCAACCATAGCGGAGATGGGCCAATTTTTACCCCCTCGATCACCGTACCAATATAAGCGGGACAGGCTTTATTTTCTGATATTTCCAGAGATAAATCTTTTTTAGGGGAAAATTCACCTAATTTCACTTTTGGTAGGCTTAATTCTCCTCCTGTCAAAGCCGCCACTTCTCGCGCGACTCCGATCATACTCAAAGCATCGGCACGGTTAGCGGTGGGAGAAATATCTAAAATCACCTCATCGAGTCCTAAAAGGGGACGAACATCTGTACCTAAAGGGAGATTTTCCTGGCTAAAAATGTGGATTCCTTCAGAATCCTTGGTTAATCCTAATTCTGCGAGGGAACAGATCATCCCTTCCGATTTTACCCCGCGCAATTTAGCCGGTTTAATCGTTAAATTGATTTTTGGTAAATAAGTTCCCAAAGTAGCCACAGGAACTAGAATATCAGCCCTAGCATTGGGCGCACCACAGACAATTGTACTAGGGTTTTCCTGACCGATATCCACCTGACAGACACTTAGTTTATCTGCGTTGGGATGGGGTTGGCGATCGATAATTTTACCAATAACCACACCCTTTGCCCATTCTCGGCGATCCTCGATCTCTTCCACTTCTATTCCCGCAATTGTCAATAATTCGGCTAATTCTTGGGAAGATTGGACAATTTTGACTAATTCTCGTAACCAGTTGATCGAAATCCGCATCGTTAATTCTTGCTTGCCGTCGGTTCTTAACTATTGTAAACGGTGGGTTGTCACCGCGACCGGGTTGACAGGAAAATGATTGCTAGTCAAAAAAAGAGCCACAAATGAGTTATGATACAAGGGTTTTATCGTAAAAATTGCAAATTTTATCTTTGATCCTAGCTATTTCAGTTATTATCGGCAATATTGTAGGAGCCAGTAAAAATGACTCGGCTTTTTGAAAGTTTACGAATCAGTGGTTATCGTGGTTTTGAACAAATAGAACTGTCTTCTCTAGGACAGGTGAACATTTTTGTCGGTAATAATAATTCTGGCAAAACTAGCATTCTCGAAGCTGTTTCAATTGTTTGTAATCCCCTCGATCCCTTTCAGTGGCTAGAAGTGGCCCAACGTCGATTATACTTAGGCAGAATATCTTTAATGCGACCGGATTTGGAAGCAATTAAATGGGTTTTCTTTCGTCAGAATAATCTTGCTAGTAACGCATCCTATCAAGGACAAATTTCGATCAAGTGTACTGGAAATTCACCGATTAAAAATCTAGCAGCTAATCTCACCGATATTTACGGCGCGAGCAACGAAAAAGACAACCCAGAAAAGTTCAATGATGATTCCACCAATTCGGAAACCGATCTGGTTATCAATGGGTTAGAATTAAGTGTTACCGCCCATATTTTAGAGCAAGGCAGTCTGTTTGGGACAGATAAGGAACAAGTATTTCAGTTTTGGGAAAAAGAGCGTTTTATTCAAAGGAAACGACAAAAAATACTGGTGGAAAATGCCACCATATTTCCTGCTTATTTGTCCTCGGAACCAATTCTAGATAGACTATCCAAAATCATCCTAAAGGAAGAAAATAACAAAGATGACATCCTAGATTTAATTCGGTTATTTGACGAGGAAATTACCGACATACAAATACTTTCACCCAACAATAAACCAACTCTTTATATAGAACATAAACAGCTTGGTTTTGCTCCTCTCTATGTGTTTGGTGACGGATTTAAAAGAACCTTAGTTATGGTGCTTAGTTTGTTGACAATTACCGATGGGGTACTTCTAATTGATGAAATCGAGACATCTATTCATATTTCTGCCTTAAGTCGTGTATTTTCTTGGTTAATTAATACCTGTAATCAAAGAAGAATTCAACTTTTTGTAACTACCCATAGTTTAGAAGCAGTTGATGCCATGCTACAGTCAGAAAAGTCCATAGAAAACGTGGTAGCTTTTCGGTTAAATTCTCCAAGGGAAAAACCTCAAAGATTTTCGGGCGATTTATTGCATAGATTGCGTTGGGAACGCGGGTTAGATGTGAGGTAAAGATGGTGAGATACTGCTATATTGTTGTCGAAGGTCCCCAGGATGTCGAATTCTTAATTGGTTTACTTAAATTTTATGGCTTAAAGCGAGTTATTCATTTATCTTCATTGGATAAATTTTGGGAAACACTTATCCCGAAAGCTTATCCACTAGACGATGATTTAACCAAACGAGTACCAGTACCATCTTTTGTTCAAAATGAGCAACTATCAATCGCTTTACATAGTTCTATCGGCATTACACGCATAGCGCAAACCATCGAAGAAAGTCTCAATTTTATTCAACCTTCACAGCTTTTTAGTGTGGGAATTTTTTTAGATGCTGATGATAATGAAACCCCCCAAGAAAGGTTCAATAAACTAATTGTTTGCTTATCATCTCTTGATTTGTCAAACTTACGAATGCCTGCCCTACTTGGCGAAGTTACCCATTATTATCCTCGCTGTGGTATTTTCATTGCTCCTAACAATCGTGAACAAGGAACTTTAGAAGATATTCTCCTCGAGTGTGCTAAGATAAATTATACTGATTTACTCAATCTTTCTCAAACCTATATAGAAAGTATTGACAGGAATCAGTTAACTAAAAAAGACCTCAAATATTTTAAAAAACCAGCAGGTAAAAAGAAAGCAATTATATCTAGTATTAGTAGTATATTAAGACCGGGTAAAGCCCTACAAGTTTCCCTACAAGATAATCGATGGCTAGATAAGCAAACCCTAGAATTAGAGAGCATCAAGCTTATTAAAAATTTCCTTGAGCAAATTATTGGACTTTGAGAAAAAAAAGCTAATTGAATAGCTGCTATCGAAATTATCCCCATCTCCCCTAAAAACAAGCTATCCTAAAGATTGCCATACCGTTGCGATTCTATCCGTGCCTTACTATTCCCAATATCCCGACGCTTTTACTCCCAGTTATCTGAGCGAACTACAAGGACAGATTCTCGCTTGTCCCCACTTCACAGTTAACAATTTAAATCGAGATTTCGTTAAAACCAAAGGCTTTTCTATCGCTTTTCGACGCACACAAATCAGCGAAGTTGAACGAATGTTTCCCTATTTTAAACCCTATCTTGATCGCAGTTTACAAGCTGACTGCAACGCTTTTTATCTTAATCCCTTACTCCTACAAACCGGTTCACGCGTCGATCCCCATATCGATCGCTCCCTGCGCTCCTATTGTAAAACGATCGATCCTCCGCTCCTAGTTAGCGTCCTTTATGTGCAGGTTCCTAGGGATATTCAAGGGGGGGAACTGGTACTAGCAACAGGCAATCGTTCCGTGGCCCAGATTCGTCCTTGTACTAACACCTTGATCCTCTTTCAAGGAGATCTCACCCATTCAGTTAATCCCGTTAGCTGTTCCGGTATTCGTCTGAGTCTTGTCTGCGAACAATATCGTTTAGATGCCGAAGAATTGCGAGAGATTCCCGAAATGCAGATAGAATCGCGAACCATAAAACCAGAAAAGAAAAAAAAGAAAGATCGGGTCGTTGCTCTACAATAAAAGGGGATTTTTGTAAAGATATTCTAGATGGTGATGCGCGAACCGATCGTCGAATTAAGGGGAGTAACCAAAGCTTTCGGCAAGAAAGTAATCTTAAATAACGTCGATCTGAAAGTGTACGAAGGGGAAGCGATCGGCGTGATCGGTCCGTCCGGGACGGGAAAATCGACGATTTTACGCTTAGTCGCCGGATTACTGGCCCCCGATCGAGGAGAAGTGTACATCTACGGCACAAAACGGCAGAGAACCGTAGAACAGGGGGAAGATCCCCTCGGTGTTGGTCTAGTTTTCCAACAATCGGCCCTTTTTGACTCCCTCACCGTCGGGGAAAATGTCGGTTTTGCTCTCTATCGCAACTCAAAGCTAAAACGAGCCGAAATCCGCGATTTAGTGGAAGAAAAACTCGATTTAGTGGGAATGTCTGGTTCCTACGACCTCTATCCCTCTGAAATATCCGGAGGGATGCGAAAACGCGTCAGTTTAGCCAGAGCAATTATCAGCGATCCCTCGATCGCCGCCGATCGAGCGAACATTCTCCTGTACGATGAACCCACTGCCGGACTCGATCCCGTCGCTTCTACCCGCATCCAGACGGTAATTATGGAACTTCTCAAGGTAAAAAAAGCCTGTGGGGCCCATCTCATTGTCACCCACGTCCACAGCACCATCGAAAATACCACCGATCGCATCGTTTTTCTCTATAAAGGTCAATTTCAATGGGTTGGACCGACTCAAGAGGCTTATCACTCCGAAATCCCCGTACTCAAGCAATTTTTTACCGGCAGTATCGATGGACCAATTCAGTAAACTGCCAATTGAGGGAAGTGGGGTTTGGGGTAGGGCTGTTTCATTCTCCCATCAGAATATCAAAAGTAAAAGCGATCACTATCAGGTAAAATGAGGAGTGACCGCCAACCTTTCAAATATATGTTGAGCTTAATAGAAAAACTAAAACAAGTCAAGGACTTTCGGAAAGATAAAGGAAAAAGACACCCTTTATGGATAGTATTAGTAGTAATAATACTGGGAACAATGCTAGGATACTCAGGTTATAGAGAGCTAGGAGAGTTTGCTAAAAATAATCGGCACAGGCTGAGTAAAGAATTTAACATAATTCCAGAAAGAGTCCCATCCTATTCAACAATTAGAAGGGTAATGATGGGAGTTGACTGGCAGAGTTTGTTAAAAATGTTTAACGAATGGGCATTAGAAGAATATGGACAAAGAGATGATATAAATTGGCTAGGGATGGATGGAAAAAGTCTCAAAAACACCCTAAAGAATCCTAATAATGAACAACAAAATTTCATCATGTTTGTCTCATTGTTTAGTCAAGAAAGTGGCTTAGTATTACACTTAAAAAGAATCGAAAACAAAAAAGGGTCTGAAATCGACGAAGGGCAAGCTATAATTGAGAATTGCTCTCTCCAAAATAAAGTTTTTACTGGCGATGCTTTACACTGTCATAAAAAAACAATCAGCTTAATAGCCAAGAGTAAAAATGATTATGTTATCATCGTTAAAGGAAATCAGAAAAATCTTTATCAGCGAATACAAGACCTGAGTAATTCCTCAAAGCCAGAAAGTTGCTTTCTCAAACAAGATAATAGTCATGGACGAAAAATATCAAGAAAAATAGAAGTTTTTAAAGTGAGGAAAAATGAAAGACAAGGGTTTGAAAATCTGCGAAGAGTTATTAAAGTAGAAAGAAAGGGTAGTCGCGGGGATAAAACCTATGAAGAAACAGCTTACTATATCAGTAGCCTAACCGAATCCGCTCAAGTATTTGCTGAAATTATTCGAGGACACTGGAAAATAGAAAATCAGTTACATTGGGTAAAAGATGTAATTTTTGAGGAAGATAAAAGCGAGATAAGTGATTTTCAAGGGGCAAGCAATTGGTCAATTCTCACAACCATAGGATTGAATCTTTTCAGAGGTTTGGGTTTTCTCTCAATAACGGAGGGACAGAGGTGGTTAGCTGAACGTTGGGAAAAACTGATAGTTTTATCGACGTAAGAAGCAGAAAAATTAGCTAAATTAACAGGATGTACTCTCGACAATTTCAAGAGAGATAGGCTTTTAGTGGCTTGGGAACAGGCTTTATCAATCTATTCATAATAAATATTGGCAGAAGATTAAAGATTAGTTATTGTGAATAACTCTTTTGATTAGAAAAAGATAAACTTGAGAATCTTCGGTCAAATTTATTGACTCAAAATCAGCTGTAATTAATTTAAATGAAACAGCCCTACGCCTACCGGCACCCCCCTTATCAAGGGGGGCAGGGGGGATCAAACCTAAAATCCATTTTTAATTTAATTATAACCAGCCATTTATTATCTCAAGAATAATCTCACACATCGCTATCAATATCGCTGATTGCCTCTAATTGTTACCAATCAGTTTAAGAGGTTGGAAGGGTTCTTTTTTAGACTCGATCTCCTTTAAGAAATATTACAATCAATCGCTTTTGATATACGCTTTAAAAATAGATGATAATTGAAATCGGTTTTGCTCCCTTTGAATTAAATAACGTTGTTGCAAGGATTGTAAACCATTGATTAAATCACTAGCAGATAAATCTAGGTTATTTTTTAACTCCTCTCTAGATAAAGGTTGATCAACTTTACTTAATTCTAAGGCGATTTGTTGGGCAAGGGGAGAACAGCGACCAAAAATTTGTTTTAAATGAGACTGCATTTTTTTAGTAATAACTAAGCTATTTTCTGCCAAGAAATCGTTAACCTTGCCATCAAAAACATCTTTAATCAAAACGGCAATATCGATTAAATAAAAAGGATTACCTTCGTATAATTGAATTAATTCTAACCATCTTTCCCCATCTTGTAAACCTTTATTTTCAAGAAAATCAATCGCTTCAAATCCTGATAATTCTAAGCATTGAATGGGAGAATTTTCTTGATTAAGATAGTTCATTTCCGCAGATTTTTCTTGACTAATGAGAATAAAATGGCTCTGGTGTTGGATTTCTGCGATCAGTTTTAAAAAATGTTGATAACTACTATATTCAGGTTGATAATTACCCGCCATTTGACCAACAGCAAAAAGATTTTGAAAATCATCTAAGACGATTAAACATTTATGATTGCTTAGAACTTCTAACAATTGCTGGATTTTATTATCGGTGCTTTCTTTCGGTTCTTTTTGGCAAGTATTCAATAAATCATTTAGCCATAAATCTAAAGACTTAGGAAATTTTAAACTTTTCCAAATCACCACTTCAAATTGTTCTAAATTGAGATCAATAAATCGTTTAACTAGGGTGGTTTTTCCTATTCCCCCTAATCCCAAAACGGCAATTAAGCGAGTATTTTGCTTAAACACCCAGTTCGAGACTGTTGCGAGTTCGTTTTCTCGATCGTAAAAATCAATAATTTGAGGAGCAAGGGTTAGATCATGATATTTTGATTCAGATTGAGAGTTTATATATCTATTTTTATCATTGTCATTGGGTAAAGTGAAGGTTTGTGTATGGCAAAAATGGTTATTGTTACTATTTACAACATTCAAAGAATTTGGAGATGATTTAATCTTCATTCTTTCTATGGTAGAACGAAAATTAGATTTTCTTATTTCTTCCCCAAAAGCATCCGATAAAAGCTTCCATAATTTAGCACCTTCCTCTCTAATATGAGTCTCACTGCGGTGATATTCGTTACCTATTTCTTGATAACTCTGTCCTTGCCAACTCCCTTCAAAAATAGCCTTCTGGATAGTATTTAGCGGCTTTTTATCTCGCTCGATAAGGCGTTCGTCAATCAGTTGTAAAACTTCCGTGATATTCATACAATCGACACAGCAAAAGACTTTTGGGTATTATAGCCCAACTAAATCCCACTTTTTCCAATTTTCAGAAAAATTTACCCGACAAAACTCCCGATAAAATCCGATGTTTAGGGGTTGTCACTTTTTGGAAGCGTTTGGCATGATGGAATCTAGTTAAGCAAAACAGACCTAAAACTAACCATATCTAACTCAGCGACGCTAGTTCTAAGTATTATTGCTTATGTCTCAGTTTAACGTAGGTATTTTATGACTAAGTTCGTTTTAGACAAATATGCGCTCGATTCTAAAAAATCAGAAGCTAAGGCAAAAATCGTCGGTTCATTGGGTTCAAATGCCTCAATTTCAGGGGATCAGATAGAAGTCCCCAGTTATGACGCGAGTAAAGTGGTTCAGATTTTAAGTCAAGTTGGTATCAAGTATTCGGGAGGGTAGATTTGAAAATTAAGTCGGTACTTTTTTAGGTAGAAAGGCTTTATTTAGATACTGAACATCTTAATCATCAATTAATAGAGGTAATGCAATCATGAGTATAATCAAAGCGGGAACAGAACTTTTAAGTGACTTGGGTTGGGGAATAATAAAAAATTCAGGTCGCATTCTTTATGGTGGTGGACAAGCGGTTGTAGGTATGGTTACTGAAGATGAAGAACTTGTAGAAAATGGAGTGAGAAACCTTGCTAAAGGAGCAGGTGGTTTAAGTCTTGGTTTAGTCAAAAAAGCTATCAATGGAGATGAATCTGAGGATGGCAATGAAGACATTGATTTAGAGTCATAGTAATAACTTTTGGCTCTCCTAGACTGGTTATAGCAAATTAATAGCCTAGAATCCAACAAAGCAAAAAGCTTTTTTTATTAAAATTGCTTTTGTTAATTCTGGTGAGCCTTACTTGGCAAGGCTTGCGTGAACTATTTTATGCTAATATATCATAACTACTCTAGAAGAGCCTAACTTTTTTGCTCATTTACCATTTTTTCTCTTGCTTGGTAATTAAGCAGTTTTATACTATAGCGTTTTCTGTTTGAAAGAGGTACATTATAGATGTTAAAAAGCTTAATCGGCAGATGTTTAAGTGTGCCACACAGGTGTGAGAACTGCCAGAGAAAGTCGTTTAATTTCTAGAAAATCTTTGAGGTCAGCAATGAACGATACAACAATAATAACAATAAAGCCTGAAAATGTTACACCTAAAGGATTCCAAAAGTTTATTATTTATTGCTTTCTTGGGTTTGGTTTGTTAACTTTGATTTTTGGGATTGGACTTATATTTATTGGACTTAGTGTTTGGATCTTATTCATCCACCCGAAAAACTTCAAGAAAAATTACCCTATTAGCTATACATTAACAAATAATGAGTTTATTGCCCATCGATCAGGAGGTGGTATATTTTGGAGTATTCCTTGGAGTGATATTGATTCAATATACATCATTTCTTCTCACTGGGCGTTTCCTGCCTCATTAGGTTTAAAGTTAAAAGAATACTCAAATTTTCAGTCATCAATAGAACGCAGTAAAAGCAGTAAAAATAGTTTTAGTTTTTCAGAAAAACTTGCACTGTTGTCTTTTAACAAGATTTTTATGAATAAATATGCGAGGGCTTTATCTGGGGGCAAGTCTGATATTATAATACATTACCAGGCTTTTGATCGTCCTGCCGCAGCTTTTGGTAATCTTCTGAACACTTATATAGAGTATGCAACTGCTTTAGAGCAACTAGATAAAATGGATTCTTCAACAAGCAGTAGTTATAATACTACTAATTCCTATGAAGTAACTTTAAAAACTCCAAGCGGAGAATATACCATCCAGGTTCCTGATGATGAGTTTATCTTAAATGCGGCGAAGAAAAAAGGAATAGTGATTCCCTTTGATTGTCGTTGCGGTGCTTGTCCTACCTGTGCTGGTAAGATCGTTTCTGGTAGTGTAGATCAATCAGATCAATCTTTCTTAGATGATGATCAAATAGACGATGGTTATGTATTGCTTTGTGTTGCTTATCCTACTTCTAATTGTGTCATTGAAACTGATAAAGAAGAAGATCTTTATTAGTGCGATCGCTTTTTTATCGGGTGCATTATACTTTGTTAATGCACCTTATTTGTTGTCTATAATTTAAAAGATTGAGATAAGGGCAGTTTGTTGGGTTGATTTTGCGTTAAAATTAAGTTAGATATGTCTTAATTGATGAAACTTAGCAAGACAATGAATACTTCGACCACTTTTCAAGAAATCGCCGCCGAAATTCAATTATTTGATAATATTGAACAAAAAGAACAATTTATTTTTGTAGTGGGTGCTTTAGTTTCTCGCATCATCAGTCTTCATAAAGCCGCAGAAATCATGGAAATGGATACAGAAATGTTCTTGAAAATTTTAGAATTAATGAGAATCGATTTTTCTTATCTTACTACAGAAGACATAGATAGAGAAAAAAAATGGTAATCTCTATGAAAATTGTTTTCAATTCTTCCCCTTTAATCTTTTTGTCTCAGTTAGGATTTTTAGAAAAATTCCTAGATTCTAATGATAATTTTTATTTGCCTGCAACCGTACAACAAGAAATTAATGCCAAATAAGATCAATCTTCAGAGACTCTTAATAAGCTGATCAATCAACAGAAATTAATTATCCTAAATATTAAATTAATCTCTCTAGCAAATAGTTTAAATGAACGTTTAGGGAAAGGTGAATCTGATGCCATTACTTTAGTAGCAACAGTGAGTAAACCAATTGCGAATATCTTTTTGAGTAACTTGTAACATAGTGCGATCGCCGATTTAGTAGATTGGGTTGAGGCACGAAACCCAAGATGATCAACTATTAATTTATTTGGTTGGTGTTGGGTTGCACTTTGTTTAACTACATTTTGGCAGTAAAGAGGCGATTAGGGTTGATAAACGGCGAACGCTAATCTTGTAAGCTTTAAAAAGTGCTATCTAAAAAACTAAACAAACTATAATTAAAATTACTGCAAAAATTTAGAGACTAAAGAAGGAAATATGACAGAAATAGTTTTTTTAGTGGAAGATGCACCGGAAGGGGGATATACAGCAAGGGCATTAGGCGAGTCTATTTTTACCGAAGCCGATGATTTACAATCTTTACGAGAAATGGTAAAAGATGCCGTTAATTGTCATTATGATGATAGGGAAAATCGCCCTAAAATTATTCGTTTACATATTGTTAGGGATGAGGTATTTGCGGTATGAAGCTACCCAGAGATTTATCCAGTGATGACTTAATCAAAAAATTGTCTGAGTTAGGTTATGAAGTGAGTCGTCAAACGGGTAGCCATATTAGACTAACTACTTCTGAAAATGGTACACATCAGATTACTATTCCTGCTCATAATCCTGTCAAAATAGGCACTTTAAATAATATTTTGCGCGATGTCGCTCTACATTTTAATCTAAGTAAAGATGAACTATTGAAAAGACTGTTTTAAAATGGCTATCTCCTGTAGATTGAGTGCGATCCAAGATGATCAATTATTAATTTATTTGGTTGGTGTTGGGTTGCACTTTGTTTAACTACATTTTGGCAATAAAGAGGTGAACGCTTTTATTTTAATAATCTTTCCTATTTTTCATGACTTCCTATCCACCCCCAAATATAATCTTCATCATCTTTAAAAGCTAAAGCTCTATAATTAATACCAAATCCTGCCGATCAAAATTCTCCAACTTTTTTAAAAGACAAAGAAGGATGGTTTAAGTCACTTTTTAAAAGCTCAAAATTCCTTCTTACTAAAATTTGATTTGTTTTTCCCATTGTTGATCGTCTAACTTATTAATCCAATTTCTTAAATACAAAAAGTCATCAAAAGTAAGGCTTTCAATTTCCGCTTGAGTTAATTGTAACTTTGTCATCTTACTATCTTTCCACAACAATAGTTCAAATTTGAGTTTTATATTATCATTTTTTATGTAAAAATGGAGATTTGTGATGGCATTTGGCAGAATATTAGAAGTGCAATCGCTTTTCTGATCGGGTGCATTAACAGAGTATAATGCGCCTTATTTCTTGTTATTGATGGATTCCCACCATAACTTTAAATCACTTTCATTAATCTTTTTTTGAAGATATTCAATCTGATCTGAATAGCTGAGATTTTTCATGTCTTCAGCCATTTTTTCTTGACTGGTTTGTTTAAAAGCTAAACAGTCAAAACTTTTTTTAATTGTCGTTGGCTTCATCAATTGTTACCTCTAAAGGAGAAATAATAGTCAAAATCCCATAGCCATTGAGTAAATTAATTTGATTATAGCCTTTCATTTTATCTAGGCGCACAATATGTTTAAAATTCCATGATATGATTGCATCCGCTCTAGCTATTGTAGCAGCCGCTACATGAGTAGCATCATTAATAGACTTTGATGTAACAACTCCTTCATTGATATAAGCATCCCTTAACTGTAAAACTTCAGATGTTATCTTAACTACTTCAATAACTCTCTGCGGAATCGATAATAAAATATCTTTAACCCCTTGGGGGGCATTAATTAATTCGCTAACAATGATATCACTGATTAACAAAATAAACTTTTCTTGCTTAATGGCTTCCATCAATTGATTGGACTTTAAGGAAAATTCATCATCTAAACAGCCTCCAATGACTGATGTATCAAGATAAACTCTAAGTTTTTTCATAAATGATAGAAAAAGTTTTCTGATCTTAGTTTAACATCAAAAGTGCGATCGCCGCTCTTTTAGAGTGGATTAAGGTAGTGTAATGCAGCTTATTGATAATAGAATTTTTGAAACCTAAAAGTCGAGGGCTTTGGTTTTAAGATTTATCAAGCTTAAAGTACAATTAACATTAAGCTATAATAATCATTAGTCAACAACAATTATTACTATGTCTTTTGCAGCTAAATATCGAGATCGGATTGTGATTAACCCAGACATTCGCAGTGGCAAACCTTGCATTGTTAATACTCGTATTGCAGTAGCAGATATTTTTGATTATCTAGGAGGAGGGATGACTATTGAAGAAATATTAGATGATTTCCCCGATCTTACCTTAGAAGATATACAAGCCTGTTTTGCATTTGCCGCCGAGCGGGATCGTCGTTTAATGGTTATTCCCTATGAAACTGCTATTTGACGAAAATTTATCACCTAAACTACCTCTGTTACTGGTATCACATTTTCCGGATAGCGCTCATGTTAGAGATTGTAGCCTAAAAGGGTTTCCCGATCAAAGGGTTTGGGAATATGCGCGTATCAATGGATTTATAATTGTCTCGAAAGATTCTGATTTTTATCAACGGAGTTTGTTGTATGGCCAACCTCCAAAGTTCATCTGGTTGAGGATTGGAAATTGTACCACTTATCATCTAATCAGTCTTATTTTAAAACATAAACAAGCTATTAAGAGATTTAGCGATAATTCTACCGAGTCTGTTTTAGTAATTACATAATCATATATTATCCTAAGCGATCGCTTTTCTGATCGGGTGCATTAACAAAGTATAATGTGCCTTATTTATTGTCTATTGATGAAATGAGCCAAAGACGTTAATTTAAAAGATTGAGGTCAGGGGAGTTTGTTAGGTTGGTCTTGTGTTAAAGTTAAGCTGGAGTAAATTCTAATCCCCGATTAAAATTTCAACGGAACAATCACCATGAACTTTTATACCGTTATTCTGAGAAAAAGTGCAAATTATTGGGTTTCATTATGTCTTGAAAATGGATTAGTTGGACAAGGAGAAACTCAGGAAAAAGCTATTGAGAAACTAAAAGAAGCGATTGAATCTTTTTGGGAGATTTATCATGATCAAGCCAATATATATACCAGTCCTATTCCTATAGACGAACTTCATGAGTTTTTAACTGTGGGAGATTCTGAAACTCCCGAAACTTACGAACTCAGAAAAGTTTATGCCTAAAAATATTCCTTCTCTTAAACCCAAAGCACTAATCAAAATTCTTGAAAAAGGAGGCTGTCAATTTTATCGAGAAGGAAAAGGTGATCCTCGTTTATATTGTAGAGTATTGTATAATCAACGTCGAATCGTTCCTATCGATATAGGTGCAAAAGAAATGTCCCCTGCTTATGTTTTACGAATTTTTAGACAATTTGGTTTTACAGATGAAGAAATAGAACATTTATTAAAATAGATGATTGAATGCGTTTTTTCAAACGAAGAAATTATCTATTCTAGTACGCTTTATCTTAATTTTATTTCCAAAAGCTAAAATAAAGTGATAGCTACTTTTTTAAGGTACATTAACACAAGAGTAAAACCCTCGATTGCTTGTGATAAATTGATAATGATTAATTTTCACCCAGTCATCGCCGATAAATTAGCCTGCCTTAAAAACAGGTAAAGTGACTATCACCATTTTGCGTAATTTTTCGCTCTGGTAATGAACTTTTGATTATGAAATGATCCAAAGACGTTAATTTAAAATATTGAGGTAAGGCAGTTTGTTGGGTTGGTCTTGTGTTAAAATTGGGTTAGGGCTAGTCTGAATCATTTATCCTGTATCATTTAAGGGTGGAGAAAACTATGCTAAAAACCTTTAAAGCAATTTTGAAAAATAATACCCTTCAATGGCTTGATGAAACTCCTGAAATCAACTCAGAATATCCTGTTAATGTTTATATTACCTTATTAGAAGAAAATATCATTGGTGAAAATCGATCTAACGGTCAAAAAATGGCCAATGCTTTGAAAAAAAATTGCTAACAATAATACTTTTACTGCTGTTGATACCCAACAGTGGCAACAACAAAATCGTTGCGCTCTCTCTCTTCCTAATCGGGATTAAATCATGTTATTAGATAGCAATATTATTATCTATGCCGCTCAATTGGAAAATGAGTTTCTCAGGGAGTTTATTGCAGAAAATTCTCCTTATGTATCTGCTTTATCTTATCTGGAAGTTTTAGGTTACTATCGGTTAACTCATCAGGATAAAGTCTATTTTGAAGAATTTTTTACAAGCAGTAACTTTAAAACAAATCAGAAAGATGTCCTTAGGAGATGCCATTATTGCAGGAACAGCTTTCGTTTATAATTTAACAATTGTAACTCGCAATATTGATGATTTTAATTGGATCAGTAAATTAAATCTAATTAACTCTTTTCAACGGTAAAAAAATATCCATCCTGATATACTTTATCGCCAGTCCATTATTCAGAGTAAATCTTCTAGTTTTATGGTGATATAATTTTGAGTTTGATTGGGATTTTGGATAAACCTAACGACGATTTTATCTCGTTCTTCTAATAGGGTTTCTAGGGTTAATAAATTTGATTCTGTAGATTGAGAGAGAATTTTATATAAGGTACTCTCGCTCGAATTATAGTCTCGCTCATTTTCTTTGGCAATATCACTAATTTCGTTACGATTATAAAGAATAATTCCTCTGAATTGCACAAATATTTGTGCATTTTGATAGTTTTTCTGGGGATTAGCATGATTATTGAGAGTCAGAAGCATATAGATTCTATTCATCCCGCTTTGAAATTTACCAGCAATCTGCTTTAATGTGCTTTCTTTGTCTTTTTTTGCCTGTAGGGATGCTTTGAGTTCAATTAAACAAATTTGCAGATGATAATTGAGAATTTTACCCCCATCATCGACTTTTCTCTGTAAAACTAATATAGCTTTTTCAGGGGTTTTGCCGGAAGCAGAGATACCGGGTATCTCTTTTTCTAAATTGATAACCCAGATTTTATCTACTTCTGTAGATATATTTTTGTCATTTTTAGACGATAACTGTAAGTGATTAATAACTACTTTCTTTAAATCGCTCTTATTTGTTTCTTGAATTTCAATATACTCATCCTGACTAAGGGATATTTCTTGAATAAAACCCTGTTTTTCTAAAGCTTGGTGAAACTCTTGTCTAAGGGAAAATATTTCTTTTTTTGAGTTAGACTTACTCATTCTCTGCTAAATAGATATGATTGGTTAAAATTTCTCCAGATTTCTGCACAGAGTTGATAACTTCTGTAAAATTACGAAAATAAACACCATATTGACTGGTTCCATAATCAATAATTTTATCACCCGTGAAAAAGTAAACCCCTAAGTCTTCTTTAGCAAGTGAAATTTCAGGATTTAAATTTTTTAATTGATTATCTTCAATAATTTTTGTGACATCAACACCATAACTTTTTAAGGTATGAAGATAAACATAATTGTTGAGAATATCGGTTAAAATTGGGCTATGGGTGGTGATCAAAACCCGATTATTATGCTCGGTGACAAATTGAACTAAAATATCCATTAAGCGAATTTGATTTTCGGGATGCAAATTAACCTCTGGTTCATCTATCATCAAAAAATTGTTTTTTTCCTTGGCCCAATATTTGAGATAAAGATACAAGATAGTCAACTGATTGACTGAAGATGAAGCTAGATACATAGGTAAATCTTTGCTTTCATCGAATTTAAAAGAAAATTGAATAGGTGCGATCGATTCTAGACTAGAAATGGTGATTTCTCCTCCCATTAATCCGATCATCTTTTCAATCAGAGAATTATAAACTGAATTAATTTTTTTCTTGGTATTGAGAGAATAAAGCGACTCAATCACCTTATTCATTGGTTCTGTATAAGACCTTTTGGGTAATTGTTCTTGAAGACGTTTGAATATATCCCGATTAGTATCAACATCATCATCAATATTTTCTATTAATTCTTGCAATCGACGATTATACTCACTTCTTTTATTTCTCTCTATCTCATAAATGTACTGGTAGAAAACAGGAAAAAAGCTACGACTAGCGGGGATAAAAAAAGTATCTTGTATCGGAGACAAAAGCACTCTTATTATTGACGGAATAATTACTGATTCCTTGTATGGTTTAGCTCTCTCAAACAAGTCTCTGGGTATTTGATCAAATACTTTCTCAGGGATATTATTCTCTTTTATATTTATTGTTAGGCTACCTTTGCGCTTGCTAATCTGTAAATACTCCAGATCATTATTTCCTGCAACACGAACCGAAAAAGTTGTTTTAAATTTCGTCTCTTTAAATTCTTTAATATCCGCTTGAAAAATTAATTTATTGGAACTAATAATCGTTTCTTTAATACTGGCATCAAGATTATAAGTATTAACAACTTCTTTTTCAATAAATCGGCTAAATTTATTGAGAATCTCATCGATTAATTCTTGATTGATCGTAATTTTTTTAATAGGTTTTTCCGAGTCAACTACTAAAGAATCAATTTCGGTATTTTCGGAAAACTTTCTAATATTGTCATGATTAAAAATTGTCCATAAAAGCTGAGAAACTAGGGTTTTGCCACTATTGTTGTAGCCAATAAAAGTATAAAACTTCTTGGTTAAATCTATAGCTTGATTATTATTTCTAATTGATCCCAAATTCTTGATCAGTAGTTCCATATTATTTTTACCAATCACACCGAGAGAATAACTAATTTTTTAAAGGTGGACAAAATGCCCACCTTAGCAACTATTGTAAACTGCTAGTTAACTGACTTTTGGCCTTAGCTAAAGCTTCGCTTAACTTACTAGCATCCCGTCCCCCAGCTTGAGCTAAATTGGGACGACCACCACCACCACCGGCGCAGATTTTAGCGATCGCACCGATAAATTTACCCGCTTGTAAACCCTTATCTTTAATCACCCGGGGACTAAAAGCGGCCACTAAACTCACTTTATCAGCTGCGGGAGTCGAGGCCAAAATCACTGCCCCTTCCCCTAATTTTTGCTGTAGTCTTTCGGCTGCAGCCATCAAAGCATTAGCATCAATATCACCCAAAGAAGCGACTAATAGCTTAAATTCGCCGATAGATTCAGCTTGAGATAGCAAAGCATCTGATTTATTTAGTGCCAACTCCTGTTTAACCGCTTCTAACTGCTTTTGTGTCCCCTTTAACTCTGATTGTAGGGCCGTAATGCGATCGGGAATTTCCAGAGGTTTGACCTTAAAGCGATCGCACAAATCCCGTACCACCTGATCCCGTTCATTCAAATAGGCTAACACGGCAGGGCCGGCCACCGCTTCGATGCGACGAATTCCTGCGGCGATTCCCGTCTCGGAGATGATTTTAAATAAACCGATCTCGGCGGTATTTTTAACGTGAGTTCCCCCGCATAATTCCATAGAAACGCTAGGAATATCGATAACTCGCACTTCTGAGCCGTATTTCTCGCCAAACATAGCAATAGCTCCCTTTTGCTTCGCTTCTTCCAATCCCATCACCGCTATCTGGGTGTCATGCGCTTCGGCAATCCAAGTGTTAATCTGTTCTTCCACCTGTTGCAATTCAGAGTTAGTCAGGGGACGAGGACAGTTAAAATCAAAACGGAGGCGCTCAAAACTGACGAGGGAACCCGCTTGGGAAATCCCCCCATCGACAAGCTTTTTCAGGGCCGATTGTAGCAGATGGGTGGCGGTATGATTAGCTTGAGCGCGACGACGACAGGAGCGATCAATCTGAGCATTAATTGTATCGCCGGTGGTGACAATTCCCCGCTCAATCCGACCAAAATGGATAAAAATCCCCGATTCTTTCTGCACATCCTCAACGCGGATAAGCAGATTATCGCCAGTTAAATAACCCTTGTCACCGATTTGTCCACCCGATTCGGCATAAAAAGGGGTTTTATCGAGAACTATCTGCACCTCAGTGCCTGATGCGGCCGATTCCACCGTTTTACCAGCGACTAAAACCGCCGTTACTGTTGCGGTTGCTTGCAAATCTGTATAACCGAGAAATTCCGTCGGGTGAATATGTTCTGCCAGCTTATCTAAACTGCCCTGTACCGTTAAATCTATGGTTTCGTGGGCGGCTTTTGATCTTTGCTGCTGTTTTTTCATTTCCTGCTCGAAACCCGCCGTATCGACGCTTAAACCCTGCTCCTCAGCGATTTCTTGAGTCAGTTCCAGGGGGAAGCCATAGGTATCATAAAGGGTAAAAGCATCGACTCCCGAAATCTGGCTTTTTTCTTTTTCTAGAATCGATTCGAGCAGTTTCTCGCCTCTTTCTAGGGTTTCTAAAAATCTCGCTTCCTCTCGCTCTAATTCTGCCTTGATCACCGTTTCTCGTTCCCGAACATTGCCATAGACGGACTCGGAAAGAGCGATCGCAACTTCCGCCACTTTGGTGATAAATTGACCTTCAATACCGATCAAACGCCCGTGTCGTACTACTCTCCGAATCAGACGACGCAGGACGTAACCTCTGTCAGTATTCGATGCTGAGATACCATCCGCTATCATGTGTACTACTGAACGCACATGATCGCCGATGACTTTTAGGGAAACTTTCGTTTTTTCGTCCGCTTTCTGGTAGTCTATCGCTGCTAACCGGGCCGCTTCGGCGACAATCGGGAAAATTAGGTCAGTTTCGTAGTTATTGGCGACTTTTTGCAGGATTTGCGCCATCCGTTCCAAACCCATCCCCGTATCGATGTTTTTATTCGCTAGGGGTGTCAGATTGCCATCCGCGTCGCGGTTATACTGCATGAAGACGAGGTTATAAAACTCGATAAAACGGCTATCATCCTCTAAATCGATGGTTTTATCCCCTAATTCCGGGTGAAAATCGTAGTAAATTTCCGAACAGGGACCACAGGGACCCGTGGGACCCGATACCCAAAAGTTATCCGCTTCGCCCATTTTTTGGATACGATGGGCAGGAATACCGATTTTATCGCGCCAGATAGCGAAAGCTTCCTCATCCTCTTTAAAGACACTAACGACTAATCTTTCGGGGGGAAGGTTAAAAACTTCTGTGGACAATTCCCAGGCCCAGGCGATCGCTTGTTCTTTAAAATAATCACCAAAGCTAAAATTGCCCAACATCTCAAAAAAAGTATGATGTCTAGCAGTCCGGCCGACATTTTCGATATCGTTGGTGCGAATACATTTTTGAGAAGTGGTAGCGCGGGGAAATTCTGGGGTCTTTTGCCCTAAGAAAATCGGTTTAAAAGGGAGCATTCCCGCAATAGTCAGCAAAACGGTGGGGTCTTCTGGTACTAGAGAGGCACTAGGGAGAATTTTATGGTTTCTGGCCGCAAAAAAGTCTAAAAATCGCTGGCGAATCTCGCTTCCGCTTAGGTGGTTACTCATAGAAGATGTCAGTTAGTCAGAAAATGCCTATTTTATCCATTGTGGCATTTTTGCGTTTTAACTCTCCACCTTTACTCTCGCGCCGCTTGTCGGACCTGCTCTAAGTCTAAATCCAAAGCTTGAGCGATTTGTTCCACACTTAAACCCAAAGCCAGCAAACGGGGAATAGATTCCAGTTTTCCTTCTAGTTTTCCTTCTAGTTTTCCTTCCAGTTTTCCTTGCTGTCGTCCCTCCTGTTTAGTTGCTTCCTTCCATTCCTGATAGGTTTGAGATAAGGTCATAAACACCTCTCTATCCTCAGTTTCCAGGATGTTATTTATTTCCATACTAACCCGCCAACTAATCAATAATTCCAGCACATTTTCCCGGAAAGCATTACCTTGAGGTAATTCTAACAATTCTCGCACCGCTTGGTCTTGAGTTTTTCCCCGTCCTAATAATCTTAACCAAAGAGTCTCAGCAGTCACAGGCAATTGATTAATAGCGATAATTGCCGTGCGATAAAGCAAGGGAAGAAAATACACTCCTTCTGGCCAATCTGGGTCTATTTTTGCCCCAAATCCTTCTAAAACAGTGATACCAGCGGAAGGGGATAAAATCCACAAACGAGGGGCATTCTCTTCATTGTAGCTCTGATTTTCCCGTTTAGCTTGTCTTTGCAGTTCGGCTAAAATCGTCAAAAGTTTCGCTAAACAATTACGAATCTCGCTCCGATTGGGAGGATTGCGATAGGGTTCAATTAAGACAGTATTAAGGACAATTCTGCCTAATAATCCCAGATAATCGGGGTTGGGTTCGGGATTGGGGGAAAAAAATACATCTATCTGTCGGGTTTCATCGCTGACTTCTTTGCTGATTTCGACGGTTCCCAGGGGAGAAAGTAATTGTTCAAGGTAATTTTTGGCAAATTGATCATGGGGTTTCATGAAGTTTCTTGAATAGCTTGTCGGACTTGTTCTAAGTCTAAATCCAAAGCTTGAGCGATTTGTTCCACACTTAAACCCAGAGCAAGTAAACGGGGAATAGATTCCAGTTTTCCTTCCTGTCGTCCTTCCTGTCGTCCTTCCCGTCGTCCCTCCTGTTTAGTTGCTTCCCTCCATTCCTGATAGGTTTGAGATAAAGTCATAAACACCTCTCTATCTTCAGTTTCTAGGATGTTATTTATTTCCATACTAACCCGCCAACTAATCAATAATTCCAGGACATTTTCCCAGAAAGCATTAGAACTCTTGCAAATTAATTATATGTTATAATGCTGGGTTAACTAATTTTTTTGGGAAAATTAGTTAATTGGTACATCGGGGTGAGAGCATCTCAAACGCTAAAAAAGGTAAAAATTTCGGCTCTTCGTTACTTGTTATGGTTCGATAGGGGGGCATAAATTGACTAAATCCTTCTCTGGCAAGAGACTTAATTGATGAGTTCGCTCTAGATAAAAAACAATTGACAAAAATCGCCAAATGCCTTTCTACATAAGGGTTCCATCCCTTATAACCCCAGTCCATTGCATAACACAAACCGGAGAACCAAGATTTCCATTATACCATAAAAAAATTATGCAAGATGTATATTATTGTAGGGACGAATTGCCTTCGCTCCTACAATAATAATTATTAACGGTATTAGCAGAGGATTGTTGATTACTTCCCTCTAGTTTTTTCGGCCCAAACTTTGCTGGGTAATCCCCAAACATAGATGAAACCTTCGGCCGCTTTATGATCAAATTGATCCTCGGCTCCGTAGGTAGCTAAATCGGGAGAATAGATAGAATTGACTGACTGACGACCGACCACTTTAGCGTTACCTTTAAACAGTTTCACTCGCACCGATCCCGTTACCTGTTCTTGGGTTTTGAGGATAAAAGCATCGATCGCTTCCTTTAAGGGACTGTACCACAATCCTTTATAAATTAACTGTCCGTAGGTATCTTCAATTCCCCGTTTATATTGGGTAACATCTCCAGTTAAAGTTAAACTTTCTAAGTCCCGGTGAGCATCAATTAAAACTAATAAAGCCGGGGCCTCGTAAATTTCTCGCGATTTAATTCCCACTACCCGGTTTTCGATCATATCTAAACGACCAACACCGTGTTTACCCACTAGGTCATTTAATTGACTAATTAGCGTGACAGAATCGAGATTTTCTCCGTTTAAACTGACAGGAATACCCTGATTAAAACCAATATCGACGTATTCCGGCTCGTTGGGAGTATCGGCGATCGCTTTGGTCATTAGATAGATTTCTTCCGGGGGTTCCGTCATCGGATCTTCCAAGGGACCGGCTTCAATACTGCGCCCCAACAGGTTACGATCGATACTAAAAGGCGAGGATTTTTTCACAGGGGACTCGATCCCGAATTTTTCCCCGTAGGCGATGGTTTCTTCCCGGCTCATGCCCCATTCCCGGGCGGGAGCGAGAACTTTTAAACTAGGATTAAGGGTCATAATGCCCACATCAAAACGCACTTGATCGTTACCTTTGCCAGTGCAACCGTGAGCGACGGCATCGGCCCCGTATTTCTCGGCGGCCTCTACTAATAATTTAGCGATTAAAGGACGAGCCAGGGCGGTAGAAAGGGGATAACGATTTTCGTAGAGAGCATTAGCTTGAATTGAGGGAAAAGCGTATTCTTTGACGAATTCTTCCTGAGCATTGACCACTAAGGATTCGATCGCTCCGCAGCGCAGAGCTTTTTCTTGAATTGGTCCTAATTCGTCTCCCTGTCCTAAATCGGCGGCTAGGGTAATCACTTCTTCTACTCCCCATTCCTGTTTGAGATAGGGAATACAGACGGAAGTATCGACTCCTCCGGAATAAGCTAAAACCACTCTCTTGGCGCGTCCCATAATTTTTTCACCTACAAACGACTAATTGATTACTCTTTTAAGTTTATTATATATCTTGGGGATTGGATGTTTCTTTTTTAATGCTTTTTTGTTTAGTTTTTAATGAAGAAAAGGAATAGGAAGTCACGAGCAAAGAGCCAAAACTAAACGGGCAACCGGCCGCTATTTACGTTTACTGGCAGCACGACGGGGGGATTTTTTCGGAGCGGTATTTGGGGGATTATCGTTAGTTTTATCTTTAAATATTGGAATAGTAAAATGAAACTGACTGCCGTTATTTTTGCCCCTCGATTCTGCCCAAATTTCGCCGCCCCAACCATTAACGATCTGACGACAGATAGCCAGTCCTAAACCGGTTCCCCCAGCACTGCGTCGCAGGGCCCCCTCCTCTTGGTAAAAACGATCGAAAACCTGTTCTAAAAGATTGGGTTCGATCCCGCGTCCGGTGTCAGAAATCGTCACTTCTAGAGTTTTTGGTTTTCCCAAAGCGACTTCGATCGAGACATTTCCCTCCCGTCCGGTAAACTTACAGGCATTATCGAGAAGTTTGGAGAGTAATTCCACTAACCACTCGCCATCGGCTAAAACAAAGGGCAGATTAGGGGGGACAAGATTGCTAATTTTTGGATTTTCGTTGTCGAGATTGCGGGAGTGAACGTGACTGATGGCTAATTCTACACATTCCGATAAGGATAAAGCTTCAGGATTCCAATTAACCCGGCCACTTTCTAACCTGGAAAGAGTTAAAAAATCTTGGATTAATTTACGCATTCGTTCCGCATCTTTCAGGGCAGTATCAAGCATAATTTGGCGCATTTCCGCCGGCATATCCGGTTCCGAGGCCAAACTTTCTAGACAGACTTGAATGGTGGACAGGGGGGTGCGTAATTCGTGGCCGGTAATGGCGACTAAATTAGAACGAGTGCGATCGAGGGCGGCTAATTGTTCATTTAAATCCTGTAAATTAGCGTAGGCTTCTGCTTGAATGAGGGCGACTCCGATTTGAGTGGCCACCGCGTCCACCAGGGCGACATCCTCGCTTTTCCAAGTGGTGGTATAGGGTCCACAGTGATGCAGTTCCAACATTCCCAAGAGACGACTTTGGTAAAAAATCGGTACTAATAACCAGGAATAGATGGAACATTCCCGCACCAGATTTTGAATGGAATCCCCGGGGAGACGGGGATCGTGAATAGCGTCTTCAATTTTCAGGGATTCTCTCAATTCCAGCGCTTCCTGAAAAAGAGGATTATTTTTCAGAGGCCATTTTTGTCCTTTGATGGAACTAATGCCGGAGTTTAAAAATTCGTGTTCGATGGTGGCGTTAATGTCGGCTTCCTTACAACGATAGACCACGCAGCGACAGACTCCCAATCCCTCCCCCAATTTCCGCACTGCCACCTGGAGGATATCTTCCGGATCGAGGGAACGACGGATCGCCGCTGTCACCGAGTTGATCAGTCTTTCTTTGTGTTCTTTCGATGCCAGGGAACGATTGGCTTTCAGCAGTTTATACTGTCCCGCTTGCAAATAAGTGACCAATCGCTGGACAAAGGGATCCGGTTCCTCTTGATGATCCCTATCCGTCAGTTCACAGATTAGGTATTCTTCTTGAGCGCGCCTAATTTTGTCCGCCAGTTCGGGACGATAATCGAGAATATGATTTAAGAGAATTTGGGCGGCCTGTTGACTCACATGGCGATCACTCGTCCAAATCCCCTCAAAACGGCGATTATTATCCATAGCTGCCCTATTTTCCCCTTCGGCTACCAGATGGGTTCGCTCCCGACAGATTAAACAACTAGCATAATGGCGACTGATAACCACTAGATGCCATTCTTGGGCTAAACTGTCGTCCGGTTGAAAAGCGATCGTCTCGCAAACGTCGGAACTATGCTTAAAATCGGTTTCTGGGGCTGACAAAACATAAACTTGCCCGCTTTTGTGGGCAATGCGTCGGTAGCGATGGGCCTCTTGACGATAAAAGCGCTCACGCTGAAAACTGGCAATCACTAACGGTTGATCGTCTTCCGCTAAAACCTGATCCTCCATGGCGTGGGATAGCGCGGTCAGGGATGCTTTGAAGTACATCTGCGATCGCCATTGGGGGAGTAACTGCAACAGTTCTGTTAAAACAGAAGTTGATCTGCTCATCGATGATCTGTTTCGAGTCGAGTGTGACTAGCAAGCGCAATAGAGGGAACTAGCAATTTCTCCCTTGACCCTATCCTACAGGCTCAAGGGGACAAGAGGTGAGATCGTGTCGTGATCGCAAGAAATTTAAACCGAGTGATGCCAAAAAGTGAGGGAAATTATTCTAGTTAACTAGAGGTTGCTGAATAAATCTAAAAACCTTGTTGGGTCAGACTTTTAGACTTTTGAGAAATCAAAAAGTGCCAGCCGTTGCGGAGATCGGGGGGAAAATTCAGGTACTTTTTCCCTGAAAATTAGGTAACTGACTACCTCAAAATCGGTAAAACCCCACACCCCACACCCCACACCCTGCCCCCACGAGAAACTTTTTGCCGCAAACCCTAACTAGATGTAGGCGACTTTCATTGCCCAAAGGATCAGAGCAATAATACTACCGATAACGATAATCGACGATATCGCCACTACTGCCGGTTTATCGGCTCCCTCGAATTTCATGATGCCACGATTTAAGTCTGACATTGCTTTTAACTCCTTTTCATGAGATGGATAAGGTATGAGACACTTTCGGATCATAAATTAGCGAACTCTCATCTATCCGTGTTATTAGAAATTGGTATCATTCGGCTGTCTTTAATCATTCTAGGCGTTCTTTTCCTTCTTGGCCTTCTCCTTGAGGCTATTTTAAGAATTGTCTTCGGGTTCGGTAATCCGCTTATTTACAAAGCCGATGCCGAAATTGGCTATCTTTTGGCTCCTAATCAACAAACGCGCCGGTTTTCCAATTTTATCGCCGTTAATCAGTATTCGATGCGGAGCGATCCGATTACACCCCAAAGGCCCCCAGAGACGACGAGAATAATGTTAATCGGTGATTCGATCGCTAATGGCTCCTGGTGGACAGATCAAAAAGAGACCATTTCTGCTTTAATCACCAAAAGTTTAGGACAGAATCTGACAGGTTCGGTGCAAGTTCTCAATGCTTCGGCTAATTCGTGGGGACCGCGCAATCAATTGGCCTATCTGCGACGTTTCGGCACCTTTGAATCTCAGGTGATTGTGTTATTAATGAACACCGATGATCTGTTCGCTTTAGCTCCTAGTTCGGCGGTGGTGGGACGAGAAATTAATTATCCCGCTCGCCGGCCGGCTTTAGCTTTAATCGAATTATACGATCGATATTTTAAGCGTTATCCTCCCCTACCACCGGTGCAAGAAGGAGGCGATCGAGTGGGTAATAATTTAACCGCTCTTGCCCAAATTCAAGCCCTTGCTCAGGCTAATCAATCCCGTTTAATTATCGCTATTACTCCCCTCATTCGCGAAGCTCAAAAACAGGGGCGAGATTATGAATTAAAAGCCCGTCAAAGACTAGCGAATTTCACCAGCAACCAGCAGATTTTTTATCTAGATTTTCTGCCCATTTTTCAAGCACATTCTAATCCTGATTCCCTCTATATCGATAATATTCATCTTAGTCGAGACGGTAACGAGTTAATCAGTCAAAAACTGACCGAGGCAATCAAAAAGGTCTTTTAATTAGGGTTTACTGAATCAGTTATCAGTTATCAGTTATCAGTTAAGTAGGTAGGTATTAAAAACTTTCAGATCCCCCCGCCTATCGGCACCCCCCTTATCAAGGGGGGCAGGGGGGATCGAACCTCAAATACATTTTTAATATAATTATAAGTAGTCGTGCAAAATTAATTTCCTAGTGAAGATAGGCAAGAGGCAAAAGGCAAAAGGCAAGAGCGGGGTTAGATATGTGTAATTAATTTTGCTTAGGTACTTAACCAGCTACTTATCAGTTATCAGTTATCAGTTATCGGTTCACTGTTTACTGTTCACTGAAAATACACCCCACTTCCCTAACAACCATACCAAAGCTTTTCTATCTGTTTTGCTAGGTCCAATAACTCAGAGCGATCGCTTGTATCCCTTAAGAGGGTGACATGGCCTAATTTTCGACCGGGACGGGATTTTTTACCGTACCAAAAAACGTGAGCGTCTGGAATTGCCGCTAAAACTGCTCTTTTTTCGCCATAATCACCGTCACTATCCTCAAAACCCAATAGATTAACCATGACTGCCCCGGCAGATTTTAAATCCGTGGCTCCGAGGGGCAAATTAGCCACTGCTTGCAGTTGTAGGGAAAATTGGGAGGTAAGACAGGCAGAAAGGCTGTAATGACCCGAATTATGGGTACGGGGAGCGATTTCATTAATCAATACCTCCCCCTGCGGAGTGACAAATAACTCGATCCCGAAAACACCCACCGCCGACAAACTACTTAACAGATGATGGGCGATAGGTTCGGTTTGAGCCTGTAAAGATTGGTTAAGAGCGGCGGGAGCGATTACCCAGTGACAGACTTGCTCCTCTTGATAGGTTTCCACCACGGGATAGGTGACGATTTCCCCGGTTAATCCCCTAGCGGCAACGATGGCTAATTCGCGCTCGTAGGGAATATAAGCTTCTAACATCAAGTCAAGACGCTCTAATTGCGGCTTTTTGGCGTTTAATTCTTCAGGAGTGCGGATAATAAAGGTTCCCTGACCATCATAACCGTGTCGTCGTGCTTTCAGCACTAGCGGAAAAGGATAATTTTCTAGTTGGGATAAATTATCTATCGCCCAAAAATCAGGCACAGGCAACCCTAGAGAGCGTAAATAACATCTTTGCTCGTATTTATCCAATAGGGGGCGCAGATTTGCCAAACTAGGATAGAATTTAACTCCTGTGGCCGCTAATTCTTCTAGGGCATCTAAATTAACAAACTCATTTTCAAACGTGATCAGATCACAGTGTTGAGCTAGTTTTTTTGTGCCTTCCACGTCAGCTATTTCCGCAAAGACAACCCCGTCAGCTAAAGCAACGGCGGGATCGTCGGGGTGTGGTGTTTGTACAATTAGAGAAATGCCTAATTTCTTGGCTTCCTGTGCCATCATCCATGCTAATTGTCCACCACCAATAACACCAACCCTTGTTTGCATCATTGATCACATCCTAAAGATTCCGGGGTAGAGATGCCGGTTTTTGAGTTGACACCCTCGGCTCTTTCACAGAGATTTTTGATTTGTTGAGCGTCAAGCACGGCAAAACTAAAATCAGCACCGTTGATATTGACTCCCTCGAAAATGGTGCGCAGCATGATCGCTTCGGCAAAAATGGCATCGCTTAAATCGGAATTTTTAAAGGTACTCAGATAGGCTAACCCATTGGTTAAGTCCGCTCCATGAAAGTTGCCTTCGATGATAGAGGCTCCGTTAAACACTGCCCCGCGCAAATCGGCAGAGCTAAAGTTAGAATCTTGCAGATTAACGTTAGTAAATTGGGCAGATTGCAAATTTTGTCCCGAAAAATCCTTTCCTGTCAGATTCTGGTTTTCATAACTGGCATTGGCTCCTGTGACAGCAGCAGAACTGGCAGCTAAGGCATTGACAGGAGATAGGATAAATAGTGTTGCAAAAAAAGCGATCGCTAATCGAAAGATAGTCTTCATTGGCGGCAAATTCCATCATTGGGCATTCTTGATTTTATAGCAGTAAGCCATCAGCCGTCAGCTTTCCGCTGGCCGCCAGAAATTGCCGGCACACAAACCTTTATAATAGCTGTCTGAGCTTATACTGTCATGCAATTTGGTCTAAACAAAAATATTTAAGCCACAGGCCCTCAGCTTTCAGTTAAATAAAGTAAAAGACAAAAGTTAATTAGTTTTCTCTCTCCTGACTCCTATTTCTAAGGACAATTTCTGATTTATACAAGAGGTTTAATGGATACACCACAACTTTTATTTAATGGTTTAGCCGTCGGTAGTATTATTGCTCTGGCTGCTGTCGGTTTAACCCTTACCTGTGGCATTTTGCGTCTGTCTAATTTTGCCCACGGCGATTTTATGACTTTAGGTGCTTACATAACTTGGCTGGTAAATGCTCAAGGGATTAATCTCTGGTTAGCGATGCCGGTGGGGGCAGCGGTGACAGCTATTGCCATGCTCATTGCCGAGAGATTATTATGGAAACCTATGCGCGATCGACGGGCTGACTCTACCACTTTAATTATTATTTCGATCGGTTTGGCTTTATTTCTTCGCAATGGTATTTTAATGATCTGGGGCGGCAGTAATCAACGCTACGATCTGCCTGTGATGACCGCTACGGAAATTTTTGGTATTAAAGTAGCTTTCGATCGCTTGTTAGTTATTGGTTTGGCAATTATAGTTATTATTGCCCTCCATTTTTTATTACAAAAAACTAAGATCGGTAAGGCGATGCGTGCCGTAGCTGACAGCAACGATTTAGCTAGAGTAACTGGAATTAACGTCGAATGGGTTGTCTTCTGGACATGGATAATTACCGGAGTTTTAACTGCTTTAGCTGGAGGGATGTTCGGGTTAATTACCGGGGGAGTACGTCCCAATATGGGCTGGTTTTTAATCTTACCAATGTTTGCGGCCGTTATTTTAGGTGGTATTGGTAATCCCTACGGAGCGATTGCTGGAGCTTTAATTATTGGTGTTGCTCAAGAAATTAGTGTTCCCTTAATTGGTTCTGATTATAAATTAGCCGTGGCTTTATTAATTATGATCTTGCTGTTATTATTCCGTCCCCAAGGTTTATTTAAAGGCACGGTTTAACAGTTATCAGTTATCAGTTATCAGTTATCAGATGTAAGTTTTAAGTTATTTATTTATCTTCATCTTTATCCCTGTTTACTGTTTACTGGACGGCTACGCCGTGCCTTTGGCAACACTGAAAAGCCCAATCTTTAATCCTGAATATATTCTTCCCCGGTGATTAAAGCGTATTCAGCGCGGGTGAATTCTCGACCTAAATAAGCAGCATGATCGAACATAGTAATAGGACAAGGTTGGGTTTCTTCGATCACTTTGACGGCTAATTCTTTGGCGGTTCTCGCGGTGTAAATAGACTCAGGATTGCGATCAAGTTTTTGCCTAACACCGATAACTTTTCCCGTTTCTGGATCGACGGCTAAACCTTTTTCGTTGATAATATTGCTGTAATGTTTGGCACAGATTAACCCTGCTTCTCGGTCGAGATAAATAATAAAATATCCTGCGGGATCGAGAGCGATCGGGCGTTTGGAAAGTTGATGATCAATAGCGGTGATTTGGGATTTTAATTCGCTCATTTTCTTGACAAAATCACTTAAATAGGGTTTGCTGAAAAAGTTTGTTGGTGGGGCTAGGAGTCAGTAGCCGGTCGTCAGGAGTCAGTAGCCGGTCGTTTCAGGCTTTGTTGCCCTTCTTTTTTTGTACCAGTCTATGTACTACAAGAAGAATAATGCAAGGTTTTTGAATGTCCCAATCCTATATTCTTGCACTAACATCGGATTTTAACAGGTCAAAAGCCTTATTTTAAAAGGGTTTTACCATTATTCAGCAAGCCCTAAATATGTAGTTGAAAGCAAGAGCAAATTATATCACATACCATCATCCGGCTCTTCTCGACTTTGTGTGATAATTTTTGCTTATGGAATCGTGAAATGTTGACTGAGAAGGACTTTTACGACTATTTTGCCGAAGAAACTATCAGTATAGGCTTCGTTTCCACACATAAACCAGAAGAGCCATCATCCTTGTCCTCTCCTCTGGCAACAGGAGGATAAACTCAGAAAAACATAAACAGGGACACTTGTAGAGTAACCCAAGGGCTAGTATGATTGTCTGCTGCGAGACGAATAGCACTGCCCGGAAACGCCACCGAACCAACCCCCTGAAGCAAGAAATTTTGAGACAGATAATATCGCCCAATTAACAGTAATTCATGGCCAAGATCATAGGATTTTAGCGTCTGGAGGGCGGGATTACCCCCTAATACCAATTCTCCAAAGTCTGACTACAGAAGTTTAATCCCCCTAAATCCCCCTTAAAAAGGGGAACTTAAAGGGGGATTTAAATTCGATGTGTAGTTTTCATTTAGAGAAATGGTATAACCGTAACCTTTCAGGGGGGAACAGAAGCGCTGTATTGGCTAAAAAAAGAAAAAGCTACCACCATCAAGGTGACAGCTAAGGGACTTGCGCTTTGATAATGTACCTTTTGGGCGAACGCAGTTCGCCCCTACATTGTGGACAAAATCCGTTACTGTAGGGGCGCAAGCAAGCATTCATTGGTGTCAACTTAAGGGAAGAGGTTCCCATATTTGTCGATGGAGAGCCTCTTTCTCTCGATGTCGCTGACGTTCAGCTTTAATCAGTCCAAAAAGTTGAGCGCGTTCGGCTAAATAGCTGATTACATCTGGGTTTTCGCCCCGAGAGAAAGCCTTCGCTACATAGTAAAGGCTTCTAAAAACCATCTCGACAGAAATTTTTTCTTGCGGCTGATGGAGAGCGACAGCCACATCTTGAACTATCTGAGTGAGAACAGTATAGAAAATCAAGGTAGTGAGAATTTGGATTTGTACGCCGTTAGTGTGTCCAACCCATAAATAGGCCAGTCCTAAGAGTCGCTTAGTTAAGAGAAAAGCTTCTTCTATCTGCCATCTTCTTCTATACAAATCACAAACTTCCTCAGCGGATAGTTGTTGAGAATCAAGCACGTTTGTCAAATAATCATACCAAGTATTTCCCCAAAGAACTGAGACTAATCTGACGGTCGAATGGCAAGGATTAGAGCGATACTGACCGAGGGTAATAATCTCATCTCGGTAAAGTTTTCCTGCGGACAAAACTTGCTTTATTTTGTAAGATGTTTTCCCCCTCATGCGGGTAAGAAAATATTTTCCTTCCTTAGTAAATTGGTCAAACCACGGAAAACTAAAAAAGCCTAGGTCAACGACTAGCAAGCCTGATGTAGGTAGCTCATTTATTAATTGTTCTGCCCATACTTTATCGTTACATCTCTCATTTTTCTGATACCATACTGTCACAGGTACTTGCGTAAATGCCTCAACAATCATCATTATTCTTCCAGCCAATTTCCCAGATTCCTTCTCGGAAGCTTTCAGGCTTTTCCTCAGCTGCTCTAGGGTTGAGCCATCGGCTATCCAAATAACACTGAATTTTTCTCTCACCTTTTGCCATTTCTCAGCTATGCTAATTTTACCTGACATTTCTTTTCTTTTTTCTAAAATATTTCTCAGCAGCAATACAAAGATTTCCGTAGGTAAGCTCATCAATCTTTTGGATACAGCTTGCTTACTTACTTTTAGAGGTTCTACCCAGAGTAATCCTTCCTCTTTTCAGACTCTTACAGCTTCACTTGATCCCGCTATCTGGCAATAGACTAAGCTTACCAATAAGGCGACCACCACGGGTAAGGTTAATAATCTATCTCTCATGATTTTTTCATGATTTCCTCGCATATATTTTAGCGGCGTAAATAATCTTGGCTCTAGATATTTTTTAAGTTCTTCTATTACTTGTGGGATTTCTGGGCTTGGGCATTGATGTGGTCGCCGCAAATCTGGAACCCCCTGTTTTCTCGGTCGTTGCTTAGAGCGCTTTTTCACTGACCCAACTCTGACTTCCCCACCCTATTTTACCATTTTTTACTTCCTTCCTCTTGGATAATCAGCTACCTTTTATAATTAAGCTTCTTGCTTAAGTTGACACCAATGGCAAGCCTTGCGCCCCTACAGTAACGGATTTTGTCCACAATGTAGGGGCGAACTGCGTTCGCCCAAAAGGTACATTATCAAAGCGCAAGTCCCTAACCCTTCTTCTGCTTTACGACGGCTAACCAGACCGGGTAAAACTTGGTGTCCTGCGTGAACCCATTTGCCAAATTCTTCTGCCGCACCCTGATAATCCTTGAGGTTAAGTTTATGGAGTAGGGTAGAGCCTGCAAGAGTTCCTAATCCTAAGTTAAAGGCAAACGAAACTAATGCGTCATATTGATCCTGGTTAATGGGGACTTTGACCAGATTGGATACTCCAGCTTCAAAGGTTTCTAGGTCTTGTTCGAGAAGATTTTCGGCTTCTGATCCGGTAATTGTCATTCCTGCGTGAACACCTTTGGTATGGCCATAACCAATTGTCCATACTCCAACAGTATCTTGGTAAGCGTTGAGTTTTACCCCTTCAAAGTGTTTAATGAGATCGATTCCTTTTTGGCTAATTTTCATGGCTTTTGCTCCTGTTTATTGATGGAGAAAATGATTTGAGATTGTTAGTAACGGTAGGATGTGTGGCTCTTTGGTTTGTGTTATGCAATGGACGGGGGTTATAAGGGATGGAACCCTTATATAGAAAGGCATTTAGCGATTTTTGTTAATTATTTTCGATCTAGAGCGAACTAATCAATTAAGTCTTTTACCAGATAAGGATTTAGTCGATTTATGCCCCCCTATCGAACCATACCAAGTAACGAAGAGCCGGATGTGTTAGCGTAACGCATCACAATTTAGATTAAAGTGTTTTGAAAAAGTAAAAGGTGCGTGGGTGCGTGGGGCGCACCCTACGCGATCGGCGATCACTCTTTTTCGTACAATTCGTTGTCAGGGCCAATTAACCCTGGCTCTTCGGGAATTGTTATGCAAATAATTAACTTAAAATAAAATTCGATGAGAGTACCTAAGCTCAAAAGTAGCTGAAATTCATACAGGGAAGGACTTAAGGCACAAACAGGTTAATGCCAAAAGATAGACAATTGAGTTAAGATTTGATATAATTGCCAAAAACGAGATTATTTTACTTATGATACTTGACAAATTTTTGAACCTACAAGGAACCTGTATTCAAGGCTATCGACACCTAGAAAATATCGGTATAGTTTGACCAGTCGAATCGAAAAATCAAAAAGCAATCTGTCCTCGTTGTGGGTTAGAGAGCGATAAACTCCACCAAAATCATCGACATTTAGTCAAAGATTTACCAATCTCAGGTCAACCAGTGTACCTACAAGTTAATCGTCGTCAATTTAAGTGCGGTAATTGTCAGAAACCCTTTAGCGAAGAGTTAGATTTTGTCGCCAAGAAACGAACCTATACGAAAAGACTAGCCGAGAATATACTCGAACAATTAAAAGAAGGAGATATTTTAAATGTTAGCCGAAGAAATGACGTAACGGAAGAAGAGATTCAAAGAATGATAGAGGACATCGCCGAAGAAATTACAGAGCCAGACCTATCGGAATTAAAAAGACTAGGAATTGATGAAATCGCTCTAGTCAAAGGGCAAAAAAATTACTGTGCAGTTTTAGTAAATTTAGATACGGGAAAACTAATAGCTATTCTAGAGAAGCGAACACAAGAAGAATTGAGGAAAACGCTGACAGGCTGGGGAAAAGAGGTGTTAGAGCAAATTGAAGAAGTCAGCATAGATTTTTGGTTGCCCTATAAAAATTTGGTGAAAGAATTGATGCCATCGGCCGAGGTAGTCGCCGATAGATTTCATGTAATGAAACAAATTAATCAAGAGTTAGACGAACAGAGAAGAGCGGAAAAAAGAGCCGTAGAAGCGCAGAAAAATAAAAAACAGAAAACGGAAAAAGAAGCAAAGCTAGAAGTTTTAAAGCGAAGTAAATATAGTCTGTTAAAAAATGAAGAAGATTTAACGGAAACTCAAAAAATCAAACTAGAAGCTATCAAAGAAAAATTCCCAAATTTGAAAAAGATGCAGGAATTAAAGGAAGAATTTAGAAAGATTTATGAAACCTCAGAGAATCCGACAGAGGGAATGCTATCCATCTCGGAATGGTTGGCAAAATCCTCCAGTGTTTTTACTAAGAGTTGTCAAACAATCCGAAACTGGTTTGGAGAAATAATTAGTTATTTCGAGCGAAGGACAACGAGGCTCTTCGTTACTTGGTATGGTTTGATAGGGGGGCATAAATCGACTAAATCCTTATCTGGTAAAAGACTTAATTGATTAGTTCGCTCTAGATCGAAAATAATTGACAAAAATCGCTAAATGCCTTTCTATATAAGTGTTCCATCCCTTATAACCCCCGTCCATTGCATAACACAAACCGAAGAGCCGAGAGCATCAAGAATACCTATAGGGCCAGACGAGGAAAAAGAAAGAGTCGAAGCGGAGCGAAAAATAAGCGTGGCGCGATTCCGGAGCGTGGCAGCATTGGCCAAGAACAAAACCGCATCGGACATCAACCCTTGTCACCGAAAAACTTTTCCAAGAGATTCCCCCTGACAAAAGAAAAACCGACCCTTGTGACAAGGTCAAAGAATTTTGTGGACATCAAGAGTTGAGTCAGAAACTAGGAGCAGATTTTTATTTTACTACTCCTTATCATTCTTGGGAAAGAGGATTAAACACAGGGTAAGAGTATCTTAAATCCTTGACAAAATGAACTTTATGTGGTTCTCTTCCCCATACCCCACACCCCAACAAACTTTTTGCCGCAAACCCTATGTAACCCTAAAGTTTTATTTACCTTCTCCTACTACAGATTGATAAAATCTTTCTAGACTTTCTACGGAGGTTCGATCGTTAAATACTGTATCGATATTCATTTTAGTATAATCTTTGATTGTTTGTCGCCATTGATTATCTAAACCTAAACGGATAGCAATTTCAATATAGTGATTTTTATCGGTAGCAATTGTCTCGGTTATGCCTAATTTTTTCAAGATAGCATAGGAATGTCGTCCGCGCATAAATTCCCCCGGACAGGTAACAACTGGAAGCTGACAGGCAATTGCTTCGAGGGTGGTATTTCCTCCCGACCAACTTAAGTTATCTAAATAGATGTCTGCTAATAAGTTAAGCTGAAAATAATCATTTTGTTCTAATTGTGGCATCATTACCCCGTAATTTTGCCAATTGAGTCCATACCTATTAAAAGCTTGACTTAATCTCGACTGAAAGCAATGGGTCACAAATTCGCTACGATGACAGATAAAAATAAAGTGGCTGTGGGGAACTTAGGGACTTCCAAAAAATAAACTATTCATTCTCAAGAATAATAATCATTCTCGGAGTGTGGGAGGTAGGGATCGATGGTTGCCCCCTCCTTCCAATTTTGTAGTAGAATTAATCCTGTACATTATTAATCAAGTTTTTCTTTTTAAGAATATATGGAATTAACTGATTCCCTCAAGAAATTGCTCAGTGAAACTGCACTTCAATTAAAAGGTGCAGCTAAAAGAAGATTCATGGCGCAAACAGTCTTAGAATTAGGCTATGGGGGACAAACCCTTGCTGCACAGGAGTTAGGCTGGAATCGAACTACTATTCGTAAAGGAATTAAAGAACTAAAAAGAGGCATTATTTGTGTTGATAATCATTCAGCTAAGGGGCGGAAAAAAGCAGAAGAACATTTACCTTTTCTATTGGAAAACATCAAAAATTTAGTGGATTCTCAAAGCCAAACTGACCCAAGTTTTAAAAGCCAAAGGCTTTATGTGAGACTGAGTGCGGCCGAAGTCCGAAAGCAATTAATCTCTAAATATGGGTACAGTGATGAGGATTTACCGAGCGAGGAAACTATTCGGGTTAAATTAAATAACTTAGGTTATCGTCTGAAAAGAGTCGCTAAAGTTTTACCTCAAAAAAAATTCCAGAAACCGAGGCAATCTTTGAGGAATTAGCTAACATTAATCGGGAAGCGGATGAAGACCCTACGATGTTACGTCTTAGTTTAGATGCCAAAGCCCGTGTTAATATTGGACTGTTTGATCGAGGAGGTAAAAATAGAATAACTGTCGAAACAAACGATCATGATTTTAATCCGAAAACAACCCTAACCCCTTACGGAATATTTATTCCAGAATTTGATGAGTTGTTTTTGTATTTCACTACCTCCACAGTCACCAGTAACTTTATTGTTGATATATTAGAGGATTTCTGGGAATCTGAAAAATCTCGTTTTGAGAAAATTAAAACTTTGATAATTAATCAAGATAATGGATCAGAAAATAATTCGAGACGAACTCAGTTTATGAAACGTATAGTTGAGTTTTCCCAAAAATATCAAGTTAATATACGTTTAGCTTACTATCCCCCCTACCATAGTAAATATAATCCTATTGAACGAACCTGGGCTGTGTTAGAAAACCATTGGAATGGGAGTATTTTAGATGAAATCGAAACAGCTTTGAAATTCGCCCAAACTATGACTTGGAAAGGAAAACACCCGATTGTTAAGTTGATTACTGAAACTTACGAAAAAGGAGTAAAGCTTACTAAAAAAGCCATGGAAAAAATCGAAGAAAAAATCGAACGTCTCACAGAATCAACGAATCAAGACTTTCCCGATTTGGGGCAATGGTTTATTGATATTTATTATGATAAGACCTAGTTTGTAGTTAACTAAGATGGTTAGCTAAAAACTGTATTTGATTCTTTAACTTGTCCTTGTTATACTCGAAAAAGCTCGGAAGTATAAAAGTTTATGCTGCTATTTTTTTTTCGGAAAAATAGGTTGTAATGGGAGACTCTTTGTTTTCCTAGACAAAAATAATTACTTTTTCAAAAAAACACTTTTCTATTTTTTTGTTGGGTATTTTATTCTCTGGAAGTCCCTTGTCGGGCAATTCTAGGAAAAATATCGTCATTTTCTGGCAGATATTTAAATAAACTTTGACAGTTTAAGTAGATGATTTTATCCTCGGCTAATCCCATCTCTAAACGAGTTTTTCTCTGGGGAGGAAGCGAGGGTTTAGCATAGGCAATACCTAAATTGGATAAGCGAATTAATTTTTAACTGTAGTGATTATCTCCCTCCGTGGGTTCCATTAATTCACTGGAGATAAAATAATCAATGGTTGGTAATCCTGAGGTGATTGGATGTCCCCAAGTTACACATTGTACTGGAGCTAAACGCAATCCTGCTAGTTGGGTAGTACGAGCATCCATACCAATATCTAAATAAACGAGAATATGTAACTGATTATCTAAAATATTTTGAGCAATTTTTTCCATATTAACTAAATTATCAAACTGATAAAAATAATCACTTTGCTCTTGATATTCTCTTGTAAAATTATCGCAGGTGTTATTAATATCTATTCCATAACAGTAAATTTCAAATTGCTCTCGATTTCGCCACTGCAACCATCCTTGAAAGAGTTTCGCTACTGTGTGATGACGCAGGTGAGCAGAAATATAGCCAAGGCGAATTTTTCCCGTAGGCATGGTTAGGTTTTTTACCCAATTGGGAAAGTTAACCGAGGCAATTTTATAAACTAATTCTCCATATTTTTTTTGTAGTTCTAAATCATTTTCCGCTTGATATTGAAGATAAAAATTAGTTCTTAATCCAATACTTTTCCACGCCTCCTGTTGTTGATTATTAGTGGTTAAATCAAGATTGGACAAGATATTATCTAACCGTTTCTCGTAGTTTGCTCGATATAGCATAATATCTGCTTGAGTTGTGTAAACTATCGGCATTAACCGCATTAATTCTAACTTCAGGGATAGGCGATCGGGAAGATACTCTAAAGCCGATTTAGTTGCTTGAATTGCCACCTCGATCGGATAATTATTTTGTAGTAACCAAATTAGGCGCAAATGTAAATCAATATTTTCTGGATGATAGGCAATTCCTTTTTTATACACTTCTAAAGCCTGTTTTTCTCCTTTGAGAATGAGATAGCAATGGGCGCAATTTAAATAAAAATTGCTGTCCTCTATTTTAATTGCTAATAATTTTTGATAATAGTTTAATGCTAATTGATAGATTTTTCTTTGATAAAAATAATCACCTGAATAAAGATTCGCTCTTTTTTGGTCAGCTTGCAGGTTTTCCCAAAGGGAGAGATTTTGACTAATTTCTCGTCTATCTCCTGCCAGTTGTTGGGCAGTTTTATAAGCATTTTTTGCTTCTGTCCAAGCTTGTTTAACTAAATAGACATTGCCTAAATTGATATAAAAAGGATAAAAATCTGCCTGGTTATTAATTCCCTGCTGATAGAATTTTTCGGCTGACTCTAGCTGCCCTAATCGATAAAATAAATTGCCCAGTTTATTATAAGCATCGACAAAATTAGCCTTGAGATCAATCGCTTTTTGATAAGCTGATAAAGCTGTATCTGAACGTGATTGTTTTTCTAGCACCATGGCCATGGTATAATGATATAAGGCTTGATTTTCCTCTAAGTTGATGGCTCGTGCCAAACAGTTAAAAGATTCTGTTAGTCGGTTAATTATATAGTATAAATATCCTAAATCGTGCCAGATGTAAGCTAATTGTTCACGCCAAGATAAAATTCTTAAGTAAAAGTCCTCAGCTAAAGTATATTCTCGCCGATTAATTGCCTCTTGCACCTCTTGAAGACAGGAGTTTATCGCAGTCAGGGCATAATTTTCTATCTCTTCATCCCCTTCTATTTCCTCTAATTCTAGCCACTGAAGATAGATTAATTTAGCTTGGCCAAACTGCCAGCAATCAAGATTTCTAATTATCTCTTTTTTGAGCAGCACAATTAAATCCTGACTGGACTCTGATTGTAACAGCCAAAATAACCAAATTTCTTGCGCTGTTGCTTGCTGCTCTAGCAGCAGATAAGCTAATCCCAGATAGGGATAATAATCAGTCACTTCCGGATGAACCGCCAGCACTTGCTGACAAAATAACAATAACTGATTATAGTCTCCCGATGCTAACATTAGCTCGATCGCTTGTTAGTGATCGCTGTTGATCATTATCTTTCACTCTCGTTGCTCGGCTCTTCTGGTTTCTGTGTGGAAACGAGGTCTATACTGATAGTTTCTTCTTTCAAAATAGTCCTAAAAGTCCTGACCAGTAAGCATTTAACCTTACATAAGCAAAAATTATCACACAAATTTGAGAAGAGCCGTTGCTCTCATTCCACAATACCCTCGATCGAGCTTAAGGTAACATCTTAAGCTTATTGAACTTAACTAGCGATAGATTCGAGGATTTATTAGCCCTATCAAAGCAAAAAACCCTGATTTTGCCTTGATTTTGCCCCATCTACCGCCCTAGCCCGACAAGTAATTTCTCATATAGATAAGAATTATTCTCAATAGCTGTACAATAGGAAAAGACAACTTTGCCAAGAATCGAGCAATGAACGATAAAATAACTCGGAGAGTCTTTCTAGGCGCGGGAACAGCCACCTTAGCAGTAGCAGTGGGTCAATTAGGGAAAATAAACGAAGTTTCCGCCCAAACTAAACAATTAAACCTCTATTCCTCCCGTCACTACAACACCGACCGACGATTGTATGACAACTTCACCCGACAAACGGGAATAAAAATTAACCTTGTCGAAGGGGAAGCAGACCCATTAATCGAACGGATCAAAAGCGAAGGCCGCAATAGTCCTGCTGATATACTCCTGACGGTAGATGCCGGGAGATTATGGCGGGCCGACCAACAGGGAATTTTTGCCCCGGTCAATTCCCGCATTCTCACCCAAAGAATTCCCGCTAATTTGCGTCACCCCAAAGGTCACTGGTTTGGGTTTAGTAAACGCTTGCGGGTAATCATGTATAACAAAGACAGAGTTAACCCCAGAGAAATCGATTCCTATGGGGATTTAACCAATCCCAAATGGAAAGGAAAAGTCGTCACTCGGTCATCTAGTAACATCTATAGTCAATCTTTTACCGCTTGGTTAATCGACATCCAAGGGGAAGCAGCCGCAGAAAAATGGTGTCGAGGATTAGTGGCTAATTTTGCCCGTTCACCCCAGGGCAATGATAAGGCACAAATCGAAGCTGTAGCCGCAGGAATTGCCGATTTAGCCCTAGCTAACACCTATTACTTAGCTGGGTATGCCGAAGAAAAAGACCCCGCTAAACGGGCAATTTATGACCAAGTAGGCGTAATTTTCCCCGACCAAACAGGGCGCGGCGCTCACGTTAATATTAGCGGTGGTGGTTTAATTAAAACCGCCCCCAATCGAGAATCGGCCATTAAATTTTTAGAGTATCTTTCTAGCAATGAAGCACAGAACTTTTTTGCTAAGGGTAATCAAGAATATCCCGTCGTTCGAGGAGTTGCTTTAGACCCTGTTCTGGCAAAACTCGGACGCGGGAAGGAAGATACAGTTAGTGTGGCTAATTATGGTCCTAATTTAGCCAAAGCAGTACAGGTAATGAATCGCGCTGGTTGGAAATAAGTTATCAGTTATCAGTTATCAGTTATCAGTTAAGGCAATTGAAATAAAACCGAGAGATTATTAGCTGGCATAGGAATTACTTCTAACAATTGTAAACCTCGATTGCTCGCTGCTTGCACCACATCTTCTAAATTCCTAACTCCCCAAGCAGAATTTTGAGAACGGAGAGAAAAATCAAAGCTTTCATTACTAGGAGAAGTATGTTTTCCCTGTCGTTTATAGGGACCATAAAGATAGAGAATTCCCCCCGAACTAAGAATGCGACTCGCTCCTGCCATTAAAGCTAAACAAGCGGACCAAGGGGCGATATGAATCATATTAATATTAACAATAGCATTAATAACGATATTTTCCGTCTCTACCGCCCAAACTGACTGATGAACATCGATAAATAGGGGGCGATCTAGATTAGAACTAGGATAATAATCGCACCAACTGCGAATACTATCTAGAGCCAGAGGGTTACAATCCGAGGGAATCCAACGACAAGGAGCAAGACGAGGGGCAAAAAAAACAGCGTGTTCACCCGTGCCGCTAGATATTTCTAGAATATTCCCAGTCTTCGGTAAAAATTGGCTGAGAACTTCCAAAATCGGCTGACGATTGCGTTCTGTTGCCGGGGCATATTGACGTAAATCAGACATAATTACAGCGTTTTTCCTAAAGATGAAGCGTAACCTAATTTAGTATCGACGACCGGCTCCCATCTTGAATCAGTTATCAGTTATCAGCTTTTTTCTCCCCCCTCCTTTCTCCCATCTCCCCATTCCCCCACTTCCCTATTCCCCTATTCCCCATCTCCCTTCTCCCCAACTCCCACTCTGCAATAACTACTGGCAGCCAGAAATACGTTGGGTGCATATCATACTTTGTGCTTTTTGTCAAAAAAACTTTTTTTTTGCAATAAAACTACACACAAAAAAGATCATCGTTGTTGGTGAAATTGACTAATTTACCCGTCCTAATTAGGATAACCTTCTAGGTGTGGCAAGGGTTTCAACCATTGCTGCCTAAAAAAGCACGGAATATCCCATTATGAAATTCAGTAAAATCGCTGTAACCATTGTAACATCGTTGTTAAATAAAAATCTTTCTCAATTAATTCTTAAGAATTTATAAATATTGCGGAATGTTAATTTAAATATTCTCAAGTTTTTGGCATCAATAAATAAATTTTGCTTATCTTTGGCAAACATTGGGTTAGGAGTCAGTCATCAGTCATCAGTTATCAGTGTCAGCTTTTTTCTCCCTTCTCCCCATTACCCCATCTCCCTGCTCCCCTCTTCCTGCTCCAGAAAAATATTAAGTTTTATTAAGAAGTTAGTGACAAAAGACCAGCTTTAATCTCTATTATCGTAGTAAGTGGATTTTGACCCGAATCAAGCCGGTCAAGATAAATAGTAACTTTTGCCCATCATCAAACAAAGATGGTCAGTCTAACTAAAACAGTCGCTGTGGCCATGCCCTCGTGATCAATTCCTATGTCAACCCTGGTTATTGTCGAATCCCCCACCAAAGCTCGGACGATCAGTAATTATCTGCCTAGCGGCTATCGAGTCCAAGCCTCCATGGGCCACATCCGCGATCTGCCCGCCTCTGCCGAAGAAATTCCCCCCGCCCACAAAGACAAATCCTGGGCTAACTTAGGCGTGGATGTGGAGAACGATTTCGATCCTCTCTACGTCGTCCCCAAAACCAAAAGTAAAATCGTCAAAGAATTAAAAGAAGCCCTCAAAGGCGCGAGCGAACTGATCCTCGCCACTGACGAAGATCGGGAAGGAGAAAGCATCAGTTGGCATCTCTTACAGGTACTCAACCCGAAAATACCCACCAAAAGGATGGTATTTCACGAAATCACCAAAGAAGCGATCCAAACCGCCCTGAAAAATTGTCGCTCCATCGACGAAAATTTAGTTCACGCCCAAGAAACCCGCCGCATACTCGATCGCCTCTACGGTTATACCCTCTCCCCCCTACTCTGGAAAAAAATCTCCAAAGGTTTATCCGCCGGCCGGGTGCAATCCGTCGCCGTGCGTCTGCTCGTACAACGGGAACGGGAACGACGGGCTTTTAAAACCGCCAATTATTGGGATCTGAAGGCGACTTTAGAAAAGGACAAAAATCAATTCGACTCGAAATTAGTCACCTTAAACGGTCAAAAAGTGGCAAATGGGAGCGATTTCGATGCCGACACCGGCAGACTGCTCCCCGGTCGCCAGGTGACACTCTTAGATCAAGCCACCGCCACCGCCTTAAAAGAACAGATCCAAGACAAAATCTGGCGCGTTAGCCACACCGAAGAAAAACCCACCACTCGCAAACCATCCCCCCCCTTCACCACCTCCACCCTACAGCAAGAAGCTAACCGGAAACTAGGCATATCCGCCAGGGACACCATGCGAATCGCCCAAAATCTCTACGAACAGGGCTACATCACCTATATGCGGACCGATTCCGTCCATCTTTCCGATCAGGCCATCAGCGCCGCCCGTCATTGTGTAGAACAAATGTACGGAAAAAACTATCTCAGTCCCCAACCCCGGCAATACACCACCAAAAGCAAAGGCGCGCAGGAAGCCCACGAAGCCATCCGACCTGCCGGCAGTAGCTTTCGCTTGCCCCGGGAAACCGGCCTGAGCGGACTAGAATTCGCCCTCTACGACCTAATCTGGAAACGCACCGTCGCCTCACAGATGGCCGATGCCCGTATTACCCAGATCGCCGTCAATATTCAGGTGGAAAATGCCGGATTTCGCTCCTCCGGCAAAAGAATCGACTTCCCCGGCTTTTTCCGCGCCTATGTGGAAGGTTCCGACGATCCCGAAGCCGCCATCGACGACCAAGAAATAATCTTACCCGCCCTCAGCGTCGGTGATACCCCCAATTGTCGCCAACTAGAAGCCATTAGCCACGATACCCAACCCCCCGCCCGTTATAGCGAAGCCTCTCTCGTAAAAACCCTCGAAAGTGAAGGAATCGGGCGACCCAGCACCTACGCCACCATTCTCGGCACCATTATCGATCGCGGTTATGCCCAAATGCGGAATAAAACCCTCATTCCCACCTTCACCGCCTTCGCCGTCGTCGGTCTATTAGAAAATCATTTCCCCGACCTGGTAGATCCCAAATTCACCTCGAAAATGGAGGAAACCCTCGACGATATCGCCACCGGTTCCGCTCAGTGGTTGCCCTATCTCGATCGCTTCTATCGCGGCGAAAAGGGGCTAGAAAGCCAAGTCAAAGAGCGCGAGAGTCAAATTAACTCTAGCACCGCTAAATCGGTGATTTTAGAGGATTTACAGGCAACCATCAAGATCGGCAAGTACGGTCCCTATCTAGAAGTCTCCCGAGGCGATGAAATCCTCACCGCTTCCATCCCCGCCGATTTAACCCCCGCCGACCTCAACCCCGAACAGGTAGAAACCCTGCTGCGACAAAAAACCGAAGGTCCGGACAAAATCGGTCTTCATCCCGACACCGGAGAGCCAATTTATCTGCTCGTGGGTAGTTACGGTCCCTACGTCCAGTTAGGAGATATCAGCGATGACAACCCCAAACCGAAACGCGCCTCCCTACCCAAAGGAGTCAAACCAGAGGATGTCACCCTCGAACAAGCAGTGGGTTTATTGGCACTGCCACGACTACTGGGAACCCATCCCCTCACCGGAGGCAAAATTAAAGCCAGTTTAGGGCGTTTTGGTCCCTATGTAGTTCAGGAAGAGGGTAAGGAAAAAGAATATCGTTCCCTGAAAGCCGGCGATGATGTCTTAACTATAACCCTCGATCGAGCTTTGGCTTTATTAGCCGAACCCAAAAAAACTCGCGGCACTCGCGGTTCCACCAAACCACCCCTAAAAGAATTGGGTAAACATCCCGACGACGGGGAATTGGTGGGATTGTACGAGGGTCCCTACGGAGTTTATATCAAACACGGCAAAACTAACGCCAAGATTCCTGAAGGAGAAACCGCCGAAACCCTGACTCTAGAACAAGCTTTAGTCGCCCTAGCAGCCAAGACAACCACTGCCAAGAAAACCACTACCAAGAAAACTACTTCTAGCACCACCAAAAAAACTACTTCCCCAGGTAGTAAAACTGGCAAAAGTAAGAAGGTTTAGCGGTTAGTGGTGAGGCGATTTTCTACCTGGTCAATTCCTCACCCTGATGCGAGGACAAATCTGGCTGGCTTTTTTGTCCTTGGCACCACTTTGACTAGGCTGATCCTAAGTAGGTAGGCGTTAAAAATTATCAGACACCCCCCTTATCAAGGGGGGCAGGGGGCATCAAACCCCCCTTATCAAGGGGGGATTAAGGGGGGATCAAACCCCCCTTATCAAGGGGGCAGGGGGCATCAAACCCCCCTTATCAAGGGGGGCAGGGGGGATCAAACCCCCCTTATCAAGGGGGGCAGGGGGGCAGGGGGGATCAAACCCCCCTTATCAAGGGGGGCAGGGGGGATCAAACCTAAAATCCATTTTTAATTTAATTACAACCAGCTACTTATACCCCAAATTCCCCTACTGTAAAGCAATCGCCATCGCTTCTTGGGGAATTTGCCGGTAAATTGGTTTTAAAAATTGTTCTATGGCATCGGATTCGGGGGCAGCCAGGGGAAAATTGCCTAAAATGTCGAGAATGGTTTGATTTTCATTCCCCGGCGTAATCACAACTAGGGAGGGATCTAGCTCCTCATCGTACTGCCAAAAGCGATCGATAGCACTTTCGGGGGCAGTTTTTTCGACTGCTGCGGGGGGTTCACTGACTGCTAAAGGTTGATTATCAGAGGAATAGGAGCGTTTTTCGCGTAAAGCTTCCAGAATTTGGCTTTTGCTTCGGCCGCGCAGTTGCAAAAGCAGGAAGGGATCGACACTAAAACGATCGCCCAATTGATAATATACTGCTCCTATATGTTTGCAGGGGTTGGCTTGATCGGGACAGGTGCAACGGGAGCGAATATCAGCTAGGGAAAAGGGAAATAAATTTACCCCACTATCGATAAAAACACGCTCGATATGATCGGGCATTTGTCCCGTGAGTAATTGAGCGGAATAAATGGCTTTTTTGGAGAGAAGCTTAATAATATAATCCCATTCTTCATCACTAAAAGCCGCTAGGGATAAATCCACTATATAAGGTTCGGATTCACTGCCTTGTACTCTAGCAATAACTTGCGAGTCTTCAAAGTCAATACTTAAAACATTGCCCTCTCTAGCGTAGAGTCTAGCTCGTTCCAAGCGTTTTTTAAAGCGATAGGAATCGAGTAGTTCTAACCATTTTTGTACCCACCAAGCTTGTTCTGTCATTTTTTATTTACCCTACCGCTTATCAGCTTCGTTACTAACAAAAACACCAATTCAAAAAGGAAACACATCAGCCTTGAGGCTTGACTAGGAAAGGCTCATCAGGTATAGTCTGATCAATATAACAACAAATCAGACCCAAAAACGAAGCCCTCAACATTTTAACATAATACCATTTTTCTTTATTCGTGACAGGTATCCTACTCCCCTCTCCCAGAAAGGGGTTGGGGATGAGGGCAATTAACCATCTCTGCCATTACTTGAGAAAAATGGTATTAGTATTAAGATAAAATTATTGTAGTATCAACGGAAAGTGCGTAAAAAAACTTACTCCCAGGGATTTTACCAAAATGTCTAACGAAACCGTTACTTATAGTCTTGAATCTGTCCTCAAGGAAATCAAAGACAGCATCAAGGAAGTTAACCAAAAAATCGATACCTTTCAACAGGATGTTAACCAGAAATTTGATAGCTTACAGAAGGATTTTAACCAGAAATTTGACAAAATCGACGAACGGTTAACTAAGCTAGAGGTAGGACAGACAAAACTAACTGAGAAAGTCGATGGGATGGATAGAAGACTAGAAAAGGTGGAAGGAACCCAAAAAAATCAAGTTTGGACGTTAATTATCCTTTTAGGAGGAGCGATCGGAACAGCAGCGTGGCGATCCTTTTTTTCTGGTAATCCTTAGAAATATTACTATAAGTAGCTGGTTATAATTAAATTAAAAATGGATTTTAGGTTCGATCCCCCCTTAATCCCCCCTTAATAAGGGGGGCATCTAATAATTTTTAACGCCTACCTACTTAATACTAAATTCTAGGCAATAGGTAATCAGTTTTTAATAACCAGATTTAGGATTATAATAAAATTATTATACTATCATTACTCCCAGGGATGTTACCAAAATGTCTAACGAAACCGTTACTTATAGTCTTGAATCCGTCCTCAAGGAAATCAAAGACAGCATCAAGGAAGTTAACCAAAAAATCGACACCTTTCAACAGGATGTTAACCAGAAATTTGATAGCCTACAGAAGGATGTTAACCAGAAATTTGATAGCCTACAGAAGGATTTTAACCAGAAATTTGATAGCCTACAAAAGGATGTTAACCAAAAAATCGATATCTTGCAACAGGATGTTAACCAGAAATTTGATAGCCTACAAAAGGATTTTAACCAGAAATTTGACAAAATCGACGAACGGCTAACTAAGCTAGAGGTAGGACAAGCAAAACTAACTGAGAAAGTCGATGGGATGGATAGAAGACTAGAAAAGCTGGAAGGAACCCAAAAAAATCAAGTTTGGACGTTAATTATCCTTTTAGGAGGAGCGATCGGCACAGCAGCATGGCGCTCTTTCTTTTCTGGTAATCCTTAGAAATATCACTATAATTTCTCACTTTAGGGTAGTTATGAGGGGAAATCAGCAGATGTGAAACTCAGGTAAAAATAAGGGATATTTAACCCATCCTACCCCTAATTATGCTTTCCTCAACCATCTTTTTAACAATCGCCACAATGCCACTATTATCCCCCCAATTAAAACGAAAGGAAACTTAACCACCCCCAGAAAGAAAGCAACGATTAAGGGATATTTTCGGGTTTCTAATTGCCGAATTGCCTGATCGCAATCTTGAACATCCGCTGCTAACCCCAATGCTTGATATAATTCCCGCGACTGAAGAAATGCTTCTTTCGCTTCCGATATACGTTTGAGTTTATAGTAGGTAACTCCCAGATTAAACCAAGAATACGCTTCACCCCCCCGATCACCGATTTCCCGTGTGATTGCTAAGGACTGTTGATGAAACTCGATCGCTTTTTCGTATTCTCCTAGGGAACCGTAAGCATTGCCTAAATTACCGTAGGATTTCGCTTCACCCCCCCGATCACCGATTTCCCGATCGATTGCTAAGGACTGTTGATGAAACTCGATCGCTTTTTGGTATTCTCCTAGGGATTTGTAAACAATGCCTAAATTACCGTAGGATTTCGCTTCACCCCCCCGATCACCGATTTCCCGTTCGATTGCTAAGGACTGTTGATGAAACTCGATCGCTTTTTGGTATTCTCCTAGGGAATCGTAAGCATTGCCTAAATTACCGTAGGATTTCGCTTCACCCCCCCGATCACCGATTTCCCGTTCGATTGCTAAAGACTGTTGATGAAACTCGATCGCTTTTTCGTATTCTCCTAGGGAATCGTAAACATTGCCTAAATTATTGTAGGATTTCGCTTCACCCCCCCGATCACCGATTTCCCGTTCGATTGCTAAAGACTGTTGATGAAACTCGATCGCTTTTTCGTATTCTCCTAGGGAATCGTAAACATTGCCTAAATTATTGTAGGATTTCGCTTCACCCCCCCGATCACCGATTTCCCGTTTGATTGCTAAAGACTGTTGATGAAACTCGATCGCTTTTTGGTATTCTCCTAGGGATTTGTAAACAATGCCTAAATTACCGTAGGATTTCGCTTCACCCCCCCGATCACCGATTTCCCGTTTGATTGCTAAAGACTGTTGATGAAACTCGATCGCTTTTTGGTATTCTCCTAGGGATTTGTAAACAATGCCTAAATTACCGTAGGATTTCGCTTCACCCCCCCGATCACCGATTTCCCGATCGATTGCTAAGGACTGTTGATGAAACTCGATCGCTTTTTGGTATTCTCCTAGGGAATAGTAAACATTGGCTAAATTATTGTAGGATTTCGCTTCACCCCCCCGATCACCGATTTCCCGATCGATTGCTAAGGACTGTTGATGAAACTCGATCGCTTTTTGGTATTCTCCTAGGGAATCGTAAACAATGCCTAAACTGGTGAGGGATGCGGCATAATTCCAGTTGGTTTGCTCCTCCTGTTGTTGGTAAACAGTGACTAATTCAAGGTAATAATCCGCTAGGGTTTGATAATACCCCCGTCGGGTGAGAAAATCCTCGATAGCACGGAGAATATCAAAAGCAGAATCATAGACTTTTAGCTGACTCCAATGATAAAAAATTTCTAAATATTCTGTTACGTCTTTTAGGGTTTGCCAAGGTTTTGTTTTTATAGTTGAAAGATAATAGGCGATCGCTTTTTGGTGTAATTCCCTTTGATCGCCGGCTTTGTATTGTGCATATTCCCAAACTAAAGGCTGAAAACTAAAAATTCGCTGGCGATTTTCCTCTTTTTCTTCTAATAATGATCGTCGCTGCAATTCTCGCAAATCTGCCGTGATCTCGGATAGTGCGATCTCCGGGTAATTATCCATCACCGCTTTGGCTGCCAGAGAATCAAATTCTCGGCGATAAATGCTGGTTTTAGTGAATAATTCCTGCTGTCTTTGGCTAAGTCGCTGAAAACTAGCATCTAAAACTAAAGCAATTCCCACTGTCTCTTGACGATGGCTCCCCACCACCTGCGGATCGCTCAAAAGTTGCGATAAATTTCCTAATCCTAAATCCGCTAACCTTTCTAAACTGGGGTTTTGCGGAAATTCTGCTAAGATTAAATCCGCCACCAATCGCAGGAGTAATGGATGACCATCCACCCGTCGAGAAAAGTTCTCTAGATCCCCTGTTATTTGCGATTCCGCTAACAATTGCGCCCCTTCAGGAGGTTTCAAACCTTTTAGCTCAATCCAACGGTTAAAACCCCTAGTTTTTGGCTTTTCTCTGGTGGTGACTATAATTTTGCTGGTGTCACCTTTTTCTATCCAAGCAGTGAAAAACTGCTGATAAAATTCATTATTCCAAGAACCATCTTCCCCTAATAACTGAACTTCCCCCATACATATATACTATAATAGCCGAAAACCCTTATCCATCAATGGATACGCCCCTTAACTTTTCTTAATGTACCCATGTAATTTGTAACATTTCTTAATGGACAAGAATTCTCTCTATTTGCTAGAATGATAGCCATGTATATAGAAAAAGTTCCTAACCGTAATTCCCCCCCCGCCGTTCTTCTTCGGGAGTCCTACCGAGAAGGAGATCAAGTCAAAAAAAGAACCCTGGCCAATCTCTCAAAATTACCCGATGATATTATCGACAATCTGAAACTGGCTCTTAAAGGCGCAACACTGTCCATGACTGAAGGCATTCCCAATCATTTTGAAGTGATTAGAAGTCTTCCTCATGGTCATGTAATGGCTATTTTAGAGACGATTAAAAAATTAGGTTTAGATAAAATAATCAGTGAAAAATCCTCACGAATCAGAAACTTAGTGGTGGCGATGATTGTGGCAAGAATCATCAATCCTAAATCGAAACTAGCCACAGCGAGAGGGTTTAATAGCGAGACTTGTAGTCAGAGTTTAGGACAATTGTTAGACTTAGAGAAAGCCGATGAAGACGAATTATATAACGCCTTAGATTGGTTATTAGAAAAACAAGAGAAAATTGAGAAGCACCTAGCAATTAAACACTTAGAATCAGGAACATTAGTCTTGTATGATGTCACTTCTACCTACCTAGAAGGAAATGGTTGTGAACTGGGAAAATATGGTTATAACCGAGATAAAAAGAAAGGGAAAACTCAGATAGTTTTTGGTCTGCTCTGTTCAGCCAAGGGTTGTCCGATAGCGGTAGAAGTATTTGAAGGAAACACTTCAGACGGTGCTACTTTAAGCGGACAAATTGAGAAAGTCAGAAAGGGTTGGGGGATTGAGAATGTTGTCTGGGTAAGCGATAGAGGAATTTTAACCAACTCGAAAATCAACGAATTAGTAAAACCCATAGAAGGATTAGACTATATTACTGGTTTAACTAAGCCTCAAATTCGGAAACTGGCTGAGGTAGAAGTGATTCAATTAGGATTATTTGATCAGGTAAACTTGGTGGAATTTGAGAGTGAAGATTATCCCGATGAAAGATTAATTGCTTGTCGGAATCCCTTAATCGCCCAGAAAAATCAACTACAAAGAGAGGCATTATTAGAAGCGGTAGAGAAGGAACTAGATTTGATTGTTCAGGCGACTCAAAGGGAGAAAAGAGCTTTAAAGGGTCAAGATAAGATAGCTTTGAGAGTGGGCAAGGTTCTTAATCAGTTTAAGGTCAATAAATACTATAACTTAGAGATAACAGAAGAAGGCTTTTCTTATCAGCGTAAGCTGGAATTAATCGCTCAAGAAACGGCTTTGGATGGTGTGTATGTGTTAAGAACTTCTCTGGAGTCAACTTTGATGGATGCAGCGACGACGGTTAAAGCTTATAAAAGTTTGTCTCAAGTGGAGGAGGCATTTCGCTGTTATAAGTCAATTGATTTAAAGGTACGTCCTATATATCATTATAAGGGTGATAGAGTCAAAGCTCATATCTTTTTATGTATGTTGGCTTATTATGTGGAATGGCATTTAAAACAGTGCTTGGCTCCTTTGTTATTTGAGGATGAAGAAATTGATGATGGTTCTCTGAATGTGATTAAAGCGAGTCGCAGTGAATCCGCTCAGTCTAAAGAGAGAAAAAAACGGAATCAAGAGAACCTCCCTGTGCATAGCTTTCGGACTTTGTTGGAAGACCTGGGGACAATTTGCTTGAATACAGTGGAATGTACGATTAGGGAGGGAAGTTATCGTTTTTCTAAGATAACTCGACCGACCCAACTGCAACAAAAAGCGTTAGATTTATTGGGAGTTTCCCTGATTTGTACCCAGTAACGGGGCGGCGGAAATTCTCTTAATCCCTCCTACAGCATAGGTTATGGCCTTTTGTCAACGGGGAAGTCCAGTAATAAAATCTCTAGATTATCGATAATAATTAGGTGGCGATGGCGTTGCAATTGTCTGATTAAAGCTTCCTGTAAATCTATTTCTTTTTCGGGGACAGGATAACCAAATTCCGTCAGGAGTTGGCGAGCTAAACCACTAAATCCCCCCAGATTTCCCGCTTCCCACCAAAAGCGTTTTGGGAATAAATCTTCATCGTCTCCTAGGGAAGGATCGAGGGGAATTTCCTCCTCAAAAATTTTACTAGCTAGGGTAGATTTTCCAATTCCTCCAACTCCTTTGATGCCAATCATCGCAACATTTGGATCAGTAAACCACTGCTTAATTTGGGTGATTTCCTCCTCCCTTCCCTGCCAATGGACGAGACTTTTTCGAGCATTTCCTCCCTTGAAAATACTCCTTTGACTACTGCGATTATTTTCTATTGCGTCTGCTTTTGGGTGCAGATCCGCCAGTCATTCAGGAGGGATTCCTAGATTTAAATTCCCCTTAACTTCTTGAATGTTCAATTGTTGTTTAATATCTTTGTTTATTTGTGTAACAATTTGAGTTTTCGTTTCTGTTTGATTCTGATTAATTGTCATAATTTGTTGTGCTAGGGTTTGGATTTCTTGGGCAAAATCGGGGTCTTTGAGCATTTCTACCTGTAAAAAAGGAACCACTTGCTGTTCAATCATTGCCTCGGATTTAGTTTGTTCTGCTGCCGCTAAAACCTGTGCTGCGGAGGGTTCCTTTTGTAACTTTTGCTTAATTTTTTGCCACAATTCTACACCTTTATCCATTGCTCCTTCCGTTAATTTACCGATAACAGCTTCAAAGGCGATTTTAGCGATTTCGGCGGCGGCTAATTCGGCTAACATAATTATCAATTGCGAGAATTTTTCGCCATTCTAGCACAACTATTTTGGGATGAAAGCAGGAAAGTCAATCACTCATCTTGTCGGGAATCAGCGTTCCTTTGATCCCCCCTTAATCCCCCCTTGATAAGGGGGTGTTGATCCCCCCTTAATCCCCCCTTGATAAGCTGTCCTTTAGTCACATCTTTCTTAACATTTCAAACCTTTGTAGCACAAGGCTTTCAAGACTCGGTTAACAATTTGTAATATTCCTTGTTGACACCCTTACTGACAAAGAAAAAACTGAAATCAAGTCAGGATAAGGGTTGGAGTGCTTACTGCAAAAATTGTTAAGAAAGATCCCTATAAGGGATAGCTTGATAAGGGGGGCAGGGGGGATCGACACCCCCCTTATCAAGGGGGGCAGGGGGGAGAACCCAAATAACCAGATTTAGTATAACCCCTAAACTAATACACTTGTGCTATAGCTTGCCCAAAAAAATTCCAGAAAAGGGAATGAGGGAAAAAAAGGGAAAAAAAGGGAAAAACGGTTACAAAGTCCCCCCAGCACCGCACACCACCCGAAAACCGTTGCCGAAGCCGTCGCGGCGGAAGTCGAAGGTGCGGTAAGCGGAACGGCAGTAATAAGGATTGTCGAACCAAGAACCGCCCCGCAATGGAGAACGATTATCATTCCCATTTTTTGTCCAAGCACTGCCATCCGTCGGCGCATCCTTATAGTTCTCGTGCCAGGTATCGGCACACCATTCCCAAACGTTTCCGTGCATATCGTACAACCCGAAGGCGTTAGCTGCCTGAAAATAGCCCACTGGGGTTGTTTTACCTCGATATTTTCCTGTAGGTTCATCGGCATAGGTTTCAGTAGCTCGATAGTTAGCTAAATCTGCCGTTATCGTTTCCCCAAAGTGAAAGGCGGTTGTTGTCCCCGCTCTACAGGCATATTCCCATTCTGCCTCACTCGGTAGCCGATACTCCCGTTTTGTTTCCCTTGATAGTCGTTTACAGAATTCCGTTGCTTCATACCAGTTGACTTGTTCTACGGGTAGCTCATCCCCTTTGAAGTTAGAAGGGTTTGTCTTCAGGTCGATGTCTATTTTAGCGGTTGCGGCGATAGCTTGCCACTGAGCTTGGGTGATAGGATAACGTCCCATGTAGAAAGAGGAAACGGTTACTCGGTGTGAGGGTTTTTCTCGTCTAAATCCATCCCAACCAAATTTTTTCACCAGTCTTTCGATTTCCTCGTCTTCAGTTCCCATCATAAATGTGCCGCCGGGGATTTCCATCAATTCCAATTCGACTCCCTCGGCTAGTTTTTCGACAATGCCTTCTGCTTGCCTTTTTTCCTTTTTAATTACCCATGTTTCTCCTTGAAAAGGATTTTGATACTGACGTTCTATGGTTGCTAGGGTAAATTCAAAAGTACGGGTTTCTAGGATTTCGATGGTGGCAACGTCAAAGATAGAGGTTTTTAAGGGAGGTGGCGAGGATTGAGGGATTGGAAGGGGATTGGAGATATTAACGGCGATTTCTTCGGCAAATTCTGCGTATTCTCCCCCCAGATTGCGTAAGACTTCGATGCTGACTTGAGCGAAGGGAAGAATTTTTTCTCTTTGTTCTCGGGGATAGGTGGGTAATAGGGTTAATAAAGCGGCAAAACTGCGGATAGGACTTTTAATTTCCCCGGCAATATATTGGGAAATAGCATCGAGTACCTTGATAGTTTGTCGCCTACCGATAGCATCATTTAAGACTTGACGTACCCCGGGTAAAAAGTCATAGACTCGATACTGTCCTTCTTCATTTTCTACAATCGGTTTTAATAAACCTCCCATATAAAATTCTGCCACATGAACGGGACGCACTTCGTTTAAAAGAGTTTTACGAATAAGATTGACCACCTGCATACTTACCGGGGCAGCTGCCATCATTTTTGCTAGTTTTTTGGCCGGTTCTGACGCGGTGGCAAAAAATCGCTCGACCATTGCCTCGGCCTTATTTTTAATGGTGTTTTTATCCTCGCTGTCTTGCTTATTTTCCTCTCTGGACATAGGGGGAATTTCGATAATTTGTTGTTTAATAAATTCTAAATCAAATAAAAAAGCGGAAATCTGAGCATTACCTGAACCAGCGACAACTTTTGCCCATTGTTTGAGGACTTCTGTTTCTAACGTGATTACGGGAATAAGAAGGGTATTTTGCCAGTTAATCGGTAGCCATTGGGGATAATTTTTTAAGATTAATTTCGGATTGGGAACACCAGCAGTTAAAGCAGTGGTGAAGAGTTTACGTCCCCGTCCTAGTTGGGTACTATTCCATAATCTTTCGGGGAAAAGTTGCAGAATAGCGGTGGGTTGTTTTTCTGACCAATCTTTTAACCAAAGATGAATTAAGGCTTTTTGCCAGAGAGGAGAAACACAATCACTTACTAGCAAAACTAATCCCCGTCCCCTGGGATGAATAAGTTCTTTATGGGGGTGATAACGTTGTCCCGGTTTACCTTTTTTTCTGCGTCTTACTAACTGTAATTCTTGATTATTTGAGGTTGATAGTTGCCAAACTCTGACGGTTTTAAATGCTCCTTGATTTTCTAAGAGATTTTGTAACTCATTAATTAATTCTCGCCAAATGAAAGAGGATCTAGATTCTTCTACTACTAATTCGAGGGTTAACCAGCGTTCCGGTTGGGGTTTAGTCACGGGTAGCCAAATATCCCTTTCTGCAATAAAAGAAGCGGTTGCTTCTTCATCTAGAATCGTTTTAGTTGCTGAGGGAACTTTTCCCATGAAAGGACGCAAAGCGCGACTAATCAAGAGTGCTGTCTGTAGTGCCGCAGCAGCAGGAACTTGAAAAGGAAAGTCTTGGATTGGGGTAGTTTTTTCTATTTCTTTGGGGAGAGATTCTTCGGTAATAATATCGACATTTGGCTGAGATTGTGATAGGTTATCTTCTGGAATGTTTTCTAAATTTTCCTCTATTTGATTAGAAGTTGATGAATCTATTGGCTGTTTATTTTCTGGAAATATTGGCGGTGATTGCAAGTCTTCAACACCCATTTGTAAGGCCAACCAGATACTATCAGCTACATCTTCATCACTGAGTTGTAACCGTTCGAGTAGTCCTGTTTGCTCTAGATAATCTAATAGTTTTTTAATTGATGAATTGGATGGTAATTCACTCATCTTCTATCGTCCCCAAATCTTTCAAAAGTTGACTAATGAGGTCATCTTCAGTTGATATAGCTCCTTTTTTGACCATAAAAATAGCATTAAGTAATTGATCCGTGGCTAGGGTTTGTGAATTGCGCTTTTGAATGAAGTTATCAATCAGTTTATCGATGTCTGGATTGTTAGTAATTGTTTCTTCTAAATGTGCCTCAATTATTTTAATTAAGTCGGGTTTTTCCGGTTCTTTCATAGTTAAACGGAGACAACGACGCAAAAAAGGTGCAGGAAAGTCTCGTTCTCCATTGCTAGTTAAAATCACAAAAGGAAAAGCGTTACAGATAACTAAACCATCATTTATAGGTGTTTTTATATCTTTCTGGGTAACGTCGGTTGTATCGGTATAAGCAGTGCGGACTTCAACGCTTGGGACTTCTTCTTTTAGCCTAACTAATTCGGGAATTTCAAAGCGTCCTTCTTCAAATAAGGTGAGTAAATCATTGGGTAAATCGATATCACTCTTATCAATTTCATCAATTAACAGTACTCTTGGTTTTTCCGACTCTAATAGTGCGGTTCCCAAGGGTCCAAGGGTAATATATTTTTCAATCTGTTTTAATTGGTCTTTTCGTTCTTCTGGGGTTAATTCTTTTTGCTCTCGTTCCAGTAATTTAACTTCCTGTAACCGACCGATCGCATCATAGTTATAAAGTCCATCTTTTAGGGTAGTATGGGTGGTAATCGGCCAGTATAATACTTCTCCTAATTTTAATTCCTGGGCGACTTTATAGGCAAGAGATGACTTTCCTGTCCCTGGTTTGCCGGTTACTAATAAAGGTCGCCGTAAATACAAGGCTGCATTGACCATTTTAATTTCTTCTTCGCGCACTAGAAAGGTTTCTCCCCGATGCTTACGACGACTTTCTCCCGGTTGCTTTTCTTTGCCAAAAGGTCGCCAGCTGGGGGGTTCTGGTAATGTCCAAGCGTCTGTGGGAGCCTGATTTCCTGTAAAAATTTTCCAGTCTTTCATAGTTCAATTTATGGCATCAAAAGTGGATAGTTGGGGGGAACAAGCTGGTAGTCATCCCAAAGTAATGATAGATGATTCCCAATATGATTATCTTTTAACCAAGCCGCGGAACGTCTATTTTTAATTATTTCTGGTAATTTCTCTAGTGGACATTGACAGATAGGGTCTAATTTTTCCTGACAGTTAAGTTCTGGGTTAGCATCCGGTCGTATCCACAGAGATAAAGGTATTCCAGTTTCGTATAAAATGGCTAGAATATTTTTTAACTCTAAGGAGTTTTCTTGACTGAGATTAGTTAACCTTGAACCGATAACATTGTTAAATTTATGATATTTGAGTATTTTATTCGGATGGTCATTATTTGCCAGAGGTTTTTTAAAAATAACTGTTTGCTGATTGTTTGATTCGATCAGTTCTTGGATTTCTTCTTCACACTTTAAAATTTGGGTCAGATTTTGCTGCTGTATATTCCGAAAAAGTTGGCATTTTTTGATCCATAAATAGGTTTGTTGATTGTTGATATTTTCGGCTGTTATTCGTTCTGAAAATCTCATGATTACCTCATGATCGACTCCCCAATGATGAGGATCGCAGCCTGTAGCTGTTGCCACTTCATCAATTGAAAATAAATCAATCGGTTTAATCTCTTTTTCAATAAATCTATAGGGAAGAAAAAATTGAACTTTTTCTAGGGAAGATTGACAGATATTTTCTGATTGTCGTTTGAATTTTTTTAGGTGATTAATCAATTCATTTTCTTGGAGATGATTGCCCAGACTTATTCCTTCATTGGGGGTTAAAGATTGATATTCTCCACGTTTTTGAGGTTCTTTTTCTGTGGGATGATAATTGTTGATATCTTTAACAATCCAAGCTCTCAGCATTAAAGATTTGTTTTCTTCTGTAAGGGTAACAAATAAGCAGGGATTTTTGTCTGTTGATTTTTGAGCAATATTTAGTGATCGATGCTTAAGATTATTTTCTAAAGTATTGATTAAAACTTCCCATTTTGTTTGATATTTTTTTAGCCATTCTTTTAATAACTTTGCCAGAGCATCTGTTGAGTTTAACTGAATAACTAAATAGCCAATAAATATTTCTAGCCAAGAAAATTTTGATTGAGAAGTATAGGTAAAATGTCTTTCATCTAATTGATAGAGTATTTCTATAAAATCAGACCAAGAGGAAGGAATTTTTCTAGGTAAATCCACTAAATGATCCCTCACTTCAATTCTTAAATTTTCAGAAGCTGTATTAAGTTGATCTTGATAACTCTTGTTTTCAAATATACATCTAAGCAAGGAGATGATTCTAGGGATTCTTCCTTCTACTTGTGCTATATATAGCAACTTATCCCAAGCTTTTAAAAGAACATTAGTAGGAATAAAAAATGCAGATTTGGCAACCAATTTTTCCTTATCAGCACTTACTGCCATCCCCACTACTCCCCCCAATTGCTCATCCCAGATAGCTGTCCCACTAAACCCACCTTCTACAGCATATCCTGTGCTTTTATTATCTTCTATCTGAATTTTGTTGTTAGCAATATGACCTATTATCTTACCATCAGACCAGACACCTCCATCTCTGGAAAAACCATAAGCTTTATAATTATGATCAGATAAATCTCCTATTTCAGAGGTAATTAAAGAAACTGGTTGAGCTTGTGAAGGAACTGAATCTTTTAATTTTAAAATAGCAATATCCTGCAGATCATTGCTTTTAAATTTAACCGGATGCCAAACTTCTACGGTTGTTTCTAAAGATGTACCCGATGCAATGATAGGAAAATCACACTCAATAATGTCAGTGGGTTTCTCAGCAGATGTTAATACTAATCCTAAAGATTCATTAACAACATGAGCGCAGGTAATCAAGTATTCTGATGATATTAGAAATCCCGCTCCGACAATTTCTATTGTATCATCTTTATTTTTTCGTTGCTTATAAATTCTGACCAGAGAAGATTCTAGAGATGCAACCATTATTTTTATCTAAGTCCTTATTGAGTAGATGATTGCTTATTTTTTTCCTTGTTATCCCATTTTAGGGTAATTTCATAGTTAACATCGGCGCTGCCAGATGCAATAATAGCCCCTAGTCCAACAGTCATTTTTATCCCAAACTTGACCTCTACCTGATCGGCCGGTTCATTCAAACTTTTGACCTTATTAATTATGGCATTTGCCACCGGTTTTATGCCATTTAATGCGTCTTCAAAAGACTGAGCGGCTTTAACAGCTATTTCATCTGTTAGACTAATAAGTTCATCTTCTGGTTTCGGTTTGGGTAAGGGTAACTTTTCATCCACCTCGATGTAAATAGTCCCCTCCTCTGAGGTAAATTCCACTAAAGGACTCATAAAAATTCTCCTGTTTATTTTATTGCGGTTGTCTAGACTTAATCTATCACAACTCCATCTTTTTAGCCTCATACCTAATTATATCTCTTTACCAAGTATTCGGTTGAAAGTCAGCATCATTAATAATTGCCACCGTATCCCCAGAGGGTTTAATCACAAATAAACCTTTTTTATAAGCATAGCGATCGATTCCTTCGTTAATTTCAATTCCTGCCACTGCACCGTAGGCTCGATAGTTTTGATAATGGGGAAAAGCGATTTTAAAACGAGTCAATTTTTCAATAAATTCATCCACATCATCTTGAGATAATCTCGATTTACATTCCACCACCACGAGATCGGTATCATCCACCGCTAGAATATCAATTTCCATGGCAATGCCTTGACGTTTGACTCTAGCACGGGGATAAACTTCCTTAATATCAATGCCTTTCTCTTGAAAAAGCCGTAAAACCGCCGGTTCTACCAATTCCTCCACAAATCGACCCCAGCGAGTGGTCAGACTATCTACCGCTTTGCTGGTTCGTTCTACGGTGCGTTTCAGTTCTGCCATCGAGCGATCGGCTTCGGCGGCCCGGCGATCGCTTTCTAATTTCGCTTCGGCGGCACGACGCTCGTTTTCTAATTTCGCTTCGGCAGCTTGGCGCTCAAGTTCGGCGGCCCGGCGCTCGCTTTCTAATTTCGCTTCGGCAGCTTGGCGCTCAAGTTCGGCGGCCCGGCGCTCGTTTTCTAATTTCGCTTCGGCGGCACGGCGCTCGTTTTCTAATTTCGCTTCGGTGGCACGGCGCTCGTTTTCTAATTTCGCTTCGGCAAAGATACGTTCCATTTCGGCCCGACGAAGATCGCTTTCCCTTAAACGGCGATCAAACTCCTCGGCGGAAGCGCGGAATAGCTGGTAAATATCCTCAAGGGTAACGGGTTCACTCATGGACTGACAGGGGGTGCCGATAGACGGGGGGATTTAACACTTACCTATAATGCCTAATTATATCTCTTTACCAAGTGTTCGGTTGAAAGTCAGCATCATTAATAATTGCCACCGTATCCCCAGAGGGTTTAATCACAAATAAACCTTTTTTATAAGCATAGCGATCTACACCTTTGTTAATTTCAATTCCTGCCACTGCACCGTAAGCTCGATAGTTTTTGTAATGGGGAAAAGCGATTTTAAAACGAGTCAATTTTTCAATAAATTCATCCACATCATCTTGAGATAATCTAGGTAGTAATTCGACTAAAACGAGTTCTGTATCATCCACCCCTAGGATATCAATTTCCATGGCGATACCTTGACGCTTGACTCTGGCACGGGGATAAACTTCCTCGCCAATTCAAAAATGATCGCCCCGTTCGTAGTAAGCTCTTTAGGACTGATTATGGCTAAAGCCATTACTACAAACAAAAAGGCGATCGCCCTGAAAATTAAGGAATAAGTTCGGGATTGGTACAGTTATTTTTTCCTCTTCCTGTAAGATCAACCCCTTCATGTACATAAGCAACACATTCCAAAGCTCTTTGATTTACACTATAAGGGACTTGCGCTTTGATAATGTACTATTTAGGGCTGGTCTTATTCTTCTAGAGAGCGATTTTCTGGCTGAGATATTATTCCCACGCAAGTCCCTAAAGATACAGGTATCTAAATAAGCGGCGGTTATCATAATTTTTTACCTCATGAACTTTGCACTGTACGGTGTTAGAGGTATCATGCAGATTCAGTTAGAGTATTATTTGTTATTAGCGGCGGCTTTATTTTATATCGGAATTTATGGTTTAGTCACCAGTCGCAATGCCGTCCGGGTTTTAATGTCGATCGAATTGATGCTCAATTCTGTTAACATTAACTTAATGGGTTTTTCCAACTATCTTGACCCCGCTAATATCCGAGGCCAAATTTTTACTATTTTCGTGATTACCGTAGCGGCAGCCGAGGCAGCCGTGGGTTTAGCGATTATCCTTACCATCTATCGTAACCGCGACACCATCGATATGGAACAGTTTAATCTGCTCAAATGGTAAGCTTTTAAATATTTACCCCCCCTCTCTCCCTTTTCTGGGGAGAGTTTTTTTTGGTTAATTTTTCCTGTTAACGGGGATAAATCTCGGTGACAACTCGATCGGGCGAGCTACTGGTAACAACAATGTTATTATCTTCTAAAGTGCCGATCGCTTTATCGCCGGTGAGATTAAATTTTGGTTCCTGTTGTTCATAGATAATATTCCCCTCGGCCTCGACAATTTTTTCCGACATTTTCCAAGTTAAAATCTGACTATACAATTGCGCCCCAGTTTTCTGATTAATCCCCTTAACCCCATCCTTGAGATAAGCGATGCGATTGCCTAATTCCACCACCACACGATTACCAGTAATAGTAATTTGATCTTGATATTGAAAAATTTCCGTGGGGCGATCGGAAGTTAGGCTACGATTTTGATAGTTCCAAATTGCCTGAGAACCAGAAATCTGTAAAGGTGGTTCTAAAGAGCGATATTCGAGGTTTTCTTGCAGGATAACCTGATTATTTTTTCTTTCCCAACGACCGCCGATAGCAGTAAGGCGATCGATAATAGTTTTATCAATATAGCGATCAAAAGCGACTTTTTGATCGGTACTAATGACTTGTTGAGGAATTTCCCAGTACAGGCGCTCGGTTTGCAGGACGACACGAGATTCCTTGGCGGTAGCCACCACTTGACCTTGTAATTCTAGTTTTTCTTGGCGCGTGTCGTAGCGTCCTTGGCGGGCCTTGGCTTCTAGTTGTAGATGACTACCTTTGATCCCTTTGGGGGAGATTAAAATACCCTCCTTAGGTAGCCAACGCAATTCCGGCGCGTTAATAATGGCCTTATTGCGGGGATCTACAGCCACAATATTATCTTTGAGGAGAATTTCCTGGCCTTCCTTGTAAACTTCACCGCGGTCAGCACTAACCTGTAAAACTACTTTCCCATCTTGATAGATATTACCCTTGATATTTTCCAGACGGGCGATTTTTTGGTCTTGGGTGTAGGTAGCTTTTTTGACCTGAATTTTCCAGAGGGGTTGTCCGGAGGGGTTAGCCTGTTCTAAGGTGGCATTATTGAGAATTAAGCGGCCAGTTTCTTCAATTTTAGGCGATTCTGTCGGCGAAATTTTCGGCGGATCGGGAGGTTGACAGGCTGTTAATCCCAGCAAACCGATTAGAAGGGCAGCCCCGCGCCCAATTGATAATTTTAAGTGTAACCGCTGCCTCAATTTTGATCGCTCCGCTGCTATTTTCTCTCCTCCCAGTGTAGGGTAAGGGGTCGCCCCTTGACCGGTTGAAAGTAGTTTACTCGCTACTTTTGCTAGGAAAAACCCCCGGTTGAACGGTGAGAGTTTGTTGTTTACCCCTGCGGTTAATCTCGATTTCCAGATTACCACCGATCGCACTGGTTTCCACACCTTGCTGCACATCCGAAGCAGTTTTAACGGGGTTTCCTGCCACAGTTTCGATGATATCACCCGCTTGCATTCCGGCTTTTTGAGCGGGGGAATTTTCCACCACTCGCAGGACGATTACCCCTTCATTTTGGTCAATATTAAAGCTTAATTCTTTAGTTTCGTTCAATTGCTGCCGTAATTCTGGGTTTAGCGTCACCATCTGGATACCGATGTAGGGATGTTCCGCTTTACCCTTGCTAGATAGCTGTCCCGCCACTTTTTGGGCGGTTTCGATGGGAATGGCAAACCCTAAACCCTGAGCATCGGCCCGAATTGCCGTATTAATGCCGATAACTTCCCCCTTGGCGTTCAGCAACGGGCCGCCGGAATTGCCGGGGTTAATAGCGGCATCGGTTTGAATAAAACGAACCCGTTTATCGGGAACCCCCACTTCGCTGCTAGTGCGTCCTAGGGCGCTAATAATGCCCACCGTAACAGTATTATCTAAGCCTAGGGGATTGCCAATAGCGATCGCCCACTCCCCTGGGATTAAAGTTTCGGCCTTGCCAAAAGTCACCGTCGGTAAATTTTCCGCCTCAATTTTCACCAGGGCCACATCGGTCATATTGTCAACCCCCAGAACTTTACCCTGATAGATTTGACCGTTTTTCAAAGTCACTTTTACTTGGGTTGTCCCTTCCACCACATGGGCATTAGTTAAAAGTAGTCCATCTGTACTAATAATAAACCCAGAACCGGTTCCTCGTTCTAAATGCTCCTTGGGAATCGGCACTTGATCACCAAAAAAGCGCCGAAAAAAGGGCTGTTTAAATTCTTCGGGAATTTGGTCGGCCACTTCCCGGGCCGAGTCAATCCGCACCACCGCCGGCCCAACTTTCTGCACGGCCTGGGCGATAAAATTAACATTGCCGTCGGTTTGGGGAATAACAGGGAGAGAGAGGGAAGCGGGGAGGATTGCCGGCGGTTTATTTACCTCTAGGGGCGCTTTTCTGCTTAAATACTGATTTCCTAGCACTCCCACAGTACCACCTAGGGCGAGTAATCCCAGTGAAATCCCCAATCTTGTCAATAAACCCATAAGCTCTAGCCCTAAAATGTCGTGTGCGGTAGAATCGGCCCCAAACTTACCTATATTATAGGCTGTCTTTTTTGTCAGTAGAAAAGAATCAATGGGAACTTACCCCGTTTACGGGTCTTCTTTTAGGGGTAAAATCACGAAACAGCTATAAGAATCTCACTTCATGCAATTGTTTGATCGCATCCGTTTAGGGATAGCCGTAGCGGTGGCTAAAACCGTTACTGCTGTGGTTAAAGGACTCCGTTTAGGGGCCGCCAGCGTCTTGCCGGGGGAAATTGCCCGTCGTCTCCATCCCCGTTTGTTGCCGCTACTTTGTGGGCAAGTCCGACGGGGGGTAATTTTGGTGGTTGGCACGAATGGAAAAACTACCACTTCCCTACTGCTAAGAACTATTCTAGAGCGTCAGGGGGCAAAAGTCACCCATAATACCACTGGGGCAAATTTAATTAATGGTTTAATCACTGCTTTATTAGCCGATGCCAATTTATTCGGCACTTTAAAGGCTGATTATGCCATTTTAGAAGTGGATGAAAATATTCTCCCTTTGGTTTTAAAAGATTGTCGTCCTCGCGCTATTTTAGCTCTTAATTTGTTTCGCGATCAACTCGATCGCTATGGGGAAGTGGATACGATTAGTCGCCGTTGGCAAGGGGCCATATCTCCCCTACCCACCGATACTTTAGTGATTCTCAATGCTGATGATCCGACTCTTTCCCATTTGGGTCAACAACTGCCTCAAAGAGTTGTATATTTTGGCTTAAGTGAGCCAGAATTATATCTAGAAGAAATTCCCCACGCTGTCGATTCTATTTACTGTCCTAAATGTGGCGCTTCTTTGGATTATCGCGGAGTTTATCTCTCCCATTTAGGGGATTTTAGTTGTCCTAGTTGTGGCTTTAAAAAGAGTAATCCTGCTTTTCATAGTCACGATTGGCCGCAGATTTTAATCGGTGTTTATAATAAATATAATACTTTAGCGGCGGGTTTAGTAGCCCAGGAATTAGGGATTAAAGATCGAGAAATTTTTGAGACAGTTCAGGGTTTTAAAGCGGCTTTTGGTCGAGCGGAAGAATTAGAAATTGAGGGTAAAAAAGTTAGGATTTTACTGTCTAAAAATCCCGTGGGTATGAATGAAACAATTCGCGCAGTGGCTGATATTTTACAGAAAGAAAAGTCTTCTACTACTCTCTTAGTTCTCAATGATCGCATCCCCGACGGGACGGATGTTTCTTGGATTTGGGATGTGGATACGGAAAAATTAACCCGTTTGGGAACAACTTTAGTGGTAACAGGCGATCGACTTTATGACATGGCTTTGCGCTTACAATATAGTCAGGATAGTCTCGCTTATCCGGTTAATTTAATTGTTGAATCCGATCTAAAAAAAGCGATCCAAATTGCCCTTAATAACACCAAAAATGAGGAAACTTTACATATTTTACCCACCTATTCTGCTATGTTAGAAGTACGAGAGATTCTCACGGGTCGAAAGATTTTGTAGAAATAAAAGGGGGACATAAGCGCAAGCTTACATTAGCTTTTTTTGTGAGATGCTTACACGCAGTTGTTCATATACTGGTAATAATTTTTGATATTTCTACAAACTTGAGATGCAGCCTGTGTCTTATCCCCCATTCCCTAATCCCCTAAAAAATTATGCAAGAACTAGAACTAAAAATCGGCTGGTTATATCCGACCTTAATGAGTACCTACGGCGATCGAGGTAATGTTATTACTATTCAAAGAAGATGTCAATGGCGTGATATTCCTGTGACAATTATTCCCCTAGATGCTCAAACAGAAGCCGAGACATTTTACCAAGTAGATATAATTGTTGGGGGTGGAGCGCAGGATCGGCAACAGGAGATCGTTATGCGCGATTTACAGGGGAAAAAAGCAGCGGCGATGAAAGAACAATTATCGGCAGGAATACCAGGGGTTTTTACCTGTGGTTCCCCACAATTATTAGGGCATTATTACGAACCAGCTTTCGGTCAAAGAATCGAAGGATTAGGATTATTAGACCTAGTAAGTAAACATCCTGGCCCCAATGCAAAACGCTGTATCGGTAACGTGGTTTTTGAAATTACGGCCTCTCCCTTAGCGGAGGAAATTAAAGCTATGACTGGGGAAAAACCGCTAGTAATTGGCTTTGAAAATCACGGGGGTCGTACCTATTTACAAACCGTTTCTCCCTTGGGAAAGGTGATTACTGGTTACGGAAATAACGGAGAGGACGGTTATGAAGGAGCATTTTACCACAATGCGATCGCTACCTATGCCCACGGTCCCCTACTACCCAAAAATCCCTTTTTAGCCGATTGGTTAATCCAAAAAGCTTTAGAACAAAAGTATCAAAAACCCGTTTTTTTAACAAAACTTGATGATTCTCTGGCCCTGAAAGCACGATTTGCCATGTTTGAACGACTAGAACTAACCGGCGTGACCAATAAAGCCTAAACTGGTCATATACACTTATGGCAGGAGATAGTCAAACTAGCCATTAAAAATTTTAATTCTGGCAGCTTATGAAATTATGACTGGAAAAATTATCGATCGTCAGACGACGGGGTTTCTCGTCCTCATCATCCCCCTAGCGGTGCTAATCATCCTTGTTTTTACCGCTTGGCCATTGATCCTACTTGTCTTCCTCTTAACTCTGGCAGTCAAGGTGTGGCAAGACTATCGCTGGTCAAAATTATCGACGGTGATTAACCCCTATTTCAATCAACTTTTACAGGACAATCAAGGTTGTCTCACCCCGATTGACCTATCGGCAAAAGCCAATCTCACGGCCAAATTAGCCAGACAATTTTTAGACAGAAAAGCTGAGGAATTTGGGGCGCAAAAAAAAGCTGTAGGCGATAAGGGTATGGCCTATTACTTTATCACCGCCAGTACCTTGGGTAGTATTTTTGATGAGAGTGACCCCTCTTTAGAAGAAATAGGGGAAAAACAAATTCCTGCGATTACTGCCTCGAGATCTCCCCTGACCAATTTAGGGCAATCCCAGGAGGCTAAATCCTCTCTGATTGTCGCCGAGAAAAGCGAAAATTCTGTCCCGGAGGTTCCTGTTATTTCCTCCTCCCAATCTCTGACTAATTTAGGTAAATTATTTGAGGAAAAAGAGGAAGAAAATACCGCAGCAATCTCTGTTCAAGAAACGGTAATTCAAGAACGGGAGGAGATAATTAATCCTAGTTTGAACAGTTCTGCCAGTTCTTTATCCCAATCAGAATCAGAAGTTAGGGAAGAATCACTAACCTCTGTATCTGAAACCATCTCATCGATGAGTTTGGCGGATTTGGCTAAACGTTTAGGAGTTACCCCGGCCGTTTTGGGTAGAAACAAGAAAAATAAATCCGAAACAGAATTCGCCGATTGGAGTCGTATCAGAGATCCCGATGGTATTGCTTGGAAATTTGACGCAAAAAACTCCCTATTTTTGGCCAACTGATAGATAAATTTGTTTGGTTTTTTAGACAGGCTCCCTGCCTGTCTTTTTTGGCTCTACGTCCTACCCTCAATCCCATAGTATGGTTGCTTCAGGCTCTTGGAAATCATCACCCACCACAAATCTGGCGGTTGTATCAGTAACAGGATAGGTTTTAACGTAAATGAGACAACCTGTTGTTGAGGAAGGACTGTAGGGGCAATTGGGGTAGGGCTGTTTCATTCTCCCATCAGAATATCAAAAGTAAAAGCGATCACAGTCAGGTAAAATGAGGAGTGACCGCCAACCTTTCAAATATATGTTGAGCTTAATAGAAAAACTAAAACAAGTCAAGGACTTTCGGAAAGATAAAGGAAAAAGACACCATTTATGGATAGTATTAGTAGTAATAATACTGGGAACAATGCTAGGATACTCAGGTTATAGAGAGCTAGGAGAGTTTGCTAAAAATAATCGGCACAGGCTGAGTAAAGAATTTAACATAATTCCAGAAAGAGTCCCATCCTATTCAACAATTATAAGGGTAATGATGGGAGTTGACTGGCAGAGTTTGTTAAAAATATTTAACGAATGGGCATTAGAAGAATATGGACAAAGAGATGATATAAATTGGCTAGGGATGGATGGAAAAAGTCTCAAAAACACCCTAAAGAATCCTAATAATGAACAACAAAATTTCATCATGTTTGTCTCATTGTTTAGTCAAGAAAGTGGATTAGTATTACACTTAAAAAGAATTGAAAACAAAAAAGGGTCTGAAATCGACGAAGGGCAAGCTATAATTGAGAATTGCTCTCTCCAAAATAAAGTTTTTACTGGCGATGCTTTACACTGTCATAAAAAAACAATCAGCTTAATAGCCAAGAGTAAAAATGATTATGTTATCACCGTTAAAGGAAATCAGAAAAATCTTTATCAGCGAATACAAGACCTGAGTAATTCCTCAAAGCCAGAAAGTTGCTTTCTTGAACAAGATAATAGTCATGGACGAAAAATATCAAGAAAAATAGAAGTTTTTAAAGTTAGAAAAAATGAAAGACAAGGGTTTGAAAATCTGCGAAGAGTTATTAAAGTAGAAAGAAAGGGTAGTCGCGGGGATAAAACCTATGAAGAAACAGCTTACTATATCAGTAGCCTAACCGAATCCGCTCAAGTATTTGCTAAAATTATTCGAGGACACTGGAAAATAGAAAATCAGTTACATTGGGTAAAAGATGTAATTTTTGAGGAAGATAAAAGCGAGATAAGTGATTTTCAAGGGGCAAGCAATTGGTCAATTCTCACAACCATAGGATTGAATCTTTTCAGAGGTTTGGGTTTTCTCTCAATAACGGAGGGACAGAGGTGGTTAGCTGAACGTTGGGAAAAACTGATAGTTTTATCGACGTAAGAAGCAGAAAAATTAGCTAAATTAACAGGATGTACTCTCGACAATTTCAAGAGAGATAGGCTTTTAGTGGCTTGGGAACAGGCTTTATCAATCTATTCATAATAAATATTGGCAGAAGATTAAAGATTAGTTATTATGACTAACTCTTTTGATTAGAAAAAGATAAACTTGAGAATCCTCAATCAAATTTATTGACTCAAAATCAGCTATACTTAATTTAAATGAAACAGCCCTAGGATTAAGGGGGGATCGATCCCAAAATCCATCTTCAATTTAATTATAACCAGCTACTTAACCGCTTCAGAAAAAATGACTAAATTAATCATTCACCGACAGCAACGAGAAGCACAATATTACAGCGAGAATTTAGGGGAAGGCATTAATCTCGACATGATGCTTATCCCTAGCGGTTCCTTTCAGATGGGAACCCCAGATCAAGAAATAGAAAGACTCTGTAAAGAATACGATCGAGACTATTTCCAAAGAGAAAGTCCTCAACACACCGTTAATATTTCAGCTTTTTTCATGGGACGCTATCCCATCACCCAAGTACAGTGGCGAGCGATCGCCGCAACTGCTAAAATAGACATCGATCTAGAACTAGAGCCTTCCCACTTCAAAGAGCCATATCAAGAGCAGGATAGATGGACAAGACCCGTAGAACAAGTAAACTGGGAGCAAGCAACAGAATTCTGTAAACGATTATCAAGGGAAACAAAACGGGAGTATCGGCTACCGAGTGAGGCAGAATGGGAATATGCCTGTAGAGCGGGGACAACAACCGCTTTTCATTTTGGGGAGACGATTACCACAGATTTGGCTAATTACAGAGGAACTGATTGGGAAAAAGACAAAAAAGTTTATCCAGGGAATTATGGAAGGGGACTAAAAGGCATCGATCGAAAACAGACGACACCAGTAGGCTATTTTAAGGTAGCTAATGCCTTTGGTCTGTACGATATGCACGGAAACGTTTGGGAATGGTGCGAGGACGATTATCACCCTAATTATCAAGGCGCACCCACTGATGGGAGTGCTTGGATTAGCAAGAACAAATCTACTACAAAAGTGCTGCGGGGCGGTTCCTGGGGCGACTATCCTGTTATCTGCCGTTCCGCGTTTCGCGGCACCAGCTACCGCCGCGTCATCCGCGACTACTATAACGGTTTTCGGGTAGTCTGCGTATTCGGGAGGACTGTGTAACCCTTTTCCTCTTTTTTCCCTTTTTACCCTTGTTCGATTTTTTTGGGCAAATGTACTATATATGTACTATAAAGGGATTGAGAGAATGATCTCTCTTTTGTCAAAGTGGGTTGAAATCTTGATTTCTCCTAGCCTGAAACGACGTAAATTCGTTAAAATTTTCAAGACTGACAGAAGAGACCACAAACGCGAGGTATCCCTCCGCACCACCTAAAAGGAGAATCTAATGTTCAAAATCGATACTTGCTGTACCCTCGTACCCTACTTTGAAGTACCAGAAGGAAAAATTGCTGCGTTCAAGGAACTAAGCCCCAAGTTCATTGAGAGAACCCGCACCGAAGAGGGCTGTATCCATTATGCTTTTTCCTTTAGCGGCAATATTCTTCATTGCCGCGAGGGTTACGTCGATGCTTCCGCAGTTCTTGCCCACCTGCAAAACGTCGGGGAACTGCTAGACGAACTTCTCAAAATCGCCAAGATTATTCGCCTAGAAGTTCACGCTCCCGCTGCCGAAATCGAAAAGCTGCGGGAGCCGTTGGCTTCTCTTAACCCTCAGTTCTTCATTCTCGACGAAGGTATTCGCCGCACCAGCGAAGCCTAACCCCAGACTGACAGAAAAGAGAAAAAGTAAACTAGAGAGTATAAATAAAGGATCCTTGTCCTCCATTATCCCTAGATTCTGGTTTCTTCTCTGAAAGAAACAAAAAAGCACCCCCTCGCAGGAGTGCTTTTTCGTTCAGACTAGAACTTAACCATTGATAGCAGGAGCAGTCAGAGCTACAGGAGCCTGTTCACCACTAGCCAAGTCTAAGGGGAAGTTGTGAGCGTTGCGCTCGTGCATTACTTCCATACCGATACCAGCGCGGTTCAGCACATCGGCCCAGGTACCGATTACACGACCTTGAGAATCGAGAATCGACTGGTTGAAGTTGAAACCGTTGAGGTTAAACGCCATGGTGCTAACACCCATTGCCGTAAACCAGATACCGATTACCGGCCAAGCACCTAAGAAGAAGTGCAGAGAGCGGCTGTTGTTGAAAGAAGCGTATTGGAAGATTAAACGTCCGACCGAGGTAGCAGAAGACACCTAGTAAGAAGTGGAAAATGACTAACTGGTAGGGACCACCGTTGTATAACCACTCACACGTCATCTCCATCAACCCAAAGAATCAACACAGGTCTTTTTTTTGATGATGTACCATCAGTAAATAGAATTTTGGCAACCCAGAACTCACCTCCTTTAATAATCGTCATATAAACCTTCGTCTTCTGAGGCATAACTATTCAGAAAAGAAGAATGAAGGCGATCGCTAACTAAGGTTTTGGGCTGAATAGTAATCACCCACTTCCCTTTACCAATTCCTTGCACAATAGAACTGGGAAGATTGAGTTGCTCCCCTTCTTCAATTTCTACTTCAAAAGCTAATTTTAATAACTGATTTTTCATAAAGCAAAAACACCTATAATATTGGAGATGTTAGCACAGCGCGTAGAAGCATCAGCGATCGCCATCATCAAAAGTGAAAATAACTCGGCCTTGCAATAAAGCATAAGCTAACTGTTCCTCATCAGAAACCCCCATTAGCTCTTTCTCTGAAGACATTGTAACATCAATCCCTCGCATCCTTAAACCTTTGGCGATCGCCTTAGAAATACTTTCATCCAGTGCGATCGCTTTAGTCTTGTCAACTGCGATCGCTGGTGGGCATTGTTAAGTTTTCTTGAACGGGGGATTTTTGTAATCAAGAGTAGAACCATCAATATTTATGGTTCGGTTGGCTCTTGGTATGATACGAATGTCTATGGAGAAATGGGTGTTATACATTCCAGTCAAATTAAATTTGACAACTAGCGATCGCTTTTCTACGGGAACAGAGAATTAGATAAAAAATACTAATATTTTGTCGCCATCAGGTTCTAGCCGCAATTCAATTGAGTATAAAATGATCTCAGAAAAAGCCTCCAGAAAATGTCAAATCAACCATGAAAAAAATTATTTTGATTTCTAGTCTATCTTTGACAATGGTAATCGGTGCTTCCTGGGCAAAACCCAATATAGTTTTGGCTCAAACTTGTAATTACTTTGCCGGAACTGCTGTGACGGGAAAAAGCGTTAACATCGATTTATGTTCAATTGTTCCGGCTAGTTCGCGTAGTGTTGACTTTGTTTATTATTTAGGAAATCAACGACTGGTTAGCCAAGCTAATTGTGATAACGGAACTTGGACGACTTTTCCCGAAAGACAAATTCATCGTCCCCGCTCTCAGGCGACTCAAACAATGCTAGAGGTGGTGTGTAGTTACAGATTCAATAGTTCTCAATCCACATCAAGAATCGCCACAGCAATAGTCTTTTCTCCACCATCAAATGTGAGAACATCCCCCAATGGCAATATCATCTGTTCAGTCAGAGAACGTAGAACCATCAATATTTATGGTTCGGTTGGCTCTTGGTATTATACGAATGTCTGTGGGGAAATGGGTGTTATACACTCCAGTCAAATTAAATTTGACAACTAGAGAGCGCTTTTCTACGGGAACACAGAAACGGGTAGAATCGATCAATGCAGTTGTTTTCTTTCGAGGTGTCGTCATTAATAAGAAAGCTACCCGTTCCTTAGCCGGTATTGCCGGAATTGTCGCCGTTGCCACCTTAATCAGTAAGGTTTTTGGTTTAGTCCGCGAACAGGTAATCGCCGCTGCCTACGGTGTCGGGCCGGTGGTGAACGCCTACGCTTTTGCCTACGTTATCCCCGGTTTTCTGTTAATTCTCCTCGGTGGCATTAACGGCCCCTTTCACAGTGCTTTGGTCAGTGTTTTGGCCAAAAGAGATAAATCCGAGTCCGCACCGATTGTCGAGACTGTCACCACCCTAGTCAGTGCGATTTTATTAACTGTCACCGTCTTTTTAATCGTTTTTGCCAATATTTTTATCGATGTTCTCGCTCCCGGTTTAGATGCCGCCACCCGCAGCATGGCCATTCAACAACTGCAAATTATGGCCCCCATGGCGGTTTTAGCCGGTTTAATCGGCATCGGTTTCGGTACTCTCAACGCGGCGGACCAATACTGGCTACCGAGTCTCAGTCCGCTTTTTTCCAGTGTGGCGGTGATTATCGGGGTGGGTTTGCTGGCTTGGTTTCTTGGCGATCGCATTGATGAGCCGCAATATGTGCAACTGGGGGGTTTTGTCCTCGCCGGTGGTACTCTCGTCGGGGCGCTCTGGCAATGGTTAGCACAAGTGGGCGCACAAGTCAAGGCAGGTTTAGGAAAATTAATATTTCGTTGGGATTGGCGGATACCGGGGGTGTCGGAGGTGTTGCGGGTGATGATTCCGGCCACCTTATCTTCGGGAATGTTGCATATTAACGTTTATACTGACCTCTTTTTCGCTTCTTTTATCGAAAATGCCGCTGCTTCCATGCGTTACGCCAGTTTTATCGTTCTCACGCCCTTGGGCATCATGTCTAACATGATTCTCGTGCCGTTTATGCCGATATTTTCTCGACTGACGGAACCGGAAAATTGGGGAGAATTGAAGCAAAGAATCCGTCAGGGTTTATTATTGACGGCTTTAACCATGTTACCCTTCACCGCTATCTTTATCGCCCTCGCTTTCCCGGTAGTGCGGGTTATCTATCAACGGGGTGCCTTTAATCTGGCTGCCTCGGAACAGGTGGTTCCCGTATTAATGGCCTACGGTTTCGGGATGTTTTTCTATCTCGGTCGCGATGTTTTAGTACGAGTGTTCTATGCTTTGGGTGATGGCGAAACTCCTTTTAAGGTGAGTATGGTAAATATTTTTCTCAATGGTGCGCTGGATTTCCTCTTGTATAGACCTTTTGGTACTCCGGGGATTGTTTTAGCAACTGTGGGGGTTAATATCCTTTCTATGGGCATTTTTACGGTGATTTTAAATCGTCGTTTAGGGGGTTTACCCTTGGGAGAATGGGGTTTATCCTTATTGGGATTAACGGTAATTACAATGCTTTCTGGTGTTAGTAGTTGGGGTGCTAGTTGGGGTTGGGAAAAGGTTTTCGGTGCTGGTAATATTTTCCTACAATTATTACAGTTAGGTTTTGCTTCAACCGTAGCGGTGGGTTTATTCCTCCTTGGTGCGATGTTATTGAAGTTACCGGAATTAGACCTATTAATCTCACGAGTTCGTCAGAAGTTCTTGAAAAAATCTTAGGTTTAAGTTGCTGCCTCACCTCATCATTACATAGGGTTTGCTGAATAAATGTGAAATATAGACGAGGTAAGGGTTTTAGGGTTCTATTTTGCTCTCACAGGTGCAAGATTTTGAGAGAATCGTCGTTCAAAACCTTGCGTCTTCATCGGCCCGCGTCCTGTAGGGGCGAAGCATTCGGACAATAACCTATCGGTGAAACCGTAGATTTTCTATCCGAATGCTTCGCCCGTACTTTTTCAGCAGACCCTACATAGGGTTTGCTGAAAAAGTTTTTTCTGGGTGTAGGGTGTAGGGTTTTACCGATTTTCATCTGGTCAATTATCTAATTTTCAGGGAAAAAGTCCCTGAGATAATTAGAACCAGATATTTTCGGAGGTAGGGGTGCAGAATTGCGAAAGGTTATTTATTTTTAGGAATTGGGGGAAGTTGCGGGGATTTTCGGCGAGAATTAGAACCGGATATTTTCGGGGGTAGGGGTGCAGAATTGCGATTAGATAAACTTTGAAGGCTCTTTTTCATATTAGCAGGTTCTGGCAGTTCTAGAGTTACCCCTTCTCTAGCGGTCATTGTTTCCTCTGGTAGGCATAAATCAAAAACAAACGCAGAATTATTAGTTAAATCGGCCAATTCTAATTTTACCATTTCTGGAGAGTATTCTCGTGCTAAGAAAGGTTCAATTTCGGTTTTAATTAACTGTTCTAATTGAGCCAGATAATTGATCTTAACAGGAGTAACAATTAAAGTTAACATTTCTTGCCAACCTTGCCCCCCTAATTCGGCCAAAATATCCCCATAACAGCGAATTTTCCAGCTACCTATTCCCAAATCTCGATAGGAAAAAATTTCCAGCCACCCCCCAGCATCCGATCGGTAATAATGAGTATATCGTTCACTACTTTCCGGAGATTCGTAATCGATACGCACTTCGATATTGACAAAAGGAGAATCCAGACGGGCCAAGAGACGATAGTTTCCCGAGACAATTTCTAGGGAATTAGTAGAAATTGTGCGTCCGTGATTCTCCCCTTGTTTTTGCAGTATAAATTCCATAATCTTAGCCTAGGCCTAATGTTTGGCCATGACGCTAAAACTTAGGATTTGTGCCTGGAGATTTGCGCTTTTAATTCCCCTGCTTGTGTCAATAAATCCGCTTGGGTTAGACTAATTTGTTCTTGGGTGGCCATCCATTTCAGTTGTACCGTGCCATTTTCAGCCTCAGCATCCCCCAAAATTATACAGCCCACGGCCTTAGCTCGATCGGCCCGTTTAAATTGTTTTCCGAAAGCGCTGCCGCTTAAGTCTAACTCAACGCTAAACCCCAATCCGCGTAATTGCTGCGCTAATACCACACTGCGGGCCTCAGCTTTTTCTCCTTTGGAGACGAGATAAAAATCGGGAACCAAAAAAGATAAAGATTGCTTTTGTTGTAATAATATAATCAGACGTTCTAAACCGATCGCCCAACCCACTGCTGGTGTGTCTGGACCGACTAATTGAGCTATTAAACCATCATAACGACCACCACCGCAAACCGTGGCTTGAGCGCCTAAATCATCGGACTGAATTTCAAAGGCCGTATGGGTGTAATAGTCCAATCCTCGCACTAAACAGGGATTAAGATTATAGATAACTCCCAAATCAGTTAGTAAAGATTGCACCCGTTCAAAATGCTTTTGAGAATCACTGCCGAGATGTTCAAGAATACTGGGGGCATTCTTACAGATAATCTTGGTTTTCTCGTCCTTACTATCCAAAATTCGCAGGGGATTTTTTTCTAATCTCTGTTGAGAATCCGCGTCTAAATCAGCTTTGTAGGGAGTCAAATAATCTAGCAGGGCCTGACGATAATTTTGCCTATCTTGGGCATTTCCCAGGGAATTAATATCTAATTTTAGGTTTTCTAGCCCCACAGCTTTTAATATCTCGCTGGCAAGGGTAATTACTTCCACATCCGCCCTAGGATCATCACTTCCCAACAATTCGACCCCGATTTGATGAAACTGTCGCTGCCTACCCGCTTGCGGACGTTCATAACGAAACATCGGCCCCTGATACCAGAGTCTTTGTACTCCTCCAGCGGCCTGTAATTTGTGTTCAATGTAGGCGCGAACGACCCCAGCCGTTCCCTCCGGTCGCAAAGTCAGGGAACGTTGACCGCGATCAAAGAAAGTGTACATTTCTTTACCCACCACGTCCGTCGCTTCCCCGATACCCCGTTCAAAAAGTTGCGTCTGTTCAAAAATGGGAGTTCGTATCTCTTGATACAGCGCAGTCCCTAAAATTCTGCTGGCAGTTTCCTCTAACCACTGCCAGTAACCGACCTCCGCCGGTAAAATATCTTTTGTGCCTCGGATTGCCTGGATTTCGCCCATAGTTCTCTGTATTTTTATCCCTATTTGAACAATCTTAAACCGCTTAGAGTCACTAATACCGTCGATCCTTCATGACCGATGACACCTAGAGGTAAAGTTATATCACCGGCAAAATTGGCTATTAGCAATATGCCGATAAACGCGAGGGCGAAGGTGATATTCTGTTTAACGATGCGATTGGCACGACGACCGAGGTTAATTGCGCTGGGAATTTTGGCTAAATTATCGGACATAAGGATAATATCGGCCGTTTCCAAGGCCACATCACTACCAGCTTTTCCCATGGCAATCCCCACATTAGCCATAGCTAAAGCGGGCGCGTCATTAATGCCATCCCCCACCATAGCGACAGTGTGATATTTTTCTTGGAGATTTTGGATAACGCTTAACTTATCTTCGGGCAGTAAATCAGCGTAAACCTCCTCAATACCGAGTTTTTCAGCAACTTTATCGGCACTTTGTTGATTATCACCCGTAATTAAAACGATATGTTCGATACCGATCTTTTTTAGCTGCTTCACCAGATTAACTGCCGATTCCCGCAGGGTATCGGACACAGCGATCGCCCCGATTATCTGATTCTCTTGTACTACCCAAACTAGGGTTCTGCCTTCTTTTTGTAAACGTTCGCGGATAGCTAGGATATTCTGGTCAAGATCAGTAATATGGTCACGAATATAGGCAAAATTGCCCACAGATACCGACTTATCGGCAATTTTTCCCGTGATACCCCGTCCCGATACCGCTTGCACCTGATTAGCACTGAAGAAATTTATACCACGTTCCCTGGCTGTGGCGGTAATAGCGGATCCGATGGGATGTTCGGAACAGGATTCTAGGGATGCAGCCACCGCTAACACCTCATTTTCGCTGACTGCATGGATAGGGATAATTTCCACCACTTGCAACTTACCAAGGGTGAGAGTGCCGGTTTTATCAAAAGCGATCGCTCGTATGCGGCCGATCATCTCCAATCTTGCGCCATTTTTGAATAAAATCCCCTGTTTTGCCCCGTTAGCGATACCCGATAACAAAGCTGGCATAATCGAGGCCATTAAAGCACAGGGAGAGGCCACCACGAGAAAAATTAAAGCCCGATAGATAGTGGTTTCCCAGGTCCAACCCCAGAAAAAAGGCGGTAAAATCCCGAAAATTAAGCCCAAAATCACGATAATTTTCGCATAACCCCGCTCGAAACCTTCGATAAACTCTTGGGAGGGAGGGGATTCATTTTGCGCTTTTTCTACCAAACGAATCACCCTCTCAATTAAGCGACTTTCGGGGGGAGTTTCCACCTTTAAACGTAGCACTCCCGCACCGTTGAGAGTTCCCGCAAAGACTTCTTCACCGATGGTTTTATCCACGGGAAGCGATTCTCCGGTAATTGGCGCTTGATTAATGGGACTGTTTCCCTCCATAATAATGCCGTCAATGGGGATTAATTCGCCCGGTTTGACCAAAACTGTGTCACCGATCCGTAATTGCTTGATAGGAACCTCTTTTTCCCTGTCTCCCGTGATTAATCTAGCAGTATCGGGGGTCATGGCCATGAGAGAACGAATATTGCGATCGGTTTTTGCCATGGCAATCTGTTCTAAAGCGCCACTAATAGCGAAAATCAGGATTAAAACGGCTCCATCGATGATGAGATAGTAATTACTGTCCCAGAGTCCCAAAATCGCCGCCCCTAACGCCGCTACAATCATTAACAGGTCCACATCTAGTTCTTTTTCCTCCCATAAAGTCGTCAATCCTGCTTGGGTACTTTCGTATCCTCCCACCACATAGGCGATCGCTAGTAGGATAAAAGCTGGGCCGATCAGATTAAGGTGTAGGCATAACCAACCAAAAAAGACTAAAATAGCGCAAATTCCTGCGGCAACTGCCGAGGAATACTCAGAAAACCAAGAGGACGAGATACTCTGAATCATGGATCGATGGCAATTACTTTTCTCCCCATTCTAGAAAAAATTAGATCGATGCAGAAAACCCCTAGTACGTTATCCCCTGCAGCTAACCTAGCCGATAATAATTGGAATTTTGCCGAGGTTTGGATCGATCCGCTGCTATCTCCTCCCTATATCTTGCTTTTACTGGCTGAATCTTCAGGAAACTATCGCGTGTACGATCCCTCTGAGGGTTATCAGGTGGTATTTACCGGTGCGAGTTACGAGGAAGCGGAAAATTGGCTACTAGAGGACGAATTTGAACCGGTAGAGGGACGACTTTCGCCAGTAGAGATATAATTTCCTTATCTTCCTTTCCGCTTTTCTTCGATGCTATCCTTACTAAAAAAGCGATGGAATTGGCTAAAATCGCTCTTTATTGGCAGTCCGAGGGCAATTAACCCCAAAAAAGTCAAAAATACTCCTCCAGAAGCCAGCGACGCACCAGAGGGATAGACCGAACTCATGAAAACCGACACGATTTTCTACCGACTTTTTCAAACCTTTCCCGATCTTCTGTTTGAGTTAATCGACTTTCCCAGGGAATTAGCCAATTTCTATCGATTTTCCTCCGTAGAGGTGAAACAACTATCTTTTCGCATCGATGGAGTCTTTCTACCAGAACGGCAAGATTTACCAATTTATTTTACCGAAGTTCAGTTTCAGAATGATCCGGAGTTTTATGCGCGTTTTTTCGCCGAAATTTTTCTCTATCTCAAACAGACGCAGTTAAAAAACAATTGGCGCGGGGTGGTGATCTATCCGAATCGAAGGGTGGAAAAGGAGAATATAGAGCGATATAGAGAGCTATTACAAGAAACAAGAGTACAAAGGATTTATCTCGAGGAATTAGCTGATATTCCACCAGATTCGCTCGGATTAGCGACGCTAGAGTTAGTAAGCTTACCCGAAGCGCAAGTGATCAACCGGGGAAGGGAGTTAATCGTGCGAGTGAGGGAAACGGGGGTAGAAAATCGCCAACAGGAACTTTTAGAATTGATAGAGACGATTTTGATTTACAAGTTGCCGCAGATTAATCGAAAGGAGATAGAAGCTATGTTTAGTTTAAGCGAGTTAAGACAGACGCGTGTGTTTCAGGAGGCCCTAGAGGAAGGTCGTCAAGAAGGGGAAATCATCGGAAAATTGGCTTCTGTTCCCTTATTATTGCGAGCGGGGGTTAATCCCAAGGAAATCGCCGCTTCTCTGGGATTATCTCTCGAACAGGTCTTAGAAGTGGCTCGCTCGCCGGGAGAGAGCGAGCGCTAGGGTATTTTCAGAACTAAAAAAGCGATGGAATTGGCTAAAATCGCTTTTTATTGGCAGTCTGAAGGCAATTAACCCCAAAAAAGTCAAAAATACTCCTCCAGAAGCCAGCGACGCACCAGAGGGATAGACCGAACTCATGAAAACCGACACGATTTTCTACCGACTTTTTCAAACCTTTCCCGATCTTCTGTTTGAGTTAATCGACTTTCCCAGGGAATTAGCCAATTTCTATCGATTTTCCTCCGTAGAGGTGAAACAACTATCTTTTCGCATCGATGGAGTCTTTCTACCAGAACGGCAAGATTTACCAATTTATTTTACCGAAGTTCAGTTTCAGAATGATCCGGAGTTTTATGCGCGTTTTTTCGCCGAAATTTTTCTCTATCTCAAACAGACGCAGTTAAAAAATAATTGGCGCGGGGTGGTGATCTATCCGAATCGAAGGGTGGAAAAGGAGAATATAGAGCGATATAGAGAGCTATTACAAGAAACAAGAGTACAAAGGATTTATCTCGAGGAATTAGCTGATATTCCACCAGATTCGCTCGGATTAGCGACGCTAGAGTTAGTAAGCTTACCCGAAGCGCAAGTGATCAACCGGGGAAGGGAGTTAATCGTGCGAGTGAGGGAAACGGGGGTAGAAAATCGCCCACAGGAACTTTTAGAATTGATAGAGACGATTTTGATTTACAAGTTGCCGCAGATTACTCGAAAGGAGATAGAAGCTATGTTTAGTTTAAGCGAGTTAAGACAGACGCGTGTGTTTCAGGAGGCCCTAGAGGAAGGTCGTCAAGAAGGTCGCCAAGAAGGTCGTCAAGAAGGTCGCCAAGAAGGTCGTCAAGAAGGTCGCCAAGAAGGTCGCCAAGAAGGTCGCCAAGAAGGTCGCCAAGAAGGGGAAATCATCGGAAAATTAGCTTCTGTTCCCTTATTATTGCGAGCGGGGGTTAATCCCCAAGAAATCGCCGCTTCTCTGGGATTATCTCTCGAACAGGTCTTAGAAGTGGCTCGCTCGCTGGGAGAGAGCGATCGCTAGGCTATTGATCGTGCGAGTGAGGGAAACGGGGGTAGAAAATCGCCAACAGGAACTTTTAGAATTGATAGAGACGATTTTGATTTACAAGTTGCCGCGGATTAATCGAAAGGAGATAGAAGCTATGTTTAGTTTAAGCGAGTTAAGACAGACGCGTGTGTTTCAGGAGGCCCTAGAGGAAGGTCGCCAAGAAGGTCGCCAAGAAGGTCGCCAAGAAGGGGAAATCATCGGAAAATTAGCTTCTGTTCCCTTATTATTGCGAGCGGGGGTTAATACCCAAGAAATCGCCGCTTCTCTGGGATTATCTCTCGAACAGGTCTTAGAAGTGGCTCGGTCACGCGAAGCGTGCGCGAAGCGTGCGCGAAGCGTTCGCCGGAAGATAGCGATCGCTAGGGAGTTAATCGTGCGAGTGAGGGAAACGGGGGTAGAAAATCGCCCACAGGAACTTTTAGAATTGATAGAGACGATTTTGATTTACAAGTTGCCGCGGATTAATCGAAAGGAGATAGAAGCTATGTTTAGTTTAAGCGAGTTAAGACAGACGCGTGTGTTTCAGGAGGCCCTAGAGGAAGGTCGTCAAGAAGGTCGCCAAGAAGGTCGTCAAGAAGGTCGCCAAGAAGGGGAAATCACCGGAAAATTAGCTTCTGTTCCCTTATTATTGCGAGCGGGGGTTAATACCCAAGAAATCGCCGCTTCTCTGGGATTATCTCTCGAACAGGTCTTAGAAGTGGCTCGGTCACGCGAAGCGTGCGCGAAGCGTTCGCCGGAAGATAGCGATCGCTAGGGAGTTAATCGTGCGAGTGAGGGAAACGGGGGTAGAAAATCGCCAACAGAAACTTTTAGAATTGATAGAGACGATTTTGATTTACAAGTTGCCGCGGATTACTCGAAAGGAGATAGAAGCTATGTTTAGTTTAAGCGAGTTAAGACAGACGCGTGTGTTTCAGGAGGCCCTAGAGGAAGGTCGCCAAGAAGGTCGCCAAGAAGGTCGCCAAGAAGGGGAAATCATCGGAAAATTAGCTTCTGTTCCCTTATTATTGCGAGCGGGGGTTAATCCCAAGGAAATCGCCGCTTCTCTGGGATTATCTCTCGAACAGGTCTTAGAATTGGCTCGGTCACGCGAAGCGTGCGCGAAGCGTTCGCCGGGAGAGAGCGAGCGCTAGGGTATTTTCAGATTTCGGCAGTAAAGATATAATTTCCTTATCTTCCTTTCCGCTTTTCTTCAAAACCCTTATTCTGTATGCTGTTTAGCAATAATTAGCGATCGCCAATTATCGGAGTAGTTGATAAACACTTATGAAGCTATCGTTTCTAAGGATTCACAAATCAATAACTTCCTTCCCAGAGCTAGAGCTACCTGATTTTGTGGTGCTTACAGGGGTAAACGGTGCGGGGAAAAGTCACTTACTGGAGGCTATCGAGAATGGGTCGATGCGGATTGATGATATAGAAGTGAATAATCAAACACGTCCTATTCGCCGGTTTGATTGGTCAAACCTTATTCCACAAGATACAGGTGCTTTTGCACCCTACCAAATTACTCAAGAAATATCTGGACTTTGGAATGAAATTAATCAGTATGTGAAAGAATCTCGTCTTCATATTTCTCAAAATCTTCAATACTTTAATCGAGTTGATTTAGATAAACTTAAGCCTCGTGAGCTTATAGGTCTTACAGCAGAAGAATTAACTAAAACAGGCAGTAGCGTAGAGCAAGCAAGTCAAATAATTCAAGCTATTCGGGATACCATTTCTACTGTAAATCAAAATGTGACTAATAGATTTATCCAAAATGATCGAGTCAATAGGCAACGCTTGATCGATTTATTTCAGAGCAACACCGATATTCCTTTAGTCGCTTTTGACGAAGATTATTTTTATGAACATTTTCCTAGAAGTTGGCAGTCTGTTGATATATTTCAGCAGTCACTTGCTAGGATCTTCGTAGATTATCAACGCAACTGGCTTACTAATCGGCTCAAACGTGTTGCAAATTTAGAAGGTGAGACTGTTAGCTTCTTAACTGAGGAAAAATTTTTAAACAAATATGGAGAACCACCTTGGGAGTTTGTAAATAGTATTCTAGAGACAGCAAATCTTGATTTCAGGATTAACCGACCACCGCAATACGAAGATCGCCCTTATGAGCCAATTCTCACAGATAGAGTTAGGAACTCACAAGTGAGGTTCAATGATTTGTCTTCAGGCGAACGGATTTTAATGTCTTTTGCACTGTGTCTTTATTACGCTGATGATAAGAACAAACTTATTGTAGATAATCCCAAAATTTTACTATTTGATGAAATAGATGCTCCCTTGCATCCTTCAATGACTCAATCTCTCTTGCGAACCATTCAAGATGTTTTAATCAATCGTCGCAATATTAAGGTGATTCTAACTACCCATTCACCCTCAACAGTCGCTCTAGCTCCAGAACAATCTATATACGCAATGTATAAGACTGAACAAAGACGGATGCAAAAGGTCACAAAAGATAAAGCTTTATCTATCTTGACTACTGGAGTTCCAACTTTAAGCATAGATTATGAGAATCGTCGGCAAGTTTTTGTTGAAAGCCGTTATGATGTTCAATTTTATGAGAAATTACACGAAAAGCTAAAAGATTATTTAACTCCTGAGATATCACTTAACTTCATCGCGTCTGGTGGAGGAAATGGTACCTGTGATCAAGTAAAAGATGTTGTTAATCAACTGAAAAAAGGAGGCAACCGAACAGTCTATGGAATCATTGATTGGGATTTAAAAAATTGTGGTAATGGTCGTGTTAAAGTTCTTGGCAAAGAAACGCGTTACAGCATCGAGAATTATATTCTTGATCCCGTGCTTATAGCAGCTTTTCTTGTACGAGAAAAGTTGATAGAACGCATTGAGGTTGGACTCAGTGAGCGTGAAACCTATGTTGATTTTGGCACTTTTGATTATACTCGGCTTCAACAAATAGCTGATTTCATAGTAGAGAAAGTTAAGCCTAAGATTCAATCAGAAGTTCAAGATGATTGTTTATTATGCCAGTATCTTAGTGGCAAAACCATCAAATTACCTAAGTGGTTTCTTCGGATTCAAGGGCATAAATTAGAAGAAATTCTGAAAGATCTCTTTCCAAAGTTAAAGAAATTTAAGCAAGAACCTGAGTTGAAATTAGAAATCATCTCAAAGGTAATTGACGATTTTCCGTCTCTTATTCCCTACGATATTTTATCTTTGTTAAAAGAAGTACAAGATGTTAAATAAGTTGAAAAGCTATATTATAGCAGTTATGTTAATGGTAAGATAGGACGTTTTCGTGGTGGGGAGTCGGTGGTCAATATCAAATTAGGTCATACTTAATCTTGATGAGACAGGCTATAAACATTATCAGTAAACCCCAAAAAAAAAGGAAGCTAAATCATGAAAATTACTATCGATATTCCCGATGAATTGCTTCAACATTACAACTACAATAATCTTACCCGTGAAATTTTAGAGGCTTTGGTGGTGCAGGCCTACCGAGCGGAAAAAATCACCAGTGCTGAGGTCGGAAGTATTTTAGGTCTATCTTCTCGTTGGGTGGTGGATGCTTTTTTGAAAAACCACGATGCCGATTTACATTACAATGAAGTCGATCTAGAGAGCGATCGCAAAACCCTTCAGCAACTTCGCAACAAACACGATCATAGTCTTTTATGATAGTCGTTTCAATTAAATTGAAGATAGATTTCGCCTTTGATATCCCCTTAATAAGGGGGGCGCTGATACCCCCTTGATCCTAGGGTTGATTCATGAATCAACCCTACTACCCTTAATAAGGGGGCGCTGATGGTTTTTAACACCTACCTACTTAGGGTCTGCTGAATAATGGTACGCCAATTCAACAACGCCGAATAATCTTATACTACTCCTAATCACTTCTTATCTCTTGACAATGACCTTAGAAACCGATCACGGTAAAAGCCATCCCGTCGGTGCGACTGTCTTGGCCGATGGTGTCAACTTCTCACTATTTTCTAAGTATGCCACTGCGATCGAATTATTATTATTTGATGATGCCAATTCCCCGCAACCTAGTCAAATTATTCGTCTCAATCCCCAAGAAAATCGCACTTTTTTCTATTGGCATATTTTCGTTCACGGGATTGGAGCCAGTCAAGTGTATGCTTATCGAGTCTATGGTCCGGATAATGCAGCCCAGGGTCATCGCTTCGATCCTGATAAAGTAGTTCTCGATCCCTATGCGAAAGCGATTGTCGGTGCGGAAATTTATGATCGACAAGCTGCCAGCGAAAAAGGCGATAATTGTCATCGAGCTTTGCGGGGTCTGGTGGTCGATCCGGGCTGCTATGATTGGGAAGATGACAAACCGTTACGCACTCCCTACTCTGCCAGTTTTATCTACGAAATGCACGTCGGTGGCTTTACTCGTAACCCGAATTCCGGCGTTAGCGAGGAAAAAAGAGGTACTTTTGCGGGATTAATCGAAAAAATACCCTATTTGAAAAACCTAGGCATTACTGCCGTGGAATTGTTGCCGATTCATTACTTTGATCCCGCTGCGGCCATGCCGGGGTTAACTAACTATTGGGGTTATAGCACGATCAGCTTTTTTGCGCCCCATGCCGGTTACAGTAGCGATCGCTCACCCCTGGGTCCTTTGAATGAATTTCGAGATCTGGTGAAAGCTTTACACAAAGCGGGGATCGAAGTGATTCTCGATGTGGTTTTCAATCATACCGCCGAGGGGGACGAAACCGGGCCGACTCTTTCCTTGAAAGGTATCGATAATCGCACCTACTACATCCTTGATGCGGTCGATAAAAGCCTCTATAGCAACTATACCGGCTGTGGTAACACCCTCAAGGGCAGTCATCCGATTGTCGGCAAAATGATTCTCGATTGTTTGCGCTATTGGGTGTCGGAAATGCACGTCGATGGTTTTCGCTTTGACCTAGCGGCCGTATTATCGCGCAATGTGGACGGGGAACCGATCCTGCAAAAAGGTTATAACATGATCTGGGCGATCGAATCGGATCCTGTCTTAGCCGGGACAAAATTAATCGCCGAAGCTTGGGATGCGGCAGGATTGTATAGTGTCGGTCAATTTGTCGAATTTGCCGATTGGTTTTCCGAGTGGAATGGTCCTTTTCGCGATGATGTGCGTGCTTTTGTCCGGGGAGATACCGGCATAGTCACGAAATTAGCGGCGCGGATTTTAGGAAGCCCCGACATATACCACAGACCTAACACTGATGTCAATAGAAGTATAAATTTTGTTACCTGTCACGATGGCTTTACCCTTAACGATCTAGTGTCCTACGACGAGAAACACAACGAGGCTAACGGCGAGGAGAATCGGGACGGTTGCAACGATAATTTTAGCTGGAATTGTGGGATAGAAGGGGAAACCAATAACGAGGCGATTAAAACCCTGCGACTGCAACAAATAAAAAATCTCTTAACGATCCTGTTCATTTCCCAAGGAACACCTATGCTGTTGATGGGGGACGAAGTGCGACGCACCCAAAAGGGCAACAATAACGCCTATTGTCAGGATAACCAGTTAAGTTGGTTCGATTGGAGTGCGGTAGAGCAAGAGTTCGATCTTTGGTGTTTCGTAAGGAGACTGATCGATTTTAATAAAAAATTAGCTCTTTTCCGTCAAGAAAAATTGCTAGAAGTCACCTATACCAGTCTTGAACCCCATCTCAGTTGGCATGGTGTACAGTTGAGTAAACCCGATTGGTCGGAAGATTCCCGCAGTTTAGCTTTTTCCCTGCGTCATCCTAAGGCAAACGAGTATTTACACATTATGCTCAACGCTTACTGGGAATCTCTCAACTTCCAGTTACCACCCTTGGGACAAGGGGAAAAATGGCATCGCGTCATTGATACTGCTGGGCAATTGTCCGAGGCAGCCTGTGATTTAGATGCCGCCGCCGCTATTGAATCGGAAAATTATCGGGTGCAAGCGCGTTCGGCGGTAGTTTTAATCGTTAAATCAGTATAACAAGAGGAGAGATATTGCTCGATCGACCGATGTTGAATGCTTTAACTAATGAACAATGGCATCAATTCAATCGTCAAGTGGAAAAACGTTATTTATTTGCGGAGCAATAGCTGAAATGATGCGGCTTTCATTAGCGAAACGGGTATCGATTCTCTCTTTGTGTTTAATTGGTTTTTCCCTGCCTTGGACTCCGTTCGGCGCTTCACCAGTACAGGCGAACCTAGAACCGACTGCGATCGCTCTTGGTGATCCCGTTCGGGAAGAAAAGCAAGCTCGGCAGATAGTGGAATGGTTGGGAACTAAACAATACGACAAGGTGATCGCAGCTTTGTCACCCCAACTAAAACCCCTCTGGACTGCCGAAAAACTGCAAAAGGTCTGGGAAAGTCAAGTAACTGACCATACTGGACCGTTTAAGCGCATTGTCAAAACCAAGGTACTCGATGCTATCAATGCCAATCTGGTGATTGTCACCGTTGAATTTGAGAAAGTTACCGACGATGTGATAGTTACCTTTAACCGAGCTGGTCAGATAGTTGCCGCCGATTTTCCCGAATTTCGTAGTATTTCTGAGATTGGCACGGCTTTTGTCACGGCCTTGGCCAATAAAGACTACGGCCTGGCCCGAGGTTTTTTACACCCTTTCCTGAAAGCTGAGGTTTTCCCCACCAGAGTACAAGGCGCTTGGGAGAATTTACTCAAGCGTACCGGCACCGTGCGTCGGATCGTGGGAACTCAGGTCAGAAAAGGTTCGGGTGCGGACGGCGTGGATTTGGTGTTGGTGACGATTCAATTTGAAAAACTGACGGATACTTTAATCCTCGTTTTTGATGATCAAAAGCAGATTGTCAACGTGGATTTCCCTTTAGGCAATTAGTAATCAGCCGAAATTACCCCGTAAATTGAGTTGGAGACGATAAGTTATGTTAGATAAAATCGAAGTTCCCATCGAAGCGATCGCAGCTAGGGAGATTCTAGATTCCCGCGGCCGTCCCACCATCGAAGCGGAAGTGCTGTTAGAATCGGGGGCGCTCGGTTTGGCCCAGGTTCCCAGTGGCGCTTCTACGGGTAGTTTTGAAGCCCACGAATTACGCGATGATGATCCCCAGCGTTACGGTGGTAAGGGTGTCCTGAAAGCGGTTCGCAATGTCCACGAAAAAATTGTCCCGGTTTTGCAGGGGATGAATGCTTTCGACCAAGCTAGTGTCGATTTAGCTATGATCCATCGCGATGGCACGGCCAATAAACGAGAATTAGGGGCTAATGCTATCCTAGCCGTCTCTCTGGCTACGGCCAAAGCAGCGGCGGCGGATCTGGGATTGCCTCTCTATCGTTATCTCGGTGGTCCGATGGCCAATGTGCTACCCGTCCCGATGATGAACGTGATCAATGGTGGTTCTCACGCTGATAATAACGTCGATTTTCAGGAGTTTATGATCTTCCCCATCGGGGCCGATTCTTTTAAGGAAGGTTTGCGTTGGGGAGCGGAAGTATTCGCCGCTTTGGGTAAGGCCTTGCACGAACGCAAATTACTGACCGGTGTGGGCGATGAGGGCGGTTATGCTCCTAATTTGGCTTCAAATCAGGAAGCTTTGGATATTTTGATTGAATCGATCGAACGTGCTGGTTATAAACCGGGGTCGGAGGTGGCTTTAGCTATGGATGTGGCCGCCAGTGAATTCTATAAGGATGGTCAATACATCTACGATGGTTCGGCCCATTCTCCGGCCGAAATGGTGGATTTTTTGGCCAGTTTAGTCGATCGCTATCCGATTATTTCTATTGAAGACGGTTTACACGAGGAGGATTGGGATAACTGGAAATTATTGACCGATAAACTGGGGGCGCGGATTCAGTTGGTGGGCGATGATTTGATGGTGACTAATCCCATCCGTCTGCAAAAAGCGATCGATCTGGGTATTGCTAACTCGATCCTGATTAAACTCAATCAGATCGGTTCTTTGACGGAAACCCTACAAACGATCGCCCTGGCCACCCGTCACGGTTATCGTTCTGTTATCAGTCATCGCTCTGGAGAAACGGAAGACACCACGATCGCAGATCTGGCGGTGGCTACTAATGCCGGACAGATTAAAACCGGTTCTCTCAGTCGCAGTGAACGGGTGGCTAAGTATAATCGCTTATTACGCATCGAAGAAGAATTGGGCGATCGGGCGGTGTACGCGCCGAAAGTCGGTTTAGGTCCAAAATTCTTGGCCTAAAATTTGCAAAAAGTCTTGCAGTGATCGAAAAAGGGTGTTATACTAAAGGTACTGATAACTGATAACTGGTCACTGACTATTGTGGTACTTCGCTGAAACCTTTTTCGGCGAAGTATTTATTTGTGGCCTTTTTTTTGCACAAAGTTATGATTTTTGGATCAAAGGTGTTATACTAAAGGTACTGATAACTGATAACTGGTCACTGACTATTGTGGTACTTCGCTGAAACCTTTTTCGGCGAAGTATTTATTTAACCACAGTTCGGGTTAAACAGAGGGGGATAAAGCCCATTCCATGGTCAAGCTGAACTTATCGGGCGTTGTCGCCGTCAGCGCTAGGGAGTTTTTGGGGAAGGGAAAGCATCCCGTCAGATTGCGACCTCCATTGATTTTTGTAAATAATAATTTCAAGGCACTCGCTACTAGCATAGGATGGAAACGTCAGATTTCTAGGATGGGGATGATGAAAGACAGTTCTATATTTCGACGTTTCCCACAGGTGTTCGCGGGTTTATCAGTGCTATCGATCGCTCTCGTCTTGAGTTCGTGGATAGCGGCACGCTCGTTCTTGGCGGTGAAACGGGCGAGCGATGTTTTTGTCGTCACTGGTTCGGCCAAAAGGGCGATTACATCCGATTATCTTCTCTGGCGTTTATCGGTTTCCAGTCAACAACCTACCGCCCAAGATGCCTACCGCGATCTGATCCGGCAAACCCAGCGGATACGAGCTTATCTCAAAGAAAAACAAGTTCCCGAAGACGCAATCACCACCAACGCGATCGAGACGATGGCGATTCCCGAAGTAACAGTTAACGGCCAGGAAACCGGACAAATTCTCGCCTATCGTCTCACCCAACGCTTCGAGATCCGAGCGAGCGATGTGGCCCGTTACACGGAACTTTCTAGGCAGGTAACGGAATTGATTGAGGAGGGAATTAACCTCGTCTCTGAACCTCCCCAATATCTTTACACCCAACTGGATAAGCTGCGGGTGGAAATGGTGGCGGCGGCGACCAAAGATGCGAGAGCGAGGGCTGAGGCGATCGCTAGTAGTACCGGCAGTCGGGTGGGAAGGGTGCGCGATGCGAAAACGGGAGTTTTTCAGATCACCTCGCGCAATTCCACTGACGTGAGCGATTCGGGAATTTACGACACTTCCTCGATCGACAAAGATATTACCGCAGTGGTTTCGGTGACGTTCGGGATCGAGTGAATTAGAGTCTTTACCTAGGGGTGCATCTGATTTTTGTCAATCTACCCAGTGGGGATTTTTCCAGGGAAACTATCTTCTAAAATTCGCGCTTAATGGCGATTTTTTCCTCAATCCCGCCGCAGATTAGCTTTTGCAGTGGGATGCTTAGATGCGGTTGTTCATACATTCGTACTAATTTAAGGATGACTGATCATTGTTGATTGTCGTTATTTCTGCACATCTGAGATGCTCCCAGAAAGTCCGGACAAGCTAAGAGAAGATTTTAGTTTCAATCTGGTCATGACAAAACTACCTGAAACTTCAGGAACTGTCCTTGCTATTATCTTTTTGGTTGTCAATCTTTCCCAACTGCTTCGGCAGTTTTTTTGGGCTTTTTTTGTCTTTCTGGCTTTTTTGCGAACAAATGAACTAAGATAGTCCTTCTCTTTAATAAAAATTATGTTTAAAGTTGTTTTGCCTAAGTAAAACTTATCAATTGGGCGACAAATCAGTGGCATTCAATAGCATGATTTCTGGAGCGAATTTTTCAGCAGCCCCTATCTCATAGCAAGGAGAGAGTGAAACGGCTCTCTCCTTAATTATGGCTATTCGTCGTCGTCGCTGGCACCAACTTGCTTGAGATGAATATGTTTTCTCCCCAAAGTAATTTCAAATTCATCTCCCGGTTTGAGTCCCATTTTTTTGGTGTAGGCCGAACCGATCAGGAGATTATTATTTGATTGGACACTGATCCGGTAGCTGGCCGAGCGCCCACCTCGTCCATGACCATTGGCACTGCTATCTAAGTCAATTCCCTCAGCATCGATTAAAGCATTGAGAAATTTCATCATATTAACGCGTTCAATACCATTTTTTGTCATGGTATAGTAGCCGCATTCCCGGGCTTTTTCCTCTTTGCTGAGGTTGCCTAGCTGTTTAACTTTCTCAATTAGTTCGAGGCCAGTCAGGGGTTCTGGATTAGTAGTTGTGTTCATTTAAGTTTGCAGTAGATAAGTAAAGGTTAGGGTCATCAAGGCTAGTCGAGGAGAATTGCTCCCCCTGACCAGAAACAATCGGGTTACGATTGATCTCTACACTTATCTTACACGGTATAAACTAAAAATTGTCACTTGCTTGGGGAAATTGATTGTAATTGATTAGACTCTATCTCTCGATCAAAATCTTAACAGAATTTATCAATGTTGATGGAGATGCCGGGGTAAGGGAGGTTAGCCTTTCTGTCATCAATGAGAGCAGGGGCTAGGATAGAGATAAAGAGGTAAAAATGAGGGATAATGAAGCTAACAACTAGGGGTCACTATAGTGTTAAAGCCTTGCTGGATCTTAGTTTACAACCGAGGGGAACTCCCGTATCGGTAAAATCGATCGCCCTGCGTCAAGATATCCCGGCTGCTTATCTAGAGAAATTGCTGATAGAAATGCGACGAGCGGGGTTAGTTCGTTCCTTTCGGGGATCGCAAGGGGGTTATCAATTGGCCAGGCCGGCAAATCGGATCTCGTTGGGGCAAATTTTGGAGGCAGTGGGAGAGACGATCGAGCCATTATCAGGCTATCATCCCAGGGACGAACAGGCAGAAGATTGGGTGACATTTACTATCTGGAAACACCTCCACGAGAAATTAAAAGAGGCCCTGGGGAAGATTACCTTAGCCGATTTATACTACGATGCGCGTAGCTGGATCGCCTCTAGGGGAGAGGAAACCAGCTTTATTGTTTAGTAGTTTAGAAGTTATGACAGCAACAACTCAAGGAAAGATTTATGGGGGAGGTTGTCACTGTGGAGCGATCCGTTTTCAAGTGGCGATCGAGCATGATCAAGCTCTAGACTGTAATTGTTCGATTTGTCAGAAAAAAGGCTTTCTGCATCTGATTGTTCCTTCAGCACAATTTACCCTCCTAAGCGGTGAAGATTTCTTAAGTACCTATACATTTAATACCCACACAGCCCAACATTATTTTTGTCGTGTTTGTGGTATTCATCCTTTCTATCGTCCCCGCTCCCATCCTGACGCTATAGATATAAACCTGCGCTGTTTGGATGGCAATGTCTTGGAAGATTTTCAGATCCAGTTCTTTGATGGGGCTAACTGGGAAGACAATATTGAGAAAATTCGGGCTATCGATGGGAAAAGGGAGTAATTGTGAAGGGAACGGCAACGGCGATCATTTTAGTATTAGGGGCAGTTTTAGATTATCTGGTGGGCGATCCTTGGGGATGGATTCATCCGGTGCAGGTGATGGGGGCGATTATTGCCGTGGCCACAAAAGTTATTCTTAATTGGACGCAGGAAAAAATTTGCCAACGTTTAGGGGGCATAATTCTGGGACTGGGTTTAATTATCTTGGCCGGGGTCTTAACTTGGCTAGGAATCCAATGGTTAGGTCAGGTCAATTTGCTGCTGAGTTACCTAGTACAAATGATTCTCTTGGCCAGTTGTTTAGCCGGTAGAAGTTTACGCAGGGCTGCCGAAACCGTCATCGCACCTTTACAAGCGGAAAATATCACCCTAGCTCGTTGCCAACTAAGTTTATACGTTGGTCGCGACACAGATAATCTCGGCCAGGAAGAAATCCTTCGCGCCCTCTTAGAAACCGTCAGTGAAAATGGTGTGGATGGAGTTACCGCGCCGCTTTTTTATGCCCTTCTCGGTGCCTTTCTCGGGGTGGGACCAGTACCCCTCGCTTGCGCTTATAAAGCCGCTAGTACCCTCGATTCGATGATTGGCTATCGTCGGCCACCCTACACCCATATTGGTTGGTTTAGTGCCAAAAGCGAGGATGTTTTGACATGGCTACCCTGTCGTTTAACGGTCTTAACTCTCGCCCTAATTTCGGGCCAGCCGGGGCGGGTTTTAAGCATTTGTTGGCGCGATGCCCGTCGGGATACTAGTCCTAATTCTGGTTGGAGTGAATGCGTCTATGGGGCGATTTTGGGGGTGCAATTGGGGGGAAAAAATCAATATCGAGGACAGATTGTGGAAAAACCTTTATTGGGCGATAACCTCAACCCGATTACCGTCAAAACCGTCGAACAGGCTTTGAATTTAACTCGTACTTGTGTATTACTTTGGCTGGCGATCGCTGTTAGCTGCTTGATTGCTAGAGATTTTGCTCAATTTTAGCGACCACAGGCGACGGCGTTGACGGGATTGACGCTGCCAGTAACGGATAATCAGGGAGAAGGTCAAGAATAGCGATTGCAGTATCTGTATCTGTCCGCAGATGCGTTGATAGTTTTGTCGGAGATAATAGGTTTTCGCCCCGGCGATGACAATATATTCCGGGGCGGGGTAAAAAATGTGGTGTAAACGTCGTTCCACCCGGTTTAAAATTTTGGTCACTCGCCCTAAAATCCGCCGCAATTGCCACAATTTCCAGACTAGAAAGCAATTAAATAAAGTTAAGCCTAGATTGAAGCCGAGGACAAAAAAGAACATGATCGAGGCGATGGTCGAGTTATGCCAATTTTAGCCTAGATTCCCGACTTGAAAGTGTCGGGGAAAGAAATCTAAGACTAAATCCGTTGAGTAACGCACAGAAAACGGGTTTCTCCGAGAAACCCGTTTTCTACTCATGCAAAAGGCAAAGATTTAGCGTCCGAGAGCGTGTAATCCGTTAATAATTTCGGCACAGCGCTCGGTAACTGCCTGTAAAGCTTCTCTTTTGCTAGAAATCGGTGGCGGCAGCACTTCTCCGATGCGAATAGTTAAGGGGATACTATGGGGAAAAGAAGAACCTTTTTGAAAAATCTTTTCTGTCCCCCACAAACTGACGGGTAGCAGGGGAACTCCCGCTTTAGCGGCAATCATCGCCGCGCCTAGTTTTGGTTGATGGATCAATCCGTCCTCGGTGCGGGTTCCCTCCAGAAACACTCCCACTGCCCAGCCCGCTGCTAATGCTCCCATCGCCGCCCGAATGGCTCCGCGATCACCACTGCTGCGTTTGACGGGATAGGCCCCGTAAAGAGCGATCGCCTGTTTTAAAATCGGGATGGTAAATAATTCTTCTTTAGCCATATAAGCTACGGGACGACGCACGGCACAGGATAATAGGGGTGGATCGAAGTAACTGGCGTGATTGCAGACGATAATCAGAGGATGACGCTGAGGGACATTTTCCACTCCGTAAACGCGACCGCGAAAATAGCCGTGTAGGGTGGGGCTAACGATCGACCATTTAAAGAGATGATATAAAACTAAACTGGCAAAAGGTTCTCGCTCTTGAGGCTGGTTCATGACTGACAATTTTTCCCTAGACATGGAAAAGCCCCTGGGAGTCTTGCCGTGTTTCGACCCCAAGGACTTTGCTTTCTTCTCACTCCTCACACAATTAAAATATATAGCAATTTATAGGTTAGGGAAAGGTTAAGCGTGCCGCTTTCTTAACTGGCATAATTACCTACCTAGGGTTGAGAGCGGCAAAAGGATTAGCAAGATGTGTCATTGATTTTGCTTGGGTACTGAAAAAAGGGGTGGTGATTCGGTAGTAGTGATGGCGGCTTAATCCTTTGCTTTGCTGTGCATTGTAGTCATGGATAAAATACCAAAGGGTTCCCCAAGGTGATTCTCCATTTTTTTAGCCGACACTCCGCACTTCAAAATGTAGTATAAAGTAGCATAAACTCATTCAAGAAAAAATAAGTAAAAATACTCAGAGAATTAGTCCCAAAAAAGTGAGACAATCAAAAAGCTCAAAAATCTATTAAAGGTACAAAAATTGTCTCCTATCTCAGAGGTAAAAATTAAAAACCTAGATCACTTAGGAATAGTAGCCGGGCTAATTGACGAAATAGGAATAGTTGAAATAATCAACTCTAAATTAGGAATCGACCCCCGAGAAAAAATTTCAGCAGGAACAGTGGTCAAAGCTATTCTAATCAATGGATTAGGATTTGTTTCAAGACCTTTATACTTAGGCCAATTCAAGTCTGAATTGCATCACTGTCTGATCTACCTTTATAGAATACCTCATTCGGGGTACGATAGTCAAGACATTTTCGAGGACGATTGTTAATCAAGTTTACGGCTCTTTCCACCTCCTCTGGCTTAACGATTTTAAAATTCGTTCCCTTAGGGAAAAATTGTCTTAACAGTCCATTGGTATGCTCGTTTAATCCCCTCTCCCACGAATGATAAGGAGTAGCAAAATAAAAATCTGCTCCTAGTTTCTGACTCAACTCTTGATGTCCACAAAATTCTTTAACCTTGTCACAAGTAAAGGTTTTTCTTTTGTCAGGGTGAATCTCTTGAAAAAGTTTTTCTGTGACTCTATTGATTTCCGATGCGGTTTTGTTTTTGGCTAATCCTGCTACTAAAAATTTCGAGGCTTTATCTACATGAGTAACGAGAACTCCTAGATGATTGCCTCCAATCATTGTGTCACTTTCCCAATGACCGATTTCAGTTTTCTGGTCAGCAATTACTGGTCGCTCGCTGATATCTACACGCCCTGGAATCCCTCCACGCTTACTTTTTGCTCCGCCTCGACTCTTTCTTTGACAAAGCCCCCGGCGTAAATATTTCTGGTACTCTCCACATCCGTGATAGTTCTGATAGATCATTTGATAGATGGTTTCGTGACTGAGAGATTCTTGACTGGCTCTTTTCAGACGACCTGCTATTTGTTCGGGACTATGATAATCTTTCAATCCTTCTTTGACCAACTCTAAGGCTGACTCGCTGACATTTTTAAAGGGTTGTTTGGCATTTTTTCGCCTTGTCTCGCTTTCAGCTTGTGCTGTGTCAGGTAGATAGCAGCCAAGAGAACTTTGATTCCTTTTTAATTCCCGTGATATTGTGCTTTGATGACATCCGAGCCAGACGGCCATTTGCCGTTGAGATAAATTTCCCTCCTGACTAAGTTGGTAGAGCAAGTTTCTTTGTTCTATGTTAAGATGTTGGTGGCTCATTTTGGGTCTGATTTGTTTTTGTTAATGATCAGACAGTACCTGATGAGCCTTTCTTTGTCAACTCTTGAGGTTGATGCGTTTCATTTTTGAATTGGCGTTATTTAGTCAATTTTTTGAAGATAAAGGAATCGAAGAATTATTGGGAGAAGAAATAAAAACCGATTATATCAATGATGATAAAATTGGGAGAGTCATGGATGAATTATACAAACATGGACTGAATGATATCTTTATAGAAGTTGTCTTATCGGTCATCAAAAAATTTAAAATAGAGACAAAATATTCTCATCTAGATGCCACATCATTTCATCTAGATGGAGAATATAAAAGTGAAGAAAAAAAAGAGAAAGAAGAAGAGCTGCTCAAAGAAAGACCAATAATTATTACCAAAGGATATTCTCGTGACCATCGACCAGATTTGAAACAATGCGTCTTAGACTTAATAACAACCGAGGATGGAGACGTACCATTATTTGTGAGAGTCGGAGATGGAAATGAAGCGGACAAAGCTGTCTTTGGCAAAATCTTAGTAGAATTTAAAAAACAAATAAAATTTGACAGTATTATGGTCTGTGACAGTGCCTTATATAGTCAAGAGAATCTTCAACTAATTCAACATCTAAAATGGATAAGTAGAGTTCCCATGACTATAAAAAGAGCCAAAGAATTAGTCCAAAATTCAGAAATGGAAGAAATAGAGGCCAAGGAAAGAGAAAAAAGGGCAGAGCTAAATTTAGAAGGATATACCTGGAAAGAAGAAAAAGTGACTTATGGGGGAATCCAACAAATCTGGCTAATAGTAACCAGTGAAAAAAGACAAATAAGTGACTTAAAAAAACTAGAAAATAACCTGAAAAAAGAAAAAGACAAAGGGGAGAGAATTCTCAAGAGCTTGCAGAAAGAAGAGTTTGAAAATCCCCAACAAGCCCGATATAAATTAAGAGCAATTAATCAAAAATTAAACCTCGTTAAAATCCTAGAAATTGACCTAATTGCCAGTCAATCAAAAGACCATAAAACGATTTATAAAATTAGCGGCGTAGGGCAAGAAAAAACTGAAGAGATAGTCAGAAGAAGAAAGGAAGCAGGCAGATTTATTTTAGCAACTAACTTAGTTGATGAAGAAGACAAATTAGACTCAGCCGAAATGGTGACAACTTATAAAAATCAACAGTCTTGTGAAAGAGGATTTAGATTTTTGAAAGAGCCTTTATTTTTTGCGGATAGTTTCTTTGTTAAAAAAACGGAAAGAATCGAGACAATGTTATTCTTGATGTCTTTCTGCTTGTTAGTCTATAACCTCGGACAAAGAGAACTAAGAAATAGCTTAAAAAGAGCAAAGGCTGGAGTCAAAAATCAAGTCAGTAAATTAACGAGTCGTCCCACAATGAGATGGATATTTCAATGTTTTCAGGGCATTCATATTTTTATTGTGAATGGGGTCAAGCAAATTGTCAATCGCCAATTCAAAAATGAAACGCATCAACCTCAAGAGTTGACAAAGAAAGGCTCATCAGGTACTGTCTGATCATTAACAAAAACAAATCAGACCCAAAATGAGCCACCAACATCTTAACATAGAACAAAGAAACTTGCTCTACCAACTTAGTCAGGAGGGAAATTTATCTCAACGGCAAATGGCCGTCTGGCTCGGATGTCATCAAAGCACAATATCACGGGAATTAAAAAGGAATCAAAGTTCTCTTGGCTGCTATCTACCTGACACAGCACAAGCTGAAAGCGAGACAAGGCGAAAAAATGCCAAACAACCCTTTAAAAATGTCAGCGAGTCAGCCTTAGAGTTGGTCAAAGAAGGATTGAAAGATTATCATAGTCCCGAACAAATAGCAGGTCGTCTGAAAAGAGCCAGTCAAGAATCTCTCAGTCACGAAACCATCTATCAAATGATCTATCAGAACTATCACGGATGTGGAGAGTACCAGAAATATTTACGCCGGGGGCTTTGTCAAAGAAAGAGTCGAGGCGGAGCAAAAAGTAAGCGTGGAGGGATTCCAGGGCGTGTAGATATCAGCGAGCGACCAGTAATTGCTGACCAGAAAACTGAAATCGGTCATTGGGAAAGTGACACAATGATTGGAGGCAATCATCTAGGAGTTCTCGTTACTCATGTAGATAAAGCCTCGAAATTTTTAGTAGCAGGATTAGCCAAAAACAAAACCGCATCGGAAATCAATAGAGTCACAGAAAAACTTTTTCAAGAGATTCACCCTGACAAAAGAAAAACCTTTACTTGTGACAAGGTTAAAGAATTTTGTGGACATCAAGAGTTGAGTCAGAAACTAGGAGCAGATTTTTATTTTGCTACTCCTTATCATTCGTGGGAGAGGGGATTAAACGAGCATACCAATGGACTGTTAAGACAATTTTTCCCTAAGGGAACGAATTTTAAAATCGTTAAGCCAGAGGAGGTGGAAAGAGCCGTAAACTTAATTAACAATCGTCCTCGAAAATGTCTTGACTATCGTACCCCGAATGAGGTATTCTATAAAGGTAGATCAGACAGTGATGCAATTCAGACTTGAATTGGCCAATTTAACTGAAGAACGCCGTTTTATTTTAAATTTTCTGCCTTCATCTTGTCAAAAATATTATCTGTCATCGTTAGTCTAAATAACAAAGCAACAAAGTTGATAACAATTGAGTAATATGCTTATAGGAGAGTCACTACTCCTCGAATTGTTGTGACTTAGTTTAACTCTTCGAGCCGAAAAAATATTTGGCATTTTATGATTTCTCCTCAACATCTGATTGGTTGAGTATTTTTTTTGATTATTCTGATTTTTTTTCTTTGAAAAGACCTGTAGTTTTTTATACTTCAAAGTGAAGTGCGGAATATGGGTTTTAGAGAAAGATAGACTCTCTCTCACCAGCCGAGAAATCCTTTGTTTAAAGGTATTATTTAATCTTTCAATAGATTAGTTTGACCAGTTTGTTGACCGACAGAAAGTCTGTTTGGTTTGGTCAATATCCCGACAGTAGAGCAGATGCGGAACATCCTTGATGGAATAGCCGCAAAGCATCTTTTTCCCCTGTTCAAATGGATTTATCAAGGTCTGGGAGACCAAGGCTATTTGAGGCTATTTGCCGCCTTGGATGGCAACTTACTCGTCACCCTACATGGGACTCAGTACTGATGAAAGCTATCAACGGGCTCGGCTTCAAAGAGGGACTCGCTGGGGCTTTTTTCAAGATGTTATTTGTCTGACCAAGTATCTGTTGTTTGAAGGCTGGCAACACCTTCTAGACTTTATGCTCGATGATGCCATCCCTAGGGCTCTCGTTAATTCTTCTTGATGTTGGATTGGGATGTGCCGGGCAAAAGCGTTTTATATTCCGTATTATTTGCTAGATTCTGAATTTGGAATTGCTGTGCACTGACTAATTACCTTGACAAAAAGTTGATCATCGGGTAGGGTGTACCCAATATACCTATTGAATTGGGTCTTGAACTGGTCGGTTAATTAAATTGCCCATTATTCGGTGACACGCTGCCGTAGCAGTATTTTGTCAAGATTTAATAGGAAACAACCAGCTAGTAATAGTTTGATCAAGGATGCCAGTTCCCAGTTGGCTTTGACGACAAAACATGACAGTAAATATTAGTAGTGTAAAGGTTGACAATGTTGAAAAAATTACTTAACCGTATGCAAACCGAACAGGGTAGAAAAAATATTAAATTTGCCCTAGCCAAAAAAATATTCAATCCCCTCTTAAGAAATATTGGCTACACCCTAATTACTGACCATTTTTATCAGCCGATACCCAACCGTCAGGAAATTATGACATACGCGGGCAAGGAAAGGCCTCTTAGCTCAATTGAATGGCATCTAGACAAGCAAACTGAACTGGTTAGGTATTTACTAGAAAAATATGCGTTAGAATTTAACAATAAAGAAATTTTTTCAGCATTTGGTTATTCCGAAGATACTTCTGCTCTCATTAGTGGCGATGCAGAAATCCTCTATGCTATGGTCAGAGAAAAGAAACCTGATCGGGTAATTGAAATTGGCTCGGGTGGTAGCACTAAAATTATCGCCGCAGCTTTAAAAATGAATTTTATAGAAAATTCCCAAAAATCACAACTGATCTCGATCGAGCCTTATCCTCAAGATTTTTTAAAAGACTTTGCTAATGTTAGTAAAGATTTTCTAGAATTTAGTTTGCTTATCCAGAAAGTAGAAGCCGTAGATTTGTCTGTTTTTGAATCCCTGCAAACCAATGATATTCTGTTCGTTGATTCCAGTCATGTATTTAAGTCTGGTAGTGATGTGGAGTTTGAATTTCTTCAAGTTTATCCCCGTTTACACACAGGAGTCTTAGTTCATATTCACGATATATTCTTTCCCTATGATTATCCCATCGAATGGAATCTGAGAGAATCACGATACTGGAACGAGCAATACTTTTTAGAAACTTTTTTACAATTTAACAAAAAGTTTAAAATTTTGGCATCTTTATCTATGGTATCTCATTATAAGAATTCTGTGTTTCTTGAGAATATCAATGCTTATAATGAAGATCGATTACCCGGTTCTTTCTGGATGATTGCTTGAAAACTACTCGCCCTAGAAAACCATGAAAATAATTAATCCTAACCATAACTTTTTCACAATTCATAAACTCATTCAAGGACTCCTATAAATAGAAAGTCACTCCGGTGTTCGCCCACAATATCCAATATTATCTCCAGTAAATCCAGAAGGCAAGGGAGAAGGGGGATTAAGAACAAAGGGATATTTCAAATCAAACAGTCTTACGATGAAGCTAGTGGTTTGTCTGACAATTCACCGCTTCCTTGAGTTACTATCATTACCGTAGTTTTCAACAGTGAGAATTATTTAGAGCAAACGATTCAGATTGTGATTAATCAAACCTATGATAATGTTGATTGTATTGTTATAGATGGTGGTTCTAGGGATGGTAAGATCGATCACTGCAAATCAAGATTGAATCTGTCCCTCTAGAGATTCAATCTTCCTTAGAAGAGTCAAGCGTAGAACAATTAGAAGAAGTAATGGCTGTGGAACTGGCTGCCAATTCAATTGACGAGTTTATTGATGAGTTTGTCAATCACCTCTCTTTACTACCCTTGACAGAGGTTTTGAAGCGAGTTACAATGCCTGAAAGCCACTGCTAAATCACAATTATGACGCTTCCCCCAGTCAATCAAAACAAAAACGCGATCGCTCTAGACCCCAATTTTTCTACTACTCGCCTAGTGATGCGGGAGAAACCAGTCATAATTAACGATCCCTCCTCAAAAGTACAATCTGTTTTGTTTTTACCACCAAATCCAGAACGAAGAGGAGAAGGTGGATTGAGAACTAAGGGATATTTCAAAAAGTCTTATGATGAAGAGAGCGATTTGTCTGGCAATTTACCTCTTCCTTTAGTTACTATTATTACTGTAGTCTTCAACGGTGAGAAGTATTTAGAGCAGACAATTCAGAGTGTAATCAATCAAAATTATGATAATGTTGAGTATGTTATTATAGATGGCGGTTCTACGGATGGTACAGTTGATATTATTCGTAAGTATGAAGATAAGATTGATTATTGGGTGAGTGAGCCTGATGGTGGTTTATACTATGCGATGAACAAAGGAATCCAATTGGCAACAGGAGAGCTAATTGGATTAATTAATAGTGATGATATATACAATGATGGTACAGTATCGAAAGTAACCGATCAATATGTCAATCCTCAGAAACTGAGATTCGTTATTATAAGTGGGTCAATTTTTCGCACTGATAGCCAGGGAAATATCAAGATTAGACTTTACACATCACATAAGTCGTTAGAAGAAAAAATAGAGTGGAGAATGCCTCTGCATCATCCAGCTACTTTTGTATCTTGTGATGTATATAAAACAATTGGTGCATTTAACACTAAATATAAAATAGCAGGAGATTACGATTTTATTTATAGAGCCTTTCATTCTCGTAAAGTTAAATTTTTGATAATAGATGATTTCTTGACCTCTATGAGGTTAGGTGGTTTATCGGAGGAAGGCATTATGAGTATATGGATTAAAGCCAAGGAAAGTTTTCAAGTTAGAAAAGACAATATATCCTTGGCAAAAAACTTTTTGATTTTTGTATTTGTACTTCTAGTAAACGGTATAAAGCAAATTGTCAAGCCACTACTCAGTGAGCCACTGTTGTCAACTTATTACCGATATCGTCATAAAAGAGATTGATTAAGATTTGACTAGGTGGTTCAGTGATTAATTCGGGCTGAGAGCATCTCAAACGCTATTGACAATTGACCGATCTTGTGATTCGCTTGGGAATTTCAAGTGATCCCAGTCAGTTAGAATAGTTACGAACTCGACCCATTTGGCCGATTTTTGCTTGATAAGCGATTGAGATGGCAAATTCTACTCAAATATGCCTGAACCGTGGGTAAGCAACCCACATAAAGTTCATTTTTTCAAGGATTGTTAAGATGCGCTTATCTTGGTAGTTAATTTAGTGAAGGGAGTTTAGCATGAAACCTGTTTTGATATTAGAACTCTTGCAAATTAATTATATGTTATAATGATGGGTTAACTAATTTTCCCCAAAAAATTAGTTAATCAGTACATTCGTCCTGAATGAAAACTTGAAGTTTAACTTTTAACTCAAAACTCTTTAGAGCTGCTTTAATTTGGTTATCAAAACCTCTTTATTTAAGCGGCACAAACTATCTCAATTATAAAAATTGAGAATAAATTCTCCTTGACTTGATTAATCTTTAGGCAACTTTTAAGAAGCTGCTATACCTATCCCTAACTCACAGTTATAAATAGCCGCCAACAAGTTAACTCTTAAACTATATCTTCGACGACGATTCCGATATTTACAGGATAAGATTTTAAAGATTTTGAGTTTCCTATTTATATGTTCAATGATAATCCTTTCTTTGGCTAAAGCCTTGTTATACTCTTTTTCTAACTCTGTTAATTTTCTATTTTTCGATTTCTTTTTCGGTGTATAACTATTACTATGGTATGCAGCTATTCCCTGATAACCACTGTCTTCTATGCTGGTAGTTAAAGGATGAAAACGAACTCGACTTTTTTTAAATAAACTAAAATCATGACCTCTACCTTTCCCACAGAAGACACAGATAATTTCCTCTGTATTTTGATCAGCTACTAATTGGGATTTTAAAGTATGATAACCTCTTTTACCCGAAAAAAAATCTTTCTGTTTCTTTTGGGGGCGTTCAATGGGAGTTTCCGTTACATCCATTACCGTTATGACCGGTATCTCTGCTTGATTGAGTAAAGCTTTTTTTCCTTTTAAACGGAAGTTTCCCGATTGTAAAAGCATTTTTTCCGTCTTATTTACAATCCGACATATAGTTGATTCTGATAGTTCCCAGCTTGTACCAATGTGAAAATATGTTCTATATTCTCGCCAATATTCTAACGTTACTAAAACTTGTTCTTCTATAGATAGTTTAGGTTTCGGTCCCCTTTTAGATGGTGAATTAGAGTCGGCTTCAACACTTTTTACTGATTCTACCATCTTTCTATATGTTTGTTTGTACACACCGAAACGGCGTTTGAATTGTTCATCTGATAAGTTTTGATAATCCATAATTTTGCTAATAAACATAGCAAAATTATAGATGATTTCCTGACCTAAGATCACATTTTATTCTTTTTTCCACTTCAATCTAAGAATTGAGAAAAAAGCAAAACCTTATATTATACCATAAAAAAATTATGCAAGAGGTCTATTGTCTCTTGGAGTCCGAGGTGGTACGGTAATATATGCACAAGAAGTTATTGATCGTCTTTCGATTGAAAAAACCGTTATCGTCCCTTTTGGCTCTTTGGTAAAAACTCCACGCCACAATTATAAATGGATTGCTCATAGAAATGTATATGAGTTCTTTATCTATTCTTTTACTTTATTACCTCTATATATGATCAGCTTGTTCTGTGATTTGACAGTTAACAAATATAGTTCTATTTATCTTCCTTATTTTCATTACTGGAATATTTTTTTTGTATTCATTTTTAAGCTGTTTAATAAAAAGGTAATAACTACCATACATGACGGATGTATAGGGGATAAAAATCAGAACAATTTCAAAGGCAAAATTGTAGATTATCTTAAAGAGAAATCTATTTACTCTTCGGATGAATTAATTTTTTTGTCGGAATATGTAAAAAACGAATTTCAAAAAAGATATGGGAGAAAAGATGATTGTCATGTTATTCCTCTCGGCTTAATAATACCAGAAGGTCTAAGGCAAGTATCCAGGAATCATAATCCATTGCCTAACATTCTCTTTTTTGGTCAGGTAATCCGTTCCAAAGGAGTTGAGAATTTAATCCACGCCTGTTTGAAGATGGCAACAGAAAAATATAATAAATTAGTTATAGTTGGAAAGCATTTCTATCCCCTCGGTATTGATAGAAATATTTACTCTAGTAGTAAAATTGTTTTTATAGATAATTATGTACCAGAAAATGAAATCTCTAAGTTTTTCAATGAAGCTGATATTTTAGTTCTTCCCTATACTATTGCAACCCAGTCAGGGGTAGTCTCTATAGGTGTTTCTGCCTGTATTCCCATGGTTTGTACAAAAGTGGGTGGACTTAAAGATCAGCTAGTTCCAGATGCTGAAGCAATTTTCGTAAATTCCGATTCTGAATCGATTAAAGAGGGTATTTTGGATCTAATTGATAATAAAGAGCTTTATGAGTCTATTTCCTTAAATCTCAAAAGGAAACATACAAGTCTCGACTGGAATAATATAGCTAAATCTATCGAAAACGTTATACTCTCTACTACTGAATGACGAGGAAAACATCTATGACTATTGGGATTTGTAATTTGTGCGGTTCTGTGGTGGTTCGGATACATCCAGGATATTTTGGTACTCGTTGTTTAAACTGTAGATCTACTAAAATTCATAGAGCAGTTGGTTTGACAATTGAATCTCTAAATTTTTCAACCATTACCTCTGTTTATGAGTTGTCTTCTCGCGGAGCTTTCTATAAATTCTTAAAAGGTAAATTTAAGAATTTATACTTTTCTGAATACTTTGATGATGTACCTCTAGGGTTGATGAAGAACTCTGTTGTCTGTCAAGACGTTCAAAATCTTCTTCTCAACGACGAATCTTTTGATTTAGTGACTTCCACCGAAGTTTTCGAGCATGTTCCTGATGATAACAAGGGTTTTTCTGAAATTTACAGAGTCTTAAAAAAAGATGGATACTTTATCTTTACCGTGCCTTTATCGGATAACCCGAAGACAGTTGAAAGATGTTTCTTGCAGCCTGATGGGACTATCATACATAAACTTGAACCTGAGTATCATGGCGATCAGATCCGTGGACAGGGAAGAGTTCTTGCCTTCAGAAATTACGGATTGGATATAACTGAACGCTTAGAAAGTTGTGGTTTTCACGCTGAAATACGTCTAGTAAACTCGACGCGCAATGTAATTGAAGATCAGAAGGTTATCATAGCAAAAAAAATGTAGTTCTATGACTGTCACTACGCCAATTCAAAAATGAAATGCATCAACCTCAAGAGTTGTCAAAGAAAGGCTCATCAGGTACTGTCTGATCATTAACAAAAACAAATCAGACCCAAAATGAGCCACCAACATCTTAACATAGAACAAAGAAACTTGCTCTACCAACTTAGTCAGGAGGGAAATTTATCTCAACGGCAAATGGCCGTCTGGCTCGGATGTCATCAAAGCACAATATCACGGGAATTAAAAAGGAATCAAAGTTCCCTTGGCTGCTATCTACCTGACACAGCACAAGCTCAAAGCGAGACAAGGCGAAAAAATGCCAAACAACCCTTTAAAAATGTCAGCGAGTCAGCCTTAGAGTTGGTCAAAGAAGGATTGAAAGATTATCATAGTCCCGAACAAATAGCAGGTCGTCTGAAAAAAGCTGGTCAAGAATCGCTCAGTCATGAAACCATCTATCAAATGATCTATCAGAACTATCACGGATGTGGAGAGTACCAGAAATATTTACGCCTGGGGCTTTGTCAAAGAAAGAGTCGAGGCGGAGCAAAAAGTAAGCGTGGAGGGATTCCAGGGCGTGTAGATATCAGCGAGCGACCAGTAATTGCTGACCAGAAAACTGAAATCGGTCATTGGGAAAGTGACACAATGATTGGAGGCAATCATCTAGGAGTTCTCGTTACTCATGTAGATAAAGCCTCGAAATTTTTAGTAGCAGGATTAGCCAAAAACAAAACCGCATCGGAAATCAATAGAGTCACAGAAAAACTTTTTCAAGAGATTCACCCTGACAAAAGAAAAACCTTTACTTGTGACAAGGTTAAAGAATTTTGTGGACATCAAGAGTTGAGTCAGAAACTAGGAGCAGATTTTTATTTTGCTACTCCTTATCATTCGTGGGAGAGGGGATTAAACGAGCATACCAATGGACTGTTAAGACAATTTTTCCCCAAGGGAACGAATTTTAAAATCGTTAAGCCAGAGGAGGTGGAAAGAGCCGTAAACTTAATTAACAATCGTCCTCGAAAATGTCTTGACTATCAGACCCCCAATGAGGTATTCTATAAAAGTAGATCAGATAGTGATGCAATTCAGACTTGAATCAGCCCTAAAAAATCAACTGGAGGCAAGAATAAAATGTTAATTTCCTACAAATACAACTTTCTTTTTATCCATAATCCCAAAGTAGCGGGGTCGTCTTTGGAGAAATCTATGAGAAAAATCATCTTAAATGACTGGGAATATTTTAACTATAAAATTGATTGGGTATTAGGGAGAATTAATTTTCGTTTGGGAAATAAAGTTAATCTTCGCAATTACCTTTATTCTGACCCTATGGGTTGGGTTTATGATTCTTTTAAATTTCCTCAAGGCTATTTGAATCCTCACCCTTCAGCCCTAGAGGTTAAAAACCTAATTGGTCAAGATAAATATAATGAACTTTTCAAATTTGCCTTTGTCAGAAACCCTTGGGATTTAGAGGTATCAATGTATAAATATCTCTGTTGGAGAAAGCTGCATCCTTTACATCATGTGGTTAGAGCGATGAGTTTTGAGGAATATATATACTGGAAAGCTCAAAAAGGGATGGGCCTGCAAAAAAGGTTTTTAGCTGATAAAAATGGCGAGATTATCCTGGATTTCATCGGTAGATTTGAGACTTTACAAAAAGACTATGAGAAAATACTAGAATTGCTTAAGTTACCAGAAGTAAAACTAGCAAGCGTCAATCAAAATCATCAACGTCAGCGAGACTATAGGAGTTATTATAACGAAGAAACTAAAAATATTATTAGTGAACATCTCAAGGAAGATATAGAATTGTTTGGATACTCTTTTTAGTAAAAAATAGCTTTAGATACTTATGCAACTTAGCGCCTCCCTTGTCCTTTACAAAAATGACCCAGAGATAGTTATTCAAGCAATTAAGTCTCTGTTTAGCACACCCATGGAAATTAATTTATCAGTAGTAGATAACTCTCCCACCGATGAACTCAAAAAAATCTTTGATAATTTTCAGGAATACGACATCGATTATTATTTTAATGATGGTAATAACGTTGGTTTTAGCAAGTCTCAAAACCTAGCTATTACTAGGACTAAAAAGTATGATTATCATCTAGTAATGAATCCCGATATATACTTTGATAGCAAAACGATTTTAGAACTAATAGATTACTTAGAACATAATTTAGATATTGGATTAATTCAGCCTAAAATACTTTATCCCCACGGTGAAATACAATATCTGTGTAAACAGAACCCAACTTTTTTAGCACTGTTTATGAGAAGATTTATACCGAAACAATTAGCTAGTCAGAGTATGTTTAAAAAATATATGGACTGGTATGAAATGAGGGAAACTGGTTATGATAAAATTATGGACGTTTCCTATTTGTCTGGGTGTTTTATGCTGTTTCGTCGTCAATATTTAGAAGAAATTGGATACTTTGATGAAAACATTTTTATGTATCTAGAAGATGCGGATATAACCTTGAGAATGGCAGAAAAATATAGGTCTGTATTTTATCCCAATACCTATATTTATCACTACTGGGCTAGAGGTTCGCAAAAATCTCTTAAATTGACTTGGGTGACTATTCAATCAGCATTTTATTATTTTAGTAAGTATGGCTGGAAATTTTGGTAAATTAGGTTAACAACATAATTATAAAATAATTTTATGAAAAACATTTTAGTCACGGGTGCAACAGGTTTTATCGGCAGCTATCTTTTGCCAATTTTATCTCAGCAGAAATTCCAGATTACTGCGGCAGTACGAAAGAATTTATCTCAGTCCTTATCCAGGCCAATAAGAATAGTTAAAGTTGGCAATATCGATGAAAAAACTAATTGGCAAGAGGCACTTGAGGGAATTGATATAGTTATTCATCTAGCAGCCCGCGCTCATATTATCAACGAAACTATTCCCAATCCAGAAGCTGAATTTATTAAGGTTAATACTCAAGGTACAGCTAACTTGATTCAACAGTCAATTCAAGCAGGAGTTAAACACTTTATTTTTATTAGTTCTATCGGTGCGATGACAACTCAAAGCGATAGGATACTCACAGAAAACTCTCCCTGTCATCCCGATAGTCCCTATGGTCGTAGTAAACTACAAGCGGAACAAGCTTTAATTAACCTTGCCAAAGATAGTAACATGACTTGGACAATTATTCGTCCTACTCTAGTTTACGGTCCTGGTAATCCAGGTAATATGGAGCGCTTGATGAAACTAATTAAACGGGGATTACCTTTACCTTTTGGTGCAATAAAAAATCGCCGCAGTTTTGTCTTTGTGGGTAACTTAGTTGCTGCCATTATTACCTGTTTAGATCATCCTAATGCCGCTAATCAAATCTTTTTAATTAGCGATAACCAAGCTGTTTCTACTCCCCAATTAATTCGACTCATTGCTCAACAAATTCAACAACCCTGTCAATTGCTGCCCGTCCCCACTACCCTACTTAGATTCTTAGGTTATCTGGGTGATACCATAGAATCCATAACAGGGAAAAACCTCCCTTTTAACACCTATAGTATCGATCGCTTGCTTGGTTCTCTTGCCGTTGACTCTAGCTATATTCAAAAAAACCTAGATTGGCAACCTCCCTTTACTTTAGAGCAAGGATTAGCCCAAACAATTCAGCCAGAAAATTAGTGATCAGCTGATCAAAAAAGGCTTCATAATTCAAGTTCCGCTTTGACAAAATCGGCAGTTTTATAGAGAGAAAACCCCACTTTAGCAGCTATCATCTGCATAGCGCGGTTATCCCTTAAAATTTCCCCTTCAATTCCCTCTAATCCTTCCTTTTTGCCAATAGTGACTAAACGCTGTAGTAATTCTGTACCAACTCCTTGACCTTGATAGTCATCCCTAACTAATAGGTCAAATTCTGCCACATTAACGCCGTGCAGTTTATTTAAGCGTCCTATAGCGATAATTTCTGGTTCTTCCGTCTGATCGTTATTAATCTCTACCACTAAGCTCATTACTCGATCGTAGTCGATAAAACAAATGCGCGTAAGACGATCATAAGCGGTTTGGCGATCGAGATTGACAAGATGAAAATAACGATAATAAATGCTTTCTTCCGAGAGATAATGGTGAAATTGTCGCACTAAAGGCTCATCCGCTGCCCGAATCGGACGAATTAGCACCTTTAAGCCTCTTTTCGTCGTCCAAGGCCCTATATAATGTTCGGGATAGGGACGAATCGCCGGATGAGATAACTTTTCTGGGGGAGTAGTTGGAGGATGAAGAAGGATAGAAGCGGAAAGAGCGATCAATTGCTCTGAATCGGCAAAAAAGGGATTAATATCGATAGTTTTAATGCGAGGTTGTTCACTAACCAGGTTACTAAATCTAACGATTATTTGCTCTAAATTCGCCAAATTAAGCGATTTAAGCCCATTTGTCCCCTGAAAAGCCCGATAAATCTTGGTTTTTTCTAAAAGTCGGCGAGCGAGATTAGTATTTAAAGGAGGTAGAGCGGTGGCGTAATCTTGAAAAATATCGACTAAACGGCCACCAGTACCGAAAATTATCACCGGTCCGCACTGATCATCGTAATTAGAGCCGATAATTAACTCATATCCTCGATCGATTTCTAACATCGGTTGAATACTCACCCCGAGAAAATGCTCCCCACCCACTTGTGCGCTAACATTAGCTTCGATCGCCTGATATGCTTGCACCACTGCCATAGATGAAAAAAGCGGCAATTGTACCCCACCCACCGCACTTTTATGGATAATCGTCCTCGAATACAGTTTCATCACCACGGGATAACCGAGAGATTCAGCGAGATTAACTGCTTCTGCGGCACTTTCGGCAATTTTAGTGACAATAACAGGGATTCCATAAGCTTTCAGTAGCTCTAAAGACTCTGGCTCACTGAGAATTGTTCTATCCCCTGCTTGCTCGATAATCTCGCTCACTAAAACTAGATCGGAGCTATTTTCCTGAGAATTGGTTAAAATTGGCGTTTGATAAAGACCGCGCAGATTCTCTTCATATTTCCAGAGCAAATTAAACACCCGGGCCGCCGAATCGGGATAGCGATAGGTGGGGATACCCTGCTGATTTAATAACGCTACCCCCTCTGCAATGCCCTCTCCCCCCATCAAACTTGCTAAAATGGGTTTTTTGCTATTTTGAGCAATTGAAGCAATTCTAAGGGCAATTTCTCGCAGATCAGTGTTAAAGCGAGGCGAGAGAATCATCAACACCGCGTCGGTATGTGCATCCGCTAAAGCGATCTCTAGGGCGCGAGCGTAGCTATCGGGATCGCTGCTGCGACGCAGATCGATGGGATTTTGGGGGACGATATCCGCGGGAACAAGAGGCGCTAGTTTTCCGATCGTTGCGGGGGTAAGGGTTGCCAGTTGTCCATCTTCCGCCAGTAAAGCCGAGGCCGCTAAAAGAGCGGGAGCAACACCATTGCTGATGATTGTCAAGCGTTTTCCCCGGGGAAATCGGGGAATTTTCGCTAAAACTTGCGTGATATTCAAGAGATCGGCCAGTCTTTGTACTTCCACGATGCCACAACGAGCAAAGGCAGCGGAGAGAGTTAGCTGATCGCTGGTTAATTTGCCAGCATGGGAAAGAGAAGTGGGGTCAAAGTCGGTACTGTGGCGACTAATGGCGATAATTGGTTTATTTAGGGCAACTTCTCGGGCTGAGGACAGAAAAGAGCGGGCATTATTCAGGGATTCCAAGTAGATAACGATGCTTTTGGTTTGGGGATCGTCTCCTAAATAATAGAGTAATTCGCCCCAATCCACATCTAAAAGGACTCCGAGGGAGATAAAGTGACTAAAACCGACATTTTCGCTTAAACTCCAATCAAGCACGGAAGCAGCGATCGCGCCACTTTGACTAATCAGGGCAATTGAACCGGTTTTCGGCAGGATGGGGGAAAAGGTGGCGTTAAGATTTTGGCTTATATTGCAGATTCCTGAGCTATGGGGACCGATGATGCGTAATTTTTGACCAGCGATCGCTTTAATTTCCCTGAGTAAATTTTCCCCCATCTGGCCGGTTTCCCGAAAACCCGTGGAGAGAATCAGGGCGCATTTAACCTGTTTTTCGACAGATTGGGCGATAATAGCGGGAATTTCGGGAGCAGGGGCGGTGATAATTACCAGATCGATCGCCGCCTGGATATCCTCTAAACTGCTATAGGTGGGAAGATCGAGCCAGTTTTCGGGGTGAGGATTAACTAGATAAAGGTGGTGCTGACCGGGATTATGATGGAGATTATTTAAAAGAGTGCGATCAAGTTGGGGATTTTGGCGATTAAATCCCACCACAGCGATGTTTTTTGGCTCAAAAAAGGCTCTTATGGTTTGATGTTCGCCACCACGAGGCTCTAAGATGGGATTTAACATAAGTAAGCTAGGAGGCATTTAAACTGGGTATTGTTAAGTGAGCTAAAAAAGCGGCTAACCCTTACTTTTCCAGTGTTCTGTGGCGTTCCCCGATCAACCTAGACCAATTCTAGCTGTTTAATCAGGGTTCGATCGGTGTAATTAATTTTGTCTAGGTAGCGATCGGCAATAAAACAGCCCTAGCCGATGAACATTTTCCCCAAGAGATCTAGTAAACTAACTGATGCTGTAAATATTTAGAGACAGACGATGGAACTGGAATATCCCGAGGATTTGAGATACCTAGAAACCCACGAATACGTCAGACTCGAAGGTGAAATCGCTACCTTGGGAATTAGTGCTTTTGCCGTCGATCAATTGGGTGATATCGTGTTTCTAGAATTGCCCGAATTGGGAGAGGCGCTGGAAGTAGGTAGTAGTTTCGGCACGATCGAATCGGTAAAAGCGGTAGAAGATCTTTATCCTCCCGTCTCGGGGACCGTAGTCGATCGCAATCAAGCGATGATTGACTCCCCCGAATTAATTGCCGATGATCCCCACGGGGAGGGTTGGTTATTAAAAGTGCGGGTAGAAAATCCCGATACTGCCTTGGCTGATACCCTCTCCGCTAGTGAATACCGCGCCCAAGTAGCAGGGGAAAGTTAACTAATATTAACAACAGGGAGCCAGACCCTCACACTATCATAATCATAGAAAGAATTGAAAAAACAGGAAGCGATCGAGTCTTCCTGATTTTTGTCTCTAAATCGTGCTGAGACGAAATTCTTGCCCGAATCGAGTCAGGTTTCACTATTTACCCAATCTATGCTAAATCCTAATCTCGCGGCGATCGAACTTTCCAAAGAGGAGGTTCAACGCTACTCTCGACACATTATTCTGCCCGAAGTGGGCTTAGAAGGTCAAAAAAAACTAAAAGCCGCCAGTGTTCTCTGCATCGGCACCGGGGGACTCGGTTCCCCGCTTTTACTCTATCTAGCGGCGGCTGGCATCGGTAGAATCGGTATTGTTGACTTCGATATCGTCGATAGTTCCAATCTGCAACGTCAAATTATTCACGGCACTTCTTGGGTAGGCAAACCGAAAATTGTTTCCGCTAAGGACAGAATTCTAGAAATTAACCCCTATTGTCAGGTGGATTTGTACGAAACCCGCATAAGTTCCGAAAATGCCCTTGACATTTTAGCCCCCTATGATGTAGTTATCGACGGGACCGATAATTTCCCCACCCGTTATCTGACTAATGATGCTTGTGTTCTTCTCGACAAACCCAACGTCTATGGCTCAATTTTCCGCTTTGAAGGACAAGCAACCGTTTTTAACTACCAAGGCGGTCCCAACTACCGCGATCTCTATCCCGAACCGCCACCACCGGGGATGGTTCCCTCCTGTGCCGAAGGCGGCGTTTTAGGGGTTTTACCCGGAGTAATCGGCACAATTCAAGCCACAGAAGCCATTAAAATCATCCTCGGCGCTCCGGATACCCTCAGTGGTCGTTTACTGCTTTACAATGCTTGGGAAATGAAATTCCGCGAGTTAAAATTGCGTCCGAATCCCATCCGTCCCGTCATTGAAAAACTAATTGATTACGAACAATTCTGCGGTATTCCGCAAGCGAAGGCACAAGAAGCAGCAGAACAGCAAAAAATGACAGAAATGACCGTAGTAGAGTTAAAAGCACTAATTGACAGCAATGCCAATGATTACATTCTCATCGATGTGCGTAATCCCAACGAGTACCAAATCGCTAAGATTCCCAACTCGGTATTAATTCCCCTACCCGATATCGAAAATGGTTCGGCAATTCCCAAAATTAAGGAATTAGTCAACGGTTATCGTCTTATCGCCCATTGTAAGATGGGGGGACGTTCCGCTAAAGCCCTCGCTATCCTCAAAGACGCAGGTATCGAAGGAATTAACGTCAAAGGTGGTATCAGCGCCTGGAGTCGTGAAGTCGATTCCACTGTACCAGAATACTAATTTTGGTCCCTGGGTTTTGGGGTGTTAGGGTTTTGGGGTATTAGTCAAATTCCCCCATCTCCCCATTCCCCCATCTCCCTAGGGTTGATTCAAGGTAGGGTTGATTCATGAATCAACCCTACCCCATTCCCCCATCTCCCCACTTCATAATTCATAATTTCCTCCCCCCATTATTGCCCGTGAATCTGTTAAAATCAAGGCGAGTTAGCCTTAAAATCTTCGGTGTGAGCAAACGATGAAAAACCATATTAAAAAAATTGCTAGTTGGAGCGCGATCGCTACTATTTCCCTTGGCTTAGTAGAAATGAACCGAACAGCGATCGCATTTGGCAATAATAATCAATTTAGTGCCTGTATCAGTCAGATTGTCCGCACGGGAGTCAGTCCCCAAGATGCCGCCACCGCTTGTTCAGAAGCATTAATTCCTAAAGAATTATCCCGCTGTGTGGTAATGATTAAATCCAAAACCCCGATCGATGGTAATCTGGCTCTGCAAGCTTGTTTTCAAGTGCGTCGTCCTATTGACCTAGGTAATTGTGTGGTCGATATCCATCGCGCTGCCCCCTTGTTTGCCGCTAATTCCCTCAAACAAACGGAAACAGAAACAGCCAAGGAACCGGATAAATTAGGGATTTCTAAACAGGTTTTAGATTCCTGTCGTCAAAGTTTATTACCCGGCCGCTTTTCCGAGTGCGTTATCGCTGTCAGTCGTGGTGCGGACAAAAATAATCCCTCCCAAGCTTTACAAACCTGTTTAAGTGCCGAGGATTTCCCTAGAGATCTATTCCCCAGTTATCCCCAAAATCAAGACCAGAGACTTTAATCAAGATTATTTGGCTCTCTTATTTTGGGAATATACGGAAGAACCAGAAAACGTTAAATATTGAACCATCAATCAGACGAGTTCGGCGGCTTAGGAAAGGTACACTTAACCGTAATATTTAAATTACTTTTAGCGGTTCCTTTAGTAATATAAGGGATTCCTACCTCACCGCCGATTTCCACACCAAATTGTAAAGTGACTTCCTCAATGTTGGCAATGGCTAAATTGCGAAAAGCGTTTAAAGTGTAAGTAGTGTAAGTACGAATTGTATCTTCAATTGTCTGAAAATTCTGCAAAATTTGCTGTTTATCTGGTACATTAATTACCCCTTTAGCAACTCTTCCCTCCGTTTTTACAGTCTCGGCAGGAATTTCTAGGTCATCGGTGGACTCTATATAAATTAGGGTGTTTTCGTCAATTTGGATCGGAGTTAGTCGAGTCATAAATAATGCAAAAATTGAAAATTAACTTTTTTCTTAACTATTTCTTGGCTCTCCCGTACTTGTGATGATAAGAAAAGATTATCTAAGGGAGGGCCTATGCTTTCCTTGCAGTTTACCAAAAAATAACCTAACATAAAAAACATTTCTATCCCTTGCTGACTGTCTATGGCTCGCTACGCCCTTGTCATCGGCATTAACCATTACGATAACCCCAATTTCCTGCCATCTTTGAGTAAACCCGCCAAAGATGCGGAAGCTGTTGCTAAATTCTTGGAGAATACTGGGACATTTGCCAATGTAGAACGCCTACCCAATTGCTGGATTGCCGCAGAAAAACGCTACGAAGTTGTTCCAGGAAAGGTAACGGGGAATGAAGTCTTGCAGGCCTTAAAGAAAATCTTATCGGGAGAGCAGACCAAAAATCAAGAAGTCTTGATCTACTTTTCAGGACACGGGTTTCGCCTGATCAATCGCATCGGTGACGGGGAAGCCTATCTCGCCACCTCCGATAGCCAACCCGACGGCAAAAATGCCATTTCTTTAGACCGAGAACTCAATCCTTTATTACGGCGTTCTAATTTGAGTAATCTGGTAGTAATGCTAGACTGTTGCCATGCGGGGGCGTTATTGCCCGAAAATCGGGAATTAAATCGCACTTTGCTAGAACCTAGCCTCTCAGCGTTTAAGGAGAAGCAAGATTACTACCTAATCGCCGCCTGTCGGTCAGAACAGGTGGCTTGGGAAGATAAGAAATACAGTTTGTTCACCGCCGCCTTACTGAAAGGATTGTCCCAAAAAGAGGCGGACCCAAAAACGGGAGAAATTAGTGCCGATCGCCTGTTTGATTTCGTTTCGCGGGAATTGCGCGGGAAGGGTCAAGAACCGATTCGCATGGGAGTTGGGCGATCGCTAATTCTGGTCAAATATGGGGCGCAACCTCAAGTTAAAGAGGTGAAACCGTTACTAGATGAGAAGGGAGAATTGCGCTGTCCCTATCAAGGATTGCTGGCGTTTACTAAGAAGGAACGCCCATTTTTCTTCGGACGCAAGCGAGTGGTGGACGACATCAAATCTAAGCTGGATCGGCTAAATTTTGTCCCTCTGATTGGTGCTTCTGGAAGTGGGAAATCTTCGGTAGTTCTGGCGGGATTGATACCCTGGTTGGAAGAATTAGGATGGCAAATTCTCGAACCGATCAAGCCTGGATTTAAGCCGTTAACAATGTTGGAAAGCTTGCTGTTACCCTATTTTCGAGATGATCAACAATTGCTGGATCAATGTATCAATAATCAAGACAGCGAAGGCTTAAAACCGCTATTAGAGCTTTTTCCCCGCGAACACAAATTCTTGCTGGTGGTAGATCAGTTTGAGGAATTATTCACTTTTGCTCTAGCGGAACAGCGCGATCGCTTTATTGAATTGATTACTCAAGTTGCCACAATTCCAGACTCTCCTCTGGCAGTTGTCGCTACCATGAGGGCGGATTTCATTGAACCCTGTTTGCGTTACGATTCTTTGCGACAACTGATTCAAAATAACGCCGAATACCTGCCAGATCTAAGGGGATTAGATTTGCTAGAAGCTATCACCGAACCAGCCAAACTGCAAGGCTATGAAGTTACTAATGATTTACTCAATAAAATCCTTGAAGATATTAAACAAGAACCAGGATTTTTACCATTATTAGAGTTTGCTTTAACCCAGCTTTGGCAGAAACGAGATGAAGCAAACCATCGGCTGACTTTAGATACTTATGAGGCGATAGGTGGGATAGTAGGAGCGTTAAATTGTCAAGCTGATAAAGTCTATCAATACAAGGATTATGAAAAAGACTCACCGCAGCAGGAGCGAACGGAAGCAGAAAAAGCTTTAATTAAGCGAATTTTCTTGAATCTTCTGCAAATAGGAGATGGGGAAAAAGATACCAGATTGCGTCAATCAAAAGCCTTTATCTTGTCTTTAGCTGGAGATAATCAAGAAGGACAAAAAGTTTTAACAGAACTAATTGAAGGAAAACAAGGATTAGTAAAAGGTCGCCTTTTAGTAACGGGAAAAACTGAACGAGAAGAAGAAGCTTGGGTAGATTTAGCCCATGAAGCTTTAATTGAAAAGTGGGACAACCTGAATCAGTGGCGAAACGAAAATCGACAGGGAAGAGAATTAGCCAAACAGGTGGATAAAGATGCCAAAGACTGGCAAAAAAATAATAAATCCCAGGATTATTTGTGGTCGGGTGACAAGTTAGCAGATGCAGAGAAAATTCTGCAAGAATATCAAGACACGGTGGAGACTACGAAATTGGCTAAAGAGTTTCTCCAAGCTAGTAGTCAGGAGGAATTATATACTTATCTCCGCAGTCCAGACATTGATAATTTAGAGCGAGAGACATTAGAAGAAGAGGCAGTCCGTAAATCATTCTTCACGAAAGATAGATTATGGCAATTACTGAGAGATGAGCAGGAAAAAGCACAGATAAGGCTGTCAGCTTCCTGGTTGCTGAAGCAGTGGGGAGAGGAGGTTCCTATCTGGACAGCAGAGGTTAATAAGCAAGGAAATATTGCCCTCTCAATCATCGCAGAAAACGATCTACCAGCCACAGTAATCGAAGAGTTAGAAGACGGAATAAACCTAGAAATAGTGGAAATTCCCGGGGGTGAGTTTTGGATGGGTGCTTCTGAAGGAGAAGAAGGAGCATATCCAAATGAACGCCAGCCACATAAGGTCAAGATTTCTCCCTTCCTGATGGGCAAATATCTCGTAACGCAGGCGCAGTGGCGAGCAGTAGCTTCTTTGCCTAAAGTTGAACGGGATCTCAACCCAGAACCTTCACACTATAAAGGAAATAGCTGCCGACCAGTGGAACGTATTAGTTGGCAGGATGCGGTGGAATTCTGTGAGAGACTATCGCGCTGGTCTCAGAAAAAAGGGAAAGGCTATCAATACCGTTTACCCAGTGAAGCAGAGTGGGAATATGCTTGTAGGTCAGTTATCAGTGAAGAATTAATCCAAAATCCGATTTATCCGCCCTATCATTTTGGGTGGAAAATTGACCCGGCTTTGGCAAATTATTCACAAACCGCTTGTGCAAGGACGACAACCGTAGGCAGGTTTCAAATCGTAAATGCCTTTGGACTTTATGATATGCACGGGAACGTTTGGGAATGGTGTCTAGATCCTTGGCATGATAACTATAAAGACGCGCCCAATGATGGTTGGGTATGGGATGAAGGAAAAGAAGAATTGTATCAAGATATATCAAAACATCTTGATGTGTTGTTACAAGACAATAGAGATCATGTCGTACGTGGCGGGTCATGGGGCAGCCGTCCCTGGGCTTGCCGTTCTGCGGTTCGCGACAACGTCGCTTTCCTCAGCGATGCCTACGGTTTTCGGGTAGTTGCGTCGTCGAGGAAGGTGATTCAGTGAACAGTTAACAGTTATTGCTTGTGCCAAGGCTCTGGCTTGGTATATATAGTTGTTTCAAATAAGAATGAGATAAGACTCACCTAGCTCACTATTATTGTCAGTAAGCACTCCCGTAGGGGCGAAGCATTCGGGCAATAACCTATCGCTGAAACCGTAGATTTCTTATCCGAATGCTTCGCCCCTACAACCTCAAATACCAATTTAAATGATGAAAAGCTTATGTCTCAAACTTATTTGAAATGACTATAACATCTAGCCAGCAGACTACCTGAATAATTAGCGAGCAGGATGCTCGCATTCCCTTAAATCTAAGGCACTAAATTAGCTGTTTCAATCCAGTAGTATGCTATACTTATTACAGGTATAAACTCGTAAATTGGAGGAAAAAGCCATCAATAATGATACCCACTCCCGAACAGATGCTTACTTGCATTAGAATGTGTCAAACCCTGTCTAACTTCTATACCGATATTCATCTATTTCGGTATGATGAAAATAGTAATGTGAGCATCTTGCTCACTAATGTGGAGTTTGAAGATGAATCATCAACCTGATTTTTACCAAATGTCTCGCCCAGAATTAAGAAAATATGTCCTCTCCCATCGAGAAGATGATGAAGCCCTAAGAATTTATATGGATAGAATGCGAACTGAATCAGGTGTAACTAGATTTACCCTTACTCCTAGTCAAGAAGATATGAAGAAATTAGAAGAATTTCTCAAGGCAAAAATGGATAAATAAAATCAATTTAACTTGCTTGTACCAAGGCTCTGCCTTAATGTATGCTTCAGGTAGAACCTGGGAACGAGATGAAAAAGACGAATCACCGATTCTTCAACAGTACCAAAATCGATGCATCTCTAATAATCATCAGTTATAATAAAAATGCTAGCAAAAGATATTTATCATGATACCGTGAGAACTGCCTTAGACAAAGATGGCTGGACAATTACCCATGACCCCCTAATTATTCGCTGGGGAAAAAGAGATTTATATATTGACTTAGGAGCAGAAAAAATTATTGCCGCCGAAAAAGACAATCAAAAAATTGCCATTGAAATTAAAAGTTTTGTTGGCAAATCATCTATCGACGACTTAGAAAAAGCATTAGGACAATATATTTTATACTATGATTTATTGACAAAACTAAAATCTGAAAGAACTTTATATTTAGCAATTCATCAACAAGCTTTTGCCGATATTTTTGAAGATCCTATTGGTCAAGTTTTATTAGACAATAAACGATTAAAATTATTAATTTTTGACGAAATTGAGGAGGTTATTTTAAGATGGATAGTTTAGAAAAAATGAGAAAAATTATTATTGAATCTCTCCGTTATTATGCAAACTTGCGCTATGCTACTGGAGAGGTAAACCGCCTCCTCATTATTGACAAAGACTCTGATAACTATCTAATTCTCTTAGAAGGTTGGGATAACCGAGAAAGAGTACATGGCTGTTTACTGCATTTACAAATTATTAATGGTAAAATCTGGATACAACGAGACGGAACCGAAGACGGTATTGCCACTGATTTATTAGCCGCCGGTATTCCTAAAGAGCAAATTGTCCTTGCCTTTAAACCCGAACATATTCGACCCTATACTGAATTTGCGGTAAAATAAGCTATAGAATGAAATTCTAGAAGGTTATGAGTATGGTTCTAGTATCCAACGGGCAATCAGCTATTATTCGTACAGAGCGTGGATTGATAATCGCCGGTACGCGAATTACCCTTTATGATGTTATGGATTACCTAAAGGCTCAGTATCCCCCCAAGCTGATTCGTGAAAAACTTGGTCTTAATGATAGACAGATTGATTCAGCCCTAGCATACATTGAGACTCATTGTACTGAGGTTGAAGAATCACCCTAACAACAATTCCTATTGTAGGGATAATTATGTAGGGATAATTCATGAATTATCCCTACTCAGGAATGCTTTGTTTAATGCTTGCCGGGGAGAGAAATTTTCCGTCTTCATACCTTTATCCTCTTCCTACCCAACCCGATTCTTGAGGCTATTTTTTTCTCTCTTATCTTCCCTCAAAAACCCTATATATATGGGCGCACGGATTCCCATTATATAAAAAGTCTAAAGCAAGTCTCGCCATTTGTCAAGGGTTTGGGTAATAATTTTCCGGTTGCCGTTTGCCAAGCTCAGAACTAGGATAGGAAAGAATAAGGTATTATTGCAGCCAGAGAGGCTTAGACTGTGACCAATGTAGCGATCGATGTCCGATTAACCGAGACTTCTCTGTGGCAATGGCAAACATGGCAAGGATTGCCCTATCTTACCTGTAATCTCCTAGAGGACTGGTCCCACGGCTTTTTTACCCGTCATTATTACCCCCAAACCCCGGAAGCTTTTACGGCTGCTCTAGGGGCAAATGTACCAGTTTATCGGGTCAAACAGGTACATGGCGATCGCCTATTAAATCCCCAAGGGATTACTAACCCAGAAATAGCCGAAGCGGATGGAATTATTACCGATGCTTCCGGTCAAGGGATTTGGGTGGCCAGTGCTGATTGTACACCTGTACTAATAGGCGATCGCTCTAGCGGTGTTGGGGTGGCGATTCATTCTGGATGGAGAGGGACAGCTAAGGGAATAGTTGTCAAAGCAGTTAAGCAGTTATTAAACTCCGGTAGTTGTTTAGATAACTTAGTGTTGGCCCTGGGGCCGGCAATTGCCGGGGAAGTGTATCAAGTAGAGGCAGAAGTTGCCGTAGAAGTGGGTTTAAGTTTATTTCCTCAAGAAACCAATCCCGACCAAATTCTGGCGAATTTATTTAACCTCTCCCCTTCCCCCTTATTTGCTGACGAGGAAAAAGGAAAAGTTCGCTTGGACGTGCGAAGGGTGATTTATCATCAACTACAACAGTTAGGAATTAGAGATCAACAAATTGCGATCGCTCCTTTTTGTACCTATCAACAAGAGGAGCATTTTTTCTCCTATCGTCGGGAAAAAGCCAAAAAAATCCAATGGTCTGGCATAGTTAGTCGTTAATGATTACTGCACACTGATAACTGAAAAATCCCCCCTCTCCCATGCGTATTGTTTTTTTCGGAACCCCGACTTTTGCCGTCCCCACCCTCAAAAAATTATTAGCCAATCCCGATATAGAAATAATTGCCGTCGTTACCCAACCGGACAAGCGCCGGGGAAGGGGTAATCAATTAATCCCCTCACCGGTGAAACAAATAGCCATAGAACAGCAAATACCAGTTTTACAGCCTAAAAGTGTCAAAAAAAATGCTAAAACCTTAGATTTTCTCAGACAATCGCGAGCGGATGCCTTTGTAGTAGTTGCCTACGGACAAATCCTCTCCCCAGAAATTCTAGAGATGCCGAGATTAGGCTGTATTAACGTTCATGGCTCAATTTTACCGAAATATCGGGGAGCAGCCCCCGTGCAGTGGTGCATCGCTAGGGGAGAAAAAGAAACCGGCATTACCACCATGTTAATGGATGCGGGCATGGACACCGGACCGATGCTACTGAAAGCCTACACCCCGATCGCTCTTTTTGACAATGCCGAACAGGTGGGAGCAACCCTAGGCCAAATGGGGGCGGATTTGCTCCTAGAAACCCTCTCTAAGCTCGATCGAGCAGAAATTACCCCAATTCCTCAAAATAACGATGATGCCACCTATGCCCCTTTAATTCAAAAATCTGACTATCTAATCCACTGGCAAGATTCGGGCCGGACAATTCACGATCGAGTCCGGGGTTTTTATCCTCATGCGCTAACCACTTTCCGGGGACAACCCTTTAAAGTGATGGCCACTATTCCCCTAGACGATCCGGAGCAACTGCCTCGAGAATTACAGACAAAAGACCTTTCTCATCTAAGCGGAGAAGTGGGATCGATCGTGGCTCTCTGGAAAAATTTCGGGCCGGTGGTGCAGACGGGAGCGGGTTTATTATTATTAAAAGAAGTGCAATTATCGGGAAAACCTCCGCGTTCTGGTGGGGATTTGGTCAATGGTTCCCGTTTAACTATTGGTGAGATTTTCGGTCAATAGTTTTCGGGGTATGGCTTTCCTTTGCTCCTCTATGCTTCACCGGCGAAGATTTTTTTTAACTTGCGAAAGCGATCGGAATAACTTCTTAATACTTCGATCGCAAACATGGGGGTTTCCTGCACGGCAAATAAAAACTGCGGTTGATTGAGATAGGCTAATTTACAATCAGTTTTGGCGATAGCTGTGGATTCTCGCAGTTTATCTGGGTGCAGGAGCGCTCCTGCTCCGAATACGTCCCCTTTTTGTAGAGTTTCTATCAATTGCCCCTTGATATACATCTCCACCTCTCCACTAAGAATACCGTACATTAAATCGCCCTCCGTGCCATCGGCAAAAATAACTTCACCAGTTGGAAAAGTGCGATCGGGATGATTTTCGAGAATTTTAATCGTCTCTACGGGACTTAACATGATTTAACAAGAATTTTTCGGGTTATCTCTCCCATTTTCCAATAGATTGAACTGCCCGATCATCGTTTTTGTATGTAAGAATACTTGAAACTTCTCTACCTGACAAAGATTCGGTTTGACTCTCAGAAATGCTTTGTTTAATCCGACATTCCGCACATCTTCATATACCTTTATATATTTTTACATTCCCCAAGATGTTTTGACGAAAAAGCTTCATTGTAGAAACTACTATTGAGAACATTTTCAATAATTGATTTTTTCTGAGAAAACAAATTACAATTCTTCACCTTGATGAAAATCGATCCTTGTAGCTACAATCTTTACTGGCAAAGGGTTGTAAGCAATGTATTAGTAAAAATTATCAATTGAATGTTAAGAAGTGCGGAAGGTGGGTTTAATGCTTGTCGGGGAGGGAAAATTTCCGTCTTCATACCTTTATCCTCTTCCTACCCAACCCGATTTTTGAGTCTATTTTTTTCTCTCTTATCTTCCCTCAAAAACCCTATATATATGGGCAAACGGATTCCCATTATACATAAAGTATAAAGCAAGTCTCGCCATTTGTCAAGGGTTTTTCTGAAAATCTCCCCACTGCCTTGACAAAACACTGGGGTTAAAACTGTTCGATCGCTGCTTGGGTGATTTCTGCGATCGCGGCTAAACTGGGACTAACTTGGCCAGTATCGGTGGACAACCAGAGAAGATACTCGACATTACCCGCAGGTCCGGTAATGGGAGACCAAGTTAAACCCCGATAGAACCATCCTAAGACTTCTGCGGCCTGTAAAACCTGAAAAATTGCCCCTGCTTGGTCTTGGTAGTCGCGAACTACCCCTTTTTTGCCGACTTTTTCCCGTCCCACCTCGAATTGGGGTTTGACTAATAAAATCGCTTCTCGCGGTGGATTTAATAGCGTCCACAGGGTCGGTAAAACTTTGGTCAGGGAAATAAAGGACAGATCCATAACTGCTAAATCGGCGGGTTTTTCCTGTCCGTATAACTTTTCTGGGGTTAAATAGCGAAAATTAGTTCTTTCTAGTAAAATAACTCGTTGATCCTGCCGTAAACTCCAGGCCACTTGTCCATAACCCACATCGACCCCATAAACCTGTTTTGCTCCTTTTTGCAAGAGACAATCGGTAAATCCCCCCGTGGAAATGCCTCCATCTAAACAAATGCGATCGCTGACATCGATGGCAAACAATTCTAAGGCCTTGGCTAATTTTTCGCCCCCCCTTGACAAATAGGGCAGTTTCTGCTTAACCTCGATCGCCGCTGACCGATCGATTTCTGTGGCCGGTTTATCGATGATTTGGTGATTGACTTTCACCTCTCCAGCGCGAATTAATCGCTGTGCCTGTTGACGGGAATCACAGAGATTTTTGGCTACCAATAATAAATCTAATCTTTCTTTCGGCAAGGAAGGCCTCCCAATAATCAGCGCCTAATTCTAAAAAATACCTTATTTTTCCCCAAGCAATCCCAGAAGGAAGATTATAAGTAAAGATAGGGACAAGCGGAACCCATCAGCCAAATTTTCGATGCCATCACGATATTTTATGGATAAAGATACTCGATTCGCCATTTTAGTCATTGGCATCCCCTTTCTAGGACTAGCTTACTGTGGCTTGATTTTTGCCGTGATGATTTATTGGGTGTGGGCCCGGGAACATCCCGTAACCATGGCCACTTTTTTCGTCCTTGCTCCTTCTTTGATTTCTGGCTCTATCTGGCTGTTAGCTTCCTATAAAGCCCGTCAAAAGCAGCGTTTGGGTTTATAGTTCAATGTAGAGGCCGATGGCATTCGTCCAAAAAGAATCAACTGGATTTTAGAACTTGGTTTAGGTCTTTAGTGTCAACCTCGGACTAACCGATGGCGATCGCTGTCAGGGATTGGGAAAAAAACCAAAAAGTTTAGCAGCCCCTCCTAAAATGGCGACAACTAGGGCGATAAAAATTCCCCGGTTGGTAAATTCCTGATAAGCAACCCGTGTCGTTAGTCCTTTAATTTCCGTAGTTAGTCGCTCATCTAAAGCTTTAATGTCCCCTCTGATCTCCGATTGTCCTATTTCTACTTTGGTTAACCGTTCATCGATTTTGTCGAATTTTTGATTGACATCTCTTTGTAGGGAGTCTATTTTCCCCTCGATCCTTGTCAGAACAGCTTCTAGGGAATAAGTAACGGTTTCGTTAGCCATTTTCTGTCTCCTATATTTTCTTTAATTGCGATCGCTGGTGAGATTGGGGATACCTAAATATGTCAGTTGTCTTGGCATGGTGCGATCGCTCCAGCTAGTTGTGCAAGTGAGCAGTTAAGGGATTGACATAGCTTTAATGTTTGAGATGGGTTCATTCTCGGTTCCCTGTAGCCTGTTTCCCAATTGCTTACGGTTTGCACTGTCACACCTAACCGTTCCGCTAGTTTTCTTTGAGTTAACCCAGCGTTTTCTCGTAATTTCTGCATACGCTGTCCTAGTTCCCTATCCGTCATTATATCTCAAAAATCATCTAAAAATACTGTTGACATTATATAACTATCATTATACATCAAGAATATAAAGGAAGACGACCGCCCTTCGCTGACTTGCTGCTAACAAAACAATGAAGTTGTTGAATAAATCGGTTTTACTTACCGTTTCTGACTTAGTGCGTCCAAAAAGAATTAATAATCATTCTTTAGTCAGAATCAGAGCAGCACAAGGCTGACATTTAGGGGCTGGGCGCGATAGGATAAAAAAGTGCTAGATAAAAACCCCTCTCCCTTACAGTCCCTAGTTGCGGGTCACTGGTTCAAGCTCATCTGTGGAGCTAGTTACCAAGATTTGCCCACGATTCGCAACCTCGCCTTGGCCTATACTATCGCCGGGGCCGATTGTATTGATGTGGCTGCCGATCGAGCCGTGATCCTTGCGGCCAAGGAAGGCATCGAAACGGCGGAAAAAATCGCCGGATTCTCCCCAAATCGACGACCTTGGTTAATGGTCAGTCTCAATGACGGTGAAGATCCCCACTTTCGCAAAGCTGTCTTTAACCCGCAACTCTGTCCGGTCGATTGTCCCCGTCCCTGCGAAAAAATCTGTCCCGCTTATGCTATTGATGGGGGGGGAGTGATTGAACAGCGCTGTTATGGTTGCGGTCGCTGTTTACCCGTTTGTCCAGAGCAGATAATCGAGACAAGATCCCGTGTCTGTCAACCCGCAGAAATTATCCCCTTAATTATCGAAATGGGAGTAGATGCGATCGAAATTCATACCCAAGTCGGTCATGGAGAGGAATTTGCTCGACTCTGGCAAGCGATCGCACCTTTAACTAAAAACCTAAAAATCCTGGCCATAAGTTGCCAAGATGATGAATATATCATTGATCACCTCCACTATCTGCGAGAAACCATTTCACCCCTAAGCTGTCCTCTGATTTGGCAGACGGACGGCCGACCGATGAGCGGCGATATCGGCAAAGGGACCACCCACCCGGCCATTAATATGGCCAAAAAAGTCCTTTCCAGCAATCTAGCCGGATTTGTGCAGTTAGCCGGGGGAACCAATGACCACACCGTGACCAAATTACAGCAACTGGGACTGAGAAAAAAAATCGCTGGTATTGCCTATGGAAGTTACGCCCGTTCATTGATTTTGCCAATTTTAGAGCATTTAGACCAGCTTAACCTTGAAAATGACCCCCAAGCCTACAAAGAAGCCCTTAAAGCCGCTTCTATGGTGGTTGCTCAATTAAAAGCCTAGCCTTGGTCAAAAAACTATAATATTTTTTTAATTGACAACTAACCCATAAATGTGTTAGACCCCAAGAAAATCTTGGAAATAAAAACGGCCAATTATCGCCAAAACCCTTTACTATTAATGCCAGAAACCCTACCCTCCTCTCGGATGCCAGTGACCGACGATTTAAACAAACTCTTGGCAATTCTACCGGCTCGGATTCGCGGCAAAATCGAGGAACACCCGCGGCAGCATCAACTAATCGAAGTAGTTATGGATTTGGGACGCATACCAGAAGCGCGTTTTCCCGATGGGGCGATCGATCTGGGAGACGAACCGATCTCAAAAGAAGAAATCCAGTATTCGATCGCCAGGGTGGGCAGTTTTAGCGGCGATAATCGCGCCGGGATTGAACGCACCCTGCACCGGATCAGTGCCATTCGCAATCGAGACGGGGAAATTATCGGTTTAACCTGTCGTATCGGTCGGGCTGTTTTTGGTACGATCACCCTGATTAACGACCTAGTGGAAACAGGAAAATCCCTGCTGCTGCTCGGTCGTCCGGGGGTAGGAAAAACCACCGCTCTCCGGGAAATAGCCCGAGTTTTAGCCGACGATCTTAACAAACGGGTAGTAATTATCGACACCTCCAACGAAATCGCCGGAGATGGAGATATTCCCCATCCGGCCATCGGTCGCGCTCGTCGGATGCAGGTGTCCCGTCCGGAATTACAGCATCAGGTCATGATCGAAGCAGTGGAAAACCATATGCCAGAGGTAATCGTGATTGATGAGATCGGTACGGAATTAGAAGCTCTGGCCGCTCGCACGATCGCCGAACGCGGGGTGCAGTTAGTGGGAACGGCCCACGGCAATCAATTGGAAAATTTAATTAAAAACCCGACTTTATCGGATTTAGTCGGGGGAATTCAGGCAGTAACTCTCGGAGACGAAGAAGCACGCCGCCGGGGTTCTCAGAAGACCGTTTTAGAACGCAAAGCACCCCCCACCTTTGAGATTGCCATCGAAATGTTGGAACGTCAGCGCTGGGTGATTCACGGGGACGTATCCACCACTATCGACCAACTGCTGCGGGGACGGGAAGCAATTGCCCAAATCCGTTGGGTAGATGAGGAGGGAAAAATACAGGTCGCTCAGGAAGAACCAAAACCGGAAAACCTCACCCCTTTGCGCGGCAATTATCTGCCAGAAATGGATAAACCCAAGGGATGGCGGGCCGATGGCCGGATGACCCCCGTGGCCCGTTTCCCTGCGGGCCCTCTCAACCGGGAAAACGATTTTGATCGCCTCCTCGAACAATCTTGGCTGCAGGAAGAACCGGAAACGGAAAAAGTCCGCGTCCCCGGTCCCAATGGCGAAGATTGGCCGGTTTATGTCTATCCCTACGGAGTCAGTCGCGCTCCGATCGAGCAGGTAGTACAGGCCCTAGATTTGCCGATCGTTTTGACCAAAGATTTACAGGAGGCCGATGCGGTGCTGGCCCTGCGTTCCCACGTTAAAAATCAGTCAAAATTGCGGCAAATTGCCAAAGTAAGACAAATTCCCATCCACGGCATCAAATCCAATACCCTGCCCCAAATTTCTCGCGGTTTAAAGCGGATTTTGGGCATTGATGACCCGATGAATCAGGAAGGTGCGGATCTGCGTTTATTTGCCCGCAGCGGTAGTGATGACGAGATCGAAGCTTTGGAGGAGGCCCGGTTAGCGGTGGAACAAATCGTTATTCCTACCGGCCAACCGGTGGAGTTACTGCCCCGCTCGGCGAAAGTGCGGAAAATGCAGCACGAATTAGTGGAACATTACCGTCTCCAATCCGATAGCTTCGGAGAGGAACCGAATCGCCGTATTCGCATCTATCCAGCTTAGGAATCGGGAATTTGCAGCGACGCACCCTCATCATTATCGGTACAGGGACGGCGATCGGTGCGGTGGCCGTCCGGATTATCCATCGTCCCGAATCGGAGGCGGAATTGCGGGCTAAAATGCCCCTAGCTGAAAGAATTAAGCTCTGTCTCGATCTGGCTAGTTTAATTCTAGCCAGATCGACTATCTCGATGGTTATTTGGGGAATTCTCTATCCCTATCTTACCCATCCAGAGTCATCGGGTTTTAACAATGCCTTGGCTGAATAGTTACTAATTCTGTAGGCAAATATTGCATCTAGAATTAGCTTTGTACGCTTTGACCCGTACTGGGTTAACTACGAACCTCTCTATCGGATTCCCGCTAAAGGCGGCCTCTCCGACTACCTTTCTTCCAATATTTAAGGAACCATTAATATCTGCTCCATAGAAATAACCCGACGAGCTTCTGAATAGTCCTCTTTTAATTCTCTTGCCTAAATAGCTTTTTTGCTTTTGAATAGACTCTAAGTCCAAGAAACTACATTTAGAGGTATAGCTTTCATTAGTTGTTTTGACCTCTATTCCTACTAAATTTGCTTTATAGGTAAGTTGTTCGATAAACCTTGAATGAGGAATATTTACGAATGACTGGTTATTTCTATCTCCAATATTAATGTTTTGTTTCCAGCCTTGATTATGACCAATAACTAAAAGGTTAATTTGATGAGCTAGTAATTTATCAATAATATATTTACTAGCGGTGTGGAGGTAATAATCCACCTTGCAATTACGCTTTAAAGTTAAACCTTGTATTCTTTTACTGGTCTTCTGGAGACTGGGTAATTCCGATTTGAGTTTAGCTAGTGTCTTGTTGTACTTTTGATTGCAGGATTTTAAGGCTTTTCCACATACTAAAGTTGGCTGAAATTCGGGAATATTAGAGGTAACAGCAGCTAGGTTATTTAAGCCTAAATCGATAAAAGCATATCTTTCTCCCTCTTGACTTGATGAGGATGGTTGTTCATAGACAATCTCTAAACAATAAGCACCCAATTTAGGAATAATCCTGACCTCTAAGACTTTCTTTAAATTAGTTTTAAATTCTAAATTAGTCCCTGATAGCTTGATTAAACCTTGCTTCAACGCTTTTTTAGAAATGGCTTGATAGTTATAAGTTAAAACGTTTCTACCTTTTTCCTTGTCTTTGTATCTTGGCAACTTAGGCTCTCCTGTAAATTTATCTGGCGATTTTTTGTATTGTTCTTTCGCTTTTTGGTAGGATTTAAAGGTTTTTTCTACTTGCTTTAATACTAACTGACTTACTTTGGCGGGTAAGGCTTGATAATCTGGACTCATTTTTAAGGCATGATGTAACTCAGTCATTGTTAAAAATGGTTGATGTGAAAAGAAAACTTGACGGTTTAAATAAACAGCACAATTATACAGATTCTTCGATAAAAATCCTAATTTATCAATTACTGAATAATTTTTGTGATTAAATTTAATTAGATGTTTTTGAACTAATTTCATCATTCTCCTCAAGGCATTTAATTAAACATTCTATCTTTCTATTTCGTTGTCTTAATGAGTATAATCGAGCGCAAAATGAGGTAATTATGCTCAGGAAGTCTTGCATTAAATCGTCTTTTCTTTCTTCTGCTAGATTAACGACCTCTAGATCTCTATTTGTTTGAGTTAAAAGAACTTTCAGATAATTAAACCCTACTCTGCTTAAACGATCTTTATGTTCTACGACAATCAAATTATAATCAGTTTGTTCTAGAAGTTTTAATAATAGCTTTCGATGATCATTGACTCCACTTCCTACTTCTTTAACTACTCGAACAATTTGATAGCCTTTCGCAATACAATAAGCTTCCAATCTTTTTGCCTGAGTCTCTAAGTCAGATTTATTTTCTGAACTAGAAACTCGCGCATAAATAGCTACTTTATTTTCACCGCAAGAACGGTCATCTTCAAAAATAATAATTGTTCCTGTAGGAAGACGTTCTCCTTGTAACTGCCCTCGATTCCACATTCTCCAAGCAGTGTCATAACTGATCCCTTTTTTCTTAGCATAATCTGATAGTTTCATGTGAACTGCAACGTAAACTTGTACTAACCATAATATTAGCAGTTGTTTGCAGTCATTTGCATATATTTTTTACAAAACTTTACAATACCAAGATTTACCCTTTTTGATGGGGGAAGTGGCAAACTATTAACTGTTACCGTTGAATGGGAAAAGACTGTGGATATTCGCTTAATCGTTGTCGATGTGGATGGAACGATCGCCGGGGATAACAATCAGGTTAATCCGGCCGTGGTGCAAGCTGTCTCTTCCGTCCAAAAAAAGGGGATTCCCGTCGCTATTGGCACTGGTAGGATGTACCGCTCGGCTTTACGCTTTCATAAACGCCTTAAATCCACTTTACCTATAATTGCTTACAATGGCGCTTGGATTCAAGACCCTGTTTCCCAAGTTCACCATCGACATACCCCTATTTCCCCCGACTTGGCGATCGATCTTTTAGATTATCTCGAACAACCCCAATGGAAGGAGAAAATCTCCCTTAATTTTTATATGGACGATGTGCTTTATGTGCGGCAATTAAACGCGGAAACGGAATTCTATCGGCAGCGATCGGGTATTATTGCCGAAGCAGTGGGAGATTTACGCAAAGTGGCCCACAAAACTACTAAAATCCTGGCCATGGGGGAAGATAAGCAATTTATCGCCGAGATTTGGCAGCATTTACAGCAACGCTATCAAAATCAAGATTTATACTTTACCCAATCGAGTCCGACTTTTTTTGAAGTTACCCACGTTGAGGCTACCAAGGGAAGCGCCACCCAATTTTTGGCCGAAGATATCCTAGGATTACAACCTAAAAACGTCATGGCGATCGGTGATAATTTTAATGATGTTTCTATGCTCACCTATGCGGGTGTCGGTGTTGCCATGGGTAATGCTCCCCAAGCTGTTAAGGATCAAGCCGATTGGGTTGCCCCCAGTGTAGACTTAAATGGGGTGGCCGCGGCCTTGGAAAAGTTTGTTTTAATTTGAGGAATGGGGGAATGGGGAAGTGGGGAAATGGGGAAGTGGGCAATTTTAACTAAAACCCTAACACCTTACAACCCTAACACCCTAACACCAATTCGCTTTTTACCGAGAAAATTATGACTATTAATACGCAAACTGTTACGATTTCTAACAAAGATATTGACATAGATGCTTATTTAGCCATTCCCGATCGAGTGGGAATTTATCCAGCAATTATCGTAATTCAGGAAATATTCGGCGTAAACGACCATATTCGCGATGTCACCCGCAGAATTGCCCAAGAAGGCTATATAGCGATCGCTCCTGCCATTTATCAGCGATTTGCTCCCGGTTTTGAAACGGGGTACAGTATGGCAGATATCGAAATCGGTCGTCAGTACAAAGAACAAACCAAAGCAGCCGAATTAATCAGCGATATCCAAGCCACCATCGATTATCTTTATAGTTTGCCACAGGTGCAAAAAACCGGTGTCGGCACGATCGGTTTTTGTTTTGGTGGTCATGTGGTTTATCTTGTCTCCACTCTAGAGGATATCAAAGTTAGTGCCTCTTTTTACGGTGCAGGAATCACCACGGGAACCCCCGGGGGTGGTCAAGGGACAGTGAAGGTGACTCCCCAAATCAAAGGGACAATCTACGCATTTTTCGGGGTGTTGGATACCAGTATTCCTCAAAAGCAAGTGGATGAGATAGAAAACGCATTAACCCGTTATCAAATCCCCCATCGAGTTTTCCGCTATGAAAACGCCGACCATGGCTTTTTCTGCGACCAAAGGGCTAGTTATAATGCTAAGGCGGCCAAATCTGCCTGGGGTCATGTGCTAGAGTTATTTAGCCTTCTTAAATCTTAATGGTCTGACTCCTCAAGCTTCAGCTTACACTGGAAGCAGCTCGAAATCATACTTGTAACTATTCTATTTATCATGACACCGAACCCAGCCTTTTCCATGGACGATTTTGCCAAAGCTCTTGATCAATACGATTATCAATTTGAAAAAGGGCAAATCGTGCGCGGGAGAGTCGATCAACACACCTCCGATGGAGCATTCATCGATATTGGCGGCAAATCCTCCGCTTTTATTCCTTTAAGGGAAATTTCCCTCGAAAATGTTATTTCTATTGCTGAAGCTTTACCCATAGGTGCAGAATTCGATTTTCTGATTACCCGTGGACAGGACGCGGAAGGACAAGTTACCCTGTCTCTGCGGCAATTATTACTACAAAAAGCTTGGGAAAATGTCAGGGAAATCTCTGAAAGTGGCAAGTCGGTACAGCTGCGCGTCACGGGGGTGAATAAGGGGGGAGTGACGGGAGAAGTGGAAGGATTAAAAGGATTTATCCCTCGCTCCCATTTAATCGAAAAAAATGATTTAGATTCCCTGATCGGACAACTTTTAACCGCAACTTTTATTCAAATCGATCAAGAAAATAATAAATTAGTTTTATCTCAGCGAGAAATTGCTCGCGCTAACGCTATCAGTCAATTAGCTGTGGGTAAATTATTAAGTGGCACTGTGGTTAAATTACAACCCTACGGTGTCTTTGTCGATTGCGGTGGAGTGACGGGATTACTCCATGCTAAACAGGTGACAGGAGCCTCTTTTAATTCTCCCATGACTTTCTTTAAAGTTGGTCAAGCAATTCAAGTGGTAGTCGCGGAAATTGACGAATATAAAAACCGCATTTCCCTATCCACAAAAATCCTGGAAGCACACCCCGGCGAAATTCTCGAAAACTTTGCAGAAGTCATGGAAACAGCAGCAGAAAGATTAAAACAAGCTCAGGGAAAAACCCCAGAAACTTAGTGTAGGGTGGGTTAGGCGACAATAATTTAGATATTTTACCACCTATTTAGTATTCGCCGTAACCCACCATCAGTTATCAGTTATCAGTTATCAGTTATCAGTTATCAGATGTGAGTTAGCGTAGGGTGGGTTAGGCGACAATAATTTAGATATTTTACCACCTATTTAGTATTCGCCGTAACCCACCATCAGTTATCAGTTATCAGTTATCAGATGTGAGTTTTAAGTGGACAGTCTTAAGTAGGAAATTGCCGTTTTCTTTTCGCTGATTGCTGTTTTTTACTTTTTCCTTGATCAAGATGTTTCAAGAAAAGATGTTTCAAGATCGGATAGCAATTTTAGGGACTATGCACGGAAAAGAGCGGGTGATTGCACCGATTTTAGCGCAAGAAATAGGCCTTAAGGTGATTGTACCCGATAATTTTAATACCGATCGCTTTGGCACTTTTACCCGGGATATTAAGCGCATCGGGACACAAATTGAAACCGCTCGCAGGAAGGCACAACAAGCGATCGAGCTTTCGGGATACGATATCGGAATTGCTAGTGAGGGTAGTTTTTATCCCTATCCCAACTTGCCGTTAGTTTCCTGTAATCGTGAATTGATTTTATTGCTCGATCGAGTCCATAATCTAGAAATAATTGGTCAAGCAATAGTCACGGAAACTAATCACGCTCACCAAACTGTCACTAATCTAGCAGCTGCTTTAGAATTTGCCGAAAAAATAGGGTTTCCTAGTCATGGTTTAGTGGTGATGTTTGATAAAAATTCTCTCGACTCTGAGCATATTTTTAAGGGAATTACTGACCAGAAAAATTTCGTTAAAATTGTTGAAGATATTCTTGACAAAAACGGCAAAGTACACCTAGAAACCGATATGCGCGCTATGCACAATCCCACGCGGATGAAAGCAATTGCAGCTGCGACAGCAAATCTTGTTCAAAAACTCAATCAATTATGTCCTAATTGTGGTTGTCCGGGGTTTGATATTATCGAAAGAACATCGGGTTTACCCTGTGGTTTATGTCACTTTCCCACCTCTTTAATTAAACTGGAACTATACGGTTGTCAAAGGTGTGATTATCGAGAGGAAAAACTCTTTCCCAACGGTGAAAAAACCGCCGATCCGATGTATTGTCAATATTGTAATCCCTAAAGATAGCTTTTCTATGGAAAGAATTTTAGAACCAGAAGTAATGGATGATCGGGAAGAAGCGATCGAATATGATGCCATGGACTTCACCGAAGTTAATACTAATTTTGCTAAAGAAGCCGTACAATTGGCTGGTATTAATGCTAGGGTATTAGATGTGGGAACCGGTACTGCACGCATTCCGATTATGATCAGTCAACTACGTCCCCAATGGCAAATTATCGCTATTGATCTGGCCGATTCTATGTTAGAAATTGGTCAAAAAAATATCCTTAATGCTAACTGTCAAGAACAGATCAAATTGGAGAAAGTTGATGGAAAAAATCTTCCCTACCAATCCGAGCAATTTGATTTAGTTATTTCTAATAGTTTAATCCACCATCTCGAAAATCCTCTGCCTTTTTTACGCGAAATTAAGCGAGTTTTAAAACCCAATGGTGGCATTTTTTTAAGAGATTTATTCCGTCCCGATTCCGAGGAAATAATCCAGGGGATGGTGAGGGAAATCGATCCTAATTTTTCTCCCCGACAAGCGCAACTATTTAAAGATTCTCTCCATGCCGCTTTTACCCTAGCAGAAATTGCCGATTTAATCCAGCAGTCTGGATTAAAAAATGTTAAAATTTATCAGTCTTCAAAACGTCATTGGACAGCCATAAAAACAAGTAAAAACTAATCACTAAATCAGGAAAAAAGCGAGTTATGAAAGTTGGATTTTTGGGAACAGGATTAATGGGAACGCCAATGGTAGAAAGATTATTAAATCAGAAAATTACTGTTATTGCCTATAATCGCACCTTAGAAAAATTAGCACCTTTACAGCAGTTGGGAGCCAAAACTGTTAGCTGTTCCGAGCAAGTGATTCAAGAGGCAGATTGTCTGATTTTAATGTTAACTAATGCCGCCGCTATCCAAGAGGTTTTAGGATTAAATTCCGAGCAATCTAACTTCAATAATCGGACTATTATCCAGATGGGAACCATTGCTCCTTCTGAAAGTAAACAACTGCGAGATCAAATTGTGGCTAAAGGGGGAGAATATCTAGAAGCACCCGTGTTAGGAAGTATTCCCGAAGCTAAAAATGGCACTCTCTTAGTTATGGTGGGAGCAACGGAGAAACAGTTCCATCAATGGTCAAATTTATTAGCATATTTTGGTCAAAAACCGATGTTAATCGGGGAAGTGGGAACCGCTGCGGCATTAAAATTAGCTTTAAATCAATTAATTGCCACTCTAACCAGTGCTTTTGCTTTGAGTTTAGCTTTTTTATCCCAGCAAGGAGTAGATCTAGAAAAATTCATGACTATCCTGCGTCAAAGTGCCTTATATGCGCCTACTTTTGACAAAAAATTAACCAGAATGTTAGAGAAAAATTATGCTAACCCTAACTTTCCCACTAAACATTTACTCAAAGATGTCAATCTCTTTTTAGAGGAATCGGAGAAGTTAGATTTAACCACTTTTCCCCTAACAGGAGTAGAGCGTCTTCTGGAAAAAGCTTTAGCAATGGGATTAGCAGAGGAAGATTATTCAGCTTTATATGAGGCGCTGAAAAAAGAATTATAAACCGCGTGGCAACATCAAAACGACTCTCTTTGGTTTGTCTAGTCGGACAACTGATAGGAGAAAAACTGGTAAAAGGCTTTAAATTTTCCTTAAGCTTTGTTGAGGTAGCCGGAAGAGGGGGTTAGAGTGGGAAGTGATGGAATTTTGGGCATATTTTCCTATGACGTTGACTGAATTTGGATTATTAGCGGGTTTACTTGTCCCCGGTATCCTGCTCTCGATTTTGGTGATGGTGAGTTTTGCCAAAGGGGGTTAAAAACTGATAGAGACACCGATGAAAGTGTCTCTATCTTTTTGGGGTGAGGATTAATCTATTTTTGGTTTTTTGCCCAATTTAATTGATTCTGTAGCTAACAAAATTGATTCTAAATGATGGCGCTTCTCCACTTGACCGAGGAAATAACCTGTCATCATCGCTGAAGCGAGAAGATTCGCCAAATTCTCGCGGTCAGTGGTAATTTGTACCGCAAAATCCTCTGAGGGCAACATTCCCACCAATCCCCTGACGTTTTGCGAGATAATATCTTTAATTTCGCTACTGACGGATTGGGCTATTCTCTCAAGGGTTTCAGGATGCTGCTGCTGGAGATACTGCATCAGACAGTTATCATTTTGTTCTTCGGTTTCCCAGGGAAAAAAATCAGGATTAAAAGTCATCAGAACTTCCACGCTGTAGTGGTTATTGGATCTAGGTTAACAAATCGCTCTTCTTGATTGCCCGAAGTCCCCCCTATCTTCTTCAAGTTTAGCTCAGTGATCAGAAATATTTACCCTTAATATACCCTCTCCCTCCTTATTCCTGATCGGTAGCTTCTAGAATACCCTGTTCCCTAAGATTGTCAACCTCGAAATATTGATGAAATTTATCGGTTACTTCTAACCAATAGGATCTACCTTCATTTTGCTTGCGTTTTCTCACAAATCCTCGTTCTACCAAGTCCTGAACCTGTTGATAGGCCGTACTGCCTCGTAAATTAATTAAATCCGCTTGCAAAATCGGTTCTTTCAGTGCGATCGCTGCTAAAGTACGGAGGGTTCCTGTGCCTAATTCGGCCGGGATCAGGTCTTCGATCAAATTCTGATAAGCTGACCGCAATTGTAAACTATAACCGAGGGGGGTTTCCACCACTTCCAAGGCACTATCCCGGTGGGCATAATCGGACATTAACTCGATCATAGCATCTTCCACCGTCAAGCGATCGCTGTTGGTTAATGTCACCATCTCGGTTAAGGGGACAGGCTGCCCTTTTAGGTAAAGTATCGCTTCTAGACGGGTAGCTAGTCTGATCTCTTGGTGGGCTTCCGCGCTCAATCTCGACTACCTAAGTTTAGACACTAAGCTAATATTCTACTAGAAAACGAACGAGAAAATTATGGAAACTTTTTGGAGTCAGGTTTTAGACTTTTGTTATCAGGCTACCGAGCAGGTGGGCGATCGCCTAGTAGCTGATTTTGGCAAATTACAGGCCACCAATAAAGCAGACGGGACTTTAGTGACGGCTGCCGACCGTTGGTCCGATGGCGAATTGCGATCATTAATTGCCCGCACTTTCCAGGATCATGGAGTCTTAACCGAGGAAACTACCCATATTTTCCCGGATCAAGAATGGTGTTGGGTAGTGGATCCAATCGACGGCACGACTAATTTTACTCGCGGTATTCCCATCTGGGGCATTTCCCTAGGACTTCTCTACCGGGGGACTCCTGTGTTCGGATTTGTTTATCTCCCCTGCCTGAAACAGTCCTATTATGGTTATTGGTACGGTGAGACGGGTTTAACCGGTCCAGAGGGGGCCTACTGCAACGGTCAACCGATTCACACCAGCGACGATTTTCCCAGCAAAAATCATCTGTTTAATCTCTGCGCTCGTAGTACAGGTGTATTAAAAAAACCCTTTCCCTGCAAAGTGCGGATGATAGGAGTGGCTAGTTATAATCTGCTTTTGGTTGCCGATGGCACTGTCTTGGGAGGAGTGGAAGCAACCCCAAAAGTCTGGGATATTGCTGCGGTTTGGGCAATTCTACAGGCCGCCGGCGGGGTATTTATCTCTTTAGGAGAAAAGATTTTTCCCTTACAGGTGGGGGAAAATTATAGTGATCGATCCTATCCCTGTTTAGCCGTGGCTCGATCGAATTTAGCGCCGGTTTTCTTGCCTTTAGTCGGTTTTCTCAAGGATGTTGCTTGAATGGAGAATTGCTCAGGTTAGAATAGCTGCATTTATTGGTTTTATCTCTATTTAGGGCTGGCTGAATAAATCTAAAAACCTTGTTGGATAATATCTTTAAGCTTGTTTGAAATCAAAAACTGCCAGCCCTTGGATTGATCAGGGGGGAAATTTAGGCACTTTTTGCCTGAAAATTAGGTAATTGACCCCCTGAAAATCGGTAAAACCCTACACTCCACACCCTACACCCCACACCCTGCCCCCACGAATTTATTTCATGAGTTTTGATACTTCCTCTCTCAGCGAACGCAACGATAAAGCCGAAGTCTATCAGCCGGTAATTATTCGCCTCGAAAATGTGTCTAAAATCTACGGCAGTGGCGAAACCATAGTTAAAGCCCTCAATAACATCAATTTAAGCCTAAAAAAAGGGGAATATTGCGCTATTATGGGGGCATCGGGTTCGGGAAAATCCACGGTCATGAATATTATCGGCTGTCTTGATCGTCCCACCTCGGGGTCCTATTATCTAGAAAATCTGGACGTTTCCACGCTGCCGGATGGGGATTTAGCTCAGATTCGCAATCGTAAAATCGGCTTTGTTTTCCAGCAATTCCATCTTTTACCCCAGATGAGTGCGCTAGAAAATGTCATGTTACCGATGATTTATGGTGGGGTTCCTCCCCAAGAAAGAAAGGAAAGAGCGATCGCTGCTTTAACGAGGGTAAAATTAGATAATCGACTGCACAATAAACCCAATCAATTATCGGGGGGACAACAGCAGCGCGTCGCTATTGCTAGGGCAATTGTCAATCAACCCATATTATTACTTGCCGATGAACCGACGGGGGCCCTAGACTCGAAAACTACCCAAGAGGTGATGGCTATTTTCTCGGAATTGAATAACAGTGGCATTACTATCGTCATGGTAACTCACGAGGCTGATGTGGCGCGTAATTCCGGACGCATTATCTGGTTTAAAGATGGTGAAGTGGTTTATCCTAATCTGGCACCGACGGATTTACACGAGGTGATTGGGTAGGGTAGGGATTTTTCAGTTATCAGTGAAAAGAAAACGGCAACTTCCTAATTAGATATCTGTTAGGGATTGGGAAGAAAACCAAAAAGTTTAGCTGCCCCTCCTAAAATGGCAACAACCAAAGCGATTAGAATCCCTCGATTGGTAAATTTCTGATTAGCGACTCTTGCAGTTAATCCTTTAATTTCTGTGGTTAGTCGCTCATCTAGGGCTTTAATCTCCCCTTTTAACTCCGATTGTCCTATCTCTAGCTTGTTAACATCTCTTTGTAGAGAGTCTATTTTCCCCTCAATCCTTGTCAGAACAGCTTCTAGGGAATAAGTCACGGTTTCGTTAGACATGAGCTAAACTCCTATATTTTGCTATGTTGCAATCGCCTTATTTATGGGTTGCCACTGAGTAGAGAAAATCTGATGCTGACGGTGATTATTGCCCCGATACCGGCACTAATTCCCCCAACAATCAGAGGTAAAATTAACCCCCGAAATCCCTGTAAGTCAGAAACAGACTTAACTAAAACAGATTGCTCGTTTTCTACTTTCTCTAATCTTTTATCGATGCCCTCAATCTTAAAGCCTAAGGCTTTAATCTCCCCTTTTAACTCCGATTGTCCTATTTCTACTTTGGTTAATCGTTCATCGATTTTGTCTATTTTTCCCTCAATCCTTGTCAGAACAGCTTCTAGGGAATAAGTCACGGTTTCGTTAGACATTGGCTAGACTCCTATATTTTGCTATGTTGCGATTGCGCTATTTAGGGGTTGCCACCGAGGAGAGAAAATCTGATGCTGACGGTGATTATTGCCCCGATACCAGCACTAATTCCCCCAACAATCAGAGGTAAAATTAACCCCCGAAATCCCTGTAAGTCAGAAACAGACTTAACTAAAACAGATTGCTCGTTTTCTACTTTCTCTAATCTTTTATCGATGCCCTCAATCTTAAAGCCTAAGGCTTTAATCTCCCCTTTTAACTCCGATTGTCCTATTTCTACTTTGGTTAATCGTTCATCGATTTTGTCGAATTTTTGATTAACATCCCTTTGTAGAGAGTCTATTTTTCCCTCAATCCTTGTTAGAACAGCTTCTAGGGAATAAGTCACGGTTTCGTTAGACATGGGCTAAACTCCTATATTTTGCTATGTTGCGGTCTCGCGTAGCGAGCGCGTTGCGACCGCCTAATCTTCTTTGGGCGCGATTGCTCCAGTGGGGACTAATTCTAATAATTCTCCAGGCTGTACTCAGTAGCGATCGCATTAAAATAATCACACAATCAATTAAAAGTATAATAATACTAAATCCATTGAGTACAGGCTAGTTATGAGGAGAGGCACTCATGCAATAGGCAATAGGCAAAAGGGAGAATAAATAATCATTCTTTAATAACTGGATTTAATATTAGTAAAAATTATCAATTGAATGTTAAGAAGTGCGGAAATTGGGATTTAATACTGCTCACTTAAAACTCAAATCTGATAACTGGTAACTGGTAACTGGTAACTGGTAACTGGTAACTGATAACTGATAACTGATAAATCCTTAGATTTCGGGTGCTTTTAGGGAATAAAGGGAGAAACTAGCGGTTTTTGCCTTGGCCTGTTGCACTAAACTGGGGACGGAATTACGCGCTAGGGCGGTTAATTTATTGGTGGTAGCATCGTAAATTGTCGTCGCCACTTTGGGATAGAGTCCAATGCCGATAATTGGCACTAATAGAGAAGCGATGATAAAGACTTCCCGGGGTTCCGCATCCACTAGGGCATGGTGTTCTTCTAATTCCTTATTTTCCGGCCCATAGAGAATTTCTCGCAACATGGACAAGAGATAAATCGGGGTGAGAATGACACCGATAGCCGCTAAAAAGACGATAATGACGCGGAAAGTGGGACTATAGGCATCACTGGTGGCAAAACCGATAAATACCATTAATTCCGCCACAAAACCGCTCATCCCGGGCAAAGCCAGGGAAGCGAGGGAACAGGTGGTCCACATGGCAAAAACTTTCTTCATTTTCTTGCCGACACCGCCCATCTCGTCTAACATCAGGGTATGGGTGCGATCGTAGGTACAACCGACCATAAAGAATAAACTCGCCCCAATCAGTCCATGGGAAATCATCTGTAACATCGCCCCACTTGTGCCAATATCGGTAAAGGAAGCCATGCCAATCAGGACAAATCCCATGTGAGAGATGGAGGAATAGGCAATTTTGCGCTTAAGATTGCGTTGGGCAAAGGAAGTTAAGGCGGCGTAGATAATATTAACTACCCCTAAAATCACTAAAACGGGGGCGAAAACGGCGTGAGCATCGGGTAACATCCCCATATTCATCCGTAAGAGCGCATAACCACCCATTTTAAGCAAAATTCCCGCTAGTAACATATGGGCAGGGGCAGTGGCTTCGCCGTGGGCATCCGGTAGCCAAGTATGAAGAGGGAAGATGGGCAGTTTTACCCCGTAGGCAATCAGAAAACCAGCGTAGAGGAATAATTGCAGTTTCAGGGGGAAATCCTTGCCGGCAATAGTCACCATGTCAAAGGAGACGGTATCGCCATAAAAAGCCATCGTCAGCGCCGCTACAAGGATGAAGAGAGAGCCTCCGGCGGTGTAAAGGATAAATTTGGTGGCCGCGTAGAGACGGCGTTTACCGCCCCAAATAGAGAGGATCAGATAGACGGGGACTAATTCTAATTCCCAGACGAGGAAGAACAGTAACAAATCCTGTACGGCAAACACTGCAATCTGTCCCCCGTACATCAACAGCATCAGGAAGTAGAATAGTTTCGGTTTAAAAGTCACCGGCCAAGCCGCTAAGATAGCTAGAGTGGTAATAAATCCCGTTAAGATAATCAGAGGCATGGAGAGGCCATCGGCTCCTAATGACCATCTTAGGTCAATTTCGGGCAACCATTGGTAACTTTCCACTAATTGCAGATTGGGATTAGCGAAATCGTAACTGCTATAGAAAGCGTAGATAATTAGGGCAAAGTCGATTAATCCCACCGTCAGAGCAAACCATCTCACGGTTTTACCGTCTTTATCGGGAATTATGGGAACCAATAAAGCGGCGACGATGGGAAAAAGGATGATGGCAGTTAACCAAGGAAAGTTCGTTAGATTCATCGGCTGTTTTAATATTTATTTAATCGTCAGAATCGAGAAATTAAGCTAGGGCTTTTTGGCGGTTTTACCTAGCAAAACCGCCTTTTTTTCGCTTGTTCTCGCGGTTACATTTGACTGTACCTAAATCAATCTAGCAATTATTTTCCTGTCCTTGTCTGTTAATATTGTTAAGTTTCAAGAGACTTCTGGCCTAATTAGGGTTTGCTAAAAAAGTTTTTCGGTGGGGGCAGGGTGTGGGGTGTGGGGTGTAGGGTTTTATACCATTAACCCATCCTACAAATAATTGTGCCTCCCTACTTAATCGGGCAAATCAAAGAGAACCCCCGTCATATAACGCTCTGCCCATTCCCAACCGAAGGCTTTTTCTAGTACACGACGAGTTTTATCGTTTTTTTGCTGTTGACTACAATAATCCCGTTGTCCCTGTAAATAAATGCGCGCTTCTTCCCCGGAAAGAGGCTGACTTTCCTTAGCACATTTGCAGTGAATTGTCAAGAAATCTGTTACTCTTTGTAAAAATTGTCGTTCCTCGGCGGCGGTTTCAGGACGAATAAACAGACAATATTGGGAGAAAATATGACCCCAAGGGGGCAAATCACGAGCTTGAGCGAAATTAGCCGCAGGTAAAGCCGCTAAAGCCTCATTATAGGCACTAGAGAGAGTTTTATCGCCACTGGTGGGAGAAAGATCCACAATAGCGGCACTGATTCCCGCTTTGCCGGAGACTATATCACATCCGAACATCGGCAGCGGATATTCTGGACGGGGGAACATGACACAGTGAAGGATATCCAAACCATTGCCCAGTTTAGCCAGTTCTAGGTGCATTTTGCGGAACTGGGGAGTTTGATAGCAGCGATTCTCGATAATCAATTTTTCCCCTTCTAAACGTCCCTCCACATAGCCTAAACCTTCGGGTAACTCAAAGGGCGACAAATCAAGATAATTTTCCCAGTGGGACAGAATTGCTGTGGCTAATTGTCCAATCAGGGGATGAAGTAACGGTAAAATTTCAGGGTTGGTAACGGCTATCATAGGTCAGTTATCAGTAATCAGTTATCAGTTATCAGTTATCAGTCATCAGTTGTCAGTTATCAGTCATCAGTTATCAGTCATCAGCTTTTTTCTCCCTATTTGCCTATTTCCCTATTTCCCCATCTCCTTATCTCCCCATCTCCTTATCTCCCCTCTCCCTATTTCCCTATTTCCCTATTTCCCTATCACCCTATTTCCCTATCACCCTATCTCCCTATCTCCCTATCTCCCTATCTCCTGACATCTAAAATCCACTTTACCCCATGGAGCGATCGAGATTAGAACTGGGAAACATAAAATTAACTTTTTGATCCTTCTCCCAATTTAGCCTATGGTTAGCAGCGCTGCTCGTCCAAGACCTTCCTTAAAAACCCTCTGGCAAAAGATAGAATCTTTTCCCCTACCAGAAACCGAGGAATCGATTATTTTAAGAATTCTGGTGCAAGCTTTAGTAATCGTCGGTATTATCGCCACGGATGTGGCTACCGATAGTTATACCAGTATTTGGGCTGTTCCTCTCAGTATTATCGGCGGAATCTGGAGTTGGCGACGCAGGAAAAAGCGCAATATCGGGGCAAAATTTTGTATAGCGATCGGAATGTTGGTAGTTTTGGCGCTATTCTTGGGTGATATCGTTGCGATGCAGGATAGTCGTATTGCTCTAACACAATTACTAATTCAACTGCAAATTCTCCATAGTTTTGACCTGCCCCGACGCAAAGATTTAGGGTATTCTATGGTAATCGGTTTAATTCTCTTGGGAGTCGCCGGGACAATCTCCCAAACCCTCGCTTTTGCGCCTTGGTTAATCCTATTTCTGTTTTTATCCCTACCTACCCTAGTTTTAGACTATCGTTCTCGTTTAGGTTTAGATAATCTCAATCAGAGTCTCCCTTTCTTCCCAAGGAAACCCCCGCGTCTAGCCACAAAAAAATTAGTTTCCCCGCAAAATTCCCCCCTTTCTCCCAAACGTTTCGGGATTTTCTTTCTGACAATTCTCCTCTTGGGATTGACAATTTTTGCTCTGATGCCGCGTTTTCCGGGTTATCAAATTCAATCTTTTCCCGTCAATAGTCCCGAAGGTATGGAAAATCAGGGTTTTGAACAGGGAGACAGACAAATCGTTAACCCCGGCTATGTGCGCGAGGGTGAAACGGGGAAGGGTGGCGTAAATGGCGGTAATAGTCCCACTACAGGGTCAGGACAGCTAGATACTACCTTTTATTACGGTTTTAACAGCCAAATTAACCAAAATTTGCGGGGAAGTATGACTCCCCAGACAGTCATGCGGGTACATTCTCAAGCCCCCGGATTCTGGCGCGCCATGGCCTTTGATCGCTATACTGGTCAAGGGTGGCAAATCTCGCGAGATCAAGAATTAGAGGATTTAAATCGCAGTAGTTGGTCCTATCGCTTTTTTGTGCCGCTACCCGCAACCCAAGCCAAAACCCATCAGGTAGTCCAAACCTACAGCATTGTCTCCAGTTTACCGAATATTATCCCTGCTCTTACTTCGCCCCAGGTTCTCTTTTTTCCCACTCGACAGGTATCTCTGGACCGAGAAAATAGCTTAAGGTCGCCGGGAAGATTAGCAGAACGGCTAACTTATACTGTAATCTCACAAGTGCCGGAACGCAATCGCAGCCAATTGCGATCGGCCTCAGAAACCTACCCTAAGTCTATTCTCAAGTATTATTTACAAATTCCTGCCGAAATTGCCCCGAAAGTCCGCCGAAAAACCGAGGAATTGCTGGCCAAATCTCCCAAACCCTTAACCTCTCCCTACGAGAAGGCCCTATATTTGGCCCAAGCATTGAAGCAAAACTACGAATTAAAAACCGATTTGCCCTTTTTAGCCGAAAATGAGGATTTAGTCTCGGCCTTTTTGTTTCGTTTTCAGGGGGGTTACGCCGATCATTTTTCCACCGTGTTAACGATTATGTTACGCTCGATCGGTATTCCTGCCCGATTAGCCACCGGTTTTGCCCCTGGCCAGTTTAATCCTTTCACTGGCTTTTATGTTGTCCAAAATACGGACGCTTACGCCATCACAGAGGTGTTTTTCCCGGGTTACGGTTGGTACACTTTCGATCCTATCCCAGGCCACGAATTAATTCCCCCATCCTTTGAGGAAGCGGAACCTTTTAGCGTCCTCAAGCAATTTTGGCAATGGGTAGCCGGATGGTTGCCTTCCCCAGTCACGGGTTTTCTCGGTCTGATTTGGGAAAATGTTATCGTTACTATCGGTAAGTTATTGGCCTGGTTATGGCGCTTTATTTCTGGCAGTCTTTTCGGGGGAATTCTCGGTGGTTTAGTCGGGGTCGTCTTCGCTTACGCTGGTTGGTTAGGATGGCGACAGTTCCATCGTTGGCGTAGGAGTCGCAAGTTAGCAAAACTACCACCAATCGAGCGTTTATACCAGCAAATGTTAGGAATCTTAACAGAAGCCGGTTATGGCAAACATCCCGCTCAAACCCCTTTAGAATACGCCACCGCCGCCCGCCGCGTCCAACCGCCGCCAGTGGCGAATATTATCGAGGAGATTGCTCGCGCCTACGTTGATTGGCGTTATGGCGGGAAATCGGCTAATATCGAGAGATTACGCCAACGTTTTCGAGAATTTGTCAAGTTGGTGAAAAAGTGAGCTTGAGAGCAGTTATCTTAATGGTGAGGTAGGAAGTTTTCGTTTTGGGGAGTCGATCGCCGGTCGTCCATAGCAAATTAGGTTACACTTCATCTTGATGAGAAAGGCTATAAACAAGACTATGTTAAGAAATGTAACCAAGGCCGAAACCCTTACTGTTGCCTTGTCTGCACAGTTAACTTTATTTTTGTCCGACTACCGATAATTCTCAGCCAGCAATTTATAAGCAGATCAATGTCATCTTGTCAAGTATTTGAACAATCAATTCAGATTAAAGCTAGTGCCACGACGGTGGAGCGTTGTATCACGGATTTAGAGTTAATGCGTCGTTGGTTGAATCCGGTGTTAGTTTGTGAACCTATCGGCGATTGGAAGACCGATATCGGTGGGAGAAGTCGTTTTTTGATTCAAATTCCCCTAATTCAGCCAACGCTAAAAAGTACGGTGATTGAGAGGGAACCGGGATTAATTGTCTGGCAATTTGAAGGCTTTTTTCGCGGTTGCGATCGCTGGGAATGTCAACCCAATGATGACGGCACTTGTTTAATCAATCGTTTTGAGTTTGCGATTCCTAATCCGGTTGTGGGGTGGGGATTCCAGCAATTCGCCGCCAAATGGACTAAAAAGGATATGGAAGCGCAATTAAGACGCTTAAAACGAGTAGCTGAGGAAATTTATCTACTTTCAGCAACAAGTTAAGCTGATGGGGTGGTAAGCGGGGGGTTTTGGGGATGGGAGAATACCCTCACCCCCAACAGCTAACCCCTGATCCCTAATCGATCGAGATCGACTGGGGACTGTTGCCGTTATCCTGATTATTGTCGTTAAAACTGACTAATCCCTGCTGTTCTAACCATTTTTTGAGGGGATCGTCCGAAAGTTTCAAGCGCAGTAATCCAGAGGCAAAACCACCGAAAAAAGCGATCGGTTGTTGAATCAGTTCTTTAACAACGGGTTGTAATTCATCGAGAAACATCTTATTCTATCTCCTGATATTGTCACACCTATCAATGTTAAGTTAATTGAAGTGATTCTGTAAGACTAGCATGACTGAAACTCCCAACACGGTGAAAAAATCTTTCCGGCTAACCCCGTTTATTTTTCTAGGAATACTGCTCATCTGGCTAGGAATTAGGTTAATCGCTCCCGATAGCGTCAGTTTATTCGCCGGTACTCGTCCCGATTATTTGGGAGTCAGGGAGGGTAAACTGGCCCCTTGTCCAGTCACTCCTAATTGTGTTAGTAGTCAGAGTCAGGATCAGGCTCATGCGATCGAACCCCTTAGTTATCAGGGTAGCGGTGAAAAAGCGATCGAGCAATTAGCTAAAATTATCGCCTCCCAACCGAGAACTAAAATTATTAACCAAGATAGTAACTATCTCTACGCCGAATTTAGCAGTCAATGGATGGGATTTGTCGATGATCTAGAATTTTCTCTTAATCCTAGCAAAAATGCGATCGATGTTCGCTCGGCCTCCCGGTTAGGAGAATCGGATTTAAATGTCAATCGAGAACGAGTGGAAACCCTGAGAAAACTCTTTTCAGTGATCAGTAAACAGTAAACAGTGAAAAGTAATCGGGTGCATCTCAATTTTGTAGAAATATCTATACTACATTTGGGCGCACGCGATGCGCCCCTACCATTGGTGCGATAATATTATTATTGTAGGGGCGAATTGCATTCGCCCTCTTTAAATGACTTCTGCTGCTCACCTATATGTCAGAGAAAGTCACCAATAGGAGATGCATCCAATCAGTAATCAGTAATCAGTAAACGGTGAAATGACTCAGAGAATACTGACTCGGAGAATAATATAAGAAAAATTATGTTTCGTCCCCAACCGATACCAGCAAAAGCAGGACAGGAATCCGTCTGGGATTATCCTCGTCCCCCGCGCCTAGAATTATCGCCTAAACACCTAAAAATCATCTTTAATGGGGTGATAATTGCCGATACTAAAAGCAGTTATCGAGTTCTAGAAACCAGTCATCCTCCAGTTTATTATCTACCGCCCCAAGATATTAAAATGGAATACCTGCAAGCCACAGCAGAAAAGTCTTTTTGTGAGTGGAAAGGTCTAGCTGGATATTACAATATCACCGTTGGGGATCAACAGGCAATTAACGCCGCTTGGTATTATCCGGACCCGACACCAGAGTTTCAGGCAATTAAGAATTATCTGGCTTTTTATCCCGCCAAAATGACCGCTTGTTATGCCGACGGGGAATTAGTACAACCGCAACCGGGCAACTTTTACGGGGGATGGATAACCTCCGATGTGGTTGGTCCATTTAAAGGCGTTCCCAATAGTTGGGGCTGGTAATCACGTTAAGTCCTTTGGGCATTATGCTACTTGTCAGAAGGGGCAAAAGGCAAAAGGCAAAAGGCAAAAGGCAAAAGGCAAAAGGCAAAAGGCAAAAGGCAAAAGGCAGGAGGCAGGAGGCAGCTTTTTTCTTCCCACTTCCCACTTCATAATTCATAATTTATAATTCATAATTCCCCTTAACTCCTAGTTTCTACTTTTTACGAGAAATTATGACTATATCCCAACCCGATCTAGAACCCACTTGGATGACGATTATTCGCCTCTTGCGCTGGGATAAACCCGCCGGTAGGTTAATTTTGATGATTCCCGCTTTATGGGCGGTATTTTTGGCGGCAGACGGGGTGCCACCACTACCCTTGATCGGGGTGATCATTTTGGGAACTTTGGCTACTAGCGCCGCCGGCTGTGTGGTGAACGATCTTTGGGATCGGGATATCGATCCACAAGTCGATCGCACTCGTAACCGTCCTTTAGCGGCCAGAGCTTTATCGATCAAGGTTGGTTTGATTATCGCTCTAATTGCTTTCTTTTGTGCCGCAATTTTAGCTTTATATCTCAATTTCCTGAGTTTTTGCCTATGTGTGGCCGCCGTTCCCCTGATTATCTGCTATCCTCTCGCCAAGCGTTTTTTTCCTGTACCCCAATTGGTTCTTTCTCTCGCTTGGGGTTTTGCGGTTTTAATCTGTTGGAGTGCCGTCACTGGGTCGTTAAATAGTAATACATTTATATTATGGGGAGCGGTGATTTTTTGGACATTGGCATTTGATACAATTTATGCTCTGTCCGATCGAGAGGATGATCTCAAGGTTGGTATTAACTCTAGTGCCATATTTTTCGGCAAATACGCCCCGGAAGCCGTGGGGGTCTTTTTTGCCATAACAGTAGGTTTATTGGCTTGGGAGGGGCAAAAAATGCAGTTATCAGCCTCTTTTTGGCTAGGGTTGGGTCTAGCGGCGATCGCTTGGTTGCGTCAATACTGGTTGTTACGTCAATCGGATTTACCCAAACCAGTTTATGGTCAAATGTTCGGTCAAAATGTTTGGGTCGGTTTTATTTTATTAGCGGCTATGATTGCGGGGAGTTATTTTTAAATAAGTAAATCGAGTAATTTTTGACTCTTTCGGTCTTCCCAAGCGTTTTTTAAGCTCGATCACTATAAAATCAAGTTAGTAAATTACCGCCCCTTAACTAATGTCTAACTCGAAATCCGATAACGTTTGGAATCACAAACCCCGTTGGTGTCAACCTTGGTCCATTCTGTTGACAGGAATTACCCTAATTGCTGGGTGTTGGTTTTTAACTCAGCGTCTCTGGTTAACCCTACTCCTATCTATTCCTATACTCCTCTGGTGGTTTGTCTTCCTAATTCTTTATCCGAGGACGCTGCAGCAACAGTTAAACACAGAAAGAATCGGGGAAAGCATTGATTAAAACAGGAAAGACAGGACAGGGATTTTTATCCTGTAATTGACTACTTTCATCTCCGCGAAAAGTGTTCCAACGGAAGGGAGCTTTTTTTTCACTCGACATCCATAAAAGTCTTTTTGCTCGCGTCATCGCTACATACAAAAGTCGGTATTCTTCAGCTTTTTTAAGTTGTCCAGCTTCTAACCAAGCGCTTAAAGGTGGGGGAATAATTGGTATGCTGTCGGGGTTTAAATAGCGTTGATGAACCGCTGCTCGAATTTGCGCTCGTGCCACTTCTGCGAGGGTAAAATCTCCCAAAAATTTTGCCCCATTGGGTACCCAAGGTTTGCCTGGGATAATATCTTCGTGAAGAAAGGGAATAAAAACATAATCCCAGTCTAAACCCTTGGCTTTGTGCATAGTAATAATCGTCAGTTGTCCAGGACGAGTATAACAATCGTCGTTATCTTCTTCCACTCCTTCAAAGCGCTCAGAGGCGATAATTTCATTAAGAGTATTAATTGTATTTTTGAGAGAACTATTACCAGCAGTTTCCTGATAAATACGGGCGGTTAATTTTTGCAAAGTGGCTAATTCTGACCCCGAATATTGGAGAGTCATAGCGAAAAAAGACAGGAGTTGATAATGGGGTAATTCTAATCTAGCTTTTAGTAAACTGCAGCAATAACGACGGGCGATTTTTTCGTTAGATTTCAGTTCAGGATCGAGGGGAGTGGGATAAAGAAATTGTTCGGGATAGGTAACTAAAGGATTTAAGTCTTGGGCAGTAATTAAACCCCTCAATTGTAGCACTTCTAAGGCCGCTTTGAGATAATCGGGAGAGTGGGGACGTTCGACAAAAGCCAATAGTTTCAGCATTTCGGCGGGAATTTGGGAAAAGCGATCGATCTCGTTAGCTTCAAAAATTCTGATTTGATAACTTTTATAAAAATGGGCGAATTTTTGAGCAAAAAAGTGTCCTTGTCGATTTTCTCTAACGAGGATAGCGGCATTATGTTGAGGGTTTTCTTGGAGTAATTTAACTAGACGTTTTTCGATTAATTCTACTGTTTGATAAATGTCATCGGGTTGATAAATTTCTAATCCTTTTCCCTCCTTGACTGGATTAGGTTGAGGATCTTCAGCACCGACGGGAAGAATCGCTTGAACCCGAAAAGGAGCCTCGGTAACTTTATGATTATCTTTTCCCTGTTTCCAATCTCGATCGACCCATTGTAAAACTAAATTAGCAGCTTCAATAATTTTAGTATTGCTGCGACCTGCTTGGTTCATAGTCGATAAATTGCCTTCGCTTTGACAACTTTCACAAAACCAATTAAAGTAAACAGGATCGGCGGGGGTAAAGGTAGAATTAATGGCTTGATTGGGATCGCCGACGCGAATTAAATTAGGTATTTCCCCGTCATTATTTTTTGCTAAAATAGTAATTAGTTTTTCTTGGAGAGGACTAGAATCCTGTGCCTCATCTTCAAAAACTCCAAAGACAGATTTTTGCTCTTGTCGGCGAATTTTTTCTTCCTCTAATACCCGCAAGGCTCCTAAAATCATGTCATCATAATCTATATAGTTTTTCTGACGCATCAGAATTTCATACTGTTGGTACAAACCACTAGCCATAGCGAGAATTTGATAATTATCGTCGCTATAGTGGCTTAATTCCCAGACTTGCTGCGGTGATAATCCCGAACTTTTTAGCTCATGAATGGCCGCATAAGCAAGACTAGGTAAAATTTCGGTTCTCAGCACCGATTGACGGCGTAATCTTTCGGTTTCCTCCCCATCAAATTCTACTCCTTCTAATAACTTTTGATAACGAATTGGGTCGGCAATTAGCCATTTTTCCACCGAGTTTCTAATAATTCTGTGGCTAGGAGTCGGAATAACTAAGGTAGAAGATTCGAGGTCTAATCCCGATAATTCCGGGTAACGACGGGCCAATTGTAGGGCCAGTCCGTGCAGAGTTTGGACGCTGAAACCTTGAGCAGAAAGCTGTAAATCTTGCAAGCGTTGTTTAATTTTAGCTTTAATACTAGCGGCAGCCGAGCGCGTGTAGGTGACAATAATTAACTGTTTTTTAGCATGAAGTTGCTCACGAGCAATAACCATGGCGGCAGCTACGGCCAAACTGTGGGATTTTCCCGCCCCCGGCACCGCAGAAATGGCCATTTTTCCCCCTTGCCAATCGGCTAATTCCTGTTGTCCGGCGCGTAGTTGTTGCCGGAGATTTACCAGTAAATTTTCTCGATTAATTACTTTAGTTTCGCTCATTATGCCCCGCCAATTTTATTTTTAGTTTAATTGTATTACTATTAACACGGTCCACTTAAAACTGTAATGGCTCTCTTAGGTTTGGTGGGTAAAATGTATTCTAAGATACAGTCCTGCTGGCGCGGGAGTGGAAGGAACCACTCCAGACACAGAGGACACAAAGATTGATCGCTTATATAGTAAGTTAAACTGATCACACAAAGAATAAGAGAACCCTGTAATCTGATCACTGATAACTGATAACTGATAACTGATCACTGATAACTGATATGTAGCCAATTTTGTTGTACTTCTACCCGAATTTTGCCGGTTAAGGAGGAAGTGGCATCGCGATTAACACCAGTAATAAGATTAACCACTGACTCAACTTCGGCAAAATTAGGGGATGAGGGTAAATATTGAGCCAAAAATAAACGAATCACTCGTCTTTGTATCGCTAGAGGTAGAATTTGTAAAGGCGAGCGATCGAGTCTTTGTTGATCTAGATCGATAACCTGACGAAAAATATCCCGGGCAATACTATCTAAATAATCGCTTTCTGCTTCCAAAATTTCGGCAGTTTGGGCGAGATGTTTTTCAATTTGGGGGTTTAAATTAGTTTGCAGGTAGGGTAATAATTCCAGACGGATACGATTGCGAGCATAGCGTAAATTTTCATTAGCTCGATCGTACCAGATCGGTAATTCTCGACTTTGACAAAAAGCGAAAGTTTCCCCGCGAGTAACATTTAAGAGGGGACGGACTAAAAAAATATCTGGGGTTAAACTTGTCAACCAAGTTAAGGCAGAAAGTCCATCACTACCCGCCCCGCGCATGAGATTATAAAGGAAAGTTTCCGCTCGATCGCTCCTCGTGTGTGCCGTGAGAAGATAATTAAAACCCTGTTCTTGGGCGATTGTTTGTAAAGCTTGATAACGCCATTGTCGGGCCTTGGCTTCCGTTTCCGCCATGGGGGGTGCGGTGGTAATATAAACAGGTAATTGCCAAATTTCGGCGATTTCCCGCACATGAGTGACTAATCCTCGGTCGGAGGACCAACGGTGATCACAATGAGCGATCGCTAGTTGCCAACCCCAACGAGGGCGCAAATCCAGCAATAATTGACCTAAACAGAGGGAATCCTGACCCGCCGACAATGCCACTAATAGAGACGCATTTTTAGGTAGTAATTGTCCCTTTTTGACTGTGGTTTCCAGACGAGTATGGAGAGGTGTCCAAAAATTAGCCAAAATTTTTAGATTTATTTACTTGACAAATGACAGATAACCAGAAAAAGAGAAGGGAGAGGGAATTATGAATTATGAATTATGAATTGGGAAGTATTTTCAGTGAACGGTAAACTGATAACTGATAACTGATAACTGATAACTGATAACTGATAACTGATAACTGATAACTGATAACTGATAACTGATAACTGATAACTGATAACTGATAACTGATAACTGATAACTGATAACTGATAACTGATAACTGATAACTGATAACTGATTTAACCTTGCCAATTAACCCAATCTTGTGGTTTTAGGAAGACATCATAGAGTTTTGCTTCTGGGGTATTGGGTGCAGGTTGATAACAGTATTCCCAACGGACTAAAGGAGGTAAAGACATCAAAATTGATTCGGTACGACCGTTAGTTTGCAACCCAAAAATTGTGCCACGATCATAAACTAAATTAAATTCTACATAACGACCGCGACGATAGAGTTGAAACTGACGTTCTCTGTCACCGTATTCCGTCGAGTGCCGTTTCTGGACAATGGGAACGTAAGCGGGTAGAAAAGCTCGGCCACAGTCATTAATGAAACTAAAAATTTCTTCCCAGTTGCGCGGTTGTTGGGGAGATAATTTTTCTGAATAGATAGCGGCATCACTTTCGGCAAAAGGACCGCGATAGAGAGGGTCTAAACCGTCTTGGTAATCAAAGAAAATCCCACCGATGCCTCTGGCTTCCTGACGATGATTGAGATAAAAATATTCATCACACCAGCGTTTAAAAACGGGATAATATTCGGGATGATGTTGGTCGCAAACCTGTTTAAAAGTGCGGTGAAAATGACTAGCATCTTCTTCAAAGCCATAGTAGGGAGTTAAATCGGCACCACCGCCAAACCACCAAACTGGACCGGCTTCAAAATAGCGATAATTGAGGTGAACCGTAGGAATATAAGGATTGCGAGGATGCAAAACCATCGAGGTTCCCGTGGCGTAAAATTGATGACCGGCAGCCTCGGGCCGTTGTTTGGCAATGCTAGGAGGTAATTCTTTCCCCCAAACTTCCGAAAAATTCACCCCTGCTTGTTCAAAAATTGCCCCTTCCCGCAAAACTCGCGAACGTCCGCCGCCACCTTCAGGCCGTTGCCAACTATCTTCGATAAATTTTGCTTGTCCATCCACTTCTTCTAATCCCTGACAAATTTCATCCTGTAGGGATTTCATAAATTCACTGACACGGCTACGGCTGTCACTGGCGGGCAAATTAGCAAGGGTGGGGGTTGTGGTGAATGCAGTCATACTTAAGGATCAAAGTTGATAACTCAGTGATTATATTACTACTGGGTGATGAAACGGACGCTCTTCGATACTTAACTTAACATTTAGAGGGATTGGCGGTGGGGAAGTGGGGAGCGCCGGAGCGCATATTAGAGTTAGTCCCGCTCCGGGGACAATAACACAGATACCCAACTTCTACCACCATGTCCTCCCGTCGAATCATCATCGGTGACGTTCACGGTCAATACGATGCTCTTTTGCAGCTAATGGAAGCAATCGCGCCTCAAGAAAAGGAACCGGTTTATTTCTTGGGCGATTTAATTGATCGTGGTCTTAATAGCGCCGAAGTAGTCGAATTTGTTTGTCAACACCGCTATGGTTGTCTATTGGACAATCATGAACAGATGCTGCTAGAAGTGTTGGGCAGCCAAGGAATGATGGGGGAAATGTTGCCAGGTTGGCTTTATAATGGCGGTAATAATACTCTTTTTAGCTATAACCACAAAATACCGCAAGATCACATTGATTGGCTGAAAACCTTGCCTCTTTACCTCGATTTAGGCGATATTTGGCTGGTTCATGCCGGTGTTTATCCCCATTTACCCCTAGAAGAACAAGATGCTACTCATTTTTGTTGGATCCGCGATGAATTCCACAGTATGCCGGAACCTTTTTTTAGTGATAAATTAATTATCACTGGCCACACGATTACCTTTACTTTTCCGGAGGTAAGTCCGGGGCAATTAGTCGCCGGTGCCGGTTGGTTAGATATCGACACGGGAGCCTATCATCCCCACAGTAATTGGTTAACCGGATTAGATATCACTAATCGTTTGGTTTATCAGGTCAATACCAAAGATAAAACCCTGCGAAAATTCGATTTAGAAGATATAACCACCTCAATTAATCCCGCCGAAGTCTATACTAAAAGAGTGCAGCCCACCCCTTAAAAATAACTGTTATTAACAAAAATATAATTCTCGGACGGGGAATAATGTCAAATCCCCCCAGATAGCTCAGATATTAATCCCTGGATTGAATAACGCGAACCAGCAGCTTAGGCTATTGGGATTCTTTGATCGTAGGTTCTCAAGAGCGGTAAATTGAATAAAGAATTGTCCAGCTTTCCTTCACCCATGACTCTCCCCTCGGATTTTCCCCTAGAACCACCGGCTACCAATAAAGATCCCCATCGTGATTATCGCGGACTCGATCGCGATAAACTCACCCCCATGTACCAGCATTATGTGGAGGTAAAAGAAACCTATCCCAATGCCCTTTTACTGTATCGTGTGGGCGATTTTTTCGAGTGTTTCTTTCAGGACGCGGTGATTATCTCCAGAGAATTAGAATTAGTTCTCACCAGCAAGGAAGGGGGTAAAGGGATTGGGAGAGTCGCCATGACCGGGGTTCCCCACCACGCCCTAGAGCGCTATAGTCGTTTATTGGTGGAAAAAGGCTATGCAGTGGCGATTTGTGACCAAGTAGAGGATTCAACGGAAGCAGCCGCCGAAAAACGACTCGTAGAACGCGCTATCACCAAACTGCTCACCCCCGGAACCCTCACCGATGAGGGAATGTTAAACGCAAAAAAGAATAATTTTCTAGCTGCTGTGGTTATAACCGGAGAAAATTGGGGATTAGCCTATGCAGACATCTCCACCGGAGAATTCTACACCACCCAAGCCAGCGATTTAACGGCTTTAAGCCTAGAATTAACCCGTTTACAGCCCTCAGAAATCCTTTTTCCCATCAATGCCCCCGATTTAAACCGTATTTTGCGCCCCGGGGAAAAATCCGACCATCTCCCCCCCTGTTTACCCGATAGTTTTTGTTATTCTCTCCGTCCCCAAAATATCTTTACTCTCACAGAAGCGAAAAATCGTCTCCTAATCACCTATAAAATGCGTTCCCTAGAGGGGATGGGCTGCGAACATTTACCCCTCGCCATTCGCGCAGCCGGAGGCCTATTAGAATACATTGAAGATACCCAAAAAGCCAATCAAGTCCCCCTACAACCTTTAAAAACCTACTCTATCTCGGAATTTTTGATTTTAGATGGGCAAACCCGTCGCAACCTTGAAATTACCCAAACGGTGCGCGATGGTAGCTTCTATGGTTCTCTATTATGGGCGATTGATCGCACTTGCACGGCCATGGGTAGTCGCGCTTTACGTCGTTGGTTACTGCAACCTCTCTTAGATTCTCGCGGTATTCGCGCCCGTCAAGATACTATCCAAGAGTTAAAGGATAATCCCTCCCTGCGCCAAGATATTCGGCAAAAATTAGGGGAAATCTACGATATAGAACGTTTAAGCGGTCGTGTAGGTGCAGGAACCGCTAATGCCCGCGATTTACTTTCCCTAGCGGCATCTTTAGTCAAATTAGCCGATTTAGCGGCTTTGGTTGCTTCGGGAAATTCGCCCTATTTGAAAGCTTTACAGCAAATTCCCGCCGATTTAGAAAAATTAGGCCAGCAGGTGATAGCGCATCTGGTGGAATCTCCCCCGCTGCATCTGAAGGAAGGGGGGGTGATTCGCCAGGGAATTGATGCCCAATTGGATGCCCTGCGGCGCGACTATCAGGAAGTAATCGATTGGTTTAAGAATCTGGAGACGACAGAAAAAGAAAGAACGGGTATCAGTAACCTTAAGGTTAATTATAACAAAACTTTCGGTTATTATATCAGTTTACCCCGCAGTAAAGCCGATTTCGCCCCAAAAGAGTATGTGCGTAAGCAAACTTTAGTCAATGAGGAACGTTATATCACCACCGAGTTAAAGGAGAAAGAAAATATAATTCTGACGGCAGTAGATGAATTAAATAACCTAGAATACGAGATTTTTAGCGATTTACGCCGTCAAGTGGCCGAATTTTCCCCAGAAATCCGGGAAGTAGCCACAAAAGTCGCCGCTTTGGATGTGTTGGCAGCATTGGCAGAAATCGCCGTTTATCAGGGATATTGTCGCCCGGAAATCGCGGATGGTCGTCTTATCGATATTAAAGATGGTCGTCATCCCGTGGTGGAACAATCCCTTGGGGCCGGCTTTTTTGTGCCGAATTCGATTAATTTGGGCAATCAGGAGGGTTTAGAATACCCCGACTTGATTATTCTCACCGGTCCCAATGCTAGTGGCAAAAGTTGTTATCTGCGACAGGTGGGATTAATTCAATTGTTGGCCCAAACTGGTAGTTTTGTCCCGGCAAAGTCGGCCAAAATCTCCATCTGCGATCGCATTTTCACCCGGGTGGGGGCTGTGGATGACCTCGCTACCGGCCAATCCACCTTTATGGTGGAAATGAACGAAACTGCCAATATTCTCAATCACGCCACAGACAGATCATTAGTATTATTAGACGAAATTGGCCGGGGGACAGCCACTTTTGACGGTTTATCCATAGCTTGGTCTGTGGCCGAGTATTTAGCCACGGTACTGCAATCGCGGACGATTTTCGCCACTCACTACCACGAACTGAACGAATTAGCCTCAATTTTAGAGAATGTGGCTAATTATCAGGTAACGGTCAAAGAATTACCCCATGAGATAGTATTTTTGCACCAAGTACGACCGGGAGGTGCGGATAAATCCTATGGTATCGAAGCGGGGAGATTAGCCGGTTTACCAACTTCTGTGATCGATCGTGCCATGCAGGTGATGGGTCAAATCGAAAAACATAGTAAAATTGCGATCGGTTTGCGTCAAGGAATTAAGAAAATTAAACCGGTTAAGTCGGATAATTCCCCCTCTCTGCAGCAGTTAGATATTTTTGATGACAGTAAGTAGGGTTTGCTGAATAAATGTGAAATGTAGGCAAAGTAAGGGTTTTGGGGCTTTTCTCCCGAAACAGGTGCAAGATTTTGAGAGAATCGTCGTTCAAAACCTTGCGTCTTTATCGGCCCGCGTCCTGTAGGGGCGAAGCATTCGGGCAATAACCTATCGGTGAAACCGTAGATTTTCTATCCGAATGCTTCGCCCGTACTTTTTCAGCAGACCCTAAGTAGTTGTGAAAAGCCCAACTTTGTGTCCTTTGTGTCTCTGTGGTTCACAAAAACAAAAAAGGCTTAATTTGGCAACACTATTAAAACTGTAAAAACTTTTTAACTTGTGTCCAAAGATTGGTAAAAGACTCTTTCATTTCCTCCTTAATTTTCCAGCGTTTAAATGCCTCTTCGTAGGCAATTCCTTGATTTTGAAAAGTTTTCCAAGCAGAAAGGGAAAGAGGTAAACCCATCAGCAAAAAGATATAAATTGCCCAAGAAATTGTTCCCGAACTAATTAAATTAATGATAATAAAAAAACTATTAATAATCAGATAGCGAACGGTTTTATTTTTTAGCTCCTCGCGACGAAAGCGATCGAATTCTTGCCGTTTATAACTGAGCATTTTTGACTCTTGCCAGTCCTTTTCCGCCGCTTCTAAGTCTTTAACTTCAATAGCTAAATCGTCGGCAATTTCTAACAACTGTTGACGGGTAATTTCTCCCTTATCCCCTTGACGGGAGATAGCCAAATAGAGAATTTCCTGCACATCCTCTTGACTGTAGGATTGGGGAGGGAAAAAATCGGGGTTTGGCATAGCGATAGAGAAAGAAATAGGTTCCTTCTCTATTATGGGCGATCGATTTAGGGATTGACAGTTAGACGAGACAGGGAGTTTTTAACTGATTTATCCATGCTTCTAAATCCTGCAAAGAGCGATCGGCATATTGACCGTAACGTTCCCGTTTATTGCGGATTTTTCTGGTAAAATTCGGCAAAATGCCAAAATTTGGCGGCATCGGTTGAAAATGTTTCGGTTCGGCACTGCTGATAAACTCAAATAATGACCCCATCATCGTTGTGGTTGGCAATGTCACCGTTTCTAATCCTAAAGCTAAACGAGCGGCATTAGTTCCCGCTAACCATCCCCCAGCAGCCGCAGCCGTATAGCCTTCCGTGCCGATTAACTGTCCTGCCGCTAATAGCGTCGGTCGCGATTTAAACTGGAGACTGGAGGATAATAACTGGGGAGAATTAATAAAGGTGTTTTTGTGCATCACCCCCATACGGACAAATTCGGCCTTTTCTAACCCCGGAATCAGACGGAAAACTCGTGTTTGTTCACCCCATTTTAAATTAGTTTGAAATCCCACCATATTCCACAATTGCCCCGCTTTATCTTCCATTCGCAACTGTATAACTGCGTAGGGACGTTGATCCGGATATCTGGGATCCGCTAATCCCACCGGTTTCAGGGGACCAAAACGCATGGTATCCTCTCCCCGACAGGCTAATTCTTCGATTGGCAGACAAGCCTCGAAAAATTTGGCATTTTCTCGCTCAAAATCCTTTAATTCCGCTTGTTCTGCTTGTTTTAACTCTTGCCAGAAATGCAGGTATTGTTCCCGATCCATGGGACAATTGAGATAGGCGGCCTCACCTTTATCGTAACGGGAGGCCAGAAAAGCGATCGATCGATCGATCGATTCCCCTAGAATAATCGGACTAGCGGCATCAAAAAAACTCAGATAGTCCAGGCCGGCAAAATTTTGCAGATCTGCGGCTAAAGCAGCACTGGTTAACGGTCCAGTGGTTAAAACGACGATACCATCCCGGGGAATTTCCGTGATCTCCTGACGTTTTAAGGTGACTAGAGGGTGGTTAGCCAAGATTTCCGTCAAATTTCGACTAAAGACCCCTCGATCGACCGCTAAAGCCCCTCCTGCTGGGACACTGTGCTGATCGGCCTGGGCAATAACTAGAGAATTTAAGCGTCGTAATTCTTCATGGAGTAACCCAGTAGCGCGATCCACCGCCATGGCACCAAAGGAGTTACTACAGACTAATTCGGCTAAAAATTGGCTATGGTGGGCGGGACTAGAGCGAATTGGGCGCATTTCGTACAGGATCACGGGAATACCGGCTTGGGCTATCTGCCACGCCGCCTCAGTCCCCGCTAATCCTCCACCAATTACATGAATAGGGCGATCGATCATAGTTGGGAGAAAATGGCTAGAGTAGGATTATTTTAGCGTTAGTTCCGAGTCACCAAAAAATAGGGCCAGCCTAGTGCGATCGCATAAAGATTGGGGCTGATCACAAACTCAGGTTATAATCAAGGAAGGGATAGAATATTATATTTTATCTCGTCACGGTTTTTGCTTTCGAGAAGGTGGCAACACCGCCCCACTTTCTCACCATCTCCTTCCAGATGGGCTAGTTAGCGGTTTGACTTCTATGAACACCAATTATCTTGAGGAATACCAAAAATACCTAGCCGAATGGCAGAAAATGCTTCTGTCCGCTTGGGGTAATGGTCTTCCCACGACTACACCAGTGTTTGAGTTTCCGGAAACTTTGGTTAAATCCCTCGAATATCAACAAGAATGGGTGAAATCCTACCTAACCGCCCAAGAAACCGCCACCAAAGTTGCCCTCGATAGTCAGAAACAATTCTGGGATAGTTATTTCGGTTTTGCTCGTCAGTCCATGGCTGTAATCAATAAACCAGCTTAATTAGGTATCAATTGACTAGATAGGGTTTGCTGAATAAATCTAAAAACCTTGTTGGACAAGGTTTTTAGACTTTTTTTCCCTCAAAAAGTGCCGACCTTTGGAGTGATTGGGGGGAAAATTCCTGGACTTTTTCCCTGAAAATTAGGTAATTGACCACCTGAAAATGGGTAAAACCCCACACCCCACACCCTACACCCCACACCCTGCCACCAGGAAAAACTTTTTTAGCAAACCCTAAATAGTTCGATTGGTGACTTAACTTCCCTTAAAAAATAAAATACCTCAAATACAATCCCCTCTGGCTCTGTATTTGAGGCTTTTTTGGGTTTTATTACCTTTAGGCAATTAGGGAATTTTGGGGTTTAGCAAAAATCATCCGTCCGGCCGAGGTTTGCAGTGCAGATGTCACCACTACCCGCAATTCTCCCCCTAGATAATCTTTTCCTTCTTCTACCACCACCATCGTGCCATCTTCTAGATAACCGATGCCTTGGGTGGGTTCTTTTCCTGCTTTGAGAATTTTCAGATCTAACGTATCCCCAGGCAGGTAGATCGGGCGTACTGCTTGGGCGAGATCGTTGACATTCAAGATGGTGACTTTTTGCAGATTGGCCACTTTGCTGAGATTATAATCGTTAGTGAGCAAGGTGGCGTTAATTTCTTGGGCAAGATGGACTAATTTAGCATCTACGGTGCTAATATCCTCATAATCGGCGGGATGAATGATAATGCGCTCGGGGAATTCTTGCTGCATCCGGTTTAGGATATCTAATCCGCGTCTTCCTCTAACTCGTTTTTGGTCGTTACTGCCATCCGCTAACTGTTGCAATTCCTGAAGGATAAATTGGGGGATGAGTATCTGTCCCTCGATAAATCCCGTGTCTAACAATTGTTCGATACGACCATCGATAATACAACTGGTGTCCACAACTTTGGTGGCGGCCGCTTGTAGGGTCCCTTCTGCCACTAAAATTGATTCCATACTATTGGGGTTAATCAGACGCAAAAAAGTGCGACCGTGGGTATCTGCTAAACTAACCCCCAGATAGGAAAACATAACACTGCCTAAAATGGCGATTATCGGCTTAACAAACGAGAATTCTCTGGGAATCGGTAGGAAGAAAATCGGAGCTAGGATCAGATTAGCAATCAACAAACCAATAACTAGACCGACCGAACGGGTTAAAATAACTTCGATCGGAGTTTGCCGTACTTGGGTTTCTAGACGACGATAGGTAGTTTGGGCAACTAAACCAAGAGCTAAACCAATAATTGAGGCAAAACCCGCCGATAACCAGCGTAAAGCTTCAATATTGCTGATTTGAGACTGGACAGTAACCGGCAGCAAGTCAACACCACTATAACCAATACTGGCAACAGCGAAGACGAATAGTAAAATTATGACAGCATCAAGCATGGGTATAATACCAGAGAGGATAGGGGGGAATGATGATAGAAAAATAATGAGTATGGATGCTTTTTTATTATATCTGTGGGTTTCTCCTAATTTGTGTCGGGAAAGTTGCCTCCATTCTAGGAGATGTTCTCCCCAGCCATAATACATCTTAACGAAGATAAACGAAATTACAGTAGGAGGCAGGAGGCAGGAGGCAGCTTTATTCTCCCCACACCCCACACCCCACACCCCACACCCCACACTCCCTTTTTTCCTTTTTCCTCATATAATGCCCTATTTTCACCCCGTAACCTCGGTTTATATTCATATTCCCTTTTGTCGTCGGCGCTGTTTTTACTGTGATTTCCCGATTTTTGTCGTCGGTAATCGCACCAATCCGGCGACTTTTCCCCCTGTGGTGGAGTATGTGGAAATATTACAGGAAGAAATTAGCCTTAGTCAGGGGACGGGGAAACCCCTAGAAACAATTTTTTTTGGGGGGGGGACTCCTTCCCTGTTACCGGTGGAATTATTAGGGGCAATTCTGGATACTTTAGCTAAAAAGTTTGATTTTGCAGCCGATATAGAGATTTCTATGGAGATTGATCCAGCTACCTTTAGTTTAGAACAATTACAGGGTTATCTTAGCGCGGGAGTCAATCGGGTTAGTTTAGGAGTACAGGCTTTTCAAGAACCATTATTACAGGTTTCTGGTCGATCGCATACCGTTAAGGATATCTATCAGGCAGTGGAATTAATTCAGGGATTGGGAATAGTTAACTATAGTTTGGATTTGATTTCGGGATTGCCACAACAAACCCTCACAGATTGGGAAAATTCCCTAGAAAAAGCGATCGAACTGCAACCGGCCCATCTTTCCTGTTACGATTTGGTCTTAGAAGCGGTTACTCCTTTCGGTAAACAGTATCAACCGGGGAAAAAACCCTTACCCGATGATGAAACCACGGCGAAAATGTATGTTTTAGCTGGTGAAAAACTAGCTTTAGCAGGTTATCAACATTACGAGATTTCTAACTATGCTAAACCGGGTTATCAATGCCGACATAATCGAGTTTACTGGGAAAATCGTCCCTATTATGGCTTTGGTATGGGGGCTGCTAGTTATCTTCATCAACAACGTTTTACCCGTCCGCGCAAAAGTCGCGACTATTTCGCTTGGGTAAAAGAAGGCTGCCCAATTGACGTGGAGAAAAATAGTTTTATCGATGATCTTCTCGAAACCTTAATGCTAGGGTTAAGGTTAGGGTCAGGGGTGAGTTTACCCGCGATTGAAGCTAATTTTGGCCCGGAAATCAAAAAAGCAATTTTAGAGGTCTTAGAGCCGCATAAACAGCGTAATCTAGTAATAATTGAGGGGGATACCAGGGTAAGATTAAGCGACCCCGAAGGTTTTTTGTTTTCTAATATCGTTTTAACCGATTTATTCGATCGCTGGCAATAGTCAGGAACTATATTTTACTAGCGATAATAGATAGCTAACCAAATACAAGGGGGATTATTGCTAGTAAATTCGACGCGATGTTTTTGGTGAGGAGGAATCAGGAGATAATCCCCCGCTTGCAGATTAACTTTGTTGCCATCTTCATAACTAATCTCAGCGTATCCCTGTAATAAAATCACCCATTCAAACTCAGATTGATCGTACCATTGACCCCGGGGAGTGGTTTGACCGGTGGAAATAATTCTTTCTAGACGAATAGCCTGACTTTGAGCTAAAATTTCCAGAATTTCTCGGTCGGGAATTAGTTCAGGTAAATCAAAAATTGAAGCTGCTATCATTAGTTATGATCCCTTTCTGGATGAAAATCTTTAATCACCGTCGGTATTGCTGTTAAAATTTTCTCAACGATATCAGTAGGTGTATCTAGGTCAGAAACAACAATCCTAATATCTGCTTCTGCATAAAGTCCTCGTCTTTGTTCTAATAATAATTCCAGTTTACTTTCTAAATCAGTGGACTGAAGCAAGGGACGAGAGGTATCTTGTTTTAAACGTTTAACCAAGACTTCGAGGGGAACATCTAACCAAATCATTAAACCGTGACGAAGATAACTCCAATTCATCGGTTTTAAAACCATCCCTCCCCCGGTGGCAATCACAGTTTTAGTCAGAGAGGATAATTCGGCTAAAACTTGGGTTTCTAACTCCCGAAAAGTCGCTTCTCCCTCGTCGGCAAAAATTTCCCTGATTTTCTTTCCCGCGACCCTTTCTATTAATATATCTGTATCAAAAAAACGATATTGTAACCGTCGGGAAAGCAACTCTCCCAGGGTGGATTTGCCAGATCCCATCATTCCTAGCAAAAAAACACTTAATCCCCGTAAGGAGTTAAAATCCGTTGAATTGTCCATAGTTAAAATTTAGCTGAATGTAGTCCTCGCTACTCAGGGACGATGTTTTGATAAGCATTTGGGAGTGAAAATCGCCAGATGGAATCAGAAAATCTTCTCAGAACCCCCATTGACACCGACATCGTGTCAGAATCTGGATAACCATGATACCATCTTGGTAATTAATGGACAAAATCAGCTTGATTAATTTAATCAAGTGGTGTGGGGAGTGTGAACACAGGAGTCTAAAATTCATGTCCAATCAACCAGCAAACTTTCCGGGTAATAGAAATCAACTCAAACCGATTAAAGTCGGGGTTATCGGGGTCGGTAACATGGGACAACACCATAGTCGCATCCTGAGTTTATTAAAAGACGTGGAATTCGTCGGGGTGGCCGATGTCAACGTCGAAAAGGGTCTGGAAACTGCCAGTAAATACCGAGTCCGTTTTTTTGAAAATTATTTAGATCTCTTACCTAGGGTAGATGCGGTTTGTCTCGCTGTCCCCACGCGGTTACACCATCGAGTCGGGATGGACTGTCTGCAAGCGGGAGTACATACCTTGATCGAGAAACCGATCGCCGCTAGTATTAGTGAAGCGGAATCTTTAGTCAACGCGGCAGCAGATCATGATTGTATTCTGCAAGTGGGTCATATCGAGCGTTTTAATCCCGCTTTCCAAGAGTTATCGAAGGTCTTGAAAACCGAGGAGATTTTAGCGATTGAATCCCATCGCATGAGTCCCTATTCCCAGCGCGCTAATGATGTGTCGGTGGTGTTAGATTTAATGATCCACGATATAGATTTAATTTTAGAATTAGTCGCCGCTCCTGTGGTGAAATTAACCGCTAGTGGTAGTCGCGCTGCCACTGATTCCGGTTATCTCGATTATGTCACTGCAACCCTTGGTTTTAGTAATGGAGTAGTGGCTAATTTAACCGCTAGTAAGGTGACTCATCGCAAGATTCGTCGTTTAGCAGCCCACTGTAAAAATTCTCTCACGGAAGCGGATTTTCTCAATAATGAAATCCTCATTCACCGGCAAACCACCGCTAACTATAGCACCGATTACGGTCAAGTTCTCTACCGTCAAGATGGTTTAATTGAAAAGGTTTATACTAGCAATATTGAACCTCTACACGCGGAATTAGAACATTTTGTTCATTGTGTGCGCGGTGGGGACCAACCTTCTGTCGGTGGGGAACAAGCTTTAAAAGCTTTACGATTAGCTAGTTTAATCGAACAAATTGCCCTTGATGGTCGCGTTTGGCAACAATCGGACTGGAATTATCAATATCTTAATTCTCCCGTGATTACTGCTTCTTGATTGTTTTCACCCCGATTCTTTAAGTGAGAGAATTGGGGTGAGGAAACAAAATTAGTTATCTGGAAAACTTTCCCAACATTTTTCTGAGGATTTTTTTCCACACCATTGACTTTCACAGGGAACTCCATCACCGTCTCCATCCATTTTGACATTGGGGCAATTTCTCAAGAAAAAAGTCGCTTCTGCACAGGATGTCATCTGGGAACAGTGAGTTCTACCATCGCACCGAAACTGTGGAGAAGGAATAGGTTTTTTCTGGGGAGTGGGACGATTATTGTTGTTAGCTACGGCTAAATTATTGAGGGTTTGATTACCAGAAATTGGTGATTTTATTGATATTTGTTCGCTCAGAAAACCCAGAATTAAAATAACAACTACTTTTTTCATAAAATGCTTGCCTGATTCTCTGCTCTTATCATAGTAACAGATAGGAGACAGGATAATAAATCAGAGTTATTCCCCGTTTCCTATTCCCCCTATTTAGAGTAAAAATTCCCTGTGTTGAATTGCTAATTTATGGGCGGGAAAACCTTCGTACTCGGCTAAAGTTTTCGTGGTTTCTTTTAACTTTTCAAAGCCTTCGGAGGTGACATAAGCCAAAGTGGAGCGCTTGAGAAAATCATAAACCGAAACCGCCGAATAGGAACGGGCAAAACTTCCCGTCGGCAGCACAGCATTGACTCCGATGGCGTAGGTAGCCATAGAGGAAGGAGTATGATTTCCTAGGAGAATTTCGCCAGCATTTTTAATCTTGCCCAGAATGGCAAAAGGATTACTAACTAAAAGCTCTAGATGTTCCGGGGCGTACTCATTGACAAAATCGAGGGATTGCTGCAAACTATCGGTTAAAATTATGCCCCCATAGGCGGCTAAACCCGCCTCACAAAATTCCCGTCGCCAATCTGGGAGTTTTTGCAGGTATTCCTGAGCGTATTCACTAGCAGCGATCGCAACCTGTTCACAATGAGTGACTAATAAAGCCGCCGAATCCGCCCCGTGTTCCGCTTCAATTAATAAATCCAAGGCCGCTAAACGGGCATCGGTGGACTCATCGGCCAAAACTATCGACTCACTAGGACCTGCCGGCAAACCCACATCCACAGTGCCGAACAGTAACCGCTTGGCCGCCGCCCCATAGACGCTGCACGGACCGGTAATTTTGTCAACCCTTTTGATATTTTTTGTTCCCAAAGCTAAAGCAGCGATCGCTTGTACGCCCCCTAACTTATAAATTTCTCTGACTCCAGCCATGCGTGCCGCCACCAGAGACACTGGCTCCACGTTGCCCTGTTTATCGGGGGGAGTGCAAACGACAACTCTTTCCACTCCTGCCACCATTGCTGGTATAGCTAACATTAACATCATCGAGGGAAAAGCACCACGGCCCCGGGGAACGTATAAACCCACATTGGGGATAGGAGAGATTTTTTCGCCAGCAAAGACACCAGCTTCAATTTCTGCCAGTTGTATTTCTTCCGGCATTTGGCGACGATGTACCTCTTGAATATTCCGAAAAGCCTGTTCAATGGCGGTTTTTACTTCTGGTTCAATTAACTGAAAAGCCCGCTCAAATTCTGCCTCGCTGACTTTGATATTTTCTACCGTCGCACCTTCGTAGTCAAAACGCCGCACATAGTCCACAACGCCGGCATCCCCCCGTTCGCGGATGGTTTCTATCACCGTTTGAGCGACTTTTAGGGCGTTATCAATATCTAACTCGGCTCTTTTCTGAAGTTTTGCCCGTTCCGCATCACTTAATTGCGAAAGTTTTAATATTCTGACCACTATTGCTGCTCCTACTGCCCCCGTCCTCTCAAGAATAGCGGGGAATCTGAATCTTTTTTGATTATAATGCAGATCATGTTTAAGCTCTCTTGCTGTTCTGTAAATGCGATCGCTCTTAGTTTATTATGGGGGGCGAGTGGTGCTGTGTGGGCAGAAACGGATTTAGACTTAGATCCGAAAATTCGGCAAGAAAGCCCGGTTTTAGAGCGTTGGTTAGAAAAAATACCCGATATCGCCGAAGATATTCGCCGCGATCCCAGTTTTCGCACTCGTATCCGCTTGGGATATGCAGAGTTTCCTTCTAGCGATAATTCCAGTGGCCTGATTTTGGGGGTAGAAGATGTGTTTTTTGGTCAAACCAGTTTAACCCTAAGCGGCGATTATCAGACGGCTTTTAACGGCAAAAGGACGGCAATAGGAGGAAATTTACAATACTATCTCCTCCCTTTGGGTGATTATGTCAATCTGGCTCCCATGGTGGGCTATCGTTACATTCAGACAGGAAATTACAGCACCGATGGGCTTAACTTAGGATTAAAGCTCAAATTAGCCCTTTCTCGCACGGGGGCAGCAGATATCACCGTCAGTCAGAGTTTTATCTCCCCCGGTGGTGATAACGAGGTGGGATTGACTACTCTTTCGGTTGGTTATGCGATTACCCCTAATTTACGTTTAGCTGCCGATATTCAAGCCCAAAATTCCCGCGCTCGCAAAGATAGCTCCGTGGGAATTTTACTGGAATGGCTGCCCTAATTAGGTTCGTGGGGGCAGCGTGTGGGGTGTAGGGTGTAGGGTTTTACCGATTTTTGGGACGTTTGGCAAAGCTCAGTAAAAAAAAGGAATTGGGAGAAAAAATTTTAATTCTGCGTCAAGGATGTTGCAAGGTGACTGGGCAACATTTGGGAATTCTGCTCAAATGCCCCTATCATGAGGTTGACTTTACTACCGATCGAGTTTAAAACTTATATAATCGTGGGTTTGAGGAGTGAAAAAAGTGAAAAAAGTTAATTTTAACGGCCAACCTTTCCATTTTATCGGTATTGGCGGCATTGGGATGTCAGCCCTCGCTTATATCTTAGCCAAACGCAATTTACCCGTGTCTGGCTCCGATTTACGTCCTACTCATATCACCCAACGGCTACAGGGAGCGGGAGCGCAGATTTTCCACCGTCAAGAGGCAAATAATTTAGCTTTATTTCATTCTCCTGGCCTTCAAAACAGTAGCCAAACAGTTCCGCAAGTAATCTGCTCCACGGCGATTAATGACCATAACAAGGAATATCAAGCGGCCAGAGACTTAAGATACCCAATTTTTCACCGTAGCGATGTTTTAGCGGCTTTAATCGCTGATTACGACAGTATCGCCGTCGCTGGAACCCACGGAAAAACCACCACTAGCAGCTTAATCGGTTACGTTTTGTTAGAAGCGGGATTAGACCCCACGATCATTGTCGGTGGTGAGGTGGACGCGTGGGAAGGTAACGCTCGTCTTGGTCAAGGTCGTTTTTTAGTGGCAGAGGCCGATGAGTCCGATGGTTCCCTAACCAAGCACGCCCCAAAAATCGGCGTAATCACTAATATTGAGCTAGATCACCCCGATCATTACCAGAATTTAAGCGAAGTTATCGATACTTTCCGTGAATTTGCCGATCAGTGCCAGATTTTAGTCGCTTGTTTAGATTGTGACACGATCGCCGAGCATTTCCGTCCGACAATTAGTTATAGTCTCGATCCCGAAAAAGGTGCGGATTACACCGTCAGCGAGATTATCTATGAACAGGGAATGATGAAAGCTTCCGTCTGGGAAAAAGGCAGTTATCTGGGACAAATGGAGGTGAAAATCCCGGGGCAACATAATATTAGTAATGCTTTGGCAGTGGTTGCCATCGGACGTTATCTCGGTTTAGAATTTGCTGTTATTGCCGATGCGATCGCTACTTTTGCCGGGGCAAAACGCCGTTTTGAACACAAGGGAGAGGCAAACGGCATCACCTTTATCGATGATTATGCCCATCATCCTAGCGAATTGTTGGCCACGTTAGCGGCTGCAAAATTGAAGGTAGAAGGCAAACAGTACCAACGTTCGATCGCCATTTTCCAACCCCATCGCTACAGTCGCACCACTGCCTTTTTGGAGGAATTCGGCTCCGCTTTCAGTTCCGCCGATGTGGTAGTCTTAACGGATATTTATAGTGCCGGGGAAGTGAATATCGATCACGTCACCGGGCAGCAAGTGGTCGAACAGGTGAGAAAACACCATAAAAACGCCTACTATCACCCTGAATTGAGTTCTTTAGGTCAATTCCTGTTAGAAATTCTCCAACCAGGGGATCTGGCTCTGTTCCTCGGCGCCGGCAATCTCAATCAAGTTATCCCCGAAATGCTCTCTCTTTACCGCGAACAATTAGCAGTTAGAGTATAGGATTCAGTTATCAGTTATCAGTTATCAGTTATCAGTTATTATGTTTACTGATTACTGATTACTGTTCACTGAAAATGCTCCCCAACCCCCTAAAACCCTATGATTAAATCCTCTGTTTCTCTAGCTGATTTCACTTCCTACCGGGTGGGGGGAAGAGCGCAATGGTATGCCGAACCAGTTAATCTAGAGGAATTAAGAGAAGTGTTCGCTTGGTTGCGATCGCAAGATTTACTCTTGACTGTTTTGGGGGCTGGTTCAAATTTACTAATCAGCGATCGAGGTTTACCCGGACTTGTCCTCAATACTCGCCATCTGCGATCGAGTTGTTTTGATGCCGAAACTGCTACGATTACAGCAGCGGCGGGGGAACCCCTGCCAAAAATAGCTTGGAGAGCGGCAAAACGGGGCTGGAGGGGCTTAGAATGGGCGGTGGGTATCCCCGGGACGGTGGGGGGGGCTGTGGTGATGAATGCGGGCGCACATACCTCCTGTGTGGCGGATCGATTAGTGCGGGCGCTGGTATTAAATCCCGATGGTCAGTTAGAAACTTTAAGCAAAGAAGATTTAAATTATAGTTATCGCAGTTCTTCTCTGCAAGGGGATCAACGTTTAGTTGTCGAAGCCACATTTCAGTTAGAAGCTACCGATAATCACGAGGAAATAATGGCAATTACTACCCATAATTTACGCCATCGCAAAAGTACCCAACCCTATGATCGTCCTAGTTGTGGTAGTGTTTTCCGCAATCCTAAACCGCAATATGCTGGGGCTTTAATTGAGGGAATAGGATTAAAAGGTTATCAAATTGGTGGGGCGCAAGTATCAGAATTACACGCTAATTTTATCCTGAATATTGGTTCAGCAAAAGCCTCGGATATTCTGCGTTTAATTCGTCATGTGCAGGAACAAGTGTTCGATCGCTGGTCCCTCTGGTTAGAACCAGAGGTGAAAGTTTTAGGGGAATTTGACGGGATTTAACTATTTTTCTCGATAACGGTTGAACTCAGCCACGATGGGCTGGAGTGCGACGGCGGATATTTTTATAATCCTCTAGCATGGTGCGTTCCCCAAAAATCTATTGGTGGAGCAGTAGGAGCCACATTAGGGAACGCACCCTACGGCTAACGTTCCCAATCACCCGCCGCAGATAACCTTGAACTCTAACCGATAACCTTTCGTCGGTCGGAGTGCATTGGGGTTGTTATGCTGTGTCACCAACAGATATGATGCGCCAATCACCTTATGGAATAAACAACCGACCAGCCCCCATATAGTCTTGGATATCGATCACAATTTCTACAAGCCTTTCAACGCAGCGTTCTCGATAGTCAGATTCATTGACCCTATCCGGATCGCCAATCGTAATGATCGGAAATGAAGTCGGTTGATTTTCTTCACGCATTACTTGTTCCAACGAGTCTTCACCCTTCGCATTCCGGTTTGCCGTAAGTAAGAGCATCCCGTTGGTTTGGGCAAATCTCCAAACTACTCGATCATTGCTGTCTGCGGGTAAGCCAACGTCTTCAAATGTCCTCAACCGAATTAGAGCGAGATCTAATAACCCGCTAACAACAAGACTTCCAGAGATCAGAATTGCCTGCCGATTCAAGTTGTAATCAGCCAGAACAATCATTGCTTCTTCGCTTCCCGCTTTGCTCTCCGTTCCTGAAGTTTAGCTCTAACCGCTTCATAGCCTGGACGAGGAGGAGTAGCAGCGATCCGAGCAAAACGTTCGCGATTCCTCTCTTCCCAAAATTGTTTAGTTTCTGCGGCAGTCTTTAAAACCTCCTGATATTCCGCTTCCACTTCTGTTCGATGTGTTTCAATGTAGGAAAGGGCAGCATGAATCTGAGCATCTGTAAAATTGAAGGCATCACGAATAAACTTGGGTGGATACTGAGCTTTGAGATAATCCATTACGTCATACAGAGTAATACGAGTATCCGCAATTGTAAGCCCTCGCTCTGTGCGGATTATAGCTGTTTGTCCATTCGATGCCAGTGCCATAGCAGTCTTAGCTTTTAATCATTTAATTCCATAGTAGCGCACAAAAAAAGCAAGGGGAACCAACGCCCCCTAACGACTGATTCACAAAATCCTTAATCCTCAACCCAGACCTTCAAAATGTATTTCAGCCTCGTTCCTGCATCTAGCCAGTAGTGAACTCCAACATCTGGCAGTTCAGTATCATTTGTGTGAGCGTCACCCCGTCCTATGCCATCATCAAAGGGAGTAATACGGTGTTTGGAAACCTCTTTGTGGAATTCCACCCGTGTTATTCTTGCTCCAGTGCAAGGAAATTTATCGTCTCCTCGCTTGCCAAGCATACCAGATTCGTAAGTTCTCGAAACATCAACTGCTAGTCATTCAGCCATAATAAACCTCCTTTTTTGCTGTAACTTTTCCGTATATCACGCCCAAAAGCGTGTTATCCAGATTAGCCTACTGCTAGTGGAGCAGTAGGAGCCACATTAGGGAACGCACCCTACGGCTAACGGCAAAACGCAGCGGCGGCAGATAACCTCGGCATCCCCACAAGCGGCTTCTATCCGTCCGCTGCCGTGGAGTGTTAGCTTGAGATCGCTAACATTAAGTGCCAATAAATCCTGAGAAAAGTTTTGTATTATCTTATTCACATTGGACCTGGTGGAGTAAGTAGTATAGTCCAGTAAGCAATTGAAACAGTAATTCCATTAGCAATTACTAGACACCAAAAAATTTTTGCTGTCCACCTAAACTTAAAAATCCAAATTAGACTCATAACCTCAACAACTGCATTCAACAGCGCAGCCAGAATACAACTCACTATCCAAGTAACTGGATTGAATGTACCCCAGTGAAACAGGGGATGGATTGTGATAGTTGCAATTAACTCCCAGACAATACCAGACAAAGGGATGCCGACAATACCTACAACTGTAGAAACGAGGTTCATCACAAGAGTCATCAATCCTACTTTCCATATTTTTTCTTGGGTCAGCCATATTAAGCAGAGGAACTCAATCAGGAGACTAATTCCAACTATCCACCATGTGTTTATACGTTCAACCAGATACAAAGACGGCCAAATGACATTTGCGAGAATCATCATTTTTATAATTAACGGATTGGCTCAATATTAATAAATTATGCTCACAGTATAATCTTTGAACAAATTTATGGACGACCTCGAAGCTCTGTCCCAGCAGAAAATCTAGCAAGCTAACGATCCGCTTCACCCGCCGCTAGTAGCTTTCACTTACTTTGTCTGCCAGTCCGGACTATACTTCTGACAGGTTTCTCTAGCACCTCTAGCAATTTCATCCTGAGCTAAAGTTTCAGGATCGTTCAAAACGGGATGGTAGCGGAGTCTATTGCAAGCAATTTTCAGAAAGGCTTGCCAATTAGCGGGAAAGAAATGAATTTCTCCATATTTTGAGGTCAAAATATATTGACTATTGCGACTAAATGCTAAAAAGTCCACGCCACCTTCCTGCTCAAATTTACCGATAGGTTGACCATTAATATCAAAAAGCTGTAAAGGTGGTCTAGTTACGTCGCCAGGCTCTCGTTTTTTTGCTGCTGCGATTGTTCTGCCATCAGGACTAATGGCAGCAATATCGATTTGTCCATCATTGATAAATATAGTCAGTGGTTTACCTTGAAAGTCTCGAATTTCGATTTCATCCGGCTTAATAATCACTACTTTTTTAGTATTGCTACTAAGGGCAACAAATTCAACCTTTCCTATTACCTCAAACTCTCCTAACTGAGCGTTTCCTTGTTTTGCTTTAATTTGGATAAGATTTTTGAAAGAATTAAAATTGTTTTCTGTTTCGTTAAACCTCTTCGGATCGTGTTGGACTATTGCCATACTATCACCATCAGAACTATAAAAAATACTGGTATAGTCTGACAAGGATGGATTTTGGGTTTCCTCTACTTCTTGTTCGATTGCATTACCTTTTTGACGTAACTTCAACTTACGACCTGAAAAATCCCAGAACTCTAGTTGATGGTTAGGTTGCTCCTGAAAGAGAGTTGCAACATCAGTAGAAATGCTTTTCATGCTCCATAACCTGACTGTACCATCGCTACCTCCACTAACAAGATTTTTACCATCTTTACTGAGAGAAATCGCATTTACCGTGCCTTTATGCCCGACAAACGCAAATACTATGTTATGAGTCCAGGGATCGAGTAGAATTAAATTATTGCCGTCCCCCCGTTCATCGCCACCACTAACAATTTGCTTTGTATCAGGATTAATTACAACTGCACGAGCAATGTTTTGGTGTACATTCAATGCTTTTTCTTCAGTCCATGCCCCCCGCTCATCTCTAGTTAGAGTTCGGATAATTCTGCCAGAGGCATACTCTAGCATTTCGTGGACACCAATACCAATAGTGATAAAATAACTATCAAAGGCTAACGATTGAATTGATTCAGCATAACCTGGTCTTCCTTCTAACAAAGTTTGTTGAGTCTTATCGGAAAGATTTAACAATCTTAAGCCGGACACAGAATCACCTATAACTAATAGATTACCGTCATGACTAAACGCAATAGATGTGACAGATGGATAGATTGTGCCAGCATGAAAATTCGTCGCATATTTCTCTGCATATTCTAAAGTGTCAATTACCTTAGAGTCACAATAAGCTATGTTGAATAAACGAACTTTATTATCAGGGCCTGCGCTAGTCAATAAATTCTCATTTTGAGGGTTAAAGGCTAACACTGTCCTCGAATAATATTCATTACCATTGGCCTTTTCTTTCGGTTCACCTTGATAGTTACAGACAAGAGAATTATCTTGTAATTTGCGAATTTTTATATTTCCATTAATGTCGGCAATGGCTAAAAGCGTTCCATTGCGGTTGAACACAACGCTCGTAGCTTGAGTCCCTTGAAAATCATCTATAACCTGCCCATTATAATTACTGAGAGTCCAAATTCTGACTGTTCCATCTGCTCCAGCACTGGCAATCTTTTGCCCATCAGGACTCATTGCAACGGATAAAACTGCCCCTTGATGCCCTTCAAATACATTTTCTTCTCTTGCTCCCTGAACACTTGCTAGTAAACTATTTTCTGCCGAACTCAGGACATTTTTATACTCTGCTACACTTTGCCCTGTAGCATAAATTGATAGGACTGCTGCTCTAGTTGGTTCTTTGGGCAGTAAATTATTGGCTAACACAATTTTTGTTTGCAGTTGAGCCATTCGAGTCTGACGTTCAGCTTTTTGCCACTGGTAAGCAGCAGCGAGAGCAAATAAGACAGCCACTACCAAGCCACCAGAAAGCCATTGAATCGCTCGACGCTGGAGACGTACTTTTTCTTTTTGAATGCGATCGCGCTCACCTTGACTTGCATCTAAAAACTGATTAGCTTCCTGACTCAAACCGCCGAGAATCTGATTAAAGGTTTCATCTTTTCTCAGTTCTAAAGCCTGCTCTAGTCGAGAACCTGACCACAAATCTTCATGGGAATTTGTTTTCTTCCATTGTTCAACATCATCATTTAAGCGATTACGCAGAGCGATCGCCTGACGATTTTCCTTAATCCAAGTATTTAATGTTACCCAGGAAGTCAGCAAAGCTTCGTGAGCGATCTCAATCGTGCTTTCTTGGGAGTCAGTAACACGATTACTCACTAATAAGTTCTGATTGACCAACTGAGTTAAAACAGTCTGCTCTAGTGAGTCGCTAAACTCTGAACGGGTAGCACGTCGCCGCACAGGTTTCCATTCAGTTCCAGATTCTTCATCTTCGCCAATACCCACTAACTTCAGAAATATCCTCTGAGCCGCCAATTTCTCCGATTCAGACAAGGATTGGTAGATTTGCTCTACGTGCTGCTGGAGTGCGCCCCGCACCCCACCCAATTTCCGATAGTTGCTGATATTTAGCGTCCGGTCTTCAATGCCTTGGTTATGAACTTCCGTTTCCCACAACAAATTTAGCGTGTACTGCAACAAAGGCAAATATCCAGCCTGTCCTTGCACATCATCAATGATTTGCTTGACTAACCCGGTCTCAAACACTACACCATGATGGGCAGCAGGTTGTTCGATCGCCAAGCGCAATTCATCCAATTGCATTTCCGCAATCATGGGGCGATGCCGATCCGTAACTTTGATTAAATCGGGATAAGGACTGAGCCGATCCAAAAAATCTGCTCGCATCGTTGCTACAAGTTTGACCGAGCGATCGCCAGACTTGTTGAGAGCTTTCACCAGTTGCACCAAGCTCTTGATGGAGACATCTCGTTTGCTTGACTCAGTGGTAGTAAACAACTCCTCAAACTGGTCGATGAGAATGAACCAGTAATCATCTTCTTGTTTGAGCGATCGTACCAGCTGAGTTAGCGTATCTTCCTTAGCAATACGAGCAATCTGCGCTTCTGACTGTTTATACTTCCCTAACAAACTGGCATACAGGGATTCAAACGGATCTTGATCCGGAGTAAAGACCAGATTCACAAAATGGCTTCCTTGTCTCTCTGCCAGCCAAGGAATCAAACCTGCTCTAATTACTGAAGATTTGCCGCTTCCCGATGCACCTAGAAGTAATACAAAATTGGTCTGCTCCAGTTCATTCACCAATCCTGTGAGAAACTGATCCCGCCCGAAAAAGCGATCCTTATCTTCTGATTCAAACTTCTTTAGCCCTTTATAGGGGGATGTGATAATGAATTTCCGAGTCTTGACCTCTTCAACTGAGATCTGAATGATCTGTGTCTGGTTAAATGTAACGTTTTGGCTACTAACAACCGACACATCATGGATTGTCTGCTCGCGTCCACTCTCCCCTAAATTCTTAGAAAATTCATGCGTCATGGGACTACCATCCAGGCTTTAGCCACCAAACCGGCAACTTTCATCACTGGCTCTGCCAGTTCTTCTACCCCTGCTAATCCCTTTTTCAAGGCTGCAATTGCTTGATCCACCAAGCTTTTATCTGGCTGTGGCTTTTTTACTTCTTTCTGGATAGCCTCAATTTTCTCCTCTGCCACTTCCTTTATCAGAGGATTAAGATCGCTATTAATGACAACTGCCTGCTTTAATTTTTCCAGCACACTCAGTGCTTCCTTTAAATCAGTATTCTCTAGTTTTGCTTGAGTCTTACTCTGATTGATACTACTTCCCTCTGCCTGAATTTGACTCAGACCAATGTCACTACTACCTGTAATAGTTACCCCACTCATACTTTGACTCTTAGCAGGAGTTGTCGCCTCCTTGCCAACAGCAGCTAGAACACTGGGGAGTTCGCGTTGAAGTTCCAGCTTTTGTTCGGGGTTTAGAGTTTTGATAATTTCTAAAATGTCGCTAACGCTATAAGTAGGCATAGGTCAAATTACCAAAAAACGAATTGTTGACAAAATGTAAAAAAGTGATGTGATTTCTTCTCAAAAGAGTTTATGAAGGCTTGATCTGTCTGCATAACTATTGATTATACGGAAAATTTCCGTATAACACTCCTGAAAGTAATGATATGGGTCAACTTTCGGCATCTCACCCCATTTAGGCGCGATCGCCAGAACTTTTCCGTATATCACGCCCAAAAGCGTGTTAGCCAGATTAGCCTACTGCTAGTGGAGAAGTAGGAGCCACATTGGGGAACGCACCCTACGGCGATGGCTATCACACTAATTATATGCTAGACGGATTTTTTCCACACAACACCCCAAATACGGATTTTCTGGCTCTTCATTACTTGTTATGGTTCGATAGGGTGGCATAAATCGACTAAATCCCTATCTGGCAAGAGATTTAATTGATTAGTTCGCTCTAGATCAAAAACAATTGACAAAAATCGCCAAACGTTTTTCTCTATAAGGGTTCCATCCCTTATAACCCCCGTACATTGCATAACACAAACCAAAGAACCCATTTCGTCGTCGTGCCTAGAATTTTATTGTCTAGTACAGCATCGCTATCATAGCACGATCGATTTAACTTGACTAGGAATGGATAAAGGCAAATAATCAATTAATCGATCGAGATCAAGACTCAATGTCTGATAACTTGTTATTGGTGGGGTAGGAAATCACCTAAGTCACCCTGTCGAATTATTGATTGTCATTAAAAATGTTTAAGCGATCGCTTTTCTTGCCCCTGTTAATTTTATCCCTTAGTTGTACGCTGCTTTTTAGTGCTTGTCGTCAACAAACAGCTAATAATCCCCCAGCAACGACCAATAATAATTCAGAAACTTTAAAACTTTTATATTGGCAAGCACCGACGATTTTAAATCCCCATCTCTCCACGGGATTTAAAGACTCAGAAGCGAGTCGCATTACCTTAGAACCTTTGGCTAGTTTCGATGAAAAAGGGGAATTAGTTCCTTTTTTAGCGGCAGAAATTCCTACTATTGAAAATGGGGGAGTTGCCTGGGATGGTAAATCGGTGACATGGAAGCTAAAAAAAGATATTAAATGGTCGGATGGTACTCCTTTTACTGCCAAAGATGTCATCGCTACCTATAATTTTATTACCAATCCGAAAACTGGTTCGACTAGCGCCGGCAATTATGAAATAGTTAAAAGTGTGGAAGCGATCGATCCCCATACAGTTAAAATAACTTTTAAGCAAGTTAATCCCGCTTGGTCATTAGTTTTTGTGGGGACAGAAGGGATAATTTTACCCGCTCATCTCTATGAAAAATATAGCAATGAAACAGCACGCCAGTCCCCTGCTAATTTATTACCGGTGGGAACTGGCCCCTATAAAGTGGTAGAATTTAAACCGGGAGATACGGCGGTTTATGAACCAAATTCTTTCTTTCGAGAAGCGGATAAATTAGATTTTCAAAGAATAGAATTAAAAGGAGGAGGTGATGCCACTTCTGCGGCAAGAGCGGTTTTACAGACACAGGAGGCGGATTATGCCTATAATTTGCAAGTAGAGGCCAAGGTTTTAAGTGATTTAGAAAAAGCGGGTCGGGGTCAGTTAATATCTAGTTTCGGTTCTTTGATTGAACGAGTTTTATTTAATCTGAGCGATCCTAATCAAGCTACTCCTGAAGGTGAGAGGTCTAGTATTAAGTTTCCCCATCCTTTTTTGAGTGATGTGAAAGTAAGAGAAGCTTTGTCGTTAGCCGTTGATAGAGATACTATTGCCACGCAGCTTTATGGTATTACTGGGAAAACAACTCCTAATTTTATCGTGATGCCATCGGAATATAATTCGCCCAATACTAGCTATGAATTTAATCTAGAAAAGGCTAAGAAATTACTAGATGATGCGGGATGGAAAGATAGTAATGGTGATGGCACTAGGGATAAAAATGGGGTAGAAATGAAATTAGTTTTTCAAACCACTGTCAATCCTCTCCGTCAGAAAACCCAAGAAATTATCAAACAAAGTTTACAAGCGATCGGGGTAGGAGTAGAATTAAAAACTGTTGATGCCAGTATTTTCTTTTCTAGCGATCCTGCTAACGATGACACGGTAGAAAAGTTTTATGCTGACCTACAAATGTACACTACTGGTAATAATAGTCCCGATCCGAAAGCCTATTTTAAAACCTTTACCTGTAGCGAAATTCCCCAAAAAGCTGATGGTTGGGCCGGTGATAATTATGCTCGTTATTGCAATCCTGAATACGATAAATTATGGCAAGCTTTTAGTCAAGAATTAAACGCAGAAAAACGGCGAGAAATAGCGATTAAAATGAATGATATGTTAATCAATGATTTTGTGATTATTCCCCTAGTTCATCGTGCCGATGTGGTGGCAATTAGCAATAGTTTGTCGGGGTTTAAATTAACTCCCTGGGATAGAAATACTTGGAACATCAAGGACTGGAAGCGTAGTAAATAAATGCTCAAATATTTTCTGAAAAGATTATTATTTTCGATTCCCACTCTTTTAGCTATTAGTATGGTGGTTTTTGGCATTTTGGCCCTAGCACCGGGGGATCCGATGGGAGAATTTGCCGCTAATCCTGCTATTACGGAAGCGGTGCGAGAAAATATTCGCAAAAGTCTCGGATTAGATCAACCGCTTCCCGTGCGTTATGTCAAGTGGTTGTTAGCATTTCTTCAAGGAGATATGGGCTATTCTTTCACCAGTCGCAGCCCGGTTTTTACCCTCATTTGGCAGCGTTTACCCACAACTCTCTGGATTGTCGGTATTGCCTATATGTTCGGGGTTTTAATTGCTTTTCCTTTAGGCGTAATTTCAGCAGTCAAGCGCTATTCTTGGTTAGACAAAATCATCTCTACTTTTTCGCTACTTGGCTTTTCTTTACCCACTTTTGTAACGGGATTATTATTAATTATTATCTTTAGTGTGCAGTTAAACTGGCTACCATCTTTTTATAACAGTACCCTAGAAATCAGTGATTTTAATAGTTTGATCGAGCAGGTTAAACAGTCAATTATGCCCGTAACTGTATTAAGCTTATATCAAGGGGCGATGTTGATGCGTTTCGTGCGTTCTTCCGTAACTGAAGAAATTCACCAAGAGTACGTTAAAACTGCCTTAGCCAAGGGATTAACTAATTTTTCTGTCCTAACTAAGCATATAGTTCGCAATGCTTTAATCCCCGTTGTCACCCTGATTGCTCTCGATATTCCCTCAATTTTTACTGGGGCCTTAGTTACAGAACAAGTGTTTCGTGTGCCGGGTATCGGTGCTTTATTAATTGATTCTATTTCCCGCAGTGATACCCCCGTAGTGATGGCGATTACCTTTATCTATGGGATTTTAATTGTTATCTTTAACTTAATTGCCGATTTAACCTATAGTTGGCTCGATCCGCGAGTCAGATATTAACTATGAACATCATGCGATCCTTACACACGGCGATTTTAGTCACCGATCTAGAAAAAGCTGTTAACTTTTACGAAAATGTTCTAGGATTGACTAGAATTGATCGCCCTTTTCAATACGATGGGGTTTGGTATCAAGTGGGAGATTATCAAATTCATTTAATTGTCGATACCAATTATCAAAACTACCGTTCCAATCCCCAAAAATGGGGACGCAATCCTCATATTGCCTTCGCTATTGATGACGTGACGGCCATGGGTAACTATCTAGAAAGTCAAGGTTATACAATTCAAATGAGTGCCTCAGGTAGAAAGGCATTATTTGTCAGTGATCCCGATGGTAATATCCTAGAAATGAGCCAAATTTAGCCTGAAAAATTCCCCAATATGTTAGACCAATTACAGACTCAACTCTATCACCTTGAACAATACGCCGATCGCTTAGTGACTTCCCAACTAACTCACCTTAGTTTTGTCAGTATTGCCGTGATTTTTCTAGCCGGTTTACTTACCAGTCTTACCCCCTGTATGCTGTCGATGTTGCCGATTACCGTCGCTTATATCGGGGGTTACGAAAATCAAGGTCGTTTAGCGGCTTTTTGGCAGTCCACATGGTTTTCCCTGGGATTAGCTACCACCTTAGCGGGATTGGGACTAATTGCCGCTACTTTAGGGAAAGTCTATGGACAGGTGGGGATCGGTTTACCAATTATCGTCAGTGCGATCGCTATTTTGATGGGGTTAAACCTCTTGGAATTATTACCCCTGCGCTTCCCCTCCCTTGGCGCTACCGATTGGATTACCGGCGATTTTCCCCCGATTTTGCGGTCCTATCTTCTCGGTTTAACATTTGGTTTAATCGCCTCTCCATGTAGTACACCTGTCCTAGCAACTCTATTGGCATGGGTGGCAAATACGGGGGATTTAAGCTTAGGAGGGGGATTATTGTTATCCTACACTGCCGGCTATGTTTTACCGCTAATTATCGTCGGTTCTTTTACTGCCTCGCTGAAAAGCTTTCTTTCCCTACGTCAATGGTCCGGGTGGATTAATCCTGTCAGTGGGGTTTTATTAATCGGTTTTGGAGTTTTTTCTTTATTATCCCGTCTGCTGTGATGGTGGAGAGTTATGATAGATAATTGGCTAGAATTGTAAAACTTTTAACTATGACTATATCGGAAACTTCCTCAAATTTAAAGAATACACCGCCTCAATGGGGACGTAAATTTATCCAGACTATTGCCGATCTGCGATTGGCAATTATCCTCTTACTTTTAATCGCTATTTTTAGCATTTCTGGGACGGTAATAGAACAGGGACAATCTCTATCTTTCTACCAAGTTAATTATCCTGAGAAACCCGCTTTATTTGGCTTTCTGACTTGGAAAGTTTTATTACTATTGGGATTAAATCATGTTTATAGCACTTGGTGGTATCTATCATTATTAATTCTCTTTGGTTCCAGTTTAACCGCTTGTACCTTCCGACGACAATTACCCGCTTTAAAGGCGGCCAGAAACTGGCAATTTTATCAACAATCTCGCCAATTTCAAAAACTGGCTTTAAGTGCCGAATTAGAAACTGGTTCCCTAGAATCCCTCACCCCCCTATTAGAAAAAAAAGGCTACAAAGTTTTTCTAGAAAATAACAGTCTTTATGCTCGTAAAGGTCTGATCGGTAAAATCGGTCCGATTATCGTTCATGCAGCCATGTTAATTATTTTAGCAGGGTCGATCTGGGGAGCGTTAACGGGGTTTTTCGCTCAAGAAATGGTAGCTAGTGGCGATAGTTTTCAGGTTAAAAATATTATTGAAGCTGGACCCTTATCTAAAAATTCTCTCCCTAAGGATTGGGGGATTAAAGTTAATCGTTTTTGGATTGATTATAGTCCTAAAGGTGATATAGAACAATTTTATTCTGATTTGTCGGTGATCGATAATCAAGGACAGGAGATCGATCGCAAAACTATTCAAGTTAACCAACCTTTGCACCATAAAGGGGTGACTTTTTATCAAACCAGTTGGGGAATTGCTGGGGTAAAAGTACAGGTGAATAATAGTCCGATCCTACAGCTACCGATGGCTAGTTTAGACACCAAAGGTAATGGACAAATCTGGGGAACGTGGATTCCGACTAAAACCGATCTTAGTGAGGGAGTTTCTCTTTTAACCAGAGATTTACAAGGTACGGTAATCGTCTATGATGCTAAGGGAGATTTAACCTCTGCGGTACGAGAAGGAATGACGATTCCTATCAATGGAGTTAATCTAAAAATAGTCGAATTAGTGGGCAGTACAGGTTTACAAATTAAGGCAGATCCGGGAGTACCGATTGTCTATTTAGGTTTTGGTTTATTGATGATGGGAGTGGTAATGAGTTACTTTTCCCATTCGCAAATTTGGGCTTTACAATCGGGCGATCGCTTTTATATTGGTGGTAAAACTAATCGCGCTCAAGTCAGTTTTGAACGGGAAATAATTGATACTATCGAAATGTTAAAGTTAAAGTAGAATTGATGTTAATTTGGTGTCGTTTCCCGATGAAAAGTTCTGTTTATCTATCTTTTGCCTTTTGCCTACCCTAACCAAGAACTTAATTTTGTTCAATTACTTATATGCCAGAATTGCCAGAAGTAGAAACGGTGCGTCGCGGGTTAAATCAAGTTACCCAGGGCAAAAAAATTATCGGTGGGGAAGTATTATTACAGCGTACCCTAGCCTATCCTAATTGCGAGGTAACTTTTCTGCAAGGAATTGCTCAGACTACGATTACCAATTGGCAGCGCCGAGGCAAATATCTCCTCGCCAATTTAGATAATGGTAGCAGTATCGGGGTTCATCTGCGTATGACCGGACAATTGCTCTGGGTAAAAGATACCACTCCCCTGCCGATTCATACGCGCTTACGCTTCTTTTTTGCCAATCAGCAAGAATTGCGCTTCGTCGATACCCGCACTTTCGGGAAAATTTGGTGGATTGCCGCCGATAAAACCCCAGAAAGCGTGATTACTGCTCTCAAAAAACTGGGACTAGAACCCTTTGATCGCAATTTTACCCCCGATTACCTCTATAGTCACTGTCAAAAAAGTCGTCGTCCGATTAAAACTTTTCTCCTCGATCAAAATGTGGTGGCAGGAATTGGTAATATCTACGCGGATGAAGTTCTTTTTAAAAGTGGTATCCATCCCCAAACTGCCGCTAATCTCTTAAAAATTGAGCAAATAGACTTATTGACAAAAAACATTATTTCTGTACTGGAAACAGCGATCGCTGAAGGCGGCACCAGTTTTAGCGATTTTCTCCACGTTACGGGAGTTAATGGCAATTATGGGGCGATGGCCTGGGTTTATGGTCGTACTGGCGAAAATTGTCGCCTTTGCGGTGCAACTATTGCCAGAATTAAATTAAGTGGACGCTCCTCTCATTTTTGTCCCCAATGTCAAGTCTCAACAGTAATCAGTAAACAGTTGTAAGCTGATAGCTAGATGGTCAGGTCACGGAAATCGATGCAAAGTTCACTGAAAAGGATTATCATCGGTGCGAGTTTTTTTCTCGCTACGGTAGTCGGAGCAACTATCGGTTATATGGCCTACGGTTGGAGTTTTCTAGATGCCGTTTATATGGTGATTATCACCATATTTGGGGTAGGTTTCGGGGAAGTTAAACCGATTAACACTCCCAGTCTGAGAGCTTTTACCATGTTAGTTATCATCTGTGGGACTACCTCGGCCGTTTATGTGGTGGGAGGGTTTTTTCAGATGCTCACCGAGGGAGAAATTAACAAAGCCTTTAGCGATCGCCGGATGAATAAAGAGATGGAATGCTTAGAAAATCACGTCATAATCTGTGGTTTTGGGCGCATAGGACGCATCCTAACGACTAAATTGGCAAAAACAGCCCAATCCTTTATTATCGTCGATAATAACCCCGATCGCATTAGATTAGCTCAGGAAAAAGGTTACATAACTCTTAATGGTAACGCCACCGATGAAAGTATTCTCCAGAAAGCCGGCATCGACAAAGCGCGAGTTTTAGCGACTGTGTTACCCGATGATGCCTTAAATGTCTTTATCACTTTAACCGCAAGAGAACTCAGTCCGCAACTATACATCATCGCTAGAGGAGAATATCCCAGCACTGAGAAAAAATTAAAATTAGCTGGAGCCGATCAAGTGGTTTTACCTGCTACCATTGGAGCAGAGAGAATAGCCCATTTAATCACCCATCCGGCCGCGATTGATTTTTTACAGGAAGATGAAGGTAGGCGCAATCTTAACGAATTATTAGCCGATATCGACCTACAATTTGAAGAATACTCGATTTTAAGCAATTCTCCTTTTTTGGGACAACCCATCAGTCAGATGGAAGTGCGGGGACAGGGTGCTTTTATTATCGTTGCTGTGCGTCAATTTGATGGTGGTGTCATCGCCCATCCCGACAATTCCACCATTCTACAGCAAGGCGATACGGTCATTTTATTAGGTCATCGGGGCGATGTTCCTAATTTTGCCCGTCGTTATGCTCTGCGTCGAGAAATGCGCTATCGTGGGTCTTCTTGGTAGGATATTTACCTACAAAAAAGTTGAGATTTTCTGGAATTAATTTCGCTACCGATGGAGATAAAACTAACTCACTAATTATCTCCAGGGACAGCTATGAAATTAACCTATCGCGGCATTCCTTACGAGAAAAACCCCACTGCCACCGTTGTTTCCAGTCCGATGATTTTAGGCTATCGTGGTGTTCCCTATTTAAAAAACCTTGGTGTCGTTCAAACCATTCAGAAACAGGTAGCCGTTACCTATCGCGGTCAAGCCTATTATATCACTCAATCTTTAGCTTCTTTGCCCATGGAAAGACCCTCTTTAAGTTTTTAACTTCTAGTTCTTTTTTCAATCAATCTCTTTTAAAGATTGTCAATTAATGATTTTATCAATTACCTTAAACGGGTTGTATCTCCCCTCTTGCTCCCTCGCTCCAAGGCGGATTTTTTACTCGTTTTTGCCAACAAGAAATAAGTACCTAAGCAAAATTAATTACACATATTTTTCCCTTCCGCAGTTCCGCAGTTCCAGCGTTCCCCCGAAAGGGGGTGTGAATTTAATTTTGTCGAACTGCTGATAGTTATCAGTTTTTTGTAGAATAGGGAGATTGAGAAAACGAATACCTGCCCCTATGACAAGATTCCCTTTGACTGGTCGCTATTCTGGTTTATGCGTCTTGCTCACTTTATTCTGGTTAAGCGGTCAATCTTTACCGGTGCGAGCAGAAAAAATCTATAGTCCCGTCCCCCTCATCCTCAATAAAGAAATTAACGATACTCTCACCGACAAAGATATTCCCACGGGTGAGGGGGGGTTTGCCAGAGATTATACCGTAGATTTGGAAAAGGACGATCAGGTGGCCATCGATCTGAAATCGGAAAACTTTGATGGAGTTTTAATTCTCCTGGCCGACGATGGTTCCACTGTAGCGGAAAATGATGATGGTCCCGATGGTGGCACTAATGCTCTCCTTTTTGCACGGATTACCGAGTCGGGTAAATATATTATTCGGGTGAGAGCTTTCGGAGAAACCGGTGGGGGAAAATTTACCCTGAAATTAACCCGTTTACGGGCTGTGGAGGGCAAAAATTAGCTAATTATTGTCAAAAAAACCAAGAATAGAGCCTCTGTCCACTCTACCACCGCACCGTAGGTATCGCCAGTGTGACCGCGAAGACGACGATATAACCAGTAACCAGTAAGCAGAGCGAGGGCGATTCCAGCACTAATGGCGATTATTCCCCAGCTTAGACCACCAAATAGGGCGATTAACCCCAAAATTACTCCCCCACAGTCCCAGGGCAGACAAAAAGCCACTTTATGAAAGGCTCCCTTGCCGGTGGGTTTGAGGTAGGGATAAAGAGCGATCGCCATTACTTGCCCCCAACGTCCCCAAATTGGCGCTAAAATTAGAGCTAAGGCTCGATTATCGCTTAAATCCGTCAAAGCGGCGATTTTTAACAGCAAAACCATAGTCACGGCCATGACTCCAAAGGCCCCGGTAACACTATCGGCCATAACCGCTAAACGACGCTGGGGGTCGGTGACAGCTAAACCATCGGCCGTGTCACTAACTCCATCAAGGTGTAGTCCTCCCGTCAGATAAACCCAAACCCCCACAAGGACAACCGCACGAGTCAGGGGTGGCATTCCCAGACCAGCTAGAGTTATATCGAGCAAAACCAGAATTAAACCCAAAAATAAGCCCACTAAGGGAATCCATCGGGCAATTCTACCAAAATCCGGCCAGGCAATCGGAACCGGAATAATCGTGTAAAAAGCGATCGCACCTAAAAATGAGCGAATTTCTTGACAAATGAAGTTAAATATGGTAATCAATCCCCCCAATTCGCTCCCGGTATGTCATCGTTTCTCATAAAGATGAAGTATAACCTAATTTTGTATCGGCCACCCTGTGGGATTTTCAAAACATCTGAGAACACCTATAATAATTCGGTATAATACGGTTACTTGTAATTTTATAGGAAGAGTTCTTGCGATCGCTCTATAGGAGAGTAATATGCGGAAAGATTTCTTAAAAAAATGTGTATTTAGCGTGATATGTCGAAAGTTTCCGTATAATCCATAGTTAGGCCAAACAGTGAAGTCCGTCAAGGTTGCCTGTTTCAATTAGAGATTAGGTGATCGCAAAATGGTTCGCTTCCTTGTTCAGTCCACAGGGGTTATTCGCGATCATGGAAATTAAGAATAGTTAAGTGATCGGGCATAACACACCATTGGAGCGGACAATATTAATGGGTTTTTGTTGGGGGGGAAATACGATCATTTACCGCTCAATTAAACCTTTGGGTAAACACGAGGTATTCGTTTTTTAGGTAAGTTTCAGCAATTTTAAAGATCACAGAAGGAGTTAAATATGTCAGCAGAGAATATTCCTATTCAAATACAAGATAGAGATAATGTACTTGTGGCTGATGAAGGCATAGAATGGCGTTATGGAAAACGCCCTGATTATTCAGGAACGAATAAAACATTAAGGGCGCAAAGCGAAAAACACCATCCAACTGGCTCATTAGAATCTATTGCACAAAATTTAGTAAGAACATTTGAAATGGAAGCCACTTATAAGCTAAATCCAAATCAATGGACATCGGTGGATATACATCAATTTAGAATGCGTACTAACCACGGTCCGGAATATACGGTACAAGACATTATAGAACGCGGAACTTATAATTTATTTTTAGGCGAAACACCGGTTTATAGTTCAAAAGCAGAAGATTTTGAATCAGGTGCAGCAAGTTTTATGAATGCTTTTAAAACTGGCTTTGTTTGGGAAGTTATTGAAGCTTATAGCGGTCCGCCAAGAGTTATTTTTAAATGGAGGCATTGGGGAACACATCAAGGAGAATTTAAAGGTCACGCGCCTACCAACAAACTAATTGAGGTATATGGCATTACAATTGCTGATGTAAATGCAGATTTAAAACTGACTTATGTCGAACATTTTTTTGATAATAGCCAATTTTTAGAAAAATTGGTTTCTGGCGGAAAGTGTCCAATGCACGGTTAGGAGAGGATAACTAAGTGCGGTGGCGAAGGCACTACGTGGCAGTACGCTGATCCTGTCGGTTGGGTTGGCGGCTGTTACCCAACACCCTCAAAACCAAGATTAAATAAGGTAGGATAGAGAGCGAAAAGATATTCTAGATTGCCGTGAATGGAAGCGTCTATATTGAAACAAGTATTTTTGGGCATTTAACCGCCAGACCCACTGACAATCTGATCGTTGCTGCTAATATCAAGATCACCCAGGATTGGTGGAACGAACATAGTAGCTCATTTACGCTTTACGCATCAGAGATCGTTGAAGATGAGGCAGCTAAGGGAGATCCGATAATCGCCGCTCAACGGTTAAACTTGTTACAATCCCTAATGCTTCTCGAACTTACAGAAGATGCGTTTGAACTTTCGCAAGCATTTCTGACTCAAAGCAATCTGCCCCTAAAGGCATCTAACGACGCTTTACATATGGCATTAGCAACCGTCTATAACTTAGATTATTTGCTAACATGGAACTGCAAGCACATGGCAAATGCCCAAATTCAGCGTAAGCTGGCTCAGATTAGTTCTGATCTCGGATATATATTGCCAGTTATTTGCACTCCTTATGAGCTTATTGGATATAACCTAGAGGTTTAGTCATGTATAAAAATGAAATTCTCGATGAAATTCACAAGTATAGAGAAGAATACGCTCAATCGTTTCAATATGACTTAAGAGCTATTTTTAATGACTTAAAGCAGAAGCAACTGGCTCATAAAGATAGATTAGTTAGGTTGCCAATTAAGCGAGCGTCTAACAAATCACTGCACCCGACCGCCGGCTAAAGCATTCAATGGAACCGCTAAATCTATAGTGCGATGGCGAAGGCACTGCGCAGCAGTACGCTGATCCTGTCGGTTGGGTTGACAGACATTGGCATCTGGTAAGTTTAGGGATGGAATTAGATCTTTATAACCCTGAACGAGACAGTCACGTACATTACTGTTCATCAGAGCTTTTGTGCGGTGAAGACGCTCCTCCGTGAGCTCAGGTCTATTCTTCAAAAGATTCCGAATCCACTCATCATGAATTTCATCGAAAATTTGGGTCTGAAACCCCGTCGTTCTACGACGGCTTTACTGTTAAATATGAGCATCGTTTACGAAATATATGCTAAAATGTGAGATATGGAAAAAGCCTATTCTTACCGATTTTACCCCACACCAGAACAAGAGTCGCTATTGCGGCGCACATTGGGCTGTGTAAGATTGGTTTACAACAAAGCTCTCCACGAACGAACACAAGCTTGGTATGAAAGACAAGAAAGAGTAGGATATACTGAAACTTCTTCAATGCTAACCGACTGGAAAAAGCAAGAAGAATTAGAGTTTTTAAACGAAGTTAGCTGTGTACCTTTACAACAAGGGTTAAGACACCTACAAACAGCTTTTACTAACTTCTTTGCTGGTCGTACTAAGTATCCCACCTTTAAGAAAAAACATCAGGGAGGAAGTGCCGAATTTACCAAATCTGCTTTTAAATTTAAAGACAAACAAATCTATTTAGCCAAATGCACAGAACCTTTACCTATTCGATGGTCAAGACAAATACCAGAAAGCTGTGACCCAAGTACAGTAACAGTCAGGCTACATCCCTCTGGACGTTGGCATATTTCAATAAGATTTGATGACCCAACAATTAAGCCATTACCAGTAACAGATAAAGCCATCGGAATTGACTTAGGAATTAGTAGCCTTGTGATTACCAGCGATGGCGGCAAAGTATCTAATCCTAAGCATTTTAAGAAACATTATCAGAGGTTGCGAAAGGCACAAAAAAGCCTTTCTAGAAAACAGAAAGGCTCAAAAAATCGGGAAAAAGCGAGAATCGAAGTAGCAAGGATTCACGCCCAAATTACTGATAACAGAAAAGACCATTTACATAAGCTAACCACTCAATTAGTTCGGGAAAACCAAACGATTGTGGTTGAGAATTTAGCCGTCAAGAATATGGTCAAAAACCCGAAATTATCTCAGGCAATATCTGACGTTAGTTGGGGAGAAATCACTCGTCAATTAGCCTATAAATGCCTTTGGTATGGGAGAAATTACATCGAAATAGATAGATGGTTTCCTAGCTCTAAAAGGTGTAGTAATTGCGGGTATATTGCTGAGAAAATGCCGTTAAATGTTCGAGAATGGGATTGTCCAGACTGTGGGACACACCATGACCGAGATATTAACGCCAGTAAAAATATTTTGGCCGCAGGGCTTGCGGTGTCAGTCTGTAGAGCGACCATAAGACCAGAACAGAGTAAATCTGTTAAGGCAGGTGCGAAAAATCCTTCGGGAAAGAAGCAGAAACCCAAATCGTGAGGTTTGGGAATCGCCGTCCGTTTTACGGCGGCGAGGATGTCAAACTGTTGATTGAACTCTTGTCCAGAGTTACTACGGCCTAGTGTACCCCACATACGAAATAAATCCAACAAACGCAACAAACGAAAAATATGTTTTTGTCACAACTTGCTCACCAGTTCGGAATCAAGTGTGATGGCGAAGGCACTGGGTAGCAGTACGCTGATCTTGTCGGTTGGGTTGGTGGCTGTTACCCAACACCCTCAAAACCAAGATTAAATGCAGTAGGATAGACGTTGGATAGATTTTCTAGATGGCGTTGTCAAATTGAAAGATGCTCCGAATCAGCACCGGAAATGAAATTACTTTGATAACAAGGATTGCATGGCATCTTTCCTATTCTGATCTGACAACGCCCACTTTCTTATATTTTAAACAGCATTTAGTATCGTATCTTGATTCAGCAGGGACGAAAATCTTTTCAGGACTCGTAGCGTCGATAAAGCCGCTGCACCTTGTCAGAGAAACGCTTGCGGACTTTTTCCGGGGAGATCAACAAGCAATCTTCCCCGTAGGGGAGAATCTCGCGGAAAAACCAGAAGCTACTCGTTATCTGTCGGGTAATCTGCCGGATGGGGGGATCGTTCGAGATCAATTCGTCGGCGATATCGATAGCGCTTTTAGTCCGGTACGATCGAGCTAATCCATCGAACAGGTGAAACTCGGCCGACACACTATCAAGCTGATTGCGCCATTTGGCCCTAGGGATCGGGGTAATTAAGGAATCGTTGGGGATTCGATCGATCCTTAAACTCCAATTATGGTGTAGTTCGGAAATATCTTGATTTCCCTCGGTTTCCTCGCACCAACAATCGAGATATAAGCGATCCTCGTGACGATTGATAGCGGCATGGTAAAGATGGAATTCCCAGATTCGATCGCCGGCATCCTGATAGGATAACTGAAACGGTTGTTGTCGGAGAATGCAGCGATCGAGTTCTAACCGCCATGGCGGGGGAGGATTATCGAGGCTACGTTCTAGCTCTTTCCGTAAGGGTCCCGACAGTTCGCTCCGTTCTAATAGTAGTTTAGTTAGTTCTAGGGCGATGGGGATTTGTCCAGCATCGATGAGAAAATCGATCGCCTGTTGGAGCATCTGCAAGCGCTCGGGCTTCCAGTCGTGATTAGGAGCGATTTTAAGCTTATTACGGGCAATTTCTTTGATTAACTTCGATATATTCGGTTTATCTCCCCAAAATAGCCCGAATTCACTGGCAAGGATTTCTAGGGCCTGTTTTTCTTTTTCACTGACCGATAAAGTGATCGATTGTCCTATCCGGCTCATAGTTTATAAGTGTACGGACACTTTTTCTGTTAAGGTACTTGTCCATCCCTATTATCGTGGTTATTATGGAAGATAGCAAGGATTTACGGACAGAAATTCATGGTAAATTATCAAGTAAAGCTCAGGCCAGTCTATTCCTGTCCCGCAGACGAGATACCAGACGGGATCAAGGTTCCGCAAGGATGGCGGTTATCGTGGCATCAGGTGGAGACGTGGAAAGCACTCAACGATCCCGATATCGATGTGATTTTCAATACGGCCATGACGGGGGACGGGAAAAGTCTAGCGGCCTACCTGCGAACTTTGCAAGGATATTTCCCGATTATGGGACTCTACCCAACCAACGAACTAGCGCGGGATCAGCGGGGTCAGATCGAGGCATATATTCAACGATTTCAACCAACGGATCAACCCCGGGTCAATCTTTTAACCGGGCCCGAGTTGGAATTGTACGCCGAACGGGATGGGAAAACGAAAGCGATCGCTCTAGAGACTCGATCGAAACAGTCGGAAATTCTCTTAACTAACCCCGATATTTTCCATTATCTGCATCGGGGGGCCTATTTAACCCCCTACGATAACCCCGATCAGCTATGGAACCGGATCGATAAACATTTCGATCTCTTCCTATTCGATGAATTTCACGTTTTCGGCACGCCACAGGTCGCCAGCATAATCAATACCATGCTTCTAATCCGACGGGCCAATCGTGGGAAACGATACCTGTTTTTGTCCGCAACTCCCGACGAGAGTTTACTAAAACGATTGGATAAAGCGGGGTTTCGCTATCGATCGATCGACCCGGTAAGAGAAGGAAAATACCGGTTTCCCGATACCCCAGAAGAGGCCAATTCCCTCGCTCAACAGGGATGGCGACAAGTAACCTCGGAAATCGAGCTATCTTTTATTCCTTTACCGTCGAGTTTTCAAACTTCGGAAAATTGGTTGAAGGAAAATAAAGAGCGAATTTTAGACTATTTTAAGCGATACCCCGGCAGCAAGGGCGCGATTATTCTCAATTCGATCGCTTCGGTTAAACGTCTGCTGCCGATTTTCCGAGAATTATTGGCGACTATCGGTTTAACAGTGGGGGAAAATACGGGTCTTTCGGGAACGCGGGAGAAGTTGGCATCGTTAAATCGTGATCTGGTGATCGGAACGAGTACCATCGATGTGGGGGTGGACTTCAAGATTAATTTTCTCATTTTCGAGTCGTCGGATGCGGGAAATTTTATTCAACGTTTCGGCCGTTTAGGCCGTCACAGCGGCTACGATCGAAAGGGAACGGCGGTAAAATTTGCTAACTTCACAGCGATCGCTCTGGTTCCGAAATTTTTCCTAGAACGGTTATTCGAGAAGAAAGACGCACCGTTACAAGTCGGGGAACGGTATGACCGAATTCAGCTACAGGAGGCCATCAAGAGTAACTACCGTCATATCAATAATTTCGAGGGTTATTACCAACGTTGGGGAGCGGTACAATCATTTCAACTCTGGTGGAATTTAGGGAGTCCGAAGATCAAATCCCAATACGGGGAAAGTCGCCAGAAGTTTCAACAGGAATGCGAGGAGGTTTTCGATACCAGTTTAAAACGGGTCGCCGGTCGGGTGAAAGGATGGGCCGACGAATGGAAGGAGTTATCGGGGAAAAACGGTAATCCGATTTTCGAGGATGCGTCTAGTTTTCGCGGGTCAAGTCCGTTACTATGCGGGTTATACGATTCGACGGAACCGGAGGAATGCGATCGCTTTAAAACCTACGATTTACCCAGTATTCTCGGTAATCTAGAGGTGGAGGTGTGGAGAAAAGGCGAGTTTAAGCGCCAGATCGAGGCCACGAAAACACCGATCGCGCGCAGACGTTTCGATTATTGTCTCGCGTTTCTGAATTTAAAGGGATATCGAGAGGAAAGGTTAAACTGGCGCTTTACCTACGACGGCGATTTAGGCGAGATCGCCTCCGCGTGGAAAGTACAGGTTTTGACGGGAATCGGTGTTTGGCAACCAGATAATCCTTGGCTCGATCGAATTAGTCGGGAGTTACGGGATCAGGCTCTGGTTAGCTTCGTTCTTGCCTATCCCGTCGCTGCAGTTCGCCAACGCTTACAATTACCGATGCACTTTGGTATCTATCCGATTAGTGACGAGAGTAGTATTCATTCTCCCCTGTCTCCCTATTCTATAGCGATCGGTCAATCGGCTTTGTTGTTGGATACTCTCGCTCATCGGTTCAAAGGTCAAGGGGGTGAGGTGTGGATCTGTTGATGCCGTTTGAGGTCACTAAACAACACTTATCAGAAGATCGATAACCATGAATAATCCTAATGCTCGTTCGCACGAGGAACCGCTAGACTCGCTCATAATATATAAAAAACGAACGGATATTAGTAATCTCGACCCGGAAGAACGAGATTATCTTGAATCTTACGAACGCGGGGAATGGATTTCCGATTTGACCCCCGAACGAGTTAAGGAATTGCAGGCCTACGCACGAGTGACATTGGAGGAACGAGAAAAAGAAAGGGAAAGTAAAAAAGAGATTATCGATCCCTAATAGGGATTTTGCCCTTTATTTGAAAAAAAACGGAAAAAAGGGTTCATTGAAAAGCTTGCATACGGCTTTTTCAATCCCTAAAAGGGGTTTTTCTAAATTTTCCAGTTTTTTATTCTGTCCTAACTACCCATATCATGTTATATCATAGATATGTGGTCAACTCCCAAGTTATGGATTATTTCTCCCCGATCCTCGCTCCCCTATGCCTTGTAAACAGAATTTAGTATTATGGAGGAGAGAAGAGAATGTTTTAGTTAGCCGAATGCATCCGTTTATACCTTTATCATGATCCCTATTTTACCATTGAGATAGAATAAACCAATAAACCAAACCACTTAAAAATCTATGAACCTGCCTAAATCCCAAGAGCTTACTCTCATCTTTCTCGATCACCCTTTCGAGTACACCCTGAATCATCCGCTCATGGAGGCATTAAACAATGAAAGCAAGCAAACAATTGTACTGGTAATTGGTCAGCAGCAAGAAAAACAAGCCCTTGCTATAGAAATAATCAAAAATTGTTGCGGGACTGACAAAACATCAGAGGAGCTTATCGATATTAAAAATAGACTTGAGGAACTTGAAAACAAATTCGAGGGAATTGAACCTATAGCTCACGAATATCGATATAACAAGGCTCACAACCAGTTTTTAGAAGAACAACTCTCTTTTTACACACCTTCTGAAGATTAGCCATCAAACAAGAGATGAGGGAGTCAAAGTGTACGGACACTTTTTCTGGGATTTAGTTGCTCTTTGCTTCCTCCGCGTTTGATAATAGACATAGACAGACGCTAGGGACATCGATCGATATATCCATCGGATTCTTGCCATTTTTTTTGATAGGGGCTAAATATGAATAGGCTAGTAGAAAAAATTACGGCTATTGTCGAAAAACTACCGAATTTAAAACTATTAATTCTCTTCGGTTCTAGAGCGCGTGGAGAGCATAAACCTGATAGCGATTGGGATTTCGCTGTTTTATACGAGGAAAGAAGTGATCGCAAGGATATTTCGAGTCTGTTGAAAATTTATACACTACTCGAACAAGCTTTAGAGATTCCCGAGGACAAAATTGATGTGATTGATTTAAAAGAATGTTCGCCGATCCTCGCTCATTATGTCGCGCGGGATGGTCAACTTCTATACGAACGGGAAACGGGAATATTCGAGGGATTTAAAGAAAAATTTCTCATGAATCCTGAAGAATCGAAAGCGTTATACCGTCAATTACGGAATAATCTAGAGATTTCTCTACGAGAAAAAGGAGTGTAAATGCTATTCAACCTCTGATTGCGATAGACGAATTAAACATCATGAATCAATACCTCGCCGAACTTAGCGAGTACGGTTCGATCACCTTAGAGGATTATCGTACATTAAGAGAACGTCAATTAGCCATAGAAAGGTTAATTCAGCTTATCGTTCAAACTGGCATCGATATCAATTACCAGATTTTAAAATGTTTAGATATCGAGTCTCCGAATAATGCTCGCGACGCATTATTTCAAATCGTAGAACTGGGAATCTTAGAAGAACACCTAGCCGTTCAACTGGCCGAGTCTATTAAATTAAGAAACTTACTCGTACACCTATACAAGAAAATTGATCCCGATATCGTTCATTCCTCGATCGCTAATATTTTACGAGATTATCCCCGCTACCAACGCTCGATCGTTCAATATCTAGATTCCTTGGAGGCAGAAAATGGTTAAAAATACGAAAGAATTGAAAATTATCAATACAATCAATAGAATAACCACGACTGTGGAAAAACTACCGAATTTAAAACTATTAATTCTCTTCGGTTCTAGAGCGCGTGGAGAGCATAGACCTGATAGCGATTGGGATTTGGCAATTTCACACGATGAAACAAACAGACAAACACATATTAAGGAAATCAGTAATGATTACTTAACTTCTCTCTCTATCTTGAGTGAATTGTTTGAGATAAACCGTGATTTGATCGATCTAATTGAACTCGATCGCTGTTCTCCATTAATGAAGTATCAAGTCGCACGAGATGGAAAACTTATCTATGAAAAAAATACGGGAGACTTTTTAAAATTTCGTGTACGCGCTTGGAAAGAGTACGCCGATACCGCTAAATTCCGAAAGATTCAAAAAGACAGTATCGATCTTTGGCTCAAACAATGGGGAGTTTAAACGATGGAAAGGGAGATAGTCACCGTTAGAATTCGTTTGATGATCAAATATCTTAATCGATTACGGGGGTTCGAGAGCGTTACTCTATCAGAGTATTTGGACAATTTTGACTATCAACTTATGGTTGAGAGATTGATAGAATTATTGGTAGAGTCATCTTCCGATATTAATAGCTATCTTCTTTTACAATTACATAACGTAACTCCCGCTACCTATTACGATTCTTTTATAGAAGCTGGTAAAAATGGTTTAACTACCAGAGAACTAGCCGGGGAGTTGGCGAAATCATCAGGAATGCGAAATCGTTTAGTGCATCAATACGAGGCGATCAATAATGAACTTGTTTTTAAGGCGATTCCGATCGCTTTATCTCAATTTCCGCTTTATCTCAAACAAATTACCGACTATTTAGACTCTCTAGAGGTGAAAGATGCCTAAAAAACAAAAAAAATTAGAGGAAACGGGACAGTTAAATCTATTCGATAACACTACAGAAATTGACGATGAAGATCTGGATTTTGAGTTCGAGGATATTGATTTAGAATCTCTTGTTTCCGAAGATTTGGGGATTACTGAATCAGTAAGCGATCGCCGAGTCGAAACTGTTCGCCAACTGCTAACCCTAAAACTCCTACGGGAGGCGATTCGAGCCGAAAACCCCGACGATCGAGTTATGGCAGATTTTGCCGAAATGGTATTACCCAATTTACTCCGATTAGCGATCGGGGTAACGGCAAAAGGAGGAAATTTTATTGAGGCAGTTGATCGCGGTCGTGAATTGAGAAACAAACCTAAAGCTAAACGGGATAACGCTGGTGATCAATCTCTAAATACTCATTTACTTAATGGGTTATTTCCTGCCAATCTCATCGAGAAACGCTTACAAAAGCTTAATACTACGGTGCGGCAGATAATTAAAGAGTTCGAAAGAAGATTGGCCATAGCAGGATTTCTTGTTCATGATTTCGAGAAATTCTCTTACGATCGCTTCCCGTCCATGTCAGAGAGATATATACAAGTTCAGCGAGATTTCATTCAAGATCCGTTTAAAAATCAAGACCCTCGTAAATTATCTAGGGAAGAACATCGGGAGATTCTACAGGTACTAATTCCCGAATTGGGATTAGATCGTTTCTTATTTCCAGATAATCCCGAACGATGGTTAGAATATCTTGATGATCTACTATATATTGCCAAAAACACCCAACGCCGTAATGACACCGACCTTAACACTTCTGAGGATGGGTTAAATGTTCGTTTAAACGATCGCGTTATAGAGAGTCTATGCGATCTTGCCTGTCTAGCCGATCGCCTCGCATCCATTATTAAACACCCCCACGATGCGGAAAAAGCCTCGTTACAAGACCTTTTATACAGCCTCAGCGATGGGGAACTAAAATTCACTTACCACAGCATCGCCGAAAACCGCGGGGTACTGACGAACGTACTTAATAACGCGGTGATGGAAGCACATCAAGAACTAGACTATCAGCCTTTACTTTACTTGCCTACGGGAGTTATCTATATCGCCCCCAAAAACGCGCCAGAAGTGTCCCTAGAAACCTTACCGAATCGAGTGGTGGACACGATTAAATCCCTCTGTAGCGGTGAATTACAGCGTAAACAAACGGGATTCGGCCGAGATGGCAAGGGGATGAAATACGCAGATTACTACAGCCAATTTTTCGACGATGCCGGGTTAATGCGCGCTGCCCTCAACGCCACCCTTCGCATCCTCGGTGATAATAAAGCGTCCGTGGCCGGAAGTCGCGGCGAAAACCTGATTAAATTTCAACAACAGGGCGTTTTACCGACGGATTACGATTTTCATTGTGAAGATGATATCCGCATCGATCGCCTAGCGGAATTCGGGGACGTGGTGACGCGGAAAATCTGGGGCGATCGCCTGGAAAAAATCGAACAGGCGCGAAAATTGCAGAAAAACTTACCCGCACCGCCGGATTTAGATTTAATTAGCGAGATCGCGCATTATTGGAATCTAGAAAATTATCTGCCACAAATCCGAGCGATCAAGCGTATTAATGAATCGTTAAAAGAACTCAAACTGAAAGGCAATACGGGAGGGGTTCCCTACGAATGGTATTATCTAGCGGCGCAATACCTGAAACAGCATCCCGGAATCGAGGATATTAGACCCGTTGCAGAAGATTTAATCGCTTTTCTCGCCGCAAAAATCGCCGCCATAGTTGCGGGATATAACTTACCCGATGGTTGGGAGGATTTGCGAGAGTGGGTTAATCAAGTGGTGCAGTTACCCGGTCGGGAATTGGCCCACTCGATCGAAACCTTCCAGAAAGAATTAAACCACTACAACGCCGCTAAAAAACAAGGTCGCGGCCGTCAACTTCTCTGTTCGATCTCCCATTCTCCCTATAGTGTCAGCGAACAGATGGAATCGGCGGTTCTTTTTACTCCCCAAGTCTATACTAATAAACAAATGCTGGCAGGCTCGAACGCCAAACGAAACATTTCCAGTATCGCGGGAACGGAAATGATGTTGCGTCAGATTCTTATGAATCAAACCCAAGCGGTAGGAAAACGTTTCGAGGAGGGCAAATATCGCTATCTGTACTTTTACCCCACCTATTATTTTACTCCCGAAACCAATAGTTTTTTACAAAAAGCCTACGCTAACATCGCTCAAACTCGTTTTGATAGCTCGATAAAGTTGCACTTTGTCGATAAGGATCTAGTCGCTAACTTCGATCGAACCCGTTATCAGAGTGTCGATAGTTTCCTGATCGATGAAAAATTAAGGCAGAAAAAGGAAACAATTAACGAGGAGGAAGATGGCAAAAAAGACCGCACTTTTAAACTATCCTATCCCGAAGATAAACCCCTAACCTTTTATTTTATGGCCCTACCTCCGGGCCGCGATCCCACCGATACGGAATCATGGATCATGCCGGCATGGTTAGGATTAGCTTTCCCGATGATTCTAGATGTCAAAACGGTGGTTTCTGAGTCTCCTATTCCTCCCTATCGCGACGGTGCGGAATTTGAAGAGACGGTATTTCTCGACAGTGCGCCCCAAGCGATCCGGTCTTTAACTCGACGCGATCGATTCCGTCTCGATCGAGTCTTGAACCCATGGCAAGATAATGACGGAAAAAAATATTCCGCCCCCTTAAATACCCTAACCGCAGCCTATTCTATTCATTTAGACGTAAACTCGAAGCAGGGTAAGACGGGTTATGACCCCAATTGGGGCAAATTAACGGAACTCGCTATCAATTTAGAAACCAGTCCTCTCTATGTTTTTCATTACCTTAAACAGTGGAAACGGGGCAAAGATGCCGATATACCGAGCGCTAATCGAATCGCTCTGTATCTCTACGATTTTTATCCTTGTTTCGATCCTTACGTTACAGAAGTTCACCGTTCTAATTTCACAATTAATATGGAAGAGCAATCCCCGTTAAATCACCCGAAAAAATTAACCGAATTGTATCGTCAATTCTATCGAGCTAATAAACGATATAACCCGAAAGCGAACGCAGTTTTAAAACCGATCGATGTGGCTGCAGATACGATTCTCAAAGGAGGAATGTATCAGGGAGAAGCCCTAGTTTCTGTAGTAGCGGCGGAAGTGGCCAGCTTAATGAATCGGGTTCATGCTTCTACAGCAGAAGGTCGCTGGATTCTATCCGATCGAGAACAGGAAAGACAGAAAATATTGTCTTTTGCTCGTTATTTTGTGATCGATGTGTTCGAGGGTTCTTTTAAGGGCGATCGAGCGCGTCTAGCCGGCAGACAATTAAACCTTATTCGCGATACCTGCGAATTTCTTTACCGTCTCGAACAGGACAGAGAAAATCAAGAGTTAAAAGTCCAGGGTCAAACTGTGGATGAAGATTCTGAAAACAATAATTAATTCAAGGAGTACCTACCATGTCTTTACTGAAAACCCTCAATTCTAAATTCTTTCATAGCGAGATTCCCTACAAACCGATGGGAAAATACGTTCACTTTTTGACGATTCGAGTCACAGAATCTTATCCTTTATTTCAAACAGATGGAGAGCTAAATAAAGCTCGTGTTCGTGCGGGAATTGATAGCAAAAAAACGATTAGTCGTTTATCGATGTTTAAACGGAAGCAATCAACTCCAGAACGTTTAGTCGGTCGAGAATTACTCAGAAACTACAAATTAATTACCGCCGAAGAATGTGAGTACAATGTAAAATTTGCCATGAATAACCCCGACTGTATTATTTATGGTTTTGCCATCGGTGATTCTGGTTCAGAAAAATCGAAAGTAGTAGTAGATACGGCTTTTTCGATCACACCCTTTGATGAATCCCATGAAAGTTTTACTTTAAACGCTCCCTACGAGAACGGTACCATGGCATCAAAGGGAGAAAATGACACAAAAGTAGGAGAAGTGACTAGCCGAATTAACCAGCAGGATCACATCCGTCCGCAGGTGTTTTTCCCTAGTATTGTCACTTTAAAAGATCCGACAGAAGCGGGTTTTCTCTATGTTTTTAATAACATCCTGCGTACCCGTCACTACGGCGCACAAACCACCCGGACGGGACGGGTAAGAAATGAGCTTATCGGTGTTATTTTTGCTGATGGGGAAATTGTTAGTAATTTGCGCTGGACACAGGCAATATATGATCGCCTTCCCGATGAAGTATTACACTCGATCGATCCCTTAGACGAGGATTTAGTTATGGAAAAAGCCACCGAGGCAATACAAGCATTAATGGCGGAAGAATTTATCGTTCATACCGATTTTATCGGGGAAAATTTTCAACCTTTATTAACTGAGGTGAAAACTCTCACGGCTACGGAAGCAGGAATTTTATCGGTTCTAGATCAAGCAAATAAGGAGTCAAAAAAATACTTTAAACAATATATCGAGAAAAAGAAAGCCGAGAAAAAATAGCTAATTTCGTCGGGTGGGTGTCGCCCACCCTATCATTATGGTACATATTTATTCCTGTCAATTAGAACTGCACGATAGTCTTTATTACGCAACCCGTGAAATCGGCAGACTCTACGAAAGCGAACCCGTAATTCATAATTACGCGCTCTGTTATGCTTTGGGATTGGTAAATAGCGATAGTTATCGTTACTTCTGTTCCGAACAGATTCCCCAGTACCAAGAACATTTAAATCCTCTTAACGAAGAGAAAATTTATGTCACTCCCGCACGGGCGATCGTTCATACGGCGGTTCTCAATACTTGGAAATATGCCAATAATAACTATCATGTGGAGATGGAAAAAACCCAGAAAAATATTCCTAGTTTTGGCAGGGCTAAAGAAATCGCTCCCGAAAGTGTTTTTGAATGTTTTATCATTTCCCATCACCCCCTACAACTTCCTAAATGGATTCGTTTGGGAAAATGGATGAGTAAAGCGGAAGTAAAACTGACAGAACTTTCCCTATCAAAACAAAAAGAGGATTTATTTATCTATCCCTATCCTTTAAATCCTCTCGATGTTATGTTTACCCATCAGGTGATTGGCTACGACGTGATTAATATGCCTCCCGTTAGTTTAATCCGTAATGTAAGAATGCGCGGGGAATATTACCAAATAAGCGATCGCCCCGATCTCAAAATTCCCGCTCGATTGTCCTATCGCTTCGGTTGAAAATTGACCATGACTCTTATCTCTTCTAAACCCCTCACTTTACCGGAATTTTTCTCACTAACCGCTCCCGAGGGCGATATTACCGTCGCATCGCACACCTTACTCCTATTCGTACTGTTGACGAGATTTAAATAAAATTTGTTTGATCCGGTTGCGTAATGGCTCTGGTGTAAGTACAATACAGCGATCTCCGTAGGGTAAAATCTCCCGAATTAACCAAAAAGGACTAGAGACTTTACGGGTTATAATCCTTTTTCCGTTTACCTCTCGGTCGTCGATATCCCTTGTGTTCCTTTCATAGGCCTTCACGAGGTCTTTTTCTAATTGTAATTGTACTTCTATAAAATCGAGACTGTCTCGCCATTGTTCTTCGATCGGGATCAGGCTTTGAATACGAGAGAATTTAAGACAGCGATTGTGAACAAGCTCGGGAAAGTCTCGCTGATCTTCTTCTGGCAGATCGACCGTTTCCTCACACCAGATCTCTAGATAGAATTCTTTTTCCCGAAACATGATCTCGGCAGAGCGAACGGTAAATTCTAGGGTCTGTCCCTGAGAATTTTTGTACATTACCCGAAAAGCTTGCCGGTCATGGATATAGCGCTCCACCGTGAGCCGCCAATCGCGATCGTACTGACTCACCTGTTCGGAAATCTCCCGACGCTCTTGAGGGGAGAGATTTCCTCTCTCTAAAAGAAAATTAGAAAGAGTCTGGGCCGGTTCGATGTTACCCGATCGCACCAGACGGTCGATCGCTTCCTTAATCGCTTCGACCCGCTTTGCCGAGAGGGTAAAAGGTTCACCGATCTCCAGTTCTCCTTCGGCGATGGCGGCGATTAGACCTGACGGACTAGGACTTTTCCCCCAAAAGATGTTAAAGCGTCGGGCGATCGCCTCTAGCTTCTCCTTCGTGCCGGGAGGAATTGACAGTGTAATTGTTTCTTTTTTGCGGTTCACCTTGAAAATATACTTGTAGTTTCAGAATATTTGTGCTACAATACCTATATTGTAATGATAAATGAGGACAAAGGACTATGAGCAAAGGATAGTTGAGAAGGATAAGGAAGTGATCGGGGTTATTGCTGATTCCGCTATTCGTTTTAGGAAATCTCGAATCGGGGATGAGTTGACCGTTATGTTTTGCGATGGGTCGGTCAAAGTAAACAAAATTTAATCAAGCCTAAAGCTGATTAAAGGAGGAAAGTGGGATTATCAAGCTATCCCTATTAGGGAATTCCTTAAAAAAGACTATTTACAGTCTTGATTGCGATATTTTTTCAATTCCTTAGAGGCTTTTATCGCTGGACTATCATTTTAGCGGACAGTCGGCTGCTGATCAACCTCTCGATCTGTAAATTTCTTTCTTTATTACAATATTAACTTTTTAAAGTGATATGCTATAAACAAATGAGTGATAACTTATCCAATAGTTTACTAAGATTGATGTCTGATGGACGCTGGCATCAAGAGCCAATAACTCGTTAGGTGATGAGATTATCTTGAGGTGACTAATGAAAATCAAACTCTTATCAACGTGGTCAGAACTGTTAAAGGAAACCGATCCTATTGCTAAAATTAAATTAGCCATTCACCAAAAAAAAGTCTGGGACGCTGTTTGTAATCCTGGTATTGAAATTATATTCGATACTGCCTTAACTGGAGATGGTAAAACATTAGCAGCACTTTTACCAGCGTTTTATGAATCTCAAAATTTAGGAAAGGGATTATTTGCTTATCCTACAAATGAACTCATTAGAGATCAGGCTAAACAAGTTGAAAAATGGAGTCAATACTTAAATTTAGCAATTGAATCCCATCAATTAAATAGCCAAACTTTAGCAGAATTCATTAAAAATGAGGGAATTAGCAAAATTGAAACTTTACGCACAATTGCTAACGACGCAGATTTAGTATTAACTAATCCTGATATTTTTACTTTAATTCATCGTTTTTTCTATAATCAATATCGAGGTAATATTGCTCATTTATCACAAACTTGGTTTATTTACTTTCGTTATGTCGTATTTGATGAATTTCATATTTTTAACTCAGCGCAAGTTACGAACGTATTAGATAGCATTGCTTTCAATCGTGCTAATGCCACTCAAAAATATCCTGTTAAGTTTCTCTTTCTTTCAGCTACTCCTGATAAATTAATTCAGGAAGCTTTAGAAAAAGCAGGTATTTCTATTAAAGTTATTAAGGGAAATTATCAACATGGTTTAAAAGATAGTAAAACTCATCGTTGTATTTTGCGTGATGTAGAATTAGAATTAGTTGCTTGTCAACAAACTAGCGGAGGTGCTGAAAACTGGATTAATGACAATTTAGAAACAATAAATCAGTTTTTTCGAGATTATCCGACATCAAAAGGTTTATTAATTGTTAATAGTGTATTTGCCGCAAAACGAATTGTTAAAAGCTTAAAAAACAATTATAGTTGTAAGTTTACTATTGGTGAGAATACAGGATTAACCAGTTTAGAAATTCGGAAAGATTCTGAAAGTAAACAGCTAATTATTGCCACATCTACGGTAGATGTAGGAGTAGATTTCGAGATTAATTTTTTGGTTTATGAATCTTTAGATTCGGGTACATTTATTCAGAGATTAGGACGTTTAGGAAGACATGAAGGCTTCCCTATTTATAAAGCAATCGCCTTAGTTCCTGATTGGGTAAAAGAAAAATTTGCTGAAATTTATGCAAATAACTCAGAAATTGATCGAGAGAGTTTTTTTGACGTAGTTAGAAATAATATCTATCAAAAACCTCAAGAATTTGATAGATATTTAAGCCGTTGGGGTAAAATACTTTCAACAGTCCGTTATGCAAGATTAACTACTCAAAAAGAGCAATATCAAACCCTATTAGAACGCTATGGGAATGAAGCATCAAATATTATTGGAGAAACTCCTAAATGGTGCAAATTAAATGAATTAAAAGAACACCCTAGCATTATTCAAGATTTAGAAACTTTTAGAGGTACGGGACAATTAGATTTATGGGTTTATGAACCAGAGACTAACGCTATTACTAATACGAGTCTAATTCGGTTATTATCCGGGACTGAATTTAAACTTGTTTCTGGATCAGAAGCAAAAAAAATTAGTGATAAATTTCAACAACCTTTTTACAAAAATAGTTTAAATTTATATGCTATAATTAGTAATTATTTAGATAGTTACAAAAAAGTAGAATTACAATTTACTTACGACTTTGACAAGCAAAAAATTAATCAAGCACAACAAAGAGTAGGTTTTAGGATTCAAGCACCTCATCCTGAGATTAGAAAAATCAATGAACAGCTTGAATATTTAAAATTAACTACTTGCGTCGCTGATCCGACTAGGTATGATATTCCTAAGTTAAAACGACTTTATAAACTTCCTGCTCTTTTTGAATTATATCCTATTAAAGATAGTCGTGGTGCGATTCATAGTGTAGCATTTGGTCAGGATGCTTTACTCTTGGATTCTCTATTATACTGGCAAAAAACAAACACAACAATGATTTGTTAAGGAGAAAGTCATGAAAAATTTCGATTGGTTAATGCCTAATAATTATAATGTACCTGATCCTACAAAAACTAAAGAACCACCTTTAGTAAGATTAGCACTTGATACATTGACAAATGAGGAAGATCAAATTTTAAACGATTGGATTAAAATAGTTTTTCCTTATATTTTAGATTACTTTAGTTTAAGAAATGCTAAGGGAACGAGTTTTCAAGTTGCTGAAGTATTAACGGCTGATTTAGATATTCCTCTTGAAAAGCGACAAAAAATTATTAACAAGCTAGTTAATTTAAAAGATCAAAGTCTAGCAGTGCATTTACTTAATGCTGCTTTAGGAGGATGGACGTTAGCTAAATTAGCTAATTTAGATCAGTTTCAACAGCAACTTTATTTAAGTGCTATTACCATGCACGATCTCAATAAAATTGTGTTACCTCGTTTGGGTAATACTCGTATGGATGGAAAACAATGGGAACAGTATAAAAATGCTTTTTTGACTTGGGGAGATGCTTTGCATTTGTGGGATTTTATTGATCAAAATTATTGGCAAGATGTAGCATTTTTAGCACAAAATGCAGAAGATGCAAGGGGAGCAAATTTAACTGTTGCTAATTTTCCTGATTTACAATTACCACCAGATCAACTAATGAATTTAACTGATTTTGTCAGATTTGGTGATTTAGTTGCGTCTATTGCTCATCATCCTGATGATTTAGAACAAGATAGTATGAGAGCAATTTTAAGACGTACTGTTAAAGGGAAATATGTAATTCGTAGTCATAAAACTAATGAAAATAGAGGTTTATTAACTCAAGCAATTCACAACGCAGTTTTACTACAAACTGAAAAAGTCAATTGGAAACCGTTTTTATTTTTTCCCGATGGTGTAACTTATTTTGTACCTAAAGATTCTGCTGAACCTGATTTGTCTGATATTCCCGAAGTGGTTAGAAATAATACTTTGGAAATAGTTTCCAAAGGAGTTGGTGATTTAGTTGATCGTGCTGGAAAAGGCGTTTATTATGAACCTGATTTAATTGAAATTGCTGATATTAAATTAGCATCAGAAACTTTAATTAGACGAACATTTACTATTATTAACGATAAAAAAGATGCTAAAACTGGAGAAAGGCGAGATAAGGTATTAAGCAACGCTTTTTTAAGTAAAAACCCTGATTTAAAACATTTAGATTGGGAGTATCCTGCTAATTTGCAAACTGATCGTTTTGCAGAAGGATTTAACGCAATAACTGTACTAATTAAGGATTTTTATGGATTAGAAGAAGGTACTGAATTGATTTTAGAAACTCTTAATATGAGTCAATACTTAAAACACTGGGAAATGATTCCCAAAACAGGTGGTACTCCCTATGGTTGGTATTATCTTGCAGGACATTATATTAAAGAACATTCTAGTTTAAGTCCAACCGAATTAGAACAAATAATGTTAACTACCGTTCAGGAGATTTTAGAAAAGTTAGGAAAACCAGATCGTCCACCACCATTTGCTTTTTTAGAGAAATATATTTCTCAAATATTAACAATAACAGATTCAACAGAAAAACACGATTTTAAAGGAGAACTACAACGTTATCATCTGAATAAAGCTCAACGTAAACGCCAACCTATTTGTGCTATTTGTAATAGTGCTTTTGAGATTCGTGAGGAATTTTCTAGTTATAGTAATAAAAGAGTTACAAGCACACAAGAATCAAAACGAGGAAAATGTACTATCTGTCAAGTAGAAAGTTTATTAAGACGCTATGGAATGAATGCTAGTTTATCAGCAGAAGATGAAACTGTTTATCTTCATTTTTATCCTGCATATTACTTTACTCCAGAAACAGTTTTAATAATGGAGAGAGCTTACCAAAATTTTGCTCAAAGTTCTTTTGCTGAATTAGATAAAGATTTATCTGAGCAAAATTATAATCCTAATTATGTTCCTCGTATGGATATTTTTCGCATCGGAAATGATCCCAATGAAAACTTAAAAAGACGCACTAAAAAAGAATATGCAACAGGCAAAATGCACGGTTATTATTTGTTAGGTATTCCCTATTTAGGAGAAAAACCTACAGATACAGAATCATGGTTTATGTCAGCAATCAAAGCCTTACTAGCTCCTCTTACTTTTGGAGTAAAATTAGTTGCTAGTCGTAATCCTATTCCTCTTTATGACTCAGGTGGAGACTTCAAAGAAACTGTAATTATTGATGGAGTCCATACCTATTGGTTACACGGAATAAAACGAACTATTTTTCGTTTAGATGAACTAGAAAAAGCGATTCCTGCTGTTTTTAGTATTTACTCACTAACTGCACAATCTTACAGAGATAGTCGTAACTATCCTGTATGGAACCAGTTAAATACGGTTTGTCAATCTTTAGATACCAGTCCTCTTTATGTTTTTCATTATGCTGATCGAATTCAAGAAAATGATAAAAAAACAAAAGCTCAAAAATCCCAAACAGATCAATCTCAATCTAATAGTTTACCAGATTGGTTGGCTGATAAACTGATCACTTACTACTACTTGTTAATTAAATACTATGGGGGAGAGGATACAATGTCAATGATTCAAACATTAGTAGATCAGTATGCTTGCTTTTATCGAGCAAGTGGGTTTGCTGCTTATGCTAGGCTAAGACCTTTTAATGTAGCGGCAAAAGTGGTTTTAGATAGTTTACCAACAATATCAAAAGATGATCTTAAATTAATGATAGAAGGTCATTTAATTGCTTTAGTTGATGGTGTACTTGATAAACAAACCGATGGCTATATTCCTGAAGAAATCAGAAAAGATATAGCTAAACGTCAAGAACTTATAGAAATCTTTGCTGAATCTTTTTTAGATAAAGTTTTCTATGATTACTGTAGAGGTGAGAGATCGCTATTACGACAACATATTAATTTATTGCGTAAAGCCGCCGAAGCTCATTACGTCAAAACCTACAGCAAGAAAAAAGATCAAGAATAAATTATTAAATAGGAGAAAAAACTCATGTTTGATCAGTACAAATCTCATTTCCAAACCTCTATTCCTAAAATTCCAGGTGCTAAATATGCTCACTTTATCCTATTACGAGAAACAGACTCTTATGCAGTTTTTAAAACTGATGGTGAGCTAAATGTAGCACGGGTAAGAGCAGGGTTAGATAGCACTGATATTATTACTCGTCTGGTGTTATTTAAACGTAAACAAACCACACCTGAAAGATTAACAGGACGGGAATTATTACGCCGTTATGGAATCTATGAACAGATTACAACCAACTATGAACGAATTGCCAAAAAAGAAAAAGACAAAATAATTGAAGATTGTACTTACAACGGTGAACCCTGTGGAGGTTGTCCAGATTGTGTTATTTATGGTTATGCAGTAGGTGAGTCGGGTTCAGAAAAATCAAAGGTTTTTATTGACTCTGCTTATGCTGTTCCTGCTTATGAAGAATCTCACCAAACAATGACTCTTAATGCGCCTTATGAAGATGGAACAATGACAAGTGGAACAAGTACAACTAACCGTTTTAGTGAACAAGATCATGTTATTCCCCAAGTCCCTTTTCCCACTGTTGTTACATTAAGAGATCCTACTCCTAACACATTTCTTTATGTGTTAAATAACATTTATCGTACTAAACGTTACGGCGCACAAACAACTCGTACAGGACAAGTGAGAAATCATTTAATTGGTATCATTTTTGCTGATGGTGATATTTTTGCTAACTTACGTCTAACTCAAAAAATCTATGATTTATTTCATGAAAAAAAACCGCCCTATGGAGTAGCAGAAATGAGAGAAAAAACTGAACAAGCTATTGAATATTTAATCAAACAAGATGGCGTGTTATATCAGTTAGTTAAGGGAGAATCATTAACATCTCTTGAAAAAGAAGCTGAAGCTATTTTATCTGATGAAAATCAATTTAAAAAGTGGCTAAATGCTGTTGCTGAAGAAACTTTAGCTTATGCTGAAAATGCCAAAGTCATCAAAAAGAAATAGTAAACTATGCACATTTATCATCTCGAATTAACTTTACAAGATACAGTTTACTTTGCAACCCGTGAGTTAGGTCGTTTATACGCAACTGAAAATTATTTACATAATTATGCGTTGACTTATGCTTTAGGATTGGCTAAAAGTAGTTATCACGATTCACAACATATTCCTCATTATCAAGAAGATTTAGAACCCCTAAATCAAAAAGGAATTTATGTTACTCCAGCACAACCTGTTAATTTTGCCTATGTTACGCACACTTACAAATGGGCAGATTTGCGGTATCAAGTCAGAATGGAACAGAGTAGTGTTAACTTACCAACATTTGGAAGAATACGAGAAATCGCTCCCGAAAGTGTTTTTGAATGTTTTATCATTTCCCATCACCCCCTACAACTTCCTAAATGGATTCGTTTGGGAAAATGGATGAGTAAAGCGGAAGTAAAACTGACAGAACTTTCCCTATCAAAACAAAAAGAGGATTTATTTATCTATCCCTATCCTTTAAATCCTCTCGATGTTATGTTTACCCATCAGGTGATTGGCTACGACGTGATCAATATGCCACCGGTTAGTTTAATCCGTAATGTACGAATGCGCGGGGAATATTACCAAATAAGCGATCGCCCCGATCTGAAAATTCCCGCTCGATTGTCCTATCACTTCGGTTGAAAATTGACCATGACTCTTATATCTTCTAAATCCCTCACTTTACCGGAATTTTTCTCACTAACCGCTCCCGAGGGCGATATTACCTATGAATTAGTCGATGGAGAAGCGATCGCAAAAATGTCACCGAAATTCTTTCATTCTCGTTTAACTCTGGCTTTATCTTCTATACTTGATCGCTGGAATCAAGGACGGGGAGAAGTGGGAATCGAATGGGCGATCATTCTAAGCAAAAACGATCGAGATTGGTGTCCCGTTCCCGATCTTCTCTACATTTCCCCGGAAAGGTTAGGAGATATTCCCCTCACCGATGAAGCTTGTCCCGTTCCCCCGGAATTAGTCATCGAAATTATTTCTCCTGAACAATCCTTCAGCAGCCTGAGCGAAAAAGCCGTGGACTACCTAAAAGCGGGAGTCAGTCGTATCTGGATCGTCGATCCCCGGGCCAAGCAGATCACGATTTTCTATCCCGACGCACCCCCAGCGATTAAAAAAGGCGATGACGAAATTAGCGATATTCTCCTCCCCGATTTAACCCTAACCCCCGGACAAATTTTCGCCAAGGCCCGATTAAGTTAATGCCCTACAGTCTCGTTCTCAATCTCACACCCCGATCGCCGATCTATCCGAATTTTCTCACCGGACGACACCTTCACGCGCTATTCCTTACCCTTGTCAGTAGTGTCGATCAGGAATTAGGGGACATTCTGCACGCATCGGAGGCAGATAAAGCCTTCACCTTATCGCCACTACAGATGCAATCCGGGGGAAAAACGATAAATTCCCCGCAGTGGCGATACGAACGGCCAATCGCCCCCGAAACTCCCTGCTGGTGGCGGATTTCTCTGCTCGATGACCGATTATTCGGTAAATTAACCTCACTCTGGTTGAATCTCAATCCAAAACACCCCTGGCATCTCGGTTCCGCCGATCTCGTTATCACTAGCGTCCTCGCCACCCCGCAATCGGTTCAACCCTGGGCGAACTCTTGTACTTATCAATACCTGTATGAAAACGCCTCGGAAACGAATCGGGAATTTGATTTCCTTTTCGCCACCCCCGTCACCTTCCGGCAGGGAAAATTCGATAGTGCCTTACCGACGCGGGAACTGGTGTTTAATAGCCTTCTCAATCGTTGGAATCGCTATAGCGCTATCCCCTTCGATTCTATTGCCCTAGAGTTGATTTTCCCTAGTTTCTTCGATATTCAAACGAAATTAGCCGACGAAGCCTATAAAAACCAGTCGTTCGGTTGTGTAGGCGAGATTCACTATCGTCTTTTGGGAGAGGTGGAACCCGCAAAGATTAAAGCGATTAATGTACTGGCGGATTTTGCCCTCTACGCGGGAGTGGGACGGAAAACCACCATGGGGATGGGGATGACTCGCAGAATTGCTAAGGAGAAAAGATAGCCATGGATGAATCTGACTACATACCGATCGCCGCTCTCAACCATTACGCCTACTGTCCCCACCGTTGTTGGAGAATGTTCGTCGCCGGGGAATTTCTCGATAATAGCTACACGATCGAGGGAACAAATTTACACGAGCGAGTTCACACCGTCGGGGCGGCAAACCGCGAGGAAATATGGCAAATTCGGGCGATCTGGCTTAAATCAGACAATTACCGTCTCATCGGTAAAGCCGATCTGATCGAGTCCCAGGATGGCGAATTTATCCCCGTGGAATACAAACGGGGCAGTAAAGGCGAATGGGATAACGACGAGTTGCAGGTGTGCGCTCAAGCTCTGTGTTTGGAAGAAATGACGGGAAAACGGCTAGATACTGGCTATATCTACTATGCCAGTTCCCACCAGCGTCAACCGGTGGCGATCGATCTTGCTCTACGGCAACGGGCGATCGCTACGATCGGAGCAGTTGAAACCCTGATCCAGACGGGAAAAATGCCACCGGCGATCTATTCACCCCGCTGCAAGGGATGCAGTTTGTTCGATCGCTGCTTGCCCCGATTAACTGAAAAAGTCCAACGATATCGAGAGGAAGACTAAAAAATATGGGAACGGTATATGTGACAAGAGAAGACGCATTTCTCGGCAAAAATGACGAGCGTTTAACGGTTAAAGCATCCAAAGAAACGATCCTCGATGTACCTCTATTGAACGTGGAAGGAGTGGTGATTTTCGGACGGGGTTCAGTTTCTCCCGCATTGGTGATCGAATTGTTGGAACGTCATATTCCGCTCAGTTTCGTCACATCCACCGGACGCTATCTCGGTAGATTGGAACCGGAGATGACCAAAAATATTTTCGTTCGTCGAGCGCAATGGCAGGCCGCCGGCGATTCTCCGAAAGCCATTCATTTAGTGCGGGGATTCGTCCGCGGCAAGCTGAAGAATTACCGCAACATTCTGCTCCGTCGTCAACGCGATCGAAAAGAGTTGGATTTACAAACGGCGATCGCTTGTCTGGAAGCAGCGATCGGATCGATCGAAACAACCTCGGCGATCGATTCTCTCCGGGGGTTAGAGGGAGCGGGAAGCGCAGCCTATTTCAGTTGTTTTGATTCCCTAATTCTCGGCGATACTTTTACCTTTACCTCGCGTAACCGTCGCCCCCCGCGAGATCCGGTCAATTCTCTTTTGAGTCTGGGTTATGCGTTATTGCGCCATGACGTGCAGAGTGCGATCAATTTGGTCGGTTTTGACCCCTATCTCGGTTATCTTCACTATCAACGCTACGGTCGCCCCTCGCTGGCACTAGATCTGATGGAGGAATTTAGAGCGATCGTCGTTGATGCCGTAGTTCTCAATGGGGTCAATCATCCTTATCTTACCCCCGAACATTTCACCACCGAACCCTTAAGCGGTGCGGTTTCCTTGACGAGAGAGGGATTACAGATTTTCCTGCGCTTGTACGAACAGAAGAAACAATCCAAGTTTAAGCATCCGGTAATGGGTAAACAGTGTACTTATCAAGAAGCTTTCGAGATTCAGGCCCGACTAATGGCGAAATATCTCATGGACGAGACGGATAAGTATCCACCTTTGATTTTAAAGTAGGTAGAGGCGGTCATGTATTTTGTTATCAGTTACGATATTTCCGATGATAAGCGACGAACCAAAATTCACAATACGTTAAAGTCCTACGGCCAACGGGTGCAGTATAGTGTTTTTGAGTGCGATCTAACCGATACCCAGTACGCTAAGCTGCGCGGGCGCTTGAGTAAGTTGATCAAACCCGATACCGATAGCATCCGCTTTTATTTTCTCTGCGCCTGTTGTCGGGGTAAAGTGGAACGTATCGGTGGTGAGTTACCCCGGGATAATACAATTTTTTTTGTTTAGCTCGGTTGCGCTTCCGGGTAGCTGTAAAAATCCTTAACTATTATCTGGTGGCTGAAAAGCTTATGCAATATAGATTCGAGATGATTTTCCTTTCCAACGCGGGGCGCACCTTATCCCGTAAGGTTTTGCGGGGTCTTGAAGAACTGGGTCACTTGCTGTACAATAGATTTATTGCGGGTGCGGCGCATACGAACCTTGAAAACCCCATAGCGTATAGCTTTTACCACTGGGCGGTTCCAATTAATCTTAAACCCTATTAGGGATTGAAACTGGAATCTAGATAATTAAATGGGGGGATTAATTCCCGTTCCAATTAATCTTAAACCCTATTAGGGATTGAAACCATGAAAAGGCCTCCTTTATTCCGGCTTCTAGAGCGTTCCAATTAATCTTAAACCCTATTAGGGATTGAAACTAATCCCATTGTACTGCTCAGGAGTTAAATCAATTGTTCCAATTAATCTTAAACCCTATTAGGGATTGAAACAATACTGACTTACGGGTACAACAAAGTCACTTTATCGTTCCAATTAATCTTAAACCCTATTAGGGATTGAAACATTCATCTTTAGGCATACTCCAATGTGTTGATTAGGTATGTTCCAATTAATCTTAAACCCTATTAGGGATTGAAACATGGGAGCGATTGCTAAGCTTTCCAAGAAAGAAAGTTCCAATTAATCTTAAACCCTATTAGGGATTGAAACTCGCAAAAGTTCGATAAATTCTTGTTCCATTAATGTTCCAATTAATCTTAAACCCTATTAGGGATTGAAACAGTCTGTGGAGCCAGTGATAATGACCGAGAAACAGGTTCCAATTAATCTTAAACCCTATTAGGGATTGAAACGCCCTACCATTACCGCCCTGTTATGGTTCGGGTTCCCGTTCCAATTAATCTTAAACCCTATTAGGGATTGAAACAGCCGAGTGTTGTGGTATTCTTTTGTGAGGGGGATTGTTCCAATTAATCTTAAACCCTATTAGGGATTGAAACATCTTGAATCTGTACAGGGGGAACATGATTATTCTCGTTCCAATTAATCTTAAACCCTATTAGGGATTGAAACATCAGGAGAGAAAATGCACATAATTTCAGTTTTCAGGTTCCAATTAATCTTAAACCCTATTAGGGATTGAAACAATCATCAGAAACTTACAGAAAAAGCCTCGAAAGTTCCAATTAATCTTAAACCCTATTAGGGATTGAAACCCTTCAGTTGCCTCGCTATCCCACTTGTAGAAATCGTTCCAATTAATCTTAAACCCTATTAGGGATTGAAACGGTCCAAAAGCAGTAATTTACGCTGGTAAGCCGCCAGGTTCCAATTAATCTTAAACCCTATTAGGGATTGAAACCCGACTAAGGCAGATGTAGCCGAGTATCTACACGTTCCAATTAATCTTAAACCCTATTAGGGATTGAAACGCAGTCCATAGGTAGCCAAAATGCCAAATATCCAGCGTTCCAATTAATCTTAAACCCTATTAGGGATTGAAACTTTAACCTTGCTTGCAAATCCTCTAATATTTCTAGTTCCAATTAATCTTAAACCCTATTAGGGATTGAAACAGGTAATTTCCGTCCCACAGGATGAGTTGTCTTCGTTCCAATTAATCTTAAACCCTATTAGGGATTGAAACTTTCTGCCGCTCTAAAACAGAAATTTCTTGTTGGTTCCAATTAATCTTAAACCCTATTAGGGATTGAAACACTAAAAATTCATCTAGTCCCTTATAATGGTTCCAGTTCCAATTAATCTTAAACCCTATTAGGGATTGAAACGTTTTTTTGCGGAGGGTGAAAAAAGAGAAAAAAATCGTTCCAATTAATCTTAAACCCTATTAGGGATTGAAACGCTGGCCAGCTAACCTAATTCACGATGGGAGTGATGTTCCAATTAATCTTAAACCCTATTAGGGATTGAAACTGATAGAATAGAGTAAAACCAAGAGGTAATTATGGTTCCAATTAATCTTAAACCCTATTAGGGATTGAAACTTACTTTGAGGCAGATCCCAAGAATTTGCAAAAAAGTTCCAATTAATCTTAAACCCTATTAGGGATTGAAACTAAAGGCGGAGCTAGAATTTAGTTTTTGCCGACTGTTCCAATTAATCTTAAACCCTATTAGGGATTGAAACAGCTGCCGATCTAGCTTTCTTAGAGTTTCGGGGATCAGCGTTCCAATTAATCTTAAACCCTATTAGGGATTGAAACCGGCGATCGATTTCAGGGTGGCGGCCGTGCTGCCGCTATGTTCCAATTAATCTTAAACCCTATTAGGGATTGAAACTTAAAAATTATTAGGAGAAAGGACATGGAAAATAGTTCCAATTAATCTTAAACCCTATTAGGGATTGAAACGGATGGAGCAGTGGAGTGATAAAAATTTAAAAACTTGTTCCAATTAATCTTAAACCCTATTAGGGATTGAAACGGGTACAAACTAATTTGGGAAGCTCGATCGCTGGTGTTCCAATTAATCTTAAACCCTATTAGGGATTGAAACTAATAAAGATTCCAATTGCACAACAGTTAATCCTAGTTCCAATTAATCTTAAACCCTATTAGGGATTGAAACCTTTTTCCGACAATCCTAAAGAGGTATCGATCGCCTGTTCCAATTAATCTTAAACCCTATTAGGGATTGAAACATCAAGTTTTACAAAATTGGTTTATTAATTGCTTTGTTCCAATTAATCTTAAACCCTATTAGGGATTGAAACCCGACTTGGTTGCAAAAGTGCCGAAACACTACTTAGTTCCAATTAATCTTAAACCCTATTAGGGATTGAAACAAAACGGTAGTGCAGTTGGCTCACCCCGGGACAGTTCCAATTAATCTTAAACCCTATTAGGGATTGAAACGAATAACAGAAGCGCGGGCATCTAAATTGGAGAGATCTAGTTCCAATTAATCTTAAACCCTATTAGGGATTGAAACAAAATTGATGACGACCCCTATTCAAAGCGGGGGGACTGTTCCAATTAATCTTAAACCCTATTAGGGATTGAAACAGTTCCCACGTTGCCCGCCAGGGTAGCATTCTGAAAGTTCCAATTAATCTTAAACCCTATTAGGGATTGAAACTCCCAATTGAGAGATGGCGACCTAATCAAACTTGTTCCAATTAATCTTAAACCCTATTAGGGATTGAAACGACGATTCTCTGATCCCTATACCTAGGCCCGGATAAGTTCCAATTAATCTTAAACCCTATTAGGGATTGAAACTTCTCAAATGGCAGGCACTACACAAAGCAATTAAAGTTCCAATTAATCTTAAACCCTATTAGGGATTGAAACTTCCAGATTCTCTTTTATGGAATCACTTGCCAGAAGTTCCAATTAATCTTAAACCCTATTAGGGATTGAAACCGATGATTCCTTCGGCTCGAATTTGGAATCGGCAAAGTTCCAATTAATCTTAAACCCTATTAGGGATTGAAACTTTCGAGGACCAAAAGGCGATCCCGGTCAGCCCGTTCCAATTAATCTTAAACCCTATTAGGGATTGAAACGGGCGATTAGCTTGCAAGCAAGTAATAATCATACTCGTTCCAATTAATCTTAAACCCTATTAGGGATTGAAACATTTTACCTACGTTTGGAGAGATACCTTCCGGCGTAATGTTCCAATTAATCTTAAACCCTACTAGGGATTGAAACTGGAACTTGAAACCTTCTAGTCTATTAATTTCAAAATGAGAATTGCTGTCAGTGAGTTTATCGAACTGCTTGCGTCCAAAATATCCTATAAATTAGAGGAAGTATAAGCTAATTTGTATTGATAGTAAATCTGTTTTTAATAGTATGAGCAACTCTCAATCGCACGCTAAAAACCTTCTCCCTTGTTCCTTCTCCCCACTTCCCCATACCTATTACCTAGCATTGTTAGTATTCTATAATACCAATGCTTAGGAAACTATAAAGAAAATCCCAAGATTAGGCGAGTCCCTTGGCGAAAAAGGCTATAGTAGCATAAAATCCGTAATTTTATCTACAAAATTGTTATGACAGTTACCAATAGACAAGAGCTAGAAGAACTGATTCAACAGGTGAAAAAAGCTCAACAACAATTTGCCAACTATAGCCAAGAACAAGTAGATCTTATCTTCAAAAAAGCGGCATTAGCAGCCAACAACGCTCGCATTCCCTTGGCTAAAATGGCCGTACAAGAGACAGAGATGGGAGTAATAGAGGATAAAGTGATTAAAAACCATTTTGCCTCAGAAATCATCTACAACAAATATAAACACAGCAAAACCTGCGGCATTATCGAAGAAGATAAATCCTTTGGATTGCAAAAAATCGCCGAACCCGTGGGCATTTTAGCGGGGATCGTACCCACCACAAATCCCACCTCCACAGCCATTTTTAAAGCCCTAATTGCCCTGAAAACCCGCAACGGCATCATTTTTTCCCCCCATCCGCGAGCCAAAGACTGCACGATCGCGGCGGCCAAAATAGTCTTAGAAGCAGCCGTGAAAGCGGGCGCACCGGCTGGTATTATTGGTTGGATCGATCAGCCATCGGTGGAACTTTCCCAAGCATTAATGCAACATCCCAGCATTAATTTAATCCTTGCCACCGGCGGTCCCGGTATGGTAAAAGCGGCCTATTCTTCGGGAAGACCTTCCCTAGGAGTTGGCGCCGGCAATACCCCCGCTTTAATTGACGAAACCGCGCACATAAAAATGGCTGTTTCCTCGATTATTCTCAGTAAAACCTTCGATAACGGCATGATTTGCGCCTCCGAACAATCGGTAATCGTTGTCGATAGCATCTATGAAGAAGTTCGACAGGAATTTATTGATCGCGGGGCCTATCTTCTTTCCCCCGCAGAAAAGGAAAAAGTCGTCGGGATTCTCCTAAAAGATGGTCATATCAACCCCGATATCGTCGGGCAACCGGTGGAAAAATTAGCCAACATGGCCGGAATTTCTGTTCCTGAAGATACCAGGTTAATAATCGCAGAAGTGGAAAATATTGGCTTAGAGGAACCATTTTCCTACGAAAAACTCTCGCCAATTTTAGCCATGTACCGGGCCAAAGACTTTGAAGATGGGGTAAAAAAAGCCGAAAAACTGGTCTTATTTGCCGGTCGAGGTCATACGGCCGTGCTTTATACTGCACCCTCTAATCGGGAACACATTAAGCGCTTTGAAGACAACGTACAAACAGCCCGGGTGTTAATTAATACCCCTTCCTCCCAGGGTGCGATTGGTGATATCTATAACTTCCGTCTCGATCCTAGTTTAACCCTCGGTTGTGGCACTTGGGGCGGTAATTCCATCAGCGAAAACGTCGAACCTACCCACCTATTAAATATTAAAACCGTAGCCGAGCGCCGGGAAAATATGCTTTGGTTCCGAGTACCACCAAAAGTATATTTTAAATACGGGTCATTACCGATCGCTATTCGGGAATTAGCCGGCAAAAAACGGGCCTTTATTGTCACCGATAAACCTCTTTTCGACCTAGGAGTTACCGCACCTTTACAGGAAATTTTAGAAGAAATCGGCATCACGGTTAATATCTTTTATGATGTGGAACCCGATCCTTCCCTGGAAACCGTCGAACGGGGTTTAAATGTCATTAATACCTTCAATCCCGATGTAATTATCGCTATCGGTGGTGGTTCCCCCATGGATGCCGCTAAAATCATGTGGCTACTCTACGAGCATCCAGAGATAGAATTCGAGAGCTTGGCCATGCGTTTTATGGATATCCGCAAACGAGTCTATGAATTGCCCCCTTTAGGCGAAAAAGCTCTGATGGTGTGTATTCCCACCACTTCGGGAACAGGATCGGAAGTGACTCCCTTCGCCGTCGTCACCGATCGCCGTAATAATATTAAGTATCCTCTGGCAGATTATGCCCTAACTCCCAGCATGGCCATCGTCGATCCGGAATTAGTGCTGAATATGCCGAAAAAATTGACAGCCTACGGCGGAATTGACGCTTTAACTCACGCTCTTGAGGCCTACGTCTCGGTTTTAGCCTCAGAATATACTAACGCTCTTGCTCAAGATGCCATCCGACTGCTGTTTAAATACTTGCCCAGTTCCTATCATAACGGAGCTAAAGACCCGAAAGCGCGGGAAAAAGTCCATTATGCGGCGACAATGGCAGGAATGGCCTTCGCTAATGGCTTTTTAGGCATCTGTCACTCCATGGCTCACCAATTGGGGGCAATTTTCCACATTCCCCACGGTCTGGCCAATGCCTTGATGATTTCCCACGTCATCCTCTATAATGCCACCGATGCCCCCTTTAAACAGGCGACCTTCTCTCAGTACAAATATCCTAACGTGAAGTGGCGCTATGCCAGGATCGCTCATTCTCTGGGATTGGGGGGAGAAAGCGAGACCGAAAGTGTGGAAAGATTGGTATTAGCGATCGAATGTTTAAAACGGGAAATCGGTATTCCGGCCAGTATCAAAGAGGTAATTCCCGAAAGTGAAGCCGAATTTATGGCCAAATTAGACCATTTAGCCGAACAAGCTTTCGATGATCAGTGTACCGGAGCCAATCCCCGTTATCCCCTGATCGAGGACTTAAAAACCCTGTTAATCCAAGCTTATCACGGCAATTTGCCCCTAGAGGTGGCGGTAAATGGTCACGGTGAGGTCAGTCTTGCCGATTTGAAGTTAGATCCGCAACCCTTGAGCTTGTAGAGATAGATTTTGCCTTTGATCCCCCCTACCCCCTAGTAGGGTTGATTCATGAATCAACCCTACCCCTTGCCTATTGCCTATTGCCTGTCTTCATCAGTAGCCTATACTCAACGGATTTAGTATGACAGGTCTTTTGCCGCGGGTCTAATATTGATTTTTATCAACGATTAATCTAAGTTGCTCGACAAGAAGCTATATTAAGTAATAATACCTACAGCCTCATCCTGAGGAGGGAACATGGTAGTTAATCCGCTTCCCGATTTCTCGTTACCGTCAGAATTAACAGATATTCTGCAATCATGCCCGAATTTCACCCTGGCTGCGGATGTCGAACAACTAATTGAATTAGCCGTTAAAGATGCCAAAAACGGCTATCATGAGGTTGCCTATGACATCCCCAACCGAGGTAAAGTGGTAGAAGCCTTAGTGTGTCGGGTTCGCAATGGCATTAGTGCTAATTATACGGAACCGTATATGCGGCGGCGCGATCCCGATTGTATGGTCATTGGCGACGAGTTGCCAACTAATAAACCGACTTTTAAGTCTCGTTTTGGTTTTGAGTTTGAAGAACTAAGACAACAGACCTTTGCGTGGTTAAAAACTCAAGAATTAGCACTTTTTACCTTTGTAGCTGGAGTCAAGGGAAAAGGCCCCGATGTTGTGGTTGTCGCCCCCGCTAACGCCGGTTTCTTCGCTTTAGGGCTTTCTCTGCTCCAAGGCATCGACGATCCTAGTGAAATCGGTTCTGACTTTTTACCCGGGGCGGTTCTCTATGTGGCGCCGCCGTTTCGCCATCAGGTGTTTCAAGGCAAGCAAGTGGTTGTCCATAACCGCCGTCCGGGGTTGCATGAGCTATTCAGCTACAATCTTTATCCCGGTCCTTCGGCTAAAAAAGGAATCTATGGCGTATTGTTAGCCATGGGAGAGCAGGAAAACTGGGTGACAGCCCATGCTTCTACCGTTCAAGTGATTACCCCCTACGATCACAAAGTCACCTTTATGCACGAAGGGGCAAGTGGTGGGGGAAAAAGTGAAATGCTAGAACCGGCTCATCGCCGCCCCGATGGGAGTCTCCTATTGGGAAAAAATCTGGTCACGGGGGATGAACGCCACCTAATCTTACCCAAAGCTTGCGATTTGCGTCCTGTAACCGATGATATGGCCCTCTGCCACCCCAGTCTGCGCCAGCCCAAAAATCAAGACAAACTGGCTTTAATGGATGCAGAAAATGCTTGGTTTGTGCGTCTCAATCACATCACCCATTACGGCACCGATCCCTATTTAGAAGAACTGACCATTCATCCACCCCATCCGCTTTTATTTCTCAATATCGAGGCACGGCCGGAAAGTACCGCTCTGATTTGGCAACATATCGAGGATGAGCCAGGAAAGCCCTGCCCCAATCCTCGCGTGGTCATTCCCAGAGATATCATCCCTAACGTAGTTAACGGGGCAGTTAGCGTCGATATTCGCAGTTTTGGGGTGCGGACTCCTCCCTGCACCAAGGAAAGACCGAGTTACGGCATCATCGGGCTGCTGCATCTTCTCCCCCCCGCCTTGGCTTGGTTGTGGCGGTTAGTTGCTCCTCGCGGTCATGCCAATCCCAGTATCGTCGAGAAGGAGGGGATGAGTTCCGAAGGGGTTGGCTCTTACTGGCCCTTTGCCACCGGACGGCGAGTGATTCAAGCTAATCTGATTTTGCAACAAATTCTCACCACCCCCAAAGTTCGTTACACCCTCTGTCCCAATCAGTATATTGGTGCTTGGGAAGTGGGATTCATGCCTCAGTGGATCGCACGGGAATATCTAGCCCGTCGGGGTGGCGAAAAATTTTCTCGCCAACAGGTTGTTCCCTCCCGTTGTCCCTTGCTCGGTTACACCTTCCGCTCGATGATGGTTGAGGGGCAAACTATCGGTAACTGGTTTTTCCGTGTCAACCTGCAACCAGAAGTGGGAAATGAGGCCTTTGACCGGGGGACTACGATTCTTAAAGAATTTTTTGCCGGCCAACTTCGGCAATTTCTCGAACCCGATCTCGATCCTCTGGGTAAAACAATTATTGACTGCTGCCTCTCCGATGCCAGTTTAGAAGATTACGAACGACTGATTCCCTACCCGATCATCAGTGATGAAGACTGATTAGGGCTGGCTGAATAAATCTAAAAACCTTGTTGGGTAAGACTTTTAGACTTTTTGTCAATCAAAAAGTACCAGATATGGGAGTGATCGGGGGGAAATTTCAGGGACTTTTTCCCACACCCCACACCCGACACCCCACCAACAAGCTTATTCAGCAAACCCTAACCACTCCTAAAAATTATCTTTTTTCCCCCGCAGCCGTGCAAACACTTGTACTGGTTCGCTGCTATTCATGGTCATGGCCAAAGCGGGACTATCCCAGCGCAAAAAAGGATTAGTCAGCTTTTCCGTCCCCAAAATTGCCGGAATCGTGGGAAGATCTTCAGCGCGATGTTTTTCCACTTCCCGATAACGCTGTTGCAGAGCAGCATTATTAGGGTCAACTGTCAAGGCAAACTTTAAATTATTTAACGTATATTCGTGAGCGCACCAAACCCTGGTCTGGTCAGGCAGCGATCGCAATTTAGTTAAAGAAGCCACCATTTGGCCCGGTGTTCCCTCAAATAAACGACCACAACCCCCAGAAAACAGGGTATCACCACAGAATAACTCACCGTAATCTCCGGGGTTAACCGGGGGAAAATAATAGGCAATATGGCCGCGAGTGTGGCCGGGGACAAAGAAAACCTCGGCCCGGCGACCGGCAAATTCCACCCGGTCCCCCTCCTCTAAAAACAGCTGCTGGCCCGGAATGCGACCGCGATCCTCCTTTCCCCCATAAACACAAAGATGGGGATAACGATTAATTAAAGCCTGATTAGCCCCCACATGGTCGCCGTGGTGATGAGTATTGAAAATAGCGACTAAATCCACCTGTAAAGCCTCTAATCGCCTGAAAACCGGTTCAGGTTCCGCCGGATCCACCACGGCCGCGATTTTTTGTGCCGGATCGTAGAGGAGGAAAATATAATTATCGGAAAGGGCGTTAAGACGTTCGATCTCCATGGTAGAATTTTGGGCTAAGGTTTAACTCGATCATACCTATAGCAGCATCTTTGAGAAATCAGGCTAGAAACCTCAACCACTGGGACAAAATCTTAAATATGGCCGATGTAGAATAATAACTATAATAAAAGTGTCATAAAAAAGCAGTGAATTTATAGTAGTTATGACGATCAAATTTCGGTTTCATCCAGAGAAAGCAGTGGAAGCCGCTGCTATACTCTTAAAGCTGCACGGCAAACCGATGAAGTATTTAGGGTTGCTGAAAATGCTCTATATAGCTGACCGTCTTGCTTTAAAAACCATGGATCAACCAATTACTGGGGATAGATATATATCAATGGATTATGGACCGGTTCTCAGTGGTGTTTATGATTTGATTAAAGGACAGCCCGTGGACTCTGCTTTACCCCTGTGGTCGAAATATATTTCTCCCCGGGATTCTAATTATGTTGACCTGCTGCAATATCCCGGCAATGAAGAACTCTGTGAAGAAGAAGAAATGATTCTTAAACAGGTTTACAAGACTTTTGGCCATCTCAATCCCTTTCTTGTAGCCGAATGGACTCACGATCTACCAGAATGGAAGGATCCCCATGGTTCGGCTATTCCAATTTTAGTAGAGGATGTTTTGCGATCTATGGGTAAAACGGAGGAGGAAATCGAAGATATTAGCCAAGAAGCCCAGCGAGAAGCCTATTTAGATGGAGCTTTACATGGCTAGTCTGGTAGTCAAGCTGGGGGATGCCTTTTTAATCGATACACCCCCTAATAAGCAACATCTCTATATTGCGATCGCAAAGACTTCTGAAAATAGATATTTATTTGTCAATGTTACAACTCGAAGAAGCAGTTCGGAAGCTACTTGTGTGCTTTTGCCCGGCCTTGGTGTCCCGAATTTTATAGTCTGTGAATCCGTGATTGCCTATCAATTTGCCCGGGAGATGGATGCCACGGAATTAGCCAGTTTAATCACTGCGGGTAGTCCGATTCCAAAAGGCTCCTGTTCAGCCACAATTCTCGCACAGATTCAGCAAGGTGGTCTGGTTTCTCCACGGCTGAAAAACAAGTACAAAATTGCCCTGAGAGCCTTCTTAGATACATAGCTTCAGCCGTTTTCTGGTTAACAAGTTTTTGTCCCCTAACTCCCCGCAGGACAGGAATCGGCGAAAATTACGCAGGGAATCCCCACATGACTAACGGGAACAATATAGGTTTCTGTGGGGGGAAATAAAGCGACAACGTGGGGAACGGGACGGGGAGTATAATGCACTTGCGATTGGCCCTGATAAGCGAGGGAGGTGCTTGCTCCTGAATCCAACATCACTGCCTCCCGAAAGCCTGCCTGTACTAATAATTCTCCCAAAGCCATGGAATCGATCGGGTCTCTGGAAACCCCGATTACTGGCTGTCCTGCCTGATTAATCCCCCAAAAAGCCCGGTGACGCAGGGCATCAAAACCGTAAAGTGTACCAAAGGATTCTCGCGATTGTGGTTGTCCATCTTTGACTAACCAAGCGGCCGCGACAAAAGCATCCGTAACCTTGAGATCATTTCTAGCCTCCGCTGCAATTCCTTCTAGGGTATTATGACGAGCAGGATCAAAAGGAAGATAACGCACCCATCGATCGGTAATGATTACTAAAGGACGACCCTCTAACTTGTCAATTTCTCCCTCATATCCCGGGATAAAGCCGCCATTTTGGCTTAAAACCGGCCCGATCATCTGATTTGAGTCCAATTCCTTGAGAGAGAAAAAACCGCCATCTACAGCCGCGATCGCTTCTGTACCGGCGATAATTTCCTCCACTTGATAGCGACTATCAGCGTGGATAGTTTTGGGAATCCCGCCACTAATTAATACAAGTGTATTAGTTGGAAATTCCACTTCCCGTTTTTGGATGGTGGTAGCAAAGTTAAAACCGCCATCGGTACGGGGTAAGGGATCACCCCCCCAAGCTTGCGGTACAACTTCTCGCGTGCGCGATTGCCCAAAGCGTCCAATCGTGAGTAAATTGGGGGATTGTCCAGCAAAATGCTCATCGAGGTCATTCATCGATAAAGCCGCCCGATAACCCGCTTTTTTGACGAATTCCTTCACTCGATCGTCCGCCTTCCCTTCCGGATAGGTGAAATAATTAATCGGAATACCCAATTCTTTTTCTAAGATTTGTTTCGATTGCTTGACTTCTTGCTCCAAATCTGCATCGGACAATAATCTTAAATCCCGGGGATGACTGACGCTATGGGAGACAATTTGGACTAGAGGATCGGCGGCCATTTCCTGGAGTTGTTGCCAAGTGACACTGGTTCTACCAGTTTTTTGAGTCATTTTATTGATATAAATCGAGAAAACAGCAGGATAGCCGTATTTTCTCAATAAAGGATAGACATACTGGTAATGTCCCCCATAACCATCATCAAAAGTTAATAAAACTGGTTTAGCGGGAAGGGGAATACCTGTCCGCAGATGGGAAATTAACCAATCGATACTGATAGGAGTTGCCCCGATTTCCCGCAAAAATTGAAAATGTGCCTCTAATTCGGCGGGAGTAACGTCAAAGAATACCTCTTTTTCCGGTAAAATGTCGTGATACATTAAAATCGGTACTTTTGTCTCTTGAGCGCGGGGATGAATTTCTGGCCAGGGTGCTAATTCGATCGCTGTTGCCGAGTTATTTTGCCAATTATCGAGACTAATATCGTTTTTTTGGAGAGATAGGGGTAGAATCACTCGATCAGAGATGTTTTTATAGGTTTTACAGTCAAAAATTCTCGATATATCCTTAAAGGAACTATCTTCTAGGACATAATCCGCGCATTCCGGTTGAAACTCCCTAAAAGGTGCGGGAAGATAATCACCCCCCACCAGAGCATTAGAACGAGGATAGAGAGAAATTGCCCAAATAATCAGACAAACGACGATAAATGCCAAAAATCCGTATAGGGGAAGGAAAGGAAACGAAGATTTTTGCCGAGCTTGCCAACGCATAAGATCAAGTAATAAAGTAAAAAGTAAAAAAGAAAAAGTAAAAAAGCAGATAGTCCCTAATTTACTGAAAAAACTGCTTTTTATCTAGATTTTTGGCTTTTGTTTTCTCGTCAGCAAAGCCCACCGATTACAAGCTGAGTTTCTCTGTAATCCGTTCCCTTGTCAAGTTTTCTAGAACACCCTCATCAGTTATCAGTTATCAGTTATCAGTGAGCAGTGAGCAGATTTGAGTTTTCAGTGGACAGTGGTAATCAGTGAGCAGTTGTCAATAGACTACCTTTATTGATTCTCCCTATTTCCCCACACCCCACACCCTACACCCCACACCCTACACCCTACACCCTACACCCCACACCCCACACCTCACTATGTTCAGGGGGATTAAGCTGGTAAAGCGTGACACAAAACTGCTAGAGTTACCAAAGACGAGTATATAAACTTTACAGATATTGTATGAGAGTTTTGGTTATTGGCGGAGACGGCTATTGTGGTTGGGCAACGGCACTCCATCTATCAAATAGAGGTTACGAAGTAGGCATACTTGATAGTTTAGTTCGTCGCTATTGGGACTTACAATTAGGCTGCGATACCTTAACACCGATCGCACCCATATCTCATCGGATTCAACGCTGGCAAGATCTGACGGGAAAATCGATCGATCTTTTTGTCGGGGATATTAATAACTACGACTTTCTGATTCAATCCCTGCGACAATTTCAACCAGACACCATTGTTCACTTCGGAGAACAGAGATCTGCACCCTTCTCCATGATCGATCGCGAACACGCGGTTTTAACCCAAGTTAACAACGTGGTTGGCAATTTAAACATCCTCTACGCGATGAAAGAGGAATTTCCCGAAGCGCACCTAGTAAAACTGGGAACGATGGGTGAGTATGGCACACCGAATATAGATATTGAAGAAGGCTACATCACGATCGAACATAACGGTCGTAAGGATACTTTACCCTATCCCAAACAGCCCGGCAGTATGTACCATCTCAGCAAAGTCCACGATAGCCATAATATCCATTTTGCCTGTCGGATGTGGGGTTTAAAAGCCACAGATCTCAATCAAGGGGTGGTTTATGGAGTCCTCACCGAAGAAACGGGAATGGATGAGATGTTAATTAACCGTCTTGATTACGATGGGGTTTTTGGTACTGCTTTAAACCGTTTTTGTATTCAAGCGGCGATCGGTCATCCCCTGACAGTGTACGGTAAAGGTGGTCAAACGCGAGGATTTTTAGATATCCGCGATACCGTGCGTTGTTTGGAATTAGCGATCGCTAATCCTGCTCAATCCGGGGAATTTCGCGTTTTTAACCAATTTACCGAACTGTTTAGCGTCGGTGACTTGGCACTGATGGTGAAAAAAGCTGGTTCTGCATTAGGGTTAAATGTGGAGATTAACAATCTTGACAACCCGCGCATCGAGTTAGAGGAACATTATTTTAACGCTAAAAACACAAAATTACTCGATCTAGGCCTACAACCTCACTATCTCTCCGATTCTCTCCTCGATTCCCTCTTGAACTTCGCCACCAAGTATAAAAATCGGGTAGATATGAATCATATCCTACCAAAAGTCACTTGGAAACGATAATTTATTAGTAGATGATAAGTTGAGGATGGGCAAATAACCCATCCTTTGCGTTTTTCTAATGTATCGCCATCAAACTCGATCTTAATCCGCACTGATAGGAATTATTGTCGTCCGCAATTGCGGGAATTAGGGCAACGTTCCTGCATTAATTGCGAAAATTCCGTTCTTTGAGCGGGAGTTAAGACTTGACGAATTTCTAAAAAACTTTCAAATTGCAGGTTACTCATTTCTTGGCGATTCCGAGAGATTTGCTGATGTTTAGCACGAATATCTCGATCGGAGGCATTATTCGATAATAAACTATTTAATTCTTGTTCGTTGCTTCTCAGGGTTTCTCGCAACTTTTTGGTTTTTTCCTGATATTTCTGACGAATAGCGGCAACTTTCGACTTTTGGTCATCGGTAAGGTTCAATTGTTCAATTAGTCTTTCTCTAGAATTATCCATCCCACGGGGACGATTTTCAGGACGTTGGGGAGAGCTAGTTTGAGCAATAAATAGACCATCTTGGGGATAGGATAGCACAGTGGCAGTGGGGACTAGGTTAGCGGCCAGAGTTAAAGCCATGGTTGTGCCGAGAATCGAGACAGTAGAAAAGTACATAATTGACCTTGACAAAGAAATTAAGGATTATAGGTAGAATAGGTGAGTTGAGGCTCGTTTAAGCTCATCCAAGGCGAACTATAAACGCTAGGAGCAGCAATCGGTGGAGCGATGCTATGGTTCCAACTCTCCACTAAAAAAGCTTCTAACTCCTCGTCGGAAATTTGGCTCAGTTGTGGATGAGGATGAGACCAACGATAGGAAGCAAAAATCAGCACAGATAAGGCAGTAATACCAGTTATCCACCCCAATTTTGGGAAATTTACTGGCTTTTCTTCCCTAATCATTTGCATTAACTGTTCTTCTTCATCTATCGGTCGAGGTGGCAGCGATGGACGATAGCGACGCAGAAAATTAACCACTTTGTCATCTTCTGGGGACATTAGAGAACTCCTTGTTTTTGCAAAAATTGGCCCATGATTTTACGCGCATAATGAAGACGTGATTTCACCGTACCGAGGGGAATTTCTAAGATTTCGGCGATTTCCTTTTGGGGTAAGTCCTCTAGATCGTGAAGGATAAGGACAGCGCGATGTTCTAAACTGAGAATTTCTAACCCTTGTCGGACCACTTCCTCATAATGCAATTGCATCAAATCAGGACTATCTTGGGGACGGGATTCGCTATCAAGGGGGTTTTCCTGATCAGTGCTTTTGGCGATCCTCATTTGTCTTTTGGCTAATTGTCGCCGACCATCGAGCGCCACATTGCAGGTGATCCGATAAACCCAAGTGGAAAAGTATTCAGGTGAACGCAATTTCGGCAACCCGTGCCACACTCTTAAAAATACCTCTTGGACAAAATCCTCTAGGAATTCCTGTCCACAGAGTTGATAGAGAGTAGAGCGGATTTTTGGTTGATAAAGACGGTAAAGGTGACGAAAAGCACCCCTATCACCCCTTTGACATTTTAAAACTAACTCTCGAACGCTCACACTTGTTTGCTTCTCGGTTATCACCTCGATCATTCCCCTCACCCCTAGCTACTTGTCCCTTTAGACTAGGGGGTATCAAGAATGGTTCATAACCAGTTATCAGTTATCAGTTACCAGTTATCAGTTATCAGCTTTTTTCTCCCCACACCCCACACCCCACACCCGATCACCGAGGGAGTAATTGTTGATAGAAATCCAATTGTTTTTGAGCGAGGGCTTTATTAGTATAATTGGTCATTACTCTCTGATAACCTCTCTGGCCTAATTCTTGAGCGAAGCTGGGATTATCTAAGAGAATTTGTATAGATTTAGCCAGTGCTTCCCCATCTTTTTCGGGAAAAATTAACCCCGTATCAGCAATAACAAAGGGAATTTCTCCTGAATCAGAACCAATAACAGGAACCTGACAGGCCATAGCTTCAATTAAAACATGACCGAATTGTTCTTTCCAACCGACGGCCGTTAAAGTTTTGACCCGATAGGTGATTTCTGAAGGCAAAACTAAAGTGTTCATCAGGTTAATATAATTAACTACTTGATCGTGGGGAACACTTTCCACTATTATCAAGCGATCGCTTATTCCTGCGGCTGTAGCTTCGCTGACTATTTTATCTTTCAGGATGCCCCGACCTAACAGTAATAACTTCCACTTACCTGTTAATTTATTTACAGCTTTAATCAAGGTTAAAATGCCTTTTTCTTCCACAAAACGACCGATAAAACCAATCACAAATTCATCGCTTTCAATGCCTAAAGATCGGGCTAAATCGGGTTGCTTGCCCGGAGAAAAAAGAACTTCATCCACGCCTAATTGCGGTAAAACGGTGTATTTACCCCTGTAACCCCGTTCTTTTAAAACATCTACTCCGTCCTGATTACCGGCAATTAAACCATCGGTATTTTTCAGGTTATAAGCTTCTAACCAAGAGATGGGAAATTTAGGAGTATAGGGAAGATTCCACCAAGTAAAAAATACATTTTTAGCCCGGAGATTTAAGAGACGATTCAGAGTAATAAATTGTGCATAACCGAGAGATTTAGAACCCTGTTCCACTTGAATAATATCTGGTCTAAATTTTTGCAATAAAGAAATTATATCAATACCAAAAGTTAATAAAGCTTGGTTATTCTGGCTAAAATTAGAGATAGGAATGACTTGGAAATTATCGGCTATTTTCGGTTGACTTTCAATGATTTTATTTTGGACTCCTCCCGGTTGCCAACGTTGGGGAACAACAATAGTAACTTCAATATTAGGATTTAATCTTGTCAGGGAGCGCAGTTTCTCACAGTTGAGATCAACTATATATGTATGACTAGCGACTAAAATTCTCATAGATTATCTAGTTTTGTATAAATTTGGCCATCATTCCAGAGGGACTTAACTTGAGTTTTCAGAGCATCCAGAAAACCTAAACCATAAAAAATTCCCCTAGAAAGAATTTTAATCGGGGAACCACCTTTATTACAGGGAGGATTGCCAAGAACGTGACAGTCAAATAATTTAGCATAGAGTCGCAATTGTTGAGCAGGAGTGAGATTTTTCAAGGCCATCAAAAAGTGATTATGATAAAAAGTCGTCTGATAACTCAAAGAACGAGTGCTAATATCATGACAGCCGCCGGTTTCTTCCCCTAAATGAACCAGATAAGCGGTGGGATCGTACCAGACATGATAGGGAGTCTGGCGTAACCTTAAGCAAAAATCCGATTCCTCGCGCACGGCACTGCCACGAAAGCGTTCATCGAACCAAATGCCGTATTTCGTAAATATATCCTTCCGGAAAGACATATTACAGCCCCGGGCCGAGATTACCTGCTGGGGTTTAGTGGTGTGGACAAGATCGATGTAATACCAAGCAATGCCGGGATCCATGGCTTGGGGGGGTAAAAAGTCGATTTCGTAGGGTTTGCTGGTATCTGTCACCATTTTTTGGGAGTCACCCAATTTCATGCGATCAAATACCCGACCTGCCACTACACCTATCTCAGGGTTCTTGACAAAATTCTCACCATGTGCTTTGAGATAATTATCCGGTAGCCGCACATCATCATCGATAAAAAGAACGATATCGCCCTGGGTGCGACGGACTCCATAATTTCTGGCACCGGGTAAACTCGCCCAATCCAGCCGATACCAGCTAATTTTGTGCTGATTAGCCAGATTTTCTAGATAGGATTGTATTTCGGGGCTGTGGGTAGCGGTTTGGTCGATAACCAATACCTCAAAATCGGGATAATCTTGTTTGAGCAGGTCATCGAGAGTATCTTTAAGAGGCTCTTCGCGTCGATAGGTGGGTATGATGACAGAAATCGAGGGAAAATTCATAGCAGTAATCAGTAATCAGTAATCAGTAAACAGTAATCAGTAAACAGTAAAAAGACGGTAGGAAACTTCTATTTAATACCGCACACTTAAAAACTCACATCTGATATAGCGTTTCTTACACCTGTGTGGTACAGTTAAACATTTGCTGATTAAGCTTTTCACCATCGACAATGTACCTCTTGCGAACAGGAAACGCTATAAATGAAAACTTACATCTGATAACTGATCACTGATAACTGATCACTGAAAGGGCTGATAGCTTATAGTAATTTGGCTCTACCGAACCTGTCATGTAAAACTATCAATAACTCATGCTTGTAAAGTTTGTACACTAAGGCTTTGAGTTTTTGTTAGATTGATATTTATCAACTTTAGAGCCTTGCTGTGCAGAGAGGGAGCTTGAGGAATTTTCTACAGTGTAAGTTCGGAAGAACCAGTAATTTTAAGCTAAAGAAACACCTTTGCGTTTAAATTTTAAGCCCTTTTTGGAGGATTTTGTTTCAGTTTCCCCCGCCAAAATTTTGGCTTCTTTTTCCTGTTTTTCGATCACGGGTAATTTAAAAATTACGCCCGCAAATATCCAGTAATAAACGCCCACAGGATCCGTATCGAGGGCATACCAATAGGGAAGATAGGCAACAAAGGGCAGCAAAACCCAATAACTACCGGCAAAACCCCGCAGAGTGGAATCTTTGAGAGAAAGATAGGTGCGGAAGGCCAGATAAACTAGATGGGTTATGAATATCATGTACAAGGCAAAACCAATGTATCCCAACTCGAATAAAACTTTACTGTGAAAGGTTTCCACGAAAGAAATATCACCGAAAAACCTAGCAGAAGATGTGGCCACACCGAGTCCACGACCTAAAATACCGCCCTGATTACGGATAGCAAAATCCAACTGTTCTTGAATAAAAGCGGTGGGGGGACTGTTTTGCCAACGGGCGATGGCGCTATCGTAGCGTTGTTGGACAAAATCGGGGTTAAGGAAAGAAAAACCGACAGCTAGGAGTAAAGCGACGGAAAAAATGATCGGCAAAAATCGTTTTAAGTTAGCGATTTGTCCCGTAAGAATCGTCATCAGACCAACAATCATCGGTACAGCAAAGAAAGCTAATCTTTGCCCGGAGACCACTGCATTAATAAGAACTAGGGTTAAACCCACTAGGGCTGCTAGTCGCCATTTTTGAGAAATTTCACTAAAGGCACTGGCATAACAAATCACGGCACTAGAGACCAAAAACCAAGCCCAGTGCCAGGGAGAAACAAAAGTACCGGGTAGGCGGATCATATTTACTTCTGGACTATAGACTAATCCTCCACCGACCAAACACCTTGCCTCTAAGGTGGCTTTGAATAGTGAGTCACCCAGGTAGCCTCTAGTTCCTGCACAACGACCGGTTTTCAGCATCCAGTATTGCATTAGTCCTAGGACACAACAAATAATCGCTAAAGTCACTAAAAAACGACTAAAAAATAAGAGGGTCGGTTTGTCTTTGATTAAGTAATAAGTGCAGAAGATCAAGGGGACATAACCTAGCAAAACTTTAAACCCTAATACTCCTTGCAGAAAAGTCTCACTTTCCCGACAGGGAAGTCCGACCAAACGGCCATCCCTAAAGATACTCATCCCAGCCACGGAATCGCAAGTAGGCAGAAATTGTCTCTGTAAATTGACGGCTAATAGACAGACTACACAGAAAACAAAGATTAATAATAGGGTTGTACCCAATTGTTTCGGGACAATAATCGGTAATCGCTTTTTTCGACATTCTAAAACTAAGGCGATTAAAGCGGGTAGATAAAAGATATCTTTACTTAGCTGGAGGATTGGACTACCCCCCAACCAATAGACGATAGTGCCAGTGAAGGGGACATAGATAATAAATGTCCAAAGAGCCGTACGAGGATAGCTAAAGGAGAAAACTCCTAAAATTAAGGCTAAACTTACTACAGTTCCTATCTTGGGATCAAACAACAAGCTGAGGGGTAATCCGATCAAAATTGCTACACAAATGGCAAAAACAATCAACCCTGTTAACTTTTGTTTCCTTTGCCTTTCTTCTTTTTTCAGGGCAAGTTTCTCCTTGATGTTAGGCGGGCGACTATCGGCTTTTGTTTCCCCTTGTTTATGCTTTTTTTTCTGGCGATCGATACTTAGTCCAGTCATAATTATCCCTTGCTAGGCTAGGCTAAGGGCATTATAATCCCTGTTCCCCTCGATCGACTACAAAAGATAGCTTCGCACCGCTTCCACTAGCCTTTCTGTCCAAAAACTGGCTAATTCGAGGGTTTCTGCTTCCACCATTACCCGAATTAACGGTTCTGTCCCGGAAGCTCGCACCAAAATTCGGCCTTTTTCTGCCATGGCTGTCTCAGCTTGGCAGATTTCCCGTCGCAAAGGTTCACATTGCTGCCAATTACGTCGCACTTCTCTATCTTCCACCCGCACATTGCGTAAAATCTGCGGATAGGTGACAAAGCTATGATCGACTAAATTAGCCAAGGAAACCCTCGATTTCTGCACTAAAACCGCTAAATGTAGGGCGGTTTGCATTCCATCCCCAGAAACTCCGTAATGATGGCAGAGAATATGGCCGGATTGTTCACCCCCTAGCATGGCCCCAGTTTCCCACATTTGCGCCTGAACGTGCTGATCGCCCACGGCAGTCCGCAAGAATTGACCCCCCAGTTTTTGCCAAGCGCGTTCAAAACCTAAATTAGCCATCACCGTGGCTACTAATAACCCATCGGGTAGCTGTCCGGCTTCTAAGAGGGAACGACCCCAAAAATAGAGGATATAATCGCCATCTACTACTCTACCCTGACTATCCACGGCCATTACCCGATCAGCATCGCCATCGAAGGCAAACCCTAAATCCGCTTGCTGATTAATCACCGCAGCCTGTAAGCTTTCTAAATGGGTAGAACCACAATTAACATTAATGCGATCGCCATCGGCTCGCTCGTGTAGGCAGATAACTTCCGCCCCCAAGGTTTGGAATACTAAAGGTGCTAGGTTAACGGCTGCCCCCCAAGCTAGATCTAAAACTATTTTTAATCCCGATAGGTTAATATCCGTCCCGACGGAATCAATCACAGCTTGATAATATTTTTGGATTAATTCGGGACAAAAAGTCGCTTTTCCCCAATTTTCTGGTTTATCTGCTAATTCTAAATTGCCCCTTAAACCCGCTTCTATCTGTGCCGCTAAACTGCCAGACAATTTTAAACCGCTGCCGTCAAAAAATTTAATGCCGTTATCTTCAGGAGGATTATGACTGGCAGAAATCATGATCCCCCCCATCGCTTCGCTTTCTCTGGTTAAATAGGCTACGCAGGGGGTAGGACATAATCCCAGTTGCCAGACTTCTATTCCCGCCCAAGTTAAACCCGCAGTGATAGCATTGGCTAACATATCACTGGAATTACGCGAATCTTGACCAATAATTACCGGTTTGGTGACACCAGCTTGATTTTTTAAGACCTGTCCCGCCCAAAATCCGATTTGTAGTGCTAGGGGGGCAGTTAATAATTCTCCCACTTGACCGCGAATTCCGTCCGTGCCGAACAGGGGTGATGACGGTAATTCGATCAAACCCCCTAAGGATAACAGGGGATGCGATCGAGCTTTTTGCCCATTTTGATACGATAGAGACGCTACCATGGCCGATTCCTTTCCTCACACAACACACTCAGAGAATAACATGATCGCCGATTTTTTAAAATCAATGTTCCCAGTTGACCTTAATCATCCTCCCGGAGTTCCTTACAGTGTGGGGTGTGGGGTGTGGGGTGTGGGGAAATGGGGAGAATAAATAAAAATAATCTCCTGAATCCTGTCTCCTGAATCCTGTCTCGGCTCTTCTCGACTTTGTGTGATAATTTTTGCTTATGGAATCGTGAAATGTTGACGGAGAAAGACTTTTACGACTATTTTGCCGAAGAAACTATCAGTATAGGCTTCGTTTCCACACAGAAACCAGAAGAGCCCTGTCTCCTGAATCCTGAATTAAAGATTGTGGATTTTTGCGGGAAGTCTAATCAAGGAACCGAGGTTATTTGGTAAGCTAAAACGATAATCTTGACCCCCGAATGCCCGTGCTGATCAGTGTTGTCATCCCTACCTACAATCGCCAAGCAATCTTAAAAAAATGTTTACTCGCCCTAGAAAATCAGCGTTTAACCGATAATAAGGTGGAAAACTACGAAATAGTCCTTGTCGATGATGGCTCTACCGATGGGACGATCGCTTGGCTAGAAACTCAAAAGGCTAATTTACCCCACCTGCAACTGTGGCAACAGGATCACGGCGGACCAGCGATCGCCAGGAATCTGGGGGTAGAAAAAGCTCGTGGTGATACGATTATTTTTATCGATAGCGATCTGGTAGTGACAGAAAATTTTTTGCAAGCCCACGCCGACGCTTTAACCGCCGGGGCAGCAAGTCTCGGTAGTGATCGCTTATTTACCTACGGCAGCGTCATTAATACCTGTAACTTCGAGCATCCCACCAGTGAACCCTATAAAATCACCGATTTCTCCGCCGCCTATTTTGCCACGGGCAACGTGGCGATCGCCAAAAAATGGTTATTAGCGGCGGGGTTATTTGATACTCAGTTTCAACTCTACGGTTGGGAAGACTTGGAATTAGGGGTGAGATTGAAGCAATTGGGACTAAAATTAATTAAATGTCCTGAAGCCGTCGGTTATCATTGGCATCCCCCCTTTAATCTCGCTCAAATTCCCAATCTCATCGATAAGGAAATTCAACGGGGACGAATGGGAGTGCTTTTTTATCAAAAACATCCCACCTGGGAAGTGCGGATGATGATTCAAATGACTTGGATTCACCGACTTTTGTGGGGTTTACTTTCCCTAGGCGGAACCCTGAATGAACGCAGCCTCTCCCCGCTGTTACAATGGTTAATCGATCGAGGTAAACCGCAATTAGCCCTAGAAATTGCCCGCATTTTTCTCAATTGGTACAACGTGCGCGGCGTTTATCAAGCTTATCGGGAAATGCAGCCTCAGTGAAATGTCTTGCCAAACACCGATGCGGTGTGACAGGATCGAGCATCGACAACCAACTCCCTAAAACCAGAGACTTTGTACCTCACCATATTTGCCGAGAAAAAACTTAATATTTTCTTTCTTTTTTTGATAATTGCTGCCACAATCAAAAGCAATCGGCATAGAGAGCGGCGGATTACAAGTAAATTTTCCTAGAGGAGGAATCCCATAATGAGTATCGTCGATATTTTAATCGGTTTTGTCGGTGGAGGTGCGATCGGGGGTGGGGCTTTATATGCCCTGCAAGAGGGAAAAATCAGGGAGGCACGGCAAAAACAGGGTAAAATTCGGGCGGATTTAGGTAAAACCGAAGCGGAGTTAGAAGATACCAAAGGAGAGTTAAAACGACTCGAACTCTCCCAAGAACGGATGGGCAATATCGAAGCCGCCTATAGAGAAGAAGTGGCTAAATTACAAAAAGAGTTAGAAGATAGCCAAGGACGTTTACAAGAGGCAGCCGGCGCAAATCCAGTTCAAGCCATGGAAGTTGCCTATAAAACCCAAATTCAGGAACTTGAACAGGAATACGAGACTAAAATCGAGGAATTGCGCCAAAGCTATCAAAGTCAAATTCGAGAGATTATCGACGGCAAGCAAGCAGAAATGGAAGCCCTGCGTCAAAGTCAACAGGCGCAGATTCTAGAATTAGAAAAGGGCTATCAGTGGCAAATTCAACAACTAGAACAGAGTTATCAAAGCCAACTGTTAGAACTACAAAACGACACCCAAACAATCCAACCTGGGGAAGAAATCAATCCTTTTGATGGTTTTATCACCGAAGAAACTCTAGGATTGGAGCCAGAATTTGCTCCCGAAACGATGCTAGAAGCCACAGTTTCTGAACCAGAATTCGTCAGTGAAATCAATACTTTTGATGGTTTTATCACTGAAGAAAATCTAGATTTGGCAGCGGAATTCACTCCTGAGATGGAGATGTTTGACGAAGAGGAAGAAACTAGAATGATCGGTAGCCTAGAAGAATTATCGGGTAATTACGATCAGAGCTACAGTCAAGAAACCGTTGGCAGTGACACGGGTTTCCCTGATTTATTAGCCACCGACTCAGAAAAATTCGCCGCTGCCCCAAATTCTCTAGATGACTTATTTGCCGATATTACTGACAGCAATAGCCCAGAATTATTCGATCCTTTTGCTGAAGAAACCCCTAAAGTTGAATCTAACCGCCAAAATGTTGCTTCTGTTCCGAGTTACCAAGAGGAACTAGATTTCTTCAGTATGTGGGATGATGAAGGAGTGGGCGATCTAGAATCCCTGCCTTCTGAGGAAGAATTTCCCCTTGATGATCTATTTAGCGATGATTTATTCTCCGATGGAGATAATACCAAAACCACGATGCCAGAATCTCATCAGTAGGTGGATTGCCCGCTATGAAACTAATCTACTCACTTAAAGCAACCAACAGGGAGAAATCTAGATATTAGGTAAAGTTACGTCAATGGTCGTTGGAGCAATAAGGGTGGCAGCGAAATTCAAGGAACTGTAGCCCGTCCCTAGCAGATTTGACATTTTCTCAATCGGGACACAAGGGATAAAAACTTAGTAAGGGCCATAATTACCCCTTGCCAAGGGGAATTTTTTGACTGGAAAACCAATGTTCGCCGTTGGGGCAGCCAAGATCCCTTCAATGGAACCTGTGGCCAGAAAAATTGGAAAAACAGCCCTGGGGTTTCTCGCGAGTGCTATAAAGGAAATAGTCATTTTGATCGCCTACTCGTCCTAACTATGCCACGCACTCAACGTAACGATAATTTTATTGATAAATCTTTTACCGTCATGGCGGATATCATTTTAAAGATACTCCCCGCCGATAAAAAAGCCAAGGAAGCCTTTGTTTATTATCGCGATGGGATGTCTGCTCAAGCTGACGGTGAATACGCCGAAGCCCTCGATAATTACTATGAAGCTTTAACATTAGAAGAGGATCCTAATGATCGCAGTTATATCCTCTACAATATCGGCATTATCCACGCTAGTAACGGCGAGCATCAAAAGGCCTTAGAATACTACGAAGAAGCTATCCAACTTAATCCCAGAATGCCCTCCGCCTTGAATAATATCGCTGTTATTTACCATTTTCAAGGGGAAAAAGCCAGAGAAGACGGACAACAGGCCGAAGCAGAAGCACTCTACGACAAAGCGGCAGAATACTGGAAACAAGCCATCCGATTAGCCCCCAATAACTACATTGAAGCCCAAAACTGGCTGAAAATTACCGGGCGCTCGGAAATTGATGTTTTCTTTTAAATTGAGGAGTCGCTCGTCGGTCGTTAGGAGACGGGAGACGGGAGATTATTTTTATTTATTCTCCCCACACCCTACACCCCACACCCCACACCCCACACCCCACACCCCACACCCCACACCCCACACCCCACACCCTACACCCCCATTTCTCCCATGATCGATAGAGCTACAGTTGAAAAAATCGCCCATTTAGCCCGTTTAGAGATTACCAACGCTGAAGAAGAACAATTTGCGGGGCAATTAAGCGGGATACTGGATTATTTCGAGCAGTTAAGCGAATTAGACACGGAAAATGTGCCACCCACCACGCGAGCGATCGAAATTCAAAATATCACTCGCGCTGATAGTAATAGACTTTATCGCGATCACGAGGTCTTAGTGCAGGAATCGCCGGTCCCGGAAGGAGATTATTTCCGGGTTCCCCGTATTCTCAACAGCGACGAAGAGTGAATCAGTGAGCAGTTGATCACTGACTTAGATGCCATCTAGGGTTTTTGCTGCTATCTTGGACTAAGATCAGACCTAGCAATGGAGACATAATATAATGATCGCAGCCCAAGATGTGGCACCATTTCAGCTTATTTCGAGCGTAGAATCGGCGGCAACAGAATTTAGGCCCTGGGGTTCCTTCACCACCCTAGAAGAGGGTCCCGGTTATAAAATCAAGCGGATTGAAGTGAATCCGGGTCATCGTCTCAGTTTACAGATGCACTACCATCGCAGTGAACATTGGATTGTCGTTTCGGGGACGGCAAAAGTCACCTGTGGAGATAACGAGGAAATTCTCGGTGCTAATCAGTCCACCTATGTGCCGCAGTGTACCGCTCACCGTCTGGAAAACCCCGGGGTAATCAAATTGGTATTAATTGAAGTGCAGAATGGGGAATATTTAGGAGAGGATGATATAGTGCGTTTTCAGGATGATTATGCTCGTCACCAGAGCTAAGACTGCTTTTAGGGGGACAGAAAGGCAAGAAACTATATTTTCGCTCCAAAAACCTTTTTAGTTTAGTCTGTCTGACTGTCTTCCCTGCTGTCAAGGCTTGTCAATTTCTAGAAAAATTTTCTTTTCGGGCCAGGTAGCGGTTTTCCTCATGGGCAGAAAAATAAACTTCCCCTAGACCCTGTGTGGGAAGCTTGAGGAAAGCTGGGCTAGGGGAAATAATTTATTCCTTTGCTGGATTAACTTTAGCATATAACTCTCATTTGTCAGGACTATAACAGCCGGATGTCAATTCTGTGACAAGTGCGAGTTTTCAGTTTACTGATTGCTGGTGACTGATTACTGGTTACTGTCGTCCACCTATTTTCTGAGAATTCTAGAGGTACTTGTAAAGATTTGTTACAAAGAGACGCGGAAAAATCTGAGGACAGGGAGACAAGAAAGGATTATCGACGGGGATCAAGGATTTCAGTAGGAAACTGGATTGGGGATCAAGGGAAACCGATTGTAAAGTTTTCGATACCTCTTGGCGATTTTTGTAATAGTTCGATACATATAACATAGATGATCGGCGATGATTGTAAATTTATATTGCGAATAGCTCATTTTCTTCGGTGTTTTTCCTATACTGGTTTTCATCAACTTTGAGCCGACGTGCAGAAAAGTTAGACCACCAAGTTTGTAAGAGGTCAGGAAGATGCAATTAACCGCAAGAAATAACTGGGGCCACGTTTCTTTAGCAATGCTAAAAAGCTTTCTTCTCTGGAGTTTCGTCCTCACTGTCTGTTTATTAGTAGTGGGATTTCCTTTAGTAGTATTAATGATGACAGTGGGGGCATTGTCTGCGATTATCTTACAGTCAGTTTTACCGGTTAGTTCCGTGCTTTTAGTGGCAGGAATGATTATTGGTATTAACATTTTGGCTATCCTAATTAGTGCCGCTTTGTTGGCAGCAAAAGGTGTTCATCCCCATGAAGTTAGCTGGCTGCACTGGTTACACGGTGAGGTAAAAACCTCTCATCAAGCTGTTTATGCTTCTTGTCCCCTAACTTGCGGGATGATTCATTAAATCTGATTCTCTTACAGCGGAATTGCTTACCTTTTTTCTATTTAGATTTATTTAAGTTTTCAACTGCCTTATCGGTTGATTATACACACTCCAAGCTAGTGCAACCCGGTGAAACCGGGTTTTTTCATTGTTATTGAGCTAAAGCAGTTATCTGAATGGTGAGGTACGAAGTTTTCGTTTTGGGGGGTAGGTCTTCAATCAAATTAGGTTAAACTTCATCTATTATCAGAAAAGCTGTGACTGAATATTAGGAAGATAGGGAGATGAGAGCTTTTTTGCTGTGATCGGTAAACAGTGATTAGTGAACTGAAAACTCACATCTGATAACTGATAACTGATCACTGATAACTAACTGGTATAATGGGCGAGAAAACCGGAAAAAATCGATGTCTAGCCTTCCAGAAACCGACAATCCCAGTTACAAGGCCATCTTAGCGGCATTAAACCATTTAATCAGCGTTGTTGCCCGTTTACGAGACCCAGAAAGCGGCTGTCCTTGGGATTTAGCGCAAACCCCGGAAACCCTAATTCCCTACGTTATCGAGGAAGCTTATGAGGTGGTAGCAGCGATTAAAAGTGGTGATAAAACTGCCATTGCCGAGGAATTAGGCGATTTACTGCTACAGGTGGTTTTACAAGCTCAAATTGCCAGTGATGAGGGTAATTTTAGCCTAGAAGAAGTGGCTAGGGGCATCACTGATAAATTAATTCGTCGTCATCCCCACGTTTTTGGGGAGCTATCCCTAGAAAATCCCGAACAGGTGCGTCAAAATTGGGAGAAAATCAAAGCTGAGGAAAAAAATGACCCGACTATTAGCGGCAAATTAACCCGTTATGCCCAAACTTTACCACCCTTGATCGGGGCGATGAAAATTTCTCGGCAAGCAGCGCGAGTCGGTTTTGATTGGGAAAATATCGCGGGAGTCTGGGAAAAATTTGGCGAAGAGTTAGCAGAATGGCAAGAGTCCCTAGAATCGGACGATAAAGAGCATCAACAGGCCGAATTAGGCGATTTACTCTTTACTATTGTCAATCTTGCTCGCTGGTATGATTTAGACCCCAGTATCGCTTTACAAGAGACTAATCTGCGTTTTATTCAACGTTTTTCCCTAGTGGAATCCGTGGCAGAAAAGCCTCTCCATGACTATACACTAGAGGAATTAACAGTTTTTTGGCAGCAAGCGAAAGCTAAGTTAAACCAACCATCATCTGGGCAATAATGCAAGAGCAAGAAATTAATAAGGACAAATCCAAGAGTTTTTGGGCTTCTATTCGAGAAAATCTGCAAATTATCACTATAGCTTTAGTTTTAGCCCTATTGATTCGCACTTTTGTGGCTGAACCTCGTTTTATCCCCTCTGATTCTATGTTACCCACTTTAGAACAGGGCGATCGCTTAGTGGTGGAAAAACTTTCCTACGATTTCCATCCTCCTCGACGGGGGGATATCGTCGTCTTTGAACCGCCGGCACAATTACAATTACAGGGATATCAAAAGGACCAAGCTTTTATTAAAAGAGTGATTGCCACCCCAGGGGATGTGATTGCTGTCAAGGAGGGCAAAATTTATCTGAATAATCAACCCTTGGCAGAGGATTATATTCTAGAATCCCCTCAATATAATTTAATGCCTTTGCTCGTGCCAGAAAATAACTTATTTGTCATGGGAGATAATCGCAATAATAGCAATGACTCCCATATCTGGGGGTTTTTACCGGAAAATAACGTGATTGGTAGGGCGGTTTTTCGCTTTTTTCCTTTTAATCGTTTGGGGATTTTAGGGGGAAATAGCTAACAGGAATTTTTAGTCCTGAGGATGTTGAACAATTAAGACGGAACAGGGGGCATGATGGAGAACATAATTACTCACACTACCTAAGAATAACTCTCCTAGACCCGATCGCCCACGCCGACCGATAACAATTAAATCAATATTTTCCTCTTGCGCCACTTTACAGATAGTTTTGGCGGCATGACCATAAATTTGCCGGTATTCTCCCTTTACACCCATTTCTCCCGCTTGATTAGCTCTTTTTTGCAACATTGCCAACCCTTTCTGCTCAAATTCTTCCCATTGTTGCCGCCAAAAATCGAGAGTCAGATCATTACCCTGGGCGGGGTAAATATCGGCTAAGTTGGGTGGAATCGGTAAAGGGCTATAATCTTCTTCAGGGGAAAGGACGTGCAGTAGTAGGAGGTTAGCTTCATACTTACTGGCTAAGGATACAGCCTCCTTAAAGACACTCTCCCCCATCTCCGACAAATCTACTGCTATCAAGATTTTTTGATACATTTTTCAGCCTCTGCAACCATGCCTTATTTAACGGAATCCGACGCTATTAGGAATGCGATCGATCACTTTTGCCATTTTCCCATTCTTTGGTTAGATACGGAAGTAGCCGATTACGATAGCAAGACTCCCCGTTTGTCTCTGATTCAAATTCTGGCTGATTCCACGGATTTAACGGGGGAGCGGGTGACAATTTTGGATGTTCTCGAACAACTGGATCGTACTGACTATTTTATCACTAAAATCCTGTTGGTTGACCGGATAGAAAAGGTTTTGCACAATGCTAGTTATGATTGTAAATTTTTGGGCGGTAAAAGCAAAGTTAAAAAAATTACCTGTACCCTAGAGTTAGCTAAAAAGGTTCCCTACTATATTGCTCCCTTACCCAATTATCAACTGAAAACGCTGGCTGAATTAGGTTATACTTGATATTTATGAGAAAGGCTGTAATAGCTAGAAAAAATTGCTTGCGGGGATAATCTAAATGACTGTAAAGATCGCTTATCTGGGGCCAGTGGGAACCTATTCAGAAACAGCCGCTTTAGCATTTGCTAACAGTTTACCACCCCAGCCTCATCAATTAATACCCTATCCTAGCATTGCCCTGACCCTGCGATCGGTTGTCCAAAATCAGGCCGATTTAGCAGTGGTTCCGGTGGAAAATTCCACCGAAGGAAGTGTGGTAATGACTCTTGATGCTTTATGGCAATTACCCAGGTTACAGATTCAACAAGAATTAGTTTTACCGATTTCCCATGCACTTCTATCTCCTCAACAATCGCTAACAGAAATTAAAACTGTTTATTCCCATCCCCAAGCTTTAGCTCAATGTCAAAAATGGCTAGAAAATAATTTACCTAACGTGCCGATTATTCCCACCAATTCTACCACGGAAGCGATTCAAATTCTCGATCGAGAGGCTAATTCGGCCGCGATTGCTTCTCCCCGGGCTGCCAAACTCTATCATGTACCAATATTAATACAACCAATTAATGATTATCCCGATAATTGTACCCGTTTTTGGGTAATGGCTTTAACTTCCCATCCTCAAGGAGAGCGAATGTCCCTCGCTTTTCAAGTTTTAGATCAACCCGGTGCTTTAGTCAAACCTTTAGAAGTTTTTGCCAAACGTCAGCTTAATTTATCTCGGATTGAATCGCGACCAACTAAACGATCTTTAGGGGAATACATATTTTTTATTGATCTAGAAATTAATCTGGATCAACAGCATTTAATCGCAGAAACTTTAGAAGAATTAACAAATTATACCGATGCGATCAAGGTTTTTGGTGCTTATCAGGTGGTTAATTTGCCTGTAGAAAGTTTAGAGGAATTATAAACTAAATTCCTCATAAATTACAGTAGTTAAATAGAGATATTTTAGCTTTTAAGAGAAGGAAGAATCGGCAAAGATGAGTTTTCCTCTGGTGGGGTAAAATCAAGCTTTCTTTCCCCCACCAGAGGAAGAATAATTTCTACAGTTGTTCCTAAACCTTGACCTTGACTAGAGATAGTAATATCTCCCCCCATTATTTTCATAAAATTCTTAGAAATAGCTAATCCTAAACCCGTACCGCTAAATTTTCTAGTTGTGGAACCATCAATCATCACAAAAGGACGGAATAATTTTAATTGCTGCTGGGGGTCGATACCGATTCCTGTATCGATTATAGTGATAATAGCCTGTGGATATTCTAAGTGAGTTATCAGAGAAATAGTTCCCGTCTCGGTAAATTTAATTGAGTTAGAAATAACATTCAAAATTACCTGTTTTAATTTAGTGGGATCAGCATAGACTATCGGATTTTCTGGACAGAAAAGCAAATTTAATTTTAAGTGCTTACCCTGCAGCGATGCTGTTTGTAAATTAATAACTTCATTGATAATTTGGTGTAAATCTACTGGTTCAGGATTAACGGAAAGTTTGCCTGCTTCTATTTTAGCAATACTGAGAATATCATCAATAATTTCCAAAAGATGTACGGCTGCCTTATCCGCTTGTTGCAAATATTCTTTTTCCTCCTCTTCACTGTTACAAAATCCATCCATAACGCAACGAATTGAGCCAATAATACCATTGAGAGGGGTGCGTAATTCGTGGGAAGTATTCGCCAAAAATTGGTTTTTTAATTGATTAGCATTTTCCGCTTCTTGCCAACTCTTAACTATTTCCTCTCCCCAAAGACGTAAACGTTCGAGCATTTCCTCTAGGGACGAGGCTAACTGATTAATTTCTCTAATATTAAAATTTTGTGGTCTAATCTTTTGGGAAGGAATTTTCTGAATATTTAAGGCATAATCTCGCAGTTTTTCTAAAGGTCTAGCTAAATCCCTAGCAATAAGTACAATAGCCACTAAATAAGCTAATAATAAACCAGAAATTAGATAAAAAATTGCCTCCCAAATTTGTTGTAGAGGAGACAGAGCTTGGGAGAGAGAACTAATGGCTAAAACTACCCATTTTTGGGATGATTCTCCCGTAACTGGACTGGGGAGGAAACTGTAACCAGCGACTAATTCTTTGCCATATTTCTCGAAAGAAAATAAATGGAGAAATCTCTGTCGACCTCTAACAGCATTATCGATGATCAGATTGAGACGTTCCGCATCAGCTTCTTGACTGATATGGCTACCAATGCGATGAAAATAGGGATGAGCGAGAATAATGCCATTTTCAGAAATAACCACGGGATAACCTGACAAAGAACCGGGTAAAACCTTCTCACCGTAAAGTAGAGAAGCTTGCAGAATTAGACCAGATTGTAATTGTCCTTGATCATCGTAGATGGGAACGGCAAAGACTAATTCTAATTGACGATTGTTATCGGGAGATTTAATTAGAAATTTTCTAGGTAAACTTTTAACTAAAATATTCTCGATATTCCTGGCAAAGCTATTCCGTTTTTCTGCCCATCTTTCCAGAGGCAAAATTTTGAGGGTTTCTGGTTCACAGGCTCGATTTAATAAAGGTTTCTTGGTCTTAATATCAATTAATTCCACACAGTTAATCTGATTAGGAAGCATCGCTGTTAATTGTTGTAAAAAAGCTTCTTTTTCGGCTAAGGTTCCCTGTTTTAAAACCAGACTTTCCCCCGCAGTGATCAGATTGGCCCGCAAAAGTTGAATTGATTGCTCAATATTATCTGCTTTTCTGATGGCACTTTCGGTGAGATTTTGACGGGCCGTTTCCAAAAAAGCCGATCGCGCCTTACGATAGGTAACATAAACCCCCATTAGTAGTACAGGAACACTAACCAGGAGTAAGCGAGAGAGCAAAATACGACGAAAGGAGGATTGACCGATAGACATGGGCGGAAATTGGTTTGATTCTTGCTATCAAACTCTAGACTATACTAGCCTATTCACCAATCGGACCTGGTGATATCCCTCATCATTTACTATGAATCATCCTCACACCACCGTTATTTTAGCCATGAGTGCCGATGGTAAAATTGCCGACGCCTACCAGTCAGCGGCCAGATTTGCCTCTGCTACCGATAAAATGCGTCTAGAACAACATTTATCCCGCATGGATGCCGCTTTATTCGGTGCTAACACCCTGCGCGCTTATCACACCAGTCTTCCTATCCGTCATGGCGATTTTCTCGCTTATCGTCAACAACGGGGATTATCCCCGCAGCCGATACAGATCGTTTGTTCTCATTCGGGCCTGCTTGATCCCCGGATGAAATTTTTTCAGCAGCCTTTTCCTCGCTGGTTAATCACGGCAGCGGAAAAAGTGGTGGCATGGGAAAATCGGGGTTTATTTGAGCTTGTCTTAGTCTGCGGCGATTGGAAGGCTATTTTTAGTCAATTTACCGCCCTAGGTATCAAAAAACTGGCGATTCTGGGAGGAGGTGAATTAATTGCCTCTCTTTTAGCTGAAGATTTAATCGATGAAATCTATCTAACCATTTGTCCTTTGCTGTTAGGAGGCAATAAAGCGGCAACTCCCCTGGGAGGAACTGGATTTCTGGCAGATTCTGCCAGAAAATTACGACTTTTGAGCGTGGAAACCGTGGAAGCAGAAATTTTCCTACATTATTCCCTTGAACGAGATTGCCACAAATCTCAAAACTAGATTACCTTAAATAGGGTCTGCTGAAAAAGTTTGTTGGTGGCGGCAGGGTGTGGGGTGTAGGGTGTAGGGTGTAGGGTTTTACCGATTTTGAGGTAGTCAGTTACCTAATTTTCAGGGAAAAAGTCCCGGAATTTTACCCCTGATCACTCCCAGTCCGGCACTTTTTGATTGCCAAAAAGTCTAAAAGTCTTACCCAACAAGGTTTTTAGATTTATTCAGCATACCTTAGATAAAAAGGTTGACTTATCTTGTCCCATGGTAGAACAGCTTAAACCCCAATATTCTGTCGTTTGGATTGATAAAATGAGTGAGATTCCCCAACAAAAATGGGATGCTCTCGCTCAACCCCTAACTACTCCCTTTCTCGAGTGGGAATGGTTACATAATATCGAAACTTCCGGCAGCGCTACGGGACGGACGGGGTGGCAACCTGCTCATCTAACAGTTTGGTGCGGTGCTGAGTTAATTGCCGCCGCTCCTTTGTATATTAAAAGTCATAGTTACGGTGAATTTGTCTTTGACCACCAATGGGCAGATCTTTCCCATCGTTTGGGGATTAGGTACTATCCGAAACTGTTAGGAATGACCCCTTTTACTCCGGCGGTAGGTTATCGTTTTTTAATTGCTCCGGGGGAAAATGAACTGGAAATTACTGCTTTAATGATAGCGGCTATTGATCATTTTTGTGACCAAAATAATCTGTCGGGTTGTCATTTTCTTTTTGTGGATCCCCAATGGCGAATTTTAATGGAAAATTTGGGCTTTACCCCCTGGTTACACCATAGTTATATTTGGAATAACAAGGGTTTTCAAAGTTTTGAAGATTATCTGACGGTTTTTAATGCTAATCAACGCCGCAATATTAAACGGGAACGGAAAGCGGTGACTAATGCGGGGTTAATTATTAAAACTCTGGCTGCCGAAGAAATTCCCCATCATTTATTCCCGTTAATTTATCGGTTTTATAGCAGTACCTGTGATAAATTTTACTGGGGAAGTAAATATCTGACACAGAAATTTTTTGAACAATTATATCCGAATTATCGTCAGCGAGTGGTTTTGATTACTGCCTACCAAAATGACAAGGATACTAAACCGGTGGGTTTATCTTTTTGTATTCGCAAAGATACTAATCTTTATGGTCGTTACTGGGGCAGTTTTCAAGAGTATGACTGTTTACATTTTGAAGCTTGTTACTATCAACCGATCGATTGGGCAATTAGTCAAGGTATTACCGTGTTTGACCCGGGTGCGGGAGGACAACATAAAAAAAGACGGGGTTTTCCTGCCACTGCTAATCATAGTTTACACCGTTTTTATCATGGCAAAATGACTCAAATTCTCCGCAATTATATCCAAGAAATTAATCAAATGGAACAGGAAGAAATTGATGCAATCAATCAAGATTTACCCTTTTCTAAGAGAGAAATTGAGTTGAACGAGTAATTTAGATAGGGTTTGTCCCTATTAGTGCAATCAACTATGAATACGAGGTTCCGGGTGCAGAGTAGTGAGAATTTCACTTTCGATCGCCGCTAGGGTTTCTAAACGTTGCTCGATCACTGTCCGTTCAAAATAATCCGCTGCTAATAGCCAATAAATACCATAATGACGCGCTTCGGAAGCCATTAAACCGCGATAAAATTTGCCTAAATCGGGATCAGGACAATATTCTCCCAATAAACCTAATCTTTCGTGGGAACGCGCCTCAATTAAAGCTGATATTAACAGAGAATCCAAAAGGCGATCGGGTTCTTGGTGACGAATCTGGGCCTTCAATTTAGCACCATAGGGGGGAGAATTTAAGGGAGCGAGGGGAATTCCCCATTTATCTAACCATTGATTGACCTGTTCAAAATGTTCTAATTCCTCTTGTGCGATCGCCGTTAATTTCCGCACGAGGGAAGCGTAGGAAGGATAACGAAACATGAGATTTAATGCCACTCCTGCCGCTTTTCGCTCACAATGGGAATGATCGAGCAGAATAATCTCTAAATTATTAATTGCCTGTTCTATCCAATCCTCAGAGGTGGCACTGACTAATAAATTAATCTTTCCCATCGTCGCTGATTCCAATGTGCTGCATCTTTCACCCTAACCCAAAAAGTCGAACAACACCAGTCAAAAACTAAGGACACGGCTTCTGTGATAGCCTAGATGATTGGTGAAGCATAAACACGGCCAATCAATCAGATGGATTTTTTACTTGAAGTCGGTACAGAAGAACTACCCGCAGATTTTGTCGATAGCGCGATCGCACAATGGCGGGAAAGAGTTAGCAAGAGTTTAGAGACGGAATCTCTGGACGCTACTGCTATTCAAGTTTACGGAACCCCGCGCCGTTTGGCCGTGTTAATCACAGGATTACCAAGGGAGCAAGAAGCTCGCAGCGAGGAGATCAAAGGACCGCCAGTTAGTGCAGCCTACAAAAATGGCCAAATTACCCCCGCTGGTGAGGGTTTTGCTCGAAAACAGGGAGTTAGCACCGACGCTTTCTCCATTCGTGCCACAGACAAAGGAGAATTTGTCTATATTGAAAAAACGATTCCGGGTCGTCAAACAGCCGAGATTTTAACTGAATTAATTCCCCAATGGATTACCCGTTTGGAAGGAAGACGTTTTATGCGTTGGGGAGATGGAGACTTAAGATTTCCCCGGCCAATTCGTTGGTTATTAACTTTAGTGGATGGGGAAGTTTTGCCCCTAGAATTAATTAATGGCTCTACCACTTTAACCAGCGATCGCTTAACTTTTGGTCATCGCATTCTACACCCGCAATCCTTAGCCATTAGTCATCCCCAAGCATATTTAACCAGTTTGCGCTCGATTTTTGTGGAAGCGGATCCGCAAGTGCGTCAACAGATAATTACCGATCAGATTACCACCCTAGCCAAAAAGCTGGAGGGAGTGGCAGAAATTCCCGCAGATTTATTAGCAGAAGTGACTAACTTAGTCGAATATCCCACGGCAATTGTCGGCAAATTTGACGATGAATTTCTGGAATTACCCCCAGAAGTAATTATTACTGTGATGGTGACACATCAGCGTTATTTCCCGGTGAAAACTCCCCAGGGTTTGTCACCCTATTTCATCACTATTTCTAATGGCGATCCCCAGAAATCTGAGATTATCTCCGCAGGAAATGAAAGGGTTATCCGCGCACGGTTAGCCGATGCCAGATTTTTCTATACTGCCGATTGTGATGAACCCTTAGATAGTTTTCTTCCCCAACTGGAAACCGTCACTTTCCAAGAAGAATTGGGAACCATGCGCGATAAAGTCGATCGGATTATGGAAATTGCCCAGATGATCGTCGAACAGTTAAATCTCGATGAACAAAGTCGCAGTGATATAGAGTCCACTGCCATGCTTTGTAAAGCGGATTTAGTTACCCAAATGGTTTATGAATTCCCCGAATTACAGGGAATAATGGCCGAAAAATATGCTTTAATTAGTGGTGAATCGGCTGTAGTTGCCCGGGGCATTTTTGAACATTATCTGCCTCGCAATTCTGGGGATATACTCCCGGAAACAATCACCGGTCAAGTGGTGGGAATTGCCGATCGATTAGATACTTTAGTCGGTATTTTTGGACTGGGAATGCTACCCACTGGTTCCTCAGATCCCTTCGCTCTCCGTCGGGCTGCCAATGCAATAATTAGTATTATCTGGTCAGCCGATTTTAATATCAATCTTTTGGCATTAATTGAGCAGATAGCTCAGGATTTTGTCACCAGTCATCCCGATAAACCCAACCCAGTCAATCTGATTAAAGATTTCTTTTTACAACGTCTGCAAACTCTCTTAATTGATGATTTGAGGATAGATTATGATCTCGTTAATGCAGTTTTAGGGGAAAACGATCCAGAGTATAAGTCTCGCGCTTTAGAAAATTTATTAGATACCCGTGAACGCGCTCGCTTTTTATCCCAAATTCGTCAGGATGGTCAGTTAGCCAACATCTATGAAACCGTCAATCGCTCGACCCGTTTAGCACAAAAAGGAGATTTAGATACAACTACCCTAGAAACCAAAGGAATCATCGATAGGGAGTTATTTGAACAATCCTCCGAACCAGCATTTTGTGACGCTTTAATTGCCCTAATTCCCGAAACTATCAGCGCAAGAGAGCAAAGAGATTATCAGCGTCTCGTCACTGCTTTAACAGCAATTTCTCCCCTGGTGGCTGACTTTTTTGATGGCGAAAATAGTGTGTTAGTCATGGCCGAAAAAGAATCTGTCCGTCGCAATCGTTTAAATCTGTTGGGTTTACTGCGAAATCACGCCCGAGTTCTAGCAGATTTTGGCGCAATTGTCAAGGGATAATTCAGTTATCAGTGATCAGTTATCAGTTATCAGTTATCAGATTTGAGTTTTCAGTTCACTGATTACTGTTCACTCAAAACACTTCATAATTCATAATTCATAATTCATAATTCATAATTCATAATTCATAATTCATAATTCCCCACTGATAACTGAAATGGCCGATTTTGAACTACAGCAACAGGTCAAAAGATTACATCGACTGACGGTATGGGGTCGTTGGTTATTTGTGTTGGGTTGTTGGTTAGTGATTGGTTCGGCGAGTTTATGGGTTTTATGGGATGATATAGCCTTAATGCGGCAATATTTTACTTGGACAGCCCTTAGATACGCTTTAGCTTTCAATTACTGGCCTTCTATCGGTCTAGCCTTTTGTCTTGCCATTACAGGAGCCGTGTTAGTCTGGCAAAGTCGCAACATTATTTTAGGACTTTCCCCGAGAGAAAAACTGCGCTTAGAGCAACGGGTGCAGAAAATTCAGGCCAAAGGGCCGGGTCATCCCCTCTGGCGCTGGATCTTAAAAAGCAGGGAAAAAGACTTACAATGATAAGGCTTTGCTGAAAGCTGACGGCTAGAACCCACACTAGATATAATTCTTTACGCAACAACTCTTGACTTTTGAATCCACTTATGACCGTGACTCCCCAAGCTCCTCCGAAAACTCGCCGCGTGGTTTTTCCCTTCACCGCTATTGTCGGCCAGGAAGAAATGAAATTATCCCTAATGCTCAACGTCATCGACCCCAAAATTGGCGGGGTGATGATTATGGGAGATCGAGGTACGGGAAAATCGACCACAATTAGGGCTTTAGCCGACCTTTTACCAGAAATTGACGTAGTTGCTAACGATCCCTTTAATTCTGACCCCAATGATCCCGATTTAATGAGCGATGAGGTGCGGCAAAGGGTGGACGAGGCCATTCCCTTGACCATTGCCAAGAAAAAAGTCACTATGGTAGATTTGCCCCTCGGTGCGACGGAGGATCGGGTCTGTGGCACGATTGACATCGAAAAGGCTTTATCAGAAGGGGTAAAAGCTTTTGAACCCGGTTTGCTGGCCAAAGCTAACCGCGGCATTCTCTATGTGGATGAAGTCAATTTACTTGACGATCACCTCGTCGATGTGCTATTAGATTCGGCCGCTAGTGGTTGGAATACGGTGGAACGGGAAGGAATTTCCATCCGTCACCCGGCCCGGTTTGTTTTGGTGGGATCGGGCAACCCAGAAGAGGGAGAATTGCGCCCACAACTGCTCGATCGCTTCGGAATGCACGCCGAGATTCACACCGTCAAAGAACCACCTCTACGGGTCAAAATCGTGGAACAGCGTGCGGAATTTGATGGCAATCCTCTCTCGTTTTTAGAGAAATATAACTTAGAACAGGAAGAACTGCAAAGAAAGCTCGTGGAGGCCCAAAATCTTTTGCCTTCCGTGGAGCTTGATTATGAGCTGCGGGTGAAAATTTCCGAGGTTTGTTCCGAGTTGGACGTAGATGGATTGCGCGGCGATATCGTTACCAATCGCGCCGCTAAAGCTCTGGCCGCTTTGGAAGGACGGACCACTGTGACGGTAGATGATATCCGTCGGGTAATTGTTCTCTGTTTACGTCACCGTTTGCGGAAAGATCCGCTAGAATCGATCGATTCTGGTTATAAAGTCTTGAAAGCTTTTAATCGCGTCTTTGGATTAGAGGAAAATTCCTAAATCTAATTCACCCTCTCTGCGAAGAGAGGGTTTTTTAATAGTCAAAAGTGATGAAAGCATTATTTTGACCTCTGACTGGGAGAATTTTAATCGCTTTTTTCCTTTTACTTAGATATTACAGCGTTTGTGTTAAAGATCAAGTATGATCTGACAGGGCATCGTCTCGGAGTATCCCGACTCCCCAAAAGGAAAACTTCGTATCTGACCATTAAGATAACTGCTAAGTACCTAAGCAAAATTAATTACACATATCTAACCACCTCTTGCCTCTTGCCTTTTGCCTTTTGCCTTTTGCCTATCTTCCCTAGGAAATTTATTTTACACGACTACTTATATGTCTCGTCCTGTTGTTTATTTTGCCGTTACTAATCATGGTTTTGGCCATGCCGTCCGCAGTGCTTCAGTAGTAGCTAATATTATTGAACTTAATCCCGAAATTTTGCCGATATTAGTCACCACGGCCCCGCGCTGGTTATTAGATTCCTATATATCCGGAGAATATATTCAAAGACCCCGAGGGTTTGATGTGGGGGTAATCCAATCGGATAGTTTAACGATGGATAAATTAGCTACTAAAGAAAAATTAGAACAAATAATTGCTCAATCAAGGGCAATTATTGCCAGTGAAGTTAATTTTATTAAAACTAATCGTGTGGGTTTAGTTGTGGCCGATTTACCGCCTTTAGCGGCACTAATTGCCAAAAGTGCGGGGCTTCCTTGTTGGATGATTGGTAACTTTGGCTGGGATTTTATCTATCGTGATTGGGGTGAAGAATTTGCCAGTATTAGTGATTGGATCAGTCGTTGTTATAATCAATGTGATCGCTTATTTAAACTGCCTTTAGCAGAAGCGATGACAGCATTTCCTCACATTACAGAAGCAAATTTAACCGGGGGTACACCCCGCTACAGTGAAGAACAATTGCGACAGGAGTTTAAGCTAAATGCCCCTAAAGAAAAAACTATTTTATTGAGTTTTGGGGGGTTAGGATTAGAAGCAATTCCATATAATAACCTCGCCAGTTTTCCCGATTGGCAATTTATCACTTTTGAAAAAAACGCGCCCGAATTGCCCAATTTAGTCCGCTTACAGGATAAACTAGATCGGAGCTATCGTCCCGTGGATTTTATGCCCCTGTGCGATCGAATTATTTCCAAACCGGGATATAGTACCTTTGCCGAGGCTTTAAAATTAGAGGTGCCGATTGTTTCCCTAATTCGAGAAGGTTTCGCCGAATCAGCGATTTTATTGGCTGGAATCCAAGATTATAGTTATCATCAAATCATTAGCAGTGAAGAATTTTTTCAAGGTAATTGGGACTTTTTACGCCAAGCCCCCCAACCGCCACGATTAAAGGTTAAACTGCCTAAAGATGGTGCAGAATCGATAGCGAGAGCTATCGTAGAATACTTTGAGAGGTAATAGTAATGATTAACTTAGCCAATTTAACCTCTGATTATTAAGTAGGTAGGCATTAAAAATTATCAGACACCCCCCTTATCAAGGGGGGATTAAGGGTAGGGGCAGGGTAGCTCAGAGGCAAAATCCATCTTCAATTTAATTATAACTACTTAGGGTCTGCTGAAAAAGTTTTTCCTGGGGGTAGGAGTCAGGAGTCTCCGAGTCAGTAGCCGGTCGTTTCAGGCTTTGTTGCCCTTGTTTTTTGTATCAAGCAATGTACTACAAGAAGGATAATGCAAGGTTTGTGAAAGTCCCAATCCTATTTTCGCAGCATGAACATCGGACTTTAACAGGTCAAAAGCTTTATTTTAAAAGGGTTTTACCATTATTCAGCAGACCCTACTTACTGAAGTTAATTTCCTCCAAATTTTTGCGGCTCTCTTGTCTTTTTTGTGATAGGTTTTAGCGCTCGAATTTGTCTTCCTCTCTCTGTCCTTTGTACCTTTGTGGTTTATCCCCAAGAGAGCCTTTTTCCAGTCTATCCCTTCGGTGAGAAAAATAAGAGCGGAAACCACAGTTGATGAAGAATATCTTCATTAATCCGACGCACGGCTAACCATTCCAACATATTAGAACGATGGCAGGTGGCCACTGCGATCGCACTGATATCATTTTCTTCTGCTGCCGTCAAAACTTCTAATACAGGTGTTCCTGATCGCACTTGGCTCTTTACTTGCAAACCGAGTTTTTCTAGTCGCGCTTGCACCGCTTCTAATTCCCGACGAGCATCATTAAAACGGTATTCGGTGACACCGGGATCGCGACTGATATTTTCTACTACCCGGAGGAGAAGACATTGCTCAAAAGAGCCGGGGGCGCGGATTTGAGCGTATTTTTCTATCTGTTCAATTAGATAAATTGCGTCGGGACTGCCATCGTAGGGAATTAATAAATGTTTCCAGAGATGCTGACAGCGCAGGGCCAATTCATCGCGAGTATAAACTGATAATAATTGCGGTCGGAAAATCAGCAGCGGAATATCGGTCATACCTGCGATCGCTAAACTGGTACTACCGAATAATTTTTCTTGGACAGCACCGCGCATGGGATTTCCCATCAAAATCACGTCAATAGAGTGATTAGCGAGGATTTCCCGCACGGCATCCACGGGACGACGGTTAGAGATTTCGACAATAACTGTCATACCGTCGGGAATATTTGCTAAAGCTGGAGATAATTTTTCTTTGGCCGCGTCAATTTTTGCTTGATCTACGGCAGCTAGGGTGGGTTGTTCCCAAACCGGAATACTGTGGAGGAAGATAACTTGTTTTAAGCCGCTCAGGGCTAAGTGTGGCACACAATGGACAAGACGATGGAGACCATCGAAAAGATCTGTACAGATCAAAGCGCGCTCGAACATAAATTAACCCCCAGCAGTTCGGTTATTCTTCCCTAAGAATAGCTAAAAAGGTGAAGAAATGCGCCCCGCATCCCTAGCTCGTTTCCGGAGAAACCCAGCCGGAGAAAGAGGTCGCCCGAAGGGGTGAAATGAGTTACTGGGGGGCCCAGGGATTAGAATCTAGACCCCACTGGTGTTTGAGAAAAGCTTTGTACATATTTTCTCTGACCATCATTTGTTCGTAGAGCTTGATCAGGAAGTCCTGCGCTTGCTCCTGACTCATTTTTTCTACCTGAGTCTGAAAAGAACGAATGTTGAACTGTTGTTCTAAGGAAAGTTCGATCGGTTGAGACATGGTGTTCCTCCTCAATGAAGACAGTGGTTGATCACAAGCGAGATGGGTGATTGGTATCACCTCTTTTCTTTAACTAATGTAACAAATACTTGACAAAGTGTCAATGTATCTGTAGAGAGGGTTTTGCTTTCTCCCTCCTGTTAGCTAGGATACCCCGCCGCCAAAAGCAAAGAAGCATATAATGATACATTTAGCAAGAGTTTTCATAAAATTTTGCTTACTGTGAACAAATACTTAAGTAGTTATACTTAGGCAGCTCAGAGCGAGAGAAAATATTTGACAAATTGTGGAAACATTCTGTAATAATCGAAAAGAGCGACATAAATCGGGTAAGTTGAATGGTTAGGCCTGTTAAAAGCTAAAAACGTAACCCCTAGATTCCGTCCCTCTCGTTGAAATCGTTAAGGATAGTCAAAATTGACGGCCACAGCCGCTATCGTGCAGAAACTACAAGCTTATCGCTGGGAAATATCTTCCTTAGCTCTGTTTGCCTTAAAAAAATCAGCATACAGGCACGGAATGTCGCACAAGTTTTTACATCACCCTATACTTGGAGGAATCCATCATGTCCGTTCGTCTATACGTTGGTAATTTGCCCAAAGAATCCGTCGAGCGCGAAAAATTACAGGCGCTTTTTGCCGATGAAGGGGATACGATCACCACTAAAGTCATCAAAGATCGCAAAACCGGCAAATGTCGCGGTTTTGCCTTCGTTACCGTCCCTAGCGATGAACTAGCTGACCAGTTTATCGAAAAATACAACGGTCAATCCTTCATGGAAAACCCGATCAAAATCGAGAAAGCTCTCCCCCGCAGCAAGGGAGGTAAAGAAGAAGGAGAAGAAGCAGACGGACCGGAGGCCAGCGTAGAAACCCCGGAAAAAGTCGAAAGACCGACTCCGAAACCGACGACGGCGGCACCGCGCAAATCCAGTGGTGGTGGTGGCGGCGGCGGCAAAAAACGCAAGGCTGAACGGGGTGGCAATAATGCCCCGAAAGTTACCAGCGATGGTGACGCTTTACAGCCAGATCCCCGTTGGGCCAATGAATTGGCTAAACTCAAGGAAATGTTAGCAGCTCAGGCCACTAATCCCTAATTCCATTGACAAGAGGGCAAGGGATAGCCGATAACTAAGAGGTTCAAAACATCGCTTTTAGGAGTGTGCATCATGACAGCAATCGATCCGGTCATTCTTATGAAACAGGAGGTCGGTAAGGCCGCCGCTAATCTAGTTCAATCTAATTCGGTCGTGGGATTGGGAACTGGTTCAACGACGGCCTACGCGATCGAATATCTCGGTGCTAGACTGCAAAGCGGGGAAATCAGCAATATTGTCGGGGTTCCTACTTCTTTTCAAGCGCAGGTTTTGGCCCGGAAGTACGGAATTCCCCTCACTACCCTCGATGTCATCGTGAAGATGGATATCGCCATCGATGGGGCCGATGAGGTGGATCCCCAGAAAAATCTGATTAAAGGCGGCGGTGCTGCCCATACTCAGGAGAAAATTGTCGATAGTCTCGCCGATATTTTTGTCGTGGTGGTGGATGGCAATAAGCTGGTGGATAAGTTGGGATCGACTTTTCTTTTGCCGGTGGAAGTGTTACCCATGGCCATGACTCCGGTAATGCGGAAATTAGAGGCCCTCGGTGGTAAACCTTCCCTGCGCATGGGGGTGAAAAAAGCCGGCCCCGTGGTCACAGATCAAGGCAATTTAGTTATCGATGTTAAATTTGATAGTATCGATGATCCGGCTGATTTGGAAAGAACTATTAATAATATGCCGGGGGTTTTAGAAAATGGTTTATTCGTCGGGGTTGCTGATCTGATTCTCGTCGGTGAAATTATCGACGGTAAGCCGGTAGTGCGCGAAATTAAGTAGGCTTAATTATTCTGAAGCTAATAGTGAAACAGGCCTGCCGCCTGTTTTATTAAGTAGTTAGGTGTTAAAAACTATCAGATACCCCCCTTAATAAGGGTAGGGCTATTTCATTCTCAAGAAAAAAGGAGAAATACGGCGAGAAACGAAATTTTAGCGACCTAAAGACAATAATTGGGAGATGCTGATTAAGCTTTTCACCATCGACAATGTACCTCGTGCGAACAGGAAACGCTATAGTCAAGCTAGTTTTTGGAAAATGACGATCAAATATAGTCTGAAAAAATTAACTTTTGATTCAGCTTTTCGAGAATTTATTGAGTCACAAATTCAGAGCAATGATTAGCAAATTCTACCCCTTAATTTACTACATTTTTAACGAGTAGCGCAATTGCCTTTTCAGCATTTTAGTAGATATGTAGGGGGTAAGTTCGGTTATATTGCCGGCTCTTCTGGTTTCTGTAACGCCGCTAGAACCACTGAGAACAGAGGACATCACTTTTGTGCAATTCCTGTGAAAGGTTGAATAAAACTATCCACACCGACAAAGGAGGTGAGGGGCGACCAGTTTAAAATATCCTCTAAAATTGATTGATAGCCCTGGACATTGGGATGAAGTCCATCTTCCATTAATCTTTCTTGGCACCACAGATCACCCCGGTCCATCCAGAGATCAAATAAATCGAGATAGGGAATATTTTGCTCTAGACAAGCTTGTTTAGTGGTTTCCTTAAAACTATACTGATCGCCATGGTTGAAGTAAAAGCAATCTAAAAAGGGCATTTTCCGCTCATCCACGGGAATCATACCTATAAACAAAACCGGGCAAAGAGAACGGGCCCGGCCGAGTAAATGTTCGATTTGAGTTTGAAAAAGATCGTGATCGGTATAAGTACGACCATCGGGCCGGCCTAAACGGGCTGTATCATTAACACCGACGGAGAGAAGAATCAGGTCGGGGAGACGATTGCGAATTTCCCCCCTGAGACGAAATTCCTGTTCTAAACGTTCGGACACTTGTACCACTCGATCGCCGCGAATCCCCAAATTATACAGGGCATGACCGGCACTTTCCATCCACAAACGACGTAGGCGCTCGGCCCAACCGCCACCCACGGGGTCGCCATAGCCATACACAAGGCTATCACCTAAAGCGACGATTTTGAGGGGATGGGTCATGATTAGGGCTTTGTCTTTAGTAGGTAAACGAGAAAGAGTTTGCATGATCGCTCGATCGAATCGGTTGTCCTTTACACTTATAAACGAATTTGGTTAAACTGTCCGTGTATTATACTACATTAAAAATTTTTTCCTGCCAGTTAACTTATCTGATATCAGCCAGGTGCTGACACCGACCAGTATAAAACAGCCCGATGATCATTCCTTCCCTCCGAGTGATTTTCGGGCTAAATCTACTATAAAATTTATGGTTAAAACCTAGATAACTTGATGACTACTCGTTTACGACGTGCGGTTCAAGACCGAGAATTTTTGATTACAGCCGAGATTACTCCCCCGAAAGGGGGGAATGCCAGTCATATGCTAGAAATGGCCCTCTGGCTAAAAAATCGCGTTCATGCAGCTAATATTACCGATGGCAGTCGCGCCGTAGTGCGAATGTCCTCTCTGGCGGCCTCCGCTATTCTCTATCAACACGACATCGAACCCATCTGTCAAATGGCCTGTCGCGATCGCAATGTGATCGGATTACAAGCAGATCTAATGGGCGCTCATGCCTTGGGATTGAGAAATATACTAGCTTTAACCGGAGATCCCGTCAAAGCAGGAGATCACCCCCAGGCTAGAGCAGTTTTTGACCTAGAATCGGTACGTTTGTTAAAATTAATCGATAAATTAAATAAAGGTTTTGACTTTAACGATAAATCTTTACCCGATGGACCCCTAGAACTTTTTGCCGGGGCTGCCGTCGATGTGCAGTCAAAAAGTAAGTCTGGTCTTCAACGCCGTTTTGAGCGTAAAATCGAAGCGGGAGCGCAGTTTTTTCAAAGTCAATTAGTTACAGATTTCGAGTGTCTTGATAAGTTCATGCAGCAGGTGGCCTCGCTGGCCGATAAACCGATTCTAGCGGGGATTTTTCTGTTAAAATCAGCTAAAAACGCCGTATTTTTAAATAAAAATGTGCCGGGGGTACAAATTCCCGACCATATCATTCAAAGACTCGCCGATGCAGCCCATCCCCTCGAAGAAGGCATCAAAATCGCCGCCGAACAAATAAAATTAGCCCAGCAGTTATGTCAAGGTGTCCACATCATGGCGATTAAACGGGAGGATTTAGTCCCAAAAATTCTCGACGTGGCCGGTATCCCGCCAGTACATAACTGAGATGAAAAGTCAATAGTTTTTAGAAAAAATTAACTTTCATTTTGACTAGCGGTCTTTTGACAAGAATTCTACCCCTAACCTAGGATGGTAAGGCTCAAAGCATCTTCGGGGTTAAACATGGATTCCAATCTAGGTCAAGAAAAAGAGAATAGTTGTGGTAATTCCGGACGAAAATGGTTGTCGATCGGTATTGCCCCCACTGGTATAATTTCTATTGGCATTGTTCCCATGGGCGTTATTTCCATCGGTATTGTTCCTATGGGAATAGTTTCCATTGGAACCGTGGCCATGGGGACAATTGCGGCCGGTTTTGTTTCCATGGGACTTTTCAGTATTGGTAGCGTTGGGATGGGATTAAATAACGGCCATTTTTCCAATCTTAATTCTCCCCCTGCTGAATCTCCCCATAAACATCATCAGCATTAAAATCAAGATTTGACTAGCAATCATGAATTATTCCATCCGTGCTGCCGTTGCTACCGATGTCAAGGCTATTTTTGACTTAATTGTTGCCTTAGCAGCCTATCAAGAACTCAGCCATTTAATGACAGGAAATAGTCAAGCTTTAGGGGATCATTTATTTGGAGAAAAACCCTACATCGAAGCATTGGTCGCGGAAGTAGAGGGTAGAATAGTCGGTTTTGCCCTATTTTTTGCTAACTATTCCACCTTTATAACTAAACCGGGGATTTACCTGGAAGATATCTTCGTTTTACCCGATTATCGTAGTCAAGGTATCGGGAAAGCTTTACTAATGGCTGTGGCTAAAATTGCCGTCGCTAGGGATGCAGGACTTTTAGAATGGACTGTCTTAGAGTGGAATCAACTGGCGATCGATTTTTATGGAAAAATGGGGGCTAAGGTCTTCAAAGAGTGGCAAATTTGTCGTCTCACCGGGACTGCTTTAACCGAATTGGGTAATAGCGATCAATAAGTCAGACCCGATGAAAAAATTTTCACCCCCACAGATGAAAGAGGTTTCTTTCCCTACACCCCACACCCTACACCCCACACCCTACACCCCACACCCCACACCCTCTTTCAAGTCAGACCCTTTGTCGAGCCTGGAACTTTGTGATCGATCGAGACTCCTTGCTATACTATACCTCTGACACTGGCTTTCCTCATTGGTGCAGAATGCAACCCACAGACTCGAATAAATTTACCGAACAAGCTTGGGATTCGATCGTTAAATCGCAAGAAATTGCGCGACGCTTTAAAAATCAGACCTTAGAGGTGGAACACGTTATTATTGCCCTCCTAGAGCAGAATAACGGTCTAGCCACCCGGATTTTACAAAAAGCTAATATAGAAATTCCGCGACTGCAACAACAGCTAGAAGTCTTCACCAACCGACAGCCGAAAGTGGCCATCGTCGATCAATTATATCTAGGTCGTGGTCTCGATCTGCTGCTCGATCGAGCGGAAGCATCCCGGGAAAGTTGGCAAGATAAATTTATCTCCGTCGAACATCTTCTCGTCGGTTTTGCCGAAGATGAAAGGGTTGGCCGGAAATGTTTACGCACTTTCAATCTTGACCCCCAAGATTTAGAATTAGCCATCAAAGCTATTCGCGGTACTCAAAAGGTTACTGAACCCAATCAAGAGGAAAAATACGAAGCTTTAGATAAATATGGCCGGGATTTAACAGCAGCGGCCAAAGAAGGCAAATTAGACCCGGTTATCGGTCGTGATGAAGAAATTCGACGGGTGGTACAAGTCCTCTCGCGACGGTCGAAAAATAACCCGGTTTTAATCGGTGAACCGGGGGTAGGAAAAACCGCTATCGCTGAAGGATTGGCCCAAAGGATTGTTAACGGAGATGTTCCCGAATCTTTGAAAAATCGTCAGTTAATTTCCCTCGATATGGGAAGTTTAATCGCTGGGGCAAAATATCGAGGAGAATTCGAGGAAAGATTGCGGTCAGTCATGAAAGAAGTTACCCAATCAGAAGGGCGAATTATTCTCTTTATCGATGAACTACATACCGTCGTCGGTGCGGGTTCTAGGGAAGGGGGATCCATGGATGCAGGCAACCTATTAAAACCTATGTTAGCTCGGGGAGAATTGCGCTGTATTGGGGCGACAACTTTGGATGAATATCGCAATCATATTGAAAAAGATCCCCCTTTAGAAAGACGTTTTCAACAGGTTTATATTAAGGAACCTTCCGTGGAGGATACTATCTCGATTCTCCGGGGTTTAAAAGAACGTTATGAGGTGCATCATGGGGTGACAATTACCGATTCGGCCCTAGTGGCAGCAGCTACCTTATCCCATCGTTATATTAGCGATCGTTTTTTACCGGATAAAGCGATCGATTTAGTTGATGAAGCGGCGGCAAAATTAGAGGTAGAAAGTACCACTAAACCTGCCGATTTGGAAATGATAGATCGTCGCTTAATGCAGTTACGGATGGAAAAATTCTCCTTAGAAAAAGAGGAGAAAAAAGATCGAGCTTTTCAAGAGCGTTTAGAAAGAATTATCGAAGAAATTGAGGAATTAGAAAGTAAACAAAAGCCTCTTGCTGACCAATGGCAAACGGAAAAACATATCGCCGAGGAAATTAAATTATTGCGAGAGGAAGAAGAACAATTGCGCCTACAGGTGGAACAGGCGGAACGTGCTTATGATCTCAATAAAGCAGCCCAATTAAAGTATGGCAAACTAGAAATTTTACAAGGGGAATTAGAAGTAAAAGAAAAAGAGCTAGAAACTATTCAAGCGGCAGGTTCGACCCTGTTAAGACAACAGGTAACTGATGCCGATATCGCCGAAATAGTTGCCCGGTGGACAGGAATTCCCGTCAATCGTTTAATGGAATCGGAACGACAAAAATTATTAGAATTAGAGTCTCATTTACAGAAAAAAGTGGTCGGACAAAATGAAGCGGTCACGGCAGTAGCAGCGGCGATTCGACGCGCACGCGCAGGAATGAAAGATCCCTCCCGTCCGATTGGTTCATTTCTATTTATGGGACCCACAGGAGTGGGTAAAACCGAGTTAGCGCGGGCCTTGGCGGGGTTACTGTTCGACTCCGAGGAAGCCATGGTTCGCATCGATATGTCGGAATACATGGAAAAACACGCGGTTTCGCGGTTAATCGGCGCTCCTCCGGGTTATGTGGGTTACGAGGAAGGGGGACAACTATCGGAAGCGGTGCGTCGTCGTCCCTATTCTGTGGTTTTATTGGATGAAGTGGAGAAGGCCCATCGGGATGTTTTTAACATTTTATTACAAGTGCTTGACGATGGGCGCATTACCGACTCTCAGGGGCGAGTGGTGGATTTTCGGAATACGATTATCGTCATGACCAGTAATATTGGCAGTGACCATATTTTAAATGTTTCCGAAGATGCCGATTATGAGGAGATGCGGAAACGGGTTTTAACAGCTTTGCGGAGTCATTTTCGTCCCGAATTTTTGAATCGTATCGACGATTTAATTATTTTCCATACCCTGAAAAAAGAAGAATTGCGTTATATTGTTCGTCTGCAATTACAGCGTCTGGAAAGATTATTAGGAGAACAAAAAATCAATCTAGAATTAACTACGGCTGCAGAAAATCATATCGTTACTGTTGGTTACGATCCCACCTACGGTGCGCGACCTTTAAAACGTGCTATCCAACGGGAGTTAGAGAATCCTTTAGCCACAAAAATTCTCGAACAAGCTTTTATGGAAGGGGATACGGTGGTAATTGATTGTCTAGATGAGGTGTTAAGTTTTAGCAAAAAGGAGCTAGAAAAGGAAGGGCAAACATTAGAATTAGCTGTGGTTAACCTCAGTTCAGATTAAAACCAGATAGGGGATATATTCCCCCTCTGAGTTTACCGTAACCCCCGCCTATCGGCACCCCCCTTATCAAGGGGGGCAGGGGGGATCGAACCTAAAATCCATTTTTAATTTAATTATAACCAGCTATTTATAACTATGAGTTAGGGATAGGTGTAGCAGCTTATTAAAAGTTGCCAAACATTAATCCAGTGAAGGAGAATTATAATTAGTCAGGAGAATTTATTCTCAATTATAAAAATTGAGAGAGTTTGTGCTGCTTAAATAAAGAGGTTTTGACAACCAAATTCAAGCATATCTAAAGAGTTTTGAGTTAAAAGTTAAACTTCTGGTTTTCATTCAGAACAAATATATTAATTAACTATTTTTTTTGGGAAAATTAGTTAACCGAATCTTATAACATATAATTAATTTGCAAGAATTCTAATGTGCTGCACTGGATGGCAATTCTGCTGCGCTCCATTGCAGCTGTTAAGCTTTGTTGTTAGATCGACAGCTTAACACGGGTTACTTGTACTCTATGCTAAAATCTGAACGCTACGATCTAACTTATTTATCTTCTGTCAGAGGAGGAGAGTTAGAATAGAGAGAAAATTCCTCAAAACGAGACTTGGTATATGGTTAAGCCAATTAAAGGTTCGCTGCTATGAAATTCCGTCAATTGATGCGGGCAACAGAAAATAAATACAATCGGCTGCTGGCAAATCTGCTCTCGCTCTACATTATTTACCCGTTTTTAGTATATCTACCCCTGGGAGATTGGCTGATTTTCTTTTTCTTCTCCCTCTCCCTGATCATCGCTGTTTATCAGATCGATCGCAGTAAATTGGCTTTAAGATTTAATATCGGTCTGTTTTTGATTGCCCTCCTCCTGCGAGCATTCAGCACGATTATCCCTATTTATAGCGATTTCAACCGTTGGTTCGAGCTATCTAGTACATTAATTTCTCTAGCTTTTGTTAGTTTATGTGTGTACTCGATTTTACTAGAATTAATTCTCGCCGAACAGGTCACATCTGATATCATCAAAGGGGGAATTTGTGTCTATTTTCTCTTGGGATTTTTCTGGGCATCCGCTTATAATATCGTCCAGATTTTCGAACCCGATTCCTTTAGCTCCGCCGCTAAAACCGTCAACCAGGCGGATCTACTTCATTTCAGCTTTACTACCCTGGCTACGGTTGGCTACGGTGATATAGTTCCTACCAGTAAAATCGCTAGAGTTTTAGCCAATTTAGAAGGAATGACTGGAGTTCTCTATCCCGCCGTTTTTATCGCTCGTTTAGTCAGTTTACACAATGGTCGTTAACCAAAACAATCGATCACCTTGGGGGAATATTAGATGATTATGCGTCGCTTTATCCCGATTCTTTCTTTGCTTTTGCCTTGGGTCACTGCTGCGGCAGTCTTGGCGGAAATCCCCACTCTGGCCCAGGAAATCCGCCCAAAAACGGCGGAACAAGTGATCGAGCAACTCTGTGCTAATTTAACCAAACAGCGATCGTTCACCGTCAAGATGGATGTCACCTATGACGATATACTCGACTCAGGGGCGAAAGTTCAGTACAGTGCCTATCAAAACATCTGGGTAGAGAAACCCAATCGCCTGCGCTCGGACTACACTGGGGATGAACGAGTTACCCGCTTTTTTTACGATGGTAAAACCTTCACCCTTGCGGATCTGGAACGGGATCTATACGTCACGAAACCAGCACCGAATACTCTAGATGAAGCCTTAGACCAAGTAGAACAAAGGTACGGGATCAGCATTCCCATGTCAAATCTGGCAGCGAACGATCCCTGTGCAGAGCTAATGGCCGATGTCAAGCAAATTATTTTTATCGGCAACGACATGGTCAACCGCGAACCGATGTATCACCTGCTGCTGATCGGTAGCGATCGCGATTATCAAATCTGGGTCACGCAGGATGCCACCCCCCTAATGAGAAAAGCGATTATCACCTATAAAACTCTACCCGGTTCACCCCAGTACACGGCAATATTATCCGATTGGAATTTTAATCCCAGTACCTCCGCCGATACTTTCACTTTCCAACCGGGATCAGAGTCGATCCCTATCGAACTTCTACCCCCTAGGGATAATCAATCCCAGCAGTAAACCCTGTTCATAAAATGCGATCGCTTGTCGGTATTCCCCTAAATCAGCGTTTTGATATACTTTGAATATCTAACGAATTCGAGGTGGGATCATGAAGTCGCAGATTCGACGCTGGGGTAATTCTTTAGCGATTCGGATTCCCAAGTACGCGGTGGAGGCACTAAACCTCAATCCCAATGACGTTGTTGAATGTTCTGTGGAAAACGGAAAGCTAGTAATTGAGCTAATTCAAGCCTTGCCTGAGTTAAGCCTAGAAGAACTACTGGCTGGGGTTGTTGAATCACCGGAGCCGGAAGTGGATTGGGGACGACCGATGGGAGAGGAGGTTTGGTGACATACATTCCAGAACGTGGAGATTTCCTGCGGTTGAGCTTCGACCCACAGATTGGGCATGAGCAAATGGGTAATCGTCCAGCACTGGTGGTAAGCCATATTGATTTTAATCGCAAGATTGGTTTTGCCTTTGTCTGTCCGGTCAGCAATACGCAACGCCAGAACCCTTTCTACGTCAAGATTCCAGATGGAGAGGCAGTGACAGGAGTTATCATGGTAGATCAACTGCGATCGTTGGACTTCCGAGGGAGAAAAGCGAGCTTTATCGGCAAGTGTCCAGAACGGTTGCTCCAGGATGTTCTCAGAAGAATTAAGCCGATTCTTTTCTAATCGGGACATTAGGGACTTGCGTGGGAATAATATCCCAGCCAGAAAATCGCTCTGTAGAAGAGTCAGACCAGCCAGATGGCATATTATCAAAGCGCAAGTCCCTTAGCTGCGGAGGCTGTCGAAGGCTCTCCCCCTACTTAGAGTGATCAGCAAACCTGATCGATCGGAGGGCGCAAGCTTTGCGCCCCTACAGTAACGGATTTTATGCACAATGTAGGGGCGAACTGCGTTCGCCCAAAAGGTAGATTAGAACTCTTGCAAATTAATTATATGTTATAATGATGGGTTAACTAATTTTCCCCAAAAAATTAGTTAATCAGTACATTCGTCCTGAATGAAAACTTGAAGTTTAACTTTTAACTCAAAACTCTTTAGAGCTGCTTTAATTTGGTTATCAAAACCTCTTTATTTAAGCGGCACAAACTATCTCAATTATAAAAATTGAGAATAAATTCTCCTTGACTTGATTAATCTTTAGGCAACTTTTAAGAAGCTGCTATACCTATCCCTAACTCACAGTTATAAATAGCCGCCAACAAGTTAACTCTTAAACTATATCTTCGACGACGATTCCGATATTTACAGGATAAGATTTTAAAGATTTTGAGTTTCCTATTTATATGTTCAATGATAATCCTTTCTTTGGCTAAAGCCTTGTTATACTCTTTTTCTAACTCTGTTAATTTTCTATTTTTCGATTTCTTTTTCGGTGTATAACTATTACTATGGTATGCAGCTATTCCCTGATAACCACTGTCTTCTATGCTGGTAGTTAAAGGATGAAAACGAACTCGACTTTTTTTAAATAAACTAAAATCATGACCTCTACCTTTCCCACAAAAGACACAGATAATTTCCTCGGTATTTTGATCAGCTACTAATTGGGATTTTAAAGTATGATAACCTCTTTTACCCGAAAAAAAATCTTTCTGTTTCTTTTGGGGGCGTTCAATGGGAGTTTCCGTCACATCCATTACCGTTACGACCGGTATCTCTGCTTGATTGAGTAAAGCTTTTTTTCCTTTTAAACGGAAGTTTCCCGATTGTAAAAGCATTTTTTCCGTCTTATTTACAATCCGACATATAGTTGATTCTGATAGTTCCCAGCTTGTACCAATGTGAAAATATGTTCTATATTCTCGCCAATATTCTAACGTTACTAAAACTTGTTCTTCTATAGATAGTTTAGGTTTCGGTCCCCTTTTAGATGGTGAATTAGAGTCGGCTTCAACACTTTTTACTGATTCTACCATCTTTCTATATGTTTGTTTGTACACACCGAAACGGCGTTTGAATTGTTCATCTGATAAGTTTTGATAATCCATAATTTTGCTAATAAACATAGCAAAATTATAGATGATTTCCTGACCTAAGATCACATTTTATTCTTTTTTCCACTTCAATCTAAGAATTGAGAAAAAAGCAAAACCTTATATTATACCATAAAAAAATTATGCAAGAGGTCTATTATCAAAGCGCAAGTCTCTTATCAAAAGCCTTACTCTATCCGAACGCAACCCAGATTTATCATAGAAAATGTTCCCGCCAGAGTTTGTGTAGAAACAGGAGAGCGTTTTTTTGCACCAGAAACCGTCGAACGCTTGCAGAAAATAATCTGGGAAGATAAGCAGCCAAGGCGAATAAAAAAATCAAGGAGTCCGGGCCATGAAAAGATCTTTATGTCAAAACTTATGTGTTCTTGCCGCCCTCCTTTTGGGTACAAGTTTACTGATCACGGATTATGTGGACGCTCGCGGTGGCGGTGGCGGTGGTCGTAGCGGTGGCGGTGGTGGAGCTTCCCCACGGGTTAACCGCAGTAGTGATCTGCAAAACCGAGGGAATTTTAGTAATCGTTCCCAACCCTCTAGAGATTTTTCTGGAAGACAGGGGGAACGGCAAACCAGTCAACAAAACCGCCAAGGGGAACGCACGGAAAGACAGGGGGAAAGACAAACCAGTCAACAAAACCGTCAAGGGGAACGCACGGAAAGACAGGGGGAACGGCAAACCAGTCAACAAAACCGTCAAGGGGAACGTAGCGAAAGACAGGGGGAACGGCAGAACGAACGCACCGAAAGAACCGATACCCGTCAAGGGGAACGCACCGAAAGACAGGGGGAACGGCAGCAGCAGGTTAGCGATCGCCAACAGAACCGTCAGAACTTTATTGACGATAATCGCAACGGTTACTGGCGTGGTGGCGGTTGGTACGGTGGCGGTTATTACGTCCCCCCGGGTTGGGGTTGGGTGGGTTTGACCACCGGCTTAGTCATCGGTTCAGCGATCGCTACTCTCCCCCCCTACTACAATACCGTCTATGTGGGTTCTACTTCCTACATTTACTCGGACGGCATCTATCTTCAACCTAGCGGCAGTTCCTACACGGTGGTGGCCCCGCCAATCGGCGCAATTGTCACCTATATCCCAGACGGCTGCACCACAATTACGGCTGACAATACGCTTTATTACAATTGCAGCGGTATTTACTATCGGCCTCTGTTTGAGAATGGTTCCACGGTTTATCAGGTGGTTCGCTTCTAATCAATTTCTTCTTCATCAATAATTGCCGATCGATCTAATAATAATAAATCTCGCAGGCGATCGGTATCTAATTCTGTTAACCAATTTTCCCCAGCATCTACGGTTTGTTCCGCTAATTGTTTCTTGCTTTCGATCATCTCATTAATGCGTTCCTCTAGGGTTCCCGTACAGATGAATTTATGTACCTGAACATTGCGTTTTTGTCCGATGCGGAAAGCGCGATCGGTGGCCTGATTTTCTACGGCTGGATTCCACCAACGATCGATATGAAAAACGTGATTAGCGCGGGTTAAATTTAATCCTGTTCCCCCCGCTTTCAGGGAGAGAATAAAAATCTTTGGTCCTTGGGGATCATTTTGAAAGCGCTCGATCATTTCTACCCGATCTTTTGTTTTGGTAGAACCGGAGAGAAATAATATTTCCTCGGCTAATTTTTTCTGGAGATGGGTTTGTAGGAGTTTTCCCCACTCGGCAAATTGTGTAAAAATTAAAGCTCGATCGCCTTCTGCTATCACTTCCTCTACCATGGCTTCTAAGCGTAATAATTTTCCCGATCTTTGACTGGTTTCTAAACTATTTTCTTTCAAAAAATGACCAGGATGATTACAAATTTGTTTTAGTTGCATTAGCAAGGTTAAAATTAATCCATGTTTCTGAATTCCTTGAGTTTCTTCAATTTTCTGGAGGGTTTTCTCGACTAATTGTTGATAAAGTTGTCCCTGTTCTTTCGATAAACCACAAAAAATATTCATTTCCTGTTTTTCTGGTAAATCTTCAATAATAGTTTTATCGGTTTTTAATCTCCGTAAAATAAAAGGACGGACAAGGGAACGTAAATTATGCAGGGATTCTTGATCGCCGTATTTTTCAATGGGAAGGGCAAAACGACGCTGAAAAAAGGCTTGAGTTCCTAAAAAATTGGGATTGAGAAAATCCAAAATTGACCATAATTCCGTCAGGCGATTTTCTACGGGAGTTCCCGTTAAGGCAATCCGAAATCCTGCGGGTATTTTTCGCACTGCTTGGGATTGTTTAGCCGTAGAATTTTTGATATTTTGAGCCTCATCTAAAACTAAACCTTGCCATTGTACTGCTTCCAAAGTGGACAGATCGCGATAGATTAAAGGATAACTGGTAATAACAACCGATTTATTTTTTACCTCTTGAGCAAAAGCTTGACCTTTTAATCTTTTTTCGCCATGATGCACAAAAACCCCCAGGGTGGGAGCGAATTTTCTTAACTCATGTTCCCAGTTATTAACCACAGAAGTGGGAGCCACCACTAACACGGGATTAACTAACATATCCTCTTCTTTTAATGCTAGTAAAAAAGCGATTAATTGCGGGGTTTTTCCTAAACCCATATCATCGGCTAAACAAGCACCTAAACCCCACTTTTCTAGGAAAGCTAACCAACTAACTCCCTTGATTTGATAGGGACGTAATTCCCCCCGAAATTCCCGCGGTGGGTTGATTAATTGAATCCCTTGATTGTTATTTAAATTATCAATTAATTCCTTTAATGCTCCCTCCGCTTGAAAATTAACTACCGGCAGTTTAGCAATTAGATTATTATCTCCTGAACTCAAGCGCAGGGCATCCTCTACCGAGAGATTAAGGGGAGTAATGGTATTATTTAAAATTGCCTGAGCTGCTTTGACATCCGTAGGTTGTAGGATTAACCATTTGCCCCCCACTTCCACCACTGGCGATTTTTTCTCTAATAACTTATCAAAATCTTTTTTCGATATTTCCTGTTCCCCTACCACTAATTTAAGCTGAAAGTTTAATAAACTGGTTAAACTTAATCTTTCTCCTTTTTTGGGAGTTACACTGGCAGCAATCTTAATTCCTAATCTTTGTTCATTACTACCAGCAGTTAACCCCGTTGGTAAAATTACCCCTAATCCCTGATCTTGCAATTGCCAAGCGATCGAGCGAATAAACTGATAAACTTCGATCGAATCAAGAGAACATTCCTCCGGGTGTCTTTGCTCTAAACTAATTCTAATCGGTTCGTACAATCGCGATGCTAATCCTAATCCTTTTAAGAGAATTTCCTGGGGATTATTGACAACTCTTTGATAACTATGATAACTTTCTTTCCCCTCTAACCAAATCAACTTGGCACTAATGAGAAATTCGGGATCATCTAACGCTTGTAAATAATAGGTTAGTTTCCACGCTGTCCCTAATCTGGGAGGTTGTAAAGATAAACAGACACGGTATTGATTCTCGATTAATTGGCGATTATTGCCATTAACTAAACTTTCTTGGATAGGAAACACCCAGTTATTATAAGCATTTTCTAGACGCTGTAAATTCTTGGCTTCTAAAGCAATGTCATGATGATCACCGCTTAAAGATTGTAGCCAGGGTTTTACCATCAATGAGGGGGAAATATTAACACTACTATCTATCTTTTGTCGCAAACGAGCATCGACAATATTTTTTAAGCAATCGAGAATAATTGTTTGTGGTTCGCTATTTTCTTGATAGGCAAGACAAACCGGGGGGATGGTTTGGATAAACTTAGCTAAACGAGTGCGATCGATGGTACTATCTAGCAGGGGATACCAGCAACTTTCACCCTGATTTATTCCCGCTAAAAATTTCCCCCTTGCTAATAAATCTAAACTCCAACGGTGCAAATACAGCCAAAATCGTAGATCATTGCCGATAAATTCGGCCTTAGCTAGGGGTAATTTCTCCCATAACTGTATTATCATCCCCGCAGAAAAAGTTAATCCCGATACCTGCCATGGTTGCCAAGACAAGGATTTAGCTGTGGGTTCGAGAATTTGCCCCGACAGCAGCGGTAAAAAATATTTTTTCCTTGGGGGGGAATAACTAGGCAAACTGAGCTTGATTGATTCTGGAGAATAGCGGTCAAGCTGAGGAGAAAATTTCTGGATAAATTGGGCTAATGCCCCAGATTCTAGACAAAAAGGATGATTTTCCTTTGTTTCACTTAATTCCTTCCCTTGCCACTGTTCACCCCAAAGAAAAAAAACACTATCCTGCGAACCAATCAGCCAATTACCGTGTAGAGTAGTCATTATAAAATAGGGAAATTCCTCTAAAAAACCTGCTGTTGAAAAGGTAACAAATCTCGATTTTGTCGCTTCTTCTGACCTTAAGAGCCTCTAATCTCCTATTTTAGTGGACAAGGGCTGATTTCTCAAGCAGAATCTAGTTCAGCGATTAGCCCCGATCGCATGGTTATTATCAATAATAATAACTAGAGTTATTTTTAAACTATGTACAAATCGATCGCCCTAACCCTCCTCCTCAGTCTTCCCCTGAACTTGTCCCTAGTTGGTTATGGGGAAGATTTAAACCATCTACAGCAATTATTATCCACCCGACAATGTCCCCAATGTGATCTGAGCGGTTCGGGGTTAGTGCAATCGAATCTAACTGGGGCAAAATTAAATGGGGCCAATCTCGTCGGGGCCAATCTTAGTCAAGCTAATTTAAGTGGAGCGGATCTGAGTGGTGCTAATTTAACTGGTGCTTCTTTCTTTGGTGCTAATCTGACTGGAGCGAACTTAAGCGGGGCAATCTTGACGGGTGCGGATTTAAGAGGCGCTTATCTCAATAATGCTAACCTTGACAACACCAAACTAGACACTGCATACGTGCAGGGTGCGGTGGGAATTCCCAGTAGTGCTGGTACTCCTGAACTATTCTACGGTCTAGGGATGGTGGAAGGAAAACAGGGACGCACCAGCACGGCTATAGAAAATTTTAATAAGGCCTTGACAATCAACTCGGAATATGCTCCAGCTTATCTGGCCCGGGCCATGGCTCACTATCGTCTGGGACAAAATGCTCTAGCGGCCCAGGACGCTCAAATGGCTTCGACTCTCTTTGAACGACAAGGCAATACCCCCGGTTACGAAGCGGCAGAGAATTTTATTAAAGGCATGGAAATCGCCCTAAAACCGCGAGAACAAGGTGGTGGCAACGCTCAATTAGACCAAATGGTGCAGGGGATTGGTTCTCTGCTCCTACAGTTTGTTTTACCCGCTTTGGGACTGTTTTAATCCTCGTCCGCTGGCTCTTCTAAATGTTCCGAGACCGCGTAATAAAGGTCAAGAACATGATGATCGGCAAGACGATAAAAGACTCTCCGTCCCTGTTTTTGGTATTTAACTAATCTTAAGGCTCTTAGGGTTCTTAACTGGTGCGATACGGCCGATTCACTCATCCCTAAGTCGTCGGCTAAGTCACAAACACATAATTCTTGTTTGGCTAAAAGCGACAGAATTCTTAGGCGGTTGGCATCCCCCAAAAGGCTGAAAAATTCGGCCATTTTTTGGGCTTTTTCGATTTCTAATCCCTGCAAGTGCTGGAATTTCGCCTCTTGGTGATGGGATTCCCCACAAACCGGTGCTATTTTCTCTAGGGCCATATTTTTTCCTGATCGGTTATTAAGGGAAAGTTGAGAAAGGGAGGTATCGATCAAATCTTCCATGCCGATACTTGTCCCCTTCTCCCTAATAACTAAATTTAAACGCAACGACAGCCCTGGTGTCCACAGCCTTTCTCGTTCTCGTTAACGTGACCATTGGCACAAGCTTGGGAACAGTAGTATTGATCGTTTTCTTTGATGGCATCGGCGATCGATACTACACACAAACAGGATTTACAAGCACATTTCATCATGGTGACAGCGATCATGGTTACTACCTCTGAACTTCTTTACTGACTTTAGTATAACATCTGAACAGATGTTCATGGATTGAATAAAGTTAAATTTTTCTAAAACTCAGACGGGAAAGTTAGGGCAGTCATCTCAAGGGTGAGGTGGGAAGTTCTCCTTGATCAGTGATCAGATTTGAGTTTTCAGTTTGCATATAGAGCTTTTCACGTTACTGAGGTATCGACAAGTTTTGCCAACCAAGAGTTTAAGCCCCTTGCCCATGCCTCATTCTGATGAAAACTGCTATATATAGTCTAAGGTAGAAAAAAGTTAAATACTGACTAAACCGCCCAATCATAACAACTGAGCCGACAAATTCTGATGTTATTAGCATTAAAACAACTAACTGTTACCCCAGGCGATCGCCTGTTGTTAACTTCACTCACTTGGCAAGATTATGAAACAATTCTTGACGAATTGGGAGATCGACGGTCAATTCGTCTATCTTATAGTCAGGGAACTTTAGAAGCAATGACTCCTCTTTTTATTCATGAAAACACCAAAGTTTTAATCGGGGATTTGGTTAAAGTTCTTCTGGATGAATTAGAGTTAGACTATGAACCCGCTGGATCGACAACCTTTAAAAATCATAAAATGGATCAAGGAATAGAACCAGATGAGTCTTTTTATATCGAAAATTGTCATGCTATTCGGGGAAAAACGCGCCTTGATTTGGCGATTGATCCCCCTCCCGATTTAGCAATTGAGATTGATATTACTAAGCGAACCAGATTTAATAATTATGAGCGATTGGGTGTTCCTGAATTGTGGCGATATAATGGAGAGAGACTAGAAATCAATGTTTTGCAAGGATCAGAATACGTTGAATCTTGCCAAAGCCGACTATTTCCTCAATTTAATCTAATAGAAAAAATTCCAGGAACGCTACAAAATAGTCAAAAAATCGGTAGTGCCATGGCATTAAAACAATTCCGAATTTGGGTCAAGCAAACGCTTAATCCCTGACCTCAAATGAACAACGAAGTCAGGGAACTGAGGTTTTCTACTGTCTTTTTACTGCTCACTGATTACTGTTTTTAGACGCAGAACGGCCTACCAGCGATCGCCAGCATCGTAAATTGTTAAACGTCCGACTCCTAGAGCTAATCCGGGAGAATTGTCTCCAGGGGGATAAGCAGTAATTCCAAACTGATAGACACCACCATAATCGGGATTTCGTACTGGTTTCAGACCGATGGAAACGGTATTACCGGGGGGGACAGGAGGATCAAAAATGACCGTAATCGTCTGAGTATTGGGGTCAAAAGTAGTGGATTTTAGGGTTAATTTTTCGCCTCGCTGATTGCGATCGCCAAGAAAAGCAAAAGTTTGATCAACAAGAAAAGCAATAGTTTGAATATTAGGCTGCTGTTGTATAGTTACTTTGCCCAAGGGCGCCCCGAGAGACGGCGGCAGAGCGATGGTAAGATAGTATTTTGCACCCCAAGCACGCACGGATTGGAAAGTAGCGAAGAAATTAACCAGAGTGGGAGAACTCTCAAAAAATACTCTGCCATCGGGAAATTGTCCTGCGAGAGACACAGAAGCATCAAAAGCGAGTATAGCAATCAAAGCGAGTTTAGATAGACTTTCAGTCTGTTTTAAAGGCAAAAAGGGAATCTTCAAGGTAAAAGCTACTATAAAATATTGATTGTCAAGGAGAATTATAGCAAATTCACTTAACCCTCAGCCGCTGCCATTATCAGTGATCAGTTATCAGTGATCAGTTATCAGTTGTTTTCTCCCCACTCCCCCACCCCCAATACTTAACCCCCAACTTGCAATGTATCTCGAACACCTGCACCTTCACAGTTTTAGAAATTATGCCGAACAGTTGCTAAAATTCGAGTCCAAAAAAACAATATTATTGGGCAATAATGCTCAGGGAAAATCCAATTTACTAGAAGCGATCGAACTTTTGGCCACTCTCAAGAGCCATCGAGTCAGCAAGGATCGGGATCTAGTGCTAGAATCGGACTCGGAGGCGAGAATTTTTGCTAGGGTTAATCGTCTTTATGGAGCATCAGAATTAAGTTTAATTCTCCGTTCTTCCGGTCGTCGCACCGTGATCCGTGACCGTCAACCCCTGCGCCGTCATCTCGATTTTTTGGGCGTGATTAATGCGGTACAATTTTCTAGTCTCGATCTGGATTTAGTGCGCGGTGGTCCGGAAGCTCGCCGAGATTGGTTAGATACTTTATTAATTCAATTAGAACCCCTATACGTTCATATTTTACAGCAATATAATCAGGTTTTACGACAAAGGAACGCTCTTTTAAAAGAGATTCGTAAACAGGAATTAGAGGGAAAAGTTTATGCGGATTTATCCCAACTAAAACTCTGGGATTTACAATTAGCAGAAACTGGTTCAAGAGTTACGAGAAGAAGGGCGCGAGTCCTGCAAAGATTAATTCCTTTAGCTCAAAAATGGCACGAAAGTATTAGCGGAAAAACTGAATATCTAGAATTACAATATATTCCCAATGTGCCTTGGGTAGAAGATGATGTCAATGGGGTACAAACGGCTTTTTTAGATAAAATTGAAACCCGTCGTTTGGCCGAGAAACAGCTAGGGACATCGGTAGTCGGTCCCCACCGGGATGAAGTGGATTTTTTAATTAACCAAAACCCCGCTAAATCCTACGGTTCCCAAGGACAACAAAGAACCTTAGTTTTAGCCTTGAAATTAGCAGAATTACAGTTACTAGAGCAGATTATCGGGGAACCTCCCCTACTACTCCTCGATGATGTTTTAGCGGAATTAGATATCGAACGACAAAATCAATTATTAGATGCGATCGAAGACCGTTTTCAAACCTTAATTACCACCACTCATCTCAGTTCTTTTGAGTCTCGCTGGTTGCAATCTTCCCAGATATTTTCTGTCAAAAAGGGACATATTTTTTATTAGTCTATAGCCTCTCTTTGTTTGTCTCTTTGCTAACGATATACACCCATAATTTTATCCCCCCTTAATAAGGGTAGGGCTATTTCATTCTCAAGAAAAAAGGAGAAATAAGGCGAGAAACGAAATTTTAGCGACCTAAAGACAATAATTGGGAGATGCTGTGCTGATTGTGGTCAATTCCCTTTGTTAAAGAATCATAACCCTCTAACCTGTACAAGGTTAAAACCGGGAGCATCTCACCTTTGTAACCCCTAAATCAGGTTTTATGTCAAGCTATTTTGAAAGCCTTGCTAGAAACCATTTTTAGGGACAAGTATAATTACTCACTTGCATAAATGAGATGCTCCCAAGAAATAAGAAATCTGCACTCGGCAAGGGGCAGTATGAAAATGGGATCACTTATTTAGATTTCAGATGGTATATGGTAAAATTTGCATAATTCAGTAAGATTAGTATTATCCTATATTATTTCAACTCAACTTCCTATGAGTAACAAATCTACGATTAAATTGCTGATCGCTTTTAACGATCCTAACCTGGAGCCTGAAGAACGCGACAAACAGACCCAAGTATTACTAACAGAACTAGAACAGGCAGATGAAGTTGAATCGGTTAAACGCATTCTTGATCCCAATCCCCCTGAAGGTAATAAGTCATTGGGCGGTTTTTTGGGTGGAATCTTAATGACCGAAGTTAACCCCGCTAATGGCAAAAAACTGTTAGGGTTTCTTGGCGATCGCCTGGGAGGTAAACCGATAGAATTGTCGGTAGAGGCCAATGGTCGCAAGTTGACGGTTAAAGCTCACAGTCGAGAAGAATTGGAAATGGCTATTAAAGCGGCTCAAGACTTTATCTCAGGTTAAAGAAGGTATTATGGCAAAATTTGCTTTGTTAATTGGTGTGAGCGAGTATTCCGCAGGATTGCGTTCAATTTCTAGCGCGACTCAAGACATTGAAGCAATGCGCCGAGTATTAGAGCATCCAGACATGGGAGCCTTTGATCAGGTTACAGTTTTGCCTAACCCAGACAAAGGGAGCATGGAAAAAGCAGTTGAGGATTTATTTGCTAATCGACAGAAAGATGATTTGGTGCTTTTATATTTTTCTGGGCATGGACTTAAAGATCAAAAGGCTAGATTTTTTCTAAGTACAAGAGACACTGGGCGTGATCAGAAGGGAAATTTTTCTCTTGCAACAGCTTTAGCGGCAACTAAACTTCAAGAGTACATCACAGATAGTCATTCCCAAAGGCAGATAATTATTCTCGACTGCTGTTTTAGCGGAGCATTGGTTCAGGGAATGCCAATCAAAGGGGAATTTAACATTCAAGAGGAATTAGGAGGTAAAGGAAGGGCGATTTTGACCTCTTCTAGTCCAATTGAATATTCTTTTGAGTCGGAAGATAAAGATTTGTCCATCTATACAAAATATCTAGTTGAAGGAATTGAAACTGGTGCAGCAGATCAGGATGGTGATCAATTAATTTCTGTTAATGAATTGCATGAGTATGCCAGCGAACGAGTAAAGGAAGCTGCCCCGGCAATGACTCCCAAATTTTATCTTTCTCTTGAAGGAGAGGATACTATTTATTTAGCCAAATCTCCTCTTGCTGCTAATGATCCTAAATTTAAGTATCGTAAAATAGTTGAGGATATTATTAAAAAGTGGAATGATGAGGATATTAAAGATTATTGTTTTAAGGAGGAAGACTTTTCTGCTGCAGATAGGGCAGTTTTGGATGCAACAATAGATCAATTAAATCTCTCACCAGATGAAGCCAGAACGATTGAAACAGAAGTTCTTAACCCACTGCTACTGCGACGAGACAATATTAAGAAATATAGGAATGCGTTTCGGAAAATAATAGCTGCTGCTAATCATACTCCATTGAAAAACAAAGATAAAGAGAGTTTAAAGAAACTGCAAATTATCTATCGACTCAGGGATGAGGATATTCAGGTGATTGAAGAAGAAGTGCAAAATGAGGTTTATCCCATTACTCCGACGATTCCACCAATCACTTCGCCTTCTGCAAAAATCGCCCAAATTTTGCATTCTATAAAAACTTTAAAGCCCCAAAATTTCAAATTAAATCTGCCAGTTAGCATAGGAATAGCATCAATAGCAGTTGTAAGTTTATTTGCCATTTATCGCCCTGATAATTGTCCAAAACAAACGGGAGACTTTATTAGTGAAGGAGAAGAAGTTCTTAATTACTCTCAATCGTTTAACAAGAAGAAAGGTACAGAATATTTTGCACAGTGTGATTATCAAAAAGCCCTGTTAAGATTTAAGGACGCATGGCAACAGGATAGGCTAGATCCAGAAACGTTAATTTACTTAAATAATGCTTTACTAGAAGCCAATAAAATGCCATATTACACGATTGCTGTTGCTGTTAGTATTCCCAAAAATCAAAATGACTTTAATGATGATGATGGTGATAGTCGAGCAAATGAAATGTTACGAGGAGTAGCGCAATTACAAACAAAAATTAATCTGGGACTTTTAAATGACAATGATCCATTCCTCAAGTATTTTCCAGATCAAAATTTTATCAACAAAAAAGCGATTAATGGTAAGGGATTAAAAGTTGTCATTACTAATGATGAAAATGACGAATTACTAGCCCAAAAGACAGCAAAATCTCTTTCCCAGCGTCCTGAAATTTTAGGGGTTGTTGGTCACTATCCCAGTGAAATGACTGTGGCAACGGTGGATATTTATAAGGAAAATGATTTAGTTTTGATTTCTCCCGGATCAACGACTAGCGAGCTTACTAAATACCCCAGAAAAAATTTCCTGCGAACTGTTTTTTCCAGCGATCAACAATCTCCTGCCATTGCAAAATTTTTGCAAGAAAAGTCTATTAAAAAAGTGGTAGGCCTTTATAGTGAAGGAAGTCCATTTAGTGAATCTTTTTTTAATAGTTTTAAAACTATTTTTACACGCCCTCCATTCTCTGGAACTGTAGTAAAATTAGATGAATTTGATCTGGGAAATAATTTTAATGAAAAAGAAGCCATCCAAGAGTTACGACGACAGAAAGAAGAAAAAATAACAGAAACAATAGGGCTTGTACTATTCCCAAAAGCAATTGGCGATGCTCAAGGCGATGCAATTAGACTTATAAAACTTAATAATAGTCAAAATTGGGTTATCGGATCATGGGGGCTTCGTAGTTCTCGTACCTTAGAACAAATTAACAACCTACAACCTTTTCAAAAGTTTGTTATTGCGGTTCCTTGGGATTCTTTAACCAGTCCTAACAAAAATTTTCTTAAGGATGCCAAAATTTTATGGACTACAACTTCTGTTAATGCAATAACAGCCCTATCCTATGATGCAACGCTTGCTCTAACAAAAGCTCTAGAAAAGGAAAATACTCCCACACGAATTAATATCCGTGAACAATTAAAGTCTCCTGATTTTCTTGTCACTAAAGGTGCAACTGGGACAATTAAATTCGATGAAAATGGCGATCGCAAAAAAATTGATGAAAATGGCGATCCCCAAAATCCCTCCGTAGAATTTGTTCACATTGTGGAGTGTCGGACACTAAGTTCAGATTTTGCTTTTGTCCCAATCAAGTATCCTACTGCTAAAGATGCTGGTTTATCCTGTTTAAACTCACCTAAAAAGCCTAGTCCCTAGCTAATCAGGGTTGGCTGAAAAAGTCTGGGTGGTGATTCGGTAGTAGTGATGGCGGCTTAATCCTTTGCTTTGCTGTGCATTGTAGTCATGGATAAAATACCAAAGGGTTCCCCAAGGTGATTCTCCATTTTTTTAGAGAAAGATAGACTCTCTCTCACCAGCCGAGAAATCCTTTGTCGAAAGGTATTATTTAATCTTTCAATAGGATTAGTTTGACCAGTTTCTTTTCCGACTGGTCGATGACGTTTACTAGGAATTACTGTCTTATAGGACTCCCAAAAGTCTGTGTAAACAACCGCGCATTGTCGGTAAACACCTGGTAAACTGGCCCCAAAGTTTTTTAGCTGATTGACGACTCCTATCTCCGCGCATAGCAACCAATAATTTCCCTTGTTTTTCTATCAATTAACCGCCAAATATAAACCTTGATTGTTTTAGAAAAAACAAAAGACCACATCTCATCACATTCTGTAACTAATTTACCTTTTAGTTTGTCCGAAACCTTTATTTGACGTGGGACAGATGCCAATTTATTGTTGACATAATTTTGTAAACATGACCAACTTACCCCTGTTACTCTGGCAATTCCTCGTAAGGAAATTCGTTCGAGCAAGAGTTTATCAATTAATTGTTTGGTTTCGTCAGAGACGGTTTTATTAGTGGGATTGATCACAAACTGACGACCACACTCTTTACATTGACGTTTGGGTTTTCCATTATGAATAGAACCATTCTTGATCATATAATGAGAACCACAATTAGGACAGGGGAATAGAGGTGAAGGGGGGATTTTGTTCGGTGCTAGACTGATATTTGAGTAAGCCAGACAGAAGCCAGAAAAAGATATTTATCAGAAAAGTCATGATCAAGCTAGAGGTTTAAAGACTGATCGGGTTCCAATTATTTTTATTAATAAATATTTTACACAATTCATACCAGGTAAGCAAGAGGGCTACGCCACTACTACCAAATCATTACCAAGTGATTAAGTAGGTAGGTGTTAAAAGTTCTCAGGCACCCCCCTTATCAAGGGGGACAGGGGGGATCCCCCCGCCCATCAGCACCCCCCTTATCAAGGGGGGCAGGGGGGATCAGACGCAAAATCTATCTTCAATTTAATTATAACTACTTACTTATAAACTGTAATGATTAAACAATAGAGCGAGAAATTGAAATCCCTAAAGGGATCAAGTGACTATATCTCGTCGCTGCGAATACTATCCACCAAATTCTGTCGCATCTCTAGGAATTCTCGGGATAGCCGCAAAGAAGCCGGGGTTACCTCGTGGTCACGGTGGGCAAAAGGATTGACGATATCCTTAACCACGCGACCGGGACGAGCGTGGAGGACAACGATGCGGGTGGCGAGTAAGAGAGTCTCTTCCACGTCATGGGTGATGAAAAAGATCGTTTTCCCTGTTCTCTGCCAAATGCCTCTGAGATGGGTTTGGATCGATTCGCGGGTGAGCGCATCGAGTGCGCCAAAAGGTTCGTCCATGAGAATAATCGCTGGTTCGGCGGCTAGGGTACGGGCGATCGCTGATCGTTGTTGCATCCCTCCGGAAAGCTGATAGGGGAAGAAATTCGCCGCTTCCGAGAGTCCCACCATCTCCAAAGTGGCGGATACCCTTTGTTTTCGTTCCCGATCGCTCACTCCTTTCATTTTTGGCCCAAACTCGACATTTTTGGCGATCGTTAACCAAGGGAACAGGTTAGGACGAGAGAACCACTGAAACCACCGCCGATAATGGCGATCGCCAGTTGAGAAACAGTCACATCGGTCATGTCCTTGTCCTGTATTATAATTCATCCAAGATTGTATTATGCTTCATTTAGAATACAAAGACAAGGCTGCGATGCTACGGGGCGGCTACATCTAAAATGAGAGTGCCTGGTGAACTATCCCTAAATTGACGAAGGTAGTAGCTTCCTTTACTGTATCCTTCGATTCTGTGGCAAAATCGGGCATAATTTGGTAGAATTCCTTCAAATAAAAATGAAACAACAGATTGATTTTATTCTCGATACAACCAAGAAATATTAAAGTAATCTTAAGGTTAAGATAGTTTTAAAATGTAGCAAATGTACTTGGTATTCACAATTTTAAAAGCACAACCCCAAGGATAGAATCGAGTAAAGCCAGTTTCGGCTTTGTTTGGCATTCAAATTTGTTTAAGTCCCATTAGAGTAGAATTGCAGTAGGAATAGGAACTGGCAGAAAGTCGGTTACAAGGTTGGTGACTATGAATTTCCGGGGAATTTTTCTTAGATATCTCATGCTGGTTCTGGTGTTGACCCCAACGCCGGTTTTAGCCCAGCAGACAGATGTTATGATCGCACCCACTCAAATTGATATCGTGGGGATGAAAGGAGCGATCGCAACTCGACGTTTATTTGTGAAGACTCCCCAGCCTATTGAAGGAATGCAGCTGATTCCTCCCGATCTCAATAGCTCTGATGGAACTCAAATATTACCGCCAGCAGCAGTCCAGATTCCAGAAATGTCGCCCAAACAGCCACAAAACCGATGTCAAGCTTCAGGTATTGAAAGAATTACTGCTAGTCTAGAAAAGTCTAATGAAGCAATTCTCCCTGTCTGTTTTGACTTAAAAGAAGCCCCTAGCGGAGAATTTTCCAGTCAGCTACAACTCAGCTATCAAGGGGGACAGCAGCTTGTTCCGATTATTAAACCTCTTGCATAATTAATTTTTGAGGGTTCAAAAACGGTAAAAATAAGGATTCAATTGCATAAAATTCTTAAATAGACCATTTAATTGATTAATGCTCATTCTTAATTCTCCTGACTACTGGCTCCTGACTCCTGACTCCTAACCCTAACAACAATTTTTGATTTTTACAAGAGGTCTATTTACCCTCGACCAACTCAAAAAAACCCCGGCTGACTTTCCCGATCGCTGCCGTCTGTGAGACAATCGATCGAGTGTTATCCTAAACTCTGCCAATTTTCATGTCCGACGACGCTACTATTCGCACTGCTGTACAACGTCTCTACAATACCTATCCTTTCCCCCCCGAACCGCTCCTAGATGAACCTCCTCCCGGTTACAATTGGCGCTGGAATTGGATTGCTGCCTATAACTTTTGTTGTCATCGTAAACCTGAACGAGAGGATATCCGCATTCTCGATGCGGGTTGTGGTACTGGTGCGGGAACCGAATATCTGCTCGCGCTCAACCCTTTTGCTAATATAGTCGCTATAGATATCAGTGAAAAAGCCCTAGAAATTGCCAAAGAACGCTGTAATCGTTCGGGAGTCGCACCAAAACACCGAGGTTCTCTGGCTTTTCACCATTTACCCCTTGAATCCGCCACTAATCTCCCCGGAGAATTTGATTTAATTAACTGCGTCGGGGTGCTGCACCATCTCCCGGACCCGATTAAAGGTATTCAATCCCTCGCGCAAAAACTGGCCCCCGGTGGTCTGCTGCACATTTTCGTCTATGCACAATTGGGACGCTGGGAAATCCAGTTAATGCAATCTGCGATCGCACTTTTGCAAGGAGACCGACGCGGGGATTATAAAGATGGGGTCGCTGTCGGCCGAGAGATTTTTGCCTCTCTACCAGAAAATAATCGCATTTTGAAACGGGAAAAAGAGCGTTGGTCAATGGAAAATCATCGCGATGAGTCCTTCGCTGATATGTACGTTCACCCCCGGGAAGTGGACTACAATATCGATACCCTCTTTCAACTGATTGATGCGTCAGGATTAGCCTTTATTGGCTTTTCTAACCCTTCCTACTGGCAATTAGAGCGTTTATTGGGTAAATCCCCCGAATTGATGGCTAGAGCGCAAAATTTAGGGGAAAGGGAACGTTATCGCTTGACGGAATTATTAGACCCCGAAATCACCCACTATGAATTTTTCCTCGCTAAACCACCGATTCTGACTGCCGATTGGTCCCGGGATCAAGTCCTAGAGAATGCAGTGGCCGAAGTTCATCCCTGTCTTTATGGTTGGCCTAGTGCAAGTGTTCTAGATTACGATTATCGGCCAGTTAATCTCTCGGAGAGAGAATTTGATTTTCTACAAGCTTGCGATGGTCGTTTAACCGTGGGAGCAATCGATGCTCAAGTTGGTTTAGGATTAACTGGTGTGCGTTCTTTACAACAGCGCCAACTACTGATTTTAAGTTAGGGAAAACTTGGGGATGTTAGAGATAGCGTCCCTTGGCAATCGGCAACTTTTAAACTAACTTGGCTAAATCTTGCCAAAAATTCTTGTTTCTTAACAATTATCCCCCTCTCTCCCCATAGTTTCAGCCCCAGAAATGACTAGGGCTGAATTATAATAGTTATATAGAGTGGACAAGGCTGATAAATTTCTGATTGGTCCGATTTTTACCCAGATCGGCAAACGGGGGTTTAGTCATTATCCCAAGATTCCGAGGCGATTAAGTCACCAATTTGATCCCTGAGAAGGTAGTCACACCGTTCTAGTTCACATTCAACACAAACCCACTCCCGAGGGGGAATGAACTGACAGAGGGTGTAGATCGGTTGGTGTCTGCTCACTACCCCCTGTTCTACCATCTGACGGACTTCGTCCTTAATCATCCTGATAGAGTAAGCGGTGGGAGCGGTGGAGAAAGTTATGGCACTCATGGGAGATTTCCTGCAAGATCTACAAAAAAGTCTTATCAATAACTATACTCTAACCTATAAGGGGACAAAAGAGATTTTTTGCTGTATCGAGGATGACAATTTTTTATATATAGCGAAACCCTCTCCCCTCGCCAGTTTAGGCTTAGGTTAAGAAAAGTTAAATTCATCGGCTAAAAGCTGTCGAGTCCCCTTATGTCAAATCAGTGATCAGTGATCAGTGATCAGTTATCAGTGATCACTGATCAGTGATCAGTTAAGCTGTTGACTATCTAGAGTTTGCTGAATAAATGTGAAATGTAGGCAAGGTAAGGGTTTTGGGGCTTTTCTTGCGAAACAGGTGCAAGATTTTGAGAGAATCGTGGTTCAAAACCTTGCATCTTCATCGGCCCGTGTCCTGTAGGGGCGAAGCATTCGGGCAATAACCTATCGCTGAAACCGGAGATTTTCTATCCGAATGCTTCGCCCGTACTTTTTGCCGCAAATCCTATCTAAAGACTGCACCGGAGTGCTGGAGTTGGCAGCAGGGAGAGGAATTCAGAGCATTTGTACTTAATTTTTCCCTAAGCGTTTTAAAATCAGTACATATGATCAGTGATCAGATTTGAGTTTTCAGTTTACCGTTTACTGGACGGCTACGCCGTGCCTTTGGCAACACTGAAAAAAGCTTCCAGCTTAAACTAATAAATGGGGAATAAAAATAAAAGCCGCTACGAGTAAAGCGGCGATCGAGGCGATTAAAACGGCACCAGCGGCACAATCTTTCGCTATTTTGGCTAAATCATGGTAGGATTGCCCCACCGTCAGATCTACCACTGATTCTAGGGCAGTGTTAATTAATTCTAAGACCATCACCAGAGCGCAGGTAAGGGTGACAATCGCCATTTCCATGGCATTAACCCGCAAAAATAAGCCCCAACTAATCGCTACTAGGGTCATCAGGGTGTGAATGCGAAAATTTCTTTGACTAACAAAAGCATAACGGACTCCGGCCCAAGCGTAGCGAAAACTGACTAACAGATTCGAGGCGACTTGCCAAGCGTATTCTCTTTGACTGGGATTGTTACCCTCACTCACCTGTCCCGATCGAGGGATAAAATTATTGTTGAGATAGGGATTAGATAGGCTGGTAGATTGGTTGGCTTGATGATAGTTTGTCTTCATATTCCTCAATAATGCTTGACAAAAATAACTAACTATGTATCGGCATTTCGACGGTTTTTAACAAAGTTTCCTGTAAAGATAGCATTTCTAACAGACTTGTTTCATCGGGATGGTCCCAACCCAAAAGATGTAAACAAGCGTGGGCAGTTAACCAGGCCAATTCTCGCACCAAAGAATGATTTTGTGTTAAAGCCTGTTGTTGTGCTGTCTCCACAGAGATGATAATATCCCCCAAATATAAAGGTTCTGTCTCTAAAATGCCCTCATCCACTGGTAAATCCACTTCCAGAGCGGCAAAAGCGAGAACATCCGTCGGTTGATCTTTGTGGCGATATTGGGAATTATAGGTCTGAATTTCTCGATCGTCTGTTAAACGCAAACTTAGTTCATAACCGGCGGCAACCGGGAGATAATCCGATAGATAGCCTAACCATGTTTCTAACCAATAGTGCCAAGTTTCCCCATCCACAGGACTATTTCCGGGATCAAAATAATTATCCTGTAGGCATAAATCCACCCCTAGGGGCAAAGTCTCACTCACCAGATTTCATCCTAGGGACGCGTCAGATAGGAAATACCGACAAAAAAGCCTAATAGGGCTGCTGTAGTCAAAAAAAAGTGTTTTAACGAGACGCCTTTTTTCTTGACCATATTCCGCATCGCCAGCTTGACGTAACTGGGTTGCGCTTCGGTGGCGGTTTCTACTGCGGGGTCAGTGGTGCTAACAGGTTCAGTCATCAGTAATTCCCCAGACAAGGATTGATCGCTATAAGTGTAACAGATTATTAAAGAAGTGCAAAAAAAATTCAATTATGGGAAAAATTGTTACCCGTCCGGGATAGTCAAAACCGCTCAACTCCCCCACACCCCACACCCCACACCCCACACCCCAGCAGTTAACCCATGTCTTCCCACAATACCGAAAGCATCCAGACTATTTTTCAGAAAATTTGGGGCTATGATAGCTTTCGCTTTCCCCAACAGGAGATTATCGAGACAATTTTAGCGGCAAAGGATGCCCTGATTGTCATGCCCACGGGATTCGGTAAATCTATCTGTTTTCAATTGCCCGCTTTATTAAAAACCGGCTTAACCCTAGTGATTTCCCCCTTAGTTGCCCTGATGGAAAATCAGGTGGAGGAATTATTAGCCAAAAAACTACCCGTCGCCCTGATTCATAACGAAATCCCCCGACAACAGAGAAAGAAAACCTTAAACGCGATCGCAGATCAAACCCTGCGACTTCTCTATCTTTCCCCAGAAACCCTCTTAAGTCCGCCCCTCTGGTCAAAATTAACCCTTCCCCACGTTAAAATTAACGCTCTCATCCTCGACGAGGCCCATTGTTTAACCCAGTGGGGCGATAATTTTCGTCCTGCTTACCGTCGTCTTGGTGCTGTCCGTCCCGCTCTTCTGCAATCGAAACCGGCAGGCAGCCAAATAGCGATCGCTGCTTTTACCGCCACCGCTAACCCCGCCACCCGTGAGACTCTCACCCGCGTCTTACAACTAGAAAAACCACAACTTTTCTTAATAAATCCTTACCGTCAAAACCTTGACTTAAGCACCAAAATATGTATTAGCCCCGGTTGTCGTCGTCATCAACTATTAAACTTCCTCACCGGTCAACCTCGACAATCCGGCCTGATCTATACTCGTTCCCGTCGCCATAGTGAAAATTTAGCGGCATGGTTGCAATCTCTCCACTATCGCACCAGTGCCTATCATGCCGGTTTATCGCCCTTTCAGCGTCGGGAAATAGAACAAAATTGGCTGCGGGGGGATTTAACTTTTGTTGTCTGTACCTCAGCTTTTGGCATGGGTATCAATAAACCCGATGTGCGTTGGGTTGTCCACTACCAACCCCCAGCTTTACTATCGGAATACCTACAGGAAATCGGCCGCGGTGGTCGCGATGGGGGTAAAATGCAGGCTCTCACCTTAATTAGTGAACCGACGGGATGGTTAGATAATAGCGATAAAAACCAGCAAAAATTCTTTAACTCCCAACAGGAACGCCAATACCGACAAGCTTGGCAAATTTTAGCCCAAATTCCCCTAGAGGGCAAAGTAGAGGCGATTAGTGCCGAATTTCCCGATGGTGCGCTCATTCTCTCCCTTTTACACAGTCTCGATCGCCTAGAATGGCTCGATCCTTTTCATTATCGGCTTATTTATCCTCATAATTCAGCCAAGATGACTTTTAAACCCAGAAATGAGATATTTCCCTACCTCTATACCCGTCGCTGTCGTTGGCACTTTCTCTTAAATGCCTTTGGGTTTCAGGAAAATGCCGATAATTTTCGCTGTGGTCATTGCGATAATTGTCGTCGCAATCGACCTCTGGTAAGCTAGGGAGCGCCAGAGCAGGGAGAGCAGAGCATTTGTACTAATTTTTTTATGTCTTTTTTCTCCTCCTGTCTCGGATTCTCCTCAGCTAAGGTCAGATTTTTGATTTTTGCAGGAGATTTATAGCGGGTTTTACAGAAGTTAGTCCCGATTGAATCTATCAAGGGATTTACCATACCTTACCCGAAATAATAGTGAAATTTTGTGACAAAGTGCAGCCAGATATAAGAATCTTTGCTAGATTTCTAGAAAGCTTCTGTGATAAGTCTCCTTAAAAGGAGATTGTTTGCAGTAAGCTAATCTGGCTAACACGCTTTTGGGCGTGATATAGGGAAAAGTTCGGGCGATTGCGCCTAAATAGAATGCTGGAAGTTGATTTGCGAATGCTATAGTTTAGAATGCTATAGTTTAGTTAATGCCCAGTCACTGCCATTTTTTTGGAGGTTCTAAAATGTCAACACGTTCTTTTGCAGCATTTCTCAACGAAGTGAAGTCAGATGAGACTCTAGCTCGTGATCTCAAGAGTGCTTTAGTATCTGTAAATGTAAATGACCTTTCGGCTGTTGTGGCTGAATTTGCCCACAGAAAAGGCATGGCATTAGATGCAGAAGCTTTGTTAGAATCCTTGCAAGCGTCGATGAATATTGCATCGGCTCCAGAGTTCTCGGATAGGGAGATTGAATATATTCACGGATCTATCGCTATGGAAACGCAAATGGGTTCGACCTTGGGTTGTTACACATGCGGAGATGAAATTCAATGCCGCGATACATCCTTTGCCTCGACCTGCGATTAAATTGAGGGTTGAGATGAGATCGACAGGCATGAGCTTAACCGCTTTTTTGATCGTTCAGGTAACGCCGATTTTTGCTGATTCACTTAGGACTGCTATACCTTCTCCACCATCTGTTCAATGAGGAATCATCTGATAATCCTGCCTGCTAGACATACCATCGCACCTTGCTCATAAAGAAATACCATCTACACCATCCGTTCAATGAGGAATCATCAACATGAATGCAACGCAATTAGCCAATGTCCTTCAAAAAGTCAAAGCTGACCCCGTTTTGCAAGAAACATTAAGATTTACTAAACAGGACTGGGTTGAATTTAACCTAACAACTCAAGAAATCTTGCAAGCGTCGATGAATATTGCATCATACCCAGAATTCTCGGATAGCGAGATTGAAATCCTTAATGGGCCGATGATTGGCTACGCAGCCACGGACACGAATTGTTCAATCCGTCAGTGCCCATCCAATGGTTGCACTGCATTCACACAATGCATTGAAAATGAGTAATGACAAGTCTAAAAGTTTACCAAAACTTCTAGCCAAGGAAGGCTGGACTCTCCGACAGCGTTTAGATTATTCTCAAGTCCTGAAGTTGAGTGAGTACGTTAATGAATCACACCAGCTTGATGAATGGAGCAAAATTGTTGCCCCTAACCAAACTGAGAACTTTATTAAGCGTTTAGAATGGTCAGGCTATACCCCTAATCAAGCTCTATGGGCTTTAAATCCTCCTGAAGAAGCGGTTCCTGCCCATCCAAATTGGTTAGATTTATTGACTTGTTTGCGTCAAGTTCTCGTGGAAGCTGGATGTAGTTTTAATCAAGAGAAAAGTGTAAACCAGTATTCTACAAAGTCTCAGCCTTTACCTTTTGAAGATCTCTGGTTGCCTTTATGTGATTGGGGAGTGAGTGAGCTTAAACAGCGTTTATCCCCAGATTTCTTAGGGGGAGTTAGTGATGATGCTGTGAACAGTCTAACAGAAACACTACTTACCCGTCTCTGTCAATTAAGTGAGAAAGTTCTGTGGGAGGAATTTCACAAAGGTCGAACTCCCGGTCAAATACTGTTAGCTCATCTAGGAGATAATGGCGATGGTAGTGGACTGCCGATAAGGGAGGCTTATTTAACATTTATTCAAGATAATCTTCAGGATGGTCTTGAAAAAATATTGACGATATATCCTGTTTTAGGTCGCTTGTTAGCAACAGTGGTAGAATTGTGGCTAGAATCAAGCATTGAACTATTAAAGCGTATTCATGAAAGCCGACAAGAGTTAAAGAATTGCTTTGATATTTCAATCAATGCCAAAATAAGTGACATTCAACAAGGGATGAGTGATTTTCATCGAGGTGGGCGTTCTGTTGCAGTCCTACACTTTAAAGAATCAGACCATGAAGAGGAAACGCCTCAAAAAGTAGTATATAAACCCAAAGACATGAATGTAGATTCTGTCTATCAACGATTGCTTGGTATCATCAATCAACAGATTGGAGAAAATGTATTTCGGGTTTTGAAAATCCTTCCTCGGCAAGGATTTGGTTTCATGGAGTTCGTGGAACATCGTCCCTGTGTTAATGATCAAGAGTTAAGTGATTTTTACAAAAATGCAGGCCGATTGATGGCAGTTCTTCATATATTAGGCTGTACAGATTGTCACCATGAAAACTTAATTGCGTGTGGAGAGCAATTAATACTTATTGATACTGAGACTCTTTTAGAAGGCGATGTTGGTAATCATACTAATAATGATGACATTGTTATTAGCAATTTACAAAAGTCAATGGGAAGCTCAGTTTTACGCATTGGCTTATTACCACAATGGCTATTTATAGGGCGAAAAGCTCATGCAGTTGATATTAGTGCTTTAGGCATAATACCTCCTAAGAAGTCTTATATTGAACAACCTGGATGGTTAGGGATTAATAGTGATGGAATGTTTTGGGGAGAGGTAGAGACACCCGTTGACACCCCCACTAGCTCTCCTTTTCCTATCGGCAGTTCCAATCTTCTCAATGAATTTCAAGGCGAACTGTGTGAGGGATTTCGCCTACAAATGCAACACTTTCTTGATTATCGTCAGGTATGGTTAGATTCAAATTCTATACTTAGAGATTTTACTGGCTTACCTCGTCGGATTGTTCTTCGTGCTACTCGTATTTATTTTCTCATTCAACTTCAGTGTTTAGAGCCTGCTTCTTTAAAAAATGCAATAGCCTATAGTCTTAAACTAGAACAACTTGCTCGTAGTTATATTTTGGCTACGGAAAAACCGATTAACTGGCCGGTTTTTGAGGCTGAACTAAGACAAATGGAACAACTCGACATTCCATTTTTTGAACATTCAATTGATAGCGATACCTTAACCTTATCTGATAGCTTGCCTAATATTCAGGGTTTTTTAGATACCTCTGGTTTATTAGCTTGTCGAAGAAGGTTAGGAGAACTCTCAGTTGATGAAATTAATTTTCAAATACAATTAATTAAAGGAGCAATAGAAGCCAAGCAAATTAAAGTTGGTTCTCTAGAAATTCCGACAGAACAAATTAATGTATCTGATACTTTCCCAAGTAGTGACTATAAACTTGATGAAGTAATTCGTATCGCCAAACAATTACAGCAACAAGCAATAAGAGATCAGCGTGGCTATCCTGAATGGTTAGGTATAGACATCGGACAAGATCAAGAAAAATTTAACTTTGGTTTAGTTGGTCTTTCCCTCTATGGAGGTCGTTCTGGCATTGCTTTATTTTTTTCTGCCTTAACTCACTTTTTCAGACAGCAAAACTCTGATTTAGAATTTCAAGAATCTTTAGTTAACGATATTCGTGGTTCTGTTGCTCAGATATTAGATATTGTTAAGTCAAAAGATGGTTTTCTTTTATTTCGTTACCTACGAGATCAACCTCTTGGGTTATCAGGAACTGGTGGAATTCTTTTAACACTCCAGATTCTAAGCCAGTTAGAAATCAACCCTATTGACGAGAAATTTTCTAACTATGAAAGAGTCGCTCAAGTGATTATAGATTGTCTTACCCTAGAACGTATCAATAAAGATCAAGGATGTGATTTAATTAGCGGTTGCGCTGGCTTGATTGGCCCGCTTTTATCAATAGCTCAAGATGTTGAAAGCAAAAATTTGCCGTCTCAAAAACCTTTAGACTTAGCTATTGTATGTGGGGAGCATTTGATTTCTCAACAAATGGAAGATGGTGGATGGTTGACCTTAAGAGATAAAAAGCCCCTAACAGGTTTTTCTCATGGTGTTTCTGGGATTATTGCTGCCTTAGCTCGTTTGTATCAACTAACGGAAGATGATCGGTTTTTAACTGCTATTCAACAAGGTTTAGGTTACGAACGCTCTGTCTTTTGTCTTGAAAAAAGAAACTGGCCAGATTTTCGCTCCAGTTCTGAACCAAAAAAATTTATGAACAGTTGGTGTCATGGCGCTCCCGGTATTGCCTTGAGTCGTCTTTGTCTCAAAGAATCAGGGATATGGGATGAGCAAATAGCCACAGAGATGGAAATCGCTCTTGAAACTACCGCAAAACAAGATATGGGTGTCGATCATCTCTGTTGTGGAAGCTTTGGTAGAGCAGCTATTTTGAATTTGGCTAGTGACTTTGACATGGGAGAAAAATGGTCTCTGTTTGCCCAGCAAATAGTAGAATTAAGTCTGAAAAGAGCTTCAAACCAAAAATCTTACCGCCTTTTTTCAACTCAAGAAGGTGAATTACTGTTACCTGGAGTATTTACTGGGATGGCAGGAATTGGACTTCAGTTATTATCATATAGTAGTGGGAAGACAAAACAAATAGTTGCACAATGTCTAACATCAAACTTACTTTTATTTTAACATGGAATTGTAAGCACATGGCAAACGCTCAAATCCAAAGAAAGCTATCCCAAATTAGTCTTGAGCTTGGATACAGGCTACCATTTGTTTGTACCCCTTACGAGTTCATCGGATTTAAGCTTCGAGGAGAATAACTATGTATAAAGATGAAATTGTCGAAGAAATTCACAAATATAGAGAAGAATACGCAAAATCTTTTAATTATGATCTCAAGGCAATATTTGACGATCTTAGAGAAAAGCAAATTGCCAGTGGACGTAAAGTTATTAAGCTCCCGATCAAGCGACAGTATAACAAATCACTGCACCCGACCGAGAGTGCGATCGTCTTCACGCACTGAAAGTTATTAGCTGTAGGGTGCGTTCCCTAATATGGCTCCTACTGCTCCAGCGATCGATTTTTGGGGAACGCACCATGCACATTGATTGCAGCTGTGGGTTAAAGTGCGATGTCGAAGGCACTGGGTAGCAGTACACCAATCTTGTAGAGACGTAGTAGGATGGGCATTAGCTCATCCTACAGACCTGTGAGATATTATAGAGGGGTCTCCAGAAGTCAAATCGTAATCAGGAGTTAGTATATGCAAGCAATCCTTTTAAGCCGTGAAGAAGTTGCTCAACGTGCAGAGAAACTGTACGAAAGCAGAATCCGCCAAGAGGTGGAAGTTGAAGAAAACATTGGCAAGATGGTTATCATTGACATTGAAACAGGTGACTACAAAGTTGATGAAAATGGCTTACACGCTGCTGACTTATTGAGCGAGAAACACCCCCATGCTCGGCTCTTTGGGATCAAAATTGGCTACAACGTTGCTGCCGCTTTTGGTGGGGGTGTTATGGAGCGTGTAGTTAAGTGATTTCAGGTATTGTGGCTAATGGACACCCGATCATCACTATCCCATTTCGGATTCCAAATCGCGCTGACTTTCCGATTGAGTTTGTAGTAGATACAGGATTTACAGATGAGCTTTGTTTACCACCCGAAGCAGTAGCATTACTGAATCTTCCTTTCAGGTACGATATGCGTGCGAATTTAGCAGACAACAGCCAAGTAATGCTGCCTCTTCACAAAGCAATTATTATCTGGAATGGTGAGGAGCGAGAAACTCGTGTATTTGCCACAGGGCGGCGACCCCTGGTTGGAACTGCTTTATTAGATAGCCATGAACTTGTGATTCAGTTTACGGAAGGTGGGTTGGTAACGATTGATGATTTATAGTGCGATGCCGAAGGCACTGCGTAGCAGCACGCCGATTTTGTAGGGTGCGTTCCCTAAGGCGACTCCTACTGCTCCAGCGATCGATTTTTGGGGAACGCACCATGCACCTTGATTGAAGCGCCGATTCAAATTTGAAGTGCACCACTGGGGGGCTTGCGATGAGGCGGCTCATCAGTAGTAGAGCGGGAGCACCTCGTTAGAATAAATCAGAGTATCATTAAGGCAAAATACTGAGTTGAGGTCAACCCTATGGCAGTTCGTCAACGGCGTTATCCCAAAGATGAGTTAGCCGAGCGAGGGCAAAAACTCTACGAATCTGGCATTCGGCAGCAAGTCGAAGCCGGTAATGAAGGTAAGATTGTAGCGATCGACATTGAAACTGGAGAGTTTGAAGTCGATGAAAACGTTGTGCCTGCAACTAATCGGCTCTTTGAACGTCACCCCGATGCCCAACCTTGGATCATTCGTATCGGACATCGCGCTGTTTATCATTTCGGGGCACGGAGTTTGAAGAAAAATCCATGATGGAAGGTGTTGTAAATTTGCGGCGTGAAGCCACGCTAAGGATTGTAGTCGGAAACTCAAATCGGCAACTGCAAGCGGTTGACGCGGTGATTGATACTGGGTTCAATGGATTTTTATCTTTGCCCTCTACAATCATCGCTACATTAAATTTACCTTGGAGTGGTTCTGATTTTGTCACGCTGGGTGATGGCAGTGAAACTTATTTTGATCTGTACACTGGGACTGTGATATGGGATGGGCAGTACCAAGAGATTGATATTGCAGAATCAGAAACAGAGCCTCTACTAGGAATGGCGCTGCTTTACAGATATCGGTTGCAGGTCCATAACATTGAGGGCGGTAAGGTCAAGATTGAAGCCTTATGAGCCAGTGCTAGAAGAGATTCGGTGAGGCGCGGTCTAACAACGCAGCCGTAGGGTGCGTTCCCTAATGTGGCTCCTACTGCTCCACCGATCGATTTTGGGGGAACGTACCATGCACATTTATTGCAGCTGTGATACCAAATCCTGTTATAATAAAACGAGTAAAGACGAGGTTTTAGACCCGATTTTTTTGATACCATTTAGTGGATAATCGACCTCTGGTAAGCTAGGGAGCGCCAGAGCAGGGAGAACACAGCACTTGTACTAAATTTTTTATGTCTTTTTTCTCCTCCTGTCTCGGATTCTCCTCACTTAAGGTCAGATTTTTGATTTTTGCAGGAGATCTATAGCCGTTTTCACAGAAGTTAGTCCCGATTGAATCTATCAAGGGATTTACCATACCTTACCCGAAATAATAGTGAAATTCTGTGACAAAGTGCAGCCATATCTAAGAATCTTTGCTACAATCCTGAGAAGCTTCTGTGATAAGTCTCCTTAAAAGGAGGCTGTTTGCAGTAAGCTAATCTGGCTAACACGCTTGTGGGCGTGGTATGGGGGAGGATACAACCATGACTCATGAGATTTTAGGTGAATTTTTATCTTTGCCTGCTGAAGCACAGAGCCAAGTAGTCAGCCTGATCGCTTTTTTGAAACAAAAGTACATATATTCTGAACCTCTGTCTGCATCGTCAAATGTTGATTTAGTTAATGATCCCTTTGTTGGAATGTGGCGCGATCGTCAAGATTTAGATAGTACTACTTGGGTGCGAAATTTACGAGAAAGCGAGTGGTCAAAGACAAATGGCTAGTTCAACTATCGTAGATACCGACATAATCATTGATGTTGGTCGTGGTATTCCTGAAGCAGTCAATTGTCTGCAAAGGCTACAATCAAGTTCCAGATTAGCAATTAGCGTAGTTACACAAATGGAACTAATTGTTGGCTGCACTAACAAGTCAGAGTTACGGACGCTGGAAAAATTTCTTCAACAGTTTGATGTAATCAGAATTGACCAACCTATTTCAGACAAAGCGGTTGACTTACTTCGCTTGTATCGGCTAAGTCACGGTTTGCTGATTGCCGATGGCTTGATTGCAGGTACAGCAATAATATGGAATTACCCTTTTATCACCAAGAATCAACGAGACTACCGATTTATTCAAAATTTAAATGTATTACCCTACCCTTAGCGAAAAGCCTAACTAGACCTTTATGCCGCAAGTCCTTGGTGGAGGGTGTAAACAGGGCTAGTTCATCGGTATCTGAAGTTAAAAGAGGAGAATTGGTTCTTGAGCGAGGATAAAGAGTATCAATGGCTTCAGTTTGAAAAACTGATAGATTTGCATAAATTTTATTTTGAAAATTTATGCAAATCCGCCTCTTTTTCCTTTGGAATTATTGGGGCGATTTTGACCTATGTAATCAGCGCTAAACTTAGCGAAAACTTAATCCGGCTTGCTCTTCAACTACCATTTCTACTCAGCATCGGGACGTTCATTATATTTCGTTTCGGCACATGGAAGACTTGGGATTTGTCAAATTGGGTGAAGCATCATCAGGCAGAACTTGGAATTGATTGGCGACCTCATGCCGAAACTTTAACCTATATGTCAATCGCATTTGCTCTATTGTTCTTAATAGTAGCCATTGGTCTTGGAGGACTTATTGCAAATCCCTCAATGCTACAGCCGTAGGGTGCGTTCCCTAATGTGACTCCTACTGCTCCACCGATCAATTTTTGGGGAACGCACCATGCACATTTATTGAAGTTGTGATACCAAATCCTGTTATAATAAAACGAGATATAGGGTGCGTCCCACGCAGCCTTTACCTTTTTGAAAACACTTTCAATGATGTAGCTATGGACTGGGAAACTCGAATTACACTAAATCCCGATATTTTGGTGGGAAAACCTATCATTAAAGGAACAAGGATTGCGGTTGAATTTATCATCGATCTTCTCGCCCAAGGTTGGAGTATTGATGAAATTCTGCGAAACTACCCAGGTATTACAGTAGAAGATATTCAAGCTTGTCTTAGCTATGCTAGTGTAATGCTCAAATCTGAGAAAGTCTATGCTATTCCTGCTTAACTGATGCGTTTTCTAGCGAACGAAAATTTCCCCCTTGATGCGGTTGAAGCCCTAGGACAAAATGGCCATGATGTCCTGTGGATTAGGGTGGAATCCCCCGGAATCTCAGACCGGGAAGTTTTAAGTCGCGCCCAAGCAGAAAATCCTATTCTCTTGACATTTGATCAAGATTTTGGAGAACTCGCCTTTCGTTCAAGGTTGCCGGCCAGTGTTGGTATTATTTTGTTTAGAATAAGAGTACCTTCTGCATCTGTAGTCGCTGAGAAAGTTGCCAAGGTTATCTCATTGCGGGATGACTGGTATGGACACTTTACAGTTATTGAAGAAGACAAAATTAGAATGAGAGACTTAACGGTGAGATCGCCGATCTTGTAGGGTACGTTCCCTCATGTGACTCCTACTGCTCCACTGATCGATTTTGGGGGAACGCACCATGCACATTGATTGCAGCTGTATTCCTTGATGGGAGAGGTAGATTTAGGAAGATGCTATGATCCAAATTAGATAGCAACACCAGATGTTTAATATGTCCCTTATCGAACTCCTGCCAACTGTCAGTCAACTAACGCATCAAGACAAGCTCAGGCTTATTCACTATCTTTTGCTTGCAGTAGCCAAAGAGGAAGGATGTAGCCTAGACACTGCAAGTAATGGGCATAATGAAAATATGCTGATCAAGCAACTAGCGGTTACTAACGCGGTTGTCTGGTCGCCTCAAGCAGATCATCAAGCTGTTCACGCTTTGTCTGAGCTTTTGGTGTCGGCAAAGGGAGTATCAAATGCTTGACGGTCATCGCTTTTCTTTTACAGAACGGACTGACAGTTCTGGTCGGTCTAGCATTGCCATACTTGCCGCTAACCTTAACTGATGGACAACAGTCAATAGAGGTTATGGCTTTATTGGATACGGGTGCTAGTGTTAATGTCTTACCCTACGAAATCGGATTACAGTTAGGGGCGGTCTGGGAAAATCAAACTGTTCAAATTCCCTTAAGTGGAAACCTTGTCCATAGTGAGTCACGAGGGCTGGTTGTGACTGGGACAGTTGCACATTTTGCTCCTGTTTTACTTGCCTTTGCGTGGACTCAATCAACAGATGTACCAGTAATTTTAGGTCACATGAACTTTTTTGCAGAATTTAATGTGTGCTTTTATCGAAACGAATTAGCTTTTGAGATTTGTCCGATCCAGAAATAAACTGTTGCCAACCAATCCGCTGAACTTGTCATTTGCCGAACTGTTTTTACTTCGTAGCCAGTGCGATGCCGAAGGCACTGCGTAGCAGTACGCCATCGCTGTAGGGTGCGTTCCCTAATGTGGCTCCCACTGCTCCACTGATCGATTTTTGGGGAACGCACCATGCACATTGATTGCAGCTGTGGGTTTAAATGCGATGCCGCTCCTCCCGCTCAAACCCCGGAACCCTCTGCCCTCGTCGGTCTGGGGGCTGTCGTCGGTCTGGGGGCTGGCTTCAAGCGCCGCCACACCCAAGCAGACAAAAACTAAGCGTTAGTTGAAGGGATTACAACAGGAGAGCCGCAATGGTCTCTTTTTTTGCTATTTAAAAGAGGATTATTTGATATTTGCTTCTTTTTAATGGAGATTGGAGAAATCATCAACCTTCCTCAAGGCACTAGACACAAGCGAGCTATCATAAAACCATCGCTGATTTGACAATCGCCAACCCCTAAAAATTATGAGCGTAGTTATTCCTAATGACATACTGACCGCATCAGGACTCTCCGAAGACGAGCTAAAACTAGAAATCGCCATCATGCTCTTTAAACAAGACAAAATCAGCATTGGCAAAGCCCGTCATCTTGCAGGCATGAACCTCCTCCAATTTCAACACGAACTTAATCTAAGAGAGATTTGTGTCCATTATGACCTTGAAGAATTAGAAGAAGATATCCAAACCTTACAAAAACTGGGCAGACTATGATCGTCGTGAGTGACACCTCACCCATTACCAACCTAGCCGCCGTTAACCAGTTAACCCTTTTGCATCAACTCTATGGAACAATTATCATTCCTCAAGCCGTTTATGAGGAAATGGCGAGTTTAGGTTACGCCGTACCCGGCACGATTGAAATCATGACCTTATCTTGGATAGAAACACGGCCTGTCACCCAGCAAAACCAAGTTAATCAACTACTCAATAAATTAGACCGAGGAGAATCAGAAGGGATTATTTTAGCGCTAGAATTAGGCGCAGATATATTAATTTTGGATGAAAGAAAAGGACGCAAAGTTGCACAATCTCTTGGGCTAAATATTACTGGAATATTGGGACTTTTACTCGAAGCCAAGCAAAAGGAATTGATTATGAATATTAAACCGATTGTTGATCAGCTAATCTTAAAGGCAGAATTCCGAATTAGCGAAACACTCTACAGAAAAGTTTTGACCATTGCGGGAGAATGATTCTATTGCAATATTTCAACCCATTTTACAAAGTGCGATGCCGAAGGCACTGCGTAGCAGTACGCTAATCTTGTAGGGTGCGTTCCCTAATCTGACTCCTACTGCTCCAGCGATCGATTTTTGGGGGAACGCACCATGCACATTGATTGCAGCTGTGGGTTTAAATGCGATACCGAAGGCATTGGGTAACACCCCTAGATGGGGTTGGAGGAGTTGATTTAGGGTACTATACTGGTTTATAGGGTTTTCGAGATTAGTGCTTTTTCTCATAAAGCCTTACTCCTGATCTGGATAGGGGATCTGCTAAACTGAAATTTAGGAGAGTCAAAAGCTTGCCCCAAGGGGAAAGTTAAAAATCATTTAAGCGTTACAGGGTTTGATTCACGAGCATCTAGAAGGCAGGTGAAATTCTGTGTTTATGACTAAGAACTAGCTGCCCAAAGCAAAGACACTTCATACTGATTAAATGTTGAATCCGCACTCACAAGTGTCATATCTTCTACCTGAGCTTGTGCAATCAGCATTCGGTCAAAAGGATCACGATGATGTAAAGGCAATGCAGCCGCCCGCAAAGCATGAGAAGCATTGATCTCTAACGACCTAGCTCCCAGTCGGGTCATTCGAGTGGAGACATAATCATCTATTTGCTCTGGCAGTGGTAATTTACCGATTGAAACTTTAATTCCCATCTCCCAAACACTGGCAACAGAAAACCACACTTCATTGCTTTCGTTTGCAATTTGTTCAATTACATTCTCACTTAACTTGTCTGGTTGGACAAACCACCACAGCCAGCATTGTGTATCCAGTAAAAGTCTCACTCCGCACCACCCTCAAATGCTCCCAAAATATCTTCTGGTAAAGGAGCATTAAAATCATCTGGTATGGTCAACATCCCTCGATCTTGTCCTAAACTAGACCGTCGATCTAAAGATGTCCGAAATGGAACAAGCTTAGCAATTGGGATACCTCGGTTTGAAATAACGATTACTTCTCCGAGTTCCACACGAGACAATAGCCGAGAAAGGTTTGTTTTAGCCTGATGAATGTTTACTGTTTCCATAGTCTAAAAGAACTAAGTCTATAAACTAAGTTTAATCTAGTCACGGCAATTCTGCAAGGGCAAGTTAATTTAGAGTTGTGGGTAACTGACAAGCAACACGACATAACAACACGCTGGAGCAGCGGACAATTGAGAGATCTTAGCGGTGATTCAGAGGTTGTCTATCGCCGCTCAGCTAAGCCGTTAGCTCTCTGGAAGTGGCATAGCACATTAATTGAAGCTGTGGGTTTAAATACGATGCCGAAGGCACTGCGTAGCAGATCGCTGATCTTGTAGGTAGGAAACCCAACTCCCTCAAAACCAAGATTAAATGCAGTGGGATAGACGTGGGATAGATTTTCTCTTATTGCCGTGAGCGAAACCGTCTATATTGAAACCAGTATTTTGGGTCATCTAACCGCAAGACCAACAGAAAACCTGATTCTTGCCGCCAACATTAAGATTACACAAGACTGGTGGGATGAGTATAGTAGTTTATTAGTTCTGTATGTTTCGGAAATTGTTGAAGATGAAGCATCGAGAGAAGATTCAACAATTGCTACTCAAAGACAGAACTTGTTACAGTCCTTGATTTTTCTCGATCTAACCGAAGAAGCGATCGCTCTAGCACAAGAATTCCTGCAACAAAGCAACCTACCCCCCAAAGCCTCTAATGATGCCTTACACATGGCACTAGCAACCGTTTATGGCTTAGACTATCTACTAACATGGAATTGTAAGCAGATGGCAAACGCTCAAATCCAAAGAAAGCTATCCCAAATTAGTATTGAGTTTGGATACAGGCTACCATTTGTTTGTACCCCTTACGAGTTCATAGGATTTAAGCTTCGGGGAGAATAACTATGTATAAAGATGAAATTGTCGAAGAAATTCATAAATATAGAGAAGAATACGCAAAATCTTTTAATTATGATCTCAAAGCAATATTTGACGATCTTAGAGAAAAGCAAATTGCCAGTGGACGTAAAGTTATTAAGCTCCCGATCAAGCGACAGTATAACAAATCACTGCACCCGACCGAGAGTGCGATCGTCTTCACGCACTGAAAGTTATTAGCGGCGGGTGAGCGCGACCGTTATGCTTCAAACCATAGATATCTCAACCCAATACAAAAACTAAGCTAAGAAAAAGTGGGATTGCATCAGTTCGCCCCTAAACTAGAATGCACATAGTTTAATCTCATAGAAAGTAATGCCGACTGAAACCCCCAAAACCTACCTAGAACAAGCGATCGCTGATGGACAGGCGGAAATTAAAGGCGAAGGCAAAAAAGAACGCATTCACTATCTTGCTGCTGATCATTCTGAGCGTTGGTCTGATCCTGAAGAAAAAGTTAGGGCTGAGTTTTGGGCTGAGTTAATTTACAAATATGACTATGATCCTAAATTGATCAAGTTTGAGGTGAAAGTACCTCGACGGACTCCTAATGATTTAGCGGATATAGTTATTTACAAAGATGAGGAGCATAAAGATCCTTATTTTGTTTTTGAGATTAAGCGATCGGATATTACTGATGCCGAATTTTCTCAATCTATTGAACAAGCTTGTGGAAATCGTGCCAGTTTAGCTGCGCCTTTTTGTGGCTCGATCGCAGGTTTAACCCGTCGTTTACTGCGCTTTGATGATAAACAAAAATATCCACCGATGGAGCGCGATCGCAACCATTTAACGGATATTCCGAAGCGGTTTGGTAAACCTCCTGAATGGCGATTTTATAAGAATAAGGAGGGACAAGATTTAAAGGCTGTTCCCCGGGAAGAATTACGTTCAGCGATTCGCAAATGTCATCAGACGCTTTGGGAAGGTGGCCGTCGTAGTCCTATCGCCGCATTTGGTGAATTTTGTAAGTTGATCTTTGTCAAATATCGTGATGAGAAAAATCCTGATATTGAAGATGGACAACCCTATGCGTTTCAGCGTCGTGATGGTGAAAGTAGTGAAGATTTATCGAAACGAATTTTGAGACTCTATACAAATGAGCAGGAAAAAGAACCGGGGGTTTTTACTGACAAAGTTAATATTGATCCGCCTGTTATTGCGCAAGTAGTGGAACATTTAGAAGCTTTATCACTCGATCGGACGGAACTGGACACAAAGGGAGTTGCTTTTGAAGAATTTATGGGAGGATTCTTTAAAGGAGATTTTGGTCAATATTTTACACCTCGTGAATTGATTGCTTTTTCCATTGAGTTATTGAATCCAGAGCGAAAGCATCTAGTTCTTGATCCTGCCTGTGGTTCGGGTGGTTTCTTGCTTTATGCACTTGATCACGTTCGTCGTGCAGCCAATCGGCGTTATGAAAACTATAAAAGTGATCCCCGTCAAAGTGTTGATCATTTTAGCTATTGGCATAGTTTCGCTCAAAACAATCTTTTCGGGATTGAAATTAATGAGGAGTTAGCCCGTGTCGCCAAGATGAATATGATCATTCATGATGATGGTCATACGAATATTGTTGGTCATGATGCTCTTGATTTTTTGGAGCGTTTAACCGCTCTTAAACCCGAACTTGTTCCTAATAAGTTTGATGTGATTTTAACTAATCCGCCTTTTGGATCGGTGGTAAAGTCAACAGAAAAGGATAAGGGTTATCTCGATCAGTTTGATTTACGCCACTATTTGAGTAAGGGGACAACGGATACAGAACCAGATGAATCTACTCAAGGTGAACGCAATGCAAAACGGGGGGCTAAGGCAGTAAAGGAAAGAACTAGCATTAAAACAGAAATTCTCTTTATTGAGCGAGTTTATTCCTATCTAAAACCAAAGGAAGGACGAGCGGCGATCATTCTGCCGGATGGGATTTTAACTAATTCTTCTTTGCAAGGGGTAAGGGATTGGATGCTTTCCCATTTCCAAATTTTGGCGGTGGTGAGTTTGCCTCAATTTGCCTTTGCTTATTATGATGCGGGGGTAAAAGCAAGTATTGTTTTTTTGAGAAAGTTGGGTGATGGTGAGGTTGTGTCTGATGATCAGCCGATTTTTATGGCGTTGGCGGAAAATATTGGCTATGATGCAACGGGACGGAAGACTTTTAATGTAACAGTTGAGCGTGAAACACCAGAACGGGACAAGATTGAACGTCATAGTTGCGATTTGTTTGATTATCGGGTTTGTTTTGAGTGGAATCAGTCTAATCCGAAGGAAGCGGGATGGAGTGAGCGTTATCGAGAGATTATTCCTGATACGGGTTTAATCGCTCAGTGGCGAGAGTTTCAACGAGATCCTTCCTCTTTTTTCGTCTAAGCCCTGTTCGTGTTAATAGCTCTATAGCTTTCGCAATTGAACAGGGCAAAACGGGTAAAAGTTTTGGTGTTTTAAGCGCTAAATTTGAAACCTTTGAACGTCCTTTATTAACGAGTAAGGCAAAATTTCCAATTCGTGATCTATCTCAGCTTGTGTCAGAAGATTTGCTAAATGGAATTTTTAAGAAAAAAGACTTCTATGGTGAAGGTACTTTGCTCGTCAATGTGTGGGATTTATATCGTGATGAGGTTATTCTTCAAAAGACTCTTGAAAGAATCAAGACTACCTCAGAAGAAAATAATCGATTTGAAGCTAAAGAAGGCGATGTATTTTTCTGTCGTTCATCATTAAAGCCGGAGGGAGTAGGCTGGTCTTGCTTATTGGAAAGGTTAAATGAGCCTGCGGTTTTTGAATGCCATTTAATTCGGGCTAGAGTTAACAGCAAAGAAATTCTTCCCTCATTTCTTAATTACTTTGCAAGATCTTATTTTGGTGTTTCGTACATAAGAGCAAAGTCTGTAGTTACAACTATGGCGACTATTGATCAAGGAACTTTATACAACTTGCCTGTTATTTGTCCTCCAGTAGAAAAACAAATTGAATTAGTTGCTGCTATGGATGAGGCGCGATCGCATCGTAAACAAAAATTAGCAGAATCTGATGCCCTTCTTGATGGTAGTGATACCGAAATTCTTAATATACTTGGGTTAAATGTTCCTACCTTGTCACCACGCAATATTTTTGCGACTAGACTTTCTGATCTTAATCAATCAAGAAGGATTGACGTTAGCTATCATCTGCCATTTCATCAAACTATTACCAGAGTTCTTAATTCTTGCCCTTATCCCTTATCTACTATCAGTGAATTATGCTGCAAGCCTGTAGGCGGTGCTACTCCCAAAAAAGGTGATCAAGAGCTTTATACCGACTCAGGAATTAAGTTTTTACGAATCCTAAATATCAAGGCAAATGAAATAGATTTAACTGATGTTAAGTACATAAAGCCGGACGTACATGAGGGACAATTAAAACGCTCTCAGCTAGATTCTGGCGATGTTTTAATGACCATTACTGGAAGAGTTGGCACTGCTGCGGTCGTTAATGAAAATATACTACCTGCTAATATTAACCAGCATATTGTACGTTTAAAAATGTTAAATGATAGTTGTCTTCCCGAATACTTGGCAGCTTACCTCAATACTAATTTAGGGCTAACTATATCTAATCGCAGTGTAACTGGTGGAACTCGTATGGCATTAGATTACGGTGCAATTCAAGCTATTCCTATTCCTTTACCTCCAAAAAAAATTCAAGAACAAGTAATTGCTGTTGTACAACACCGCCGATCCGAAGCCCAACGCCTACGCTCTGAAGCAGAAACAGGCTGGCAAATTGCTAAACAATGGTTTGAAGATCAATTGCTAGGAGGTAGCTGATTGTGATTTTTGAGTTTGTGATGGTTTATCAGCAAGATCCTGACACGGATATTAGACAAATTCTAATAGACACATTAACCACCTCCCTACAAGATAACTATGACGAATTTGAGCCTGATACAGTCGAGCAGATGATCATTTTTCAAACTCAAAGGATCGCAAATCAATCAACGAATCAAGACGGCAACACAACCCAAACAATCATTTTAGGATTTACCCTAGATCTACCAGAAGAGGTTAACGAAGACCAAACAGTCGTTGAAGAATTTGCCAAAGCCTTAACCGAAAAAACCACCCCAATCTCTCATATAGTTAAATTTGAAGACTCACTACTGCAAGCTGATTTAGCCCGATGGTCAGCAGAAATATTTGCCATTGAACCGATGCTCCAGCCGTGTTTGATGGGGATATTGTAACGGTTGAGGAGGATCGTTACGGTTATGGAGAGCAGCGTTTTGTCACATTCGGTTTGTTGCCAGGGCGAGTGATACTAAATCCGTTGAGTAACGCACAGAAAACGGGTTTCTCGGAGAAACCCGTTTTCTACTCATGCACTCATGCAAAACGGAGAATAAATAATCAGTTTTTAATAACTGGATTTAGTATGATTGCCGTTGTCCATAGAGAACGTGAGGATTGCACCCGGATTATTTCTGCAAGAAAAGCGACGAAATATGAACAACGAACCTACTTCGAGCAACTCTCAAACTGATTGGCAACGATTGGATGCGATGAGCGATGAAGATATTGATTGATCAGATTGTCCAGAGATTACGCCAGAAATGTTTGCTAAGGCGGTAGTGCGGCGGGGTTTACCTGCTACAAAAGCCAAGGCTCAAGTTATACTCCCCATTGATAGCGATGTATTGTAAAGTTTCAATAGAAATATAGTCAGATATAGTCAGGCATGGCAATATATGGACATGAAACTATCAGACTATTGTTCGTCACGGGATTTGCTTGGTGTAGGCTAGACTGTAAGCAGCTAACTAAATCACCCCTAATTCTTGTGATAGAGATTTCTCCATGCCCCAAGCCTTGAAAGCAATTTATCATAGTGGTACGTTCATCCTTCAAACAGCTTACGATTTACCTGAAGGCACTGAGGTGGAGCTTTTTGTCAAATCACCTCAAATTATTCCCCCAAAGATTACCGATATTGCGGCTAGGCAGAATTTTTTAAGGCTGCTTGTTGAGCGAATGCAACAAAACCCCATTCCCTCTAATGCTCCCCAGTTTACTAGAGATATGTTGCATGAACGCTGTTGACACAAATGTTTTAATTTACGTCAATGATTCGCGTTATCCTAGTAAGCAGGCAATCGCAGCTTCTCTAGTAGCTAATCTGACAGAGGGAGTTTTAATTTGGCAGGTTGCCTGCGAATATTTAGCGGAAAGCCGCAAACTTGAGCCATTTGGGTATTGCCTATCCTTTGCACACCCAACGAACTGATGGGAGATTAAGTCATGTGGACAGATGAAATTGTCGAGGAGATCCACCGAATCCGTGAAGAGTATGCCAAGTCCTTCAACTATGACTTGGATGCAATCTTTGCAGACCTACGCAAAAAGGAAGCAGCAAGCGGCAGAGAAGTCGTAAACTTATTGCGAAAGCCCAGTCTAACAAGTCGTTGGAGCGGCCAGGCTAGAGAGCTTGATGATGGGATCAAGGATGCTAACCGCCGCTCAACTTAGTTGTTCCCCACTTCCCACGAAAAACTTTTTCTCTATGTGGAGAAAGATTCGCCAATAGACTGGACAAGAATCTCTAGATGAGCGAGGCTATGGGTGGCCATGGCAGTAAATCGCAGACGACTGGTGGGAACGGTAGGAGGACGAATTGCGGGGGCAAAAATCCCTTTTTCTAGCAGTTTTTGCGATAATTCTAGGGCTTGACCCGGATTGGCTACCGGTAAACATAAAATCGCCGCTTCCGAAGGCAATATATTAAGATTATTTAATTTACTCTTGACAAAATTAATATTTTGGTGTAGGCGTTGGCGACGTTCCGGTTCCAGACGAATAATCTCTAAAGCCATTCTAGCAGCAGCGGTGTCGGCGGGGGATAAACCGGTAGTATAAATCCAAGTAGCGGCGCGATTGCGGATAAAATCGATAATTTTGGCGTTTCCGGTCACATATCCCCCTAAACTGCCTAAAGCTTTACTCAGGGTCCCCATCTGAATTAATTCCCGTCCTTGACAACCACAATATTCCACGCAACCTGTGCCATTTTCCCCCATAACCCCAGTAGCGTGGGCCTCATCCACCAAAACCATGCAATTATAAATCTCGGCTAGAGCGAGAATTCCCGCTAGGGGACAGATATCCCCATCCATACTAAACACTGTATCGGTGAGCAGTAAACAATGACGATAGTGATGACGGTGGGCTAATAACTGATTTTCTAAGTCTTCGAGACTATTGTGCCGGTATTCTTTCACCGTGGCACCGCTTAACTTGGCTCCATTTTTGAGGCTAGAGTGATTGTATTGATCGCCTAAAATCAGGTCTTTCTGCCCCACTAAACAGGTAATTGTCCCCAAATTGGCTAAATATCCCGAACTAAAAACGATCGCGTCTTCGCTATTTTTAAAGGATGCGATCGCTAATTCTAAGTCTCGATGAAGATCTCGGTGTCCACTCAATAGACGCGAGCCGGTGCTTCCGGTTCCATAGCGTTGTGTTGCTGCTATGGCTGCCGCGATCATTCTTTCATCGGCTGCTAATCCCAGATAATCATTACTGGCAAAATTAATCAGCGATCGACCCTCTAATTCTATAACGGCTCCGCCCCGGCCTTGAATGGTTTTAACCCTTCGATACCAATTGGCCCGATGGAGGGTTTTTAAGCTATCCTCGATCCAAGAATAAGGATGATTCATAGGCGATTTGTCAATATAGTGGTTAGCTAGGGGAAAATAGTCAGATTATTGCCGAAAAAGGCTCTTTTAAGGGTTAATAGTTTCGTAAAAACGACAATCTTGACAGGGACCGGAGGGGTTAATCGCACAGCGCAACAGTTCGGATCTGGCGTTAAAACGACAACTAGCATCCCCCATCACCCAACGTCCTTCAATCAAACTTTTTTCGTTCGGAGTGGGAGCAGTTTGTACATAAAGGGATATTTTGCGTAAACAATAGCCACCAATCTTGTATTGATACTGGTGGTGACGTTCCAAAACCGCATAGGTTTGTCCTTTTAAGGCCAAATAATTACCCGGTTGTGGCATCCAATCCAACTGTATCTCTCCCAAACTTTGCCGCGGATGGGTTAGAATAACCTCCGTTGTTAATGAATCTTGCTCCATGATTATCCCTGTATTCTGGGCTACCTTTGCTCAATGGTAGCCTAAATCTCTGGCTCTCTTATTCTTTGTGTGATAAGTTTAACTTATATAATAGCGATCAATCTTTGTGTCCTTTGTGTCTCTGTGGTTCGTTCCACTCACTCTAGAATTGCCAATTTCCCGATTAGAGTAGAAGATAAACAGCAGGATTTTTCCGAGAATTTAGTTTATGGTTTACCCCATCCCGCCTGAAGATAATCTACCGCAAAAATTTCCGAAAATTCCCTTAGATCGTCGGGCCTATGCTTTCCTGATCGACTTTGCCTCGATCTGGTTTTTAAGCTCCTTTGCTAACAGTTCGCCTGTACTACAATTTTTCCTTTTTCTCCTGATTTGGTGGTGTTTGCGGGTGTTATTAGTCGCGCAGAATCAGGGTCAGAGTTTAGGAAGTTGGGCCCTGGATATGAAGATCATCGATCTACAACTTCAGCGTTTACCCGGAATTTTGGAGTTAAGCAAACGAGAGGCGATCGCTGGTGGCGGGGCAGCTTTAATGATGGTAGGGTTAAATACTTTTTTTGGCAATCCTTTAAGTTTGATTTTACTATCTTCGCCTCTTTTCGCCGATTGTGGTATGGCGATCGGTGATGAGCAATTGAACCGCGCTTTCCACGATCGCATCGGTGGCACGATTGTTATTCCCACCCGTCGGGGTTTTTCTCTCGATCTACGTTTAAGAAGGCTTTGGTATCAAGTTAAGGGCAGAATGAGAAGATAAATAGCAGTTATCAGTGATCAGTTTTAAGTTTTGAGTGATACTAAATCCGGTTATTAAAAACTGGTTATTTATTCCCCCTTTTGCCTTTTGCCGTTCGGCTGTCCTGATATATAGCCTATACTCAACGGATTTAATATTATTCCGCCATCCGAGGGGCATCGGTGGGGGACAAGAAATTAGTCTATTAGGAGTTTACCAAAATGTCAGAAGACAGATTAGAGCGGATCGAGAAAATAGTGGAATCGAACGCTCGCGCTATTCAATCCCTAGCTGATGCCGTCGCTAGTGACCGCGAAGAACGGAAACAGGAGAAAAAAGGGCTTTACGATTACCTAGCTCGAATAGCAAGCGCACAATCAGATTTTTATGAGACTCAAGCCGATTTTTACCGGCATCTAGAGAGAATGGATGATCGACACGCTCAAATGATTGAAATCATCCGACAGATTAACGAGAACAGAAGCGATCAAGCCTAACCTCTAGAAGTTGCCCGTAGCCGTGCCTACGGGCTTAATTAAGCCCGTAGATATTTTGATAATGAACGCTATAGCAGTTTTCATCAGAATGAGGCATGGGCAAGGAGCTTAAGTCCTTTGTTGGCAAAACTTGTCGATACCTCAATAACGTGAAAAGCGCTATAAATAGCAGTTTCCCGGTCTCTTTTCACTGTTTACTGTTCACTGAAAAAGGCGGGATCGGCCGGGGTCGAACCGGCGGCCTAGTGCTTAGGAGGCACTCGCTCTATCCAACTGAGCTACGACCCCTTTTTTCCCTAACCATGATAAGCCATTCATGGCTAAACTGTTGATTGCCATCGATACCCAGCTACTTTCTGTTTTATGGCCGCAACCTTGGCAATATGTTAATTTTATTTGCCCTTGAGGGCTTTTTGAAAATTCTTGCGATAGGCGGGATTAACAGCCAACAGAAGCGGCCAGAACATTGTTAAAGCTAAACGATTGGGTAAACTGGAACTAAAATTAGTGCTTCTGTACCCGTTCCAGAATTTCCAACCACCGACACCATAAAAAATTATTAAGATAAAAATAACGAGTCTCATGCCATCTCATCCTTAGATTTAGACAATTCACATCTCCCATTGTAAGCTTGGGTTTTGCCGGCTTGGGAAAAGAAAATATTGTCCTGAATCCGGGAGACGGTGTTAGAATGCCGGTTAGGAACTAGCTCGATCGAGATAGGAAAACTAAAGCCATAATTTGCAAAAACTATTTAAAAACGGCGAAAAGATAGCCTTGGGAGGAAGTTATGCGAGCGGTACTAATGGCAGGTGGTTCGGGGACAAGATTACGTCCGCTTACTTGTGATCTTCCCAAACCGATGGTTCCGATTCTCAACCGTCCGATCGCCGAACATATTATTAATTTACTGCGAAAGCATGACATTACCGAAATTATCACCACCCTGCACTATCTCCCCGATGTCATGCGCGACTACTTTCAAGACGGCAGCGACTTTGGGGTAAAAATCACCTACGCTGTCGAGGAGGATCAACCCCTAGGCACCGCAGGATGTGTAAAAAATATTGCCGAATGGTTAGATGATACCTTTCTGGTGATTAGTGGCGATAGTATCACCGATTTTGACCTGCAAAAAGCGATCGCATTCCATAAAAGCAAAAACTCGAAAGCAACCCTCGTCCTGACGCGCGTTCCCAATCCGATCGAATTTGGGGTAGTGATTACCGACAAAGAAGGCAGAATTCGCCGTTTTATCGAAAAACCATCCACCAGCGAGATTTTTTCCGATACCGTCAACACCGGAACCTATATTCTCGAACCAGAAGTCCTCGATTATCTCCCCTACAAAGAAGAAACCGACTTTTCTAAAGATTTGTTTCCGCTGCTGCTGCAAAGGGGCGAACCTATGTATGGTTATGTGGCCGATGGTTATTGGTGCGATGTCGGTCATCTGGAGGCCTACCGAGAAGCGCAATACGACGCTTTATCTGGCAAAGTTAACCTGGAATTTCCCTATCGAGAAAAATCCCCCGGAGTGTGGGTCGGCACTAATACCTATATCGATCCTAGCGCCCAGATTGAGGCCCCAGCCATGATCGGCAATCATTGTCGTATTGGTGCAAATGTTCTGATCGAGAGGGGTTCGGTTATCGGCGATAATGTCACCATCGGTGCCGGTTCCGATCTGAAACGTCCCATCCTCTGGAATGGTGTGGTGATCGGGGATGAGGTCAATTTAGCCGCTTGTACGATCGCTAGGGGGACCAGAATCGATCGACGGGCCCAGGTACACGAAGGTGCGGTGATCGGACAATTATCGATCGTGGGGGAAGAAGCGCAGATCAATTCCGGGGTGAGAGTCTGGCCGAGTAAACAGATCGAATCGGGAGCCATCCTCAATATTAACCTGATTTGGGGAAATACTGCCCATAAAAACCTCTTTGGTCAACGAGGAGTATCGGGCCTCGCTAACATCGATATCACGCCCGAATTCGCCGTTAAACTGGGGGCATCCTACGGTTCCATTCTAAAACCGGGGTCAACGGTAATCGTCTCCCGGGATCAACGTAGTGTCTCGCGCATGGTCAGTCGATCGCTGATTGCCGGTTTAATGTCCGTGGGAGTTAATATCCAAAACCTACAAGCGAATGCTTTACCGATTTCGCGGACTTTAGTGGCTAAATTAAACGTAGTCGGTGGCATTCACGTTCGTATTCATCCCGATCGCCCAGATTTTCTCTTAATCGAGTTTTTAGACGAAAAAGGGATTAATGTTTCCAAAGCGAGGGAAAAGAAAATCGAAGGGGCCTATTTCAAAGAAGATCTGCGACGGGTGGGAATGCAGGAAATCGGCAGTATGTCCTATCCGGCTGATATTCTCGATAATTACCGCAAAACCTTTGAAACTCAGCTAAACGTGGAGGCTATTCGCAATAGTAGCTCCAAAATCGTCATTGATTACGCCTACGGAGTCTCGGGAGCAATTTTACCAGAATTACTGGCTAAATTTGGCTGTGATGCCGTGGTTCTCAATGCCAGTTTACGTCAGAATGCCCTTTCCATGCAGGAAAGAGAGTTACTAATCCATCAATTGGGCCATGTGGTGGAGGCCCTGAAAGCGAACTTAGGTGTACAGGTTTCGGCCAATGGGGAACAATTAGTCCTCGTCGATGAGAGTGGTTTATCGATTCGCGGGGAACAATTAACTGCTCTAATGGTGAATACAATTCTGACCGCCCATCCTCGCGGTACAGTGGTAGTGCCGGTTCATGCTTCTAGTGCCGTGGAACAGATCGCACGTCGTCACGATGGCCGGGTGGTGCGGACAAAAGCCAGTCCTAGCGCTTTAATGGAAGGATGTCAAACCAATCCTAATGTGGTTTTAGGAGGCTCTGGGCAAACTGGCTTTATTTTTCCGCAATTACATCCCGGTTTCGATGCCATGTTCAGCGTGGCGAAACTTTTGGAGATGTTAACCATTCAGGAACGTTCTCTAGCTCAGGTGCGGGCCGAGTTACCGCGCATTTACAATAAGAATACGGCGGTGCGTTGTCCTTGGAAAGTCAAGGGATCCTTGATGCGCTATCTGGTGGAAACTCACGCTACCGATAATCTAGAGTTAATCGATGGGGTGAAGGTGATTAATCCCCTCAATGATGACTGGGTATTGATTTTACCCGATGCTGGAGAACCTTTAGTGCATATCTATGCTAACAGTGAGCAGCGGGAATGGGTCGATCGGACAATTAAAGAATATCGTCATCGTGTCCAGCATTTCGTCGAACATTACCAGGGCGAAATAGTGATGATTTAGGATTTTTTTGCCCTATTAGCCCCCGAAACTTGACTATGAGGATTTTTTTGACCTAAAAGGTGTCCTAGCCCTGTAAATGCTCATTTTTCCCGCAAAAGCAAGGCGATTCGATCGGCCGCTGCCTCACCAGTGCGGATCGCTCCCTCAAAAAATCCCGGCCAGCGATCAGCCATTTCTGTGCCGGCCCAGTGAACCGGTCCAACGGGAGTAAAAAGAGCCTCGCCGAAACTTGTCCAGACTCCGGGGGGCATAAAAGCGGAATATGCGCCACCAGTCCAGGGATCCCCGGGCCAATCCACTTCATCGTAACTGATCGGGAAAAGAGCCTCTTGACCGAAATAAATAACTAAATCCGAGAGGACGGCGGCACGACGCGCTGGGCCACTCATGGAGCGCCAACGAATATAGCGATCGCCAACCACAAAGGTGGCGATTACCCCGACACCGGTTTCGGGATCGGAACTATCAGCACAGAGTTCCAACCATTGACAATTCCCCTGAGCAACTCCCGCTAGTCCCTGTTTTCGCCAGAAAGGTTGCTCATAGGAAATCAGGATTTTAGCGCAGCATCCCATCGGTACTCGTTGGGTTAGTTGTTCTCGCTGGGGTGGCAGCGGGGGATGATAAATAATGCGGCCGGCAAGATGGGGCGGCATGGCAATGATGGCAAATTTGGCGGTAAAAGTGTTCTGGGTGGTTTCTATGGTGACACCGGCCGAGTCATAATTAAGGCGAACAACTGGTTCCCCCAGTCGAATTCGCTCTCCTAATTCCGCCGCGATCTTGTCGGGAATTTGTCCGGCTCCGCCATGGATCAGTTCGGCTTCTGGATGTTCGGCCTGAGGGGCGCAATTTTGTCCCCAAAGAACGTGCAGCAGTGAGACTTGCTGGGGTTCGGCCGGCCCGAGAAAACCCACTGCACGCACCATATAAGCAAAATACCATTGACCAAAATCTGTGCTGGTGTTTTCTTCAATCCACTGGGCAAAAGTTTTACTGTCTAGTTTTTTGGTGTGATCGTTGCTTTGGGGATAACCGGAAGGTAGGGTTTTGGCTAGTTCTTGAAAACGCGCCCATGCTGACATCGCATCTTGCCATTCTGCCGGGCCGATATCGGGTACTTCTCCCTCGTGGAAACCTTGAAAAAAACCATTGAATTCATAGCGTTTGTCGTTGAACACTAGGACGGTTTTTCCCTGATTGGGAGAGGGAAAACGACGTATTTTGTACTCATCGAGGAGGGACAAAAAACGCTCTTGGGTTGGACCCACCCACTGACCACCTCGATCGATCCACTGTCCGGAGGGGAGATATTGACCAGACATCCTACCACCGTAACGATTTCGCGCTTCGATCACCAGAACTTGATGACCTTGCCTCTGGAGATTCCGCGCGGCGATTAATCCTGCTAATCCTGCCCCAACCACGATACAATCATAGCTAGTCCACTGGAGATTTGTCATGATTTTAGCTCCACAGAATATTTTATAATCAACAATTATTATTTTCCCCGATTTTTCCCTCAGTTTCTCTATCCATTGGCTCTTTTGATTAAATTATCTGCTGCTATCAATGTTTGATCTTCTTAGCGATCGCTTAAGCCAACACCTAGAACAAATTGTCCGAGAAAGAAACCCTTTTTTCTCTAGTCAAGGACATTTTTATGTGCGAGAATACCTACGGCAAGAGTTAGGCAATTGGGGAAAGGTTGAATCACATTGTTTCCCTTTTCAGGGAAAAGTTTACGAAAATTTAATCTTGGATTTGCCTAACAATAGTCAAAAACCTCCGATTTTAATTGGCGCTCATTATGACACGGTGCCGGGGTCGCCGGGGGCTGACGATAACGCCACGGGATTAGCGGTATTATTAGAATTAGCGAGGTTTTTTGGGGAAAATCAGGCTAATTATCCAATTCGTTTAATTGCCTTCGATCTAGAAGAATACGGATTACTGGGGAGCATTGCCTACGCAGAAAAATTAAAACAAACTAAGCAGGATTTAAGGTTAATGTTATCCTTAGAAATGCTCGGTTACTGTGATAAAAATCCCCATTCTCAAAAATATCCAGCTTTTCTAGAACATTTTTACCCCAACACCGGGGATTTTATCGCTTTGATTGGCAATCTCAAAACCCGCGAGGATTTAAATTTTCTTAGTCGAGTCATGAGAGAAAATCAGACTCCCTGCGAATGGTTGCCGGTAATTTTTGGAGGTTATATCGTCCCCGATACTCGACGCAGCGATCATTCTCCCTTTTGGGATTGCGGTTATTCGGCAATTATGGTGACAGATACTGCTAATATGCGTAATCCCTATTATCATAGTTCTCAGGATACAATCGCTACTTTGGATTTAAATTTTCTAACAAGAGTCTGTCAAGGTCTCTGTTTTGGATTGCAATCTTTACCGATGAGATAAAAGTTAGCGTGTAGGGTGAGTTAGCGTTAGCGTAATGCACTAATACCAGTTAGAAACTCAACATTATTGACGACATTGGTGTGGTTGGGTTTCGCTCAAGCGTCACTAATATTTGACAGACAAAAGTTATTATTGCTCAACCCAACTGACAAAATGGGCGATCGCTTATGACAAAAATTGCTATCATAGAAACTATTGATATTCAATGATTTAGGGGTAATCATAATGACACAGTTAACTGAAGAACGAAAATAAGAGATTATTGCTGAAGTTTTAGCAGCGAGAGCAAACCGTGAACAATTTCTATTAGAGATGAAACAACGGCAACAAGCAGGGTTAAAAATTGCTCAAAAATGTGCTAGTCTCCTTAAAGAGAAGTATGGAGTCACAAAAGTTGTTTTATTTGGTTCATTGTTAAATTATGAAGAAATAACTCCCCATTCTGATCCTGATTTAGCGGTTTGGGATTTACCAGAGAAAGATTATTTTAAGGCGATAGCAGAGTTAGATAATGGACAGGATTTTGAGGTGGATTTAGTAGAAGTTCAAAAGGCTCATCCTTATATTTTAGCAGCAATTGCTCAGGGGGTCGAATTATGACTAATTTATCAATTCAAGATAGAATTAATCAAGAACTCAATAAAATTTTTCAAGCCCTACAACAGTTAGAGATATTTTTAAGAGAATTATCTCATCAATCGAATGTCATGTATCAAAACGCATTAATTAATTCTATTGCGCTTAATTTGCATGGAGTTTATACTGGAATTGAGCGTATATTTGAAGCGATTGCTAAAAAAATTGATCAAAGATTCCCAACGGGGGATAAATGGCATCGAGATTTATTAGAGCAAATGTCTGTTGATATACCTAGGGTGAGAAAAGCAGTTATTACAGAAGAAACAAGGCTCATTTTGGATGAGTTACGGCAGTTTCGTCATCTGGTGAGAAGTGCTTATTCTTGCCAATTAGATGAGGAAAAGGTTTTAATCATCCCCCATGAAATTGTTAATTCTTATCAAACCATAATCAATGACATTCAATTGTTTTGTAATAATTTAAGTAAGGGAGAAACTTAATTAAAGATAACTGGTGATCGCACTGAATCTAAGTAAAGTGTATCAGGGCAAACATCTTGTTCATGAGGCCATAAGCAAAGTTATTCTGGACTTAAACGTACCTGTAGGGGCAAACCCCCTGTGGTTGACCCCGTGTTGCCCCTGTAGCGCACTAAGCAATACAAGCGCGTAAATCATTAAGAGTAATCATCAACGTCATCGGTTCAAGAGGAGACACATCAAAACCTAAAGCCAAATAAAAATTCTTAGCTTCTTCTGAAATAGCATGAACAATAATTCCCCGAATACCAATGGTATCAGCCGCTTTAACAACCCGTAGCGCACCATCACGAAATAAACCGCATCCTAAACCTTGACCTTGGTAAGAAGTATCTACTGCCAATCGTGCCAAAATTACCACTGGAATTGGGTTAGGCATATTCCGCCGAAATTTACCATTAGCTGATTGTATACTAATCGCCCCGGAAGCAAGGGCGTAATACCCAACTACCCTATTGTCAACGCAGGTAACAAAAGTTCTAGTTGCACCACTGGCTTGATTAGCATAAGCTCGACGCTTCAAGCAATCATCAAGAGAAGTAATTCCGCAGGAAAAATCAGTGATTGAGTGATAACTAGCCAGAGGTTCAGGTGGTGTCAAATTCATTCCTTCTCCCAAGGTGCGAGCGTCTGCATGGTTTTGCGTAAACGTTCATTAGGTTGAGGTGGTGCATCTAGAAGTGCGATAAATTCTGCATAAGCCTCTGGACTAGCCCAAAAAATAGTACGTTCGAGCAAAGTTTCCTCCGCAGCATTCCGCGCGGCTTCCAAAATAAAATCAGTTCTATTCTTACCTTGCACTTTGGCTGCCATATCGATCAAATTGCGTTCTTCTGGCTTAATTCGCAAATTTAGGGTATTACGCGGAGTCTTACTTTTTGTTTTACTACTCATAAGATGGGTGTGTAATTCCAAACTTAATTATTTTAACATAATGTAGTGACAACGACATTACACTATGTACGATACGATACCAGGATTTTTCAGAGAGATGAGCATCATTTGATGAAAGTCTAGGCTTCAAACCTTTCCATTATAACTGATAGGTAAAAGCTGCATCACCGCAGTAACACACCTTAAATAGTCTTGGGTTTCGTTGTTTTAATCCAATCGAGAAGAAGGGGCGTGCTGCTATGCAGTGCCGTAGGCATCGCACTATTATTGAGGAATTAATTTAATTAAACTTCTTAAAGTAGCATTAACGGATTCCGAATTAGGAAAATATTTTTTAACATCAGGATCAAGAATAATTACATCATTTTGCGCTGGAAAATGTTCAACCGTTTTTGTTCCATCTTCATGATGAATAGTAACGCTATGACCTTCCCGATACTGTTGGTAATATTTTCCGCGAACAGGATTTTTAAGTTGACTTAAATCATATTCTTCTCGCAAGTCATCTTCTAATTCATCTTGGATTTTCTCGTTCATAATATCTCCTTTCTTTGGGTGTAACTAATCTTGCACTAATTAAACGAATTTTGTGATCACGATCCGTATAAGAAATAAATAGAAATTTACCTTGATCTGATCAACCTATTATAAGATAGGGATTCTCTCCTGTAGAATGGTCAGGATCATCGAAATTTACAGCTAAGGGATCATCAAATACGGTGGATGCTTCTTCAAAAGAAATGTTATGTTTTCTTTGATTTATTTTTGCTTTCTGTTTATCCTATTCAAATGCTAGTTCCAAATCATTGCCACTTTGCCAACTGAAATATCCCCCATTTATAGCATATCCTGATGGCGGAATAACAATTTTTCCTCTGCGATCGCGTCTTGCCAAAGTTTGACCAATAGAGAGATCTATAAGCGATCGCCGCTGATAGTAAAAGGTGTGTCACCGCAGTAACACACCTTTATTAGTGTTGGGTTTTGTTGTTTCAACCTAATCTAGAAGAAGGGGCGATCGCACTTAAATAAAACTCCCTGTTGATGAATCATATTGAAGTTGCTTAATAGGATTATCTTGAAATGTAACTTCTGTAAATTTTTCAGGTAGCTTTGAAATAACAGTTCCAGAGCTTAGAGGAGTTTGTAACCAAACATAGACAATATTAGATGGAGCAAAAGTTATAGGATAAGTAGAGGGAACAACTGAGGCATTTAGTGGAGACTGTGGAATATTTTGACCATTAATAGATGCTTTCTGCTGTAACCCAAAAGTTAAGGCTGGATACTGAGTATTTGGCATATTGTTATTAACTTTATAAGCTCCAGAAGGAGGAGAGTTAGAATCAGTAAAGGGTCCGTCAAATAACCCATTGGATGTGAATGAATAATAACTAGCATCAATAGCAGGATAATCAGTCTGACTAATTTTTGAGATAACAGTTCCTTTGGTTAATTCAAACTGAGATGAGCAATAAATTGAATACTCTTCATTCCAGGTAATACTATTATATGGAAATGGCTCAAAAACTAGCCAAATCAAGGAGGGAGTAAAACTTGATATTGCCATAGATTCTCCAACATTAATCTCAAAATTAACGAGTTTTGCTAACGTAATTCTTAACGTTGCCGCTTTAATAATTTTTAGATCATCAGAATTAATTGAGAGCGTTAAAGAAAAATCGACCATTAGTTAAAGAAAAATCGACCATTAACTTTTCGCTGTTTAGAAATCGTAGATAACAGGATAGTGATCTGACACAATAAAATTGTCAAGTACCGTACCAATAACTCCTGGTCCCGGATTTTTAAAAGCATAGTCTAAGTTTGTTCCGCTACCAGGATGAGTAGGAACTGGATTATGAGGACAATAAGCTGTTCCAGGAGGAACAATTTTAGGAGAGCCACTTCCAGGCAGACCCCATTGGGTTGGATCACAATTATAATCTCCAGCCGCAAACCAAGAGCCACCTGTAAGATTTATATTAGCAAGTAGTCCAGGTCCATCATTGCCATTACCTGAAAAGGCGTGAAGACTAAAAATGTCTGCGTTTCCTGCTGGACCATACAAAAGGCGCATCCCAATGGCTGGTCTACCTCCCAGTGGATTGGGAATATAGATTAAATTCAAAGGGGGCAATACAGAGGCAACAGCTACATTATTTCGATGTCCTGTAGCATCTGTTTCAATCCAGATAATATAGACATTAAAAGGTCGGCTAGAAGTGCCAAGATTCCACAAAAGATAAGCTCCGTTCAAACCGACTGGGGGCGCAAAACCGGGCAACCAACCTGGTGCTGCTGCTGGTACAGCCGATGGTGGAGGATTGCCAGACTCTTGTAAGCAAGCTACGTTAACTCCTGCTTGCAGAAAGAGTCGTTTAACATCTGCATTCCATTTACTTTCACCGCCTCCCGTTGCTCCTTGCATATTCCAAGTGACGACACGCATAATTACTCCTAATTTACAGTTCAAAATGATTGATAGTCTATGGTCTTAGCTTTTAGATTCGGCTTCTTGCTTTTTAACTTCTATTGAGAAGCTAGAATGTATGGTTCAAGAAACTGGGTAAATTGGGACAGTAAACCAAACCTAGAAGAGAAAGAGTAGAAGTATTTATAACTTCATAGGTTTGGCAATAATTTATTACACGGCTTTTATCCCTTTTCTGGCATTAGTAAACGCCTGCTTGTTTTAATATTTTGACATCGGGATCATCAAAACTAGCTAAAGCCGCAAAACTATCTAAAGCCGTCACATTTCCCGCAGAGGATGGAATAAAAGTTCCTGTGGCTGGATTATACACGAGGGATTTTTCAGTGACAGAGCCTCCAAACGTCACGATTGTTGCATTTCCATTTACTCGTGTAATAACAGTTCCAGATGTATAGGAGGCTTGTAGCCAAACATAAACAGTCGTTAGGGGTGTAAAAGTAACAGGGAACATCGCAGGAACAACTGCCGCATTAAGCGGTGATGGGTTAATCCCTTTGCTATTAATAGATGCTTTTTGTTGTAAGCCAAAAGTTAAGGCTGGATACTGAGTGTTTGGCATATTGTTGATCGCTTTATATGACCCACGAGGAGGTGCATCTGAATCTATAAATGGTCCTTGAAATGTTGCAGTAGAGTCAAAAGAATAATAAGCGGCATCATTAGCAGGAAAATCTGTTTCACTTAACCGCGTAATCACTGCACCATTTTGTATTACTTGGTTGGGGGAGGCATAAATGCTATATTGCTCTTCCCATTGAACTTTATTTCCTTGAAAGGGATCGAAGACTAGCCAAGTTACATTAGGACTTGATGCACCCACAGGTTTGGCTATCGTGATTTTTAGTTGTGCGGCTTTCATAATTTGTAAGTTCGCAGCATCAATTGAAAGATCAAGTGTATATTGAGGCATGGTTTTCTCCTTATTTTTGATTTGAGTTAATTTGATTTTTTAGAAACAATTTTAGACTTCTAAGTTGAATTAATGATCAATCAACTTCCGTCTTTTGTCTCTACACCGCTAAAACACTCTCAAAAATCCATTTCTGAATTTTTTAGATTAGCCATAGTGCCTTAAGCAAAATGCCTTGTCTTTTGGGTCAAAAGTGATTTGTTTAATCACCTTTGATACCAGAATAAGTTTTATTTTGAGTAATGGCAATCTCTAAAGTTAATACTTTTCTAATAGGTTTTTTTGAGCAGAATATTAGATTTATATTAGATTTATATTATATTTATATTAGATTCAAAGGGTCACTTTATGGTATGACTTCCTCATCCCTGAAAGTAGAACAAATGAATTAATCTGTCGGCTAAAATTCTCAAAACCCTTTTACCCTCTGACTTGTAGCGGTTTCAGGGGATGAAAAGAAAGCAGCGAAAAAGCGATCGCTTATCCCTCAAGGAAAACACCTGCCCTAAGTAAGGAGATGCTACCACCGAATGATGAGTATAACCTTCCAATTAGTTCTGGCTTTACTTTCCCGTGGGCAAGTGATTTTACAAGGAGAAAACCATGACAAAAAAGCCTCACATTAAACTCATCCACATTGGAGAGTACATGGCTGAAGTGGAAGTAGAACTGATTGAGACTCCCGAAGGATGGTCGCCCTATTTATCATTAGAAGACGCTCAAAAATTAGATGATGTCCGAGAAGCCCTTCGTCAAGGTGATCTACAAAAAGCTTCCAATTTAGCACATCTTTACAAAATTACCCCTCTTACCGTTTAACTAAACTTTGACAAGAAAAAATTAAAAAGCGATCGCAATCCTTGAAAACAGACAGCGATCGCCTAACTTTTAACTATCACAAGCAACATTAGACCTCTTGCATAATTTTTTTATGGTATAATATAAGGTTTTGCTTTTTTCTCAATTCTTAGATTGAAGTGGAAAAAAGAATAAAATGTGATCTTAGGTCAGGAAATCATCTATAATTTTGCTATGTTTATTAGCAAAATTATGGATTATCAAAACTTATCAGATGAACAATTCAAACGCCGTTTCGGTGTGTACAAACAAACATATAGAAAGATGGTAGAATCAGTAAAAAGTGTTGAAGCCGACTCTAATTCACCATCTAAAAGGGGACCGAAACCTAAACTATCTATAGAAGAACAAGTTTTAGTAACGTTAGAATATTGGCGAGAATATAGAACATATTTTCACATTGGTACAAGCTGGGAACTATCAGAATCAACTATATGTCGGATTGTAAATAAGACGGAAAAAATGCTTTTACAATCGGGAAACTTCCGTTTAAAAGGAAAAAAAGCTTTACTCAATCAAGCAGAGATACCGGTCGTAACGGTAATGGATGTGACGGAAACTCCCATTGAACGCCCCCAAAAGAAACAGAAAGATTTTTTTTCGGGTAAAAGAGGTTATCATACTTTAAAATCCCAATTAGTAGCTGATCAAAATACCGAGGAAATTATCTGTGTCTTTTGTGGGAAAGGTAGAGGTCATGATTTTAGTTTATTTAAAAAAAGTCGAGTTCGTTTTCATCCTTTAACTACCAGCATAGAAGACAGTGGTTATCAGGGAATAGCTGCATACCATAGTAATAGTTATACACCGAAAAAGAAATCGAAAAATAGAAAATTAACAGAGTTAGAAAAAGAGTATAACAAGGCTTTAGCCAAAGAAAGGATTATCATTGAACATATAAATAGGAAACTCAAAATCTTTAAAATCTTATCCTGTAAATATCGGAATCGTCGTCGAAGATATAGTTTAAGAGTTAACTTGTTGGCGGCTATTTATAACTGTGAGTTAGGGATAGGTATAGCAGCTTCTTAAAAGTTGCCTAAAGATTAATCAAGTCAAGGAGAATTTATTCTCAATTTTTATAATTGAGATAGTTTGTGCCGCTTAAATAAAGAGGTTTTGATAACCAAATTAAAGCAGCTCTAAAGAGTTTTGAGTTAAAAGTTAAACTTCAAGTTTTCATTCAGGACGAATGTACTGATTAACTAATTTTTTGGGGAAAATTAGTTAACCCATCATTATAACATATAATTAATTTGCAAGAGTTCTATTATTGGAGGGCTGATAATTCTTCTCGAAGAATACGGCGTAAATCGGACTGAGTGAGCGATCGCTCAGAAGGAGATTGGATATATTGTTTTAAAGCCTCATTAATTAGGGTTTGATAACCCATTCCTGCGGTTTCAGCCTGTTCTCGAAAATAAGCTAGAATCTCATCATCTAGATAAATGGTAATGCGTGTTTTTCCCTGAGAGGAAATGAGCGCCCCTCGTTTTCCTTTAGAAAAATCATATTCCTTTCTCATAAGTTTTTCTCTCTTGTTTTGTAGCACGACGAGCGGAAATCAAGGGAATGACTTCACCCCGCAAAGTATAAATAACCACTAATAGTGATCCCATGTTTCCCATCCCCACTGCAATAAAACGTTCTTCTGTTATACAATCGGGATCAAGATCATGAATAGCGAGGGGATCAAAAAACACCATTTCAGCTTCTGCAAAGGAAACACCGTGCTTTTGCCAGTTGGTTTTTGCTTTTCTGGGATCATATTCAAATGTCATACATACATTATATGTATCTTAGAAGGTTGAGTCAAGCTCAAAACCCCTTCAGAGTATCACACGGATCGCCTTACCTTCCCACTTAGAGGGGTATTCAGGGGGAATGACAACTGTGCCATGTTGACATCCTCGCCGCCGTAAAACGGACGGCGATTCCCAAACCTCACGATTTGGGTTTCTGCTTCTTTCCCGAAGGATTTTTCGCACCTGCCTTAACAGATTTACTCTGTTCTGGTCTTATGGTCGCTCTACAGACTGACACCGCAAGCCCTGCGGCCAAAATATTTTTACTGGCGTTAATATCTCGGTCATGGTGCGTCCCACAGTCTGGACAGTCCCACTCTCGAACATTTAACGGCATTTTTTCAGCAATGTACCCGCAATTACTACACCTTTTAGAGCTAGGAAACCATCTATCTATTTCGATGTAATTTCTTCCGTACCAACGGCATTTGTAGGCTAATTGTCGGGTGATTTCTCCCCAGCTTACATCAGATATTGCCTGAGATAATTTCGGGTTTTTGACCATATTCTTGATGGCTAAATTCTCAACCACAATCGTTTGATTTTCACGAACTAATTGAGTGGTTAGCTTATGTAAATGGTCTTTTCTGCTATCGGTGATTTGAGCGTGAATCTTGGCTACTTTGATTCTTGCTTTTTCCCGATTTTTTGACCCTTTCTGTTTTCTAGAAAGATTTTTTTGCGCTTTTCGCAGTCTCCGATAATGCTTTTTAAAGTGCTTAGGATTAGATACTTTGTCACCATCGCTGGTAATCACAAGGCTACTAATTCCTAAGTCAATTCCAATGGCTTTATCTGTTACTGGTAAAGGCTTAATCGTTGGGTCATCAAATCTAATTGAAATATGCCAACGTCCAGAAGGATGTAATCTGACTGTTACTGTGCTTGGTTCACAGCTTTCTGGGATTTGTCTTGACCATCGAATAGGTAAAGGTTCTGTGCATTTAGCTAAATAGATTTATTTGTCTTTGAACTTAAAAGCAGATTTGGTAAATTCGGCACTTCCTCCTTGATGTTTTTTCTTAAAGCTAGGATACTTAGTACGACCAGCAAAGAAATTAGTGAAAGCTGTTTGTAGGTGTCTTAACCCTTGTTGTAAAGGTACACAGCTAACTTCATTGAGAAAGTGTAATTCTTCTTGTTTTTTCCACTCGGTCAACATTGAAGAAGTTTCAGTATATCCTACTCTTTCTTGTCTTTCATACCAAGCTTGTGTTCTGACATGGAGAGCTTTATTGTAAACCAATCTTACACAGCCCAGAGTGCGCCGCAATAGCGACTCTTGTTCGGGTGTGGGGTAAAATCGAAACGAATAGGCTTTTTCCATACCTCACATTTTAGCATATATTTTGTAAACGATGCTTATATTTAACAGTAAAGCCGTCGTAGAACGACGGGGTTTCAGACCCAAATTTTCGATGAAGAATCATTTTAAATTCAATCGCTTCCATTCGTTAAGTTTAATAAAGTGCTGTATCAAGTTTAACCCAATCAATCCAGGCAGTTTTAGGGGATGAAAAGAAAGCCGCAAAAAAGCGATCGCTTTTTCCCAATCAAATATAATTTAGGTAGAAAATTCCCAAAAAACCTCTATGCTCAACGGGTACAAAATTATTGATGCTGATTCCCATGTCATTGAACCCCCCGCAATGTGGGGACAATACCTAGAACCTAAATTTAGGGAATTTGCTCCTTCTGCTGACATGAAAATCAAAGGAGAACCGATTAGTCAAAAAATCTCCCCACAAGTACAAGCAGAAGGGAATAAGCAGATGAGGCAAGCTCATCCCCATGCTTATCTCAATCGCTATAATCCGGAATCCCATGTTCAAGCAATGACACAAATGGGGGTAGATAGGGCTTTTATTTATCCTACCTATGGACTGTGGTTATTTGCCATTGATAGCCTACCCGCCGAAGTGATGGGGGCTTTTGTCCGTGCCTATAATAGATGGTTATTAGAAGAATATTGTAGCTATGACCCGGCCAGACTCAAAGGAGTCGCTGCAGTCAATCAACATGATCCCGAAGACATGGTAAAAGAGCTACACCGCATGGCAAACTTGGGCTGGAAGGCGGTTTTTTTGCGCCCTAACCCCGTTAAAGGCAGAATTTTGAGCGATCGAGCCTATGAACCCTTTTGGGCGGCCTGCGAGGATTTGGACATGGCTATAGGAATTCATGAAGGCACTCATAGCCGCTTACCCACCACTGGTGCAGAGCGATTTAATAGTCGGTTTGCGCTTCATGCTTGTTCTCACCCGATGGAACAAATGATGGCACTGTTAGCCTTAATTGAAGGGGGGGTTTTAGAACGTCATCCTCAGCTAAGAATCGGATTTTTAGAGTCGGGCTGCGGTTGGTTTCCCTATTGGTTATGAAAGCTTGACGAAGAATACAAAAATTTATAGTATGATATAAAGAATAAGATTAGGTTGAACTTAATCCAAGTATTTTCCCTATCAATCTCAGATTATTAAGATATTATGACTGAAAACCCCAATAATTATAGTTCTAACTTACCTTCTGGTTGTCCCTTGATCCCAGAATCAATCATGACTGCGAATAGATGTGAACACACGGAGCTTAACTTAGAGATTGAAGGGCAATTACCAGAAGACTTGCAGGGTCATTTTTTTATGGTCGCACCAGTAGGAACGGTTGATTCTGGGGGTACCCCTTTTCCCGATGGCGACTCATTGTTGAATGGCGACGGTATGATTTACCGACTCGATTTTGATTGCCCCGGTGAAGCAAAGATAACAACACGATTAGCTAAGCCCCCTGATTATTATGCAGACAAGGCAACCTTCTTGAAAAGCCAATACCAAAAGTATAGATTTCGCAATCATGGAATTGTCCGCTTTTCTTGCGCACTTGGCTTTCGTAATGAGCTAAATACAGCTTTTCTAGTTATGCCATCAGGAAAGGAAGATGTCCTAGATCGTTTATTAGTGACCTATGATGGAGGCCGTCCCTACGAATTAGATACAGAAACCCTTGAAGTTGTTACACCTGTTGGCTGGAATCAAGAGTGGCGGGCCGAAATGAACAAACCACAATTTCCTTTCAAGACGATTTTGAGTACCGCCCATCCTGCTTTTGATAGTAATACGGGTGAAATGTTTACTGTAAATTATGGCAGAGCTATTATAAATCTGCTAAAGAGGCTCCCTTTTGCCATTGAATTAGATGAACTCCCCAAAGACATTTACCAATTAATGAGGGCAATCATTGGTTTTTCTAATGCTAATATGTTGCGAAATATTTTTCAGTTGAATATTATGTGGGCTCAAGGTATTTTGCAACAGGCCATAAATGTAATTAAATATTTGCTTGGGGAAGATATTGAGAATTTTGTCTATCTGCTTCGCTGGGATGGGACAGGTAACTTAGAGCGTTGGAAGTTAAGACTTCCCGATGGTTCACCAGTAAAAATTGAACAAACCATCCATCAAATTGGAGTCAGCAAAGATTATGTGATTTTAATGGACACAGCTTTTATTGTCGGTTTAGAGCAGTTAATAAACAATCCAATACCAGAGAATAAACAACTCGAAGAATTAATCAGAAACTTACTCGAAAGCCCGAATCGACCGGATTCATATATTTATATTGTACGTCGTAGGGAGCTCATCTCAGGACAGTACCCGATTGATTCTGACAAGGAAGTGACTGTCATCGCTAAAAAACTCATCATTCCTTTACCAGCTGCTCACTTTTTAGTTGATTACGAAAATCCTGATGGAAAGATTACGCTTCATGTTGCTCACATTGCTTCTTGGGATGTGGCTGAGTGGATTCGTAAATATGACTTATCGGCTTACCCACCCTATCATCCAATCGCCAAGCGGGTTTATTCTATGGAACCCAGTGAGATGGATATTAGCCGTTTGGGACGCTATGTAATTGATGGAAACCGAGGAGAAGTCATTCAATCAAATGTTATCTACTCATCTCCCTATACTTGGGGAACGGGTTTATACGCTTACCGAGATCGATTATCATCAGGAAGGCAACCCAAACGACTTGATGATATTTATTGGATTTCCTTTGGACTTTGGCAGGAAACGATGACAAAGTTTCTCTATGATTTATATAAAGATGCCCCCTACCGAGCAGCGCCTTTGGAGGATTTACTGAATTTAGCGAAACAAGGCGTTCCATCTTCCCTGTTTCGATTACATACCCCAGATGATTTCCTGAAGATTGCCGATTCTTATCAGTTTCCTAGGGGATATATTGGTGGTTCTCCTCAGTTCATTCCTCGCCGTGCAAGCGAAGAAAATTCTACAGAGGGTTACATCATTTGTAGTGTTTTTACCCCTCGTAGTAGCGAATTTTGGATTTTTGATGGGGGGGATCTGGCCAAAGGTCCTTTGACTAAGCTAAGACATCAGGATCTAAATTTTGGTTATAGTTTGCACACGGCTTGGCTTCCTACAATTGGTCGCCGTCGAGTGAGTTACAATATCCCTGTCAAATCGGATTTTCAGCAGTTGGTAAACGACAGTTCCCCCGATATTCAAAAACTTTTTGAAGATGAAATATATCCCTTCTTTCCATCAGATAATGGACATTTAGTGTAGGAGATAAAGATTCGATGTTCGCTCTTCCTAACTATGAGATTAATCACAAGATTCACGAAGGGGTTAAAAGCGTCGTTTATCGGGGTAAATCTTGTCAGAAAGAACAGCCCGTAATCATCAAAGTTCTCAAAGCTGAATATCCCTCCATAGAAGAGATCGTCTGTTGGAGACAGGAGCATGAAATTATTCAAAATTTAAACTATGATGGGGTAGTTAAATCCTATGGTTTGGTTAACTATCGTCATGTTTTTGCCCTAATTCTCGAAGATTTTGGTGGTCAATCTTTAGCTGAATTTTTAACAACCCAACACCTTTCTATTTCTCAGTTTTTAACCATTGCTATCTCCTTAGCAGACATCTTAATTAAGATTCACCAAGTTCCCATTATTCATAAAGACATTAAACCCAGTAATATCCTCATCAACCAAGAAACAAAACAGGTTAAATTGACTGATTTTAGCATTGCTTCTAACCTAACATTTGAGCGGCAAACTATTACCAATCCTCGCTTTTTACAAGGAACACTGGCTTATATGTCCCCAGAACAAACGGGACGAATGAATCGCCGGATTGACTATCGCAGTGATTTTTATTCTTTGGGAGTGACCTTTTATGAAATGCTCACAGGAATGTTGCCCTTTAGATCTCAGGATTTGATGGAGTTAGTTCATTGTCATATTGCGAAACAACCTCCTCCTTTAGAACAATTCTCAGTTCCGCCGATGATTTCTAACATTGTTAGAAAACTAATGGCAAAAAATGCAGAAGAGCGTTATCAAAGTGCTGCTGGACTCAAATTTGATTTGGAAACTTGTTTATGTCAACTAGAAAAGCAGAGCCGGCTTAAGATTTTTGCTTTGGGAGAACGGGATTATCCCAATCAATTGCTGATTCCTCAAAAACTCTATGGAAGAAGTCAAGAAATAGTGAGATTACTAGAAGCATTCAAACGAGTAGCACACCCAAAAGTAGCAGCAGTAGAAAAAGTTGAATCTGCAATCGAAATAATGTTAGTCTCTGGTTATTCAGGAATTGGTAAGACATCCATTGTTAATGAAGTTCAAAAAGCAATTGTTGAAGCGAGAGGATATTTTATTAGGGGAAAATTTGAGCAGTTAAAACGCAATATTCCTTATCTAGCTCTGATTCAAGCATTTCAAGAATTAATTCGCCAGTTATTAACTGAAAATCAGGAGGAAATTGAATCGTGGAAAGACGATATTATCAGGGTTATTACGCCAAATGCTCAAATTATTATCGATGTCATTCCTGAAGTTGAATTAATCATTGGTAAACAGCCAGAAGTTCCTCAATTAAACTCTCTAGAAGCTGAAAATCGTTTTAATCAAGTTTTTAAAGAGTTCATCAAGGTTTTTTGTACTCCTAATCATCCTTTGGTAATTTTTCTTGATGATTTACAATGGATAGATTCGGCATCCCTAAAATTATTGCAACTTATAGTGACCGATAAAAGAGGCAAATATTTGTTTTTTATTGGTGCTTATCGAGATAACGAGGTTAGTTCAACTCATCCCTTAACCTTGATGCTAGAGAAACTAAAAACTACCCATTTAGTGATCAATCATCTTGAAATTCAACCCTTATCTTATGACAATGTTCGACAATTAATTGAGGAAACTTTTAACGGTAAGGTTAATAGGGATGAGCTTAAAGATTTAGCCGAGTTAATTTTTTATAAAACCCAAGGCAATCCTTTCTTTATCTCTCAGTTTCTTAAAACTTTATACAGTGAAAATTTAATAACCTATCAAGTCAATATAGATCGTTGGATTTGGTCTAGTGAGGCTATACAATCTGTCGGTATTACTGATTATAATGTTGTGGAATTAATTGTTAGAAATATTGGTAAACTTCCTGAAAAAACGCAACAACTAATCAAATTAGCTGCTTGTATTGGCAACTCTTTTAGTTTAGATTTATTGGCATTTGTTCAACAAAAATCTATCTCCGCTACAGCGAAAGAATTAGCGATAGCTCTTCAACAAGGATTTATTTTACCTCAGTCAGAAGACTATAAACTTCCTTTATTGTTTGATCAGATAGAATACCAACAGTTAAATTTAGAAAATGTAGAGATTAAATACAAATTTTTACACGATAGAGTACAGCAAGCAGCCTATTCACTTATTCCCGAATCAGAACGAAAAGCAAATCACTTGCAAATTGGTCAATTTCTTCTCAAAAAGACAACTACTCAAGCTCAAGAAAACAAATTATTTGACATAGTTAATCAACTCAATTTTGGGATTGATTTATTAAAGGATACCTCAGATAAAAAACAGTTGTGTCAATTAAATTTAAGGGCGGGAAAGAAAGCTAAATCGGCTAATGCTTACCAAGCTTCAGTCAATTATTTACATTTTGCTTGTCAGCTTTTATTATTAGATAGTTGGCAAAAGCAATATGAGCTTACCTTTAATATTTATCTTGAATTAGTAGAAGCTCACTATCTGAATACTAATCTAGAAACGGCTGATAATCTCTGTGATTTTGCTTTACTGCACGTCCGAAGTCCTTTAGAACAAGTTAAATTTTACGAAATAAAGATTAAAATAAACTTGGCTAGAGGCGCAATAGATTTAGCTCTAAATAACGGACAAAAAGGTTTAGAAATTTTAGGCATATCTTTAGTGGAATCACCACCACAAGCGTTAAACATTGAAAAATTAGCCAGATTAGGAGTGATGAAAGAACCTAATAAGTTGATGGCAATGAAGATTTTTAGTCTTATTTATGCTCCTGCTTGTTTTGCCGAAAGTTCTATAGCATTACCAATTCTCTATACTGAGATTACCCTATCCCAGCAGTATGGCAATTCACCCCCAGTCGTTTATGCTTATGCTGTTTATGGAATTATTGTCTCTTGGCTCATGTTAGATATTGATTTAGCTTATCAACTTGGACAATTATCTTTACGGGTTTTAGAGAAATTAAATGCCAAGGATTTTTGGTCGAAAGCTTATGTCTCAATTTCCATTAATATAACCTATAAAAAACATCATATTAAACAAACGCTTGAACCCCTTAAGAAATCTATACAAAAGGCTCTGGAAGTTGGCGATCTTGAATTTGCTTGCCATGGGGCCAATTTCTACTGCGATCATTTATTATTTGTAGGGAATAACTTAGAATTCGTTCACAATCAGCAAAAACAATATATTGATTTTATTGCTCAATATCAGCAAGAACATCCCTTAAATTTAATCAAAATATGCGCCCAATTTGTTGAAATTTTAGTAAATGAATCAGTCGTCAAAAACTTGACGGGTACTATGCTCGACGAGGAAAAGTCTTTAAGGCAGTTACTCCAAGTTAACAATCGAATTTCTGTCTTTAATATTTATTTTTATAAAGCTTGGCTTTGTTACTTGTTTAAAGATTATCCTCAAGCAATAGAAAACAGTAAGATCGCCCTTGAATATTCAGGTTTTGTGAAAGCGGAAATTATTTTTACAGAACATAATTTTTATTATTCTTTGGCATTACTAACTCAATAGAACTCTTGCAAATTAATTATATGTTATAATGATGGGTTAACTAATTTTCCCCAAAAAATTAGTTAATCAGTACATTCGTCCTGAATGAAAACTTGAAGTTTAACTTTTAACTCAAAACTCTTTAGAGCTGCTTTAATTTGGTTATCAAAACCTCTTTATTTAAGCGGCACAAACTATCTCAATTATAAAAATTGAGAATAAATTCTCCTTGACTTGATTAATCTTTAGGCAACTTTTAAGAAGCTGCTATACCTATCCCTAACTCACAGTTATAAATAGCCGCCAACAAGTTAACTCTTAAACTATATCTTCGACGACGATTCCGATATTTACAGGATAAGATTTTAAAGATTTTGAGTTTCCTATTTATATGTTCAATGATAATCCTTTCTTTGGCTAAAGCCTTGTTATACTCTTTTTCTAACTCTGTTAATTTTCTATTTTTCGATTTCTTTTTCGGTGTATAACTATTACTATGGTATGCAGCTATTCCCTGATAACCACTGTCTTCTATGCTGGTAGTTAAAGGATGAAAACGAACTCGACTTTTTTTAAATAAACTAAAATCATGACCTCTACCTTTCCCACAGAAGACACAGATAATTTCCTCTGTATTTTGATCAGCTACTAATTGGGATTTTAAAGTATGATAACCTCTTTTACCCGAAAAAAAATCTTTCTGTTTCTTTTGGGGGCGTTCAATGGGAGTTTCCGTTACATCCATTACCGTTATGACCGGTATCTCTGCTTGATTGAGTAAAGCTTTTTTTCCTTTTAAACGGAAGTTTCCCGATTGTAAAAGCATTTTTTCCGTCTTATTTACAATCCGACATATAGTTGATTCTGATAGTTCCCAGCTTGTACCAATGTGAAAATATGTTCTATATTCTCGCCAATATTCTAACGTTACTAAAACTTGTTCTTCTATAGATAGTTTAGGTTTCGGTCCCCTTTTAGATGGTGAATTAGAGTCGGCTTCAACACTTTTTACTGATTCTACCATCTTTCTATATGTTTGTTTGTACACACCGAAACGGCGTTTGAATTGTTCATCTGATAAGTTTTGATAATCCATAATTTTGCTAATAAACATAGCAAAATTATAGATGATTTCCTGACCTAAGATCACATTTTATTCTTTTTTCCACTTCAATCTAAGAATTGAGAAAAAAGCAAAACCTTATATTATACCATAAAAAAATTATGCAAGAGGTCTAATATCCATCCCTCGATCAAAAAAATAAAAAACAATATCTTAAGCAAGTCAAAGAAAATCAGAAACTGATGAAATGTTGGCAAGATCATGCCCCGATGAATTTTCAGCATAAATACAATTTAATACAGGCAGAAATGGCTCGTGTTTTGAGAAAACCTTTGACAGCAATGAAATATTATGATAGTGCTATAGCAGGAGCAAAGAAATATGAATTTATTCATGAAGAGGCTTTAGCTTATGAACGTGCCTCTGAATTTTATTTTACTTTAGGTAGAGAAGAAATCGGTAAATTATATCTCAGAAATGCTTATCATTGTTACATTCGTTGGGGTGCAAAGGCCAAAGTTAAACAATTAGAAGAAGAATACCCTCAATATTTATTAGGCATCAGCAATCAAAACAAATCTAAAGGACTGAGTACCACCATTTCAACCACTGGTAATGATGGAGCAGTTCTTGATTTAACCACTATTCTTAAAGCCTGGCAAGCGATTTCTGGAGAAATTAAACTAGAAAATCTCCTAACAAATTTAATGAAAATTGTCATTGAAAATGCAGGAGCGCAGAAAAGTTGTCTGATTTTAGAACAGGAAGGAAATTGGGTCATTGAAGCTCAAGGAACAATTGATCAAGAAACGCTTAATATCTTACAGCCGATTCCCATAGAATCTATCGACCATGATCATTCAATTCCTATCTTACCCACCAGTATTATTTACTATGTGGCTCGGACAAAAGAAACTATCGTTTTAAATGATGCCACTTCATCAGGTCAATTTACCAACGATTCTTACATTATTGCTAAAAAAACTAAATCCATTCTTTGTACTCCTTTACTCAATCAAGGTCAATTAAAAGGAATTGTTTATTTAGAAAATAATTTAACAACAGGCGCATTTACCTCAGAAAGGGTTGAACTATTAAATATTCTAGCAGCTCAAGCTGCTATCTCTATTGATAACTCCAGACTCTATCAAACCTTAGAACAAAGAGTAGAAGAACGGACAAAAGAACTCACAAACACTTTAGAGGTACTGAAAGCAACCCAAGCAGAACTTATCTTTGAAAATGACCTACTTAAAAGTGCTGAACAACCTCCCAAATTTGTCTATCAAGTGGGGGGCAGTTTACCGATGGATGCACCGAATTATGTGGTTCGACAAGCTGATCGCAATCTTTATAAAGCTCTCAAACAAGGTCTATTTTGCTATGTTTTAAATGCACGTCAAATGGGAAAATCTAGCTTAATGGTGCGGATGATGAGCCAATTACAAAAGGAGGGAATTAGATGTGCAGTAATTGACTTAACTCGGCTAGGAACAGACAATATTACCCCCGAACAATGGTATAAAGGATTAGCCGTTGATCTGCTCCGCAGTTTTGGATTAATCAAAGAATTGAAAACTTTTAAAGCTTGGTGGAGTGAACAATTAGACCTGCCTCCTGTACAACGATTAGGACAATTTATAGAAAATTTTCTTCTAGTTAATGACGATTTTGATCAGCGGCAATCTGGAAAATCGACTGTTATATTTATTGATGAAATTGATAGCATTTTAGGGTTAAAATTTGATGTCTCTGACTTTTTTGCTTTAATTCGTTCTTTTTATAACCAGAGAGCGATTCAACCTCAATTTCAAGAGCTAACTTTTGCCTTTTTTGGTGCTACCACACCTTCAGCTTTAATTACTGACCCCCAGAAAACACCTTTTAATATTGGTAACGCTATTGAATTAGCAAGTTTTAAAGAACACGAAGCCCAACCTTTATTATATGGGTTAACAGAAAAAGTCAGTAATCTTCAGACAATGCTCAAACAAGTCTTAAGCTGGACGGGAGGGCAACCTTTCTTAACCCAAAAACTCTGTCAACTGATGCGGGATAGTGAGCAACCAATCCCCTCTAATCAAGAAGAACAATGGTTGGCCAACTTAGTAGCAGAAAAAATTATTCAAGATTGGGAGATGCAGGATCAACCCGAACATTTAAAAACCATTCAAGATCGCCTTCTTCAAAGTCCAAACCGACCCCAGTTATTAACCTTGTATCGACAAATCCTGCATCAAGAACCAATACAGATTGATAACAATCCCTATTTACCTGAGTTATTTTTATCTGGATTAGTGGTAAAACGCCATGGAAAAATGGACGTTCATAATCGGATTTATCAGACGATATTTAATAATGATTGGCTTGAGCGATCACTGTCTTAATACCATGGTTCAAAAATTTATTTATACCGAACCAGTATATTGACTTATAAAGTACTTTTGATACAACTGACAACTGACAATTGCTTTATTTTCTCTGAGTTTAATTAAACCCATACTATTAAGTTTATAAGCAATAATTGGATCGACTATCATTGGTTGATTCCCTTGACAAATCTGTTGAAAAATACCGGCAAGTTCGGGTTGTTTTTGTAAAGTGACCCAGTGAAGCTGTAAATGAGAGGAATAAATTCCCGTTGATGTAGTTGCTGATTTGATTAAATCTGGCATCGTGATTTGCTCTTGGCTAAGATGATAAATCGCTAAATGAATCAAGGCAGGATGTCCCCCCACTAAGTCGATCAATTGTTGAATTTCGTTGGTTGCTAATTCATTTAATTGATATTTTTTTGCCAATTCTGCCACTTGTTCTTGACCAAAACCCTGTAACTCTATGGGTAATCCCACATTAAAAGGAGACTGTTCTAATCGCAGAGAAACATAAGATTCTGTGGATTGAACAATAATTAAACGTAATTTCTGCCACAGGGGAGATCGCTTAGATTCTTCATAACAAGCTCTGATTAAAGGTAAAAAATCTTCTGCTACTTTCGGATGTTCAAAGACTCGATGCACTCCATCTAAAGCCAATACCAGTGGCTGTTTTATCTCTCGTAAAATATACTCTTCAAAATAAATTGTCCAACTCATTTTAATTCCTATATCTTCATCCCAATAATCATCTAATTTGGCTTCTAAATTCAACTGCCGAGCGCAATTACGGCAGATCCAGCGTAAGAACTTGTTAAAATTTGCTATGATGTCTTGGTCTGCTTTTTGTAAATCTAAACTAACAATTTGATAACCGAATTGCTGTTGACAAGCCTCTAAAATTGTTAATAATAAAGACGTTTTCCCCCATTTGTTGGGAGCTTTAATGCGTACTAACGCCCCAGATTGTCCGATTTCCTCGATAATTTTTGCTTCAAGTTTTGTTCGTTTTAGATAATAATAAGAATTATAGGGAATAGGAGCATCGGGGTATTCTGGACGCTCATTTTGGAGATATTCCTGATCGCAATACTGAAGCGATGTGGAGTTGGTAAAATGAGATTGTAGTCTAGATAAAAAATTTTTCTTATTGATCGTTTGTCCGATCAGTTGCGAGACTCTATTATAGAGTCCTGGGGCAACTACATTGGCAAGATAGCCGCTACTATAACCATTTTCTTGGGCAATTTCTTGATAGTTCTTTTTCTGCCAAAGTCCTCGCAATAATAATTGTTCTGTGTCATTGAGACAGCGATTCTCAAGCTTGAGCAGTTGCCCATTAAGAATCTCTTGGATTTCCTCGAATTTCATTATTTTTGTCCAAGGTAAGAAGATTTGATGGAATAGATTATTTGATTTTTCAGTTCCGTTGCAGCCAGAAAGCCTGAATCTTGACATAACAGCACCGATTCAAACTAGAATTGGTATATTTGACAAACAAGCTGACGAGAACCAGCAACCGACAAAATTGTGCGATGGCAACCCTGAGAGGGATTCAATTCCCCTCTTGCTAGGAAATTATAGCATTTCTTGTCAAGGTCAATTACACGGCAGCAATTATCTCTTGATAATTTCTATCAAAACCCCTAAGTCTTCAGCGTCTAACTTCTCGATAATCCTATCAAGAATTAATTCGCAAAAATCCTCACAGGAGTTGACTAGACAGGGTTTTAGCAATCAGATGTACTGCATTTAAACTGCTTATTCGCAATTTAAATGCAGTGGCTGCTCCCAATCTTGCCAACAACTCTGAACAGTTACTGTTCATCCTTCAATACACTTGCTCCCAAAGCTTTTAGGGTTTCTTGCAGCATTTCAGCGCGAGATACATTACCCTGATCTTTCAATAATTGTAGGCCTTTTTGCCAAATCTCGATCGCCTCATTATAACTACCGAAAACTATATAAGCCACCCCTAGATTTTGGTAAATAGTGGGATTATCGGGGTTTAACTTGAGAGCTTTTTTATAAGCTTTAATCGATTCTGGTAGCCGGTGCAGTTGTTTGAGAACCAGTCCTAAATTATAGTAACCATCGGCATAGCTAGGATCAATTTCTACGGTTTTCTCAAAGACAGATAAGGCAGCTTCGTATTTTTCTGCTTCGTACAATAACCCACCGAAATTATTATAAGCACCCAGTTTTAATTTATCTAAAATTGGCTGCTTAATCGCTTTAACAAAATGATCGCCTGATTGCTTAAATTCCTCCACTGAATAATAATAATTAGCGAGATGATAATATAACTCGTATAAAATATGTGGATTAGAGCCATGGCATTTTAAACCATGTTTGAGCAGCTTAAAACCCTCTTTATCCCTGCCAATCTTCAGATATAACCCTCCCAATTTACTACACACATAGGGATCGTGGGGATGTTGTTGATAAAAGCCCTCCATCGCTTTTCTTGCCCGTTCAAACTTATCTAGGCTGGCTATTTTATCGACGGTGTAACCGTAGTGAAAGATAGCAATTTCTGGCAGTTCAACTATTTTCCAACCCGGTTCTTTTTTTAATAAAATAGCCACATTATCATCAATAATTGAGTGATAGGGACGGGTAAAAGTGACTTGAGGATGTCGGCGAAATAGCCGCGAAATTAGAGAATAGGGTGATTGTATGGCTCCGATTTCATGGCGGATTAAATTAATAACTAAATTTTCCTCTTTTTCCATAGCCTGACGCATTTTCGGTACGATAGCGGGATTTAATTCCTCATCGGCATCAAGAACTAAAATCCAATCACCAGTAACATATTTTAAAGCCTCATTTCTGGCATCGGAAAAATTACCCCGCCAATCGTAGCTAGGAACTATAGCACCGTAACTTTGAGCAATAGCAATCGTATCATCGGTCGAACCCGTATCCATAACGATCATCTCATCCACCACCTCTTTAACGCTATCCAAACAGCGCCGGAGATTTTCGGCTTCATTTTTGACAATCATGCAGAGACTAAGTTTAGGCATAACTTTACCAACTTTAGCGGTTAATCTTGAGCGATAGCAGCTGATCAATAACCCACTGATTACCACTCATCGATTATTAATTATCTTCCGAGTCTATCTTAAACCGTTCTACCGAAGAAAGCAGCTCCCGGGAGATACTCACCAATTTTTGCAAAGAACCCGCCACCTGTTGAGATTCTTGGGAAGTTTCCTGAGCGGTTAACTCCACCGACTGCATAACTTGGGCGACATTGAGGGAATTTTCCCGTTGTTTGACCGTATCGGCGGTAATCGATCGCACCAGCGTATCGATGCGGTTAGAAACTTGGATAATATCTTCTAGGGACTTCTTGGCCTGTTCCGAGCGCTCGGTGACATCGATAACCTGTTGAATCCCTTCCTCCATTGCCATCATTACCGAACCCGTTTCCGATTGAATCTGTAAAACGATCTGTTCAATTTCCTTAAGAGATTTAGCCGATCTATAGGCTAACTGACGTACCTCATCGGCCACCACCGCAAAACCGCGGCCTGCATCTCCTGCTCGCGCCGCTTGAATCGAGGCATTAAGAGCCAATAAATTGGTTCGCGAGGCAATCTGAGAGACTACTGCGACAATTTTCGAGATTTCCTGGGAAGCTTCTGCCAAACGCTTGACTTTTCGCGCCGTTTCTGATACCGTGTCGCGGATTTGCAGAATTCCCGCCACGGTTCTTTCCACGGAATCGCCCCCCTTGAGAGCGGTAATCGAGGAAGTGCGGGCGACTTCTTCGGCTTCTCTGGCGTTTTCTGCCACCCTTTGAATTGAGTCGGTCATCATCTGTACCGAATTAAGGGTGACGGCCAACTCCTCCGCCATCCGCAGGGCATCGCTAGACTGATTGCGGGCGAAAGATTCACTATTGGTACTGGCTTGATTCACCTGTTTTGCCGCTTTTTTCACCTGTCGGACAATTTCGCGCAGGTTTTGGATCGTCAAATTAAAAGCATCGGCCACCGCCCCTAAAACATCCGCACTTACCTCCGCTTCCACTGTCAGATCCCCCCGAGCCGCTCCTTCCACATCATCGAGAAGTCGAATCACTTGCCTTTGTAGATTTTTCCGTTCCCGTTCCGTTTCGGCGGCGCGGCCTTGGGCCAAGGTGGTGATAGTTGCCACCACCTGGGACATCTGATTGAAACGATTGGCCAGTTGACCAAATTCATCTTCCGAGTAGATCGTCGCTTTAGCGTTAAAATTGCCTTCCGAAAGATGATCGAATTGGCTTTGCAAATCGTCGAGACTGCGCTTAATTTGACTAATTAGCAACTGTAAACCTAGCCAAGTTAGGGCAAAGGTTCCCAATCCAGTTAATAACATCATTGCTGGTTTCGGTTGACTCCAAGGAGAAAGGCTGGCTGGTGCTGGTGGTATTGGGGCTGTTTTGGGGGCAACTTTTGCAGAAAGCCAAGAGGTGGTGCTAACGGCAAAAATTAACACCACTGGGGTAATACCCGCTAAAGCCGCTAAAATTAGTTGCTTTTTGCCCAAAGAAGCATTGACAAAAAAGGCTAATTTGCCCGGATTGACTTCCACCACTGGCCCGAGCAGGCGCTCGGAAACAGGGCCAAGATGACTATCTCTTTTGTCATCGGGGATTTCTAGACGAGAAGGATGAAAACTAGGCTCTCCCACAGCAGAACTGGCATTAAGGCTCGCCCTGGGTTCGGGGACAAAACCAGCAGTTAAAGCTTCCTCTCCCGAACCGGTAAATAGCTCCGATTCCCCCAGTTCTTCGCCTATATCCGTCAGACGTAGTTGGGAAAAACCGTCTAAATCCTCATCATTGAGTTTTAGTTCTCTAAAATCTCTGGCTTCGTCTTCCTCGTATCTTTTTTGAGTGACTCTGCCCTGATTAAGGTCAGTTTTCGCCGCTTGTCGGCGGGGCAGTTCCGGGTCAATGGCAAAAGTGCTTGTTTCTGGGGCATCGGCATAGGATAACTCCTGATCTCGACCGGTGACGGGATTTTCCCGCCAGTCAGCCGTAAAAGTGGCTTCTCCCGTTGATCCTAACCCACCGCCCCACCCTTCCTGCAGCGGGTCAATCTCCGCTGCTTCCAAAAAGGGGAAAGGGGGTTCTCCATCCGCAGAATCCCCGGACCACTGGGAACCGTGAGAGCCTGAACCAGCCAGGATAAGGGAACTAAAGGCGGTTTCCTCGGATTCCCCAAAATCATCGCCATAGGAATCGACTGTACCCGCCGTAGGCTCTCCGAAATCCTCGTCATTGAAAAGACCACTATCCCAGTCCACTACCTCCTGTTGTCGCTCGATAGCAGCCGCTTGCGACCCCCCGGACAAAGAATTGCTGAAACCTTGACTGGGATCGAAAGCTGCCTCGCTGTAGGCAATGCTTTCCGTAGCGGCGATCATAAAATCTCCATTCTCGGCTTCAAAACGCGATTGCTGAATCTGATCGAGACCCCGTCGAGCATAATCTACCAGCTCAAAGAAATTGGCAGAATTTTTGGCCAATTCCAGCACTTTTTCGTAACGTCCCTCGGCCAAGCTGTATTGTTGTAGTCCGACATAAATGTGTCCCTGTAAAAGGATGACGTTGGCATCATCGGGATACTTGCTGATCATTTCTTTGACAATGACGGCGGCATCCTCAAGGTTGCCCTGGCAATAGGCGGTGTTCGCCTTGCCATAGAGTTTCGCATATTCTTTCCCTGACGGCATTTGTCCCTCCCCTAGTTAAAGATAAAGTGGTGAAGTAGTTAGTAGTTTCAAGAAATAATTACTATAAATGCTATTCTGCTATTTTTTTGAGGTTTTAAGCCGCCCAACGGCTAGAACGGAGTATGCCCAGATGATCGAGTAGTCTTAAGGTTTTTTTTGATTCTTGGCCCAGAATCCACTCTCCCCGCACATAGGGGGCGATCTGATCGGGAATACTGACGACACTACCTAGTTTATCTGGGTCGAGCCATTTCATATCTCCCAAACGTTGCACCCCTAAACCGAGGATCGTTTCCTGTTCTTCAATCACAATTACAGGGATTTCGGCTCGATCGGTGTTTAAGGGGCTGCTATCCCCCAAAAATTGCCCGATATCCGCCACCCAGATCACTTGACCCCGAAGATTGATCGTGCCGAGAAGCAAGGGTGAAGCATTGGGAATGGGGGTAATGCGATCGACTGGTTGCTGCATCACCTCGCGAATACCCACGGAACTAAGGGCAAACTCGTCCTGAGAGGGTAGATAAAATCGCAAGTACAGTTCACCGACGGGAGTTTCTAATTCCTGAGTGTCGGGGGCGGTATTTTGAGCGTCACCAGTAAAAAAATCGGTATCGTTAAGCATTTGTTTTGTTCTCCTGTAAGTAGGGTTTGCTGAAAAAGTTTGTTGGTGGGGTTAGTAGCCGGTCGTCAGTAGCCGGTCGTTTCAGGCTTTGTTGCCCTCTTTTTTTTGTACCAGCTTATGTACTATAAAAAGGATAATGCAAGGTTTTTGAATGTCCCAATCCTATATTCTTGTACTAACATCGGATTTTAACAGGTCAAAAGCCTTATTTTAAAAGGGTTTTACCATTATTCAGCAAGCCTTAAGTAATATTTGGGGCGGCGTTTTTAGCTATCTCGACCTATACCATGACTAGACTGTCCCTGGTGAAGGCGATTTTATCGGCGCAGCAGTTGTTTAACGATGCAAATGAACTCAATAGGTTCAAAGGGTTTGACAATGTAGGCATCGGCTCCGATTTTCGGTTCTTCCGAACTTACACTGTAGAAAATTCCTCAAGCTCCCTCTCTGCACAGCAAGGCTCTAAAGTTGATAAATATCAATTTAACAAAAACTCAAAGCCTTAGTGTACAAACTTTACAAGCATGAGTTGTTGATAGTTTTACATGACAGGTTCGGTAGAACCCGATTTTCATGCCCTCTCAACCAGCAGTCATAACTCATTTTCGCTCAAAGGTTTGCTTAAATAATCGGTTGCCTCCACCATTTTGGCTTTTACCCTTGCCAGTGGCCTCCCCCTTGACTGGTTAAACCGTCGAGTTTTGGTAGGGCGATATCCCAGAGAATGAGAGCAGCTTCGATCACTATAGCCTGAGCGAGAGCTTCTTAGGGAAAAGATCCCAGGAATAGTTGGAATTTTCTAAAATACTCTCGACTTTTTCACCAATACTGAGATCGCCATCAATAGTTCTCTTGTTCTTTGTCCTAGTTCAATCAATTGTAAAATACTGGGAATGTCAATCTCATTGAAGCTTCCTGGCTCTTCTGGTTTCTGTGTGGAAACGAGGTCTATACTGATAGTTTCTTCGACAAAATAGTCCTAAAAGTGTTACCCGATAAGCATTTCACGATTCCATAAGCAAAAATTATCACACAAAGTCGAGAAGAGCCGCTTCCTTGCCTAATTTCTCGGAATCTCCCCCACTAGACGCTATTTCTTTTGGTCTAGAATAACCTAGAGCAGTTATCTTAATGGTGAGGTACGAAGTCTCTAGTCTTGGGCAATACTGGAAGAGGAGGTGTTAGTCTGGAGATGATACCAAGTCTCGTCATACTTCATCTTGAGATTGAGAAGAAACGCTGTCTTCCTTGCTCTTGTCACTAATAATAAATCTGATAAGCTAATTATGTAAGATATTTTTCAGTAAGCTTTGCTGCATTTAAACTAGCTTTGGCAATTTTCAGTACAAAAGGTCTAGCTTTCTATCCTTGCCTCTCGCTCTCACGCCGTCTTAAACGATAATTTAGATGTGTGGTCAGCTTATTCAAACTGCAGCCAGAGGTAAAAGGGGTCAGAAAACATCAGCCGATTTATGAGATTGACTGCCAAATTTTTTGAGACTAGGTCAGTAAATTGGTGCTTAAAAATCTTCAAAAATTTAAAATTTTCCAGTGGGTAAGAGGAAAAATTGAGGACAAATGTATGTCTCAAAAAGAAAAACTTGAATAATAGAAATTTAAAATTTTTTGGCAGCTGATGGGTACACTGAAACTATAGACAGGCCGTTCCTAGCCTCGATCACCAACTCTCTCTAAAACCAATTACAAAAACTTTCATCACACAGGAAGACTACTCGTGCTATACCTTGCAGAAGTAAAAAAACAGACTAGAGGTTTTATCAGCGGTTACAAAACCGAATTGAAACTATTGGCCTGTCAGCATAAAGATCAGACGTGGAGTGCCATAGCGGGAAACGATATTTTAACCTGCGACGAAACTAACTCCATAGGAGAAGGTGCGCTTCTCTTGGTGAATTTGAGCGATAATCGTCAACTGCAAGGAAAACCGGAATTAGCGGGAGCGGAGATCGTGCGACAACTGCAAAAGATTTCCCGTTTGATCGAACGCAATAAGGAAGATCAAGAGAAAATCGCTCAGTGGAAACAATCCCTCACCTATCAAAGCGAGATTCTCAACCGCCAGAAAATGGAAATGGAGGAAAGAATTGAGCAAATTGAGCGCATAGAAGTAGAATTCGATTATTTAGAGGGCAAAAAACAAGAACTGGAAAACCTAAAACAACAATTGATAGAGCAACAGCGACACCTGGAAGAAGAACAAATAAATTTCAACTCCTTCCCCAATCTTTCCCCAGAACAACAACAATTTATTCGCTCTCTAGCGGAGAGTTTAGCCAATAATCACGATCTGGGTAATTCTCCCTCACAAATTCTCTATTCAACTCTTGAATCTGTGCAGGGACAACAGACAATTTTAAATAGTTGTTGGCAAAGTTTAGAGGAGCAGAAAAAAGCTGTAGAAAATCGCCAGGTCGTCAACGAACAAATGCTCAATCATCTCAAACAAAGAGCCAGGGAATTAAAGACAAGTCGCAGTGTTTTGGAAACAGCGAAAATACAACTACAAATACAAGAAACTGTTCTGAGTCAAAAACAGGAATTATTCGATCACCTTAACCTCACCCTACAAACCACTGATTCTACTCGACAAATGCTCCTTCGTCTCGCCCAAGCAGCAGACCTAGATTTTGATGGTAAAATCGATCTAGAAGCTCTTGAAAAAATGCCTTTAGAAAAATTGGAGAGCTTAGTTAACAATTTACAAACAGACCTCGATCGCTTGGAAATTTTTGTCAACGACCAAGAGGAAGAATTAACTCTCCAATCTCAAACCGTGGAAGAATTAGAGGCAAGAATGGCCACAATAGATGAATCCCAGCGAGCTAATTTAGAGGCGGAATTAGCCGAGGAACAGGAGAGAAAAGGAATGCTGGCAGAAACTTTGTTCGGACAAAGACGGAATCTTCGGGAAAGGCAAGCTATTTGCTCTCAACATCTGAAAATTCTGCAACGCAGACAGGGAATTTTATCCCCAGAAGATGCCCAAAAATGTAGCTTTGAACCAGTGTTAATTCTCCTGGAGGATAGTTATCAAAATAATCTCCAAGAAAGTCAACGTTTAGCCGCAGAAATCAAGGAGCTACAAGAGGATTTACAAAAAAACAGAGATACTATTGATGAGCAATGCTCGGATTTAGAGCAAAAAACTCGTGAATTTGAAGAACAGGAGCGACAATGGCGCGATGCTAATCTGGCATTAGTGCGTTTAAAAACTCAGATGCAACAGTACGAAACTTTTCTGCAACCCGTGCAGGATCATCTCGATCAAATCCATCAAAAACTAGAAAATATCTCCCATTGGTTTATACCTATGGAATCTAATGTTATTGCATATCATTAAGCTATTAACAGTTAGGCTTATATTAGGGCTTACTGAACAAATAATACAGGGTAATTCAGAAAAAGATTTCTCCCTTCTTGCCGATAACTTTTATAGCTTTTTATCTATGGATAAAATAATTTAGATCAATTTAACTCTAGGTTAGATGTGGTATAGACTAGGATTAGTAATTTATACTCAGATAGCTATGAGACAATCCGATCGAGAAATAATAATTCTAGCGGCTGTGGCCTCCCTCTTAGCGGTGGTGGCGGAAGTAGCGATCGCTTTTTAGATAAAAAAAACTGATTTATGGGGTTAAATTCTGCCAAAATTGACAATCAATGCCGAGCAAAGATATCGATAGAATGCTCGTAACAGGGGCGGCAATTGCGATCGCCTCGATCGGGGAAATCAAAGCATGAGTGTTAGTGTAACGGGTCAGGTAAAAAGAATCGAAATAGGCACGGGAACTTGGGCATTAATTGCCGATAACGGTCAAACCTACGAATTAATGGAACCGACCGCCGAATTAATTCAAACAAGGGCAAAAGTGACAGTTATAGGTCAAATTCGCTCGGATGTGATGACTCTGGCCATGATCGGGCCAATTTTACAAGTGACCTCCTTTCAATCCCTGCCATGAAGCCGCAAAATACCGTTTAAAAACGGGCAAAAACCGCTTTTTAAGCCTGTAATCTCGAAAAATTGCCGTAATTGTCCCTCAGCTATACGAGAAAGAAAAATTGTCAAGAAGACCCTAATGGTTGATTTTTTCGAGAATAATCGGGAAATTTTGAATAATCATACTACAATAGACAGCAACTTTGTCTTAGGAACATCGGAATCACCTAAACCGATCTATCTGATTGGTTTAACTCGTAGTTACCTAAGTTGGCGTGAGGAGTGGACTGAATGAATTTGCGCGATAATGCTTTAACGATTCTGCAAGAAACGAGTCGAACTTTTTATATTCCCATAAGTCGTTTACCGGATCGTCTGCTCGAGGCAGTAGCCTCAGCTTATCTCTGTATGAGGGCGATCGATGAAGTAGAAGACCATCCAGACCTAGATAACTTCAGTAAAGCCCAGATATTAAGACAAATTAGCCTGAATTTACAAGCAGGTACCCAAAATTCTACCAAAGAGGATTTTACTTTTGGCTTAGTCCATCGGGAGATTTTGCCGGAAGTCACCCTGAGAATTGGCGAATGGGCAATGTTAGCACCGGATTCGATCGCCCCCCGGGTTTGGGATGCCACGGCGGCCATGGCCGATCGCATGGCCTACTGGGCCGGGAATAACTGGGATATTCGCACAGAAGTGCAATTAGATCAATATACCTTTAGTGTGGCCGGTGCCGTGGGTTTATTGCTGTCTGACCTCTGGAATTGGTACGACGGCACCGAAACTAATCGCAGTTATGCCCTCGGTTTTGGTCGGGGTTTACAAGCGGTTAATATTGCCCGCAACCATGGCGAGGATCTGCGCCGGGGGGTAAGTTTTCTGCCCCAAGGTTGGACAATTAGTGATATTCATAATTATGCCCGTCGTAATCTGAAATTAGCCGATTATTACACTCAATCGCTGCCCCAAGGGCCAGCACTCGATTTTTGTAAGATTCCCCTCGCTTTAGCCCATGGCACTCTCGAAGTCCTAGCTTTAGGTAAGGAAAAACTCAGCCGCAGCGATGTCATCGCTTTGGTACAACAAATTACCCGTTAGAGGAAATCACAATTAAAATTGCCCACGATCGCTCTTCCAAAGTCAGGAATCACAAGCGTGGGCAAAAAACTGCCGGAGTTCAGTAACTTAGAACAAACCGAGAGTTAAAGATATATCGATGGGGAAAGTGGCACCAATACCTAACCAGATCGTGACCACAGTACCAAATAGGAAGATAGCGGTAGCGACGGGACGACGGAAAGGATTTTGGAATTTATTGACGCTTTCAATAAAAGGAACTAACATCAAGCCTAGGGGAACGCCAGCCATGCAAGCGATACCTAAGAGTTTGTTAGGAAGAATACGGAGAATTTGGAAAACGGGATAAAGATACCACTCTGGCAGAATTTCTAGGGGAGTAGCGAAAGGATCGGCAGGTTCACCGATCATGGTGGGATCCATAATCGCTAAACCGGTGCAGAGTCCGATCGTACCAAAGATAACCACCGGGAAGACATAGAGCAGATCGTTAGGCCAAGCGGGTTCACCGTAGTAGTTGTGACCCATCCCTTTAGCCAACTTAGCGCGCAGAGCGGGATCGCTGAGATCGGGCTTTTTTAATGTGGACATGGATAATGTCTCCTAAAAATGATTTCGGATCGACAGAGATATTTTTCTGAATTATAGAGGCCCAGAAATGCCTTGTTTACGGATCATCAAGAAATGTAGCAACATGAAGACCGCGATCGACCAGGGTAGTACAAAAGTATGTAAGCTGTAGAAACGGGTTAAAGTTGCTTGACCGACGCTTTCGCTACCGCGCATCAGGGTGACGAGTTGATCACCGACGACGGGAATAGCAGCAGGTACACCGGAAACAATTTTAACCGCCCAGTAACCCACCTGATCCCAGGGTAAGGAGTAACCGGTGACACCGAAGCTAACGGTGATTACGGCCAGGACAACCCCAGTTACCCAGGTTAATTCGCGAGGTTTTTTGAATCCACCGGTCAGGTAAACGCGGAAAACGTGCAGGATCATCATTAAGACCATCATACTGGCGGACCAGCGATGGATAGAACGAATTAACCAGCCAAAGTTAACTTCGTTCATGATGTACTGTACGGAGGAGAGGGCCTCTGCTACAGTGGGTTTGTAGTAGAAGGTCATGGCGAAACCAGTGGCAAACTGGATCACGAAGCACACAAGGGTGATGCCACCCAGACAGTAGAAGATATTGACGTGAGGGGGAACGTATTTGGTGCTGATATCATCAGCGATCCCTTGAATTTCTAAGCGTTCCTCAAACCATTGATAGGCTTTAGAATCCGTTACTTGTTTGGTAAACATCGCGTAACCAGTAAGAAAAATGAAAGATTTAATGTGTGACCTTTAAAAAATGTAACACAGTTTTCAGGTCTAATTCTCGCTCCGGTCAGGTTTCTCCACCGGTGGGGATCGATTGGCGATCGCTAGGGACGAAAAACGGCTAACTTCCTAAAATTTCCCTTAAAATGTCTCCTAGACTACAAAAAATCAGGCCAATTGTCCGACACTGGGAATAGGTAAGGTATGAAATGAGGTCAGCGTGCTATTAAATACCTACGATCCCGAAGGCTTCTACGACGAACTATTCTTAGATGATGGTCAACCTCGTCCCCACTCGTCCCCTTTAATCAAATGGTTGCAGAATCTGCCGCCCCGAGAACTTCAACAACACCGGGAAACGGCTCAGTCGGCCCTGTTTGAATTGGGGGTGACTTTCAATGTCTATAGCGACAATCAAGGGGTGGAAAAAATCTTTCCTTTTGATATTATTCCCCGAATTGTCTCGGCTGAGGACTGGGATTATTTAGAAAGAGGACTGAAACAACGCATCAAAGCTCTCAATCTTTTTCTCTCCGATATCTACAATGACCAGTTAATCATTAAAGATGGTATTATTCCCCCCGAATTAATCGCCTCGGCGACGGGATTTCTGAAACCCTGTGTGGGACTGAAACCCGCCGGAGGTATCTGGTGTCACATCACGGGAACCGATTTAGTCCGCGATAAAGATGGTCAATGGTACGTTTTAGAGGATAATTTGCGGGTTCCTTCCGGTATTTCCTATGTCCTCGAAAATCGTCGGGTAATGAAAAGCACTTTCCCCGATATTTTCCAGACAATGAATGTTAAACCGGTGGATGATTATCCTTCCCATCTGTTGGAAACTCTCCTCAATTTAGCCCCAGCCCAATTACCTAATCCCACCGTGGTGGTTTTAACCCCCGGAACCTATAATTCTGCCTACTTTGAACATTCTTTTATTGCCCAACAAATGGGGGTAGAATTAGTGGAAGGGCGTGATTTAGTTGTCTTTGATGGTTATCTACAAATGAAAACCACCAAGGGATTAAGACGGGTAGATGTGGTCTATCGTCGCCTCGATGATGACTTTTTAGATCCGGCGGTTTTTCGTCCCGATTCGATGTTAGGTGTACCCGGATTATTAAAAGTTTTCCAGGAAGGTCGCGTCGCTTTAGCTAATGCTCCGGGTACGGGAGTCGCCGATGATAAGGTTATTTATGCTTTTGTCCCCGATATGATTCGTTATTATCTGGGAGAAGAAGCGATTTTAAATAACGTTCCTACCTATCTTTGTTGGCGAGAAAAGGACTTAGATTATGTCTTAAATAATCTCGATAAGTTAGTTGTGAAAGCCGCTAATGAGTCGGGAGGTTATGGGATGTTAGTCGGTTCTCAAGCTACCCCCGAACAAAGGGCAGAATTTGCCCCACGCATTGCTGCTAATCCCCGCAATTATATCGCTCAACCGGTGTTAAGTCTTTCTAGGGTTCCCACTTTAATTGACACGGAAGTTGAAGGTCGTCATGTGGATTTACGTCCCTATATTCTCCATCGTGGCGATGAAATTTATGTGCATCCAGGGGGGTTAACTCGCGTGGCTTTGAAAAAGGGTTCTTTAGTGGTTAATTCCTCTCAAGGTGGTGGCAGTAAAGACACTTGGGTTTTAACCAAGTAATCAGGACAATAATCAAAATTTTGGTGGGTTACTAACCCACCCTACCCTTTTCTTTTTCCTTTTCACTTTTTCCCAGTTAATTATGCTTAGTAGAGTTGCTGATTCAATTTATTGGTTAAATCGCTATATTGAACGGGCAGAAAATGTCGCCCGGTTTATGGATGTTAATCTTAATTTAATGTTAGATGTACCTACCAGCGTTTTGCAACAGTGGGAACCTTTGGTTTTAACCACGGGAGATTTAGAACAATTCAAGAAACGTTACGGCACAGCCACCGCAGAAAATGTGATCAATTTCTTGACATTTGACACGGAATATAGTAACTCAATTATCTCTTGTTTGCGCTGGGCTAGAGAAAATGCTCGGTCAGTTCGCGAGATTATTTCTTCGGAAATGTGGGAACAGGTTAATGGTTTTTTCTTGATGGTAAAAGATGCTTCCTCTTACCATCCTCAAACTACTTTACCGAACTTTTTTACCCAAGTTAAATTGGCTAGTCACCGTTTTGCGGGGGTAATGGATGCAACGATGACTCATAATGAAGGTTGGCATTTTGGCGTTATGGGAAGATTACAGGAACGCGCCGATAAAACCGCCAGAATTCTTGATGTTAAATACTATTATCTCTTACCTTCCGCTCAATGGGTAGGAACTTCTCTAGACCAAATTCAATGGATTGCTTTACTGCGGTCGGTGAGTGCCTACGAAATGTATCGTAAATGTCAACGACGGATTACTCCTAGTGACGTGGCCGAATTTTTAATTCTTAATCGAGAATTTCCTCGTTCAATTCACTTTTGTCTGCGGGAATTAGACCACTGTTTGCATCAAGTTACCGGTACTCCTGTAGGAACTTGGGGCAATTCGGTAGAAAGAAGTTTAGGGCGACTTTGTGCCGAAATGAGTTATCTAACTATCGAGGATGTTATTGAAATGGGATTGCATGAATTCCTCGACCATATTCAAAAAAGAGTTAATGATGTGGGAATAAAAATGACAGAAACTTTCTTTGTTTTTAATCCCGAACTTGCCTCACCTCTGCCAGTAAATAACTTTCAATATCAATCCCAATTAACAACTTAATGCGTTATCACATTCGGCATCAAACCAACTATTTCTATAATCAACCCGTGATTTTATCGCCTCATCTGCTGCGCTTGCGGCCAAAATCCGATGGTGGGCAAACTTTGCGAGAGTTCACGCTCAAAATTAACCCAGAACCTTTAACAATAACTAATATTATCGACCTCGATGGTAATTCTTGTTTACAAATTTGGTTTAATCAACCGACGGAAGAATTATTGATTGATGTGGTCAGTGAAGTGGAAACCCATGGGGTTAATCCTTTTCAGTATTTGTTGGAACCTTGGGCGACCTGTTTACCCTTTGATTATCCTATTTCTCTCCACAGTCAATTACAACCCTACAGACAATTCTATGGGTTAAATAATGACCCTGATATGGCAGCATTAGCCCAAGAAATTATGCAGGAAACTGAGGGACAGGTGCTATCTTTCCTGTTTAATCTTAATGACAAAATTTACCGCAATTGTCAGCAAATTATTCGTCTTACTGGAGAACCCTATCTACCCGGAAACACTTGGAAAAATAAGCAGGGTTCCTGTCGCGATTTTGTGGTTTTATTTATGGATGTGTGTCGCTGTGTGGGATTAGCTTCCCGTTTTGTCAGTGGCTATCAAGAAGGAGATTTAGACCAAGAAGAAAGACATTTACACGCTTGGGTAGAGGTGTATTTGCCGGGGGGCGGCTGGAAAGGCTATGATCCTAGCCATGGATTAGCGGTGAGTGACCGTCATATTAGCCTCGTTTCTAGTCCAATTCCCCGTTATTGCGCGCCGGTAGAGGGAAATGCTCGACCTGTTAGTCTCGGTCATCAAGTGATAGAATCTCAGCTATCATCGACAATTGCGCTCGATTTGTTATCTTGAGGGTGATTGTTTATTGGAGTTACTAATATGTTAGAAATGGCGCAAGTTTGGACTAAAAAAAAGTGCGGCAAGTCGATGCTATAGCCCTAACTAGAACTGCGCTAAAGCGCAACTACAAACCTATCAGAAGCCTAATGTTTTCAAAATTATCGGTAAGGCTTTTTGACAGGCTTGGGCAAGTTTGCTGGCAGGTTCCAAAGCTTTAGCAATTGTTTCGAGAAAATTAACCGCTCGTTGGGCTTTCTTTTGCAGTCCGGCATCATCAGGATTTTGACTAGCTTGGGCAATCTTTTTCACTTGGTTGGCGGCTTCGGCTTTTTCTTCTTCATCTAAATGGCTGTCAATTTTAATCGCCTGGGTTAGTTCTTGCAGTAAGGCTTTGAGTTGGGCATTTTCTGGGGAAGCATCGGCCGCAATTTGGTTAATGGTATTGGTTACATCGCCGATGATTTCGCCGAAATTGACGGCGGAATTATTAATATCGCGGATGGTGATATTTGGAGAACTGTCGTTACTGTGGCTCATGGCTTTTGCTTCTACATGGATGGGACGGTTGGCGAGGGTTTTGGTAATTTCCATCATATCAACACTTTGTTGGCGATAGATGGCAATTTCTGTCTCTTTGGCGGTGAGTTGTGCCTTATATTGGGCTTCGATGGCTGCGAGTTGTAGTTGATAATTTTGGTTAAATTCTTGATGAATTTTCTCTTTATCAGTATCGGGCGGTAAATGGACTTTTACCACTATCACCCCATCCCCTTTATTGGCAATGCTCTGCACCTGAAGCGGCGTATCTTCATTCTGCACTTGTACTATTTTTAAGGCGGCAATGAAAGCTTTCCAATCTACCCCATTGCGGAAAATGAGGTCAACGGTGTCGAACATTTCGGCAAATAATTTAGTAAATTCGCCCGGTTGAAATTCGCCACTGCTGGGGCGGCGCTCTTTTTGCCCATTAAGCAGATAAATGTACTGGCAGTCCACCTCATCCAGTTGGGTGGTGGCATCAATATTCCAATTTTCCACGCAAGCACCCGTCAGAGTAGCATGGCGCAAATCGGTATTGACGGCGTTGACTTCGGTGAGGTTTGCCCCCGCAAGGTTGGCGTATTGCAAGCTGGCTTCACTGATATTCGCTAGGCGCAAGTTGGCAGCTTGCAGGTTTGCCCCCTCCAGGTATGCCCCCCGTAAATTGGCTTGGGCAAAGTCTTTTCCGCTTCCGGTGCGGGAATCAATCAAAAATTCTCTAATTTGGGGATTGGCTAATAAGGTATTGCCGGGGCGGGCTAATTCCAATTTAATTGCTTGTTTAAAAATTGTTTTATTCAAGATTGCCTGATTAAAATTGGTACTTTTTAAGGTGGCTCCTGTAAAATCCGCCTCGGTTAAATTGGCTTGAAAAAAGGATGTGCCACCAATGGCAGCAAAGGCTATCACAATTTTACGCAACCAAGGATCGCGGTGTTCTTGTTTAAGGGTCAGCCAACCGAGCCAACAGAAAAATAATGTCAAGGCTACGGCTACGACTACGGCTTCGGCTAGGGCTCCGGCTACGGCTCCGGCTAGGGCTAGGGCTCCGGCTAGGGCTCCGGCTAGGGCTCCGGCTCCGGCTAGGGCTAGGGCTAGGGCTCCGGCTCCGGCTACGGCTCCGGCTACGGCTAGGGCTCCGGCTCCGGCTCCGGCTCCGGCGAAGGCGAAGGCTACGGCTAGGGCTACGACTACGGCTAGGGCTCCGGTTTCGGCTCCGACTCCGGCTAAGCCTACGGCTACAATTCCGACTTTGACTCCGAGGAAGACTCCGACTGAGGCGAAGACTCCGACTGAGGCGAAGGCTCCTGCTACGGTCAAAATATTTTTGCGCCAAGCAATGTGGAAAGTGGAGATGAGAAAAATTAAGGTGAACCAACCAGTAACTTGGTGTTCTGGATTGGAATAAAAAATTAAGCTCACCATATAACCGACGAAGGCGGAGAAAAAACTCGAAATCACAATTAACACCAAAGCCAACCCCAGCAAAATCAGCAGCGACCGCTTCGGTAATCCCGCCTTCGCCCAGGTAAACTTCGTCCCCGTCAAATTCGCCCGACTAAAATTTGCCCCGCGTATATCACAACCACTGAAATCCGCCCCCGCTAAGTCCGCACTGCGAAAGTTACCACCCCGCAAGGATTCCCCCCGGAAATCCCGCCGCCCGTTTTTGTACTGTTCAATAACTGCCGCTGCCTTCATCGCCTACGAAATTGCCATACTATGCCCTCAATCTTACTGCAAGTCAGAAAGCGGGTTTCCTGAGAGAATCCGATTGATAATCGCATCCCACTAAGCGCTTCGGGATTCTTGGTTCAACGAGTCCACGTTCAAAAACCTGGCATTTTTATGGGCAATCGTGTCAGGTTCCACACCTCACGTTCTAGAATATATCTGGATTTCCCCCATAGATATCTACTACAATAGCCGAAAACTGGCTCTTCTGGTGTTTATGTGGAAGGAAGAAGAATAGGGATAATTTCGGTGCATCTCAATTTGGTGGAAATATCTAGAGGACGTTTTGGGCGCACGCAACTACGTTTACCCTTCTGAGTATGAATTTTATCTGCAATCACCCCTCGATCGAGCATTGTTTAAAACAACAATTAATTAATCTTTTTCCAGAAAACAACCATAAATTAACTTTCTATCGTTGCCAAAAAACTGATAGTATCCTCTATCGTTCACCTCTGTTTTATTATTTTACACCCGCTCAATGTCAAACCATATTTAACCATTTAATCGCCCTTTTTCCACAAATTCAGCTTAGGGAAGGATGGCTAGAATTATTATTAGATCAGCAATTTTTGTCCTTTTGGTTACTGAAACTAAACGATTTAATTGATAAATTTTTCTCTGATCAGCTTCCTCTCCATCCCGAAGGAGAATTTTTCTTTTTATTTCAATATACCCACGCTCGCTATTCTAGTTTGTTACAACTGCTCAATCGGGAAAAAATTAGATTAACCGAGTCAGAACTATTATCATGGCATCATCCCGCCGAAATAGCCTTAATCCTGCAAATTTTAACCGTTTGCGATTGTTGGGAAGGCCAGAAACTCTATCCCCTAACTGCGAATTTTTGCGAAGCGATGCTCAATTTTGAGCGTAACTGTCGCATTATCGGAGAATCGGCCCCAATTCAGCAATCGAGATTAATCCTGATTAGCGTCAGTCAAAAACTACTTAACCGTCTTCTCCGTCAAAAATGGCAACTGCTGCCGATGACGGAACTATAAAAATATTAACTTTTGTGAATTTAGTGGACAAAACCATCAGCTTATGATAGATTTTAATTAGTGTGAGGAGCGAACCAGAATAGAGAGCCGAGACGAAACATGGACAGTCGCCGGCTCTCTTTCTGTTGTTCAGGAATTATCTTTTTCTTGGCGATATTTAATAAAAGTGGGCAAATCAACCCGAAAAGAGGAATATTTCGGGGAAGGAGAGATGATAGGTGCGGGCCAATCCCTGTCTTTCTTATTTAAGGATTCTACTGGCTCAATAGTCTCTAATTCCGCTACAAAATCATCGATGGGAGCCACTTCATCGTTTTCTTGATTCTCTGTCTGAGACCAAGGCTCAATCGCAGCTGCCTTGTCAACAATGGCTAAATCTGGGGAAAAATTGCGATCGCTACCGCGCTGGAAATACTGGGCCAAGGCCGCTTTATACTGGAGGGTGTAGCGTTGCTGACGTTGGAGACGGGTGCGTAATTCCTGCAATTGCTGGTCATAGTTGCACAGTTTTTGGCTTTTTTCCTGATAACTTTCCTGAATTAAGGCACATTCTCGCTCTAAACGGGCTAATTGTTGGCGCGTGCGGGTCAATTCTGCGGTCAAATTGGCAATAATCATCGGTTGCCGTTGTTCTGCTTGACGATACTGTTCGATTTCTCCTAAAGCTCGCTGTAATTGTTGCTTTTCGTATTGCAGTTCCTCGTTTTGCTGCTGGATTAGGGTATCGCAACTTTGCCAGCGACGATGTTGCTCGGCTAACCGCGATCGCAGTTCCGCCAGAGCTTGCTCCCGTCGCCAGATCTCCGCTTGTAATTCTTGATTTTGTTGACGTAAATGAGAGGATAGAGCTGCCCAATCTGTCTCATCTGTTGATTGACTCTCATGCTCGACAATTTCAGCAGTGATGACAGTATCCGCATGGGTGAGATGATCGAGGTACAGGTCGGAATTATCGTTCATAAAAGCCAAAGGATGAGGAAACCTAGAAGTTTAGAGACGTTAAAAGCCTTCTATCGTTCCAAAAAAAAATGGGAACCGCATTGTTAGAGACTGCCGCGCGGTTCCACTGCCGATCCTTAAGAGGAGAACACTATAAATAACTATAAGCTTATTAGGAATTTTTGTCAATACTTAATGAGAAGTTTTTTCAATAAGTTGGAGAGGAGAGGGGAATCGACTAATTCCTAGATAGCTATAGTGCGGGGTATCTGGCCCGGATCCAGGGAAGAATTAGCCACAGCAAAATTGACACAAGCACTGGTCGAGCGGGTTAGCGGCTCGATATGCTTCAATAATCCTATAGTTTTTATTTTCCTTGTCGTATCATGCCACGTCCCCCGAAGAAAACCCCTAGCACCCCTGAACCTCCCGAAGAGCCAATTAAAACCACTCCTCCCCTACAACCTCTACAAATTATTAAAAAGGGTTCTAGGGCTGCAGTACCCCCCAAACCTCCAGAAACCCCTCCAGAAATAATTGAGGAAAAACCAGCCGAGGAAACGGTAAAATCAGCCAGTAGTGAGATAAAATCTCCTCTCCGTCCCCGTTTCGATTCGGCTCCTCCATTCCGAAAACCGATTCCCAAAGCAGAAATTCCCGTCATCGAAAAAGCGACGGGAGCTAATGGCGAAGTATTTAATCTGACCGATTCTGTCCTGATTACTGAACCTTTTGGTACTCGTATTCCTGCTATTATCGATAGTTTTTATGCCGATGATCAAGGCGAAATCTGGGCGCGACTCAAACCAGTGGAAGTTAATCCCGATTGTCGCTGGGAACAGGCCTGTATTCGCTCTCAGGGTTTGGTAAAAGCCGAGTAAGACAGTTATCAGTTATCAGTTATCAGTTATCAGTTATCAGTTATCAGATTTGAGTTTTAAGTGTGCAGTAAGCTGTTCGTAATTTAAATTGCGTTAACAGAATTACCCTTGTTTTTCAACTTGCGATCCCACTTAATAATTAGACCTCCTTCATTTATAAAGTTGATGTAAAAGAGATTCTAATTCTTCAACTGATTTAAAAAGTCGATGAGCGATAAATTCTTTTGTCGAGTGCCAGAGCAATTCAATGATATTTAAATCTGGGCTATATGCGGGTAAACACTCTAAAATTAAGTTGGGCATATTTTCAGCAATTTTACCAACAACATCCGTTTTTTTGTGAACACTAGCATTATCGAGAATCAGGACAATCTTTCGACCCTTTTCTCGAAAATCCTCCTCTTTATTCCCCGCTTCCACCCATTCTTTAATGATTTTTGTATAAAAAACTTTTACCACTTCATAAAAAGTTTCTCAATTTCCTTTTTTGATGAATTCTACGAATCTTTTTTTATCGGAATATCTCACTCCTCCCATCCCATTTACTCGACCACCTCTTCTTTGTCCGCTAACTTTTTTTTTGCTTTTTTTCCCCATGTTTTTCTTCTCATGACTCTTAAACTATAGCTTTTTTCAGTCTGCTGAGGTACAAAAGTTATGGGCTTTAGACGAAAGGAAAGAAGAATAGGTGTACCTCACTAGCTTAAGAAACGCTATATTCTGAATGAAAACTTGAAGTTTTACTCTTAACTCAAAACTCTTTAGATATGCTTTAATTTAGTTATCAAAATCTCTTTATTTAAGCGGCACAAACTGTCTCAATTTTGATAATTGAGAATAAATTCTCCTTGATTTGATTAATGTTTGGCAACTTTTAAGAAGCGGCTATACCTATCCCTAACTCAAAGTTATATAAAGGTTTTGAGATTTATTCAGCCAACCCTATTTAATGATCGCTGCCCTTTTCCTGTACCGATCCTAACTGTTGACGCACATCATCGATCGCTAGATTTAACTGGGCAATTTTATCTTCTAAACTGCGGCGGGCCATTTCCATGCCTTCCTCGGGAGTCAAGCGCCCATGGCGGATACCCTCCACAAAGGACTGATTATCACCAGCTGCTAAACCGCGGCGGCTGCGATTAGCCAACACTGTCCCCAAAACACCGCCCACTAAACCACCGACAATCGCACCGGCTAAAAAACCGCCCGCAAACCCATCTCGCTGACTCATAATCCGTTTTTCTCCTAATAGGTTCCAAAAGCTCGATCGCCGGCATCGCCCAACCCCGGCACGATGTAACCACGGCTATTTAGTCCTTCATCGATAATAGCCGTATAGATGTTCAAGCTGGGATAATTTTGACTCAATTTCTGTAAAGCCGGCGGGGCAGCCACCACGGAAATCAGGCGAATTAGGGCAGGATCAACGCCTCTGCTGGTAATTTCTGCCATTGCCGTTGAAATTGATCCCCCCGTGGCTAACATCGGTTCGAGAATTAACACTCTCGTGGCCGGATCAAAACTAGCCGGTAATTTATTTAAATAACAACTCGCCTCTAGGGTTTCCTCATTTCTGGCTAAACCGAGATGATAGGTACTAGCTAGGGGTAAAAGACTTTGCGCCCCTTCCAACAGGGCTAATCCTGCGCGTAAAATCGGGACTACGGCGATCGGTACGCTAGGATCGATAAAAGTAGCGGGACATTCCGCTAGAGGGGTTTTAACGCTAGTTTCCAGGGTCGGCAGCCATTGCCGCGCCGCTTCGTAGGTTAACCAGCGCCCTAGTTCCGTCATCGCTGTTTTAAACAGTACCGGGGGGGTATTTTGATCGCGGGCGATCGCCAGCCAATGCTTAACCAGAGGGTGTTCGGGAACGTAGACGCGCAGTTGTAAAACCATGAAAACACGAGAACTCGATCGAGGGCTAAACTTTATCTTAAGCCAAAAAGCCATCAGCCCGGAATCAGTTATTAGTTTCTGAAGGCAAGGGGCGACAGGCACTCATGCAAAAGAAAGAATCTGGCAATTCTCCCACCTAAAAACAAGGGTAAAAACTAAGTAGGTAGGTATTGAAAACTTTCAGATGCCCCCCTTATTAAGGGGGGACTAAGGGGGGATCGGCACCCTCCTTAATAAGGGGGGGGATCGAACCTAAAATCCATTTTTAATTTAATTATAACCAGCCACCTAAGTACATCAAAGCTTTTAGCTTAACCAATTAGGTTTTAGATTCGGCCTTTGGTATCGGTTATCAGTTCACTGATGACTGAAAAAGCCCTTGTCAGAGGTCTGCCCGAATATGTAACAATTTATGGGAGAAACCCCCAGCAAATTTAACGAGAAAAACATGGCAGCTACAATTAAGAAAGGAGCTTTAGTCCGCGTGGTGACGGGAAACCTAGAAAATAGCCTCGAAGCCCTAGCCAGCGATCGCCGTTTACCCAGTTATATGTTCAACTCGACAGCAGAAGTCTTGGATGTAAAAGATGATTACGCTTTGATTAAATTCTATGTTCCTACCCCCAGTGTGTGGCTAAAGCTCGAACAACTGGAACCCGTCTGATGAGGATATTGCCTCATCCATAAATCATGGTTGACTTCTACGATACACTCATCCCCTGCCAATCGCCCCGAGTCTCGGTTATTGGTGCCGGTAACGTCGGACGCACCCTGGCCCAACGCATCGCCGAAAAAAACCTCGCCGATGTGGTTCTCCTCGATATCGTCAATGGTTTGCCCCAGGGTATTGCCCTAGATTTGATGGAAGCTCAGGGCATAGAACTGCACGACAGCGAGATTATTGGCACTAATAACTACGAAGACACGGCAGGCTCGGATATTGTCGTGATTACGGCTGGATTAGCCAGAAAACCGGGCATGAGTCGCGATGATCTCATGAATGTCAATGCTAAAATTGTCGTCGAGGCCGCCACTAAATGCCTCAAGTATTCTCCGGAAGCCATTTTTATTGTCATCACTAATCCCCTGGATGTGATGACCTATCTAGTCTGGCAATCGACCGGTTTACCCCCCCAAAGAGTGATGGGAATGGCCGGAGTCCTCGATTCTTCCCGTTTACAAACCTTTATCGCCATGGAATTGGGGGTTAGTACCGCCGACGTTCATGCTATGGTTTTGGGTGGTCACGGTGATTTAATGTTGCCCCTACCCCGTTACTGTACCGTCAGTGGTGTGCCGATTACCGAATTAATGGACGAGATAACAATTAACCGTTTAGTGGAGAGAACTCGCAACGGTGGGGCTGAAATCGTCAAATTACTGCAAACTGGCGGCGCTTATTATGCCCCTGCTTCCTCTGCCTGTACCATGGTCGAGACGATATTGAGAAATCAATCCCGTTTACTGCCGGCGGCAGCCTATCTTAAGGGTGAATACGGTTTACAGGATGTCTATCTGGGGGTTCCCTGTCGCCTAGGATGTCGGGGTGTGGAAAGTATTCTGGAAGTGCGTTTGACCGATGCTGAACGTCTGGATCTACACACTTCGGCTGCCTCAGTTCGTCAAAATGTTCATTTAGCTCTTGACAGTCTCAAGGTTTTGATGTAGTTAATACAACTCATATTTTAAGAGGGTACAGGGCAAAGAACCGTTATACAAGGGAGTGCGACGGGAAGAACGCAGACCGATTTGTTTAGTCAGTTCTTTGTTTCCCGATAAAATATAGGCTGTCCAACCCTTAAACCTCTGTTTTAAGACATCACCGAAGGATTTATATAAGGCCCCTAATTCTTCGGTATTGCCCAATCTTTTGCCGTAAGGGGGATTACAGAGAATAATCCCTCGATCGCTCGTCGGTTCTAAGTCGGTGATGCTTTGCAAGCTAAAATTAATATAGTCCTGCACTTGACAAAAATAGGCGTTATCCTCGGCCTGACGCAAAACCTCATAATCGGCATCACTAGCATAAATTGGCGCATTTAGCTGAAATTTTTGTTTTTCTTTAGCTTCCTGAAGCAAAGATTGCCATAAATCCGGTTGATAGTCTGGCCATTTCTGGAATCCGAACTGGGAACGGGATAAACCGGGGGCAATATTTAAAGCTTTTAACGTCGCTTCGATGACAATGGTTCCCGAACCACAGAAAGGGTCCAAAAGCACCATATCATCCTGCCATGCTGATAATTCTACCAAAGCAGCGGCAAGACTTTCTTTCAGAGGTGCGACTCCCATGGCCCGATGATACCCGCGACGATGTAAACTGTGGCCAGAACTATCTAAACTAAGCACACAGCGATTTTTCTCGATATGAGCGTTAATTTGCAGGTCGGGGTTTTCTGTATCCACAAAGGAACGGGGATTGCCCTGTTGACGCTGTTGGTCGATAATAGCGTTTTTGATGCTTAAAGCGGTGTAATGGGTGTGATTGAGGCGATCATTCGTTCCCGTACATTGTACCGCTAAAGTTTCCTCACTGCTGAGATAATCTCGCCAATCAATGGCTTGAATACCATCATACAGTTCCTTCCCATCCCCACAGGGAATTTCGGCAATGGGAACCAAAACCCGAAAAATAATTCTTGACCAAAGATTGACTCGATAGAGTAGGGAGATATCCCCCTGAAAATGGACTCCGGTGAATACTGGTTTCACTTCTTTGGCCCCTAGGAATTCTAATTCCCTAGCGGCAATTTCTTCTAGTCCCCTAGCGGTGGTAGCAAAATAGGATCGAGTCATTTCAGTTATCAGTTATCAGTTATCAGTTATCAGTTATCAGTTATCAGTTATCAGGTTTCAGTTTTCAGGTTTCAGTTTTCAGTTTTCAGGTTTCAGTTTTCAGTGACTAGCGCTGGTCGTTGGTAGCTTGAAATCAGAAAGATTTTAATTTTTGTCCCCTTGTAAATTCCTATCTCATTCGTTCTTTCTTTATCTTGCAGTTAGTTGGCGATCAAATCAAGTTTTTGTTAGGAAATATTAAGGGTTTCTCTCAATCAAGACTAGACAGCATTCTCTGAGAAAATAATGTAGGCGCTCATCATCATTCTTCTCTCGAGTTGCCTGAGCTATATTTGCTAGTTCTGTTTCTCCTATCTCTATATTATCCAGCCAACGCTCAAAATCTCCTCTGTCCATGTGTTCTTTAAATTTATTGGGATTATCTATAGATAATTCGAGTAATTCTGGGATATTGTTAACGACTTTTACTTCACCATTGTCTAAGTTAAAGAGGTCATTCTGTTATTCTTACTTCCCCTCCCGACGACCGGCTACTGACTCCTGACGACCGACTCCTAACCCCACCAATAAACTTTTTGCCGTAAACCCTACTTAAGTAAGCTAAAACGGATTTTAACCGCCTATCCTTAGATTAGCTGTCTCGGAGTCTCGGAGTCTCGACTAGGAAATTAATTTTGCACGACTACTTAACTAACACTCCATTCAGAAAAATTTCGGCAATACCTTCGGCCATTTCTTGTAAAGCTAAGGGGGAAGCATTACTATCTAAAATAGTTTCACTAGAAAAACCGGCAATTGCGAACATTCCTAGAAAAACCTGGGCTACAATTTTCGGATTCATGGGACGATAGATACCACGATCGATCGCTGTTTGAAAAAAAGCCTCAGCCACATCGGTCATTTTAGCAATTACCTCCGATTGAATCCGCTCTTTTAATTCGGGGTGAAATTGTGCCTCTATAAAACAAACTCGCAATAAATCGCTATTTTCTCGCATTCTCAACACCCTACGTCGCATCACCTGCGCTACCGCTTTATAACTGCCCATTTCGCTCAATTCCGTCAGCAAGTCGGTGAGAATGTCCACCCATCCCCTAGTGGCCACTTCGATTAAAATCGCCTTTTTGTTGGGAAAATAACGAAATAAAGTTCCTTCTGCCACATTTGCTTTTCCTGCTAGGTCTTTGGTCGTGGTTCCTTCATAACCCTTAGCGGCAAATAAACGTAAAGCGGCCTGTAGAATACGACTACGGGTATCTTCTTCCCCAGAATTGGTCTCAGTTAGGGAACGTTGAAAAAGACTTTGCATAATTATTGACAGCTAGAACGGGATAGAGCCATTGTCATCGATCAAGTTAGGTGTTTACTCAAATGCTTCATAAAATTTTGAGTAATTGGGATTAGAGATTGTTCGGTTATCGTTCCGCAGACTTCCCCAGAAATCAAGCTAGAAGCTTGTCCACCTAGCTAAAATCTTAATGAGTTTCATACGGTCGCTGTGCAAGCGGATAGTTAGACCGTAGCTCACCCCTTTTTATACAACCGTTCTGGGGCGAACTGCAAATTCAGACTGCGAACGGGAAAAACAAACATCAAACTCAAAAAGGAAATTAGCCTGCCCCAAAATTAAAGGTGTACTAGGAGCTTGAGTCCAGGCAAATGCTAGATTAACGGTGGGGAATGGGTTAACTTGGCCTTCAACAACGACGGCACGAGCTTGACAATGGGCTAAGTTCCCAGCCAAGATAACCGAAAGATTTTCATTCTCCCAGATAAAGCCTAGTTGTAGGCCCAACTCGTAGGGTAGAACGTTGACACTTGCTCCCGTATCAATCAAACCTTCGGTGTTTAAGGAGCGCCCATTCAGACCCAGCGTTATAGGCACATATGGCATTCGGTCAACCATGCTGGAACTGGTGTCAATAATTTTGTAGGGAAATTTTTGACCATCAAGCATTCTGTTCTTTTTGTTTTGTAGCCAGAAGGTTCATTAAGGTGTTGGCCGCTTCAGAACAGCCATAGGGAGACCAGATTGGGTACTCTTGACCTTCTACAAAAAAGTCTCCGTTCTCTTCTTTGACAAGCTCAGTGGCCAAGAATTGCATTAGTCGCAGCTTGTCAATTTTTGAAAGTTCCTGGATTTGAGATTTGAGTTCAGCCAAGGACATTTTGAGAGCCTCTTTTCTGAAATTTGGTGGCAAGGTAATGATACTGGCTTCTGGTTCAGGTACAGACCAGCAATCAATATTCTACCATCCAGACTGCTGAAAAATATCGTCAGTGCTGGGTTGTAACCAGTATTTTCCCCGATTTTTTTGACTTTTTACTTTTCTCTTGGGATAAGATTGTGATCGATCGAGTTTAGGGAATTTTTATGACCACAGAAAGTTTAGCGACTTCAGAAGCAATAGAGTCAATGACCGATGAATTTCTGGCTAGTACGAGCAGTCACCAAGAAATGATTGAAATGGTTATTTCTACTCTGCAGCAGAATGATACTGCTATGGTACAACATACAGAAAAAGGTTATCTGTGGAAGTTTCAGTATGGTAGCGTTGAGGTATTTGTGCAGTTAACTGGGGAAAGCGATGATGATTTTCTCACGGTGTGGTCTTCTGTGCTGAAATTGCCTGTTCAGGATGAATTGGGATTAACCCGCAAGTTATTAGCGATGAATTGTGCCGAAACCTTTGAATCTCATTTTGCCATTATGAATGATCAGGTGGTGGTGATTTCTCAGCGTACTGTGGCCGATTTGTCTCCCGGGGAGATTTCCCGAGCAATTACTCTCGTGGCGACGGTAGCAGATAATAATGATGAAATGTTACGAGAATCCTTTGGTGGCAGCTAAAATTTGGCGTTATATCCCTCCAATTATCTCATCGGCAGAGCTACAAATGGCGATCGATTCTTGGTTACTAGAACAACACCGTTGTGGTCATCATCCCCCGACTCTGCGTTTTTATCAATGGTCGCCCCCAGCTATTTCCTTGGGCTATCATCAACGGCAATATCCCGATTTTTGGCGTGATTTGACTTGGCAAGGTCAAAAAATCTCCCTAGTTCGTCGTCCTACCGGTGGCCGGGCCGTACTACATCAGGGGGATTTGACTTATATGGTGGTAAATTCGGGGATGAAGGGGAATGTTAGGAAAGTTTACTGTCAAATCTGTCAATTTTTAATCACAGGCTGGCAAAATCTCGGTCTAGAATTGTCCTACGGTGCTGCCGGCCGGGGATATATCCATTCTGCTAACTGTTTCGGTACAGCTACCGGTGCGGATTTAGTCGATAATTGGGGAAATAAATTTATTGGGAGCGCCCAACTGCAACGGGGTTCCTCGGTTCTCCAACATGGTTCGATGGTGTTAGAGCAAGATAATTCGCTGTTTGAGCAAGTTTTCGCCAGTGCTGCCCCTCAAAAGCTCAATTTAGCCCCAGATTTGACCCTAGAGACAATTATCGCTACCCTGAAAACCGCCGCCGAGGAATGCTTTGATTGTCAATTGCTAGAGCAACCCCTAGAGGATTGGGAATGGCGATCAATTAAAAAAATGAATATAAATACTCATTGACAAAAAAGTTTTTGTGTGTATAAAAAATCAATTATGAGTCAAGTTGTATAGATTTGTAATTTTTTGCTAATAATAGTTAAAGGTAGATAGAGGCCGCAAGGAACCAAAGTCTTACCGAACTCGAAATTATTGTCTAGCTTGTGCTAGTTTAAGAAACGTTAATCTTTTACAGTTTGTGAGGATTAACGAGCGATCGCAGCTAGTTTAGTTAAGCTAATCCAGTCAATCGATCGCGCCATCTTATAAGACAATGGGAGTAATCCCAGACTCAAAAAAGTTAAGAAATCTTGCCCGTGATTTCAGTTAAGCAAGAGGAAAAATACCCATGACCATTGCTGTCGGACGCGCCCCAGAAAGAGGGCTGTTTGATGCTCTCGATGACTGGCTCAAAAGAGACCGTTTCGTCTTCATCGGTTGGTCTGGTTTACTACTCTTCCCCTGCGCCTTCATGGCCCTAGGTGGATGGTTAACCGGCACCACCTTCGTCACCTCCTGGTACACCCACGGGTTAGCCAGTTCCTACCTGGAAGGCGGCAACTTCCTGACTGTAGCCGTCTCCACCCCCGCCGATGCCTTCGGTCACTCCATCCTCTTTCTCTGGGGACCGGAAGCCCAAGGTAACTTCACCCGTTGGTGTCAAATCGGCGGTTTATGGCCCTTTGTCGCTCTCCACGGTGCTTTCGGCCTGATTGGCTTCATGCTGCGTCAGTTTGAAATCGCCCGTTTAGTCGGCATTCGTCCCTACAACGCCCTCGCCTTCTCTGGCCCGATTGCGGTGTTCGTCAGTGTCTTCCTGATGTACCCCCTCGGTCAGTCTAGCTGGTTCTTTGCCCCTAGCTTCGGCGTGGCTGGTATCTTCCGTTTTATTCTCTTCTTCCAAGGCTTCCACAACTGGACCCTCAACCCCTTCCACATGATGGGTGTAGCTGGTATCCTCGGTGGTGCGCTTCTCTGTGCTATTCACGGAGCGACCGTAGAAAATACCCTGTTTGAAGACGGTGAAGGTTCCAACACTTTCCGAGCTTTTGAACCCACCCAAGCGGAAGAAACCTACTCCATGGTCACTGCGAACCGTTTCTGGTCGCAAATCTTCGGCATCGCTTTCTCCAACAAACGTTGGTTACACTTCTTCATGCTCTTTGTCCCCGTGACTGGTTTATGGATGAGTGCTGTGGGTGTGGTGGGATTAGCTCTTAATCTACGGGCCTATGACTTCGTTTCTCAGGAATTGAGAGCGGCGGAAGACCCGGAATTTGAAACCTTCTACACTAAAAATATTCTGCTTAACGAAGGTCTGAGAGCTTGGATGGCTCCCCAAGACCAACCCCACGAAAACTTTATCTTCCCTGAGGAGGTTCTCCCGCGTGGTAACGCTCTCTAATATCCCTACCGCTAGTGGTCGTGACCAAAGTTCCACCGGCTTCGCTTGGTGGTCTGGTAACGCTCGTCTTATCAACCTCTCCGGTAAACTGCTCGGCGCTCACGTCGCCCACGCTGGTTTAATCGTTTTCTGGGCCGGGGCAATGACCCTGTTTGAAACCGCCCACTTTATCCCCGAAAAACCGATGTACGAACAGGGTTTAATCCTGCTCCCCCACTTAGCTACCCTCGGTTTTGGGGTCGGTCCGGGTGGTGAAGTAGTCGATACCTTCCCCTACTTCGTCGCTGGTGTTCTGCACTTAATTTCTTCGGCTGTACTCGGTTTTGGTGGTATCTACCACGCTATCCGCGGACCGGAAACCCTAGAGGAATACTCTAATTTCTTCGGTTACGACTGGAAAGACAAAAACCAAATGACCAACATCATCGGTTATCACCTAATTCTCTTGGGTTGTGGTGCGCTGTTGTTGGTATTTAAAGCCATGTTCTTTGGCGGTGTCTACGATACCTGGGCCCCCGGTGGCGGTGATGTCCGCATCATCACTAATCCTACCCTCAACCCCGCAGTTATCTTTGGTTATCTGACCAAAGCTCCCTTCGGTGGCGAAGGCTGGATTATCAGCGTCAACAACATGGAAGATATCATCGGCGGTCACATCTGGATTGGCTTAATCTGTATCGCTGGCGGTATCTGGCACATTCTCACCAAACCTTTTGCCTGGGCGCGTCGCGCTTTCATCTGGTCTGGAGAAGCCTATCTGTCCTACAGCTTGGGCGCTCTTTCCATGATGGGCTTTATCGCCGCCGTTTACGTTTGGTTTAACAACACCGCCTATCCCAGTGAATTCTACGGTCCGACCGGCATGGAAGCTTCCCAAGCTCAAGCTTTCACCTTCTTGGTGCGTGACCAACGCTTAGGTGCTAACGTCGCTTCTGCCCAAGGCCCCACCGGTCTAGGTAAGTACCTGATGCGCTCTCCCACTGGCGAAATCATCTTCGGTGGTGAAACCATGCGTTTCTGGGATTTCCGCGGTCCCTGGTTAGAACCCCTCCGCGGTCCTAACGGTTTAGACCTCGACAAAATCAGAAATGACGTACAACCCTGGCAAGTGCGCCGCGCGGCTGAATACATGACCCACGCTCCTTTAGGTTCCTTGAACTCTGTGGGTGGGGTTATCACTGACGTTAACTCGTTTAACTATGTGTCTCCTCGCGCTTGGTTGGCTACCTCTCACTTCACCCTCGCCTTCTTCTTCCTGATTGGACACCTCTGGCACGCTGGACGCGCTCGCGCCGCCGCCGCCGGTTTCGAGAAAGGAATTGACCGCGAGACTGAACCCGCATTGGCAATGCCTGACCTCGACTAATTTCGGTTAGTTCGATGGCAGCGGCTCCCGTCTAGTTGGCGGGAGCCTTTTTGTTGTTAATATCAGACATTGACATCCTCAGACGCAGCTAAAACACTCTCTAAAGCCGATAATAATCGTTGATTTTCTGCCGGTAAACGGACAGCGACCCGAAAATAATTGCTGCCCAATTCGGGGAAACTGAGACAATCGCGGATAAAAATTCGATGATATTTTAATAAAGCTTCCTGTAGGGGTAAACAGGAAGATTGAGATTGTACTAAGAGGAAGTTAGCGGCACTGGTTTGGGGCTGTAATTGCGGAAAATTAGCTAATCCCTGCCATAAATCCTGGCGGGCTGCCGTTAACCAATCCCAAGTTTGTTGTTGAAAATCCCTATCTTCAATTGCCGCAATAGCGGCAACCACAGCCAAATTATTCACCGACCAAGGATCGCGCCATCTTTGCCATTGTAACAGGCGATCGGGATGAGCGAGGACGTATCCTAGACGCAAACCGGGGAGACTGTAAAATTTAGTTAGGGAACGCAAAATCACGAGATTGGGATATTCCGGCAACAGAGATATTAAACTCTCCTGTTGTGGCGGGGGTAAAAAATCCATAAAAGCTTCATCCACTACCACCAAACCAAATTGCGATAGATAGGGACGAATGGCCGCCACCGTCCAGAGTTTCCCGGTGGGATTATGGGGATTATTAAGTAATAAGCCTTGTTTTTCGGGATTAACCGGCTTTAAACTGGTTAAATCTAGGGAATGTTGGCAGATTTTTCCACCAAAACTTTTTAAGGCCCGTTCGTAATCGTTAAAAGCGGGTGTTAGTACATAAACACTATCAAATGAGGCCAATTCCCGACCAGCCCAGGTTAATAACTCAGCCGTACCATTGCCCGGGAGAATCCAATCTGGTCCGATATTGTGCCATTGACCGAGGGCAGAACGCAACTGCCAATACGCGGGGTCAGGATAACGAGTCAGACTGGTTAAATGGCTTTTAATAGCGGTTAGGGCGCTTTCCGGTGGACCGAGGGGGTTGATACTGGCAGAAAAATCGAGAATAGAGGAAACCGGACAGCCAGCAATTGCGGCCGCCCAGTCAAGATTACCACCATGTTTAGGTCTAGGCAAAAGACTTACAGCGAACGAAACTCAACAGTAATTATTCCTTATCCGGAGCCACTCTGTCTTTAAACAGTTTACCCGCCGAGAAAGCCGGGACGCGAGTAGCCGGAATCTCCATCTTATCGCCGGTTTTTGGGTTGCGTCCTTCCCGGGCCTGACGTTCCCGGGCCTCGAAGGAACCGAATCCTACTAGGGTTACTTTGTCCCCCTCAGAAACCGCATCGATAATGGTTTCGATGGCGGCAGTGAGAACAGCATCTGCTTGTTTTTTGGTCACAGAGGCTTTGAGAGCGATTTGATCGATTAATTCACCTTTATTCATGCGCTAACTCCTTTTTTTGCGGTTTTTCTGAGTTTAGGGTGGTTGTCAGTAGTTTATTATGGTTCCCCTGTTGAGGACTCGCCAGGATCGAGATCACTAAATAAAGCCTCAAATCCTCATTGGCTATATATTCCACTGCATTATTCTAAGCGGGAATTGTCTCGATCGGAATCGCTGAAACCTTTAATTTATCTAGATTTCCCCCCGATTCCCCGGTAAGAGGAGAGACAAAAGGGAATAAGCGAGAGATTTACGGCGATATAAGCTAATAAAAAGAGATTAGCAAGCTAAATTGCCGATAAATATTCTCTAAAAGCGATAGGCATCCTAACTTCCCAAAAATCGTTCATCGGTTCTCTCCCAGATTTTTGACTAATTTTGCCCCCAAAAACGTTAAAAAAGTTTACCAAAGCAATTTCTGCCCAAAAATTAAGGTTCATACCCAGGAGATATTCGCTAGAATTGGAACTTATGATCGTTAAAAATATTCAAAAAAGCAGGATTTAACTGGAAAGTTTGCTATCATTATCTATTCAGCGACAAACTCGCATGGTGATTTACTGCTATCCCCTAGCCGATCTAGGTCAAAGCTTAAGACGTTCTTTTATCGTGACTTTTTTGGCAGTAATCGCCATTCTTGGCGGTGTGATTCCCGAATTTTCTTGGACGACGGCGGTGGTTAGTTTCCGGTCTTCCGCTTATACTCAAGATTTTACGGCTGACCAAATTAAACGTTATGCGACCGCAGTTTTGTTGATCGAAACCCAAAGAAAACAAGCTTATCAGGCAATTTCGCAAATTTTAGGCAAAATTCCCCCAGCAATTACCTGTAACCAACGGGAAAGCTTTAATAATCTTCCCGCTAATGCCCAAAAAATTGCCGTCGATTATTGTAATAACTCAAAAAAGATTGTCCAAGACAGTGGACTGAATGCGACTGAATTTAACGCCATTACTAATCGGGTTCGTAGCGATGATAACTTGAGACGACGGGTACAAAATGAGATGATTCGTCTGCAGCGGGAAAATAAATAGAAAAAGTTCCTCAGTTTTTCCGGTCAAGTTGGAGTCAGGGCTACAATAAGAATGTTTTTTCCCATTGACCAATATCATGTTAACTTTTACCGAGCGCTTACCCCCCCGTCATACCGCTAGTCCACCTCCCCCAGAAACGGTGGTTTTTAGCCTCCTACTTACGGCCGAAGAACGCACCCGCAGCCGTTATCGTCTCGACAGTCCCGAAGGTTTTTCCCTCTGTTTTCGTTTACCTCGCGGCACCATTCTACAGGATCGCGATTTCCTGCGGGGAGAAAACGGCGAAATTGTTCAAATTATCGCTAAACCCGAACCAGTTATCACTATTACCGCCCCTTCAACCGATTTACTCCTCAAAGCGGCCTATCACCTCGGTAATCGTCATGTAGCCCTAGAAATTAACCCCGATTATCTGCGTCTGGCCCCCGATTCTGTCCTACAAGCAATGTTAGAAGGTTTGGGATTAACTGTAACTGAAGAAATCGCCCCCTTTAACCCCGAAATCGGCGCTTATCAGCATTATCATGACCTGGAAGAGGCAAAAAAGGGATAGTTAGCTAATCTTGCCCAATGCCCTTTCTGATTTAGAGTAAGCAAAAATCAAACTCGGTTTCGACTTACCTCTTTTCCTACCATAAATTGTAGTTTTTGGGCATTATCTTAACAAAATTTAACTGACAAGAAAACAGTAACTTTTTAACAGCCTCTACGGGATATTTTCTTAATCAAGAGGCTCTCATTCTGCTAGTTTCTAGAATTTTAATCGGCCTCGGTGAATTGATTAATCATCAAAGTAAAAATCGAACTACGAGGAATGAATAATCATGGTACTTTCAGAACTAGCACCAACGGCTGTAACCTCTGTCCTGTCTGATTTATCCACACCCACTGAGGTTAAAAAATTCCCTGCTCAAAACAATGATCTAATCTATTTTTGTGAACTAGATTCTAGTAATAAACTGATCATTGAACCGCAAGGGGTTTATACAACTCTCGACGGACGAATTTATCTTAGTCGAAAATGTTAGGATTTTTCAACTATTATCTATATTTTCCGTCAGCCAATTTTTAAAGTTTCTGATGGCTTCACTTCTCCCTACTTGTTGACTTTGTTTAACAAATTGATTAATTAATTCAATAATCGGGATCTGAGGAAAATTGGGACTGCTTAAAGACTCAATATATTCTCCTTCTTGTAATAAATTAATCTGTAGGCCACTTTGAGTATAACGCCACAGTTCGGGAACACATAACTGTCGATAATTATCTAAATAAGTACGGGAAGTAATATCAATTTCTAGGACTAAATCGGGGGGGGGATCACTTTCTAAATTAAGTCTATTTTTGCCAATAACGGCTTGATAGTTTTTAATATAAAAACAGGCATCAGGTTCAACCGCTTGATTCATCCGCTCGTTTTTAAATGTTGTTGATCCTAACGGTTCAAAATCAATATTGAGTGCTTCTAACAAAAACTGAACCATATAACTAATGATTTCTTTATCTTTTTCATGTTCGGGTAAAGGTACCATAATTTCTAATATTCCGTTACTGTAGGATAACCGAGAAGCACGACTTTCTCCTAATTCTGATAATATTGTCTCAAATTTTTGCCAGTTAAGCTCTTTTAAAAGTAACTGTTGACCGGGATTGACGATAATTTGTTCTAAGGCTAATTGCATGGCTTTAGCTGAAAATGTTGATTTCTTAGTTTAATTATACCCTTACTCATAGGATTGCAACAAAAATTAAGCCTATTTGTAATATTCTGCCAGTTTTATTAAAGTGTTATTTCGTCGAGTAATAATTTTGGCATCAACCCCTTCAGATGGATCTAAATGTTCAGATTCTACAAGAGATTTAATAAAATTGGAAACTTGAGGGTTTAATTCTCCTTGATGGGTTGAAGATAAGCTCGTCATTAAAGCATCATACCATAACCCATTTTCGGCATAGCGTTCTGCTTGTTCAGTTTTTTGAATTGGTGGTTGACTTAAATGAATGGGTATTTCAACCACTCGGAATTCTGCTCGTTGAATCATCCAAACGTCAGGACTTTGACGAATAGCGACTTGCCATAAATACTTTTTACCCACTTCTAAAGGGGTTTGATTACTGGGAAAAGAAAAGTTATGAATTCCTCCTTTTTGTTGAAATCTTAACGTTTCTCTCCTTTGTTTAATTTTTCCTTGCTCATTAAATTCAAATAAGCGAAAATCTACCTCATAATCCGTATTTTGATTACCCACTATGCAGACAAAAGAAGGGGTAACAGATACAGTTTGACCGACATAAACTTGCGATGCAATATTGGAAGAAGTATATAAAGTGTCTCCAAAACTTGGGGAAATGCACAAATTAAAAGAGTAATTTAGAGAAGTATTTGAGAAAAATACGGAGGGGAATGAGGGATTATTTGCCTTGAGCGATTGGATAAAAAAGGCGATGGCTTACTTTCCTAAAAGCTGCCAGACAATTCGTCGCTGGATTGACGAAATAACTGCCTATTTTGATAACCGAACAACCCAGGGAGGCTCTCCCAGGTTTGGTGGGTAAAATGTATTCTAAGATACATTCCTCCTAGCGAGGGGGTGGAACGAACCACAAAGACACAAAGGACACAAAGATCGATCATATAGTAAGTTAAACTTATCACACAGAACCTAGAAGAGCCCCCAGGGAACAGTGGAAGGAATTAACAATAAACTGAAGGTGATTAAAAGGAGAGGCTATGGATTTAGAAACTTTAAAAACTTTAGTCTTAGATGTTTATTAAATTGGCATTTTGCTAGTTGATTTTATATGGTAAGTTCGGAAGAACCCAAATTACCTCATTTGTTGAGGGGGGGACTGGATGAAATAATTTACTTCCTGATCCCGATCCTGCTACTTTAGGAGGGATAGGATTAGGTTTACGCTGGTTAGTGGCTAATGGTTTAACTGTTCGTTTAGATTACGGGATTCCGTTAGTTTCTGTCGATAATTCCGGAAATTCACTGCAAGAACAAGGGTTTTACTTTTCGGTGAGGTATAGAAAAGCATTCTAGCATATTCTGAGAGAATTATAATAATAGTTCTCAATTAACTTAATCCGAATCTTTATCTTTTGTCGCTTGGTTAATTTCAGCGTTTTTCTCAAAGATGAGGTATAATCAATGTGGTTTGTGCTTCGAGGCGAGCGCTCTGTTCAAACCCTCATTCTGTAAGGCTTCTGGGGTTGATGATCGCACTTTTTGATTTCAAAAAAGCCTAAAGATATTATCCAACCAGGTTTTTAGATTTATTCAGCCAAACCTAGTTAAAAAAGAGAGGAGTAGGTCGCCATATCTAGTCCCTTGAGAACGGAATTCGGTATCGGTCAAAGTTTCTAGAAAAGCCCTAGGGATAGCTTGAGTATTTATACTTATTGCCATCCAAGTATGCTTCCCCTAAGATATAGTTGATCGGTAATCGCGCCGAACTAATTACCGAAAATTTGGGTTTAAAACCCCTTGAATGATGTTTTTATTGTATTCAGGAAGTTGAAAAAATGAAGACCAAATCGATCATAAGCTTACTATCTCTTAGCATTATAGGAATGTCAATCTATGCAGGTCAAGCTAATAGCAGTGATTATCGAGCTTTGACCCCGGAAGAAAAATCGCAGTTGACCGATGCTTTGCTAAAACAGGGCTGTAGGAATCCTAAAGAGATGAAATTTGATGTTGAGACTAACCAGTTTGAAGCAGAAGATGCTGTGTGTGAGGGAGGAAGAAAGTATGATATTTACCTTGACAAAAACTTTAGGATTGTTTCAATGAAACCAGACTAAAAGAGCAAATCCCTGAGAAGCTTTTACCGGTCGCCGCGAAGATTACCAATGAGGTATAACAAAGCCATTCTAACAGCAACACCACTGGTAACTTGTTGGGAAATCAGACTAAAATCGGGATCGTCCATCAAATCGGAACTAATTTCCACTCCCCGATTCACAGGACCTGGATGAAGTACTTTCACCCCTGGTTGACAGGATTGCAAACGAGGACGAGTAATGCCAAAACTTTGATGATATTCGCGTAAACTGGGCAAAAGATTGGCAGTCATTCGTTCTTTTTGCAGTCGCAGGGTCATCACAAAATCGGCCTTTTCTAAAGCTGGTTCTAAATCCCAGTGGAGAAATAGGCGATCGCACAATTCCCCAAAATATTTCGGCAGTAGGGTAGGGGGTGCGGACAAATGTACTTCCGCCCCTGCCGTGGTTAAACTCCAGATATTGGAACGAGCCACACGAGAATGGAGTATATCCCCGACAATAGCGATTTTTTTGCCCTCTAACAGTTCTAAACGGGGATTTTCCTCATCTAACAGACAACAGATCGTAAACAGGTCTAAAAGTCCCTGGGAGGGGTGTTCGTGTTGACCGTCCCCAGCATTAAGAATACTGACCCCCGACTGCAAACGATCCATTTCTGCGGCAATTAAATCGGGAACCCCCGACTGTTGATGTCGGATAACAAAAATATCCGTACCCATGGCCACATAGGTTAAAGCGGTATCGAGAATCGTTTCCCCCTTAGTCAAACTGGAACTACCCGGGGCAAAATTGAGAACATCGGCCGAAAGACGTTTCGCCGCTAGTTCAAAACTACTACGGGTGCGGGTGGAAGGTTCAAAAAAAAGATTTGTCACCACTTGACCTTGTAGGGCCGGCACTTTCTTGGTACGTCGGGAAAGAACTTCACGAAAACTAGAGGCCGTTTGTAGCAGGGTTTGGTATTCTTCCGGTTGCCAGTCTTGCAATCCCAAAATGTGGTGTCGGATCCAAGTGAAAGCCATAGGAGTTGAGGAGGCGGTAAAAACGGCAAATTTCGTCTATGCTATTGTAGGATTTCTTTGCATCAAGTTAATAAATAGGGTTTATGAGAATTAATTTTTCCTTGTGTCAGGTCACTCTCGCGATCGCTTTATTTCTCAATCCCTTGCCGGCGATCGTTGCCCAGACTGCCACCTCTGGGGAAATGGTATCACCGACCACGGGCATTAATTACACTCGCCTGAAAAATTTCCTCGCTCAACAAAATTGGCGACAAGCTAACGATGAAACCCGTAATTTAATGCTGAAAGCGACCGGACGGGAATTACAGGGCTGGTTTACCATGGAAGACCTGCAAAAATTGGCCTGTTGGGATCTGCAAAAGATGGATCAACTCTGGAAAGAAGCTTCCGGGGGTCGTTTTAGTTTCAGTACCCAATTTCGTATTTTTATCGAGACAGGTAATCGACCGGGGCGCTTAGTGGCGATCGAAAATTTTCAAACTTTTGGCGATCGCATCGGTTGGCGTAAAGATGGTGATTGGATTATTTTTAAAGAAAATCTTAACTATACCCTCAATGCTCCCGTCGGTCATCTGCCGGCGCCCCGGGACGAATATCAGATCGCCGGTGGTCGTCTAGAATACACCACCCTCGCCCAAAGATTAGTCACCTGTAATATTGTTAGCTTAGGGCAAAGCAAACAATAGACCTCTTGTAAAAATCAAAAATTGTTGTTAGGGTTAGGAGTCAGTAGTCAGTAGTCAGTAGTCAGTAGTCAGGAGAATTAAGAATGAACAATAATCAATTAAATAGTCTATTTACGGATTTTATGCAATTTAATCCTTATTTTTGCCGTTTTTGAACCCTCAAAAATTAATTATGCCATAGGTTTAATAATCACGGCGATCAATTCTGTAGAGTAAAATTTAAGGAAAAGCTTCTCTCCTCACCTTCCCTTTTTTTCCGATTTACTAGCACTTTTTCTGCCAAAACTCCCTAAATTTAACAATGATTAAACGATCCGTTAACGTATCGAGAGCGATCGGTTCGTCGATCGCCGTTTCCCTAATTGTCACTGGTTGCGCCCCCCAGGGCCCCCAGGCCACCGGACCGGCGGCTGTTCCCGTCAAACTGCAAACCCTCGGCACCGACAAATTAGTGCAAAGTAGCGAATTTGTCGGTACTTTGATCGCCCAACAGCGTGTTAGCGTCTCTCCTCAGATTACTGGTCGGATTCGCTCTATTTTCGTTAAATCTGGCGATCAGGTAACTCAGGGACAAAAAATCGCCGAATTGGATCCCGAACAACAACAGCAACAGGTAAACGCCGGCATCGGCCAGGTAAATTCGGCCAAAGCGAACCTGAATGCGTCTGAGGCGGATTTAAGGCAAAGACAAGCGCAAGCGAGGGCAAATAAAGCCCAAATTGCCCAGAATCGGGCAAATGTGGCCAATGCTGAAGCCAATGTTAAAAGTCAGATCGCCACCTTGAGCGCCGCCGAAGCCGATTTACAGAGAGCGAGAGCTAATTTAGATTTGGCGGAAAAAAACCTAACAAGAGCCGAATTTCTGGTTAAACAAGGCGCACAGCCCCAACAGGACTTAGATGATCGCCGCCGCGACATTCAGGCCGCCAAGGCAGAAGTAGAGGCCCGGTCTCAAAATCGTGATGCGGCCCGTCAACAGGTGACGGCGGCTAGAGCTACCCTACAGGCAAACAAAGAAGCATTAAATATCGCTATTCAAAACGAATTAGCCTCAGGGCAACAGGTGGCGGCGGCGGCGGCAACAGTGAACAGTCGTCAAGCGGCAGTAGCCAGCGCTGAGGGACAATTAGGGGCGACGCGTCAGAATTTAGTTTTTAACACCATTACCGCCCCGATTGATGGTTTTGTCGGCGATTTTAATCAAAGAAAAGTCGGCGATATTATCTCCCTGGGTGAAGAATTAACCTCGTTAACTAACAATAAAACTTTGGAACTAAATGTGCAGATTCCCGTGGAATTACAACCGCGTCTGCGCGTCGGGTTGCCCGTGGAAATTATTAATCCCGATGGCAGCCCGGGGGTTCGCGGTCAAGTAACTTTTATTTCCCCCACCGTTTCCCAAGCTACCCAATCGGTTTTAGTGAAATTTGCCTTTACTAATGATGGCAGTCTTCGCAATAACCAATATGTGCGGGCGCGGTTAATTTGGGATCAAAAACCGGGGGTATTAGTTCCCACCACGGCAGTGACTAGCATCGGGGCGCAAAATTTTGTTTTTGTGGCCGAAAAAGAAAAGGCTAAAGAAGGTCAAGAAAATGCCAAGGAGCGTTTAGTGGTTAGACAAAAACCCATTCAAGTCGGCACGATTCAAGGGCAAGCTTATCAGGTTATTTCTGGAGTAAATGCCGGGGAAAGAATTGCTGTTAATAATATTCTTTCTCTCCGAGATGGTACAGCTATAACTGTTAGTCAGCAGTAATTTTTATGAGTAATTCGATTACCGTTCGTCCCCTGGCATCGCAACTAATTACCGCCGAGAGTTTCCGTCCCTACGGTCAATTAATAACCCCTGGCCATGACGGGAAACTGTTTGATGAAAGCGATGCACAACTGCATTTAAAAAATGGTGTGCCACGTTTTTATATTATGCATTTACAGACTCGCGGACGTAAATTTAAGCGAATTACTCGTCATAGTCAATGTACCCAATGTCTTGGTTCTTTGGGGGGACAAGAGTGGTTTTTAGGAGTGGCCCCCCCTAGTCCTCATCCTCAACCAGATTTAGAAAAATTAAAGGTTTTTCGCATCCCCGGGGACTGTTTTATTAAATTAGAGGTGGGAACTTGGCACGCTGGCCCACTTTTTGATCAACCAGAGATCAATTTTTATAATCTCGAATTGAGCGATACTAATATTATCGATCATTTTACCTATAATTTTGCCCAAGAGCAGTCAATAGAATTCGAGATTGTTGATTGAAAAAATTAATTTTTTTACCTAGGTTTTGCTGAATGTCGGTGAAAGCTGACAGGGAGAAAATGTGAGTTCGATGAAGTTAAAAAAGGGCAGAAGGTAGAGCAGGGAAGTCTTTTGCCTCTAAATCCAGAGAAGGCTTAATAGGATGATAAGTGTAAGCAATGAGACTCCCTAAAAGGTTAACTAGAAAATTCCAGATACTACTTTGAATTGGCACTATTTGTCGATTAAGTCTGAAAACGATGACCTATAGTCATTTCAGATAAGTATGATACAGTCTAGACCGACAAAATCCTTAGGAACTCTGGGATTGATATTCTCAATCTTAATTGAAATGACTATAGGTTGCTCTAATGGGAAGTTTTGTGACGACAAGTAGCATTGATGATATTTATGGGGAATAATAGATTTAGATGAGTGCCTAACTTTCCAATTGGTAGCGACTTGCCATGAACCCAACAACCGCCAATTATGATGAACCTTGGAAAGAAGCATTAAGCGAGTATTTTGAAGCGTTTTTATACTTCTTCTTTCCTGAAGTTCACCAACTAATTGATTGGACAAAAATTCCCGAATCCCTAGAAAAAGAACTCAAACGAATTACCGCTTCAGCAAAGACAAAAAAACGTTTCGCTGACAAACTCTATAAAGTCTGGTTACTCAGGGGTGAAGAAGTCTGGATTTTGATTCATATTGAAATTCAAAGTCAGTACGAAGAAAATTTCCCTCAGAGGATGTATATTTATAACTATCGTGCCTTTGATTTGTATCAGAAACCGGTTATCAGTCTCGCTATATTAGGAGATGAACGAGTAAATTGGCGACCAGATTCCTATAATTATACCATTGCTGGTTGTGAAGTCAGCCTCAAATTCCCAACAGTCAAATTACTGGACTACGAGGAAAGCTGGTCAGAACTAGAAACAAGTAGCAATCCCTTTGCTATAATAGTCATGGCACACCTGAAAACAAAAGCGACTACTGGGAAGCTGCCAGAACGGGAACAGTGGAAGTGGAGGTTAATCAGGGGATTATATGAAAAGGAGTTCGAGAGGGAACAGATAATTAAACTGTTTGAAATCATCGACAATATGATGACTTTATCCCCTGAATTACAGTCAAGTTTAGAGAGTAAAATTAAACAATTTGAGGAGGAAAGAACCATGCCTTTAATGAGTAATATGGAGTTACGAGGAATAGAACGCGGTAAGGAAATTGGAGCATTAGAAAAGGCTCGTAACTATATTAAAACGGTGCTGAAAACGCGATTGGGTGACATTCCAATAGACATTGAGCAAGCTGTGGATAAAATTGCTGTATTATCGATTTTAGACGAGTTACTGAAATCGGCATTAACCGTTAATTCTTTTGATGAGTTGCATCAACTTTTAGAACAATAGTCTCAGTAACTTTCTTCTCCAATGAACCCAACAACCGCCAATTATGATGAACCCTGGAAAGAAGCATTAAGCGAGTATTTTGAAGCGTTTTTATACTTCTTCTTTCCTGAAGTTCACCAATTGATTGATTGGACAAAAACTCCCGAATCCCTAGAAAAAGAACTCAAACGGATTACCGCTTCAGCAAAGACAAAAAAACGTTTCGCTGACAAACTCTATAAAGTTTGGTTACTCAGGGGTGAAGAAGTCTGGATTTTGATTCATATTGAAATTCAAAGCCAGTACGAAGAAAATTTCCCTCAGAGGATGTATATTTATAACTATCGGGCCTTTGATTTGTATCAGAAACCAGTTATCAGTCTCGCTATATTAGGAGATGAACGAGTAAATTGGCGACCAGATTCCTATAATTATACCATTGCTGGTTGTGAAGTCAGCCTCAAATTCCCAACAGTCAAATTACTGGACTATGAGGAAAACTGGTCAGAACTAGAAGCAAGTAGCAATCCCTTTGCTATAATAGTCATGGCACACCTGAAAACAAAAGCGACTACTGGGAAGCTGCCAGAACGGGAACAGTGGAAGTGGAAGTTAATCAGGGGATTATATGAAAAGGAGTTCGAGAGAGAACAGATAATTAAACTGTTTGAAATCATCGACAATATGATGACTTTATCCCCTGAATTGCAGTCAAGTTTAGAGAGTAAAATCAAACAATTTGAGGAGGAAAGAACCATGCCTTTAATGAGTAATATGGAGTTACGAGGAATAGAACGCGGTAAGGAAATTGGTAAGGAAATTGGGGAGTTACGAGGGATAGAACGCGGTAAAGAAATAGGCAAGGAAATTGGTAAGGAAATTGGTAAGGAAATTGGAGCGTTAGAAAATGCTCGTAACTATGTTAAAACGGTGCTGAAAACGCGATTGGGTGACATTCCAATAGACATTGAGCAAGCTGTGGATAAAATTGCTGTATTATCGATTTTAGACGAGTTACTGAAATCGGCATTAACCGTTAATTCTTTTGATGAGTTGCATCAACTTTTAGAACAATAGTCTCAGTAACTTTCTTCTCCAATGAACCCAACAACCGCCAATTATGATGAACCCTGGAAAGAAGCATTAAGCGAGTATTTTGAAGCGTTTTTATACTTCTTCTTTCCTGAAGTTCACCAATTGATTGATTGGACAAAAACTCCCGAATCCCTAGAAAAAGAACTCAAACGGATTACCGCTTCAGCAAAGACAAAAAAACGTTTCGCTGACAAACTCTATAAAGTTTGGTTACTCAGGGGTGAAGAAGTCTGGATTTTGATTCATATTGAAATTCAAAGTCAGTACGAAGAAAATTTCCCTCAGAGGATGTATATTTATAACTATCGTGCCTTTGATTTGTATCAGAAACCGGTTATCAGTCTCGCTATATTAGGAGATGAACGAGTAAATTGGCGACCAGATTCCTATAATTATACCATTGCTGGTTGTGAAGTCAGCCTCAAATTCCCAACAGTCAAATTACTGGACTACGAGGAAAGCTGGTCAGAACTAGAAACAAGTAGCAATCCCTTTGCTATAATAGTCATGGCACACCTGAAAACAAAAGCGACTACTGGGAAGCTGCCAGAACGGGAACAGTGGAAGTGGAGGTTAATCAGGGGATTATATGAAAAGGAGTTCGAGAGGGAACAGATAATTAAACTGTTTGAAATCATCGACAATATGATGACTTTATCCCCTGAATTACAGTCAAGTTTAGAGAGTAAAATCAAACAATTTGAGGAGGAAAGAACCATGCCTTTAATGAGTAATATGGAGTTACGAGGAATCGAACGCGGTAAAGAAATTGGTGAGGAAATTGGGGAGTTACGAGGGATAGAACGCGGTAAGGAAATTGGTAAGGAAATTGGAGCGTTAGAAAATGCTCGTGATTTTGTGAAAAAAGTTTTGGAAAACCGACTAGGCGATATCCCTGGAGATATTGGACAATGTCTCAATGATGCTTCAGTTATTTCGGTTTTAGAAGAGATGTTAAAAGCCGCACTTATAGTAAATTCTTTTGAGGAGTGTAGGAAGTCTTTTAGTATCATCATAAATAAGTAGTGTGGGTAATACCTACCTTACTTAGTAAACTGTTTGAAATCATCGACAATATGATGACTTTATCCTCTGAATTGCAGTCAAGTTTAGAGAGTAAAATTAAACAATTTGAGGAGGAAAGAACTATGCCTTTAGTAAGTAATATGGAGTTACGAGGAATAGAACGCGGTAAGGAAATCGGTAAGGAAATTGGTAAGGAAATTGGTAAAGAAATTGGCGCGTTAGAAAAAAGCCGCGATGACATCAAAACAGTTTTAACTGTGCGGTTTGGACAGATTTCTTCAGAAATTGAAGAGATAATCGGCAAAATGACTAACCCTACTATCTTAGAAGAGCTACTAAAATTAGCAGCTACCGCTAATTCTCTCGCAGAATTTAAGCAGTCTTTGGCAAGAATCCAATCCTAGAACTTCTTTAGAAAACGGGTTTCTTTGAGAAACCCGTTTTCTTGTAATAAATGTTAATTTATGTTACAGGGGTCTTGAGAAATTTGCGCTTGTTGAGCTAAAACTATTAGCAATAAACCTCTGCTGTTAATGTCATGACTTCTTCTCTTTTGCCGATTCTTCCTGCTGTTGACGATGTTTTGTTCAATTTTGCTCAATCTGATGGCTTTTGGGCGAATTTGGCTATCGCTTTTGGCACAAGTTATGATGTGGTTAAGGCGACAGAACTACAACAGCAGTGGAAAAGCCGAAATTTTAGTCAAATTCCCCCAATTGAGGTACTCAGTGATGAGGTTTTAGGGACGGCGAATGGTGCCTATTCCAGCAGTACCAATAAGATTTATCTATCAGCATCTTTTTTAAATACGGCCTCGTCAGCAGCGATAGTTAATGTAATTTTAGAAGAAATTGGGCATTATGTGGATGCTCAAATTAATCAGGTGGATACGGTGGGGGATGAGGGGGAGTTATTTTCGGCGTTGGCACGCGGGGTAAGTTTAAGTCCTTCGGGGTTGAGTCGGATTCAGACGGAAGATGATCATGCAGTGGTAGTAATTGATGGGCAAGAAGTTCTGATTGAGCAAGCCAGTCTTTCGGGCAGTGGTGGTGTAGGTGGAACTAACAAAACTCTTCAACTCGATCCTCTACCCCAAGGACAAACCGAAAGAAATGTTACTCTTACCTATTTCTACGAGCATTATTCTATTCCTGATCAATTTCAGGTCAGATATGCAGGAAAGGACATTGTCAATACTGGAGGACTTGTTTCGGGAAGTAAAACTGGAAATGTAACATTTAAGCAAGTGCAAGGGCAAGACTTTCTCAATATCGTTGTTACTGCTCCTCAATCAGGAACAGCTTGGGATTTTTCTGTTTCTACTGACAATGCTCAAATAAACTTCAATGGTCTTGTAGGAGATGTCATCAAACTCGATTTAGGTAAGCAAAGTGGGAATGTTACGCTGAAATCCCTACCAAATTCCTCCAAAGGTAAGTTGATTAATGAGAAAGGAGAAAATGCCATTGTAGGGAGTGTATATACAACTTTATACTATGTCCCTACTGTAAATGGTGCAATCTCTAGTTATGGTCAAGATAAGGGACATCCTGGGATAGGTCAAGTCACGTTTGATGTTGAAGATCAGGATCAGAAGTCTCTGACTGTCAGTGTGAATGTTACCGATGGTTTTTCTAAGACTGATGGAAGTAATCCAGTAAAAACTGGAACTGGAAAGCTTGATATTTATACTCAACAACAGCGACTAGCTTACCTTGGGTTTCCTGACAGCAGTGGCAGTCCTTTAGTTGTTGATGGAGTAACGGGGAAGAATACTAAATGGGCAAAGACTTTGTACGATATAGCAGTGAATCCAGCCACTTCGGGAAGGGGAAGGGTCTTTAACCTACTTGAGAATCCTAAGAATTTTAATGCTTATATTAATTCTCCAAATGCACCTAAGTGGAATTTATTGACGAGTGTTCCTGGAGTTGTTTTCAGTGGTACTGCAAGAATCTATGGAATGGATTTGTCCGGTCGTTTTATCCAAAGGGCGTCTACTAATTTTGGGACAACTCTAACTTCAACTGGGGTTACCGGAAAAGATGGAGATGGTTCAGGTTCTGCTGGGAGAAAAAAAGGTAGTAAAACCCATGATGCTGGACGCAGTATTGATATAGATGAAATTCCAGGTAGCTACTTTTTCAAAGTCAGGAATGGTTTTGTGGCATCTCCTGGTGGAAAAATTGTTGTAAAAGATGGCAATTCTTACAGGGCAGGTGATCCTAACAATCCTAATGATCGGGCAAACGGATTGAGCTATTCTACACTTACCTCACAAACCAATGCAACAATGGTAACAGCGATTGCAGGTCTAATTGAATATTCCCAGACCCGACAAGCAGTCCAATCCCTAATAGATGCGTTTACCGGAGCATCTATCATTTTTTACAACGATCCAAGATTTTTAGGAACTGGAGTAGTACAGTACTCAAAACCGCACTATGATCATATTCATTTCGGCATACCTTCGCCAATTAGTTCTTCTTTTTCTCCAAGACTAGCTAATCAAAATGAGACTTATATTTCTTCTGAAGATAGTTTTCAGTTGCCTCTGGCTTCAACATTTATAACTGCAAATAGTGTTTTGGATAGTGCTATTGACCTAGGGAAAATTGATGGAACAACCACAGTAACTGGAAACTTGAGTTCTTCCGATACAGAGCGTTACTATAAGTTCACGCTTGGAGATCCGGGAAGTCCCGATGACTATGATGAGGCTTATTTTATTACCACTAGAAACTTATCATTGCTTCTAGATAATCTATCTGATGATGCTGATATAGAAATATTTCAAGATTTCAATGGTGATGGAATTCGTCAGGATGATGATGTTTTATTTTCTTCCACAGAGTCAGGTACTTCTCCAGACTCCATATCTTTGACTGATATACCAGAAGGCAATTATTTCATCCGCGTTTTCCCCAAGGCATCTGGTGGTGGTAGTATAGATTACCGACTATCTGTAACTGTTCCCCCGCTACCAGTTCCCCCTGACAATGCGGGTAATACTACCACTAATGCTCAGGATTTAGGAACGCTCAATGGAAGTATTACCCGATCTGACTTCATCGGTACGGTTGATTCCGATGACTATTATCGCTTTAACCTGACAACTGTGAGCGATTTTAATCTGGAAGTTAATGGATTAGATCAGGGCGATCTAATTGCCACTTTGGGACAAGATACTAACAATAATGGGGTCATTGACTTTGATGAAACTCTTGCCATATCGGACGCTGAAGGAAATGACCCAGAAGTGATCGATATCAATGGGTTAGCTGCGGGAACTTACTATGTTTGGCTTTCTCGCAGCAGTGGTAATACAAACTACAACCTCAATCTTTCTGCAACCCCGTCAGTTATTCCACCTGATAAAGCAGGTAGTACCCTTACCACTGCCTTCAATCTTGGCACTTTAACTGCTTCCACCCAAAACGATTTTGTTGGTAATGTTGATCCGATTGACTATTACCGCTTTACCCTGACAAATCCTAGTGGAGTTACCCTCAATCTTAGTGGCTTATCAGCAGATGCCGATTTAGAATTGTCTCAAGATAAAGATGGAGACGGTGTAATCTCTTCTGATGAAGTGATTCAGCTTTCTGAAGGAACAGACAATCAAGATGAAAATATTAATATTACGGCATTACCCGCAGGAGACTACTTTGTAAAAGTATCCCAATACGAAGGTGACACCACCTACAATCTTGCTCTCACACCAACAGCAGCCACTGGAGTAGATCTACAAGTGAGTGTGACTCCAGTAACTAATTCTCTTACTTTAGGAGATCAAGTCAGCTACACCATTACCGTTAAAAATATCGGTGCTTCTAATGCAACAGGAGTCACACTCAGCGATAACTTGCCCCTTGAAAATATCCTTGATGTGTCTGCTGTTGCCAGTAAAGGTACGACAAGTATTTCTAGCAGTGCAATTACTGCAAATATTGGCAGCCTTAACGTCAATGAATCAGCAACAGTAGTTGTTTCAGGCAGATTGGTTGGTTCGGGTTCAACCAGTAGTTTGATTCAAGTCTCAAGCGCACAAGCAGACTTTAATCCAGACAATGACTCAGTAGTACAGCGTTTCAACGTTGCACCTGGTACAATTCAACCTGCTGATTTGGAACTTTCTCTAACTTCAGATAAAACGACAGCGAATATTGATGACCTAGTTACTTTCAAAATAACTCTAACCAATAAAGGTCCAGGGGCTGCAACATCAATTCAGGTAAAAAATGTTTTGCCTCAAGGATTAACTCTTGTTTCGTCAAATCCTCAACAAGGTTCTTACAACTCCACATCTGGCATTTGGGAAGCAGGGAATATCGCCAAGGATAATCAAGCTTTCGTAGATATCGTTACCAAAGTTACTTCTGGAGGAAGTCTTTCTAATACTGCTGAAGTGATTGCAGTAACTGAACCTGATCCTGATTCTACTCCCAATAACAATAATCCCAATGAAGACGATCAAGCTTCAGTTATTGTCACTATTGGCACCGATGAAACTCCCGGTAATCAAGCTCCCACAGATTTAGCCTTAAGTGCAACCACAGTAAATGAAAATGTCCCTGTTAATACAGTGATTGGAACATTTTCTACCACAGACCCCGATACTGGGAATACCTTTACCTATAGCTTAGTTGCAGGAACAGGAGATACAGATAACTCAGCATTCTCGATTGTAGGGAATCAATTACAGATTAATAATTCTCCCGATTTTGAAACCAAGAATAGTTACAGTATTCGGGTAAAAACCACTGACCAAGGGGGACTAAGTTTTGAGAAAACCTTGACAATTACTGTCAATGATGTTAATGAAACTCCCGGTAATCAAGCTCCAACAAATTTAGCCTTAAGTGCGACAACAGTAAATGAAAATGTCCCTGTTAACACAGTGATAGGAACATTTTCTACCACAGACCCCGATACTGGTAATACCTTTACCTATAGTTTGATAGCAGGAACAGGAGATACAGATAATACTGCCTTCTCGATTGTAGGGAATCAATTACAGATTAATAATTCCCCGGATTTTGAAACCAAAAATAGTTACAGTATTCGAGTAAAAACCACCGACCAAGGGGGACTAAGTTTTGAGAAAACCTTGACAATTACTGTCAATGATGTTAATGAAACTCCCGGTAATCAAGCTCCCACAGATTTAGCATTAAGTGCGACAACAGTAAATGAAAATGTCCCTGTTAACACAGTGATAGGAACATTTTCTACCACAGACCCCGATACTGGTAATACCTTTACCTATAGTTTAGTTACAGGAACAGGAGATACAGATAACTCAGCATTCTCGATTGTAGGGAATCAATTACAGATTAATAATTCCCCAGATTTTGAAACCAAAAATAGTTACAGTATTCGAGTAAAAACCACCGACCAAGGGGGACTCAGTTTTGAGAAAACCTTGACAATTACTGTCAATGATGTTAATGAAACTCCTAGTAATCAAGCTCCCACAGCCCTAATTTTCCAAAATGCTGTCACCGAGTTAGCTGAAAATGTCAATGTCACACCAGAATTTAAAGTCGCCGACCTCCTGATTGAAGATGATGGTTTAGGAACCAATAATCTCTTCCTCACGGGACGGGATAGGGAGCGCTTCTTAATTCAGAATTCAGCCCTTTTCTATGTCGGTTTTACCCCTAATTTTGAAGCCCAAAATAGTTACGAAGTCACCGTCAATGTCGATGATACAACCGTTGGTGTCACCCCCGATCTCACCCAAACCTTCACTTTAAACATCACCGATGTCAACGAAGCTCCCACAGCCCTAATTCTGGCCAATAGCACCAATGCGATCGCTGAAAATACCGATACCAGTCAAGGTGTCAAAGTTGCCGATATTCAGATCAGCGATGATGCCTTGGGGACCAATAGCCTTTCTTTGTTGGGCAGTGATCAGAGCAGTTTCCAGATTCGTGGCCGGGAATTATTCTTCATCGGTAAGGCTGATTTTGAAGCCCAATCCCTCTATAACTTGACAGTTGCGGTAACGGATACTACCCTCAACCCGGCTCCCAATGCCACGCCAGACGCAACGGTTAATTTCACCCTAGAAATTACCAATCTACCCGACCAAGCCGTTAATCCCCAGGCCCTCCAATTTAACAATACGGGTAATGGACAAGGTTCTCTGGTTTTCAACTTTAGTAACTTGCCCGGTAGCATACAGGTGACAGCCATTGAGGAAGGACTTAGACAGACGGGAGCTTTCTTTAATAACGTTGTCGGTCTCTATCCAGTGGCCGATGATAACGGAGCCGTTTTTGATAGCCTCGATTTAGATGGAGATGGCAACGTGACAGAGTTAATTCAACCCGGTCAAGCGGGTTATGCGCGTACCGCCTTAAGTCAAGCAGTGAATAACTTCTTTTTGCGGGCCAGTGGGGAAGGGGCAAACCAAAGCACCACCGCCGCTGAATTTGGGGATGTGTTGTTGGAAGGGGGGCGACGCTACGCACCCTTTGTGATTGCCAATGGGGGCAATCTGGGAGAAAGTCTGCAAGGGAGTGTTCAGGCATTTTTGACCAAGAATCCCGATAACGTGGCGGCTACCCTAGAAAACTATATAAGTCATGAAGTGGCCTACTTCTCCTTTGGGGCGGCAAATCCCGATGGGGCGGAACATTTACGGTCAAGGGGGAATAATATCTTTGGCTTTGAGGATTTACCCGGTAACTTACCCAATATCAGTGATAACGACTTTAATGATGGGATTTTGGCGTTTAATTTTATTGCTTAATCATCCCTTGCTGGTTTGACAAACCATTTCCTCTGGGAGTTGGCGGTGGTTGTCTTTTTCTAACTGCGAATCACCGTCATTTGTCGCCCCACAGGCCTCATTGCCGTTTCTGATTAATGGTGGCATGGCTGGCTTCCAATCCAGCCATGATTTATATAGCGTTTTTCAGTCTGCTGAGGTACAAAAGTTATGGGTTTTAGGCAAAAGGCAAGATGCAAAAGGCAAGATGCAAAAGGCAAAACGGAAGAAAATAGGTGTACCTCACTAGCTTGGGAAACGCTATAGTTATTTCAAATAAGAACGAGACACTAGCCTGAATTATTCACCAATTGCCAGCCGTTTTTTAGCCAGATCGCTGAAAGACTTTCCTAGCAAGACTTTTAAGTATCTTCCCAAATCTTCATCAATAAAGCAGGCTAAGTAAATAAAATTTCACAACTCGATCGCTACAACTATCCCGCCAACAACTACAATAACCCTAGGCATCTGTGTGAAAAAAGGCCCATCTATGCAACTTTCGCCCCAAGAAAAAGATAAATTACTCATTTTCACGGCGGCACTGCTCGCCGAAAGACGCAAAAACCGTGGTATCAAGTTAAATTATCCCGAAGCGATCGCCTATATTAGCGCCGCCATCCTCGAAGGTGCGAGGGAAGGTCGTAGCGTCGCTGAATTGATGAGTTACGGCACCACTTTGTTAACCCGCGAGGAGGTAATGGAAGGCATCCCGGAAATGATTACGGAAGTACAGATCGAAGCGACTTTTCCCGATGGTACTAAATTAGTTACCGTTCACAATCCCATTCACTAACAGGAGATTTTTAGCAGTTATGATTCCGGGAGAAATTATCACACCATCCGGAGCGATCGAGATTAATGTCGGTCGCGACACCCTGCGTATCTCTGTGGCTAATACAGGCGATCGACCGATTCAAGTGGGTTCCCACTATCATTTTTATGAAGTTAACCAGGCCCTGGAGTTCCAGCGCGAATTAACCAAAGGAACCCATCTGAATATTCCCGCAGGTACGTCCGTTAGATTTGAACCGGGAGACACGAAAGAGGTGGAATTAGTTACCATCGCAGGTACTGAAGAAATTTATGGCTTTAATGGTTTAATTAATGGTTCTCTCAAAGGCAAGAAAAAGAAAAAGTAGGGTCTTAACGGAAAAATTATCATAGTTCGATCGCTCAATTGTGGTAACATCAAGGCAACGATAACTAATTCTTTCCAAGACTATGACGACGGTAAAAATTGGCATCATTGGCGGCAGTGGTTTGTATAAAATGGATGCCCTCAAGGATGTGCGGGAAGTATCCCTCGATACTCCTTTTGGTTCTCCTTCCGATGCTTTAATTCTCGGTACTTTAGAGGGAACAGAAGTTGCCTTTTTAGCGCGTCATGGCAGAGGTCACCATTTTTTACCGACCGAATTACCCTTTCGAGCTAATATTCACGCTCTCAAACAATTAGGGGTTGAATATATTATTTCCGCTTCGGCCGTTGGTTCCCTCAAAGCCGAAGTTAAACCCCTAGATTTAGTCATTCCCGATCAATTTATTGACAGAACTAAAGAGAGAATAGCGACTTTTTTTGGGGAAGGAATTGTTGCCCACGTGGCCTTTGGTGATCCCATTTGTCCCCAATTAGCAAACATTTTAGGGGATGCCGTCGCTAGTTTAAACCTACCAGAAGTTACCCTGCATCGGGGGGGTACATACATCTGTATGGAGGGGCCGGCTTTTTCTACTAAAGCGGAATCAAATCTCTATAGAAGTTGGGGCGCAACCGTCATCGGTATGACCAATTTAACCGAGGCAAAATTAGCCCGAGAAGCGGAAATTGCCTACGCTACCTTAGCCCTAGTTACCGATTACGATTGTTGGCATCCCGATCACGATCATGTCACGGTAGAAATGGTGATCGAAAATCTCCACCATAACGCTATTAATGCCCAAAAAGTTATCCAAGAAACGGTGCGCCGTCTAGCAGCTAATCCCCCCGTTTCCGCCGCTCATTCTGCCCTTAAATACGCTATTCTTACCCGTCTAGATTCTGTTCCCGTCGCCACTAAAGAAAAATTAGCTCTCTTTTTGAAAAAATATGAAGAAGTAGAGAAATAAGAGCCGAGAAAAGTCGCCGATAAATCTAGAAATGGGTCATTTTTCTCGCTGTTATTCAGACGATCAATTTGACCCTTAACGAAGGCAGGAGGCCGTCGGCAGGAGTCAGTATTCAGGAGTCAGGAGATAGGAGATTATTTTATTTATTCTCCCCACACCCCACACCCCACACCCTACACCCCACACCCTACACCCTGTCCCCACGAACAGCTTTTTGCCGCAAACCCTAACTAGCTAGATATTCTCTGATCTTGGCCTTGCGTTTTCTTAATTTAGCGATCGCTTCTCGTTCGATCTGACGGACGCGTTCACGACTGATATTGAGTCGAACGCCAATTTTTGCTAGGGTGAGGGGCTGCCCATTATCTAAACCAAAACGCAGACAAATCACTTCTTTTTGTTGAGGGGTGAGGTCTGCCATCAGTTTTTCTAAGTCCACTTGCAGGGAAGAATAGGCAGTGTAATCTTCCGGGGAAAGTCCCGTATCTTCCAAGAGTTCCCCTAATTCCGTGTCTTGATTGTCCCCCACCTTTAAGTCAAGGGAAAGGGGTTGACGGGACCTTTCCAAGTAGTCTCGCACCTGTTTAGGAGTTAAGTCTAATTCCTCGGCTAATTCGGCAATGGTGGCAGCGCGACCTTTATCTTGAGCTAGTTGACGCTGGGCCTTTTTGATTTTATTCAGTTTTTCGGTGATGTGGATGGGCAGACGGATGGTGCGACTTTTTTCTGCGATCGCCCGGGTGATGGCTTGGCGAATCCACCAATAGGCATAGGTGGAGAAGCGATAGCCTTTGGTGGGATCGAATTTTTCCACCCCTCTTTGCATCCCAATGGTTCCCTCTTGGATCAGATCTAATAGATCTAGATTGCGTTTTAGGTATTTTTTAGCGACGGAAACCACTAGACGCAGGTTCGCTTCTACCATCTTACGTTTGGCGAAATCCCCTGCCCCCAATTCTCGACGCAGTTGTTCTTCACTAATTTCCGCCGCTTCTGACCACTGGCGATCGCTGGGGTCGCTGCCGAGTTTCGCCCTTAGGGATTCTTTGATTTTTTCCAGAAAAATTAATCTTTGTACCTGTTTCGCGTAGAGAATTTCTTCTTCATGGCTGAGAAGGGGAACTCGGCCAATTTCTCTGAGATAGGCGCGAACTGGATCGGTGGGGTTTTTCGAGGTTTTCATGAGTGCGCGTCGGTTGAGGGTTGATATTCAGGGATTGATGGCGTTTTTCAGATTGCTTCCCCAGGGCAGTAAAGGAGATGCTATCAGAGTTTTTTCTCGTTTTGTAAAGAGATAAGTGAGTGGTTACTCAACTATAGAGAGAAATCTCATTGACTATTTAATTGCCTCTATAGTCTTTTTTTTGGCTATATATAGATTTTATGGGCATAAATGGCGAGTAGTGAGAAGCTTGGTTATTTAACTAATATTACAACAATTATTAAATATTGTAAAGTTTATGAGAAAAAAATCACCCCTCTCAGGAAAGCACCAATGAAGAGGAGGTTTGAGTATCTCTACTCATAGATTAGCCAAAGGTTTCCGATCAGGATGCAATCTAGATGACAAAATCAGCAATTTTCTCAGATAGCGATCGCAGGGTAGGCAGTGAGGGAAGTATTTTCAGTCAACAGTGAACTGAAAACTCACAGCTGACGACCGTCTCCCGTCTATTGCCCTTGCCTAGCGGTTCAGGGGGGATTGTGTAAAAATAAGAGAAGATCGGTTTTTTTTTACTAAACCTATGGCCACTTCTTCCATTGCCGTTAGAGAATTACCTCTCTTTCCCCTACCCGAAGTTGTTTTATTTCCGGGTCGTCCCCTGCCCCTACACATCTTCGAGTTTCGCTATCGGATTATGATGAATACGATATTGGAAGAAGATCGCCGTTTTGGGGTCTTAATGGTAGATCCGGCCACGGGAGAAATCGCTAAAGTGGGCAGTTGTGCGGAAGTTGTCCGTTGTCAACGTCTTCCAGATGATCGCTTAAAAATTCTCACCATCGGTCAACAGCGCTTCCGTGTCCTAGAATACGTCCGGGAAAAACCCTATCGTGTCGGTTTAGTGGAGTGGATTGAAGATGTCCCCACCACCCAAGATCTGCGACCTCTGGCCAAAGAAGTGGATCGACTGCTGCGGGACGTGGTTCATCTATCAGCCAAATTAACCGCTCAAAAAATTGAACTCCCCGACGATTTGCCTAGTCTTCCCCTGGAATTATCCTACTGGGTGGCGGGTAATCTCTACGGTGTGGCCGGGGAACAACAAGCTTTATTAGAAATGCTCGATACAGTCAGTCGTCTCCAACGAGAATCGGAAATTCTCACCTCAACCCGCAATCATCTGGCCGCTCGCACGGCTCTTAAAGATGCTTTAAATTAATGATCTGTAGGTTTTTCAGCTGCGGCAGCGGATGTTATTTCAGTGAACAGTGATCAGTAAACAGTAATCGGTGAACTGATCACTGATAACTGATTACTGTTAACCTGGGGATTACCTAATGTTTACCTTGATACAGTAAAGTGGGGTTAAAATTGTTAGCCCCTCGCCTAGGAGAACTTTGATCATGTTGCTCACCTATAATCCCAACGTCTCACCCTTCCGAGAAGACTATAGCGAGAGTCGTCGGCTCCACTTTTATGAGCGCGGGGAGAATATTCCTCTGGTGGCTGATGGAGTCTGGCAAGTTTATCGGGGTATGGCGCAACTAAGTCAAGTATCTGAGAGTGGAGAGGAAATTTTACTAGGTTGGGTTCATTCATCCCACTTTTTCGGCTTAAATTTGACTCATCTGGAATCTTATCACGCCAGAGCCTTGTCGGAACTGTACCTAAAATGGTACACGATCACCGAAGTGGAAAATTCGGCGGAATTAACCAGGATGATGTTAAATCAAATGATCCGTCGTCAACAACAAACGGAATCGCTCCTTGCGATCGCAGGACTGAAACGAGTGGAGGAACGTCTTCAGCAGTTACTACAGTTATTAAAGCGGGAAATGGGAGAACCAATCGCCCAAGGCAGTCGTTTAAAGATACGTTTAACCCATCAAAATCTCGCCAATGCTATCGGCACCACAAGGGTAACGGTGACGCGTTTGTTAGGGGAATTTCAGCGTCAGGGATGGGTGAGCAGCGATTGCGACCGCCATTTGATTATTCACCATTAATCCCTCTTCTGTCACTCTAGGGAACGGGAAAACATAAATGACAGGGAAAAACGGATTCTAACAGAGAATTTATTCATCGATTAAGTTGATTATATAGAAAAGAAAAGTAGTGAATTAGTCCAGGGGTAAAGAAAAACCATAGCCAAGCTTTTCAGCGATTCAAGTAACCGAAAGGCTCGATAAATAACCAGGGTAAGCTCATCTTAACAATCCTTGACAAAATGGACTTGATGTGAGTTGCTTACCCGGAGAGTGCTTCAGGCATATTTGATGAGAATTAGCCATCTCAATTGTTAAGCAAAAATCGACCCGTTTAGTCGATTTTGTAACTATTTTGATTGACTGGTATCACTTGAACTGCCCATGCGGATCACAAAATTGGCCAATTGTCAATAGCGTTTGAGATGCTCTCACCCTGGCTAATTAACCCTGGACTAAAGAAGATTTGAGCGCAAAAATTTTCTCGATTACCTCTTCTACCACCTTATCGGGAGTGGAAGCACCAGAAGTCACTCCGACGATAATTTTTCCCTCATTTAACCAGTTATCAGTGATGATTAAATCGCCACCTAAAGGTTTATGTTCGATGCGATTACCGGGGAGAATGCGCTCGGCACTATCGATATGATAGGAGGGAATGGCACGCTCGAGCGCTATTTCCTGTAGGTGAGTGGTATTAGAGGAATTATAACCGCCAATTACCACCATTAAAGAAAGCGGTTCTTTCACCAGTTCAAACATGGCATCTTGACGCTCTTGAGTGGCATCACAGATGGTATTAAAACTCATGAAATGATCTTTAAAATTGATCGGTCCGTACTTTCTCAACATAGTATGCTCGAAGAGTTTGCCAATTTCCTCCGTTTCACTTTTCAGCATTGTGGTCTGATTGGCAATACCGATATAATCTAGATCGCGATCGGGATCGAAACCCTGGGAATGGGCATTTTTAAACTTCTCTAAAAACTCATTTTTATCACCACCGTGGAGAATATAATTAGCGACATAATTAGCTTGAGCCAAATTTAAAACGATTAGATAAGTGCCAGCAAAAGAGCTAGTGGCGATCGTTTCTTCGTGATTATATTTCCCGTGAATAATCGAAGTGTGGTCGCTTTTTTTGTGTTTTTCCACGGAATTCCACACCTTAGAAACCCAGGGACAAGTAGTATCCACAATCATGCAACCCTTATCGTTAAGGATTTGCATTTCCGAGGCACTGGCCCCAAAAGCAGGTAAAATCACCACATCCCCCGATTCCACCACAGTAAAGTCTTTTTGGCCATTTTCCATCGGAATAAAACCCACGGCCATGGAGCGCAGACGCTGATTAACCGAGGGATTGTGAATAATTTCGTTAGTAATCCAGAGACGTTCCTGGGGAAAATGTTGACGAGTTTCGTAGGCCATAGCAACAGCGCGTTCTACCCCCCAACAAAAACCAAAAGCTTGAGCGAGATAGATCGTCACCTCACCCCGTTGTAAACGGTAATTATTTTCACGAATTTCTTGGATCAGGTCGCTTTGATACTCATTGGTCATCGCATCCATTACTTCTTCTTTGTGACCGAATCCCTTGCGGTTATAGTTATCCGATTGCTGTAGGGTGCGTTTAAAGGATTTTGTATCCATGATTCTCTGATAGGGGTATTGGTGGTGCTAAATTGGGCGAGACAGTAGCTTGCCATATATTTAAAATACCTTATCTAGTCAGCGCAGGAAGCTTTTAGAGACTAGAGAGAAATTCCTCGTCGATATCGTAACCAAACTGTTGAGCGAAAAATTTTAAGCGAGATAAAGCAGGAATTTGCTGACTTTTCAGCCAATCAGACAAAATAAAGAGTTTTTGCATCACAAAAATCTCTAAAGCTTCGGGATTATATTGAATTCCTTCCCCGCGATGGAATTGATGGGGGACCAACATAGCAGCATAACGGGCGATTTCTCCCTGTTTTGGGTCAAGAATAAAGATTAACCAAGGATAAACTGCATCCAAACGCAAAAACCACAGCCTGACTTCCGGTATCTCCGATAATTCCCGCATATCACCCTCCGCACGAGGATAATCTATCTCTAATTGTAGAGCTTGTTCCAATTTTGCGATCGCTGCCCGCGACTGATAATCTTGAATAATAGTCTCTAAAGATGAGAGATCGAGATTTTGAATCTGATTGGGGTTAAGAGCGATTTTGACAGTCATAGGAGCAAATAAAAGGTTATATCGGGCAAAATTACCGTTTTTTATCCCTAGATCACAATGATCTATCTCAGAAAATACTCTCAATCGGGACAAAAAAACTGGCTATGACTATTCTCTCACTCCAGAGCGAGAGAGGGAAACCAGACAAAAATCCTCATGATTGGATTTCTCCCACAATTTAACCTCCCCTGCACACCGGGGTTTTTTAGATTGATAACTATTAGGGTGATATTGTCCTCGTTTGCTCATCAGTTCCGCTTGACAAAGAGCTAATCGATGACTAATTACTATTGATAGAGTTCCTATTCTCGATTAGCAGCAAGGGAGCCAGTCTTTTACTCAAAAATGAGCCATGCTAAGGATAATTATTTTAGAGGATTTAACCCTTTTTCTCTTAACTTAATTAAGTTCAATCAATCGGGATTATCAAAGAGAGTTATATCGGGTAAATTAGCTACTTTATCAATTACTTTACCCTGAACAAATCCTCGAACTCGATCGCGCAAAGAAGCAAAGAGTAAACCGGTAATCGTGCTGAGGGAATCGGTGAACAAGCTCAGGAAAATTAATCCGCTCACACTTGCGACTACATTTAAAACAAACAACGGTTGAGTCTTGTCTGACGAATAATACACATTATTACAGTCCCCGGCGCTCGAACCAGGGATAAAGGTACAATAGAACTGTAGAGATCTGGAGGGTTGCTATGTTTACACACAACTTAGATGACAAAAAACTGTCCCTCGATCTAGAAGGGAAAACACCGCAAAAACTCACCTATCGTTCACCAAAAATCTACCACCTTGATCGCCCTAGCAATTTATCAACAGAAAGGAATTCAAGGACGGCGGGATTTAGAAGGAAAATTTGCCCTCGTTATTCTTGATGGAAGTCCTGCGGCAAAATTCCCTAGGCATTGGTGATGTCGAAAGTGGCAGTCGCATCAGCAGTTCCCTAGCTGTGATCCCATGGTTGCCACCAAGCAACTGAAGTAAGACGAGGATATCATCCCGGATCGGCAAGGGAAACTGGACTAAAATCCCCAAGGTTGGATTTCTCCCACAATTTAATCTCCCCTGCACACTGGGGTAGTCAGCAAAATCGAGAACTAGGGACACGAATTATGGGAAAATAAGCTCATCTTCTCCGCTTTTATCCCATGCAAGCCAACTTTTTTACTAATATCCTCTTACCCGTTGCCCTAGGCGTTTTAATGTTAGGCATGGGATTAGGATTAATTCTCGCCGATTTTCAGCGTATCACCCGTTATCCCAAAGCAGTCCTGATCGGTTTAGTCAATCAAATTATTATTCTACCGATCGTCGGCTTTATTATTGTTTCTCTTTTGCCTCTCCGGCCAGAAATTGCCGTCGGTTTAATGATTGTCGCCATTTGCCCCAGCGGCCCTTCCTCCAATGTTTTAACCTATTTAGCTAAGGGAGATGTGGCTCTTTCTGTTACTTTAACCGCTTTTAGCAGCATCATCACCATTTTCACAATACCTTTTTTAGCTAGTTTCATTCTCCAGCATTTTATGGGAGAAAGTGCCGCCATCTCCCTACCCATTGGTTCCACTATGGCGCAGATATTTTTGATTATAGTTTTACCCATGGTTATGGGTATGACCATCCGCCATTACTTCCCTTTACTGGCGAAAAGTCTGGAACCGATAACTAATCGTTTGGCTGTGATTTTTCTAGCAGTTATTATCTTCTTATTAATCCTGAGAGAATGGGAACGTTTACCTTTATTTATCGCTCAAACTGGCCTGGCAGTGATTATTTTAAACACGATTGCTTCCCTAATTGGCTTTTTCAGTGGTCGTTTATTTCAATTAACTATTGCCCAAAGAATTTGTATCGCAATTGAAGTGGGTATTCAAAGCGGCACTTTAGCTATTGGCATTACTGCCGGTTTATTAAAGAATCCCGAGCTAGCCATTCCCGCAATGGTCTATAGTTTATGGATGTATGTCAGCGCTTTTGTCGCTGTTTATTATGGTCGCAAAAAAGCAGCTTTGGCAAAATAGCTAAATGGAGTGATAGGATATAGCTAAAAAACTGATAACTGATTATGTTAATTGGTAAATATTTAACCCTAGAAGAATTATCTACCTGTTCCCAAACCTATCAAAAGTATGCATCACAAATCGATCCCTATCCAAAAAATCCTGCAACGATAACCGCTTGGCAAAATCTCGCTCACTTTATTATAGATCCAATTATTGATAATTTTGGTCGAGAAAGATTCCAATTAACCTACGGATTTTGTTCCAATGATCTGAGAAAATTTCTCCAAAAAAAAGACCCGATCACTGGCTTAAAAAACGGTAGAATCGATCCCAGTCGTGATCAACATTGCGGCCACGAAATTAATCAAAAGGGTCAATATTATTGTCAGCGATTGGGGGCAGCCTGTGATTTTCGGATTATCAATTTAACTAGCGATCGCCTGATAGATTGGATTTTAACCGCAAAATTACCCTTTGATTCTCTCTATTTTTACGGAATTAATCGCCCAATTCATATCAGCTATGGACCCCAACATAAACGAGATCTATGGACTTTTACCACTAAAGGAACACCGACTAAAAAAGGTTTACAATCATGGTTAGAAGCCGCTAAATCTATCGATTCTGAAGCTAAAAAATCCCCCAAAATAGGGGGATAACCAAGACTTAAAACCGTCTTCTTTTAGATTTCTGGTTCCAGATCGTCCTCCTCGTCTTCATCGGCCGGTTCCGTGGGTAAAGGAACCGAACCCATGTCTAATTTATCCCGCAATAACTTCTCAATTTCTGCCGCTACTTCTGGCCTTTCTTCGAGATATTTAACGGCATTATCGCGACCCTGGGCAATATTTTCGCCATTATAGCTATACCATGCCCCTTTACGAGTAACCACGTTAGTTTGTTCGGCGATATCGAGCATACAACCCACCTGGGAAATGCCTTTACCGAAGATAATATCAAATTCAGCAATCCGGAAAGGAGGCGCGACTTTATTTTTAGCCACCTTAACTTTAGCCCGAATTCCGTATTCCCCTTCCGTGCCTTTTTTCAAAGTTTGAATGCGACGGATATCTAAACGTACCGAGGCATAAAATTTTAAGGCCGTTCCTCCAGTGGTCACTTCAGGATTGCCGTAGGTGACACCGATTTTTTGCCGCAGTTGGTTGAGGAAAATCACCACACAACCGGATTTACCAATATTACCGGCAATTTTTCGCAGGGCTTTACTCATCAAACGGGCCTGCAAACCCACCTGATTATCCCCCATTTCCCCCTCAATTTCCGCCCGCGGCACTAAAGCGGCCACCGAGTCGATGACGACGATATCCACGGCCGAAGAACGCACTAACTGGTCAACTATTTCTAAGGCTGCCTCCCCCGTATCCGGTTGTGCTACCAGTAAATTATTGATATCTACCCCTAAATCTTCCGAATAGGTGGGATCTAAAGCGTGTTCCGCATCGACAAAGGCCGCCACTCCCCCAGCTTTCTGCACTTCTGCGATCGCATGGAGGGCTAAGGTGGTTTTTCCAGAACTTTCCGGCCCGTAAATTTCGACGATGCGGCCCTTCGGTAAACCGCCACCCAACGCCATATCTAGGGTTAAAGCACCACTAGGCACGGTTTCCACCCGCATCCGGGTGGCGTCTCCTAAACGCATAATCGAACCTTTGCCAAAGTTGCGCTCGATTTGATTTAAGACTAAACCTAAGGCCTTATCTCGATCGGAATTATTTGTCATTGTCGCCATTAATTTTCTCCCCAGTTTTCTTAAGTAGTACAGCAGTATGCAAAGATTGTAGCCTGTTTTAATCTTGATCACCAAAAAGTTAGAGACTTTTTCCAGAATGGTGATCAAAAATTAAAAGTTTTGATTTTTACAGCCAAGGCCGGCTCATCTGTTCTAATTGCGTCACCTCTCGCGCTTCTAAACTCCATCCTAACGCCCCGGCATTTTCAATCGCTTGGGCCGCAGTTTTTGCCCCCGGAATGGGAATCACATCCCCTTGGGCGATTAACCAATTGAGGGCGACTTGTGCGGGGGTTTTTTGGTATTTTTCGCCCAATTCTTGCATTACCCTTAAAATTGGGGCTATTTTCTCCAAACCTTCTTTTTTGAACCGCGAGTCAACTTTTCTGGCTCCATCGGGCAAATTCTGGCTTTCTGGGCTATATTTACCCGTCAGTAGTCCTTGAGCGAGAGGGCTGTAGGCGAGGATGGTGACACCTAATTCCTTGGCCGTGGCTAAAATTCCCTTAGTTTCTATTTTGCGATACAAAAGCGAATACTGCACCTGATTGACCGCTAAGGGAACCTCTTTTTTCGCCAAAATCTGGCTTGCTTGACGCATTTGCTCGGCGGAATAATTACTTACACCCACGGAACCAATCCGGCCGCGTTTTACTTCTTCCCCTAGGGCATTCATTAGGGTTTCTTGGCTAATTAGGAAGGTGAAGGGCCAATGTACTTGATAAAGAGCCATTTTATCGGTTTTTAGACGGTTTAAGCTCTCGGTAATGGCATTATGCACCGCATTCGCCCCCAATCGCCACGGTACGGGGGCAAATTTGCTGGCAATATCGATGGGAATATCGGTCTGTTGGGTAAATTTTCCTAAGAGTCGTTCCGATTCCCCCAGTCCATAGACTTCGGCAGTGTCAAAAAAGGTGATTCCTGCCTCTACTGCCGCTTTAAAGGCCTCCTCTACCTGACTAGCTCCGTATTCCTTGCCATAGTTCCAGAATAGTTTATCTCCCCATGCCCAAGTCCCAATTCCCAAGGCACTGACGGAAATTCCTGTTTGTCCGAGATTAGCGGTTTGTCTAGTCATATTCCCTACAAAGAATGACAGCGTTTCCCATTAAAGATGAAGTGTAACCTATATTTGGTCTGACTCACCACTAACCCCCTTTTTTGATTCCGGGAAATTCGCACCCATAATTAATGGGAAAGGACTTGACTTTGCCGGCGACTTGCGCTATGCTTTTCTCATAATGGGAATCCGTGCAAAAATTTTTTAGATGCAAAGATTTCTATTATGAATAAAATCTTTTAAAAATATTATCCCAAAATCTCCCGACAAAAGCAAGCAAAATTTTGCCGATAATTGTTAAGTTTTGTTAACAAAGAAATACAGAGATCAGCAAGGTAAAAAAATCGAAGTCTCTTGCTGATCCTGTTTGTCGCCTAAGCTATGATTAGGTTAGGCGAATTTGGCGCTTTGACTAATTGTTAGTGCTAACTTACGTGGTTTCAACAATTGCCGTCGGTTGGCAGGGAGTGGGTTGAAATTTCTCTGGAAAAGAGAAGCCTAAAAATGATGCGATCGCAAATATGGTGCTGATAATTTTGGCAAGACTAACAACGTCTTCTCTATACTTTAACCAATATTTATACATAATCATCAATCCTTTTACTTAGGAGGTGAACTATCTCTAGATTAAAAAAAATCTGATTATTTGTCGTTACTCAAAAGTCATGAAAATGGTACTTTTTTTAGGTACTCTCAAGTAACCTGACAGGGTACTGAAAAGTAATCTTAAGTCCTGTTACCCTTAAAAAATGATGATAAATGAACTAAAAATGACTGAAATTAAACCCCTTTCATGGACTGAATTAGAAATGCTGGTTAATGATCTGAAAAAAGAGCATACAAACAAGGGATTAACGGACGTGGAAACAAAAATATTAAAAGGTGTTTTTGATGATAAAACATATCGTGATCTAGCGGAAGAAATTAGGACAGAAGAACAGTCAATCAAGAATGCGGCTTCTAGTTTATTTAAAATCTTGTCAGCGCAAACAGGTGAAAAGATTGGAAAGACTAATCTGATTACTGCTTTGGCAAGGTATAGAGATAATTCTCAGACATTTGATCATAACAATAAACCTCAACCTCAGCAATCAGATAAAGTTTTTGAATTAGTTATTGAGGTAGATATAGACGACCTGACACCAGAGAAAATTGATAAGATTAACAACCTTATTCAAAAAATCGCCAGAGACAACACGATCAAGCCTATTATGAAACTTAAAGGCAGTATTCGGCTATTTTTAGAAGGTTCAGAAGATGGACTACAGCGCCTAGCAGATTTACATCAATCGGGGGAATTGCAAGCCCTTCTCAATGAACTTAAATCAGACGATATACCCGAAATTATCGTCAAAAAAGCAGAGTTCACTACAGATGCAAAAGTTATTCAAAAAGCCGAGTTAATTAAAGCAATTCGAGAGGGAACAATCGATAAGACAACTCTACAACAAGTTGATTTAAGTGGGGCTGACCTGAGAAGGGCTAACCTGAGAGGGGCTAACCTGAGTGAGGCTGACCTGAGTGGGGCTGACCTGAGTGGGGCTGACCTGAGTGAGGCTATCCTGAGAGAGGCTGACCTGAGTGAGGCTGACCTGAGTGGGGCTGACCTGAGTGGGGCTAACCTGAGAGGGGCTAACCTGATATGGGCTGACCTGAGTGGGGCTAACCTGAGAGGGGCTAACCTGATATGGGCTAACCTGATATGGGCTAACCTGAGAGGGGCTAACCTGAGTGAAGCTGACCTGAGTGAAGCTGACCTGAGTGGGGCTGACCTGAGTGGGGCTATCCTGAGTGGGGCTGACCTGTGGGGGGCTATCCTGAGTGGGGCTATCCTGAGAGAGGCTATCCTGAGTGGGGCTTTCCTGGGTTGGGCTATCCTGAGAGAGGCTGACCTGAGAGAGGCTGACCTGAGAAGGGCTGACCTGAGTGAAGCTGACCTGAGTGGGGCGAAAGTTGAAAAGGCTATCTTTATCGGTGCAACGGGGATCACCCGTGAACAAAAACAGGATTTAATTCGACGAGGGGCAATTTTTGGGGATAATTCTAACGATCGCAGTAAAGTATTAGTTTAAAACAGCCTTTGATCTCCACCTTCAGCAGAGATTTAGGTAGGGTTGGCTGAATAAATGTGAAATATAGACGAGATAAGGGGTTTGGCGGCCTGTTTGACCAAGCAGCTGCAAGATTTTCAAGCTGGTGGCTCAAAAACCTTGTATCTTAACCAGCGATCGCCCCTACTTTTTCAGCCAACCCATAATTAATCAGGGTAAGAGCATCTCAATTAGGCTTGACAAAAGGCTTTCAGCACAGCCATCATATAGTCATTATCCATGGCCGCCCGTTTACTTTTTTGTGCCAGACCACGTCGGTAAGTAGATTCCTGGTTAAGAGCGTTAAGTGCTACTCGTCTCAAGAAGGCTCCCATTACGAGGGCTGTGACCGGAGCGAATCCGAGATTTATCTTCATTAAAAGTAACATCTAAAATCCAATGAGCCTGATTTTCAATGCCCCAATGTTTACGAATAGCATTACCTATTTTTTGAGCATCAGCGGGGAGAGAACTGAGATAAAATTGGACTTCACAAGTGGTTTTATTCCAAAGATGACGAACTCGTTTAACCATGATAATACTTTGAAGTCCTTGCCATTGAGCCTGTTGATAAAGACCGCCGAAAGCTTCTAAGGGTACAGCCCAACACCAACGTTTTTCGAGGCGATGATGACCTTTTTCCAGACGGTAATCATAACTAAATTGAATACCATCAAATTGATGTGCTTGAGCTTGCTCAAACCAGTTTTTGACCTGAGTATAAAGAGTCGGATGATTAGCTTTAAGGGCGACAACGTAGTCAGCTTTTTTGGCTTGAATATGATTAATAATCGCCGTTTGAGTTCCCAGAGCATCAAGGGTGATAATTGCCCCTTGAAGGTCTAACAGTTCTAGTAAAGCGGGAATAGCAGTAATCTCATTGGATTTATCTTCCACCTTGACTTGTCCTAAAACTAATTTCTGCTCCCCCGCCCAAGCCGTCACTAAATGCAAGGCTTTAATTCCTTGATTACGGTCGTAAGAACCTCTGAGACTTTTCCCGTCTATGGGAACTATTTCCCCCGAAAGAGAACCGATTAAATGGGGCAGCCATTGAGACAAAACTTTGGCCAAAACTTCCGGGTTAATCCGTTCAAAAACCCGCCGAAAAGTATCATCAGAAGGAATGCCATTAGGTAATTCTAAAAACTCAGATAACCAAGACTGCTTACTGAGTCCATAATTTTCCATGTCTTCCCAACCTTCGGCTCCTGCTATAACGGCTAAAATAGCAATGACTAAAATATCAGTTAATAAATGTTTTTGGGTTCGGGACACTCTCGGGTCAGGAATATCTTGAAGATAAGTCAATAAACTAGCTTGAATTTCATTGATTGATGTTAAAGGAAGCTCAGGTTTTAGTTGAGCTTTATTTCCGGTGGGGAGAACGGGAGCAAAACCTTTACCCATGAGCTATTTCCTCATTAATTTTCATCAACAACAGTGAGACTAAGGCTAATTATAAATTATACAGAGGTAGCAGCGGCTAAGTCTGGGTACTGGCAGTGCGGGACGGTGCTATGGCGATTTGATTGCCCTATTCAGAAATCTTTGTCAACTACAATGATTAGCCGACAATGAATCGCCGATAGCTGATAGCAGGCGTTGGGTTTCATACTTCAACCCAGCCACTTAACTGCTGTAAATCCGACAGCAAGCTGACTCAGCAATTTAAGCGAAAATTCTGCCATTCTCTAGAATGCCATTCCGGGTTAATCTGGGTTTTGTGACAATTTATGGCTAAATTTTAAGAGGCAGTATGGAACGCACTTTCTTAATGATTAAACCCGACGGTGTACAACGCAATCTGGTGGGGGAAATTATTCAACGCTTTGAAGCTAAAGGTTTTACGCTGGTTGGGTTGAAAATGATGCAGGTTTCTAGCGAATTAGCGGAAAAACACTACGCTGTTCATAAAGAAAGACCTTTTTTCCCTTCGTTGGTCGATTTTATTACTTCCTCCCCCGTGGTGGCTATGGTTTGGCAAGGAGAAGGAGTAATTGCCTCCGCTAGAAAAATTATTGGCGCCACTAATCCCCTCAATGCCGAACCTGGTACGATTCGCGGTGATTTTGGTATTAGTGTCGGACGCAATCTTATCCATGGTTCCGATGGTCCAGATACCGCCAAAGATGAAGTTAGTCTCTGGTTTAGCGATGCAGAATTGGCTAATTGGACTCCCTCCATCACTCCCTGGGTCGTAGAGTAAATCCCTTTGAAGCAGTCAGGAGTCAGGAGATAGGAGTCAGTATTCTCCGAGTCAGCTTTTTTCTCCCTTCTCCCTTCTCCCCTCTCTGCAATAACTACTGCTGCATACTTTGTGCTTTTTGTCAAAAAAACTTTTTTTTTGCAACAAAACTACACAAAAAAAAGATCATCGTTGTGGGTGAAATTGACTGATTTACCTGTCTGAATTAGGATCACTCTCTAGGTGTGGCAAGGGTTTCAACCATTGCTGCCTAAGAAAGCACAAAATACCCCATTATGAAATTCAGTAAAATCGCTGTAACCATGATAACATCGTTGTCAAATAAAAATCTTTCTCAATTAATTCTTAAGAATTTGTAAATATTGCGAAATGTTAATTTAAATATTCTCAAGTTTTTGGAGTCAATAAATAACTTTTGCTTATCTTTGTCTAACATTGAGTTAGGAGATAGGAGTCAGGAGATAGGAGATTATTTTATTTATTCTCCCCACACCCCACACCCCACACCCTACACCCCACACCCTACACCCTACACCCTACACCCTACACCCCACACCCCACACCCCACACCCCACACCCCACTTCCCCAATGGCCAATCAAGGTTGGATTTATCGAGATAAAATTAGCAAAAATCAGGCAGGATTAAGCCTATTAGCCTACTATGCGGGCAAATATCCCCATTCTAGCCCAGAAGAATGGCTCGATCGCATTTTATCAGCAGCAATTCTCGTCAACGGTCGTCCCGCTTACCCCGATACAGTCTTAGAAATCGGGCAGCAATTGACCTATCAGCGCCCGCCTTGGACAGAACCGGATGTACCGCTCTTTTTTGAGGTACTCTACGAGGATACCGAGGTGTTAGTGGTGGCGAAACCTTCGGGATTACCCGTGTTAGCGGGGGGTGGATTTCTCGAACATACTCTCATCCATTTGGTACATCAGCATTATGCCGAGGTCACTCCCTATCCAATTCATCGTCTTGGTCGCGGCACTTCTGGCATAGTCTTAATGGCGAAATCAAAGCCCGCTAGAGCTAAATTGAGTCAACAGATGCGAGAGGGGAAAATTACCAAAATATATCGAGCTTTAGTTGGTCAGGGCGACATACCGGATAATTTTAGTATTAATCAAGCGATCGGGAAAATCGCCCATCCCATTTTAGGCTACGTTTACGGTGCGCTCACAGATGGGTTATCGGCCCGCAGTGATGGTCGAGTCTTAAAAAAACATCCCGATAGTACACTATTAGAAGTAGAAATTTTTACGGGCAGACCCCATCAAATTCGCATTCATCTGGCCTTTTTTGGCTATCCCTTAATCGGTGATCCCTTGTATGGTCTGGGGGGATTACCGCGACCGGATGCAGTGCCAGGAGATTGTGGTTATTATCTCCATGCCAATCAAATCGTTTTTAATCATCCCAGTACAGGGGAAAGAATCTCTATTTGTTGTCCAGCGCCGCCGGAATCAGTTATCAGTTATCAGTTCACCGAGAAAACTCCCCACATCCTACACCCCACACCCTACACCCCACACCCTACACCCCACACCCTGCCACCACCGAAAAACTTTTTGCCGCAGACCCTATTTAAAACTCCCCAAGCTCGATCGCCAGCGATCACTAAAAGACTACTTCGGTAATCACACCCTGAATCGCCCCGAACCGAGAGCGAGAACCTAAGACAATTCGATACAATATTGTCAACAAGCATTAAGCGATTTAAACTATCGATCGAAGGTAAAAGTCCCGAAGTTATCGAAATCTAGGGGGAGACAAAAACAAGCATGGGTAGAGTAGTAGGCATTGATCTAGGGACAACTAACTCCGTCGTCGCCGTGATGGAAGGCGGAAAGCCAGTGGTCATCGCCAACTCGGAGGGCATGAGAACCACCCCTTCTGTGGTCGGTTTTAATAAAGATGGCGAGTTAGTCGTCGGTCAAATGGCCCGGCGACAAGGGGTACTCAATCCCCAAAACACCTACTATGCAATCAAACGCTACATAGGTCGTCGCTACTCGGAATTAAACCCCGAATCGAAGCGCGTCCCCTACACCATCCGCCGGGATGAGATGGGCAATATCAAGATTAAATGCCCCCGTCTGCAAAAAGAATTCGCCCCCGAAGAAATTTCCGCCCTAGTTTTACGCCGATTAGCCGAAGAAGCCAGCCGTTATCTAGGGGAAGAAGTCACCGGGGCCGTCATCACCGTCCCCGCCTATTTTAATGACTCCCAACGTCAAGCCACCCGGGATGCGGGCCGAATTGCGGGGTTAGAAGTGATGAGGATTCTCAACGAACCCACCGCCGCTGCCCTAGCCTACGGTCTCGATGAACAGGAAAGCAAGAAAATCCTCGTTTTTGACCTGGGGGGCGGTACTTTTGATGTTTCTATCCTGGAAGTGGGTGACGGCGTTTTTGAGGTGAAAGCCACCAGTGGCGACACCCAATTAGGCGGTAATGATTTCGATAAAAGAATCGTCGATTGGTTAGCCAATCAATTTTTGGAACAGGAAGGCGTGGAGCTGCGCCAAGACCGGCAAGCACTACAAAGACTGACAGAAGCGGCAGAAAAAGCCAAAATTGAACTATCTGGGGTCAGCGTCACCGATATTAATCTACCCTTTATCATCGCCACGGAAGACGGACCCAAACACATCGAAACTCGCCTGAGTCGGGCCCAATTTGAGGAATTATGCGGCGATTTAATCAGTCGTCTCCGTCGTCCTCTCAAACGGGCCCTTTCCGATGCCGGTTTGTCCCCCGTCCAACTAGACGAAGTGGTACTGGTGGGCGGCGGCACGCGGATGCCGGTGGTGAAGGATTTAGTGGGGAGTTTTATCGATAGGGAACCCAATCAAAATGTTAACCCTGATGAGGTTGTAGCGGTCGGGGCGGCTATTCAAGCGGGAATTTTGGGCGGCGAGGTCAAAGACGTGCTGCTCCTCGATGTGACCCCTTTATCCTTGGGTTTAGAAACCATCGGCGGTGTGATGAAAAAGTTAATCCCCCGCAATACCACTATTCCCGTCCGCAGATCTGACCTTTTTTCCACTTCCGAAAATAATCAAACTGTGGTGGAAATTCATGTTTTGCAGGGGGAAAGGGAAATGGCCAGCGATAATAAATCCCTGGGACGTTTTAAATTAACCGGTATCCCCCCCGCACCCCGGGGCATTCCCCAAGTGCAGGTGTCCCTCGATATCGATGCTAACGGCATTCTACAAGTCACCGCTAGGGATAAAATGACCGGACGGGAGCAAAGTGTCACCATTCAAGGCGCTTCTACCCTCAGCGAAGGGGAAATTAACCGCATGATCGGTGATGCTGCCCGATTTGCCGAAGCAGATCGTACCCGTCGCGAAAAGGTGGATAAACGCAATCGCGCCCGCTCTCTGGTGGATCAAGCCCAACGACGCTTAAAAGATGTTACTCTCGATTTTGGTAATGAGTTCACCCGTTCCTATCGTCGTCAAATTGAGTCTTTGAGTACGGAAATTATCGACGCTTTGGAGAAAAATGATGACCGTCGCATCGATCGCGCCCAGGCAGACCTACAGGATGTTATCTATGAATTAAATCGCGAGGTACGCCTACAATACGACGAGGAAGACGAGGGCTTTTTTAGCGCTATTCGCAAGACTTTTACTGGAGATAAGGAAGATGATCTTCCCTCCGAACCGCGTCGCGATCGTTATCGTCAGGATTATCGTCCCAGTACACCGGGTTATCAAAGTGATTATCGACCCAATTATTCGGCTAATCAAGATAGTTATCGCCCCCGCAATCAGGACAATTACTATAATGGCCGCGATAGCGATTGGCAAAGTCCCCCCCCTTCGGAGGAAAAAAGTTATAACAATAGTAAAAGTACCCGCAGCAGCGGCAATCGTTCCCGCAATATTCCCCCCCAAAATAACTGGGATGATGACGATGATGATTGGTTTTAATCAGTGATCAGTAAACAGTGATCAGTAATCAGTAAAAAGACAGTGGGAAACTACTATTTAATACTGCTCGCTTAATACATACTGCTCACTTAAAACTCAAATCTGATAACTGATAACTGATAACTGATAACTGATAACTGATAACTGAATATATGCCACAATTAGTTAATTATTATGATGTTTTAGGAGTATCTCGCACGGCTACTGGTGACGAGATAAAAAAGGCTTTTCGACGACTGGCGCGTCAATATCATCCTGATGTTAATCCGGGGGATAAATCGGCCGAAGAAAAGTTTAAAGATATTAATGAAGCTTATGATGTTCTCTCCGATGAAGAAAAACGGGTTGAGTATAATCGTTCCTTGACGGGGATTAAGCGCCGCGGGATACGTCCGGGGGAAAAAGCCAATAGTAACGGGAATGGAAAAATACCCCGTACAGAACAGGATTTATGGAAGTTTAGAGATTTTAATAACCTTAATACTAAGCGCGCTAAAATTGCCTCCTCTCCCCGTTTAACTCGTCGAGATGTGGAGGCAAAATTGACTTTACCTTTGGAGAAAGCCTATCAAGGTGGCCGACAAAGAATTCGTCTGGAAGATGGTAGATCAATAGAGGTTGATATGCCAGCATCTATGATCGATGGGCAGAAAATTCGTCTCAAAGGTCAGGGTATTGAAGGGGGTGATTTATATTTAAAAATAACTATCGCTAGGCATCATTTTTTTAGGATTCAAGGTTCTGATATTGTCTGTCAAGTACCAATTACTCCTAGCGAGGCAATTGTGGGCGGTTTTGTGGAAATTCCCACCATTGACGGGTTAGTTAAAATGATGATTCCTAAGGGAGTTAAAAGCGGTCAAAGATTACGTTTGGCTAATAAAGGTTATCCCACTTCCCAAGGAGAAAGGGGCGATCAATTAGTGGAAATTATCTTAGTTAATCCTCCCAATCCTAGCCCAGAAGAATTAGAACTTTATCAAAAAATACGGGCGATCGAAACTTTTAATCCTCGTCAAGGTTTATAAAGATTATGCTAGGTGGGTTACGGCAAATTGGAAATTTTTTGTCAAAAACATAACTTGTTCTTGCCTAACCCACCCTACACCTAACCCTTAATTCCTGTCTTTTTATGATCAATATAATTGACACAATTAAACCTTTTTATCCTCTAGCTTTCAAGGCTATTCGGGGCAATTTAGAAGGAACACAAAAACAATTATTAAATACTCTGCAAAAAATCGATCGCTCGCGGGGGGAATTTTGGGGACAATGGCTAATCTCACAATTATCAGAATCCCTCAGTTTTAGCGATTCTCGCCTATCGCAAAGCCTCTGGGGGTTAAATTTCCCCAATCCCGTCGGATTGGCGGCAGGATTCGATAAAGACGGTTTAGGGGCAGGACTTTGGCATAATTTCGGCTTTGGTTTTGCCGAGGTGGGTGCTGTCACCCTAGAAGGGCAACCGGGCAACCCAAAACCGAGATTATTTCGTTTACCGGAAGATTTGGCGGGATTAAACCGTATGGGGGCAAATAACCTCGGTGCGCCGGTTCTAGCGGCAACTCTCCAACAATCTTGGCAACGACAACCCCGACAGATTCCCATCGGTATTAACCTCTGTAAATCGAAAAATACGCCCCTAGAAAAGGCCCCGGAGGACTATTTAGGCAGTTTTCGCTATTTATTCCCCCATGCTGATTATTTTGTCGTTAATGTTAGTTCTCCCAATACTCCCGGTTTGCGTTCCCTGCAAAGTGGGGAACAACTCGATAAAATCCTCGACATTTTACAAACAGAAAATCAAGGCAGAAAACCCCTATTAGTGAAAATTTCTCCCGATTTAGAATGGGAAGATATCATAATAATTATTGACCTAGCTTTCTCCTATCAATTAGCTGGAATTGTCGCTACTAATACCACCACTAAACGCACGGGATTAAAAACCACAATTCTGCCCGAAACCGGTAAACCAATCACTGAAGAAGCAGGGGGAATTAGTGGGCAACCTTTGCGGGAACGTTCCACAGAAGTGATCCGTTTTATCTATCAGCAAACCCAAGGCAATTTACCAATAATTGGAGTGGGAGGCATTTTTTCTCTCGATGATGCTTGGGAAAAAATTACCGCCGGTGCGAGTTTATTACAGATTTATACCGGTTGGTTATATCGAGGACCATGGCTAGTATCAAATATTTTACAAGGATTAACAGAAAAACTAGAGGTCAATGGGTTGACTAACATTAATCAAGCGGTGGGGTTGAAATCTGACTAAGGATGAGCCAATTTTCTCTGGTAATTAGCAATAATTTCGGAAAAATTAGCTGAAATGTTGTCTGTCACCTTTGGGGATAAGATAAGATAATTAGGATAACTACAATAGGACTAATCTAGAGACTACAACCGCAGACAAATCGATCGCCAAGTATGGAACTTTTTAACCAAACCACAATTCTATGTCAAAAAAATCATTTTTACCCGGTTGTTTAGTCGTCCTAGGACTAACAGCAGTAACCGCAGGAGGTGTCTATCTTTATCTACGAGGACAGCTACCTTGGCAAAGATTCACCCCCTTGCAATCGGCAAAAGTTATCCCAGAAACTGCCTTTGCTAGTAGTTTTGTCTCCACGGATGCAAAAGCTTGGTCAGTGTTAGCTAAATATGGTACACCAGAATCGCGAACTGCGGTTAGTCAGGGACTAGAAGAATTACAAAAAAATATCTTCACTGATAAGATTGATTATCAACGGGATATCGAACCTTGGATCGGTAGTATTAGCTTTGCTTTTCTTCCCGCAGCTACCCCCGGACAATCGGAATTATTAACGGTTATCGGGATCAAAGATAAAATTAAAGCGTCAGAATTCCAGAAAAAACTAGGACAACAAGTTAATCGCAAAACTAGCACCAGTGACTACAAAGGTATTACAATTACTTCTATAGATTGGCAGGATAATACCACCATTTATACTGCCGTTACTGGTGATTTTTTGTTGATATCCTACGATAAAAAGGTGTTAGAAGCGGCGATCGATACCTATCAAGGACAGCCATCTTTTAGCAGTAAACCGGAAGTGAGAAAACTGCTTTCCCAATCCCTCAACCTACCCAATACCCTAGCGACAATTTATATTGATGATTATGCCAAAATCTTGGAACCAGATGCTAATTTATCTCCCCAAAGTCGGCAAGAATTAGCAAAAATTCAAGATATTGTCGCAGGAGTGGGTGTCACCGATACGGGATTACAATTACAAATGGTGGCTAAACTTGCTCCTGAAACTATTTCTAACCTACCTTCCCCTAGCAGAAATCAAGTTTTAAATTATTTACCCGGAGATACCATCGCACTTTGGAGTGGGAATAATCTTAAACAGGGATGGGAAGAAGCAGAAAAACAGTCCCAAACTAACCCAGAATTACAAGCTTTTCTGCGTCAGATCCGTGAGAATTTTCAGATGGCAACTCTTGACGCGGATAAAGAAGTTTTTAACTGGATGGATCGAGAATTTGCCTTCGGAATTATCCCTAACCAGCAAGCAGTGGGAGGGTTAGGTTTTGGGGGAATGATGATCTGGCAAACTGGCGATCATAAAGCGGCAAAAACTACCCTCGATAAGTTAAATGAATTGGTGAAAACTGTTCCCTTTATCACCATAAAAAACAGTCAAATTTCTGGCCAAGATGTGACTGAATGGAAAGCGGAAGAACAAGCTATTTTAACCTATGCTTGGCCTAATAATGATACCCTAAAAATGACCGTCGGAATTCCCTATCAACCCCAACCGAATCAACCGATTAGCAAAAGTGAGAATTTCCAAGCATCGATCGCAAATTTGCCTAAAAATAATCTCGGTTATTTCTTCATCGATGTGGAGCAAATTATCGCTAAAGCAGGGGGAATTAATAATCTTCCTGCCACGGAATTAACCCCGGAAGCAAAGGCCTTTTTAGAATCGGTACGCGGCATCGGAATTACTGCCACTATGCCTGATAAAACCACCAGTAAAATTGATGTTTTATTTTCCCTGAAACAAACTCCCTAAAAAGTAACCAACTAAATAAAGCGATCCACAGAGAATTATCTGACTATCGGCAGATTCTTGGATGGCTTTTTTTAGTCCTAAAAATACATCAGAACAAGTCTCTAGGTGAGATAATTCTGAACAAATTGAAGCCGCTAATTCCGCTAAGGTTTCAGGATTAGCACTGCTATGATCAGGAACAGGAACTAAATATAAACTATCGCCTTTTCTTAATAAAGCTTGGAATATTTCCCGATGATCTTTGGTCGATAAAATTCCCATCACCCAGATAATTTTTGGAGCCTTTAAACTATCTACATAATGCCTTAAACCAATGGCAGCAGCGGGATTATGAGCGCCATCTATTAAAATTTCTCGCTGACACCAATTAACGGTTTGTAAACGTCCTAACCAGCGAGTTTTTGCCATTCCTTCCCGCACGACTTCATCGCTAATTTGCCAACCTTGCCGACGTAAAATATTAACAACAGCGATCGCTATAGCCGAATTAGTTAATTGAAAATCTCCCGCTAAGGATAAAGGGTATTCTAAACCTTGATATTTAGCCCGATTATCGGCAATTTTTTCGGCAGCTTCTACCCATACCGTTGGACAATTTAACAGCTTGATTCTCTCCCTAACTACTCCCTGCGCTGATTCCGGTAATTGTCCGATAACTGCGGGACAATTCGCTTTTAATATCCCCGCTTTCTCCCCGGCAATATCGGCAACCGTGGGACCTAAATTTTGCCAATGTTCCCGACTAATAGAAGTGATGACAGTAACTAAAGGTTGAGCGCAAACATTAGTCGCATCCAATCTTCCTCCTAAACCCACTTCCATCACGGCAATATCCACCTTTTCCTGGGCAAAATACAGCCAAGCAGCGGCAGTAATTACCTCAAATTGAGTAGGACTTTCCTGCTGGGGATCGATAAGCGATTGTATATATTTAAGCAGGTTTTCTAAAGTCGCGGTTTCAATATTTTCGCCATTAATAGAGATTCTTTCTGTCCAATCAATTAAATGGGGAGAAATATAACGTCCGACTTTGTAACCGGCGGTACTGAGAATAGAGGATAGATAGGCACAAACTGAACCTTTGCCATTAGTTCCCGTGACATGAATAATCGGAATTTTATCTTGGGGATTGCCTAAAATCTCCAGCAGATTTTTTATTCTTTCTAAACCGAGATTGACACCAAAACGCTGAAAAGATTGCAGTAAAGAATCGATAGTCATGGTTAGCAAACTATAAATAAAGGAATCCGGCTAGGATCGATACTCCTACCGGCACTGATGACCCTTTCTGTGGGTAGTAATGTCTAAAGTTTGACTAAAATGCTCGGTTCTTTTTGGATCGGTAAAACATCAAGAGAGTCAATATTAGCGCAGTATTTTAAATCTTCTTGACAGTGGAGACGCAAGAGGCGCTGACCATGACTACAACTGTGGAACATTCCTAAAAGATCATTTTGCCATTGACGATAAAGAGCGATCGAGGCGATAACCTCATCATTACCGATCGCCATTTGCCCCGATTGTTCTTGTAGCGCATCGGCGATCGCTCCAGCACAGGCCGTATCTTCCAAAGAATAACCCCCTTCCCAACCAGAGCCAACAATCCAGACGGTTTCGGGCTGCCTATCCAATAAGTAATTAACGGCAGCTTGCCGATTGATCATGGCCGCAGTGATCACGATCGGGGATTCTTCCACTCTTTGCAGAGCGCGAGTGCCGTTAGTGGTACTGATAAACAGACGACGACCTTTCATTAAATCAGGGGTACAATCGAGGGGAGAATTGCCCAGATCGCAGCCTTCCACTTTCGCGCCGCCTCTTTCTCCTGCTCGGAGACGTTTTTCTGGTTGCCAGGTATCGCTCACCTGCATCAGGGTTTTCAGATCGCTAAAGGTTTGCACTGCTTCCGCACCGGCATTGAGGGCAGTGGCGATCGTGGTTGTCGCTCTTAAAACATCGATAACGACGGCGCAATCGGGTAGAGTATGGACGGGGGTAAGTTCGGGAGTATGATAAATGAAAACCTGCACGAGTTATACCAAGTAAAAAGTAAAAGGGGGAATAAGCTCAACATACCGCCGCTCGGCGTTGCGCTGGCAGAAGAAAGACAAGGCCGATTTTATCACGATGGATGTCAGCTAGTTAAGCTGTTCTTAATTCAAATTGCTTGTTGAGATCAGGCAAGGGGGGGCTAATCTCAGAATAAGCGGTTTAAATACGTCTTAGCTTATTACTTGAAATACCCACGCGGGGCTCTTCTGGTTTATGTGTGGAAACGAAGCCTATACTGATAGTTTCTTCGGCAAAATAGTCGTAAAAGTCCTTCTCAGTCAACATTTCACGATTCCATAAGCAAAAATTATCACACAAAGTCGAGAAGAGCCGTATAGCTGATTTTGAGTCAATAAATTTGATCGAGGATTCTCAAGTTTATCTTTTTTTAATCAAAAGAGTTAGTCATAATAACTAATCTTTAATCTTCTGCCAATATTTATTATGAATAGATTGATAAAGCCTGTTCCCAAGCCACTAAAAGCCTATCTCTCTTGAAATTGTCTGAGAGTACATCCTGTTAATTTAGCTAATTTTTCTGCTTCTTACGTCGATAAAACTATCAGTTTTTCCCAACGTTCAGCTAACCACCTCTGTCCCTCCGTTATTGAGAGAAAACCCAAACCTCTGAAAAGATTCAATCCTATGGTTGTGAGAATTGACCAATTGCTTGCCGGCTCTTCTCGACTTTGTGTGATAATTTTTGCTTATGGAATCGTGAAATGCTTATCGGGTAACACTTTTAGGACTATTTTGTCGAAGAAACTATCAGTATAGACCTCGTTTCCACACAGAAACCAGAAGAGCCGAGGTTTAAAGACTGATTCGAGCCAATTATTTTTATTAATAAACATTTTACACAATTCATACCAGGTAAGCAACAGAGCTACGCCACTACTACCGAATCATTACCGATTCCCTTTTAAATCTTCGCTATTTATAGAGGAATATGAGTAATCCGGTCTTGATAATCTTGGGCATCTCCTAATCAAGCAATGAGAATTACTTAATACTGATTAATAATTTTCTGCCGCTGCCCTTTCTGCCTTTAATTTCCGCATTTTCTCCACAAAAGCGGGGGGTTCATACTAAATCCGTTGAGTATAGGCTAGTTATACAGAGAAAAACAAACGTTCGCCTCTAGCAAGATTTACCTAATTTAAAGGTATATTAGGAACGTAGAATATCGGACAAAATATCTATAATTAAAGTTTGAGTTTTTAATGATAATGAGCCTAGTTCACGCTGAATCAGTGAAGATCGAAGTGTTACTAAATGATCAAGTCTGATGGCTGAGGATTGGCGAAGACCACTTATCATAAAATCTGGACTTTCTGGTCTCAGAATAATATCTGTACGAAGGGGATTTTCGGGAATACGACTGGTGATCAGAGCAAAGATAATGTGTTGATAGCCTCCAATTTTATTGGTTAAGCAATAAGCGGGGCGAACTTTACTGGAAGATAAATCGTCGAAGGGAAATTGAATTAAAACGATTTTACCCTTCATTGCTTACAGGTTGTCCATCGTTTAGAGTATAAATATCTTCTTCGGTATCATGCAGAAAAGCAAAGCTAGGGTTATGAGAAACGGCATCTAGCCAGTTTTTTTCGTTCAGTTCATCCTCCGACATCAAAAGAATGACGCGCACAAACCGATCTTTTTCTTGGGGAATAGGATGATCAAGTTGAATTTGCCCTTGGGTATTGAGGATACCAGTGGTTTCAATCGCACGCATAGCAAAGTCTAAAGGGAGTAACTCGATTCTAACATTAAAAATGTGGCTACTATGAAATTAGGATTAAAGGAACGGGGAATGGGGAACAGAGTAAAGTAAATGTTTACAGATAGTTCTAACAATCCAAAAAAAGACTTCAGGATGATCAATCCAAAATTATCAAATCATCGCCTAATTCAGCAACGCTTATCATAATTCTAACAACAAAAAAGCACCCCCTCGCGGGAGTGCCTTTTCGTTCAGACTAGAACTTAACCATTGATAGCAGGAGCAGTCAGAGCTACAGGAGCCTGTTCACCACTAGCCAAGTCTAAGGGGAAGTTGTGAGCATTACGCTCGTGCATTACTTCCATACCGATACCAGCGCGGTTTAACACATCAGCCCAAGTACCGATTACACGACCTTGAGAATCGAGAATCGACTGGTTGAAGTTGAAACCGTTGAGGTTAAACGCCATGGTGCTAACACCCATTGCCGTAAACCAGATACCGATTACCGGCCAAGCACCCAAGAAGAAGTGCAGGGAGCGGCTATTGTTGAAAGAAGCGTATTGGAAGATTAAACGTCCGAAGTAACCGTGAGCGGCAACGATATTGTAGGTTTCTTCCTCTTGACCGAATTTGTAACCGTAGTTCTGAGATTCGATTTCAGTGGTTTCACGCACTAAGGAAGAAGTTACTAGAGAACCGTGCATCGCGGAGAACAGAGAACCGCCGAACACACCAGCCACACCTAACATATGGAAGGGGTGCATCAGAATGTTATGTTCTGCTTGGAACACGAACATAAAGTTGAAGGTTCCAGAGATTCCTAAAGGCATACCATCAGAGAAAGAACCTTGTCCGATGGGGTAGATTAAGAATACAGCAGTAGCGGCGGATACAGGTGCAGAGTAAGCTACACAGATCCAAGGGCGCATTCCTAAACGGAAAGACAGTTCCCACTGACGACCGAGGTAGCAGAAGACACCTAGTAAGAAGTGGAAAATGACTAACTGGTAGGGACCACCGTTGTATAACCACTCATCTAAGGAAGCAGCTTCCCAGATGGGGTAGAAGTGGAGTCCAATCGCGTTGGAAGAGGGAACAACAGCACCAGAGATGATGTTGTTTCCGTAGAGTAGAGAACCAGCTACAGGCTCGCGAATACCGTCGATATCTACAGGAGGAGCGGCGATAAAGGCGATGATGAAGCAGGTGGTGGCGGTGAGCAGGGTGGGGATCATGATCACACCGAACCAGCCGACATAAAGACGGTTGTTGGTGCTGGTGATCCACTGGCAGAACTGCTCCCACAGGGAAGCGCTCTCGCGCTGTTGTAGAGTTGTGGTCATTGGTTTATGATTCCTATTAAGTTATCGAGGTACGATTGATTGATGATGTCTCTATCTTAAGGAGTTTGTAACGGTTTGTAAAGGGGTTTGACAATATTGTTACTTATACCATTGATAAGCTGAGGTTATGTTAAGTCTATAGGGTTTCCTGGCCAAGTTTTCCTTTTGGGGAGTACGTCGTCAGAAGGCGATGCTAAATCAGGTCATACTTCATGTTTATGAAAAAAACCTAGATCTCGAACTCAGGTTAGACTAAAAAGGGAAATTTAATCATAATGGCGGTTGTCCTGACTATGGTAGAAAAAGTTCGTAAAACCGAGGCGGAATGGCAGGCCCAGCTAACTCCCGAACAGTTCCAAGTTACTCGCAAAAAGGGAACAGAACGGGCTTTTACGGGTAAATATCACGATAATAAAGAAAAAGGTATTTACAAATGTGTCTGCTGTGGTACGGAGTTATTTACTTCTGACAGCAAGTATGATTCGGGTACTGGTTGGCCGAGTTTCTGGACTGCTGCTAACGGGGCCAATATTAAGTACGAGCGAGATGTTAGTTTTTTCATGGTGCGGACAGAGATTGTTTGTGCCGCCTGTGATGCTCATCTCGGTCACGTTTTTAATGATGGTCCACCCCCGACGGGAAAACGCTATTGTCTCAATTCTGCCGCTTTGCAGTTTGAAAAAAATCCCTAAAGCAAAAAGAGGTCTGGAAAGACCTCTTTTTTTAAGTTCTAGTGGCAGCCGATTACAGTAAACCTGTATTAGTTCCCGGTTTGCCAGTGGCTAACTGCACTTTGACAATTTTGCCGCCCATTTTCATGATGCGTTGTTGCTCACGAAACCAATTATCGTAGGGAACGAGTTTGGTAAAATAGGTATTTTGTAATTCCCGTTGTGTCCGAATGCGGCTTTGGCTTGGAACACAAGCGGTGATTTTGAACATCCGCATGGATTGACTTCTCCTAATCGCTGAAAAACTTGTCGCTCAAACTAACGAAGGCCTTTTTCTAAAATAACAAAGGTCGGGAGTCAAGGATCAATACTAGCTCGTCAAAACCTATCTTGGACAGATTCAGCCTTTAAAGACCTAGCACTCATCCTCGGCTTCCCGAACCTATTTTGTCCGAGTTCGTTATTTCTAGCTTAAGCCAGAGCTAATGTAGTCGAAGTAAATCCCCATTTCTTTACCCGCATCAGCACCAACTAAACTAGCGGTGACTTCTTTCATCGCTTGGATAGCTTGAACGGTGGAGGAGATGGGTACACCTAAAGAGTTGTAGGTTTCTTTCAGTCCGTTGAGAACGCGCTCGTCGAGGATAGAAGGATCTCCAGCTAACATAGCGTAGGTAGCATAACGGAGATAGTAGTCGAGGTCACGGATACAAGCGGCGTAACGACGGGTGGTGTACATATTGCCACCGGGACGGGTTACGTCAGAGTATAACAGGGACTTAGCCACAGCTTCCTTAACGATACCGGCAGCGTTGGCGCTAATGACACTAGCGGCGCGCACGCGCAGTTCACCGGTGGCGAAGTAGCCTTTCAGTTTGCCGAGAGCAGAAGCGTCAAGGTATTTGCCTTGAACGTCAGCAGAGTTGATAACAGAAGTAATTGCGTCTTGCATGGTGGTTCTTCCTTGGGTTTTGCTTAATCTTAAGAGGTTTACGGGGGGTGTGTCTAGAACAATTCACAAAGGAATTATTCTACGACATAGAGCCGATCACGTAATCGAAGTAGGAAGAAGCTTCAGAAGCATCGTCAGAAGACATAAGACCAGTAGCAACTTCTTTCATTTCGCGAACGCTTTGAGCTACGGCACCGATGTCGGTTCCTAAAGATTTGTACATTTCACGCACACCGACTAAACCGATTTCTTCAATCGGGGTGACATCACCAGCAACTACTCCGTAGGTGATTAAACGTAGGTAGTAGTCCATGTCACGCAGACAGGTAGCGGTCATTTCTTCGCCGTAAGCGTTGCCACCGGGGGAAACGATGTCAGGACGTTTTTGGAATAAGCGATCGCCAGCTTGTTTGACGATGGTTTCGCGAGCGCCAGTCAGGGTTTCAGCGATGCGTAAACGAGCGGCACCACTGGTAACGAAGGCTTTAATTCTGTCTAGTTCGCCGGGGCTGAGGTAACGAGCTTCAGCATCAGCATTCACGATCGATTTCGTGACGATACTCATTGATGGATTCCTCCCAACTAAGTGAGATTAATAAACTTAATCTGACATTTTATAGCAGTCGTGGTCACTACGCTTAAGTTATCTCGTTTCCGCCTCAGCGTCTCAAGACTTCCCTAGCTAGAGCGACCTAACGCAACTATTTTGCGGCATCTGGTTCACCTTCTCACTATTTTCGTAATACTTTTTAACATTTGCCCTGAGAAAGGAGCACCGGAGTGGGGTATGAGGTGTGGGGTGTAGGGTGTAGGGTGTAGGGTGTAGGGTGTGGGGTGTGGGGAGAATACAATGAAACTGTCTCCTGTCTCCTGCCTCCTGACGACTGATTTAGCCTAGCCAATTAATTGCCCCTTTAATCCAGTCTTCTGGCTGAGTATTTTTACTGAATAAAGCATCTTGACTGAGGACTGCGATAGCTCGATCGATCTCCTCCCGGCTGTATCCTAAAGCTAAAAGGGTCATCTGCACATCTTCGAGGATTTCCGCTGCCGGTAGTATTGCCGTGGTTGTCGTCGTCGCTTCTTTTAGCTGTCGCCATGCTGCCAATTTAGTTTTTAACTCTAAAGCGATTCTCTCTGCTGTTTTTAAGCCGACTCCGGGGGTTTTGCTCAAAATTTTGGTATTTCCTGTCACTATCGCCACCACAAGTTCCTCAATCCCCAAGGTATCGATTAAAGCTAGGGCTAATTGCGCTCCAACTCCATTGACGGAAAGCAGTTGACGAAACAGATCTCGCTCTGGGGCGGTGCCGAAACCGTACAATAAAGGCTGCTCCTCGCGAAGGAGTAGGTGAGTAAAAATCTGACGACTATCATTGTTATCTTTGCCGATGTCTAGGGCTAATCGCGAGGGAATTTGGATTTCGTAACCGATCTGGTTTACGTCTAAAATCAAGATCAGTCGGTTATTGGGGGTTTTGATCACCTCGATCGCTTGTCCGCGTAAATAATTAATCATTAATTTAGTTCTCCTACGAAAATAACCGAACCACAGCAATGACGGTTTTTACTCCCTGAAGGAATGCCGGAGAGATTTTCATTTTTGTTACAATTGTTAACAGAAGTGAATGGCGTAATTGATAACCTAATCTTCTTGGCGTTAGTCCCCAATAATTGGAGAAGATACAAAATGAATGGCAACATTAGAGTCGGGAATCTCTTTGGAATTCCCTTTTATATTAATCCTTCTTGGTTCTTTGTTCTGGGGTTAATTACCTTAACCTATGGGGGAGATTTAAGTCAGTTTCCCCAGTTAACGGGAATCATGCCCTGGCTCTTAGGATTTTTTGCCGCTATTCTCCTATTTGCCTCCGTGGTTGCCCACGAATTAGGTCATAGTTTTGTTGCCATCGCCCAAGGTATTGAAGTCAAATCAATTACCCTCTTTTTATTCGGTGGTTTGGCAACTCTCGGCAGAGAATCGAAAACTCCTCTAGAAGCTTTTCTCGTAGCAATTGCTGGCCCTTTAGTTAGTTTACTGCTCTTCGGTATCTTCCTAATTATTGGTCTCAATATTAGCTTAAATGGGCCGATGGCGGCGATTCTTTCTCTGCTTGCCTATATCAACCTCGCCCTAGGGTTATTTAACCTAATCCCCGGTTTACCTTTAGATGGTGGTAATATCCTTAAAGCCATCGTTTGGCAAGTAACGGGTAATCCCAATAAAGGGGTTTTATTCGCTAGTCGCTTCGGTCAATTTTTTGGTTGGTTAGCGATTGTCATCGGTGCGCTATCAATTCTCGGAATCAGTCAATTTGGCAGTTTTTGGACGCTATTAATTGGCGTTTTCCTCCTACAAAATGCTGGCTTTTCCGCTCAATCAGCTAAGGTTCAAGATTTCCTAAGTCGCTACACCGCTAAAGATGTTATCTCTCCTAATAGTCCTGTAGTGCCGATTAATTTAACCCTGCGCGATTTTGCTAATAATTATGTTATCGGTAAACAACAATGGTCTAAATTCCTAGTTACCGATAGCGAAGGTAAACTATTAGGAGTGATTAATTTAGAGGCTCTGAAAACAATTCCCACTTCCCAATGGACCCAGGTAAATATCGGCCAGTTATTACAAACTAGCGAAAGTCTCAAACTGGTTTTGTCTAATACTTCCCTCCTAGATGTGGTGAAAATTTTGGAAGGAGAAAATTTATCTCAAGTGACAGTGGTAGAGGAAAACGGCAGGGTTTTGGGGTTAATTGAGAAAGCTTCTATCCTTACTTTTCTCGCCCAAGAAACCCAAAGTCAAGCTGCTTAATCAGTTATCAGTTATCAGTTATCAGTGAGCAGTTATCAGTTATCAGTTAGGTAAATGTAATTTTCACCTCAATATTCTCGCAGAATTTTGTCTAGTATCTCCTGACTATACTAACTGTCGCATTGCTTGCCATAATTGCTCGTATTCTTGCTCGGTTGCTGGCGATAAAGGGTTGAGAAAATCGCTTTTTTTGACTGCTTCTGGATTGACAAGTAAAGGATTATTTCTAATATCTGGGGAAATTTGGTCGGGATTTTCAGTGAGAATTAGGGGTGATAATCCAGAGGTAAATAAAGAAATTTTAGTGGCGGATTCTGGTTGCCAACAAAAATCAATCCATTGCTGGACAAGAGAATTAGGAGTAGTTAAAACTGGTTTTACCCACACATCCGACCAGAGAGAAGTACCAGATTTGGGGACAACAACTTTAATTTTATTATAGCGATTGCTCACTGGTAAAATATCATTAGACCAACCCACAGACACCCAGACATCACCGAGTATCAGGGGTTGTAAATAATGTTGAGAACTATAAAATTTTACCTGTTTTTGTAAAGCGAATAGCTGGTCTTTTAGTCCCATAACTTGCTTTAAATCACTAGAATTATAAGAATAACCCAATTTTTTTAGGGTTAAACCGATGACTTCGCGACGATTATCAATTAGGGCAATTTTACCGGTTAATTCTGGTCGCCATAAATCAGACCAATCCTGTGGTCGCCAGTCAAATTGAGCGAATTTTTCCTCATTATAGGCAATTACTGTCATTCCCCAACGGTAGGGCGCACCCCAGACTTTACCCTCTGTTTGCGGTTGTCCTTGAGCATTGCGAGTCATATTTTCTTGCCAACGGGGGGGCAGTTTTGACCAATTAGAGAGTTGAGAAGTATCTAGGGGTTGAATTAAGCCGTTGCTAATCGCTTTTCCTAGCCAAGCATCCCCTAGGGTGACTAAATTACCCATCGCTGGGTTTTGTTCCCTAAAAGGGATAGGAATCGGAAATTGTGAGGCTGGTTGATCCTGATTTTTTAACCATTTTTCCAACAATTTTAACAGCTCTTTCAGCTGCCTTTCCGACTGAAAATTGACTTTTTTTTCGGCAATAGTTTTCTGAAAATCTGTTAGTAATCGCGGCGGAATCGAACCGGACAGGAGAAAAATGCTCGGCTCGCCGCTTCTGGAAGCGCAGCCATTTAAACCCCCCGCTAAGGCGATTGTACCTAATCCTTGCAAAAAAGAACGTCTATTTAACATATCGCCCGCCGATTCTCAACTTTAACAGTAATAATTGCCAGTTTCTAGCCTTGAATTATTATAGGACGATTTTTAACAGAATGTAAACTAGGGAGTTTTGCCGCTACCGATTTCAGCCATAGAGAGGCTTTGTTGTTAACTTTTATGGTATAAAACTCTGATTTTGTCCTAGTTAAAGCTAGGATAGAAGGAGTAAGCTAAGGGGAGAGGTTATAAGACTATGTCAAACAATCATGATCGAGATTTCCATTATTCTTGTCGTTGTGGAAAAGCCAATTTTCAGTCTGTAAAACATCGATCGGGTATTTTATTAATCGGGGGAGCGGAAGGAGGTAAGTTAGGAGAAGATCAAGCGACCACATGGTTATTAAATCGAGCTAAAGGCGGTAATTACTTAGTGCTGCGCTTTGGTGATCTTGGCGGTCAAGCCGATTGGATTTGCGACAATTATCCCTCCCTGATCGGCTCGGCAGCGGAACTATCAATTGATAGTCGTGAAGGGGCGAATCATCCTGATGTTATCGAATATATTCGTAATGCCGATATCCTTTTTTTTGCCGGTGGTGATCAAAATCAGTACGAGGATTTGTGGGAAAGCACAAAGGTGGAAACAGCGATCAATTATCTGATCAACGACAAAAAAGTTCCCGTGGCGGGAACCAGCGCAGGAATGGCTATTCTGGGGGATTTTTACTATGCGCCTACTCACGAAGGAGTACTGAGTTCAGAAATATTAAATAATCCCTTTCACTTCAACACCAAAGACTTCTATCGGAGTGATTTTATTCGGGTTCCTTTTCTCAAAAAAGTGGTGACAGATACCCATTTGGATCGACTCAATCAAGATCATCCCGAAACAAGATATGGTCGCCTTTTTGGTTTTTTAGCCCGTAATGTACACGATAATCACAATCAACTACCTGCCTACGCTATCGGTTTAGAAGAAGGTGCTTTTCTGGCGATCGATGAGCATGGTATCGCCAAAGTCTATGGCAACGGCACCGATAAGGGACAAGATGCCTATTTTCTGCAAACTAACGGGACTCTACCCGAACAGATGGAGCCGGATCGGCCTTTAATCTGGAATAACAACGGTCAAGCGGTGAAAGTCTATCGCATCGCAGGAACCCCCTCCGGCAGCGGTGAATTTGACCTCAAGGATTGGTCTAGTGCGGCTGGCGGTGGCTGGGAATATTGGTACACTAAAGGGGGAATGGCAGGGGTTAAGCGGGTTCCGGTAGCCTGAAGGTCATTTTTGTCAAAAAAGTGATTTCTATGGGTGTTAGGATTAATTTTGAGGCAATAAGGAGAATTTTTTGAGCTATGACCCCTGAATTAATCACTTTTGGTCGGTATCTCGCGGGTGAATTTGAAAATCAACGGCAAGCGCAAGCAGAACCGGTGTGGTACGTTCACCTGCGTTTATGGTTACGTCCGTTGCCTTTATTTCGGGAAGACAGCATCGCGCTTTTTGCCGAACAGGCCAGTATCATCAATTTAGACCAACCCTACCGACCGCGACTGTGGCGATTAACGCGCTCGGAATCGGGAGGGTTAGAGGTTAGGCACTATATGTTTAATGACCTGAAATCCGTGCAAGGTGCGGGCAAAAATCCCGATATTTTGCGAAAAATTAGCTTAGAAGACCTAACTTTCCTGCCTACTTGCACTTTAGCGGTCAAAGTCCATACCCTCGCTGATAATCAATACCAGTTTATCGCCCAACCGCAACCGGAACAGCACTGTCAATTCACCTATGAGGGTACAACCTATCAGGTGGCTTTGGGTTTCGAGGTGACGAGTCATAGCCTAAAAACCTACGATAAAGGTCTAGATCCCGGCACTGGCAAGGGAATTTGGGGCGCTCTGCTCGGCCCCTATCAATACGAGAAAAAACAGGATTTTTCGGCAGAATTGGAGGTGTGAGGAAGATTGCATCACATTAGGTCAAAATGACGGCAGATAACACCGCAAACAGCCGCTAAAGCGGTAATTCCTAAAGCTGTACCGATGTCTTGTCCTTGATTGACGGCAAAAGAAGTGACGATTCCCGCACCTAAACCGGCTGTGATTGCTGCTCCGAGAAAATCTTTATCTGAGTTTTTATACATAGAGATAAGGCCAAATTTCCACAAAATCGTGTTTTTTACCTTATCATCCTCTTTTGAGCAACTAATCACCCAGGGGCGGAATTGCAATCAAGCTTTAGATTTAGCCACGTTTCTTAACATTAAGCCGGGTCAGATAGATAGGGGGTAAAATCGATGAAATTAGCTAAAATCTCTTTTTCTGGCTTTTTAATGCTGATTATCTCCCTTTTGCTAATACTGAGTTTTGTTAATGCCAGCAAGGCACAATCGGATACGGCGGTAAGATCGGAGTTAATTAGTCTCCGCAATCGAGTTGAGCGCCTTGAAAGTCAGGTCCGAGGAATATCCATCCGCGGGGAAAATGCCGCTCCGATTCCCCAACGGCGATCGGGAACGGGTATAGTAAATGGGGAAGTAGTCGGGGAAAGTGACCCACTGTTCCAGCGTTTAGCCACTTTAGTAATTGAACTAAAGGAAGATTTAAAAAAGCTGGAGCAACGGGTGCAAATCTTAGAAAAAGAAACCGTTAGCCAGAAATCGTAGTCAATTGATGCTATAACGATCGAAAGTTAAATTGATCCAAACTATGCAGTTAATTGATTATGTAATTGTGCTGCTTTATCTGGCAGGAACCCTAATAATCGGGATTATCGCCGAGAAAAAAGCTTCTCAAGGTCTAGAATCCTACTTTTTGGGTAATCGCAATTTGCCCTGGTGGATGTTAGGGGTGTCGGGAATGGCGGCTAACACCGATTTAGCGGGAACTATGGTCATTTCTGCCCTAATTTACGCCGTCGGACCCAAAGGACTATTTATCGAAATCCGCGGCGGTGTTGTCCTAATTATGGCCTTTCTCATGGCTTTTATGGGCAAATGGAATCGCCGGGCCCAAGTTATGACCATGGCGGAATGGATGCAATTTCGCTTTGGACCGGGAAAACAGGGAAATTTTGCCCGAATTATTAGCGCCGTCGCCACTCTCTTATTCTCTATCGGTGCGATGAGTTATTTCTCCGTTGCGGGGGGGAAATTTTTAGGGCAGTTTCTGGGTATGGATGATCGTCTTGCTTCGGTGATATTAATTCTTCTAACCTTGATTTATACGGTGGCCAGTGGTTTCTATGGTGGGGTAATTACCGATTTATTTCAAGGGTTTCTGATTTTTGTGGCGGTCATTTATGTATCGACAGTGGCCTTTTTTACTGTTAATCTTCCCGATAGTTTCACGGTAGCAATTCCAGGGGCAGCAGAGCCAAAAACTTGGAATTTAAGCGACTGGTCTAGTATTTTCCCTTCGATGACTTTGGATTTACCCGGAGATTATGCCATCTTTAATTTGTTTGGTGGGGTGATTTTCTTTTATTTAGTTAAAACCATCATCGAAGGTTGCAGCGGCAGCGGTGGTTATATGTTACAACGATACCTAGCGGCCAAAAGCGATCGAGATGCCGGTTTATTATCTTTATTCTGGATTATTCTGCTTTCTTTCCGTTGGCCTCTAGTCACAGCTTTTGCGGTTTTAGGTATTCACTACGGTTTAACCGAAGGCACGATTACAGATCCAGAAAGAATTCTGGCCACGGTGATTACTCAATACATTCCGGTGGGGATGAAAGGGTTATTAATTGCTGCTTTTTTAGCGGCGGCTATGTCCACTTTTAACGCAGTTATCAACGCTAGTGCCGCCTATTGGGTCAAAGATATCTATCAAGCTTTTTTGAAACCAAATGCGGGAGAACAGGAGTTAGTTTTTCAAGGTCGTCTGGCCTCGGTTTTTGTGGTCGTAATTGGCTTAGTTTTGAGTTTTAATATCCAAAATGTCAATGATATTTGGGGTTGGTTAACCACGGGATTAGGGGTAGGATTAGCAGTTCCTCTCCTATTACGTTGGTATTGGTGGCGCTTTAATGGTTATGGTTTTGCAGTGGGAACTTTAGCAGGAATGATTGCGGCTATTGCCTCACAAGCGATAATTTTACCTTTCTTTCGTCACAGTCAATATCAGGAACTTATTCTCTTTCTTGTGCCGAGTTTGTTCGCTTTAGCTGGCTGTATTATCGCTACTTTGTTAACTCCTCCCACCGATAGTTTAGTTATGGAAAATTTCTATAATGTTACCCGACCTTTTGGCTTTTGGGGAGAAGTCCGTCACAGTGTTAAACCTAACCTACAGGCAAAAATTAAAGCGGAAAATCAACGGGATATCATCGCCGCTTTTCTCACCGTTCCTTGGCAATTAGTCCTCTTTATGATGGGGATTGTTTTAATCATCAAGCAGTGGCAAAGTTTGAAGATTTTGGCTTTGGTTTTTCTTTTGCTTTCCATCGGTCTCTATTTTACTTGGTATCGACATTTATCTAAGGAAATTACCGTCACTAAAGACAGAGATTTAGGTTAGGCAGTTATCAGTTATCAGTTATCAGTTATGAGTAAGATCTCGTTCCCAGGTTCTACCTGAATACTATTTTAAGGCAGAGCCTTAGATATTGTGTTCCAAGGCAGAGCCTTGGAACAAGGGAAACTCGCAATCCAAAATCTAAAATCTAAAATCCCAAAAAGAGTGGAGGAGCGGGTATCATTTCTCCACGAAAATCTAGTAATTGCACTAGAATTAAATAAGCAATCGCAATCGCAATCGCTCTAGTAATGATCGCAACCAGTTTTCCTCGATTCATAAACAATCCCTCAACTGATATAGTCTTATTGTACTAATGCCAGACAATAACATCATCGCAATCAAAGCGAACTTTCTTCAACAGTTGATATTTGTCTTCTAAGGAGCGATAGCCGAGAGCCACTGCTGCTACTGCTGCATAGCCGCTACCTTCTAATTGCAGAATACGATCATAAGCCGCTGGCTCGATTCCTTCTAGTGGACAAGCATCAATATCGAGCAAGGCGGCGGTTTCCATCAGCATTCCCATCGCAATATAACTCTGTCGCTGAGACCACCATTGAACAATTGCTGAGCGTGGCCCATTAACTAAATCTGACACCATCAGATTCTTATAATTCTCCAGAGAAGCGACATCTAATTCTCGAACTTGAGCTATTTTTGCAACGAATTTCTCGACATATGCTACTTCAATTTTGGTAAGAGTAGCAAGTACCACATAGTGGGAGCAATCCTCTACTTGAGTTTGATTCCAACTGACCGGAGTAAGTGCCGCACGAATTTTTGGATCTTGAACGACAATAAATTTCCAGGGTTGCAAACCATATGAAGAAGGAGCCAGTCTCAAGCTTTCTTCTAAGATAAACCAATCTGCTTCAGAAATTTTTTTAGACGGGTCAAATTTTTTGACAGCGTATCTCCACTGAAGCTTTTCTAAAATTTCTTGAGGTTGAATCGTCATTATATCTCCTGGGCGATTGAGCGCTGGAATCTATTTTAAATTCTCTCAAAATCTGCAAAAAAAAAGCAAGCAAAATTTTGCCGTCAATTGTTAAGTTTGGTTAAGAAAAATAGCAAGAGCGGCAAGGAATAGAAATCCCTTACCGTTGACTTTGGCCGGACTCACCACTTCTTATAGGGTAAAAACTTACCCGACATGGTAATTTTAACGCGATCGCCTTTAGGGTCTTCCTCCTTATCCACGTCGAGGGTAAAATCGATCGCACTCATAATACCATCGCCGAATCTTTCATGAATCACCGATTTTAGGGGCATTCCATACACCTGCATGATCTCGTAGAAACGATAAATCAGGGGGTCGGTGGGGACAACCGGACCCAATCCCTTGACAGGATACTCGGTTAAGGATGCGACGATTTCGGTTCCCAGTCCCAAAGCTGCCACAATTTTCGTTGCTTCCTCTGGGGAGGCGCTCGCTTGCCGGTAAAAAACAGCGGCAATCCACACCTCATCTCGTCCTAGAATCGCTTCTAGGTCAGCGAAACTCAGTCCTTTTTCCTTCTTCGCTTCCAATAGTTTTGCAGTAATTTCGGGTATCATCGCTTATTTTTGCAGAATTTGTCTGCTTCTAGTTTACCTGAACATCAATTATATAAGTAAAAGTTATGACATTGATAAAAAAACATTTCTTAAAACCCCTTTACATAACTATAAAAAGCCGATAGTATTAACTCATGTCAAACAACGAACCTTGACAACCTAATACATACAGAAATTATCCAACCATGACTACAACTCTACAACAGCGCGAGAGCGCTTCCCTGTGGGAGCAGTTCTGCCAGTGGATCACCAGCACCAACAACCGTCTCTATGTCGGCTGGTTCGGTGTTATCATGATCCCCACCCTGCTCACCGCCACCACCTGCTTCATCATCGCCTTTATCGCCGCTCCTCCCGTAGATATCGACGGTATTCGCGAGCCTGTAGCTGGTTCTCTGCTCTACGGAAACAACATCATCTCCGGTGCGGTTGTTCCCTCTTCCAACGCGATTGGACTCCACTTCTACCCCATCTGGGAAGCTGCTTCCTTAGATGAGTGGTTATACAACGGTGGTCCCTACCAGTTAGTCATTTTCCACTTCTTACTAGGTGTCTTCTGCTACCTCGGTCGTCAGTGGGAACTGTCTTTCCGTTTAGGAATGCGTCCCTGGATCTGTGTGGCTTACTCTGCACCTGTATCCGCCGCTACTGCTGTATTCTTAATCTACCCCATCGGACAAGGTTCTTTCTCTGATGGTATGCCTTTAGGAATCTCTGGAACCTTCAACTTTATGTTCGTGTTCCAAGCAGAACATAACATTCTGATGCACCCCTTCCATATGTTAGGTGTGGCTGGTGTGTTCGGCGGTTCTCTGTTCTCCGCGATGCACGGTTCTCTAGTAACTTCTTCCTTAGTGCGTGAAACCACTGAAATCGAATCTCAGAACTACGGTTACAAATTCGGTCAAGAGGAAGAAACCTACAATATCGTTGCCGCTCACGGTTACTTCGGACGTTTAATCTTCCAATACGCTTCTTTCAACAATAGCCGCTCCCTGCACTTCTTCTTGGGTGCTTGGCCGGTAATCGGTATCTGGTTTACGGCAATGGGTGTTAGCACCATGGCGTTTAACCTCAACGGTTTCAACTTCAACCAGTCGATTCTCGATTCTCAAGGTCGTGTAATCGGTACTTGGGCCGATGTGTTAAACCGCGCTGGTATCGGTATGGAAGTAATGCACGAGCGCAACGCTCACAACTTCCCCTTAGACTTAGCTAGTGGTGAACAGGCTCCTGTAGCTCTGACCGCTCCCGCTATCAATGGTTAATTCCTAGTCTGAACGAAAAGGCACTCCCGCGAGGGGGTGCTTTTTTGTTGTTAGAATTATGATAAGCGTTGCTGAATTAGGCGATGATTTGATAATTTTGGATTGATCCTCCTGAAGTCTTCTTTTGGATTGTTAGAACTATCTGTAAACATTAGAGTTCTTGCATAATTAATTTTTGATAGTTTAAAAATGAGAAGAATAGGCATAAAATTGCATAAAATCCCTGAATAGAGCATTTAATTGATTAATGATCATTCTTAATTCTCCTGACTACTGATACTAAATCCAGTTATTAAAAACTGATTATTTATTCCCCTTTGCCTTTTGCCTCTCCTCATAACTAGCCTGTACTCAACGGATTTAGTATGACTACTGGCTCGTGACTCCTCACCTAAAGAAAGATTTTTGATTTTTGCAAGAGATCTAATCTATCGATTTTGATCCCTAAAAGCTGACAGCGGACGGCGGAAATTAATTGCGGTAAAAAGAACAAAAATGATTACAATCGATACAAAATATCAACGACTAGGATTAAATGGCTACTCATATTGTTACTGGTGTCGCGGGTTTTATAGGTTCTAGCTTGGCAGAAAAGCTTTTAGAACAAGGAGATCAGGTGATCGGTATCGATCAATTTAACGATTATTACGACCCCAGTTTAAAGCGCCAAAATGCCCATATTCTAGCAAAATATCCCGAATTTAAGTTAATTGAAGCGGATATACAATCCCTCGACTGGAGACAACTGTTGCAAGGAGTAGAAGTATTATTCCATCAGGCAGCCCAAGCAGGAGTCAGAGCAAGCTGGGGTGATGGATTTCGTCAATATACCGAAAGGAATATAAATGCTACTCAAATTATCCTTGAGGCCGCTAAGGAAACCCCTTCTTTACAACGGATGGTTTTTGCTTCCACTTCCTCGGTGTATGGCAATGCGGAAACGATGCCGACTCCGGAAACCCTTTGTCCCCAACCAGTTTCACCCTACGGCATCACCAAATTAGCGGCAGAAAGACTCTGTTGGCTATATCACCAGAATTTTAACGTTCCCGTCACTGCCTTGCGTTATTTCACCGTTTATGGACCGCGGCAACGTCCCGATATGGCTTTCCATAAGTTTTTTCAAGCAGCGATCGCTGGTAAACCAATCGGCATCTACGGGGATGGCAAACAAACCCGCGATTTTACCTTCATTAGCGATGCTGTAGCCGCTAATTTAGCCGCTGCCGTCGTGCCGGAAGCGGTGGGTGAGGTGTTTAATATTGGTGGTGGCAGTCGCGTGGTTTTACTGGATGTCTTGGATACCATGGAAAAAGTCATCGGTAAACCGATCGAGCGACTGCATCAAGGATTGGCCCGGGGAGATGCCCGTCACACCGCCGCCGATGTCACCAAAGCGCGTACTATTCTAGGTTATAACCCCCAAGTCTCTTTAGCCGAAGGATTAACCCAAGAATGGCAGTGGATTCAGGGATTATATTGTTAAGTTAATTAGGGTTGGCTGAATATCAGTGGAAGCCTTGCTAAAAAATGGTTTCAGGGTTCCGCTTCCCAGTGCGCGAGGTTATTGTCTGAGTAACGCACAGAAAAGGGGTTTCTCCGAGAAATCCCTTTTCTACTCAAAAACTATCATATCCCCCCGCCTACCGGCACCCCCCTTATCAAGGGGGGCAGGGGGGATCGAACCCAAAATCTATCTTCAATTTAATTATAACCAGCCACTTATGTAATTAATTGTGTCCAGCTACTTAGAAACCATTTTTTTCAATTCTTGGCTCTCTCCCTTGTGGTGAGCAGTAGAGAAAGACTTTTTCTCGATTACCTCGTTTCCAGAGGTTCTAGCTCTTGTGTAACCTATCGGGGAAGGGAGGGAGACGCTGACTTTTCCTATTGTCAGGTGGAACCTTGGCACGAGACAAGAGAATCGAGTCGCCCCCACCCTACTGTTCCTATTTCCGTTTCTTCAGGCTAGAAGCTAACCCTAATCCTCCCAATCCTAACAAGGCAACCACGGAACCCGGTTCAGGGACGCTAGTGGGAGGAGCGTTCTCTGTTCCCTCAAGGCTAAATTGTAAAGGGCCACCCGTAGGAAGAATAATCCAAGATGCTGATTGATCGGAACTGGCAACGAAACCATCATCAATCGTCCAACCAGGGAGTCCTGTTTGATTGTTAGAGTTAGCAACACCCCATAAATACCCCAATCCAGTAAGTGAAGAAATACCACTGACTAACCAGTAAGTGGTATTAGCGGCTAATGCTTGCGGAGTAGTCAGGGTAAAGGTGTTATTGGCGAGAGTGGTAGTAATGGAAGCAGGGTTAGTAAAATTCGTTATCACAGTACCAGGTTGTCCACTGTTGTCGCTATAGAGACGAAGAAACAAGTTGGGACTGGCGCTGCTGATTTGTTGGAACAAAAGAGTAGCAGAATTAAGGTTATAACTGCCACTGCCAGTTGTAAAGCTTTTTCCTGTCCACTGGAAAAATGATACAGTCTCAAAAAAACTATTTGATTGACTTAAGTTCTCAACGAGGGTGACAGCAGAAGCTTGTTGTCCTAAACTTAGGGAAAGAAGGAGAGCAAGGCTACCCCCCCCCGATTTTTGCCAGAATTTGCTGATTTTGGGTCATTTTTGGAAGTCCTAAAGACAAAAAGGTTGAAATTGTTCTTGATTGATGATCTATCTTCTGAGCATCTGCTCGGAAAAAAGGTTTGTAGTAACTTAGCACAGATTAACTCGCTAGGTTGTACGGCCTCGTCCGCAGAATATAGAATTTAGTGTAGAAATGTCAAGTTTTTAAGATAGGTAGATGATAAGTACCTAAGCAAAATTAATTACACATTTCGATAAAGCTTTTGCCTCTTGCCTATTGCCTCTTGCCTGTCTTCACTAGGAAATTTATTTTGCATGACTACTTAAGTAGGGTTTGCGGCAAAAAGTTTGTTGGTGGGGGCAGGGTGTGGGGTGTGGGGTGTGGGGTGTGGGGTGTGGGGTTTTACCCATTTTCAGGCGGTCAATTACCTAATTTTCAGGGAAAAAGTGCCTAAATTTCCCCCCGATCACTCCCATATCCGGTACTTTTTGATTTCAAAAAGTCTAAAAGTCTTACCCAACAAGGTTTTTAGCTTTATTCAGCAAACCCTACATATATAACCTATCAGGTAAGGGAGGGAGACACTCCTTTTTCCCATTGCCAGATGGAACCTTGGCACGAGACAAGAGAATCGAGTCGCCCCCACCCTACTGTTCCTATTTCCGTTTCTTCAGGCTAGAAGCTAACCCTAATCCTCCCAATCCTAACAAGGCAACCACGGAACCCGGTTCGGGGACGCTAGTGGGTGGAGCGTTCTCTGTTCCCTCAAGGCTAAATTGGTAAGGCCCACCCGTAGGATCAGTGTCCCAAGATGCTGATTGATCTGAACTGAAAACGTAACCATCACCAATCGTCCAACCGGGTAGTCCTGTTTGATTGAAAGATTTAGTATAACCCCAATAATACTCCCCTCCACCAGTTGTACCACTGACTAACCAGTAAGTGGTATTAGCGGCTAATGCTTGCGGAGTAGCCAAGGTAAAGGTGTTATTGGTGAGAGTGGTAGTAATGGGAGTAGGGTTAGTAAAATTCGTTATCACAGTGCCAGGTTGTCCACTGTTGTCGCTATAGAGACGAACAAACAAGTCGGTACTGGCGCTGAATTCTTGGAACAAAAGAGTAGCAGAATTAAGGTTATAACTGCTACTGCCAGTGGTAAAGCTTGATCCTTGCCACAAGTAGTCAAAGGTTATACCTCCTGTGTCTGAATTTGATTGACTTAAGTTCTCAACGAGGGTGACAGCATAAGCTTGTTGCCCTAAGCCCAAAGAAAGAAGGAGAGCAAGGCTACCTCCCCCGATTTTTGCCAGAATTTGCTGATTTTTAGTCATTTTTGGAACTCCTAAAGACAAAAAGGGTGAAATTGGCCTTGATTGATGGTCTATCTTCTGAGCATCTGCTCGGAAAATAAACTTTGTGGTAACTTAGCACAGATTCCTCGTTTTTGGGAAAAAGTAGAGTGACCTAACCCCCAAAATCTCTTTCCTTTGCAAGGGAAGGTAGGAAGATGGAAAATTAGTTAACCTTTTGGCGATTGCTAGATGACTAAAAATAAAAGAGTGCTGATTTTAGGGGGAACAGGGGAAGCGGCGGTATTAGCGGCTAAAATTGCGGCAATTCCGGGTATAGATGCCATCGCTTCCTTTGCCGGTCGCACGAGAGAACCGATTACTTTCACAACTCCCTCTCGCCGGGGGGGGTTTGGTGGTGCCACTGGGTTAGCCAATTATCTGCGGCAAGAAGGCATTGATTGTTTAATTGATGCCACCCATCCCTTTGCCGCACAAATTTCCTTTAATGCCGCTCAAGCCGCCTCGGATTGTGGTATTCCTCGATTAATGTTAAGTCGTCCAGCTTGGGAAAAAGTATCTGGAGATAATTGGATTGAAGTAGAAAACAATCAAGCGGCGGCGAATATTTTACCAGAGTTAGCACCGAGGATATTTCTCACTATTGGTCGGCAAGAACTGGCAAGTTATGCACATTTAAACAATATCTGGTTTTTGATGCGGATGATTGACCCTCCGGAACCAGATGCCATCGTACCGATTGGAAAATTATTATTGGAACGGGGGCCTTTTTCCTTACAGTCAGAGCGCTCTCTTTTACAAGAATATAAGATTGGGGTGATCGTGAGCAAAAATAGCGGCGGTGATGCCACTTACGCCAAAATTATCGCCGCTAGAGAGTTGGGAATAACCGTGGTCATGGTACAACGTCCACCTGTACCTGAAGGAGAAAAAGTGGCGGATGTTCAAAGTGTCCTAGCATGGTTAGAAAAAAGACGGCTCTCTTGATGAGACCTCTTGCAAAAATCAAAAATCTTCCCTTAGGTGAGGAGTAGGGGGCTAGTATATTAGTAAGTAGTCGTGCAAAATTGATTTCTTGGTTAGGATAGGCACTCATGCAATAGGCAATAGGCAAAAGTTTTATCGAAATGTGTAATTAATTTTGCTTAGGTACTTATAATAGACTGGAACTTAATATAGCACTTTTCACATCACTGAGGTATCGACAAGTTTTGCCAACAAAGGGTTTAAGCCCCTTGCCTATGGCTCATGCTAATGAAAACTGCTATAGTATAATAGATAATAGTCTAATAGTTTTCTTTTTCCTCCGTCACCAGAGTAATACCCGTCCATTCTCCCTTCTGATCATAAGAACGAATTAGGCGCTGTCTTTGAGTAGGAGAAAGTAACCAACCTACCTCTAAAACAAAAGGATGACCGGCAGTAATTTTCAGAGGTGTATTACAGGAAGCTCCATCGGGCAGCAGTAGAATTTGCATCGGCAGCGGACTATTTTCAAACACCAATCTTTGTCCCTCAATACGAGCGCTAGAAGTGATTTGATGATCACCAAAAGTCAAAGTTTGCGAGAGATAATTATCCCCCTGACGCTCGATCGAGATATGGGTAGAATAGGCAGCAGAATTATAAAAATCCCGTCCCGTTGTCACTGCTTGTCCTCGCCATTGACCCAGTAATTGCTCCACCGTTAACATCGGTCTTTCTGGTGACTGAGAATCAACTAATTTTTCCCGAATTAAAGTCAAGCGATCGAACTCACAGCGTTCATTAAATAACTGTACGATTCTTAATCGTCTTTCTCCAGAGATTAAGCCAAATTCTGCTCCGAATTGTGAGGAAAAACTACTAAAATATAGAGAACCTTGACAAAAAGCTCCCGTCTGGCTAAATAGAATACCCTGATGCAGAGAACTATACTCTAAAATTAAATCTTCCGGCTCTCGATCGCTGTAGAGACGGCGAACCAATTGACGAATCGATTGATTATTATTAATGCCTTGCAAAGATACCAAAGTCGGGGTATCTTCGATCAAGTCGCCTTGGGGAGACAGACGAGTAAAAGAACCTTGCCATTGACCGAGATTTTTTAGTAAACATTCCCACTGGGAGAGCATAATAATTGAGGTAATTGGGGGAAATAGGAAAAAATACATGGGAACAATTCGATTAATGCACGCCAAACTCCATCGAGTGCGCGTCAGCGAGGCTAACGTCGATTATGTCGGCAGTATCACTATCGATCGAGAATTGATTGAGCGGGTCGGTATTTTGCCCCTTGAAGAGGTGGATGTGGTCAATCTTAGCAATGGTAAGCGCTTTTCCACCTACGTTTTTCCTGGCCAAACCGGGGAAATTTGCCCTAACGGTGGTGCGGCGCTGCTCTGTCAACCCGGAGATATTTTGATTATCTATGCCTACGAACAACGTCCGAGGCAAGAAGTTCTCGAAAACGGTCATTTTGCCAAAGTTCTCGTCGCTGATGCCGAAAATCGCTGTCAGCAATTTTTTGAACAGAGCCTAATTCCCCGGGGTGATGGTCAAGGAGTTGAATTTTATAGCCAAGAATGCTGATTCTTGTCCTCAATTTGTTAACTTTCCCGTCATAATAAGAATAAGTAATGTAAACTTTCTTAGAATCAGCCCCCATGCGTGTAATTCTCATGACCGGTAAAGGAGGCGTGGGTAAAACCTCCGTCGCCGCCGCTACAGGACTCCGCTGCGCCGAACTTGGCTATAAAACCCTAGTTCTCAGCACCGATCCCGCTCACTCTCTCGCTGACAGTTTCGATCTCGAATTAGGTCACGATCCTCGTTTGGTACGTCCCCATCTTTGGGGAGCAGAATTAGATGCACTAATGGAGTTAGAAGGCAACTGGGGCGCAGTAAAACGTTATATTACTCAGGTATTGCAAGCTAGGGGTTTAGATGGAGTGCAAGCGGAAGAATTAGCGATTTTACCCGGAATGGATGAGATTTTCGGCTTAGTTCGCATGAAACGCCATTACGATGAGGGTACTTATGATGTGTTGATTATCGATTCCGCACCCACGGGGACAGCTTTACGATTGTTGAGTTTGCCAGAGGTGGGCGGTTGGTACATGAGAAGATTTTACAAACCTTTACAGGGAATGTCGGTGGCATTGCGACCACTGGTGGAACCTTTTTTTCGACCGATCGCCGGTTTTTCCCTACCGGACAAGGAAGTTATGGACGCTCCCTACGAGTTTTATGAGCAGATCGAGGCTTTGGAAAAGGTTTTGACCGATAATACTCAAACCTCGGTACGTTTGGTGACAAACCCCGAAAAAATGGTGATTAAGGAGTCTTTACGCGCCCATGCCTATCTAAGTCTCTATAATGTTTCTACCGATTTAATTATTGCTAATCGGATTATTCCCGACAAAGTAACCGATCCTTTCTTTGCTCGTTGGAAAGAAAATCAACAGGGTTATAAACAGGAAATTTACGATAATTTTCATCCCTTACCAGTTAAGGAAGTTCCTCTCTACTCCGAAGAAATGTGTGGTTTACCCGCTTTAGAAAGACTGAAAGAAACTCTTTTTGCTGGGGAAGATCCGACTAAGGTTTATTACCACGAAAACACCATTCGGGTAGTTCAACAGGAAAATAACTACAGTCTGGAATTATATTTACCCGGCATACCCAAGGAACAGATACAACTAAATAAAACTGGAGACGAGTTAAATATTCGCATTGGTAATCACCGTCGTAATTTAGTTTTACCCCAAGCTTTGGCAGCCCTGAAACCTTCCGGAGCAAAAATGGAAGATGATTACCTGAAAATCTCTTTTAGCAACGTGGTAAAAGTGTAATTTCCCTAGATTGGGTGGGAAGTGGGGAGGTTTTCAGTGATCAGTAAACAGTGAACAGCGAACTGAAAACTCAAATCCTATCTCTGATAGCTGTCTCCCCTCAACCGTCTCGACTAGGAAATTAATTTTGCACGACCACTTATCTCTTGGATTTGGTGGGTAAAATGTACTCTAAGATATATTCCCCCTAGCGCGGGGGTGGAACGAACCACAAAGACACAAAGGACACAAAGATCGATCCTATGTAAGTTGAACTTATCACACAGAACCTAGAAGAGCCATTGTTCCCTCACCCCAATTCGTGAAATTCCTCATTGCTGCGATGCAAATTCCCCACCTGCCTAGGTGTCCGGGTGGGGACTGACGCGGGATCGTTCACCCTAATTTTGGTAAACCCATACTATAGTTCTGGACTCTGGCATTGAGATTATAGCTGATTTCGCCTTTTTGCAGGAGAGAACGGATAAAATGTTCCAGATCTGAACCGATGCGACGGAGATTATATTCGCTCAGTTCTTCCCCATTGTAGGACTCTACCAATTCATCAAACTTACTATAAACCTTATTGAGAGCCACTTCTTCCCAATTAAATTCATTATCGGGATCCACATCAAGAGTCAAAACATTGTTACTCTCGATTAATTGATTATTTTTTACTTCAGCCGTATAAATGCGAATATGACGGGTCGTGGATTTTAACAGCATGGAATCTTCAGGGTAAGTTAGACGCTATGTCTAAGATTTTGCCATGATTTGCGGCAATGGGGAAATGGGGTGTGGGAAGTGGGGAAGTTGTCTCATCACCCTATCACCCGAACAATGTTTACGGATCGACCAGAAACGTGATACTATAATAGATTGCAGTGTTTAAGCAGAGATCACGAGTCCTATGGCCTTAACCCAGACCAAAAAACAAGAACTAATCAGCCAATATCAGTCCCACGAAACCGATACAGGATCATCGGAGTTACAGGTAGCTTTCTTAACCGAGAGAATCAACCAACTGACCGAACACCTGAAAGCTAACCCAAAAGACCACGCTTCCCGCCGGGGATTACTCCAGATGATCGGTCGTCGTCGGGGACTGTTAACCTATATTCAGAAGAAAGATCAACAACGTTATCAAACCCTGATCGGTCGTCTCGGAATTCGCCGTTAAGCTTACCCCCCTTGCATCCCTACCATGGCCTCTGAATCGAAATCGACGGAGAAAAAAGAGCGTCTTCCCTTTGAGCCGCGCCAAAATAAGCGAAAAACCCCGAAAATTGCCCCTAGTCCCGTGCCACCGCCGATAAAGAATCGCTCCGAGGAAACCAGCTTAAAGGCAATTCCCCAAGCGGTCAGTCAACGGATGGCCAAACGGATGGCGGTATTTTGTGGCATTCCGACAGTATTGGGGATAACTTCCTTTTTTGGCTTCTACTGGATTATTAGCCACAATCTTCTCGAAATCCCTTCCTACGTCGCCATGCTCGTCAGTTTAAGCCTATTTGGTCTAGGTTTTATCGGTCTGAGTTATGGCATCTTCTCCGCTTCTTGGGACGAGGATCGGGTGGGGGATTGGCTAGGATGGCAAGAATTTCAAGCTAATTTTGGCAGAACGATCGCTGCTTGGCGGTCCGGCAAAAAAGAAGTGGAAGAAAAATAGATAACCTCTAGAAATCGTCAACAATAGAGATTAAAGGAAAAAATAAAGGGTTAATGCCATGATTATTGTCATGAAAGTTGGTTCCCCGGAAATTGAAATCGAGCGCGTCAGTGCCGAATTCGAGGCATGGGGATTAAGTCCCGAAAAAATCGTCGGTAAGCATAAAGTTGTCATCGGTTTAGTCGGAGAAACCAGGGAATTAGACCCCCTACAAATCCAAGAATTAAGCCCTTGGATCGAAACCGTCCTGCGAGTCGAACAACCCTTCAAACGCGCCTCTTTAGAATACCGTCACGGGGAATACAGCGAGGTTTTAGTCCCCACTCCTAACGGTGTTATCCCCATCGGCAGAAATCATACCGTTAGCATTGTCGCCGGCCCCTGTTCGGTGGAAAATGAGGCGATGATCGTGGAAACTGCCAAACGAGTGGCAGCAGCCGGAGCGCAATTCCTCCGGGGTGGTGCCTACAAACCCCGCACTTCTCCCTATGCTTTCCAAGGTCACGGGGAAAGCGCTTTAGAATTACTAGCGGCGGCTAGAGATGCCAGTGGTTTGGGTATTATCACGGAAGTAATGGACGCGGCGGATCTCGATAAGATTGTCGAAATAGCCGATGTGGTGCAGGTGGGGGCCCGCAATATGCAGAATTTTTCCCTCCTGAAAAAAGTTGGGGCGCAACCGAAACCAGTCCTACTCAAGCGCGGCATGGCGGCCACTATTGAAGATTGGTTGATGGCGGCAGAATATATCCTCGCGGCAGGAAATAGCAATGTCATTCTCTGCGAACGCGGTATCCGCACCTTTGACAGTAAATATACTCGCAATACCCTAGATTTATCCTGTATTCCCGTTTTAAGAACTTTAACCCACCTGCCGATCATGATCGATCCTAGCCACGGTACGGGTAAATGGGAATATGTCCCGACCATGGCCATGGCTTCCCTGGCAGCTGGGGCTGATTCCTTGATGATCGAGGTGCATCCTAACCCAGCGAAGGCCCTATCTGATGGGCCGCAATCCTTGACCCCCGACCGATTCGATCGATTAACTCAGGAGTTAGCGGTCATTGGTAAGACGATCGGGCGTTGGCCCCAGGTTCCGGCACTGGTTTAATTAAGATGGTCAGGGGGTGAATCAACCCCCTTTTTTGGGCATAAATTTCGCTTTTCGGGGCAGTTATGGTGACAGTTCCTCTGGAGTTAAATACTGAGCAAATTAGGGGCGAAAAACGGGTAGTTTTTAATCATCTCAGTTGGTTATCCTATCGGCAAATTTTACAGGCCCTAGGGGAAAATAATCGCGCCCATTTATTTTATGATCGTGGCACTTTAGAGATTACTATGCCCCTAGAAGAACACGAGTTTTATCGAGAATTAATTGGACGTTTTATCTATTTTTTAGTGTCCGAATTGGGTTTAAAAATTAAAAGTCTGGGTTCCACAACTCTAGCTAGGGAAGATTTAGAACAAGGGGCAGAACCCGATAATGCTTACTATATTCAAAATCAAGCTAAAGTGCTAGGAAAAAGAATTAATTTAACTGAAGATCCGCCCCCAGATTTAGTGGTGGAAGTGGATATAACCCACACGGATATTAATAAATTAGCACTTTATGCCCGTTTGGGAGTGCCGGAATTATGGCGTTTTAATGGACAAATCTGGCGCATTTATCGGTTAGAAAAGGAAGGTTATCAGGAAGAAGAATTTAGTCCCACTTTTCCCCTAGTTCCGAAAACTAAACTCTATGAATTTTTAGCCACTGCTCAAGAGGATGAAGTCAGGGCAGAAAAGAATTTAAGAGCATGGGTTGTTAGTCAACTAGCTGAAAGTTGAGGTAATTATGGTGACAGTTCCTCTGGAGTTAAATACTGAGCAAATTAGGGGCGAAAAACGGGTAGTTTTTAATCATCTCAGTTGGTTATCCTATCAGCAAATTTTACAGGCAATAGGGGAAAATAATCGCGCCCATTTATTTTATGATCGTGGTACTTTAGAGATTACTATGCCCCTAGAAGAACACGAGTTTTACCGAGAATTAATCGGATTATTTATTCGGATTTTGGTGGTAGAATTGGGTTTAAAAATTAAAAGTCTGGGTTCCACAACTCTAGCTAGGGAAGATTTAGAACGGGGGGCAGAACCTGACAATGCTTACTATATTCAAAATCAAGCTAAAGTGCTAGGAAAAAGGATTAATTTAACTGAAGATCCGCCCCCAGATTTAGTGGTGGAAGTGGATATAACCCACACGGATATTAATAAATTAGCACTTTATGCCCGTTTGGGAGTGCCGGAATTATGGCGTTTTAATGGACAAATCTGGCGCATTTATCGGTTAGAAAAGGGGGTTTATCAGGAAGGAGAATTTAGTCCCACTTTTCCCCTAGTTCCGAAAACTAAACTCTATGAATTTTTAGCCACTGCTCAAGAGGATGAAGTTAAAGCAGAAAAGAATTTAAGAGCATGGGTTGTCAGTCAACTAGCTAAAAATAATTAACTAGGGTTTGCGGCAAAAAGTTTGTTGGTGGGGTTAGGAGCCGGTCGTCAGGAGACAGGAGACAGGAGAATTAAGAATGAGTAATAATCAATTAAATGGTTTATTTAGGGTTGGCTGAATAAATGTGAAATGTAGGCAAGGTAAGGGTTTTGTGGCTCTTCTCTTGAAACAGGTGCCAGATTTTGAGAGAATCGTCCTTCAAAACCTTGCGTCTTCATCGGCCTGCGTCCTGTAGGGGCGAAGCATTCGGGCAATAACCTATCGGTGAAACTGGAGATTTTCTATCCGAATGCTTCGCCCGTACTTTTTCAGCAAGCCCTATTTAGAGATTTTCTGCCAGTTAATCTGGCTCTCCCCTACTTGTGGTCATAAGAAAAAGTTATGAAAAAGTCAGAGATTCAAATTTTCCTAGCTCACGCTAGTGAGGACAAACCAGCAGTTTTGGCACTGCATGAGCGCCTTAAGCAAGCGGGATATAAACCTTGGTTGGATGAAAAAGACCTGATTCCGGGTCAAATTTGGCGAGATGAAATTCCGAAAGCGATTAAAGCTAGTCAGATTTTTCTCGCCTGTCTGTCAGGGAAATCGGCTAATAAGCAGGGATACATCCAACGGGAGTTGAGGATTGCACTTGATACCTTGGGAGAGATGCTACCGGGGACAATTTTTTTTATTCCCATGAGGTTAGAAGAATGCGAAATTCCTGATCTGCGACTTGCAGAAGTTGGCTTGAATCTGCGAGATATTCACCGGCTTGATTATTGGGAAGAAGACGGATTTGAGCAACTAGAAAGAGCAATTGGCTATCAGTTCAAGCTTGAACCAGAAGAGCTAAAACAACCCTTATCAATATTTAACTTTGAGATCGTGCGAGTAAATGCTAAGGGTGAGCAAATTAACAAAGAGTCGAAACAGTCCCAATATTTCAGGGAAGATCTGGGCAAAGGCATCACCCTAGAAATGGTTGCCATACCGGGGGGAACTTTCCTGATGGGAACAGAAGATGAGGAAATCGAAAGACTGGTTAAAAAATTTAATTGGGAAGGATTTAGAAGGGAAAGACCACAACATGAAGTAACTGTCCCACCCTTCTTTATGGGTAAATACCCCATCACCCAGGCCCAGTGGAAAGCGATCGCCTCTCGCACGGATTTAAAAGTTAAACAAGACCTTGATTTCAAGCCAGCCTATTTTAAAGACCGTCCCGATAGCGATCGCCGTCCCGTGGAACAAGTCAACTGGTACGATGCGATCGAATTCTGTGCGAGATTATCAAAACTAACGGTTCGGGAATACCGACTACCGAGTGAAGCGGAATGGGAATACGCTTGTCGTGCTGGAACCACCACCCCGTTTTACTTTGGGGAAACCATTACGGGGGAATTGGCTAACTACAATGCCAGTAATACCTACGCCGATGAACTGAACGGAGAATATCGAAACGAAACAACTCGCGTGGGACAATTTCCCCCAAACGCCTTTGGACTGTACGATATGCACGGCAATGTCCGGGAGTGGTGCGCCGATACTTGGCACGATAACTATGACGGTGCGCCGACGGATGGCAGTGTCTGGATAGAAAATGGTAATGATAATCGTTCTCCTCTGCGGGGCGGTTCCTGGGGCTACAATCCTACTTACTGCCGTTCCGCGATTCGCTACGACTACTACTTCCGCCGCGTCAACCGCATCAACAATTACGGTTTTCGGGTGGTGTGCGGTGCTGGGAGGACTCTCTAACCCTTTTTCCTTTTTCCCCTTTTACCCTCATTCCCTATTTTTTCTTTTTTCTTTTCTTTCCCGCCCTTAGGCGGGTCGATTTTGTAGGGGCGAACTCGACCCATTTGGTCGATTTTTGCTTAACAATTGTCAAGGATTGTTAAGATGCGCTTACCCTGCACTTTTCCCCTAGTTCCGAAAACTAAACTCTAGGAATTTTTAGCCACTGCTAAAGAGGATTAAGTGAGGGCAGAAAAGAATTTAAGAGCATGGGTTGTTAGTCAACTAGCTAAAAATAATTAACTAGGGTTTGCTGAAAAAGTTTGTTGGTGGGGTTAGGAGCCGGTCGTCAGGAGTCAGGAGACAGGAGAATTAAGAATGAGTAATAATCAATTAAATGGTTTATTTAGGGTTGGCTGAATAAATGTGAAATGTAGGCAAGGTAAGGGTTTTGTGGCTCTTCTCTTGAAACAGGTTCCAGATTTTGAGAGAATCGTCCTTCAAAACCTTGCGTCTTCATCGGCCCGCGTCCTGTAGGGGCGAAGCATTCGGGCAATAACCTATCGGTGAAACTGGAGATTTTCTATCCGAATGCTTCGCCCGTACTTTTTCAGCAAGCCCTATTTAGAGATTTTCTGCCAGTTAATCTGGCTCTCCCCTACTTGTGGTCATAAGAAAAAGTTATGAAAAAGTCAGATATCCAAATTTTCCTAGCTCACGCTAGTGAGGACAAACCAGCAGTTTTGGCACTGCATGAGCGCCTTAAGCAAGCGGGATATAAACCTTGGTTAGATAAAAAAGACCTGATTCCGGGTCAAAACTGGCGTTCAGTCATCCCCAAGGCGATCGCAGATAGTCAACTGTTCATCGCTTGTCTCTCCCAACGCTCGATTGCTAAACAAGGATTCGTGCAGCGGGAATTTAAAATGGCCCTCAATCAATATGCTGACAGACCGCCGAATTCAATCTACCTCATTCCGCTGAGATTGGATGAATGCGATATACCCGACCTGCGACAGGAGGAGTATGGGTTGAACCTGCGAGACCTCCACTGGCTTGATTATTGGGAAGAAGACGGATTTGAGCAACTAGAAAGAGCAATTACCCATCAGTTCAATCCTGAACCGGAAGAGCCAAAAAAACCCGTAATCGTTCCAGAAGAACCAAAACAACCGGTAATCGTTCCAGAAGAACCAAAAAAGACCGTAATCGTCACGCCACCGTTATCAGTATTTAACTTTGAGATCGTGCGAGCAAATGCGAAGGGTGAGCTAATTAAAAAAGAGTCGAAACAGTCCCAATATTTCAGCGAAGATTTGGGCTACGGCATCACCACCCTAGAAATGGTTGCCATACCGGGGGGAACTTTCCTGATGGGAACGGAAGGCGAGGAAATCGAAAGACTGGTGAACAAATTTAACTGGGAAGGATATAGACGGGAAAGACCACAACATGAAGTAACGATTAAACCCTTCTTCATGGGCAAGTATCCCATCACCCAGGCCCTGTGGGAAGAGATCGCCTCTCGCACGGATTTAGAAGTTGACCTTTACCTAGACCCTTTCAAAGCCCGTTTCGACAGCGATCGCCGTCCCGTGGGAAAAGTCGACTGGTACGATGCGATCGAATTCTGCGCGAGATTATCGAAACTAACGGGAAGGGAATACCGACTACCGAGTGAAGCGGAATGGGAGTACGCCTGTCGTGCTGGAACCACCACCCCATTTTACTTTGGGGAAACCATTACGGGGGAATTGGCTAACTACCGTGCCAGCGAAACCTACGCCGAGGAAGTGAAGGGAGAATATCGAAAAGAAACGACTGCCGTGGGACAATTTCCTCCCAACGCCTTTGGACTGTACGATATGCACGGCAATGTCTGGGAATGGTGCGCCGATACTTGGCACGATAACTATGACGGTGCGCCGACGGATGGCAGTGCTTGGATAGAAAAGGGAAATGATAATCGTTCTCCTATGCGGGGCGGTTCTCGGTGCAACAATCCAGATAGCTGCCGTTCCGCTTACCGCCGCAGCCTCAACCGCCTCGACGACGACAGCGGCAGCGGTTTTCGGGTGGTGTGCGGTGCTGGGAGGACTTTGTAGCAGAAAAGAATTTAACTTAGTGTCAACAGACTTGCAAAAATTAGGTGGGCATTGCCCACCCTAATCTTAGGATGGCGGTTTGTAGGTAGAAGCAACGGATAATTCCTTTAATTGCTTCGCTGCCACTGTTGAAGGTGCAGAAGTGAGTAAACAACTAGCTTGCTGGGTTTTCGGGAAAGCAATCACATCGCGAATCGATTCTTCTCCTGCTAACAACATCACCAAGCGATCTAAACCGTAGGCGATGCCACCGTGGGGAGGGGTTCCGTATTCAAAAGCTTCTAACAAAAAGCCGAATTTATTATAGGCTTCCTCTGGGGATAGACCGATGGTGGCGAAGACTTTTTCCTGTACTTCCCGTTGATAGATCCGCAAACTGCCGCCACCGATTTCAATACCATTAAAAATCATATCGTAGGCTAGGGCGCGAGCGTGGGCTAGATCGTCTAAATCTTCGGGATTAGGGGCAGTAAAAGGGTGATGCAATGCTTCTAGGCGTTTTTCCTCGGCGTTGTATTCAAACATCGGGAAATCCGTCACCCAGAGGAGGTTGATTTTCTCGGGATCAATTAATCCCAATTGTTCCCCTAAAACTAAGCGTAGGCGGGATAGGGATTTATTGACTGTATCGGTATCTCCTGCCCCAAATAAGAGCAGATGCCCCGGTTTTGCGCCAGTCTTCTCGATTAAAGCCTGTTTTTGTGCCTCTGTTAGGTTATCTTTAATCGCACCGATGGTATCAAAATCGTAATCTTCGCGCACGCGGATGTAGGCGATTCCCTTCGCACCCGCATCGGTGGCTTCTTTGAATAAATCCCCACCCGGTTTGATTCTGACGTTAGAAATCGCCTCGTTACCGTTGGGAATCGGTAAAACTTTCACCGTCCCACCACTAGCGATCGCACCTGAAAACACCTTAAATCCCGAATCGGCAAAAATCTCCGCCACATTGACCAATTCCAAGCCAAAACGAGTATCGGGGCGATCGACCCCATAGCGATCCATAGCCTCAGCATAGGTTAAACGGGGCAGGGGCAGGCTTATATCGATATTTTTGACTTTTTTGAAGATATGAGCGATCAAAGCCTCATTGAGGGCTAAAATCTCAGGTAAGGAGAGAAAACTCATCTCCATGTCCAACTGAGTAAATTCCGGTTGACGATCAGCGCGTAGATCTTCATCGCGGAAACAGCGAGCGATTTGATAGTAGCGATCCATTCCCGACACCATTAATAATTGCTTAAATAGTTGCGGTGATTGGGGTAAAGCGTACCATTGGCCCGGGCTGACACGGGAAGGGACTAGATAATCCCGCGCTCCTTCGGGAGTCGATCGAGTTAAAATTGGCGTTTCCACTTCGATAAAATGCTGTTCATCTTCGAGAAAACGGCGCATTTCTTTGACAACTTGGTGACGTAGTTGTAAATTCTGACTCATACGCTCCCGGCGTAGGTCTAGATAACGGTATCGCAAGCGCACATCTTCCCGGACCGATTCACTTTCGGAACTGGAGACGACAAAAGGCAATTGTTTAGTAACCCCGTTGAGAATCTCGATGCTAGTGGCGTAAATTTCGATTTCTCCGGTGGCAATGCGCGGGTTAAGGGATTCGGGGGGACGTTGACTGACTGTTCCCGTCACCTTGAGGACATACTCGTTTCTGACGGTTTCAGCGATGGGATAGGAAGCGGGAGTTCGTTGGGGATCACTGACGATCTGGACAATACCACTGCGATCCCGCAGATCAATAAAAATAACGCCACCGTGATCGCGACGGCGATCGACCCAACCGAAGAGGGTGACACTTTTTTCAATTTCGATCGCGCTAAGGTCGCCACAGTAGTGAGTTCGCATAGTCTAACTAGAGAATTACTTATATTACGAATGTAGTATAGAAAGGATGTGGCCAGAAAAAAATCAGACGGCCTTGTTCATTATGCCGGTATTTTGTCGCTTTTGTCCTCTTGTTTAGGGTATTTTTATGGTCTTCTAGTCCTCAGCTATCGGCTTTTCGCAGATGGGCTATAATCAACAAGGCTCCTCTAGCAGTTACCAATTTTGAACGATTAAAAACATGAATTGCTTAGAAAAAAAAATGGTGCAACTGTTAAGAGAACTCAGGGAAGATCACCATGTTTCAGGGGTAAAAGCGGAATTCGAGACGGAAGGAACCCGACTGACGGAAGCGATGCGGTTGAAAGAAATTAGTCTGAAAGCGGGGGTGGATTTTAATCTGAAAATCGCCGGTTGCGAAGCGATCAGAGATATCTTTGATGCGGTTAATTTAGGAGTTGATCGCTTGATTGCTCCCATGGTAGAAACAGCCTACGCTTTACAAAAATATCTGCGGGCAGCTAGGAGGATTTTAGCTGATCAAGGGGTGGAAGATGTGGAGTTATTAGTTAATATCGAAACGATTACTGCCTGTGATAATTTTCAGGAAATGTTGGCGATTCCAGAGATAAAATCTCTCCATGGTATCGTCATCGGACGGATGGATTTAGCCTGTTCTTTGGGATTAACTCGCCGGGATGTGAATAGCGAGCAAGTTTTGGATCTGGCTTTACCTTTGGCAAAAAAAGCTAAGGCCGCCGGTTTGACTGTTGCCATTGGGGGTGGGGTTTCACTAGATTCTTTACCGTTTTTCAAAATGTTCTGCCAAGGACATTTTGACCGCTTCGAGACGCGCAAAGTTATCTTTGATTGTCCCCAAGCTTTGGATAATTTCAGTTTAGCTTTGCCAAAGGCGATCGAGTTTGAATTACTCTGGCTAGAGAATAAGAAAAATTATTATGGTGCTATTGTTCGTGAAGATGACTGGCGTTTAGAAATCCTCCATAATTTACTTTTTGGTTAAAGATATTGCTCCTTCGATCGACCGCTCAAAACCTAGGCAGCAAAGTTATACGGATGTGGATTCATTGGCTCTTCTCGACTTTGTGTAATAATTTTTGCTTATGGAATTGTGAAATGCTTATCGGGCAAGACTTTTATGGCTGTTTTGCCGAAGAAACCATCAGTATAGACCTCGTTTCCACACAGAAACTAGAAGAGCCAAGAAAGCCACTTATTATGAATAACTTCTGTTAAGTAAGTAGTTATAATTAAATTGAAGATAGATTTTGCCTCTGATCCCCCCTGCACCCCTTGATAAGGGGGGTGCCGATAGGCGGGGGGATCCCCCCTGCCCCCCTTGATCTATCCATTAGTCAGATCTTTCTTAACAAAAAGAGAAGAAACTTAAAAAAAGGGGAAACGATTGATAGGTATAGTTTTGAAAGAAGGAATTAAGGTGGAGGTAAGCAAAAAAATGGAGAAATGGGCAGCCCAAGAATTACAGTATGCAGACCTAGGGGACACCAGAAGAAAGAAAAGGTTAATCAGTATCGTAGAAAACTTGGCCAGCCAACCTAGTACAAGTGTGCCACAAGCTTCGGGAAATCTAGCCGCAGCGAGTGCCACCTACGACTTTTGGAATTCCCCCTATTTTCACCCCTCAGATATAATTGCCGCCCAAGCCAAAAGTACAGTAGAAAGAATCAAAGAACATCCAATAGTTTTGGCAGTGCAAGACACAACAAGTTTAGACTTTACGACGCAAAAAGCCAAAAAAGGAATGGGTTATCTAGATTATAAAAAATCCTTTGGTCTCAAAGTTCATACCACCTTAGGAGTGTCACCGCAAGGAATAGCTTTAGGACTGATTAATCAATATGTCTGGGCAAGAGAAGAAAAGAATTTAGGGATTGCCAAGCAACGCAAAAAAAGAGAAACCGAAGAAAAAGAAAGTCAAAGATGGTTAGATTCTTTGTCAGAAACACAACAACAAACACCCGAAGAAATTCAAGTAGTAACAATCGGAGATTGTGAGGCAGACATATTTGATTTATTTGCCCAATCAAGAAGTCCTAACTCTCATTTATTAATCCGAGGAACTCATAACCGAAAAGTTAACTATCTCGAAGACAAGCAAAGGTCAGGGCATCCAGAACCTAAATATTTACATCAATCCATCAGAGAAATAAAAGCCTGTGGTAGCCTAGATGTGCAAGTAAAACGCAATCCTAATCACGAGGCTAGACTAGCTAAACTAACAGTTAGATTTGCCAGTTTTGAAATACAAGTACCTAAGCATCACTCGAAAGCGAACCCTCGTCAACCGGTCAAATTACAGGTAATTTTAGCTGAAGAAGAAAATCCGCGTCCTGGAGTTAATCCTATCAGTTGGCTCCTCTTAACTAGCCTAGACATTAGTAGCTTTGAATCAGCGATAACCTGTGTGCGCTGGTATAGTTATCGCTGGTTAATAGAACGCTATCATTTTGTTTTAAAAAGTGGTTGTGGATTAGAAAAACTGCAATTAGAAACGGGTCGTAGAATTGAGATGGCCTTAGCTACCTATTCAATTGTAGCTTGGAGATTACTCTGGTTAACCTATCAAGCACGCTTACACGGAGAGGAGAGTTGTGAAAGTTTTTTGGAAGAACATGAATGGCAATCTTTGTGTGCCACTATTCATAAAAAGAGTCCGCCACCTGAAAAGCCGCCCTCCTTTCGAGAAGCGGTCAGAATGATTGCTTCTCTTGGGGGGTTTTTAGGTAGAAAAGGTGACGGTGAACCAGGTGTTAAAACTATTTGGTTGGGACTGCGAAGGTTACATGATATCAGCCAGACTTGGAAACTATCTCATCAAATTAGTCCCCCCATAGAACCCCCTTGAGCCATCTTGCACACTTTTCTCTTTTTGTCAAATTTTATGTTAAGAAAGATGTGACTAATGGATAGCTTAATAAGGGGGGCAGGGGGGATCAAAGACAAAATCTATCTTCAATTTAATTATAACCAGCTACTTAGTAAATAAATTGGCTCTAATTTAGCAGCATTAGTGACTATATTGTGCTAGTTACTCGATAGATTCAGTTAGGGATTGATCCGAGATATTCGCTCCCCTTTTTGCCCAGAAAGTTTTTTGATTCCGTCAAATTTCTATACATTCGCGAGGATATTTTTATGAGTTATGATTTTGATTTATTCGTGATTGGTGGTGGTTCTGGGGGTATTGCCACCGCTAGACGGGCAGCCGAATACGGGGCAAAAGTGGGATTAGCAGAATATGATCGCTTGGGAGGAACCTGTGTTAATCGCGGTTGTATTCCTAAAAAATTAATGGTTTATTCTAGTCGTTTTCCGCAACTATTTAAGGATGCGGAAGGTTACGGTTGGAGTCCGGTAGAGAGTCAGTTAAATTGGCAAAAATTAATTAGCGCGCTTAATCAGGAAACTATCCGTTTAAATGGCATTTATCAAAAGATGCTCGATAATTCTCAAGTGACGATTTTTCCTAATTATGCCAAGTTTCTTGATAGCCATACCCTAGAGGTGGGAGAGGAGAAAATTACTGCCGATAAAATTTTAATTGCCGTGGGGGGACATCCGGTTAAACCCGATATTCCAGGGATCGAACATACGGTAGTTTCTGATGCCATGTTTCAACTGCCAGAACAACCGAAAAGAATTATAGTTTTAGGGGCGGGATATATTGGGGTAGAATTTGCTGGTATTATGCACGGATTAGGGACGGAAGTGGTGCAGTTAATCCGTAAAGACAAGATTTTAAGAGGGTTTGATGAGGATATCCGCGATGAGATTCAAGCAGAAATGATCCGTCAGGGAATTAAAATTATGCCCGAAACTTTCCCCACTTCGATCGAGAAAACTGCTGAGGGTTTAAAAGTACATATTCAGGGTAAAGAAACCTCAGAAATGCTCTTTGTTGATGCCCTAGGTTTAGCCGCTACGGGAAGAATTCCTAAGCTGGAAAAATTGGGCTTAGAGAATGTCAATGTCGAGGTAAAAAAAGGGGCAATTGTCGTCAACGAGTATAGCCAAACCAGTGAAGATAATATCTATGCCGTGGGCGATTGTACCGATAAAATTAATTTAACTCCCGTGGCGATTAATGAGGGGCGAGCTTTTGCCGATACAGTCTTTGGTAATAAACCCCGGTTAATGAGTTATGAAAACGTTCCTTCGGCAGTATTTTCTACTCCTGAAGCGGCGACGGTGGGATTAACAGAATTGCAAGCAAAAAAACAATATGGTGACACGGTAATTAAAGTTTATCGGTCTAAATTCCGCCCTGGTTACAATGTTTTACCAGGCCGAGAGGACAAAACTTTGATGAAATTAGTTGTCCATCAGGAAAGTGGTAAAATCCTTGGGGCGCACATGGTGGGAGATCACGCAGCCGAAATTATTCAAGGAGTAGCCATTGCCGTAAAAATGGGGGCGACAAAAGCCGATTTTGATGCCACTGTCGGCATTCATCCCAGTGCTGCCGAGGAATTTGTCACCATGCGTTAATTAAGTAGGTAGGCGTTAAAAATTATCAGACACCCCCCTTATCAAGGGGGGAATAAGGGGGGATCCCCCCGCCTATCGGCACCCCCCTTATCAAGGGGGGCAGGGGGGATCAAAAACAAAATCTATCTTCAATTTAATTATAACCACTTACTTAAACCAACCTAACACACTGGAGAAAATTAACCTTTTTGGCTATTGACAACTGAGCCATTTTATGATTTTTTTTCAGTTAATTTTTGAGCGAGATTTAATATATCGGAGGGAAGCATAATCACGGTACTGGTGTTATTTTCCGCTCCAATTTCCGTTAACATTTGTAGGCGGCGTAATTCCAAAGCGGCGGGATTTTCCATGATTAATCGGGAAGCTTCCGCTAATTTTAGCGAAGCTTCCTGTTCTGCGGCAGCTTTAATCAAACGGGCCCGTTTTTCTCGCAATGCTTCCGCTTCCTTGGCCATAGCTCGCTGCATACCAGTGGGAATTTCCACATCTTTCATCTCCACCCGTTCGATATCGATGCCCCAAGGTTCGCTAATTTCATCGACAATTTGTTGAACCGCTTGATTAATTTTGTCTCGTTTTTGCAAGACATCATCGAGATGATTTTGACCGACGACATTTCTTAAAGTGGTCATGGCCGCTTGATAAACGGCCGCGGGATAGGATTCGACTTTATTAATCGCTTTGCTAGGATCGATAATGCGATAGTAGAGAACCGCATTAACCTTAATTGTGACATTATCGGCGGTGACAGTTTCTTGCGGGGCGATATCGACGGTTTTGGTGCGAATGTCCAGCTGCATTTTTTGGTCAACTAGGGGAATGATCCAGTACAGTCCGGGGCCTTTGGTGTCTTGATAACGACCTAGGCGAAAGATAACACCACGCTGGTATTCTCGATCAATTTTAAAGCCATTTAACCCCAGAATGCCCGCTATCAACAGCAAGGGTGCCAGAAATTCCATATTAATTACCACTTATCGGGTTCAAGTTAATCAGTGTGCGGTGACATCTCAATTGCCATCTCCTCGCTCCTGACCACTAATACATTCATTCTAGAGAGTAACCGGGCTGTCGGGGAAACTCATAACGAAATATTACAATTTTTAGGAATTGCCCACCCAGCAGGGATGACTCGACTTCCAGACCCCGACCTGAGATAAACTACAGAATGTTATCAGAATTTACCTTGATATTATGAGCGTAGTTAGCCAAGTCATCCTCAAAGCCGACGACGAACTTCGTTATCCTAGTAGTGGTGAACTACAGGGTATCGGGCAATTTTTAAAAACTGGCGAGCAGAGAATTCGCATTGCCGAGACTCTCGCTGAAAATGAGAAAAAAATCGTCGATCAGGCTCAAAAACAACTGTTCAAGAAACGTCCCGATTATAGAGCGCCGGGGGGTAATGCCTACGGTCAGCGTCAATATAATCAATGCTTGCGCGATTATGGTTGGTATCTGCGTCTAGTTACCTATGGGGTATTAGCCGGAGATAAGGGTCCGATCGAACAAACTGGCCTGATCGGGGTCAAAGAGATGTATAACTCTCTTAATGTTCCCATCCCCGGCATGGTGGAGGCGATTCGTTGTCTCAAGGAGGCCGCTTTAGGTCTTTTGACTCAAGAAGATGCCGTGGCAGCAGCCCCCTACTTCGACTTTATCATCCAGTATATGTCCTAAGCGATCGGGACAGTCCCAGGGGCCTGAAGTCTGAAAAGGGGCAATTCTCCCCTCTTTCAGGGTTCAGGCTTGACTTTTTTCGGTGGTCAGTAAACAGTGATCAGTAAGCAGTAATCAGTGAAAAGACAGTAGTAAACTGGCATTTGATCAGACTCACTTAATACATACTGCTCACTTAATACTCAAAACTGATAACTGATAACTGATAACTGATAACTGATTATGTTTTGGCGCATTATACTACTTACTTTTCTAATACCATCGGTCTATGGGCTGTTTGGCTGGTCGATCGCCCAGGAGCGTTTATCATGGAGTGATTGGTTACTTGCCCGTGGTGATGAGATGAATTGGACTCTCACTAGCGAATGGCTAGAAATCATCATCTATATCCTAGCAGTAGCGGTTATCCTCTTAATTGCCCTAGGATTAACTCTGTTTAGTAACTTAATGCCGCTATTTTTCCGCAGTTGGTTTAAAAATGATATTAGCGCTGTATTATCAATTCTTGGCTGGTCCTTGGCGGTAGTCTTTATCTTCCACAAGTGGGCGGTATTTACTCGAGCTTTAATTCTGTTAGCTGCTGCTATCCTCGGTCGTCTAGAACTTCAGGAAGCGGGTTACAATAGGTGGCAAGTTTTCCTGACGATCACCATTCTCTGCTTAGGTAGTTTTAGCTTGGGAATTTGGGCTTATCATCTTTGGGGTCACGAATTTCATCAAGTTACTACTGATTAATCTTATCTCTAATCTTGAAAAAGTATGCCCAAAAAAAATAACGATACCCTCAAACGAGTCTTAATTGTTTCCTCTGGTTTAGTATTTTTGGCTTTAATGGTGGTGCCAACTTTAGGTTTATGGAAAAATAATAATTCTAATTCCCCCCAAGGCAGTCAACCCGGGCAAGAGGCAACTATTGCCCCCGAAAAATTACAAGAAATGGTCAAAGGTTACGAGAAAATTCTCGAACGCGAACCAGATAACCCCACTACTTTGCAAGGACTAGCCCAAGCTCGCCTACAGTTAAAAGATTTTATCGGAGCTAGAGAACCTTTAGAAAAGTTATATCAAAAATATCCCAACAATCTGGAAGTTATGCTTGTTCTTTATGGAACAAGATTACAAACTCAAGACGTTTCTGGAGCGAAAAGTCTCCTGGAAAAATTAGTCAAAAATTATCCCCAAGAACCGAAGTTTAAAGAAGAATTAACTCGTTTAAATCAAGCGATTGCGGCAGCTTCCAAACAGCAAACCCCAGAACCTAAAAAGTAATGAAAAAAGAATTAATGGCTCTCCTAGACTGAGTAGGATCGATTAGTAACAAAACGCCAATTTAGGAGGACTCTTCGCCTAAAGTTATCAAAGTTGTTTAACCGATAAGCCTGACTGCTTGACATAAGTGGGTGAAAGCTAGTAGCAGAGGAACTGGGAGAAAAAAGGGTAGAGAGATATAATTGGTTGAAGTAATCACACTTTCGCGCTCCTTTAAGTTTTGATAAGCTAAGACGCATTTAAAACGCTTATTCTTAGATTAGCCGAACCTTCCCCAATCCCTTTACTGTTGCCTTTTGACTCTTGCCTCTTGCCTCGTCTCAACAAGCAATTGGCTCTCCTGGTTTTCGTGTGTTAATTTTTGTTATAAATTAAAGCAAGCAAACAGCTTAAGTCGAAGATGTTCAAAATTGGTAAATCCATAACTCATTCTTTTAATAAGCTTGATTTTGGTATTCATTCCCTCAATTAATCCGTTGGTTGTATGATTTTCAAAGTAATTACAAATACCAGGCAAATGCTTCTGGATCATGCTGGCACTACTTTGATATAATATCCCGCCTATTCTTATCCATTTTTCCAATTTTCTCTCAGCACCTCTGAACGTTCTACTACTTTGATAAATTTGTCTAATTTCTTCTTTCATTTCCCAGGCTATTCCCAAGCAGGGATGTTCTTTCAGGATAACTTCTAGTTGTTGTTTTTGCTCGTCCTTTAAGTCCTCTTTATTCTTCCATAATAAATGAGGTAATCCTTTTTCATGCACCCCCATTAACTTTCTCAATTTATTAAGCTCGTCATTAATGATATCCATTACATGAAAACGGTCATAGATGATTTTAGCATTGGGAAATAATTCCTTGCTCACTGCTGTAAATCCTGACCACATATCGACGCTCACTTCTTTCACCTTCTCCCGAACTGCGTCTGGCTGTGCCTTTAAGGCTTCCATTAATTCTTCTTGCTTATGTCCTTTAATCACATCTAGTAAAATTTTTTTGTCCAGATCTACGACCGTTGTTATGAAATCTTTATGTCCTTTTAAGTTACTAAATTCATCCAAGCTTATTCGTTCTGGTGCTTCCCACTCTTCCTTTTCTAGTTCTTTAGCACAGTGATTAAATATTAACTCAACTTCTGACCATCCTAACCCTTCTTCTCGACTTATTTCTTCGATGCTACAATTTTTTACTCTCTCATAAATCATCGATTCATAGCGAATTGTCTGAGGCTGTCTTAATCTCATAAAACTCAGTCTTTCGCTGATATACTTTTGGCACTTTTGACAATGAAACTGGCGGCGTGGTACTTCTAAATATACCGGATTGCCTAATATTGACAAATCTCTGACTAGATTATACTCTGTCTGATTGATTCTGTCCAAGGTTTGATGGCAATTCGGACATTCAATTGTTTCATTTAAAAGAGCGAGCTTTAGGAAAATTGTCTGAGCAATTTTTTGATAATTGACCACTGTTACATTTGGTAAATCGAGGAGTTGATCAAAATTTATCCACATAACCCACCTCCTGTTCTGTGTTACTATTATACCATGCTCACACAGAACCTAGAAGAGCCAGCAATTTAAATTACGAACAGCTTAATCCATATTTTTGCTAATAAACATAGCAAAAGTATGGATAATTTCTTGACCTAAGATCACATCACATTTTATTCTTTTTTCCACTTCTATCTAAAAATCGAGAAAAAAGCAAGACCTTCCGTTATACCATAAAAAAATCATGCAAGAAGTCTATTATAGAACCAAAACAATCTATTTGCCACCCGAAAAATTCTTGATCAATAGGACTCGATCGAGGATAATTAGAGAAAGTATCTTTGCTGGTGAAATTGAGCAGATTAGTCTAGGAAAACCCTGCCCTAGACAAAGTAAAGATCAGAAAATCCTACACCATCAATACTCTAACGATCGCTTGGATAGTCGTTCCCTTTTTGAGCGGCTTTATTGGCTATTTACTGTCTCGCTGGGCTAAATATCTGTGGCTCTTCGTTACTCTTTATGCTAAATCAACATACAAGATGCCAAGACAACATACTTCTAACCCAAAAATTCCGAAAGTTTCTAAAGCCATAGGCTCTCCGTTTTATTAGTTTAAGTTTATTGTTGATTCCCTCGACCATCCCATTCGTTGTCCTTCGCTCGAAATAACTAATTATTTCTCCAAACCAGTTTCGGATTGTTTGACAACTCTTAGTAAAAACACTGGAGGATTTTGCCAACCATTCCGAGATGGATAGCATTCCCTCTGTCGGATTCTCTGAGGTTTCATAAATCTTTCTAAATTCTTCCTTTAATTCCTGCATCTTTTGCAAATTTGGGAATTTTTCTTTGATAGCTTCTAGTTTGATTTTTTGAGTTTCCGTTAAATCTTCTTCATTTTTTAACAGACTATATTTACTTCGCTTTAAAATTTCTAGCTTTGCTTCTTTTTCCGTTTTCTGTTTTTTATTTTTCTGCGCTTCTACGGCTCTTTTTTCCGCTCTTCTCTGTTCGTCTAACTCTTGATTAATTTGTTTCATTACATGAAATCTATCGGCGACTACCTCGGCCGATGGCATCAATTCTTTCACCAAATTTTTATAGGGCAACCAAAAATCTATGCTGACTTCTTCAATTTGCTCTAACACCTCTTTTCCCCAGCCTGTCAGCGTTTTCCTCAATTCTTCTTGTGTTCGCTTCTCTAGAATAGCTATTAGTTTTCCCGTATCTAAATTTACTAAAACTGCACAGTAATTTTTTTGCCCTTTGACTAGAGCGATTTCATCAATTCCTAGTCTTTTTAATTCCGATAGGTCTGGCTCTGTAATTTCTTCGGCGATGTCCTCTATCATTCTTTGAATCTCTTCTTCCGTTACGTCATTTCTTCGGCTAACATTTAAAATATCTCCTTCTTTTAATTGTTCGAGTATATTCTCGGCTAGTCTTTTCGTATAGGTTCGTTTCTTGGCGACAAAATCTAACTCTTCGCTAAAGGGTTTCTGACAATTACCGCACTTAAATTGACGACGATTAACTTGTAGGTACACTGGTTGACCTGAGATTGGTAAATCTTTGACTAAATGTCGATGATTTTGGTGGAGTTTATCGCTCTCTAACCCACAACGAGGACAGATTGCTTTTTGATTTTTCGATTCGACTGGTCAAACTATACCGATATTTTCTAGGTGTCGATAGCCTTGAATACAGGTTCCTTGTAGGTTCAAAAATTTGTCAAGTATCATAAGTAAAATAATCTCGTTTTTGGCAATTATATCAAATCTTAACTCAATTGTCTATCTTTTGGCATTAACCTGTTTGTGCCTTAAGTCCTTCCCTGTATGGATTTCAGCTACTTTTGAGCTTAGGTACTCTCATCGAATTTTATTTTAAGTTAATTATTTGCATAACAATTCCCGAAGAGCCATATCTGTCCTTAATTACTTCTGTTATCTCTCTCGCCTATTCTCTCCTTCTATTTAGCCAATCCGCCCCCATAACCCTCAACCTACTGGATAATTATGGCGTGAAACTGGTAGCCGATCAGTTAAGTGCCTATTTTATCCTCACTAATGCCCTGGTGACGATGGCGGTGATCCTTTATAACTGGGAAAGTAGCAAAACCGCCTTTTTTTACGCCCAAGCTATCATTCTCCACGGCAGCATTAATTCTGTCTTCGTCTGTGAAGATTTTATTAGCGTTTACGTTGCCTTAGAAGTAATTAGTATTGCCGCTTTTCTGGTGATTGCCTATCCTCGCAGCGATCGCTCTCTCTGGGTTGCCCTGCGTTATCTGTTTATCAGCAATGTGGCGATGTTATTTTACCTTATTGGCGCAGTTTTAGTCTATAAAGCCAATAATTCCTTTGCTTTTGCTGGTTTAAAGGGCGCACCTCCCGAAGCCTTGGCTTTAATCTTCATGGGATTATTAGTCAAAGGGGGAATCTTTGTCTCGGGATTATGGCTACCGATGACACACTCGGAATCGGAAACCTCTGTCTCGGCGCTGATGTCAGGGGTGGTGGTAAAAGCGGGCATTTTTCCCCTCCTGCGCTGTGCTTTAATCCTAGAGGATTTGGATGGACTAATTCGGCTTTTAGGGGTGCTAACGGCGATTTTTGGCGTACCCTATATGATTTTTGAAAAGGATAGCAAGCGGATGTTAGCCTTTAGCACGATCGTGCAGCTGGGTTTTATTTTGGCTGCCCCACCGGTGAGCGGTTTTTATACCCTTACCCACGGATTAGTTAAATCTTCCCTATTTCTGTTAGTGGGAGTTTTACCCAGTCGCAATTTTAAAGAATTACAGCAACAAGCGATCCCTAATTCCCTCTGGATTGCCTTAGTGGTTGCTAGTTTTTCCATCTCTGGATTCCCCCTATTATCCGGTTTTGGAGCGAAAGCGTTAACGATGAAAAATTTAGTCCCTTGGCAAGAGGTAGCCATCAATTTAGCAGCCTTAGGTACAGCGATCGCCACTGCCAAATTTATCTTTTTACCCCACGCAAAAGTTACCACTGGGAGAAAGTTAACCTTGAGTGGATGGTTAGGAATAATACTATTGTTAACTGCCTTATTTGTAGCCAATGCTGTCTATTTCGATGCCTACAATCTGGGAAATATCAGCAAAGCTTTAGGGATTATTGCTATCGGTTGGGGGTTGTATCTAGGGATATTTAAAAAGCTGTCCTTACAATTATCGGTTCTTCGGTTTGTCTTATGCAACGGACAGGATCATAAGAGATAAAACCTTTATAGAGAAAGACATTTGCTGATTTTTGTCAATTGTTTTCGATCTAGAGCGAACTAATCAATTAAATCTCTTGCCAGACAAGGATTTAGTCGATTTATGCCCCCCTATCGAACCATAACAAGTAACGAAGAACCCAATTATCAACAGCTTGGGAACAATTTGATAATCTCGTCGGTATGATGGCTGTTATATTAATGCTGTTGTTCCTTTCAATTCTAGCCCAATTAGCTCCCTCATTCCTAGCTTTTAGCTAATAGTAACTATAGATCTTCACCAATTCACCGATGATTCAAGGAAGAAGCGGCAAAGCCTGAGAATTTTTTGATCAATTGGGACTCGATCGAGGATAATTAGAAAAAGTATTTTGACTCATAACCAAATCTAATCAAGAAGCCCAGTGACGATTCCCCTGCTAGAGTTGTTTGTATTCGCCACCGTTTTGTGCGGATTTTTAGGAACATTCCTGAAAAAAAACTTAATCATGAAGATTATCGCCATGGATGTCATGAGTACGGGCGTTATCGCCTACTATGTGGTGATTTCTTCCCGTGACGGTTTATTTACTCCCATCCTCGGTACAGTTAAACAGCAAAATTACGCCGATCCTGTACCCCAAGCAGTGATTTTAACAGCGATCGTCATCGGTTTTTCCATTCAGGCGTTAATGCTGGTGGGAGTGATGAAATTAGCCAAAGATAACCCCACCCTCGACAGCAGTGAGATAGAAAAAAATAACACACCTTGACATCCTCGCCGCCGTAAAACGGACGGCGATTCCCAAACCTCACGATTTAGGTTTCTGCTTCTTTCCCTTGCGGGGTTCCGCACCTGCCTTAACAGATTTACTCTGTTCTGGTCTTATGGTCGCTCTACAGACGGCTCTTCTGGTTTCTGTGTGGAAACGAGGTCTATACTGATAGTTTCTTCGACAAAATAGTCCTAAAAGTGTTACCCGATAAGCATTTCACGATTCCATAAGCAAAAATTATCACACAAAGTCGAGAAGAGCCTACAGACTGACACCGCAAGCCCTGCGGCCAAAATATTTTTACTAGCGTTAACATCTCGGTCATGGTGTGTTCCACAGTCTGGACAGTCCCATTCTCGAACATTTAACGGCATTTTCTCAGCAATATACCCGCAATTACTACACCTTTTAGAGCTAGGAAACCATCTATCTATTTCGATGTAATTTCTCCCATACCAACGGCATTTATAGGCTAATTGTCGAGTGATTTCTCCCCAACTAACGTCAGATATTGCCTGAGATAATTTCGGGTTTTTGACCATATTCTTGACGGCTAAATTCTCAACCATAATCGTTTGGTTTTCACGAACTAATTGAGTGGTTAGCTTGTGTAAATGGTCTTTTCTACTATCGTTAATTTGAGCGTGAATTCTGGCTACTGTGATTCTCGCTTTTTCCCGATTCTTTGAGTCTTTTTTCTTCCTAGAAAGATTTTTTTGTGCCTTTTGCAGTCTCCGATAATGTTTCTTAAAATGCTTAGGATTAGATACTTTGTCACCATCGCTGGTAATCACAAGGCTACTAATTCCTAAGTCAATTCCGATGGCTTTATCGGTTACTGGTAATGGCTTAATCGTTGGGTCATCAAATCTAATTGAAATATGCCAACGTCCAGAAGGATGTAATCTGACTGTTACTGTACTTGGCTCACAGCTTTCTGGGATTTGTCTTGACCATCGAATAGGTAAAGATTCTGTGCATTTGGCTAAATAGATTTGTTTGTCTTTAAATTTAAAAGCAGATTTGGTAAATTCGGCACTTCCTCCCTGATGTTTTTTCTTAAAGTTAGGATACTTAGTACGACCAGCAAAGAAATTAGTAAAAGCTGTTTGTAGGTGTCTTAACCCTTGTTGTAAAGGTACACAGCTAACTTCATTGAGAAAGTTTAATTCTTCTTGTTTTTTCCACTCGGTTAGCATTGAAGACGTTTCAGCATATCCTACTCTTTCTTGTCTTTCATACCAAGCTTGTGTTCTGAGATGGAGAGCTTTATTGTAAACTAATCTTACACAGCCCAAAGTGCGCCGCAATAGCGACTCTTGTTCTGGTGTGGGGTAAAATCGAAACGAATAGGCTTTTTCCATGCCTCACATTCTAGAATATATCTTCTAAATGCGCTAGTATTTAACAGTAAAGCCAACCTAGAACAACGGGGTTTCAGACCCAAATTTTCGATGAATACTTTAACGATCGCTTGGATAAGTTTACCCTTTTTGATCGGCTTTATCATCTATTTATTGCCGCGATTAGACAAATATCTGGCTCTCGCCGCCACTATTATCTCTCTCGCCTATTCTCTCCTTCTATTTAGCCAATCCTCCCCCATAACCCTCAACCTACTGGATAATTATGGCGTGAAACTGGTAGCCGATCAGTTAAGTGCCTATTTTATCCTCACCAATGCCCTGGTGACCATGGCGGTGATCTTTTATAATTGGGAAAGTAGCAAAACCGCCTTTTTTTACGCCCAAGCTATCATTCTCCACGGCAGCATTAATTCTGTCTTCGTCTGTGAAGATTTTATTAGCGTTTACGTTGCCTTAGAAGTAATTAGTATTGCCGCTTTTCTGGTGATTGCCTATCCTCGCAGCGATCGCTCTCTCTGGGTTGCCCTGCGTTATCTGTTTATCAGCAATGTGGCGATGTTATTTTACCTTATTGGCGCAGTTTTAGTCTATAAAGCCAATAATTCCTTTGCTTTTGCTGGTTTAAAGGACGCACCTCCCGAAGCCTTGGCTTTAATCTTCATGGGATTATTAGTCAAAGGGGGAATCTTTGTCTCGGGATTATGGCTACCGATGACACACTCGGAATCGGAAACCTCTGTCTCGGCGCTGATGTCAGGGGTGGTGGTAAAAGCGGGCATTTTTCCCCTCCTGCGCTGTGCTTTAATCCTAGAGGATTTGGATGGACTAATTCGGCTTTTCGGGGTGCTAACGGCGATTTTTGGCGTGTCATACGCAGTGTTTGAAAAGGATAGCAAGCGGATGTTAGCCTTCCATACTATTTCCCAGTTAGGTTTTATTTTAGCTGCCCCGGTAGTCAGTGGTTTTTATACCCTTACCCACGGTTTAGTTAAATCTTGCCTATTTCTGTTAGCGGGAGTTTTGCCCAGTCGCAATTTTAAAGAATTACAGCAACAATCGATCCCTAATTCCCTCTGGATTGCCCTAGTGGTTGCTAGTTTTTCTATCTCTGGATTCCCCCTATTATCCGGTTTTGGGGCGAAAGCGTTAACGATGAAAAATTTAGTTCCTTGGCAAGAGATTATGATCAATCTTGTGGCGGTGGGGACGGCGATTTCCTTTGCTAAATTTATCTTTTTACCCCACGCGGGTGGCGAAAGTAAACAGAAGTTAACTATCGGTTTCTGGACAGCAATAATTCTGCTCCTTGCCGCCCTATTTTTATCCAATGCCGTCTATGTTGAAGCTTATAATATCCCCAATATTATCAAAGCTTTAGCCGTCATCGGTGCCGGGTGGTGGTTATATCTGGGAGTTTTCAAAAAGTTATCCCTAAAATTATCGCGGGTCTGGGAACAATTTGATCATCTCATCGGTATGATGAGTATAATGTTAGTTCTATTATTTTGGATGGTTTTAGCATGATTGGACATATAATTCTGCGTTTAACTATGTGGTTTTTACTCACCGCTAATTTTACCCCCGCTAATATTATGATCGGGGTGGCTATTGCTTTTCTTTTGCCCCGTAATTTCGCCTCTAGCGAAACTTTAGGCGATTGGTTAAAGGTAATAATTAAAGTCTTTATAGCTATTCCCCAAGCTTATAAAGAAGCGTTTGAAATTATCTTTCGTCCCCACAAGGAAGAAGAAATTATTTTAGAGAGAATTTCGGGTAAACGTTCACCCAGATTGGCTTTTTGGGATATATTTCTGATTACCTTTACCCCGAAAACTATCGTCACCGAATACAAGGAAAATGAGGGTTATGAAGTTCATGTAATTAAACGGAGTACCCAGGGATGAATATTGTTCTCATTGCCATGATTGTCGCCCTATTAATTCCCCTTTATGAAGTGGCAAAAAATGATGACATCTGGCAAAAAATGGCCGCCTTTGCCAGTGCTTCCAGTAAATCATCGATTATTATTCTAGTGGTGTCGGTTCTGCGGGATGATTGGATGATTGGAGTGGTAGCAGTGATTATTCTCAGTGTTGGTAATGCCGGTTTTATGTTATTAGCACAAATTCTTAAACGATTGAACGAATCATGATTGACATTTTCAGTTATATCTGCATCGCTATCGGAGTTTTTTTCTGGTTTTGGGGAACGGCGCATCTTTTAGACAAGCGCTCGGTATTATATAAATTACATGGTCTATCTGTCGCTGATACTTTGGGTTCGATGGCGATTATTTTCGGGCTACTTTTGAAAGTTCCCCAAAATTGGCCTTTATTATTATTGGCAATAATTTCCCTAGCAATTTGGAACACCATGTTAGGCTACGTTTTGGCTTATACTTCTAGCGATCGAGAGTAGAATTAAAGATGAATGAAAGTTATCTCTATGTTATTGTTGCCCTCTTGCCTTTAACTGCGGCGATGGTGATGTTACAATCTAATCCCTACCAAGCTTTAGTAATTCGCGGGGTTTTAGGGGCAATAGCCGCTTTAGTTTATGCTTTATTAGGGGCAGCAGATGTATCTTTAACCGAGGCTTTGATGGGAACCATGTTAGCCGTAACTCTCTACGCGGTGGCGATTCGTTCCTCTTTAGTGATGCGTTTAGGAGTAATTGCCGAGGAAACCGATACAGTTTTAGAACAGTTAAAAACTCAACTACAAACGGTTTTAAGTAAACGTTTTATGCGTTTAGAATTAGTTGCCTACAGTGATAAACAAGCTTTGCAACAGGCACTTATAGATAAGGATATTCATGCCGTCTGTATCCGTCAAGACAATCCAGAAACCATCCCCTACGAAACCACAATTAGATTACCCTATCTCTACGATATTTTTAAAAATGAATTAACGGCAGCCAACACGATTTTAACCTGTATTGAAACCCCAAAATTAGAGGAGAAACACTAATGAAATGGATTTATACTCTAGCCGCTATTGCCTTCGCTGTCAAAATGGTAATTATTCCCAATACTGCTTCCTCTATATCATCCTTAGAAATTGTTGAATCCCTGGTGCGCGATGGCGGTGTTCCTAATGCGGTTTCGGTGGTTATTTTTCGTAATCGTCTCTACGATACCATCTATGAAGTGGTTGTTTTTACCATTGCCATTATGGGGGCGAATTTTCTTTTAGCCACCGAAAAACCCGCCAGTAAAATCCATCAATTTACCGACCAACCTTCAATTATTTTAGCCCGTTTAGGGTCAACAATTGCCGCTTTAGTGGGCATTGAATTAGCTATCCGCGGACATTTAAGTCCGGGGGGAGGTTTTGCCGCCGGAGTCGCCGGAGGTACAGCAATTGGTTTAATAGCAATTACCTCGTCTCCCGAATGGATGCAAGCAATTTATCGCCGTTGGCAAGCGGCAACATGGGAGAAAATTTCCGTCTTAGTTTTTATTGTTTTAGCCGCCATTACTCTCTCAGGATTTGAGTTACCCCACGGGGAATTAGGGGCGCTATTTAGTGGCGGTATTTTACCGATACTAAACATTTTAGTCGCCGTTAAAGTAGCTTTAGGTTCTTGGGCAGTAATCCTCGTTTTTATCCGTTATCGCGGTTTATTGTGAGAGGTTAATATAGTCATTTCAATTAAGATTGAGAATATCAATGTCGGGGTAAGCGCATCTTAACAATCCTTGACAAAATGAACTTTATGTGAGTTGCTTACCCAGAGGACGATTCAAGCATATTTGAGTAGAATTTACCATCTCAATGGTGAAGCAAAAATAGACCAAATGGGTCGATTTCCTAACTATTCTAATCGACTGGTATCACTTGAAAGTCCCACGCGGATCACAAAATTGGCCAATTGTCAATAGCGTTTGAGACGCTTTCACCCTGCTCGCTTCCCCACTTCTCTCTCCCTAACCCCCAACAGCAAAAATTAAGTTTTGTATCAAAAATTTGCTAATTTTGCTGTTATGTGCTATACAGTTACGCGTCAAAACAGGATAGAAAAACGAGATTTTCTTAATTACCAGACATTTTCTCAAATTTTATGGCAACTCTCCCAGAGTCAAATTATCCTGAAAGAAATCCTCTCCTAGAAAATCCGACAAGACTCAGAGAAATTGTAGCCATTAATGCTTTTATCCTTGTATTAGGACTTCGATAATGAAAGAATTGGAGCGATACTATAAAGTTTTAGGGTTAGATCATGGGGCATCTCTCGATGAGATCAATCAAGCCTACAAAGATTTGGTGTTTATTTGGCATCCCGATCGCATTCCCAAAGATAATCAGCGTCTTTTGGAAAAAGCCACCGCTAAACTGCAAGAAATTAACCAAGCTAGGGAACAATTGCGGCAAATTCATCAAAATTCTCCTAAACGCTCCAATTCCGCCCCTAAAACTGAAACACAGCCCGCCCACGCCTATAAAACTGCTTCTCCCTATCAGCCTCACCCTAGCCAACCCGGCCAAAATTCCCAAACCCACAGTCAACAAACCCACAGTCAACAAACCCATAGTCAACACAGCCACTCCCAGAATAACCATCAGGTTCACAATCATGGCGCCTGGCGCCCTCACTATCGGGATTTAAACGGAGCCGATTTACAGGGAGCTAACCTGAAAGAAAAAGATCTCTCTAGTCGCAGTCTCATCGGGGCTGATTTAAGCCATGCCGACTTAAGCGATAGTTTCCTGCACAAAATTAACCTAGAAAAAGCTAATCTGTACAAAGCTAATCTTTTTCGCGCCAATCTCCTCGAAGCGAACCTTAAGGGCGCAAATTTACAGGAAGCCAATCTCATCGGGGCGGATTTAAGCGGGGCGGATCTGTCGGCGGCGGATTTACGCGGGGCAAAAATTGGCTTTGGTAAACGTATTATGGTGAAATTAACCGGGGCAATTTTAACAGGAACAATTCTCCCCGATGGTTCGATTCATCAATGAATAACCTCCTGCTAATTTTGATTTTTCTTTAATAGGAACTATCACCCGATGGGCATTTATTACACAATCGCTGCTGTTTTTCTAGGAATGCAATTAGCCACAGGAGAAAATTTATCGGCGGTAAATCATGATTTTCTCCGACTGCAAAAAGCTCTAGAAAAACATAATTTTATCGTCAAAATTGCCCCGCCACCAGTGCGAGGAGCCTACGGTTTATTTGATAGTAAAACTAGAATTATTTGGATTCATCCCCTAGTTTTTGACTTAGGTATTGCCCGACCAACATTAATTCATGAAGCTGTCCATGCCGCTCAACTTTGTCATGGAGGCAAAACAGTTAAAGCTCTTAATTTAGCCATAGAACCACCAGCAATGACCAGAAGATTTTTTATGAATTATCAGGGTTTTAGCAGACAAATTGAAGCCGAAGCCTATACTATTCAAGTTCAGCCCGATGGTCTAGATTTAGTCATTTCTTTACTACAAAAATATTGTCCTTAGAAAACCTGTTCATAAATCTACCAATCCCGTTCTAATTCTTCGGCCACACGACGATAATCGGCGCTGGCTTCCTGGGCATTTTTACCGCGCCAATTGGTAATAACAACCCCGTCTAAAACGGCTTTTTCGTGGGCCTTATAATTTCTGACAAAAGCATGACAGGCAGGAATACCTAATTCTAATAAAGTATTTTGTGCTTCTAAAGTTTCCTTAAGACTACGAGAATCCACTTTTGTTAATAAAACCCGATAGGCAATTCCTAGGGGTTTAACTGCCGTCCGTACCGTGTCAATTAAAGCCATTAAATCCATCGGTGCGGGAGGAGTCGGTAAAATTAAATAATCTGATTCTGCTATTACTGCCGTAAGTAATTCGGAGCGCAAAGCTGGTGGTGTGTCAATCACGATCAGATCGTACTCGATAATTTGACGCAATTCTCCTAATTTCTCTGTATTAATTTGCTTGGCTAAATCAAATACCATACCCGCTTGATTTCTTTCTACCCACCAAGTGGAGGAACCCTGCGGATCTGCATCCACCAGCAAAACACGCTGATTCTCCCCCCAAATTGCCGCTAAATTGACCGCAGTTGTGGTTTTACCCACACCACCTTTACCATTGACAACAGCGAGAATTTTTGGGCTATTAGACTTTAATTGCGAGGTCATTTTCAGTTATTAGTTATCAGTTATCAGTTAAGTAAGTAGGCGTTAAAAGTTATCAGATGCCCCTCTTATTAAGGGGGGATCCCCCCGCCTACCGGCACCCCCCTTATCAAGGGGGGCAGGGGGGATCGAACCTAAAATCTATCTTCAATTTAATTATAACCAGCTACTTATCAGTTACCAGTTATCAGTTATCAGATTTGAGTTTTAAGTTCACTGATTACTGTTTACTGATTACTGATTACTGAAAAAAAGCTCCCCACTGATTACTGTTTACTGATTACTGATCACTGAATATAACTAACCAGAAAGTTTTTGATCTAAGATTTGGCTAGTTAATTTAGGATCGGCTTTACCGCCGCTTTTTTTCATGACTTGACCGACAAAAAATCCCTTAAGATTGGTTTTACCAGCCCGGAATTTTTCTAACTCACTTGGATGGGCGGCGATAATTTCCTCGATCAGTTTTTCGATCGCAGAACTGTCAGAAATTTGTATTAATCCTTTCTTTTCCACCAGCGCTTTGGGTGAACCGCCTTCGGTGAGAAGTTCCGGTAAAATTTCCTTAGCAATTTTGCCACTAATTGTTCCCGTTTCAATCAGTTTAACTAATTCGGCTAAGTCTGACGCTTGCAGGGAAATTTCTGTGATCGTCAGCTTATTATTATTCAAATAAGCGGCGATATCTTGACTGATCCAGTTAGCGACTAATTTCGCATTGGCCCCCGCAATTACAGCAGTTTCAAAATATTCGGCCACGGTGCGATCATCGGTTAAAACCCTGGCATCGTAGGCGGAAAGACCAAATTCTTCTTCATAACGACGACGTTTACGAGCGGGTAATTCCGGTAATTCTTCTGCCCAAGCTTTTAACTGTTCGGGGGAGACTTCCAGGGGGGGTAAATCCGGTTCGGGAAAATAGCGATAATCGCTAGAACCTTCTTTTTTCCGCATACTAATCGTCCGTTGAGTAGCTTCTTCCCAAAGACGGGTTTCCTGTACGATTAGTTCGCCATTTTCGATCGCTTCAATTTGTCGATCGATCTCGTATTCTATGGCTTTTTGGATAGCACTAAAGGAGTTCATATTTTTAATTTCTACCTTAGTCCCGAACTTTTTAGTGCCTTTTTTGCGAACAGAAATATTGACATCGCAGCGCAGGGAACCCTCCTGCATATTGCCGTCACTGATGCCGAGATAACGCACTAAACGCCGTAATTCTTGGGCATATTCCGCCGCTTCGGCCCCGGTGCGTAAATCCGGTTCCGAGACGATCTCCAATAATGGTACACCTGTACGATTAAAATCCACGAGGGAATGGGTGGAACCGGAGAGACGTTCGCTGCCAGCATGAACCAGTTTTCCCGCGTCTTCTTCCATGTGCAGACGGGTAATGCCGATAATTTTGCGGCTAACTTCCTTAGTTTTTTTATCGACGATCTCGATTTCTAGTTGACCCTGTTCGACAATAGGGAGATCATACTGGGAAATTTGATAATTTTTCGGCAGGTCGGGATAAAAATACTGTTTGCGATCGAATTTGCTATGAGGTGTAATTTTACCATCGATAGCTAATCCCAGTTTAACGGCACTGGCCAGGACTTCTTGGTTAAGGACGGGTAATACCCCCGGATAACCCAAACAGATGGGACAGACGTTAGTATTGGGGGGACTATCGAAGTTGGTGGGACAGGAACAAAATATCTTGCTTCTGGTGTTCAGTTGACAGTGGGTTTCTAAACCGATAATTGCTTCGTATTCAGTGGCAGACATATTTTCTCGCTCTCGCCGACACAGGAATGATCTGTTTAATCATTATAGTCGCGATTCTGGATCATTCCCTCCCTTCATAAAACTTAATACTGTAGTTACTAATAACTTTATGCACCTTTAATATAGCTCAAAAAAGATAATTTATTCAACCAATGTCCGCCATTATTTTAATAATATCAAAGGTATAAGACAGGGAAGCTTATCGATAATTTTTCACCGATAAACCTAGCTTTTTTAGTAGCGACCACCGACCAGCGACTCCCGAAAACGAAAACTTCCCAACTCACCATGAAGATAACCGCCACAAATCGTAGCAAAAATTAACTTCTAGAGGCGGGATATTCGCTTAGTATAGAAACAGAGAGATTATGTCCAAGAACTGACCCCATAGCCGGACAAAAGCAATATAAGCGGCGAAAGTGAGCATTTTCTAGGCAAATATTGCCTTAGTAAGTAGGTGGATGTTAAAAATTGTCAGATACCTCCCTTATTAAGGGGGGATCGGCACCCCCCTTATCAAGGGGGGCAGGGGGGATCAAGGACAAAATCTATCTTCAATTTAATTGAAACCACTTACTTAATTGACGATTTTTACTTTTTACTTGATTTTATGTCTTTAACTCTCTCAGAACAACTCAAACGAGAACAATTATCCTACCCTCAAACTCTCCTCCATCATCTGCAAAAGTTACGGCATTTTGTGACAGTAGAAGGAGAGGAGAAATTGCAGCAGTGGAAAAACCTGATTGAAAAGGATAATTTTCAACCTAGCACCCGTAATTTAGCCTATTATCTCGCCCTGAGACAAGAAGATATCCGGGATTTACAATTAGCTTTAATGCCCTGGGGATTATCTTCCCTAGGCCGGATTGAATCGAAAGTTTTACCGACTCTCGATGCGGTAATTGCCACTTTAGGGGCGGTTTGTCATCAAGAAGCCTCATTATTACCCAAACATCCCCCTTTAGAGGCATTTTTCCAAGGAGATCAACTTTTAGCCTCCCATAGCGCCGAAGTTTTTGGTCTGTCTTCCCCCCGGCGTCGGGTGCGAATTATGGTGACAATGCCGACGGAGGCGGCAACCGACCCCGATTTTATCGCCCAATTACTGCGTTGCGGGATGGACTGTATTCGCATTAATTGCGCCCATGATAGCCCGAAAGAGTGGCAGGGAATGATTGAAAATCTGCGCGAGGCAGTCAAAAATCCCGAAAATTTAGTCAATGGACATACCTGTAAAGTTTATATGGACTTAGCCGGTCCAAAAATCCGTTTAGAAGAGATTTTAGCCCCCCAGTCCCAAACCAGACTATATCAAGGGGATTTTCTCCTCTTAACCACCCAACCGCCCCATACTGCCCATCCTCAGTATTTTCAGGCTAATTGTTCCCAACCGGAAATTATTCCCCAAATTCCCGTCGGGGCGAAAGTTTGGATTGATGATGGTCATATCGGGGCTGAAGTTATTGCCATAATGCCAGAAGGTCTCTTACTAAAAATTACCCACGCCAGGGAGAAAGGGGAAAAACTCAAAGCAGATAAAGGCCTAAATTTCCCCGATACCGTCTTAAATATCGATCCTTTGACCGCAAAAGACCGGCAAGATTTAGATTTTATTGCCGAAAATGCCGATATTATCGGTTACTCTTTTGTACAAAAAGCCAGCGATATCGAGACACTACAGCTAGAGTTACAAAGTCGTTTGGGGGATGCTTGGCGACAAAAAGCAATTGTGGCCAAAATAGAAACACCTTTAGCCGTGAAAAATCTACCCGAATTAATCATCCATGCCGCCGGTAAACAACCTTTTGGGGTGATGATTGCCCGGGGTGATTTGGCTGTAGAAATTGGCTATCAAAGATTAGCAGAAATTCAAGAGGAAATTCTCTGGTTATGCGAAGCGGCCCATATTCCAGTAATTTGGGCTACCCAAGTCCTAGAAAATCTGGTCAAGAAAAGTATTCCCTCCCGGGCCGAGATTACCGATGCCGCTATGGCCGAAAGGGCTGAATGTGTCATGCTGAATAAGGGGGAATATATCCGCGAAGCGGTGACAATTCTCGATGATGTTTTACAAAGAATGCAGACCCACCAAGCTAAAAAAACGCCCCAATTACGCGCTCTCCATTCTTGGGTTTAGGCAGTTTCAGTTATCAGTTATCAGTTATCAGTTATCAGTTATCAGTTATTAGTTATCAGTTATCAGTTCACTGTTTACTGTTTACTGTTTACTGTTTACTGACCACTGAAAAAACTCCCACTCCCCCACACCTTTTCAACAGGATTGAGAATCAGAGGCTCTTCTGGTTTCTGTGTGGAAACGAGGTCTATACTGATAGTTTCTTCGACAAAATAGTCCTAAAAGTGTTACCCGATAAGCATTTCACGATTCCATAAGCAAAAATTATCACACAAAGTCGAGAAGAGCCAATCAGAGGCAAATTAACGCATATTATTGACCGCACCGCTAACCAAACCAGCGCTAACATAGCGACCATAACCATCAAGACGGTTTTGTTGAGCGATTCGGGAGGGATTATTGACGAGATCGGCAACTCCCACACCCATCATCACCACGGAGATAACTGCGATTAAGTAGTTACGGACAAAAGTTGGATTTTGGTGGCTGACTAACATGGTTGTTACCTCTCTTTCCTGTCGATAACCTTAGAATACGAGAGGGTTTGGGGTGATGTCAGTCCCATAATTCCGGGTGACAGAAGTGGAAAAAAGTGGAATCCACAGATAAGCTATGATTTTTTGTCGATTAGAATCGGTAAATAGGGAATCGGGAACAGGAAAAGGGCAATATTCGTCGCTTATATGGTTAAATAATCAGTAAATTGCCTAAAAACTGACATATTCTCCAGAATATGACCCTAGAAACAGCGATTATGACCATAAAATTTTTCTGGCCTTTAGTTTTAGGATTATCTATTGTTATTATTGACAATGGGCAATATTTGAGAGCAGAAACGGTAACTTTGAGCGCCAGTCAACGGCAACAACTGCGATCGCTAGATGCTAAGATTATTTTACCTAACTATATCCCCCCCGGATTTCGGGCCAGCGAGATTAAAATCCTCGCAGAAGAGGGGAAAGGATACGCAGTCCTCTTTGAAAATGCCGAGAATAGCTGTTTTTTGGTGGAAGGAATCGAAAACGCCAGGGGCGATGATGGTTTAGAATTAGAGGGAACCCTAGCGCTCAATTCCCCACTATTTGGAGAAGGATACTGGCTTAATTATGGTACACCCAAAGACTCGGAATTAAGGCAACAATTCCCCGAACCCGATTTATATTCCGATTGGATGAAAATGGGAGAATATTTTTATCGTCTCAGTGGGGCATTAATTGCCCGGGAGGAGTATGATTATCCTAATTGCCGTCAAGATATTTCCCCATCGGAAGCGGTTAAAATAATCGAATCTTTTGGAGATAACAATTAAATTGAATTTATCTACAGTCATTTCTAATCTAAAACAAAAAGGCAAGGAGCGGTTAGCTTGGTCTGATTTTTGTTGGTTAGGATTAGTAATAATTTTGGGACTGGTTATTAGGTTAACACAATTAACGAGCAAACCTCCCTGGACGGATGAATTTGCCACTATGGTTTTTAGTATTGGCAATAATTACCAGATAGTGCCGTTAAATCAAATAATTTCCCTAGACACTTTATTAGCACCTCTCCAGAGCAACCATCAGGCAACTATTGCCGATGTAATTAAATTAGTTATTCAGGAGGACAATCATCCACCTTTATATTTTATTTTCGCCTATTTCTGGAATAAATTATTCTTTGATCGGGGAGAATATGTATCTTTAGCAGGAATGCGATCGCTGGCAGTATTTTGGGGAGTTATTTCGATTCCTCTAATTTATTTTATCAGTAAATTGGTCTTTAAATCTGGCTCGATCGCTTTTCTGTCGGCGATTTTAATGGCGGTTTCTCCCTACGCGGTTTTTATCTCCCAAGAAGCGCGTCATTATACTTTAGCGGTTGTATTTGTCCTCATATCTTTAGGCTGTTTTCTGAGGGCAAGCAGCAAAATTATCGACCATAAGAGAATATCCCATACTTTGGTTTTTTTCTGGTTAATTGTCAACTGTCTAGGGTTATTAGTCCACTATTTTTTTAGTTTAACTATCCTAGCGGAAGTGCTAACTTTATTATGGATTTTATTCAAGCAAATCAAACAAAAAAACTTTTGGATAACTAATTGGTGGCGTTTAAGTTTAGTTTTTTTAGGTAACTTGAGCTTTATTATTATTTGGTTTATCAGCTTTGTACCCAAAGATTATGGCAATCAGATGACTGGTTGGATTCAGAGAGACAATGATAGTTTTTTAGCCGTAATTAGCCCCTTTTTTCAGTTACTGGGAACATTAATAACTATGCTTTCCCTGCTCCCCGTTGAATCAGAATCTTTAATAATTATCTTGATTTCTGGGGCAATAATGATCGGTTTTTTTCTCTGGATTATCCCACAATTAAAAACAGCATGGCTAGACTCCTATAAACCAGAATTAGGCATTCTCTCGGCATTTTTTCTCAGTTCAATTGCCATTTTCTTTGTCATCACCTATCTGCTTTCGATCGATATTACCCGGGGAGCTAGATATAGTTTTGTTTACTTTCCCTCGGTAATTTTAATTCTGGCAATTTTATTAGACAATTGTTGGCAAAGGCAGCAGAAAAGAATAGTAATTATTGTAATTATCATGGCTTTAGTTAGTTCCCTAAGTGTGACTTTTAATTTAGGCTATCGTAAGTATTATCGCCCAGATAAATTAGTTACCACTATCGAAAATAATAGCCGTTATCCGTTAGTAATTGCCACTAGCTATAGGAGTTTGGTGCAGGTGGGAGAAATGATGGGAATTGCTTGGGAATTTAACCAAAGATTTCCCGATAAAAACCCTAAGTTTATCTTAGTTAACCCAGAAGAAAAGCCAAATTTTAATCGGTCATCTTCTCCCCCTTTTGAATTATGGTTAATCAATTTCCATTCTTCAATAGATTTATCGGACTGTCAACCTTCAGAGTTGTCCTCCAATTATGTAACAGGTTATCAATATCAAAAGTTTCTCTGTGGGCGATCGATGAATTATAATAATAAAGTTAAGTAGGGCTATTAACTATGATTATTTGGGTAAATGAACAGATTGATCCCTGTGGTTTAGTACAAGCTTGTATTGCCTGTCAAGACGAACAAGCGGCAAAAGATTGTCATCAAAGTTGGTTAACCAATCTTACGGACGAACAAAAACAAGCGGGATGGGTAGCAGTTTTAAGAACCGTAGAATCCTGGGATGATGTACCAGTAAATGCTCTGAAGTTAAGTTATTAACTAGGGTTTGCGGCAAAAAGTTTGGCGTGGGTGTGGGGTGTTTTTAAAGTTGAATAGGGAGTTAATCCCACTATTAACAACGTCAATCGATGACAAAATTTTGGCTGCCAGAGCTTTGAGAGCAAAAACAGGCGAAAAGACAGAAGAGAAAGGAGATATCTGGCTAAAATAACGTCAGTTCGGGTTAAGCAGATCTTGCCATGACTTTCAGGAAAGAATAGGACTGACTGGCTACGGTAAAATTAGGGTTTCGGCTTATCTCGAACTGAGGTTAAAATAAAAAATATTTCAGTTATCAATAGTAAAGCCCACTAAAATGATAACTGTCCTTCATTCCTACTCAAAACAGGGGCTATTTTTCGTGAATATCAGAAAAGAAATCACTTTATTGATGATGTGCATGGCATTTTCGGGTACATTTTTCGGTGAGGTTTTCGCTGCTCCACGTCTTGACTGGCACAGTGCCGATTTTGAAGGTCTGCGAGTAATTGCCGAGTCAGCTTGGAAGACCGAATACGAAGCAAAGAAACGCGGGGAAGAACTACACTTCAAATATGGATTTCAAAATCTGGGTATTCTTTGGATTCCTTACTATAGTAATCTATCGGGAAAATCGCTCTATCAAACAATTATCGTTCCAGAGGGCAATTGTGATCGATTTTTACAAGAGAATATTCGACGAATCAATCGCGATGCCTACTGCTTTACACCCAGTAATCGTGGTTTAGCTCCCAACCGTCGAGGTGGTCGTATTTTCTAATTTTATATCTCCATGGCTGTGGTAATTCTCAACTCAATTTTAGAGTGAGCAAGAAGGCTAAAGCCTAAAATAAAAAAGAGGGCAGGTTTTACCCCACCCTTTGATCCTACTTTAAACGAATTACTAACCGGCGATCGGGTTCCACGCCGCGACTTTCCGTGGTTAAATCGTTTTCTTCCTGAAAAAAGGCATGGATTTGGCGACGTTCCGCCGAAGATAGGGCTTTTAATTCTATTTCCTGTCCTGTTTGCCGCACTTGCGTCGCCGCTTGATTAACCCAGTCGAAAAGTTCTGACTGTCTTTGTTGACGATAGCCATTGATTTCGACAATATAGAACTGATGTTCTGCCGACTCGACACCAATATTCAGAATCGTATTAGCTAGGGATTGAATCGCATCCAGTCCCTCACCCTTGTTAGCGAGGAGGAGTTCCACTTGTTGGGGACTCAATTGACTGCTATCAATAATTAACCAACAGGAGGAAGGTCCAGTTCCCAATTCCTGCACACCAATCTGGACATCTGTGGGCATGGCCATCAACTTTAGCAGTTTTTCCAGCCATTGTTTAGCTTTCTCGCTATTTTGCTCCCATATACTCATTACGATGTTTTTTCCTTTTTCTTGCTAGAACGTTTTTCAAAGGGGAGAGCATCGCGGGATTTTTCGGTTTTTTCCTGTTCCGCTACCAATTTTTGCAGGTTTTCCGGTAAAGGTTCCCGCATCAAAATTACCGTTTGAATAGTTTGGAAGATGTTCGCAGTTAGGATATACATCAATACCCCCGCCGGTAAGGGGAAAAACAGGAACATCATACTAAAAATTATCGGGGTGATTTTATTCACCGTTTGCTGTTGTTGGGCTGCTCCCCCCGAAGGAGCGCCGGCGCCGGATAACTCTTGGTTAACATAGATACTAATACCGAAAGCGATCACCATCGCCAAGATATCCCAGTGAATTTCACCATTGGCACCGGTTGCCCCAATTCTTCCCAGGGCCTCAATAAAGAGAAAACCCGTATTAGCGGCAATCCCCGGCACGATAACTTTAATACTGGCATCTCCGGGGGCTAAAGCGACGATAGAACCGTCTTCATTAACTTGCACCAGTTCTTGACCTTTAACCACCTCGTAGGTGGGTTTTAGGTTATTTTCGGGTGCTTCCGTGGCTAATTGGCTTAAAGACTTGCCCTGGTCGTTTTGCAGGTCGATTTTTACCTGTTCTCCCGGGGCGATTTTATTGCCTTGGGGTAAAAAAGCGGTGATGGGATAGTGGAGAGACTCGTCAATATAAACGTTTTGGGGTTTGGTGCCATAGGGTTGGCGCTGGACGAGGGCGATTTGTTCGCTCGGTAACACCTGTAAATCGACGGTGTAGTTAATATCCGAGAAGGGGGAACCCCGCAGCGTCGCAAATAAAGCCAAAAGAATCGGCATTTGTAATAACAGGGGTAAACAACCGGCCAAGGGATTGCCCAACTCCTGCATTAATTTGCCCATTTCCTCCTGTTGTTTTTGGGGGTCGTTTTTGTAACGTTGTTGAATTTCTGCTTGTCTTTCCTTCATTAAGGGTTGAGTGATTCGCATTTTTCTCATATTGCGAATCTGGCCGGCGCTTAGGGGAAAGACGGCAAATCTGACCACCAGCGTTAAAGCAATGATGGCGAAACCGTAACTATGCACAATCCGAAAGAAAAAATCTAGGATTGGCAACATGATATTTGTGGAAATAAATCCGACTCCAAAATCCATGGCTTTAATCTATGCCTTCTCGTTTAATGGGGGTTCACTTTGACAAATCTAATTTATCGAATCGCGGTGATCGATTATTTTGTTTTATTGACTGATGATCGATTCTAGGGGACGACCGGTTTTATCGGCGACTCTTTCGGCAATGTAGTCATGAATTTCCCGGAATTTCGGCATCGCGCGCATTTCTAAACGACTTCTATCCTTGAGAGTTACGACAATGTCTCCCCAAATACCAATTCCTCTCGGCATTTTTGCCACTTTTGCCACTTCTGAATAGATAATATCTGTGCGATCGCGTCCCATCCAACCCCCAGTGATTGAAATCCGCCGATCGGTTATCTTATATCTTAACCAGATTGCCCGCACCACTGCCCCAACGGTTAAAGGTAAACAAATCACTGTAAATCCTAGCAGTATATTGATGATTAGGTCGCCGATGTGCGGACCGCCTTCATAAAAAGTTTCTTCTTTAATGCCCATGAATTATATTGGCCTTCACTAACAACTGCTTTAATTCTCGCAAAAAATGTTCATAATTGCACTCGATCGCCCCGGGACGGATAATGATTATTCCTCGCCATCCTGTCGCTATTTCTGGCAATAACTGCCGAATTACCGCTCTTATTTGCCTTTTTAGTCGATTACGAACCACCGCTTTTTTACTAACTTTCTTGCTAATCGAGATGCCAAAACGACTGGGAAGAGCCTTATCCGGGCCAGAATCCTCTAAACTAATTAAGGTTAAGTGGGAACCGTGATAACGCTTCCCTGTTCCATAGACAGCTTGAAAATCCTGTCGATGTTTTAAGCGATGAACTTGGGGTAATCCCACGAAAATTAGTCGGTTCCCAGAATAACCTAAACACTTAAACGATAGCGTCCTCTTTTCCGACGAGCTTTAATCACTTTACGTCCGTTGACGCTACGCATTCTCGCTCTAAATCCGGAAGTGCGCTTCTGTTTGCGCGTGGTTCCTTCTAAAGTACGTTTACTCACTGCTGATTTTTCTCCTTAAGATAGAGTTAGTCTATAGATATTAAAGACACAATTTTTGATTATAACAAAATTCCTAGGAATTTGGAAGCCTATGGTCAAGCTCCGTTTTGGTCGGGATATCTGTAATTGTCTCCCGGTGGCTGAAAAGCGCGAATGGTTAGTCACTAATGGTATTGGGGGTTTTGCCTCGGGAACTGTGGCCGGATTGCTAACGCGCTGTTATCATGGCCTGTTGATCGCTGCTTTGGCTCCACCGACGAAAAGAACACTTCTAGTGACTAAAATCGATGAATCGGTACAATATAACCAGAAACTCTATCATCTGGCCAGCAATCGCTGGTTAGGTGCTACGATCGAACCGCAAGGCTATATTAATATCGAAAGTTTTCATCTGGAAGGGACAATTCCCGTCTGGACTTTTATCTGTGGGGATGCCTTACTAGAAAAGCGTATCTGGATGGAACAGGGAGAAAATACCACCTATACCCGCTATACCTACCTTCGCGGCAATTCTCCTTTAACCCTGAATCTGACTGCTTTTGTCAATTATCGTGATTTTCACGGCAATACCCAGGGTTTTAACTGGCAAATGGCTATTAGTCCCCTAGAAAAAGGAGTAAGAGTGATTGCCTATGACAATGCTGTACCTTTTTATCTATTAATCAGTCAGGGACAGGTTTTTCCCGCTCATATCTGGTATTATCGCTTTGATTTGGCCGTGGAACGTTATCGTGGTTTAATCGATCGGGAAAATCATCTCCATGCCGCCAGTTTTTCGGCTACTCTTAAAGTGGGAGAATCGGTGACAATTGCCGCTAGTACCCGTCCCGATCCGAATTTAGACGGTCAATCTTCTCTAGAGTCTCGCTATCGCTACGAAAATAGTCTGATTAATCCCCAGCAGCCGCCATGGATTCAACAACTTACCCTCGCTGCCGACCAGTTTATCGTTAGTCGTCCTCTCCGGGATCAACCGGACGGCAAAACGATAATCGCGGGTTATCCTTGGTTTGGTGATTGGGGTCGCGATACGATGATCTCCCTAAGAGGATTAACTTTGACTACAGGCAGATATGCGATCGCCCGTCAGATTTTACTAACTTTTTCCCGTTATCTAGACCGGGGTTTATTGCCCAATTTACTGCCCGATGGCGGAGAAATGCCCGAATATAACGCTGTCGATGCTATTCTTTGGTATTTTGAAGCCATTCGTTCCTATTTTAACCAAAGCCAAGATTTTGAGTTTCTCAAAACTATTTATCCCGCTTTAACGGAAGTGATCGCTTGGTTTCGTCGCGGTACTCGCTACAATATTCACCTAGATGACGATGGTTTGATCTATGCCGGCGAAACGGGAGTACAGTTAACTTGGATGGATGCCAAAGTTGATGATCTGGTGATTACTCCCCGCATCGGCAAACCCGTAGAAATTAATGCCCTTTGGTTCAATGCCCTAAAAATTATGGTTCAATTTGCCCATTATTTGGGCATGGATGCCACTGATTACGAAAAAATGAGAGAAATGACCTTAAAAGGGTTTTCTCGCTTCTGGGACGATTCTCTAGGGTACTGTTACGATGTTTTAGATACGGACAAGGGTAATGATGCCAGTTTACGACCGAATCAACTTTTTGCCCTGTCTTTGTCGGTGGAGGAGTTATTAAATTCCCCACAGAAAAAGGCCATTCTCGATATTTGTGCTTTAAAACTTTTGACTTCTCGCGGTTTGCGATCGCTAGATGCCGATCATCCTGATTACCTTGGCGTTTACAGTGGGGATCGCTTAAAAAGAGATAGTGCCTACCATCAGGGGACAGTCTGGGGATGGTTATTAGGGGCATTTATCGAAGCCCATCTAAAAGTCTATCGCGATCCCATCCTAGCCCAGAGTTTTTTAACACCGATGATTGACCATCTTCGGGATAGCTGTATCGGTAATTTAAGTGAAATTTTCGATGGTAATGCTCCTTTTACTCCTAGGGGTGCTTTTGCCCAAGCATGGACGGTGGCAGAGGTATTAAGGGTTTGGCAAGGGATCCAAGAATTTCGGCCATAATCCTTTAAAATAAGCAATGGTTAGGTGTGTTAAACCCCCCAAAAGACCGACCCTAAAAACCTCAGTTAGACCGTTAAAGACAAAACTCTTATGCAGAAACCGCAAGTTATTTTTCTCGATGCTGTGGGAACCCTTTTTGGGGTAAAAGGCAGTGTCGGAGGAATTTATAGTCAAATAGCGGCGGATTTTGGGGTAGAGGTGGCGGCCGAGAGTCTAGAACAGTCTTTCTTGGCTATTTTCCCCACTTCTCCCCCCCTAGCTTTTCCTAAGGTTGAACCGGCACAAATTCCTGAGTTAGAGTATCGCTGGTGGCGATCGCTGACTGGGGCAGTTTTTAATAATTTAGGTTATCTGGAAAGATTTCCCGATTTTGAGGCTTTTTTTGGCGAACTTTATCATCATTTTGCCACGGCCGAGCCTTGGGTGCTGTACGAGGATGTCATTCCCGCTTTAAGACTCTGGCAGAGTCAGGGGATCGAGTTGGGCATTATTTCTAATTTTGATAGTCGTATCTACCAAGTTTTGGCCGAATTAGGCTTAGAATATTTTTTTCGATCGATCACGATTTCTTCCCAGACAGGAGCAGCTAAACCCGATCGGGAAATTTTTCAAATTGCCCTGCAAAAACATGATTGTCCCCCCGCACAAGCTTGGCATATTGGCGATAGTAAAAAAGAAGATTACCAAGGAGCAAAAGCCTTGGGTATAGAAGCGTTTTTAATTAAAAGATAAAAGCGAGAAAAAGTCTTTCAGTGGGAAGAGGGGATAGGGAGGAAACACATATCCCCAAAACCAAAATATCTGAACACTTTTTGATGTGGAGGTGTTAGAGGGATTCCTGGGATGGAATGGAAGTAGATTCGGACTGATCAGCGTTAGGATCTGTCTCTTTGGGGGCGGCCACTTTTACCAAAGCATGACGCAAAACATCTTCTCCGAGAGTGTATCCTCGCACTAGCTGCTCGACTACCGTGCCTTCGGGATGTTCATCGGTGTACTCCCGCATCATCGCTTCGTGGTAGCTAGGATCAAAGGGTTGACCTTCCGGACGCATGGGGGAAACGCCCAAACGCTTGAGACTGTCCACTAAGGTTTTATAGACCCCTTGGTAACTCTTGTGAATACCCATCTCGCCATCGTTAGCTGGTTTAATTTGAGTACGAGCGCGCTCAAAATTATCCACCACACCAAGAATTTCCATCAGGGTTTTGCCCTTGATTTTTGTTTCCAGTTCCTCTTTTTCCTTGGCCGTGCGTTTGCGAAAATTGTCGAACTCGGCTGCTAGAGTGATATAGCGTTTCTTATAGGCATCAACCTGTTGGGTTTGTTCCTCTAACTGCTGTTTGAGAGTATCAATTTCCTCTTGTAGAGTATCGATAGTCATTCCACCTAGAAAGGAAAATTCCTCGCTAGAGGCGGCCTTGTCCGTCACCGTTTTGGCTTCATCGGTGACACTGGCTTCTGATTCGTTTGTAGGAGATTCAGGGGAATTAGAAGAGGATTCTTGGTTTTCGTCGAAAATTGCCGAGGTATTTGGTTCTGCACTCATGGTATAGGATTTTAGTGGGGAATTTGGCAATATATGACCATTTAATGCTGATTTTGGTCTTTAAGTACCAGCTAATAATCAAGGTTTAACCCTTAATGTAACATTTTGTGGACAAGATCCGTAACTAGATATAAGCGGCCCCGATAGATAATCAGTGATCTAGAAAAATTTTTGCTAGAATGCAGTTTTCTCGGTAAAATTGGGAAGATTAAAGGGTAGTGAAGAGGTTAGGAATCGTCTATGACATTTTCTTCCAAGAAAACCCGTGCTGTCGCCCTACGCAATTACTTTTCCCCTTTTGGTAACAAGTTAGTGCAGTCGGGCTATATCGGTGCCGAGCAAATGCAACAGGCCCTGGTAGAAACGCGGAAATCGGGACGATCGCTAGTAGAAATATTGCAAAAACTAACCGGGCGGCCTTTGCCCCCGGATTTACAGCGACAGTATAAGAAAAACCAGTTATTTGAACTAAAAATTCTCTACGGAGTCGAATCGCTCGACCCAGAATTGAGCGATGTGGATGGACTGGAAATAGCCAGGCTGATCGATTCTTTGATTCCGATCGATCTTTGTCGTCGCTATCGTCTCATCCCCCTGCGTCGAATCGAAGGAGAGCCAGCCGCGATTTTGATAGCCATGGTCGATCCCGACAACCTCGCGGCTACTGACGATATAAATCGTATCCTCCGCCCCAGGGAGTTAGGTTTACAGCGTTTGGTGATTGCCGGGGAAGATTATGAAAGATTACTGGAAAAATTCCACTCGGCTCAATCGGAACTAGAACGGGAGAAAGCCCGACTGCAAAAAGAAAAAGAACTGGAAAAACTCTCGGATCTGACCGATATTGTCGGCAGTCTTGATTTGACCTCTGGTGTTGCTAACGATGAAGTGGCCGATGATCTCGGAGAAGGGGATGCTAATCAAGCCCCCGTCATCAACCTTGTCAATAAAATTATAGCTAAAGCTCTACAGGAAGGATCCTCCGATATTCACATCGAACCCCAAGAAGAATTCCTGAAAATTCGCTTTCGCAAAGATGGAGTTCTTCATCAAGCTTTTGAGCCACTGCCGAAAAAAATCGCCCCGGCGGTCACAGCCCGGTTTAAAATCATGGCCGATCTCGATATTTCCGAACGTCGTCTTCCCCAGGATGGTAAAATTCGGCGGATGTATCAAGGACGAAAAGTAGATTTTCGGGTTAATACCCTGCCCAGTCGCTACGGGGAAAAAGTCTGTTTAAGGATTCTCGATAACTCGGCTACCCAGTTGGGTTTAGATAAACTAATCACCGATCGAAATACTCTGCAAATCGTCCGAGACATGGCTAGTCGTCCCTTTGGTCTGTTGCTGGTGACAGGCCCCACCGGTTCAGGGAAATCCACAACTTTATACTCGGTGTTAGCGGAAAGAAATCACCCCGGAATTAATATTAATACCGCCGAAGACCCGATCGAATATTCTCTGCCAGGCATCACCCAGGTGCAGATAATTCGCGAAAAAGGCATGGATTTCGCCTCAATTCTGCGGGCATTCCTGCGACAAGACCCGGATGTGATTCTGGTGGGAGAAACTAGGGATAGGGAAACGGCTAAAACGGTGATCGAGGCCGCCTTAACCGGTCACTTGGTCTTAACTACCCTACACACCAACGATGCCGCAGGTGCGATCGTTCGTCTTGATAAGATGGGGATTGAACCGTTCATGATTTCTGGTTCTCTGTTGGGAATCTTGGCCCAGCGTCTCGTGCGGCGCGTCTGTACCCAGTGTCGGGTCGCCTATCACCCTAGTCAAGAGGAATTAGCCCGTTTTGGTCTTTCCGCTGCCAATGAACAGGAAGTGACTTTTTATAAGGCTAATACCCTAACTATGGAGGAAATTCAACAAGCGCGAAAACAGGGCAATCTCTGCCTTAAGTGTGCTGGCAGCGGTTACAAAGATCGCATCGGTGTCTATGAGGTAATGCAGAATAGTGAACGAATACAGCAGTTAATTAACCAAGGGGCGACAACCGATCGCATTAAGGAGGCGGCCGTTGATGAGGGCATGGTGACACTCCTAGCCTATAGTTTAAATCTGGTGCGCGAGGGTTACACCACCCTCGAAGAAGTAGAACGGGTGACACTGACCGATTCTGGTCTAGAAGCGGAATTAAAAGCCAAACGGAAAAGCGGTTTAATCTGTCGTGGTTGTCGCGCCGAACTACAACCAGAATGGCTCGATTGTCCCTATTGTATGACACCGCGATTTAGTTATTAAGACAGTTTTTCAGTTATCAGTTATCAGTTATCAGTTATGAGATTTGAGTTTTAAGTAAGGAGTATTAAGTGAGTAGTCTTAAATAGCACTTTCCCAATGTCTTTTCAATAGTTACTGGTTATTGTTAACTGATTTTACCTTATAGATGGAGTTTAACTTATGGAATTAATGATCGAAGATTTAATGGAACAATTGGTCGAGATGGGCGGTTCCGATATGCACATTCAGTCTGGGGCGCCGGTCTATTTTCGCATTAGTGGCAAACTGTCCCCGATTAATGAAGAATCTTTAACCCCGCAAGATTGTCAGAAATTGATTTTTAGTATGCTCAATAATACCCAAAGAAAAGAGTTAGAGCAGAATTGGGAATTAGACTGTTCCTACGGGGTGAAAGGATTAGCAAGATTTAGGATCAATGTTTATAAAGAAAGGGGAGCCTATGCAGCTTGTTTACGCGCTTTGTCCTCTAAAATGCCTAACTTTGAACAATTAAATTTACCAGAAGTGATCCGAGAATTATCGGAAAGACCGAGGGGATTAATTCTCGTAACTGGCCAAACAGGTTCAGGTAAAACTACCACTTTAGCGGCAATTTTAGACTTAATTAATCGGACTAGGTCTGAACATATTTTAACTGTAGAAGACCCAATTGAATACGTTTTTCCTAATATAAAAAGCCTGTTTCACCAACGACAAAAAGGAGAAGATACCAAGAGTTTTGCTAACGCACTAAGAGCAGCTTTACGAGAAGACCCTGATATTATCCTTGTGGGAGAAATGCGGGATTTAGAAACAATTAGTTTGGCAATTACGGCGGCGGAAACCGGTCACTTAGTCTTCGGAACCCTACACACTAGCTCGGCAGCGGGAACAGTGGATCGGATTATTGACGTTTTCCCCGCTAACCAACAGGCACAAATTCGCGCCATGTTATCCAATTCTTTACTAGCAGTTTTTAGTCAAAACCTAGTCAAGAAAAAAAATCCCAAACCGGGGGAATTTGGCCGGGCAATGGTACAGGAAATCATGGTGGTAACTCCAGCGATCGCTAACCTAATTCGCGAAGGAAAAGCCCCCCAAGTTTACTCGGCAATTCAAACGGGAATGAAGCTAGGAATGCAAACTATGGAACAGGGATTAGCTAATTTAGTTGTTAGCGGTGTTATATCCTTTGAAGAGGCAATTTCTAAAAGTAGTAAACCCGATGAATTACAACGTCTGGTCGCTGGGTCCGTTGCTAACGCCAAAACTAAAGCCCGTTTCTAATGATAAATACTGTTTAAAAGGCATAGGAGATTGGGGAGTACCGAAGCAGGGACAATAAATAAAAATAATCTCCTGACTCCTGATGGCTAACAGCTAACAGCTAAAAAACTGATAACTGATAACTGATAACTAATTTGTCCTATGCCTACTTTTGTCGCACAAGTTAAAAGCAGCTCTGGAAAAGTTTTCCAAGAGAAAGTTGAAGCTATGTCTCCCGATCATGCTCGAATGATACTGAAGGCAAAATATGCCGCCGTCGGTAAAGTCAAAAAAGCGGGAGGAGAGATCGATCTTTCTAGTTTAGAGTTGATATTTGCCAAGATTTCCATCAAAGATAAAGCGGTTTTTTCCCGTCAATTTTCGGTAATGATTAATGCTGGTGTGCCGATTATGAGATGTTTGGGAGTTTTGGGGGATCAATCCAGTAATCCCAAGATGAGAAAAGCACTACAAGCGATTAGCACCGACGTACAGCAAGGGAGTCCGTTATCGCAAGCGATGGCCAAACATACCGAATGTTTTGATGAACTTTATGTCAGTATGATCGAAGCTGGAGAGACGGGGGGGGTACTCGATGAAGTGCTGCTCCGTCTCTCGAAACTTTTGGAAGATATGGCCCGCTTGAAAAACCAGATTAAATCAGCGATGACCTATCCGGTAGCGGTGGGAATTTTGGCGATAATTGTGTTTTTCGGGATGACGATCTTTTTAATTCCCGTGTTTGCGAAAATTTTCACCGATTTGAAGGTGCCACTACCAGCTTTAACGCAATTTATGCTCTTTTTAAGTGGTGTGATGCGTAGTTGGTTGATTTTAATTCCGATTGTCACCATTGCTGCCACGGTTTTTTTGCTGCGTCGCTATTACAAAACCCCGATAGGTCGTCTGCAAATTGACTGGTTTTTCCTTAAAATGCCCCTTTTTGGCGATTTGAATAAAAAATCGGCTGTGGCTAGATTTTGCCGGGTTTTTGGGACTCTGACGCGTTCTGGTGTCCCGATTTTGAATTCCCTTGATATAGTTTGTAATACGGTGGGTAATCAGGTAATTGCTAATACGATCGCTAGTGCTAAGAAGGAAATTCAGCAGGGGGGAATGATGAGTTTGTCCCTACAAAAAGCCAATGTTTTCCCACCTTTGGCCATTCAAATGATTAGTATTGGTGAAGAAACAGGAGAATTAGATGCCATGATGATGAAAGTGGCGGATTTCTACGAAGATGAGGTGGAACAGGCCGTTAAAGCTTTAACCAGTATCATTGAACCCTTGATGATGGTTGCTATTGGGGTGATGGTGGGAACTATTCTTGTGTCTATGTACCTACCCATGTTTAAAGTCTTCGACGCCTTGCAATAAGTTTATCAGTGATCAGTTATCAGTGACTATTGCCGGTAGCCTGAAATCAACCAGATTTTAATTTTCATCTCCTTTTATTTGATTAGGTGAATCTGTCTCTTAGGAAACTTTTGGTTGTTCAAAATTACCGGCCAGCTTTGGTTGATGATTCCTTGGAATTAGTCGATCAAGATTAGCTGACTTTCTGGGGTTAGAGCATAAAGGGAACAATTTACGATGGTTAAGCTCCTAAAATCAAGCGCTGACGATGAAAATTAAGCAGCGAAATCTCTTGGCCAGAAACCCTTTCTAACATCTCGACGATATGATCGGGCTGTAGTAAAGTGCCATCATTGCGACAACTGCCCACATAGCACAAAACGGCTTCCTTGTCAACAGTTTTTAACTCTAATTCATATAATTGTTCTCGCAGATTAATCGTGACTTTTTTGCCGGATTTGGTGGTTTTTTCCCGTTCCATCACCGTTGCTTGTTTAATTGCCTCGATCCAATTTTGCCACTGTTGGCAGTCAATTCCCTCGCTATTAAAAGTGAGCAAATACTCGGCTTTTTCCAACAAACGGGTGGCAGCAGGAGCATTTAAGGGAATTTCTTCCACCTGATAAACCGGCAAATCTGCGGGTAATTGTGCGGTTAACTGCTGTTTAAACGTCTCTAAATCCATCACTTTTGTCAATTCAAAATCGACAATCTCACCGCTACTGGTTGCTCCCAAGGATAAAGCATTGGCGATCGAAATGCGCGGACCGGGGTGAAATCCACCAGTAAAGGAAATGGGAATAGCAGCCCGACGGACGACGCGATCAAATAAACGCACCAGATCCAAGTGGCTAACTAGAGCCATTTCGCCAATTTTGCCAAACCAAACCCGAATTCTTTGGGTGCGTTCTTGATTGGGTTGAAAATGTCCGGCAAAAGCGGGAATCGGGGGCGCTTCAATGACGATATTATGACCAAAATCGACGCTACAAACGCCACAATGGGAACAACCCTCAAAAGAACAATCGGGAACCGTTGCCGCGTCTAGAGCGCGTTTTAAGTCCTCCTCTAGCCATTTTTTATCGATACCGGTATCCAGATGATCCCAGGGCAAAGGACGCTCTAAAATATCTTTGTCTGTATCGGCAAAAATATTCCATTCTCCCTGTTCTACCTGACGATATTTCCAGGTTAAACCGGATTCTTCGATCGCCTGTGACCATGCTTGATAGGCTTTTTCCGTATTATCCCACCAAGCATCCATCCCGGCTCCCAATTGCCAAGCGCGCAGCACCACTTTCCCTAAACTTCTGTCACCGCGACCGATAAAATCTTCCATGGCCGAGATGCGGACATCGGTATAATTGACTTTTACCCCTCTCATGCCTTGGAATTCCTGTCTTAATAACTCCTGTTTGCGGATAAATTCGGCCGTCGAGACGGAATGCCACTGGAAGGGGGTATGGGGTTTAGGCGTAAAATTCGAGATAGTTAGGGTAAAATCGAGGGGTTTCCGCTTCGGTAAACGACATTCCCGACGCAACCAACGCACCGTTTCCGCGATACCAATCACATCCACATCGGTTTCCCCCGGCAAACCGATCATAAAATAGAGTTTAACCTTATCCCAACCCTGTTCGACGGCAGTTTTTATCCCTCTGAGTAATTCTTCGTTGGTTAACCCTTTGTTAATCACATCGCGCATTCGTTGGGTTCCCGCTTCCGGTGCAAAGGTTAAACCCGATTGACGATTGCCCCCAATGATGTTAGCAATATTTTCGTCAAAGCGATCGACTCTTTGACTGGGTAAGGATAGAGATATATTCTCATTCTGGAGACGGTTTTTAATCTCCATACCCACGGCAGGTAAAGCTAGATAATCGGAGCAACTGAGAGATAATAAGGAAAATTCGTTATATCCCGTCGCTCGCATTCCTTTTTCAATCGATTCGATTACTGCTTCCGGTTGCACATCCCGCGCGGGACGGGTTAACATCCCCGGTTGACAGAAACGACATCCCCTCGTGCAACCGCGACGAATTTCCACCACTAGGCGATCATGGACTGTTTCGACGAAGGGAACTAAACCGATAGAATAGGCTGGGATAGGAGTGGCTACCCGGCGTAAAATTCTTTGCGGTACATCGTCACGATTGGGGATAACTGCACCGATTGGGGTGACATCGTAGAAACGCGGCACATATACCCCCGGAATTTGGGCTAAATCTAGCAATAGTTCTTCTTTGCTTAGATTAGCTAGTTTACCTTCTTCTAAAATTAAACCGATTTCTGGCAATAATTCTTCGCCATCACCAAGGGCGATAAAATCAAAAAAGTCGGCGTAGGGTTCGGGGTTAGAGGTGGCAGTTTGTCCCCCGGCAAAAATTAGCGGATAGTTACCCGCATCTCTTGCTCTCCAAGTCAAGGGAATTGCCGCTAGGTCGAGCATTTCTAAAATATTGGTGGCTCCTAGCTCGTAACTGAGGCTAAAACCCAGAATATCAAAATCTGTGAGGCAACGACGGGATTCTAGGGCAAATAAGGGGGTTTTTGTCTGTTTGAGTTTTTGGGCTAAATCCGGTGCGGGTAAATAAGTGCGATCGCAGAGTTGGCGGGGTTGTGCATTGAGGATATTGTAGAGGATAATATGGCCGAGGTTAGATGCCCCCACTTCGTACACTTCCGGATAGGTTAACACCCAACGAACCACCGCACTTGCCCATTCTTTATGTTTAGCACCTAACTCGTTGCCCAAATAACGCGCTGGTCGAAAAATGTCGGGGGTAAGCAGTTGGTCTAAAGCAATAGTCACGGCAATCTACCTCAGATATCGTCAGCAATGGGTGCTTTTCTACTATAGCAGCCAGAATCGAGTCAGTATTCAGGAGACAGGAGATAGGAGACAGGAGATAGGAGATAGGAGATAGGAGACAGGAGATAGGAGGCAGCTTTATTCTCCCCACACCCCACACCCCACACCCCACACCCCACTTCCCCCCACACCCCACACCCCACTTCCCCATCTCCCTAAAATTCCAGAGGTTATAAGATAATTAAGCGACGATGAAAGAACCGTTAATTGAATTGAGAGGAGTATCGAAAAGATTCGGGGATAATGTTATTCTCGATGGTTTAGATTTAACCATTTATCGAGGGGAGGCCCTGGTAATTATCGGGCCGTCGGGGACGGGAAAATCAACGGTTTTACGGTTAATTGCGGGATTAACGGGGATAAATGCGGGAGAAATTCGTATTAAAGGCCAATTGCGTCAGGGATTGCTAGAAGATGGTCGAGAAGCGATGCGAACTTCCTTAGTTTTTCAACAAACAGCCCTGTTTGATTCTCTCACCGTCGGGGAAAATGTCGGTTTTTATCTCTACGAACAAACTAACTTAAAAAAAGCCAGAATTAGGGAATTAGTGGAAAAAAGCTTGGAAATGGTCGGTTTACAGGGAATTAGTGACCTTTATCCTTCGGAACTATCGGGGGGAATGCGTAAACGGGTGGCTTTTGCCCGCGCTATTATCACTAATCCCGATAATCCGGCTGATAATCCTGAATTACTGCTGTATGATGAACCTACCGCCGGATTAGACCCAATAGCTTCTACAATTATCGAGGATCTAGTGCGGACTCTCCATGAAAAATCAGGGTCTGCGAACACTTATGTGATGGTTTCTCACCAACAAAGTACCATCCGACGCACCGCCGATCGAGTAGTATTTCTCTATCAGGGAAAAGTGCAATGGCAGGGAGTGGTGGCAGATATCGATCGTACCGATCATCCCATGATTCGGCAATTTTTTAGCGCCAGCATTGAAGGCCCGATTAGGACAATCGTTTAAGCTAGATTAAGCTAAATTAAGAACTATCGAGAATGAGAGAAAAATCATGCAGAGTTCGCGAGCTTTACGGGAAGGAAGACTAGGTTTGTTTGCCCTAGGCGGATTATTGGTCTTTGGGGTGCTCGCTATCTGGGTTCGCGGGGGAGGATTTGGTCAAAGAACCTATCAATTAATCTTCGAGTTTGCCGACGTGGAAGGGTTACAAGTCGGGGCGCCGGTGCGTTTTCGCGGGGTGAGAGTGGGAAGAATTACGAGTTTTATCCCGGGGAGTAATCAAGTGGAAGTTATTGCCGAAATCGCTTCTGCTACTTTAGTTATGCCTAGGAAGGTAACTGTTACTACCAATCTTTCCGGATTAATTGGGGAGGCAGCCATCGATATCACTCCCTTAGTTTCTTTAAGTGCTGAGGCCAAAAATCTCGACCCTCTTAGTCCCGACTGTGATCAACAGTTAATTCTCTGTAATAATAGCCGTTTACAGGGGAAAACAGGAACACAATTAATGTCTAGTGTTGGTCGTTTAGTGGATACTTTTACCAGTCCTGAATTTGTGGGTAATCTCAATGATGTCACCAAAAATACCGCTATAGCAGCTCAAAAAATCGCCCGTTTATCCGATGATACCTCCCAGACTATCCGTAATGCCCAAAGAGAAATCTCTCGTCTATCTTTGGAATTAGCTACCACCAGTCGCTCGGTGACTAATACGGCTAATAATGCCTCCCGTTTTGTCAATACTTTAGATAATACCGTTCAGGAAAATCGCAGTCAAATCAGCAGAACTTTTCAACAATCTTCCCAATTAGTTGCTAATCTTAATGCTGTTCTCAGCGAAAATCGGGGACAAATTGTTAATACTCTCGATAATATTAATCAAGCTAGTTTAGGTATTGGCAGTCTCGCTAATAATCTCAATAATACCGCCATGAGGTTGAATGCTGGTTTAGATGAAATTGATACTAAACAAGTCATGCAAAATGTCGAGACTATTTTGAATAATGCAGTGGAAACATCGAATAATTTACGAGAAATTACTAAAACTATTAACGATCCTGCTACAATTGTCGTGCTGCAAAAAACGCTCGAATCCGCTAGGGTGACTTTTGAAAATACTCAAAAAATCACCTCCGATATCGATGAGTTAATCGGTGATCCCCAATTTCGCGAGAATTTAAGACGTTTAATTGATGGCTTAAGTAATTTGCTTTCTTCCGGGGAACAATTAGAATATAATTTGCGTATCGCTCAAACTTTAGATACCATGACTCAAGAGTTAGCTAAACAAAAAGTTTTGACCATCTCTCGACCTTTAAATCCTAAGCAAATGCAACTCTATCCCCAATTTATCGTTCAACAACCACCCACGAGTGAAAAATGACAAAACAGCACAATTCAAGCGATTTTCAGTGATCAGTAATCAGTGAACTGAAAACTCACATCTGATAACTGATAACTGATAACTGATAACTGATAATAATATGTTGAAATCAATTTGTATTACTCTTGGAACTCGTCCCGAAGCGATTAAATTAGCTCCCGTTATTCGTGCTTTTCAAGAATCGGAACAGTTTCAAACCCATGTAATTCTGACGGGACAGCATAAAGAAATGGTAGCGCAGGTGATGGAATTATTTGCTTTAAAAGCAGATGAAAATCTCGATATTATGCAAACCCGTCAAACTTTAACTGATATTACTTGCCGTAGTTTACGCGGTTTAGAAACGGTCTTTGAGCGCATAAAACCAGATTTAATTATTGTGCAAGGTGATACTACTACCGCTTTTGCTGCTGCTTTAGCGGCTTTTTATCAACAAATTCCTATCGCTCATGTGGAAGCAGGATTAAGAACTAATGATATCTATAACCCCTATCCCGAAGAAGCTAATCGCCGCCTAATTTCTCAACTGACGACCCTACATTTTGCTCCCACTACTTTAGCCGTAGAAAATTTGCAAAAATCTGGAGTGACAGGAAGTATTCACCACACTGGCAACACGGTTATTGATGCTTTATTAACCGTAGCTAAAACCGCCCCAGAATGTCAAATTGCGGGCTTAAATTGGTCAGATTATCGGGTTTTATTAGCCACGGTTCATCGCCGGGAAAATTGGGGCGAACCCTTACAGGATATTATCAAAGGATTGACTTTGTTGTTAGAAAAATATGCCGATACAGCCATATTATTACCCCTCCATCGCAATCCCACCGTCCGAGAACCAATAAAGTCTGTTTTGGGCAATCATCCTAGGGTATTTTTAACTGAACCTCTCGATTATGCCGAGTTAGTGGGGGCGATTCAACGCTGTTATTTATTATTAACTGATTCTGGAGGCATTCAAGAAGAAGCCCCTAGTTTAGGAAAACCGGTTTTAGTATTGCGAGAAACCACGGAAAGACCGGAAGCAGTACAAGCGGGAACAGCGAAATTAATTGGGACTAATCCCGAGCAAATTTTAGCCGCAGCGGGAGAATTATTAAGGGATAAAATCGCCTATGATCGTATGGCTAATGCCATTAATCCTTTTGGAGATGGACAAGCATCCCAAAGAATCCTCCAAATCGTCCAAGATTTTTTGGCTTAATTTATGACTACTTGGTTGGGTATCGACCCCGGATTAGCGATTGTCGGTTGGGCTATTCTCCGGGATAATAGTGAGTTAGTGCCGATCTTAGTCGATTACGGCACGATCGAAACTTCTAAAAATCTTTCTACTGCCCAGCGTTTGATCGAAATTGAACGGGATTTAAAGGAGTTAATCGCAGAATATAAACCGGGGGAAATTGCCGTGGAAATGCCCTTTTTTAACCGGCAAATCAAGGCAGCCGGTGGAGTCCTGCAAGCATTGGGAATTATCAATCTAGTTAGCTGTCGCGATGGAGGAATTGAACCGATTTTCCTCCATCAAGCTAGTTGGAAATGTCATCTAGGCCATGGTAGGGCCACTAAAGCGGAGGTGGCCGAACAAATTAAGTATTTATTCGGATTGACAAAAATGCCTATTAATGATGCTGTAGATGCTATAGCGATCGCATACGCCGCTTTTAGTGGTGTTCGCAATCAAATCTCTTGAAGCAATTTGACGAAATTGGCGCAAAAATTTAGCTGACAACTAAAAGCCATCTTTAAGCTTGCACTATCTTAGTTCGATGGGACGGTTGAAGATAATAAGGCCTTCAAATATCTTTGATTAGCGTTGGGTTTCCTTCCTCAACCCAACCTACCATATCAGCGATCGCACCAAAGGGTTTAAGTGTGGAATTGTGATAATTGTCATCGTCAATGCTAATAAAAATATGGTATAGTTCTTAAACGATTATAAGTTTAAAATAATGAAAATAAATGAAAATAAAAGTTTCCCAAAAAAAGGGATCATCAAACGAAGTTAACCCTCAGTTAAAGGATATTGCCTATTCGATGGACGCACTGATTCCAGGCTTTTATATTTGGTTGGGTTCTTTTTGTTGGCGATTGGGGGGTAGTGATGCAGAAGAAAGTTATCCAGGAACAATACATAGTTTTGCGGGTATCAGCTTAGTTTTACCTGGTTATCAAATTTTTACAACCTATAAAGGGAGTTATGACCCAGGGTAAGCATCAAATTGATGGTCTTTAGGTATAATGGGGCTTGACCGGTGGTATCAGTTATATCACCATAAGCGAATGCGTAATACCCGTCCTATATCTTGGATTAAAGCGGCACGGAAAGATTTTCAAAAGTTTCCCAAGGAAGCCCAAGAAATTGTACTTGACGCTTTAACTATTGCAGCAGAAGGGGCAAAATCATCCCTAACCAAGCCTTTTAAGGGGATAGGTTCTGGTGTGTTCGAGATTGCTCTACCTTTCAAGGGGGATGCCTATCGAACTATTTATGCTGTCCAGTTAGGTGAGGCTATCTGGGTGATTCATGCCTTTCAGAAAAAATCCCCAAAAGGGATCAAAACACCACAGCAAGAAGTCGAAGTTATCAAAGCACGGCTCAAGCGATTGAAGGAGGAACTCTCATGAGTGAAGAACAATTTGAACTGGTACAAGGTAGCGGGAATGTGTACCGCGATTTTGGCGATGTAGATGCGGACGTGCGACAAGCGAAAGCACTGCTTGCTGCTGAAATTATCAAGGTTCTGGAGAAGGAAGACTTATCAACCCGCGATGCTCAAGTGCGAACTGGAATTAATCACAGTGAATTTGTCCAGATTCGCCGTGCTAATTTGGGACGCTTTACTATTGACCGTTTGATCTCAATTTTGGGTCGTCTCAATCAACAGGTTGAAATTACTATTACGACCCATCCAAGAACCACTGATTCTTCACCAATGGCATCCTAACTGTAATTGAGTGTGGGTCGATGGGAACGACTGCGCCACCAAGCTAGTAGGGTACTAGCGATAAAAATACTCGAATAGGCCCCCGCTACAAAGCCAATAATTAAAGCTAGGGCAAAATATTTTAAAGTCGTGCCACCAAAGAGAAAAATCGCCACCAGAGGCAATAAAGTGGTCAGGGTGGTATTAATCGAACGAGTTAGGGTTTGACTCACCGCATTATCGACAATTTCATCCACGGATAATTCGGGGGTATTAGCAAAATTTTCCCGCACGCGATCATAAATTACCACTGTGTCATTAACAGAAAAGCCCACAATTGTCAAGAGGGAAACCAAAAATAAACTATCCACTTCTACCCCCGCAATTAAGCCTAAAACCGCAAAGACCCCTAAAGTGATCAAAACGTCGTGCAGCAGGGCGACAATGGCGAAAAAAGCGTAATCCCGTTGAAAACGGAAGCTTAGATAGACAGCAATGCCAAAAAATGACACTAATAAAGCTAAAAATCCCGACCTAAATAATTCTTGACCGATGGTGGGACCAACTGTATCGATTTGACTGGTTTCGGGGTCAAAGGTGCCAATTTTCTCATTTAAGGTGTCGAGTAATTTTGTTCTCTGTTCTTCTGCCAGGGTTTTCGTCCGCACCGATAAAGTATATTTATCCAACACCTGCACACTACTGTTACCCAATCCCTCCTCGTCTAAAATCCCTTGCACTTCGGCAGTAGTTAAGGGTTTCTCACAGTTATTCTTTTTGGCACAGGCTAATTCTATCTGAATTCTCGTGCCACCAACAAAATCTAAACTCGGTCGCAAAGGCGCTTGAATAGTGAACCAAGAAATCACCATGGCCAAAATACTACCAATCGTCAGCAAGGCCGAGACTGTCCACCAAAAATTACGCTGTTTTGTAACGTTAAATGCCATATAGATTAAGTAAAAAGGAAAAAAGGAGACAGGAGTAGGGATATTTTTCAGTTATCAGTAAGCAGTAATCAGTGGGGGAATAACTGGTAACTGATAACCGATTAACACTGTTAACTTAAAACTCCAATCTGATAACTGGTAACTGATAACTGATAACTGATTATTGATTTGCCGGTAAATTAGGGCAGAAAAGTTGCGGTTTTTGACGGACGCTGGGGACGTTTAACACGGTGATTAACAGGAGAGTACGACTACAGGTTAAAGCGGTAAACATACTCACAGCTACCCCAATGGCTAAAGTTAAAGCAAAACCCTTGACTAATCCCGAACCCAACCAAAATAGGGCAGCACAGGCGATTAAAGTAGTGACATTACTATCGAGAATACTGGAAAAAGCCCGATAAAATCCCGACTCCACCGCCCGAAATAGGGATTTTCCCGCCCTTAATTCCTCCCGGGTACGCTCAAAAATCAGTACATTTGCATCAACTGCCATGCCGATACTGAGGATAAATCCGGCAATACCGGGTAACGTCATCGTGACTCCCACTAGGGCAAAAGCCCCCAGAGAGAGAATAGTATAGATAATCAGGGAAACATCGGCAATAATCCCGGGTAAACGGTAATAAACCGCCATGAAGATTAAAACTAACAGTAAACCCACTAAACCAGCGTAGATACTGCGACGGATGCTATCCTGGCCTAAAGTTGCCCCGACAGTGCGAATTTCTTCCACTTTAACGGGGAAAGGTAGGGAACCACCGCGCAATTGAATCGCTAGATCGTTGGCAGTTTCGGCGGTAAAATTACCGGTAATCACGGCCCGGCCTCCTGTAATTCCCGTTTGGGCAAACTGCACATCAACCACAGGGGCGCTAATTAATTCATTATCGAGGAAAATCCCAATACTGCGACCAGTACCAGCGATCGCTTTAGTCAGTTTGGCGAATTTATTGCCCCCTTCCGAATCGAAAGTAATGGCCACTTCCCAGTTAGTGCCTTGGGTGGAACTAATAGTGGCATTTTGCAGATTTTTTCCGGTTAAGTCCACCGATTCAAATAAATTTAAAATTGCCTCTTTAGATTTTTGCAGAGATTGTTCTAGTTCGGCAATTTTAGCGGCATTTTCGGGTTTATTCTCGGCTTTAAGGGCGGCTAATTCCAGCTTTTTTTGTTGAAAAATTGAATATTCAGCCCGAAATTCTCCTTCTGTACCTTGTTTTTGCTGACGAAATTCTAATTGGGCCTGAACATTTAGGTTTCTCTCAGCTTCTTTGGGATTTGTGACCCCGGGTAGTTGCACGATTACCTGATTTTTACTGTCCACAGTCTGCACTAATGATTCAGAAACACCGAGGGCATTAACGCGATTTTCAATCACATTTTGTACGGCTTTTAAATCATTAGGTTGAATGGTTGTCACGGTTTCAGTGGGTTTAACCTGAATGGTTAATTGACTACCACCGCGCAGGTCTAAACCTAATTGTAGGGGTAACTTAATCAGGATAAAGATCGAGGCAACAACTAGGCCGATGATCAGTAACAATAACCAATTTTGTCTCTGCATAACTTCAGTATCAAAAGGAGAATTTTTTAAATGCGATCACCGACCATTTTTTGGACAGCTTCGACAATTTGATTAGGTTGAATAATCGTCAATCTTTCTAGATTACCGTTATAAGGTGTGGGGATATCTTGGGAAGATAATCTTAACACGGGGGCATCTAATTCATCGAATAACTGCTCGTTAATTAAAGCAATTAACTCGGAAGCAATTCCCGCCGTTTTCATACATTCTTCCACGATAATCACCCTGTGAGTCTTGCGAATCGAAGCGGCAATCGTCTCCATATCAAAGGGTTTCAGGGAAATTAAATCGATAATTTCTGGATCATAGCCATCTTTTTCTAACTGTTTTAATGCCTGTAAACAGTGATGACGCATCCGCGAATAGGTGAGAATAGTTATATCTTCTCCCTTGCGAACGATTTCCGCTTTATCGAGGGGTAAAAGATACTCGCTATCAGGTAAATTTTCCTTGAGATTATAGAGAAGAACGTGTTCAAAGAAAAGCACGGGGTTATTATCTCTAATCGCCGATTTTAATAAACCTTTGGCATTGTAGGGAGTGGAACAAGCGACAATTTTTAGTCCGGGTACCGCGTGAAAATAGGCCTCTAAACGTTGGGAATGTTCCGCACCTAATTGTCTGCCCACACCCCCCGGACCACGGATAACCATGGGGATTTTAAAATTACCGCCGGAAGTATAACGTAACATCCCGGCATTGTTGGCAATTTGGTTAAAGGCAAGCAGAAGAAAACCCATATTCATGCCTTCAATAATCGGACGTAATCCCGTCATGGCTGCCCCCACTGCCATGCCCGTAAAACTATTTTCAGCGATGGGAGTATCTAAAACCCTTAAATCGCCATATTTTTTGTAGAGATCTTTGGTAACTTTGTAGGAACCACCGTAATGACCCACATCTTCACCCAAAACAAATACTGTCTGGTCGCGGACCATTTCCTCATCGATCGCCTGTCGCAAAGCATTAAATAATAGGGTTTCTGCCATATCAAGTCCCCGCTTACAATTCGGTCATCTTATCACTAAACTTATTATCTTACCCCTTTTCTGGTCCGAGGGAATAGGAAGTGGGGAAGTGGGGAGGTGGGGAAGTGGGGAAGAACGTAGGTTGGGCTGAAGCATGAAACCCAACGCCCGATTATGTTACGCTACCGCTAACCCATCCTACAAATAATTGTGCTTCCCTACTGATGAATAAAAACAATTATGACTATAGATAATAGTCTATTCTAGTTCCCGACAATCGGCCGGCAAAGAACTAAGATCAAGATCAAGCAATCCCCTACCGTTAAAGCTGATGAAATTACCCCGTCTTGCCGCTTTAATCATTGGTCTGAGCTTTATTTTCGGATTAATGTTGTGGTTAGTCAACTCTATCTATCGTCTTTACATCCAGATCGCCTTTACCGCTCCCCTACTAGCCAATATTCTGCTTTTACTGATTATCGGACTGCTGGGCTTGCTGATCTACATTCTTTTGTACTACTTTTATCTGCTGCCCCAGCAGCAAAAAAGTCGCCGCGGGTTGCGTTCTTCCTCCCGTCCACCCCTAAAATTACCGGTAGAAAAAACCGAGGCCGCCGGGGAAACCTTAAAAGCTATCCGGCAACAAGTGGAGCAAATTCAAGATAAAGTAACCCAACAGGTTTTTATTAATCGTTCCCAAGAAATTGAGCGAAGTTTAGCCAGAAAAGAAGTTAAAATCATTGTTTTCGGCACGGGATCTGCGGGAAAAACCTCCCTAATTAACGCCCTCATCGGTCAAATGGTGGGCAATGTGGAGGCAACCATGGGAACCACGGAAAAAGGGGAAACCTATAGTTTAAAAATGAAAGGTGTGAATCGGGAAATTCAAATTACCGACACTCCCGGCATTCTTGAAATTGGTGCAGCTGGAGGTCAAAGGGAACAGTTAGCGCGACAATTAGCCACGGAAGCAGATTTACTTTTATTTGTCATCGATAACGATATTCGACAATCGGAATACGGCCCTTTATTGGGTTTAATTGATATTGGTAAACGTTCTCTCTTAGTCTTTAATAAAATCGATCTCTATAGCGACGAAGATCGAGACATTATTTTAAAACAATTACGAGAACGTCTAAAAGGAGTGATCCTTTCCGCCGATATTATTGCCGTCGCCGCTAATCCCCAACCAGTACAGTTAACTGGTGGACAAATGATCACACCAGAACCAGATATTTTAGCTTTAATTAAACGTTTGGCTTCAGTTTTACGCGCCGAAGGGGAGGATTTAGTGGCGGATAATATCCTCTTACAATCCCAAAGATTAGGGGAAGAAGCTAGGAAAATTATTGATCGCCAACGTCGTCGCCAAGCTGATAAAATTATCGATCGCTATCAGTGGATCGGTGCGGGAGTGATTGCGGTGACTCCCTTACCAGTGTTCGATATGTTAGCAACGGCGGCGGTTAATGCTCAAATGGTTAAGGAAATTGGTCAAGTTTATGGCTGTGAAATTAACAGCGATCGAGGCAAGGAATTGGCTCTATCTTTGGGTAAAACTCTAGTTAGTTTGGGAGTGGTGAAAGGAGCAGTAGAATTATTAGCCAGAATCCTACAATTAAATTTTACTACCTATATAGTCGGTAAGGCAATTCAAGGAGTCAGTGCCGCCTATTTAACTCGCATTGCTGGCAAAAGTTTTATTGAATATTTCCGTCAGGATCAAGACTGGGGTGATGGTGGTATGACGGAAGTGGTACAAAGACAATTTCAACTTAGTCGCAAGGAAGAATTTATTAAGTCTTTTGTGGCCGATGCGATCGGTAAAGTGGTACAACCTTTTCAGGATGATTGGCAGCAAGAAGAAGTTTTAGAAGCTAGTCGCGAGGATGATTGGTAAAGATCGAACCCGGGAGCGATAGGCAAAATTGTATAGTAATTGTTACAATCGTTTTGGGGTTCCACAAGGGCAAAAAAAAGATGCGACAGCAAGTTATCGACTGGTTAAAAGAAAACGTCAACGAACACCGTCTGCGACATATTCTCGGTGTGGAGACCATGTGTATTGATTTAGCTCGTCATCACGATCTCGATCCCGTCCAAGCAGGGCAAGCTGGGTTGTTACACGATCTGGCTAAATTTTTCAAGCCCAAAAAACTGCTAAAAATGGCAGAATCGGCGGGAATAGAGGTGGATAATATCTGTTTATCCCATCCCCACTTACTCCACGCCGACGTGAGCGCAATTGTCGCCCAAAAAGAATTTAACGTTACCGATAAGGAAATTCTCGAAGCGATTCGCAATCATACCCTCGGTAAACCCAATATGAGCGATCTTAGCTGTATAGTCTTTATTGCCGATGCCTTGGAACCCAATCGCGGCGATACACCCGAATTAAACGCCCTACGACAACTCAGCTATCAAAATCTCCATAAAAGCCTTCAACAAACCTGTGATTATTCCCTAAAATATCTTTTAAGTAGCCATTGTCCCATTCATCCCCGCACCGTGCTAACCCGCAACTGGGCGTTACAAATTGTTAAAGAACAACTAACGGAAACTAAAACCATTGATTAACATAATCTCAAGACTCGCTTAAAACCACCTCACCCAAAGGATAACCACAACCTGAATGACCAATCCCACTGGAATTATTACCCCCGTCGCCGAAAATCTCAAGACCGAAAATTTTCTAGAGACAATTGTCACCGCTGCCGAGGACAAGAAAGCAGGGGACATCGCCATCCTGAAAGTCGCCGATATCTGTTATTTAACCGATTATTTTCTGATTATTACCGGCTATTCTACCACCCAAGTGCGAGCGATCGAGGATGCGATCGAAGCCGCTATGGAACTAGAATGGCAACAATCCCCCCGACAAGTGGAAGGAAAAAGCGAGGGTAGCTGGATCCTGATGGATTATGGCGATATCATTGTCCATATCTTTTTACCAAAAGAGCGAGAATTTTATAATTTAGAAGCATTTTGGGGTCATGCTCAACGGATTCCTCTACCTAGCGACCATTTGGAGGAGTAGAATCCATGAAATCCTCCCTTGATTTCTGTCCCGTCCCGGAAGAACAGCAACCGGTTAACGAGTACGAACAATTAAAAGAATCTTGGTTTTTCCGTTGGGCAACGCTAGATGTAGCCTCTTATACAAAAAAAATTGTCTGGTTATGGTTGTGGACATGGTTAATTGTCGGACCGATTGCCGCCGCTAGTTTTCCCCTTAAAAAAGCCCCTTTTCTCTTCTTCTGCGCGGGGATTTTTGGCTCGACAATTTTGGTAGGATTGGTGTTATTGCGCTTGTATCTAGGCTGGATCTACGTCTATGACCGCTTACAATCAGAGAAAGTATTTTATGAAGAGTCGGGCTGGTATGATGGCCAAATCTGGACAAAAACCGCCGCTATTTTAACCCGCGATCGTTTAATCGTCTCCTATCAAATCCAGCCCATTCTCCGCCGTTTACAAAAAACCGCCCTGATTTTAGGGGCAATTGTCGCTATCAGTGGTCTTTTCTGGCTATTTTTCACTCACTAACCGCAACCAATCACCAATCTGAATGAATAGGGTAAAACGTTCACCAACCCACCGCTTAGAAATTCATCTCCTCCGGGAAGGTATTATTGAATCGGTTCATAATGTCGAGGCCGCTATTTGCGATGACCGCGGCCGGGTATTATCCACCGCGGGCAGCGCTGAAACTAGCGCCTTTATTCGTTCGGCCCTAAAACCTTTTCAAGCACTGGCTGTCATCAGTACCGGCACCCTCGAACGCTACGATCTCAACGATAAGGATCTAGCCATTATCTGTAGTTCTCACCAAGGCACGGTGGAACACGCCCGTCAAGTCTTTAATATTCTCTGGCGTGCCGATATCGATCCCAACGCTCTGCAATGTCCCCTCCCGTCCGGTAAACCCAGTCGCCTCCAGTACAATTGTTCTGGTAAACACGCCGGGATGTTAGCAGTGTGTCAACAGCGTGGCTGGCCGTTAAATAGCTATCTGCGGCGTTCTAGTCAGATACAGAAGCTAATTTTAAGCAAAATTGCCGAATTATTGGGGATGCCGGGAGATGAATTAATCAGCGCCCACGATGACTGCGGTGCGCCCACCTATTCAATGCAGTTGGGGCAAATGGCCCATCTCTACGCCCAGTTAGCCTCTGGCAACCGTTTAGACTTAGAAAGAATCGTCCGGGCGATGACCTATCATCCCCGCATGGTAGCAGGAGAAGGGGCTTTTGATACGGAATTAATGCAGGTTAGCCAAGGGGAAATCGTCAGTAAAGCCGGGGCTGAAGGGATTCAATGTATTGGGCGCGTCGGTGAAGGTTTAGGATTAGCAATAAAAGCTTTAGATGGTTCCAAACGGGCTAAATATGCCGCCGCTTTGCAAATTCTCAAACAGTTAGGCTGGATTACTCCCAATGTGGCCGAATCTCTCTCGGAAAAATTCCTCAAAATCGGCAGTTATACCCGCTTGGAAGTGGTGGGAGAAATGGCTTTATTATAAGTAGTGGGTTGACCAAGGGTAACACATCAAAAAGTTTTTTTTGGTGTATTAGGGCAGTATTTATATCTTGATTTTTTTCCCTAAAAAACGTTATTACCCATTTACAATCTATAATCGCCATACATAAGGAGAATAATTAACTATGACCGAAAATAGAAACCCGATTCCCGTGGTTGTCAACGGTGCAGCCGGCAAAATGGGACGGGAAGTCATTAAAGCCGTTGCTCGTGCCGACGATATGATCCTAGTGGGTGCAGTGGATCGAAATCCAGCTTTTCGAGGTCAGGATGTGGGAGAAGTGGCCGGTTGTGAACCCCTAGAAGTGCCGATTCTCGACGATTTACAGAGTGTTTTAGTCCTGGCAACTCAGGAAAAAGTGCAGGGGGTGATGGTGGATTTTACCCATCCCGACGGTGTTTATGACAATACCCGCAGTGCGATCGCCTATGGAGTGCGTCCGGTGGTGGGAACTACGGGATTATCGGCGGCACAACTGCAAGATTTAGCCGAATTTGCCGAAAAAGCCAGCACTGGCTGTTTAGTTATCCCCAATTTTTCCATTGGCATGGTTTTACTACAACAGGCTGCCGTGCAAGCATCTCGCTACTTTGATCATGTAGAAATTATCGAACTGCATCACAATCAAAAAGCAGACGCACCCAGTGGCACAGCGATTAAAACCGCCGAATTACTGGCAGAATTGGGTAAAATCTTTAATCCTGCTCAAGTTTCCGAAAAAGAAACCATCCCCGGCGCTAGAGGCGGTTTAACTGCCGAGAACATCCGTATTCATAGCGTCCGTTTACCCGGTTTAATTGCCCACCAAGAAGTCATTTTCGGTTCCCCCGGAGAAATCTATACCCTTCGTCATGATACCAGCGATCGCTCCTGTTATATGCCGGGGGTTCTCCTTTCTATCCGCAAAGTTACTCAGCTGCAATCCCTCGTTTACGGTTTAGAAAAAATCCTCTAAATCGAGATATTTGAGAGGAAGGAGAGGAAAAGGGCAAAGAAGAGAAATCTCGACAAATTGCCCTAAAAATGCTATCTGCTGGCTTTCCTATACCCAAACTTTAGACTTAGAGATTGAACAAGTACCACAAGTCATTGAGGGACAAAATTGAGTGAAAACGGACAGTATTTTCTATCGTCTCTTTGAGACTTTTCCTGAAAGTTTCTTTGATTTGCTCAATCTTCCCCCGGAAACCGTCAATCATTATCAATTTTCCTCCCTAGAAGTTAAACAACTCGCTTTTCGTTTAGATGGGGTTTTTCTTCCCGATAACCTGAATGACCCGATTTACTTTGTTGAGGTACAATTTCAAAAAGATGAACGGTTTTACTCGCGCTTTTTTAGTGAAATATTTCTCTATTTTCATCAAAGTGAGATTAGTAACAATTGGCAAGGGGTGATCATTTATCCCCATCGGGAAATTGAAAATAGTCCCAAATCTCGTTATCAAGAATTCTTTGAGTCAGGCCGGGTTAACTGTTATTATCTGAATCAGTTAGATGAGGGGGATTCTCTGGGGGTAAAAGTGTTACAATTAATTGTGGAATCGGAACAAAATACCTTAGCTCAAGGAAAACAACTGATTCAACAAGTTAGACAACAATTCCAGGAGTCTTTAAAAAGACAGGACATTCTAGAATTAATTGAGACAATTCTCATTTATAAATTGCCCAAATTAAACCGTAAGGAGATAGAAAAAATGTTTAGTTTAAGTGATTTAAGAGAAACTAAAGTCTATCAAGAAGCTTTAGAGGAAGGGCGAGAGGAAGGCAGAGAGGAAGGCAGAGAAGAAGGAGAATTATCTGCTAAAAAAAGCCTAATTTTGCGTCAGCTAAATTTAAAACTAGGTTCTATTCCTTTAAAGGTAGAACAAAAAATTAAACAGTTAAATCCTAATCAACTGGATAATTTAGCTCTTGCTTTATTGGACTTTTCGGATTTGGAAGATTTGCAACAATGGTTAAATTAATAGTATTAACTATAGAACAAATTGCCCAAACTTTAGACTTAGAGATTGAACAAGTAGCACAAGTCATTGAAGGACAAAATTGAGTGAAAACGGACAGTATTTTCTATCATCTCTTTCAGACTTTTCCCGAAAGTTTCTTTGATTTGCTCAATCTTCCCCCAGAAACAGTCAATCATTATCAATTTTCCTCCGTCTCTTTCAGACTTTTCCCGAAAGTTTCTTTGATTTGCTCAATCTTCCCCCAGAAACAGTCAATCATTATCAATTTTCCTCCCTAGAAGTTAAACAACTAGCTTTTCGTTTAGATGGGGTTTTTCTTCCCGATAACCTCAATGACCCGATTTACTTTGTTGAGGTACAATTTCAAAAAGATGAACGGTTTTACTCGCGCTTTTTTAGTGAAATATTTCTCTATTTTCATCAAAGCGAGTTAAGCCAGAATTGGCAAGGGGTGATCATTTATCCCCATCGGGAAATTGAAAATAGTCCCAAATCTCGTTATCAAGAATTCTTTGAGTCAGGACGGGTTAACTGTTATTATCTGAATCAGTTAGATGAGGGGGATTCTCTGGGGGTAAAAGTGTTACAATTAATTGTGGAATCGGAACAAAATACCTTAGCTCAAGGAAAACAACTGATTCAACAAGTTAGACAACAATTCCAGGAGTCTTTAAAAAGACAGGACATTCTAGAATTAATTGAGACAATTCTCATTTATAAATTGCCCAAATTAAACCGTAAGGAGATAGAAAAAATGTTTAGTTTAAGTGATTTAAGAGAAACTAAAGTCTATCAAGAAGCTTTAGAGGAAGGCCGAGAGGAAGGCAAAGAAGAAGGTAAAGAGGAAGGCAAAGACGAAAAAGCTCGACAAATTGCCCTAAAAATGCTATATGCTGGCTTTTCTATCCCAGAAATCGCCCAATTTACCGATTTATCCCCCGCAACTATCGAGCAATTACAAAGACAAAACGCTCACGATGTTTGATAATATTTGTAAATTTATTGCCGAAAACTTCTCCGATGATTTAGCCACTTGGTTATTGGGTTCTCCCCTCTCCTTAACCGTCCTCGACCCGACGGAATTACAATTAGACCCCATTCGTGCCGATTCTCTGATTTTTTTGCAGTCAGAGGAATTGATTCTCCATACCGAATTTCAAACCGACCCCGACTCCAAAATTCCCTTCCGAATGCTCGATTATCGGATTCGCGTCTATCGTCGTCATCCCCAAAAACAAGTGCGTCAAGTGGTAATTTATCTGCGACGCAGTGATTCCCCCCTAGTACAAGAAAATACCTTCCGTCTGGGGGAAACCTTTCATTCCTTCCAAGTCATCCGTCTTTGGGAAGAAAATACACCACAATTTTTCCATCATCCCGGTTTATTACCCTTTGCCGTCCTCAGCAATACCGATGACCCTGAACAGGTGTTAAGTCTGGTGTCCCGTTCTTTAGAAACTATCTCCCAAAAACAGGTGCAAAGCAATCTCGCTGCCGCTACCAGCATTCTCGCCGGGTTAGTATTAAATCGAGAGACGATTAAAAAAATCCTTCGGAGTGACATTATGAGAGAATCCGTCATCTATCAAGATATTTTAGAGGAAGGCAGAGAGGAAGGGGAAGAAAAGGGACTACAAAAAGGTAAAGAGGAAAAAGCTCGACAAATTGCCCTAAAAATGCTATCTGCTGGCTTTTCTATCCCAGAAATCGCCCAATTTACCGATTTATCCCCCGCAACTATCGAGGAATTACAATCGAGAGACGATAAAAAAAATCCTTCGGAGTGACATTATGAGAGAATCCGTCATCTATCAAGATATTTTAGAGGAAGGCGAGGAAAAAGGACTACAAAAGGGCAAAGACGAAAAAGCTCGACAAATTGCCCTAAAAATGCTATCTGCTGGGTTTCCTGTCCCAGAAATCGCCCAATTTACCGATTTATCCCCCGACGCAATCGAGCAATTACAACCGAGAGAAGATCAGAAATATCTTTTGGAGTAGGATTATGGGAGAATCCGTCATCTATCAAGAAATTCTCGAAGAAAATGAGCGAGAAGGTTGACAATTTAGAAATTATCCGAAATAAGCTCGATAAATCGGGGGTCTTGACGAATTTTATCGAAGTCAGAATCTTTTTTCGCCTGTTCTCTATCACTGGGTCTTAATTGAATCGCCTTGGCGAGATATTCGACCGCTAAAGGAATATTATCCTGAATAGCGTAGTAGCAGGCTAGGTTGTAGTTTGTATTAGGGTGGTTTGGATTAATGGCTAGGGCTTTTTGTAAAATTTGTTCTACTTCCTCATATTGTCCTAAGCAAGTTAGAGAAGCGGCATAGACATTCCAAAAATCAATTGTTTGATTGTCTTTGTTTTTATACTGCTGACAAGTTTCAATAATTAAATGGAATTGCTGATTTCCAATATCTTGATGACCTAATTTTTTTAAAAGTATTGCTTTATTGAAGATTGCTTCAATGTAGTCCGCTTTAAGCTTAATCGCCTCATCATAGGCGGCGATCGCCTCTTCATACCTCTCTAAATTCCCTAATTGACTACCTTTACAAAACCAAGCGGCCTCATAATCAGGTTTCAATCGAATGGCTTCCTCGTAAGCAGACAGCGCCTCTTCGTATCTTCCTAAATTTGCTAGTTGGTTGCCTTTAACTGCCCAAGCAACTTCATAATCAGGTTTCAATTTAATCGCCTGATTACAAGCAGACAGCGCCTCTTCATATCTTCCTAAATTCGCTAATTGATTTCCTTTCCCATTCCAAGCGTAATCATCATCAGGTTTCAATCGAATAGCTTCTTGGTAAGCAGATAGCGCCTCTTCATATCTTCCTAAATTTGCTAGTTGATTACCTTTACCAAGCCAAGCGGCTTCATAATCAGGTTTCAATCGAATGGCTTCATCGTAAGCAGACAGCGCCTCTTCATATCTTCCTAAATTCGCTAGTTGATTTCCTTTACCAAGCCAAGCGGCTTCATCATCAGGTTTCAATCGAATAGCTTCTTGGTAAGCAGATAGCGCCTCTTCATATCTTCCTAAATTCGCTAGTTGATTTCCTTTACCAAGCCAAGCGGCTTCATAATCAGGTTTCAATCTAATAGCTTCATCGTAAGCAGAAAGCGCCTCTTCATACCTTCCTAAATTTGCTAGTTGATTTCCTTTATTATGCCAAGCGGCTTCATAATCAGGTTTCAATCGAATGGCTTCCTCGTAAGCAGAAAGCGCCTCTTCATATCTTCCTAAATTCCCTAATTGATTGCCTTTCCCATTCCAAGCGTAATCATAATCAGGTTTCAATCGAATGGCTTCTTCATAAGCAGACAGCGCCTCTTCATATCTTCCTAAATCCGCTAGTTGATTACCTTTACCAAGCCAAGCGGCTTCATAATCAGGTTTCAATCGAATGGCTTCATCGTAAGCAGACAGCGCCTCTTCATATCTTCCTAAATTCGCTAGTTGATTTCCTTTACCAAGCCAAGCGGCTTCATAATCAGGTTTCAATCGAATGGCTTCTTCGTAAGCAGACAGCGCCTCTTCATATCTTCCTAAATCCGCTAGTTGATTACCTTTACCAAGCCAAGCGGCTTCATAATCAGGTTTCAATCGAATGGCTTCATCGTAAGCAGACAGCGCCTCTTCATATCTTCCTAAATCCGCTAGTTGACTACCTTTATTAAGCCAAGCGGCTTCATAATCGGGTTTCAATCGAATAGCTTCTTCGTAAGCAGACAGCGCCTCTTCATACCGTTTTAACTTTCCAAATGTAAGTCCTTTATTAAGCCAAGGGAGTTCAGAATTAGGTTTTAATCGAACGACTTGCTCGTCAGCAGAGAGAGCCTCTTCATATAATTCCAGACAATATAAATTGTTTCCTCGCATCTTCTGAAAAGTTTCATCTTCAGGAAAATATTTAACTAGAGAATCATAGCCCCGCAACGATTCTGTATAGTTTTGCTCGTCGTACAACTTATTGCTCACTTTATCCAGCGCCTCTTTGACCTCGACGGGAAAGCGGTCTAACAGCGCTAAAAATAACCCGAGTAGCTTTTCCAAATAATCCTCTAGACTCAGTAACTTGCCCTTTCCCTCGATCTGCCCATCGCGGGGGGATAAAATTCCCTCCCTCGCTTCTAATTTTTCTAAGGCCTTTTTAATCCGCCACTGATAGCGAACTTTTTGCCAGCGATTTCCCCGGACTAACATCAATGCGACTCGCTCCACCACAAACGCCTTTAGGGGGATATTCGCCTGTTGTAATAAATAAACAGCGTCGTATAACTCTTTAGCCAAAGGCTCTAACTTAAACGCGTCTTGATAACACTTTTCCCAAGATCCCCGGAGAGTATCCTTAAAATTTTCTCGACTTAGGGACAAAGAACGACCCTCCTGACTGTCGCCAGCCAGTAAAATTTCAAAATTGTTCACCAGATTTTGAAATGTTCCGTCATTACACCCTGCGATCTCTTCCGGGGGGCATTCCAGTTGAATTCCCGTAAGATTCGACACTCTTTCTAACCAGGACGCGACCGCCTGATTTTCCGGTTTGGGTAATCGATAGCGCGTAAACCGGCGCCAGAGGGGGTATCGCTCCCATTGCAACATCTCCCATGGGCTAACCAATCTGGGATCATCGCTGACGGTTTCATCTCTAGCGGTCGCCAAAACCTTGATCCGCCTATCGGGAATATAAAAGCGATCGCAATGATCCAGCGCCGCCAATAATCGTTCTTGTAACGGTCGGTCGGTCGGCAAGGATTGCTCTTCTGTCGCTCGATTTTCCCGAGTCGGTTGACTGCGCCTCATTTGAATATGCAAATCGTCAAACACAAAAAGCACATTTCTTCGCACATCTTGAAACTGTTCTTGAGGAAAGCGATCTCCCTCCAAGATACCGGTGAAGACCATTACCGTCCAACCCCGACGGCTGAAACGGTGAGCGACTTCCGCCATCTCTCTCGTTTTACCGATCCCAGTCGGTCCCGTAATGATCACCCACTTGTCATCATTTAAAAACTTTATTATTTCAGCTAAATGGTTGATATCCAGTTCCCGATCTTGAAGGGGAATATCCCAGTCAATCAGGCTAGGATAGAGATATTCTGCCCTCTCCCGTCCAAAGATCGCGGGAAATACATCCTGGTTTGGACGCACGACTCTAAAGGGCAAGCTATCGCCTGCGATTCTTGCGCGGCGCCGTTTTTGCTGTTTTTCGCGCCACCAATTCAGCCCCGTCAAGCCAAAGCCGGAAAAGGCGGTGGTTAAGAGTAGGTTCACCGGATCTTTATGGACGTTATAAAACTCCCAAAGTATCCGGGCCGCATTAACGACGGGATCGAGCATAAGCTGTGTGCCTTAACTTAAGCTAAATTGTAAAATCAGGGTTTCACTTTAGGACAAAATCAGGTTAAATGTCGATTTGATCCCAAAAAAGCCCCAATTTTCTCCACGGCAGCCTCTAGAATATCGGGATCGTGAACTAAGGCAAAACGCACATAACCCTCACCACCCTTACCAAAACCGGAACCGGGGGAAACAGCGACACCGGTTTGGGCCACCAATTGCCGACAAAAATCGACGGAATTACCCGGCCAACTGGGGGGAATTTTTGCCCAAACGTACATAGTAGCAGCCGGAGTGGCCACTGGCCAACCGATGCGATTTAGGGCATTAATAAACACATCCCGGCGTTTTTGGAAGATAGCGACGGTTTCCTTGACCGAATCTTGATTACCAGTTAAAGCAGCGATCGCACCGTTGAGAATGCCCAAATACTGATTAAAATCAACCATGGCTTTAATCTGTCGCAAAGCCATAATTAACTGCGGGTTGCCAATGGCGAAACCGATGCGAAAACCGCCCATATTATAGGACTTGGAAAAGGTAAAAAACTCGATCGAATTAGTTTTATCTCGATCGGCCTGTAAAATTGACGGGGGGGGCGATGTTCCCGCAAAAAAGATGTCTAGATAGGGAAAATCGTGGATTAAAACTAAATTATGCTGACGGCAAAAGTCAACCGCTTTTTGAAAAAATGCCAAAGGTGCGATCGCTGTAGTGGGATTATGGGGATAACTCAAGACCATCAGCTTCGATTGTGCCAGCACTAGCTCAGGAATGTCCTCTAAAACCGGCAGAAAGTCATTTTTTGCCAAAATTGGCATTCCGTAGATTTGACCGCCAGCAAGGGCAACACCGCCCAAATGGGAGGGATAACCCGGATCGAGAAGCAGGGCAAAATCCCCGGGGTTGAGAATGGCCAAAGGTAGATGGGCCGTGCCTTCCTGAGAACCAATTAGGGGTAAAACCTCCGTTTCCGGATCAACGGCAACCCCAAAGCGATCGCTATACCAGTTAGCGGCAGTTATTCGGAAGTCTCTGGTCCCATTATGGAGTAAATAGCCGTGGGTGTGAGGATCGTGGAGAGATCGCTCAATAGCATCGACAACGTGGGGAGCAGCCCCAAGATCGGAGGAACCGAGCGAAAGATCGATAATGATATTACCCGCTTCTCTACTGGCAGCTTTTGCCCGATCCATATCGGCAAAAACGTTGGATTGGAGTGCCTGTAAGCGGTGTGCTAGGGTTAAGTTATTCATAACCACAGATACCTAATTAGCTGACATAGGTATCGATAAAAGATTGTAATTGTTGTTTGCCGATCGCCCCTTCATGAGTGGCAATAAGTTTTTTATCTTTAAAGATGCGTAAAGCGGGAACACCTTTCACATCACATTTAGCCACCGAGTTGGGGTTAGGGTCCACCTCTAGTTTAACTACTTTTAGCCGTTCGCCGTAGGTGTTGGCTACCCAATCGATCGAGGGGGATATCAGACGACACGGACCGCACCAACTCGCCCAAAAATAGACTAAAACGGGTTTTTCGACCTCAAAAACCTCTTGGTCAAACTTCTGATCGCTAATGACAGTTACGCTACTCACAGTATTTATTTCCTCGCCATCGTTACTGATCATCATAGAGGTTCTGGGTACTTTTCGGCAATTATCCAGTTCCACAGTTCCTCAAACATGAGGATCGAAGACATCGCGTAAACCATCACCGATAAAATTAATACTTAACACCGTGATCACGATAGCCAGAGCGGGAAAAATGACCAAATGGGGGGCAGTTGTCAAGTAATCTTTAGCTTTAAATAACATTTGTCCCCAAGTCGGCACATCGGGGGGGAAACCCAAACCCAAAAAACTCAGGGTTGACTCGGTAATAATCGCATTACCCACCGCTAAAGTGGCCGCCACGATAATCATTCCCAAAACATTAGGTAATAAATGCACCCAGATTAAACGGAAAGGAGTGGCCCCCAAAGCAATCGCAGCCGAGATAAACTCCATCTCTCGTAATTTTAAGAAATTTCCCCGCACCAATCTGGCCACCGACATCCAATTTAAACCCCCGATCACCAAAACCACGAGGATAAAAATACCCGTTTCCGGTCCGGCGATTTTCTTGATACTATCGCGAAATAGATAGACAATCAGTAAAAGTAGGGGTAATTGGGGCAAAGATAGGAATAAATCCGTTAATCGCATCAATAAGCCATCGATCGCCCCCCCGTAAAACCCGGAAATAGCCCCGATCGCTGTCCCCAGAATCATCGCGACTATCATAGCAGCAATGCCCACCGCCAGGGAAATTCGACCCCCCACCAAAATCCTCGCCAATTGATCCTGTCCCAGATCATTAGTGCCGAAAAGATGTTTTAAACTAGGGGGAGCAGTGGTTTGACTAAAATCAATGGTATCGATGGGGACCCGATAAAAAATCGGACCGAATAGGACGGCAAGAATAATTATAATTAATGCGATCGCTCCTATTGTTGCCAGGGGATCTCGGTAAAAACGTCGCCAAGTATCGATAATTGCAGAAGACAGGAGAGACATAAGCTGTTAAGTGTTTAAATTACTTTTTGAGACGAGGCACTCTTGCATTAGGGGAGATTCCGCTAATCTAAGAATAAACGGTTTAAATGAGTCTTTTTAGTCTGCTGTATTTTAGGTAAAATCTCAAGATGAGTCCCTTTATTGAAGGAACCGTTGTGTTATAGTATAACTCAAGTTCAGAAAATAGAGAGTAAAACTATGACTGTTAAAGAACTTATTCAAACAGCAATTGATAATTTACCTGAAGAACAACTAGATGAACTTTATCAATTAATTAAAAATTTCACCGCCAGCAAAAACAACTTATTAGAAGAAAAACCATCCTTATTCAAACGTCATTTTCCAGTTGAGAATATGGTGGGTAAAGCTAAAATACTAGGTGATATGGTCAGTCCTATTGTAGATGAAGAAGATTGGGAATGTCTGAAGTAATTGTGCTTGATACTCATATTTGGTTGTGGTTAATAAATGGCAATTTTGACAGATTTCCCGAGCATTGGCTAGAAAAATTTGAGTTAGCAGAATCTCTCGGAGTTTCCCCCATTTCTTGCTATAAAATAGCCCTTGCTAACCAACGGGGGAGATTAGAATTAAGTTATCCCCTTCAAGAGTGGATTCAACAAGCTTTAACAGTAGCTAAAATAGATATATTTTCAATTACCCCCGAAATTGCCATTAGAGCCGTTAATTTATCTCCCATTCACAAAGATCCTTTTGACCGTATTATTATGGCTACAGCCTTAGCATACGGGGCAAAACTGGCTAGTATTGATAACTTATTTTCTAAATATCTTGAAATCAAAGATCATCTCATGGAGAGAGGGAAATAGTAATAAGTAAGAGGACAAAATCAACAGATGATTAAAATTTACACGGAAATCGAACGGGGGCAAAATTGGTTAGAGCGCCATCAAAAATCTTGTCCGATATTTGCCCTAGTTTTAGGTTTTACCGAGACGGGATTAATCCCCGGAATCTCCACCGCTGGTGCTACCCCGGAAGATAGAAAATATACAGCGATCGCCGATGCCGAATTTATCGTTAAAGGAGTTTCACCCCATCCCCGTTATCCCTTACCCCCCCTAACGGTGGGAGCCTCTCCTGCCTATATTACCCGCGCCGTGGTGGAAAAATTAGCCATTCCCGTCCTCGTTTTTAACGCCGGTTTACCCTTGCCCCCGGCCGTCGATTATATCGAACTGGGGGGACAACCGGCCCGTTGTCTCTCCACCGGCCGCGCCCTAGATCTCCCCATAGTAAAACACCTGTTCGCCCAAGGACTAACCTGGGGCGAAAAACTAGCCCGCCAGTCTAGTTATCTAATTATCGGCGAGTGTGTGGTCGGTGGCACCACCACCGCCCTCGCCATCCTCACCGGATTGGGTTATCGAGCCAACGGCAAAGTTAACAGCAGCCATCCCCAGTGCAATCATGCTCAGAAACAGGCAATAGTTGAGCAGGGATTAGCCGGAAAAGAAATTTTTGATCCTTTTGAGGTAATCGCCGCCCTAGGCGATCCTCAGCAGATTTTCGTCGCTGGCATGGCCATCGCCGCCAGTGGGCAGGGTGGGGTACTTCTCGCCGGAGGAACCCAAATGTTAGCCGTTTCTGCCCTAATTCAAGCTCTAGTGACTAAATATGCCTATCCGGTTAACTGGGAAAATATCATCGTCGGCACAACTCGTTGGGTAGCGGAAGATAAAACAGGGGATACGGTGGGATTAGCCAGCCTGATCGGAAAAATACCCCTATTAGCCACACAATTAAACTTTTCCGCCTCTAAATACCCGGTTTTGCAAGCTTATGAACAGGGTTTCGTCAAGGAAGGAGTCGGTGCGGGGGGATGTGCGATCGCTGCTTATCTGTACCAGAATTGGACTAATCAAGATTTGGTCAAGGCGATCGAAAATTTAATCGGGTTTCAACTATAGTAGTTATAGTCATTTCAGATAAGTCTGATACAGTCTAGACCGACAAAATTCTTCAAAACCCTTATGAACTCTGGGATTGATATTCTCAATTTTAATTGAAATGACTATAAGTGATTGGCTACGTTTACCGATTACGAGAATTTAAGGTGTATTAAGCTACGTTAACACACCCCAAATTTATCTATATTTAACCGATAACATCTTCCGATTTAATCAGATGCGCTTCTAGGAACCAGAGACGTTTATCGATGTCTCGGGAGATTTCCGTATAGAGATCTGCTGTGTCGGCATCCCCTTGATTGCCAGTGCTATCAATCGCAGAACGAAGATGGGCGGCGTATAATGCATAACGTTCGGCTAAAGCAACGATATGTTCACTACCATCGACGATATCAGCCGGATATTCTGGCAGAATCGAGTTAGCGGCAGCGATGCGTGCTGTTCCCAAAGCGGTTCCACCTAAAGCGGTAATCCGTTCTGCTACCATGTCCCCATAGCCTTCTAATTCCGTGGCCATTTCGTCGAAGAGGCTGTGCAATTGGTAGAAATTTAAACCTTTTACATTCCAGTGGGCTTGTTTAACCTGAGTTTTTAGGTCTAAACTAGCGGCAAGGGTTTGGCTTAGGATTTCAACAATAGCTTTGCGGATATCTAATGCTAAATCGATACGAGTGGCGTAGTATTGTCCCGTGGTTTTGGTTTTGACTGGAATGGCTACCATAATCTTTCTCCTTGATCAGTTAACAGAATACTCGATAATTTTTGTGGGTGCATAAGGGACTGATTTTGATCCTATTGGACGTTGATAATAAACTGAAAAACGGCCAATTAATTCGGAAAACAAGTAGCTGATAACTGATACTTCCAATGCGCTCAGTACAAGTAACGGCTCGAATCAGCGGCATCAGACAACCTTGAACTGAGCATCAGCAGCCCTCGTCCGTCTGCTGCACTCGAATTGTTAGACCTCTCTTATCGCTCATCTCATGCCAGAAACAAATTCTTGTACCGTAATTCCAGCAGTACGAATAAGACTACGAAGCGTACCCTTTGCCACTTCACGATGATCAGGAACAGAGAGTGTTACCTGTTCGCCCTCCTTAACCATGATAATATGGCTGGCACTTTGACGCGCAACTTGCCAGCCGAAGGTTTCAAATACTCGGACTACCTCACGTCCGCTGAGAACAGGAAGAGCAGAGGACATGATTATGCCATTACCTCTACTTGGTGAGTTTCAATCGTTAGGGGTAGCCCACGTTCTGCACGAACTTGAAGGCAGGCGATAATTGCATCTCTGATATTTTCAAGAGCTTCTGCTCTCGTTTTACCTTGGCTGACACAACCCGGAATGCTGGGGCATTCTACAACCCAAACTCCATCTTCGTCACGGTCAAGTGTTACAGTCAACTTCATAAGTTTTCACCACAATCTCCCAGCTTATAGTTTACCTCGTGTTCTCACCTACCTATTAGTGGATGACAAGAACCTTCAGTAATCAAAGCTACATCAAGGAAGATACCGAATTGGGTTTTGCCCACCTTCAGCAAACTCAACCCAATTTACGCAGCAATTCTCATTTTAAGGTTTCATGACATTAAAACCCCTGCACCTAGAGGGGTTAATAATTCTTAACGAATCTCTAGATCGCTGAAACAACGCAAAATCGTTTCAAAATGAGAATTGCTGCAATTTACGGATGTTGCCCCTATGTACTGAACATGAGTTAATCGAATGTCGTATCGACCTTCCCTGTCTGCTGGCTCTGCACCAGCATGGTTCGCTATGTACAAATTATTCGCATTATTCTCATAATCACGATGATAAAGAATAATACGGTCAACTTCACGATTGGGATCGATCTTCCACTGACCCGTTGAACCAGTGTTGTCATCGTGGAGAACAAAGTGTTTTCCCTCTGTAAAGATAACGACTACCTTTTCATTTGGCTTTATGAAGTCACGGGCTTTCACAAAATCAGCAATTCTCATACTTGTGAGGCACAAAGTTTCTGGTTTTAGTTAGGGAACAGGCAACAGATGGTGTACTTTATAAGACTGAGAAACGCTATAAATGATTAACGAAATACATCAGACTACAATCACACCCAACAAAAAAGCTCTAACTTGCCCGGGCAAAACCTCTCACAGATATCTCTCCAGTTGCAATGGAAAGATAACGGCTCTTCTCGACTTTGTGTGATAATTTTTGCTTATGGAATCGTGAAATGCTTATCGGGTAACACTTTTAGGACTATTTTGTCGAAGAAACTATCAGTATAGACCTCGTTTCCACACAGAAACCAGAAGAGCCAGATAACTTGAGGTCTAACTGATTGATTATGCTCCTAAATGAGCCGCTAATTCTTCCGAACCGCCAATTAATTGGCCGTTAATGAAGACTTGTGGGGTGGTGGTATTACCACTCATAGCCCGCAGAGAACGACTGGTGGCATCGCGTCCGAGGATAATTTCTTCGTATTGTAGGCCTTTTTCTTCTAACATTTTCTTGGCCCGGAGGCAGTAGGGACAACCCACTTTCGAGAAAAGAGAGACTAAAGGCGGTTTTTTGGCTTCTGGGTTGATGTAGTGTAACATCGTTTCCGCATCGGAGACTTTGAAAGGATCTCCCGGTTCTTCTGGTTCGATGAACATTTTCTCGATAACACCATCTTTGACTAGCATCGAATAGCGCCAAGAACGTTTACCGAAACCTAAGTCAGCTTTATCGACTAACATCCCCATTCCTGCGCTAAATTCGCCGTTACCGTCGGGAATTAAGACGACATTATCACATTCTTGATCTTTTGCCCACTCGTTCATGACAAAGGTATCATTCACCGACAAGCAAACAATAGCATCTACGCCATTTTCCCGAAAAACAGGGGCTAATTCGTTATATCCGGGTAAATGGGAGGTGGAACAGGTGGGAGTGAATGCCCCGGGTAAGGCAAAAAGAACAACGGTTTTTCCTTTGAATAATTCCTCGCTGGTGATGTTCACCCATTGATTATTTTGACGCACGGGAAAGGTGACATCGGGAACTCTCTGTCCTTCTCGGTTTGGTAGCATAATCTTCAACTCCTAATTACTAAGTCGTACTCATTTCGAGTTTGTCTAAATTAAGTGTACTCATAACGACTATGAGTTGTCAACAAGTATTTATACTTAAATTAGGAGATAGGAGAATGGGAAATAGACAAAAGGCAGTAATATTGATTAGTTAATTTACCTAACCCCCCACACCCAACACCCAACCCTTTTTTTACTGAAAAATGATGTTTTCCTTCCTGAAAAAAAGCTATAAATGGCTAGGACTAGCGATAATAACGGTGATTTTGGCGATTACACCCGCAGTCATTGCCCAATCAACCACTAGCACCATACCTCTGGCAAAAATTAACTGGTTACAGGCGATTTTTTTGGGATTTGTGCAGGGAGTGACGGAATTTTTGCCGATTAGCAGTACCGCTCATCTAAAAGCGATTCCCGTCTTTTTGGGTTGGGGAGATCCCGGTGTCACCTATACGGCAGTGATTCAATTGGGCAGTATTGCGGCGGTATTGTCCTATTTTTGGCAGGATTTAAGGCAAATATCCACAGGAATGGTGAAAGCGGTGGCTAGTTCCGATTATCGTTCCCAGGATTTTCGTTTAGCCGTGGGGATTATCCTAGGCACAATTCCGATCGTTTTCTTCGGTTTGTTAATGAAACTTTTCATTCCCGATTTAGATAATTCCCCCCTGAGAAGCATGACAGCGATCGCCAGTGCCTCCATAGTCATGGCTTTACTCTTAGGTACGGCCGAAAAAATCGGGAAACATAAACGCAGTTTTGAGACTTTGCGACAAAAAGACGGGGTTTTAATGGGATTAGCCCAAGCTTTAGCGCTCATACCGGGGGTATCTCGTTCTGGGTCCACCTTAACTGCCGGGTTATTCATGGGTTTAGAAAGGGCCGTAGCGGCGCGATTTTCCTTCCTGTTGGGGATTCCGGCGATAACTTTAGCCGGTTTAGTGGAATTTAAAGGAGTTCTCGACCAGATTAACACCAGTGAATTAATTCCCCTCGCTATTGGGGTAATTTCTTCGGCGATATTTTCCTATCTTTCGATCGCTTGGTTATTAGATTATCTCAAAAAACAGAGTACCTGGGTTTTCGTCTGGTATCGTCTCTTTTTCGGGGTTACTATCCTGATTGGTGTAGCCTTGAGGCGTTTTTCCTGACCTTTTGGCATTCTAATTAGGGTTTGCTGAATAATGGTAAAAACCTTACAGGAAAGGGCTTTTAGCTTGATTGAGAGCTTCCCAAATGCACTTAAATCTGCTAGAATCTCTTAAAACCCTTGCATCACCCTTGCATCTTCTCTAATTAGTGCTAATGTACCGTAAAAGCGAGTTACCCTCAACCCCACCAGAAAACTTCGAGCTGCCCTTTGAGGGGAAATTATCCCAAGATAATCGTTGGGTAATTATGGCCAACCTCATTCCCTGGTCAGAATTTGAAGCGGAATACGCATCACTTTTTTCAGAAGAAATGGGCGCACCCGCCAAAACATTTAGGATAGCAATGTCCGCATTAATTATTAAAGAAAAATTAGGAACAAGCGATAGAGAAACGGTAGAACAAATCAAGGAAAATCCTTATTTACAATACTTCTTGGGGTTTTCATCCTACAGCAATGAACCCCGGTTTGAAGCGTCAATGTTGGTTAACTTTCGAGAAAGAATCACTCTGGAACTAATTAATAAAGTGAATCACTTTATGGTCAAAAATTCGAGAGAAATAAAATAAGGAGAAAACACCGAAAAAAAGTTAGAGAGCGAAACCCAAAGTCAACCCGAAAATCGAGGTAAATTAATTTTAGATGCCAGTTGTGCGCCCGCAGATCTTAGTTATCCTACGGATTTAAACCTGTTAAATCAAGGAAGAAAACAAACCGAAAGAATTATTGATATTCTCTAGGAAACTTTAAAAGGAAAACTTGTTCAAAAACCGAGAACCTATCGTCTCCTAGCCAGAAAAAGTTATTTAGAAGTAGCAAAAAAAAGAAAACCTACCGTCAAACAAAGACGAAAAGCTCTGAAAAGACGGCCAATTCAAGTCTGAATTGCATCACTGTCTGATCTACCTTTATAGAATACCTCATTCGGGGTACGATAGTCAAGACATTTTCGAGGACGATTGTTAATCAAGTTTACGGCTCTTTCCACCTCCTCTGGCTTAACGATTTTAAAATTCGTTCCCTTAGGGAAAAATTGTCTTAACAGTCCATTGGTATGCTCGTTTAATCCCCTCTCCCACGAATGATAAGGAGTAGCAAAATAAAAATCTGCTCCTAGTTTCTGACTCAACTCTTGATGTCCACAAAATTCTTTGCCGTTGTCACAAGTAAAGGTTTTTCTTTTGTCAGGGTGAATCTCTTGAAAAAGTTTTTCTGTGACTCTATTGATTTCCGATGCGGTTTTGTTTTTGGCTAATCCTGCTACTAAAAATTTCGAGGCTTTATCTACATGAGTAACGAGAACTCCTAGATGATTGCCTCCAATCATTGTGTCACTTTCCCAATGACCGATTTCAGTTTTCTGGTCAGCAATTACTGGTCGCTCGCTGATATCTACACGCCCTGGAATCCCTCCACGCTTACTTTTTGCTCCGCCTCGACTCTTTCTTTGACAAAGCCCCCGGCGTAAATATTTCTGGTACTCTCCACATCTGTGATAGTTCTGATAGATCATTTGATAGATGGTTTCGTGACTGAGAGATTCTTGACTGGCTCTTTTCAGACGACCTGCTATTTGTTCGGGACTATGATAATCTTTCAATCCTTCTTTGACCAACTCTAAGGCTGACTCGCTGACATTTTTAAAGGGTTGTTTGGCATTTTTTCGCCTTGTCTCGCTTTCAGCTTGTGCTGTGTCAGGTAGATAGCAGCCAAGAGAACTTTGATTCCTTTTTAATTCCCGTGATATTGTGCTTTGATGACATCCGAGCCAGACGGCCATTTGCCGTTGAGATAAATTTCCCTCCTGACTAAGTTGGTAGAGCAAGTTTCTTTGTTCTATGTTAAGATGTTGGTGGCTCATTTTGGGTCTGATTTGTTTTTGTTAATGATCAGACAGTACCTGATGAGCCTTTCTTTGTCAACTCTTGAGGTTGATGCGTTTCATTTTTGAATTGGCGGACAACTGCAATATCTGAAAAGAAATCTCGACCATATTGAACAACTTTTAGCAGAAGGAGCCTCTCTACAAAGCTTGAAAAAAAGAGACTATAAACTGTTATTAGTAGTCACAGAAGTTTATCGCCAACAACTCTGGATGTACCAAAATAACAAACAGAGTATTGAAGACAGAATTGTCAGCTTAACTCAACCCCATATCCGTCCGATAGTCAGAGGAAAAGCTGGAAAACCCGTAGAATTTGGGGCTAAATTCTCAGCAAGCTGTATAGATGGTTACATATTTTTAGACCGGATTAGTTGGGATAACTTTAATGAATCGGGAGATTTAAAAGCACAAATAGAAGCTTATTATGACTATACAGGATACTATCCAGAATCAGTTCATGTGGACAAAATTTATCGAACCAGAGAAAACCGAGCTTGGTGTAAAGAAAGGGGAATCAGAATCAGTGGTTCCCCATTAGGAAGACCAGCCAAAAATGTTAGTAAAGAACAAAAGAAACAAGCTACCGATGATGAGAGGATTCGGAATTGTATAGAGGACAAATTTGGACAAGGGAAAAGAAGATTTAGCTTAGGTAAAGTGATGGCTAAACTTCCTCATACTTCCTTTTCAGCGATTGCTATTACTTTTTTAGTCATGAATCTTTCTAGCCTGTTGAGGCAGGTTTTTTGGGCTTTTTTATGTCTGAAATGGGGCTCTTCGGGAATTGTTATGCAAATAATTAACTTAAAATAAAATTCGATGAGAGCAACTACGCTCAAAAGTAGCTGAAATTCATACAAGAAAGGACTTAAGGCACAAATAGGTTAATACCAAAAGATAGACAATCGAGTTAAGATTTGATATAATAGCCAAAAACGAGATTATTTTACTTATGATACTTGACAAATTTTTGAACCTACAAGGAACCTGTATTCAAGGCTATCGACACCTAGAAAATATCGGTATAGTTTTCCAAATCGAATCGAAAAATAAAAAAGCAGCCTGTCCTCGTTGTGGGTTAGAGAGCGATAAACTTCACCAAAATCATCGACATTTAGTCAAAGATTTACCGCTCTCAGGTCAACCAGTGTACCTGCAAGTTAATCGTCGTCAATTTAAGTGCGGTAATTGTCAGAAACCCTTTAGCGAAGAGTTAGATTTTGTCGCCAAGAAACGAACCTATACGAAAAGACTAGCCGAGAATATACTCGAACAATTAAAAGAAGGAGATATTTTAAATGTTAGCCGAAGAAATGACGTAACGGAAGAAGAGATTCAAAGAATGATAGAGGACATAGCTGAAGAAATTACAGAGACAGACCTATCGAAATTAAAAAGACTAGGAATTGATGAAATCGCTCTAGTCAAAGGACAAAAAAATTACTGTGCGGTTTTAGTAAATTTAGATACGGGAAAACTAATAGCTATTCTAGAGAAGCGAACACAAGAAGAATTGAGGGAAACGCTTACAGGGTGGGGAAAAGAGGTGTTAGAGCAAATTGAAGAAGTCAGCATAGACCTTTGGTTGCCCTATAAAAATTTGGTGAAAGAATTGATGCCATCGGCCGAGGTAGTCGCCGATAGATTCCATGTAATGAAACAAATTAATCAAGAGTTAGACGAACAAAGAAAAGCAGAAAAAAGAGCCGTAGAAGCGCAGAGAAATAAAAAACAGAAAGCGGAAAAAGAAGCGAAGCTAGAAGTTTTAAAGCGAAGTAAATATAGCTTGTTAAAAAATGAAAAAGATTTAACGGAAACCCAAAAAATCAAACTAGAAGCTATCAAAGAAAATTTCCCAAATTTGAAAAAGATGCACGAGTTAAAGGAAGAATTTAGAAAGATTTATGAAACCTCAGAGAATCCGACAGAAGGACTGCTATCCATCTCGGACTGGTTGGCAAAATCCTCCAGTGTTTTTACCAAGAGTTGTCAAACAATCCGAAACTGGTTTGGAGAAATCATTAGTTATTTCGAGCGAAGGACAACTAATGGGGTGGTCGAGGGAATCAACAATAAACTTAAACTAATAAAACGGAGAGGCTATGGCTTTAGAAACTTTCGGAATTTTTGGGTTAGAAGTATGTTGTCTTGGCATCTTGTCTGTTGATTTAGCATAAAGGGTAACGAAGAGCCGGAAATGGAAAAACAGCACTTTTTCTCGGTCAATGATTAGGATAAGTTATAATTTAAAAAATTAATCAACAAGTAAAGCTTATGCTTGTAGCTAAGTGAAATCATTGATTAAGAGACCTGTACTTTTCAATGACTTTTTGCCGCAAACCCTAATACCAAATTTCAAAAACTATGGCATACTTATAGAAAAGATTATTAAGTGGATAAATTGGCGATGCCGGTCGTACCCAAAATTGATATTGTTGAGTCAGTAGAAGATTTAAAAAAATTAATGAAACAACAAAAAAGTAGTTTAGCCTACGCTAAAGTACAGTCCTTATATTTTTTGAAGATGGGGGAGGTAGAGACGGTTCGCCATTTAGTGGTATTAATGGGACGAGGGGAAAGAACAATCCATCGCTGGTTAAGTTTTTACAGAAAAGGAGGAATCGAGCGATTATTATCTGAAGGAAACCCACCAGGAAGACCGAAAAAGATTTTGGTAGAAGAAGTCGCTCTTTTACAAAACGAATTAAAAGACCCAGTGGGTTTTACCAGCTATAAAGAGATTTATTTTTGGCTCTCGGTCGTTCGAGAAATTTCCGTCAGCTATACAACAGTTTATCGTCTCGTTAGACAGGAATTAGAAGCTAAATTAAAAGTACCTAGACCAGGAAATCCGAGACAATTGCCTGGCGAAGTAGATGAGTTTAAAGCGAACTTATCTAAACGACTAAAAGCTTTACTAGACAGGGAAAGCGAGAAAGTAAAGCGTTACGAGAAAGTAAGTTTTTGGTGCGAGGATGAAAGTAGATTTGGTTATCACACTATTGCTCGGAATAAAATAACTCTTTTCGGAGTTAAGCCGATTGGTAATTTTTAATATAACTTCCAATGCTTTTGGCTGTACGGGGCTGTAGAGCCTCGACAGGGCAGAAGCTTCTTCTATGAATTCTCCCATTTAGATGGGGATTGTTTCGGAGAATATCTATTACAACTATCGCAAGCTTTTCCCAATGAATTACATATTTTACAAGTAGATAACGCTCCTGCACATATGGCGGGACACTTAGAAATTCCCGACAATATTATCTTGTTTTATCAACCTTCTTGTTGTCCTGAAGTTAACCCCGCAACAGAGAGTTTGGCTGTACCTGAAAAATTTTCTGGCATGGGAAACTTTTGAATCTCTTGATGCTTTAAGAGATAAACTCGATGCTCTTTTAAATCGTTTATCCAATGACACTAGGCTCTTCGTTACTTGGTATGGTTCGATAGGGGGGCATAAATCGACTAAATCCTTATCTGGCAAGGGATTTAATTGATTAGTTCGCTCTAGATCGAAAATAATTGACAAAAATCGCTAAATGCTTTTCTATATAAGGGTTCCATCCCTTATAACCCCCGTTCATTGCATAACACAAACCGAAGAGCCTGACACTATCGGGTATTTAACGGGATGGTCTTGGATTTTAGAAGCTCTATGTCTGTCAGGAATTTAGAAATTTGGTATAAGATAACAGCAAAACTGTCCGAGATTTTCCCTATGAGCGATCAAATTCTTTCATCCCTCTCCCTGGAACAAAAACGACAAAACCTGCGCCACCAAAGGCGATCAAAGGTGTGGCAAGCTCTAGGTCGCTTTCTGGTGGTTAGTGGTTTAGCGACGGGATTAGCTTGGGGGATGACTTCACCCTATTGGACAATTACCAAGGCCGGACAGGTGGAAATCGCAGGTACGGAGTTAATGTCGTCCGAGTCGATTCGCGCTTGGCTGAAATTAAGCTATCCTCTATCTATCTGGGAATTACCCACCCATCAATTGCGAGAAAAATTAGCTGCTATTCCCGCTATTGCCGACGTTAAGATCGAGCGGCAATTATTACCCCCGAAAGTGATTGTTTCTATTCAAGAAAGAAAACCTGTTGCCCGTTGGCGTTCTCATCAACAGCAAGGTTTTTTAGATGCCTCGGGAACGATAATTCCTCAAAACTATTATGGTCGAACTCTGCCCAAAAGCCAATTACCTAGCCTAGAAGTGCTTGGTTACGACCGACAATATCAACAACAGTGGCAAAAAATTTATCCCTTAATTAATAACTTATCCATTAAAATTACCGCCATCGATTGGCGCAATCCTAGTAATCTTGTACTAAAAACCGAACTGGGGCAGGTCTATTTAGGTTTTTATAAAGATAGATTGCCGGAAAAATTAACCGCTCTCGTACAATCGCGGCAATTGTCATCCAAGATACCTCTAGCGCGAATTATCTACATTGATCTGAGCAATCCCGATGCTCCCACTGTACAATTAAAGCCACAGCCAGCCCCTAGGGTTGCCAAAGTAACGGCAACCGGTCGGGATTAACTGGAATTGATCAGTAAATAACCGCAATTATTCCCTTTAGGTATTGGCAAAAAAACCAAATTATGATTTTATGAACAAGAAACTGATACTGTAGATACTGGAACCGACATAATATTAGTGATAGTGTTAACAGTGCATCTCTAATTCATCAAATCAATAACAGAATCTTGTACTAAGAGTGTTCCAATTCCAATGACATCGATTAATGAGATCGTTCCCACCTATCCCAATCTGAACAGTAACGATTATGCCAGTTCAGCTATGAGCGAAGATAATCATTACTCTCAGAATAATGCTGGAGTATTATTTACTCGTCCCCATGAATCACAGATGACACCCCGAGAAGAAAGTCGTAGTAATCGCATCGTGCCGAGCAATGTCGCCAAGATCAAGGTGATCGGGGTCGGCGGTGGGGGCTGTAACGCCGTTAACCGCATGATCGCCAGTGGCGTGACCGGAATCGAATTTTGGGCAATTAACACCGATGCCCAGGCCCTGGCCCACTCCTCCGCCCCCCAGAGGTTACAAATCGGGACAAAATTAACCCGCGGCCTAGGGGCGGGGGGCAATCCGGCGATCGGACAGAAGGCGGCGGAAGAATCCCGGGATGAAATCGCCCAAGCATTGGAAGGAACTGATCTAGTCTTTATTACCGCTGGCATGGGCGGCGGTACGGGAACAGGGGCTGCTCCAATTGTGGCCGAAATTGCCAAAGAAATCGGCTGTTTGACCGTGGGAGTTGTGACTCGTCCCTTTACCTTCGAGGGTCGTCGTCGCACTAATCAGGCCGATGAGGGGGTGGGCGGTTTACAAAGTCGGGTCGATACCCTGATTATTATCCCCAATAACCAGTTATTACAGGTAATACCCGCCGAAACTCCCCTACAGGAGGCTTTTCGCGTCGCTGATGATGTGCTGCGGCAAGGGGTACAGGGTATCTCGGATATTATCACTATCCCCGGTCTGGTCAATGTGGATTTCGCCGATGTGCGGGCAGTGATGGCCGATGCGGGTTCAGCCCTAATGGGCATCGGCATCGGTTCCGGAAAATCTCGGGCTAAGGAAGGAGCGATCGCTGCTATTTCCTCGCCGTTACTGGAATCCTCGATCGAAGGGGCGAAAGGTGTGGTCTTTAACATCACCGGTGGTCAAGACCTAACCCTACACGAAGTCAATGCCGCCGCCGAAATTATCTATGAAGTGGTGGATCCCAACGCTAATATCATCTTTGGGGCAGTAATTGACGAGAAAATGCAGGGAGAAGTCAGAATTACCGTCATTGCCACTGGTTTTTCTGGGGAATCCCCCTCTCGTCCCACCAGTAGCAAGGTGGTGATCAATACCCCCGCACCCAGTCCGGCACCCACTCCTGAACCACCAAAACCGGCGGGATTAGATATCCCCGATTTCTTGCAACGTCGTCGTCCTTTTGATCGCTAACGGCCTATGACTGCCATTGCCCTCACCATCGCCGGTTCCGATAGTGGTGGCGGCGCGGGAATTCAAGCTGATTTGAAAACCTTCGCCTTCCACCGAGTTCATGGCACCAGCGCCCTTACCTGCGTTACCGCCCAAAATACCCTGGGGGTCGAGCGCGTCGAATCCTTAAGTCCAGAAATGGTAACAGCCCAAATCGATGCGGTGGTCAGGGATTTCGGTGTGCAAGCGGTCAAGACGGGAATGCTGTTCAGCAGCGAGATTATCGAAGCGGTGGCCGAGGCGATCGAGCGCTGGCGTTTAATCAGTTTAGTGGTGGATCCGGTTATGGTTTCGCGGGTAGGAGCCAAATTAATTGATGATCGGGCTATAGATAGTCTTTTTAATAGTTTAATTCCTCTGGCTTCGATTGTTACCCCTAATCGTTACGAAGCACGGCTTTTAAGTGGCATCGAGATCAATGATTTTGAGACGATGAGAGCGGCCGCCGAAATTATTTTCCAGAAGTCAGCCACACCGGTATTAGTGAAAGGAGGAGCCATGAAAGGCCGGCTGCGTGGGGTTGATATCTACTTTGATGGGGAGGAATGGCAAACTTTTAAGACCAGAAGCGTCGAAACCAATAACACTCACGGGACTGGTTGTACCCTATCGGCAGCGATCGCGGCTAACCTCGCTTTGGGTGATGACCTAAAAATAGCGGTGAAAAAAGCCAAGGAGTACGTTACTAACGCCCTTGAGCATTCCCTCGCTATCGGTAGCGGAACCGGTCCAGTAGGCCATTTTTACCGCTTAAAAGCCCTAAATTAGTCAATTCATAACCACTACTCCGCGTATTTCCCCCAAGTACCCCAGAGTTGCACTGGTCGCCCCTCGGTTCCCCTCTCGGTCTATCGGGAATTAGTCAAAGAATTGCAGTCCACCCAGGCACGGGTGGAATTTCTAGAAGCACAAAACCAGCGGTAATGATTCGGTAGTAAGCTAAAACGCACTTAAACCACCTAAAATAGAAATAGTAACTTGAGAAAAATTCTACTTATGCCAGCTAAAGATTTCCGGTTCTTCCGAACTTACCATGTAAAATCAACTGGCAAAATGCCAATTTAATAAACATCTAAGACTAAAGTTTTTAAAGTTTCTAAATCCATAGCCTCTCCTTTTCATCACCTTCAGTTTATTGTTAATTACTTCCACTGTTCCTTGGGTTGTTCGGTTATCAAAATAGGCAGTTATTTCATCAATCCACCGCCTCATTGTCTGGCAGCTTTTAGGAAAGTAAGCCATCGCCTTTTTTATCCAATCACTCAAGGCAAATAATCCCTCATTCCCCTCCGTATTTTTCTCAAATACTTCTCTAAATTCCTCTTTTAATTTGTGCATTTCCCCAAGTTTTGGAGACACTTTATATACTTCTTCCAATTTTTTCCTTTCTTTCTCTACTAAGTCTCCTTCATTCTTTAATAATACCAATTCTCCAAAGTCTGACTACAGAAGTTTAATCCCCCTAAATCCCCCTTAAAAAGGGGAACTTAAAGGGGGATTTAAATTCGATGTGTAGTTTTCATTTAGAGAAATGGTATAAGGCATATTTGCTCTTGGCTATTCCTGCTAAGATATTTTCTTTATTTTTCTTATTTTTTATCTTAGCTGCCTCTCTTTTTACCTCCTTTCTTGCTTCATCTAGCTCGTTATTTACTTGTTTCATTACATGGAATCTATCCCCTACTATTTGAGCTTGAGGCATTAGTTTTTTCTCTGACAGGGGGACAAGCGAGCTAGAAAACTTGCCAACACAGGCTTCTGGCTTCTCTCGCTAGAAATAGATCTAGCGATTCTAGGCAAAAAGCTAACGAAAGAATTAGGGATAGGAGCGAGCTTACTAGGAATTATTATTAATAAGTGAGAGATGGTGCGGCGAACTTTTTAGAGCTAAAACCATGAAAAGCTTATGATATATGGATTTCAGCCTTCTTGTCCCCCTTTCAGGTTTTTTCTGCCACATTTTTATACCCTATCCACAGGTCTATACTTACTTCCTCTATTTGGCTCAAAACCTCTTCTCCCCAGTGTTTCAGATATTCTGTTAATGCTTCTTCTGTTCTTTTTTTCACTAAGCCTATAATTTTTCCTGTGTCTATATTTACTAACACAGCATAGTAATTTCCTTTTCCCTTTATCATGGCTATTTCATCTATTCCTAGTTTTTTTAGCCCTTGAGGTTTTGCGGTTATTAACTCTTCTCCTAAGTCTTTGAGCATCGTCTCTATTTCTTGTTCGCTTACTCCATTTCTTTCTGCCGTATTTTTGAGATCACTATTCAGGACTTCGGCCACTATTTTTTTTCTAAATCTGTCTGTGTAGGTTCTTTTCTTCGGCAAATAATTTAGTTCTTCTGTGAATTTTTTCCCACATTTCTCGCAGCTCATCTGACGACGATTGATTCTCAGATATAATGCCTGTTCTCCAAAGGGTAAATCTCGGATTGTTAATTCATTGTTTTGATGAACTTTTTCCGTTTTACTTCCACAATGAATGCACTGGCTTTCTCTTGACATATTTTCTAAATGTAAAACAATTCCTATATCGGTAATAATTTGATAATTGGTAACGACAACTCCTTCTAGGTGAAGTAGCCCGGTCATTAACTTTAATTGTGGATTTGATGGCATAAGTATAGCTTGTGTCTAAAATTGCTGGTCTTGGCTGTCTATATTTTAAACAATAAATTGCTGTATTGCAAGCATAGTCAGCTTTTAAAGATAAATTATTGTTTTTATTGGTCAGCAATAAGTGTCTGTTTTTTCTTTGATTTTACACGACAAGTTCGGAAGAGCCATTAAAATCGGGAGTTCATAATTACCTAGTCACCGATAGTGATTAGACCCCACAGTGCGGTATTGGGTTTTATTGAGGGGGTGTCGGACCGATGGGGTAGGATAGTAGGACAGAGGAGGAGGCTCGACCGCAGAGAGCGGTATAATTAATATTTAGATGCCTTCATGCCTAACTTGAAGTGAGAGTATATGTTTAAAGAAACTACTTATTGGCATAAGTTCAGTTATTTTCTTGGATTGGTTCGAGAGATTGGTGGCTGGAATTTCCTATACCGCTATGTAATACGAGCATTTTATAAGATAACCAAGCTCAACCAGAAAATGGTTCTATTTAATAATGTAGAAATGACTCTGCCCTATGATAGTCGATTCGGAACGGAAATTTTCCTCAAGGGAAGCAAGTTAGATTGGGGATCTGAAATTATCCTTCATCGGTTCTTAGATATTAATAAAGACTTTATTGATGTTGGGGCTAATATTGGTTATTACAGTTTACTGGCTGCTCCTTCATCCAATCAGGTTTATGCCTTTGAACCCGATCCGAGAATGGTTGAACACTTAAAGAGAAATCTTTCCCAGTTTCAAAATTGTCATATTCTAGAAGAAGCACTTTTTTCCGAGCCTGGCACTATGGATCTTAATTTGAACTCAATGCCTGAACTAAATTCGCTGGTTAGGTATAGTCCCCAAGAGAACAAGGTGACAGTCAAGGTAAATACTTTAGACAAATTGATGTCTGATTATCCGTTACTAAGTGTTTCCTGTATCAAAACAGATGCTGAAGGAGCAGATTTCGATATACTAATGGGTGGCAAAAATCTTCTCATTCGAGATCAGCCTTTGGTCTTGTCGGAAATTTATCCAACAAAGAAGCTCCTCGAATTTATTAAATCTATTGAATTTACCTGTTTTGCTTTCGTCAAATCTAAGGATGAGAATGGAGATAATTTCCAACCAAAATTCATGAAGATTGAAACAAAACCGACAAACTCTCGTGTTAAAATGATTTTCTTAGTTCCTCATAGGCTCTTGTCAAGGTTTGAAGAGCTAAAAGATGTCTAACACTTCGTTGCTGCGGACGGAACAGAGCTTATTTCTAGGATAGCGATCATCATAGCTATAGTGTGCGTTCCTTGATGTGGCTCCTACTGCCGGACCGATAGATTTTGGGGAACGCACCATGCTCATTAAACATCTCCAAAAATTATAACCTGATCACAGCCTGCTTTGGGTGTATATAGCGGTTCTCGCATCTGTGCGGCACACTTAAACCTTTGCTGATTAAGCTGTTCAGGATCGGGAATGTACCTCTTGTGAATCAGAAACGCTATATACTAACTAAATAGTTCGATAGCTCAAATGTATATCTATCGTTGCTAATTCAATTTCACTGAAAAAATATCAGGGCTCTTCTCGACTTTGTGTGATAATTTTTGCTTATGGAATCTTGAAATGCTTATCGGGCAAGACGTTTAGGGCTATTTTAACGTTCGGCGATGACTTCGGCGTGAGATCAGTAGTTCGACAAGCTCACTAACACGAACGCTCAGTCGAGCTGCGGAAGAGACTATCAGTATAGATCTCGTTTCCACACATAAACCAGAAGAGCCGCCAGTTTTCCTAGCCATTGCCTGATAAGTGATATATTTACTGAAAAACTGGGCAATCTAGAACTAAACAGCATCGTGATGAGGGGGATAAGACTTTGGACTCTGCTAACGCTCAGAAAATTCTCGGCTATTTCATCGAAGAAGCAAAAGAACACCTGGAAACTTTAGAACAGGGTATTTTAGACTTAGGCAATCTCGTCAACAACAATGAACAGATGAACGAGATGTTTCGTGCCGTCCATTCCGTCAAGGGGGGGGCGGCCATGTTAGGTTATAGCAGTATCCAAAAAACTGCTCACCGTCTTGAGGATGCTTTCAAAATACTAAAAGAAAATCCTATAGAAGTCGATCAAAAATTAGAGTCTTTGTTCCTCAAGGGTTATGATCTGCTTCAGGTATTAATCGATAAGCTGCGGGAGCCCTTAGGTTTGCAAAGCGAGGAAGCTAACGCCATCGTTAAAAACGGTGAAGCGACTTTTGCCGAATTACAGGCCCATCTTAACTATCTTCTCGGCCAGGGAAAATCTACCTCTGCTATTGCGGCAGCCCCTTCTATCTCCATTAGCGTCAGAGATATACTCAAACAGATGTTACAACTGTTTAAACAGCAAGAAACCAGCGCTTCCCGTCAGCAATTACAAAAATTAATTTCATCTCTGTCTCAATTGGCCTCAGAACAGCAACAATGGCAATATTTAGTTAAAAATGCTCAATCGGCTCTGGCTAACCCCAAACATTCCTACCGTACTCTCGCCCCAGTTATCATTAAAGAATTAAAACAAGCCAGTGATTTATTAGCATGGGGTCGCGGGGAAGAAATCACCGTCAGTCAAGAATTGCAATTATTAGCCACCGCCAAATTACCACAAATCCTGATTACCCTAGAACCCGAATTAGCAGCTAGTACCCTGCGGCAAATGTTCAGTCGCCAACAGGTCTCGCAACTGGTACAGTTATTACAAAAAAGACGTTAACAGCTGCCCCAGCGTAATTAATTGTGCGCCAACCGAGGTGGCAATAATTCTCGATGGTGAATTGGGATAGAGCCAAACCAGAAAAAGCTAAGATATGGCAAGATAAAAACTTAATGCTGACGGCTGACAAATATCAGACCTGAGGCAGCATCTCTTGAATCACCGGTCAAGCTGGGATTTACTGAGAGTAAGCGATCTGCTAGAGTTTTAACGTTCGTTAAATTTCTCGGGCAGAGAAAACAAACAAAACCATAATGGTGTTACTGGGTGTGTGGAAGTGCTTAAAAATCTCAATTTTTCGAGGCGATACTCCTCGCTGGCCCTGCTGCTGGCTATTTTCGGATTATTTCACGGGACGGTCATGGCCGAAGAAGAACCCACAGAGACGGTTTTTCCCCGCGTCGAGCAGCTAGTACAGTCTCCTCCTGCGACGGGAGAAACTACTCCACCCGTGGCACCACCGACGGAAACTCCGACGGAAAACCCAATCCCTACAGAAACTCCCACCGCAGCTCCACCGGCACCGGCGGAGGAGTCGCGGGTTTTGGTGGCTGAAGTGGTAGTACAAGGGGCTAATCGAGAATTAGAAAATCTAGTTTATAATACCATTCGCACCCGACCTGGACGAAGCGCGACTCGATCGCAATTACAAGAAGATATTAACGCCGTTTTTGCCACGGGCTTTTTTGCCGATGTGCGGGCAGTTCCCCAAGATACGCCCCTAGGGGTGCGAGTTACCTTTGAGGTGCAACCTAACCCCGTTTTTCAGGGTGTACAAATTCAAATTGCCCCAGAAACCGTGGACAAATCGATTTTACCTGCCGGGGTGGTCGAGGAAATTTTCGCTAGTCAATACGGCAAAACCCTGAATTTACGGGAACTACAGGCGGGGGTAAAAAAAATTAATGACTGGTACAGCAAAAACGGCTATGATCTAGCCCAGGTGATCGGTGCGCCGCAAGTCAATCCCGATGGTCGGGTTATTCTGGTCATTTCCGAAGGTTTAATCGAAAAAATTCAAGTACGTTATTTTAACGTCGAACAGGAACCAGTCAAGGCTAAAACCAGAGAATTTATCATTACTAGGGAAATGCGCCTAAAAGCGGGGGATATTTTCAACCGTAATACTGCCCAACAGGATTTACAGCGTGTTTTCGGTCTCGGTTTATTCGAGGATGTGCGTCTGTCTTTTTCCCCCGGCAGCGACCCAAGGGAGGTGATTGTTAACGTCGATGTGGTGGAAGGTAATACGGGTTCCCTAGCCGCTGGGGGCGGTATTAGCTCGAATGCAGGCTTATTCGGCACTGTCAGCTATCAGCAGCGCAATTTTGGCGGTAATAACCAAACTTTAGGGGCAGAAGTTCAGTTAGGGGAACGGGAATTTTTATTCGATCTGAGTTTTTCCGATCCTTGGATTGCCACGGATAATTTCCGTACTTCCTACACGGTCAACGTTTTCCGGCGACAGTCGATTTCTCTAGTTTATGATGGGGAAGATTCCTCAATTCGGACGCTTAACGATAATGATAGTCCCCGTATCGTCCGCACGGGTGGCGGTATTACTTTTGTCCGTCCTTTGGCCCCTGATGTTTTTACAAAACCAAAATGGGTGGTTTCCCTAGGTTTTAACTATCAACAGGTACAGGTGCAAAATGCCAATGGTGACATCTCCCCCCTGTCTGCACCTCTCAATGGTTTTGGCAGTCAAAAACTGGCGTTTAGTTCCTCTGGGACCGATGATCTACTTTCCCTCAATATTGGCGCTATTCAAGATTTTCGCGACAATCCCCTGCAACCCACCAGTGGTTCTTTCCTGCGTCTAGGTTTAGAACAAACTGTCCCGGTTGGTTCTGGCAGTATTTTCGGAACTCGTGTTCGGGGTAGTTACAGTTACTTTATCCCCGTTCGGTTTATTAATCCCTTTAATCTCTTTGAAACCGATATTTTTAAAGGTCAGCAATCCCTAGCTTTTAATGTGCAAGCAGGGACAGTATTAGGCGATTTACCCCCCTACGATGCTTTTATTGTTGGGGGTAGTAACTCTGTACGGGGTTACGCCGAGGGAGAAGTGGGTAGCGGTCGCAGTTATTTCCAAGCGACGGCCGAATATCGTTTTCCCATTGTGGCAATTATCGGGGGGGCGTTATTTGTCGATTTCGGCACTACTATTGGTTCCCAAGGTGATGTCCCCGGTCAACCCGGGATTGTCCGGGATTTACCCGGTACTGGTCTCGGTTACGGTTTAGGTGTTCGGGTACAATCTCCTGTCGGCCAAATTCGGGTTGACTACGGTTTTAATGTCGATGGTAGTTCTCGTATCCATTTCGGTATCGGGGAACGATTCTAATCAGTTATCAGTTACCAGTTATCAGTTATCAGTTACCAGTTATCGATGAATTTAGTTATTTTTGCTGTTCACTGATAAAAGCTTTATTACTTGATAATTATGGTTTCTACTATCTCTAAACAATTTGAATTATCGGGAATTGGACTGCATTCGGGGGAGATAACACGGGTGCGCGTCTGTGGGGCAAATCCAGGAGAAGGACGTTATTTTGTCCGCAGAGATCTAGCCAATCAACCGATTATTCCCGCTCTAGTTTCTTCGGTTTACCAAACGACTTTATCAACAGAATTGGGACGAGGAGAAGCAAAGGTTAGAACTGTTGAGCATTTATTAGCGGCCTTAACCGCTTTGGGGGTAGAGGATGCTCGCATTGAGGTGGATGGTGCGGAAATTCCTCTCCTCGATGGTTCGGCTAAAATCTGGGTGGAAGCGATCAAAAATGCTGGTTTAAATAACTCTTTTTCTCCATCAGATTTAACCATTTCTCAACCGATTTGGTTGTACGAAGGGGATGCTTTTGTAGCGGCGATTCCTTCCCCTGAATTACGTTTTACCTACGGCATCGATTTTACTTATAAACCGATCGGTAATCAATGGTATAGTTGGAGTCCTAATCAAGAAAGTTTTCAAAATGCGATCGCAGATGCTCGGACTTTCGGTTTTGCCGATCAAATTGAATATCTGCAAAAGGCTGGTTTAATTAAAGGAGGCAGTTTAGAAAATGCTTTGATCTGCGATCAAAATCAATGGTTAAATCCTCCTTTACGCTTTGATAATGAGCCAGCAAGACATAAATTATTGGACTTAATTGGTGATTTGAGTTTACTGGGAACCATTCCCACCGCTCATTACATGGCTTTTAAAGCCAGTCATAAACTTCACGTTCAACTAGCTAAAGCAATTCAGGGTTAATTAGGGTTTGCGGCAAAAAGTTTTTCGTGGGGGTAGGGTGGAGGGATTCCCCTTCCCTTAATTCCTCGAGATAAAAACGTAAAATCCTGCTGGAGTTGATTAACTCCCCATAACGAGCAGTATTAACATTTAGTTTAAATGCTCCTCGTGGGCATTTGCCACGATTAGCATGGAGAGACTGGTATCTTGAAGAATACGAATGTCTGTTTTAGGGTATGGTCTTCTTTTTTTATTGTATAGTTTAATCGCCGTCTTGTCGCTTTGGTTTGGTTAAAGGCAAGAAACCCAACACTATCGGAAGCAAGATTAAATAGGGTATGATGGACGTTGGATAGAAGGGTTTAATGAAAGTGCAAGGGTTTTAAGTCCCTCAGATCGATTCCTCAACCTTTGTTTCTTGCACTTTTTTTGAAAAAAAAGCACATAACCCTTTTCTAGTAAAGCTTTTACCAATATTCAGCAAGCCCTAAATAAAGAGTGAGAAACAAACTAAATCCCTACCCCAAGAATCGGTACAAGGAAGCTTTTTTCGACAAAATTTATCGCAAACTAAGTAGATCATGAAAATTGACGAATTACTCAAGAACAAACGAGAAAAAATCCTTGCTATTGCTGCTAAACACGGCGCAAATAACGTGCGAATCTTTGGTTCTGTTGCACGGGGAGAAGCTGACGAAAAAAGCGATATTGATTTATTAATTGATTATTGTAGCGAACGTCGGAGTCCCTGGTTTCCCTTGCCGTTAATTCGAGAACTGGAAGACTTGTTAGGCTGCAAAGTTGATATTGTTACCGAACAGGGACTTAAAGATAGGATCAGAGAGCGCGTACTTAAAGAAGCAATACCACTATGAGGGATGATACCGAACGCTTGCGGGATATTTTAGAAGCAATTGAGCGTGTAGAAAAGTATGCTCGACAGGGAAAAACCGTGTTTGAACAACAAGAATTAATTCAAACTTGGATTGTCTATCATTTACAAATTATTGGTGAAGCAGCTAGAGCAACTTCTTAAGAATTTAAAGCAAGATATCCCGCAGTTCCTTGGCGAGATGCCAGCGATCTAAGAAACTTAACTATTCATGAATATTTTCGTATTAATCTAGAGATTATTTGGGATATTGTTGAAAATGATATTCCTCCTCTAAAAGGACAAATCGAAGCTATTTTACAGGAATTTATTTGACTAAACCCAACCCAATTACTTAAATTTCGGGTTTCACTATCGTTCAACCCCACCTACTTTATTCTTCGATTTACTTGATGGCTACCGGCAAAAGATAGCCACCAGCAATTATATTAATTTATCAAAGTTTGAACTTTTCCTATTCCCCTTGAGTCGCTTGTCTAACCTGTTCGATCTCTAATTCTAAAGCTTGTGCTATCTGTTCAAAGTTTAATCCTAAGGCCAATAAGCGAGGAATAGAGGCTAATTTTGCCGCTAATTCGCCTTCTTGTCGGCCTTCCTCTCTACCTTCCTCTCTACCTTCCTCTCTACCTTCCTCTCTACCTTCCTCTCTACCTTCCTCTAAAGCTTCCTGATACACTTTAGTTTGTTTTAAATCACTTAAACTAAACATCGCTTCTATCTCCTTTCTACTGACTTGGGGTAACTTATAAACCAAGATTGTCTCTATCAATTCTAAAAGTTCTTGCTGTTGTTTGAACTTAGGGAATTCTTGTCTAATCCGTGGAATTAATTGTTTTCCCTGCTCGATCGCTCTGGCGGTTGGTGCTATAATTAATTGTAACATCGATATTCCCTGGGATTCCACTTCCCTTAATTCCTCGAGATAAAAACGTAAAATCCTGCTGGAGTTGATTAAATCCCCATAACGAGCCGTCTCTACGCTTTCCACTGAACGCCGAGGATAAATAACTACTCCCTGCCAGTTGTTGCTTAAGTCTGTTTGGTGGAGATAGAGGAAGATTTCACTGAAGAAACGGGAATAAAACCTAAATTGTACTTCTAGGAAATTGTCTTCTTTGGCAATTTTTAAAACCTAGAACTAGGCTAACTTGTGGATAGGTGCATTCATTAGTATTCATATCTTGATTCAGCAACGCCATTTTTGATTACCACCGCTGACCATGGCCGTTAGCTGTCTTACTTGGGTTCAGTTTTAACTGTATAATGTATAAATCATTGTCTAAAGCTAGTGGAACTCATGCCTCTCTATACTTTCAAAGATAAACAAATTACTGAAGTCCAGAACACACAGTTTGGCATAGAGAAAATTCAAGAGCGTTCTGACCTCCAAGCTGCTCTAAGAGATAAAATCACAGTCATCTCTCCAGATACGTTGGTCATTTCTGAAGAGTTTTCAGAATGGACTGAAGGAGCTAGAAGAATTGATCTGCTCGGCATTGATAAACAAGCGAACTTAGTAGTCATTGAACTTAAAAGAGATGACACTGGTGCCCACATGGAACTTCAAGCACTTCGCTATGCCGCGATGGTTTCTACATTGACCTTCAAAAGAGCTGTTGAAATTTACCAGCAATATCTTGAAAAACGTTGTATTGGTAAAAATGCTGAGGAAGAAATCCTCAACTTTTTGGGCTGGAGTAATGCCCTAGAAGAGCAATTTCCAAAGGATGTCAGAATTGTTTTGGCATCGGCTAACTTTTCTAGAGAGCTAACCACAACGGTAATGTGGCTAAACGATCGAGATTTGGATATCCGTTGTGTTCGGCTACAACCCTATAAGCTTGGGGAAGAGCTTCTGCTTGACATTGAACAAATTATCCCATTGCCAGAAGCAGAAGAGTACCAAGTGAAGGTGAGAGAGCAAGCATCGGCTCAGAGAACGGCTGCCAGTTTTAGTAAAGATAAGACGCAATATCAGTTCCTTGGAAATATTTACAATAAGCGCCAGCTCGTACTAGCTATCGTTACTCATCACCTCCAAACAAATCCGGACACAACTTTCGACCAATTACGCCAGATATTCCCTGATGAAATTCATCCTAGCTTTGGTGTTGTTGCCCTACTAGAAAAAGCGACGGAAAAGGGAGGGGCTAAACGCTACTTCTTAAACGAGGAGCAGTTACTCCAAACCGGAGATGGTCAGACAATTGCCGTTTGTAATCAGTGGGGGATTGATAACATCAACCCAATCCTTGAAATTGCCAAGAGACAGGGATATCAAGTAGAAGAACTCTAAAAAATGGGTCACATCTACCAGCAGATAATCCGGTCAAGTTGGCAGTTGCGTTATTGCCAGACAGCTAACTTCACCCTTAGAGTGAGATGACAAAGTGAAAGCTTTTTTGGCAAATTGTCCCCAATTAAAATATAGCGTTTCCTAAGCTAGTGAGGTACACCTATTTTTCTTCCCTTTTGCCTCTTGCCTTTTGCCTAAAACCCATAACTTTTGTACCTCAGCAGACTGAAAAACGCTATATCAACTTTAGAGCATTGCTGGGCCACAGAGAAGACTTGAGGGGTGCGTTAATTAACTGTAACAGGTTCCATATTTAGGTTGACGGAGGTTATAATGTTAAATATTTAGACTATTGAGAGGTTTTTGATGGCTTCCATTACTGTTAATATCTCAGATGAGCAGTTTCGACGATTACAACAGTTAGCTCAGAACAGCCAAGTTTCCCCTGAAGACTTACTCAGTGCCAGCATAGAAGATTGGTTGGTTGGTCGTAAAAACGAATTTACTCAAGCATCAAGCTATGTACTCAAGAAAAACGCTGAACTTTATCGTCGTTTAGCATGATACGCTATCTAACATTAGTGGAAGTCCTCGATTTACATCATCAAATTATTCAACAGTCCCAAGGAGCTATGGGTATTCGTGACCTAGGTTCTTTAGAGTCTGCTATTGCTCAACCACGCATGACATTTGGCGGGCAGGATCTTTATCCGACAATTGTTGATAAAGCTTCAGCTTTGGGATTTTCAATTGTGATGAATCACCCATTTCTTGATGGCAACAAGCGCACTGGTCATGGGGCAATGGAAACATTTCTTGTGTTGAATGGACTGGAGATTAATGCTGTTGTAGATGAGCAAGAACGAGTCATTTTAGCTTTAGCCTCTGGTGAATTAGAACGTGTTGCCTTTACCAATTGGTTACGGCAAAACGTTGGAGCAAGCTAACACTGCATTGGATTCGACCTTACCAAAGTGATTTATAAAAGCCAAAGTTTGGCGGCTGCCGCTCAACTTAGAATGGGATGACGAAGTAACAGCTTTTTCGGTAACTTTTCCCCAATTAAAAGAAGACTTGAGACATTTTCAGGGTTGCTGATTTTTACTTGATGGCTACCGGCAAAAGATAGCCACCAGCAATTGTATCAATTTGTAAAAGATGGTTGACGTTTGTGCCAATCGGTGGCCTGTTCGTAGGCGTGGGCGACGTGAAATAATTGATCTTCGCGCAGCACATTACCCACTAATTGTAAACCAATTGGCAAACCTTGCCCATCAAAACCGCAGGGAAGACTTAACCCGGGTAAACCGGCTAAATTGACGGGAATAGTCATTAAATCCGATAAATACATACTCAGAGGGTCCGCCGTTTTTTCCCCGGCTTTAAAAGCTGTGGTCGGTGAAGTGGGAGAAACTAACACATCTACCGATTGAAAAGCTCGATCGAAATCCTCTTTGATCAAAGTCCTCACCTTTTGTGCTTTCAGGTAATAAGCATCATAATAACCCGCCGAGAGGGTATAGGTTCCCAACATAATCCGGCGCTTGACTTCCGCACCAAAACCCTTGGCGCGAGTCTTGGTGTACATATCAATCAAACTATCGGCATCTTCCCGAATACCGTATTTAACCCCATCGTAACGGGCTAAATTCGCCGATGCCTCCGAGGGGGCGATAATGTAGTAGGTGGGCAATCCGTAACGGAAACGGGGACAGGAAATCTCTTTAATCGTGGCACCGAGGGCCTTTAACTGCGCTAAAGCTTGATTAACTGCCTCAGCAACCACCTGATCCAAACCTTCCCCGAAAGTTTCCTTAATTACGCCAATTTTTAACCCTTTTAAACTGGTTTTCAGGAATTGGCTATAGTCAGGAATCGGCAGATTGAGACTGGTAGAATCTTGGGGATCGTAACCTGCGATCGCTTGTAATAAAATCGCCGCATCTTCTACGGTACGACCAAAGGGACCGATCTGATCAAGAGAAGAAGCGTAAGCCACCAAACCAAAGCGAGAAACTAAGCCATAGGTCGGTTTTAGCCCAACAACGCCACAAAATGAAGCCGGTTGACGAATTGAGCCACCGGTATCCGATCCTAGGGCCACCACGCATTCTTGAGCGGCCACAGCCGCAGCCGAACCCCCGGAAGATCCCCCCGGCACCCGGGATAAGTCCCAAGGATTAGCAGTAACGTGATAACCGGAGTTTTCCGTTGAACTACCCATGGCAAACTCGTCTAAATTGGTTTTACCGACGATAACTGCCCCTAAATCCCGTAATTTTTGGGTAACGGTGGACTCGTAGGGGGGGACAAAATTCTCTAAAATCCGAGAAGCGCAGGTGGTGGGGATACCCTTGGTGCAGAGATTATCTTTTAGCGCGATGGGAATACCTGCTAACAGATGCAGCGATTCACCCCTGGCGATTTTCTCGTCCACTTTTCGGGCTTGTGCGAGGGCTAAATCCGGGGTTAAATGGAGAAAGCTTTTTACTTGTGGTTCGATCGCTTGAATACGAGCGAGAAATTCTGTAGCGATTTCGACGGCTGTTTTTTCTTTATTAACGAGTTGTTGATGCAGTTGACGAATCGAAGTCATGTTCAGTTACCGGTTACAACCACCGTCAGGAGCAAGCAACAACCCCGGACAGCAAAGACTATTTTAGCGTCAGTTTGGCTGTCGGTCAGCTAATCCCCTAAAATTAAAGGAAAGCCTCGCAGGAAAACTAGAGTTATGACTTTTAATATCCGACAATTAGATAATTTAGACTACGATGAAGCCGAACCCTTACTAGAAGATTATATTACTGGAGCGATCGAAGAATATATCAATTCGCCCGAGGGAGAGGCCTATTATCAAGAAAAAGAAGAAGGTGGTGGTTGGATTGCTACCTTTGTCGAGTTGGGCTATCTCTATGAAGGTTATACCCTTGCTACCATGACTAAGGCAGATGTGCAGATCTTAATGGAGAAGATTTTACCACGCAAAATTACTATCCTCGATCCGACGGAAACCGAAGATGCTATCCCTGAATTAATTAGTTTTTGGCAATTTTTGGGACGAGAATATAAATTAACTCAGGCTAAGGCTATTATTAAATATTTAGAGCAATTAGGCGATCGCTTTAGTCAACTGATGAACGATCCCAACAGTGGCGGTTTTATGAAAAATCTCCTGTTACAAGCGCATCAGCAGGGTTTTGATATCACCAGTCAGGAGGGTTTAACAGCTTTTCAAGAAAAATATAATGCTGAACAACGCGCCAAACAGCAAGCGGCAGCAATATTGAAACAAACGCCTCCAGTTGTTCCTAAATCGGAAAATGTTCCCAAGGCAATGCAGGCCAAATATCAAGAAATTACCGCTATTACCGATAAATTTGCCGCTCAATATCTTAATGAAGAATACGCCCAACTTATTCGCCAATTAACTGCAACTTTAGCTCGTAAGCGTCCCTCTCCCCTAGAAAAAGGTAAAGCCAATTCCTGGGCTGCTGGCATTACTCACGCCCTAGGAATGGTCAATTTTCTCTTCGATCCTACTCAAAATCCCCACATTTCGGCCACAGAACTTTATCAGGCTTTTGGGGTTGCTCAAAGTACAGGACAAGCTAAATCAAAACAAGTGAGAGATTTACTGAAGATGTCCTATCTTGACTCAGAATGGGCTTTACCAAGCAATTTAGAGAACCATCCTAGCACTACTGTCCGGCAGTTAATCAGTACCATGCTCGGTGATAGTTAGGGTTTGCGATAAAAAGTCTGTTGGTGGAGTCAGGAGGCACTCTTGCAGCAGTAGATTTCTGAATGACCCAATCTCGATCGAGCTTGCAGACTAGACTCTAGTTACCTTTCCAGTTAAACTATAGTAGTCAATAGTTATAAAGTTTTAAACGATAACCTATTGTCAGCCTTTTTAACTGGTCACTTTATTACCCACCTATGTTAGACAGTTTCTCCCCCCAAACCTCTAGCGTCGTCCTCGCTTCCGTGGCGGACTATTTCAAAGTCCTGTCGGAAGTCAGTCGCCTACAGATTCTCAGTTGCTTGCAATTAGGCGCGATGAATGGTAAAGAAATCGCTGAAGCTACCGGACTAGGTCAAGCCAATCTCTCCAAACACCTGAAAGCTTTAACCCAAGCGGGAATTATCTCGCGACAACCCCAAGGAGTCAGCGTTTACTATCAAATTACCGACCCCGTGATCTATGATCTCTGTCAGGTGGTTTGCGATCGCATTAGTCAACAAATGCGTCAACGGGCCCGAGAATTCGAGAGTCTGCCGGCTTTCCATCTCCCTAAATAAAAATCGCTAAACCCTTGACATTTTACCTCAATTATGATAGAGAAAAATTTCCATGCTCGTAGAAAAACTTTGTCAACGCTATCGGGTGGGAGAAAGAGATTTTCAGGGGATTAATTTGCGGGAAGGCGACTTAACTAATATTTCCCTCCCAGGAGTCAATTTTTGCCGTGCAGATCTGCGACAGGCCCGGTTAGGAAAAATACGCCTCGCGCGATCGCTGCTGAGGGAAGCGGATTTAAGTGAGGCGATTCTCTGGGGAGCAGATTTAAGTCAAGTGGACTTTTATCGAGCTTGTTTACGCGATGCGGACCTAAGCGGAGCTAATCTGCTCGAAGCCAATTTAGAAGCCACTTATTTAACCAAAGCCGTCTTAAACGGTGTTAATCTCAACAGTGCTAATCTCCAGCAGGCCCTATTAATTGATACGGATTTTCGCTCCACTTCCGACCAACGCACGGACTTGGGCAAAACTAACTTTTGCGGAGCCGATCTCAACTATGCTAATCTGAGCGGATCCCTGTTATATCGAGCCAATTTCGCTAATTGCCGACTTTGCCGGGTTAATTTTCGTGCTAGTCCCGAAAGAGACGGATTTATCACCGATCTCACCGGGGCCAGTTTCCGGGGTGCGGATCTCAGTTATGCGGATTTGCGCGGGGCAATTTTAGAAGATGTGGACTTGACTGATGCTGATTTAACCGGGGCTTTGTTTTAATCTGGGAAGCTTTTTCAGTAAACAGTAATCAGTAAAAAGATGTCATTTCACTGAAAACTCAAATCTGATCACTGATAACTGCTCACTGATAACTGATAATTGAAAGTCGATTTATTTAAAACCGACGGATGCTTGCCAAACAAAGGCCAGCAAGAGGAAAAATAGGGGAATCAGGGGCAAGACATCGACTAGGGGGTCGAAAATTTGGTATGCTTCCGGCAATTTGGCGAACAAAAGTGCAGTTTCCATCTCTCTATCTACCTTGACAAGAAAATTTTTAAACGTTTCCTGAAATTTTATCACGTTGGGGTAACATCTACGGCATCCTCAAGCCAAGGGGCAAAATCTTGGGCAAAAGTCCCCCCTAGGATAGATTGACGAATTTCACGGGTAAATCTGATTAATTCGGCGATATTGTGCAGAGATAAGAGAATATAACCCAACATTTCCCCCGATTTAATTAAATGATTCAGATAGGCACGGCTAAAGTGTTGACAGGTGTAACAGGGACAAGTCTCGTCTAAAGGGGCGAAATCCTCCTTAAAACGGGCATTTTTGAGGTTCCAACGCTCTCCCCGCACCAAAGCTGTGCCATGGCGACCAAAACGGGTGGGAATAACGCAATCAAACAGATCTATGCCACTAGCGATCGCCTTGGCCATTTCTCGATAGGTTCCCACTCCCATCAGATAACGGGGTTTATTTTCGGGGAGTAAAGGGGCAGTTATCTGGACAATGCGATGAATTAGGCTCGTTTCTTCCCCCACACTCACGCCACCGATAGCATAACCGGGTAAATCGAGTTTTACTAAAGATTGCGCCGCCGCTGCCCGTAAATCCTCATAGATTCCCCCTTGGACTATGGCGAATAAAGCCTGTTCTTGAGGTCGTTGATGGGCCGTCAGACAGCGCTCTAACCAGCGATAGGTGCGTTCTATAGATGCTTTCATGGTCTCATGACTGACTCCCGTGGGGGGACATTCATCGAAGGCCATAATCACATCAGCACCGAGGGCATTTTGAATCTGAATCGATTTTTCTGGCGTGATTTCGATTATTCTACCGTCCCGGGGCGATCGAAAGGTGACTCCCGACTCTTTAATTTGCCGCAGTTGACTAAGGCTAAATACCTGAAATCCACCCGAATCTGTTAATATTGGCTGATTCCATGCCATAAAATCGTGTAAACCTCCGGCTTTCTCGATAATACTTTCTCCGGGCTGCAGATGCAGGTGATAGGTATTAGCGAGAATCATTTGCGCCCCCGTGCTGGCGATTTGAGCGGGGGTCAAACCTTTCACTGTGGCCAAAGTTCCCACAGGCATAAAACGGGGTGTTTCTACCGGTCCGTGGGGAGTATGCCAAACCCCAACCCGCGCACCAGTTTGGGGACACTGGGCGATTAATTCAAAGGAAAATCCCACTGTTTCAGTTATCAGTTATCAGTTATCAGTATTTTTGCTCGCTGCCTAAAAGGGGCAATCGTTGTCGTCTTCGTCTTCAAACTGCACATCCCACTTAGCAGAAAGTACCTGAGTAACCATAGCTTCAAGGGTATCGGCATTGAGACGGGCTTTCATATCGGGATCTTGCAGTGGATTACTCAGGGGAATTAGCCGTAATTGCCGATTGTCTTGAACCAGATCAAAATAGGTTTCACCGTCGGGAGAGCGGGTTAGACGCAGATAATCGAAGCTATAGGTATTCAGATAAAGACTGTAGTTAGCAACTAGGGTGCTTTGCTGATAATCGGCGAAAACTTCCACTATCCATCCCTCTCCTTCACTCTGAATCACCCCTTCGAGACTATGGATGTAGCGAACTCGTCCGATATCATCGAGGAGACGACGCATATCTTCTTTAGCGATGACCACGCCAGAGTCAATAATACAGGGGGCGGGCAGGGGCTGTGAGGGCGGATGATAGTTCATAGGGATTGCCAGTAAAAAAATTTCCGTTAATAACCCACCGGAGGGGTTTCCACCGATTCCTGTTGCAATTTTTTTCGGGTTACGTCTCGATCTTAACCCAATCCGCTAGAACTTTTCACTGTTACTTAAGATTAAGACCGAAGAGGGATGATTAATTTCTGCTTACTAAATATTTACCTAAAATGTCGGCTTGAAGGAACCCTCGGTTTTACCCTATCCCTTATGGATAACTTTCTTAACAATTTTGTCAGTAAGCACTCCAACCCTTATCCTGACTTGATTTCAGTTTTTTCTTTGTCAGTAAGGGTGTCAACAAGGAATATTACAGATTGTTAACCGAATCTTGAAAGCGCTGTGGTACAAAGGGTTGAAATGTTAAGAAAGATGTGACTAATGGACAGGGTTTTACCGAGGGATGAAAGGCCAACCAGTATAGAACAGCACTTCGACACATTTCGACTGCCAGCTAATGCTAAAACTCGATATTAGAGATATAACCCCACAATTAGAGCCTACTAAAAAATGTGTAGGTTTAGACGTGGGACTAAAAGATCTTGATGCTGACAGCAACGGGAATACAGTAGAGCCTCCTAAGTATTATCGAAAATCAGAAAAACGCCTTAATAAACTGAATAGAAGAAAGTCGAAAAAGTTTAACAGAAGACAAAAGCAGTCAATAACTACAAAAAAGCTAGACAAAAGTACGCCAAGGGACATTTTAAAGTAAGTAGGCAGCGAGAAGAGTTTGCTAAAAAATTGGCACTCCGTTTAATTCAGTCAAACAACTTGATAGCTCAGGTCGATTTAAAAGTCAAAAACCTTGTGCGTAATCAAAAACTAGCCAAGAGTATTAATGACGCAGGTTGGTCGCCATTAAGAAAATGGCTTGAGTATTTTGGTATTAAATATCGCCGATTAACTATTGCAGTTAATCTAGCCTATACAAGTCAAGAATGCCTTAACTGTGGTCGCTTAGTCAAAAAGTCTCTATCAGTCAGAACTCATGTTTGTTTGTGTGGGTATATGGAAGATAGGGACAAGATGGCGCCATTAAATATACTCAAAAAAGCTACGATAGGGCATATTGGAAACTGGCACCTCGACTTGCGCTCAGTTTGGGGAGATTTAAGCTCTATCTTGGTTGGTAGTAATACGGCTCGAGTGAGCCTTACCGAACTCCTACCAAGACAACTTAAGTCAATCAACCAAGAATCCCTCGCATGATTGCGATGGGAGTGTCAACTCACTGGTCCAGGAAAGCTTAACTTTTCTCCTTGTATATAATGCTACTGACCGATGATCTACTTCTAGACTACCAACGTTGTCAACGCCGTGGGTTTTTAAATCTCTACGGCAATAGCCAAGAAAAAGACCCTGAGCGAGATTTTTTGCTTAAATTGCGTCAGGAGAGTCAAAGTCACGTTAAAAAAGTCCTGCAAGACTCCTATCCGGATTATTGTTCCTTGACTACTCCCAGCACGGATATTTTAGCCGCCGCTAGGGAAACGGAAGCTTTGATGGGTCAGGGGGTACCCTGTATTTATCACGGAGTCCTTTTACAATCCGGCTATCCCGTCTCTTTAACCGGTTCCCCCCATTTATTAATTAAACAGACAGGAGAGTCGAAATTTGGCGATTGGATTTATTACCCCCTCAATATTCAACTCGGTCGCCGTCCTAAGCCTGAATATAAGATGCTGGCTACTTTTTACGCCTATTTATTAGCCAGTATGCAGGGAGTTTTTCCCAGTTATGCCGAAATTGTCCTACGTCGTCATAATCGCTATCGGGTGGAATTGAATCTCTGGTTAACTAAACTAGAGGAAATAATCAAAAAGTTCGGCGAAATGGTGATTAATCGGCAAGAACCAGAAGTTTTCATCTCGCGTCAGCGTTGCAGTTTATGTCATTGGTATAGTCACTGTTATGGTATCGCCCAAGCGAGTCAACATCTTTCTTTAGTCCCGGGGGTAACTCCCAGTCGTTACCAATTTTTACAGTCTTTGGGGGTTTCCACCATGGAATCCCTGGCACTTACCTGTCCTACTCGTACGCGGGAGGGGATGGGGTTAGAGGTGGCTAATCAGTTACAATTACAGGCCCAAGCAATTATTGAAAATCGGGCCTTTCGCAAAAGCAACGGCAAAACTGCCTATTTGTCCCCCCTACCGAGGGCCGAGATTGAATTTTATTTTGACATCGAAGCGGAACCAGAACAGAATTTAGATTATCTTTTGGGGGTTTTACGGGTTGACCATCGAGTTAATACCCAGCAATTTTATCCCTTTTTGGCAGAAAAGCCAGAAGATGAAGGCAGGATTTGGCAGGAATTCTTAACCTTAGTCATGCAGGATTATCAAGCACCAATTTTTCACTTTTCTGAGTACGAAGTGGAAACAATTAAACGATTAGGTTATCTTTATAAAACCCCTTCTTCTTTGATTAATCAGTTAGTTTCTCGCTGTTTTGATCTGCACTATCATGTAGTTAACTCGGTAACTTTTCCCGTGGAAAGTTATTCTTTAAAATCCCTGGCTAACTGGATTGGCTTTCAATGGCGCGATCGAGGAGTAAGCGGGGATCAATGCGTTTGGTGGTATGACCAGTGGTTAAAAACAGGAGATCGGACTTTATTGGCGGCTATTTTACGTTACAATGAGGATGATTGTCGTGCCACCTTTAGGCTAAAAGACTGGCTTGTAAACTTTTTCATTTGATTCTAAAGATTTATGACAAATAGGGAAGAATGTAACCGCTGCTACCCGTAGCCGTCAAGGGAAAATGATAGGCTATGGATGTGAAAACAGTCCCCTCACCCAATGGTGATCCCCATGTTCTCCCCACTTTTTCCGCTTCTACTCCTACTGCTTTCCTTCCTTAGTCTTCTCTGGTATCAAAAGACCGATAATGATATTTTTAAAGCTCTTGCCGTTAGTAGTTTGATTTTTGCAATTATTTGGGGCTTAGTTCTCGTTCATTGGTCAATTCACCTGCTGGGACTGCTGTTATTGTTAAAATTCAGAACCCCCGCTTTCAGTTTGGTGCGCGTGCCTAGATGGTGATGGTTTGACCCTAATCTTCTAACTGTTGGCTAGGTACTTCGATCGCCTGTACATCGATCGTACCGGGAGGGGTGGGAATAATAAACTTACCCCCTGCCACTTTTAATGGTTCACCACAGTTAGGACATTGGCATTCCGTGCGATTAAAACCCGTAAATTCGTAGCTACAGACGGGACAGCTATCTTCAACTAAATTGCGTCGCAACCACCAGCGAAAAATTCCCCAAGCAATCACAGGGGAAAATATCAGGAATGCCACGAGAATTAAAAAACTATTGACTAACCAACCCAGTCCGATCGAGCCTAACAACAATCCGACTAAAATCAAAGATAAGAAACAACCCAAACCAGAATCATTGACAGAATAGCTGCGGAAAAAGTTGTTATTCACGGCTCAACCCTCGATTCATCAAAGCTGCAATTATCTTTAACCTAACACACTCCCAACACATTGCCACGGTTAAATTTTCTTTTTGACTCACCGGTTCCTCACTCTATTCTGCCTTGGCTTTAGTTTTGAGCGAGATTATCCGGAATAAACTACCTCAACCCGCTATGCTGAGGAGTGGGTCGTCTGCTGGCTTCAACTTGTTATAATAGTTACTCCCTATCCACCATATCTCTAAAAACCATGAGTGATCCTCGTTTATCTCTAGTGGCAGCTGCCCGAAGATTTTATCAACTGGGTTGGATGCTTGGCACGGCAGGTAATTTGTCCGCTAAAGTTGATGATCATAGTTTTTGGATTACTGCCAGTGGCAAAAGTAAAGGTAAACTCACAGAAGAGGATTTTGTGCGCGTGGATCTGACGGGAAAAGTCAGGGAATTAGCTCATCTGGATAATCGTCCTTCGGCAGAAACTAGCATTCATCAGGTGATTTATTGTCTCTTTCCCGAAGCACAAGCTTGTTATCATGTTCACTCGGTGGAAGCGAATTTAGTTTCCCGTTTTGCTCGTGAGGACAAGTTATCTTTACCTCCCTTAGAAATGTTGAAAGGTTTAGGTATTTGGGTAGAAAATCCTCAAGTATTTATGCCGGTTTTTGCTAACTATCTCGATGTGCCGAAAATTGCCGCAGAAATAGAAAGTAGATTATCAACTTTCCCCCCAGAAATTCCCGCTTTACTCATTTCTTACCATGGCGTGACGGTGTGGGGTGAGTCTCTAGAAACTACCGAGAATTATTTAGAGATAGTCGAGTATATTTTTCGCTATTTAGTGGCAGCCTATCAAGTAAAACCTTGGTAAACCTTCATTTAGACAAGGCAATCAGAAAAAAATTGCCGATATTTGCCAAGGCGCCACCCAGATTCGAACTGGGGGTAAAGGTTTTGCAGACCTCTGCCTTACCACTTGGCGATGGCGCCGATCAATCATTATTCATCTTAGCATAACAGATGACAGTTTGCCAAGAGTGGAACCCAAGAGTCAAGCGATCGATCTATAATTTAGGCAGCGGTTCTCTAATCTAGTGGGGTATTTTAGGCTTTAAAAAGCGATTATGATGAGAAATCCAGGATATTTACTAACTTTTATCGGTTTATTGGCTTTATCCTTGCCAGTAAAGGCTAATAATGCCGTTTACCTTAGCCAAAGTTCTAATACTGCCGCTACTTTCGACAGTTATCGTCAAGAATGTTTACAAAGAGCGCGTGGGGAGGGGTTAGCTGCTGATGTGGCAAAAGATCTATGCGACTGCACGATTAAAAAATTCCAGGCTCGTTACAATCTACAGCAATTCCGCGCCCTCGTGCAGAAGTCGAAAACCGATAAGGCTGCCGCTAGGACTTTATCCAGTGTGGGAGAAGCTTGTTTTGATGAGATTTTGTATGAATAGCAGTTATCAGTGATCAGTTATCAGTAAACAGTTATCAGTTATTAGCTTTTTCTCTCCCTTCTTCCCGCTCCCTTCTCCCTTCTCCCCAATTCATAATTCATAATTCATAATTCCCCTTTCCCCTCTCCTAGGGTGTTGAAAACGCTTACAGACCTTTTTAACCGCAAACACGCACCCTACAAGCTGTATTAAGATTAAACTAATACAAGTATATCAGAGGCGGTAAGAGTGGGTTTAGAACTAAGAGTTGCAATTTGAATAGCTGCTAGTGTACCTGTCCCGTCCCCATCAAAGAATAATCCTCCAGTGATTGTATTATAAATAAAGCGATTGCTGGCATTTAATGCAGTTGTTCCTAACACAAATTGAGCAGATGTAAGGGGAACTCCTGCGGCTAAACCACCGCCAAAACCCGCAGCAGAGACAGTAATTTTATCCCCCTGACTGGAGAGAAAATCAGTAATTGTGTCAATCCCTTCATTGCGGTTGTTGAAGGTGAATTTATCGCCACCCGCACCCCCTGTTATGGTATCGTTACCAGTACCACCAATCAAGGTATCATTCCCATCACTACCATTAAGGATATTGTTACCACTATTACCGGTGATAATGTTATTTAAGGTGTTACCAGTTCCATTAATATTTGTAGTACCAGTGAGGGTGAGGTTTTCTAGGTTATTACCGAGGGTATAAGTAACCGATGATTGAACAGTATCTGTACCTTGGTTGGCATTTTCCGTAATCGTATCGGTAGTAGTATCAACTTGATAAGTATCATTCCCTAAACCACCTACCAAAGTATCAATTCCTGTTGCACCATTAAGGATATTGTTACCACTATTACCGGTGATAATATTATTTAAGGTGTTACCAGTTCCGTTAATATTTGTAGTACCAGTTAACGTGAGGTTTTCTAAGTTATTTCCCAGGGTATAAGTAACCGATGATTGAACAGTATCTGTACCTTGGTTGGCATTTTCTGTAATGGTATCGGTAGTAGTATCAACTTGATAGGTGTCATTTCCTAAACCACCGATGAGGGTATCAATTCCTGTGCCTCCATTAAGGGTATCATTTCCCGCACTTCCTGTAAGGATATTTTTACCACTATTACCCGTCAGGATATTGTTAGCAGCGTTACCTGTCCCGTTAATATTTGTAGTCCCAGTTAGGGTCAAATTTTCCACATTAGCAGGTAGGGTAGTGGTGACATTAGCGTTTAAGGTGTCGCTGATGGTGACAATTCCCTTGTTATTGGTAAGAGTTGCATTGACGGGATTACTGAGGTTAATGGCAAAAGTTTCGTTTGCTTCATTAAGGTTATCATTGAGGATGGGAATGGTAATAGTAGCAGTGGAAGTATTAGGTGCAATGGTGATAGTTCCAGTTTTGCTAGTGTAATCTACATTAGCGGTAGCGTTAATGGGTGCAGTAGTATAATTGACGCTAATTGGTTGTGGATTGGGGTTGTTGACAGTGACGGTGAGGATGGCATTATTATCTTTACCCTCGACAACGGTGATATTATTGATGGAGAGTTTGGAGAAATCATCATTGGTGATTGTCCCAGTAACTGGAGTGGTTGTACCTACTTTATAACCTGTCCCCGCAGCGAGGGTTAAAATAACAGTTTCGTTACTTTCTACTATTGTGTCAGGAGTGGGGTCAATTGTTACGGTAGCAGTGGTTGAATTAGCAGCAAAGGTGACTGTATTGTTAGTCCCTGTACGAGTGTAGTCGGTATTAAGAGTCGCTGTCCCTCCCAGGGTGTAATTGACGGTTAAGGGATTAGTGGTTACTCCGTTACGGGTGAAGGTATAAATCAGATTTGTTGTCCCGTCTTCGGTAACGCTTGCGGGAGCAACTGCTAGGGTGATATTACTTATAACATCACCGACACCGAATAATTGAACTGAATCAATTTCTTCCCAAGTCCTAGTATCATGATCAATATCAACGTTTATTTTTGCGCCAACAACCAGATAATTAGTTGGCTGAAAATTGACTCTAAAATTGACTGGATTTCCTGGTAAACTAGGATCAACTCCAGACCAAATAGAGTGATAAACACCTTGATTATCTAATAAATCAATGCTTCTGACAAATCCATTTCCATAGGTTTCACGAATTTCTATACCGTCAGCATAAACTGGTGTAGAAAAACCAAGGGTGATAAATTCATCAGCTTGTGCATCTCCATCACCATTTGGTGTGGATGGGGCCCATGATGTTGAAATATCTCCATAGCTAAAAGTATTGGGTTGACCTAAAGCTTGTTCTGCACTCCATGAAGATGAAGAATATTGAGAACTAAAAGCAATAACACTAGAAGCATATTGTCCAGTTGCAGAAGCGTTGGTAATTGTCCCCGTCACTGGAGTGGTGGTCCCTACTGTATAACCTGTCCCGGCAGCGAGGGTTAAAGCGACGGTTTCGTTACTTTCTACTATTGTGTCAGGAGTGGGGTCTATTGTGACGGTAGCAGTGGATGAACCAGCAGCGAAGGTGACTGTATTGTTAGTCCCTGTACGAGTGTAGTCGGTATTAAGGGTAGCTGTCCCTCCGAGGGTGTAATTGACGGTTAAGGAATTAGTGGTTAATCCACTACGGGTGAAGGTATAAATCAGATTTGTTGTCCCGTCTTCGGTGACACTTGCGGGGGAAACTGCAAGAGTAATACTAGGGAGTTCATCATCATTAATTGTCCCCGTAACTGGAGTAGTCGTACCTACTGCATATCCTGTCCCCGCAGCGAGGGTTAAAATAACAGTTTCATCGGGTTCAACTATTGTGTCAGCAGTGGGGTCTATTGTGACGGTAGCAGTGGATGAACCAGCAGCAAAGGTGACTGTATTGGTAGTCCCTGTACGAGTGTAGTCGGTATTTAAAGTAGCTGTCCCTCCGATGGTGTAATTGACGGTTAAGGAATTAGTGGTTACACCAGTACGAGTGAAGGTGTAAATGAGGTTCTGGGTGCCATCTTCTTGAAGACTGCTAGGAGAAACAGCCAGGCTGACACTGGCATCGTCATTGATAATTGTTCCTGATACCGCGTTCGTCGTTCCAATTTTATAGGAACCAGATGTCAAGGTAAGGGCAACAGTTTCATCTGGCTCTACAGTGGTATCTACGGTAGGATCAATTGTGAGAGTGGCTGTACTAGAACCAGCAGCAAAGGTCATTGTCCCAGAGGTGGCGGAAAAACTCGTCCCTCCGGTTTGGCTGTAATCCGTATTAAAAGTAGCCGTACCGCCAACTGTGTAATTGACTGTTAAGGCCTCGCTTGTATTGCCCGATCGAGTGAAGGTATAGATGAGATTGGGTGTACCGTCTTCTTGGACATTGCCGGGAGAGACCGCCAAGGTAACGGTAGAATCGTCATCCGCGATCGCCCCCGCTACAGCGCTTGTGGTACCGATGTCGTATCCTGTACCCAGTGCCAAGGTGAGAACTACGGTTTCATTGGCTTCAATTGTGCTATCGGCGGTGGGGTCAATCGTTACGGTCGCTGTACTTGAACCCGCCGCAAAGGTAACAGTGTCAGCCGTCGCGGTATAAGTTGCGGCTCCGGTTTGGGTGTAGTCAGTGTTGAGGGTCGCTGTACCACCAACGCTGTAGTTGACGGTTAGAGGCGTTGACAGCCCTCCTCTGCGGGAAAAGGTGTAAACGAGGTTGGTTACACCATCTTCAGTGACAGAGGAAGGGGATACAGCGAGGGTAACAGCCCAGTTATTGCCGACTTCAACCGATCCCCCCTCATTGAAAATCCCGTTCAGTGTTTGATTGCTGAGGATTGCACCGGAATTGTAGATAAACTCCCCTAAAGCAACGCCACCTATACCCGCTGTTCCTGGATTACCACTGATTGCATAACTCCCACTAGCATTGCGCCCACCTGAGCCTCCTGAACCGGCGGAGCCGCCACTACCAGCAGTAACGGAATGGCTGCCGACGACGACATTGGTGAGCGTTGCCTGGCCAGCATTAAAGATACCACCACCCCGTGCATCACCGCCATCACCGCCATCGCCGCCATTGCCGCCGCGTCCACCGATAAATGGAGGACCAAAAAAGCCGGCCCAACTTCCACTACCGCCACGACCGCCATTGCCACCGCGACCTCCGATCGCCTGATTGTTGCTGATGGCGGTGTTAGTCATCGTGATGATGCCACTGTTGTAGATCGCACCACCGCTGGCATCACCACCGCTGCTGCCACGGCCACCCATTCCCCCTGCTCTTGGATTACCGCCACTGGGGAGACCATTGCTACCCGCTGCGCCATTCACCCCATCGATCCCCCGCGATTGGTTGTTCGTGATGGTGCTGTCGCGGATCGTGAGCGTTCCTGCGTTAGCGATCGCCCCACCGAAAGCGGCTTTCCCGTTAGTCACAGTGACTCCAGAGAGGATAACCGTGGCGCCGCTATGAATTTCAAAGAAACGATCCAAGCTGTTACCATCAAGAATAGTTAGATCCTTGCCTTGTCCTTGAATCGTTAGGGTTTTGCCTTGAAGTTGAATATCAAGGTCATCGGCGGTGGCGAGTGTGTATCTTCCCTCTCCAAGTAAAATTGTGCTGTCATTATTGGTAGTATTAGCTTGGGTAATAGCCTCTCGAAGCGATAAGAACCCATCCGTACTGCTTGTTACATCTTGTAGGGTTGTGACGATTTGGGTTGGCGTCGCAGATGAGACTACGCCAATGGTGAAGGCTTTATCAAAACTCAAACCGCCCTGGTCGGTGGTGCGAAGGCGGATGTTGTAGCTATTTTTAGTTTCAAAGTCAAATACAGCGTTGGTTTTGAGTTGGTTATTGGTAATGGTGAAGGCGTTGTTGTCGGTGCTTCCCGTCCCTGCGACTAGGCTATAGGTGAAGGTATTGCCAGTGTCGGGATCGGTACTGATCAGTTCACTGACCACTGTACCCACTGGTTGATCTTCAAGAATGTTCAGGTTAGCGAGGATGAGGTTTGTCGGTGCGTCGTTGTTAAGAATCGTGCCAGTGACGGCGTTAGTAGTGGCGATCGAATAGCCCGTTCCTGAAGCGAGGGTTAAAGCAACGCTCTCGTCACTTTCTACTTCAGCATCATTCGTGGGGTCAATGGTTACTGTGGCTGTACTTGCGCCTGCCGCAAAGGTGACTGTTCCTGTCGTCGTTGTGTAGGCTGTCGCGCCAGTTTGGCTGTAGTCGCTGTTGAAGGTGGCAGTACCGCTAACCGTATAGTTGACGCTGAGGGCGTTGCCAATAGATCCTGTGCGGGTAAAGGTATAAACCAGATTGGCGGTGCCTTCTTCGGTGACAGTGGAGGGAGAAACCGCTAGGGTAACAATCGTATCATCGTTGACAATCGTGCCTGTTACTGGGGTCGTCGTACCAATGGTGTAACCGGTTCCTGATGCGAGACTTAAAATAATCGTTTCATCAGCTTCAAAATTGTTGTCAGCAGTAGGGTCAACTGTAACTGTAGCGGTGGATGAACCAGCAGCAAAGGTGACACTTGAGCCAATGCTACTGTAGTCGGTTCCATGGGTTGCCGACCCCCCAATGGTGTAGTTTACTGTTAGAGCATTACTGGTGAATCCATTGCGAGTAAAGGTATAAACCAGATTTGTAGTGCCGTCTTCTGTAACACTGGTAGGAGAAACCGCAAGGGTAACAGAGGTAAGTTGTGGGGGAACCAGGCGATCGTCATTAAACGAGTCTGCGAAGGACACCACCCCACTGGTCAATTGACTCGCCACACTACTGCTGTTCCCTCCATAGCTGGTGCCCGAACTATCGCGGTCAAGCCCCCAGGTAACAACAGCGCCATCGCTTTTTAGCGCCGCAAAGGCAAAAGCAGTGGTGAAAATCTGGGTCACACCAGATGCCAGTCTGCTGCTCACACTATTACTGTCCCCCCCACTGCTGGAGTCACCCCAGGTAACAACAGAGCCATCGCTTTTTAGCGCCGCAAATGCACCACCATAATATTCATCAGTAGTGGAGAAAATCTGGGTGACATCGGATGCCAGACTGCTGCTCACACTACTGCTGTCGCCGCCAAAGTAGGAGTCACCCCAGGTAACAACAGAACCATCGCTTTTTAGTGCTGCGAAGGCACGCCCAGTGGAGAAAATCTGGGTGACGCCGGATGCCAGTCTGCTGCTCACACTACTACTGTCCCCTCCACGGCTGGAGTCACCCCAGGTAACAACAGAGCCATCGCTTTTTAGCGCCGCAAATGCACCACCATAATATTCATTAGTAGTGGAGAAAATCTGGGTGACACCGGATGCCAGTCTGCTGCTCACACTACTGCTGTCGCCGCCAAAGTTGGAGCTACCCCAGGTAACAACAGAGCCATCGCTTTTTAGTGCTGCGAAGGCATGCCCACTAGAGAAAATCTGGGTGACACCGGATGCCAACCTATTGCTCACACTACTGCTGTCCCCCCCACTGCTGGAGTCACCCCAGGTAACAACAGAGCCATCGCTTTTCAGCGCCGCAAAGGCAGATCCATTAGACATAGACAAAATCTGGGTGACACCGGATGCCAGTCTGCTGCTCACACTGGAAATAAATTCATGTTGGTCTGTTTGTGAATTGTAGCGATAAACACCCATACTTCCTCCATAATGGGAGGCACCCCAGGTAACAACAGAGCCATCGCTTTTTAGAGCCGCAAATGCAAATTTATTGGAGATAATCTGGGTGACACCGGATGCCAGACTGCTGCTCACACCACTGCTGTCCGCTCCAGAAAAACCAGCACCCCAGGTAACAACAGAGCCATCGCTTTTTAGAGCCGCAAATGCCCAACTATTAGAGAAAATCTGGGTGACGCCGTAAGCCAGACTGCTGCTCACACTACTGCTGTCTCCAGCCCAGTAGTGACCCCAGGTAACAACAGAGCCATCGCTTTTCAGCGCCGCAAATGCACCCGAACAGGAGAAAATCTGGGTGACACCGGATGCCAGTCTGCTGGCAACGTTGTTAACAAGATCATATCTGTCTGTTTGTGAATTGTAGCGATAAACACCCTTACTTCCTCCAAAGATGGAGTCACCCCAGGTAACAACAGACCCATCACCTTTTAGTGCCGCAAACGCATAACGATTACGAACCTCATGCCATGTTCTGTTATATCGACTCTTTGGAATACTCCCTCTGACCACAGTTCCCGGCGCCACATCATTATCCAAGATAGTTCCAGTCACCGCTCCAGCATTGCCCACCGCATATCCCGTCCCCGCCGCCAGGGTCAACGCCACCGTTTCATTCCCATCACTGACCACATCCGAACTGGGATCTAAACTGAGAATGACGACATTAGAACCTGCGGCAAAGGTGACACTACCTGTGGTCGTACCAAAACTGGTGGCTCCCCGTTGCCCATAGTCGCTGTTAAAGGTGGCATTTCCACTGACGGTGAAGTTAACCGTTAGGGAATTGGTAGTATCCCCAGTACGACTAAATACATAAAACAGATTTTGGGGGCCATCCTCTGTGACTCTGGTGGGTGAGGTGAGGGATAAACTCACTGTGGGGTTGTTATACTCTACCTCTAGCTTTTGACCATTTACCTCTAGCCAACCTCCATCATCTTCGGTCTTCAATTCCGCTAATACACTGGGAGATAACACCTCACCCTGCACTAATGCCGCAAAAATCGCCCCCTCATCTCCCGCGCTATCCACCTGATTAACTTGAGCATCCACGTAATGCCCAATTTCTTCTAAAATTACATTAACTATCGCTGCTGGCGAAGCTGTATTCAAAAAAGATGCTGATAGATAAATCTTATTGGTACTGCTGGAATATGCACCATTCGCCGTCCCCAAAACCTCATCACTAAGTACCTCAATCGGGGGAATTTGACCAAAATTTCGACTTTGCCACTGTTGTCGTAATTGCGTCGCTTTAACCACATCATAACTTGTGCCAAAAGCACTTTCTAAATTCACCCAAAAACCATCAGATTGAGCGAAATTGAACAAAACATCGTCAACAACAGGAAGAATCGGCAACAGTGAAGAAGTCATGACATTAACTGCAAAGGTTTATTGCTAACAGTTTTAGCCCAACAATCCCGAATTTGTCAAGGGTGCTATCACAAAAATTAACATTTATTACAAGAAAACGGGTTTCTCAAAGAAACCCGTTTTCTCATTTGTTGCGAAGATGCGATCGCTAACGTCAAAACTAGGCAGTTAAAGTATTTAACCAATTGATTAAATCTTCAACTGTAGAGAAATCGAATAAAGCTTCTGCTAATGCTTCGACATCATCAATACTTAACTCCATAATTTTAGTTTCTAATGAAGGATTAATCTCCCCTAACTTGCGTTTAAGTTGACGAAGAATCAATGTCTTTTCACGTTCAATACCTTGTTCGATACCTTGTTCGATACCTTGACGCATCCAACTGGTGGTAATTTGCATAACTCCCTCCTGTACAGGTTGACTAAATGTGCTAATCTCTTCTTGAAATTGTCTCTCTTCCACTGGATTAAGATTAAGATATGTATCAATAAATCCGGAAATTAATTGCATTCTCGCTGAATCTAACCTTAAAGTAATTAACAAGCGCAGACATTCCGCTTTTACCTTGGCTCGCTCTTTCTCGGCAATGTTCATCCTAGCCATCAAAGCTGAAGCAACCGGATTCGGTTGATTGAGAAAATCTCGCCAATTTAATCGATTTAACTGCACTACTTGATAGTTAAATTCTAAGACCTTAAAATCGGGAAAATCGACTACATATTGACTAATTGCTTCTCTTTTTGGCTTTGAATAAGAAAAAATTACAATCGGATAAATCGGTAGGACAAATTTCTCATGAAAGCGAGCAAAATAAGTAAACATTCGCCGATTAAACCATTTTCGAGAACTTTCCTGCGCCTCGACATGAATCAGAAAAAAAGATTCTTTTCCTCGAAACTTAACCTGTGCGACTAAATCGCTTTCATATCTTTCTCCTTCCGTGACATCGGTAAATACTTCTTTGTCTAAAAAAGTAATCGAGTCCCTATCTAAATAATCCATCAATTGAGGAAAAAATAACTCGATAAATTCGACAAAAAAGGTGGAGATTAACTCCTTAAATAAGCGGTCATGGTCAATATTATTAGTCATGTAATGTCATCTTAACTAATCTGAGCGATGAATGACTACTCTTATCTATTGTATTCTGAAAAGTCGGTTTTGGCAACGGATTGTTATGACCTCACCCCCTTAACCTACAGCGATTGCCAAATTCGTCCAAAAGCCATCAGATTGAGCAAAATCGAACAAAACATCGTCAACAGCAGGAAGGCTCGGCAACAGTGTAGAAGTCATGACATTAACTGCAAAGGTTTATTGCTAACAATTTTAGCCCAACAATTGCCAATTTTTCAAGGATGCTATCACAAAAATTAACATTTATTACAAGAAAACGGGTTTCTCGTAATGTTCACTACCCGATGAAATTGCTATGGTAAAATGTCCATAATAGACAAGAGAGAATTTACTTATGAGTGTAGCCGACGAAATTTACAAAATCGTGAAATCAATGCCTGAAGATCGAGCGAATAAAATTTTGGATTTTGCAAAGTTTTTGCAAGCTAAACCAGAGTTAGAAGATAAGCCATTAGATTTCCGCGATGCGGCGGGATTGGGGCAAGAAATGTGGCAATCAATTGATGTAGATGCTTATATTCAGCAGGAGCGATCATCATGGGAATAGTTTTACAACCTGAAAATATTGTATTTTTAGATACGGCTCCTTTTATTTACTTTTTCGAGCAACATCCCATCTTTTTTCCTTGTATGGAAAAGTTATTTTATGATGTCTCCATTTATCAGGTTAAGGTTATCACTTCGATGATCACTTTTATCGAAATTGTTACCCATCCAGCAAGGATAGGTAATCAGGAGTTGGTAGAACAATACCGGACATATTTCACCCGTTCGAGCCAAATTACTCTGTTACCAATCGATTTATCTATTGCTAATGAGGCGATCGCTCTTCGTACCCAATACACTCTCAAAACACCCGATGCGATTCAACTGGGAACAGCGATCGCATATTCAGCAACCTACATTATCACTAATGATAGGCAATGGAAACAGTTAACTCCTCAAAATGTATTGCTAGTAGATGAAATGTAGCGAATCAGTTCTGGAAATGAATGATTTGACCTCTCCCCCTAACCCCATCTCCTCGTAGGAGAGGGGGAATTGCGACTCCTGCGAGGAGATGGGGAACTACACTGATAACTGTTAACTGTTATCAGAAAACGGGTTTCTCGAAGAAACCTGTTTTCTAAATAAAGGTAATCACTCTCCCCAATTCATAATTCCCCTCTCCCGTATCATGCTTTGTGCTTTTTGTCAAAAAAACTTTTTTTTTGCAATAAAACTACATAAAAAAAAGATCATCGTTGTGGGTGAAAATGACTGATTTACCCGTCTTAATTAGGATAACCTTCTAGGTATGGCAAGGGTTTCAACCATTGCTGCCCAAAAAAGCACAAAATAACCCACTATGAAATTCTATCAAATCGCTGTAACCATGATAAAGTCGTTGTTAAATAAAAATCTTTCTCAATTAATTCTTAAGAATTTATAAATATTGCGGAATGTTAATTTAAATATTCTCAAGTTTTTGCAGTCAATAAATAATTTTTGCTTATCTTTGTCGGAAAATAGAACTTCTGCAAAAATCCAACATCTACCATTGGGTTAGGAGTCTCCGAGTCAGGATTCAGGAGTCAGGATTCAGGAGATTATTTTATTTATTCTCCCCACACCCCACACCCCACACCCCACACCCCACTTATTCAACAAAGATGAAAGAATCATGGCGAGAACGTCTGAATATCTCTCGAATAGCGATTAATGCCCCGAGGTTAACCATTGCTTTCTGGTTAGCGGTGGCCGTGGCGGGAATTTTGGCTTTTAGTTCCTTAAAATACGCGCTTTTCCCAGATATCAGCTTTCCAGTCGTCATAATTAACGCTCAAGCGGATTTAGCTACTGCTATCACCACGGAACAGCAATTAACTAAACCCCTAGAAAATCCTCTTTTCTCTCTCCCCGGTCGTCGTGATATTTCTTCGACTACTGCCCCCGGACAGTCAGTAATCAGCGTTTTCTTTAAAATTGGCACAAATTTAGACAAGGCCACCGCAGCAGTTAAACAGGCTATCTCGCAAGTCCCTTTACCCCCTCAAGCTACCACAGAAGTTATCCCCGTTGATTTAAATGAGTCGGCAACAGTCACCTATGCGCTGGTGAGTGAGCAGAAAAATCTAGAAGAATTAAGCCAAATCGCCCAAGATAATTTAATTCCGCCCTTAAAAGCTCTCCCAGGTACGGCTAAAGTTAATTTACTCGGTCAAGGTACAGTTAGGGAAGATAATCCCCATAAAAGCTTAACCCGACCATTACCCACGCTGGTACGCTTTAATGGCCAAGAAGCAATCGCAGTGCAGGTAATCAAAAAAGGTGCCGCCAATAGTCTCGATCTGGCCGCGGTCGCAGAAAAACTGGTTAAAGACATAGCACAAAAACTGCCCGATGTCAAGATAATTTTAGCTGAAACCCAAGCGGAATATATTCGCGCTGCCCTACAAGGCACGATCGATGATTTACTTTTGGCAGTTTTGCTGTCGGTGCTGGTGATCTTGATATTTTTAGGCAGTTTCGCCGCTACAATCATTTCTGCTCTGGTTATCCCCCTATCTCTTTTGGGGACTTTCATTATCATGGCCATCTATGGGTTTAATCTGGAAACCCTGACACTGCTGGCTCTCGCTTTAGTGATTGGCATTGTCGTGGATGATGCGATCGTCGATGTGGAGAATATTTCCCGTTTAATCGACGCGGGGGAAACCCCGAAAAATGCGGCACTCAAGGGGACAAGGGAGATCGGATTAGCTGTGACTGCTTCCACTTTAACCATTGTTGCGGTGTTTATACCCGTGGCTTTTATGGGGGGTGCGGTGGGACAGTTTTTTCAACCTTTCGGTTTAACTGTCTCGGCTGCGGTGATTTTTTCTCTGTTGATCGCCCGAACTTTATCGCCCGTTTTGGCAGTATATTGGCTGAAACCGCAGTCACAGGCAAAAATGACGAAACAAAAGCGACCGGTTGAGAATGCCTATCGACGGCTCTTAAACTGGTCACTGCGTCATCGTTTGCTGGTCATTGCTATTGCCCTAATTACCTTTTTTGCGGGTATTGCCCTAATTCCTTTTATTTCTAGGGGATTTATTCCCCGACTCGATCGCGGCGAGTTTAATCTGGTTTATACGTCTCCTTTGCCGAAAATAACGCAAATTAGCCCTAATAAACCGACGGCTAAGAGTTATAGTGATAGTTTCGCTTGGATTTCCCAGTTAGCGAGTTCTCCCGAAAGTTTTCTTTTGCGTCGCACTATCCGCGATGGCAGCAAATTAGAAGCGCCAATTTTGCGGGATGGGGAAGTGGAATCGACTTTTATGATCGCCGGTTTACGCGGTGAGCCGAATCGGGGCAAAATTCACGTTACACTGAAGAGCGATCGTAAATCTCACACCAGTGCCGTGCAGCAACGGATTCGGCAAATTTTACCGCCAATTAGAGGGGTGAATGTCAGTATCGAGGACATTCCTTTTGTGCAAACGGAAGCGGAAAAGCCGATCCAAATTGCGATTAAAAGCGATAATTTGCAGCTATTGCGCGATAGTGCCGAGAAATTGCGGGTTGAGGCTGCTAAAATCGCCGGTTTGAAGGATATTTCCCTATCATCTAGATTAAATGAGCGGGGGGATTTTTTGGCGATCGAGCGTTTAAATGGTCAACAGGCGATTTTTCTCAGTGCTAATCTCAGTCCCGATTTAGGATTAGAAGATGCGGCGATTAAAATTGAAGGGATTCCTTTACCGGAAGGGATAACTTTACAGCGTTGGGGTACTTCTTCTCAAAGTAGCGATGTTTTGGGCAGTTTTGGTCGCACTTTAATCCTAGCGACAATTTTAATGTTAGGAGTTTTATGGCTATTATTCAGAAGACTGCTAGAAACTATCGTCATCGCTTTATGTTTACCTTTAGCGATTGTGGGGGCAATGTTGGGGTTATTGGTAACGGGTAGTGAGTTTAGTATGATTTCTCTGATCGGGTTTATTTTCCTCTTGGGATTACTGGATAAAAACGCTGTGTTATTGCTGGATTATACTAACCAATTGCGTCAACAGGGTTGGAGTCGGGAGGAAGCGGTTTTAGAAACGGGAATGATTAGGTTAAGACCGATTTTAATGACCACTTGTTCGACAATTTTAGGCATGATTCCGATCGCTTTGGGATTGGGTACTGGTGCGGAATTGCGGCAACCCATGGCGATGGTAATTGTGGGAGGTTTAGTCACTTCTTCCCTGTTGAGTTTAATTGTTGTGCCTGTGTTATATCTAAGTTTAGAGGATGTTTGGAACCAGATTAAAGCCGGTCAAAAGTAGCTAGTTTTACCGTCGCTTTAGTTAGGGTTGGCTGAATAAATCTAAAAACCTTGTTGGGTAAGGCTTTTATACTTTTTGTCAATCAAAAAGTACCGGATATGGGAGTGAGCGGGGGGAAAATTCCGGGACTTTTTCCCTAAAAATTAGGTAATTGACCCCCTCAAAATCGGTAAAACCCCACACCCCACACCCCACACCCCACACCCCACACCCTGTCCCCACGAAAAACTTTTTGATGCAAACCCTAGTTATTGTTTTGGCTTCTGATTACTATAGAGTCGTTTGAACTCTTTTTGTTGTTGATTATGATCGACAATTGGCTCAGGATAACCACAACGATGTCTTTCTAAACGGGGGATTTTCCCGGTTACTAAATATTCCGTATCTACGGAAGCTAATTCCGGCAACCATTGACGAATATATTCCCCTTCTGGATCGAATTTTTGTGTCTGACTAGCGGGATTAAAAATTCTTAAAGGTTTCGGATCCATGCCACTAGAGGCACTCCACTGCCAACCACCATTATTAGCGGCTAAATCGCCATCAAAAAGTTTCTGCATGAAGTATTTTTCGCCTTTTTGCCAGTTAATAATTAAATCTTTGGTTAAAAAACTCGCCACAATCATGCGACAACGATTGTGCATCCATCCCGTTTCATTTAATTGTCGCATCGCCGCATCAACGATCGGATAGCCGGTTTTTCCCTGGCACCAAGCTTGAAAATGTTCTTCGTTATCCTGCCAAGGAAAATGACGAAATTCTTTTCTATAAGCACCGACCGCCAATTCTGGGAAAAAATAGAGACAATGCTGGTAAAATTCCCGCCAAGCTAACTCTTGCTGCCAAGTGATAATACTATCTTTTGCTTCCTCGGCGCGGCAATTTTCTAATAACTCTAGGGTTGCGGTCCAAATTGTGCGAATGCCAATCGCCCCAAATTTTAAAGCGGCACTCAAGCGCGAGGTGCCATCGAAAGCGGGGAAGTTACGATCTTCTTGATAATTGTTAATAACCCCTTGACAAAATTCTTCTAATCTGCTATCGGCGGCTTTTTCTCCGGGGGTGAGGGGTAAGGGGTTTTGCCAGGTAAAACCTAAATTTTCTAGGGTTGGTAAGTTAATAGTTTCTGCGAGTTTCTCCCCCTCATTTTCGTCTAATCCTTGCAGGTTTTCTAGGGTTTTGGGGCTGGCTTTGGCTAATTGGCTCCAATTTTTCCAAAAAGGAGTATATACGGTGTAGGGACTTTTTGAGAGGGTGAGGACTTGTCCTGGAGCGTGGAGAAGTTGATCCCAGAAGGTTTCTACTTCAATTCCTTTTGTTTGTAAAGCGGCGATTACCTGTTGATCCCGTTGACGCGCGTAGGGTTCGATATCGAGGTTAAAAAAAACTGCTTTTGCCGATAAATCGCTGGCTAAGTTGACGAGTGTTTGACTGGGGTTGCCGCGAATAATCACTAATTGACTACCTTTTTGGCGATAATTTTTTTCTAATTCCTCTAGACAACCGAGCAGATAGGCAACTCTAGCAGGGGCGATATCATCCCCTTCTAAAATAGCAGGATCGAGGCAGAAAACCCCGATGATTTTCGGACTACGCTCCCTAGCTTTACTCAGTCCAATATTATCCGAGAGACGTAAATCGCGACGATGCCAGAAAAGGATTAGGTTTGACATAAAGTAAGGTGATGAGAAGATTATCAGGAGGGAGATTATTTTACATTGAGCTTGTCGAAATGTGGGGTACAGTTAAGAACAAATACAATTCAAAAATACTCTTTCTGTCATTATAGGACAGTGGATCAAGAATAATTGTCTAATTGGGTGCATCTCATTTTTGTAAATCTACTGAGTTGGGATTTTTAAAGGGAAACTATCTTCTAAAGTTGGTCATTACTTCCGATTTTATCATTCAATGCAAGCCTTTGGGGGGTAGAACCCCCCAAACCCACCGTCGGGGGTAGGGCTGTTTCATTCTCCCATCAGAATATCAAAAGTAAAAGCGATCACAGTCAGATAAAATGAGGGTAATGATTCGGTAGTAGTGCCGTAGCCCTCTTGCTTATCTGGTATGAATTGTGTAGAATATTTGTTAATAAAAATAATTGGAACCCGATCAGTCTTTAAACCTCTAGCTTGAACATGACTTTTCTGATAAATATCTTTTTCTGGCTCCTGTCTGGCTTACTCAAATATCAGTCTAGCACCGAACAAAATCCCCCCCTAGTTCACCTCTATTCCCCTGTCCTAATTGTGGTTCTCACCATACGATCAAGAATGGTTCTACTCATAATGGAAAACCCAAACGTCAATGTAAAGAATGTGGTCACTGAGCCTTTACATTGAGCTTTTACATTGAGCTTTTACATTGAGCTTTTACATTGAGCTTGTCGAAATGTGTCGAAATGTGCTGAATTTAATCCCATGTATAGACGAGAATTACTGCAATTTATAGGCTCTCATGCTCTTTTTGGGGCTATTAATCCAGAATTTACTTGGAATTATCAAAATATTGACCATTGGGGCGAATTATCAACGAATTATCGCCTCTGCACCACGGGAAAGCAACAAACACCGATCAATCTGAGTATAGTGACTGAAAAAGAGCTATACCAACCCACCTTTAATTATCGTCCTATACCCCTAAAAATTCGCCATAACGGTCATACAATCTTGGTTCAGGCCGAAAAAGTTGGAAACATGAGTTTTCACGGCGAAAACTGGGATTTATTGCAGTTCCATTTTCATCACCCCAGCGAACATCAGATTAAAGGTCAGTCTTTCCCTCTAGAAATTCATTTAGTGCATCGAAATGGGAAGGGAAATTTAGCGGTTGTGGGCATCTTAGCCGAAATTGGTGCTTTTAATCCCTATTTACAAACCATTTGGGATTATTTGCCCCAAGAACCTTCTCCTGAAATGATTATCCCCGATACTTGGGTCAATGTCGGGCTTTTACTGCCGGAAAATAGCGGTTTCTATGAATATCAGGGGTCTTTGTCCACTCCTCCCTGTAGCGAGGATGTTCTCTGGTTAGTCTGGCAAAATACGATCAAAATTTCTCCCCAACAACTGCAACAATTGGCCGCAATTTTGCCCCGTAATGCGAGGAATATTCAACCCTTAAACGGGCGATCTATCCTGCATTCTTAGGCGAAATTGTCGGCATTTTGGCTAATTTAGATAATTTTATTAACTTTTAGACCAAAAATGGTAAATAACTCAGGAATGCGCTCAATAACTAAAGCTTCGGTCGCTGTCCAATCACTTTCTTTAGTGGCTAAAACCCCCAGAACACTCAGAGGAACCTGTAGAAATAGGTGACTTAAGAGGAGAGCGATCGCAGCAATGACTAAACCTAAAAGCCGCCATTGGGGGAGATAGGCGGCCACGGCAGCCGCTAGAGGGGCAAAATTATAGATAGGCCAAGCGATGAGAATTAAGAGGACGACTCCCAAAAGAGTCAGAAGACGATGGCGAGGACGTTGAAAAAGAGAGAGAATTTTTAACTGTTCGGGGGTGAGTTGACTCGGTTTCAGGGCGACCAACAAAAGACTAAAGATATCAAAAGGTTTTGTCCACTGCATCCAAAAGACGGGAATAATAGCGATCGCTCCCAGAAATAGCCATTCTAGCCAAAGAAAAGGCAAGGGATCGCCCACAGCTAAACCAATCCAAGCGATTTGTAAAAAGATTGGCAAAGCCGCTAACCCTGCCAGATGAATCCACAAAAAAGGTTCTGATTTCATAGAGGGAAATGAGAATTATAAATTATAAATTATGAATTATGAATTATGAAGTGGGGAGATGGGGGAGTGGGGGAGTGGGGGAATTATGACTGATAACTGATAACTGATAACTGATAACTGACTCCCGACTCCCGACGGTTCAAGTGTAATTAACTGGATAAAGTGCGACGTTTCATGACCATTTCGTAGGCTTCGATAATGTCGCCTTCTTTCCAGTCATTGAATTTAGAAACACCGACACCGCACTCGAAACCGGTGGCCACTTCTCGGGCATCTTCCTTCATCCGTTTGAGGGAATCAAGAACCCCCTGATAAACAATTTCCTTGCCGCGACGCACGCGCAGGAAGCGATTCCGCACCAGTTTACCGGATTGGACATAACAACCGGCCACGGCCCCACGACCGACGGTGAAGACGGCCCGCACTTCGGCAAAACCGAGGTGTTCTTCCACTTCTTCGGGGTCGAGAAGACCTTCCATCGCCCCTTGAATATCATCGAGAAGCTTGTAGATGATATTGTAATCGCGGATATCAACTCCTTCCCGATCGGCGGATGCGCGCGCACCACTGGCAAGGGTGGTATTAAAGCCTACCACCACCGCACCACTAGCGGCGGCCAGATCCACATCGGTTTCGGTGATTTCCCCCGGAGAGGCGAGGAGAACCCGAATCTGTACTTCGTTTTGGGGTAACTGTTTGAGCGCACCGAGGATGGCCTCGACGGAACCTTGCACATCTGCCTTGAGGATGAGATTAAGTTCCTTGAGTTGTCCTTCTTGAGCTTGGATAGAGAGGGTGCTAAGGCTAACGCGACGGGAGGAGAGGGCCTGTTGTAAACGGGTGTTGCGTTGTTCGATCGCCCGTTGATCAGCGATCGATCGGGCCTCTTTTTCACTTTCATAGACATCGAACTCATCGCCGGCGGCCGGAACATCACTAAGACCGAGGATTTCCACGGCAAAGGAGGGGGTGGCCGCTTCGACTTTTTGGCCGCGATCATCGATCATCGCCCGAATTTTGCCGAAAACCGAACCAGCGACGATGCTATCACCGACGCGGAGAGTGCCATTCTGGACGAGCAGGGTAGCCACGGGACCTTTGGTGCGATCGAGGTTAGCTTCGATCACGGTTCCCTTAGCCAAGCGATCGGGGTTAGCAACCAGTTCCTCTACTTCTGCCACCAAGAGAATCATTTCCAGCAGATTATCGAGATTTTCACCCCGCAGGGCGCTAACGGGAACCATGATCGTCTCACCGCCCCAATCTTCGGCCACCAGTCCCTGTTCGGTCAATTCCTGTTTAATTCGGTCGGGGTTAGCCGAAGGTTTATCGACTTTGTTAATCGCCACCACGATGGGGACTTCGGCGGCCCTGGCGTGACTAATTGCCTCTTTCGTTTGGGGTTGTACACCATCATCGGCGGCCACCACCAGCACCGCTATATCGGTGACTCTCGCCCCACGGGCCCGCATGGCGGTAAAAGCTTCGTGACCGGGGGTATCCAAAAAGACAATCTGTTCCGGTTTGCCGTTATGTTCCACATCGACGTGGTAAGCGCCGATGTGCTGGGTGATGCCGCCGGCTTCTCCTTGGGCGACTTTGGTTTTGCGGATCGAGTCGAGGAGGGTGGTTTTACCGTGGTCAACGTGACCCATAATGGTGACGACGGGGGGACGACGCTGGAGACTTTCCCAGTCGGAGACATCGATCATCTCCGTGGTTTTGATCGCCGCCGACTGGGTGCTGGGGGTTTCCACGGTCATCTCGAAGTCCCTGGCGATCATTTCGATCGTGTCCACGTCGAGAGTTTGGGTGATATTAACCGCCATCCCTTTAAAAAATAGGGTTCTGATGATCTCGGTTTCCGGGACTTTCATCAATTCCGAGAGGTCGCGCACGGTGAGACTGCCGGTGATGACGATGCTTTCCGGGCGTTTTTCCTCTTGGGGTTCTTGACGCTCGCTTTTCGGGCTGCTGGTGTGGGCGGTTGGTTTACTGGGCCGCTTAACTTTGACTGCTGTTGGGGTGCTGGGGGTGGCAGCTTTAGCGCTGGGCGGTTTGGGGGGACGAGCGGTGGAAAGGGTAAAACTGGGGCTATTGATTAACCCGGATAGTTCCGATTCTAGATCATCGTCATCTTCAAAGAGAGCTTGGGTGCGGCGTTTGTTTTTGCCAGCAGTTTTGGCGGTTTTGGCCGCTTTTTTCTCTTCTTCTTCTTCTTCTTCCCAGCTAGATTTTTTGGCCATGCGAAGGGGCATGGTCGGTCGTTTGAGTTTTTTGGGCCCGTCTGCTCCGAGCAATCCGGTATCTGTATCGATTTCTGTGCCATCAACACCGGATTTCTTGGTGGTGTCGGTTTCTTCCTCGCCAGTAGCCGAGATTTTAGCGGGCATACCGGGGCGAACCGGGCGCTTCAATTCCACCGTCTCCCGCACTTCTCTAGCTGGTTCCGCCAGTTTCGGGCTTTTTCCGTCGGGTTTGCGGTTGAGGGTCGGTTTTTCTGGTTTAGCCAAGCTAACCCTGCGCTCAGGACTAGGGGCGTTTTCACTCTCGCCGCGCTCGCGTTTTTCTCCCCGCGGCCTGTCGTTACTGCCGGCGGCATTTTTAGATCGGGGTTCTGGCCGGCCCGAGGCGATGCCCGGGCGTGGTTTCGGGGTGAGGGAGGGTCGATTAGGTGGGGCGATTAAGCTGGGGGATACTTCTGGCACTAGCGGGGTTTCGGTCGGGGTTTCTTTAACACTGGCGGACTGAGATGGCATCTGTGCAGCGGTGGGGGGAGTTTTTTCGGCCGCACCGTCGCGCCCTGGGGCAGCAACGAGGGGTTTAACTGGGGGACGGGGAGGACTGATTAAAGTCGGTTTAGCTGAGGAACCGGCAGGTCCGGGATAGATTTCCCCTTCTTCGCCAGTTTCGGGGCGGTTGTGTTTATGCAGGGCTAAAATCTTTTGTTTTTTTTCTTCGGTAGGACTAACCGATTCTCGCTGACCCGTGCTATTTTTGCTGGTACTCGAAACAACTCCCTTCGCAGCAATTGCCTTGATGCGTTGGGCATCCTCTTCGCTGATCGTGCTACTGTGGCTCTTGTACTCGATGTTCAACTGGTCACAGATGTCCAAAATGTCTTTGTTGTCTAGATTCAATTCTTTTGATAAATCGTAAATTCTGACTTTCGCGTTACTCATCCATTATCCCCCGGCTAAAGTGTTAGTGATCCTATAAGTTGGCTGATTTTTTGATCCTGTCAGGACTGCCCCCTTTCCATGGTAACGATTTTGTGGCTATGATCGTCAATTTTAATCCTGATTTGGACGACCTTGTTTGGCAGTCCCGATGCGCTCTTGCAAGGATTCATAGAGCGTTTCGGGAATATTGGCTTTTAGGGCCCGTCCGAGACGATTTTTTTGCCGGGCCAGTTGTAGGCAGTTAGGTTGCGGACAGATATAGGCCGCTCTTCCCATGCCTTGATCTAATTGTATCTGTCCGGATGGGTGTAGTCGGACAATTCGCCAAAAGGATTCCTTCGGGGCGAAGAGACGGCAGCTAATACAGCGTCGATAATTGACGAAGGGGTTCATTCTTGGTCTAAATCCTGCGCTTCTGGGTCGGTTTCATCGGTTTTTACCTCTTGTTCTCCTTTATACAGGGCGATATCCTTAATATCGATTTTCCAGCCAGTCAGACGGGCGGCTAAACGCACGTTCTGCCCTTCTTTGCCAATCGCTAAACTTAATTGATCCTGGGCCACCAGTACCAATGCTTGTCTTTCTTCGGCATTAGTGAACAAAACTTGGTCAATACGGGCGGGACTAAGGGCATTGGCGATGTAGGTGGCGGGATCTGGAGACCAGCGAATCACGTCGATTTTTTCGCCCCGCAATTCGTTCACCACGGCTTGAATCCGCGAACCTCTGGCCCCAATACAGGCCCCAACCGGATCCACGTCTCTTTCTAGGGTATCGACGGCGATTTTTGTCCGCGAACCAACGTGACGGGAGGGGGGATTAGCTTCCCGGGCGACGGCGACAATACGCACGATTTCCTCCTCGATTTCGGGAACTTCGTTGGCGAACAAATATACTACCAAGCCTGCCGCCGCTCTGGAAACAATTAATTGCGGGCCGCGTTGAGAACCTTCCAAGACTTTTTTGAGCAGAACTTTAAAGGTGGCGTTGGCGCGATAGTTATCGTTGGGCAGCTGTTCCCGTTTGGGTAGTTCTGCTTCCACTTCCGGTTGACCGTAGGTACTTTGTACCATGACAATGGCGGCCTGTCTTTCAAAACGGACGACCCGGGCCTGTAAAACGGTTCCTTCCAGATCTTGGAACTCCTCTTGAATCATTTTGCGTTGGTTATCCCGCAGTTTTTGCAGTAAAACCTGTTTAGTTTGAATCGCCGCCATGCGACCAAATTCTCTTTGGTCGGGGGTGACATCAAGAACTACTTCATCCCCTAATTGGGCTTCATCGGCCACTTCCTGCACCTCTTTGAGACCGATGTGATGGTCGGGATTGGTCACTTCTTCCACAATAGTTTTAGTAGAAAGGATGCGAAACCCTTCTTCTTCTACGTCTAATTCCACATCAAAGTTATTGAAATAATCTTCATGAAATTGAGCGGCTTTTTCTAAACTTTGGGCGCGTCGATAACGTTCGTAACCCTTGATCAGGGCTTCACGCAAGGCTTCCTGTACGGCATTTTTGGGCAGATTATGTCGTTGGCTAATTTCTTCGAGCATTATTTTTAAACCGGGCAAATTAACGGTAGCCATAATTATTTTTTCTCCTTACTTTTGAGTTATTAGTTTTTTATCTGTCAGCCTTGTATCAGTTATCAGATGTAAGTTTTAAGTTAATCAGTTAGTTAGTTAGTTAGTTAGTTATCTTCATCTTTATCCCTGATTATTGTTTACTGTTTACTGATTATTGCGCTGCTCATCTAAACGGACGCTGATGACGGTAGTGCGATCGATGGTCAGGGCGCGACCCTTTTGGTTAAGATAAATAGATTGCTCATCTCTACCTTGCAGTTTTCCGCGCCATTCTTTTGGTTTTCCCTGGCTATCTTGGCCGGTAATGATGACGGGAAAACCTTTAAAAGACTGAAATTCACGCTCACTGCTCAGTTGTCGAGAAATGCCGGGGCTAGATATTTCCAAAACGTAGGCACCGGGTAAGATTTCTTGACTGTCGAGGGCGGTTTCTAAAGACCGACTCATCTGCTCACAGTCCTCTAAACCAGTATCTCCCGCAAGATTGCGAATATCAACGCGCAGGACGGGAGGCCTTTTATTGGTTTGGAAAACGATATCGACCACTTCTAGCCCCAAGTTTTCAGCGATAGGGGTGGCTAGGTGCAGCAGGTCGGGGATGAGCGGATGGGTCATGATTTAGACAATAAAAAAAGCGGGCGAAACCCACTTCCCTAAACTGTTAGTGATTGGGATAGGCAGTTGTTAGACCACCTAGCTGAATACAGTATAGCAAAAAACCGTCATCACTATTTGCCCTCAGGGTCTTGCCGGGGAAAAACAGAACAGTGGTCACGATCAAGTCGATCTGTCACAATGAATACAGGGTAACTAGATATAGAGTCAATTATGGATCAAAAATCTCCGCTCACCGTAGTTAGAGCCAAGTCAGCTAAGAATCGTGGTCATCGGCCAGTATGGAAAGGGATTGTCAGCACTTGGATGATTCTGCAAACCTTTGGCCATGTCAATCCTGCTTGGAGTCAAAAAAACCCAAATACCCTCACCTACGGTGAATTGTTAGAGAAAATCGAGCAAGGCAAGGTAAAAAAGGTGGAAATCAATCCTTCTTTGCAGCAGGCAGCAGTTACCCTCGTCGGTCAAACGGATAAGGATACCCCGAAAGAAGTTAATTTATTTGACCAAAATCCCGAATTAATCAAGAAACTCGATGCTAAAAAAATTGAGTATGGTATTCTCCCCACCACTGACAATTCGGCCTTGATCAATGTTCTCACTAACCTGTTAGTGATTATTATCGTCTTGGGATTATTGGTGTTTATTATCCGTCGTTCTGCCAATGCTTCCGGTCAAGCGATGAACTTCGGTAAATCAAGGGCGCGGTTTCAGATGGAGGCGAAAACTGGCATAGAATTCAATGATGTGGCCGGTGTGGATGAGGCCAAGGAAGATCTAGAGGAAGTGGTAACATTCCTCAAACAACCGGAAAAATTTACGGCTATTGGTGCGAAAATCCCCAAAGGAGTCCTGTTAATTGGTCCTCCGGGGACGGGAAAAACTTTACTGGCTAAAGCGATCGCAGGAGAGGCGGGAGTACCTTTTTTCAGCATCTCCGGGTCGGAATTTGTGGAGATGTTCGTCGGGGTTGGTGCGTCGCGAGTGCGAGATTTGTTCCGAAAAGCCCAGGAAAATGCCCCTTGTTTGGTTTTTATCGATGAAATTGATGCCGTTGGTCGTCAACGAGGGATCGGTTATGGGGGAGGTAATGATGAACGGGAACAAACCCTGAACCAATTATTGACGGAAATGGACGGTTTTGAGGTCAATACTGGCATTATCGTCATTGCCGCCACCAACAGGCCTGATGTTTTGGATTCGGCCTTGCTGCGTCCGGGTCGTTTTGACCGACAGGTGGTGGTGGATTATCCAGATTCTAAGGGACGTTTGGCCATTTTGGAGGTCCATTCTCGCGATAAAAAGGTGGCTGCTGATGTGGCTCTGGAGGCGATCGCCAGGCGCACCCCCGGTTTTACTGGGGCAGATTTGGCGAATATGCTCAACGAAGCGGCGATTTTTACTGCCAGACGGCGCAAAGAGGCGATTACGATGGAGGAGGTCAACGATGCGATTGATCGGATTGTGGCCGGTATGGAAGGGCGTGCTTTAGTGGATAGTAAAGCCAAGCGTTTGATCGCCTATCATGAAGTTGGCCATGCGATTGTCGGTACTCTCTGTCCTGGCCACGATCAAGTGGAAAAAGTCACCCTGATTCCCCGGGGTCAAGCGCAGGGGTTAACTTGGTTCACTCCCGATGAAGAACAGGGTTTAACCAGTCGTTCCCAGTTGTTGGCCCGAATTGCGGGATTATTAGGGGGACGGGTGGCGGAGGAATGTGTCTTCGGTGAGGATGAAGTGACCACCGGTGCTGGTAATGATATTGAAAAAATTACCTATCTGGCCCGACAGATGGTAACGCGTCTGGGAATGTCGGAATTGGGATTGATTGCCCTAGAGGAGGATGGTAATTCCTATCTCGGTGGTGCTGGCGCTGGTTATCATGCCGACCATTCTTTCGCGATGATGGCGAAAATTGATGCACAAGTGCGGGAACTTGTCAAGCAATGCCACGATTTAGCAACAAAACTTATCCTTGACAATCGTATGGCGATTGATCGCTTGGTGGAGATACTGATTGAACAGGAAACCATTGACGGCGACGAATTCCGGCGTTTATTGAGGGAATTTCAGCAACAAGCGGATCGGTCAATGGTGACTATGGTTTAATTTGCCCTTCGTCTCCTTGCTTCATTCAGTGCTTAGGAGACGATTTCAGCCAAAAATCTGCTAATCAGTCGGACAAAGCCAGAATTAACGACTAACATTGTGAGCGGGGATTTTACTCATGGAATGACCGTTATGATTGCCTTTGGTGGAAGCAATAATATTAGCTTCTAAAGCTGAATTGATCTCGGCCAACATTTCTAGATTGAAACGATAGCCGACGTTGCGGACGGTTTGAATTAAATTAGGTTGTCTGGGATCGGTTTCGATTTTTTTCCGCAGAGAGAGAACATGAGTATCAATTGTCCGGGGGTTATCGATTTCCTCGGGCCAAGCGCGACGCAGTAAATCGGCTCTTGATAGGGGTGTTCCCTCCGCTTGGGCTAAAACGTAGAGTAGGCTAAATTCTTGGGGCGTTAATTCGATATACTCCCCGCGAAATTGTACCCGTCTTTGGGCTAAATCTATTTTTAATTGTCCATAATCCAAGTGTAGGGGAGCAGCCCTACCGCCTAAACGACGGGTTAACACTTCTACCCTAGCCATAAATTCTTGCATTCCAAAGGGCTTTTTCAGGTAGTCGTCGGCCCCGGCTTTTAAACCATTGACCACATCTTTTTCGCCATTGCGGGCCGAGAGAATCAGTATTAGAGAATGTTTTTGTTGATAAAGCCAACGGCAGAGTTCGATTCCATCCCCGTCGGGTAAGTCGGAATCGATAATTGCTAAGGTTGGTTGACGGTGAAGGAAAGCTTGACGCGCACTTTGCAGGTTTGCTGATTGATTGACCAAATAGCCGGCCTGTTGCAGATGCCAAGCTAATAGCGATCGCAAGTGCGGGTTGCCCTCAACAATAGAAATATGGATCGATACCACTTGAGTTTCTGCCCCATTACTGCACAGATTGACACATTGTCAGGGTATCAGAATTAATGTCAAGATGTTGTAACAATCGTAACATTCGTCAGCCGTCAGCTTTTTAGCTATCAAGCATCGGTGGTCGGTGGTCGATGGCAAATTAGGTTACATTTCATCTTTGTATCGTTGACAATTAAAATTAAATGGAATTAAGCGATCGCATCCTCTTGGTGGATGATGTACCAGAAAATCTCTTACTCACTGAAGTTAACTCAACACTAACCTTGTTTGAGAACACTGGTAGGCAATTCCCGCCCATGGTTAATTAAGAAAAATAAACTGTAGTGAAATATACGGTTTTGACCTGTTCTAATGGGGATAGATAGGGGAAAAAAAATCATGTCGAAATCACTCTTTACCGATGCCAGCAGTCGCTTAGAACGGGCCCTTAAGTATGTCTCCATTTCCGATGATGCGATCGAGCGGTTAAAATATCCCAAAGCTAGTCTTAGCGTCTCCATACCCGTCCGTATGGACAACGGCACTTTAAGAATCTTCCAAGGCTACCGCGTCCGCTACGATGACACCCGCGGCCCCGGCAAGGGGGGTGTGCGCTATCATCCCAACGTCAGCATTGATGAGGTGCAGTCCCTGGCCTTTTGGATGACCTTTAAATGCGCCCTGCTGGATTTGCCCTTTGGTGGGGCTAAGGGCGGCATTACCCTAAATCCGAAAGAATTGTCAAAAGCCGAGTTAGAACGCCTTAGCCGGGGCTATATCGAGGGTATAGCCGACTTTATCGGTCCCGATGTCGATATTCTTGCCCCCGATGTCTATACCAACGAGATGATCATGGGTTGGATGATGGACCAGTACAGCATCATTCAGCGTAAAATTAGTCCGGCGGTGGTGACGGGGAAACCTTTAACCATGGGAGGCAGTCGCGGCCGCGATACGGCGACGGGAACGGGGGCTTTTCATGTTATTAACTCTCTTTTGCCGAAATTAGATAAAAAACCCGCTAATACTACCGTAGCCGTCCAAGGATTCGGTAACGCTGGGGCTGTAGTAGCGGATCTCCTCGCCAAAGCCGGTTATCAAGTGGTGGCGGTAAGTGATTCCCAGGGCGGCATTTATCGGGAAAAAGGCCTAGATATTGCCAGTATTCGTGAGTATAAACAGGAACATCGCGGAATTACTGCTATTTACTGTGAGGGTACTGTGTGTAATATCGTAGAACACGAGGCGATTAGTAATGAGGAATTATTAGCCCTAGATGTGGATGTTTTGATTCCGGCTGCCCTAGAAAACCAAATTACCGCCGAAAATGCCGATCGCGTGCGGGCAAAATATATCTTTGAAGTGGCCAACGGTCCGACTACCTCAGAAGCCGATCGCATTTTAGACTCAAAAGGAATTCTCGTTTTCCCCGATATTTTGGTTAACGCGGGTGGGGTAACGGTGAGTTATTTTGAATGGGTGCAAAATCGCAGCGGTCTTTATTGGCAATTAAACGAGATAAATGAGCGCTTAAAAGAAAGAATGGTGACAGAAGCCGAAAAAGTCTGGTCTTTCGCCCAGGAATTCGATATATCTCTGCGTACCGCCGCCTACGCCCACGCCATTGATCGTCTCGGTGAAGCCCTAGATGCCAAGGGAACCCGCGACTATTACCAAAATAAGACGAGAGCTTAAGGTCGTCGGTCGTCAGGAAATAGGGTGATAGGGTTTTGGGGTGATAGGGTGATGAGACAGCTTCCCCACTTCCCCACACCCTGTCCCCAGGAAAAACTTTTTGCCGCAAACCCTAAATATGGTCGAGCATGATGCCAGTCCAATTATCGTTGCCCTTATATCATCAACTTTCTCAACCAGAGGTGATTGAATACTTGACCAGCGATGGGTCAGCGGGCTTATCAGCAGAAGAAGTGGCCAGTCGCTACGAAAAATATGGCCAGAATGAACTGCGATTTAAGCCGGGGAAACCAGCTTGGTTGAGATTTTTGGGGCAATTTCATCAGCCACTACTCTATATTCTCCTGCTTGCGGGTACTATTAAGGCATTTTTAGGGTCTTGGACGAATGCCTCGGTGATTTGGGGAGTTACCCTGATCAATGCCATTATTGGCTATGTGCAGGAAGCTAAGGCGGAAGGTGCGATCGCTTCCCTAGCCAAAGCCGTAACCACAGAAGCGACCGTGTTGCGAGAGGGACAAACCCTGCGGATTCCATCTCGGGATTTGGTGCCGGGAGATATCGTTTTATTGGCATCGGGGGATAAAGTACCGGCGGACTTGAGGCTGCTGAAAGTCCGCAATTTGCAGGTGGATGAGTCTGCCCTGACCGGGGAATCCTTGCCCGGGTCAAAAGCGATCGAACCCTTACCCGGGGATACGCCCCTAGCAGAAAGGACAAACATGGCCTACGCAGGGAGTTTCGTTACCTTTGGACAGGGCAAAGGGATCGTTGTCTCTACGGCCAACGCCACCGAAGTGGGGCAGATTTCCCAGTCGATGGAAAGCCGAGTCAGCCTTAGCACACCCCTGACCCGTAAATTTGCCCAATTTAGCCGCACCCTACTCTACGCAATTTTGACCCTAGCAACCTTGACCTTTGCCATCGGGTTAGGACGGGGGAAATCTTGGATCGATATGTTTGAAGCTGCCGTTGCCCTCGCAGTGAGTGCGATTCCAGAAGGGCTGCCGGCAGTGGTAACGATTACCTTGGCCATTGGGGTCAACCGCATGGCCCGTCGCAATGCGATTATTCGTAAACTGCCCGCAGTGGAAGCATTGGGGAGTGCGACCGTCATTTGTTCCGACAAAACTGGAACCCTGACCGAAAATCAAATGACTGTACAGTCGATTTATACTGAAGGGCAATATTACGCCGTTAGTGGTGGTGGCTATAGTCCCAAGGGCGAAATTAGTCTGATTACCGATGGCAACCCCAGCAGCCCATTTGCAGAGGAATTACCGCCGGCCCTGGGGGATTGTCTGGTAGCTGGTTTGCTTTGTAATGACTCCGGGCTAAAACAAAGGGGAGAAGATTGGTCAGTGGTGGGGGATCCTACGGAAGGGGCGCTGATTGCGGCCGCTGCCAAAGCAGGTCTCAGTCAATTGGGGCTATTGTCTTTAACCCCACGATTGGATGCAATTCCCTTTGAATCTGAGTACCAATACATGGCAACCCTGCATGATGGGATACCTCGTCTGATCTATGTCAAGGGATCGGTTGAGTCGCTGATGCGTCGTTGTTCCCAGATGATCGATCGCTATGGTCAGATGACCGCGCTGAACGCCCAACAGATCGAGCAAGCGGTAGAAACGATGGCAGAGCAGGGTTTACGGGTGCTTGCCTTCGCCAAAAAAGCAGCCGCGACCCATCAGCATTCTATCGACCATGAGGATATCGAAACAGGCTTGGTGTTTCTAGGATTACAGGGCATGATTGACCCGCCTCGTCCAGAGGCGATCGCTGCCGTTCATGCCTGTCAAACTGCCGGGATTCGGGTCAAGATGATTACTGGTGATCATCTTGTCACGGCGCGGGCGACCGCGGAACGGATGGGCATTAAAACGGCAGCACAAGTCTTAGCATTTGAGGGAAAACAATTAGCGCAAATGGATAATCATCAACTGGCCCAAGCGGTGGTCGATGGATCGGTATTTGCCAGGGTTGCCCCTACCCAAAAACTGCAACTGGTGGAAGTACTCCAGTCTCAAGGGGAAATCGTGGCGATGACCGGCGATGGTGTCAATGATGCGCCGGCTCTCAAGCAGGCCGATATCGGCATTGCCATGGGGAAAGGGGGAACGGAAGTCGCCAGGGAATCTGCTGATATGCTCCTCACTGATGATAACTTTGCCTCGATCAAGGCCGCTGTCGAAGAAGGACGCACCGTTTATCAAAATTTACGCAAAGCGATATCTTTTCTCTTACCTGTCAATGGTGGCGAATCGATGACCATTCTGATCAGTACTTTACTGGCGCGAGATTTACCCATCCTCTCCCTACAAGTACTCTGGTTGAACATGATCAACTCGGTCACGATGACTGTTCCCCTGGCCTTTGAAGCAAAATCCCCCGGCATTATGCAGTCACCACCACGCAATCCCAATGAACCTTTGATCACCAAAAAACTATTGCGCCGAATTTTGGCTGTTTCATTGTTTAACTGGATTCTGATTTTTGGTATGTTTGAGTGGGCTAAATCGACCACAGGAGATATTGCCGTTGCCCGCACAATGGCAATTCAATCCCTTGTGGCAGCACGGGTTATCTATCTGCTCAGTATCAGCCAATTAGGGATGAGCCTAGTGGACTACCTGCGTGGTCAGTCAACCTCGATTACTAATGCACCGATCCTAATTTTGGGGATTGTGGCTGCTGTTGTCCTACAAATTTTGTTTAGTCAATGGGGGGTGATGAACAGTCTGTTTGCAACGGCGACCCTAACCGGTCATCAATGGCTAATCTGTTTGTTGCCGATGCCGCTCATGGTACTTTGGGCAATTTTTGCCAATGTTATCGATCCTCCTCATTGTCATGGGAAATAACTAGGGTTTGCGGCAAAAAGTTTGTTGGTGGGGTTAGGAGTCAGGAGCCGGTCGTCGGTCGTTTGAGGCTTTGTTGCCCTCTCTTTTTGTACCAGTTTATGTACTAAAAGAAGGATAATGCAAGGTTTTTGAGAGTCCCAATCCGATTTTCGCAGCATGAACATCGGATTTTAACAGGTCAAAAGCCTCATTTTAAGCTGAGCTCACGGCCGAAGCCCACACCCCACACCCCACTTCCTCACTTCCCCACTTCCCCACTTCCCACTGTGCAGGGGGATTATTTTCTAGAGAATAAAACGTAAAAACAGGGAATAATAAACAGAGTTAACAGAGTTGCTAAAGACAAACCCGAAAAAACGACAATTCCTAAAGGTTGCAGGAATTCTCCCCCCTCTCCTAATCCTAAAGCGAGGGGAAATAAACCTAAAACCGTGGTCACGGTAGTCATTAAAATCGGTCGTAAACGTTGGGGAGCGGCCTTTAAAATAGCTTGTAGTCGAGTAAAACCGAATTCTTGCCGCAATTGATTGGCTAATTCCACCATAATAATCCCGTTATTAACCACAATGCCCACCAATAACACCACCCCGACGATGACAATGGCATTAATCGGGGTTTTGGTCAAATATAGTCCAAAAATTCCCCCCGCTAGGGCCAAAGGAACGGTTAACATAATCACCAAAGGGTCTATGAGCGAGTTATACTGGACGGCCATGACTACAAAGACTAAAAATACCGATAAACCCGCTAATAAACCCAAAGAACCCTGAATTTCTTGATTAGAGATGGCAGCAGCACTGGGTAAAATGCTGATACCATCGGGTAAGGGAGTGGAATTTAAAAGCGATTGTACCCCCGCGAGTGCGTCACTTAATTTCGCACCCTCGACTAAACTGCCGATAATAATAAAAACTTGACGCTGATTAATTCTCTGGATGACTGCTGGGGTTTTTCCCCCTTCAATCCTAGCGATATCTGCTAATTTTAAGTCTTCTTGCCTATTGACAAAAATAGGTATTTGTGAGATGTCACTAATTTTTTGCCGCGAGTTGGGGTCCAATTGCACTCGGATATCGATTAATCTTTCTCCCCGTTGCAGTTGGGTGGGGATTGATCCTTGAATAGCGGTCCGTAGCGTTTGTCCCACTTCCAGGGTACTCAATCCCAAACTATTTAAGCGGGTCCAATCGGGTTTAATCTGGATTTCCGGTTGTCTGGGGTCAGCATCGGCACGAAAACGCGCACTAGGGACTTTTTCATCGAGAATACTGAGGATTTCTTCACCAGCTTGCTCTAAAGTGTTCCCATCGGGTCCCTGTAACATCACATCCACGTCAGCACCAACGGAGGGAGAGTTATTAAGAATAATACCGCGCACTTGACCGGGAGTGAGACGCAAACGCACGTTAACGAGGTTTAATTGCTCTAGTGCTTTGCTCATGCGTTCGATATATGCTTCTGTATTAGTGCCTTGTTTGAGATTAATCGTACTAGAAGCACGCAAAATATTTTCATTGGTAGTTGTGCCAAAAAGAGAACCGCCACTGGTAGTAAAAACGTACTTAGTCTCTGGTTGTGATAATAAAATCTTTTCTACTTCCCGCATCACCTGACGGTTAGTATTTAAATTGGTACCAGGAGGAAATTGAGCAAAAACGTTCACCTGTCCGGTTTGAATACGACTAAAGACTTCCTGGGGGATATATTGCCAGAGATAGAAACTACTTCCCCCTAAAATTAAAAAGGCCAGCAGGATAACAGGTATTCTGTAGCGGATGATTTTAGCTAAAAAACGACCGTAGAGGATGGTTAAAGCTTCTAGACGTTGACTAAAGACTTTTAAGAGCCAAAATCGCTGAATACCACTAGAAAACCGCATATTTAACAAACGACTGGCTAACATGGGAACAACGGTTAACGCACACAGGAGAGAAGCAGCCACAGCAAAACTGATAGTGAGGATAATCTCGTTAAACAGCAGGGAGATAAAACCACCCAGTAATAAAAATGGCAGGATAGAGACGAGATTAGTCGCAGTGGAGGCCAATAAAGCAGATTCTACCTCTTGGCTGCTATTCCGGGCAATTTCTAAAAAATCTCGCTTATTTTGGTTTTGATTAACTTTGAGGGCAATATTTTCCAGCATGACGATGGAATTATCCACCACGATACCCACCCCTAGGGCCAATCCTCCCAAACTAAACACATTTATCGATAACCCGAATAACTTCATACAGATGATTGCGACGAGGGTAGAAAGAGGAATCGCTAGGGTAATGATAAAAGTCTGTCGCAGGGAACCGAGAAAGACGAATACAGTCAATCCTGCTAGAATTGTCCCCGCTAGTCCCGAAGAAACCACGTTATTAACCGCATTTTGGATAAATACAGACTCATCGCTAGTGGGGACGACTTGTATTCCCCCGGTCATTAACCCGGATTTTTTTAATTCTGTAATGCGTTTTTTGACCCCTTCTACCACAGCAATCGTGTTCGCATTCGGTTGTTTTTGGACGCTAACCCTGACGGCATTTTTTCCATTTAGGGTGACAAAAATTCTTTGTTCTTCTGTCCCATCGATAACTCTGGCCACATCCCGCAGATAGATTTTTTCTTCGGGATTATTACTATCGGTCAGTGCTAAATCTTGGATATCCGCTACGTTTTTAAATTTCCCCACCGCACGGGTTAAAGGTTCCCCAGTTTCTCCCTCTAGTCGGCCCCCAGAGATGTCCTGATTGCGTCTTTTTAGGGTGTCTAAAACCTGATTTAATCCCACTCCTAAAGATTGTAATCGCTGCAGGTCAATATTAACTTGAATTTCTTCTCTAACTCCCCCAATCACGTCCACCACTGCAACTCCTCCCACAAATCCTAATTCTCTCCCTAATTCTTCATCAGCAAATAATCTTAAATCTTTTAGGGGTAGGGTATCAGAAACGAGAGCAAATTCATAGACGGGTAAACGAGAGGGTTCAAATTTGTTTAAGCGCGGTTCCTCAATAATATCGGGTAAATTTTGTCGGACACGATTAAAACTTTCGGTAGCTTCATTTAAAGCGACATTTAAATCTCCCCCCGGTTGAAAAAATAAATCTACTCGCATCCTTCCCTCGCGAGTTTCTGAATAAACTTGCACTACTCCCTCGGTGGCACTCATTCCTTCTTCTAGGGGTTTAGTTACTTCTTCGAGAATAACTTCCGGGGAAACTCCCGGGACATTCATCCTTAAACTAATGCGAGGATAAGTGATAGAAGGAAGCAAATCTACTTGTAAACGATTTAGAAAAAAAAGACCGATGATGATAACTGCTATAGTTAACATCAATACTCCTATGTGACGACGAATTGATAGACCGCTTAGGGAGATGTTTTCTAACATGATTACCTATGGGAGAGAGTAAACAGTGAACAGTAAACAGTAAACCCATAACTGATAACTGATAACTGATAACTGATTAATTGTGCATAACTCGACCGAAACTCCATAATTTTTGATAATAATGACGACTGACGCTATCCCTATCATCGGTGAGTAGATTGATAGCGATACCATTGTTACCTGTTTCTTTTCCTGAACTGTGGATATATTGATTATTCCCTAGATATAAAGCCACATGATTAACTCTTTTATCACCAAAGAAAATTAAATCTCCTGGGAGTAATTCCTCTCGGTTTATTTTTTGACAAAAAGCCTCCTGTTGATAGGAATCCCTCGGCAACCAAATGCCAAAAGTGGCAAAAGCAGCCTGGATTAATCCTGAGCAATCGTAATTAGGTGCAAGGGTTCCACCCCAGAGATAATGATTGGTACAATTCATTGCTTCCTGAGTAAAAGAGATAATCTCAGGAATATGTTTTTCTATGTCCGAACGAGTTAGAGGAATTTTTTGATAAGCTGTGGTGGCCGCCGCAATTGCATCTAAATCTTCTCTGCATAACCAAGCTAAATAATTATCTTCCCTTAGCTGAATTTGTAGCCCTTTTTCGGTAATTTCTAGGGAAATAAATTTTAATTTTCTTCCCCGTTGTGCTTGGGTCGCTAACTCTTGACAACTGGGAGAATTGTAGAGATTTAAGTCTCTTAGACAGAGATATTCCTGGGTAGATGATGGGGGAAGGGAGATGATTTGCATAAAAAATAGCTCAGAATTTATTGACAGAAAAAACTGCATTACTAGCCAAAAGCAAAGGGATAACAACGAGGAGAATAACCTTAGTTCGTTCTGTCATCTTCAAGTTTCCACCTCTCTTAATTCGGCTCTCTTATTCTTTGTGTGAGCAGTTTAACTTACTATAGAAGCGATCAATCTTTGTGTCCTCTGTGTCTGGAGTGGTTCCTTCCACTCGCTCGCCAGCAGGACTGTATCTTAGAATACATTTTACCCACCAAACCTAAGAGAGCCTTAATTCTTGGCCATAAAGATAATCTATAACCGAACTGAATCCCTGAAAAATTATTAAACCTATGGCATAATTAACCTTTCAGGGTTCAAAAACTGCAAAAATAAGGCTTAAATGGCATACAATCGGTGAATAGAGCGTTTAATCGTTTATTATTCGTTTTTAATTCTCCTGACTACTGGCTACTGGCTACCGACACCTAACCCTAACAACAATTTTTGATTTTTACAACAGGTCTAGGATAGCCAGTTCCTTAACAATATGTTACAATAGCCGGCGAGAGGGGGTGGCCAATATCTGGAACTTTTGCTCTAGAGATAGATTCTAGGGATCAACAGTCACCTCCTAGAGTAAGCTTTTAATCAGATGTTGAGGTTAGTCTATGGCCAATGTTTCCGGGCGGTTTGAAAAGCAAGAATACAGCCAAAACTCAGAAAATACCGTCGCGGTGGTCAGTTCAGTCATGTCCGGTTTAAAAAAAGCATCTCCCCTGCAAAAGGGCTTATTTTGGGGAATAACCCTCAGTTTTACCGCCCTAGTTTCCGCCACTGTTGGGGCTGCCGTCGCTTTAATTAGTCCCTTACCCGCACCAATTGGGGCCATCTTCCAAAAAACATCTTTTCCCACCCAAACAGACATCCTTGAGGATCAAGCTTGGAATAGCTTAATCAATCAGCAGCTTTCTCGTCCTGTTAATATTTTAGTTATGGGCATCGATCGAGTTTTAGATGCCAAAAACGGCGATGATGTATTTAAAGGTCGCAGCGACACCATGCTCCTAGTGCGCTTCGATCCTAGCGATAAAACCGTGAGAATGCTGTCTATCCCTCGCGATAGCCGCGTCAGAATCCCCGGCCACGGTTTCACTAAAATCAACGATGCTAACGTTCACGGTGGACCAACTCTAGCGGCAGAAGTTGTCACTAATACTTTAGGGGATGTCACCATTGATCGCTATGTGCGGGTGACTACCGATGCCTTTAAGGAATTAGTCGATTTAGTCGGGGGTGTAGAGGTTTATGTACCCGAACGAATGTATCATAAAGATGTCACCCAAAAATTAGAAATTGATTTACAAGAGGGTTGGCAAAATCTCAACGGCGACCAAGCAGAACAATTTGCCCGTTTTCGTAACCCGCAATACGGCGATATTGGTCGCGTACAAAGACAACAAATTTTATTAAAAGCACTTCAAAAAAAGATTTTTAGTCCGACAATTCTCCCCAGTCTCCCGAAAGCAGTACAGGTTTTACAACAATATATCGATACGAACTTAAGCGTCGAGGAAATGCTGGCTATCGCCAATTTTGGCCGGGAAATTAAACAGGATAACTTAAGAATGATCCTACTCCCCGGCCGGTTTAATAGCCTCGAGGAATACGATGGTCGCAGTTATTGGATTTTGAACCGTCGCGAAATTAGAACCATTGTGGCTAATAATTTTACCGATAACCACGCGGGGGGAGAAACCTCCGTTTATAGTCTGGGGATTGCCATTCAAAATGCCACCAATACCAAAGGTTTAGCCCGTCGTACTCGTGATTATCTGGCCAAACAGGGCTACACAAATGTTTATATTAGCGATGACTCCTCCCAAAAGCTAGAAACCACGGCGATTATTGCCCAAAAAGGTGATATTCAGTCCGCTAACCTCTTGAAAAATCAATTGGGAATCGGTAAAGTAGAATCATCCTCCACTGGTGCTTTAGACTCAGACCTAACTATTCGGGTGGGTGATGATGTGGCCCAGTTTCTCGACGCTCAACAGTAACAATGTTGAAAAATTTTTTCAGTCTGGTTTTAATTATTTTGCTGGCGATTCTGTGGCTACTTTTCGCGGCCCGTCCGGTGGCTTTGGCCCAAGATAAAACGATTAACTATAGTTTTGCCCAGCTGCAAGATCGGGATTTTTCCCATCAGGATTTGCGCGGAGGGGTTTTCGCAGCTGCCGCAATGCGGGGAGTTAACCTAGAAGGGTCCGATTTATCCTATAGCATTCTCACCGAGGCTGTCCTCTTAAAAGCTAACTTAAAAGGGGCTGATTTAACCGCCTCTTTGGTAGATAGAGTTACCCTCGATTTTGCCGATTTAACTAACACTATTTTTACCGATGCGATCGCCACTCGCAGCCGTTTTTATGACACAATTATTACTGGGGCCGATTTCACTAACGCGGTAATTGATGCCTATCAGGTCAAGTTAATGTGTGAACGGGCCGATGGCATTAATCCAGTCACGGGAGTGGCCACCAGGGATAGTTTAGGCTGTAATTAGCAATTCCGGCCAGATTCTAACTGACTGCTCAAAAATAGCCTACCCCCTACACCCCGGCTATCTCGATCGAGACAGCAGAGGTGTAGAATGAAAATACTGAGCGAGGCTAGAGAAAGGAGAGGGACTCTTGATAATCGTCATCGATAACTATGATAGTTTTACCTACAATTTGGTCCAGTATTTGGGAGAATTAGCCTCCGAGTTCCCGATCGCTGTGCCGATCGAGGTCTATCGTAATGATAAAATAGACTTGGCCACGATCGAACAAATGCGGCCGGATGGGATTGTCATTTCCCCCGGTCCTGGTCGTCCGGTCGATGCGGGCATATCTCTGGAATTAATCGCCAAATTTGGCCCCCATTTGCCGATTTTGGGGGTCTGTCTGGGTCATCAAAGTATCGGTCAGGTATTCGGGGGGGATGTGGTCCGGGCCCCGGTCTTGATGCACGGCAAAACTTCCCCAATCTATCACAACAGTGAAGGGGTATTTCAAGGCTTAGAAAATCCTTTTACTGCCACCCGTTACCATAGTTTAGTGATCGATCGCTCCACCATGCCGGATAATTTAGAGATCACGGCCTGGGTGGAAGATGGCACGGTCATGGGAGTCCGTCATCGGGATTACCCCCAGATTCAAGGGGTACAATTCCATCCCGAAAGTATTTTAACCACTGCCGGCAAGGAACTTTTAAGAAACTTTCTCCGATCCCTCTAGTGTTTACCTATAATGTCGGCTTGAAGGCTCTCGGTTTCACCTCGGAGATGAAAAGCCGACCAGCATAGAACAGCACTTCGACACATTTCGAGGGGCTTCGATGTAAAGGCTCAGTGACACGAGCACGACTAAAAATAACTCTAATCTATAGTTGCCAATTTAATTTTAGTATGCTAGAATAGTTTGCGATCGTTGGGTCGATAACGCAAAATGTTTGTTTTAGAGTACAAGCTTAGAGGAAAACCATCTCAATATCAAGCCATTGATGAGGCTATTCGGACAGTCCAGTTTGTTCGGAATAAATGTCTTAGATATTGGGAAGACAATAAAGGTGTAGGACAAAAGGATGTATATAAATATGTCACTCAATTAAGAAGTCAATACCCTTTTGTTCAAGACCTTAACTCTACAGCTTGTCAACAGGCTTGCGAACGGACTTGGACTGCTATTCTTAGGTTCTATAATAACTGTAAGAACAAAATTGCTGGTAAGAAAGGATATCCTAAATACTCTAAACGTACTCATTCTGTTGAGTTTAAAAAGTCAGGTTGGAAACTTAATCGAAATTCCAAGAGAATAACTTTCACTGATGGAAAAAACATTGGGGAGTTAAAACTAATTGGTAGTCGAGACTTGTTTTATTTTCAAGAATGGCAAATTCAACGGATAAGAATAGTTAAAAGGGCTGATGGATATTATTGCCAGTTAATGCTAAAACTCGATGCTAGAGATATAACCCCACAATCAGAATCGACGGGTCATTGCGTAGGATTAGATATGGGGTTAAAATATCTTTATGCTGACAGCAACGGGAATACAGTAGAGCCTCCTAAGTATTATCGAAAAGCCGAAAAGCGTCTTAATAAACTGAATAGAAGAAAGTCGAAAAAGTTTAAGAGAGGACAAAAGCAGTCTAATAACTACAAAAAAGCTAGTCAAAAATACGCCAAGGGACATTTAAAAGTAAGTAGGCAACGAGAAGAGTTTGCTAAAAAATTGGCACTCCGTTTAATTCAGTCAAACGACTTGATAGCATATGAAGATTTAAAAGTCAAGAACCTTGTGCGTAATCGAAAACTAGCTAAGAGTATCAATGATGCTGGTTGGTCACAATTGAGAAAATGGATTGAGTATTTTGGCATTAAATACGGCAGATTAACTATTGCAGTTAATCCTGCCTATACTAGCCAAGAATGCCTTAATTGTGGTCGGTTAATCCAAAAGTCTCTATCAGTTAGAACTCATGTTTGTTCCTGCGGATATGTGGAAGATAGAGACAAAATGGCGGCCTTGAATATACTCAAAAAAGCTACGATAGGGCATATCGGAAGCTGGTCGTCAGACCTAAACGCTTGGGGAGATTTAAGCTCTATCTTGGTTGGTAGCAATACCTGTCAAGACAACTTGAGTCAGTGAACCAAGAATCCCTCGCATAAGCGCGATGGGAGTGTCAATAATCCCCAACCCCTGAAATTAACCTTAAGTGGGTGGGTGGAATTAAATAGAAGATGAACGTAGGTTGGGTTGAAGCATGAAACCCAACACCCGCTCATGTTACGCTACCGCTAACCCATCCGACAAATAATTGTGCCTCCCTACTTAACTTGATTAATTCTGCATCTATATTTATGAAAAGGCGAGATTTTATCTTATCGGCGGGGACAAGTTTCTTAACCGTGGCAGTAAGCTCTGTTTTAGCGGAAACTAAACCCAAACCCACTAACCCCACTCCCGCTCAAAAACCCGATGATTCCCTCTTAGTTCAATGGTTGGGTCATAGTTGCTTTTTATTCACCGGAGGAGGACAAAGAGTCCTAGTTAATCCCTTCCGGGCCATTGGTTGTACGGCGGGTTTTCCTTTGCCAAAAGTAGAAGCAGATATCGTTTTAATTAGTAGTCAACTGTGGGATGAAGGGGCTGCCGAGGGTTTACCCGGTAATCCGAAAATTTTGTTTGAGCCGGGGGCCTACGATCTGGGTAAATTAAAATTCCAGGGTATTAGTATCGCCCATGATCGCATGGGAGGGCAACGTTTCGGCATGAATGTGGCCTGGCGTTGGACCCAAGCGGGGATTAGTATTGTCCATTTAGGGGGGGCAGCGGCCCCAATTGAATTAGAACAAAGAATTCTGCTGGGTTCGCCGGATTTAGCTTTTATTCCCGTGGGAGGTGGTCCAAAAAATTATAATCCCCAAGAGGCAAAACAGGCGATCGAAGTTTTACAACCGCGAATAGCTGTCCCGACGCAATACTTCACCAGTGCCGCCGATAAAAATGCCTGTGAATTGGTGTCTGTAGATGAGTTTCTCAAGTTAGTCAAGGATAAAAATATCCGTTTAATCGGGGACAATAAATTACGGATTCGTGCCGCCGATTTACCGAAAAAAGGGACGCTCATTCGCGTGTTTGACTACCGCAATCTGTTAGAGAAATCCTAACTTTTAGGAGCCATTGACCTAGGACTGCTTTAGAGCATCTCCTAGTTCTCTAAAAATTGCTTTAACAATCTTATTAAAAATGTTTTTGCTGAAAGAATCTCGCTCTTTTTTTAGACAGGGATGGACAATTGCAGTTTTACTAATTGCCCTGCTTGTTTCCCTGCCAATTTTATCGGTGGCCAGTAGTTTATTAACTAATTCCAGTCAAGTCTGGCAACATCTGATCGAAACTGTTCTCTGGGATTATCTAGTTAATTCTTTTTGGTTAATGGGTGGGGTGGGTAGCGGTGTTTTAATCATCGGTGTTGGCACTGCTTGGTTAATAACGATGTGTCAATTTCCCGGTCGTCAACAATTTCAATGGTTATTATTACTACCCCTTGCCGCTCCTGCCTATCTCTTGGCCTATACTTATACCAATATGATGGACTATTTTGGTCCGGTGCAGACGTTCTTAAGAAGTGTTTTCGCTTGGAATAGTGTCGAAGATTATTGGTTTCCTAATATCCGTTCTCTTTGGGGGGGGATTCTGATGTTAATACTGGTGCTTTATCCCTACGTTTATCTGTTAGCAAGGGTCGGTTTTTTAGAACAATCTGTCTGCACAGTGGAAGCAAGTCGCTCCTTGGGATGTAACCCTTGGCGCAGTTTTTTTACCGTCGCTTTACCCCTAACAAGACCGGCAATTATGGCAGGATTAGCCCTAGCTTTAATGGAAACTCTGAATGATTTTGGTACGGTGCAGTATTTCGGTATTAATGCTTTTACCACGGGGATTTATAATACTTGGTTCGGTATGGGCGATCGCATAGCAGCGGGACAGTTATCCACAGTTTTAATGGTATTTATCCTCGTTTTAGTTTTCCTTGAACAATCCTCCCGTCGTCAAGCTCGTTACTATGAAATGACCAATCGTTTCCAGTCACCGACTAAGTACGAACTAGGATTTGTTCGCAGTTTTTTGGCAATGATCTCCTGTTTTGTGCTGGTATTTCTGGGGTTTATTGCCCCTGCTTTTTATCTAGCTTATCTAGCCTTTAATCATGCCCAAGAAACTTTTAATAATGACTTTTTTAGTTTGTCACTAAACAGTTTTTTTCTGGCTAGTTTAAGCGCAATTATTGCGGTAGTTTTAGCTTTAATTCTCGCCTACGGGGAAAGACTTAATCCGAATAAAACTCTTAAGGGTTCTGTGCGGATTGCGGCCGCTGGTTATGCTATCCCCGGCATTGTTATAGCCGTGGGGGTTTTAATTCCTCTCGGCCAATTAGATAACTTTTTCAATCAAGGATTAAATATCAATTTAATTCTGAGCGGCACGATTTTCTGTCTAATTTTTGCCTATATTGTCCGGTTTTTAGCCGTAGCTTTTTCCACGTTAGAATCGAGCTTAAGTAAAATTAAACCTAGTTTAGATGATGCTTCCCGCAGCCTTGGCTATGGCACTGGTGCCACTTTAATTAAAGTGCATATTCCTCTTTTGTCGGGGGGATTATTGACGGCGGCTATGTTAGTTTTTGTCGATGTGATGAAGGAATTACCTGCTACTTTGGTCTTAAGACCTTTTAATTTTGATACCCTAGCGGTGCGCGTTTATCAATACGCCAGTGATGAACGTTTGGTGGAAGCAGCAGCCCCGGCCCTGGCCATTGTCCTAGTGGGATTAATTCCAGTAATTTTTTTAAGTTGGCAAATTTCCCGACGGGCGATCGATTAAAGTGGTGGTCGATTCCTAGACCAGTTGGCGATCGGCCAGCAGCTTAGTTCTATAGTCTAGTACAAAATAATGTTACAGTTCTTGACAAGACTACTAGAGAGGGGGGGTGTCAGTGATAGGATTCCCTAAAACCCCTTTTCTTTATTTGTGTAGAGAGAACAACATCCTATGACAGAACTTTCTGGAAAAGCTCCCAAGTTCGGTGGCAGCACGGGCGGTTTACTCGCCAAAGCCGATCTGGAAGAAAAGTACGCCATCACCTGGACAAGCAGCAAAGAACAAGTCTTTGAAATGCCCACCGGTGGCGCCGCTATCATGAACGAAGGCGAAAATCTCCTCTATTTGGCCCGCAAAGAACAGGCGCTCGCTCTTGGTACCCAATTCCGGACGAAATTTAAGCCCAAAATCGAAGATTACAAAATCTATCGGATTTATCCCAGTGGTGAAGTGCAGTATCTCCACCCTGCTGATGGTGTCTTCCCCGAAAAAGTTAACGCTGGTCGTGAATTTTTCGGCAAAAAAGACCGCAATATCGGCAAAAACCCCGAACCAGCGACAATTAAGTTCTCTGGTGTCACTCCCTACGAAGCATAAATAAACCCTAAAATCGAGAGTGGGGAGTTAGATTTAGAAGCTATTTAGCCCCAAGATTTGACTTCCGACTCTCGATTTCTCTGATCGCAATCAATTGCTAGTTAGGGTTTGCTGAAAAAGTCTTTCTTGGGGTTAGGGGTCAGTATTCAGGAGATTGCTTTTATTTATTCTCCTAAGTAGCTGGTTATAATTAAATTAAACATGGATTTTAGATTCGATCCCCCCTGCCCCCCTTGATAAGGGGGGTGCCGATCCCCCCTTAATCCCCCCTTGATAAGGGGGGTGTCTGACAACTTTTAACACCTACCTACTTATCTCCCCTGATCCCCACTCCTTCATAATTCATAATTCATAATTCATAATTCATAATTCCTTCCGTTTCCTGAACCATCAAAATATGATCTTCCCCGACTTCGATCGCTTTCGTGAACTGGCTGGCCAAGGTAACTTTATTCCTGTCTATCAAGAATGGGTCGCTGACCTAGAAACACCCGTTTCGGCCTGGTATAAAGTTTGTGCCGATCAAGCCTACAATTTTTTATTAGAGTCGGTGGAAGGGGGCGAAACCTTGGGACGCTACAGCTTTTTAGGCGGCGATCCCGTCTGGGTATTGGAAGCGCGGGGAAACACCACCACCCAAACTTTTCGCAATGGTTCTCAAGAGATTTTTTCGGGGGATCCTTTCGAGATTTTAACCCAATGTTTAGCCCCGATTGTGCCGGTTAAATTGCCGCAATTACCCGCAGGAATAGGGGGTTTATTTGGTTTTTGGGGTTATGAATTAATTAATTGGATTGAACCGCGAGTGCCTATTTATCCCGCTACGGATGCGGATCTACCGGATGGTATTTGGATGCAGGTGGATAATCTGATTATTTTCGATCAAGTTAAACGGAAAATCTGGGCGATCGCTTATGCCGATATCCGGGGTAATAATCCCGATTTAGCAGCCGCTTATCAAGCGGCCTGCGATCGAGTGACACAGTTAGTTCTGAAGTTACGATTACCGCTACCAACTAATGCCAAAACCCTAGAATTATTACCAGTTGGTCAGGGAAAAGAATTAGTTTATGAAAGCAATACAACTCAGGAAAAATTCTGTCAAAATGTCCTAAAAGCCAAGGATTATATCAAAGCGGGGGATATTTTTCAGGTGGTTATTTCCCAGCGTTTAAATGCCAATTATCATGGTCATCCCTTCGATTTATATCGTTCCTTGCGTCTGATTAATCCTTCTCCCTACATGGCTTTTTATAACTTTAAGGATTGGCAAATTATTGGCTCTAGTCCTGAAGTGATGGTTAAGGCAGAACGGGACGAATTAGGTAAAATAAGAGCCACTGTCAGACCAATTGCTGGCACCCGTCGCCGGGGACAAAACTTCGGTGAAGATCAAGCTTTAGCAATAGATTTATTGCAAGATCCCAAAGAAATTGCCGAGCATATTATGTTAGTGGATTTGGGTAGAAATGATCTAGGCCGGGTGTGCGATCGAGGTACGGTCAAAGTGGATGAATTAATGATAATTGAACGTTATTCCCACGTTATGCACATTGTTAGTAATGTGGTGGGGGATTTAGCAACCAATAAAAGTGCTTGGGATTTATTAAAAGCTTGTTTTCCGGCGGGAACTGTCAGTGGGGCCCCGAAAATTCGCGCTATGGAAATTATTCATGAATTAGAACCCTGTCGTCGTGGTCCCTATTCAGGGGTTTATGGTTACTACGATTTCGAGGGACAGTTAAATAGTGCCATCACAATCCGCACTATGATTGTTCGTCCCCAGGGTAATCAAAATTATCTGGTTTCTGTGCAAGCGGGAGCGGGGTTAGTAGCCGATTCTGAGCCGGAGAAAGAGTATGAAGAAACCCTCAACAAAGCCAGGGGTTTATTGGAGGCAATTCGCTGTTTAAGTTAGATTTTTTAGCCCAGGATCGTCCTTCTCTATTTAACCTCATGAGGAGGAAAAATATTTAATCGGTAGCTCTAGGGGAAACTCTGGTACTGACAGAGTATTTAACTTTATCTTTATCGGTATCTCCAGTAGTCAGATTTACCTCAGCGTTGGCATTCAAAATCACTTGACCACCACCGTTGCGAACACAGGCAAAAAAACCGTCCACATCGCCAGGATCCGCGGCGATTAGTTCAAAACCCTCATGGTCATCACAAAAATTGGGGTTATTAGCAGTCGCTGCTAACATATCGGTGACGGGGGAAGGTTGCCAAGTAGCAATATTGTCGGGGGTGATGTAGTTGCCATCTTCGTCCAAGTTTGGACCATAGCGCCACAAGACTAGACCGGTCAAGCTATCTCCAGTCTGACTGTTTTGGGTATAGTAAACGATCTGGTCGGGGAGCAGCTGACTGGGATTGTTGGGGTCGGGAATTTGGAAAGCAAGAACTGGTCGCGCTCCTGCTGCTCGCGCTTGGGGTACTTTAGTCGTCACGATATTAGCTTCAGTCTCAACGATAATTCTTGCCCGTTTCACGTCGTCTGAAACAAACTCTAGAGTCCGATTAAGATTATTTTGGATTTCAGTACCAGCATTAGCTCGATAGTTACTTCTGAGCAGGTTAGTTACGCCAATTCCCGCCACCGAGATGGCAATCAGCATCATCGAACTTGCTAGTAAAACCTCTGTAATTGTAAAACCTGCTTGTCGAACCAGTTGGTGAGCTTGTCGAACCAACCGAGCGGATTTTTTTGGTAAACGGCCTAGGTGATTGATGTACCCTAAATAAAAACGCATAGTTTTAACCCGTGCCAATTTCTCTGTTCTGTACCCCCCTAAATATTTGGTATTTATTGCAGTCACAGAGGTTTTATTCAACTATCGGTCAATCAACTCAAAAGGTGTTTTCGGAAACCACTGAAAACTTACTACCACCTACTGCCTTCAAAATTTCCCTAGAAAACTCCCGATCAAAAATTTCTTGACCTAACTAACTTCACCACTAACCACATCATAGCCTAAAAAAATCCCATAGATAGTAATTGAAGTATGGCCAGAGAGCTGATTTTGTTCACAGCTATTATGGGAGTAAGTGGTTTTACAGCTAATTCCGTACATTTGTATTAGTATAATTGTTGACCCTCAAGGAGATAAGAGGGCCCAAGGACTGGTTACAATCAAGGATAGGTAATTTTTCGATCGATGTCATCTAAATAATCATGCGTCTCTTACACACCATGCTCCGGGTCAATAACTTGCAGGAATCTCTACAATTTTACTGCGATGTGCTAGGAATGAAGTTATTGCGCCAGAAAGACTATCCCAATGGTCAATTTACCCTCGCTTTCGTCGGTTATGGCGATGAGGCTAATCATGCTGTCATCGAACTGACCTATAATTGGGGAGTCGATCGCTATGAGGTCGGTAATGCTTACGGTCATATTGCCCTAGGCGTGGATGATATCTATAGCACCTGTGAGAAAATTCAATCTCTTGGTGGCAATGTCACCCGGGAACCAGGCCCGATGAAACACGGTTCTACGGTGATTGCTTTCGTGGAAGATCCTAATGGCTACAAGATCGAGTTAATTCAACTAGGAACCCAGGGTGCTGCCGTGACTACGGCTTAATCAAAAACTTATGTCTGTTGAAATTGAACGGAAATTTCTGGTTAAAGGGGATGACTGGCGATCGCTTGCTCCTGGCAAGTTGTATCGTCAGGGATATATTCCTACCCAAGATGGATTGACAACTGTGCGGGTTCGTGTGGTTGGAGAGCGGGGTTATTTAACCATTAAAGGCAAGACTGAGGGCATTAGTCGTCAGGAATTCGAGTATGTAATTCCCCTAGAAGATGCGGCGCTCATGTTAGAAAACCTCTGTAAAAAACCTTTAATTGAAAAGATTCGTCATCGCATTTCTCTGGATAATTTAACTTGGGAAGTTGATGAATTTTTGGGAGATAATCAAGGTTTGATTATGGCTGAAATTGAGTTAGAACAAGAGGATCAAGTCATTACTATTCCCGATTGGATCGGCGAAGAAGTCACGGGAGATGAGCGATACTACAATAGCAATTTACAGAAATTTCCCTATAAAATGTGGTGATTGTAGTATTAATTTTCTCCCAGTTTAACTCTGGGTAGATAGGGCTTTTTCTGCTTCGTTTAGCTTATTCGTTACCCGTCGGAGAACGCCATTAATAAAACGATAACCTTCATCATCAGAATAACGTTTGGCTAATTCGATCGCCTCATTAATTGCTACTTTTTGAGGTATATCGAGATAGAGCATTTCTGCCACGGCAATTTGCAGGATATCTCGATCGATTCTTGGTAAACGATGCAGTTGCCAATCCACTAAAGCACCGGTTAATTCCTGTTCAATTTCCGCACGACGACGATAGACTGTACCGATTAATTCTAGGGCATATTCCCGCACTTCGTACTGACTAGATAACTGGACAATTTCGGGAAAATCTATCACGGTTCCTAAACGATTAATGGCATTGTGGGTAAGAGAAATTGCCTCTTTTACCATAGTTTGGGCGCTTTTTAGATTTGTTGCCTTAGTATCACTAGCGAGAATCCGTTCATTACCACGACTAATTTCAGCAGCAGCGGTTTCTAAGGTTTCTTGAATTTCTAGGGTTAAGGTTCTAACTGCGACTAAAATTAAATCGTTTAAAGTTTGCTGTTCTAGGTTTTCAGGATTGCCTTTAATCTGACTTAAACTCAAAAGGGCAAGTTCTCGAGCAATGCGACGGGGTTGTTGACGGGGAGGCATAGAAGTTTAGAAGGAGAGGAAAGAAAATTATACAACTTTATCGATCGCTATCTGGTTAGGTTGATTTTTCTCGGCGATCAATTCTTGTCCAACTTCTATTTTAGCATAAAAGCTGCCAAGATTTAACTTTTCAAGTTTTAATTAGATAAAAGACAATATCTATCTTGAATCTCCCCTAATTTAGTCTCAGCTTCTTGAGCATTAATAGCTAATTGAGCAAACTCTAGAAAGCGTTTTAATTCCTTGCGTAATAAATTCCTTTCTACTTCCCAGGTTTCTCGATCTAAGGTGGGTGGCATAATGATCATATCAAATAAAGTGGCCTGTTTTTTATCGGGATGGGGGCGCAATATTCGCCCGCGACGCTGAATAAATTGGCGAGGATTACCACTACTAGCCAGAATGACTGCGTTTTGAATTGATGGTAGATCTACTCCCTCATCTAAACATCTAATTGCCACTAATCCTTGCAGATAACCCTCCTCAAATTGTTGGCGAATTTTTTCTCGTTCTTCTAGGGAAGTTTCTGCGGTGTAGGTAGCAACTCGATAACCTAATTGATTGCCTAATAAATGAGTAACTGCCTCTACCTGACGACGATAATTAGCCGTATAATTTTCTACATAACCATCCCCACAATAAAATAAAGTATGATCCGTATCTAAACGCTCTTGCATCAATTGTTGTAAAGCCTGTAATTTATTACTCGCTGAACCAATTAATCGCGATCTTTGCATTAGCAATGCTGTTAAATTTTCATTGCCATTTAAATTACTATTTTTCTGCAAAGTCCAGCCGATTTTCTGGGTCAATTTTGCGTATAATAAAGCCTCATTATCGGTTAATTCAACCAAGACTGGATGATAAAAATAATTAACTAAAGCACCTTTGCTAATAGCATCAGCTAGGGTAAATTCTGGTTGTAGAATTTGCCCAAAATAATCAAGAATAGCGTCGGTTCCTTCCTCATCAAAATATCTTTCAGGAGTGGCGGATAAAGCCAATCTTAGACCTAAAGAACGGGGTAATAATTCTTCTAATCGGGGGGAACCTAAATTATGGGCTTCATCACCAACGATTAAAGTTTTATCGGGAAAAAATTTAATTTGTGATTGAAAACCCTCGCTAATAAAAGTTGAGTTAGTAGTTAAAATAGTGACAAATTTTTGATTACCCGCTTGCACATTATATAATTCTGTCGATAGTTGACTTTGCCATGTGTGGACACTTTCGTAGGCTAAAATCGGTTTAAGATTAAATTTTTCCGCTTCTCGTTGCCATTGATTGACTAGGTGACGATAGGGACAAATTACTAATAATACCTGCAGTTCTATCGCTTCGTAAAGTTCCATGGCAATAGCTAAAGCAGTAATGGTTTTACCGCTGCCGGTGGCCATTTTTAAAGTTCCTCGTCCCCGATTACGAAACCAACTGATAATCGCTGTATTTTGGTAGTCTCTCAACTCTAAATTGGGAGGAATTCTAGGAATACCAGAAGGATTGACTCGATAGAATCCTCGCAATTCAGCAACTTGCTTGATTTTGCGGGAACCGAGAAAATCCCTAGTTATTTTTTCCCAATCTATCCAGCAACTATTCATAGGACCTCTTGTAAAAATCAAAAATTGTTGTTAGGGTTAGTAGTCGGTCGTCAGGAGATTGTTTTTATTTATAGCGTTTCCTGTTCGCAAGAGGTTTATAATACTAAATCCTGTTTAAAAGGTATAGGATGGTGGGAAGTGGGAGAAACAATCCATAGCTTGGCAGTTCATCACAGTATTATAAATAGTTTTGGTATAAGTTTAAAAATAGCAAAAAGTCAAAAACCTAAAAACTAAAGGTTGCTCCCTATACAATTGGGATGGACTAAAAAGACCATCCCACAGCTATCAAACCAATCTTAACTGTTATCCTAGAAACCTAGGCAATTATTAGGATAATTTACCTGGTCGCTACTTCTTCTTTTTGGGGAGTATTTTGCCGAAGTTTTTCTTGATCTTGGCGACGTTTTTTAGCATAAAGTTGGATTGTCACTGCCATTAATACCACTAAAGCTACAATTAACCAAGTGGTCAAATCGAGGGGTAATTGATTCTTAAATACTGCCAAAAGGACAATAACTACCAATAACAGGGTTGGTGCTTCATTTAAGGCCCGAAATTGCTGTCCCGTCCAATTACATTCCCCTTTTTCTAGCTTTTTCATGATGCGACCACAGTAGAAATGATAGAGCAGTAAAAGAGCCACAAAGGATAATTTAATATGTAACCATCCCGATTTTAAAATTTCTGGTTCTGTGGAGATTAAACCGATCGCCATCGCCACGGTGACAATCATCCCCGGTGTGGTGATGATATTGTAGAGTCGCTTCTCCATGATCTCGTATTGTGCTTTCAGAATAGCTTGTGCGGGTTCCGTTTGTGTTGCTGCCTCCGCATGATAGACAAACAACCGTACTAAATAAAATAGTCCCGCAAACCAAACAACTACCCCAATCAGGTGAAATGCTTTAAACCAATAGTAAGCCATAGTCTATATTGTGATGTGAGTCCCGAATTAATTAGTCTAAGAGTTATCCATGCTTTCCCAGACCATCCCTATACAAAAGTTTAGACGGAAAATGGGGATTGGGGAGCAGGGAGAAGGGAGAGGGGTGTAGGGTGTGGGGTGTGGGGAGCTTTTTCAGTAAACAATAAAAGACCTCTTGCATAATTTTTTTATGGTATAATATAAGGTTTTGCTTTTTTCTCAATTCTTAGATTGAAGTGGAAAAAAGAATAAAATGTGATCTTAGGTCAGGAAATCATCTATAATTTTGCTATGTTTATTAGCAAAATTATGGATTATCAAAACTTATCAGATGAACAATTCAAACGCCGTTTCGGTGTGTACAAACAAACATATAGAAAGATGGTAGAATCAGTAAAAAGTGTTGAAGCCGACTCTAATTCACCATCTAAAAGGGGACCGAAACCTAAACTATCTATAGAAGAACAAGTTTTAGTAACGTTAGAATATTGGCGAGAATATAGAACATATTTTCACATTGGTACAAGCTGGGAACTATCAGAATCAACTATATGTCGGATTGTAAATAAGACGGAAAAAATGCTTTTACAATCGGGAAACTTCCGTTTAAAAGGAAAAAAAGCTTTACTCAATCAAGCAGAGATACCGGTCGTAACGGTAATGGATGTGACGGAAACTCCCATTGAACGCCCCCAAAAGAAACAGAAAGATTTTTTTTCGGGTAAAAGAGGTTATCATACTTTAAAATCCCAATTAGTAGCTGATCAAAATACCGAGGAAATTATCTGTGTCTTTTGTGGGAAAGGTAGAGGTCATGATTTTAGTTTATTTAAAAAAAGTCGAGTTCGTTTTCATCCTTTAACTACCAGCATAGAAGACAGTGGTTATCAGGGAATAGCTGCATACCATAGTAATAGTTATACACCGAAAAAGAAATCGAAAAATAGAAAATTAACAGAGTTAGAAAAAGAGTATAACAAGGCTTTAGCCAAAGAAAGGATTATCATTGAACATATAAATAGGAAACTCAAAATCTTTAAAATCTTATCCTGTAAATATCGGAATCGTCGTCGAAGATATAGTTTAAGAGTTAACTTGTTGGCGGCTATTTATAACTGTGAGTTAGGGATAGGTATAGCAGCTTCTTAAAAGTTGCCTAAAGATTAATCAAGTCAAGGAGAATTTATTCTCAATTTTTATAATTGAGATAGTTTGTGCCGCTTAAATAAAGAGGTTTTGATAACCAAATTAAAGCAGCTCTAAAGAGTTTTGAGTTAAAAGTTAAACTTCAAGTTTTCATTCAGGACGAATGTACTGATTAACTAATTTTTTGGGGAAAATTAGTTAACCCATCATTATAACATATAATTAATTTGCAAGAGTTCTAAACTAAAAACTCACATCTGATAACTGATAACTGTCTCCTAACCCAATGTTGGACAAAGATAAGCAAAAATTATTTATTGACTCCACAAACTTGAGAATATTTAAATTAACATTCCGCAATATTTACAAATTCTTAAAAATTAATTGAGAAAGATTTTTATTTAACAACGATGTTATGCTGGTTACAGCGATTTTACTGAATTTCATAATGGGTTTTTTCTGTGCTTTTTTGGGCAGCAACGGTTGAAACCCTTGCCACACCTAGAAGGTGATCCTAATTAAGACAGGTAAATGAGTCAATTTCACCCATAACGATGATCTTTTTTTTGTGTAGTTTTATTGCAAAAAAAAAGTTTTTTTGACAAAAAGCACAAATTATGCTGCGGTCTAGCGGATTTCTAGCTGCGAGTAATTATGGGAGAGAAGGGAGCAAGGAGAGAAAGTTCGAGCATTTGTACTAAAAATTCTCATAGGCAGTTTAAATTCAGTACAACAAACCCTAATTATCTAAGAGCAAAGGTCGCAGAAAACCGCCATAATTCTCGTCATCCGTACCGATAAAGACTTCTACTTCACCTCTAGGAGATTCTCTGGTAGTCACCGCTTCCACTTTCGAGCCATCGATTTCTGCAATTTTTTGGGGATTAGGGGCAAGAATTAGGCTATTATCGGCTGTAACTTGACCGATACGGTAAACAGCACTTCTAAACACTCCCGCACTATCTGGATCGTAAGCGGAAGCTATGTAGATATTACCTTGCTTATCTACGGCTAAATCGGAGATGGGGCGAATATTTTTACCGCTACCAAAAGGACTCCGAAAAGTTACCGACTGAAATTCCCCGAATTTTAAGGGATTGAACGAGATATCCGTCCAGCGAATCTTTGTACTCTCTTGACTATCGGCCCGTTCTGCGTAGATAAATAGATAACGATCGCCTTGCCGACTAACAGAGATCGCCTCTACATTGTCCACCGCGATCGGCCAATTTATTTGCTCAACTATCTTGACTTGTTGCTGGTTGTATGCTGCTAAAAACAGTCTTTGAAAAGGTTTTTTCTCGCCACTTTCAGCCAACAAAAATAAGTTAGTTTGAGGAATATGAGTAATACTTTCGAGATCGTTACTCAATCCCTCTGGATTTGGCCAATCTACCCTTAAAACCTGCCATAATAGCGGTTTTTCCTGGGTAGGTAGCTGTAAAAGACTCAGCCTTGCTTGAGATGGATCACTTTTTTCGCCCTTATTTTTGGCATCGTGAACCCCTAGAAAAATATCCGCTTCCACCCAAGCTAAACCACTGATATCTGGGAGATAAGTCTCCAGTCGTCTCGATTCTTGAGCAAAAGAGACTTGCACGGCCGAAAAAAAGAAAATTAGCGTTAAAATACCCGAAAAAACTGTTTTTAATCGGCTATTCTTGCTAAAAAATGCTCTATTCTCTAACATCTCTTCCCTAACTCCCAATATCACTGATTAACTTCTCCACCACCCGATTTAAACCGACGGAATGGGAAGCCTTGCATAAAATGCGATCGCCTGAATCAATCACTTCCTTTAAACGATTAATTAAATCTGCGTGAGTTTGAAAACATTCGCAATCGACCCCAGTAGCGGACTCAGCAATAAACTTAGCTTCTGGGTCATCCACCAAGACAAACAAGCGATCTATGCCTAGTTTTTGCACCCTCTCACCGACTTGGCGATGTAATTGCTCCGAAAAAGACCCTAACTCCTTCATCGTGCCTAAAACAGCAAGATGACGCTGACCGGGGGTAGCTTTCAGTAAATCCAAGGCCGCTAACATTGATTCTAGACCGGCGTTATAGGTTTCATCGAGGAGTAGGATATCTGGCTCTAATTGGTAACGTTTAGCCCGACCACTGGGTAAATTAACTTTAATTCCCTGTTGCAAAGAAGTCCAATCGATGCCTAAAATTTTCGCTACAGCCAAGGCTGCCATAAAATTTAAAGCGTGATGACGACCAGATAAAGGTAAGTTAAAATCTAGTCCATTGACTCGTAAAGTAGTTAAATCCAGTAATTCCCCGACTATATCGCCGCCAGAGAAGCCATAGGTAATTTTTTTCCCCTGCCATACCCGTTTAGCTGTTTCCGTAAGTAAAGGGTGATCGTAGTTAAGAACAGCTATACTACTAGAAGGAGACTCGGTCAATAACTCGCATTTGGCCTCTGCGATCGCCGCTTCTGAGCCTAAACGACCGATGTGAGCGGTTCCCACATTAGTAATCACTGCGATGGTCGGTTGGGCGATTTGAGCGAGCAGGGCAATTTCTCCCCGTCCCCGCATTCCCATCTCGATTACAACACTATCGTGAGTTTCATCCAGTTCGAGGAGAGTTTTCGGCACTCCGATCTCATTGTTATAATTAGCCAGGGTTTTGTGTACCTTTCCCTGGGTTGCTAATACGGAAGCGATTAATTCTTTAGTGGTGGTTTTCCCCACCGATCCCGTAATAGCAATCACGGGTATAGTAAATTGATTCCGCCACCAATGGGCTAATTGCTGATAAGTTTCTAGGGTATTCTGGACTAGGAATACAGGAATATTTTTAGAAGAATTTACCGAAACTGGCTGATCAACAATCAAGGCCGCTGCTCCTCTTTCGATAGCCATATCGATAAAATCATGACCATTAAAATTATCACCTTTTAAGGCTAAAAATGCTTGTCCTGACTCAATACTGCGGCTATCGGTATTAATGCCAGATACTAAACTATCGGGACTAAAACTTATGTCAGCTTTATCTTGTAAGGACAATAATTGAGCTAGTTGATTCAGGGATAAATGACAGGGCATAGACAGTAAAAATAATTAGAGTAAATTCCGAATAATCTGAAAGATAGATTGAGGTTTAACGGGGACTTAGATCAGATAAAATCGATTCTTCTTGGCTCTCTCAATCGCACCGTGTGCAATGTAGGGACGCAACGCTTGCGCCCATAATCTAATATTGTGAATATTTTTGACCCCATGTCCGAGAGAGCCAACTCGATGCAGTAGAATGACCCAAAATAGGGACAGCCTAAGAAGGGAGCATCTACTATCTAATCACAATTGACTCCTTTACAGCAGTTATCTGATCACCTCCGTAGGACTAGGGTTATTGCTCAACAGGTGGGGAGCGAGGATTAAAAAGTTAAGTAATCTCAACTTCTAGCCAATGGCACCCCAGAGCTAGGGGATAATTAAACCATCGTCATTTAGGCTGCGTCTATCCGTGAAAATTATCGTTATCGGCAGTGGTGGTCGAGAACACGCTCTAGCTTGGAAACTCCTACAATCGCCTCAAGTAGAACAAGTGTTCTGTATTCCAGGTAATGGGGGAACGGCAATTTTACCTCAATGTGAAAATATCCCCCTAGCAATGGAGGATTTTGCTGAAATTAGCCGTTTTGCCCAGGAAAATAGCGTCGATCTGGTGGTTGTCGGTCCAGAATATCCCCTCTCCCTCGGCATTACCGATTATCTTCTCGCCCAGGAAATTGCCGTTTTTGGCCCCACACAAACCGGGGCCTTAATTGAATCGAGCAAATCCTGGGCAAAAGAATTAATGAGCGAAGCCGGAGTTATCACCGCCACTTCCGAAACCTTTACCGATGCAGAATTAGCAAAAACTTATATCCGAGAGCAAGGAGCGCCAATTGTGGTGAAAGCCGACGGATTAGCCGCAGGAAAAGGGGTAATTGTCGCCGAAACCGTAGATATGGCCCTAGAAGCGATCGATGATCTTTTTACCAGTGGCTTTACTAAAGTCGTGGTGGAAGAATTCCTAGAAGGGGAAGAAGTGTCCATCCTCACCCTCACCGATGGGATCAGTTTTCGTTCCCTGCTACCCGCCCAAGATCACAAGCGCATCGGTGAAGGCGATACCGGCAAAAATACCGGCGGGATGGGAGTTTATGCCCCCGCACCCATAGCCACCGCCGCCATTATCGAAGCGGTAAACCGAGACATCCTCGCCCCCATCGTCGCCACCCTACAAAAACGCGGCATTGACTATCGGGGAGTCCTCTACGCGGGTTTAATGATTTCCCCCGCCGGAGAGCCAAAAGTTCTCGAATTTAACTGTCGTTTTGGCGATCCCGAAACTCAAGCGGTTTTACCCCTACTGGAAACTGCCCTGGCACCGCTGCTGCTGGCTTGCGCTCAACAAAAATTAACTGATTTCCCCTCTTTACAATGGCGATCTGGTAGTGCCGTTTGTGTGGTGGCTGCCTCTGCCGGTTATCCCGACCACTACGAAAAAGGCCAGTTAATCACGGGAATTAAGGCAGCTGAAACCGCAGGGGCGATCGTTTTCCACGCCGGCACGGTTTTAAAACACGGCGATATCTTTACCGATGGCGGCCGGGTTTTGGGTGTCACTGCTATGGGAGCTAATTTTAATCAGGCGATCGAACTTGCCTATCAATCGGTGAACAGGATACACTTTCAGGGCATCTATTATCGTCGCGATATCGGCCACCGGGTAAGGGAAAAATAAGGGTCAGTATTGAGGCAGGGGTAAGGGGGTTTTGAGGATTAATTTATTAGCCAATTGCCCCTTTTTTCCGCCTCTCTGACCGAATGCTCACCTCTTTCTAGGGTAATCCCTAACAAAGGTGCATCTGATTTGTCAAAAAACCAGCAACTATTGATAAAATCATGAAACTGAATCGCCTAACCAAATTGCCATCCCTATGCGAATTTTGCTCTATTCTTATAACTATTATCCTGAACCGATCGGCATTGCTCCCCTAATGACAGAATTGGCGGAGGGATTGGTTAAAAGAGGTCATCAAGTTAGGGTTTTAACCGCCTTTCCTTGGTATCCTAATAGTGAAATCGATCCCGAATACCGAGGAAAAATCTATCTGGAAGAAGAACGAAATGGTGTTAGAATTCAACGTTCCTACGTTTGGTCTCGCCCCCAAAGAAGTCTAAAAAATCGTATTTTATTTGAATTGAGCTTTGTTTTTTTGAGTTTCTTTCAGGCTCTCAAGGGTGAAAAACCTGATCTAATTTTCTTAACTGTCCCCGGATTACCCGTTTGCGTTCCCGCAGCTTTATTGAGTAAATTATATGGGGTGCCGATTATTCTAAATTTACAGGATATTCTGCCCGATGCGGCAGTTCATGTGGGATTATTAACTAATCGGAAAATGATTAAGGTTTTTAGTGGTCTCGAAAAATTTGCCTACAAAACTGCCAGCAAAATCTCGGTTATTGCCGATGGTTTTACCAAAAACCTTCTAACTAAAAATGTGCCGAGTCAGAAAATTATTGAAATTCCTAATTGGGTGGATGTGAGCTTTATTAAACCTCTGCCAAAAAACAATAATTATTTCCGCCAAGAAAATCATCTTGAGGGCAAGTTTATTGTTTTATATTCTGGCAATATTGCCCTAACTCAACCCTTAGAAACTCTGATCGATGCCGCAGTTCACTTAGTTAATATTCCTGAGATTCAAGTGGTAATTGTTGGTAAAAAAGAAGCACTTGATCGCCTAGAAAAGTATCGCCAAGAACAGGGGACCAGTAATGTGCTTTTATTACCCTTTCAACCCCGGGAAAAATTACCAGAAATGTTAGCCGCCGCTGATGTGGGTATGGTGATGCAAAAACATAACGTGATTTCCTTTAATATGCCGTCCAAAATTCAGGTATTATTAGCTAGTGGCCGTGCTATTATTGCTTCTGTTCCCGCCGCTGGAACTGCTGCTAGGGCGATCGAGCGCAGTGGTGGTGGTTTGGTGATTAATCCTGAAGATCCGGAGGCATTAGCTACAGCTATTTTAAAGCTATACAAAAACCCAGATTTAGCAACTATACTAGGAGAAAAAGGACGACAATACGCGGAAGAAAATTATGCCTTTGAAAAGACTTTGGATCAATACGAAAAGCTTTTTTCTCAAGTAATTAGTTAATAATTAGGGTAAGTAGTTATAATTAAATTGAAGATAGCTCCCCCCTTAATCCCCCCTTGATAAGGGTGGTATCTGACAATTTTTAATACCTACCTATAGGGAATAGGGGAATTTCAACTAAAACCCTAAAACCCTAAAACCCCATCAGCTAACCTCTAACTCCCACTTAACTATTTTCATGTTTGATAATTTCTCAAAAAAACTCCCCTGGCAAAGTCTCAAACAAGCGATCGCTTTTGTCTTAACAATTATTGCTTTAACTCCAGTGGTTACGGCTTTAATTTCTAGCGTTAATCAGCCCCAAATCCAATCGAATATTCAACTATATCAAACCAATCTCAACCTACAAGTCACGACTCTCAGCAGCGATGCTGACCCTAATAGCGAGGAATTTGCTAATCTTAAATTAATGCAAACTTCCCTGATCGGTGAAGATCCCTACAGCACTGCCGAGGAACAGTATTTATCAGCCCAGAAAAGTGCCAAAAAAACAATCACCGAACTAAAAAAATCAGCAGTTAATCCCGAACAAAAAAAATCTCTTGAGCGCGAAATCAATTCCTTAAAAGATTTAGAACTGAAATTAAGTCTCATTCAAGCTAGTCAAGGTGACTTGGATTCGGCACGGAAAATCTGGCAAGACATCAAGGAAAAATCAGCATTTGAGAACTATAAACCTGCTGTTTTACAAAATGCGCTGCTGTTAGAGGGATTGTACAGTGAACCCCCCGAAATTGCTGCCGATGCTGAAGCGAGAATCGAGCGCAATTTTCAAGGATGGTTTCGTTATACCATTCTGGAAAAATTATATAGTCTCGAAAATCGTCAAGAGGATTTACTCGCTTTAGAGGAAGAACAGAGTGAAGTGGCGGCTAATGCCTTAATTAAACTAATTTTAGTGGCTTTGTTGCCTCTTATCGGCGGTTTAATCGGTTTTGTGCTGTTGATATTTTTATTAGTGCAGTGGCTGCTCCGTAAACAGCGATCGCTGCTCTTTCTAGATGATAGTCTCGCTTGGCAAACTAAGTGGGGAGGAGAAACCCTCTGGTGGGGAATAATTATCGGTTTCTTTTTCGTCGGACAAATTGTTTTACCAGTAATTTTCGGGATTTTATCGAGTTTCTTGAGTCTCAATCCCGAACAATTTAACCTAGAAGCTAAAGCAATATACGTTGTAGTTAGTTATTTAGCCTTAACATTGAGCAGTTTATCGGTTTTATACCTAGCGATCAAGCCTTTTCGCCCTTTACCTCCCGATTGGTTTCGTTTTAAACTCTTTAGTCCTTGGCTTCTCTGGGGGTTAGCCGGCTATTTCGTCGCTTTACCCCTGGTTATTATCGTTTCTTTGCTCAATCAACTAATTTGGCAAGGACAAGGAGGCAGTAACCCGCTGCTGACTTTAGCCCTAGAATCCCAGAATACCTTCGCTTTAATCTGTTTTGGCTTTACTGCTTCCCTTGCCGCTCCTTTTTTCGAGGAAATTGTCTTTCGCGGCTTTTTACTAGCTTCTTTGACTCGTTATCTGCCTGTTTGGGGTGCAATTGCGCTTAGTAGTTTGATTTTCGCCCTTGCTCACCAAAATTTGTCAGAAGTGCTGCCTTTAACCGTACTAGGTTGTGTTCTTGGCTTTGTTTACACCCGCTCGAAAAATTTATTATCCTCGATGTTGGTTCATAGTCTCTGGAATGGTGGCACCCTGTTAAGTTTATTTTTATTGGGCAGCGGTGCGGGTTAGGTGAGGTCAAAAGTCTCTGGTTTTCGGGGTAGTCTAGGGATAATATCCAATACACTTGTACTTTATCTTGATGAGAGAAGGCTGTAATTTATAATTAAATATCAACCTAAGTGGGTGGGTGGAATTAAATATAAGATGAACGTAGGTTGGGTTGAAGCATGAAACCCAACGCCTGATTATGTTACGCTACCGCTAACCCATCCTACAAATAATTGTGCCTCCCTACTTATCTCTGTTGGACAAACCATGACTATCGCTCAAAGCTTACCCCTAGTGGAGTCTCATGTAAACCCCGAGATAATCTTCCCAGAAGGCGAATTTTGGAGTGATGAACCACCCTTGGAAAGTAACCTACATCTACAACAAATTATTTTATTAATTCAGTGTTTAGAATGGTGGTGGCGCGAGCGAGAAGATTATTTTGCCGCCGGCAATTTAACCATTTATTACAGTCCCAACCAGAAAAAGTCAGAATTCTGCCGTGGTCCCGATTTTTTCGTGGTTTTGGGGACAAATCCCAATCCTAACCGCAGAAGTTGGGTAATTTGGCGAGAAGAGGGTAAATATCCCAATTTAATTATCGAAATTCTTTCCGATAGTAGCGCCAAAGTTGACCGAGAGGAGAAAAAACAAATTTATCAAGATATATTTCGCACTCCCGATTATTTTTGGTTTGACCCAGAAAGCCGAGAATTTCAAGGATTTACCCTAATTAGCGGTCAATATCAACCGATTACCCCCAATCCCCAGGGACGGCTCTGGAGTCAACAATTAGGCTTATATTTGGGTTTATCTGCCAATAAATTGCGCTATTTTACCCCCGAAGGGGAATTAGTACCCACTCCCGCAGAAGCGGCACAACAGGCAGAAACCCAAGTTGAACAGGAAAGGCAGAAATCCGCAAAATTAGCGGCTAAACTGCGGGAATTGGGCATAAATCCCGATGAAAATCTCTAATCTTTCTCTGTCATCCCTTGCACTTAATTAGATAACCACATCGTTGCTCACCTTGATTGATCCAGTGAGTCCGTTCGATCGTACAATCGGGAAGCAGCATGGCAAACATTTCTAATTCATGGCCACAGATACTGGGATAGGAACCGGCGACCTCAGCAATAGCGCAATGATGCTCGGCCAGGATATAACTATTTTCTGCTTCCAGTGCCACTAATTCTGCCATATAACCCTCCTCTTGGCGAATTTCCAGCAATTTTCTCATTCTTTCCCCTAAAGAACCCTTGCCGAGGCGCAATTGATATTCTGCCGCTTTGCGTTGCCACTGTTTTTTGAGAATTTCCCCCACCTGTTGCTCTCCCACCGTCTCCACGAGAGTATTGAGGAAAGAAACAGCGAAATTATCGTAATTATGGGGAAAACGGCCACGACCTTGACGACTGAGACGATAAATATGCTGGGGTCGTCCTATCTTATTTTGTACCGCAAAATATTCGATCAGTCCTTCCCCCTCCAAATCCTTAAGATGGCGTCGCGTCGCTTGCGGACTAATGCTTAACTCCTCGGCCAAGTCTTGGGCAGTAGATTGACCGTTTTTGAGCAAATATTGTAGAATATCGTCTTTCGTCGAGGCGGGTTGAGTCGTGGTCATGATACCAAAAACAGAGGCTTTAGCGTACAATTGCTGAGGGTCAAGGAGCGGCCAATTACCCCTACAGAGTAACTTGAATAACAGAGGTTTATCAGCATCCTCTCAAATTTTCCGTGACTTTGACAACAGCTTTGTTGTTAATCTATTATATAATCAAGTTAAACAACAGGAAAGTTGTTTAACTGCCTCCCCTGCCTACCGCGTAGAGAGAACACTAACCCCCATGAGTGCAACCACCGTTAAAAACCTCGTTAACCAACCCTACAAGTACGGTTTCATCACCGATATCGAATCGGAAACCATCCCTCGCGGTTTGAATGAGGAGATTATTCGCCTAATTTCGGCGAAAAAGAAGGAACCGGAATTCATGCTCGATTTTCGTCTCCGGGCCTACCATCAATGGCAAAAGATGACCGAACCCAGTTGGCCGCACGTTTCCTATCCTGCCATTGATTATCAAAATATTATCTACTACTCTGCACCCAAACAGAAAAAAGCAAAACTCAACAGTCTTGAAGAAGTTGACCCCACTTTAATCGAAACCTTTGAAAAATTAGGCATTCCCCTTTCGGAACAAAAACGCCTTTCTAACGTCGCTGTCGATGCTATCTTTGATAGCGTTTCTATCGCCACAACTTTTAAAGAAAAACTAGCAGAACAGGGGGTTATTTTCTGTTCTATTTCGGAAGCTTTACAGGAACATCCCGACTTGGTGCAGAAATATCTCGGTACTGTGGTTCCCGTGGGTGATAATTATTTTGCCGCTCTTAATTCTGCCGTTTTTAGCGATGGTTCCTTTGTTTTTATCCCCAAAGGTGTCGTCTGTCCGATGGAATTGTCCACCTATTTTCGGATTAATAACGGTGAGACAGGACAATTTGAAAGAACTTTAATTGTCGCTGAAGAAGGGGCATCGGTAAGTTATTTAGAGGGTTGCACCGCTCCGATGTACGATAGTAATCAACTTCATGCCGCCGTCGTGGAATTAGTCGCCCTCGATAATGCGGATATTAAATATTCGACCGTACAAAATTGGTACGCTGGCGATGCCAATGGTAAGGGAGGTATTTACAATTTCGTCACTAAACGGGGTCTGTGTAAAGGAGTTAATTCTAAAATTTCTTGGACGCAGGTGGAAACCGGTTCAGCAATTACTTGGAAGTATCCCAGTTGTGTCTTAGTCGGCGATAATTCCGTCGGGGAATTCTACTCAATTGCCCTAACTAATAACAAACAACAGGCCGATACAGGTACGAAAATGATTCACATTGGCCGGAACACCAAGAGTACCATTATTTCTAAGGGAATTTCTGCGGGTAACTCCCAAAATAGTTATCGCGGTTTAGTGAAAATGGGACCGAAAGCCAAGGGAGCAAGAAATTACTCCCAGTGTGATTCTATGCTGATTGGAGATAATGCCGAAGCTAACACTTTTCCCTATATTCAGGTGGATAACAACAGTGCTAAAGTAGAACACGAAGCTTCTACTTCTAAAATCGGTGAAGACCAATTATTCTACTTCGCACAACGGGGCATTTCCGAAGAAGATGCTGTCTCTATGTTAGTCAGTGGTTTCTGTAAGGATGTCCTCAGTAAATTACCGATGGAATTCGCCGCCGAAGCTGATAAACTCCTCAGTCTCAAGCTCGAAGGAACCGTCGGATAACAGTTATCAGTTATCAGTTATCAGTTATCAGTGTTCGCTGAAATATAATTAGTCTCTAGAAATATTTGCAGTTGCCAACAAAAAAACATGAGTGAAGTAATTTTATCGGTAAAAAATCTGACCGCTAGTATTGATGGAAATCAGATTCTTAAAGGAGTTAACCTCGAAATTAAAGCGGGTGAAACCCACGCAATTATGGGACGCAATGGCTCAGGAAAAAGCACCTTTTCCAAAGTAATTGCCGGACATCCCGATTATGAAGTAACTGGGGGAGAAATAATTTATAAAGGTGAAAACCTTTTAGACAAAGAACCCGATGAACGAGCGCTTATGGGTATCTTTCTCGCTTTCCAATATCCCTTAGAAATCCCCGGCGTTAGTAACCTTGATTTTCTTCGCGTTGCCTATAATGCCCGACAAAAATATTTAGGTTCGGAAGAATTAGATAGTTTTGACTTTGAGGAATTAGTCGAGAAAAAACTAGAAGTTGTCCAGATGAATCCTAGCTTTCTTGGCAGAAGTTTAAACGAAGGTTTCTCCGGTGGTGAGAAAAAACGTAATGAAATCCTACAAATGGCTTTATTAGAACCTACTTTAGGAATTCTCGATGAAATTGACTCCGGTTTAGACATCGATGCTTTGCGAATTGTTGCCCAGGGAGTCAATCACTTAGCTACTCCCGATAACGCTTTTTTACTTATCACTCACTATCAGCGTCTGCTCAACTACATTGAACCCGATGTTATTCATGTTATGTACGATGGGCGCATTGTCACCAGTGGCGGTAAAGAATTAGCCCTCGAATTAGAAAGAACTGGCTACGATTTCCTCGATGAACAAGTATTAGCCGTTAAATAATCTAGTTATCAGTTATCAGTTATCAGTAGTCAGTCCCGATGAAAAAATTTTCACCACCAGAGATGAAAGAGGTTTCCTTCCCCACACCCTACACCCCACACCCTACACCCTACACCCCACACCCTACACCCCACACCCCACACCCCACCCCCTCTTACCAATGACAGCCATAATCACGAAACCTGAACAATCAGGAGAATTATTGTTAAAATTGTCGCGAGAAACGGTTCCCACTATCGATAACGGTAAAATTCTCGAATTAAGAGAATCGGGAGCCAGTAAAGCTCACGAATTAGCCATCCCTGGCAGAAAAGACGAAGAATGGCAATTCACCGATTTAAGTCAACTCTGGGCGATCGATTTTCGCGCTCCCCAAACCGTTACAATCGATAAAAATGCTCTGGCTGTTTTTTTACTGCCCGAAGCCAAAAACAGCCGTATAGTCTTCGTTAACGGCATTTATCAGCCTGAATTGTCCGATATCTCCGCTTTACCCCCCGGTGTCAGCGTCAGCAATCTCGCCAATGCACAAAAAGATGTTCTTGTCAACTATCTAGGGAAAGAAAAAACCCCCGAATTTTTTACCGCACTCAACCAAGCTGGACTAAGCGATGGGGCAGTAATTCACGTCACCGCTAACACCGTCGTCACAACCCCGATACATCTCCTATTTATCACCGTTGTGGAGGAAATTCCCCGCTTTTATCAGCCCCATAGCCTCATCGTGGCTGAAACGGGAGCTAGTGTCAATATTATTGAGAACTACGGAGCTTTAGCCGAACATTGCTCCGATTTACCTGTAAATTACTCTTATTTCACCAACGCTGTCACGGAAATTTACCTCGAAGCCAACGCCGAGGTTATCCATACCAGAGTACAACGGGAATCGGGAGATGGTTTTCACATCGGACGCACGATAATTGAACAAGGGCGCGATAGCCGTTACACTCTCAACGAGATAAATCTAGGAGCTAAACTCTGCCGTCATAACCTCGATATCCTGCAAAAAGGCGAACAAACCGAGACAAATCTGCACGGATTAGCCATGATTACCGGACAACAAACCGCCGATACCCACAGCGCCATCTATCTCAACCATCCCCACGGTATCAGCAACCAACTGCATAAATGTATCGTTGATGGTAGCGCTCACGCCATCTTTAATGGTAAAGTGTTTGTTCCCAAACCTGCCCAATTAACCAACGCCTCCCAGTTAAATCGGAATTTGTTAATTTCTAACAAGGCACGAGTCAACACCAAACCGGAATTACAAATTACCGCCGATAACGTCAAATGTTCCCACGGGGCAACCATTAGCCAACTGGAAGCCGATGATTTATTCTATCTGCAAAGCCGGGGCTTAAGCGCCGACACCGCCCGCAGTTTGTTAATTGATGCTTTCTCGGCCGAGATTTTAGCTAAAATTCCTCTAGAATCCCTCCGCCAAAGATTGGGGCAATGTGTCGCCTGTCGCAGTGTGGAATAACTCTGCCGGGGTGGGTGTCAACCTGCCCAAAGTACCCCTCTGACTCCTGACTAAAATGACAATTATCCAAGAAAAAACCCTCGCCCAAAAAGTCCGCGCCGATTTCCCTATCCTCCATCAAACCGTACACGATAAACCTCTTATCTATCTCGATAGTGCCGCCACTTCCCAAAAACCCATTCAAGTATTAGAAACCCTGCGAAACTATTACGAAAAAGATAACGCTAATGTGCATCGGGGGGCGCATACTTTAAGTGTCCGGGCAACGGAAGCCTACGAAGGAGCCAGAGATAAGGTGGCTAGGTTTATTAATGCCGCTTATCGTCAGGAAATTGTCTATACTCGCAACGCCACGGAAGCGATTAATTTAGTCGCCTACAGTTGGGCATTAAATACCCTGAAAGCAGGGGATGAAATTATTCTCTCGGTGATGGAACACCACAGTAATTTAATCCCCTGGCAAATTGTTTGCCAAAAAACGGGGGCGGTGATTAAATATGTGCAATTAACCAGCGACGAAAGCTTTGATTTAGAACAATATAAATCCTTGTTATCTGAGAAAACTAAATTAGTGGCTGTCCTCCATGTTTCCAATACATTAGGCTGTATTAATCCCGTTGCCGAAATAGTCAGCCTTGCCCATCAAGTCGGGGCGAAAGTATTAATTGATGCCTGTCAAAGTGTCCCCCATTTAGCCATTGATGTGCAGTCCATAGATTGTGATTGGTTGGTGGCTAGTGGTCATAAAATGTGCGCCCCCACCGGTATTGGATTTTTGTACGGCAAAGAGGCGATTTTAGAGGCAATGCCGCCCTTTTTTGGTGGTGGCGAAATGATTTCGGAAGTCTATTTAGACCATTTTACCTGTGCCGAACTGCCCCACAAATTTGAAGCTGGAACCCCCGCTATTGGCGAAGCGATTGCTCTCGGTGCTGCGGTAGAATATTTAATGGGTTTAGGGATGGATAATATTCATGCCTACGAAGAAGAGTTAACCGCCTGTTTGTTCAAAAAATTAGGAGAAATTGAGGGTTTAAGAATTTACGGGCCATCACCTAGTTTAACGGGCCAAGGTCGGGCTAGTTTAGCCGCCTTTAATGTGGAAGGGATTCATGCTAGTGATTTAGCTACTTTATTAGACCACGAAGGAATCGCTATTCGTTCCGGTCATCACTGTACCCAACCTCTACACCGCCTTTTTGATGCTTCCGGCAGCGCGCGGGCAAGTCTATATTTTTATAATACCCGCGAAGAAATTGATAGCTTTATTGTCGCTTTACAGGAAACTATCGATTTCTTTGCCAATTGTTTTTCTTAGGGGTATCTCTGGCCCCTTTTCCTGTTCTTAAAGAGTGAAGGAAGTTACTTATTATTATCAAGGAATTTGTCCCGAAACGGGCGAGTTATTGCGCTTGCCCCGCACTCTTTTGGCTGAAAAAATTGCCCAAGATTTGATGACAACTATCACCAATCCTGAAGGCAAAATGTATGGCATTTTGTTAGGAGAAAATGCCGCTGGCGAAATAGAAATTTTAAAAGCTTTTTCTGGACAGGGAGAAGCCACCGGCTGGGTTCCGTCCCTAGTGGGGAGAGAAAAAATTGTGCTGGAAGAAAAGCGAGTTTTGCAACTTTTAGAAACAATTAAACAGGAAATTATTACCCTACAATCAATTCCCGAACATAATTTATATCGACTCAATCAAGCAAATTTTGAGCGCAAAATACAAGCTTTACAGCAACAACATCAAAACCATAAACAGGAACGAGATAGGTTAAGAAATTTAGGAGATTTAAACCCAGAAGAATTAGAAAAATTAAATAATATCAGTCGTCAGGAAAAAAGAGCAAGAAAGCAATTAAAACAGGAACAAAAACAAGTTTTAGAACCCTTAATTGAGAAAATAAACTTAGCCAATCAGAGAATTATTGAACTTAAGCAACAGCGTAGAAACCTCTCCAAACAGTTACAGGAATTGCTGTATCAATCCTACTGTTTAAATAATTTTTCTGGACAATCTCTCTCCTTAGCTAAATTGATGGGCAGTAATTTGTTACCGACAGGAACAGGGGAATGTTGCGCCCCAAAATTATTAAATTATGCCGCTATGAAAGGATTAAAACCCATCGCTATGGCCGAATTTTGGTGGGGAGAATCGAATCGAGATAGAAAACAGGGAGAATTTTATGGCGCTTGTCAAGAAAGATGTCAACCTCTCATGGGTTTTTTACTCTCTGGTTTACGTTCATCTCTAGAAATTATCTACGAAGACGAGGGAATAATTGCTATTAATAAACCCCCAGGATTATTATCGGTAGCAGGACGTTATCAAGATAGTCAAGATGCTGTGGTTAATCGGTTTCGTCGTCAGGGAAAAAATGTCATTCCCGTTCATCGTTTAGACCGAGAAACTTCTGGTATATTATTACTAGCTAAAAGTTTAGATATTTATCGTTGTTTATCCCAACAATTTCAACGGCGAGAAGTGGAGAAAATCTACGAAGCTATATTGTCAGAAATTGTTGAGCAAGAATCGGGTATAATTGACCTACCTCTCTGGGGAAATCCGCAAAATCGACCCTATCAAACTGTGGACTGGCAAAGGGGAAAACCTAGTCAAACCTATTTTAAAGTTATCGGTAAAGAAGGCAATTATTCTCGCCTCGAATTTATTCCCTACACGGGAAGAACCCATCAAATTCGTGTTCATAGTCAAGCGGGATTAGGGATAGGAATTTTAGGCGATCGCTTGTATAATGGTAAGCAGTCCGACCGTTTGTACCTACACGCTAAACAATTATCTTTTCGTCATCCTCAGACCGAAAATAAACTTGATCTGATCATTCCCACTCCCTTTTGAGAGCTATAAAATCTCAACTTCTTGCGGAGCCAAAAATTTGCTGGCTCTCTTCGGTTTGGTGGGTAAAATGTATTCTAAGATGCAGTTATCCTGGCGAGCGAGTCGAACAAACCACAAAGACACAAAGGACACAAAGATCGCTCTCTCCTATATAAGTTAAACTGATCACACAAAGAATAAGAGAGCCATTTGCTGGCATTGACAATTATGAACTTGCTTTAGGCTATCATCAGGTGGCTGAATAAGACTTTTGCAGGATATCTCTTAAGATGCCTTCGCCCTAATTAAAGGCGGCCTTGATCGCTTTTTACGCTAGATTGTGCTACAATGAGAAGTTGGCATTTTTTAGGCAGAGAGCAGTTACAGGAGGTGAATTAGGTTAATGACCCAAGTGGTAGTTGGTCAGAACGAGGCGATCGAATCAGCCCTACGTCGTTTTAAGCGACAGGTAGCGAAAGCGGGAATTTATGCGGATATCAAAAAGCATCAATTTTTTGAAACCCCTCAAGAAAAGAGAAAGCGTAAAGCAGTAGCCCGAAGACGACAAAGAACCCGTCGTCGTTAAAATTCCGCCAGTCAGAAGCTGAACAAAGGCTTCTGGCTGTCTTTTATTTTCATCGGGTTTTGGGGGTTGGGAAACAGATTAGGGAGTAGGGGAGTAGGGATAAAACAACTGATGGCTGTCTCTTGCCAGAGTGCCTATCTCTACTGGGAAATTAATTCTGCACGACTACTTAAAACTCAACCCTTTGACCATAACTTAGGAGACTTTGTAGGGTTGCGAGGCGATTTTCCCAGACTTGTATTTGATAGGCAGATAAATCTTTTTGTCTGGACATCACAGATTTAAATTGATAGCTAAATCGCTTTAGAGCATTTTGAGTTAAAGTCAAATTGCGAGGGCTGGGATTATTAGCTAATTGCTCTAATAGATTAGCCATTTCGTCCACTTCTTGCCCCCAAGTTTTTAAGGTTCGCTCCTCCATTGCCCATAAATTATTAACTATTAAAAAACTCCACTCTTGACGCAGAGAATTAAACCGCGCTGCTGCCGTTTTAAAGGGTTGACGGTGGGGTAAAGGTTCAGCTTTTTTCGTAATTATCGATCCCTGAATGCGATTAAGAATTGTTTGCAGGTTGGGATTGAGATTTTCTGTGGCAAAAAGAGCGAATCCCGAAGTGGGAAGATTGCGAATAAATTGTAGTTGATCGATGGTGACTTGATCGGGTACTTTTAACAGACGGATACCGGGTATAATCAGAGCATTTCCTGCAATTTGGCGATCAAATAAAGACTGGGTTTTATCTTCTAAAGTCCCTGTATCGAGAGCATAAGTCATTAAAAATATTATATCTATCCATTGATTTTGTCCCCATTCTTCCCAGTTTTGCTGAATACGATATAACCGTTCTTTTTGTTCTAGGGGAAACACCGCCGCCGACATTTTTAATTGGGGGCGAATCTGTTTTAAACGAGTAGAAACCTGGGAGACAAAAGTATCAACCTGACGGATTTTAAAGCTAGTCCATTGTTCCCATAAAGCACCCCGGGGATTTAAAGTAATGGGATCAACTCCTGTCATTTGTTTAAATAACCAACGGCTGGATTTACCATAACCATAGGTTTGATTAGAATCTTGACTCTGGAAAGGATAACGAATATAATCTAACTGCAAGCCATCCACATCGTAATTCTTGACAATTTCCTCGTAAAGAGATAAAAGATAGTTCTGTACTTCGGGATTAGCAGGATCAAAAAAGGCCTTTTTCGTGCCTTGACTGTAATCAAAAGAACCACCACTTTTATTAGTTGCACCCCAATCGGAATTACGCGATAAAACTGGACCGAGATAATTTAATGGTTGCTCTAATACTTTATTATGAGCTTGATTAGCCGCCGCAAAAACCCACACCCAGGCGTGGATTTCCATATTGCGTTCATGGGCTAATTTAACGGCAACTTTGAGGGGATCCCAACCTCTAGTTAAAGGGTTTTGTTCGGGGGCAACTTGACTGGGATAAATAGTATAACTAGCATTAACTGTCTCGAAAAAGACCACATTAATACCCGCTGCCGCCATGCGATCGAATACTTTAGCTAAATCCTCCTCGTTTTTAGCTTGTACGATCGTGCCTCGATCTAACCACATTGCTCGTATTTCTGGTTGGGCAAATTGTCGATTAGTGGGATAATTATCCCAAAGATTTCGCCGCGCTTGTAACCAATATTCCCGCGCTTGGGTATAGTCCCCCTGAGCGATTAAATTCTGAAAATTATTTAAGGTTCCTTGGGCATTTTCTAGGGCTAAACGGAATCGTCTCGCCCCATCCGAGGTGGGGGAATTTTTTGCCCGATTATGAAATGCTTGTGCTAGGGATTTATCGGTAGTTAAAGTGTTATTATTACTGGCTTCTAAAGCTAAGAGAGTCGCCCCATAACGCCCGATTAATCCCTGCAATTCTGCCGTCATCTGGCTAATTTGTTGAGAAGTTAGGCTCGCTCTGGGGGGAATTGCCTCGGTACTCGGACTTAATCTCGCCGTTTCCCTGGGGGGATTTTCTGCAATCTGGGGTAGAGGGCGACGGGGTGCGGTCGCCATTGGTGTATTATTAATATTATTAACTATTGTTGATTGCCCTTGACAATAGGGCGCAATTGTGCTAGGAGAAGAACTGCGATTAATGCCGTAGCGTTGCAGAGCGGTTTCTAGCCAAGCGCTATCGAGGGCGAGATTAGCCACGGCATCGCTGCCCCAGCGCCAACCGAGAAAGATCGAGTTATTATTGAGGACAACGGCAGGGGGATTATTGCGCGCTCCCCAGACGGCTACGGTTTGGCTATTAATTCCCGTGGGGATAACCACACCACCGAGGAGACTGCTGGCTAAAGGTTTTTGGTTTTTCAGTTCACCTAAATTAGTCGGTCGCAGGGTGTAAGCTTGAGGGTGGGGATAGGCCCAGTAAGCCCCGAATAGCGATCGCAGTTGATTCCGCACAGCAGGTTCCGAAAGATTTCCCGCCGGACCGGTGACGATAATTTTACCACCGCGATTCAGCCAACGACTCAAGACACTAGCTTGTAAACCGGAAATAGTCTCGACGTTGGGGATGATTAGAACCTTAATTTTATTCAAATCCGCGTCGCTTTGCCACTGATTACTCTGGAGAATGCAGTAATTAACCCCGACATTTTGCAAACGATTGGTTATATCTGTCCATTGATTGGCATTTTCCTGACTTTTTAACACTGCCACTGGTGTCGCTAAAACTGGGATTGGTAGCAAGACACCCACACAGGACAAAAGACAGACAATTAGGGGCTTGTTAAAAAGATGATCACGACGGAAGGACGATCCCAGCACGTTTTTTTCTCTTAATTTTTTTGGTTAACTCCTCCTGATCTTACCCAACTTAGCCAAAAAATAGTATCTTTGGCAACAAAAATTACGTCTTAGCCGTCCGCAACGGGGTTTTAGGGTTTTAGTTGAGTTTCCCCACTTCCCCATTCCCCCATCTCCCTACAACTGTAAGGACAATTGCCGAAAGTGATCGCCGCGATGTTCAAAACTTTGGTATTGGTCAAAACTAGCGCAAGCTGGGGATAATAACACCACTTTAGCCTCTTTTGCCAGTCCTAATTCAGCCGCACGTTGAACTGCCCTGTCCATCGTCTCTACACATTCATAATCTTGATAACCTGCTGACTGTAAACGACGGGCAAAATCGGCGGCAGCGTCACCAATCAGCAGCACAGTGGCGACTTTTGCCTTAATTTCAGCGATCCAAGCCCGATCATCCCCTGCTTTCGCTTCTCCTCCCGCGATTAAAATCGCTGGACTAGGGACTGATTGTAAACCCACGGCGGCGGCATCGTAGTTAGTTGCTTTACTATCATTAATAAAGTCTAGTCCTTTATGAGTACAAATGTACTCTAAGCGATGGGCAACCCCGGGGAAAGTGGCGATCGCTTCGGTAATGGCTTTTTTCTCGATTCCTGCCAATCTAGCGGCGGCCACAGCCATAAGCAAATTCTGCTGATTGTGACTACCCACCATTTTCAGGAGATTAACCGGGGCAATTAACTCCCCAAAAGCCACGATCCAGTTATCTTGCAGATAAACACCACGACTAGGATCGCCCAAAAGCGCCTCTTTGCCTTTCACAGAAGTCCAGTAAGCTTGTTGCCATTGACTAACACCGATTTGACGCAGATAGGGATCATCACCGTTGAGGATTTGGCGATCGCTTCTTTGCAGTAAAGAGGCTTTAATCTGATAATAATTTTCCAGGGTTTGATGACGACTGAGGTGATCGGGGGTAAAAGTTGTCCAGATGCCGATTTTCGGCGCTAAATCCCGACTGGACTCGATCTGATAACTACTAATCTCCGCAATAATCCAATCGTATTTATCGGCTTTTAAAGCCAATTCACAGGCAGCATAGCCGATATTACCGCAGGAAGGGGCATTTAACCCCGCTTTTTGAAAAATAGCGGCACAGAGGGCGGTGGTGGTGGTTTTACCGTTAGTTCCCGTAATCCCCAACCAAGGGGAAGATTGCAGATAACGCCAAGCTAATTCTAATTCTCCGATCGTCTCGATGCCTTTTTCTCTGGCAGTAATTAAAATCGGGGCATCCCAAGGCACGCCGGGGCTAACCACGATAAGATTAGGCAAGTCTGAAGCCTCTAGACTGAGATTTTGACCAAGATTGACCATAATTCCTTCTCTTTCCAGATTGGTTTGCAGTGCTTGTAAACTGGGAGAATCAGAGCGATCGCTTAATGTCACCTGCCAACCATCCCGTTTTAAGCATCTTGCCGCTGCTATTCCCGATCTTCCCAATCCAATAATCGCCGCTTTCGCCATCTTGTTGCCACTCTACTCAAGAGTCAATTTTTCGCAATCTCTATCCTACTGTGGATTGTTACCTTATTTCTGCCCCTAGATCAGCGATAATCTTAGTCTATTCTGTCTGCTCCTTGCAGTATAATAAAATGGAATGCTTATAATTTAGTCCTTAAACTAACAAAAATTAGTATGAATATTCAACTAAAACCAAATCAAGAAAAATTTATCGAAGAACAGTTAAAAAGTGGCAGATTTGATAATGTAGAGCAGCTCATAGATACCGCTTTACACTTGCTGTCCAACATCAATGAAGATTATTTAGAATGGCGAGAAGAAACCGGTCATCAAATTGATATTGCTGTAGCTGAATTAGACAATGGGGAAGGATTAGAGGTCGAAACAGTTATCAACAATATTTTAAAAAAATTTCAGAAAGAGCGTCAATCCTAATCATGAATCGTTATATTATTGCCCCATCAGCCAGTCAAGATTTAAACAAGATTGCTGATTATTTTTTAGCGGTAAACGTGGAAGCTGGGGAAAAACTATTGATAAAATTTTCCCAAAAGTGTCAACAATTAGCACAATTTCCCAATTGAGGACGTAGTTACAGTCATATTAGATCGTCCTTGAGAGGGTTGCCTTTAGATGGATATATTATTTTCTATCGAGTTACTGATGACACAGTAGAGATTTTAAGAATAGTTAGCGGTCGTCAAGACTTAGAAGCTTTATTCTCCGAGATAAAATAAATCCCTAGCAAAAATCCAGCAGAATTGAGCAGACTCCAAGACCTTTCAATTGGCCTGATTGCCTTTCCTAGCTGATGGCTGAAGGCTGACGGCCGACGGCTGAATTATAAAACTATTTCCCCTAGGAAAACAAAATTCTCTGACTTGCGTCTAAATCGATAAAATAAATGCAAGTACGATCCCCATAACAAGGCTCCCTATTTATGAATCTAAAATCATCCCTAAAATTTACCCTACTGTTTTCACTTCTGGGGGGTTGTCTCCTGACGACACCCAGTCAAGCAACTCTCTTTGAACAACGAGAAGTTAATCAAGAGGATTTTATCGCTATTGCCCGTCCCTACGGTAACGGTAAATACGATTTGCTGATTTTGCAACAAATTCCCAGAAAACGCCAATGTTGGGCGGTAAATGGCAGAGAACCGACCATTGTTCAGCCTCTCCTCCTCGATTTCGATTTTACCGGCAGTTGTGAACGAGCCACCGACAGTAACGGTTATTCCCTTCGCATTCAGGGCAAAGATTACGGTTTAGAATACCTGCTGCGTATCGTACAACGCAACGGGGAATTAGTCCTCGTGGGAACTCCCCGCAATCCCAGACAATCAGAGGTAATTATTGGACGGACAAAAGGTTTAGGGACCGGTTTAATCCAAATTTATCTCATCGATGGCTGGCGCTTTACTAAACGCAGTCTAGCCGGTCAAAATCTCAGTCATATCTATCTAACTGCCGATAGTCCCAGTTTCAATCCTCCCCCGGAATTACTCGCGGGTAATAGTTATTCCCTCCCCAGAGAATCCGTCAAAGCAGAAACACCGGTTAATCCTTCCGGTGATCCCGAAGTGCGAGAATATACCTTTACCGCTGCAGAAACAGCAGTAGAGAGCAATCCTCAGCCAGTGGCCACTAATCCGGTACCAAAGCCAAATTTAACCCCACCGTCCCCAGTTACCCCTAATTTACCCCCCCTAACTCCTCCCAATTCCCAGAATACTAATGCAATTGTACCACCACCGCCGCCGCGCAACCTAGGCAATCAGAGAAGTTTATCGGATGTGATTACTTTTAATCGACCAGCTGCTAATCCCAGTAGTGGTAATATGAGCAATAGTGGCCGCCAAGGTTTTAAAGTAGTAATTGAAGCCAAAACCGAGAGCGATCGCAGCAAAGTTCGTTCTCTCTATCCCGACGCTTTCCCCACTTCCTACAAAGGTCGTTCCCTCTGGCAAATAGGCGCTTTTAGCAGTCGTGATAAGGCTGAAAACGCTTTACAAAGTCTTGCTCCCCTGCGCGGATCGATCGTACCATTTTAGCCGTTAAAAATTGTTAGATGCCCCCCTTATTAAGGGGGGATTAAGGGGGGATCGGCCCCCCGTTTATCAAGGGGGACGGGGGAGATCAAAGGCAAAATCTATCGTCTATTTAATTATAACCACTTACTTAACTGATAACATGGAAATATCGGAACTAAAAAAAGGTATCGAGATAGTAGGATCGCGCCTGGGTAAAACCCAGGACTATCTTTGACTTACCCACTTTAAAGGCCAAAATTAAAGACTTAGAACAGGTGGCAGCCGTCCCCACTTTTTGGGATAATCCCGATACTGCTCAAAAAACCCTGCAAGAACTAAACGAATGTAAATCTTCTTTAGAAACCTATCAGGGTTGGTGTGAACAATTAGAAGATACCAAGGCAATTATCGAGTTATTAGAATTAGAATCCGATCGAGCTTTACTAGAAGAAGCAACGGACAATTTAACTCATTTACAGCATGACCTCGATCGCTGGGAATTGCAACAGCTTTTAAATGGTCCATACGACGCAAAAGGAGCGGTTTTAACGATTAATGCGGGGGCCGGGGGAACCGATGCCCAAGATTGGACAGAAATGCTCCTGAGAATGTATTCTCGCTGGGCCGAGAAACAGGGTTATAAAGTCACTTTAGCGGAAATATCAGAAGGAGATGAAGCGGGAATTAAATCGGTGACAATTGAAATTGCTGGAACTTATGCTTACGGTTATCTAAAAGGAGAAAAAGGCACCCATCGGTTAGTCAGAATTTCCCCTTTTAATGCTAATGGTAAACGTCAAACCAGTTTCGCTGGGGTGGAAGTGATGCCAATTTTGGGCGATGATGCGGTGAGGGTAGAAATTCCCGATAAAGATTTAGAAATTACCACCACTAGATCTGGGGGAAAAGGTGGACAAAATGTTAATAAAGTGGAAACTGCCGTGCGTGTAGTTCATCTTCCCACAGGTATCGCTGTACGTTGTACCCAAGAGCGATCGCAATTACAAAATAAAGAAAAAGCCCTAGCTTTATTAAAGGCGAAATTGTTAATTATTGCTCGGGAACAACAGGCTCAAGCGATCGCTGAAATTCGCGGCGATATGGTGGAGGCCGCTTGGGGCAATCAAATCCGTAACTATGTTTTTCATCCCTATCAATTGGTTAAGGATCTCCGTAGTAATGTGGAAACCACCGATGTTACTGGGGTAATGAATGGGGATTTAGATAGCTTTATTGAAGCCTATTTACGTTTAGGGGGGAACAGTGCGGGTTATACTGATTCCTAAGATGAGAGCAGCTCTATTTTCTTACAAATTCTGTTCTTATGCTATTTGTCCTCTACTAAGAAGAAAAATCAATGGTTATTATCGAGATTACCAATGTGGAAGAAATATTGAGCGCAAAAATTGGCTCTTTCGCTGCTAAAATCGTCCAAGCTCTAGCAGATGATGAGGGGAAAGTGGAAGAGGTTCTCATCAAAGAATTACAGGCTAATTTTCAGGAAAGGGGGATTAAAGCTAATCTGTTTAGCGTCACTGGGTTAGATATGCTCGGCAATGGTAGGCTAGAAGTTAACGTTAATGTTCGTTCTGCTAATATGATGTCCTAAGAGAAGATAAAATCGCCAAAGGTTGGGTTAAATATAGTTAAACCCAACCTTATTTTGGTAGTTACCATCAAAAGCAATGGCAACGAAGCTTGAGGTTATAATAAACCAACAAAATGTAACGGTCCTTGACCGGTAATTAATTCGATAATAATTGCCAGAAAACCGATCATCGCTAATCGACCATTCCACACCTCGGCTGCCGTTGTCATCCCCCATTCCCAACGTTCCTGGGGATACATTTTCATATTCGCTTTCGGATGGGTAATTTGCTCGAAAGTGGTGGGTTTTTCCTCTAGGGATTTGACCACTAACTGGGAGAGAGATTCGATAAACATCGGGTGAGTGTTAAGAGCCGGTACTCGCTGAAAATGTTCAATTCCCGCTTCTTCCGCCACTTCTCGGTACTCTATATCGATTTCTTGCAGGGTTTCGATGTGTTCCGAGACAAAGCTAATCGGCACGACCAATAAATTCTTAATTCCCTGCTCTCCCAACTCTTTTAAAGCATCTTCAGTATAGGGTTTTAGCCATTCCACCGGACCGACGCGACTTTGATAGGCTAAAGTGTACTGATTGGGTCGGTTTAGAGTACGCATGATCGCCCTAGTGCATTCTTCAATTTCCCTTTGATAGGGATCTCCCGCTTCCTCCACATAACTTTGGGGGACACCATGGGCGCTAAAAAAGATATGTACTTGGTCAGGATTAGCACACTGCTCTAATTCTCGCGCAATCAGATCGGCCATAGCACTCAGATAAGTGGGATGATCGTACCAAGAGGGGATGAGAGTATATTCCGTTAAACGCAGATAGGGATCCTGCTGCCACATTTCCTCCAGCACACGAAAACTGGAACCACTGGTGCTGATGGAAAATTGGGGATAAAGGGGGAGAATAACTAATTTTTTGATATGGTCTCGTTTAATCCGCTCGATCGCTTCTTCGGTGAAGGGATTCCAGTAACGCATCCCGATATAAACGCTCACCTCGCGGCCCATTTCCGCGAGACGTTGTTGCAGTGCCGTGGCCTGTGCTTCCGTAATCTTGAGTAAAGGGGAGCCACCACCAATCTGACGGTAATTTTCCTGGGATTTACTCGCTCTTAGCGTCGATATTAACCAAGCTAACGGTTTTTGTAATCCTTTGATCGGTAAACGGATGATCTCTGGGTCAGAAAAAAGGTTAAATAGAAAAGGACGCACATCCTCTAACCGCTCCGGCCCACCCAAATTTAATAATAAAACCCCAACGCGACCCATAGTGTTAACAGATAATTTTTAAATTTTCAGATTCTTTACCAAGTTTAACAATATATCGGTGGAACCGTTAAAACAAATTACAGGCTACAGAGAACTTAATCAAATTTTGGAGGTTGATCTTGGCTACTATTTTACGTCCCCTCAGTTATCAATATCAATGGCTTTACGATGGTATCTCCCGTCTGGCTGCCCTAGCAGTGGGTGGGGAGTCCTGTTTTCGGCAATTAGCTCTAGAAGGTTTAAAAATCGCTAAAAATGACCCTATCCTCGATCTCTGTTGTGGTGCGGGTCAAACCACCCGTTATTTAGTCCCCCTATCCGATCACTGTACCGGTTTAGATGTCTCTCCTGTGGCTCTGGAGCGAGCTAGTTTAGCGGTGCCGCAAGCGCATTATGTGGAGGGATTAGCCGAAAAAATGCCCTTTAATGCCGGAGAATTCGCCTTTGTGCATACTAGCGCCGCTCTCCACGAAATGGAACCAGAGCAGTTAGAGGAAATTCTTAAAGAAGTGTATCGAGTTCTCAGACCGGGGGGAATTTTTGCCCTCGTGGATTTTCATCGACCCACTAACCCGCTTTTTTGGCCTTCTTTAGCCCTATTTTTGCAATTATTTGAAACCGATACCGCTTGGCAGTTTATCGATCGGGACTTGATCCGATCTTTACAGGCGATCGGTTTTCGTGATTGTCAACAAAAATTATACGCTGGTGGCAGTTTACAGGTGATTCAAGCGGCCAAGTGAAGAGATAGGCCAGGCAAGATTTTCAGGGGCAGTCGGTCATTTATACTAAATAAGGCAACGGTTTTTTAATCAAGCTGAGTTCGATCGACTCGCTGCCAGTTATTTTTGAGAAGTTAATGACTAGAGCAAAAATTCTACAACCCGATTTAATTTTAGGGGATACGATTCTCGGTCTCACTCCGGAGATTTTGAGTCAGCATCAGATTAAGGGATTGATTCTCGATGTGGACGATACCCTTGTTCCCCTTCAGGAAACGACGGTTTCTGACGATTTACAGCGTTGGGTCGATTCCTTGCGTCTTTATCTACCGATTTGGTTGGTAAGCAATAATCTCAGTGAAAATCGCATCGGTGCGATCGCTGATAATTTACAACTTCCCTACCTTCTCGGTGCGGTGAAACCCTCTCGACGCAAACTCCGGCAAGCGATGGCAGCCATGGGACTCCCCCCCCAACAAATTGCTATGGTTGGCGATCGCTTGTTTACCGATGTTTTAGCGGGAAATCGTCTGGGAATGTTTACCATTCTGGTGAAACCAATGGTAAATCCCTTGACGGGGGGGGCAGCTTATCCAATCCACGATTTTGAGGTGTGGGTATCACAAATTCTCGGCGTTTCCCTGCATCCGCAGCATTACTTAATAAAACCTGACCAATCCTCACAAAAGTAAATATTAAAAAATACTTAACTATAGAGGTAAATGGCGAAAAGTAGGAAATACTATAGAGAATTTGAAATGAGGTCAGCCGAGATAAAGACCTTAACGAAAATATGGCACGGGAATTCCCCACCCTGAGCAAGCGCACTGGTGGGGATCCCCCGACCGCCTTGTTTACCTCCGATCAAAGCCTGTACTATAATAGACCTCTTGTAAAAATCAAAAATCTTCCCTTAGGTGAGGAGCCAGTAGTCAGTATTCAGGAGAATTAAGAATGAGAATTAATCAATTAAATGCTCTGTTTAGGGATTTTATGCAATTTTACGCCTATTTTTCTCATTTTTGAACTCTCAAAAATTAATTAGGCAAGAACTCTCATCTCAAAAGCTTAGTCAAGTGATGGGAGCAGTCTGGTGGTGGGATTATCTCAGGTAGCTCTCAACCAGGTTTGACCAAAGCTCAAAAACGAAGAAAAAACAGCCTGGTTAGGAGAATGTTACTCGCAGGTTTTGCAGCCAACGACTATTTAGGCATTGAGAATAAATAAACTTTACAGATAAAACTCCTTCTACCCTTTTGAGAAAAGGTGAAACAGGATTAAGTGTAAAACTTATTTATGCTTACTGCCTAACGATTAAGTAGTATGTAAAAGTCAACCCGATAATTGCTGAGGCAGCCTTTTTCAGTTATCAGTTCACTGATAACTCGCATCTGATAACTGGTAACTGATTACTGATTCAGGGCTGAGGACTAAAATAAGCGATCATCGAACTAGCTGAAGTATTGATCCCCGTGGTGTGGTACTGTCAATTCAGTGTATTTATCTGCACTGACTTAAGATTTGTCGCTGTTGTCATCCCCTTCTCCTGTCGATGTTTTTGAGGCTTTCTATGACCGACATTCCTTTCACCCTAGACCAACTGAGAATTCTCAAAGCGATCGCTGCTGAGGGAAGCTTTAAACGGGCGGCAGATACCCTGTATGTATCCCAGCCGGCGGTCAGTCTTCAGGTACAAAACCTCGAAAAACAGCTAAATGTGCCGTTATTTGACCGAGGCGGTCGGAAAGCTCAATTAACAGAAGCGGGACACCTACTCTTAAACTACGGCGAAAAAATTATCACTCTCTGTCAAGAAACCTGTCGGGCGATCGAAGATCTACAAAATCTGCAAGGGGGAACCCTAATCATCGGTGCTTCCCAAACCACGGGGACTTATCTTCTTCCCCGCATGATCGGACTGTTTCGGCAAAAATACCCAGAAGTATCCGTACAGCTACAAGTTCATTCCACCCGTCGCACCTCTTGGGGTGTTTTTAACGGTCAAGTGGATTTAGCCATTATCGGGGGAGAAGTTCCCGCCGAATTACAAGAAACCCTGCGGATTATCCCCTACGCAGACGATGAACTGGCTTTAGTCCTGCCTATTTTTCATCCTCTGTCTAAGGTAGAAATGATTCAAAAAGAGGATTTATATCGACTAAAATTTATCACCCTCGATTCCCAATCGACGATTCGCAAAGTCATTGATAAGGTTTTAACTCGTTGCGAGATCGATACCAAACGCTTAAAAGTGGAGATGGAACTGAACTCGATCGAGGCGATTAAAAATGCCGTACAATCCGGTTTAGGGGCGGCTTTTGTCTCGGTGACAGCGATCGAAAAAGAACTACAAATGGGCGTGATCCACGCTACCAGAATTAAAGATGTGGAGGTACGTCGCACTTTGTCGGTAATTATTAACCCGAATCGTTATCGCTCAAAAGCGGCCGAAGCTTTTACCCTAGAAATACTACCCCAATTCTCCACCTATCCGGAATATCTGGCTGACGACCACAACTTTGAACCGATTCCTAACTCACAAACCGCCGAAATTATGAGTAAATAAGTCGATCGAGATGGGCAAAATCTTCCTCGGAACATTGAAGCTATTTCTTGGGAAAATTACTGCCGGGATAAATTACTTTTTTATCGACTTTGATCCAATGGAGACTTTCTAAACGACTTCTAAGATTAGTAATAGTTACTCCCAACTCGTCGGCGATCGCATACAGATGTCCCCATTTAGTCAAGTCACGGCCCTTGATGGCTTTCTCTAACTCACTCATCGCCATTAGTAAACAACTGGCAAAATATTGGGCTTGCCATTCAATTCTTTGGCTAGAATCAACTGTCCGACATAGAAAAGGTTGAATTGTCTCTAGGGAATCTCCCTGATTGATTCGATCCAAAAAGTTAGAGACGGCTGTTTGATTAATATGAAGGACAAAATGACCAATTTCATGGGCTAAACTCGAATTTTTAAAACCTTCTTTTGCTAGGGATGAATTTTGAGAATCTCTTAAGAATTTTACATCTTCATTGAGAATAATTTTCTTTTCTGTGGGAATAATCATTGCGGCGATTTCTCCCTCTTGATCTGGCTTTATGTCCGTCCATTCAATAGCCAAATCAAAATAATCAGCCACTGCTTCCGCAATATCGCAATTTTTTAAGGGACGACGACGATTAGCTTTTACTTTCTTGAGAATATTGTCTGCCTGAGCTTCAATCACTGTTTTGGGAATAAAACTATAGGGTTTAATAATATCCAAGATATTTACTCCTCTGGTTCTAATTTTGTCGCCTCAGAAATAATTTTTTGGGCAAAATTGGGATTGTCTTTCATGCGACGCAATAAAATTGGCATTTGCTGGTATTTTTGAACTAACTCTTTGAAGACTTTTTGATCATCTGAACTCAGTCGTCCTGCTAATTCTCCTAGAGTTTGAGCATTTAATTTTAAATGAGTCGCTAAGGACTCAATAACCTGCTGACTAGGAGGATAACCCGCATGATCATTTTCTAGCTTCGATAGATAGGTATAGTCCACCCCAATCAACTTAGCTAGTTCTCTCTGACTATATTCCTCCTCTCGACGAGCTTTGCGGATAACCTGTCCAAATGTTTCTGACACTGCTTTTCTCCCAACCGCTCAAAAAAATTATATCAAGGGTTGACTATTTCAGTCAACATAGGCTAAAGTTAGTTCATTGGCGTTGATTATTTTAGTCAATGTCATCCTAGCATTATCCTGACCGAGGGAAAAAATCTTGTCCTGCCAGTCCCCCAAAAAGCCTTGGTATCCTCCGATGAGCTATAGTCTTTGGCGATCACTAAAACCAGCGATTGGCTATGAGAATTGGCATTGTCAGACAAAACGGGGGTTTGAAAAAGCGCGAAACAAAGAACCAGAAGTCCAAAGATTATTATCAGAAGATAATCAACCGCAAAAAATTGGTAAGTTGGCACAAAGGGGAGTTTTTGAGTTTCATCAAGAGCCAGTGAGATTATCAGGTTCCCATGGGGTGGAACAAGTGGCAGAAATCCTGCAATTAAATCAAGAATCGCCAGAAATTCAAGCTAGGGTTTTAGTAATTTTAAACAATTACTATCAACAACCAATTTTATTGAATCAAGAGATTATTAATTTATCTAGAGGCGATGAAGGTTATCCAGAACCTATTGTTATCGAGCAAGGCAAATATCGGTTTAATTTGTCCGCTGCCTTTGATTGTATTTTCAGAGAAGCTGATGACACTATACATATTTTAGATTTGAAAACTGGTCAATCTAATTTTGATCGTCGTCAGGCTCATGTTTATTTACTGGCGGCTAGTTACCGTTATCCTCAGAAAAAAATTGTCGCTTCTTTTTACAATTTAGAAACCCAAACAAGCTCAGAAAAAATATCCCTGTCTTCTGAGGCAATAGAAGCAGTTAAAATCGAACTAGCTTCCCTGGCCAAAAAACATCAGCAACAACTACAAAAATATAAAGATCACCCCAAAGATTTTTATCATATTTTTCCGCCTCAAAGTGGCTATGTCTGTCGTTATTGTCCGTTTACATCGATTTGTGATTATGCAAATAAGGAGGTTTAGATCATGAATTACACAGAAACTAAAACAGCCAACTCTCCAATATTTTTGAGTGAAATTAGTTCCTTAACCCTCAAGAATAATTGTTTAAATTGTTTTAAGCTTAATCATCAAGTTACTAGAAAAATAGGTAATCGTTTTGGTTGGCAATTCAGTCGGAAGTTTCCTGCTGTGGTGGTTATTTTTGAAGATAATTGTTTTTGGGTATTAGCTAAAGATGAAAAATCTCTTCCCTCTCCACAACAGTGGAAAGAAGCTTTATCAGATATTCAAGAGGTTTTACGAGAAGATATTGGCGATCACTATTATTCTATTCATTGGCTAAAAGACTTTCAGATAACAGCTTTAGTTACAGCACAATTAGCAGTTAGAATTCTGAAAATATTTGGTAAATTTTCCTATCCAATAGTTTTTCCCAAAGATAGTCAGATAAGTGAAAACCAAGTACAGGTAAGGAGAGAAGTTAACTTTTGGGCAGAAATCATCAATGACACCGATCCAGCTATTTGTTTAACTCTTGAAAGTAGTATTGTCTATAGTGGAGATTTAGAACAGTTTTATGAAAATCATCCCTATAGACAAGATGCGGCTAAATTATTAGTAGGTTTAAAGGTTAAAACTATAGAAACTAATGGGACAGCTAAAATTATTAGAATAGCGGGTACAATTGGGGAAAGAAGAGAATATTTATTAAAAAAAGCTACGGGTTCAATTAGTCGAAGAAAATTAGAAGAAGCTCATCTTGGGCAGCCAGTGGTGGCGGTACAATTTGGCAAAAATCCCGAGGAGTATATTTATCCATTGGCAGCTTTAAAACCCTGTATGACAGATAAAGATGAGAGTTTATTTCAAGTCAATTACGGAGAGTTATTAAAGGAAACAAAAATCTTCTATGCTGAACGACAAGAACGATTAAAGTTATATAAACAGGAAGCACAAAATACTTTAAATAACTTTGGGTTTCAGTTAAAAGAAAAAAGTATTAACAGCCAAGAATACCCCGCATTATTTTGGACTCCTTCTATTTCTCTTGAGCAAACTCCCATCTTATTTGGTAAGGAAGAAAGGGGAGAAAAAAGAGAAACTCTCAAAGGATTATCGAAGGGGGGTGTATATCAACGTCATCGAGAATATGAGGATCCTGCTCGTAAAATTCGTTTAGCTATTCTGAAACCAGCTAATTTGAAAGTGGGAGATTTTAGAGAACAATTAGAAAAGCGATTAAAACTTTATAAATTTGAGACCATTTTGCCAGCAGAGAATCAAATAAATTTCTCTGTTGAAGGTGTAGGATTTGAAAAAAGAGCTAGACTGGAAGAAGCAGTTGATCAATTAATTGGAGGAGAAATTCCTGTAGATATTGCTTTAGTATTTCTTCCTCAAGAGGATCGCAATGCTGATAATACTGAAGAAGGAAGTTTATATTCGTGGATTAAAAAAAAGTTTTTGGAGCGTGGAGTTATAACTCAAATGATTTATGAGAAAACTTTAAATGATAAGAGCAACTATAAGAATATTCTCAATCAAGTTGTCCCCGGAATCCTAGCCAAATTAGGAAATTTACCCTATGTCCTTGCTGAACCTCTAGAAATTGCCGATTATTTTATTGGTTTAGATGTGGGAAGGATGCCTAAAAAAAATCTTCCGGGGAGTCTCAATGTTTGTGCAAGTGTGCGACTATATGGAAAACAGGGAGAATTTGTTCGCTGTCGGGTAGAAGATAGTTTAACCGAGGGAGAAGAAATTCCTCAACGTATTCTGGAAAATTGTTTACCGCAAGCTGAACTAAAAAATCAGACAGTTCTCATTTACAGAGATGGTAAATTTCAAGGAAAGGAGATTGAGAATTTACTAGCAAGAGCTAGAGCGATTAATGCTAAATTTATTCTCGTAGAATGTTATAAAACTGGCATTCCTAGACTTTATAATTTTGAGCAAAAACAGATAAATGCTCCCTCAAAAGGATTAGCTTTTGCTTTATCAAAGCGGGAAGTTATCCTGATAACGTCCCAAGTGTCTGAACAAATAGGTGTTCCTCGTCCCTTGCGCTTAAAAGTTCATGAATTAGGAGATCAAGTAAATTTAAAACAGTTAGTTGACACTACGTTAAAATTAACTTTACTTCACTATGGTTCTCTCAAAGAACCCCGTTTACCTATCCCTTTGTATGGAGCGGATGCTATTGCTTATCGACGCTTACAAGGAATTTGTCCTAGTTTATTAGAAGATGATTGTCAATTCTGGCTTTAGAGAGGAAAATTATGTAAATTCTCCTAAGTACAGGACAAAAAGCTGGAAAAGTAGGCGGGAGTAGGGTTTTATCAAAAATAGCACTAATCTTGAAACCCCTAGGAACCAATATAACGCATTGAAACAAGCTCTCAAACCTCCTCAAGGGATGGCACGGAGCAAGACTCTCTTTCCTCGCTCTCTTCTTACTGGCTCTGTTGAAAGTAAAAACCGTCAACCTCAAGGAATTAGCTCTAGGTTTTGAAGGTCGGGTATTGGTAGAGTCCCATTACAAACGATGACAACGCTTGTTTGGGGACTTCGAGAGAGATTATACCAATTCTCCAAAGTCTGACTACAGAAGTTTAATCCCCCTAAATCCCCCTTAAAAAGGGGAACTTAAAGGGGGATTTAAATTCGATGTGTAGTTTTCATTTAGAGAAATGGTATTACTCTCAAATAGCTCCCATTGTAGTCCAGTGGCTCCATATCTCTCAACCCTGGGTATTGAGTATTGACCGCACCAATTGGTCATTTGGTAGTCATCACTACAACATCCTCACAGTCGGCATTGTCCATGAAGGGGTAGCTATACCCATTCTCTGGTGGATGCTCAAGAAGAAAAAAGGCAACTTAGACAGCGATGAACGGATGCGAACGGTTACTTTCTTGATCTCCGCAATTATTTTGCCCACTGCTGTTATTGTATGTCTTGAATCCGCAAAAGTCCGTATAATTTAGCCAAGAAAATTATTTTTCTTTTTCAATTAATCCAGATTCAGTTTTTTTAACTAAATCTGAGGCAAATCTTTCACTAAATCCCACTAAAAAAGCACAGGAAAAGATAAATAAATCCTGACGGGCTTTGTTTGTTATTAAACTAGAAGAATTTTGATCCTGGGTAATCATAAAATCAATTTTAATCAACGTATCTGAGCTAATTAAACTAAAGATAAAAATACCGAAAATTAGACCAATTAAGGGTCTAAACAAACCAATAAAAAAAGGAATGAGGGGGTCGTCATATTCTTGGTCTGTAAAGTCGATAATTCTGAGTAAAATACTGGCAACACTTCCCAACACTCCTGCTGTTGCCGCATAAACTAAACCATAAAATATATGCCGATTAGGATTTATCGTATCACTCGATGATTTTAACTGTTCTGAATAACTACTAGAAGGAATGGGTACTGGGGAGTTTGCTTGAGGTAATGGTTTTGAAATAAGTGCCTCCTTTTGAGAGGATTTCTGGTGTAAATTATCATCAAATATGTAAATTTCTTGAGCAGAAAATTTGAGGGCAATAATAGATAAAAAAGTTGTAATAGATAAACCTAAAAATATTTTGAATGGGACTGATCTTGTAGAATAGATAGAACTAAATCCATTTAAAATATGTCCCCACAAAAAATAGCGACTATTATTAATTTCCTTTTCTAGATTAATTCTGAATACTCGAATAGCATCAACCCCGACTTTATTGGTTTTTGCCATGAGCAATATATATTTAATTTCCTCTAATAACAAAATAAATTTAGTTGGATCATTGTTAAAAATAAACCAACCAATTTTCCAGCTATTACTTTTTTTATAAATCAAATAATTCAGATGATGAATCTGTTGAACTAAGTTAGCAATTTCTAGTTGTAATTCAGGAGAAATTATCGGCAAAACCTCTAATAAAACTTCCCGAATATCCGCATTTAAGGCGTTAATATCGTCATTTTTTTTGACTGGAGTGGAAGTTATCATATTTTTTGGGGACTTTTTAGATTGATTAATAGAATGAAAAGGGGCGTTGCTGAATCAAGGTATGAATGACAACTTTGCACCCATCCAAAAGTTAGTTTGGGTCTAGGGTTTAAAAATCCCACAAGAGAAGATTCATATCTCAAATTAGCAACGCCTGAAAAGGCTATCTCTCCTCCGTATGCCTTCTGGCGACTAATTCAATTTTGTTGATACATTTTGATTATCTCAGATTTTGGATCATTTTTTCTGGGGAGTACTCTAACACTTTAAGAGGAGGAAACAGGAACAGACGAACTGTTTTCTTCGTGCTGTTGATTACGAGCAACGGCTGTATAGCCATTACCTGAGATCATCACATCACTACAGGCGATCGCTGTATTAACGAATAGCGAAAAACTGATGAGTACAGTAATAAAAAGATCGAGAATTTTGGTAATGTTCTTGCTCATTATGTTGTAGATGCCATTTTTAAAAAGATAAACTTAAAAAATAAACTTGGTTGCTATGAAGGCGATCGCATTTTCAATTAGGAGATAAATAAGAGCGATCGCCTGATCGAAAACAGTAAAGATTACGGCCTTGTTTAGGGAATTATTTGAGATTTTGGTAGCCTACAGAAATAAAAGCCACAAACAATCGAGGGCAACATCAGCACCGGCATCGAGGGCAACATCAGCACCAACATCAACGGCAGCATCAGCGTCCACAGCTAATCCGGCAGCATCGGCGTCAACATCGGCGGCATCGGCAGCAGCATCGGCAGCATCACCAGCATCACCGGCGTTTGTTGTTCCAGGGTCGGAGGGTTCAATCAGTTCTGGCGGTTTAGAGAAATTAATGGGAGTGCCAACATTAGTAAAAATCCCAGTCGCATAATCGGTTATATCCGCCACTTCAATTCCTTCTGAGGCTAATGCGGTTACTGCGGTTTCCTCTGAGGAGAAAATCTCCGAAATGACCTCAAATACCCATTCGGTAAAGGCTTCACCTACTTCCATTGCTTTATTTTGAAGATACATTCGGATAATTAATACAGTAACTTTCTTAATATCTCCGAGAATAACTTGCCAAGTTGTGGGAATAGTTGAATTAGCATAATAAAATTCTCCCATTTGTCCAGAGAAGGAATAAGTTCCTGCTTGAAAAAATGTTACCTTTTCGTTTAAGGTGAGAGTTCCATCAAAATAATTCCCGATGTAGCTACTGCTAGAAGTTGGGGCGGTTTGAGTTCCAAATTGAACAGTTCCGGATGTATTAATCGGCATAGAACCGGTCCAAGTTAGGGTATTTGTCGCCTGATTAAAATTACTTGTGGGAATAGTGGTGGTTGTATTATTATTACCAAAATTGAGAGAGACTTGAGGGGTATTACCGCTCATAGAAACGTCTAACTCTGGTCCCATAATCGGATTAGAATTAGAGTTAGAACTAGAAGATGAAGGCGTTAAAACTGTCACCCCATAAGAACCGATCCACTCAGATAGATCCTGTGGTTGAGATAATTCTCCGGCAAAAGTTCCCGACTGAGTGAAGCTACCACTACTATTGAGATTGGTTTGTAATTTCCCGGTAAAAGTCGGTCCTGAGTAGCTATTTTGACTATTTGCCGTAGCTTGATCAAAGGTTAAAGTAGCAGCAGAATTATTACCAACGTTAGAAGTCCAAGTCAGTTGATTGTAGACAGCATTGTAAGACCAATTATTAATAACTACGCCATCGAGAAGAATCTGTAATGTGCCGGATGGATCACATTGAATGGTTAAAGAGGGGGGTTGCGCCCAAGGAGAATAGGAAGTAACACCATAGAAACCTGTCCAATTTTTGAGGGGGAAACTAACAGGATTGCCAATTTCTCCATAATAGGTTAACGTTTGGGTTTCTCCTTGATAGGAAACGGTTATTGTACCTTGAAACCAAGGACCTGTATAGCCGGTGGGTTGGGTAGAACTCAGAGAAATCGGAGAAGTATAATAGAATTGAACTTGTCCGGCGGTGGTATTTCCTCCGGTCATTGGCCAACTTAAAACACCATTATTAAAGGTGTAGTTTTCTAGCGTGACACCACATAATTGAGGAATAGCTTGATTATTGGAATCAAGAACAATAGCCAGTACAGGGGCAGTATTTTGAGTAATATTTCCTTGGGGAACAACTTCAGTTAATCCATAAACTCCTAACCAGAAAAGCAGATCGGTATAGCCAAATTGGAGTAAGGCTTGATAAAGGGCTTGGGGAGTGGTATCATAGCCCTGTTGTTGAAACCAACTGGTTAAATTTTGGTTAGCGGTGTTAATAATTTCGGTGCTAGTTGCGCCGTTTTGTTGTTGGGTTTGAGCATTGGTGGCAAGGGTTTCTAATTCAGTGTTAAACTGTTGAGCAATGGATGAATTTTCTAAGAGAAATTGTAGAAAACTTTGGGCTGATTGATCCGTAGAAGTTTCGGCAATTTGCCCAGAAAATGTGCCAGATTGACTAAAGCCACCGCTTCCATTAGGATCGGTTTGTAAAGTCCCTGTAAAACTTAGACCAGAATAGGCATTAGGACTATTAGCAGTGACTACGGAAAAAGTTAGAGAAGCGGCGGATCCATTGCCACCGGAGGTTGTCCAAGTGAGTTGATTATTTGAGGCATCAAAAGACCAATTATTAATAACAATATTCTCAAAAATAACCTCTAATGAACCGGTATTATTGCCTTGAATTGTGAGAACGGGGGGTTGGCTCCATTCGGAGTAAGTTGTGGTTCCATAATAGCCGATCCAATCCCATAAAGGATCCGGATTTAAACTGATAAAAATATTGTTAGTTGTTGGACTATTCTCACCGCCGTTAAGGCTAACTGTATAGGCACTACAGGCAATCACATTATCAGTTGAACTATTAGTCGGTTCGGTAAATCCTGAAGGAGTGAGTAGATTAATATAGGGAGTAGAACCCCCCGACCAAAACCAAAAATCTATTGTTGTTCCGGCAATGGTTATTAAAGGAACACTGCCCTTTTGTATGGTTTGATTGCCAGATCCATTGGTTAAATAAAAGCTGGCTACATTATATAACCCCGGTGTAACGACTCCCGATTGTGCCCCTTGAATCCATTTATAATCTTTACCAATAGCTTCTAGAACACCACTAAAGTCATAGGACATATTATAACCATTGTTACTGGGGAAATAATTGACGAGATAAAAGGTGTAAACAATTTCACCGGTATCTGGTGGTACTGGTGCATAACCATAAACTTGTTTAGGGGGATCATAACTATTTTTAAAAGTAACCATTTGACCTTTTTAGTGATTCAATTTCGTTAATTTTGCCAATGGGCGAAAAAACTTTCTTTCGCCCATCTATTGCGATTAGTGAAAGGGTTTAGCCCTTAGAAATCCTCCCCCCCGCCATAAAATGGAAGTTCTTTCATATCACTGTCCTCATCCTCATCGTCATCATCATCGTCATCACCGCTAGTTTGCTCAGTATCTTCACCCGCCTGAGCTATCTCATTGTCACTAGGGGGACCAGCATTTGAGCTTCCCCCCCCTGTATTTGTAGGTTCTTCGAATTGTGTACCACTTCCACTCTGAGAAGTGTTAGGGGATTGCTCGTTGATTACGAGGGGCTTCGGTGACTCTGTTGTGTTAGTAGTAGTGGTAGTAGTAGTGGTAGTAGTAGTGGTAGTGTTAGTGGTAGTGTCGCCGCCCTCATCGCTGTCTGAGTCGTCGTCCTCATCGTCATCGTTTCCTGAACCTGATTCTGTTCCCCCTTGTTCGGATTCACCTCCACCTGAACCTCCACTTGAGCTACTTTTTTGTTCAATTTCCGGTTGTTCCTCAGCATTCAAACTATCCTCCCCAGAGGGAGCATTTTCCTCATTCATTGACTTTTTAGTGACTAAAGAACTGATTTTGCTATAAAGCCATTTAGCCGGTAGCTCTATGAAAAGAGTAAAAAGACCCTCAAAAACCTTCATACCCATTCCATTGAAAAATCCCATTACAATGCCCTGCTCAATTTGTTTCCATGTGATAAAAGGTTGTTTAGCAGGGGAAGTGGAGGAGGGAGGCGGCTCGCCAATTTGACCACTATAGGAGTAACCTCCGGCGTTCAAGCTACCGACTGAGGTAGATAAGGTTAAAGTTCCACTAAAATAATTACCGATATAACTACTACTGGACGTTGCGGCAGTTTGTTGGCCAAATTGAATCTGTCCAGATGTGTTAATTCCACTGGAACTTGTCCAACTTAAGGTATTGGTTGCTTGATCGAAAGAATCGATCGCCGATGGAGGAATCGTAGCGATCTGATTATTGCCAAAGTTGATCTGAACTTGGGGAGAATTGTTACTGAGGTAGAGATTTAATTCTGGACCCAAAACATCATCACTATCGTCATTACTAGAACTGGGAGAGAGAACCGTTACCCCATAACTTCCTACCCATTGGTTCAAAGATTTAGGAGTGGAAAGAATTCCATTGTAGGTGTAGGTTGTCCCCCCATCGGTATAAGTTCCGGTAAAACCGGGTCCGTTATAGGTTGATGAACCACTAGGTTGTACTTGAAGAAAAGTCAGATTTCCTGCTGTTGAATTATTAGTAGTGGTCCATGCTAATTGATTGAGAGCGCAGTTATAAGTCCAATTCTGAATCGTTTCTCCGCCTACGGTTACGGTAAATCCTCCAGAACCATCGGGTTGAAGAATCAAAGCTTGTCCTTGAGAGGATTGACTACTGCCGGAGGGGGTGAAAGTAGTCGTGCCGTAGTATCCTGTCCAAAAGCTGAGGGGAAAACTCACAGGTTGACCGAGTTCTCCGATATAGTTCCATTGAGTTCCATTGATGGTTATAGTACCTTGAAACCAAGTCCCCCCTCCGGAAACGCTCTCGACAGTGTAATTACCTCCTGAAAAATTGCTAGGAATGGGGTTAGGAAGGGGGGGGGAAATCGTAAAAGGAAGATAGTAGTAAAACGTGATGTTAACACCATAAGTATAACCATACTGAGAAACCGTAAAGCTCAGACTAGGATAAGGACTGGTATTCGTTCCGGGGGTAAAGGTAAAGTCAGAAGTAGGAATAATGGATCCACCCAAGATAGGGTAAGCATTCCCCGTATTAGAATCGATAGCGATGGTTAAAACCGGTCCGTTTTGGGTGTTGTTAGAATTGCTAGGATCGCTGAGTTGACTCAAACCATAGACTCCCTGCCAAAAACCTAACTCATTTTGAAGACCAAATAGGAGAGCTTGATAGACTTGTAGGGAAGTGGTTTGATAACCATTCTGTGTTAACCAAGTTGTTCCGGCTTGAGGATTGCCATTGCCATTTTTAATTGCCGTTACATACCCGTTTATTAGGCTAGGATTGTTAATCACTGCTGCGAGAAAACTTTGTCCTTCGGTATAGGGATTGGTTGTCGGTTGATTAGCTGTCATTTGTGTACCTCGTGTTAGAAAAATTTACTAATTTGCCCTCTATCTTGGGGGCAGGGCTGTTAGATTCGAGTTGTTAACTCGCCTCGCAATAAATTGACGAGGCTAATAGAAAACATTCGCTGAATTGAACTATAAAATCCAAGTTTTAACCAAGAAGGAAACAGCCTTGGGGGGGATCTTGGGGGTTGAAAGGGTAGTCCTTTTCCTCGCAACAGATTATTTTCCCTCCTCACCTTCAATCTCATCACCACCATCATTAGAATCTTGATCACTAGATTGGTTTTTCTGCTCAACCTGCTGGATTTTTTGATCAGATAAGGGGTTTGGCTGTGATTGTTGGGAGGTTGAGCCTTTTTGATTCACATCTACCTTTTGGCTGGTTGGTTGTTGGGTAATCTTAGGTGGAGTAGGCACAGTTGATTGATCTATACCAGAATTTCCATCATCAAGATTTTGAGAAGCATTTGGAGCATTATTGTCAGGCTGAAACTGAGAGGGAGGCTGGGGGTTTTCGCCGAATTTCTTGTCAGCAAATTGATCCTCTGAACCTTGCTGATCATTCTTCTGGTTCTTTAGTTCTTCTTTCTGCCTCTTTACTTCTTTCAGCTTTTCCATTCTCTGGGGCTTTATTTCTTCCCAATTTTTGATTAACTCTTGACGTTGTTTTGATCTCAGCCATTGATCACGACTTGTATACTTAATGTCTTCCAAAGCTTTAATAAACCGATGTTCTGGGTTGTTCTGATCAAGACGATCATAGTTTCCGGTTTTAATGTATTTTTTCAGAGGTGATTTATAGTCGTCAGCCCCGTTGTCAGGCTCAGGCTCAATAGCAGAGGACATTTGATTCAATATCCCTCTTATCTGTATTTCAGCGTTAGCGAAAGCACTAGGATCCTCACTGTTGTTAGCATTGTTCCAAATTTCCGCCATTTTTGGAAATGCTTGATCCATCATTGCTTTAATTTCCTTTGGTGAGGCCAGTTTATTATTTTGGGGTTGATCTTCTAACTGTTTTTGTTCATTCCCAACCTCTTGCTTAATCTCTGGCTCTAAAGATCGAATTTCTGCATCATATTCTTCTTCTTTTTCGATATTTTCTAGGGATTCCTGTTCTTTTTTCTTCTGATCCTGCTTTTCATACCACTGCTCAATCACCGCAGCATCATATTGTTTGTCTTGAAAGTCGTCCTCAATCTTTTGCCGTGCTTGCTCACGCTCCTGTTGGCATTGTTGTATAGACTGGTAAGCCCATCGCGCCAGCTTGTAACCCCCATAGATCAAGCCAACGGCAACAACTAAACCACCTATCCCGACTCCAACCCATGCCGCAGGATGAGCGTTGAGCCATGCTATCGTCTTTTTCCACCAACTTTCTGATTGCTCTTGCTCTGTTTCCTGTTCGGATAAGCTGACAGTGGGTAAAGCCTCCGCATTCGCGGAACCGAGCGCCCCGAAGAAACTCTCTTGAGGAGCATTTGCACCAGTTTGTAAAGTGCCTTGAAACCAGTTTCCTGTATATCCTGTGGGGGGATTAGGGTCTGTATTCACTTCGGGAGTATAGTAAAAGGTAATCTCTCCAGCGGTGCTATTACTCTCCAAGCCCCAAGATAGGATAGGATTAAAGTTCCCATCAGATTCCACGCTCTTAAAGGTATAGTTCACCAGTGCTACCCCGTTTAGATAGGGGGTGATATTCCCGTTAATATCCGGCAAAATGCAGAGGACGGGGGCATCAGTGCTGATAGTTCCGGTTTGCTGATAACTCTGTCCATAAATCCCTAGCCAATAGCCTAGAGCGGTATTTTGCACAGCGACTAAAGCCTCATAGATTAAAGCCGGAGTGGTATCATAACCTTGGCCGTGTAACCAGTCAGTGAGCATAGCGGGGGCGTTGTCCTGTCCGTTAGCTTGTTGAGCTATATTCAGGTAGCCTTGAGCAAGAGTGTTATTAGTTAGGAGTTCTTCTAAAAATCGGTTAGCGGCATCCCATTGAGCTTGGGTGGGAAGGGTTGGGGTTGAGGTGGTGGTCATGGTTATTCTCTGAATTTTACAAAAATGAACTTAAAAACCTTAAAGGGTACCGAGTTGATTGCAGATTATTCTCCCCTCTCATCACTGAACTGATCATCATCATCAGGATTTTGCTCATTAGATTGGTTTTTCGACTCAACCTGCTGGATTTTTTGATCAGATAAGGGTCCTTGCTGTGATTGTTGGGAGGATGATCCTTGTTTATTCACATCTACCTTTTGGCTGGTTTGTTGTTGGGTAATGGTAGGTCGACTAAGCATAGTTGATTGATCTATACCAGAATTCCCATCCTTAAGATTTTGAGAAGCATTTAGATCATTCCCAGAAATGTCTTGGGAGGAATTCCCGTCATTAAGATTTTGAGAAGCATTTAGGTCATTATCATCAAGATTATTAGGCTGAAACTGAGAGGGAGGCTGGGGGTTTTCCCCGAAAGAAACCAGCCTATTTAACCTTTTACCTAAGTTTTCTTGTAATTGTTGTTGATAGTGAGGACTTAATAGATGCCATTGCTCTGCTTTAGGTAAATCTAGCACTCTCTGAGGATATGAGGGAGGGTATTCTATCTTTTGTTCTAGATGATCTATATTTTGATTTTCAGCATTCTCACTCAAGATGAGAGATTGTAAAAGAGGTTCTTCTTGATTAAGATAACTAGGAAATTTAGCACTATCTTGAATCCCCTGTAAATCCGATTCTCCCTGATGGATATAAGCATCAGGATTCTGAAGATTGCTTACTGAATCTAAGTTTTTAAGTTCTGGTTTTTGCAGTTGGTTTTGTGCCTGTTGAAAAATACGGGTCTTTTCAACGTCCTTAAGTGTCATTCGTGGGTTGTCAAAAACATTTGGATACCTTTCGGCTGGTTGTTCTTCTAACTGTCTTTGTTCATTCTGAACTTCTTGCCTAATCCCCTGCTCTAGAGATTCAATTTCTGCATCGGATTCTTCTTCTTCTTCTTCGTGGATAATTTGTTGTTGGCGCTGTCTTGGTTGATTCTCAACCCTTACCCTAATCCCCTGCTCTAGAGGGTCAATTTCTTCCTGTGAGTCGTTTTGAAAGTCGTTGTTAATCTCCTGCCGCGCTTGCTCACGCTCCTGTTGGCATTGTTGTATAGACTGGTAAGCCCATCGCGCCAGCTTGTAACCCCCATAGATCAAGCCAACGGCAACAACTAAACCACCTATCCCGACTCCAACCCATGCCGCAGGATGAGCGTTGAGCCATGCTATCGTCTTTTTCCACCAACTTTCTGATTGCTCTTGCTCTGTTTCCTGTTCGGATAAGCTGACAGTGGGTAAAGCCTCCGCATTCGCTGAACCGGGCGCCCCGAAGAAACTCTCTTGAGGAGCATTTGCACCAGTTTGTAAAGTGCCTTGAAACCAGTTTCCTGTATATCCTGTGGGGGGATTAGGGTCTGTATTCACTTCGGGAGTATAGTAAAAGGTAATCTCTCCAGCGGTGCTATTACTCTCCAAGCCCCAAGATAGGATAGGATTAAAGTTCCCATCAGATTCCACGCTCTTAAAGGTATAGTTCACCAGTGCTACCCCGTTCAGATAGGGGGTGATGTTCCCGTCAATATCCGGCAAAATAGCCAGAACAGGGGCAGCAATGGGGGGATTTTGTTGATAACTCTGTCCATAAATCCCTAGCCAATACCCGAGAGTGGTATTTTGCACGGCGACTAAAGCGCCATAGATTAAGGCTGGAGTGGTATCATAACCTTGCCCCTGTAACCAATCGGTGAGCCTAGTGGGGGCGTTGTCTTGTCCGTTAGCTTGTTGGGCTATATTGAGATAGCCTTGGGCAAGATTGTTATTAATGAGGAGTTCTTGTAAAAATTGGTTAGCGGCATCCCATTGAGCTTGGGTGGGAAGGTTTGGGGTTGAGGTAGTGCTAGTCATGTTTATTATCTCAATTGTACAAAAGTGAACTGAAAAACTTTAAATCCTGTAGATTACTCTGTTGGGTAGTTATTTTTAGGCAGCAGCAAATTCCCACAAAGCTTAAGCTTTTTCTCCTGTTGCCTAGGATAACTCCAATAGTGGATAATAACAACATACATACACAATCCCCCCCTGTCAAGTGCTATCCCTTATAGGGATCTTTCTTAACAATTTTGTCAGTAAGAACTCCAACCCTTATCCTGATTTGATTGCAGTTTTTTCTTTGTCATTAAGGGTGTCAACAAGGAATATTACAGATTGTTAAACGAGTCTTTAAAGTCCTGGGCTACAAAGGTTTGAAATCTTAAGAAAGATGTGACTAATGGACAGAAGTGGCCGAGACCAAAAATCAACTACCAAATCCGCTTGATAAAATCTAGTTTCGTAAGGGGGTGAGGAGTGAAGAGTGAGGAGTTATACCCCCACATTCTTCACTCTTAACTATTAACTTCTAACTCCTAACAATACCCTCTTTTTAAAGCCAGATTTGCTATAAGCTAGGTAGTTAAGGAAGTAAATCCTCAAGGTTGTAGGGACAAGTAGTTGGCAGATTTAGGTCATATTTAGCTAGGACAATTTCCACAGCATCCTGATAGATTTCAGAAAAATCTTTTTCGAGTTTGGGTTTCATTGAAGGACTTAACCGTCGTTTAATATTCTTCCTAAAAGCTACCATTTCTGAGCGCCAGTGGCGATCACACTCAGGTCGGTTAGCATAGTCTATTTTTAAACGATGTTCAATCTCTCTCATCAACAGACTAGCAACCGCACTGTAATCACTGCGTCCCAAGGCTTCGATCTCCTCAATGATGTTTTCCCAGTCCAATTCCTGGAAATTTTGCTCTCTTAAAGCTTGAGCTTGTTCGATTGTCCATTGATAGAAATCTGTCTCGTAAATCCGATCATTTGTTATCTGACTCATGGATTAAATAAACCCCAATAATCATTCTTTAATTGTTGTCAAAATCTCAACCCTTTTCCCCGTCCCCTTTTTCAAGCATCAGTTTAGCATACTAGGTTCGGTAGAGCTATTTTGGTTCTTCGTTACTTGGTCTGGTTTGATCGGGTGACATAAATCGACTAAATCCTTTAAATCCTTATCTAGCAAGAGTTCTATTGATTAGTTTGTTCTAGAGCAAAAACAATTGATAAAAATCGCAGCAATGTCTTTCTCTATAAGGATTTCATCTCTTATAACCCCGTCCATTGCATAGCACAAACCGAAGAGCCAAAATTAGCACCAGAAAGGTATTTATAGTTAAACAGGAAAAACTTTGATCGCTTTTTCGTAGTAAGCTTGACGATCAGCTAGTCCGTTAAGACCACCATTGACTCGTCGGGTGATTTCTTCCACTGTTGCACCGCGATCACAAAGAGCATTCATGTTATTGTTATGCCACCAAAAACCGCCACTGGTAAAAGGATAGGTGGTACTAACATAGTCAACTCCATCCATCACTTTCGGATCATGAATATAATTCGCAAAAGCTTGATAGTTACTGCGTCCCGTTAGTTGAATAACGCCTGCTCCCTTATATTTGGGACCATCTCCCGGATAAATATTTCCCAGGTCTTTCCGACCGTTATACTCCTCACCGCTACCGAGTTCTTTCATCCATTTCAAGCCACCACTTTCATGGGCAGTTTGGCTTAAAAAATGACACATTCGCGGGTGAGTGTTAATTTCAAAGCGATTTAAGCAAGAATTGAGATCTGCTAATTGTCCATCGCTAATGACATTACCATAGATAGATTCAGCTTGAGCTTTGGAGATTAAATTATTACCCCCCGGTAATTCTTTAAGTTCTAGTAAAAATTTCGCCGAAGATGCTCCCAAGGTATCCAATTCGCCTTCTTTGATTTTTTGTTTGAATTGTTCAAAGGCTTGTTTTGTTTGGGGTCCATAAATGCCATCAACACCATGAGCAGGAAGTAATCCGAAAACTTGCAAACGGGTCTGAACTTCTCGGCAAAGTTCCGAGTCTCCAGCTAAGGAATCAATGGGTTTAACGAGGTTTTGTTGAATGATGTCTTCTAATTTCATGGTGTTTATTTCCTGGTTCAGATTTTCCGATGGTGATCGCTGAGTTAATCAAGACTAAAAAACTAAGATAGTTGAGCATCCATTGTATCTAAATCCTGATCAGATAGGGTTAGAGTATCAGATAAATTGTTAGTCAGTGACCCCTCAATATTGGGGAACAATGTCTAAACTATTCTATAATTGGCTGGAAAGATTGAGTCCTGGCTCTGTCGTTTCATAGTAATTAGCCAAGTCTTGATCGCCAAGGGTCGCACCGGCAGAAAATTGCGTATAAACCTTGACTTGTTTGCCTTTTGGATTCCAGCTTGTCTGATTCTCATAATTAGATAGAGGATTGTCGGGAGGAGCAACTTTATGAGATGCTTAAGTTCTGCAGCTAAAAGTTATGCCTATGTCAGCCCCCCCCATCCTCAACCATTTGAGTAACTAAGTCAATGGATTAAGCCCAGAAACGTTGAATTTCGTCATAAAAATTTACATTCAAGAGCATACTAAATCTATACTTTAGACAGTCATAATCTGAGATTTATTAAACTTATGAAATCGGAGAGTGAGATCGGTCAAAATCATCCCCAATCTGGTAATTATGCCCCCCTAGATAGCCATCTTTGGGCCGATGCCACCTATCCCCTCGGAGCGCATTATCGGGGCGATAGCGTCACCTTTGCCGTCTATTCTAAAAATGCCAGTCAGATTCTTCTGGAAATCTACGATCGCCCGACGGGAGAAAACGCTAAGTATGATTACTGGTTGACAAAAAACCCCAATGATGATATATGGCGGGCAAAAATCGCCGGTATTGGCCACGGCAGTTACTATGCTTTTCGCTGTTGGGGTTCCAATTGGCAATTTGATCAAAAATGGCAAAGAGGTCACAGTAACGCCGGTTTTCAGGCAGATGTGGACGATTTCGGCCATCGTTTTAACCCCAATAAAGTCCTCTTCGATCCCTACGCGCGAGAACTTTCCCACGACCTTGAAACCCCGGCCATGATCGCGGCCGGAGAAAATGCTGGAATCTATGCCACGGGAGGGAGGAACTACAAAGGAGTGATCCGGCGGCAATACGATACGGGTAAATGGTCGCCCAAAGGCATTGTGATCGCGCCGGATGGGACTTCTACCGGTACTCGTCCCCGTCTGGGGTCCGAAAAAGCGATCATTTACGAGGCCCATGTGCGCGGTTTAAGTCATCACCCCTCCGCTAGTCGTTTGGAAGATATTCTCAAGGGAATTACGGGTTTTGAGGAAGTGGCCAACGTTCCCGACCAGTACAGAGGAACTTATGCGGGGGCCGGCTATATGGCCAAATATCTGAAAGCGCTGGGATTTACCACGATCGAACTCTTACCGGTCCAGGAAACCGCTAACGATAATAACCCCGACGATCGCCCCGGCGGTAACTATTGGGGTTACATGACCTTTGGTTATTTCGCTCCCGATCGCCGTTATGCTTATGATCGCTCCCCTGGGGGACCCACCAGAGAGTTTAAGGCCATGGTCAAAGCTTTCCACGACCAAGGTATGGAAGTTTATCTCGATGTGGTCTATAATCACACCGGAGAAGGGGGCAATTGGGGCAGCAACGATGTCACCGGATTTGTTAGTTTTGGTGGTTTTGATGTGGTGGAATACTATCAACTCACCGACGAACATTATCTAGTCGATGGGGCCACTGGCTGCGGAAATCAATTAAACTTTTCCCATATTGTCACCTGTAATCTGGTTCTTGATTCCCTCACCTATTGGTTAGAAACCATGGGAGTTGATGGTTTTCGTTTTGATCTGGCCCCCGTCCTCGGTCGAACTCCTTCTAGTCATGAACGAGAAGATTGGGGCAAGCAAAAACAATTCTTTCCTAAACATCCTTTGCTAGAAAAGATCGAGCAATTAGGCAAGAAATACGATGCCGAAATGATCGCCGAAGCTTGGGATATCTGGGGTTACGAAGTAGGTAATTTCCCAACGGGTTGGGGCGAGTGGAATGGCCGTTATCGCGATGCAATCCGGCGTTTTTGCAAGGGAGATGGTAATACTTTTAAATTCATCGAACAGGTGAACGGAGATTATCACAATTTTCATGACCAAGGCGGACCACACAAATCGATCAGTTTTATTGTTGCCCACGATGGTTTTACCCTGATGGATTTGGTCAGTTATAACAATAAAAATAACCTCAATCCCTGGCCTTTTGGTCCTTCCGATGGCGGCAATAATAATAACGATTCTTGGGATTCTGGGGGTGATCAGGCCTTACGTCGCCAAAGATTACGCAACTTTTGGACGATTCAATTTTTATCTCGCGGTGTTCCCATGACTGTCTGGGGTGATGAATTTGGCCGCACTCAAAATGGTAATAATAATCCCTACAATATTGATAGTCTGGCCACTTGGAATAATTATGATATGATTGCCACCCGTTCACCCCATCTACTGCCCACCGGTTATCGGGAAGCTTATCACAATAATTTTGGCAGGGGAACTAATCAAGAAGAACGCAATCCTTTATTTATTTTTGCCGCTTATATTGCTCACTTAAGAAACAATCATATAGCACTAAAACAGCGCCGCTATGGCGATATGGTTCTCGATGCGGGCAATAGTGTCACCTATTTATTTAAAAAACCCGATGGGGTTAGCGATTTAACTGCCCATGCTCGCTCTATTTGGTTTTTAATTGATGGTAGTGCCGTCGGTGATCACGATTTTTTGGTGTTAATTAATATGTATCATCTGCCGGTGGATTTTCGTCTTCCCTCCCCAGGCAATAATTATCGTTGGGTAAGACTTATTGACACGGCAGCTTGGGCAGAAACCAATTATAATTGTTGGTCTGTGGAGCAAGGAGCAGTAATTGCCGATCGCTATAAAGTCAATGGTTTTTCGATCGTGGTTCTCGAGGAGATTAACTGAATTTTTGGCAATAGGGAAATATAAACCCCTATTGCATCTTATGTTTTATAACCCGCACTTAGCCCAAAATTACCGTTAAATGTCTAAAACTAAAAGTAGTGTTATTATCCTAACCATAATTTGTATTATCGCCACAGCGATGGGAGTTTATCTAATCGGTGGTATCGACTCCCAACAATTACAGATCTGGTTAAAACAAATGGGAATTATGGCCCCCATTTTGTATATTATTGTCTATACGATCGGGACAATTTTAATCCTACCTTCTACCCCCTTAAACCTCAGTGGTGGCGCGATCTTTGGGGTAGTTATGGGAACAGTTTGGACAACGATCGCCGCTTTGGTGGCCGCTATAGTTGCCTTTGCTTTTACCCGTACTATTGGCCGGGAATATACCGCCAAAAAATTTCAGGGAAAATGGCAAGCGATCGATGCAGAAATGCAGCAAGGCGGCCTATTTTATATGTTTGCTATCCGTCTATTACCGATTATTCCCTACGGTATCGTTAACTTTGTTGCGGGATTAACTTCTATCCGTTTTCGCGATTATTTCATCGGTACTTTATTAGGCACTGTCCCCGGAATTTTACCCTTTGTCATGATGGGTGCGGGTTTAAAATCTTTGGGAAAAGGCGATATATTGCCCCTAATGGTGGCTTTTACCCTCATTGCTCTGTTAGTAGGTGTGGGAACTTGGTATCGTCGTCGTCGGCAATTTCCCTTTCAGTGATCAGTTATCAGTTATCAGTTATCAGTTATCAGATTGGAGTTTTAAGTAGATAGTGTTAAGTGAAAACTTTGGCACTTTATTTTCACTGATCACCGGTTACTGGTTACTGTTCACCGATCACTGATCACTGATTCAAGCCTGACAACGATAAAATTAAGTTAGATTAGGAATATTCCGACTGAATCCCCATTGCTAAGGAGATAGCGTATCGATGCCTGCCGCAGATTATAAAGATTATTATGCCGTTCTGGGAGTAGGTAAAACTGCCAGCGCTGAAGAAATTAAAAAAGCTTTTCGCAAATTAGCTGTCAAATATCACCCCGATCGCAATCCTAACAATAAAAGCGCCGAAGAACGTTTTAAAGAAATTAGCGAAGCTTACGAAGTCCTCTCCGATAGCGAAAAACGCCAAAAATACGATCAATTTGGACAATATTGGCAACAGGCCGAGCGATCGAATTGGCCGGGTGGTAATGGGGGGGTTGACTTTGGTTCCGACGGTTTTGACTTTAGCCAGTACAGCACCTTTGATGATTTTATCAATGAACTGCTCGGTCGCATGGGGCGCTCCGGCGGTACTCGCCCCAGTTCCCATTCCTACGGGACTCCGGGGAGAGGATTTGGCGATTTTAGCAATTTTAACGACTTTGCCGGCGCTCGTACTCCACCGCAATCCGTCACTTCTGGTGTCTCCACCGCTAAACTGCGTCTGAGTTTTGGGGAAGCTTTACGAGGAGTACAAAAACGGGTTAATTTAGCCGGAGAAATGATCGATATCAAAATCCCCCCAGGAACCAAAACCGGTAATCGTCTCCGGGTACGGGGTAAAGGACTAATCGATCCCTTGAGTAAACAACGGGGAGATCTATTTCTCGATGTGGAATTAGAACCCCATCCTTTCTTTACTTTTGAAGGCGATAATTTAACCTGTGAAGTCCCGATTACCCCCGATGAGGCGGTTTTAGGCACAGCGATCGAAGTTCCTACCCCCGATGGCATGGTGACGGTAAAAGTTCCCGCCGGTATTCGTTCCGGTCAATCCCTGCGCTTACGCGGCAAAGGTTGGATCGATAATAAAGGACAACGCGGCGATCAATTAGTCAAAATTGTCATCGATACTCCCAAAGAATTAACGGCGATCGAACGGGAATTATACGAGAAAATTAAATCTCAGCGTACCACCGATCCCCGTCGTCATCTCAGACAGGTGCAAATTTAAGTCCCTAGCTAGGGTTTGCCAAAACAGTTTTTCTTGGTGCTGATTACTGTCTCTGGGGTTTATAAGTGGTTAGGTGTTAAAAATGGGTGCATCTCAATATTTCTGATTTTCTCTCACCTATAGGTGAGCAGCAGAAGTTGTTCAAAGAGGGCGAATGCAATTCGCCCCTACAATAATATTATTGCGCCAATGGTAGGGGCGCACTGCGTGCGCCCAAAATGTCATCTAGATATTTCGACCAAATTGAGATGCACCTGTTAAAAATCGTCAGTTCCCCCCCTTATCAAGGGGGGATTAAGGGGGGATCGGCACCCCCCTTATCAAGGGGGGATTAAGGGGGGATCGGCACCCCCCTTATCAAGGGGGGATTAAGGGGGGATCGGCACCCCCCTTATCAAGGGGGGATTAAGGGGGGATCGATCTAGAATTTAACCTTACTAGCCAACCAATTAGTAATTAATTTGGGGCTATTTTTTTTCACCCAATAGAGAGCATAAATTCTGAATATAGGCTTAGAAAAACGAGCGATCGCTTTCATAATAAAATTTAAGTAACGACTATGAAACTTTTTATTAATTAAATTTAACGAACCCACATCGTAAAGACAGTCGATGATAATCCTAAAAGTCGTTTCCTCTCTTTGGAATAAACTATCTATTAACAATAGCACTTCCTGAATGCGTTGCTGTTTAAGCAGTTCCTCTTCGGAAACAGCCGAGAGAATCCGCTGCTGCTTAGATAATTTACTATCCGATGGGGTTAACATGATATGGTAAGGAAAAAATTAACTTGTTTTGATTTTATCCCTATTTGCCGATTTTGCAAGACCAAACCCCCCATCTATCCCCATTTTTACGATAACACGGATCTTTCCTCTCCCATGCCGTCTTGACTGTGATTGTTGTGATTGTGTCATGGACTGTGACTGATTAAGAAAAATAGGGCAGAATAAAATTATGAAAGCTAAAATGAGGACTAAATCATGAATGCTCCCTTAACCACAAGTTTACTTTAGCAGTACAGGAATTTACCACTGAAGCAATCTCTAAAATCCCTATATTGTGGCAAAAAATCAAAACCCAATAATATAATAAACTCAACCCTCATCACCCCGATTTTATCTATGGACCCTCTTACAGGAGCAGCGATCGCAGTTGGTTCGATTATTGCCACTAAAGCGTTAGAGAAAACCGGTGAAAAAGTGGGAGAGAAAGTTTGGCAACAAACAGAAAAATTTCTCACTTCCCTGAAACAAGTTTCTCCAGATACTGTCACCGCAATTGAAAAAGCACCCGAACAACCTTTAGATTATGGACAGGCAATTCTAGAGGTGGAATCTGTTGCTAAAACCAGTCCCGAATTAAGCCAAATTATGACCGAGTTGGTTGACATTGTAGAATCCGAACCTTTACCTAATTTAAAGGATATTCTTAACAATATTGCTAAGGGTTTGCAATCTCAATCCTCTGGACAAAAAACCTATATCAAAACCATTGAAAAAATTGTTAATTTTTCTCAAAGGGACATTAATATTAATGAACAAAATATCACCATGTAATGTCTTGGGTGCGTGCAATACACCCCGACGGAACCGAAAAAAATGCCATTGTAGGGGCGAATTGCGTTCGCCCTTCCCCTTTTGATGTGTTAATATTGTATAAGTAAATATTTTTTTATCACAGCATTATGTTACCAATATGGATCAAAAAATAGTCAATTATGCTCAAGGCAATATCAATATTGACAAGCAAAATATTTATAATTATCCGCCTAACCAAGAGCCTCCTCAACCCAATCCTCACAATTTATCTAATAGTAATATCCCTAAATTTGTTGGTAGGGATCAGGAATTAATTGACTTAAAAAAGCAATTACAACAATCCCAAAAGCTTGCTATATCTACCTTAACGGGAATGGGAGGCATAGGTAAAACCGAACTAGCCAGACAGTTTGGCTGGCAAGAATGGCGGGAAAAAACCTATCCGGGGGGTATATGTTGGTTAAATGTGGCAGAGAGTGACGGCGGTTTTATCGGTACTTCTATTTTAGATTTTGCGCGGGTACATCTCAAATTAACTTTACCGGATGAGGGAGAATTAGACGTAAAAATTCGTTATTGTTGGCAAAACTGGTTAGCGGGAAATGTCCTAATTATCTTTGATGATGTGCGGGATTATCAGCAAATTAAGGATTATTTACCACCGCAAGAAGACAAACGCTTTCAGGTTTTAATTACCACTCGCAAGGAATATTTATCAGCGACAATTGCAACTTTTCGGGTAGAAGTATTAAAAGAAAAAGATGCACTTGATTTATTGCGTTCCTACCTTGAAGACAACAGAATTGACACACAAATCGAGGCAGCTAAATTATTATGTCAGGATTTAGGTTATTTACCCTTGGCGTTAGAATTGGTGGCAAGGTTGCTGGTACGACGACAGGATTGGAAAATCAGCAAAATACGGCAGAAATTAGCCGAAAAAGGCTTAGATGAGCCAATTTTAGACAAAAATCCCAAGTTTCATGGGGAAATGACTGCGGAAAGAGGGTTAAAAGCTGCCTTTAATCTCAGTTGGGAGGAGTTGCATAGCGAACCAGAAGCGCAAATTTTGGCACTTTACCTCAGTTTATTCGCTCTTGCGCCCTTTCCCAAGGAGATGATTCTGGATTTATTTCCCGATGAGTATGGGGATACAGTGGAGGAATGGTTAACCGATAGTTTAGTTCACCTGAGTTTAGTTCAGGATAATCGTGATGGTTGGTATGAAATTCATCCCCTGTTGCGTCGCTACTTTCGGGATAAGTTAGAAGCATCACCCCACGCAGAACCAGCAAAACGCCGTTATTGTGGGATTATGGCCAAAAAATCGGCAGAAATGCCACAGAATCCCACTGTAGAAATCGTTAAAGAATTTAAACCTTTCCTTCTCCATCTACAAGCATCTGTCGGGGAATATCCCCAATATATCGCTGATGAGGATTTAGGTTGGTCCCATACGGGTTTAGCTTTGTATTATGAAGGACAAGGATTGTATGCTATTGCTGAACCTTACTGTCAAGATTGTTTAACCGCAACTCGAACCCACTTAGGAGACAATCATCCCCATGTGGCAGCTTCCCTCAACAATTTAGCACACTTGTACGATTCCCAAGGCAGGTACACAGAAGCAGAACCTCGCTATCTAGAAGCATTAGATTTGACAAAACGACTCTTAGGAGACAATCATCCCCATGTGGCAACTTCCCTCAACAATTTAGCAGAATTGTACCGTTCCCAAGGCAGGTACACAGAAGCGGAACCTCTCTATCTAGAAGCATTAGATTTGAGAAAACGACTCTTAGGAGACAATCATCCCGATGTGGCAACTTCCCTCAACAATTTAGCACTATTGTACTGTTCCCAAGGCAGGTACACAGAAGCGGAACCTCTCTATCTAGAAGCTTTAGATTTGACAAAACGACTCTTAGGAGACAATCATCCCGATGTGGCACTTTCCCTCAACAATTTAGCAGAATTGTACCGTTCCCAAGGCAGGTACACAGAAGCAGAACCTCTCTATCTAGAAGCATTAGATTTGAGAAAACGACTCTTAGGAGACAATCATCCCCATGTGGCAAATTCCCTCAACAATTTAGCAGAATTGTACCGTTCCCAAGGCAGGTACACAGAAGCAGAACCTCTCCTTGTAGAAGCATTAGATTTGAGAAAACGACTCTTAGGAGACAATCATCCCCATGTGGCACAATCCCTCAACAATTTAGCACTATTGTACTATTCCCAAGGCAGGTACACAGAAGCGGAACCTCTCCTTGTAGAAGCTTTAGATTTGACAAAACGACTCTTAGGAGACAATCATCCCCATGTGGCAACTTCCCTCAACAATTTAGCAGAATTGTACCGTTCCCAAGGCAGGTACACAGAAGCGGAACCTCTCTATCTAGAAGCATTAGATTTGTATAAACGACTCTTAGGAGACAATCATCCCGATGTGGCAAATTCCCTCAACAATTTAGCACACTTGTACCAATCCCAAGGCAGGTACACAGAAGCGGAACCTCTCCATCTAGAAGCATTAGATTTGTATAAACGACTCTTAGGAGACAATCATCCCGATGTGGCACTTTCCCTCAACAATTTAGCAGGATTGTACTATTCCCAAGGCAGGTACACAGAAGCAGAACCTCTTTATTCTGAAGCATTACAAATTTGTGAACAATCATTAGGAATAGCGCATCCAACAACAATGACGGTTCGAGGAAATTATGCTATCTGCCTTCGTCGTGGGAGATAGCGTCTTAACTGTGATTTATGGGATTATGGGATAGACTATAATTGATCATTGATAAAGACTTGCCAAATGCAACACAATCATAGTATTCACTCAATCATTCAAATCACAGCTTAGACTTATTATAGGAATCTTCCAGACTCTGTGCGATAAGCTTAACCTACAACATAATCGATCTTTGTGTCCTTTGTGCCTTTGTGGTTCCTTCCATTCCCTCGCCAGTAGGACTGTATCTTAGAATACATTTTACCCACCAAATCCAAGAGAGCCTTGAATGAACCAATCATAGTTAAGAGCGTTGGAAAAGAGGGTCTGTAGGCGCACGGATTTTCCATTATGAATATAGTATCCTGTCAAGTCGCCTTTGTCAAGAGAAAATTTAACAACATCCAGATTTATTCGTAACGCATCACCTATCATTGACTATGATTGAATTAATCACTGATAACTGATTAGCAAGGAATAAAACCATGAATACTAAAGAGAGACTATTGCAAGAGATTGAACAAGCACCAGATTCTTTAATAGAAGAAACTTTGAACTTCCTCCTTTCAGCACAAGCTAGTTATGCTAAATCTGAAAGTAATGTAGGGGAGGCAATATTAAAGCTTCTGGAAGAGATGCCATTAGACAATGACGACTTAGAAAAGTTGCCTATAGATCTTGCTAATCAACATGATCATTATCTTTATGGAGTTCCCAAATCCTAAGCAAAGCCGAAACTAAAGTTTATAGTATCATAGCAATGAAAACCATCTTTGCAGACACATTTTATTGGGTTGCTCTCATTAACAATCGTGATGATTGGCATGAGAAAGCTATAGAAATGACAAGGAAACTCCAGCAGGTAACAATAGTTACAACCGATGAAGTCTTTATTGAAGTTTTCAACAATCTATCTGCTTATGGAATGTCAGTTAGACGAAAAACCTTACAAGTTATTAGAGGCTTACAAAATAATCCCCAAATCTTAGTTATACCTCAAACTCATGAGACGTTCCAATCAGGATTAGATTTATATCAAAATCGTCCAGATAAAGATTACAGCTTAACAGATTGTATATCCATGCAAACAATGCGCCAAATGAATATAAATGAAATTCTTACCCACGATAAGCATTTTACACAAGAAGGATTTTTCATTTTATTTCAAAATATAGAGTTACATTAGAATTGAGACAACAACTACTAGGAGACAATCATCCCCATGTGGCAACTTCCCTCAACAATTTAGCACACTTGTACTACTCCCAAGACAGGTACACAGAAGCGGAACCTCTCTATCTAGAAACGATTAATATTTTCAGGGAAAGATTAGGGGAAAATCATCCCCATACTCAAACGATTATGGAGAATATAAAACTATGTTGTCCCAACTCTGGCAAGTAGAATTAAGATAGAGTTTGAATGCTTTGGAAAAGAGGGTCTGTAGGCGCAAGGATTTTCCATTATGAATATAATATCATGTCAAGTCGCCTTTGTCAAGAGAAATTTTAACAACATCCAGAAAAACGGGGACATGAAGCTTAAATCAAGATGGGAATTACAGCAGACGAATAAATTCTTCTTGTGTCAGTTCAGCATCGCGTAAAATTTTTAGGAGTAATCCTTTCCCGACAGTTTTCCCCCGATGAACCGGTACGGTGACAACTCTTCCATCTTCATGTTTTAAGCGCAGATGACTTCCTTTTTGTCGGATAGATTGAAACCCTATTCTCGTTAAAGCTTTGATAACTTCATCACCGGTTAATATCGGTAATTTTGGCATCAGATAGACACCTTTTCAATTCCAACAAACTTCGACACATCTTCCGGATTGTCATCTTCCAAGCAAAGTTCAATCACTTCCCTGATATTCTTCATCAATTCATCAATCGTTTCCCCTTGACTGTAACAACCCCGAAGTTGAGGAACTTCCCCAACATAATATCCATCCTCATCTCGTTCAATGACAACATAAAACTCTCTTTGATAGTTCATGGTTCTCAATCCTTAAAAAAATTATCGCTATCTAAGCTTTTATTGGCGATTATTGAGACTTGAAAATAGGGTCTGTAGGCGCAAGGATTTTCCATTATGAATATAATATCATGTCAAGAGGCTTTTGTCAAGAGAAATTTTGACAACATCCAGATTTAGTCGTAACCCATCACCTATCATTGACTATGATTGAATTAACCACTGCTCACTGATAACTGATAAAGCTATGACACTCAAAGAACAACTAATTAAAGAAATCGAGCAGACACCTGACACCCTTTTGACTCAATTACTTGACTTTTTGCTCTTTATCAAAGAACGACATACTGAAATAGAAATTACAGAAGAAGAGCAAGCTAACATAATCGCTTCTGAATCAGCTTATCAAGCAGGAGACTATCTAACCCTCGAAGAATATGAGGCAACCCAAGCGTGAACTACAGAGTTATTATTCCGAAACCAGTTCAAAAACAACTAAACAACTTACCCAAACAACAACGCGAACGCTTAATTACTGCCATTAGACTACTTACCGATACACCTCGTCCTAACGGAGTCAAGAAACTCAAAGGATATGATGACACCTACCGAATTAGAATAGGGGATTATCGCATCATTTATAGAATTCAAGATAAGGAAATGCTTATTATCATATTGAGTAGTATTCATCGAAAAGATGCTTATTGAACCTCTGTAACATCTTCCTTCAACAATATTAGCATTATTATATTATTTTTAAGAAAGGTACAAATCAGCTAAAAATCTTAAGAAAGCGGGGTAATTTTTCTCTATTACCCCGCCCAAGCAAGTGAATAATTAATCGGGCAATTTATACTGTTCCACAATCTTTTTAGCATATTCAGGAACATGAGCTGCTAATTTTTCAGGATAATTACGTTTAACATAAAGGTAATTACGGGTAAAGTGAGAATCGATAGAAAAGCGAGCATATTCTAACCCTTTAGGCCCGATTTTTTCAATTACTACTCCCATCATTTTTGCCGCCCACATCGGCAAGGTTACACCTTTATCATAGGCAGGAATGCTATTTTGTACCGCCTGTTTTCTATCACCACTAGACATAACATCTTGGGTATTTAATTGATCTTTAACTAACTCTAACATTTCCTTGCCCGTATCATTACGAACGACAATCCATTGCCAGCCAAAAGGTGCGCCCATATAGCCCACAACTAAATCAGCAAGGGAGTTAACATAATCAAAACAAGTCATACAGGAAGGGGCAAAAACATCTTTTAACTTATTAGTCTTTAAGCCAAAAAAGGGAACCATTTCTATCGAGCCGTCTTCGTGTTGAAAGTGTACCCGAAAATCCTGCATAAATTCGTAATGAACCACAGTTTCTGGGGAACGACTGGTAGTTTCTAAAAACTTTTGTAGTCCTGAGCGGGTGACATTATCGACGCAGGGAGTTCCTAAGACATATAACTTTTCTAAGCCTAATTTTTTTTCTACTGCTCTTAGGGCTTGAATTTGACAACCAACTCCGATAACTAATAACCGTTTCATGCCCGATTTTTCAATTTCTTCTAGCACTGATAAATTGGGAGAAAGAGTCGGTTTATTGACTTTAGCGGCGAGAATTTCTTCCGTGGTACGGGCGAGAATCGGCTGCGGTTGAAAGCGATCCTCGGCGGTATTCTGCACACAAACCACCCCTTCTACTAAACCACGATCGAGCATTTCACAGGCAATTGTGCTGACGATTCCTGTCCATTGCGCCCCTGGAATAGCTTGTTTTTTCTTGGCAGCCATCATCTCTTGATGAACACCAAAATAGAGATCATTTTCCTGATTTAAGTCGCGACTTTTGCCGTGTGCTGCTGCTTCTAAATCGGCGATTTGTTGATTAAGAAAAGCACAAGCTTCTTTAACATAGTGAATGTAATAAGTGTCACAAAGTCCGCACTCGCTACACAATTCTTTGGCAGGACGACGACTATTGGGTTTGAGGGCTTTGGCTTTTAGGTGGGGCGCAAGGGAGTTCATAATCTTAAAAGGCAACTAGGTCAAGGGTTTTTTTCTATCGATCGTTTACCTTACCGCATTCCATCACTTTGTTAGCAATCTTTTTAAAGAAATGTAACGATTACCCGGAATAGGATCAGAGCAAAGCTTCTAAGGTGGCGACGACGGAAGCCGCTAAAGTTTCTAAATCATAACCACCTTCTAAGCCGAAAAGTAGCGGTTTATTGAGAGTTAAGAGGTATTTGGTTAAAATTCCATAATCCTGTGGGTGTAAACAAATTCCCGCCAGAGGATCCGCTTGATTGGCATCATATCCAGCACTAACAATCACTAAATCCGGTTGAAAATTTTTCAGAAAAGGTATGACTTGCCCCTCAAAATGTTCTTGATAATCTTTAATCGTACTTCCTGACGGTAAGGGAATATTCAAAACATTATTAAACTCCCCTTTTTCTCTCGCTTCTCCCGTGCCGGGATAAAACGGGAATTGATGGAGGGAACAATAGGCAATCTGGGGATGATTTTCGACTATATCCTGGGTGCCATTGCCGTGATGCACGTCCCAATCAAGAATCGCTACTTTTTGCACTCTTTTGTTTTCCAAAGCATAATAAGCGGCAATAGCAGCATTAGAAAACAGACAGAAACCCATGCCATAATTAGAAGTGGCATGATGTCCGGGGGGACGGGCTAAAATAAAGGCAGGATCGCCAGTAGATAAGACTCGATCGACTCCATCTAACCAGCCACTAACCGCTAGTAACGCCACATCGTAACTACGCGCAGAAACGGGAGTATCGGCATCCAATCTTCCCCCACCCCGTTGACAAATTCGCCGCAATCTATCAACATAATCTTGATTATGAACTTGTTTAATCAAAGGGATTACTTCGTCGCGAATTTCGATCGGTGTGGGTAAATGCCATGTTAGTTTTGACTGCCATTCTGTTTGTTTTAAAGCCTCGACAATTGCCGTTAAACGCGCCGCTTTTTCGGGATGGTAAATACCTGTATCGTGATCGAGAAATTCATCGGAATAGATAATCGAGATCATAATCAAATTACTGCTTAAGTAGCTGGTTATAATTAAATTGAAGATAGATTTTAGGTTCGATCCCCCCTGCCGATAGGCGGGGGGATCTGACAGTTTTTAACACCTAACTGCTTAACTCGTTGATTTTTGAACAACCCAATGGTTTTAATCTACCAGAAAAGCAGCGGCTTGAGGAGCTATAGTGAAAAAACTTTACTGATTGGGTCACTTTTGCCAGATGATGCAATTATCTCCCCCTAAGGTGACAGGAAGCAAAAATGATGACAAATTTTCGGAAATTTCAGCTAGAAGTTAATGGCATTACTATCAATGGTGTCAAAGGTGGGTGTGGTTTTCCGCTGCTTTTGCTCCATGGTTATCCCCAAACCCATCAAATGTGGCATAAAATCGCCCCCCGATTAGCGGCTAATTTTACGGTGATCGCCACGGATCTGCGCGGCTACGGGGATAGCGATAAACCCTTGCCCCTAGAGGATTCTAGCAATTATTGCAAGCGGGTGATGGCCCTCGATCAGGTGTTGCTGATGGAAAAATTGGGTTATCAGGAGTTTTATCTAATCGGCCATGATCGAGGGGCGCGAGTTTCCCACCGTCTCGCCCTTGATTTTCCCGAAAAGGTCAAAAAACTCGTTTTACTCGATATAGCCCCAACGCTGGCGATGTACGAGGCTACTGATCAAACTTTTGCCACTGCCTACTATCATTGGTTTTTCTTGATTCAGCCTTCCCCTTTTCCCGAAACCCTGATCGCCGCTAATCCCGATTATTATCTACAACATTGCTTGCAAAGTTGGGGGCGAGATTTTAGCGCTTTTACAGAGGAAGCTTTGGGGGAATATCGGCGTTGTTTTCGAGATTTAAGCACGATAACCGCCACCTGTGCCGATTATCGGGCTGCCGCTACCATCGATTTAGAGCATGATCGTCAGGATTTAGACCGGAAAATTTCCTCTCCCCTCTTGGTTCTTTGGGGAAAAAAAGGTTTTATTGCACGTCAATACGATGCGATCGCTCTTTGGCATCAGCGAGCTAATCAAGTGACGGGACAGGCGATCGCCAGTGGTCATTTTTTACCGGAAGAGGCACCGGAAGAGACAGCACAGGCGATCGAGGATTTTCTCGGCTAAGTAATACTAAATCCTGTTATTAAAAACTGATTATTTATTCTCCGTTTTGCATGAGTGCCTGTCCTGATATGTAGTCCATACTCAACGGATTTAGTATCAAAAAAAAATCGGGCTAGAAATATCTTCCAACCCCATAGGATCCATAACCTAATTAGTGATTAAATTCTCGACTTAGTAAGCGTCCTGTAGTTCGTAGAATTCGGGAGAAACGTAGTCTTTGCGTAGAGGCCAACCGACCCAATCTTCCGGCATTAAAATCCGTTTCAGGTGGGGATGTCCTTCATAAATAATGCCGAACATATCATAACTTTCTCGTTCTTGCCAGTCAGCAGCTTTCCAAATCCAGTAAACCGAAGCAACCCGGGGATTATCTCTAGGAAGAAAAACTTTTAAGCGCACTTCCACGGGACTATCGACATTATCGGTTACTTTGACCAGATGATAGAAACTAACTAATTCTTTCCCCGGTCCCAAATCGTAAGCGCCCTGACATTGGAGATAATTAAAGCCATAAGCGAATAAAGCAGTGGCCAGAGGAATTAAAAAGTCTGGTTCTACTTTAATCAATTCCACACCACTATGGTCAGCTTCTAAAGCTTGATGATCAAAACCATTTTCGCTTAACCAAATCGAAGTGGGGCCAGCTTGCACAATAGCTGTGGTTTCTTCAGTCATTTAGATTTCTTCCTTTTGTTTCGTGGTCAAAAGAGCGGGGGGAACAGGCATACCAGTGGCTTCTAGTAACTCTTTCGGAGGTGCTTGACGGGTGGCCGATTGCAGATATTTACCGGTCAGAATCGGTTCCGTGGCCTGCATTTTGTGGGTGGTGCTGTAATAACGATTGGTTTGCTGGAGAACAGTCCCGCGTTCTTGAATAGATTCGTTAGCGACTTTTTTCCGCAGTTTAATAATCGCGTCGATAATCGCTTCCGGACGGGGGGGACAACCGGGTATATAGACATCCACGGGGATAAGTTTATCTACCCCTCTGACTGCGGTAGTGGAGTCACTGCTGAACATTCCTCCCGTAATCGTACAGGCACCCATGGCGATAACGTATTTAGGTTCTGGCATTTCTTCGTACAGACGCACCAAAGCGGGGGCCATTTTCATGGTAACTGTACCGGCAGTGATGATTAAATCGGCTTGCCGGGGACTAGAACGGGGAACTAAACCAAAGCGATCGAAATCAAAACGGGAACCAATCAAGGCCGCGAACTCGATAAAACAGCAAGCTGTACCGTATAGCATCGGCCAAAGACTTGACAAACGCGCCCAGTTATACAGGTCATCAACGGTGGTAAGGATGACATTTTCCGATAAATCCTGGGTAACTTTGGTGCGTTCGATGGGATTGAGGATTTTTTCGCTTTGTTGTTCGATAATTTGCTTAAATTCGCTGGTAGGGTTGGGACTCATCGGGTTATCCTCTCATCAAAAGTCAAAAATCAGGAAAATTATGGCCATTATGACCATTCTAAGGCTCCTTTCCGCCAAGCATAGACGAGAGCAACCACAAGGATAGCAATAAAGATCAATGCTTCTACAAAAGCTAATAGGCCCAATTGATTGAAAGCTACTGCCCAAGGGTAGAGAAAGACGGTTTCCACGTCAAAAACCACGAAAACGAGGGCAAACATATAATAACGAATGTTAAACTGAATCCAAGCACCGCCGATCGGTTCCATCCCCGATTCATAGGTGGTGCGTCTTTCCGGACCGCCACCACTAGGCCGCAGGACTTTGGAGGCCGTTAGGGATAGGATTGGTACTAAACTGCAAGCGAGCAGAAATCCTAGAAAATACTCGTAACCTTTGAGGACAAACACTGGGTTTTTTTTCTCCTTATTCGCTATCGACAGGGGAAGTTGTCGGCATCTCTATGGCTACTTATTATAGAGGCTTTAGCAACCCCTCTCCTTCTCAAAAGCAGCATTGAAGATGTTTATCGATACCATTAGCTAATCATCGGGTTGAGCTTCGCTTCTGTCTCTGTTTTGCTCTTAACTCTGACGGGGTGACGAAAAAGCCTAAAATCCCCATGAGAAGCAAAGTGTAGCTAAATATGGTAAAAAAGAATTGGCTGCGATCAGCTGTTGACTATCTCAATGAGTACCAGAGTGGTAAGTTCGAGCATTTGTACTAAAATTTCCCCTAGGCAGTGTAAATTATCAGAAATGCTGTCCACCGGATTATAGTTTGTTTGTTAATGCACTGGCTCAAAGCCGCGATCGCTTAAGACAATATATCATTATGCAGTTACTAAAACTGACCCCCGGAAATTTTGCTAAATCTCTTAATAGCTTGTTTATGTCTTAAAATAAGACTGATTAGATTATAACGATTACAGTTTAAGTAAGTAGTTATTGCCTCTGATCCCCCCTGCCCCCCTTGATAAGGGGGGTGCCGATAGGCGGGGGGATCCCCCCTGCCCCCCTTGATAAGGGGGGTGTCTGACAACTTTTAACGCCTACCTACTTAAATAGTGACGAGTACAATTTCCAATCCCCAGCCAGATTAACTTTGTTAGCTATAGCATCCCTAAATAAAATGTGAAAAGTTATCGTATTTTTTAAGGTTAGGAAAATTCAATAATTGAAATTTACAAAAAATTCGAACAGTCGTTTAACCACAAGAAAACTTTTCGCCATCCCCTAAAATCTGCTCAAAAGACTTGTTAACTGTAGCCAAATCATTTCTACTAGATTTTCTTCGGTTTGGTGCGTTCTCAGTTGTCTGCTGACGCTCTTGGCACTATTTCTCCGAATCAACCCTTTTTAAGGCATTAGGGAAGGATAGGCTATGCCGACTTTTATTTTATGAGACTAGGCTATTGTATCAACTTTTAATTAAACAGCTAATCGGCTAAAGTGATAAGTAAATATTATTTTAAGTTTATTTAAGGCTGTCATTACTAATGCTAAGTTAAGCTGGGTAAATTTTCGCGTAGTATCAAAAAGGAAACTCATTCGACCCGTTCAGTCTAAACGGGGAGAAAAGGCATTTTGAGACTGAGGAACAACCTATGGCAAAGAAAATACAGACAACCACTTATAAAGTCACCCTGAAAACACCCAAGGGCGAGCATAAAATTGATGTTCCCGATAATGAATATATTCTCGATATAGCGGAAGAAAAAGGATTAGATTTACCTTCTTCTTGCCGTGCTGGTGCTTGTTCTGCTTGCGCTGGTCAAATCGAATCCGGTAGCGTTGATCAATCCGAGCAATCCTTCTTAGATGACGATCAAATTGAAGCGCGTTATGTCCTCACCTGTGTGGCCTATCCTACTTCTGACTGTGTGATCGTCACCCACAAAGAAGAAGATTTGTACTAATTTAACTCAATATTCGGGGGTTAGATACTCCAACAATACAACAATAATAGAGCGGGAACTGCAAGGGCGACAGTTCTCGCTTTATTTGTATTTTTGCCTCTTGACTCGAGAGTGAGATAAAGCCCAAAAATTAATCCTGCAGCGGCAGGGTGTGAGGTGTAGGGTTAATGGGCGCTGATCACCGATTATCGGCCCACTTCAGCGAAAATCTCGGCTAAAATCTCCCCAGCACCAGCCTCGCGCACTTTATGGGCTAAATCTCGTCCTAAGACTTCCCCATGGCTAGGATCACCGCTAACCGAGTCCTTAATCAGGCGCTTACCGTCGAGACTGGCCACCATACCCGTTAAAGTTAGGATACCATCCTCGATCGCCGTATTCACTCCGATGGGAACTTGACAACCCCCCTCCAACTCGCGTAAAAAAGCGCGTTCAGCATAGCATCTATCGCGACTAGGGGCGTGTTCCAACACTTTTAGGACTTCCAAAACCTCCGGATCAGCATCGCGGCATTCTATCCCTAAAGCCCCCTGTCCCACCGCATGGAGAGAAATCTCCGCCGGAATAACCTGATGAACTCGATCGCCTAATCCTAACCTTTCTAGTCCCGCTACTGCCAGAATAATCGCGTCGTATTCTCCCGCGTCCAGTTTTGCCAGACGGGTGTTGACATTGCCGCGCACATCCTTAAAAGTCAGATGGGGATAATGGTAACGCAACTGCGCTAATCGCCGCAGGGAAGAAGTCCCCACCACCGCACCTTCCGGTAAAGTGTCTAATTGATAGTCTTGGTTTTGGTTATTGACCACCAAAGCATCGGCCGGATTCACTCTTTCGGTGACGCAACCCAAGATTAAGCCTTCGGGCAAATTAGTGGGCAGATCCTTGAGAGAATGGACGGCAAGATCGATCGATCTATCCAACATTCCCACTTCTAATTCTTTGGTAAATAAACCCTTATCACCGATTTTCGCCAGGGCCACATCGAGAATTTTATCGCCTTGGGTACTCATCGTCTCCACCTCAAACTGTCGATGGGGGTGGTGTTTACTCAATTCTGCCTGTACCCAATAGGTTTGTACTAGGGCTAACTGACTTTTACGCGAACCGATACGCAGGGAACGAGGAGGACTAGAAACGGACATATCTGAAGTAGGAATTTAACTAAACATCTATCGGACTGCTCGATCTAGACTATCCTGATCTCACCCCTGTTGAGTAATCACTTTCTAGGTTAGGCATAAATAGTTACATCTCTTAATATTTTTAGGCAAATAGGGTGAGCATTATTCCCCACTGACAGCAAAGCTGAAAGCCTAGATTAAAATAGAGGGACAAACGTTGCAACAGGGTCTAACTAATGACATTACAACACCCTTGCTATAACAAAGAAAAATTTGTCCGACGTGGACACGAAATCTATCAGTCTCAGGTGCGTCAGCAAGTTGAGAAGGACAATCATGGGAAGATTGTAGCTATTGATATCAAAACAGGTGCTTTTGAATTAGCAAAAGATATCCTCACAGTTTCCAACGATTGACCGATACTCAAATTTGGTTCGTTAGAATCGGACATCGAGCATTTGATCGAGTCTGTTTGATTGGGGCGAATTTGCTGCAATGATTAGAGGTAATGTTAAATCGTGGAGTTATTATTATGCTAGACCAAATGATGAAGATGTTAGAAGGGCAACAAATAGGTCCTTATCGTCTTAATAAGTTTCTCGGTGCGGGTAGTTTTGGGGGTGTATTTCATGCTAGTGAAAGGGGGGATCCGCGCCCCCCTTATCAAGGGGGGATCAAGGGGGGATCTGCGCCCCCCTTATCAAGGGGGGATCAAGGGGGGATCAAAGGCACAATCTATCTTCAATTTAATAATTATAACCACTCACTTAATAGGATAGTTACACAACGTAAAAATTGTCTAATTCAGGAGTTATTATTATGCTAGACCAAATGATGAAGATGTTAGAAGGGCAACAAATAGGTCCCTATCGTCTTAATAAGTTTCTCGGTGCGGGTGGTTTTGGTGGTGTATTTCATGCTAGTGAAATGGTCAGAAATACATCGGTTCAAGAAGTTGCTATTAAAGTTATCCCCGAAAGTAGCGATGATAAATTAATTGAGTTAACAAATGCCAGAAAGTTAGAACATTCTAATTTAATTAAGGCTTATTCGGTGGGGGAATTTACTTTTCTCAATACGGAGATGCTTTATTTAGTGATGGAATTGGCACAGGGTAGCCTAGAAAATCACATCGCCAAAGGCGGTTTGTCATCGGGTGAGATTAAAAATATTACTGCTCAAGTCGCCCAAGGTTTAAATTATCTTCATGGACAAAATAAAGTGCATCGAGATTTAAAACCGGGTAATATCCTCAAGGTTAATCAACAATACAAGTTAGCAGATTTTGGCTTAATTAGAACTTTAAATAACAAAAGCCACACTCAAACCGTCCACAATAGCGGTACAATTATTTATATGCCTCCCGAAGCCTTTAGGGGGGATATTTCATCAGCTTGGGATCTGTGGTCATTAGGTATTATGTTAATCGAAATGACGACTAATCAACTTCCCTATAAGTTTAATAATGATATTAACCAGTTAATGGCGAAGGTGATGAATTGTGAGCTACAAATCCCCAGTTTACCGAAAGAGTTTAAACCGATTATTGAAGGGTGTTTGCAAAAAGATAGAAAACAAAGATGGACAGCACAACAGGTTTTAAATGCCTTACAACCTGTGGGATGGAATTCTCCCCCTTCACCTCCACCAGCACCGGCAGCAGTCAAAAAGCCTGTTTCACCTACTCCATTTACCGAAAAAATATCCAACCGAGTAACACTGGAGATGGTGAGCTTACCAGCAGGTCAATTTCTCATGGGATCTCCTGACAGTGATCCCGATGCTGCAAGTAATGAAAAACCTCCACACCAAGTTAAAGTCAACAGTTTTGCGATTGGGAAATATCCAGTGACTCAGGCACAATATGAAGCAGTAATGGGAACCAATCCCTCTCATTTTAAAAATTGGTTTAAAAACAATCCCCAAAATCCAGTAGAACAGGTTAGTTGGGACGATGCCCAAGCTTTTTGTCAGAAATTGAGTCAAATAACTGGCAAAACCTATCGCCTCCCCACAGAAGCGGAATGGGAATATGCCTGTCGTGGGGGGACTACTACTCGCTATTATTTTGGTGATGATGCCAATCAGCTAGGAGATTACGCTTGGTATAGCGCAAATTCTCAGGATAAAACTCATCCTGTGGGCCAGAAAAAGCCTAATGCTTGGGGACTCTATGACATGAGTGGCAATGTTTGGGAGTGGTGCGAAGACAATCGGCACGATAACTATATCGGAGCGCCAAAGGATGGCAGTGCTTGGCTGACAAATGATAATTATTCTCAAATAATGCGGGGCGGTTCTTGGTGCTTCAATCCATATTACTGCCGTTCCGCTTGCCGCCGCGGCAGCCCTCGCCGAGGCAGCAGCGGTTTTCGGGTGGTGTGCGGTGCTGGGAGGACTCTATAACCCTTTTTCCCTTTTTTTCCCTTTTTACCCTCATTCCCTATTTTTCAATTTTTCTCTTTTTCCCGCCCCTAGGCGGGTCGATTTTTTTTTTGAGAAAATTGAGGTAGCATGAGTAGAAAAGGGGTTTCTCGGAGAAACCGGTTTTCTGTGGGTTACTCAACGGATTTAGGATAATATTGGTGGAAGTCCTCGATTTACCTGATCAAATCATTCAACAGTCCCAAGGAGCTATGGATATTCGTCACCTAGGTTCTTTGGAGTCCTCCTGTCCCCCGTCTCCTATTGTAAAGTTTTGTGAATTTTTCTGGGAATAGGGCGTTTTGTAAAAATAGATACAGAATTGTATGTTATATATATTAGTGGGTGATTAAAAAAGTTCTAAACACTATTTGCAGCTCGGAGGAAATGATTATGTCCACAGAACAACAAGCTCGTGCCTTAATGATGCGTCACCACCACGCCGTCAAAAATCGTCAACAATCGATGTTAGGCAGAAGTGCTTCTGAAATCGGTATTGACAATGACAATGGCCACGGGGAAACCGTTCAACGTCGCTTCTCGGCCGACTTCTCTTCCTAAACTTATGATCGCTCTGGTGCTACTCTGAGTTAGGCTCTGAGATTTCGCCAAAGTGTACGCTTTCAATCTTAGAATTAAGTGAACAATCAGCCCACACAAACCGAGATCGGAAGGTGTGGGCTTTCGGTTTTTAGAGATAGGGGTCAGTCTTGGGCCGATTACGGGATTTCATCGGGATTTATGCCTAATTGCCGTAATTGTGCCGCTAAACGTTCCGCGCGTTGACGTTCGCTTTCGGCCTGTTGAGAGGCATCCCTGGCCCGTTGACGTTCGCTTTCGGCCTGTTGAGAGGCAGCCCTGGCCCGTTGACGTTCGATTTCAGCATTCCGACGTTCGATTTCAGCATTCTGACGTTCAATTTCAGCATTCCGACGTTCAATTTCAGCATTCTGACGTTCAATTTCAGCATTCTGACGTTCGATTTCGGCTAATTCCGCAGGTAGGAGGATTAAATTGCCATCTAGGTCATAAAAACGCAGCCAAGGAGCTTCTTCTCGTTGGATGCTGCCCATCCAGACTCCTAACCATAATCCCAAACGTTGACACCATAACCAACCGCGATGGTCGGGAATAATTTTTTGATAGCATTGATTTTGGTCTAAAGCCCAACCTTGCAGGGAAGTGGCATCAAAGGGATTATAAACAAAGTATTGGGAACAGCGAAAAGTCCGCTCATAGAGGTCTTTTTTGATAGTTAAATCGATTTTTGCGGTGCTTTCTGACATTAATTCCACGATCACATCGGGATAACGTCCGTTTTCGTTCCAAACCACCCATCCTTGTCGTTTATAACTACCATCGATATCGAGGACAACGAAAAAATCGGGGCCGCGAAAATCTTTATTAAAAACCCGCTCACGGCTAAAGTAAATAAACATATTACCGCCAACAAAAAAGTCCTCTCGATCCTGATAGGCTTGTTCGATAGAATCGATTAAGACATTCATGGCCTTGCGGTGACGGTAGGTTTCCAAAGGTTCTCCATCATCAAAAATCAAGTCTTCTGGGGGAATGGGAGGTTCTTCCCAATCGATAACTGGAGGAGTGAGGGGTTGAGTCATCGGGGTTACGTCCGGGATAGAGATGGTTTTATTTTATTTGCAAGACGAGGCGATATTTAGGTTGTCCGGTTCGCAATTTTTCCATGGCTTCATTCACCCGGGAGATAGGATAGGTTTCTGTGACTGGTTCAATGCCATGGCGAGAGGCAAATTCAATCATTTTACTGACGGTACTGGGACTACCCAAAGGACTGCCGGAAATCGATTTTTGACCCATAATCAAGGGAAAAGCGTAGGTAGCCATGGGTTCAAGAACAGCGCCAACAATATGCAGACGACCTTTGGGACGTAAACAGGCGATATAAAGACCCCAATCGAGATTAACGTTAACGGTGGAGATGATGAAATCAAAGTAATTTTGTACCGATTGCAAAGCCTCTGGGTCTCTGGAATTGATAAAATGAGTCGCTCCTAGTTCTTTTGCTTCCGTTTCTTTGTCGGGACTACTGGAAAAAGCGGTTACTTCGCAGCCCCAAGCTTTGAGGAATTTTAAGGCTATATGGCCCAATCCACCAATACCAATGACACCAACTCGGGCCGTGGGTTTAATATTAAATTGGACAATGGGATTAAAGACGGTAATGCCACCACAGAAAAGCGGGCCAGCTTTGGCAGCATCTAACTGGTTCGGCAAGGGAACTAACCAACTATGATGGGCCCGGACTCTTTCGGCAAAACCGCCATGGCGACCGACGATAGTTCCTTCGGCAGTGGCACAAAGGTTTTGATCCCCTGACATACAGGTTTCACAGGTGGAACAGGAACGGGAAAACCAACCCAGACCGACTCTTTGCCCTAATTTTAACTCTTTGACTTTAGCACCAAGAGCGGCGATCGTGCCGACCACTTCATGGCCAGGGACAAAGGGATAGGTGGTCAGTCCCCAATCGTTATCGAGCATACTTAGGTCACTGTGGCAGATGCCGCAATATTCCACCGCGATTTCTACATCTTCATCCGCTAATATGCCCGGATCGTAGTCAAAAGGCTCTAGTTTTCCCCCTTTTTCTCGGGCAGCATAGGCTCTAATCATGATTAAGTCCTCTAGGATCGGTTTATTGGTTATCTTATCCTAAGTTTATCTGAGTATGGCTTGTCCTCAATCCTGTTTACAAGGTATGGAAAAGTGGGAAGTGGGGAGAAGGGAACGGATTTGATCTGGTCAGCGATCGCCAAATAGTCAAAAGCGTGATTTTTTGATTCTACAAAGAATAGGAAGCGGAAGCATCAGCAAAATTACTGGTTTTGGGTTACTCTTGATATATAGTCCACTACACCAATCTGGTCAGGCTTGCGGACTTTACCGACGAGTTTTGTTAGCCTCGCAGGAAAACTACCAGCTTTCAACCGGGGCAAGATTAGACGAGGTAAAAAGCCCGCTTCTAATTTGGGGATAATTTTTGTCAGCGATTGTATCCTATTAACTATCATTATTATTAGAGCGTCATGGGAAAAGTCATCGGCATCGACTTAGGGACAACCAACAGTTGCATTGCCGTACTCGAGGGAGGTCAGCCGATTATAGTTCCTAACTCGGAAGGGGGAAGGACAACTCCTAGTATCGTGGGATTCGGCAAGGGCCAGCGCCTAGTAGGACAACTGGCCAAACGTCAGGCGGTCACTAATGCCGAAAATACCGTCTATAGCATCAAACGCTTTATCGGTAGGCGTTGGCAAGATACCGAGACCGAAAGGGGACGAGTTGCCTATCATTGCCAACGCGGTCGCGATGATACCGTCAATATCAAAATTCGCGATCGGGAATTTACCCCCCAAGAAATTTCGGCCATGATCCTGCAAAAATTAAAGGCCGATGCCGAGGCCTATCTGGGAGAAGCGATTAACGAGGCCGTGATTACGGTTCCCGCCTATTTTACCGATGCCCAACGTCAAGCCACTAAAGACGCGGGGATGATTGCAGGACTAGAAGTATTAAGAATTATTAACGAACCCACCGCCGCCGCCCTAGCTTACGGTTTAGATAAACAAAACGAAGATCAACATATCCTCGTTTTTGACCTAGGGGGAGGAACCTTCGACGTTTCCATCCTGCGACTGGGGAAGGGGGTCTTTGAAGTGAAAGCCACGGCCGGCAATAACCATCTTGGGGGGGACGATTTTGATAATCTCTTAGTGCGGTGGTTGGTGGAGAACTTTCAAAGTCAAGAAAACATCGATCTGTCCAGCGATCGCATGGCGATCCAAAGACTGCGAGAAGCCGCCGAAAAAGCCAAAATCGAGCTTTCTAGCATGATTAGCACCTCGATCAATCTCCCCTTCATCGCCGCCGACGAAACTAGCCCTAAACACCTAGAATTGGAACTAACTCGCGCTAAATTCGAGGAATTAACCAGAGAATTAGTGGAAAAAACCCTCGGACCCGTACAACAGTCCCTCAAAGATAGCGAACTGCAGCCTAGCGATATCGATCGTGTTGTTCTCGTTGGTGGTTCCACCAGAATGCCCGCCGTACAGCAATTAATCTCCCGTTTCTTTTCTACTGGCCAGATCGATCGCTCTGTTAACCCCGATGAGGCCGTTGCTTTGGGGGCAGCCATTCAAGCCGGAGTTTTAGGTGGAGAAGTAGAAGATATCCTCCTACTTGATGTCACCCCCCTTTCCCTCGGCATTGAAACCCTCGGCGAAGTCTTTACCAAAATTATCGATCGCAATACCACTATCCCCACCAGTAAATCTCAGGTTTTCTCCACCGCTGCCGATGGTCAAACTTCCGTGGAAATTCATGTTCTGCAAGGGGAAAGAACCATGGCCCGGGATAATAAAACCCTGGGTAAATTTCTCCTGACAGGAATTCCTCCCGCTCCTAGGGGGGTGCCACAAATCGAGGTGGCCTTTGAGATCGATGTTAACGGCATCTTGAAAGTGGCCGCCAGCGACCAAGGCACCGGCAAAGAACAAAGCATTTTAATTAGCCATACTGGAGGGCTGAAACCGAACGAAATTGAAAAAATGCGCCTAGAAGCCGAAAAATACGCCGAATCCGATCGCCGTCGTCTGCAAATGATCGATATTCGCCAGCAGTGCGATAGTCTTTTCTATAGCTACGAAGTCACCCTCAGGGAAAACAGCCAGTTAGTCGCCCCCGATATCCGGCAACTGGCCGACCAGAAGCGGCAACAGTTGGAAATCGCTCTGCGCGACCCCTCCCTATCCCCAGAAAAGCTAAAAACCACCTTGGCAGAATTTCGTCAGCTTGTCCTCGAAATCGGTACCCGCATCTACACGGGGAGACAAGAGCAAAACCAACCCCTTAACGGTGCTGGGTTTGAATCGATCGATGTCACCGAAAAACTGACTCGACCCACCCGGGCTACTTCCTCGAATACCTTCACCAATAGGCCAACCCTCTCCCGCACTAGAACCAGAACCTATAGTAATCTGGAAACTAAATCCACCGAATTGGACAGTGATGATGATCCCTACGATGGCGAAGAAATGAGCACCAGTGACTATGAGGCCGTAGATTAAAAAGTGATCAGTAATCAGTAATCAGCTTTTTTCTCCCCTTCTCCCCACACCCCACTTACCCACTTCCCACTTCCCACTTCCCACTTCCCAACCCCTAACCCCCAGCAAAAAGAAATAGTAGGGATAACCCAACTAAACTACTATGTATAGTTTGTTAAAGTAACAACTAGACTTAAACTTTATTTATAAATTGCCAGCAGAACCATAGCCCCCTATGCCCACTGATTACTACGAAATTCTAGGTGTCTCGCGAGATGCCGGCAAAGAAGACATCAAACGCGCCTATCGTCGTCTCGCCCGAAAATACCACCCCGATGTTAACAAAGAACCGGGAGCCGAAGAACACTTCAAAGAAATTAACCGCGCCTACGAAATTCTCTCGGAACCAGAAACCCGCAATCGTTATGACCGCTTTGGTGAGGCCGGGGTTTCTGGGGGCGCTGCCGGTTTTGATCCCGACAATATGGGCGGTTTCGCCGATATATTTGAGACAATCTTTAGTGGTTTTGGGGGTATGGGCGGCCAAACAACGGCCCGCCGACGCACAGGCCCTACCCGGGGCGAGGATCTACGTCTCGATTTTAAACTAAAATTCCGCGAGGCGGTCTTTGGCGGCGAAAAGGAAATCCGCATCCGTCATCTGGAAACCTGTCAAACCTGTAAAGGCAGTGGGGCCAGACCGGGGACTGGTTCTCGTACTTGTACTGCTTGCAATGGTACTGGTCAGGTGCGTCGCGCCACCCGTACTCCCTTCGGTACTTTTGCTCAGGTTTCGGTCTGTCCCACCTGTGACGGTGCGGGAGAAGTGATCGAGGAAAAATGCGATGTTTGCGGCGGCTCCGGACGTAAACAGGAAACCAAAAAACTGAAAATTACCATCCCCGCAGGGGTTGACAACGGCATGAAGTTGCGCGTTGCCCGGGAAGGTGACGCAGGACTGAAAGGCGGGCCGCCGGGGGATTTATTCGTTTATCTAACCGTGGAAACAGATGCAGAATTTCAACGGGAAGGCAATGATATTAAATCGAATATCTCGATTAGTTATATCCAAGCGATTTTAGGATGTACTATTAAAGTTAATACGGTAGATGGCCAAGAAGACCTGATTATCCCAGCCGGTACTCAACCGAACACCGTACTGATTTTAGAAAGTAAAGGGGTTCCCAAATTAGGTAATCCCGTCAGTCGCGGTGATCATCGTATTACCGTTAAAATCTCGATTCCTACCCGTGTCACTGGAGAAGAACGGGATTTACTGGAAAAATTGGCAAAAGTTCGCGGGGAAACCGTGGGGAAAGGCGGCATCGAGGGATTTTTAGGCAATATCTTCCATAAATAACTATGACTTTAGACCTGCGCGGCACTCCCTGCCCAATTAATTTTGTCCGGACAAAATTGCAATTAGAGAAAATGACCGCCGGGGAACGGTTGGAAGTCTGGTTAGATGCCGGGGAACCGATCGAACAGGTTCCCACTAGCCTGACCGTGGAGGGTTATCAGATAGAATCGATCGAGGACCGAGATAGCTTTTTTGTGCTCAAAGTCTATCGCCCCGATTCCTAAATGGTAGATGCACAATTAACCGATTTATACGGCACAGTGGTGGCTGTACAGGCGAATTTCTATCAGGTACGCTTGGATTCTGCCGTTATGGGCGAGAATCTTCTCTGTACCCGTCGCGCTCGCTTGCAAAAAATCGGTCAGTCGGTGATGGTTGGTGATCGGGTGCGCGTGGAGGAGGCCAATTTTGATGATCGGCAGGGTGCGATCGCAGAAGTTCTCCCCCGCAGTACCGAGATCGATCGGCCGGCCGTTGCCAATATCGAGCAGATTTTGCTAGTTTTTGCCCTTGCTGAACCCGTTCTCGATCCTTGGCTGATCAGTCGTTTTTTGGTGAAAGCGGAGTCCACAGGCTTAGAAATTGCCGTCTGTGTCAATAAAATCGATCTGGGGGAACCGGAACAAATAGAGATTTGGAGCGATCGCCTAGCTAGTTGGGGATACCGGCCCTTTTTTGTCAGTGTGGAGAAAAATCGGGGATTTGAGGCTTTATTGGCACAATTAAACCATAAAATCACTCTCTTGGCCGGTCCGTCCGGGGTGGGAAAATCGAGTTTAATTAATTGTCTAATTCCTGAGATTAATCAACGGGTGGGGGATGTGTCGGGAAAACTGCAAAAAGGTCGTCACACCACCCGTCATGTGGAGTTATTTGCTTTACCAAATCGGGGTTTATTGGCCGATAGTCCGGGTTTTAACCAACCGGATATTAACTGTTCACCGGAACAATTAACTTTTTATTTTCCGGAAGTGAGAGAGCGTTTAGCTTTGGGAAATTGTCAATTTAATGATTGTACTCACCGTCGGGAACCTAACTGTGTGGTTAGGGGAGATTGGGAACGTTACCAACATTATTTAGAGTTTTTAGAAGAAGCGATCGCACGAGAACAGACATTACAGAAAACTAGCACAAAAGAGTCAAGTTTAAAGTTAAAAATTAAAGAAGCAGGTCAAGAAACCTACGAACCCAAATTAGCTAATAAAAAATATCGTCGTCCTTCCCGTCGCGGCAAAAATCAAGATCAGGAACGCTACGAAAATAAAACTCTCCGAGATATTTATAATGATGATTCTGAATAGAATCGGTTAGGATACTTTTATCTTCAGGGTTAATTTATAAATACTGTCTAAAGATGAAAATTTAACAGCAATGATTGTGTATATATGGGTTTTTATCTGAACTATTTTTCATTTTTTTGTTTCTACTTTGTGATTAATTCAACTTATCTACGAACTAAATTTTTAAGAGTTCTAGAGTTAGCTATTTTCCATTTTCCCTCGTCATTTTCAAGATTATAGCGAACTAATAAGGTACTTAAACCACTATTTTTTTGATCAATTTTACCCTGACTGTTATAGAGGGTTCTTTCTTCAGTAACCACCACATCCACTGTAGCTTGATCGCCAGAGGTTGTAAAATTATTAACTGAATCTATTCTCTGAACTCCATAGATATAATAAGCACCATTATTAGCTAACCATTCGGAAGAACTTTCTTGACCATCAGAGCGCTTTATTTTGTCATTATAAGCTTTACCTGTAAGTAATTCTTCTCCTAAATAGGTTTGATAGGAGGGACCATAAATATCTCTTTTTGCCTTTAACCAGCGCTCGATTAAATTCACCGCTTCTGAACGAGAAATAGAGTTAACTGTCTGTTGAGGAACAGGTGAATAGAGGGGTTCAGGACTGGGGGAATAGACAGCTTCAGGACTAGGTGAGGTATCGATGACACCTTGGGTGATTTTAACTTGATTAAAGTATTTAATTAGTTGCCTTTGTAGCTCTTGAGCGCGATTTAAGTCCCTAAAAGTTGCCACCTGAATATTCCCATCATTAACAACAGCATCGCGACAAAAGTTATTTTTCACTCTCTCTAAACTATCCTCATCAGTTACTACAACTTTATAGTAAGTATCGGTGATATTCTCATCTCCACAGACAGGTTTAGGAAACTCATTATTAATGGTAATATCTGAGTCTTGATTCTCTGGGGAAGGTGACGGAGAAATTGATTTATCTCCAGAAGAATTTGAGAGATAATGACTTAAGACAAAACCACCTAAAATGCCAGTACCGATCATACTCCCTATAATTATCGCTTTCACCCATTCAGGTAAAGTGCGGGGATTAGAAACAGGTTTTGAAGTTACAGGAGAAATTACTTGAGTAGGAGCGGGAGTAGGAGCAGGAACAACGATATTTGTTGCTACAATTGATGGGGTATTTTGTAGCGCTTCTAACATCTCTTTTGCGGTTAAATAACGTTCGTTAGAGCGCAGTGAAATAGTTTTATCTAACACAGCTGCTAAACTGATATTAGTATTTAAAGCGAACTGCCGCCAATAAATTTTTCCTGTCATCGGATCGCTCTCTAACATTTCAGGAGTTTTGCCGGTTAGTAGATAAATAGCCGTCAATCCTAAAGCGTAGAGATCACTACTATAAACCGGACGACCGATCGCCTGTTCTGATGGCATAAAACCCGGAGTACCGATAACAATAGAATTAAGAGAATGGCCCGAATTAGAAACCACCGTTCCCATAGTTTCTTTAACCGCACCAAAATCAATTAGGATCGGTAAATTATCATAAATCCGTAGAATGATATTATCGGGTTTTATATCTCGATGGATAATTTTTTGTCCGTGAACATAAATTAAAACCTGTAGAATACTAACTAAAATCTCTTTGACTTGATCATCGCTAAAAACTCCTTTACTCTGTATTCTTTGGCTGAGAGTTTCCCCCTCGATAAATTCCTCGACTAAATAAAATTGATTATTTTCCTCAAAATAAGCGTACAGTTTGGGAATTTGAGGACTATTTTCGCTCAATTTTTCTAGGATAGCCGCTTCTCGCTCAAATCTTTCTTTGACAAGATTGTGAACCTGGGGATTATCATTAATCGGTTTTAGCTGTTTAATCAGACAGAGACGTTTTGAAGGCATTTGGCTATCTTCTGCCAAAAAAGTCTCTCCGAAACCACCATCGGCAATTAATCGCAGGACTTTGTAACGATTTTGTAGAATTAAATCCGTCATGGGGAAACATTACCGTTTACTTAACAATCTTCACCGATAACTAATAACTGAGGTGATGGTAGGGCAAATCAGATAAAGAGGGTATTTAATTGGCCATTTATTTTGATAATCTAAATCCATCTAGACCACAAATGTTGCATCCTGTAATAAAATTTAACATTTAGCGGTAGAAACATCCCATTTCGACAACATTTGTTAACATTTTATGACTTTATCTATCTAGTGTAAAAAGCTGATTTCTTGACACACATAAGCTAGAAGATAGCGCAGTTTATCAATGAACTTTTTCCCTAATTTTTGGCAACTTTTGCTAATTTAAGACTAGATAAGAACTCTTGTAAAAATCGGGTTAAAAGTTGATCGAAAGCTGTGAGGATATCTTTTGTTAATTCAAAAACACCTGTTTTGATATCGATGGCTACAATAGAATGAATGAATGGTTTAGTTTTTGGAAGTCCTTTATACCTTAATCGAACTAGGTTCATCGACGGCTGCGATAATGCGATGACAACCGGAAAAGGGTTGCGCCCATTGATACTGGTGTTCTAAAGGATTACCCCAACAGAGGCCGAGATATAATTCTGTACGCGCCACATCTAACTCCGCCCATTCGGACTGGGCGACTAATTCAGCTAGAGAATCGGCAGAAATGGGAGGACGGGAGTTAAGCGCCCACCAAAAATTCATATTAGGGGTGATACTGTTCCAAAACTCTAAAACGGAAGCTTTGGCAGCCATGAGAATTTCCTTGTCACCCGCGACGGGAACTAATTGATTATGAATTTCGGGATAACGAAGAGTGCGATCGCCCCATTGACAAACACGCCAGATAATGCCCGAAACCTGATATTTTTGTTGATAATCGTGAATTTGGCGGCGAAAATCCTGATAGGCGAAGACTTTGCCCACCTTTTCTAGATTGATCGCCTTGGCAATCACCGGATTATCAATGCGCTCCGCCGGGGAGAGTAACAGACGTTCCCCTTTGCAAGTGGCGTGCATTTCTCGATCGAGGATTTCAATTAACTGCTGTGTCGAGTAAGCCATACTACCGCTCTTACCTGAGAGAGGATTTCTTTTTATAATAAACTCGAATTTCCGTAGTGGAAAGGCTCGATCGCTAGAAAATTGTCATTCATCGGACATATCGGCAGCATACCCCTTAATACTTATGGGCGAAAAAACCCCTCAAAACACCTGTCAGGGAGAGAAGACAGTCTAACTGCTCGGTTTTACATCGGTTACTTTTTTTCTGGTCCAGATGGTGAGAATTGTCAGGAAAAGTCAACCCATCACTCCCCCTCAAGGATTTTTATCAATTCCAGTTAATCGATCATAAACAGTACAAGTGTATTTAATTAACTGGCCGACGTTTAATTTATCCTACTATTCTCCTGTTTTATTGTTCGCAGTGTTTTTAAAATTTCTGATTGATCTGGGTGATATCTAATTTTATCGATCTCTTCAGGACTCATAATATCAAATAATAACCATATTAATCTTTCTATCTTATCCTCGTCACTAAAATTTCCCCCGATGATAGCGTTTAATCTTCCTTGATATTTCTCTTGCGTTTCTTTCAGTGTAAATCCACCGATTAACTTTTGGGTGCATTTCTGAATAGTAACTATTTGAAAACTATCAAATTTAGGCTTGATAGAAGAATTATATAGGCTGGTTTTCTCGTTTACCAATTTCTTGTCTAAAGGACTAATAATAGATATTTGAGAGTCTTTGTACCGCTCTAAAATCTTTTTGATCCCACTGGAGACAGGATTAATTGTCGATAAGCTAAATCCACCCATTACTTGGTCGATTTGTTCTAAATTAGGGTTTAAGGAACCCATAATAAGACCGAAGACCAGAGCAATGATTAAACCAAAAAAAACATTATCCTCGATCAAGCTTAATAGAGAAAATATAAGTTGAATGAGAAGGTATAAAAGTATTGATACAAAAATTTTGACAATTAATAAACAAAGGAAAGTATTTAAAAAATCCTTTTTTAAATCGGGAAATAAATGACGAATCCTAAAAGCTGAGAAATAGCTACTTCCAGTTTCAACTGCTACTCCAATAATTATCGCAGTCACGACAAAAGGCCACCGATCTTCTCCCAGAAGTTTCCGTATTTCGCTGAAAAGATCGGTGGCAGCAGTTGTCTGAGAATCTACCAAAAATAGGTAATGGGTGAATGAACTGAAAAAAGGAAACTTGTCTAATTCCGTTAGAAACTGACTACAAAATACCATTTACCCTCAGCCGACGAGTTTTCCAAGTGGGAGTAAAGATTTTGTAGCTTTCTTCTTCATTGACTTTGATATAGCCTTTGTCCGCTAGTTTTTCTAATTTATCTTGTAAGTCAGCTTCTCCAATTCTATCTGTTTCAATTTCAAAGCTCAAGGCAGTGGCAGCCCTAACTTTGAGTAAATCAGATAAAAGAGACTTCTCCGCGGAGGTTAAATAATTGGTATCAGTTGTTTTAGCCATAAAATTCCAATAAATTTAGGAATGTTGCTGAGGGGTATAAACCAAATTAGATAAAACGTCAATCAAGTCAGATGGACAGGAGCCTAGTTTATGACTGTACTGATTATAGTATAGGATTATGCCCACCAGTTACTTTTTGGTGAAAAATGTTCACAATCTTACATTATGGGCGCAAGCAGTTCGATCAACTCACTGACCACGTTGCGCCCCTACATTGCACCCAGTGTAGGGGCGTATAGCGTACTATTAGCTTATTCCTCGAGTATTTTTAGAGCCTGCACAACAAGCTCTAAAATATCGATCATATTAGTTGATTTTGCTCGTTCAATTTCGAGATTATCTCCCGCAAAAAGCAATAGGGCGACAATAAGCCCTAAAGATAGATATTTTTTTAAAGAACCCATTTTGAATCCTCCATAAACACATTTTATATTTAAATCCATTACTCTCTGAGTTAATGACTGACACTCTACTGATTTTATAAGTATGGAATGACTGAGATAAGTCCAAATAGTTAAATCCATCACTCTCTGAGTTCATGACTGACACTCTCTAAGTTCATGTCTGAGATATGTCTGAGTTTTTTGTGATACGTTTGAGTAAATGTCTGAGATACGTTTGATTTATTTGAGATAAGATTAGGTTGTCATTCATTTTTCAATAATCTTGACGGTTATGGGGCGATCGCTTAAAGTAAAATCAGAATATATCCCTAGAGTCAAACAAGCAGTTAAACTCAATGGTTACGCAACTCAACAGCTGCTTGCTGAGGAGTTAGGGTTCGCAAAATCGACTATTAGCCTTTTTCTTAACGGTAAACCGATTAGTAATCTCAATTTTTTTGAAATTTGTCAAAAATTAGGCCTTGATTATCGAGAAATCGCTGACTGGGATGAGTTGGAGGAAACAGCTGCTGCCATGTCTGAGGATGAGGGAGAAAACCGGGCTGCGGATTTTTCCAAGTATGTTGAACGTCCTCCAGTGGAACAGCTTTGTCTGGAGACGGTGAGTCAAGCAGGTTCATTATTGCGGATTAAATCAGCCAAGGGGATGGGTAAAACCCTATTAGTCGATAGAATTTTGAGTCAAGTTGACAAAAGAGAGTATAAAACCGTCAGTTTCAGTTTTTTACAAGCAAGTAAAGGAATTCTCGGCGATTTAGACCGATTGCTCTCTTGGTTTGCTTTGATTATTTCCAAGAAATTAGGGTTAGCAGCTCTCTTTCAGGAAAAATGGCAAGAAGGATTAGGACTTTATAGCTGTACTGCCTATTTTGAAGACCATTTGCTCAAAAAGCTGGATAAACCCCTAATTTTAGTTTTAGAGGAGATAGATAGTCTCTTTACCTATACCAGCGTTGCTGACGATTTCCTTAGTTTATTTCGTCTTTGGCACGAGGAGGCAAAAAATAATAATACTTGGCAAAAGTTACACTTAATTATCACCTATTCCACAGAAAATTATGTTCCTGCTGACCTGAATAAATCTCCTGTGAATGTAGGAACAGAAATCCTGTTACCTGATTTTACTCTAGAACAGGTCTTGATTCTAGCCAATAAATATCAGGCTAACTTGGGAAAAGATGAACTGCAAAAAATAATTAATCTTGTCGGGGGACATCCCTATTTAATCCAAAAGGCGATTTATGGGATTACCCAAAAACAACTGTCTTTAGCAGATTTTTTAGAGACAGCAGCCGAGGAAGCGGGGATTTATGGGGATCATTTGCGAGGACATTTGCTAAACTTACAAGAACATCCAAACCTAGCAGCAGGAATGAAAAAGGTTGTAGAGTCGTCTTCTCCCGTTGATTTAGGTGCAACAATTAATTGGCAACTTCATAGTTTAGGATTAGTAACCTTTGTGCAGAATGCTGTTCAACCCCGTTATCCACTATACAGCGACTATTTTAGGTATCGCCTATCCTCCTAAAATCCGATATATTGAGTTAAACTGTTGTACATCTAAATCTAATATTCGTTTTCACCTGTTCCCCGTTCCCCCATCGAACCCAGAACCTTAAATGCGGACTAGCTTAGGGACAGATAACCTTTGATTAAATTATTCATCGAACTTAACCAATCAGACAAATTGCTAATTTTAATGCTATGGCGACCAATTTTTATCATGTTGGAGGCAGCGTTCCCCTAGATGCACCTAGTTATATCAAGCGGGAAGCAGATGATATATTTTATGACTATCTAAAAAATGGACAGTATTGCTATGTGTTAAATTCCCGTCAGATGGGAAAATCAAGTTTGTGGGTACAGACACAAAAACGACTGCAAGAGGATAATATTGATTGTGCTACCATTCATTTGAGTGGTATAGGAAAAAACATCTCCGAAGATATTTGGTATCGAGTATTATTTGAGCAACTGGTTAAACGCTTCAATCTTTCTATTCGGGGAAAAGAGCAAACTTGGTGGGATGAACGAGCCTATAAATCAGCTATTAATCGTCTTGATGAATTTGTTGAGGACATTCTCTTAAAGGAAGTATCCCAACCTATTGTTATCTGTTTCGATGAAATTGATAGCGTTCTGAGTTTAAAATTTTCCACAGATGATTTCTTTGCTTGGCTGCGTAGCTGTCATGAAAAACGTCCTCATAATAGGGATTACCAACGTCTAACCTTTTGTATGTTGGGGGTAGCGGCAGTTTCTAACTTTATTCTAGATAATTATCGTAGTCCTTTTAATATTGGTCAAGATATTCGATTATCTGGATTTACTATAAAGGATGCCAAAAAACTTGCCGAGGGATTGCAGGACAAAGTTATCGCACCGCAACGGGTTTTAGAGGATGTTATAGACTGGACAGGTGGACAACCATTTTTAACTCAAAAAATTTGTCATTTAATCTCCACATCTCGCCCTGGATTTGGCAAGGAATCCCCAGCAACCCCGATTAATGTCGGCGATTTTATCCAGTCGCAAGTAATTAGTAACTGGGTATCTGAAGATAGTCCAGAACACCTAAAAACTATTCGGAATCGTTTATTAAATAAGCGTGTCACGGGTAGAAGAATGCTGAAGCTTTACCTAGAAATTTTAAGAAATGGTGAAATTACCGATGATGGTAGTCTTGATCAAATAGAATTACGCTTAACGGGATTGGTAGTTGAAGACCGACAAAAGTTAAAAGTTTATAATAAGATTTATAGAAATGTTTTTAATGAAACTTGGGTGACAACGGAATTAAATAAAATCCCTCCATACATTGAAAAGTACGAAGTTTGGTTAAATTCAGGAGAAGATGACACTAAACTTCTTTATGATCAAGATTTAGAAGAAGCTTTAACTTGGAGTAAAAATCAAGACCTTAATGAGTCAGAAAAGCGTTTTTTAGAGTTAAGTGAAATCGCAGCCAAACGAAAAGCACAGATAGCACGTCAAAGACAAGCACGTCAACTGGCTGAAAAACAATTAACGCCCAAATTTGAGGAGAATCAAAGAGCAGCTTTAATTGAGGAAATTCTAGCTTGGACGGGTGGTAACTTGGAGTTAACGAAAATAGTTATCGGTTTGCTAATCGACAATAAAAATGAGTTGCGGGAAGGAGAAGAAAAACCAAAAATTGAACAATTGATTCAGAAAAATATTGTAGAAAATTGGTTAAAAAATAAAGCGGCAGCCCATCTCTGGAAAATACAAAACAGTCTCTTAACTCCTGATAAAAATGTTAGGTCAACATTAGAAATCTATCAAGAAATTTTGCAGCAGGGGGGAGTCTTTGCTGATAACAAAACGGAAAAATTGGCACTTCAGCAAGCAGAATTAGTGATTAAAAATGATGAGTATCTAGAAGTTACCAATCGAATTTATAAAGAAGTATTTAATGTTCAATGGGTTAGACAGGAATTAGAAAAATTGGTTAATGTGGAGAATTCTCCTGCTGGTTTAACTAAAATATTATCTCTCTTGGCACTATTAGGCTTTCTTGGATTTACTTTTTGGTCATTCAAGACTCCTAATGGCGTGGAGACACCCTCACCATCACCTAGTATTCCAGAAATTTGTGCTAAACGAGATTTTAATATTAGCTTAAACAGGACTATTCAACAACTGCAAGACTTGAAAAGGAAACAAGGTGATCAGTTTCCTGAAAAGTGTGGGACTCAATTAACTGAATTAAAGTTAATTCAGCAAGCAGTAGGACTAGCTAAAAATAATTTTGTGGCTAATGTGCCGGGTAGAGAAGGTGGTTTTGAAATTTTGTGCAAAATCCCCCCAACTTCTGATAACTTTAAAGAAGCTCAATATTGGGCAAAAAGTTGGCATAATGACAGATATTGGAAATCGCGCATCGATCGAGCTTTGCAAGATAATCTAGATTGCCAAAAACTTATTGAATAAACATTAATTTTTCAATCACTAAATACCCCATCGCTACCCGTTAATTCCTCGGATAATGATACTCGGATTCCTTCCCTTCCCCGTGACCAAAATAAAAAGAATAGGTCAGAAACATTGAAGGATTGACTCCTTCTAACATGAGAGTAATTAACCTGTGGGTTCTTTTGACGTAAAACAATTATTTGCATATAGTAGAGGAGATTGCCAATAATTAGCCAGAGAATTAAACTAAAAATAAAGGTAAATGCCATGACTACAATCCATCCAAAAAATTGAAAAGCGACTTGAGATATAGGACTATCCTGTGTTAATCCATTGGCAAATTCTCTCGCATCTTTATTACTAAATAACCCCACCGCTATTGTTCCCCAAAAACCACAAAAAAGATGTACTGGAATTGCTCCCACTGGATCATCAATTACTTTAGTTTTAATTAAAAATTCTTCTCCTAATAAGACAATAATGCCACTAATGCCACCAATGATAATAGCTGATCTGATATTAACATAACCTGATGATGCCGTGATCCCCACTAATCCCCCTAAAATGCCATTAATAATTGTGGATAAACTGGCTTTGCGACCGATTAAAGGATTAAGAATTAATGCCAAAACTCCCCCAGCAGCAGCGGCAATCATCGTGGTAGTAATTGCCATGGGGACATCATCCAAATTTACCGCCGAACCACCATTAAAACCAAACCATCCTAACCAAAGAATTAAGCAACCAAGGGTTGCAAATCCTAACTGATGGGGAGCAAAATTTCCTCTTTCTTTTTCTTCATAACAGTCAGTTTTGCGATTATAACCAAAACGTCCATCTCTCGGTTTTAGCAACCAAGCACCCACTAATCCGGCCATTCCTCCCACCGAATGCACCACCGTTGAACCAGCAAAATCTCGAAACTTAAATAAGTTATATAACCATCCTTCAGATGACCAAATCCAATGTCCTGTCAGAGAATAAGAAAAAGCAACTAAAAAGAAACTAAATAGCAAAAATGCCCAAAATTTAACCCTTTCTGCCACTGCTCCCGATACAATGGTCGCCGCAGTTCCCGCAAAAGTTAATTGAAAGAAAAATAAAGTGGCAATTGAACGACCTGGCCACAGTTCTTGGAATTGACTGTATTGATTATTAGGGGTTAAAATTTCCAAGAAAAATCCTGTATCACCAGAGAAACTATTTCCTAGTGCTGATGTATTACCAAACATGAAACCGAAACCAAACATCCAATAAGCCAAGGCAGAAACACAGAAGACAATTAGGTTTTTAGCCAAGACATTAGTGGCGTTATTAGTACGACAAAAACCCGTTTCCAGCATGGCAAAACCCGCATTCATAAAGAATACTAACGAGCCGGCTATTAACATCCAGAGATTAGCAACTAAATCCAGAGTAGAATTATTTAAATCTTGTGCTGTGACTTTGCCTACACCGATCAACAGCATGACGATAAGAGAGAAACAAAAAGATAGGATATTACGCAAACGCGGGCGATATTCTAGAAAAGATAATAATCGATTCATCGGCTATAACTCTCATGGGCAATTTCCCCTTTATCGTAATTGATTTAATCCCCTATCGTTCACTCAAAACTGCTTTTTTTCTGATCCAGATAGCGAGAATTGTCAGGAAAAGTAAACCCATCACTCCCGCTAAAGGATTTTTATCGATTCCAGTTAACCAATCGGGAACAGTACCAGTGTATTTAATTAACTGACCCACATTTAATATATAGTATGCCCAGACTAAACCCGCGTGCAGACCGATACTTTTACCCAAATTACCACCACAGGCGCGTTTGGCCCAACCGAGAATTAATCCTAGCAAGACTAAGGCAGGAAATTGGGGAAAAGTGCGGATAATTTCGGCTAAAGGTTTAATAAAGTGAGCAAGAGCGAAAATTAAGGCACTAATCACTAGAGCGATAGCGGGACGATAATCCTTTTCTAATTCTCCCAGTAACCAGCCCCGAAATAGTAATTCTTCCGCAAAACCCACCGCTAAAGCGACTAAAAACCCCTCCAGGATGATTTTGCTGATCTGGGGATTTGCGGGTAAGAAATTTAACCAACCTAGGAACCCTTGGGACAGAAAAAGCGAGAAAGTGAAAAATAGACCGATCGCTAACCCGTTAATTAACTTGATCAGCGTTTTTCTTCGCCAAATCAACCCATAATCGGCTAATCCCTCATCACCATAAATTGTCCGTCCCCACCAATGGGATAACCCCAAAAATTCCAGATAGAGAACAGAAAGGGTCAAAATTGAGACAAGATTGGCATTAGTGGCAAAAAAGTGATAGAGGGGAAGTGCGATCGGCAACCAGAGAAAAAGTAAGAGCAAAATAAAAATTCCCAGTCGCAGGGGGACTGGGTAAGTGGCAATTACCCGTAATCTTTTATTCATCGGGTTCGATGCTGCTGGTTAAACCTTTATTTTTCAAGGTTTCACAGTAAAACTCCGCGTGTTCTTGGATGCAGGTAATCACCAAGGCTGTACCATTCGTGTGCGCTTCCATCATGATATCAACTGCTTGGGGTTGCGTCATACCGGCGATCGTTTGCATTAAACTCTGAACCACATACTCCATCGAGTTAAAGTCGTCATTGTGGAGTAAAACGCGATAACGCGGTGCTGGTTTACGGATTGTCGCTGTGGAACGCTTTTCGATGACTTCTGTGGACACCGTTTCTCTCCTTTGAATCTATATCACGAATACAAGTCAATTACTTAATGATCATAATCAAAATTTCCAGATTGAGCTAGGCTTTTTCTGTGATCCGTGAGGGGGTTGGGTGTTGGGGAGTGGGGGACAGCCAAAGGAATGACATTTCTAGATGGATAGATCATAATTGAATTAATTGGCTAATTTAAGCTTATTTTCCCATGGCTACTGACGAATTACAAAATCTCGATAAAAATATTCAACGCTTAAAAGAACAATTAGCGGGAATCCGCGATGCGTGGACAGTTGCGCGTTCAGAAGATAAAGTTCTTTTGGAGCAACGCATAAACGATAAGCGCATAGAAATTAAAGAATTGGAACGAGAAAAATGGGATTTAATCGCCAGCGAGAGTCAAGAAGCATCTTTTCCTGATGCCGAGGTAATGGTAGCAGAAATTGTCACAGAATTGACGGCAATTACCAAAGAACCACCCCCTGAACTTGCTTCTGTACAAATCTTAGAATTATTAAATCAAATTCTGGCTAAACTCAATCAACCAGAGCGATCGGCAGCAGCCAAATTAAAAGCGGCCATATCTACTATACCCCCTTTTGTTTCCCTGACCTACGAAGCGGAATTAGATACTGAGTCAACTTTTAAGCGTTATTTTCCCACATTTAATCGTGTGATCGCAGGAGTGAAAAATCGTCTAAAAAAGTAAGTATTCCCTCTATACCTAGTAATGTGGGCAAAAGTACGGTTAATTTTGTCGGGAGGGAAGATGAGTTAACCTTAATTCATCAGAAATTGCAAACAGAACAAGGGGTGATTGTTTGCGCGGTGGAAGGGTTAGGGGGAATAGGAAAAACCGCTTTAGCTTTGGAATATGCGAAACGATACCAACAGGAATACGCGGCACAATATTGGTTATCCTTGCGACTATCGGGTTTAGCAGAAGAAATAGTTAAATTAGCCGGTCCCTATCTATCTTTACCAGAAATATTGAAAAAAGAATCTTTAGAAAAACAAGTGGACTGGTATTGGCAAAATTGGCTACCTCAGCAGGGAAAATTATTATTAATTCTCGATGATGTCCCCAATATCGACAGAATTCCCGATCGAATGTTACCAAAAGATTCTAGGATTAAGATATTAGTCACCACTAGAGAAAGGTGTCTTAGTACGGAATTTAAGTCTATAGCTTTAGATGTTTTACCCTTGGATAAATGTGTAGAATTATTAACCAAAATTGTTGGTACTGCTAAAGTTGAGCAAGAAAAAGCTTTAGTAGAACAGATTTGTCACGAAATTTTAGGACGCTTAACTTTAGCAGTGGAGTTAGTGGGGGAATATTTAGCAAAAAATCGTCATTTAAAGTTTAGCCATTTACGCGATAAATTAAATTTAGCTCATACTGCTTTAACTAAGGAAAGAAACCACAGAGATTATGGATATTTAGGGGTAGCAGCCGCAATTAAAATCAGTTGGGATGATTTAAGTTCTGCTGGTCAAAAAGTGGCAATGCTGTTGAGTTTATTCGCACCGGTGGCTATTGCTTGGACGTTGCTAGAAGATACGGCAAAATCCACGGAAATTACCGAAAGTGAACTAGAAGAAGCGCGGGGACAATTGGATAATTCTCATCTGATGCAACCCGTGGATGAGGACTATTCTTTTTATCGGATTCATCCCCTCGTGAGAGAATTTTTTCAACAGCAATTACAGGCAATTCCTCAGATAAATTCTCTTTATCGATGCGCTTTTGTGGAAACTTTGTTAACCATTGCCGAAAATATCCCGCAAACCCCCACAAGGGAGATTATTGCAGCAGTAACTCCCGCAATTCCCCATCTGCAACTTGTCAGTCAAACCATGTTAGATGATATTCCCAACCCGGAAGATAATTTAATTCAGGTGTTTCTTGGGGTAGCTTTGTTTTATAAGGGACAGGGAGAATATGATTTAGCAGCAGTTACCTTCACAAAATGTTGTGAAGAAATCCAATCTCGCTTAGGAGAAAACCATCCAATTGTTGCTGCCAGTCTCAATAATTTAGCAGGATTATACCGCTCCCAAGGCAGATACGCAGAAGCGGAACCCTTGTATAAGCGCTCCGTTTCTCTGATAAAACAGCTATTAGGAGAAAACCATCCCATTGTTGCTATCAGTGTCAATAATTTAGCACTATTATATCAATGCCAAGGCAGATACCCAGAAGCAGAATCGTTGTATAAGCACTCCCTTTCTCTAAGAGAACAACTATTAGGAGAAAACCATCCCGATGTTGCACAAAGTCTCAATAATTTAGTAGTGCTATACGAATACCAAGGCAGATACGCAGAAGCGGAACCCTTGTGTAAGAGATGCCTTTCTCTGATAGAACAGCTATTAGGAGAAAACCATCCCCATGTTGCTACCAGTCTCAATAATTTAGCAGGATTATACCACTCCCAAGGCAGATACGCAGAAGCGGAACCCTTGTATAAGCGCTCCCTTTCTCTGATAGAACAGCTATTAGGAGAAAACCATCCCAATGTTGCTACCAGGCTCAATAATTTAGCAGAATTATACCAATGCCAAGGCAGATACGAAGAAGCGGAACCGTTGCATAAGCGCTCCCTTTCTCTGCGGGAACAGCGATTAGGAGAAAATCATCCTAGTGTTGCTAAAAGTCTCAATAATTTAGCGGTATTATACGAATCCCAAGGCAGATACGCAGAAGCGGAACCGTTGTATGTGAGAGCTATTGCTATTTATCAAGAAAGATTAGGAGAAAATCATCCCGATACCCAAAAAGTAAGGCAAAATTTTATGATTCTGTTGTCGCGATTATCCGATAAATAATTACAGCAAAGATTCCCCGATGAGATAGTTAATCTCTTAAAAAGTATCAGGTAATTAAAAGATATATCCGTTAAATAGTGCTGGCTTAATATTAGTAAATTCTTGCTAGAAAGGAGTTTTAAACTGCCATTGAGGTTGATAGACTATCCCGCTTAACGCAATTTTTATTCAATCAGTTCACGCGATTGGTTTTCTGGGGTTTGATTGCCAGAAGGCATCTTTAGCAGAGGCGGTAAGCTGACTAATTTAACAGCAAATTTCAATATCTATCTTTATCTAAGCAAATTTTAGAAAGTTTTTTTGTCGATGTTAATGTTAATTATCAGTAGTCGGAGATAAAATCTTGAGAAATGTCAATTATCACTATTCTTAACGACCCTCAATAAATTAGAATCAGATCATAAATGCGATCGCTTGCTCAATTCTCGATGATTAATCTGGAGGCTAAAATCAGCAACTGAGGCAATTAACCTTTTTCAAGCTACCGAGTTTAGGTGGTAGTCACTGATAACTGATAACTGGTAACTGGTAACTGAAATGACTCGCTTTATTTGGGATAAATTTAGCAAAGACTTCTTAGAAACCCTTCTTTCTCCCTACGGTACAGTAGTTGTCAGCAAAGAAGTCACCTCAGAAATTAAAGAAATTGATGTGTATTTTAATCCTAATATCTCTGAAATTCCCTCTCAGTTAGGACTATTAGGCAAATTATGCCAAAATCCCTGTTTATTGGAACCCTATCGCAATGGGATTACCCTTGATGGTATCAATGATTGTCTGTCCAAGCGCTTTGCTATCCGTGAAATCTTCCAGAGAGAAGCAAAGAGAAATAAACAGAGAATATCAGAGGGGGAGATACCTAAGTTATGGATTCTCACTCCCACAGCTAGTGAGCGCATTTTATCCCTGTTTACGGCTCAATTACAACCCAATTGGGGAGAAGGGGTTTATTTTCTCCCGGAGGGTTTCGGTACAGCGATTGTCGTCATTCATCAGTTACCCGCAATCCCAGAGACATTATGGTTAAGATTATTGGGTAGAGGAGGAACAAGAGAGAGAGCTATCGATGAATTAACCAGATTATCACCGAATAATCCCATAAAATCGGCTTCCTTAAACTTATTGTATAATTTGAGTAGAAATTTAGAAGCGTTATCGAAAAAAACACAGGAGGATAGGGAGTTTATTATGCGTTTAGCTCCACTTTACCAACAGGATAGGGAACGAGCGGTTCAAGAAGGGGTACAGCAGGAAGCATTAAAGTTGGTTATTAGACTTCTTCAGCGACGTTTCGGTGAAATACCCCAGAATCTAGAAGAAATCATCCGTAAACTTCCTGTGGAGCGGTTAGAAGACTTAGGACTCGCTTTATTAGACTTTAACACTTTGACGGATTTAGATAACTGGTTGCACCCGTGACTCGCTTTATTTGGGATAAATTTAGCAAAGACTTCCTAGAAACCCTTCTTTCTCCCTACGGTACAGTAGTTGTCAGCAAAGAAGTCACCTCAGAAATTAAAGAAATTGATGTGTATTTTAGTCCTAATATCTCTGAAATTCCCTCTCAGCTAGGATTATTAGGCAAATTATGCCAAAATCCCTGTTTATTGGAACCCTATCGCAATGGGATTACCCTTGATGGTATCAATGATTGTCTGTCCAAGCGCTTTGCTATCCGTGAAATCTTCCACAGAGAAGCAAAGAGAAATAAACAGAGAATATCAGAGGAGGAGATACCTAGGTTATGGATTCTCACTCCCACAGCTAGTGAGCGCATTTTATCCCTGTTTACGGCTCAATTACAACCCAATTGGGGAGAAGGGGTTTATTTTCTCCCGGAGGGTTTCGGTACAGCGATTGTCGTCATTCATCAGTTACCCGCAATCCCAGAGACATTATGGTTAAGATTATTGGGTAGAGGAGGAACAAGAGAGAGAGCTATCGATGAATTAACCAGATTATCACCGAATAATCCCCTAAAATCGGCTTCCTTAAACTTATTGTATAATTTGAGTAGAAATTTAGAAGCGTTATCGAAAAAAACACAGGAGGATAGGGAGTTTATTATGCGTTTAGCTCCACTTTACCAACAGGATAGGGAACGAGCGGTTCAGCAAGGTATTCAACAAGGTGTACAGCAGGGTCTTGAACAGGGTAGAATTCAAGAGGCCAATCTTGTTATTAGACTTCTTCAGCGACGTTTCGGTGAAATACCGCAAAATCTTGAGGAAACCATCCGTAACCTTCCTGTGGAGCAATTAGAAGACTTAGGACTCGCCTTATTAGACTTTAACACTTTGACGGATTTAGATAACTGGTTGCACCCGTGAACAATAGCGATCTCGCGTAGCGAGCGCGTTGCGAGCGCATTATCCATCCCTGATTATTCTATCGTCAAGGGGTCCACATCGATCGCCATACTTACCTTGGGTAAAACTAAGCTTTTTAGGGGAAGAAAAAGACGACCGATATCAGCCTTTTCTCCCGATAATTTTAACAGAATTTGCCAGCGATAACGGTTAGCCACGCGCATAATTGTTGCGGGTGCAGGTCCCAAAATATCCCAATCGGAACCGAAATTATTAACACATTCCTCTGCGACATTTTCAGCACTTTTCTGCACTGCTTCCCCATCTAAACCACTAAAGCGAATTAAGACTAAACTGCCGTAGGGAGGATAATTTAAACCCTCTCTCTGCATTAATTCCGTCTCGACAAAACCCTCATAATCGTGGGTTTGCACTGCTCTAATCACGGGATGTTCGGGGGTATAGGTTTGGATAATTACCTTTCCTTCTGTTTCTCCCCTTCCTGCTCTCCCTGCTACTTGGGTGAGGGTTTGAAAAGCGCGTTCGGAGGAGCGATAATCGGAGTGATAAAGTAAACCATCGGCTGCCATTACTCCTACTAGGGTAACTCGCTCTATATCTAATCCTTTGGTGAGCATTTGGGTTCCGACTAAGACATCGAATTCACCATCAGTAAATAGTTTTAATAGTTCCCGGGGAGCATTTTTGTTGCGGGTGGTATCACTATCAAAACGCAAGCAGCGCAAATCAGGAAATTCTTTGCTTAATTCTTGGGTGACTCGCTGAGTGCCAGTACCGAAAAATTTTAGATAGGGAGAACCGCATTCAGGACATTGTTTCGGATGGATGCGACCATAGTTGCAGTAGTGACAGCGGAGTAATTCTTGCGCTCCCGGTTCGGTGTGATGGTAGGAGAGAGAGACATCACAGTGGGGACACTCCAGCACATAACCGCAACTTCGACAAGATACAAAGGTACTATGTCCCCGGCGGCTGACGAATAAAATTGCCTGTTCTCCCTTGTCGCGCAGGGTTTCCAGAGATGAACGCAGGGATTGACTAAAGAGGGAACGATTGCCTCGCTGCAATTCCCGTCGCATATCGACGATTTCCACCCGCGGTAAGGGGCGATTTTGGATGCGATCGGGCAAAGATAGGTAAAGACGGGGATTAGCTTGGGATTCTAGCCATGTTTCTAGGGATGGCGTGGCCGAGCCTAAAATTACGCGACAATGGTTTAATTGAGATCGCCATTTAGCCACGGTACGCGCGTGATAGGTGGGAAGTAATTGACTTTGTTTAAAGCTGCTATCGTGTTCTTCATCGAGGATAATCATGCCTAGATGGGGTAAAGGAGCAAAAATCGCCGATCTCGTCCCGATAATAACTTGCGGGGTTCCTGTCAACATCTGTCGCCAGGTATCGTATCTTTCTCCTTCCGAGAGGGCGCTATGATAAACATAGACTCGATCGCCAAAACGGGCCACAAAGCGATCGGTTAGTTGCGGTGTTAATCCAATTTCGGGGACTAAAACCAAGGCAGATTTACCCGCTGCTAGGACAGGTGCGATCGCCTGTAGATAGACTTCTGTTTTACCCGATCCCGTCACTCCATGTAAGAGAGCGCTTTCACCACCTTTTAGGGTTTGAATGGCTTCTAAAGCTTGTTTTTGACTAGAAGTGAGTGTTTTTGGTTGATCCCTGCTCATAATCGCCGAGGATAAGCGCAGAAATTCTCGATCCTCAATCACCACATAACCCTTGTCAATGAGCGGTTTAAAATGTTTTGTCCCCGCAAGTTTTACCAATTCTGGCAGCCACATTTCTCCTCCCTGGTGGCGTAAAATTTCGAGAATTTTGCGCTGATTTTCGGTTAAATCCCTAGGAAAGTCGGTTATTAGCAGGGTAATGGCTTTTTTTTGTTTAATATTGGTACTTTTGGGTGCTTCTAGATAACTTTCTACCCAACCGCGCTTAACTAAGTCTCGGATACCGTAATTGGCATTTTTTACTTTTTCTTGCAGGTATTTCGCCGAATAATCGCCTTCTTTTTGATTTTTGAGCAGGGATAAAATCTGACGGGAGAGGGGAGTACAAAAAACTTCGGCACCGGGGGGAATCGCTGCTGGTTTTAATCTGATGCGACGTTGGGAACTTCGCAGTAAACCCGTAGGTAAAGCGACGCGAACAACGGTGATTAAATCTGTTGCGTAGTATTGGGCGATTTTCGTCAATAACTGCCAATAATTATCGGGAAAAAACCCCTTAGCTATCACATCTTCCACGGGACGAATTTGATTTTCTTCCAGTCCTGCGGGCAAATTTTCGAGAAATCTAAGAGCAATTCCCCCAATTACCTGAGAACCGAAGGGAACGCTTAAAATATCGCCAATTTCTACCGTTAAATCCGGGGGAATACTATAGGTTAATATTTGCTGATCCTCTTGACTATCTCTAGGATAAGGCCGATCGACCAAAACTTCTAACCACGGTTGTCTAGTTGTGGTTAATTGGTAAGGTGTGCGAGGTTCCGCTACAGCTAGAGTAGCATGGCGATCGAGCATGGTTATCAGTTATCAGTTATCAGTTATCAGTTATCAGTGGCAAGTGGCAAGTGGGGAGAATGAGGTATTTAAATTATAGTTTAAAGCTTGAGGGCTCTCCCAGGTTTGGTGGGTAAAATGTATTCTAAGATACATTCCTCCTAGTGAGGGGGTGGAACGAACCACAAAGACACAAAGGACACAAAGATCGATCGATCCTATGTAAGTTAAACTTATCACACAGAACCTAGAAGAGCCGCTTGAGGGGAATAAAAATAGCTAATTTTCTCTAAAAACAGTTTAAATATTGCTTTTTTGTCCACAAATTCAGTTATCAGTGGCAAGTGGCAAGTGGGGCGAATGGGGTATTTAAATTATAGTTTAAAGCTTGAGGGGAATAAAAATAGCTAATTTTCTCTAAAAACAGTTTAAATATTGCTTTTTTGTCCACAAATTTTGATTTTTAGCTAGTGAAGTCTCCCCAAAATAATTTTTGGCCACCCTTAAGCATTGATAAAGTTAATGATAATCATTGACTATTAGCTATTGAATTAAAGCATAGTTAGTCAAAACTTGAGAATAGTTCTCAATAAAAAAAGCAAAGAATAGTCATAAAAAGCTGACTGCTATCTTGATTGTTAAGAAGCGTGATCTTTACCTAGTCAAATACTAAAAACCTTAGTTAGAGTGTATAAGTGGAAACCCTGAAAGTCTCCCCTATTCACCAGAAAATCTGATTATCTGGTTGAGCGATTTGTAACAATCCACACAGAAGCGCCTAATTATATCCCAGAAATGGCCGCCATTAATTAAGAAAACGTTTAAAAAATCTGCTCCCCGAAAATTCAATGTAACAATCAGCCCATTGGGAGAAACTAAGTTTTTCCCCCCTATTATAACCCCACTCCATCCATAACTGCTTATGAAAATCTCTAAACTAGCCGCTGATGATAATTTTAATCAAATCATTGCCCTGGAGACAAATCCTTTAGAACTGGACAGCGTGGATTTTAATGAAAGAACTGACGAGGATATGACTGAATCTTTACCGGAAACCCTAAAAAACACTCGTGGGAGTAGTGGAACGGGATACGATAAAGGCAGCAATGAAGATACTGTTGGCGCATTTTTTAAAGAAATGGCTCGTTATCCCCTGCTTAGTGCGGAAGAAGAAATTGAATTAGCCTACTCGGTTAAGTTTCTCATGGAAGCGGAAGAAGTACGCCAAAAACTGCAAGAAAATTTACATCGTCCCCCGACGAAAACAGAATGGGCGATCGCTTTAGAATTAGATAATGAACGTCAACTGGAAAACCGTCTTTATCGCGGACGAACAGCTAAACGGAAGATGATTCGTTCTAATTTGCGCTTGGTGGTTTCTATCGCTAAACGCTATTTAAATCGCGGGGTTCCTTTCTTAGATTTAATTCAAGAAGGTGCGATCGGACTCAACCGTGCGGCCGAAAAATTCGATCCTAATAAAGGTTATAAATTCTCTACCTATGCTTATTGGTGGATTCGACAAGCAATCACCCGCACCATTGCTAACGATGCGCGAACAATTCGTTTACCGATTCACATTGTCGAAAAACTCAATAAACTCAAAAAAGCGCAGCGCATTCTCAAGCAAGATTTACAGCGCAATCCCAATGAACGGGAACTCGCGGAAGCGTTAGAAATAACTCCCGAACAATTGCGGCAATTATTACAATTGCGTCGTCAATCTCTCTCTTTAAATCATCGTGTAGGGAAGGGAGAAGATACGGAATTAGTGGATCTTTTGGAAGATGATGATCTACAACTTCCCGAAGATAAAATGAATGAGATGATGATGCGTCAAGAAATTTTCGCAGTTTTAAGTGATGTTCTCACCGAACGGGAAAAAGATGTTATCTCCCTCCGTTATGGTTTAGCTACCAGTCAACCCTATACCCTAGAGGAAGTGGGGGGAATGTTCAATTTATCTCGCGAACGAGTACGTCAAATTCAAACTAAAGCGATGCGAAAATTACGTCGTCCTCAAGTCGCACGTCGTCTGAAAGGATGGTTACATTAATAACTTTTTCTAACTCGTTCTCTTCTCTCTCCTTTTTCTTGGAGAGCTTTTTTTGTCGATATTTAGCTTAAAATTAAGATCAAGCTGATTTTCTCAGTAGATAGTCATAATACCTATGAACCGACATCTCCAACAGAAAGTGAAAACGGGAAAATATCAATCTCCAGAAAATCATCCTCTCATGGATGGAGAAACTTTTGTCACTGAAATTGTCGATCATAAATATACTAGCTAGTTAAAAGCTGAATATAATAGGCAATTTTTCAGCTATTTTTTCTAGTTCTCAATAAAATCAAACTAATTCAATATGTCTAAAAACTCTTGGTTAATTCCCGATAATATTTATTTTCTCAACCATGGTTCCTATGGTGCAACCCCTAGAATAGTCTTGGATTATCAGCAACAATTGCGGGAACGAATGGAAAGGCAACCCTTAGCATTTTTGGGGAGAGAATTAGAGGGTTTATTAGATATTTCTAGGCAAAAATTAGCGGATTTAGTGGGAGTAAATAGCGATGATTTAGTCTTTGTTCCCAATGCAACCACAGCAGTGAATGCGGTGTTAAATTCCTTAACTTTTCAGGAAAATGAGGAAATTCTGATCACCGATCAGACCTATAATGCTTGTGCTAATGCAGTTAAACATATAGCTAAAAGATGGGGTTTAAAGGTAATTATCGCTAAAATTCCCTTTCCTGTACAGTCTCCTTTAGAAATTAGTCAAGCAATTTTAGCATCTGTTTCTCCTCGGACAAAATTAGTAGTTTTAGATCATGTCACCAGTCCCACGGCCTTAATTTGGCCAATCGCAGAAATTGTGCAAGAATTAAATAATCGGGGTATTGATACTCTCATCGATGGCGCTCATGCTTTAGGTTTTTTACCCCTTAATATCGGGGCAATTAATCCCACCTATTATACTGCTAATTGTCATAAGTGGTTATGTAGTCCCAAGGGGGCTGCTTTTCTCTATGTGCGCGGGGATAAACAGGCAATAATTCGACCTTTAACTATTAGCCATGGGGCTAATTCTCCTCGACAAGATCGTTCCCGTTTTCAGTTAGAATTTGCTTGGATGGGAACCGATGATCCCAGCGCTTATTTATCAGTGCCAAAAGCGATCGAGTTTTTAAATTCTCTCTCTATTGATGGTTTACTGGGTCTGATGGCGAGGAATCATAATTTGGTTTTAAAAGCCAGAAATTTGCTTTGTCATGCCTTGCAGGTCAATTATCCCTGTCCAGAATCAATGATCGGATCGATGTCCTCAATTCTAATTCCTAGTTATGCTTGGATAGCAGAAGATTTATCCAGACAACTGTGGGAAAAATATCAGATTGAAGTGCCGATAATTCCCTGGGGAGAAGCATCATTAATTGTGAGGATTTCTGCTCACTACTATAATTCGATCGAGCAGTATGAATATTTAGCCGGGGTTTTAAATTACTTGCTATTGGAGTCAAGATAAGCTGGGAGAGAGGAGCATCGGAGCAGGGGAAAAAAATCCATAACTGAGTTTTTAAAGTTGAATTGGGAGTTAATAACGGACTTGCTATGAGAACCGATAATTGGGCTAAAATGCCTCTTGGAGCATGGTTTCCTTGAGCATTTCTAAACCTTTTTTCACCCGACGGGAGACGGTAACAATACTAATGCCTAATTGTTCGGCGGTTTCCCGTTGAGTAAGATCTTTAAGGAAGACAAATTCGAGAATATAACGGGTTTTCTCTTCTAATTGAGCCAGTGCCTGTTGTAAACGAATGCGATCCTCTTGACAAAGTTGAAAGCTGCGATAACCGGGATCGGGAACGATGTCTTTTAAACAGGTGTTATTATCTTCATCGTTATTAACCGTCGCATCGAGACTAAGAGGTTCACGGTTTTGGAAAGCCAGTTTTACCTCTTGCCATTCTTCGATCGAAATATTTAAAGCGAGGGAGATTTCCGTATCATTGGGTTGACGATTGTGGATAGTTTGGAAATCGCGACGCATATTTGTCGCTTGTCTGCCTAAATCTAACCAACGACGAGGAATGCGAACTGTGTAACCTTTATCGCGCAGATAGTGTTGAATCTCGCCACGAATATAGGGAATAGCGAAGGAACTAAAAGCATGACCTTTGCTGCTGTCAAAACGTTTGATCGCCCGAATTAGTCCCATACAGCCAACCTGCACTAAATCTTCGTAATTTTCATGGCATTGATTGACCCAATGATGAGCTTCCCTTCTGACTAATCCTAGGTTTAACCGGATAATTTGATCCCGAAACTTATTATCCCCTGTTTTTTGGTATTTTTGAAACAGGGTAAGAGTTTCTAGTTTAAGATTTTCTTTATTTAGGCCAGACATAGGACGTTAACAGACTTAAAAAATCATTGACTATAAAAGCTCACTATTGCATAGCTCTGACAAATCCCAATACAGTCTAGATTGGAAGCGGCAAGCAATGGCAACAATGTAACTTACTACAATCTTGATCGTACGGTCTTTACATAAAGGCTTGTGTGATTTCAAGCAGTCAAGGCAGTATTTAAAGACACAAGTGAGCTAAAACGCTGGTAATTAGGGTTGGCTGAAAAAGTTGTTCCTAGAGGCAGGGTGTGGGGTGTGGGGAAGTGGGGAAGTGGGGAAGTGGGGTGTGAATTTGGCTCTACCGAACCTGTTATGTAAAACTATCAACAACTTATGATTGTAAAGCTTGTACACTAAGGCTTTGAGTTTTTGTTAAATTGATATTTATCAACTTTAGAGCATTGCTGTGCAGAGAGTGAGCTTGAGGAATTTTCTACAGTGTAAGTTCGGAAGAACCGTGAATTTTACCCCCGAAAAGTCTTAATCCAACAAGGTTTTTAGATTTATTCAGCCAACCCTATCTAGAAAACTAGAACTCGAACAAAGGTAAACTCCGATCCTTATTTTTCGGCAATTTCGCCAGTAAACCTAAATGTTCGTAGGCAGCCGCTGTCACTACGCGGCCCCGGGGAGTCCGATGAAGATAACCTATTTGTAATAAATAAGGCTCATACACCTCCTCAATCGTCTTGGCATCTTCTCCCGTGGCTGCCGCTACCGCTTCCAATCCCACGGGTTTGCCTTGAAACTGTTCGATCATCGTCTTTAATACTAATCGATCGGTCCAATCTAAACCCATAGAATCCACATTTAATTGATTTAATCCCTCAGCGGCTAACTGGGGGGTGATAATAGTTTCTCCCTTCACCTGCACATAGTCGCGCACCCGTTTTAATAAACGATTGGCAATGCGTGGAGTTCCCCGACTGCGACGGGAAATTTCGATCGCACCTGCTTCAGTCATGGGAATATTAAAAATAGTGGCACTTCTGAGCATAATTGCTGTCAATTCCTCGACCGTATAGAAACGCAGACGTTGAATCATGCCAAAACGATCGCGTAAAGGCGCAGTTAAAGAGCCAACTTTGGTAGTAGCACCGATTAAAGTAAAGGGAGGCAGGGAAATACTGCGAATTTTCGCTGCTTGACCCTTACCAATCGTCACATCTAGGCGATAATCCTCCATAGCTGGGTATAATAACTCCTCCGTCACCCGATTCAGTCGATGAATTTCGTCGATAAAAAGAATATCCCGGGGTTGAAGATTGATCAGGATGCCGGTAATGTCCCGGGGACGCTCTAAAGCGGGGGCGGCAGTAATGCGGCAATTTACTCCCATCTCAGCCGCTAAAATTAAAGCCATGGTGGTTTTGCCTAACCCCGGCGGTCCGTAGAAGAGCAAATGATCGATCGCTTCTTGTCTAGCTTTGGCCGCGGCGATGGTGACTTTTAGATTAGCCTTTAAGTCCTGTTGACCGATATAATCCTCTAGGGATTGTGGACGAATCTGCGCTTCTGCTTTTTCCGTTTCTTCTATAGTGGGATTGGGAGTGAGCAGATTTTCCTCGGCTGCCGGGGGGGAATTGTGCGATCGTTTGATGGCCATTGTTACAATCAAGAGTCTAGGATATGTTAGCGAAGCGGATTTTGCCTTGTTTGGATGTCAATAAAGGTCGGGTAGTTAAAGGGGTTAATTTTGTCAATCTTCAGGATGCTGGCGACCCCGTGGAGTTAGCTCGCTTGTATAATCAGGCAGGGGCTGATGAGTTGGTTTTTCTTGATATTACTGCTACCCATGAAGATCGCGACACGATTATTGATGTAGTCTATCGCACAGCGGAACAGGTTTTTATTCCTCTGACCGTGGGGGGTGGCATCCAATCCTTAGAAAATATTAAAAATTTGTTAAGAGCCGGGGCCGATAAAGTCAGCATTAACTCGGCTGCCGTGCGCGAGCCGGAATTGCTCGATCGAGCCAGCGATCGCTTTGGTAAACAGTGTATTGTGGTGGCGATCGATGCTAGACGACGCAAGGATGTGCATAACCCCGGTTGGGAGGTTTATGTTCGGGGTGGACGGGAAAATACGGGTATTGATGCTTTATTATGGGCCAAAGAAGTGGAAAAACGCGGGGCGGGTGAGTTGTTAGTTACCAGTATGGATGCTGACGGCACGCAAGCGGGTTACGATCTGTCCTTGACAAAAGCGATCGCAGAAAGGGTGGAGATTCCTGTGATTGCCTCTGGAGGAGCGGGTAATTGTCAGCATATCTACGAAGCATTGACGGAAGGCCGAGCAGAAGCGGCTTTATTGGCTTCTTTGCTCCATTATGGTCAATTAACTATCGCTGAGGTCAAAAATTATCTGCAAAATCACCAAGTCCCCGTGCGTTAGCTAGGGAAAATGAGAGCAAGATTTACAGAACTTAATCTGGTGATTGAGTCGCTTTTTCGGGAAAAGGATTTTTTCAGGCTGCAAACCAAGAAGAGCAAAATTTAGACCTATTACTGAAAGCTAATGGCTGACGGCTGACAGCCGCGATCGAGCAACCAGCAAAAAATCCCTATTTTTAACTTCCCTCCGATCATCCCTCCAGAAAATTATGTATTAGAATAGAGGAAAGTTAACAAAATTTAAAATATGTTAGTTCCGATTCTCATCTTTGACCTCGGTCTTGTGGCTTGGTCATTGCATCTGATGCAGCAAGCGTTCGACAGGCAAGAGTTTTCCTTGATCCTGGCGGGAACCTTGGTGGCAGCAGCGGCAGCGGCTATGTTAGTAGTTTATTTCCTCATGGGCCACTGTTTAACCTATTTAACCCAAATTTCGGCTCCTGTCTAAATGGGGGCGATTGTTTTACCATTGTCGATGAGCGATCGCATTGTGAGGGACAAATTTTTTTCTCGTCACCCCTTGACAAAGTAATTCTATTTAAGCTATATTCAAAAATGGTCTTCGCGGGGTTATAGCTCAGTTGGTAGAGCACCTCAATGGCATTGAGGGGGTCAGCGGTTCGAATCCGCTTAGCTCCATACAGTTAAGATAAGAGTTTCAGGGTTACTGGAGCTAGAAAAGTGGCGAGGAGATGGTAGATTGAAAGAGGATTTCTGGTTGGAAAAGTCTCTTTTTACCTCGATACTCTCTCAGGACAAAATTAATGATAGAGCTTTTTAAGCAACTACCTCGTTGGTTGCGGCTAAGTCTGGTTTTTCCGCTTTTATTTCTCAATGGTTGGTTATTATTCCAATTATTTAGCTATCTAGAACCCTTAGTCAGTATTTTTGTCACTGCTAGTTTACTAGCTTTTGTCTTAGATGTTCCCATCAAACTACTGCAAAGACGCGGGGTTAATCGCAGTGGTTCGATCGCTATTGTCTTTTTAATTGCCCTATTAATTTTGAGCGTTTTAGGTTTAATTTTAATTCCCCAGATTGTCGAACAATTAAGCAGTTTAATCAATAGTTTGCCCCAGTGGATCGAGTCGGGAACCGAACAGATACAAAATTTAGAAAAGTGGGATAAAACTCAGAAATATGCGATTTATATCGAGCAATCAATCACCCAGTTATCGGAACGACTAACCAATGTTTTACAAACTCTTAGCACTCAATTACTAAGCTTTGTGCTGGGAACTATCAACAGTATCCTAAACATTCTCTTTGTTCTGGTTCTAACTGTCTTTCTGGTTCTCTATGGCGAACAAATTTGGGAGGGAATTTTAAGCTGGATTCCTGCTCCCTGGAATCTCAAATTAAGAACTATTATTCGTCAAACTTTTGAAACCTATTTTGCTGGTCAAACCATTTTAGCGGGAATTCTCAGCCTGGCTCAAATTTTTGTTTTTGTCATTCTCAAGGTCGATTATGCCCTATTATTCGGGGTGGCGATCGGTCTAACTACATTAATTCCTTTTGCCAGTGCCTTTACCATTATTGGCATTAGTACCCTACTAATGTTTCAAGATTTTTGGTTAGGGTTAAAAGTTTTGACCCTGACTATTATTGTCGGTCAAATTAATGATAATGTCATCGCCCCTCGGCTAATGGGAGGTATGATAGGACTTAATCCCGTCTGGATTATTCTATCTCTTTTTATCGGTGGCAAAGTGGCAGGAATTCTCGGTTTATTGATAGCAGTTCCCATCGCTAGTGTGCTGAAAAGTACCATCGATATCATCCGCTCACAGCAGCGGGAAAAAGAACCGGTAGTTATCCTAGAAGAAACGGTGAAAAATTCCTCGGAGGAGAGCAAATAATAATAAATCCTGTTTTTTCACTGAACAGTAAACAGTAATCAGTAATCATACTAAATCCGTTGAGTATAGGCTAGTTATGAGGAGAGGCACTCATGCAAAGGGGAGAATAAATAATCAGTTTTTAATAACCAGATTTAGTATCAGTGAATTGAAAACTCACATCTGGGCTCTCTTAGGTTTGGTGGGTAAAATGTATTCTAAGATACAGTCTTGCCGGCGAGGGAGTGGAAGGAACCACTCCAGACACAGAGGACACAAAAATTGATCGCTTCTATAGTAAGTTAAACTGGTCGCAACGCGCTCGCTACGCGAGATCACACAAAGAATAAGAGAGCCACACCTGATAACTGATAACTGATAACTGATAACCGTTATGAGCGGCTAATTTCTTCGAGAATAGCCATCGCTTCTGTCACCCTATCCCTAGGGATAAATAAATGATCGTGATAATAACCAGAAATGACATTGACGCTAATTGCCGCTTCGGACAGTTTCTCACTAATCACCGCTAAAAATCCCACCGCCGCTAAACTAGAATGCACAGAAAGAGTAATTTGTCTATAAATATATTTGTACTGTAATCTCATGCAATCGGCTTGCTGACGGGGAATAATCACCGTTATTCCTTCCTCTTCCCGAAATTGGCAGATAGGGGTTAATTGTAGCTGTTCCAGTCCGGTTGCTGTGAGGGAAGAGAAAACGAATTCTTCAGTATTTAGGATTGGTTTCAGGGATTGGAGCAGAATATCAAGGTTAGTTTCGCCTTCCTCGGGTTTTTCTGGCGATTTTTTCGCCGCATCCATACACTGATTAGCGGCAGCGTCAGCCACACTATTTTTAGCTCGTTCAATCCAGCGCCAGCTAATGCGATCAAATTGGGTGACTAATTGACAAGCACGCTGATAAAAGGGACGTAAACTATCGCTTTTTACCTTCCAGTCTCCCTTAACTTGATTGATGACTAATTGACTGTCTCCCCGAATTTCTAGGCTTTTTAAGCCTAATTCTTGGGCTTTTTCCAATCCAATAATCAATCCTGTGTATTCAGCCTCGTTATTAGTGGCTATCTCCATATATCTACTCGTAGTCAAGGAATTACCCTCGGCTAAAACTATTACCGCTGCACCGGCTGCTCTCCCCGGATTGCCGCGAGAACCACCATCAAAATAGAGAACTGCTGAATTATCGGTTTTTTGAGCTTTTTTATCCATAATTTTCGTCAATAAATCTTGGTATCTCCATTTTTATCCCTTTGACAATTGTAGGCGGTAGCGATTCCGGGATCGGCAAAGCGGACAAGCAAAATTTTAGCCGATCGCCGCTACCGGATAACTTTTTTTCTGCAAGTTATTGATAATAATTTGCAGTTGTTGGTTATACTGAGAACATCAGCCTAGAGTTATATTGCTAATAGTTCTCAATTAAAAGCCCCATGAGTATAGACAAATGGCCATCGAAAGGTGAGAAAATCTTCAATCTTAGTGCTTGGGATCCCTGGCAGGTTTACCACCAGATGCAAGCCCTAAACATTGAATGTCAATGCTCGCTCCATCAGCTTTTGCCGGTTCGCATTGATGCCTCCGCTCAACTTTTATAGCTGTGGATTGTCCTGCGACAGGTGGAGGCCTCCCGAGGCTGTTTAATCCCTTGGCTGGAAACCTGTTGGCAAGCATAATCCTTGAGAAAAATTAGCAATCTAAGAGTAAAAAGTGAGAAAGTATGTCAAAATCTGCAACTACCATGATTCCCTTTCAAGTGGTCGGTCAATTCCTCGGTTTTGTCCTCAAGGACGGATATAAGGTAAAATACCTGAGAATCAGTGTTGATAAACGGGAATATTGGTTTAAGCCCGAAAAAACACTGCGAGACCACATACCTCTCAATATTGCTCTCCACTCATGGCTAAAAGTGACGGGAGAAAGTAGTCTTTGTTCAAAAAAGGGAAAATTAAAACTGAGGGTACTAGGGATTGAGCATTTATCCGGCGAAAAAACCCCAGAAGTCACCCCGGCAAAAGCGAAAAAAGCCACCGTTTTAATCTGTCAGAAGTCCGATTGTTGGAAAAATGGCGGTGCGAGAGTCTGCCAAAGGTTAGAGAGTAGTTTAGAGGAAAAAGGACTGGGAGAAGCGGTGAATATTAAATTAACCGGCTGTTTAAAACAGTGCAAAAAAGGCCCGAATCTGGTGGTTATGCCCGATAAAAAGCATTATAATCAGGTAGCTCCCCAAGATGTCCCCTCCCTAATCGAGCGGCATTTTGCCACTTCTGAGCAAGAGAATACTGTATCAGTTTAACTAGAAATTTAATCGGCGATCGCTGTTGACAAACGATCTTTTTTGTGTATCAAAGGGACGAAGTGCCTAAAATTGTAATAAATTAGGGGTAGAAAAAGTCAATTCTTGCCGCCGATAATTTATGACTGGTACCACTGCAACCTTGTTAATTTCTTGTCCCGACCAGATTGGTCTGGTGGCGAAAATCGCTAATTTTATCTACGCTAATGGCGGCAATATTATCCACGCCGACCAACACACGGATTTTTCGGCAGGATTGTTCCTGATGCGGATAGAATGGCAATTAGAGGGGTTTAATTTACCCCGTGGGATGATCGAACCAGCTTTCGCCGCTATTGCCAAACCTTTGCAGGCTAGTTGGTCTCTACATTTTTCCGATACTGTCCCGCGTCTAGCTATTTGGGTGACAAAACAGGATCATTGTCTCCTCGATTTATTATGGCGACAACAGGCGGGAGAAATTAGGGCAGAAATTCCTTTAATTATTAGCAATCATCGAGAATTACACTCAGTTGCCAATCAATTTGGTATTGATTTTTATCATCTTCCTATTACCGCCGAAACCAAGATTGAACAGGAAGCCAGACAATTAGAGTTACTGCGGGAATACCGGATAAATTTAGGGATTTTAGCTAAATATATGCAGGTTCTCACCCCAGATTTTATTAACTTTTTTCCCAATATTATCAACATTCATCATTCTTTTTTACCGGCTTTTGCGGGAGCTAATCCCTATCAACGGGCCTACGCTCGAGGGGTAAAAATTATTGGAGCCACGGCCCATTATATCACTGCCGATCTCGATCAGGGGCCAATTATCGAGCAGGATGTGGTCAGAGTTAGTCATCGCGATACCGTAGGAGATTTCATTCGTCAAGGTAAGGATTTAGAAAGGGTGGTGTTAGCGCGAGCGGTACGTTTACACTTGCAAAATCGCGTTTTAGTTTACGCTAATCGCACGGTAGTATTCGCTTAAGGTTGCTAGGGTAAGCTCATCTAAAATGGTATAAGATGTACTTGACAAAAAAGAGAGCATGGAAGGTTAAAAATTAGGAAGTATCGGCGCGATTGACTAAAATAACAATAGACTAGATCGGAAGGAAACAATTATTTATGGCAACCACATCCGAAGACGTATGGCGACTCTTAGCCGAATTAACTGCCGCTCAAAAAGAAACTGATAAACAACTCAAGGAAGTCAGTCAACAACAGAAGGAGACTGAACTACTATTGAAGGAAAACGCCCAACAACAGAAGGAAAACGCCCAACAACAGAAAGAAACTGACAAACAACTCAAAGAACTGGGCAAACAAATTGGGGGACTCGGTGCAAAATTCGGCAGCTTTACCGAAGGACTTGCCCTTCCTTCAATGGAAACGATTCTCGGACAACAATTTGGTATGGAGGTTATCAGTCCCAGTGTGCGAGTCAGTAAAGAAGGACAACACCTAGAAATTGATGTTCTTGCCTATACCAATGGTGAGCTAAATACTGCCTATATCGTTGAGGTTAAAAGTCATGTTAGACAGGAAGATATTACTCAATTAAAAAGTATTTTGCAACGGTTTCGCCGCTTTTTTCCTGAACACAAGGATAAAAAACTCTATGGCATATTAGCGGCGGTTGATTTATCCCCAGAATTACGCGAAAAAATTCTGCAAGAAGGGCTTTATGTGGCTCGGATTCATGACCAAGTATTTGAATTAGATATTCCCGATAATTTTCAGCCTCAAACCTATTAAAAATTTCGATGTGATCGCTATATCTTCCCCAAAGGCAGAAACACTCTCTTCTTCATGAATCGGCAAAATTTAGTAAAATAGTAATAGACCAAATCAGAGAGAAAAAATCATCATGGCAACTACATCCGAAGACGTATGGCGACTCTTAGCCGAATTAACTGCCGCTCAAAAAGAAACTGACCGACAACTCAAGGAAACTGACCGACAACTTAAGGAAGTTAGTCAACAACAGAAGGAAAACGCCCAACAACAGAAAGAAACTGACAAACAACTCAAAGAACTGGGCAAACAAATTGGGGGACTCGGTGCAAAATTCGGCAGCTTTACCGAAGGACTTGCCCTTCCTTCAATGGAAACGATTCTCGGACAACAATTTGGTATGGAGGTTATCAGTCCCAGTGTCCGAGTCAGTAAAGAAGGACAACACCTAGAAATTGATGTTCTTGCCTATAGCAATGGTGAGCTAAATATTGCCTATATCGTTGAGGTTAAAAGTCATGTTAGACAGGAAGATATTACTCAATTAAAAAGTATTTTGCAACGGTTTCGCAGCTTTTTTCCTGAACACAAGGATAAAAAACTCTATGGCATATTAGCAGCGGTTGATTTATCCCCGGAATTACGCGAAAAAATTTTGCAAGAAGGGCTTTATGTGGCTCGGATTCATGACCAAGTATTTGAATTAGATATTCCCGATAATTTTTCACCTCAAACCTATTAAATAACCCTGCTCTAGGAAAAACTTTTTCAGTAAGCTTTATTGTAATTGTCCGCGCAGAGCATAACGATCTTTTTCTAAACCGAAAGCGAAGAGAAAAGAATGGCTTATAGTGGGGTTAGAAAGAGTAAAAAAGAGAAAGAGAGCGATAACAGCCAATCCTGACGATAAACTAAACATAGTTTCGTAGGAAATTGCTAAAACCCCCAGAATTGGACCTGCTAAGGCCGTTCCCACATCAAAACCGCCGATACAGATAGAATAGGCCCGGCCGCGTTCTTGGGGCCTAGAGCGATCGGAGATTAAAGCCAGTAACATAGGGAATAAAATCCCCCCTCCCGTACCTTCGAGAATAGCGGCTAAAATTAAAGCGGAAGGAGATCGAGCAGAAGATAGAACCAACATGGATAAACCATAGCAAAAAACGCTAATAGTGATGAATAAACCCCGTCCATAGCGATCGCTGGCTCCTCCCGACAAAATCCGCCCGATTACGCCCGATACTGCCGCACAACTGTAGAATAGACCAGGACTAAAAGGTATCTGATTTTCGAGGAGAAACAGGGGTAAAAAAGCGACTAAACCACCGAATAAAGTACCAACCAGTAGAAAAACTAAGGTAGGGACTAAAAAAGCCCGCTCTTGACATAATGCCCAAAAACTGCGCTCAATTGTCCGATTTTCTGCCTTCATTTCCGCTAATTTTTTCTTGAAGTCCGGTTCTTGAATGGAGAAACCCAAGAGAAATGCGATCGCTCCTGAAGTGGCAGAAACTAGAAATAAACCGTCATAACCGATCGATTCGTAGAGATAACTGCCTAAAGCCGGACCTATTCCCATGCCTAGGAGTGCAGTTAGGCTCATATAACCAATTATCTCCCCCCGTTGACGAACGGGGGAAAAATCCACCACTAGGGTGCTGTAACCAGTGGTAAAAGCGGCAATACTGAGGCCATGGTAGGCGCGGACGGCGAATAAAGAGGAAAGATCGCGAAAAAATAGATAACCGAGGGGTGCGGTAGCGGCGACAATAGTTCCAAATAAAACCACTAATTTGCGACTGCGGCGATCGACTAGATTGCCTAACCAACTGCGCGATAAAATTAAACCGATGGCAAAGGCCCCCATGACAAAACCGATATCTTGTTTGCTACCGCCTAGGGAATCAATATAGATGGGGAGAGTGGGGACAAGAGTGGTGATACTTATCCAGAAAAACAGCGCCGTGACGAAGAGAATCAGTAGTTGACGACGAGTTTCGCCAGTAAGCGATCGAAAAGTTTTGAAAGCGTTCACAACAGCGACCGTCACGGGCAACAAAAAGACCCGGAGATCACGCCAGTCACAAGCATCCCGTATTGCTGCTACCTTCCGGTCCTGACAAGGTTAAGGCGTTGCGATCGCATGAGTCCGAGTCTTTTCTATCATAACATCTTTTTCCGGGATACTGGCATTTTTTTCCAGAGAATTTCCTCTCAATCTAGACTGGGAACAGAAATTTTCTCAACGAGGGGGTTTTTGCAATTGTTGTTGTAGAGAAATTTCTGGTTCGATCGCCAATCCGCTAAACTGTCGGATCAAGGGTGAAGGACTCTCCCTAGAATCGGCAGCGAGGAAAAATAACCAACGGCTGCCGGGGGTGAGTTGTTCAATGGAATTGAAGTTACTTGTCAACCAAATTAGCGGTAAATTAGGCAGATTAGCGTTTTTTTGACTAGCTTTTGCCTCTATACTGGCTAAAGTTTCTAAAATGATCCTCTCCCCCTGAATTAAACCCGTTTCACCGGTCCAGAGTTTCACATTTAATTGCCGACGATGGGCATAAAAATAGAGGGAAGCAGCGGCAATAATCGCCCGTTCAAAACTGTCTTCTTGCCAATCACAGAGGGTATCGAGACAGATAATCACTTCCTGTCCTCCCGTTAACACTTCTAATTCCCGAATTTGAAATTCTCCCAAACGGGCGCTAGTTTTCCAGTGAATTAAACGGGTAGAATCACCCTGGCGATATTGTCTCAGGTTACGCGTAAGTCCTTGACTAGCCCTTTGATAATAGCGATTATTTTCTAATTTTTGTGCCATCTCTTGACCGAGGGAATCGATTAGGGGACATTGTTGTAAGGGTAAAATTTGGGGATAAACTAAAGCTTTAGCCGCTGCTTGATGACAACGACGACACCAAAATAAACCGAGAGGGGCTGCTGTTCTTAATTGTACTTCTTGCCAGTGATAAATACCCCGTTTACTGGTGGGTAAATAATAGGTCCAACGATGGCAACTTTTGGGGGCAATCGTTTCTATTGGGGTTATTTTTGGCTGATCGAGAACTATAGGCAGGATATCTGTCACTTCTAACAGATTTATCGGCTGATTGCTAGTATTTTCTATCTCTAGGCTAATACTAAGATCGTCTCCCGCACTTACGGGTACAATGGCAAGACGACGCACTTTCAGGGGAAGAAGGGAACGACGGGGTAAAATTATCGATAAAATTAAAATGGCGATTGTCGTGCCAGAGATAGCATACAACCATCCCGCCATGGTATTGGTCGCCGCTCCGAAAAAACAGAGGGTAATGCCAATGATTACCCCACCACCGTAAGCGGGTAAAATACCGCGATCTTCTAACCAAGTTTTCATAGGGTTTAGTCGTTTTGTCGTCTTTGCTGGAAGGCTAAAAATCAGACCCACACTTCTAGAATTACCCCAAAAGCCCTCTGATCAGCGAAGGGAGTCCTATCCCTTGTCACTATTGTTATTTTTCTTAACAAAACTTAACAATTGATGGCAAAATTTTGCTTGCTTTTGTCGGCAGATTTTGGGATAATATTTTTAAAAGAGTTTATTCATAATTGGAATCTAAGCACTCAAGAGTAAACACAAACATACCATTATGAAACAAGCATAACCCAAGCCGCCGCTAAAGTCAAGCACTTACTCTAATTATTTTTCGCCTGAAACTTCTAATTCCGTGGTCGGTGGGGGGTTGGAGATATTAGTTAAAATAACAAAGGTTGAAACCCGTGTTTGCGGGAAGCTGCACCGATTTGTTCCATTTTAGGGACGGTAATTTGATTGCGTCCCCAGGAAAAATTAGTTTGCCAACCCTCCAACTCCAATAAAATCGCCTCAGCAAAACAGGCAAACATTTGACGAGAGGGAATATCCATATTAACGATTTTCATAATTTTCCAGTCAATATCGAGGGAATGCTCGACAATGCCGCCCTTAATCACAGAAACATCGGGGGCATTTAACACCGTGCCTAAATTTTTCGGATAACCACCATCAATAATAATGCAGGGGCGCTTGAGTTTATCTGGATCAATTTCCACCCCTTTAGGCATACTAGCCACCCAAACAATGATATCAGCCAGGGGTAAAGCCTCCTCTAGGGGAAGAATTTTACCGCGTCCTAACTCCTCTTGCAGAGATTGTAAACGCTCTTGATTGCGTGCCACACATATTAGTTCTTTTGTATCGGTTTTTTCATTTAACCAACGACAAACGGCGCTGCCGATATCTCCGGTGGCCCCACAAACCACGACGGTAGATTGAGCTAAATCGATGCCCATTTTGTCAGCGAGGGTTTGCACCTGAGTGCAGATGACGTAAGCGGTGTGGGTGTTACCGGTGGTAAAACGGCCAAAATCTAGCTCGATATTGCGCACCTGTCGATTATCTTTGAGATTAAACTCCTCGAAAATAATTGAAGAAAAACCGCCGAGTGCGGTGATATTGATATCACTTTTTTGAGCGAGTGCCATGGCATTTAGCACCTTACGAATAGCAGACTTTACCCAACGATTCGACAACATCTCCGGTAAAAAACAGGATTCGATGTATTTTCCTCTGATGGTTTGCCCCGTGATGCTGGTGACATGAAAATCATCGACAATTTGCGGGGGGGCAGCGCACCAAAAATCTAATCCCTGGTTAGCATATTCAGGATAACCTAGATCGTCGGCGACCGATTGGGCGTGTTCTAAACTGGTAAGATGACCTATAAGACCAAACATTGATTGTTCTTTCGTTAGACTAGATGGCACTAGATAAAAATTAGGATATTGCTAAGAAATCGTTAAGACTCTTAAATATAATACACAAAAGAGCCGCTCTGTGTTGAGCGGCAGCAGGGGAAAAAAAGAAATCTCGATGCTCAAGCTTTAGACGGCAGTTAATCCGTAGGCAGACATCCGCATGATATCACGGGTGCTGAAACCAATATTGCTTAACGCTTCCCCGTAGCTAATCATAAAGTCTTCCACGAGGGCCTCTTTTTCCATAGCGAGGACGCGAGCATCATTCTCGACTTGATTGAGCATTCTCCAGACAATGGGAAGATTAGCGCGATTTGCAGCTTCTAATTCCTCTTTAGCGGTTTCAAAGTTCGCTTTTAGCCATTCTTCGCCAAAATTGAGGTGTAAATATTCGTCTTTAACTACGCTTTCAGTAATTTTACGGGCAAAAGGATCAGCAACAGGAATATAAATATTATAGGCAGCGATCGCAAAAGCTTCGATAATCAAAGATTGGATCAATAAACAGGTAACAATTTTACCTTCTGCGTAGGCAATTTGGAAGTTATTGTGCAGAGAGGAAAAGAATTCTTTGGCATACTCCATATCAGGAGTGATTTTCAAATTTTGGCCGCAAGCTTGAAAACCTTTCATGTGACGGTTTTCCATTTTTGCCAGACGGTGTAACTCTTCTTTGTTATCGGTGAGGATGTCTGCTAATTGAATATAATTGCTATTGGCCTCGTATTCGCCTTCAATAACGATGGCATTAATGCGACTGTAGGCTGATTTATAGGTTTCGCTGGTGAAATCAAGCTCTAATGGTACAGCAAGCTCTGGCATAAACTCGATTGACTCCTATTTCTGACGAGATTTTTCCGATGTTCTTTCCAGTCTAGGGTAAGCCTTCTAGATGGAGTGATCTTTTTACGAGTCTAGCTCGATCGGTCTTTTTTGTATAGCTTGGCCTGAGGGGCTGACTTGCCAAGTTAACTATAGGGGTTATCTTTTGCCACTGAAAACAAATCTAGAGGCAATCCCTTCTCAAGGGAGGAGATTGCCGGCTGTTTGCTCAAACCGTGGCTAAAGATTTCCGGCGCTCGGCCTGTTGTAGGATCGCTTTGGCTGCCTGTTTACCCGATAAAGTGGCTCCTTCCATGCTATCAATGTAATCCTGTTGAGTATAACTACCAGCAAGGAAAAAGTTAGGGATAGGAGTCGCTTGCGAGGGACGATAGACATCCATCCCCGGTGCTTCCCGATAGAGACTCTGGGCCAATTTCACCACACTAAACCAAGTCATCTTTAACTCCCGCGAGGAGGGAAATAACTGATGGACCTGCGCTAAAACGTGCTGGGCAATATCTTCATTTTTAGCTTTAATAAAAGGGTCCCCAGGGGTTAAAACTAACTGTAATAAAGAACCTTCTCCGGGGCGATAATAATCCCTAGGACTGGTGAGAGCAAGATCTGCAAAACAGGAAAAATCCGCTTGGTGGGTGTACAAAAGATTGTCAATTCCCACCGCTTTTTGCAGTTGTCGGCGTTTTTCGGCATCATTTAACTCCGTCACCCAACCGTCAAAACGCAATTGTACCGTAGCGACGGGGACGGCTTCTAGTCGGAAAATATTGTCAAAAATCGGCATTTTTCGCCAATCTTGGGGAATGAGACGCTGAATACCGGGGACATCACCAGCGCAAACGTAGGCATCTGCGGTGATAGTTTCTGTGGTTTCTCCGTTAGCGACGATCATGCCATTAACTTGCAGATTTTCGCCCTCTCCAGAATAGAGAATTTCCCGCACCTGACGACGAGTAGAGATTTTGGCACCCCGGGCCTCCAGATAGTTAATAATCGGTTTATGCAGGTATTCGTGGGGGGAACCTTCTAACATCCGCAGGACGGAAGCTTCGGTTTTAGCGGCAAAAAATTGGAAAATCGTCAGCATACAACGGGCCGAGATATTTTCCGTATCGATAAATCCTAAGGCATAGGCGATCGGATTCCACATTTTTTTTAAACTGCCTTCATTACCGCCATGGCTACGAAACCAATCGGCAAAACTAATCGAGTCCAGATCCCGAATCGTTTTCATCGCTCCTTGAAAGTCTATCAGACCGCGGACAATGGGACTGGTACCTAAGGCCAGAGAATTAAAGATTTTATCGGCTGCCGAGAGTTGGGAGGAGGTAAAAAAGGCTTTTAAACCGTTAAAAGGCGCACCTGCAGCGAAACGGAAGTCTAATTCGCCGATTTTTCCCCCTTCGTTGATAAAAGTGTGGGTGTGTTCTTTGAGCAGTAGGGATTGAAAAGCGCCCACTTTTTTCATTAACTCAAAAAGATTATAGTAACAGCCAAAAAAGACGTGCAAGCCCATCTCGATGTGATTACCGTCCGCATCTACCCAACTACCGACTTTTCCACCGACAAAGGGACGAGATTCTAAGATTTCTACTGTACAGCCCGCATCGACCAGATCGATAGCTGTTGCCATTCCCGCTAACCCTGCACCAACGATCACCACTCGCATTTGTCAAGTTCCTGTTACAATTTTTCACTAAATCTTTATTTTACCCCGATCGGTCTGGTGTTTCTTGCTGGCGATTTTTTCAGGGGCGCTTGAGAGCGTGGCAGAATAATTGAGAGTTGCACTAGGGAGAAGTCATTTTGAAGCGATCGCTAGAGGGGAAACAGGGATTAATTATTGTCAGTATTATTTGGATATTGGGGATATTAGTCGATAGATTCTGGTTTAGTCTCGATCATACTATTCCTGCTTGGGATCAGGCCGATTATCTCAACGGTGGGATTATCTATACCCAAGCTTTCCAAAATTCGCGCTGGTTTGATGGGGATTGGTGGCGCGATTTATGGCTAATGTCGCCGAAAATTCCCCCTTTAACCTATCTTTTAACGATTCCCTTCTTTAATCTCTTTGGTATTAGTCTTGACGCGGGTATGTGGGTAATGGCCATCTATAGCGCCCTACTGCTCTTTTCTGTGTATGGATTGGGAATTATCCTCTTTAATGGGACTGTGGCTTTATGGGCGGTCTTAATCTGTCAATTTCTACCCGGTTTATACTATTATCGCCTCGAATATCTCTTAGATTTTCCCTTAGCGGCAATTGTAACGTTTTCTTACTTCTGCTTGACACGGTGGCGATTTAGTGGTCAAGGCTGGCTAAAAGCGATCGCTTTCGGGATTTCTTTCGGTTTAGGGATGTTAGTCAAACAAACCGCCCTATTTTTCCTCTTTTTGCCGATTTTGTGGGTATTGGGCGAAAATCTTTGGCGAAAACGTTGGGGTAATCTAGCGCAATTAATGCTGAGTTTTTTGACGGCAGCATTGCTAATGTTTCCCTGGTATCGGACGAATTGGTTATTAATGTTAACTGCGAGCAAACGTGCCACGGTAGATTCGGCGATTTTGGAGGGAGATCCGCCTCTTACCAGTCCTGATGCCTGGACATTTTACGCCCAAGTTTTACCCTATTTTCTTTCTTGGGTATTGTTATTAGTTCCCCTGGTGGGATTATTAATCTCATTACGTCATAGAAAAACCGAAGATAAGGTTAATCGTCCTGTGTGGATTTGGTTAGGATTTTTTCTGCTGGGGGGATACCTATTATCATCCCTAAATATCAATAAAGATGCTCGTTATATTTTGCCGCTTTTACCGACTTTATCCTTAATTTTATCCGTTGGTTTATTATCTTGGCGTGGTCGTTTTGCCCCTGGTATCCGTTGGGGAACGATAACTATTGCCGCTATCCTCACCAGCTTAAATTTATTTCCCTTGGGGGGAGATATAATTACTAACGTTTTCAGTCCCAAATTACAACACCATCCCTATTTAAAAACTGGTTGGCAGCACGAAGAAGTAGTTAAAGAGATTCTAGCCGATTCTCCCTATCTTCGCAGCACCCTAGGGGTTTTACCTTCCACCCCCGAATTAAATCAACATACCTTCTCTTTCTACGGTGGTAAACATAATTCCCAGGTTGCCGGCAGACAGGTGGGAGTTCGGGAAGAAGATATAGAAAAGGATGTCAATTCTTTAGATTGGTTTTTAACTAAAACTGGTGAACAGGGTTCCGTCCCCGATGTCCAGAAAAAAATTGTTAATCGAGTCGCCACCGGACCAGATTTCCAAGTGGAAAAAACTTGGCAGCTACCGGATGATAGTACCCTTTCCCTACACCGTAAAATAGACCCCTCCGTCACGGTTAAACCCCTTGAAAATGCGCCAAAACAGGTGGAATTAAGAGAGATTGCCATTGCCAAAAAAGCCTCTCCTAATCAACCCATTCCCGTGGTTTACAAATGGGCCGGAGACTGGCAACAATTAAAGTCAGGAATAGTAATTTTAACTTGGCAAGAAGTGGACGGTAAGGATTATTGGATGCACGATCATGGTATTGCTATGGGGGGATTAATGGCAAAAAAATTAACTCCAGAAGAGCAACCAAAGGGTTTTGAAGTCACTGAAAAAACTGCCATGCAGTCGGCAGCAACCCCCGGAGTTTATCGCTTATCTGCTGTCTATCTCAATCGGGAAACTGGCGAAACCTATCCGATTAAAACTAATGCTCAAATTACTATCGATCCTCAAGTTGCCAAGTTAGCAACGCCCCAATTAGATTTAGTGACCCAATTGCGCTTAAAGTCTGCTAATATTGGCCAAGGATTAACGGGTATTGAACCAATTTTTGAGTTAACTAATCGTATCAATCAATACGATTCGATTCAGGATTATGTGCTGCAAGCAGACAAGGCTTTTTCCTATCGTTTACAGCAACAAAACCCCCCCGATAAATTATCTTTAGCCTACGGATTAGCAATTTCTAAGGTACTACAACAGGATGTGGCAGGGGCAATAAAAGCCACGGAGGAAATGATTAAAATTGACCCCCATAATCCCTATCATTATGCTTATCAAGGGTTTATTTATCTGTACGATTGGCAACCGCAAGCAGCCCAAAAAGTCTTAGATAAAGCTAGACAATTAAATCCCGATAGTGAGGAAATTAAGACTTTAAATGCAGTGGCTGCCTTGATGGGGGGAAATCTCGTTAAAGCTTGGCAATTATGGCAGTCAAATTAAAATAGAGTGGGAAGTGGGGTGTGGGGTGTGGGGAGTTTTCTCAGTGAACTGATAAGTACCTAAGCAAAATTAATTACACAAATCTAACCCCCCCCTTGCCTCTTGCCTCTTGCATAAGTGCCTTTCTTCACTAGGAAATTTATTTTGCACGACTACTTAACTGATAACTGATAACTGATAACTGATTCCTGACTTCTAACCCAATGTTGGACAAAAATAAGTAAAAATTATTGGTTTATTGCAAAAACTTAAGAATATTTAAATTAACATTCCGCAATATTTATAAATTCTTAAGAATTAATTGAGAAAGATTTTTATTTAACAACGACGTTATGATGGTAACAGCGATTTGATAGAATTTCATAATGGGCTATTCTGTGCTTTTTTGGGCAGCAATGGTTGAAACCCTTGCCACACCTAGAAGGTGATCCTAATTAAGACGGGTAAATCAGTCAATTTCACCCACAACGATGATCTTTTTTTTATGTAGTTTTATTGCAAAAAAAAAGTTTTTTTGACAAAAAGCACAAAGTATGATAGGAACCCAAGGTATTTCTGGTTGCGAGTAATTATTGTAGAGAAGGGAGAAGGGGAGAAGGGAGTGAGAAGTGGGGAAGCTGTCTCATCACCCTATCACCCCAAAACCCTATCACCCTATCTCCTGACTCCTGACCCCACTAACAAACTTTTTCAGCAAACCCTACTTAATTTAACAACTCCCTGGGATCGGTGACTTCCCCTTTAATCGCTGCCGCTACCACCATCGCCGGACTCATCAACAAAGTACGCCCGGAAGCGGAACCTTGACGACCTTTAAAATTACGATTGGAGGAGGAAGCGCTGATCTGATCTCCCTGCAATTTATCGGGATTCATGGCTAAACACATGGAACAGCCAGCCTCGCGCCATTCAAAGCCTGATGCTAGGAAAATTTGGTCTAATCCTTCCGCTTCCGCCTGTTTTTTGACTCTTTCGGAACCGGGGACGATAAAAGCTTTCACATGGGGGGCCACACGATGACCTTGGGCAAATTTGGCCGCTTCGCGCAGATCACTGATCCGGCCGTTAGTACAGCTACCGACGAAGCAGACATCGATTTTTGTGCCTTTAATCGGGGTGCCGGGGGTGAGTTTCATGTATTGATAGGCTTCCTCTGCGATCGCTCTTTCACTGGCCGGTAAACTTTCGGGAGTGGGAATGACTTCGTTAACCCCGATTCCTTGGCCCGGAGTGATCCCCCAAGTAACGGTGGGTTCGATTTCACCGGCATCGAAGACCACCACATCGTCATAAACCGCATCGGCATCGCTTTTAATGCTTTCCCACCAATTAACCGCACTTTCCCAGTCTTTAGGCGCAAAATCAAGACCTTTGAGGTAATCGTAGGTGATCTGATCGGGGTTGATATAACCACATCGGGCCCCACCTTCGATCGCCATGTTACAAATCGTCATCCTTTCTTCCATGGACATCTGTTCGATTGTACTACCAGCGTACTCGTAGGCGTAACCAACACCGCCTTTAACGCCTAATTGACGGATAATATGAAGAATTACATCTTTAGCATAGACCCCGGGATTTAAATCGCCGTTTACCTCCACTCGACGCACTTTTAATTTCGATAGGGATAGGGTTTGGGTAGCAAGAACATCGCGTACTTGGGAAGTGCCGATGCCAAAAGCGATCGCACCAAAAGCGCCGTGGGTGGAGGTGTGGGAATCACCACAGGCGATCGTCATCCCAGGTTGGGTTAGTCCCTGTTCGGGAGCGATCACATGAACTATGCCCTGATTGCCGGAACCGATGCCGTAGAAAGGAATATGATTGGTTTGAACATTAGTTTCGATCGCTCGGATCATTTCCTCGGCCAAATCGTCAAGGAAAGGACGTGCTTGATTTTCGGTGGGGACGATGTGATCGACGGTAGCAATAGTCCGTCTGGGAAATAATACTTTTAAACCTCTTTCTCTTAGCATCGAAAAAGCTTGCGGACTGGTGACTTCATGCACTAGATGCAGTCCGATAAATAATTGTGTCTGTCCACTGGGAAGAATCTTAACCGTGTGTGCGTCCCAGACTTTATCGAATAATGTTCTTGCGCTCATTGACTTGGGAATGATAGTCATCTCCCTAATCATATCAGCTAACCCTGGCCGATAAATATTAATTTTTTCTTTTCTCTTGGTTAGGAGGGATAAGAGATAAATAGCTTTGTTTTTGCTAGATTAAAACCATCAGTTCTTGAGTGAAAGAAACGACTTTCTTCAATAACTATTTGAGTAATTACTGATGCTCTTTACCCCCTGATCCCTATAATTTTTTAAATAGGATTTAGTATAACATTATCTTGATTTCGCTCCAGGAACCATAGCAATAAAAAATTTATTCTTTTCTTGTCACCGCTAAATTCTGCTCGCTAACTCTCTTGTTCAGATAAATTTCTCCGAGAACAATTAATCCTAGAATCAGAGGTAAACTCAGCCATGCTCCTAGGTTTCCTAAATAGTTAATACTAATATAGTAATACTCAAAGATTCTACCAAATTAACTAACAAGAGAGGTCATGGAAGTCTTACCGATATTCCTCATTGCCTTTTGCTATCAGACAACTAATACAACTAGCCATGATGATTAATCATACTCTTTTTTAGGCAACAGCAAGAAATCGTGGAGTTCAAAAGCGGGTTTCATCAATTTCCGTCTTAATACTAGGCAAATTCAAAAAAACCTTGATTGGCAAGCGCCCTTTACTTTATAGGAGCGATTAGCCCTAACAATGGAGCAATAAAATACTTAGTCGGCTTTCTTGTCATTTAGATTTCCCGCAAATTTTACCATCAATAGTAAGATAAGAGGGAGTTTCTTGTCTTGACCTATAAGTTTCCCCAGAGAAGCATGACAGTTTTAATTATTGTAGCTCATCCCGACGATGAAGTCTTGGGCTGTGGTGGCACTGCCGCCGCTCTTGCCGCTCAAGGCGTTGCCGTGTACCCTTGTATCTTATCTGGTCAGGTGGATGCCCGCCGTCAGCGTCCCGATTTGCCGGATTTATTGGAAGATATTAAGGCATCTAAAACTATAATTGGTTTTAAAAGCGCAATTTTAGGTAATTTTCCGAATATACAATTTAATACGATTCCCCATCTAGAGCTAGTGCAGTTTATCGAGCAGGCCATCCAGCAAACTCAGGCAGATATTATCTTTACTCATCATCCTCACGATCTGAACAACGACCACCATCATACCTCGATCGCTTGTCAGGCAGCTGCCAGATTATTTCAGCGTCGCTCGGACTTACCCCCCTTACGGGGACTATACTTTATGGAGATTTTATCGGCGACGGATTGGTCTTTTCCCGTGCAAGGCAATAGCTTTTCTCCCGATACCTTCTTTGAAATCGGCGAAACTTGCTTGAAACAAAAAATCGAAGCCCTGCGTTCTTATCGAGGAGTGATGAGAGATTTTCCTCACCCTCGTAGCCCTGAAATCCTGACGGGTTTAGCTGCCTACCGAGGTGGACAGGCGGGAATGAAGTACGCGGAAGCCTTTCAAACTGCTTTTCAGGCTTTGACAATTGGGGGGATTAGAGGTTATACCAAGTAAAAAGTTAAAAGTAACAAAGGGAAAACTTGATCGTGTCTGGGTTTTCGCTGTTCTTTCTCTAGCTTAAATTGTGAAAGTTGGTGTTGATCTATGTATAGTTCTTACGGAAAACGTCTTTTAGATATTGTCTTAGCGGCGATCGCATTATTAATTCTATCTCCGCTCATGTTATTAACCGCCCTAGCCATTTATCTAGAGGATGGTGCTTCGCCGCTGTTTCGACAACAGCGCGTCGGCCAAGAGGGAAAATTGTTTGAACTGCTGAAGTTTCGGAGTATGGGGGTTAATGCGGCCCAAGTTCCTTCGGCGCAGGCTAATTCTTTAACGATTACTCGTATTGGCCAATTTATTCGTCGGACTAATATAGATGAACTGCCCCAGTTAATTAATATTTTACGAGGGGATATGAGTATAGTTGGCCCCCGCCCCGCCCTACCTTCTCAAACAGACCTGTGCAGGCTACGAGAGCGAAACGGCTCCACTGGTTGTAAACCGGGGTTAACGGGATTAGCACAAGTCAATTCCTACGATAATATGCCTGATTTAGAAAAGGGAGAATGGGATGGTAAGTATGCTGGTAAGATCTCCTTTTGGGGAGATGTAACTATCATTTTTAGAACCTTTGGTTATCTAACTAAAAAACCTCCAGTTTATTAAGGTCAGTTTTTATGAAATTTGCTTTTGTTACCTGTGTACAATTGGGTCTTGCTTGTATGGAAACCATCTACGAACAAGGTGGCAAACTAGACTTAGTGATTACTCTCAAAGATAACCTCGCTCAAGATAAATCAGGGCGGATTTATGTGGATTCTTTCTGTCAGCAGCGAGGTATAGAAGTTGTAAAAATTCGTAGTGTCAACGCTCCAGAAGTTATTCAATCCCTGCAAGAGAGAGAAATCGATTGGCTGTTCATCATTGGTTGGTCTCAAATCGCTAAACCACCAGTTCTTCAGGCAGTAAAAAGGGGTGTACTAGGAATGCACCCGACACTGCTGCCCGTAGGCCGCGGTCGCGCTTCTATTCCTTGGGCGATTATCAAAGGATTACCTGAAACAGGAGTGAGTTTATTTCAATTAGATGAAGGGGTGGATACAGGCCCGATTTTAGCCCAGGAAAAATTAGCGATCGCTGCTGATGAAACAGCAACGACTCTTTATCAACGGGTGGCGATCGCTCACCAGCAGTTGATCGGTCGCATCTGGCCAGAACTAATTAGCGATCGCTTACAACCAAGACCACAAGATGACTCTCAAGCGACTGAATGGCCTGGAAGGACTCCCGAAGATGGGCAAATTTACCCGACGATGACCGTCACCGAGGTGGACCGTCTGGTGCGTGCCACCACCCATCCCTATCCGGGGGCATTCTGGAAAGAACAAGACCAAATGATCAGAATCTGGCGTGGTGCGATCGGGAAATCCGCACAACCGCAACCCCCTAACAGCCGGCGCTTGTATCTAAGCGATGGTGTTTTTGATGCTATAGACTATGAGAGCCTGAGTTCGACATAAATAACACCCCTAATTCTGCCCTGGGCTAAAACGTTGTTTAATCAGGGCAACCACCAGAAAACTAATCAGAAAACTGATGACTGAGAGTGGGGATAATAACATAGGGATTTTTGCGCTCAGATTCATTATCGATCCTACGCTGTTCGGTGACAAAAAGTGCAGATATTGCCCTCGTGGTTTTAGTCAGTGTCAGCATCGCACTTCAACAGCTAAGGCGCTCTGAAGTTTGGGGGATATTAGCAGAAATTTTAGGTTTAACTTACTCTCGATCGCTTTTTACCTGACTGATGCGACGAACGTTTAAAACATCGCTCATCAGCTTAATTTGAGTAACACAGCGTTCAAATTGTTGCAGGTCTTTTACTTCAATTTTCAGGGAAATTAAAGCGGGTTTACCGAAATTAGTCTTAACTCCGGCATTGCGAACGTTAATATTTTGGTCACTTAAACGAGAGAGAATATCTTTTAAAACCCCGACGCGATCAATCACTTCAATCTGAATATTTACCGGATAAGTTTGATAACGTCCCTGGTCATCTATGGGGTTCCAACTAACAGGAATTAAGCGTTCAGCTTCGGCTTTTTCCACATTCGAGCAGCCCTGACGGTGAATAACAATACCTTCCCCCGCATGGGCAACTATACCAGTAATATTTTCTCCGGGTAAAGGACAACAACAACCAGCCAAACGATAGACTAATCCCTCCACACCGGCGATCGGTGATTTACTGACGGGTAAAGCCCTTTGAACGGGAGAAGGTGGTAGAATCAATTGGGAATCAGTTAGGACATCGGGCGGATTTTTGACCGTTAAAATTTCCTGTTGATTTTTAACTGTTTCTTGCAGACGATTAACCACATTTTTTAGGGTAACTTCGCCGTAACCCAAAGCCGCCAATAAATCATCTACTGCCACATAATTGCACTGTTTAGCCACCGATTGCATTCGTTCTGATTTCAGCAGGGCATCGAAGCCAGTTTTCCCCAATTCTTTCTCTAATAAATCACGACCTCGGCTAATATTTTCTTCTCGTCGTGATTTTTTGTACCATTGCCGGATGCGATTTCTGGCGCTAGGAGTAACGACAAAATTTAACCAATCTAAACTAGGGTGACTATTTTTGCTGGTGAGAATTTCCACCAGATCACCATTTTGCAAGGGAGCATCAAGAACTGACCATTTACCATTAATTCTTGCCCCTTTCATCTGATTACCTACTTCGCTATGAATATGATAGGCAAAATCTACCGGTGTCGCACCTTGGGCCAGAGCCACCACATCACCTTTGGGGGTAAAAACATAGATATCTTCTTCAAAGAAATTATTTTTGAGGCCATCCATGTATTCTTGGCCATCTTTAAGGTCTTTTTGCCAGTCGAGCAGATTACGCAGCCAAGCGAATTTTTCATCCGCGGCGGTTAAAGTTGTTTGACTAGAACCAGTTTCTTTATACTTCCAATGGGCTGCAATCCCGTATTCAGCAACATGGTGCATTTCTAGGGTGCGAATCTGCACTTCTAGGGGACGGGCATTTAAACCAACAACGGTGGTATGGAGGGATTGATAACGGTTAGCTTTTGGTAAACCGATATAGTCTTTAAAACGGTTGGGAATCGGAGTAAATTGGTCGTGAACTACGGCTAAACAACGATAACATTCCTCTTTAGTTTCGACGATAATGCGGACGGCGGCGATATCATAAATCTGCTCGAATTCTTTACCCTGATTGTGCATTTTATGATAGATGCCGTAGAGATGTTTGGGGCGACCCTGTAAATCAAGAACTTTTATGCCAATTTCTTGCAATTTTTCCCGCAATGTGTTAACAACTGTTTCGATGCGGGACTCTCGATCGATACGCTTTTCCGATACCAATAACTGCACGGTGCGATAAGCATCGGGTTCGAGGTATTTAAAGCATAAATCCTCTAATTCCCATTTAAATCGCCCAATCCCTAAACGGTTAGCCAGAGGAGCAAAGATTTCTCTAGTTTCGAGGGCGATGCGTTGCTGCTGTTGCGGGTTGAGGTGTTCGAGGGTTTGCATATTGTGCAGGCGATCGGCTAATTTGACCACGATGACGCGGATATCTTGAGCCATCGCCAGGAACATTCGGCGAAAATTCTCGGCTTGCCGTTCAGTTTTGCTAGAAAAGTTGAATTTGGAGAGTTTTGTCACCGCTTCCACCAAATTACGCACCTCAACACCGAATCTAGCCTCGATTTCTTCGGGGGTGACTTCCGTATCTTCCACCACATCGTGAAGGAATCCCGCCGCGATCATTGCCCCATCACCCCCCAGATCCCGCAGTAATCCCGCTACAGCTATGGGATGGGCGATATAGGGTTCCCCGGATTTGCGATACTGGCCCTCGTGGAGTTTGTAGGCGAAATTAAAGGCCCGACAGATTAAATCGCTATCGGGATTCTGGGGGTCGTTTTCGTAGGTAATTAGGCATTCTTGCAGCCAATCGGGTAAAACTAACGCTTTTTTCGGTTCCGTGGCTCGGGGAAGGGCGCTGAGGGTTTCTGGTTGGGTGGCAGTGATGGCGTTCATGGTTGGATCGGGGGGATAATAGGGGTGGTGGAGACGGATAACTAGAAAATTATTAGGCCGAAGGGATGCCAGATTACTTAACTCTCTAACACTGGCATCGGATCGATCGGCGAAAAGGGCGGGATTCTTTTAAGTTTTTGTCTCTGGTCGGGAGGAGGACTTGCAACCGTGACGGCAAATCGTTAATCTTATGTAACAAATTCTAACGCGCTTTGTATTGGATGCTACCGACAAATTACCATCAAGCCTACAAATCTTTGTTAAGAAAACTGGAGGATTTCAGTCTTGCCCTTCTGGATGGGGATGCTTCCACGGGGTTACAATCTTTTCAAGCTTTACAAACCTGTCTAGAAGGGGAGATATTGTCACTAAATGATGACAATTTCAGCCCAGAGGTGGCTAATCGTTGGCGCACAGTCCAGACGGAACTATATCGATCGTGGCGATTGCTGGAGACGGATTGGTTATTTTTGGCCTCGGCCCGGCAAGGACGGGAGAAGCGTTTACAGATAATTAGCGAGCGAGTGGCGACTTTAAAGGGGTATTGTCAGGTTTTGTTAGGGTCAGTTGTCGATTACTGATTAAATGCTCGATCGCCGTTTGTGTGGCATACTTGACCCTAAGTAGGTAGGCGTTAAAAATTATCAGATGCCCCCCTTATCAAGGGGGATCCCCCCGCCTATCGGCACCCCCCTTATCAAGGGGGGCAGGGGGGATCGGCACCCCCCTTATCAAGGGGGATCCCCCCGCCTATCGGCACCCCCCTTATCAAGGGGGGCAGGGGGGATCGGCACCCCCCTTATCAAGGGGGGATCCCCCCGCCTATCGGCACCCCCCTTATCAAGGGGGGCAGGGGGGATCAGAGGCAAAATCTATCTTCGATTTAATTATAACTACTTACTTAAGTCCTAACTTTTATCGTTACCGATCGCCTCATGTTGGAAATTAAAAACCTAAAAATTGCCTACCCGACCGAATTAAGTTCTCCCTCCTGGGCGATCGATGGGGTATCTTTTAGTATAGGCCAAGGGGAAACCCTGGGATTAGTGGGTGAATCTGGTTGTGGAAAATCGACCATCGGTAAGGCTATTTTAAGGTTATTACCTAATCGCACTCACGTGGAAGGTGAGATTACCTTTGAAGGGCGATCGCTTTTATCTTTGTCTAGCAAACAGTTGGAAAAGTTTCGCGGGGAAGCGGTGGGATTAGTCTTTCAAGATCCGATGACGCGACTGGATCCGCTGATGACTATTGGCGATCATTGTGTGGAAACTTTGCAAGCTCATCGACGAAATTTAACCTATCGTCAAGCTAAAAGTCAAGCTTGTACTGTCCTAGAAAAAGTAAAAATTCCCGCTAATCGTTGGTCCCAATATCCTCACGAATTTAGCGGAGGAATGCGGCAAAGAGTGGCCATTGCTTTAGCTTTATTATTAAACCCTAAGTTAATTATTGCCGATGAACCCACCACCAGTTTAGATGTGACGGTTTCGGCGGAAATTCTGCGGGAATTAAAGCGTTTATGTAGCGAGGAACAGATGGGATTATTGTTAATTTCCCATGATTTAGCGCTGGTGGGAGAATATTGCGATCGATTAGCGGTGATGCAGGGGGGCAAAATTGTCGAATCGGGAGCGGTAAAAACAGTTTTTAATACACCTGAACACCCCTACACCCGTTCTCTTTTAGCCGCCGCTTTACACCTACAGCTGCGGGAGGAAAAATTAACGGCAATTCAAGGCAAAGAAACGGTGTTAAAGGTGGATAATTTAAAACAGTATTATACCCTAGAGGGTAACTTTTTAGATAGTTTTTTTAAGAAAGAAAAGAAATTTATTAAAGCGGTGGATGAAGTCAACTTTGAACTGTATCGAGGGGAAATATTCGGTTTAGTTGGGGAGTCGGGGTGTGGGAAAAGTACCCTATCGCGAACCCTATTACAGTTAATTAAACCCACCGGGGGAAAAGTGGAATTTTTAGGAGAAGATTTAACCCCTTTATCGGGGGAAAAAATGCGTCCCAAACGACGCTTAATGCAGATGATTTTTCAGGATCCCCTCGCTTGTCTCAATCCTCTAATGACGGTGGGAGAAAGTATCGCTGATCCGCTTTTGATCCACCAAAAAGTCAGTCTAGAAACCGCTAAAAAACAGGTTTTGGAAATGTTAGATCGAGTCGGTTTGACACCGGTAGAGGAATTTTATCGACGCTATCCTAGAGAGTTATCGGGGGGACAACAGCAAAGGGTAGCCATTGCTCGCGCTTTAATTACTCGTCCAGAATTAGTTATTTGTGATGAACCGGTTAGTATGCTCGATGCTAGTGTCCAGACACAGGTTTTAGAGTTAATGTTAGAGTTACAAAAGTTATTTAATCTCACTTATTTATTTATAACTCATGATCTTTGGTTAGCGAGATTCCTCTGCGATCGAATTGCGGTGATGACTGCGGGTAAAATAGTTGAAATGGGTGACACTGAACAAATTTTTAGCCATCCCCAACACCCCTACACTCAAAAATTAATCGCCGCAGCCCCGAGAATTTATCCCGACAGCAACTAAAATCGCTCTAGGGGTGTTTATAATTGTTATCATCTAGATATAGCTAGGAAAGACAAAATGGCCAGACAACTTCAGATAACTCTCCCTGAAGATACTATGCAACTTCTCGATCGATGGTTGGCGAGTAGTGATTATCCTGAAAAAGAATATAATAATTTAATTAATGAAGCGATTAAATTATATATTATGGAACCACAGAGAAACTACCTCAAGCAACAATTAAAGGAAGGAGCTATTGTTAGAGCAGAAAGAGATTTAAATTTAGCACAAGATTGGTTTTCTCCAGAGGAGTATTTATGGTAATAATGATTATTTTCAAAGTTAAAAAACTGCTGAAAAAATTTTTCTTTAGTCTCCAGGAGGAAGGATGGAAATCAGCACTGAAAAAGATGAAACGAAAAATTGTCAAAATTCTCACAGGAAAGAGTTCCTCTGAATTTGAAGAACAGGTGATCGAAAGTGCTAAACTAGCTGAACCCCGACCCCTAGAAATTGCCAGTAGTGATGATCCTTTAGTCTCGATTATTATTCCTGCTTATAACCAATTTGCCTACACCTTTAACTGTTTGGAATCCTTGAGTGTTAACTTAAGTTCTGATTTAGCTTATGAAATAGTCATTGTTAATGATGCTTCCACTGATGACACCTTAGAACAATTAGCCACTTTAGTTAAAGGAATTAAAGTATTAACTAATGCAGAGAACTCTGGTTTTATTCGTTCCTGTAATTATGGAGCTAGTCAAGCAAAAGGTCAATACCTATATTTTCTCAATAACGACACTCGTATTCTGGAAAATTGTCTAGAAAGTTTATTAAAATTAATTGTCAATAATCCCCAAGTTGGTGCGGTGGGTTCTAAGTTAATTTATGCTAATAGTAAACAACAAGAAGCGGGGGGAATTATCTGGAATTCTGCCGATGGTTGGAATTATGGACGCTTAGATAGTCCCGATGAACCAGAATATAATTATGTGCGTCCCGTGGACTATTGTTCGGGGGCCAGTTTATTAGTTCCTACGGAATTATTTAAGCAATTAGGTGGTTTTTCTCAAGACTTTATCCCCGCATATTACGAAGATACAGACTTATGTTTTGCCATCCGAGAATTGGGTTATCAAGTCCTCTATCAACCCCAATCTAACGTCATTCACTACGAAGGAATCACCTCGGGAACAGACCTTTCCAGTGGGATCAAACAATATCAAGTTATTAATCAAACTAAGTTTCGAGAAAAATGGTCAAAGGTATTAACTAAACACCTGGATAACGATGCTAATAATGTACCGAAAGCTGCCCGACGTTTACAAGGAAACCCGACAATTTTAGTCATTGACTCCTACGTTCCACTATACGATCGAGAATCCGGCTGTGTGCGTTTATTAAATATTCTTAAGCTACTGCTCAATTTAGGCTATTCAGTGATTTTCTTTCCCGATAATGGCTATCCTGAACAACCCTATACTTCCGTCCTGCAACAGCTGGGAATTGAAGTTATTTATGGCACAGCGCAAAGATATAATCTAGAAGAAAAATTAATCAAATATTTACCTCTGATCGATGGAGTTTGGTTGTGTCGTCCCGAATTGTGCGATAAGTATATGGACTTAATTCGCTTAAAAACAAAAGTGCCAATTATTTATGATACAATTGACCTGCATTTTCTGCGTTTAAAACGGCAAAAAGACTATCTCGATCCCAGTTATCAAAATACTAGCTGGAGTTGGGAAACCTATCAGAAATTAGAGTTAAACTATGCTAATCAAGCGGAAGCAACCGTGGTAGTAACGGAAGACGAAAAGCAGGTTTTATCCTCTTTAGGAGTGAAAAATGTTTGGGTAATCCCCAATATCCATGAAGAAATTTCCCTGTCAGAAAAAGTTGCTTTTGACCAGCGATCGGGTTTAGTATTTATTGGTAGCTACAATCACCCTCCTAACATTGATGCAGTTAAGTGGTTATGTTTAGAAATTATGCCCTTAGTTTGGGCATCCCGTCCTGATATTACCGTTAATTTATTGGGAAGTAACCTCAAGGATGAAGTGAAGGAATTAGCCAGTGATAAAGTAGTTGTCACCGGTTATGTTCCCGAAGTAGAACCCTATTTTCAAAAGAGTCGTGTTTTTGTCGCTCCCCTGCGATTTGGTGCGGGAATGAAGGGTAAAATAGGTCAAAGTCTTTCCCTAGGATTACCCACTATTACCACAAGAATTGGTGCCGAAGGTATGGGATTAATTGACCACCAGGATGTTTTAATTGCCGATACTGCCGAGGAATTTGCCCAAGCAGTGATCGAACTCTATGATAATAGGGAATTGTGGCAAAAACTCGCTGATAATTCCCTAGAAACTATTAAGAGATACCAACCCGCTACCGTGCAAACTAACCTACAAGCTTTGTTATCTAATCTAGGAATTATTGCTAAGGATAGTTAACAAGAAAAAAGCTCATTTCTCCCACAGGTCTATTCTATGTCACCAAAATCAACTCTAGAATCAGCAATTTTGCAGAGTTAAAAACCTATTGAGAAAGTCGGAGTTCTCTAGAAGTAGTTCCCGACTATAACCCCCTCACTTCTCTCGAAAAATTTGGCAAGAAAAACTCAAAAACTTGGCAATTAATACCCGTTTATTTCTGATTAACGACTCCTTTCTCCTTGAAAAAATATGCCAACTTATCCTGATATCTCCAGTCAAGCTTTTAAACATCCCCTAGATCAGCAAGCTGAACAGGCCTTAAGATCAGTTCCGGGGTTTGATTTATTAGCGAAAAGTTTTTCCGAATATCTCTATGAACGTCCCCAACAAATTTTATTAATGGGCAATGATCTAAAAGTCGGCCCGCGTCAATACGCCACTTTATACGGCATCTATCGCGAATGTCTGCGGGATTTAGATATGTTCCCAGAACCGAATCTTTATGTCAGTCAAAACCCTTTAGCCAATGCCTATTCTTTGGGGTCAGAACATCCCTATATAGTCTTTAATACTGCTCTTTTAGACCTCTTAGATGAAGAAGAAATTCGAGTAATTCTTGCCCACGAATTAGGTCATTTAAAATGCGATCATAGTATTTTGATTCAAATGTCTTTTTGGGTGATGGGGGCGGCTAATTTTCTTGGGGACATCACTTTAGGACTAGGAAAAGCCATTACTACTGGTCTAGTTTATGCCTTTTATGAATGGCGCAGAAAAGCCGAATTATCAGCAGACAGAGCGGCTTTATTAGTTACCGATGATTTAAATTTAGTCCTGAGAACTTTAATGAAATGTGCAGGAGGAAGTCAAAAATATCTGCATGAATGCAACTTAGAAGAATTTATTCGACAAGGAGAAGCCTATCGACAATTAGACCAAGATAACTTAAACCAGATTTATAAATTTATCATTTATAATGGTGGGAATGGTTCCTTTTTAACTCATCCTTTTTCCGTGGAAAGAATCCAGTATCTACAGCAATGGTTTAACTCGGAATCCTATCGTCAAATTCGCCAGGGAAACTATGCCCAAATAGGGGTAAAAAGCTCAATTAATGTTGATGCTAATGATAGCGAAAGCGAAAGATTGCAGCGACAAATAGCAGAACTACAAGCACAAATTGAACGGGCAAAAAGACAAAGAAACCACGAATAACCAATAACAGCCCATAACTCGGACAAATCAGCCAAATTAGCCAAAAAAGGTGAGCAACAAGTGATCGCTAAATATTAGTTTTCCTGATTGATCAGCTGTACTGCATTTAAACTGCGTATTGGGAATTTTAGTACAAATGCTCAAACTTCCTCTCCCTGCTCCGGCGCTCACTGATTACTGATTACTGATCACTGAAAATGCGCTCGCCTGTGTTTTGCCGATTTGGTGGGTACAATAGAGATATCGGGGACGGAAGCAATTCTCCCTACGATGATCCATAAACACTTACCCCCACTCTCTTTTTTTTGTTCTACTGCCCATGCTCCAAGATACCCAATCCATTCGTTACTATCAAAGACTAACCGATGACATGGTGGATCTTTGGCACCGTGGCTCGCGTTTTGATGAGATCCGGCTATACGTTGAAGGCTATTTAGCCTGTTTACGCGATTCTAGTTCCATAGAACCCTATCTGATTCATCGTCTCGAAGAAGAAATATTTCGTTTTCTGCGAGATCCTTCTAATTTTGAATATCTCTCCCCCCAAACCCAAACCCAAACTGAAGCAGATTATGGCTATTATTAACCATTAGTCTTGCCTCATCTCCACAAGCAATTTAAATGCGCGGACAGCTGGTCAGGACAATTGGGTATTTTTACAGGAGAGCTACTGAGGTTGACAGGAACGAGATTCGGTCATCTGTAGAACAATAGTATCGATCGCTTTCACCAGAGCCTGTCCGGAAACCCGTTGATTATTAACGATAATGCTAAATAGCATCGGTTCTTGGTTGGGGTTTTCTAGATAACCCGATAGGGCCCGCACACCGGTGAGAGTGCCAGTTTTAGCGTAAACTGTGCCAGTAGCGGCCGTCTGACGCATTCGGTTTCTCAGGGTGCCACTAATTCCCGCTACCGGTAAGGAAGCATAGAAAGTATCGCGATTAGGAGAATAATACATCACCCGCAAAATTTCCACGATCGAGCGGGGAGTAGCATTATTACGGCGGGATAATCCCGAACCATCGGCTAGACGAAAACCACTGGGATCGATGCCCAATTGTGCCAAGATGGCAGTAACACTTTTAGAACCGCCGATAAAGCGAAAAAGAGTGTCAGCGTAGAAATTATTACTTCTCTGATTAGTGATATTCACCCAATCGCGCAGGGATTTTTTTTGAATTGTCGTTTCCGGGTTCATCGCTTGTAAAGCGGCAGCCGTGGTAAATAACTTTGTATTAGAAGCAGGGATAAAATAGCGATCGGCGTTATGACTATAAATAACCGTTTGGCGATCGATAGATTCGATTAATATACCCCACTGATTGGGAGCTTGACTGATAATTTTATCGATATTTGCCCCAATCAATTGAGTACAGGTATTATTATTGGTGTTATTGTTTTCTGGCGGGGGAACGTATAATTCGATGGATTCGTTCGACGAGGAAGGAGCGGGATAAACAGACAGATTAACTTGAGCGATGCTGGGGTAAGCCAAGGCGATAGTGGCTACACTGGCCACTGTCAGGGAATTAAGGCAATTGAGGAGTTGTTTCATGCTGTGTTTGTGTAAGCGTTCGCACTATTGTACCAGTTGCCGCTCAAGTGTCAACGTTACCTGTCTAACAGATTTTAGCGGCTAATGCACACCAATGCCAGAGAAGAAAGCTGGCAATAGCCCAGAACTGCACTGATACCGCTTCTCAACACCAGTTGGAATTTTTCTGGGTTCCAAAACTGGGCTATTTTGATACTGTTGACATTGCTGCTGACAATTGGGGAATAATAAAAGCAAAGTCTAGGAGAGATGATTCCAAAACAATGACGAATACCAGCCGTCAAAGTGTGCTAGAGACGTTAAACTTACAAAAAACTTATCGGACGGGATTCTGGTTAAATAAGAAAATCGAATCCTTGAAAAACTGTACTTTAATTGTCCATGAGGGCGAAACCTTTGGATTATTAGGCCCGAACGGGGCCGGCAAAACCACACTCTTAAAAACCCTTTTGGGGATTGTCCGACCCACTTCTGGACGGGCCTTGATTCTCGGTCAACCAATTGGCGATCGCTCGGTCAGGCAACGCATCGGCTATCTTCCTGAAAATGCCTACTACTACGACTATCTCACCGGCTGGGAATTCCTGCAATTAATCGCCAGCATTTTTCAAATTCCCTCTTCTGTGCAGAAAAAACGCATTCCTGAATTATTGGATTTAGTGGGATTAGACCGCAAAACTGCCCAGAAAAAACAATTGCGTCAATATTCTAAGGGTATGATGCAACGGATCGGCATAGCTCAAGCATTAATCAATGATCCCGAATTAGTCTTTTTCGATGAACCGATGTCGGGACTGGACCCTATCGGTCGCTATCAGGTGCGAGAAATTATTCAATCCCTCAAACAACAGGGGAAAACCATCTTTTTTAACTCTCATATTCTCTCCGATGTGGAACAAATTTGCGATCGCATTGCCCTGTTGGCTCGGGGAGAATTACTCTGTGTCGGTTCCCTCGACCAAATTCTCGGTCGTGCTGATGTCTATCAGGTGATTGTTCAAGGTGGTAGGGAGGATCAACTAGAGCAATGGATACTCGGTTTACATTGGCGCGATAATTTTTGGCACGGACAATTACAGGGAGAACCCGATGCTTTTCTGGCTGCCCTGTCTAGTATGGATGCTCGCTTGATTAGTCTTAATTTAGCTCGTGCTTCCCTAGAAGAATTTTTTATCGACCAATTACGTCAGCGCGGTATGACCTCTAGTCAATAGGCACTCTCGGAGCAAATCCGTTTTTAATAGTAGCCAAGAAACATCCTCTCAGATTTGGTCGGGATTAATGCCCAATTCCCGCAGTTTATTGGCTAATCTTTCCGCTCGTTGTTTTTCCTCGTTATAGCTGGTGAAAGCTTGTCCATCGGGATAAAAAAGCAACATTTCTGGTTCCCCCAACTGAAAACGAATACCTAAACGGGGACTAACCCAATTATCGAGAGTTTCCAGAATTTCTAGCTGATTTTCCCCTCTTATCCAACCACTGCCATCGTTTTTATGGGGATCATAAAGATAATACTCCTCGACCCCATAACGCTGATAAAATAGCTGTTTTTTGGCCATTTCCGTGAGGGTGTTACCCGGAGAGAGGATTTCAAAAACCACCTGGGGACTAACGTTATTTTCTAGCCATTGTCGATAGGAACCTCTTTCCCCTTTTGGTCTTCCAAAAACCACCATGATATCCGGCGCTTGACGCAGTTTATTATCATTTTCCACGGGATACCAAAGTAAATCCCCCGCAACAAAGACATCAGACTGCTCGCGAAATAGCCAGTCTAAATTAGTTTTAATTGTTGTGATCCAACGAAATTGCTGGGTATTATCGGCCATAGGTTGACTATCGCTATCGGGGTAGATAATTTCAGTGACGTTAGTTTTATCTAGTTGTGAAACCATAAGACTAAGTTAAAAGGGAAAAATATAATTCTATAATAGCGGGCATTTGTATTATATGGCAATTCCTAGGCTGGGTTAGCAAGGCCTAAGCGACCATCTCTTGACAAATCGCATTAATTAATTATATATTACTATATCTCGCTCCATCCTGATATTTTTCTGAAGCTAGAAGGGTATATTAAGAGAGATTCCGATCACCGCTTATTGAGATAAATCTATTATGCTGATTTACTTTATTCATGGAGTGGCCACAAGAGACGCTAGTTATGCCAATAAATTAATTAAACTAATTGAAGAAGAATGTAAACGCAAAAATCAGATTATTCCCTACTGTTATGCAGGATTTTGGGGAAATGTTCTCAAAGGAACCGAAAAATTATGGCGAGATATAGACCAAGAATTACAGACACAAAAACAGAAAAATAGTAATTTTAACCCCGAGCAATCCTTTCGCTATCAAAATTTTAGAAAAGAGTATTTATCTTATTTTATCGGTGACGCATTTAGCTATTTAGGCAGCGATCGAGGAAAACAAATTCGCCGCATTATTGCCGACCAATTAATCGATCTTGTTCAAGCTTATCCCCAGGAAACCGAATTACATATAGTCGCCCATTCTTTGGGTACTGTAATCCTTTGGGATCTGTTATTTTCTGAGCGTTTTGATCCTAAAGATCCCGCTCATGAAATTCGTGATCTTATCGGTAAAGAACGGGGCAAAGTTTCCCTATCTAGTGTAACAACAATGGGTTCACCGATCCCATTTTTAAATTTAACTCTAGGCATTGATACCAATCAAATTGAAAAATTTATTAGCCAGCATCAAGGCCAGCGTTTGCGCTGGAATAATCTGATCAATTCCTCCGATATTATTGCTTATCCAATTCGTCCTCTTTTTGATTCTATAAACGATGTATCCAAGATTTTGATAAGCGATTATTATCTAGAAGCGACCAGCAATATTTTTGATTCTGTAGAAATTGCTGCCGTTGTCTTAAATTCCCTTAATGCTCATACCTATTACCTAGCATCAGATAAAGTGGCTAAAAATATCGTAGAGACAATTTATTTTAATCAGCAGGATTATAATCATGGTAATAGTTACAGTCATAACACTTGTGTTGCTCTTGCCATAGAAAGAATAGCCAAAATATCTGGGGTGACTAAAGATGTGGTAAAAATGAAACCTTTAAAAGAAAAAATATTACTAGAAGGTAAATTCAAAGATGCCAGTGGTTATATTTATTTAAGCTCAGATTTATATCGTGTGCATCATGTTTATATACAGGACAATCATCAAAATATTGTATATGCTGTATATGTGGGTTGGATTCATGTAGAGGGACTGAAAAATTCTGTCACCGAAATCATCAGACAGCTATGTTATGTCAACGATGAAGCAAAGAATAGCTAATAGCATGATGTACCAGACAATTTTTTAATTTTCCCTGCGCTATACTGCCATTATTGAGATTAAACCAGCATTTATGAATCAATCCCCCCGTATTCTAGCACTCGATTTTGATGGTGTTCTTTGTGATGGCATGATCGAGTATTTTCAGATTAGCAAACGCACCTATGAAACCCTTTGGCCGGAAATAATTCCCGAGGATTTTTTCCCGAGGTTTTCGCAACTTCGTCCCGTTATCGAAACCGGTTGGGAAATGCCTTTACTGTTGCGATCGCTCGTTCTCGATATTCCCGACGAGGAAGCTTTAAATAATTGGCCGTTAATTCGACAAAATCTGCTAGAAAGGGATAAAATAGCGAAAAAAGTTCTCTCAAATGCTCTCGATGGTCTTAGGGATCAATGGATTGAGTCGGATCTAGAGTCTTGGTTAACTTTACACCGATTTTATCAACCCGCGATCGATCGCCTGGACTCTCTTTTAGACTCGGATTTTTTGGTTTATATTATCACTACAAAAGAAAGTCGTTTTGTCAAGCAATTGTTACAAAAAGTAGCAATTAATTTTCCAGAAGCGAGATTAATTGGCAAGGAAATCAAACAGCCGAAATACCTGACTATTCAGCAAATACTGGCTGATTTACCGGAATCTCCCGCTAATTTGTGGTTTGTCGAGGATCGTCTCGATGCGTTGGAGTTAGTGGAGCAACAAGCAGATTTAAACGACGTGGGCTTATATTTAGCCGATTGGGGATATAATACGGCTCAAATGCGCCAAAAAGTTGCTCAAGATACCCGTATTAAGCTTTTATCCCTATCTCAATTTGCGGCAGACTTCACCCACTGGTAAAGTCAGTAACGACAAATATTAAAACTTCGTCCATTACCCGATGAGCATTGTTAAGCTTTCTTTATACATTTGTACTAATTGTCAATTTCTTCTACAATGGTCATAGGTCGATATTCCAAAAATTTTGTGGAGCTATGATTGACTGCCTGACTGTGGCTCGCTACTTTATTATCAGAGCTTACGAGGATGGTATAGACGCTGAAATGACTAATATGAAAGTCCAAAAGCTTTTATATTATGCACAGAGCTTGCATTTGGCCCTATACGATGAACCATTGTTTAAGGAGGAAATTCAAGCATGGCGTTACGGTCCGGTTTGTCCTGCTGCTTATAAGTTCTACAGTGATTTTGAGGCTAAACAATTACCAATTCCTCGCCAAGAATCCTTGTCTGGGCTGCCATCGGAGAAAAAAGAACTTTTAGCAGAAATTTGGCAATATTTCGGTAACTACCACGCCTATAGGTTGAGTGATATGACTCACGCAGAATTTCCCTGGAAAAAGGCTCGTAAAGGTCTGCCACCAGAAGAAAGTTCCACAGAGCCAATTCTCCTTGATGATATGAAAGCATTAGGTTATCAAAAGCTTGATTTGATAGAACAGGAACATCCGGCCTACAAAGCAGCCATGTCTGAAGTTTTGAAGGAAGCATTGGCGACGGAATCTTCTCATCCTATTGGGAAAGGAGAAGTGCATGACTGGCTCAATTCCCTTCTCGATTGAATCTTCTGACAACTTCGAGCGCTCTTTCAAAAAACTGGCAAAAGTTCACAAAAATAGCTTTGTTGAACTTATTGCCAAAACTTTAGAGGATTTAATCGATGACCAATATCCCCATAACTCCCGCCAGGAACCTCTACCGGGGAAAATTCAGTTGCCGGAAGGCTGGACTTTTCACAAGCTCGATATCCGGGTTTCAAAAGGTGCTGCGGGGCAAATTAGATTAATGTATTTGGTGAGCGCGACTACCTACACAATTAAACTGGTTTGGATTTACAGCCTTGACATCCTCACCGCCGTAAACGGACGGTGATTCCCAAACCTCACGATTTAGGTTTCTGCTTCTTTCCCTTGCGGGGTTCCGCACCTGCCTTAACAGATTTACTCTGTTCTGGTCTTATGGTCGCTCTACAGACTGACACCGCAAGTCCTGCGGCCAAAATGTTTTTACTAGCGTTAATGTCTCGGTCATGGTGAATCCCACAGTCTGGACAATCCCATTCTCGAACATTTAACGGCATTTTCTCAGCAATATACCCGCAATTACTACATCTTTTAGAGCTAGGAAACCATCTATCTATTTCGATGTAATTTCTGCCGTACCAACGGCATTTATAGGCTAATTGTCGAGTGATTTCTCCCCAGCTTACATCAGATATTGCCTGAGATAACTTGGGGTTTTTGACCATATTCTTGACGGCTAAATTCTCAACCACAATCGTTTGGTTTTCACGAACTAATTGAGTGGTTAGCTTGTGTAAATGGTCTTTTCTACTATCGTTAATTTGAGCATGAATTCTGGCTACTTTGATTCTTGCTTTTTCCCGATTTTTTGAGCCTTTCTGTTTTCTAGAAAGATTTTTTTGTGCCTTTCGCAGTCTCCGATAATGCTTTTTAAAATGCTTGAGATTAGATACTTTATCGCCGTCGCTGGTAATGACAAGACTACTAATTCCTAAGTCAATTCCGATGGCTTTATCTGTTACTGGTAAAGGCTTAATCGTTGGGTCATCAAATCTAATTGAAATATGCCAACGTCCAGAAGGATGTAATCTGACTGTTACTGTGCTTGGTTCACAGCTTTCTGGTATTTGTCTTGACCATCGAATAGGTAAAGGTTCTGTGCATTTGGCTAAATAGATTTGTCTGTCTTTGAACTTAAAAGCAGATTTGGTAAATTCGGCACTTCCTCCTTGATGTTTTTTCTTAAAGTTAGGATACTTATTACGACCAGCAAAGAAATTAGTAAAAGCTGTTTGTAGGTGTCTTAACCCTTGTTGTAAAGGTACACAGCTTACTTCATTGAGAAAGTCTAATTCTTCTTGTTTTTTCCAATCGGTTAGCATTGAAGAAGTTTGAGCGTAGCCTACTCTTTCTTGCTTTTCGTACCATGCTTGTGTTCGTTCGTGGAGAGCTTTGTTGTAAACTAATCTTACACAGCCCAATGTGCGCCGCAATAGCGACTCTTGTGTTGGTGTGGGGTAAAATCGAAACGAATAGGCTTTTTCCATACCTCACATTTTAGCATATATTTCGTAAACGATGCTCATATTTAACAGTAAAGCCGTCGTAGAACGACGGGGTTTCAGACCCAAAATTTTCGATGAGCAGTTTGTCAAACGTCCTGCTGATGCCGATTTAAAAGCTATTATCCGAGGTATTCTGGATTTTTAGGCAGAAATCTACTTCTTGGTGGGTTAGGACGCATATTAAACTGATGGGTAAACTATCTAACTTATCGTCGTCTAACCCACCCGACATTATCTGTTATACTAAAAAGCGTAGTCGTTATGAGTTGCATTTACGGTTATGACTGTCGAGAATTTAGTCGTTATTGGTTCGGGACCGGCGGGATATACGGCGGCGATTTATGCGGCGCGTGCGAACTTAAAACCCTTGATGTTTGAGGGTTTCCAAGCGGGAGGCATTCCGGGGGGACAACTGATGACCACCACAGAAGTAGAAAATTTCCCCGGTTTTCCCGAAGGAATCACCGGTCCGAAGCTGATGGAAAGAATGAAGGAACAGGCCGAAAGATGGGGGACCCAATGCTATACCGAAGATGTTATCTCGGTGGATTTAAGTCAGCGTCCTTTTACCATTCGTTCCACGGACCGGGAAGTTAAGGCCAATAGTATTATTATCGCCACAGGAGCCACTGCCAAACGCTTAGGATTACCCAGCGAGGCCCAATTCTGGAGTAACGGGATTTCCGCTTGTGCTATCTGTGACGGTGCTACACCGATATTTAGAGAGGAAAACCTGGCGGTCATTGGTGGCGGTGACTCGGCGGCAGAAGAAGCCGTATATTTAACTAAATACGGCTCTCACGTCCATTTATTAATTCGCGGGGAAGCGATGCGTGCCTCGAAAGCAATGCAGGACCGGGTGTTAAATAATCCGAAAGTTACCGTTCATTTTCACACCCAAGCACTGGATGTATTCGGTACAGACAGTAAAATGGCAGGATTACGCATTAAAAACTCGCAAACGGGAGAAATCAGTGAATTAGCCGTTAGAGGGTTATTTTATGCCGTCGGTCACACTCCCAATACTTCCCTATTCCAAGGACAACTAGAATTAGACGAGGTGGGTTATGTGAAAGTCAAACCGGGGACTGTTGCTACCAGCGTCGAGGGGGTTTTTGCCGCCGGAGATGTGCAGGACCACGAATACCGTCAGGCCATCACCGCCGCAGGTACGGGGTGTATGGCGGCGTTATTGGCAGAAAGATGGTTATCGGAGCATAATTTAATCCAAGAATACCGTCAATCAGCCACTTCTGAACATTACGAGACGAAAACCGTTAGCGAAACCCCGGCCGATACGGAGGAAACTTTTGATATTAACAAAACCCGTCACGTTGGGGGTTATGCTTTGCGGAAATTATTCCACGACGGCGATCGCTTGTTAATGGTAAAATATGTTTCTCCCACCTGTGGCCCCTGTAAAACCCTGAAACCGATTTTAGATAAAGTGGTCGATGAGTACGATGGCAAAATTTATTTTGTGGAAATTGACATCGAAGCTGACCTGGAAATTGCCAAAATGGGTCAAGTAACTGGGACTCCCACGGTACAATTCTTTAAGGACCGGGAATTAGTGAAAGAAATGCGCGGAGTCAAACAAAAAAGCGATTTTCGTCAAGTAATTGAAAGTTATCAATAATCAGTTATCAGTTATCAGTTATCAGTTATCAGATGTGAGTTTTGAGTTTACTGTTTACTGAAAAAGCTCCCCACACCCCACACCCCACACCCCACACCCCATGCTAGAGGCTTTACAATTTGATTTTATGCGCCATGCGATTGCCGCAGGAATATTAGTTAGTATTGCCTGTGGGATTGTGGGTACTTTGGTAGTAGTTAATCGCGTGGTTTTTATTAGTGGGGGAATCGCTCACGCTGCCTATGGAGGGATAGGAATCGGTTATTTTTTTGGGATTAATCCCCTGGTGGGGGCGATATTTTTTACCTTTTTTTCGGCTTTAGGCATGGGGGTTTTACAGCGTCGCATCCGCGAGAGAGCCGATACTTTAATCGGGGTGATGTGGGCGATTGGTATGGCGATTGGGGTAATTTTTATTGATTTAACCCCCGGTTATAAAGCTGATTTGATGAGTTATCTTTTTGGTAGTATTTTAACTGTACCGAGGGATGATTTATGGATAATGGCGGGCATAGATATATTAATTATAGCCTTAGTTAGTATCTTTTATAAGGAGTTGTTAGCCATATCTTTTGATGAAACCTTTGCGATTATTCGTAATATTCCCGTGGAGGTAATTTATTTAGGTTTAATGGGAATAACCGCTTTAACTATTGTGGCAGTAATGCAGGTGGTGGGATTAATTATGGTAATTGCTTTGTTAACTATTCCCGCCGCTATCAGCGGACAATTTGTTAAAAATATGAAGGGAATGATGGTCCTAGCGATTATCTTAGGAATTGTCTTTACTTTGGTTGGTTTATGGTTATCCTATAGTTTAAATCTCACCTCGGGGGCGACAATTATTTTAGTGGCAGGATTGGGTTATTTAATCAGTCTTGCTTGGAAACCTTTCATCCTCACTATCACCAGAAAAATAGCTAATCTTTAAAGCTCTCCCCTAGTTGTGGTGATATAGCATTTATCTTAATAGTGAGGTATGAGGTTTTTATTTTGGGGAGACAGGAGCCGGTCGTTAATACCAAGTTAGGTTATACTTCATCTTTATGATAAACGCCGTAATTTAAAGAAAAAATACCAAATCCGTGTTAATCACGATGATGATGAAATCCCGAAAGATATACTGTGACTAGATTTATCAATAAATTTGGTCGGCGGATTTGGTAAAATCAAGTAATTAATCGAGTTCATCAAACAAAAGTTCCTCTAGAATCGGTCCCATACCGTCATCATCGGGGGAAACTAATTCAACTTTCCCTTCCGCATCACCGACAGCTAAGAATAACAAAGGAGCAAGGGGACTGTAAATCGAGTATTTTTGGTCTTCGGAAAAGAAACTGGCGAGAAATTGCAATTCTTCCGGCTCTGATGACGAGGAAGGTTCATCGCTATCGATTTCTAAACTGAGAACATTATCTTCTTCTAGGGGAGGTAATTCACCACTAACGGTTAAGGTGTGAGCAGTGGATTTGAGCAATAGGTCTAATTCTGCTAAAACTGCCTTAGCATCGGCGAAAATCCGCTCAATTTCCTCACTATCTTCGATTAAGAAGGCATCAGATTCTTCTTCCTCCGATTCCTCATCCCAAGCTAGAATCATCACCGGGGTATCCACGGGGACAAGAAGCATATAGGTAAGGTCATCGGTTTCATAGGCATTCTCAATATAACAGTCTAGCGATCGACCTTGCTCATCCCAGAGGGTTATGACATCCGCTTCTTCGAGTTCGTTTTCTTGAAAATTAAATTGAGGGGACATAGGCTCTCAAACGCTAATGATTGAATCAGAATATCATGAGATGCTCCTCAATCAAGCCAAGAATTCCGGTGCAAATGTTGAAAACCCTGTACATCAGTTAAATTGTATTGTAGGGGCGTGATGGTGATAAAATTCTCGCCAATAGCGCGCACATCCGTAGGCACTTGCGGGGGTAAATGGCTGTAGTCCGGTTGTTCGATATCTTCCACCACTTCCCCAATTAACCAGTAATAACTTTTACCCCTGGGGTCCAGTCTTTTCTCGAAGGTTTCCTCGTAGCGTCGCAATCCCTGCCTAGTGATTTTCACTCCCTTGATTTCGGCACTACTAACCGGAGGGACGTTGACATTGAGTAAAGTGGGAACAGGAAAAGGGTTAAGGGTAACTTTTCTGACTAAAGTGAGGGCAAAATCCGCAGCCGGTTGGAAATCACAGGCTTTAAAACTGGCCAGACTAACAGCAATACTGGGAATACCTTCGATTAATCCCTCCATGGCCGCGGAAACCGTGCCAGAATAGAGGATATCAGTACCGAGATTAGACCCGTGGTTAATGCCGGCTAAAACTAAATCGGGAGGCTCTTTGAGGACGGCACTAAGGGCAAATTTTACCGAATCGGCGGGGGTTCCCGAGCAGGACCAGGCAATCACCTCGGGATGAAAAATTCCTTCCACCTGTTCGGCCCGGATGGGATGGTGTAAGGTTAGGCCATGACCGGTGGCAGAGCGCTCGCCGTCGGGACAAACTACGGTGACTTGATGACCGGCGGCAGCGAGGGTGTTGGCAAGGGTGCGGACTCCTAGCGCGGAAATACCGTCATCGTTACTGATAAGTAATTTTAAAGAGCGATCGCTAGTCATGGGAAATTTCTTCTCTACTGCGCCGGCTAGTGGTATAATGTAATGGTATTTTATCGTGGGTACGTAGCTCAGAGGATAGAGCACCAGGTTCCGGTCCTGGGTGTCGGGGGTTCGACTCCCTCCGTACTCGTTCAGTAATGTAGGGTTGATTCATGAATCAACCCTACCCTTTGGGGGTAGTAGTGCTTTTCTTGATATGTAAACTATACTCAAGGGATTGAGTATTACTTGCGATTTTATTGCTCAATCCAAGTTTTTGGGGGGTTCTACCCCCCAAACCCCCCGTTGGGGGGTAGAACCCCCCAAACCCCCCGCGCATTAGTTTTTCGGTGGGATGCTTACACGCGGCTGCTGATACATCTGTAATAATTTAAGAGGCACTGTTGCAAGTGGAGTGACTCTCCTGATATGTAGCCTCTACTCAAGGGATTTATTCTGATTGAAGAATTGGCGTTATTTTAGCTTCTATTTTCCAGTCAAGGGACAGGTTTTGGGGTTTATGGGGTTTTAGTTCAATTTCCCCACTTCCCAATTCATAATTCATAATTCATCATTCATAATTCCCTTACAGGGTTTGGTAAGCTTTGAGGGTGGCAGTTTTGACGCTTTCGGGGACGAGGGGAAAGGTAGTTAATATATGTTGAAATTCTGTTGGGGTTAATTCATACAAGTGGGCAACTATTGCATCTAATTTCGCTCTAATTGCCATTCTTTCTCCTTCTTCTGTTACTCCATTTTTATGGGAACCTATCCCCACTTCTTTCGCTAATTGATCAAATTCTTCTGTGGTACAAATCAATTTTGCCGCATTTTCTACTATCTCCTGAAAGTATTTATCTCCCTCTTTTAATCGGGGGATAGGTAGCTGATAGATGTAGAAAAAATTTATATTAGCAGATACCCGATGACGAAGGGAATAATCTAGCACAAAACTATTCCAGATAGCAACCAAGAATAAACATTCTTTATTGTTGGTTGCACGATTAACTTCTTCTTGAAAATGTACAATAGATTGAAAGTTTTCTCCATGAAAAGCAGGAGGTATAATGGTAGCTATTAAAGTTCTACTATCAGTATTCCTAGCAATTTTACGAAATCCAGTTCGATAGGTTTGATAGTCTAGTATCTGCTGATTATCTGGCAATTTTCCTAATATTGCTTTTCTTCCTTCTGATTCATTTATCCAATAGCGCGGTTGAGATAAACCATGGCTGAACTGTTCAATCATTTTTCCTTCGTAGAGGGGTAGTCTTCCTTCTGCGGGTTCAGTTTTAAATAAATAACTATCAGTAGTCATGTTAAATTCTGATGTTAACTTGAGATTCCATGTATCGGGAAGGGTTTCTCCTAGCAGGGGAAAACGAGACATTTTTTCAGCGATATGAATATCTATATCTTGTTTAAATTCCATTACCGAGAGGGAATCGGGGGATAGTTTGCGGATTAAATCGACGCTAATTACTAAACTATCTTTATGGGGAAACCGTTGTAATTCCTCAACATCGTGACGCATAAACTCTACAGGAAAGGAAAGAGTTTGTTTATTTTTCTCAAAAGTTAAGATAGCAAACTTAAAACTTCTATGGACATTTTCAAAAATTTCTTTACGATTTTCAAAACAAAATAATCCTGTCACATTTGTCTGAGAAAATAACATTTCTCGCAGTTGTTTGGTTCCTAAATCGGTATAAATTCCACTGGGAACAACTATTCCACATTCTCCCTGGGGATGGAGTAGATTAAAACATTGTTCTGTAAATAAACAATAAAGATTAATTTTCCTTGAAGCACTTTTGCCGTTAATTACAGAATTTTGATTTCGATATTGTTCGGACTTTTTAAAATAAGCACTAACATGGGGATAACCACTACAATATTCTAACCAAGCTTTTTGGATTTCTGGATTCTCTAAAAGTTTATCTCGCTGTTTGTTCCATGATTTTATATCAAGTTTGTTTTTCTGAATTAAACTATCATACTGCTGAAAAAATTCCTTTTCATCGGTTTGAAAGACTTCCCAAGGGGGATTGGTGATAATCACATCAAAACCACCTTTTTCTGTAATCAGTTTATCGAAGTGATAACCCCAGTGGAAGGGTTTCAGGGATTGCATATCAGAAAGAGTTAATAAACGTTTCTTTGCTTTTCCCGTTAATTGTGCGGATTCGTACTTAATTGACAACTTACCGCTAAACTCATCTAAGAGAATTTGGTTTAATTTCTGCACCGATTCGCGGTTGACATCCTCGATGTGATTGCGTAACATCTGGAGACGGTTTTCTTGGGGGGTTCCCTCTACTTCTCCCAACCGAAAAGCGTGTTCTTTGTATAATTCAATACTGCGATTTTTTTCCGCGAGAATTGCCTGATAATTTTGCGCGGTGAGGGTTTGCAGAATGTTTTCCTCTCCCATGAGATTAAAACTTTTTTCGTCCACGCGAATTAAACCGATGAGGGAATTTCCCGACATGATGTTAAAATCAATATTCGGTAAGGGTTCCAATTCTGTCACCGATTGTGCGGCAGCAACTAAAGCGAGAAATAAACGCAGTTTTGCGATTTCCGTCGCTTCCTCCATGATATCGACACCGTAGAGATTATCGGAAATAATTCTTTTTTTGATGTAATATCCGAGAGAGGGATGGGATTTTCTTACCTCTGTTAACCACTGTTTTAATTTACTGTCTCCCCGTAGTTCAATTGTCCCAATCACCGCGCTATAAATTCCGATTAATGTCTTCATCGCAGCCACTAAAAAAGCACCGGAACCACAGGCAGGGTCTAAAATAGAAAGCTGGGGAAGAATATCTTCAATCAGAAGCTGACAGAGGGGAGAATCGAGATTAATTAGTAGTTCAGAAATACTGGCAAATTGTTTGCGGGGATAATGTTGATTACTTCTCTCGACAATCCATTTATTAATCGTCCTATCACAGAGATATTCAGTAATCTCCGGACGGGTATAGTAAGCACCGAAAGCTTTTTGGTTGATGTACTTTTCAAAGATATATCCCAAGACATCGGGGTTAATTTCGTCATCGCTTCCCCCCGGAGTGTCGTCAAGGTTCCAAGAGTAACGGGAGAATAAATCGAGGATATTCTCAAATGCTTGGTCATCAATACAAATGTTTTGATAAAGATTTTCGAGGGGATGTTGGAGAAATAATCCTCCGTTAAGATATTTGACTTTTCCCACCAATGCAGTTACTGTCTCATCTCGTTGGGATTCCGGTTGAGCGAATGCTTGGAAAAAGAGGGTTTGCAGAAACTGACGATAAAATAAATTTTTCCCGCGTCGTTGACTTGCTTGTAATTGGTTTTGCAGATAGTTGAAGTCGTTATCGATAAATCCCTTGCGCTGCAGGAAATAGACGAACATTAAACGATTGAGAATAACCGAAGTGTACCATTTTCGATCGCTTTCTCGATCGATTCCTTGGATAAAGGGGAGGAACTGTAAATGCTCTCGCTGAAATTCCTGATAAAATTTCTTGGTAATCTTTTCGATATCGAAACCTTTTTGTAAGCGATGGGCCACCTCCACCACGGAGGGTTCCCCATCTTCAAAGTCGGTGATATCGAGGACTAATTCCGCTAGTTTACCGAGAAATAAATCTCCCGGTTGTCCTTTTATATAAAGATGGTCACGGATATAACTTTTACTTCCCTCTCTTTTTACCCAGTACCATAAACTGCGTGTCCGTCCCCCATCGACGAAAATTAGCAGATTTTCGGCAATTCTTTCGATAACTTGCTGGTGAATGTCCCGACGAAGTTTCGCATCGGGTATATCGGTAGTTGTCACCTCTAATACTGCTACTCCGGACACCTCCGCAATCCGTTGACAGGGATATTCTTGGTTGTCAACGGTGATACTAATAGTTTTTTTTGCGCGAGGATGAGACCATCCCAATTCCTCGATAAACAGTTCCCCAAATTGGAAGTTAGATAATAAGTCACGAGTCCGGGAGAAGTTGAGGGGCATAATGGATAAATATCGATAAATTATGAACCAATCCAATTCGCTTCGCTGAGATTGGAGATACATTTAATATAGCAAAAGGTTTGATCCCCCTAAATCCCCCTTGATAAGGGGGACTTGAATTGGTTTGATCCCCCTAAATCCCCCTTGATAAGGGGGACTTGAATTGGTTTGATCCCCCTAAATCCCCCTTGATAAGGGGGACTTGAATTGGTTTGATCCCCCTAAATCCCCCTTGATAAGGGGGACTTGAATTGGTTTAGATACCCCTAAATCCCCCTTGATAAGGGGGACTTGAATTGGTTAGATCCCCCTAAATCCCCCTTGAATTGGGTTAGATCCCCCTAAATCCCCCTTGATAAGGGGGACTTGAATTGGTTAGATCCCCCTAAATCCCCCTTGATAAGGGGGACTTGAATTGGTTTAGATACCCCTAAATCCCCCTTGAATTGGGTTAGATCCCCCTAAATCCCCCTTGATAAGGGGGACTTGAATTGGGTTAGATCCCCCTAAATCCCCCTTGATAAGGGGGACTTGAATTGGGTTAGATACCCCTAAATCCCCCTTGATAAGGGGGACTTGAATTGGTTAGATACCCCTAAATCCCCCTTGATAAGGGGGACTTGAATTGGGTTAGATCCCCCTAAATCCCCCTTGATAAGGGGGACTTAAGAAGGTTGAAATAGACCCAAGGAACAAATAATCTGAGGTTCTTGGGTGGATTCTTGTGGGTGAACAATACAGAGATCGTTATCTTTATATAAAGATACCAGTAAGTCTGCCAATTGTCGGTCACTGATGCCGGTTCTTAAACCACGATTTAAGCGATCGAGAGCCGACTGTCTAAGGGGATAATGATACAATTGGTCGAGAGCCTTGCATAAATCCTCATGAGCAAATAGATCATCCTTACTATCTTGAGAATACCTTTTTAAGCGCTCATAGGTCTTAAATTTTGCTCCCGTCAATCGTCCCAATTTAGATCCGGAGTTGTTTTCCTCCTCCGCAATTAATTCTGTACCTTTTTGTACTAACTGATGGTGTTGGGGATGGGGGGGAATGGCCGGGGTTTGGGGATGACAGGCAGCGGACCGTAAAATAGTTAATTGGGATTGAGTCACACTATTTCCCTGCTTATCAATCCATGCTAAAGCATCATTCCCCCCGGCAGTTTTTAGATAAACCATGACTCCCTCCGGATGGGTTGCTGTCCCACTATGGCAACGGGTAGAATAAACCACCGGCGGCAGAGTCTCTATGGTATGTTTTAAACTAGGGTCAACTTCGATCGCATTTTTCCAAATTTGATACGCTTCCGAGGTTAAATCCACTTCTTGATCCTCCTCTTCATCGATAACCTCAGATTTTTCATGATACAGATCTAATAAAGTCTGGTTATCCATCTCCTCCTCAAAAAATACCTCATCGGTCCCCACCACGTCCGCATTCTCTCGCAGTCTTTGAGATAGTCTCGTCCGCAGTTTAATAATTCTCTCCACTCCCTCCGCAGGTAAAAAGGAATAACAGAGAATCTGACTTGCTTTTTGACCGATTCTATCTACCCTTCCGGCCCGTTGAATCAGGCGAATAATTGCCCAGGGTAGGTCATAATTAACGATAATGGCACAATCCTGTAAATTTAACCCTTCACTCAAGATATCCGTCGCAACCAAGACTCGTATTTCTTCCCCCACTTGCTGAGAATTACTGCGGGGACTAAAACGATGGACAATTTCCGCAGGATTAGCAGAGTTTCCCGTCACTCCCGCAATCTTATCCACTCCCCGATTTTGCAACTGAGTGACTAAATAACTGACTGTATCGGCAAATTGGCTAAAAATTAACACCTTTTCTCTGGGATGATTCTCCTCTAACAGCTGCCATAACTTCTCTAGCTTTTCGTCGGTCTCCGGCTGCCAGGTCCCACAGGTTTGCAATAATGCTATTAAAGCCAAGGCATCAGATTTTAGGTCTTTTTTCAATGCGGGTTTAAACACCTCGGGGTTAATCCACTGAAAGCGCTTGCGATAATCACCGCTATACTTTTGATACACTTGTTCGGCTCTTTTTTGATACTCTTTTTCTAATCCGGTTATCCCCCCAGTCTCCTCGGTTTCTATACTTTCATCTTCTCCCTGAGTGACTAAATCCTCATCCAGATAACGAGTGTCTAACAAAGCTGGATCCTGACTCCCGATGGGAAGGGGTAAATTATTGGCCATGGCATGAAGGAAAATATAGTTACGGAGAATATGACGGTCAAGGGATTGCAGGAAAGCATACCCTCCACTCTCCAAACGTTTAAATAAATTCGTCCGACAAAAACCCATTAATCTTTTACCCGCACGGGATAGACTTTTTAAGATGGTTTCTTCCTCTTCTGTCCCTTGGCATCCTTTAATTAGATAATTTCCCAATCCGTAACGGGGTAACTTCAATCCGTTGAGAGTTATCACCACTGCTTCCGAATATAAACGCGCATAAACCGAGTCTTGTAGGTCAAACTTGATTGTCTTTAGTTGTCGTTGGGGAAGATAAACCCTCGACCCATCAGCAAATTTTAGATACCGACGACCCTGTTCGTCTTCTGTAGCATAATTATTTTCGATAAAACCGCGAGTCCGTCTAATCATATAGAGACGCATTAAGTCTCTCCAGTCGTCGGGAGAGTCACTTTTTTCAAAGGCTGCTAGGGACCTAACCGAAGATTGGTATCTGCGATTAAATTCGATTTCTCCTCCCAGAGATTCTAGTAGTCTTTCGGGACGAATTCCGAGATTAGTATCCTCTTGAATGAATAAACGCAGTTGATTGGACAGGTCAAGATAGTTTTTATTGTAGGGAGTCGCAGTCAAGAGAATACAGCGACTTTCATTGGTGTTAATGTACTCCTGTATCACCCGATAACGTTTACCCTCCCGATTGCGTAGGTTATGACTTTCATCGATAATTACTACCCGATAGCGCCGCAGATTGGGTAATTCCTGTATAACCTGACTTAAGGGGATAATTTTCGCTCTTAATTTGTATTTATAGCTGTAATCCTCCCACATGGTTAGGAGATTTTTCGGACAAATAATTAAGATTTCTAAATCGTAGTCTTCCTGCAAAATATATGCTAGAATGGAAGCGATGCGCGTTTTTCCTAACCCCACCACGTCGCCAATTAGTACCCCACCGCGTCTTTGCACATAACGAGCGGCAATTTTAATGGCCGATTTCTGAAAATCTAGTAAGTCTTGGTCAAACTGTCGGGGAATTTTGTATTCCGCTAAACCGGCTCTCGCTTCAAAGGAAAGATGGTAGGCTATTTTTAAATAGATATGATAGGGGGGAATAAGACTTTCTCTGGCCCAACTTTCGTTAATCACCTTGACAATATCCGAGGATATATCCCAACACCAAGCATCGAACCAACGATCATTAAACCACTTTTGTAATTTGGCACAAGCATCGTGGTCAAGGACATCAATATTTAATTCTCCCTGCTGTTGTAATCCCGCAAAAGTTAGATTACTACTACCCAAAAATCCCACCGTTGGGTTATTGACATCCTGTCGATGAATAAGGTATAATTTAGCATGGAGATTATAGCCCAAAAATAAGCGAATTACTAACTTACCCGCTTGAATTTGTTTTCCCAAACGTTGCAAAGCTGCCTGATCTCGATTACTAGGATTCCCCCAAGTTAATTGTTGGCAAAAATCCTGAACAATTTGTTTTCTTAAACGAGCGCAAGTAGCCTTATCTATATCATTTGAGCGCTTCAATAAAGACAGGGATTGCTGTAGTAATTCCTGGGGTGCTTGCTGCATACCAATCAGCAGACGACAACAGGACAAATCACCCCCGAGAAAGTGATCAATATAGGTATCAATGGACTGCCAACCGCGCAAATTAAAATAACCCACGCAAAAATCAGCGCGTTGGGATGCTAATAAACTTTCGCGTAAAATTGGCAATAAATGGGACTCAATATTATCAATAATACGCGGCATATTTTTATAAAAAGATTAAGTTAATATAAGGCTTTTCTAACTGATAACTGATAACTGATAACTGAATTACTTAATCCAAACAGTTTTAACGTTGACAAATTCGCGAATACCTTCCACACTTAATTCCCGACCAAAACCGGAACGTTTAATCCCCCCAAAGGGTAAACGAGGATCGGATTTAACCATACCGTTAATAAACACACAACCGGCCTCAATTTCGGTAATTAAACGCTCAATTTCTGCGGGGTTATTCGTCCAAGCACTAGAACCCAAACCAAAGGGACTATCATTAGCTAAAGCGATCGCTTCCTCGATATTTTTGACTCGAAATAGTAAAGCCACCGGTCCAAAAAATTCCTCTTTTTCCCCAGGAGAACCGACAGGAATATCGGTTAAAATCGTCGGTAGATAGAAGTTACCTTTCCCCTCTAAACGTTGACCCCCCACAAGGACTTTACCACCCATAGCGACGGTTTTTTCCACTTGAGCGGCAATTTCCGAGACGATCGATACCGTGGCCAAAGGACCGATATCAACAGTTTCATCGAGGGGATCACCAACTTTTAAAGCTTGGAATTTAGCCACTAATAACTGTTCAAATTGATCGGCGACAGTTTCCATAACAATAAACCGTTTGGCAGCGATACAAGTCTGACCATTATTTAACAATCTTGCCGTCACTGCCGTAGCCGCCGCTGCCTCGATATCGGCACTATCTAAAACGATAAAAGGATCACTACCTCCCAACTCCAAAACCACCTTTTTGATCTGTTTTCCTGCGGCGGCTGCTAAACTGATCCCCGCCGGTTCACTACCGGTTAAAGTGGCGGCTTTTACCCGTTCATCGTTAATTAAATCACTAACGCGATCGGCCCCGATCAAAAGAGTTTGAAAAGTGCCTTCGGGAAAACCAGCTTCTAATAAAATTCTTTCCACCGCTAAAGCTGATTGGGGGACATTAGAAGCGTGTTTGAGTAGGCCGACATTTCCGGCCATCAAAGCGGGGGCAGCAAAGCGAAATACTTGCCATAAAGGGAAATTCCAGGGCATAACCGCTAAAATTACCCCTAAAGGTTGATAACGGACGAAACTGCGACTAGCATCGGTGGCAATCAACACATCTTCCAGATAACCGGCGGCATTATCGGCATAAAAACGACAAACCAAGGCACATTTGAGGACTTCTGCGATCGCTGATTTGATCGGTTTCCCCATTTCTAGAGTCATGGTTTTAGCCAATAGCACTTGATCCCGTTCCAAAATATCCGCTGCTTGCCGTAACCACTGTCCTCGTTGACTGATGGGGATCTGGCGATACTGCTGAAAAGTTGTCTCAGCTAGGGCCAATTTCGCCGCCAATTCCTCCGAGGTTAGAGGGGTAAAAGTCTTGAGAATTTCGCCAGTGGCAGGGTTAACTGAAGCGATACCCATATCCAATTGTCTCCTATCGAGGACTATATCTCTAGTTTAGTTCTCTGGTTGTACCGCTGCTGACATAATTCGATCGCTAATTGGATCGCCGCTTGCATACTCTGGGGTCTAGCGATGCCAAGACCGGCGATATCAAAAGCCGTCCCGTGGTCTGGAGAGGTGCGAACAAAAGGTAAACCGATGGTAGTGTTAACAGCACAGTCAAAAGCCATTAATTTCACGGGAATTAAGCCCTGATCGTGGTATAATGCCAGATATGCGTCGGCGGGTTGTCCTTGACCCCTAAACCAAGCGCGTCCCGGTTCCACCCAAAGCGTATCGGGGGGGACAGGGCCGATTAATTGGGTTTGCGGGTATTGCTGACCCATTGACTCTAGCCAAGGCTGTAACCAGTCCTTTTCTTCCCTTCCCAGTTTTCCCGCTTCGCCACTGTGGGGATTAAGACCGGATATGGCGATTTTTGGGCGATCGATGCCGAAATCTAGCTTTAAAGACTCGATCAATAGGTCTAGTTTTCGGGTCATCAGATCGGGGTTAAGAGTATCGGGAACTTCTCGCAGGGGGATATGGGTAGTGGCGAGGAGAGTGCGTAAGTTATAGCCAGTGTGAGGGGATTTAGCGACGAATAGCATCCCATAACGGTTAATTCCTGCCATGGTAGCTAAAACCTCCGTTTGACCAGGGAAATCATAACCGGCCAACTGCCAACAGGATTTAGCAATCGGACCGGTGACAATACCGTCAAATTCGCCCTTGAGGGTGCGTTTTATGGCTTCTTGCAGGTAAAGAAAGCTAATTTCACCACTATGGGCATCCCCACGCCCGAAAACGATTTTTTCTTGATTGTAGGGCAAATCGATCAGAGAAAAGCGATCAAGAAGATGGGGATCGTGATAGGCTTTTTCGAGAAGCGTTCTTGTCCCGATTAGAGTAATCTGACAACCGGACGAGATTGGGGAATCGGCGATCGCTTTTAACACCACTTCAGGACCGATCCCGGCGGGATCACCGACGGGGATAACTAGACGGGGAATAAAAGAGGCGGATTCCATAAATTTTGGCCGTCAATATTGCTAATTCTCCCGATTAATCTCATCGTTGACAATTATCAGGAGGGAATAAATCAGTAAACAATCTTCAGTTTACCTAAAATGTCGGATGAATGCCCCCGCTAAATTTTTTGACAAGACATCAACCTTTGCGGGGGATGAAATCCGACCAGGATATTGACTGCGAAGCACGATTTTAATTCTACCATTTGTAGGTAAACTGTGTTATACTTAATTGATCCAGGGTCGAGGATTAATCAATGCTAGTCGTAGAAGCCAAGTTAAAAAACGGGACACCAGAACAATACCAAAGACTTGATGAAGCAATTAGAACATCTCAGTTTGTGCGTAACTCTTGTGTTCGTTATTGGATGGACAATAAGGGAACAACCCGGAATGATCTTCAAAAGCTTTGTGCGGTACTAGCTAACAATAAAGAGACACCATGGGTTAATAAATTAAACTCTCAAGCTCGTCAATCGGCTGCTGATAGAGCCTGGCAATCAATTAATAGGTTTTACCAGAATTGTCATGCTAAGATACCGGGGAAAAAGGGTTTTCCTAGGTTTAAAAAGCATAGCCGTTCGGTTGAGTATAAACTAACGGGTTACAAACTATCTGATGATAGACGTAAAATCAAGTTCACTGATGGTTTTAAAGCAGGAGAATTTGATTTATGGTGTAGTCAGAAAACCTTAGTTTATTATTCAGAGCAACAGATTAGACGGGTAAGAGTTGTGAGACGTGCCGATGGTTATTATTGCCAGTTTTTGATTGACGTAGAACGGCAAGAATACCATAAACCAACGGGACAAATAACAGGAATTGACTTAGGGTTAAAGGAATTTTATACCGACGCTCAAGGCAATATAGTAGAGAATCCATGTTATTTAAGAAAGTCAGAAAAACGACTTAAAAAAGCACAACGACGATTATCCAAAAAGTTTCGTCAAGGAAAGAAACAGTCTAAAAACTATCACAAGCAACGGGTAAAGGTTGCCAAGCTTCACCTTAAAGTATCAAGACAACGTAAAGACAAAGCAATTAAAGACGCTTTGGCGTTAGTCCAGTCTAATGATTTGGTAGTCTATGAAGCTTTAAAGGTAAGAAACTTAGTCAAAAACCGTAAACTTGCCAAGTCGATTAGTGATGCTTCTTGGTATCAATTCACTGAATGGTTGAATTATTTTGCCAAGATTTATCGGATTGTTTGTGTTGCTGTACCACCGCATTTTACTAGCCAAGATTGTTCAGTTTGTGGGACGAGAGTTCAAAAAACCTTAAGCACTAGAACTCATCAATGTCCCAATTGTAAAACAGTCTTAGATAGGGATCATAATGCAGCAATCAACATTCTTAAAAAAGGGTTGCAATATTTGGGAAATCATCTCAACGGTACTGTTGGGCAAACAGAAACCGACCCAAACGCCTTGGGAGAGTCCGACCTCTGGGTTTTCAGTGGAGACATTGAGAATCTAAGTTGTCTCGTTGAACAAGGAATTTCTAACAGCGATGTGGAAAGAATCCCCCGTCACAGCGTAGCTTGACGGTGGGAGTATGTCAATGTAATCTCATGGCGATAGATAGTAACTTTAGGCAAATTAAATTTTTTAACTTTTCTGTTTTCTTATTGCCCAAACTAGCCAGATTGTTGTAAGCTTATGACCCAACTACAACCGGATATATTCGTTAACCACCGTCCTGATACCGATGGAGACGAGGAAGAAGACTACTTCGATTATTTTTATGATGAACCGGGTAGTGAACCAGGGACATTAATTATCGAGCCGGATGCCAAACCCTCGCGGATTATTTTAATTGACTACGATGAAGATAACGCCGTTCGCAAGGTGGATATTACTCCCAATGCTTGCGCCCCCTATATTGGCACAAATACCGTGTCTTGGATGGATATTCAAGGGTTAGGGAGTGAGACGGTTTTAAAACAGGTGGGAGAAATTTTTAATCTGCATCCTTTGTTATTAGAAGATGTGGTTAATGTGCCGCAGCGTCCCAAGTTAGAGGACTATAACAATCAATTGTTAGTGATTTCTCAGATGGTGCGACTGAAAGAAGATGAAAGCGGTTTTGATACAGAACAGGTGAGTTTTGTACTAGGAAAACGCTATCTTTTAAGTTTTCAAGAGGAGGAATTACAGGACTGTTTTGAGATAGTCAGAGATCGAATTCGCACTTCCCAGGGACGAGTACGGAAATCGGGGGCGGATTATTTAACCTATTTATTATTAGACACGATTATCGATGGTTATTTTCCCGTGGTAGAACACTACGAAGATCGGATTGAGGCGTTGGAAGATATGATCATTAGTAATCCCGATCGAGATACAATGCAGGAAATCTATGATGTCCGTCGGGAATTATTGGCACTGCGTCGCTTAATTTGGCCGATGCGAAATGTCCTACATCTACTCATGCGTGACCATCATGGTATAGTCAGCGATGAAGTACAAATTTATTTTCGGGATTCCTACGACCACGTCATTCAAATTCTGGAAATTATCGAAGCTTATCGAGAATTAGCGGCGAGTTTGATGGATGTTTATATGTCCACTATGGGCAATAAATTAAACGAAATTATGAAGTTTTTAACCGTAATTTCGACGATTTTTATTCCCTTAACTTTTATCGTTGGTGTCTATGGCATGAACTTCGAGAATATGCCAGAATTAAAAGGAGAATGGAGTTATTTCCTTGTCTGGTTAGTCATGTTAGCCGTAGCGGGGGGCTTAATTTTCTACTTCTGGCGCAAAGGTTGGTTTAAACCAATTTATTCCCTGAAAGAGGAAGCAAAAACTTAGTTAACGAAGGCAGGAGTCAGGAGACTCCGAGACAGGAGACAGGAGATTATTTCTATTTATTCTTCCCACACCCCACACCCCACACCCCACACCCCACCCCGACGACAAACTTTTTCAGCCAACCCTAATTATTCCACCACAAATGCGAGGATTTGGCCTTGGCAACTGCCGAAGCGAATCTGTAAACCGGACTCTAGGGGAACTTCTTGGTTATGTACCTGCTTCCAGTGGCCATCTTGGTAGATAAAAGTACCAAAACGGGAGAAATCTTCGAGAAAGTATTGATAGTCTGGATAATCGGCATTTTTACGGCAAATTATCCGACAATGGTTTTTACTAACCCATTTTTCAGTAATCTGTAGATCATTTTCCATGTCCCGTCCTATATTCATGGCACCACCACGGATTGACCATTTTCTTTCGGGACGATCAAGATAGTATAAGAAAGCGGCGGGCATGGTTCCGGAGATATTGGGCATAACCGTCGGTGATTGAGTCTCATCAAGGGTTTGCAGCAATTGCCCGTCGAATTCTGGGTGCATATAGAGAATCGGCAAAGTCCAAGCGGGTTGATTGTACTTGTAGAGGGTTAATAACTGCTGCCTGGCGATACGAACGGCCTGATCGATAGGGACTCTCGGACCGGGAAACAACTTGGACATCTGCGCTTCTTTGTCTTTGAACCCGAGGAGGCTGCGGGTAAAAATTTCGATAAAACTCAAGGCCTCGCGATCTGCGATCGCATCTCGCATGGCCAAAACTGCGGGAACGCCATGGTGAATCAAGACTTCCGCCAGACTGCTGCGGGGAATCATCTCCTGACCCGATTTAGCGGGATAAGCCCCCCAACAGGCATTAAAAACCGCTAAAATAACTTGATTTCTCACCAAAGCTTGGGCTAACTCCGTCCCGTTTAGCTGTTCCCCCGGCCGCAGAAATAGGGAACCGCCATTGGGGGCGGCGATTCCGTGACCAGCGTAGAAAAAAGCTTTATATTTACCCGTATCCAAGGCCTTGGTCAGTTCTTCGGCCCCCGGTCGAATTAGGGTATCGACTTTGACTTTCACTCCCCAATTCTGGAGGGAACCACTGCCCCCAGGGGAGATAGACCGGATGAGATTGGCGGCCTCGGATTCCAGTGCCTGGTCGGGATTAGTTTCTCCATCGGTATTAATGGCGGTGAGGTTGAGGGAACTAGCGGCGGTTTTAATCTGTTTTTCGCCGATAACTAAGAGAATATTGAGACTATTACTCGGTTTTATCGGTGGTAGTGGTTCCACATCGCTGGTGGTCCGGCTAAAGAGTATATTCGGATGCAGAGATATAGCCTGTTTACCCGCTTGCTGCATAATTTCCCAGGGCAGCAGAATTAAATAGGGATTGCGACATTCCAAGCGAATTCGCAGGGGCTGATTTTTGCCGAGAGCGATTCCTTGACTTTGGGCGAAACTTTGACCAATTGATGCTTGAAATAACCATTGCCAGAGACTAATACCTAGTTTCTGCATTAATCGACCTCCATAACTGCTGCCTTCTCCCGAAAGAGTCAGTTTAGGTCGGGAATTTCCCTCTAATTGCTCTAACATCGGCAAGGGCGGCATTTTTTCCAGACAGAACATTTCCTGCCATGCCATCCATTCCGTGGCTAGACTCTCGGTCCATTCACAGTCATGATGCACATATCCCCCCGGTAGGGGTGCTTTCGTCACCCAACGGGCGAAATTATTACTCGTGGCTAAACTAGAGATGGCTAAATTTAGACTAGGGATGGCATCATCGGTCATTGTGGTTCTTGAGAAGTCTCTAGAATCTTATTCTAGAGGATTTCTGAACAGCAAGGAAGAGTATTAAGTAGCTGGTTATAATTAAATCAAAAATAGATTTTAGGTTCGATCCCCCCTGCCCCCCTTGATAAGGGGGGTGCCGATAGGCGGGGGGATCTGAAAGTTTTTAATACCTACCTACTTAAGTCACCAATAAACAACAAAGTTCAATAATTTTTGTTTGCAAAGTTGCCAAAGGTTCTGCACCCCGCTTGAGACGATATTCTAATTCCAGAAGTATGGGCAAGGTGGCGAGAAGTTGCTTAGAAGAAAAGGATTGTATCTCTTTGCGAATGAAATATAGTCGCTTGGGATTGGCAATTTCGGCGGCGGCGGCGATATTTTTCTCGTCTTTTTCTCCTTCTTCAATTTTTAATTTTACTATTGCCCAAGTGCGAAATTGACCCCCTAGGGTGGCGGTGATAGCCAAGGGGTTCTCGTTACGATTTAATAATTCATTGACTAATTCGAGGGCCTTGCCTGTCTCCCGTTTTAAAATCGCACTAGCTAACTGTAGGCTGCTTTGATTGCTGGCATTGACTAAGCTTAAAATGTCCTTTTTGTCAATAGTTCCCGCCGAATTATTTTTAAATAAACGCAGTTTTTCTAACTCCATCCACAACAAGCGGCTGTTATTTCCCACTGATTCTGCTAAGAGTTCGATCGCATCGGGGGTTAATTTTACCCCCACTTCTTTGGCAATTTCCCTAACTCTTTGGGCAATTTCCTCGACTTTCCAAGGCGGAATTAGTTCAAATTCTTTAACCTCTGCCTGATTTTGGATAAACTTGCTCGATTTTAAGCGGGAGTCGGGTTTTTTGGCACTGGTTAATAACAGATAGGAATTTTCGGGTAAATTGGGCAAAGTGCGCTGTAATTCCTTAAAAATATCCTCAGAACATTGTTGACAAATAACCGTATCGGCTAACCAAACTAAACGATTTCCCATGCCGAAAACTGGAGTCATCGCTTGATTGAGGGCCTCGATAATTGCCTCATTGCGATCACCATTAATTTTATCATAATTAAACTGTATCCAATTGGGATCGAGAAGTTTTACTTGCAGATTTTTCACCGCTTGGTTGATAGCAAATTCATCTTCTCCCCAATAAAATATTGTCGGCATGAGTTTCTAATTATAGCAGTTAAGTAGGTAGGTGTTAAAAGTTGTCAGACACCCCTCTGATCAAGGGGGGACTAAGGGGGAATCGGCACCCCCCTTATTAAGGGGGGCAGGGGGGATCAGAAGCGAAATTTATCTTCAATTTAATTATAACTACTTACTTATCTTGAGGTGTCACTATTACCCATGTTGCCAGATTTTTACAGTTTTGTCAGCACTACCAATAATTAAATATTTACCATCGGCACTAATTACTAAAGATAACAGTTTGTCTGTGGGTTGATCAAGGGTTGCTAATTTTCCTTTGCTTGTTAAAGACCAAAACTTAATCATTTGATCCGAAAGCTTGTTTAATCTGATCAGCACAAGCATAAGAGGATAAACCAAGAATTTCCTAATATTAACTATGGCTATTCATCAACACAGGTAAAGACTATCTGACTCGATAATTTTGAAAATTAATCAAAAAATAGACTCGATCGACCCCAAATAACGCACAATAAAAAAGGAAATGTCAAAGGAGAATCGCAAATGTTGCCCTATATCCTAGCGGTCGTGGTGGGATTAAGTAGTCTCTACCTCCTCACCACCGCTTTTATCGCCCCCGATCGCCACCGTCAAGATGATTTTCTCTGGAGTGCGGTAGGATTATTCTATGCCCTTGTCCTCTGGTTGTGCGCGGGAAGGATTACAGGCGCTATCCTCCTCGGACAAGCTGCCGCGGCCATATTATTTATTGCTTTTGCTTGGCAAACTCTCAAACTCAGACAAGCACTTTTTTATCCCGACAAACCGGTTAAATTATTTACTATTGTCGGTTGGTTAGGCAATCGTCTGGGGAAAGTTACTCCCTCCCAATCCCCTAAAACTAAAGCTAAACCTGAGAAAGCAGCAGCAAAAGTTAAAGAAACGGTTAAAGAAACGGTGGACCCCGTTATAGAAAAAGCCGTGGCTATCGGGGAACCTATTACAGAATCAGTGACAGAAATTGAGGAAAAAGCTCAAGAAACGGTTGCCCCCGTTGCCGAAAAAGCCGCAGCTATCGGGGAACCTATTACAGAATCAGTGACAGAAATTGGGGAAAAAGCCGAAGAAATTATTGATGATGATGAAACTTTCGATGATTTCGATGATTTCGATGATTTTGATTTGGCAATAGAAGAGATCAACCCTTCCGAAAATGCCCAAGAAATTCCCCCAGAAATTCCCCCGACTGAACCTGTCGCAACTGTTGAAGTCGAAACTATTGCCGTTAGCGAAACGGTGATTATTGAAGTTACCGAGGAAGATTTGTCTCCAGAAGAAAATATCGAAAAAGATACTCCCCCAGAAACTCGCTCAAAAAGTGAAGAAAATTCCCCCCCAGAGGAAGATTTGCCCCCAGAAAAAAGTATCGGAGAAGATACTCCCCCAGAAACTCGATCGCCAAGCGCAGAAAATCCCCCCTCATCGGATTAAAAGTTAAGACTATTGAGCGGGTAGGTTAGGCAATAATTACCCAAGAAATGGTTCTTCGTTACTTGGTATGGTTCGATAGGGGGGGCATAAATCGACTAAATCCTTATCTGGCAAGAGACTTAATTGATTAGTTCGTTCTAGATCGAAAACAATTGAGAAAAATTGCCAAATGCCTTTCTATATAAGGGTTACATTTATTATAAACCCCGTCCATTGCATAACACAAACCGAAGAACCATGATTCCCTGACTTTTCCACTGTTTATAATGCCAGAACATGGTGGAGTAGGGAGAGAAATCTTTCGGGAATTCCCGCCAATTACAGCCATTTTTGAGTTGATAGAAAATCCCATCTAAAATCTGTCGTTTTGTCCCTTTCGGGGGGGCCAGTCAATTTCTTCTTTGGCAATAGCGGTTCTGCGATAGACTACTCTTCATTCGTCATACTACTTGAGTAGATTTTAGCTTACTCCTCTATTGATTTTCGGGGACGACTAGACGGTGGCGCATTCACTGACGGGGTTCAGACCAAAGTATTGCCGTTAAACAGGCTACAGACTCTCTTCCCTGAAACCTATAATGGACAAGGTTTTCGCTTCACCTTTTCAGCCTAGCATCTACATTATAAAAGATACCAAATGGGTTCTATAATAGATTTGGTGGTTGGGAGATTAAAGCCTCAATATCAAACTGGGTAAGCATTCTTCCTTGATTTTTCCAATCGGGTCTAAAAAAATGATCATGCCTTCAAATCCTTTCACTATTGGTCAACGAGTTACTCCTGAAAATTTCATTGGAAGAAAGACATTAATCAGGAGAGCATTGCATCAGATTAGAAGCCGTAGTTCTCTAGCGGTTTGGGGTGGTCCGGGTATGGGCAAATCATCTTTTTTAAAACTGCTAACATATCCTATTATCTGGGAACAATGCGGGCAAGATTATAACCAAGCAGTTGTTGTATTCATTGACTGTCAAAGCCTGGAACCTTTTAAGATTTCTGATTTTTGGCGCAATATTTTAGTAACAATTAAGAATAATTTTTCTTTCTTAAAAACCAGTATTGATACTCTTTCAGAAAAACCAGAAGCCACGGTTAATGATTTGCTTATTATCTTGCGTTTACTTAAGGAACAGGGTAAATTTTTAGTTTTACTTATCGATAATTACGATGTAACCTTACGTCCCAATTCCCAATATACGAAAGCTGATATAGATACCTTCGTCAGTCAGTGTCGTACCCTGGCTCAATCCGAGGAGCAAAATATCTCGATAGTTGTGACTTCATCTCGTCGGTTGAGTCAAATTGGTCCAGAACTTACACCTGATAAATCACCTTGGTATAATGGTTATTTATTTGAAAATCTTAAGCCTTTTACTAATCAGGAAGTAAACCTTTTACTCGATAGAAGTGAGAGTCTATTGGGTTGGAAACAAGCTATCCGTAAAATTGCTGATGGTAATCCAGCTTTACTGCAAAATGCTTGTTTCTTATTATATGAAGAATTGGTTTCGGGAAATAACCTTAATGAGAAAAAATTTATTCAAGAATTTCAAACAAACACTTTACACTTATTTCAAGCTATTTGGCAACTGTCCACTGAAACAGAGCAAAATTTGTTAATGTTGCTGGCTTTATCCCAATTAGAAGGCAAATTAGGGAGGAATCGATACGCTCTCGGCGGAATTGAAGCGATTTTCAGTCAAAAAGAAATAGAATTAAATAATTTGGTTGAGCGAGGTATCTTAAAGAAGGTAGAGGGAGAAGAAAATACTACTTATTCTTTCTGCTCATCTATAATGGAGTGGTGGGTGATTAAGCAAATCGAGAATAGCCAGGAAGAGGAGTTGAAAAAACGACAAAGAGGATTCCTTAATTTAATCTCTTCGGGTCTAATTCCCCGCCGCTCGCGGCGTATAATAGAAAAATGAGTGAATACATCCATAAGAGCCATAATGTAAGTGTTTTGCTATATCATTTAGTGTTCCCAGCCAAATATCGTAAAGCCGTTTTCGACGAACAGGTAGATAGCTTGTTGAAAGAAGTCTGTCTAGAGATGGAAAAACGATACGAGATCAAGTTTGTAGAAATTGGAGTGGATAAAGATCATGTGCATTTTCTGGTGCAATCAGTACCGACTTATAGTGTGACAAGGATCGTGACAATGATTAAAAGTATAACGGCGAGAGAAATTTTCAAAAAGTGTCCTCAAGTGAAAAAGCAGTTGTGGGGAGGAGAGTTTTGGAGTGATGGATATTACGCAAGTACGGTAGGAAAGCATGGGGATGAAGGTATGATAGCGAGATATGTAAAAGAACAAGATAAAGAATACCTGCAGCTACACCAAAATCTACAATTGAGTCTATTTTGATTCTGATACCCCGTCCGCTTGCGGCGGGGTAGTTCATTGAGCCGCCAACAGACGACAAGAGTTAATACTGCTATTCGTTGGCTATGGCAAAATAAAGATAAGATAGCATCTATCATTGAGCAAGTAGGGGGGTTATTATCATGATGACAACACAAACAAGGCACATAAATCCCTATATTGTCGGTCGTCCCATTTATGACCAAGAGTCATTTTTTGGCCGACGGAAACTTTTTAGATTTATTGAAGATAATCTCAAACAAAATACACAAGTTGTTTTGCTGCATGGTCAAAGACGTATTGGTAAATCTTCTGTACTCATGCAAATTCCTAATTTTGTGGGACTAGGTGAGTTCGTGTTTATCTATTTTGATTTGCATGATAAAACGCGACTACCACTTGACAGTATCTTACAAAATCTTGCTTCAACTATTGCTGATAAGTTGAATATTCCTCAATCAGAATCTTTGTCCTTGAATTATAAAACGGTTTTCTCTGATGAGTTTTTACCTCAAGTAATTGAGGTCTTAAAAGAGCAGAAACGAAAAATGGTTTGGTTATTAGACGAATTTGATGTTTTAAATGATCAAACACCTGATTCCCCAGTTGAATCTTTTTTCCCTTATCTGGAAACTCTTATCGGTCAATACAATAATTTATTTATCATTCCAGTAGTAGGGAGAAGAGTAGAAGATTTAACCAACTTAAAAAGCTTATTTAGACAAGCTGTCAATCAAGAAATTGGCTTATTAGAAAAATCAGATGCTAAAGCATTAATTACTGAACCTGCTGCACATTATTTAAACTATGATTCTCAGGCTATCGATGCAATTTTAGAATTGAGTTCAGGTCATCCTTATTTTACTCAAGTGATATGTAATGCTCTTTTTTTACAAGCTGAAGAAGAGGATAAGTCAGAAATTACCTGTGATGATGTTACTAAAATTGTCGATGATGCAATTGAAACTGCTGAAGGAGGACTAGCTTGGTTTCGAGATGGATTACCGATTCCTGAAAGAGTTGTTTTTTCAGCAGTAGCGCAAGCGGAGAAAATGGCTGAGAAGAAAAATAATTCAGTGACAGAAGAACCTTTAAAATTGCTCAGAGAATATGGAGTTATCATAACAGAAGCTTTAAATAAAGCTCCAGAAAATTTAGTTCAATGGGAATTTTTAGAGAGAGTAGAAAATTCAGAATTTCACTACAAAATTAAAGTTAAGCTAGTTCGTTATTGGTTGGTTAAACGCTATCCTTTAAGACAGGCTATCTGGGATTTAGAAAAAGTTGATTTAGATGCTTGCCGACTTTTTGAATTGGCCGAAGATATAGCTGAGAATCGTAATTTATCTAGTTCCGATATTTATGAACAAATTACAAAACTGAATCCTAATCATTTTACGGCTTTATTTAAATTAGCTGAAGATTATCTTGACACTAAAAACTATCAACAAGCATTAGAAAAATATAACAGAGCATATAAAGTTGATCCCACACGCGCTTATGAAGGATATGAGATAACGCGAAAAGAAAAATATAAAATATCGATAATCACTGGCAGCATTATCGGCATCTTTTTCTTAGCTGGCTTAGCACTAAGCACATATACGCAAGTAATGATGCTGGAGACAAGTGCACCAGTGTCGTCCTCTCGTGTCCCATCTGGTAGCACTAATGCCACGATTGTAGGAGAACCAGGAAAGAAAAATATTCGCAGTGGTCCTGGTCGTGTCCCATCTGGTAGCACTAATGCCACGATTGTAGGAGAACCAGGAAAGAAAAATATTCGCAGTGGTCCTGGTTTAGAATATGCACCAAGACATATTGCCTATCCAGGCGATCGTGTTCAAGTTATCGAATCTGCTAGAAATAGTGATAACTTACCCTGGTACAAAATTTATTTTCCCCAATCGGGGGCTGATGGATGGATTGCTGGTAATTTACTTTCTATTGACCCCATAACTAATGCTAAAGTTAGCGGCACTTCAGGAACCAAAAACCTTCGTTCTGGTGCTGGAACTTTTTATGGGGTGGTAGGAACTGTGCGTACAGGCGAGCGTATGCAAATTTTGGGTAGTAGCTATGATAAAAATGGTTATCAGTGGTACAAAGTCTATCATCCTCAGTCCGGTAAGACAGGCTGGATTGCTGCTGATCAATTAATTAGTTCTGACTAGCTCTAGTGTGACAATAAGTAACTGCACACAATTACTACAACTAATATGAAATCTTTTATTTCAGATTTTCGATATTTTATTATTCCTATAATTGTTGTAATGGGTGTATCGATTTATTTAGGGTTTAAACAGCCGACTGAACCGCCAACTACTGCGATAGTTTCTACCTCGCCTTCAGTTTCTTCTACTTCTCTAATTTCCCCTGCTCCTATCCCTAAAAATACTCTAACGCCTCCCTTACAGCGACCTTATCCTTTGGCAAATACATCCAAAGCTTTGCCAGTTCCTTCGCCCATGGTTACTGGTGCTGATGATATCTATTCACTATCTTCGCCACCTCCCAAGAATTACACTGTACTTTCACTTCCTAACCAAACTGAAATTCCTTTTCATATAAAATACGAAGAAAATGCTAATGATTTAGTGGAAATTGGTATTTTCTACGAACGTAAAGCATATCTAAATCGAGAAGCGGCAGAGATGTTTAAACAGATGCAATTAGCCGCTCAACAAGAGGGAATTGAGATCATTCCTGTTTCTGGCTTTCGCTCAGTTGCCGATCAAAAAAAGCTGTTTGAGCGACAAATTCAACGCCAAGGAAGCAAGAAAGCAGCCTCTAAACTGAGTGCGCCTCCAGGTTTCAGCGAACATCATACAGGCTATGCTCTCGATGTTGGTGACGGTAAAAGTCCTAATACTGTCCTCAAATTGACATTCGACTCTACTGAAGCCTATCGCTGGCTAGAAGTTCACGCTGCTCAATATGGCTTTGAACTATCATTTCCGAAAAACAATTTCCAAGGTGTTAGTTATGAACCTTGGCACTGGCGTTTTGTCGGTTCAGCAACAGCTCAAGAAATTTTTAGAGTAGCAAAGACACAAAGACAATGATTATACCCGGACTCTCTCGTTGACAAAAGGTCATTAGATAAAATTCTAGCGTTAAAACCAAAAATGTTGGGTTCTTCGTTACTTGGTATGATTCTATAGGGAGGCATAAATCGACTAAATCCTTATCTGGCAAGAGATTTAATTGATTAGTTCGCTCCAGATCGCAAACAATTGACAAAAATCGCAGTAATGTCTGTTTCTATAAGGGTTTCATCCCTTATAACCCTGTCCGTTGCATAAGACAAACCGAAGAACCCAAGAAATTAACTAATTAATTTAACCTTTGCCCCCACCCAGTCAAACCAAGTTTAAAATGTGAATGGTTTTATTTTCCCAGTACAGGGGGATAGAGCTTCTCGTTTTTCGGGACGATTCCTGAGATAATCTTCTAACCAAAGACAACCTCGATCGAGCAATTTTTGTAAATAATTATATTCTGTTTCTAAGGGCCATTGATGCTTTTGACCATCCCTAGAAATAATCACAATTTCTTGACCATCAGGACTAAAAGTGATCCCATAGACGATATCTTCTTCTATTTTAAACTCCGAGCGCAAATTTCCGTCAATGTCCCAGCGTCTAGCTGTACCATCCCTTGAAATAGCGGCAATTTTTTCACCATCGGGACTAAAACTAACTCCATAAACGGGAAAAGAATCGGTTTTAATCTCCTTTAAAAGATTGCCCTGTAAATCCCAAATTTTAATCTTTCCCCGAGTAGCGGTAGCAATTTTTTGATGATCGGGAGAAAACACCAAATCATAGATAATACTATCATCAACTGTCCAAGAATTAATTAATTGAGGACGATGATTGCTTAAATGCCAGTATTGAATTTTTCCCTCGCTTGTTCCCGTGATGATTGCTGTTCCCTCTCCATTAAAAGCAAGACTATAAATCGGTACTTGACTAGCAGTAAATTCTTGAAGCATTGTTCCTTTTTGACTCCAGATTTGTACTTTTCCATTTCTTCCTGTAATCGCTATCTGATTACCATCAGGATGAAAAGCAATACTATAGATTGAGCGCATTTTTGTGGTAAATTCTCTAATTTTTTTCCCCTGGGAATCGAGTAAAGTAATCTGACCATCTTTATTAGCAATAGCGATAATATTGCCCTGGGAATTAATGCTAACGCTGGTATTATCGACCCTAGTTTTATTTAAATTGTTCAGCTGCCAAATTTTAGCCGTTTCATCACTCGATCCAGTTACCACCTGTTTTCCATCTTGACTAAATACAGCAGTAAAAACTGATTCTTGATGTCCTCTGAGAGTAGTTATTTCTTCCCCTTGCATTCCCCAAATTTTAGCACTACCGTCACTAGATGCAGTAATTATAAACTCTCCATCAGGACTAAAATTCACACTGTTGACAAAATCTTGATGTCCCCGGAAAGTAGCTATTAAATTTCCCTCTAAATCCCAGATTTTAGCAGTTTTATCGGCCGCTGCCCCGGCAATTTTTTGACCGTCGGGACTAAAATTAACACTATAAAAAGCCTCAGTATTTTCTTGACCTAAACTCAAGATAATTTTACCTGATAAATCCCAGATTTTAATCGTACCATCCCGGGAAGCGGTGGCAATTTTTTGACCATCGGGACTAAAACTAGCTGCATCTATCGATCTTTTATGTCCCTTAAATACCTGTAAAGTTTCACCTGATAAATTCCATAATCTGGCGGTTTTATCCCTGGAAGTGGTGACAATTTTTTGACCATCGGGACTAAAACTAACACTATAAACTGATTCTTGATGGTCAGGATAGGTGACTAAATTTTGCCCTTGCAAGTTCCAAATTTTGGCGGTTTTATCTTCGGAAGCAGTGGCGATTTTTTGACCATCGGGACTAAAACTAACACTATAAACTGCTCCCTGATGACCTGTCAAAGTTTGAATATTCTCACCTTTTTGATTCCAAATTTTTACCGTTCCATCTTGAGAAGCAGTGGCAATTTTTTGACGCTCAGGACTAATACTAACACTATAAATAGTTCCCCGGTGTCCTTGCAGTTGGTTTTTTTCTTGAATACGATCTAAAATTTGTTGTAGGGTAATAATTGGACTGGTAGCGGGATATTTACTCAAGGTTTGCCCATCAGTAACGATATTTTTTAAACTATTGACTGCTTGCATGGCCGCAATTAAAGATTCTAATTGTTCAAATTGAAATTGTTGCCAATCACTATCACCCTTGCGCTGTAATTGAATACCTAGTTGAGCGGTCTCTACTTGTTGCCATGCTTGTTTTACCTGAATAAAAGCTAAGAGAGAACCCAAAAGAGAAGCAATTAAAATTACTGAGCCAATTTTAATTCTTTTCGTAGCTTTTTGGTGAGCAATTGCTAGAATTTTATTAGCTTGTCTCTGGGTTTCTAGACTAATTTCTGCCTCTCTTTTATCGAGATTTTGACTAGCAGTTAAAAACTGATAATCAAGATTACTTAAGCTTTTTCCCTGAGACCAATCGAGAGCATTATTTAAAGCTTTTCCGCGTAAAAGCCGCGATTCATCGGTATAATTAGACTGTTGCCAGGCGGCGATCGCTTCTGAGTAGGGACGCAATTGCTCTAATTGTTTTTCTACCCAATTGAGATTAAATATTTCTCGATAAATAGGATTATAAACTACTAATTTATTATCCTTTTTTACCACTAACCCCGATAACCTTAATTCCCCTTGTTCTGGACTATCATCGCAGAGGATTGCCCCCTTTTCTAAAATTTGTTGATAGATGCCTAACAAACGACCCGCTTTATCTTGATTTCTTAACAAGCGATCGGCAATAGTTCGCAGATGCACTGGTTCATCTTGAGATTCCCAATTATTAATAATTCTTTCTTTGATCAGCGTCTCAATATCTAAATTAGTTTCCAGCAATAGCTGACAGATTTTCTGGGTTAAAAATGGCTGTCCTCCCGTCCAAAAAATAATTTTTTCTAAGCAGTCGGGTTGATAATTACTTTGACCGGATAATCCCGCAGCTAGAGGAGCAATTTCTGCAAGATTAAATCCCGTTAATTCGATCGCTTGGCCGATATTAAAAGATGTTTGCGTCTTTTCGCGAATTAAATCTGCTGGGGTAGCCACACCGAATAAAGCAAAAGTAATTCTTTCATACTGGGAATTTTCCGCTCTTTGGTTATAACAATAACGAATCAGGGAAAAAAAGTCATCTAGAGAAAACTGTAAACTGAGAATTTTATCAATCTCGTCAATAAAAATATATATTTTCTCTCCCCGACAATAAACTAATAAAACTTCCTCAATAAATTGTCCCAAACGCTGCACGGGGGGTAAATCCTCTCGCTCGCGCAACCAGGATTTAAGATTAATTTTTCCCGTCAGATTAAATCCTAAAAACAAACGGGTGATCACGCCGTTATACCATTGGGATAAATTATCATTGCTACCAATACTGGTTATATCTACGGACGCGCAATCCCTGCCCAATTGCTGTAAAATATGAGTTACTCGTACCCTTAAACTGGATTTGCCCATCTGACGACAGTTAAAAACGTAGCAAAATTGACCATTTTTCAACGCCGTTAACAGTTCTTGATCGGCATTTCTCTCGATATAGGTAGGATGGTTATAAGCAAGACTACCCCCGACACGATATTGATAATTCATGATTCTTAAACAAAATTATTTCAATGTCACCAAAAGAAATAAAATAGACAATTGTGATTTAGATCTCTATAATGCAAGGATAATCGCTATTGACAACCTATCCCCAAGGCAATTATGAAGAAAACTTTTTTCACCTCCATCGCCGTCAGTGCCACCCTCGTCAGTGGTATTGTTTTAGGTACTCTTGATGCTGGCAGCGCTTCCGCTTGTGCTTTCGCTAAAGGTAAAAGCATTTTTGGCAGCAATACCACCTTCCATGTGGATCCTAACAAACTTATTTTAGGGGTTGCCGCCGCTACAGGAGCAATCACCCTAGCTGGTGTTTTAAGCTACCGTCGTTTTCACTCTGCGCAGCCTCCTGAAGATACCACCGCTAACCTGCCGGCGGTATTTCCTATCCCCATTCCCCCTGCAGCTTTAAACGCGGCAGTGGAAGTGGAAGAAGCGGCAGAAACCAGCAAAATCTCCTAAAAATCCGCTAGATTTCCTCAAAAAAGGTGTTGGCATCCCCGCAGCTTTCCCGCTAGGCAACACCTTTTTCTGGCTAATTGTGTCCCAGTTATCAGAATTTCCAGCCATTTTTAAGTTATGTTAAAAGGTACAACCCTACCACCAGAGGTAAAGATGGGCAACTCCACCACATTTTCTGACACCCCACTTCACAAAGATCATCACACTTGGGAGCATTTAAAACAAGCCATCGCCGCCAGTTCCGGTTTTCGGCGTTGGCAGCAAGAACAACTAGAATCAGGTAAAAATAGAGACGATGCTGATGCTCGCATTTGTTCCTATCTACGGGAAACTTTAGAAACTTTAGCCTACTAGATTGATGCTCCCCAGCTATGACGGCATGGGGACTTTTTTTGTCCGTTTAAGCTAATTTGCGGGCATTATTTTCTGCGAGCTTCGTAACCCAATAACCAGACAAAAGCGACAATTAAAGGCAGGAAATAATAAATAGCTCGATAGGCGATTAAAGAACCGAAAAGCTCGGCATTAGATACATATTCGGGGCGTAATCTCAGCATGATAAACTCAAAAACACCTATTCCCCCCGGCACATTGCTTAATACCCCTGCTGTCATGGCAAATACATAGAGACCGAAAAATCCTAAAAACGAAGTATTATGGTTATCTGGGAGTAGAAGATATAGAACTCTAGCGGCTAATATCCAATCAATAAAAGTCAACAAAATCAAAGCCAAGGAAAGAGTCCAAGAGGGTAAATAGATATTTTCTTTGCCGATTTTTATCGGTTTTTTATAAGTGAGAGTCAAGAAAAAATAGCCCGTAACCAGCAATAAAAAAATTACTCCTAAAGGTTTAGTAGTTAAAAAAGGTAATTTTAAAAGTTGAGGAATCCGTTGGGGATCAACGAGGAAACTTACACCACCAATCCCTAACATTCCTAACCAAAAGCTTAAATGGGTAAAAGTGATGACTTTGGCAATATCCACCACCCCCACCCCCGCAGGAGTATAGAAACGATAACGGATCGCTGTCCCAGAAAATAAGGTTAAACCAATGGTATTACCAAGAGCATAACTGATAAAAGCAGTACGGATAATAGTGCCTAAAGCTAAGGGATGATTGATATAATAAAAACCTAGGCGATCATAACCCGTCATCGACAAATAACCCAAAGCCATCCAAAAAACAGCTTCTAGCTTACGACTTGTGGTAATATGATCCAAACTAGCCAAGAGTTGGGCAAAAGTGTAGTGTTTAAATTCTTGACTAATTGCCCAGACCGCTAGAATAAACAAACTCAAGGACAGGATAATCGGAGCAAAACGCAGGATTTTTTTATACATCTTATTTTTTACTAATTAAAATGAGAAAATCAAAGCTAGATTTAGCTAACCATTTAAATCGATCCCGAAAAAGGAAATATAATAAATTCTTGACTTCCTCCTTATATTTAACAACTATTCTGGTTTTATGTTATCTAGTTTATCTCAATCTTCCTTGGTCTTTCTATCTTTTTGTGCGTTGGGCGACTAAAGGGGGTGATTTAGACAAAATTCCTGCCAAATTTTATGCAGAACTTAATCAATTATGTTTGAGGGCAGATAGTAGGGGCGAAGTAAGAACGAGAAACTATACAGAATATACAGAAATTGCCGAATCTCTTGGTACATTTAGATGTACTTTAGTTAATGGTGGTCAAGAGTGGTTAATAAAAGATTATTACTCTTTTGATTCTGTTGATGAAGCAACTTTAGGCACTCAGTTGGCGGTTTTTATCGTCGAGATTTTAGGAACGGATTATGGTTATAGAATCCGCGCTCGTATTCCCAGATACTAAGGAGCAAATAACTCCTGAAAAAAAACCTGTAAACCTAGGGATGGGTTCTGCACCCATCCTTAGAAAAAATTAGTTTTCCGATAGGGGTTTGGATCGGGAAGGCCGAGGGATAGGGGATTGTCCGGGGGCAAAAGGTCGCTTTTCTCCTTCCCCTTCCGGTCGAGAATATCTATCGGCCGAGGGATGACGATTTTTATCAAAAGGCTTTTTAAAACCTCCCTTACCCATCGGTTTTTTCTTACTGGCAAAACCGAGGTCTAAACCTTCCAAAATGGTTAAGGCATCTCCTTTCAGTTGTACCTGAAAATCCCAAAAACGACCGATCGGTTTACCTGGTAAAGTGCCGCGCAATTTTAGTTTAAAAAACTTGGGTTTGTCCGCTTCAGTTTTGGGCATTTGTCGGATTTTGACCACTACCGCTTGATTTTCCCGTTCAGTAAAGATGACTTCGCCTCGAATCGAAAAATAACCCGGGGTAGAAGCGGGTAGAGGCTCTATCTCCTGATCATCCTCTTTTTTCAGGGTTTCTGGTTCCCAAACACCGACAATCTGAACATGAAGGGCATCATTTTCCTGACGGGTGCGGGGATAAACCACCCAAAGATGGGGTTTTTCCAGATCGAGATGATTTTTAACCAAACTGATCACCCGACCGAGAATCACAGAATCGATCAGAGTACCATCGGCAGTTAAAATATTGCCTTTAGTTAATTGTTCCTCCGATCGCTGATAATGGCCATAGACGAGACCGATCGCCCGATACTGCCGCAGATGACTGGGAGGGGGGATCGGTTGTTGACGTTTGACTTCTTCGGGGGTGGCTGACTCTACGGCTGAGTCAGCCTCAGTATGGGGGGACTCAAGGGGGACTTCCTGAAGTGGAACTTCAGCAGTCGGGGGGGTTTTCGGTGATTCGGTAAACCGATTCCCAGGACGATTCATATCACACTCCTAGCGGCGGAGACACATAGTAAATTAGTAATCAAGCAAGTCAAAAGCGCGATCTGGGGGGTTGCAATAACCCTCTAGGGCGAATCTACTGGCATCTAATATATTAAGAACCATGATCTTTTGACTGTCAACCCAGTCAAAACCCTTTTGAGTCTTGACTGTCTGCCCATTGTACTCATTGACACTCCCATCGCGCTCATGCGAGGGATTCTTGGTTCAACGAGTCCACTTAAACTAGATACCTTGCGTTATCCAACCCAGAGGTGGTTCTCTCCCCAAGCATTACTTTTCGTATGCCCTACGATAGTCCCCCCTTGCCTCCCCCCCCTGCCCCCGACATCGGGGGGGGGTTGGGGGGGCAAGGGGGGTACAAAATTTGCTTGAATTGAAACGTTAGCTTCAAATACTGCTTTGTCTAGTTCCTGTAAAGATTTTACCTACTCACGGGTGAGAAACTAGAACTATTGAGTAGAACCCCATATCTTTAATTGTCAAGGTGCAGATAGCGTAGTGATTAGACTACATGGGTTTTTAAAGCGGTTGATTACCCTATCCGCTATACTCATATAGTAGCTATTTAGCCTAAGTAGGTCAAGACCCTTAAAAGAAGAAGTTATTCGAGATTTTTTCAGGAGACTGGACGCTTATTTTTAACCGTGCTTCGTATCATTGAGCCTTGACATTGAAGCCCCTCTAAATGTGTCGAAGTGCTGTTTTGTATTGGCGCTTGGTTTCATCCCGTCGCACTAAGCGCTTCGGGTCTTCACCCCGACATTTGAGATAAAGAGCGACGAATTCGATCGATCCCCTGATCAAATCTCCAGATTTCCATAACGTTTTCCTGTCTGTCCCCTCGCACCCCAGTGTATGAAAGCCTCTCTCTCTAACCGTCGTTGGCTGTCCATCGGTCTCATCCTGATGTTATTTGCCTTGCTGTCTTTCTCAATCATGCCGCTATTGGCTTCTATTCTCCAGAGTCAGCACTCCTCGGGCCAGAGTCATCTGTCCGCAGTGAAACAAGAGGAATTAGCCAGTCAAGCACTGGGTTATCAGATGGTTTTAGAGCGTGAACCCGATAATCAGGCAGCTTTGCGGGGATTATTAGATACTCGCCTACAGCAGGGCGATTTAAAGCAAGCGATCGAACCTTTAGAAAAATTAGCGCAACTTAACCCCCAACAATCCGATTATCTACTACTTTTAGCGGAAGCAAAACAGCAAATAGAGGACTATGCAGGAGCCACAGCCAGTTATCGCAGTCTTTTGGCCTCCCATCCCCAAAATCTACGGGCCTTAACTGGATTAACTAATTTATTTCTCAGCCAAAACCGCCATACCGAGGCGATTAGTCTAGTCAAAGACACGATTGATCGTGCTTTAAAAGCCGCTGCCGATCCCAATAATCCCGCTAGTTTAATCGATATCGTTTCCGTTCAGTTACTTTTAGGCAAAATCTATTTTGAGCAGCAAAATTATCCGGAAGCTTTAAACACCTATAAACAAGCTCAACAGATGGATGTTAACGATTTCCGACCGATTTTAGCGACGGCGATCGTACTAAAAGAACAGGGCAAAAATCAAGAGGCTCAACCCCTCTTTCAAGAGGCTCTCAGTCGCGCTCCTTTTGCCTACAGAGAGGAGATTCAGTCCCTAATCAGGAGTCAGGAGATAGGAGTCAGGAGATAGGAGTCAGGAGATAGGAGATTATTTTATTTATTCTCCCCATACCCCACACCCACTTCCCATAGTTTTGTAACGGCAATTTTTGCTAAAAATCAATAAATGTAAACTTTAATCACAAGCTCGATCGAGTCCCGACAAAGGTGTTATATTAAAAACATAAAGGCACAAGGGAAGCGACTCAACTTCCTTTCAGGCAAAAAGACCTAGAGCCTGTGCCACCTGCTCTAGCTCAACGCAACAGCTAAATCGGACGCAGATTCTCAAGGTTTGTAAAGTAAAGTATGGTTTCGCCTCTGTTGCTCGATATAGGACAGATGGAGTGAGCCGTAATCAGCACCTGAGTCGGTAAACTGAGAAATCTTGATAGTTGACAGATAGACTGTTGTGGTTTCTGTAAACCTCTATTATGTTGAGTCCGTTAATTTTTTAGGAGTCCATATCGTTTGTACAAGATAAAGCCCGCCTCCCTAGGCGGGCCTATTGTGTTTTTAGAAAACCGCCACGAGATATTCCTGTAACTGCAATTGATAACCTGCCTGTCGCTGACAGGGATAATCAAGGGAAAACTCAGGTAAAGCTAATAGAGAACTTTTTTGACAACTAACTAAAGCCACATCGAAGCGACAGGTTAAATCGGACCATTGGGGATAAAAGGAGAGAAATATCTGAGCAGCTTCGTAAATTCTCCCCTGTTTACGGTCATCGATTGCTAATTTGCCCCCTAAATCCCAATTGCCAGCGCTGCGGGTTTTCACCTCGACAAAAGCGAGAATCGCCTGAGATTTAGACAAAACGATTAAATCGATTTCACCGCCGCCACTACGCCAACGACGCTGGAGGATATGCCATTGCTGTAATTGCAACCAATCCGCCACCAAATTTTCGCCCAATTCCCCCACGGTTGTCATATTCAGTGAACAGTTATCAGTGAACAGTTATCAGTGAACAGGGAACAATATTGATTTATTGTCCTGTCTTCTGACTCTGAACTCCTGACTACTGGCTACTGTCTCCTGTCTCCTAAGCAAGCAGGACAATTTTCGATTTTTACAAGAGGTTTATTACAAAAGTCCTTCTAGACGACGACGGATGCTGTCTAACTCCGCATCGGGAATCTCGGAAAACTCCTCCTCGGCGGGGGGGACTTCCTCTTTTTGCCAATCCAACTCCTCGGCATTGCTTTCGGGGGGAATTACCAACATACCCGCTTCAATCATTTCCGCTTGATAGCCAGCGCTGCGACAAAATTCTGCCACTTCCTCCGAATCAATTTTCTCTACCGTGGGAGTCGGAAAATCCTGGGCCTCTAACAACAGCGCATAACGGGTGGCATCATCTTCCGATTCAAACATCAACACCTTATTGATAGCTCCCATTTGAATGGTGTGGATACCTTCGTTTTCTGTGCCTGCGTTAAAAAGTAGTACAAATACACGCATAATTACTATTAGCGATCGATAAGCAGTGGTCGTCTATGCTCATTTTACCCCCCTTCTCGATCGCTAATCCCCAGCAATTTTAGTTTCTCGTCAACCACTTTTGACCGTTAAGCCGTTGCAGGGTGTAAAACAACAGTAAATCAAGACTAACTTTCCTTTCATCGATCATAAATGATTCAAGTGTACTAGGTTTAGCACCGCCCTCAGCTTGAGAAAAAGCTTTTTTGCCATTGATGTCTTCTTCTAAAAAATAAATGCTAAATTGACGCATTCCCCCGAGCCAATTGCCAGTTAACTGCCAACAGGGAGAGCTAGAAAAGCCCTGCACGGGAATTTTATCCTGTTTAAAGGACAGCTTTATATCAGTTATACCCAGCTTTTGCAAGGCGGCAGCCAATGCGGGCTGAAAATGCTGCTCGATAAATTCAGCAAAGGGTTTTTCCTCGACGGTAGGCTCCTTGGGTTTTTTAGCAGCCGCAGGTTGAGCCGGTTTTGCTGCTTCTGCTGCCGGAGTTGCGGGGGTGGTGGTTTCTTCTGCCATAGGAATTAATCTGGAATGGGTAGGTAGCTACAATTATATTTTCTCCCGGGTTATCAGTTATCAGTTTTTTTAGCTAAGTAGTGTAGTTGGGTGCTAAAAACTATCATATCCCCCCGCCTAAGCTGTATTGAATTTAAACTGCGTATTGGCAATTTTAGTACAAATGCTCAAACTAATTCTCCCGTTAACGCTTATATTCAGCAATATTACTGATTTTTTGGTATTCTTCCTCCGAGTATAAATCCGCCGGAGAAGCAAGGCGATCAAGAAAGAGGATTCCCTCCAGATGATCGTATTCGTGTTGAAAGATGCGTGCGACAAAATCCCTGAAAACTTGACGGATTTCCCGACCATTGCGACCACAATAGACCACCTCAATCCACTGATGACGGGGGACAAAACCGCGCCAATTGGGGACACTGAGACAACCTTCCCAACCCTTGACCATTTCCTCGCTCACCTGCAAAATACGCGGATTAATCATGGCAGTGGGTGACATGATCGGAGCGTCGGGATAACGAAGATTGGGGTGAGAAGCAACGATAAACAGACGCAGAGACCGAGCAACTTGGGGCGCGGCGATTCCCACCCCGTGGGCAGCTTGCACCGTGGTAATCAGGGAATCGATCAAATTTTGACAGTCAGAATCGAGAAGATTATCGATCTCCGGTGCTTTTTGCTGTAGAATTGGGTTTCCTAATTGGGTGATTGTTAAAACTTGTGTCATCTGTATAAGGATTAATTGTTTCGCTCTGAAAATCATTTTATCGTCAACGGCAAAATCTCGCTAAACTGATAAGGTTTCCCCGCAGCAGCACTAGAGCAACTTTGTTAATCAAAATTAACC